>OY776328.1:0-2881239 GCA_963675515.1 Coprobacillaceae bacterium | reverse complement strand
TAACTCCTGAACTGCCTGATAGATCATTAAGTACATCAGAAAAACATAAATTGAAATTTGAAGTGCTGAGTGATGTGGGTAATAAAATTGCTCAAAATTACAATATAGTTTTTAAGCTGACAGATGATGTGGCAGAAATCTATAATAGCAGCTTTGATGTAGAAAGCTATAACGGGGATGATTCTAACCAACTGCCATTGGCGGCAACATATATAATTGATGAAGAGGGCCGCATAATATATGCCTTTTTAGATGGAGACTATCGTAATAGAGCAGAGCCATCCGAATTGACAGGGATACTGAAGAAGTAGCCGGGCAGAACCGTTTACTCTCCTGAAAATAAGAAGCTGTTAAATAAAGAAAATGTATTTAATCTTTATATAATAGCTTCTGTATTAAAAAAATGATTGATGAGTACCGTTTTAATAAAATGAAATCTGTCGGATAAATTATTTTTTCATAGATTCTGGAGTTATTGCAGTAGTATCATTCTAATAGCAATGAACTAAACAAGAGAGAAGAGAGACACTATGAAAAAATTAATAAGCGTACTGAAAACAACAGTAATCGGTGGATTGGTTGTAATTCTTCCAAGTATAATAGTATTCATACTTTTTAACTGGCTCTATGTTAAAATAACGGATCTCATCCAACCACTCACAAGCCTCATCATTAACTCGGGAATCCGGATTCCTGAGTTTGTTGCCGACATAGTAGTCATTGCGATTATCACAGGAATCTGCTTCTTTCTGGGACTACTCGTAAGAACGGGATTTGGCCGCTTCATACATGAGAAATTAGAGAATAAACTCGCCCGGTTCGCACCTGGATACTCTCTCGTAAAAGAAACGGTGACACAATTCCTGGGTAAGAATAAATCTCCCTTTTCTCAGGTAGCGTTAGTACAGCTCTTTGAAAATAAAACGCTGGCTACAGCATTTATAACTGATGAACATAAAAATGGAATGTTCTCTGTTTTTGTCCCTACGGGTCCGAATCCGACTACAGGACAGATCTTTCATCTGGAACCGCAGTATGTTCATAAAGTAGATGTGAAAATAGAAGCAGCTATGCGGTCAATAATATCCTGTGGAGCAGGATCAGCAAAATTGATTGATAGTTTGGATAAAACTTAAAAAGTATTAAGGCAGACTCCCCCCATATAATATTGACAGCTTTATAAGCTAAATTAGAATTCAGTATAAAACCCAAAGGATTCCAATAAATGGAAAAACAGTGGATTTTCTCATATGGCACTCTTCAGGATTCAGAAATACAGAAGAGTCTGTTCGGGTACAGCTGTAAAAAACAAAAAGCCACATTATCAGGATGGTCTCTATTCACTTCCAGTAAAGACGGATATCTATTTATCAAACCTGAAACATCCGGAGTTGTCAGGGGATGTATTCTGGAAGTTGATGTCTATGCTGTTTATTCGATGGATCAATGGGAAGAAATCCCCTATTACAGGCGGGAAAAAGTTCTGGTCACTCTTGAAAATGGAACCATCCTTGAAGTTTGGGCTTACACCCGTCGAAACGGAACTGGGACCTCTTATAATGGCACCCGATTTAGTACAAAAGATCGAGAATCTGTTATGAATGAAGTGAAATCCTTAAAAAAACAGAAAGAAAGAATTACCCTCCCCTTCTGTGATGCCTATATTATGGTTCCCTGTATTTTATCCGCTAAAGAAGCATGGGACATTCAGGATACAGATAAAAGTTCTGCTCCCGACGTATTTCTATTCTCTTTTGAGGGTGTTTCACAAACTGAATATTCCGGTCATTTACCATATTTTCTGAATCGTCAATTTTTTGCTGATATAGAGATTGTAACATATTCATATACCATTAGAGGTTTAAAGTCTGAAGTTGGCAGGCAGCGGGTTAAAACCTATATAACGACAAATACACATACAGCGCGTGCTGTTGTCACGATTGCAGCGCCCGCTTGCTCCGTTTCAGCTCAAGATTTGTTAAATCAAATGACCCGGGAGGATATCTGTCTATCTATACCCAATGTATCGTCACAAGTTATTCCTATGGCTCAATGGCTAAAAGGCAGAGGTTTACACCAAGCGGGCACTGCCCGGGCTTTGTTAATCTTGTCTTCGGAGCCGAATCCAGATGTCCTGAAAGCTTTACTTGCCGGAGAGACTGATCCTGAAGATGTAACCATACTATCAAATAGTATCTCACAACAGAAATCCAGAAGAGTGTATGCATCAGAAAATTGTGTGGTTGAAATCACGGATCCCTTCGCTGAGACATTCGAGGACCGGGTATCCGATGCTGTTTTGACTCTCTTAAAAATGGAACGGTCCCTGTTTCATGAGAGGTCTTTTAATTAATTACCTGCTGAGAAAAATGTTTACATTTCCAACAGTTGCACAATTCAGCTTCCGCTATTCTATAAACCTGAACCGGCCTTATCCATAAGCAGAAGAGTCCGGCAGATGTACTTTCTCCATGTGGAAAGAGGACTAATATCGTGCTGTACCTTCATTCGGAGGATTGTCCCTTCCCAGCTGTCGATAATAAAGTCTGCCATGGATTTGGAAGCATTTATCCTGGGGATCTCTTTATTCTCAGCTGCCTCTTGAAGGAACATATAAACACTATCACTCATATTCTGCATTACTGAGTAAAGGCTCTCTGCAAATTCAGTATTATGACTCCCCATCTCCTGTGCAAGGTTCCCAACAGGACACCCCCTGCCATAGTCATTCTGAATAAAATAGTTCTCAAAAAATATAAAGTGCTCTTCCATTCTTTCTAAGGCACTTTTTTCAGGCAGAGCCAGCATCTGACGGGCGATCCTGGAAAAGAAACCTGAATAGTAATCTATAACTTTAAGACCAAAGTCATCCTTACTTTTAAAGAAATAATAAAAAGATCCTTTAGGTATCCCCACAGCATCAGTTATCTCTTTTAATCCTGTATTGTTGAAACCATTTTCATGTATCAAATTCGCACCGGCTTCTATGATTTTCTGACGTTTTTCTTCGCTTTTCATATATAACCTCTATCTGTCTTATCCATCGAATACAGCAGGTGGGGGAATGACTTTTTATATTGTATATGTTTATAACACTTTTTTTTCAAATCTTCTACTATTTTCAGATCCGCAAGTATTACTTTATAGACCTTTAAAGAATTAGACTGTTTTTGATTGCTGGCTGAACTTAAAAAAATAAAGAACGGTTACTTTTTAAAATTCCGGAAGTCAGTTTGAAATTATCTCGATGTTCGGTGTTCAGATTTCTCTGCTTCTTCGTCTGTTTTATCTGATCATCCAGATGAACGGGATGATCAGAATGTATTTCCATCAGGGATTCCTGTTATCCACTATCTAAATGACAGGAATACTCCATTGCAAAGGAGCAGTTTAAAAATCTGCACAGAAGGATCAGACATATTAGAGGGATATGGCCTCGGTATGTCCGAAAGAAATCGTATTATCCGTCAGAAATATCTGATTTAATTTGACAGTAATTCCGACAAAGTCTGAAGGGTCACCGGGCAGGTTTTGCAGATAGGGGAATTTCTCAATTATCCTCCCGAAAATCATCCCTGATTCTTCCGGAGTTTCTGCAATTTTAACTGTACCTTCCCCCTTAATGTAAGAAAGCTGAGCCAGCTCCTCCATGGAGGGACAGGAATGATCGACACTTATATGAACATTCTTATTGTTTTTGAGTTCATTCACTTTATCTGTGTTCCTGTTGGTAATAAAATAGAGGGTACTGATATCATCACCCATAACAAAATCAACAGAGCGTACTTTAGGTTTTCCATCCACACTGATACTTGCCAGACTGATGAGATCATGTTCTTTCAGAATTTTTTCAACTTTTTCGTTTGGGGTCATAATAATTCCTTTAAAATTTAAATTACGGTTGGTAGACAACCGTTCGTCTAGTACTATCAAATAAGGCATTTCCTGTCAATGATGCACTGGAAAGATTAAAGATTTTTAAGCCGCTCAGAATTTTTAAAATATACTGTAACTTATTATCCAAAAGAGAGATATAATGATTTTATAATGTGTTATCAAAAAACAGAAAGGACATGATTCCAGCTTTTATTCATAAACAAATCCTCTATTGTAAAAGAGTTTCTTACGGAAAGATTGGACCATCAGCTCTGACAGCCCATTGAAGTAGAAAATCCGGCTGAAAGTTGCCACCTATTCCGGTTCATGGTTGCCAGTGATTCCGGACGAAAGTTGCCACCCATTCCGGTTTAAAGTTGCCACTTTTTGAGGCTTTCCCGGAATAAGCCTCTTACGACTTCAATCAACCTCAATAAAGCAGCACAATCTACTGATGTAACTTACATATCAGGAGATGAAAGTGCCGCAGAAGAGGATCACCGTGAAGAAGTCAAAAGAAATAATCCGTTTACATATTCAGACTGAACTCAGCCGCCGTCAAATAGCCCTGGCCCTGAATGTATCAAGGCCCGTAGTCTCTAAAACCATATCCAGATGGGAAGATTCCGGACTTGTTTGGGATGATCTGGAGAACATGAGAGACAGCGACTTTAATCAAACGCTCTATCCCCAGAATAAGCCACCAGGTAAAACCGAACAGCTTATAGAACTCTTCCCCCATTTCTCCAGGGAATTGAAGCAGACGGGAGTCACCCTTCAGCTGCTGTGGGAAGAGTACATCCAAGAGAATCCTGATGGCTTGAAATACACTCAGTTCTGTTTTCATTTCCAGCACTGGAGAGAGGATGATGAAGTCAGCATGCATATGGACCACAAGGCGGGGGACAAGATGTTTGTAGACTATGCCGGGAAGAGGAGAGAGATCATCGATCCTGCCACAGGAGAGGCATCCCTCAAAGAGCTATTTGTCGCTATCTTACCCGCTAGTCAATTGACCTACATCGAGGCAACTGACAATCAGACCCAGGAATCGTTCATCCGGTCAATAGAACGGGCTCTGATATATTTCGGCGGCGTCCCCAGGGCCGTCGTTCCCGACAACCTGAAATCAGCGGTAGTAAAAGCCAATTTCTATGAGCCGGAGATCAACCCGCTTCTGGCCGACTTTGCCGAGTACTACAACACGGCGGTTCTGCCCACACGGGCGAGGAAACCCAAGGATAAGGCCCATGTAGAAAACGCCGTCAAAATAGCCTACCGACGGATCATTGCCCCTCTGAGGAAGAAAACATTCTATTCTGTAAGAGACCTGAATCTGGCCATGTGGGAGAAACTGGAAGAGCATAACAGAAAGAAGCTTTCCAAGATGGACGTCTCCAGGAGAGAATTGTTCGAAGAGACTGAGAAGAGTAAATTACAGTCACTCCCGTCTGGGCTGTACCCATTGAAGTATTTTCAGGAAAACACTTTAGTCGGCTTCAATTATCATGTTTTCTTGAAAGAGGACGGTCATTACTACAGCGCCCCGTATCTGTTGAAGGGAAAAAGGGTTCGAATCATCTATGATGATCAGCACGTCACTTTATATCACGACAACATCAGGATTTGGCAGCATAAGCGCAGCCGCCGCCGGAACGGTTACACGACCCATGCCGACCATATGCCGGCAGGCCATCGGTTCTTCAAGGAATGGAGCGTGGAGAAGTTTCGCTGGTGGGCCGGGAATGTGGGAGACGATACCCAGAGAGTCATCAACTACCTCCTGGAGTCCAAGCCGCACCCGGAGCAGGCATTTCGCGCGTCCATGGGGATTCTGAATCTAACCAAACAATATCCTCTATCGGTGGTGAATCAGGCCTGCCGGAGCAGCTGGAACATGGACTGGATCAATTACAAGACCATTGCTGCCGAAGCGGAGCGAATCCAGGCCGCTATTGAAGCCGCCGAGGATGATGCCCAACTGTCACTTATTCCGGATGACCATGAAAACATCCGGGGAGAACAATACTACAAGTAGGAGAAACAAGTTATGAACAACAATCAAGCTACCCTGTCCAAGATGAATGAGATGCGGCTGCACGGTATGGCCCGAGCTTTTCAGAACATATTGGAAACCGGCATGAATCATCAATTTACCATCGATGAGCTTATGTCCCAGCTAATAGATACAGAGTGGGATGACAGGACCATGAGGAAGCAGGAACGATTGCGTAAAGCCGCCGGGTTCCGCTACCAGGCCTCCATTGAAGAGCTGGATTTCCAAACTGAACGAAACCTCGATAAGAACATGATTTTACGACTGGCCGACGGCGCCTGGATCAAGCAGGGAAAAGATGTCCTGATTACCGGCCCTACTGGTGTTGGAAAGAGCTTCATCGGCAGCGCATTGGGGCACCAGGCCTGCGCCCTGGGATACCGGACCGTTTACAGGATGACAAGCCGGTTATTCCAGCAGCTCACGGCGGCGAAAAGAGATGGAAAGTACCTGAAAGAGCTGGCCAGAATCTACAAGGCAGAGCTGCTTATTCTGGAAGATTTCGGACTGTCTCCTTTCAAACAGGACAACCGTCTGGAATTACTGGATATTCTGGAAGACCGGCACGGCCGGAAATCGACTATGATCATATCGCAGCTGCCAGTCTCATCATGGCACGCTGTCATTGGTGAATCCACGGTGGCTGACGCCATCATGGATAGGATAGTCTACGAATCATACCGAATAGAGCTGAAAGGCGACTCATTACGGAAGAAAAAAAGGGAAATATCTTGACTGAAAGTTGCCACTTGAGTTAAGAAAAATCAGAAGGTTGAGAGATGTCGATGAGGTGGCAACTTTCGTCCGGAATGGGTGGCAATCTTCACCGGAATGCGCAGAAGAACACAGAGGAAGTTGAACTGAATTTTTAGTCATCCTTATCTCAAAAAAAAATGTTCAAATTCCTTTTCGCTTTTATTCTTAAAATCATAGGTTTCTGATGAACAGGGAAGAAATATCTCATCACCCTGCTTCAAGGAGTAATCATTGCCGTCATGCTCCAGCTTTCCTTCGCCATTCAGAACCAGTGAAACCGAGAATCCTTCTGAATTATCAAGCTTCCATTGGACGGGTAAGCGGTATTTAAAATGAAGACTGAGTAGCTTAATTACTTAATTACAGCGAGATGGGTTGCTATATCCAGAAAAGGGGGACAGTCTCTCCTGCTTTACTGTCCCATTCAGTTATGGTAGTTCCTATTGTTTCAGCAGGTCCACAATGCGTTCATACCTCTCCCTGTTTAATCCCATATCAGAATATCCGACTCTTGAGGCTGAACGGAAATGTATAAGCGCCTCCTTTTCATCAAAATAGAACTCCAGATCATCATGGTATTTCATTTTGCTTGTAGTGCTTAGTGCATGGATATAATTTTCATTCTCCTTAAGGATCCTGATACCGCCATAGGCCAGAAGAGCCTGTTTTATCCACTCCTTTGATTCACTCAGGTCTGCTTTAAAGGGAATAGGATCCACTTTTTTATAAGGATCATCACTTTGACTGGATACAGCATTGGGAGACTTCGGCAGAGGAGCCAGTTTCCCCTGAATGACTCCAAGACCTTCAGGAGTTTTCATATTCTTCACGACCATAACCAGCACTATCAGCGCAATTAAAAGGACAATAATTATAATAAATCTCATTTTTTTACCTTCTTATTCTGTTTTATTTCAGCTTTATCGAGAATCTCACCCAGTTCATCCAGAAGGCTTATATACTTCTGATACTGTTCCAGATCCATATTTATATGACTCAGGAGAAACTCGGGAACCTTTAGAGCATCGTGCTTCAAATCCCGGCCTTCTCTGCTGAGAGCCACCCAGATTCGCCTGTTATCTTCGGCATTCTTCTCCCTGATCAGATAACCCAGTTTCTCCAGACGTGTGATGATCGGGGTTAGGGTTCCTGTTTTCAGGTCAAGCCGGTTTCCGAGATCTTTAAAATCAATCTTTTCCATCTCCCACATCACCAGCATAGTCAGATACTGGGGATAGGTTATATTCAGGGTTTCCAGTATGGGCTGATAGAGCCGTGTCATTGTACGGGATGCTTTATAAAGGCGGAAGCAGATCTGATTATCCAGCCTGAGTACTTCATCATTCATTTCAGCTCCTGCTTTCTGAACAGTTTTACAAGGGGATGATTCAGAATATTGTCCACCATAACCCTCTTGCCGATCTTTGAGAAAACCTCGCTGTAGGTTGGATAGGGATGAATTACAGAGCCCATTTTGGCAAAGTTAATCCCCCTGGATTTAAGAAGCTGTGCTTCTCCGATAAGCTCACCGGCACGGTCAGCAAAAACTGAGATTCCCAGTACCTTACCCTTACGGTTAAGGATAACCTTCATCTTTTCTATGGTCTCGCCACCGGTCATTGCACGGTCCAGATTATTAAAATCATAGTCATAGATCCGGACAGAATCACCATAGGCCTCTCTCGCCTCCCCTTCGGTCATCCCGGCCCGGGCAATTTCGGGTTCTGTGAATGTGACCCAGGCTACATGGTCATATTGTATTTTACGCTTTATCGGGAGTATGGCATTCTGTACGGCCAGTATGCCCTGAACATTGGCCATATGAGAGAACTGATAAGGACCTACTACGTCTCCGATAGCATAAATATGCGGCCGGCTGGTCTGCAGCCTGGAATTCACCTCTATCCCTTTCCGGTTATATTTGATTCCGGCTTTATCCAGTTCCAGTCCATCAAGGTTTGGTTTCCGCCCGATTGCAACGAGCAGAGAATCCGCTTCAATGCTGTGATCCTCCCCGTCTCTTTCATAAGTCAGAGCAATCTTATCCCCCGACCTGCTTATATGAGTTGCTTTTGCTCCCAAATGGATTTTCACACCTTCTTCAATTAGGCGTTTCTGGATAGCCAGTGAGAATTCCAGCTCCTCTCTGAAGATAAGAACAGGCATCATCTCGACAAGCTGAACCGCAGTCCCCAGCCGGCCGGCAGCCTGGGCCAGTTCAAGTCCTATGGGACCTCCCCCCAGAATGATAAGGCTTTGGGGAAGCCTTTCCAGTTCGAATATGTTCTCGTTTGTAAGGAAGGAGACGGAATCAAGGCCGTCAATGGGAGGAACAAAGGGAGATGAACCTGTTGAAATTATAAACTTTTTCCCCCGGATTTCCCTTCCTCCCGCCAGGAGGGTTGTGCTGTCTTTAAATCTGGCTTCTCCATTAAGGTACTCAATTCCGGATTGAGAGAGAGCTTCCGGTGTTTCATGGGCATAGATAGTCTCTCTGACCGCATGAACATGATCCAATGCTTTTTTACTGTCATAGGAGTACTCTTTAACTTCATTTCTGACAGTAAATACTTTTTTGGCTTCATGGATAAGAGCTTTACTGGGGACACAGCCGGACCAGGTGCACTCCCCGCCCGGTCTATTTTTATCTATAAGCAGCACCTTTTTTCCAAAGCCCGCAGCAGTCACAGCTGCTGTAATACCGCCGGAACCGGCTCCTATAATAACAACATCATATATATCCATATAGAACTCCCTTATTTGATATTTAATCTTTCATGATTGATCGTGCATGATTAAATATAAGATGATGGGTAAATTAATACAAGAAATATTTGAGTAATTTGATAATGATTTTGCCAGGGAACGTTTCCGGTCAACTCTGTTTTTGACTCAGATTAGCTGTAACAAGAATACACAAATCCATTATTTTTATATATTCAGAAAACTTTTTCCAGCCATCTCTCCATTTATACCCCTTTCAGTCTGAAATAATTTGCAAAGGAAACTCTGTACCAGATATTGTCTTCAGGACAGAAAAATCACGCATTTAAAAAAGGGGCTTTTTTTGAAGAATGACAGAAAGTTAATAGCCTGTATGAATATATGTATTGACTAAATCTATATAATAGTAATTTACTAGTATTTAGAAGGAGCAATATATATGACAGAATCATTCAAGGAATACCTTCATCATTACGGTAATAAATTAAGGCAGATATTCAGTGATCCCGGCTTTCAGGAAACAGAGGGAGAGCAGAGAGGAATACCCCGGGAGGTTCTGGAGGGTCTTGCAGCCACAAAACCTTCTTCAGTTTCAATTCCGGAAGCCTATGGTGGCCGGGGCGGTAAACCTGCCGAAATCTTAAGTCTTCTTGAAACCACCTCCTATGAATCGCTGCCCCTTTCTCTCCTGCTGGGAATCAATGGTGCCCTGTTTCTGGAACCTGTGGCCAAATACGGAGAAGAGAGGCTCAAAGATGAGATATTCCGGCCCTTTTTGAAAAACAATTCCCTGGGCGGTCTGATGATTACGGAGCCTGACTACGGAACAGACGCCCTTGCCATGAGAACAAGCTGGAAAAGAAAAGACTCTGATTATAAGATAGTCGGAAAAAAAACACTGGGCCGGATTAAGCGGAAGGGCCGATTACTGGCTGATGACTGCCAGGGAAGAAAAAAATGCGGCCGAACTTAAACGGGATATTGATTTTTTTGTCTGTAATTCATCAGATCCCCGGCAATATGTGAAGCCCCTTGAAAAGTTTTCCAATCTGGGACTTTATATGATTCCCTATGCCCTGAATGAAGTAAATGTGACAGTTCCCGCCCATCACAGGCTCACAGCGCCCCGGTCCGGCATAAGACTTATGCAGGATTTACTGCACCGGAGCAGAATGAGATTTTCCGGCATGGCTTCAGGTTTTATTCACCGAATGCTGGATGAAGCTGTGAGCCATACAAAAGAGCGTGTAGTCAGCGGCAAAACCCTTATTTCCTATGATCAGGTTCAAAAACGTCTTTCTGATCTACAGGCGGATTTTACAATTGCCTCCGCATTCTGCCGACATGCCTCTGCTATATCATCCATAGAAAATGATCTGTCAGGACGGTCTCTGGAAGCGAACATCCATAAAACAGTACTGAGTGATATGATGCAGAATGCCGCTCAGTCTCTGCTGCAGCTGGTGGGAGCCAAGGGCTATAAGCTGAATCATATAGCAGGAAGATCGGTGGTAGACAGCCGCCCCTTCCAGATATTTGAAGGTTCCAATGATGTCATCTATCAGCAGGTGACAGATCAATTCATCAAGCACATGAAACTGACAAAGACATACAAACTATCCTCGGCATTAAAAACTCATCCTCTGACCGCCCGTATTTCCGATGGTATAAGAAAAATGACTGACTTCACAATTGATCCCGCTATGGTTCAAAGAAAAAAAGTGGAATTAGGACGGATACTGGGAAGGATAACAAGTCTGGAGTGGACAAAGGATATGGGACAGGGCGGCTATGATCCTGCTTTGATCAATCAGGCTCTCTCATCCATGACGGAAAGGATACAGGCTCTTCTGGGGAGTTATCAGGGAGTCAACGCAGCCGTCTACATAGATGTACCGGCCGGGGGGTCCTCTGATTGGCGGAATACAGTGTCCTCTTAATAAAGCTGATAGGGACGGCGGCGGCAGGAAGCTCTGCCGCCGGGCAGTTTTTTTAATTTCACCCCAGCGGGAAAAGTGAAGATTTTTTAAGCTTTTACGGTTATTGTAAGAAATGCAAAAAGAAAAGAGGGTTGCCCGGATACTGGAGGATACCTACAGTAAATATCATCACCGTGAGTATGTCCGGCCCGATCCTCTTCAGTTTTTATTCTCATATCCTGATGTAAAGGACAGAGAGATCGTCGGGCTTCTGGCATCCTCACTGGCACTGGGACGGGGTAAACGCCATTATTAGCATTATTGAAACTATCCTCTCCCGTCTCCCCTCCCCCTATGAAAAACTCATGAACTCTACAGAAAAAGAGCTGAACCGCCTCTTTGAAGGTTTCAAGTACTGGTTCTACAGCCGGAATGATCTGGTATCCCTGATGATGGCAATAAGAAAAAAAGTTGAATCCTGGGGGGTCTCTGAATGCCTGCTTTCTGAGAGGATTTAAAGAGGATGATCCGACTATTCTGACTGCCCTTGAGGCTTTTGTTGAAGACCTGAGCAGTGAAAATAATTTAAAAATGATGGCAAAACCATCCAGGGGAAGCGCCTGTAAAAGACTGAACTTATATCTCCGCTGGATGATACGCTCTGATAATATTGATCCCGGCGGCTGGACAGGGATTCCAAAGTCCAGATTACTGATTCCACTGGATTACTCATATTTTAAAAATCAGCAGAATATTAGAACTCACCACCCGTAATGACGGGGGTATGAAAACGGCTCTGGAGATAACGGAAAGCTTGAAAAAATATGATCCTGAGGATCCGGTCCGCTTTGATTTTTCTCTTACCCGCCCCGGCATCCATCCGGATCTGGATTACAATGTGTTCACCTGAAAAAGCAAGGCGGAGAAGAGAGGTCTCCGCCCGATCTCTTATTTGATCTTAATTATTACTTTTCCTTTAGCTCTTCCTGTCTCCTGGTACTGAAGGGCTTCAACCCCCTCACTGAGTTTAAAGACCTTCGCAGTTACGGGATGTATTTTGCCCGCTTCGACCAGAGAGGCTATGTCATTCAGCTGGCTGCGGTCGGTTTCATAAAGAAATAACGATACAGGGCGGATTTTTTCTTCATAGCCTTTGTCACTTTTCTTCTTTGCAGTGCAAGCAGCCCCTGAATTATAATATTCAGACCGAATTCCTTTACAGTTTGTGAATCAAGAGGTCCGGCTATGGAAACAACTTTACCCCCCTGCCTGATTACCTTAAAGGCATCTACTGAATATTCATGACCCAGGTATCATAAACGATATCAATATCGTGTACCACATCCAGATAGTTTTCCTTCTTGTAATCGATGACCCTGTCGGCCCCCAGTTCCTTTACCCAATCTACATTTTTACTGCTGGTGGTAGTATAAACATAAGCGCCCTTTGCTTTGGCATACTGAATGGCAAAGGTGCCGATTCCGCCGGAACCGCATGAATAAGTACCTTATCACCTGCTTTCAGACCGGCAATTTCAAAAGCCTGGACAGTAGTCAGTCCTGTAAGGGGTAGACCTGAGGCTTCTTCAAAGCTTATGTTTCCAGGTTTTTTTGCCACGACCCGGCTATCAACAGCAATATATTCAGCAAAAGTCCCTTCTTTACCTGTTGGAACCCGCGCAAAAACCTCATCTCCTACAGCGAGGTCCTTAACCTCTGCTCCGACCTCCTTAACTATCCCGCTGAGGTCAAACCGAGGGGTGCGGGAAAATTCAGAGGTTTTATCTGTTTAAGAGCTCCCGCAATTATTTTATAATCAATGGGATTAACCGCCGCTGCATAAACTTCAATAAGAACTTCACTCTCTGTAATTTCAGGAACCGGTACATCTGCCAGTACCGTATTGTCTGCGATGCTGCCGTAACCTGTTATCTGTAATGATTTCATAGTAATCTCCTGGTATATAAATATAAGTTAGCTATTAATCGGGAAGAAGGCAAATATCATGCTTTATTTCTAAATTTATTATCAGATCAATGTCAGGTAAGCTCATAAGGATCAACAGCCTGTACGAAAAAAACAATAATCAAGACTCCTGTTCTTGACAAGCATGTTACCCATTAGTAACATAATAATATGAAAGACAGAAAATCAACAGAAGAGCAAATTCTGGCAGCCCTAGACAGGCTGATCCTGAATAAAGGATTTACAGCTCTTGGCGTAAATGCTGTAGCAAAAGAGGCATCTGTCTCTAAAATTCTTATATATCGGTACTTTGGAAGCTTTAAGGGACTCCTTGAAACCTGGGGAATGAACAACAGCTACTGGACAGGCAATCTGGTAATGGAGACGGATGAGATGACGGATAAAGAAAAGCTGAAAGCCCCTTCAGAAAATGCAGAAAAAGTACTGGGAGGATATGCCCGCAGCCTCAGAAATGATCCTGTTAAAAGGGAAATTCTAAGATGGTTTCTGGCTGAGAAAACAGATGTGGGTACAAAAGTCATGGCTGCGATGGAAGCCAATGGCCTTAAAGCAAGCAGTAATTTCAAAAAAATACTACTGGATGATGCCGGTCTGGATATTGATGCCCTGATCAGTATCCTTTCCGCCGGATTTCATACCTGTCGCTGCTTTCTGACCGGGCAGATTATTTTAATGGAATTGATCTGAACAGCGATGAAGGGTGGGACCGTTTGAATGATACGGTAGTGGAAATTATTAAGAGATTGTTAGACTGATATTTTTATAAATCAATGTTACCTGTGAGTAACATTATAGGAAAGTAAAATGAAAAAGTTATTATTAATTATGCTTGCCTTGATAAGTGTGTTTTCTGCTTCCTGCACAGGTACGGCAGATATCGTATTGGATGGAGACTACATCGTAGATATTGAACCGGGTGATGAATGGCTTCATCATTTCAGTACCTTTGTTAAGACTCCCCCTCAGTATGCCCTTTGGATGGAAGATTCTGCGGGAAATTATCTGGGAACCCTGTTTATCACAAGGAAAACGGCTACGGAAGGATGGGTTTTCAATAGGGGTAACAGAAGAATTGAGTCCCTCCCGGTTTGGGCCCATAAAAGAGACAAAGAGGATGAATCGGGAGTTTTATATCCCAGCAAAGAGGAGCCTCTCACAGACGGTATAACCGGAGCAACCCCCAAGGGTGATTCCGAGATAATTATCCGGCCACAGGGATCTCACAGCGGGTTCTGGTTGTATTTGGAAGTCAATCAGTCGACTGATTTCAATGATTACTGGCCCGAGGATGTCCGAAAGGGAGAAAACGGATGGTCGGGAGGAGAGGACGGCAGCGGCCAGCCTTCATTGATCTACAGCACATGGGTGGACAGCAGCGAAAGCGGCCCCTGGGAGTTGACTATCAAAGGGCATGGAAGCGCTGACGGTTCCAACGGCCTGATCGATGGGGATATCAGCTCCATAAGCACGGCTCTGAAAATTCTTGGACTCTGCCCAGGTGAGGTTATTTCCATGAAGATAAAACTTATATTCCTGTTCTGCCTCCTGCCGGTTCTGCAATCAGGAGCGAGGGAGTGGAAGGTCGGATCCGGCCTGAGTAGCGGCAGCGTCTATCTTAGCGTAGGGACCGAAATCTTTCGGGGCGGTTTTTTATCACTGGAGGGCGGTCCTTCCTGGGAACTGCAGCACGATATGAGAATGGATGATTCAAAATTCCGCAGTGTGCTCCGTTATACTCCACACGAATTTAAAAGGATTAGTCCCTACCTTTCCGCCGGGCTGAATTATTCCTATATCAATACAGGGTATACCACTTTCGGGGTTCCCGGTGCAGACGCCGGAATGGGTATCCTTTTCCCGGCGGGCTCCCGGAATGAGTTTTATCTGGAGGGGGGCGTTCAATACGCAGTGAAAAACATTGAGTCCCGCTACTCAATGAGGGATTTTGAAATCCTCTATCAGGAAACCTGGCAAGCCATGCCCGCCTACCTGGCGTTCGGATGGCGGATGAGTTTCTGTAACAGAAAGGATCAATTAAATGAAAATTCTGATAATTAACGGTAGTCCCAGAAAAAGGGGAACCGTAGCCACCCTGCTGAAATGTCTATCCGATTCAGCTTCAAAAGGTCATGAAACAGAATGGGTTGATGCCTATGATCTTAAAATGAAATACTGCATAGGCTGTATGAGATGCCGGCCAGACGGCGAATGCTGTTTAGCGGAGGATGATGCCCACAGGGTCGGTCTTAAAATCAAAAACGCTGATTGTCTGATTATTGGAACACCAACTCACTGGGGAAATATGAGTGCTCCCCTCAAGCTTCTCTTTGACCGCAATGTTCCTGTATTCATGGGTGAAAAATCAAACGGAATGCCCCTGGGGAGGCAAAAAGGGAAAAGGGCTGTCATTGTCACAGCCTGCACGACTCCCTGGCCGTTCAATTTTATCGCCCAAGAAAGCCGGGGAGCCCTGCGGGCCATCCGGGAAATTTTCCATTACGGAGGATACAAGGTCACCAGGACAGTTGTAAAACCGGGAAGCAAAAATTCTCCCGAAATAGCGCAGAAATTATTGAGAAAAGCAAAGATGATCGGTTCTCGCCTGTAAAAGAGTGCCCATAATACTGCCCGGTGGGTTTACGGCATCTATGCCTGATGCATAGTTGCCGATTTATAGGAGAAAGGGGCCTTTCAGGCAGTTTCCGCCTTCAGGAGAAGGTCCAGAGTCTGCCAGGCCAGGGTGGCACACTTGAGACGGACCGGAGATGTTAAGAGGCCCTGCAGAGATACAATATCCCCAAAGACCTCCAGATCCTCCACCGGATCTTCCCCTCTGAAAATTCTGTGTATTTTCAGGGCCGTTTCCCGGGCCTCATCTCTGTTTTTACCGGTCAGAATCTCTGTCAGCATGGAAGCAGAAGCCATACTGATGGAACAGCCTTCTCCGTCGAAACTGATCCTGGATATTGTCCTGTTTTCATCCCAGTCTATCTTGAGAGCTACCCGGTCTCCGCATGAGGGGTTATCCAGGACGGCCCCCTGCTCATCCGTGGTCAAGCTGACTTTATTCCGGGGATGCCTGTAATGTTCCTGTATTATTTCTTTATGTAAATCATCAAACTGCATTTTTTTCTCTCTCAGCCATCAATCTCAATAAATGTATTTTAGTCCATTTCTGAAATAATAAAATACTTCTTTCATGCTCATATTATCAATGGGGGGTAATGTTTTAAAAAAGATATTTCCCCGCCTGTTCCAGGGTCTCCATAAGACGATCAATCTCCCTTTCCGTATTATAGAAGGAGAGGGACGCTCTTGTTGTGGAAAGGGCATTCAGCTTCCGTGCCAGAGGATGAGCGCAGTGATGACCAGCCCTCAGGGCGAAACCGCAGGAGTCCAGATGCTGAGTCAGGTCATGGGAGTGACTGTCCTTTCTTGTAAAAGCGGCAATTCCGCCCCGCAGGACAGCTCTTCCATAGAGGGTGTAATCCTCAAGACTCTCAATGCCCTGAATCAGTTTTTCTGTCAGAACTTTCTCCCGTTCCGCTATATGATCCATGCCCCAGCCGTTGAGATAGTCAACGGCGGCTCCCAGACCGACAGCAGCGGCAATATTGGGTGTCCCCGCCTCAAATTTATGGGGAAGACTGTTCCATTCGCTGTGATCCAGATAAACAGACCGGATCATCTCACCGCCTCCCCGGTAGGGGGGCAGTTCATCAAGGAGCTCTTCTTTCCCGTAAAGGACTCCGATTCCTGTGGGGCCGTACATTTTATGACCGGAAAAAGCCAGCAGGTCGCAATCCAGATCCCTGACATCCACACTCATATGAGGGACACTCTGCGCCCCGTCAATCAGAACCCTGACTCCCAGAGAATGGGCCCTGCTGATTATATCTTTAAGCGGATTTATGGTACCCAGTAAATTGGACATATGGGTCAGTGAGAGCAGCTTTGTCCTGGAACTCCATAGTTTCTCAAGGCTTTCCAGATCAAGTTCGCCCGCTTCTGTAACGGGAATAAATTTAAGAACCGCTCCTGAAATCTCTGCCTGGATCTGCCAGGGAACCAGATTGCTGTGATGTTCCATTTCACTCAGGATAATTTCATCCCCGGGCTTTATAAAGCGGCGGCAGAATGAGCTGGCAACAAGATTGATACTGTCTGTTGTTCCCGATGTATAAATTATCTGACTGCTGCTCCCGGCATTGATGAAAGCGGCTATTTTCTCCCGGGAGGCCTCATAACGCCGGGTAGATTCCTCCCCCAGCGGTGAATGGCCCTGTGGACATTGGCATTACAGCTGCTGTAATAGTCCTGCAGGGCATCCAGCACAAGCCGGGGTTTCTGAGTCGTGGCGGCATTGTCCAGGTAGATGTAGTCTCTGTTTCCCATGAGTATGGGGAAATCAGAGGCGGATTCTTCAATCAATAGCTTCAATAATACTGCTCTCCCGGTTCCAGGCTTACAGCTATTTTTTCTCTCAGCCAGTCTGAAGGCAGTTCAGGATGACGGGCAATGATCTCTTCAAACATTCCTTCCGTCAGCATCCGGACAGCTTCTTTTCGGCTGATTCCCCTGCTCATCAGATAAAACAACTGAGCAGGTTCCAGCTTTCCCGTTGTGGAACCATGGGAACATTTTACATCATCGGTGAGAATCTTTAAACCGGGAATGGCATCAGCCCGGGCTCCCTTGTTTAGAATCAGATTTTGTTGCTCAGATAGGCATCAGTTCCTCTGGCTTCGTGCTCCACCTGAATCAGTCCCTGAAAAACCGATCTTCCTCTGTGGCTGACGGCGCCCTTATAGAGTGCACGGCTGACCGTATGCGGGGCAAAATGCCTCTGTTCCAGACGAAGGTCCTTATGCTGACCTCTGCCGGAAGTAAAGATTCCTCCCGACTCCAGGTCTGCCGCTTCACCTGTCAGATGAAAAATACAGTTGCCCTTTACAGCGGAGGCACCCAGCTGAAACTGGCTGTGCCGGACAGAGGAGTCCCTCTCCAGCCGGATATGGGAATTCTGCACCAGACGGCTTTCCTTGCCAAGGGTCTGTATTTCAACTATATCACTATGGCTGTTCTCCCCCGCCCAGATTCTGAGGGAGGCATTGACCAGTTCTTTCTCATCTCCCGTACCGTTAGTGGCAATAAAAATTTTACCCTGCCATCCCCCGCCGATTCTTATAAAGATACGGGGTGTAGAGTAGCGCTTCCGCAAGAGGCTGTCCAACTGAAGCACAAAGGGCTTTTCAAGGAACTTCCCGCGGGGAAATCCAGAAAAAGCGAGTTGGTGGAACTGCTGTCGTTCCAGGCCTCAAAACGGTCGGCCCATTCTCCCGGAAAAAAGAAGGCCTTTTCATCGGGATAAAGGCTGGCGCCTTCTGTGGGAGTGAGGATCTGCGGGAGTCCCTCCTCTGTTCTCATCTCCCGGGATATCATTTTTGTCCCGGCATAATGCAGATGGGCGCTCTTCTCTTTAAAGGGGATGGGCACGGCATCATCAGAGTTGATACTTTTCTCATCCACACCCTCTGAAAAACTCATAGGATCCAGCAGACGGATGGGGGTCCGCCTCCAAATCTCAGTCTTTTTGTCGGGCCAGTTCATATTTTTAAGAACAGCTGCCGCTGTTTCGGTATATGTTTTCATTTTTCTATCCTTTCCTTTCAGGCCGCTTTTAACCGACCGAACCTTCCATTTCCAGTTCTATAAGCCGGTTCAATTCAACCGCATACTCCATGGGAAGCTGTTTAACAAGAGGATCGATGAATCCGTTGACAATCATCATGGAGGCTTCTTCTTCACTCAGCCCCCGGCTCATCAGATAGAAGAGCTGGGTTTCACTGATCCGGCTGACCCTCGCTTCATGTTCGATGCTGGCATCATCCGTATTGATCTCCATATAGGGATAGGTGTGACTCTCGGAGTTTTCATCCAGAATCAGGGCGTCACATACAACGGCAGAACGGATATTCTTAACCCCCGGTTTTGTCTTTATAAGACCACGGTAGGTTGAAGATCCGCCGTCTTTGCTGATGGATTTTGATGTAATTACACTGCTTGTATTGTCAGCCGCATGAATTACCTTCCCCCCCGTGTCCTGTTCCTGATCTTTTCCTGCAAAGGCGATGGAAAGGATCTCTCCATGGGCCCTTTCACCCAGAAGAAAAACGGAGGGGTATTTCATTGTTTTTTTGCTGCCCAGGTTACCGTCCACCCATTCAACCGTGGCGCCCTCATAGGCATGAGCTCTTTTGGTGACAAGGTTGTAGACATTGGTAGACCAGTTCTGGATTGTAGAGTAACGGACCCGCGCATCTTTCTTGGCAATGATCTCAACAACAGCGGAATGAAGAGAGTCGGTACTGAAAGTCGGAGCGGTACAGCCCTCTATGTAGTGAACAAAACTTCCCTCTTCGGCAATTATAAGGGTTCTTTCGAACTGTCCGAAATTTTTGGAGTTTATCCTGAAATAGGCCTGCAGCGGAATATCCACATGAACGCCCTTTGGTACATAGACAAAACTGCCCCCCGACCATACAGCCGAGTTTAAAGAGGCAAATTTATTATCCCCATAAGGGATAACCGTACCAAAATGTTCTTTTACTATATCTTCATGTTCCCGGATGGCTGTTTCAGGATCGCAGAAAATAACGCCCTGCTCTTCCAGGTGTTCCTTCAGGTTGTGGTAAACAACTTCCGAGTCGTACTGTGCACCGACTCCGGCCAGGAATTTTCTCTCCGCCTCGGGTATCCGATACGGTCAAAGGTCTCTTTGATATCATCAGGTACATCATCCAGCTCCGGCTCATCTCATCAGTAGGTTTTATGTAGTAGAAAATATCCTCAAAGTCAATTCCTGACAGATCGGCTCCCCAGTTGGGCATAGACTGCCTGCGGAAGGCCTCCAGAGATTTAAGTCTGAAGTTTAGCATCCATTCGGGTTCACCCTTGTGAGCACTTATCTGACGGATAATATCTTCATCCAGCCCCTTCCGGGTCTTGAATACTGAACGTTCGGGGTAACTGAATCCATATTTATAATCTTCGGTTTTCAATTCAGCCATGGACGGCCTCCTTGAGTACGGCTCCGGCCGGGATATTTTCACTGACCCAGTCATAGCCTTTCTCTTCCAGTTTAGTGATGATTTCCATCCCTCCGGAAGTGACAATTTCACCCTCATACATTATATGAACATGATCCGGGCGTACATAATCGAGAATTCTCTGATAATGGGTTATAATCAGCCCTCCGAAGCTGTCACTTCTTGAGGCATTGATACCCTTTGAGACAATCTTGAGAGCATCCATATCCAGGCCCGAATCTGTTTCATCCATTATGGAAAAGAGGGGTTTCATCATCAGCATCTGAAGGATCTCCATCCTCTTTTTCTCTCCACCCGAGAATCCTTCATTCAGGTTCCGGTTTATAAAATTCTGATCTATTTCCAGAAACTCCATTGTACTTCTCAGGTCCTTTATATACTCAGTAAGGTTCAGTCTTTCATCTGGTCTCAGGGCTTCCAGAGATCTTTTGAGAAACTTTCCCACAGTGACTCCGGGGATCTCTACGGGGTACTGGAATGCCAGAAACAGGCCGGCAGCGGCTCTATCGGGGATATCCATTTCCAGAAGATTCTCACCATTGAGAAAGACTTCCCCTCCCGTAACAGAATAATCAGGATGCCCCATCAGAACATTGGCCAGGGTACTCTTTCCTGAACCGTTTGGACCCATCAGAGCATGGATCTCACCTGATCTCATAACTAAATTTATACCTTTAAGAATGGCTTTACCGTCAATTTCAGCCTTCAGATTTTTTATTTCCAATACATTCATACAATCCTTCCTTAAATGGGGTAGCCCATGGCTACCCGTAGTTCTTCTTTGGCAAAATTTATCTGCCAGGGGGGGGAAAAAACCATGGAGGTTCTAATATTTTCAAGCCAGTCGTTTTTTTTTCTTCAAAGTCTTCTGAATGGATTTTTCAAGAACCGGACCCCAGGGACATCCCGGGTAGGTAAGAGTAAAGTCGACTTCAACTGACTGTTCATCCGTTAATTCAACCCTGTATATCAGTCCCAGATCCGTAATGGGAGCCATGATTTCCGGGTCATAAATATCGCTCATCTGCTTAAAAAGCTGATCTTCCAGCTCTTTTTTATCTTTCAGGAAATCTTCCATAGATATTCTCCTATCTTAAAATTTACCGCCGGGACAGTTTTACTGTTCCGTCAGCTTTCCTGCTTATTTACCAAAGGTTCAGCTGTTTAAAAATCAGGAAAATCCATGAACCTTGACCTATACTTTAATTAGTCTATACTAACTATATTTCTAATATATAAGTAATATAGTCATATATCAACTGTTTCAGTTAAGCTATTTCGGTATTTAGGAGCTTTTATGCCTATTAGTCTTATTATCGCTCATCCCGACCCCTCCTCTCTGAGTTTTCAGATCTATCATGAGCTGGCAGAGGTTCTGGAATCTGAAGGCCATAAGGTTTTCCGCCAGGACCTGTATGGTGATAGTTTTAATCCTGTTATGCCTCTGGATGAACTGAAAAGGCGGATGTCCCTTGACCCTCTAGTGACACGCTATTCAAGGGAACTGACAGAAAGTGAGAGTATTGTAATCATACATCCTGACTGGTGGGCCGGACCTCCTGCTATACTGAAAGGATGGGTGGACAGGGTCTTCCGTCCGGGTACAGCCTATGATGAAATCAGGGATTTTCCGGAGGATGATAAAAAGTTCTTTCCACTCCTTACTTTAAAAAAGGCTGCCGTTATTACCCTATCCTACAGAAATGAGAGTTCCCGGTCTTTCAAAGATTTCTGGGGAGATACGGTTTTCGACTGGTGCGGCATAATGGAATTCAAGCTCTATCATCTGAATGGCATTGCTGATCTTGAGTGGGAGGAAACAGGAGATTGGATGAAAATCTCCATTGATTCCATTCGGAAGGAACTCAGAAGTATTCCATAGAAGCCTGTAATCATTCAAAAGATTTTAATCTTTAGGAATTTATCTCTTTTTAAGTGATTTCAAGTCTCTTATGATGCTGGAACTTAAAGTTTATAAGCTATCCAAAAACAAATATTTGCATACTCCCCGATGCTCTTCCTATACTTGAAGTTAAGATGGACTCTATAAAAATCACTTAGGAGATGTATATGGATATTTATGAATTTTCTATTCAAATGGAACATGATGCTGAATCACTTTACAGAAGTCTTGCTTCGAAGACAAAGCTGACGGGAATAAAGACGATTTTCTCAATGCTGGCCGATGATGAAGCAAAGCACGCCAAAGCAGTTGAAGTTCTTCAGCGTAAGAAATCACAGGAAAAGAATAAAAGTTCAATATCTGAAGTGAAAACTATATTTGCCAGGATGAAAGAAAACGTTGAAGAACCCTCCAGTGAGCTGCTGGTTGAATTAAGAAAAGCCCTGGAAATTGAAAAAAAAGGCAGAGAATTCTATAAGGAAAAACTGGGAGAAGTGGATTCTGAAGAGGGTAAAAAACTGTTTAAAAGTCTTTCCCATCAGGAAGACTATCACTACAAGACTGTTGAAAATCTTATTGAACTGATTGAAAAACCGCAGTGGTGGGTGGAACATGCCGAATTTACTCCCATGGGAGATGACTATTATTAAAATTTAGGGATTTCTCAAAAAAGAGGACTGTTGATCAGCCCTCTTTTTTTAAATAACAGATCAAGTCTGCTTCAATAAAGACTGGAATTATTTCGAAGGATACAGCTGAACAACAGAGTCATTCACTCCCGTCTGAGAATTCTTCGGCAACGGTTCTTATGACAAGCGAAATAGGGGGAGAAGAATTATGAAACCATTTCCATTAAAAGGTTATCTATTTCTGTTACTGCTTCTGCTGTCTTATTCCGCCTGTGCTGATACTGCCGGCAGCAGGATAAACGGGAGCAGCGGCATAAAGATCCTGACCGAGAGTTTCGCGTCCTTCAATGAACCCTGGGCCATGACATTTCTCCCCGATGGTGATCTTCTTGTCACTGAGAAATCCGGAAATCTTATTCTTTTCCGGATGGACAGCAGATCCAAAGTTCAGGTTCAGGGAGTACCTGAAGTGGCCTATGGAGGTCAGGGAGGCCTGGGGGATATCATTCTCCATCCCCGATACAGGGACAACAGCTTGATATACCTCTCTTATGCCGAACAGGACAGCGCAGGAAACAGAGGTGCCGTAGTTGCCCGGGCAAGACTCCGGAATGCAGACAGTGATCCGAAACTGGAAGAACTTAAAGTCATCTGGCGGCAGCTGCCCAAAGTATCCGGATCAGGCCACTACTCCCACCGCATGGCATTCAGTCCTGATGGAAAACTGTTTATAACTTCCGGTGAACGGCAGAAACAGTCTCCCGCGCAGAGCTGGACACAAAATCTGGGCAAGGTAATAAGGCTTAACGAAGACGGATCATTACCTCCGGACAATCCCTTTAAGGACAAAGGAGAACTGGCAAAAAGTTACTGGACCCTCGGGCATCGAAATCTGCTTGGCATTGCTTTCGACAAAGAAGGCAGACTCTGGACACATGAAATGGGTCCGAGGCACGGTGATGAGTTGAACCTCATTATCAAAGGCGATAACTATGGCTGGCCCCTTGTATCATGGGGAGATCAATACTCAGGGGTTCCCATTCCCGATCATGATACCCGTCCTGACTTTCATACACCCGAAACATACTGGGTACCCACCATTGCCCCTTCAGGTCTTATAATTTATGACGGGACAGTCTTTCCGGAGTGGCAGGGAAATGCCTTTATAGGAGGGCTCAGGTCACAGGCCCTGATACGGGTCAGAATTGAAGGAACCCGGGCTGAGGAGGTGGAACGCTTTGATATGGGCAAGCGTATCCGGGAGGTTGAACAGGGCCCTGATGGGGCAATATGGCTTCTGGAAGATCAAAAAGGAGGACGTCTGCTTCGTCTTTACAGAGCTTCAGAATAAAGCAGTATTTTTGTTTTAATCTTCTTTTATAAGATTAGAATTACTTTTTGACTTTTGCGTATATCTCCAGGGGGTTATATGAACGAATCTGTTATAAAACGTATTATAAAGGGACAGTCCGTATCGGACGGTGCAGGGGTCAGGCTTAACCGTCTGATTGCCTCAGCTCAGGTAGATAATATTGATCCCTTTTTTTTACTCGATGAGTTTAAAAGTAATAATCCTGATGACTACATTGCCGGATTTCCCATGCATCCCCATAGGGGCATAGAAACAATTACCTATATGATTGAAGGAAGTTTTACCCATAAGGACAGCCGGGGCGGCGGCGGACTGCTGAAAGCGGGAGAGGTTCAATGGATGACCGCCGGTAAAGGCATCCTCCATGAAGAGATGCCCGCCATGGAAAGCGGCAGTCTGTGGGGATATCAGTTATGGCTCAATCTGCCTAAAAAATTCAAATGGGTTGAGCCCAGGTATCAGCAATTGAGTAAAGAGGAAGTACCTGTCTATCAGAAAGACGGGATTAAAGTCATCATTATTTCCGGTGAATATAAAGGTGTAAAAGGACCGGCCCGAAATTATGTTCCCTCGGAATATTATGACGTATACCTGGATAATAGTTCCATTCAAATTTCAGCCGGAAAAGGATTCAATTCACTGATTTATATTCATAGCGGAAGTGTGAAGATTCAGGATCAGAAGATCACATCCGGTAATCTGGTGGAATTTTTTGATGACAAGACTATCTCTATTGAAAGCGGCAGTGATAAAGCGGGTTTTCTATTTCTTTCTTCTATTCCGAATAATGAGCCCTATTCCCGGGGAGGCCCTTTTGTAATGAATACGAAAGAGGAGATCCTCCAGGCTTTTGATGATTATAAAAATGGCAGATTATTCTAGAAGGAAAAGTCATGGATCATAGTAAAATCATCGCGTCAGGCAGGCTCCCTGATTGTGTTTTCCGTTTTGCCATCAGGCAGAGTTTAAAAAAACATTTGAAAAAAGACCGGTCTGATCCGGATATTCTTCAGGAAAAACTCAATCTCTTTATCAAAGAGATTAATTCTCAACCCATTGCCATTATGGAAGACGATGCCAATGAGCAGCACTATGAAGTGCCGACTGATTTTTTCAAAAAGGTACTGGGATCAAAGTTAAAGTACAGCTCCTGTTTATGGAAAAAAAGGGGGAAACTCTCCAGGCCTGAATCTGACCTGGATGAAGCGGAAGAGAGGATGCTGAAACTGACAGTTGAACGGGCGGAGTTGGCATCGGGACAGACCATTCTTGAGCTGGGCTGCGGCTGGGGTTCCCTCTCTCTCTATATGGCCGAAAAGTACCCGGGGGCAACTATCGTTGCGGTCTCCAATTCTCAAACACAGAAAAGCTTTATCGACAGCCAGGCATCAGAGAGGGGATTTCAAAACCTGAAGGTAATCACAGCAAATGTGGAAGATCTTGAAATGGAAAAACAGGTGTTTGACCGGATAGTCTCTGTGGAAATGTTTGAACATATGAGAAATTATCCCTTATTTATGAAAAAGCTTTATCCCCTCTTAAAAGAGGGAGGAAAGATGTTTATTCATATTTTCAGCTATAGATATACTCCCTATCATTTTAACAGGAATGATCCTGAAGACTGGATGGCCCGTCATTTTTTTTCCGGGGGAACCATGCCCTGTCATGAACTGCTTCCCTTCTGCTCCGGCCCCTTCACACTGGAGAATGCCTGGATCATACCGGGGGACCATTATGGAAATACCCTGCGGGCCTGGTTAAACAATATGGACCGGCAAAAGACGGAGCTGATGCCCCTGTTTAAAGAGGTGTACGCCTCAGAAGATCGGACATGGTGGAACAACTGGAGGGCTTTTTTTATTATATGCGAAGAGCTTTTCCATTACAGAAAAGGCACGCTCTGGTTTATATCCCATTATCTTTTCAAAAAGGAGACTTCCGGCTGTTAACGGATAAGGGTGTCCTGTATTTTTTTACAAAACGGAATCACCCCATATATAAGCCGGCTTCGATAACTGGAAGACTTCTGTCATCATGACTTAGAATAAGTTGAGAAACGGAGAAATGATTTTATGAAAGAACTGCTGTCTCTATTAAAAGATAACATCTGGCTTATTCTTTTTGTTTTATGGGGCTTACCCCTGAGTTATTACAGGGGAAAATTCCGGAAAATAGTATACAGAACAGACAGCTGGATTATAAATATCAAGCCCGTATTTATCAAAGAAACAAAGGCCCTTTTTACGACTCTTTATCCGGGAGACCTGGATTACATCCATTTCAGAAATTTTTACAGATTTTACCTTTGTATCTATTTTCTTTTATTCCTGCTGTGGAATATTCTCACTTGAGTTCCTTCCTCTGAATTATTATTCTATGAAAAATGAAAAAGTGAAGACCATCCGCAATAACCGTCTTAATTATATATTAAAGAAGAATTAAAGAAAAAAAACACGCTGTCATCCGGAGTATGCCTATGAAATTACTACATGAAATATATTTTTCTCCCACAGGTACAACGCAAAAAATTGTAAATACCATCGCCTCCTCAATGAACCATGGCAGCAGGACTGACCATAACCTGCCCCATAGTGATCTTAAAATGCTGTGCCTGTATTAAAGCATGTAAGTATGAAGCAAGAGTTTTTGAGAACTGCCAGGAGAGAAAAGAGCCGGTACTTTTTTTCAACTTCTGATAAGGTTTATCCAGCTCCGGGGATCTTAAAAAAGGCTTGCTGAAAACTTTTATAATCCAGCCCTCCTGCTCCGCCACAGACTAAGGATGGCCAGTCCCCCGGAAAGGGCAGCCGCCGTCCGCATAAGCCAGGGCGTATCAAGGGGTAATAAAGAAGCTGCTCCGGCGCTAATGAGATAGCCCGCGGGCAGGACAGCCGCTGCGGCTGCCTCCAGAAAGCCCTGACGGCTTGCCCTGGAGGAACTCTCGCCTCTTCTGTTTACCTCATGAATGGTAACAAGGTGAATCCAGCCCTGACAGGATCCGGCAGCTACCAGTAGCAAAAGGGGGATCAGAAAGGATCCGGAAGAACTTTTACCGGAAGGAAGCACCCCTGCTGTAAGACAGAGCCCTGCAAAAAGCAGGGATGCCCCATGAGCCGAAAGCGAGCCGGCCTTCCTTGCCATCCCTGTCAGCCCGAGAAACAGTCCTGAGAGTATGCTCCCCCCCAAAAGTCCTGCAAGGCCGTATCCGATGAATTGCACAGGGAATCCCAAACGTTTTGTCAGAAGAAAGGGGATGTTCAGCACCAAAAGACAGTTGATTCCCTGCATACCAAGGTAGAGGTACAGGGGAACCCCTTTTTTATCAAGACTGAAGAAGTCCTTCGACAGTTCGGAAAGCTTTCTGCCGGAAACGGCTTTTACTCCGGGACTCATCTTCGGCCGCTTGCCGGATTCCCGGAGAAACAGTTCGGATATTCCGCTGCCAAAGAAACACAGGCTGTTTATAAGTAGAAGAGGAACCAGGCCATAGGCGGGATACAGGGCTGCTCCCAGAGCCTGTCCCGTCAATGCCGCCAGATGTCCGCTTCCTGTTCGAAGGCTCAGTAAATCCGTTTTATTCTGTTTCAGATCAAGGATATAACTGATTAAAGCGGGGGAGAAAAAGGCCTGCATCAGGGCATTTAAAAATACAAGGGGTAGAAAAACAATAAGGGGGTGAAGACCATTGAAATAGCTGATTGCGGCTGCGGCGGTCAGAAGAAGAAGGGCTTCTTATCAAATCTGTTCCTGCTATTATTCCCGGCCGGCCTCTGCTGTCAGCCAGTATCCCTCCGTAGATTCCAAAGAGGGCAACAGGAAGGTATGCCGCCGCCTGAATAGATCCTACATTGAAGGGATGGGGCCTGGTTTCGGTTATATAAATGAGCAGGGCAACCACATACATGCTGTTACCGAAACTTGTAACAATGTTACCTGCGATTATAATTGCTTTATTCATTTAATAAGCTGCTCAACAAGACCGGGAATAGAAGCCATCTCGGGCAGATCATTGTAATTATAGGGAAGTTCCGGCGGGATAAGTCCATAACTCAGATTCCATTCCTCCGGAAAGGTTCCTGAATAATCCGAAGGAAGAATTATATGAAACAGAACGGGATATCCGGGATCCGGAATACTGACGGGCTTACGGGGCTGATGATCCCCGATTATCAGCATAAACTGTTTATCCGGTAGAATTTCTGTCAGATAATGAATAGTTGTTTCCAGACTGTAACTGATCCCTTCCAGGTAGCCTTCGGCCAGTTCATTACCATGAAGCCAGTTATTTTCAAAATATTTGATATAACCCTTTTCATATTCCCGGCCTTTCAGGCTGAAATCCCAATCCGGCTTATAAACGGGTATCCTTTCGAAGGGAGTATGGGAGCTTACAAGCAGATAAAAGGCAAACTCTTTCTCATCATCCCTCATTATGTTTTCTGCAAAAAAGTCGTAGATATACTGATCCGTCATTTTTCCGAACCCCACAAAGGGACCCTCATATGCAAAATCAGCCTGCAGAAAATACGAATCAAAAGGATAGGCTCTCTTCCACTCTTCACTGGCCCGGGTAGAACCGGGAGCAATATAATAACTGCGGTAGCCCGCGTTCTTCATTTCCTTCAAAAGTGAGGCCGCTTCACCCTTTTTAAGCCTTTCATCAAAGACTTTCTGATTGACAATCTGTTCTCCTGTCAATAGAGTCGCATCGGCAAGCCAGCTTCTACCTCCGAATGCAGGAGACAGAACATAGCCGCTCCGGACCATCCAGCCATCATCTTTGAGCATAGGCTGAAGCCTTTCATAGAGATTCAGGATAAACGTCCTATACTCGGGTCTTTGAAACAGAACCGCCCCGTAGGATTCTACAACGGCAAAATGTATATCACTGTCCTGAATTTTAGAATAAGCCCACTCCGGCTCTTTGATTTCCTCAACCGGAACTGCTATGTTCTGCAGGGATACAGGCTGTTCATCAGGTATTTTACTGAGAAAAGAGGCCTCACTTTGATCGGCATATAAAGACCGGCGGCCTATAATCCCGCCTGGTCATCAGCAGGGGGGAATCAGCGGGGGAAAAAATCATAAGTGAAGCAGCCGCCATGGTAATCAGTATTTTTACCGGAGTATTGAGGGACAGTACCGTTATACCCGAATGCTTTCGAATGGCAGAGAACAGGAGAGAGGCTGTTAACAGAGTCAGAAGAACTGTTAGCAGGACTGCCCCGGCCCTTATGGTTTCCACAGAGAGAAATCCTTCCGGCATCAGCATGACAAATAAACCGGGAATAAATTTCATGTCTGAAATCATATCAAAGCTTTCAAGATAGATAAGCCTGAAAAAAAGCTCTCCCGAGAGATAAAACATGAGAAATGACAGCAGAAGCAGGGAAGCAGTGCTTCTCAGAAGCCGGTGATTCCTGCCGTTCATAATAACAATGAGAATAAGAAGTTCTCCCATGGGGATAAAAAAACTAAGGGGCTGGTAATTCTGTATAAGCGGAAAAAGGCGGTAGGAAGCAAAAAGAAAATGCACAAGAAGAACGACAGAGAGGGGTCTTTTCAGTTTATTGAAGGAAGGCATAAATATCTCCGCTCTTCCCCTCCTGGGGATAGGAATCAATAAGAGCTGTCATTTCTTCGGCACTAAGCGCATCTTTGAGGGCCATTTTCATGGATTCTCCAATGGAATAATTAAAGAAGTACTTTCCCAGACGGGAAAGCCTGGTGATGCACTCTTTCGCCCGGTTTTTCTGGGAGGGAAGAAACTCATAACTTATAAGGGCGACTGCACTGCTGAGCCCTTTCAGGACTTTCCCTTCATTTCCTTCAGTATCAATCTTTATAAACTTCGGCATACCGAATTTATCAATCATTTCATCAAGGGTATGCACTTCTGTCCTGCAGCGGCCATCCCATTCTATTCCCTGAAATTCGGGGTGGCTGAGCATTTCACTTACCCATTTAGAATCAGTACTGGCAAGTGTGGGGTTCCGGCTTGAGAGCAGCATTTCCACATTGCCCTTGTTTGCCCCCAGAGCGCAGTAGCTTTGCTGTGCGTTCTCGTGAGATCCAAACCAGAGATCAAGGAGCCCGATGCATGCCGGCTGTGGTTCAAAGCTTACGACATATGCACCCAGATCAAGAAAGGTTCTGGTCCGGTTACCCAGATGAGCTCCCACATCAAAAACCAGGTCCCTGGAATTGATGAGTCTGCTGTAGAATTTCTTCATCTTTCCATAACGGAAAGGGATTCTGTAATAGATAATGAAAGAGCGGAAAATTCCCCAACGAAAACCCGCGGGCACCCTGTTGAGTAGGGATGCCGCCCTGTAATGGGATTCCACAATAAAGCTTGACAGGATAAGCAGAGTTATCAGAGGAATAAAAACTCTGATCTGTATGGTCAGGAAGGCCTTCATAAAACCAGAGCTTTCCTTGAGCAGGATTGTACACCAGAGAACTGCCATGACAGTTTCAAAAATTGCGGCAATGGTCTTGGAATACCAGAAATACCACACGGGAGGATCATAATCCGAGGGGAAAAACCAGAATAGGAGCCCGAATATATACCGGAACAGACCGGGTAGAAGCAGAAGCGGGGTAATCTCTGTAAAATACGTTATAAAAATACCGCTTATAAGCAATAAGAGAGCGTCTGTTTCAGCATCATACCAGGCACCCCACTCCGCCGCCGGCGGTTTGACTTTCTCACGCCGAGCCAGCCAGCCGTCCAGAAAATCCGCCCCATATCCCAAACTTATAAAAATGAGAGAAAACCATTTATACAAGGAGAATCCGCCGGTCAGCCAGAGTGCCCCGCAGACAAGCCCCGCCAGAACCAGCAGGCTTCTGACAAGTGTGGCAATATTGGCAGGACGCCGGTAAAACTCACTGAAGTTTACACCACTGTCCTTTAATACAGTTGAAAGTCCGTAAAAAATTACAATAAGGAAAACTGCCGGCAGGATGCCAAGATAAAAGTTACTGCCCGGGACATACCGGTAGTTGCTCAAAATTGTTAATAGAATGAGGAATAAAGAGACACGGGGCAGCCAGTTTGTGTTAATCCGGTGAAAAAGGTACATTGTCTAAATTATAACTATCCCCATCTGCCCTTGTCCAATGATAAATCAGGAACAATTCGTAAACTGGCAGCTTTAAGACTAGAATATTAGTATGTCCGCCTTTAAAACTGCAGAAAGTGAGGTGGCCCGTTACTATAATAAGAACACGGCCCGGTTCCTCCGCTTTGTTCCGGAAAAGTCTTCCGGAACCATTCACCGAAAACTCTACCCTGAAGAACAGGACGGGTCTCATGACCCGGCCCATATCTCGGATGCTTTGGTTCTCGATATGATCAGAGAGACGGAAGCCCGGAGAATCCTGGATCTCGGCTGCGGTGTGGGGGGCAGTATCAGCTACCTGAGGAGCCGCTACGAAGGGGATTATACAGGTATCACTTTGAGCCCCGTCCAATACAGGATCGCAATGGAACAGAATATACCCGTGGAGCTCGGCAGCTATCTGGATTCCTCATGGTTTGAGAATAAAGGAGCCTTTGATTTCATCTTTGCCATTGAAAGCCTTCAGCATAATCCCGACCATGAAATGCTTATCAGCAATCTTTTAAAATTGTGAACAAGGGATCACATATACAGATCATTGATGATTTCTTAATTGATGGAATAACACCCGGAAAGAGGGAAAAAAGACTGGTAAGAAGGTTTAAAAAGCACTGGCACGCCCATGGATTCACCTCTGTCAGCAAGTTTATAAGCATTCTCAAGAAAAATGGTTTTGTCCTCTGCAATATGACAGATCTTACGTCCCAAATGAAAAGGCCCCTGTTGAGCCCCCTCCTTAGAGGCCTGTATTTACAGCTTCTCACCCAGCTGCCCCTGCAGTCCCCGGCACTGGATAATATTATCGGGGGGGGTACCCTGCTGCTCCTTCAGCAGTTAAGGGTGTCAGGGTATTATAAACTTGTTTTCAGATATGAAGGAGTATATCCTTAATTTATGCTTAAACCTGTCACTTTAACATTTGCCCAGACCCTGGATGGAAAAATTGCCACTACCAATGGAGAATCCAGGTATATAAGTGAGGAAGGCAGTCTTAAGCTGAATCAGGATCTCCGCAGGAATCACGATGCCATCATTGTAGGTATCGGTACGGTTATATGCGATGATCCTTTGCTGACCTGCCGCATAGATCCTGAGAAAAGCCCCATGAGGGTCATACTGGACTCCTCTCTCAGGATGCCCCTGGATGGAAAGATAGCCCGGACGTCCCGGGATATTAAGACTCTTATTTTCTATAACAGCCGGAAAGCCGAAAAGGCATCCCTTGCCGACGGATTGAAAAACTGGAGAACAGAAACATAATTGTAAAGGATGTTCCCGCCGGCAGTGACGGATTTCTCGACCTGGAGAAAATTCTGAAAGAACTTGAGAATATGGGAATTGAGAGTGTCATGGTCGAAGGCGGTTCTACCATATTGACATCTTTTACAAAAAAAAATCTATGGGATGAAATGATAATCGTATCGGCTGTTAAAATTTTCGGAGCCGGAATCCCTTCTTTCGGTGAGATGGGGATAGAGTCACTTTCCCAGGCCTTACAGCCCCGGGTCAAAGAAATTAAAATAATAGGCAACGAAGTGTGCTGGCATTTGGTAAAGCCGGAAGGTATAAAGCCTATAACAAGCAGAACCGTATTCTTTACGGGTCCCGGCACCGTGGATGTAAGAACTCAAACCATTGCGGCACCACGGAAGGGAGAAGAGCTTTACACATCACGTCTGATAGGCATCAGTCCGGGAACGGAAAAACAGTTCTACCGGGGCAACTTTCTTAAAGGAAAAAAATCAGATCCTTCCCTATGGTTGCCATAAGAAGCGTAAGGGCCTGGCGCTGCCCGCCCGAAAGCAGCCGCACCGGAGTGTCCATCCTTTGTTCGAGCCCCAGGTCGAGCTTTTTGAGGACTTCATAAAAATATTGACGGTCCTTCTTGGAAATGGCCAACGCCAGACTTTGTTTCTTACCTCGGGAATAGGCCAAACCGAGATTCTGGATTATTGAAAGGTTCGGTGCCGTTCCTTGGAATGGATCCTGGAACAAACGTCCGATGAACCTGGCCCGCTTGTAGTCCTTAAGGTATGTGATTATCTCCCCGTTGTTTTTGATTGTGCCATCGCTGACTTCAACATTCCCTGAAATTGCGTTGAACAGAGTTGATTTGCCAGCACCGTTGGAACCGATGATGGTCACGAAATCGCCGTCATTCAGGACAAAATCGATATCCTTGAGGGCGTGCTTTTCATGGATGGTACCGGGATTGAAAATTACATTTACTTTACTGACCTCTAACATGGTTGACTCTCTTTCGGTAATTTTGATATATCGATTTGACCTGCGGTAAAAAGATTGCGAATACTACGATCAGGGCGCTGAACAATTTCAGGTAACTTGAGGGCAATCCCAGTTGAAATGAATAGGTCAAGGCAAGCCGGTATACAATCGACCCCAGGACAATTGCCACAAGGTTTCGAAGTATTGTCTTGTTGCCTATCAAAGCCTCGCCGATAATGATCGAAGCCAATGACAACACCAGCATTCCATTGCCGACGGTATATGAACCCTGCTGGTTGTATTGGACATAGATTGCAGCGCTTAAAGCCACCAAGGCGTTGGTCAGGCCAAAACCGATAACTTTCATCAGGTCGGTATTGATTGAAGAAGAACGGACCATGACCTCATTGTCACCGGTAGCTCTAAGAGACAACCCGATTTTGGTGTTCAGGAAGTAGATCATCAAGGCGACAACCAGGATATTTATAACCAAAAGGACAACTCCTTTGGAGATATCAACCCCGTTGATTATCAATAAGCCATTGGAAAAACTGAACATTGTTTCCTGTCCGAAAAACATGACCGTAGGTTTTTCATCAAGGATGATAAGATTTATCGAGTATAAGGCCGTCATTGTAAGAATTCCAGCCAGGATCGCCTGGATTTTGAGCTTGGTATGCAACAAGCCGGTTACGATACCTGCCAGGGCTCCGCCTATCACCGCAAGCAATATCCCAAGATAGGGATGATTCTGTTGGGCCAAAACCCCCGAAATGGCCAAGCCTGTGACGAACGAACCATCGACAGTCAGATCCGGAAGATCAAGAATCCGGAATGCAATATATAAACCTAAGGAAAGGATTGAAAAGATCAACCCCAATTCAATCCCTCCGACAATTGTAAGCAAAGACATATGACTACCTAATCGATTGCAACGTATTTTTCGTTGTTTAGGATGTTGTCGGGAATAGTTACATTCAATTCAGTTGCATAGGCAGAATTGACATAGATATAGAGGTCGGAGTCAAATACTTTTACCGGGATGTCGCTGATTGCAGTGCCGTTTAATACCTTGTCCACCATGTTCGCTGTTTCTTGGCCAAGTGAAGCGTAATCGATGCCGACTGTCGCAAAGCCGCCATCCATGACCATGGAATCCGCTCCGGTGAAAACAAGCTTGTTCGATTTTTTTGCTTCTTGAGCGACTATTGGCATTCCTTCGGCAACTGTGTTGTCATTGGCGACGAAGATGAAATCTACTTTTTGTGCCAATACTGTTGTAGCTGTCTGCAGGTCGGCTGAAGATGAAACTGAGGCAGTCTCAACAGTGAAACCTTGTTCCTGGGCAATCTGTTCAAGTTTGCTCAGGTTGGCAACTGAGTTTGATTCCCCGGGGTTGTAGATGTAACCAACTTTTTTTGCTTCCGGAACGAACTGCATAGCCAAATCGATAATCTGGTCGACTGCGATCGCATCGCTGGTTCCTGTCATTGTGGTAGGCGCATTCAAATCTTCAACCAATCCGGCACTGATTGGATCGGTCACCGCGGAGAAGATTACCGGCATGCTTTGAGTCAGTTTGATGGCACTCATCGCCACTGGAGTGGTGATGGCTACGGCCACATCAACCTGTTCGCTGGCAAGCTGGTTCACGCAAGTTTCCACGTTTGTCATATCGCCATTTGCATTCAAGAAGGTGATCTGGTCTTCGCTATATCCCAGTTCCCTGATCTGGGTTAAAAATGAATCGTAGATCAGGTTCAACGAGGTGTGGTCCATAAGCTGGATAACCCCGATTTTCTTTGAAGTGTCGACGCTTGTGTTTGACGAGCATCCTGTCAGCAGCAAACCTGCCGCCAAAAATAATGATAGCAATTTTTTCATATTCTCTTCCTCTTTCTTGATTTCCCTATAAAAATAAAAAACACCCACCCAAAAAGAACAAGTGTATACCCGTGCTACCTTAAATATGCCAACAATCCATCAGCCATGCCCTTTTTTGGCGTTATCAGCTGGTCTTGGCGCTTATTAGTTGATCAACAAGGGCCGGCTTATTTCGCAACGGTTTAAAATATTGTATATCGATAAATGCAATTATGCAATTATTTCCATCCTAAAATCAAAAAAACAAAGCCATTTATTAATAAGGTAAATATAAGGTTTTGAAAATTAGGAAATGGCGTAATGGAGTCTTTGGGAATGGCAGGTCACAAAACTGCTGCAACAATGTCATGATTCTTCCTTCCATATATATGCGTGAAAAGAGGGGGTTCATTATCCCGTTGTAATGGTGTCCAAGGCCGTTAAGATCACGTCTTAGGCATGGGTGAAAAAGAATTAAAAAAAAGTGAAAAAAAACCTTGCAATGACGGCGATTTTTGTTATAATACGGATGTTGACATTGCGAAGATGTGCGAGGTTGCTGAAACACCGGAAGGCGTTGTCATGTGATCGTTGATTTCAGGTAATTCGCATGGAGCAAGTCTATTTATTAGATAGGCGAAAGGAGAAAAATCATGGCAAACAACAAAATTAGAATTAGACTAAAGGCATTTGATCACAAAATCCTGGATTCTTCGGCAGAAAAAATTATTTCATCTGCTAAAAAATCAGGTGCTCAAGTAGTAGGTCCAGTACCTCTTCCAACTCAAAAGGAAGTTTATACTATCTTAAGAGCTGTTCACAAATACAAAGATTCTCGTGAACAATTCGAAATCAGAACTCATAAGAGATTAATTGACATTGTGAACCCTACACCAGAAACAGTTGATGTATTGACTCGTTTGGACTTACCAAGTGGTGTAGACATCGAAATCAAATTATAGAAAGGCAAAGGTGTAACTCATGAAAGGAATCTTAGGTCGTAAGATCGGAATGACTCAGGTCTTCAATGAAGAAGGAACATTAATTCCAGTTACAGTTGTAGAAGCAAACGCAAACGTTGTTCTACAAAAGAAAACAACAGCAACAGATGGCTATGATGCTATCCAAGTTGGTTTTGAAGACAAAAGAGAAAAATTAGCAAACAAAGCGGAACAAGGTATTTTCGCTAAAGCACAAACTGCTCCTAAGCGCTTCATCAAAGAATTTCGTTATGACGAAATGATGGGTTATGAAGTTGGAGATAAAATCGCTGTTGATAGCTTCGTAGCAGGTGAAGTTGTAGATGTTCAAGGAACTTCTAAAGGTAAAGGTTATCAAGGTGTTATTAAAAGACATGGCCAAAAAATCGGTCCTAAAGGACATGGTTCTGGAGCTCATCGTATCGTAGGTTCAATGGGACCAATCGCTCCAAACAGAATCGCTCCTGGTAAAAAATTACCTGGGCAAATGGGACATGTAACCAGAACTGTTCAAAACTTGGAAGTTGTGGCAGTTGATGTTGAAAACAACTTATTATTAATCAAAGGTTCAATCCCTGGACCTAAAAAAGGTTTAGTGGTTGTAAGATCAGCGGTTAAAGGAAATGGGAAAATTAACGAAGCTCAAGCTTTAGTTGACTATACTCCTGCAGTTGAAGAAAATACAGAAGCTACTGAAGCTGCAGAATAACAGAAAGGAGATACATAATGCAAGTTAAGGTATTAAACCAACAAGGTGTTGAAGTTAAAGATATCGAATTGAACGAAGCTGTCTTTAATATTGAACCAAACAACCAAGCTATCTTCGACATGGTTTTACTTCAAAGAGCTTCTTTAAGACAAGGAACTCACAAAGTTAAAAACCGTACTGAAGTTGCCGGTGGTGGAAAAAAACCATGGCGTCAAAAAGGAACTGGACGTGCTCGTCAAGGTTCAATCCGTGCGCCACAATGGCGTGGTGGTGGAGTTGTATTCGGACCAACACCAAGATCATATACATTCAAATTAAATCGTAAAGTCAGAAGATTGGCTTTAAAATCTGCGTTATCTACTAAAGTTAAAGATGCGGAATTCATGGTAATTGATGGAATTTCATTCGAAGCTCCAAAAACCAAGGACATGGTTAAAGTTTTGGAAAACTTACAGGCTCCTGCAAAAACATTGATCGTTGTTGATGAAATCGACGAAAACGTTGCAAGATCAGCAAACAACATCCCAGGTTTGAAAATCTTGGATGCAAGACGTGTAAACGTTTATGATGTTTTAAACAGCAACCAATTGATCATGACAGAAGCAGCAATCAAAGCAGTTGAGGAGGTACTTGGATAATGGCACACATTACTGACGTATTAAAAAAACCAGTACTTACAGAAGAATCAATGAGATTAATGGCTGAAGAAAACAAATATACATTTGACGTGGAAGTTACTGCAAACAAAATCGAAATCAAAAGCGCAGTAGAAAAAATGTTCAATGTGAAAGTCGCTTCAGTAAACGTAATGAACGTCAAACCTAAAACAAAACGCGTTGGACGTTACGAAGGTAAAACAAACCGTCGCCGCAAAGCCATCGTAAAATTGGCTGCAGGTAGCGAAATCAATCTATTTGGAGAATAATCCAAACAACAATATTGGAATAACTCATTCCAGATAATTAAAGAGGAGGAACTAGAGAATGGCAATTAGAGTATACAAGCCAGTAACAAATGGTCGTCGTAACATGACTTCATTGACATATGAAGAAATTACAACAAACAAACCAGAAAAATCTTTAGTTGTGAGCTTATCTAAAAAAGGTGGGCGTAATAACCAAGGTGTTATCACTACAAGACATCACGGTGGTGGTCACAAACGTAAATATCGTTTAATCGATTTCAAACGTAACAAAGACAACATCCCAGGTAAAGTAGCAACTATCGAATATGATCCAAACAGATCTGCAAACATCGCATTGATCAACTATGTAGATGGTGAAAAAAGATATATCTTAGCACCTAAAGGAATGAAAGTCGGAGACACTATCGTATCTGGCGAAAACGTGGATATCTTAGTCGGAAACGCTATGCCGCTTGCAAACATCCCTGAAGGTACAGTAATCCACAACATCGAACTTCAACCTGGTAAAGGTGGACAAATCGCGCGTTCAGCAGGTGTGTCAGCCCAAATCCTTGGTAAAGAAGACAGATATGTAATCGTAAGATTGGCTTCTGGCGAAGTTCGTAAAATCCTGGCGGTTTGCCGCGCTACTATCGGTGTGGTTGGAAATGAAGACTACAGCTTGGTAAACTACGGTAAAGCAGGTCGTATGAGATGGAAAGGGATCCGCCCTACAGTTCGTGGTTCGGTAATGAACCCTAACGATCACCCTCATGGTGGTGGGGAAGGTAGAACTTCTATCGGTCGTAAAGCTCCAATGACTCCTTGGGGTAAAAAAGCTATGGGTGTTAAAACTCGTAACAGTAAAAAAGCATCTAACAAATTAATCGTAAGACGTCGTAACAAGAAATAATAAGGAGGAAGAAAATAATGGCACGTAGCTTAAAAAAAGGACCATTTGTCGATGAACATTTAATGAAAAAAGTTGAAGCATTAAATGCGGCTGGTAAAAAAGAAGTGATCAAAACTTGGTCAAGACGTTCAACAATCTTCCCTACATTTATCGAACATACATTCGCAGTTTATAACGGAAGAGAACATATTCCGGTTTACGTTAGCGAAGACATGGTAGGACACAAGTTGGGAGAATTCGCTCCAACTAGAACTTACCTTGGTCATGACGCTGACAAATCAGGTAAGAAAAGATAATTAGGGAGGAGAATTATACATGGAAGCAAAAGCAACAGCTAAAATGATTCGTGTTTCACCTCAAAAAGCCCGCTTGGTCGCTGACTTAGTTAGAGGTAAGGATTTAAAAGAAGCACTTGGTATCTTGGAATACATGAACAAAAGTGCAACTCCTGCAATCATTAAAGTAGTTAAATCAGCTGCAGCTAACGTTGTAAACAACGACGGTGCAGATGAAGCCAATTTATATATCAAAGAAATTTGTGTTAACGAAGGTCCAACATTGAAAAGATTCGCTGCAAGAGCAAAAGGTAGCGGAACTAGAATTTTAAAAAGAACAAGCCACATCACTGCTGTGGTAGCTGAAAGATAGGAGGTTGACATATGGGTCAAAAAGTAAGTCCAGTTGGTTTACGCGTTGGTGTTAACCGTAATTGGGATTCTAGATGGTATGCCAACGATCAAGAATTCGCAACTTTATTACATGAAGATATCAAAATCCGTGCTTTTATCTTAAACAAACTAAAAAGAGCGGGTGTGGCTCGTGTTGAGATCGAAAGATCTAAAAAACGAGTTACAATAATCGTTCACACTTCTAGACCAGGTGTTGTCATCGGTAAAGAAGGTGAAGCTGTTGATAAATTACGTAAAGAAATCACTACTATGACTGATGGAAAACAAGTATTTATCAATATCGTTGAAATCAAAAATCCAGATATTAACGCTCAATTGGTGGCTAACAGTATCGCGGAACAATTAGAAAACCGTGCATCATTCAGAACTGTGCAAAAACGTGCAATTCAACGTGCGATGAGAGCCGGAGCTAAAGGAATCAAAACTAACGTTTCAGGTCGTTTGGGTGGAGCTGACATGGCTCGTGCTGAAGGATACAGCGAAGGTAACGTGCCTTTACATACTTTAAGAGCAGACATTGATTACGCTACAGCTGAAGCAGATACAACTTATGGGAAATTAGGAGTTAAAGTTTGGATCTGTAAAGGTGAAATCCTTCCTGAAAAGAAAAAGGAGGCTAAATAATTATGTTGATGCCTAAAAGAACGAAATATAGAAGACCACATAGAATTAAATATGAAGGTAAATCAAAAGGCGGAACTAAAGTATCATTCGGTGAGTTCGGATTAGCGGCTCAAGAAGGTGCTTGGATCACTTCACGTCAAATTGAAGCTGCCCGTATCGCAATCAACCGTTACATGAAACGTGGCGGAAAAGTTTGGATCCGTATCTTCCCTCACTTAGCTAAAACTAAAAAACCTTTAGAAGTGCGTATGGGATCTGGGAAAGGTTCACCAGAAGAATGGGTAGCTGTAGTTAAGACTGGCCGCGTAATGTTCGAAGTAGCCGGTGTAGACGAAGAAGTTGCTAGAGAAGCTTTAAGACTTGCCTCTCATAAATTACCTATTAAATGTAAAATCATTGGAAAGGGTGAATAATTATGACAGTACAAGAAATCAAAGAGTTAGACAATGCTCAATTGATGGCTAAGGTTGAAGAATTCAAAACTGAATTGTTCGGTTTGAGATTCCAACAAGCTACAGGGCAATTAGAAAATACAGCACGTATTAAAGAAGTTCGTAAATCTATCGCAAGAATCAAAACAATCATTAGAGAAAGAGAACTTCAAGGTTAATTAGGGAGATACAAATGGAAAGAAACGCAAGAAAAGTTTATACTGGAACTGTTGTATCATCTAAAATGGATAAAACCATTACAGTGCTGGTTGAAACTCACGTAAAACATAAACTTTACAGCAAACGTGTTAAACGTTCAACTAAATTCAAAGCTCATGATGAAAACAACACTGCTAACATCGGTGATACTGTTAAAATCATGGAAACAAGACCTTTATCTGCAACAAAACGTTTCCGTTTAGTGGAAATCGTTAAAAAAGCAGATATCGTATAAGAACTCTAGAAAAAGGAGGTAGCCTAAATGATTCAAAATGAAAGTAGACTTAAAGTAGCTGACAATACTGGTGCCAAAGAAGTATTAGTAATCCGCAATTTAGGTGGTTCAAATAGAAAAACAAGTAATATCGGTGATATTATCGTTTGTACAGTAAAACAAGCCATCCCTGGTGGTTCTGTAAAAAAAGGTGATGTAGTAAAAGCTGTTATCGTAAGAACTAAATACGGTGTAGGACGTCAAAACGGTTCTTTCATCAAGTTCGATGACAATGCTTGTGTAATTATCAAAGATGACAAGTCTCCAAAAGGAACTCGTATCTTTGGACCAGTAGCAAGAGAGTTGAGAGATGCTGACTTCATGAAAATCGTATCTTTGGCTCCAGAAGTATTATAATAGGAGGACATGACATTGAAAATCCGCGTAGGTGATACTGTCGAAGTAATCGCAGGTAAAGACAAAGGTCAACAAGGTGAAGTGTTACAAGTTCTTGCTAAAGAAGATCGCGTAATCGTTGAAGGTGTGAACATGGTAACTAAACATGTCAAACCATCACAAACTGACCCTGAAGGTGGTATTATTACAAGAGAAGCTCCAATTCATGTTTCTAATGTAGCATACTACGATAAGAAGGCTAAAAAACCAGTTAAGTTAGGTTATAAAGTGACTGAAACTGATGGTAAAAAAGTAAAAGTTCGTGTTAACAAAGCAACAGGAACAGAAATTTAGATTGTTGGAAGGAGGAGCTATAATGAATCGTTTACAAGAACGTTATAATAACGAAGTAATCAAATCATTAATGGAAAAATTCAATTATTCTTCAACAATGCAAGCACCAAAACTTGAAAAAATCGTTTTAAACGTTGGTGTTGGAGATGCGGTAAATAATTCTAAATTATTAGAAGACGCTGTGGCTGAATTAACATTAATCACTGGACAAAAACCAGTAATCACAAAAGCAAAAAAATCAATTGCAGGTTTCAAATTACGTGAAGGTGCACCTATCGGGTGTAAAGTAACTTTGCGTGCCGATAAAATGTATGAATTCTTGGATAAATTGGTGAGTGTTTCTTTACCACGTGTAAGAGACTTCAGAGGTGTATCTAGAAACGCATTTGATGGTAGAGGTAACTATACATTAGGTATCAAAGAACAATTAATCTTCCCAGAAATTGACTTTGATAAAGTAAATAAAATCAGAGGGATGGATATCGTATTCGTAACTACAGCTGAAAATGACGACGAAGGTCGCGAATTATTGGCTCAATTAGGAATGCCATTCCAAAAATAACGGAGGTTGTACAATCAATGGCTAAAACATCAATGAAGGTTAAACAACAACGTCCTCAAAAATACAAAGTACGTGAGTATACACGTTGCGAACGTTGTGGTAGACCACACTCGGTAATCAGTAAATTTAAACTTTGTCGTATTTGTTTCCGCGAGCTAGCGTACAAAGGTGAAATTCCAGGCGTTAAAAAAGCAAGCTGGTAAAAATTAGAAAGAATTCGTGGAAGGAGGATTTAAGCAATGGTAATGACAGATCCAATTGCAGATATGCTAACAAGAATCCGTAATGCGAATAGACAACGTCATGATGATGTGGCTATTCCTTACTCTAAAATTAAAGAAGAAATCGCTCAAATTTTAGTTAATGAAGGGTTCGTAAAAGGTTTTAAAGTTGAGGGCGAAGGTGCCTCTAAAAATATCAATATTGCTTTAAAATACAGAGGAAATGAAAGAGTAATTACTGACTTAAAACGTATTTCTAAACCAGGATTACGTGTTTATGCTAAAGTAAATGAAATTCCTAAAGTATTGAACGGTTTAGGAATCGTTGTTGTATCAACTTCACAAGGGGTTATCACTGACAAAGAAGCACGCGCTAAACAAGTTGGTGGAGAAGTCCTTGCATATATTTGGTAAGGAAAACAGGAGGTTAAACGATGTCTCGTATCGGTAATAAAATTATTAACATTCCTGAAGGTGTCACTGTAGAAGTTGCTGCAAATAACGAAGTAACTGTTAAAGGACCTAAAGGAACATTAACTAGACAATTTGATCCATCTATTTCAATGGAAATCGAAGATGGTGTAATCACTGTTAAAAGAAGCAGTGAAATCAAACGTGTAAAACAATTGCACGGAACAACTAGAGCTTTACTTGCGAATATGATTCAAGGATGTAGCGAAGGCTTCAAAAAAGAACTTGAAATCGTAGGGATCGGGTACCGTGCTCAAATGAAGGGCAATGCATTGAACCTTGCTTTAGGTTACTCTCATCCAATTGAGATGGTAGTTGAAGAAGGAATTACTGTAGAAACCCCAACAAACACAAAAATCATCGTATCAGGAATTTCTAAAGAACGCGTTGGACAAGTTGCAGCGGTTATTAGATCTTACCGTAAACCTGAACCTTACAAAGGTAAAGGGATTCGCTACGTTGATGAAAAGATCATCAGAAAAGAAGGAAAAACTGCTGGTAAGAAGTAGTTAGCTAAAGGAAAGGAGCTTACATAATGGCAAAAAAATTATCACGTAACGGAAACCGTCTTAAAAGACATGCCCGTATTCGTAGAAAAATATCTGGAACAGCTTCATGCCCACGTTTAAACGTGTTCCGTTCTAACGCTCATATCCATGCCCAAATCATCGATGATGTTAACGGTGTGACTTTAGCTAGCGCATCTAGCGTTGATATGAAATTAGAAAATGGTAGCAACATCCAAGCTGCATCTCAAGTAGGTACTGCAATCGCAGAACGTGCTAAAGCCGCTGGTGTTGAAAATGTAGTATTTGACCGTGGAGGATATGTTTATCATGGTCGTGTTAAAGCTTTAGCAGAAGCTGCTAGAGAAGCTGGATTAAAATTCTAAAGGAGGTCAACTATGGAAGAACGTAAGCCAAGAGAGTCTAGTGGTCCTAGAAGAACTCGCAAAAATTCAAGAAATAGACCTAGAAGAGAAGAAAAAGAATTTGAAGAACGTGTAGTAACTATTAACCGTATCACCAAAGTAGTAAAAGGTGGTCGTAAAATGAGATTTGCGGCGTTGGTAGTTATCGGTGATAAAAAAGGACGAGTTGGTTTTGGAACTGGTAAAGCTAACGAAGTACCTGATGCAATCCGTAAAGCAATTGAAAACGCAAAACGCAACTTGATCACTGTACCAATGGTTAAGGGAACAATCACTCATGAAATCAATGGTCAGTTCAAATCAGGGAATGTATTCTTGAAACCTGCTTCTGCCGGTACTGGAATCATCGCTGGGGGACCTGTTCGTGCGGTTGTCGAATTGGCAGGTTACACAGATATCTTATCTAAATCATTAGGATCAAGAACTCCAATCAACATGGTTAGAGCTACTGTTGAAGGTTTAAGCTCATTAAAAACAGTTGAAGAAGTTGCTAGCTTAAGAGACAAAACTGTTCAAGAGATTTACGGTTAGGAGGACATATTAATGGCAGAAAAATTAAGTATCACGCTTGTTAAAAGTCCGATTGGTCAAAAACCTAAAAAAAGGGCAACTCTTCAAGCGTTAGGATTAACTAAATTAAACAAAACAGTTGTTAAACAAAACAATGTTTATACTCAAGGTATGATCAATGTTGTTAAACACCTTGTAAAAGTTGAAGAAAATTAGGAGGTGTACTGATGAAATTACATGAATTACAATACACTGAAGGTTCTCGTAAAGCTAGAAAACGTATTGGTCGCGGAACTAGTTCTGGTACTGGTAAAACTGCCGGTAAAGGACAAAAAGGACAATCTTCTCGTTCAGGTGGTTTGAAAAAACCTGGATTCGAAGGGGGACAAACACCTTTATTCATGCGTATCCCAAAACGTGGATTCACTAACGTCAACCGTAAAGAATATGCAATCGTTAATGTTGAATCTTTAAACAAATTCGATGCAAACAGTGTTGTTACTATTGAAACTTTAAAAGAAGCAGGATTGGTTAAGAAAGAATTGGCTGGTGTTAAAATCTTAGGTAACGGTGAGTTAGAAAAAGCTTTAACAGTTCAAGCAAACAAATTCTCTAAATCAGCGATCGCTGCAATCGAAGCTGCTGGTGGTAAAACCGAGGTGATCTAAAATGCGAACTTTTTTGAAAAGTGTTTTCGCAAAAGGTGACCTTCGTCGAAAGATAATTTTTACTTTAGGAATTTTATTTGTCTTCCGTCTTGGAGCGGCAATTACTATTCCTACGGTAAATATCGGCGCAATCGATTCAACCGAAGGAATCTTCGGGATCATGAATCTGATTGGTGGGGGAACCTTAGAAAGATTTTCAATATTTGCATTAGGAGTCTCACCTTATATCACTTCATCGATAATCATTGAATTATTATCGATGGATGTTATCCCGACACTGACCCAATGGTCGAAAGAGGGAAATACAGGGAAAAAGAAGAAAGACCAGGTGACACGTTATGTGACACTGGCTTTATCTTTACTTCAAGGAGGGGTCCTTACCTACGCGTTCGACAAAGGCTATGGGATTTTAGAAAACTCAAGCATTATGTCATACATCTACGTTGTCGTTATCATGACAGCGGGATCGATGTTCGCCGTATGGTTAGGTGACCAAATCACCAATAAGGGTATCGGCAACGGCGTTTCACTGCTGATCTTCACAGGAATCGTCTCAAACTTGCCAGCGTCTTTCATTACAACATTTAATTCAATTGTAACTGAAGGAACAAGTTTTACCCTGGATTTATTATGGTATCTGTTGTTTGTTGTGGTCTATATCGCGATCATTATCTTCGTGGTCTTCAATGAAGGTTCACAAAGAAAGATCCCAATCGTTTATGCGTCAAGCACGAACACAATCATGCGGACCAAGGAACAAACGCATATGCCTATCAAGATAAATAGTTCTGGGGTAATCCCAGTAATCTTCGCCGCATCAGTGATGGCTGCACCAAGAACGGTTATTTCGTTCATGGAGTCTAACAATGTTACGGAGATAATCGATACTATATGTAACTACCAAAAACCAGTCGGGTTTGTTCTATACATCGCGATGATTGCGTTCTTCACTTTCTTCTACAGCAACCTGCAAATAGATTCTGAGAAGATAAGCAAGGATCTGCGCAAAAATGGAGGGTCGATTCCTGGTGTGCGCACCGGTGATGAGACACGTTGGTATTTATATCGAGTAATCAACCAAGTAACTGTAGTTGGGGCTTTATTTTTGATAATTATTGCCGCCATTCCGGTTATTACTCCTGTGATTTGGGAGCAGACATCTAACGCGCAAGTTTCCCTTGGGGGAACGGGGTTGATTATCGTGACCTCGGTCGCATTAGAAACAATCAGACAAATAAAGACACAAGTCACTCGTAAAGAGTATCACGGATATATTCGAAAATAGTTGTAGGAGGCGTCAATGAATATTATTTTAATGGGCCCACCTGGTGCAGGTAAGGGAACACAGGCAGCGAAACTTGTCAGTGAGTATGGGTTAGCCCATATTTCTACTGGGGATATTTTCAGAAAAGCCTTAAAGGAACAGACCAAATACGGAGTTATTGCAAAATACTTCATCCAGTTTGGTTATTTAGTCCCTGATGACTACACAATTGGGATGGTAAGAGAATACCTGAGAGAGCATGAATTCCCTAATGGGTTCATTCTTGACGGCTTCCCAAGAACTATTATTCAAGCTCGTGAGCTGGAATCAATCGGCAAAGAATTCGGATTCAAGATCGATGCAGTACTGAACCTGGATGTTGATTTGGACATCCTGGCTACTCGTCTTTCAGGAAGAAGAACTTGCCGCAATTGTGGAGCTACTTACCATATCGAATTCAATCCTCCAAAAACTCTAAATGTATGTGATAAATGTGGTGGCGAATTATATCAGCGCGCTGACGAAAGTGAAGAGGCTGTTAAAGTTCGTTTAGAAACTTATAACAAGCAAACTCGCCCATTAGTTGATTATTATACAATGACCGGCGATATTACTAATATAAATGGTGATCAATCTATGGAAAACGTCTTTAGCGATATTAAAGCCCGGTTGGAGGCTTTGTAATGATCATTACTAAAGATGCACAAGAAATAGTTTGGATGAAAGAAGCCGGAAGGGTTGTAGCGTTAGTTCACCAGAAGCTAGCAATGACAATTGTGCCAGGAATGACGACCAAGCAAATCAATGAGATCTGCGAGGAAGTCATCTACGCTAATGGTGCAACTCCTTCATTTTTGAATTTGTATGGTTTCCCGGCCAGCGTCTGCACTTCTATAAACGAAGTTGTCGTTCACGGGATACCTGATAACACAGTATTAAAAAATGGTGATATAATCTCGGTGGATGTTGGAGCCTGTGTTCATGGATATCATGGAGATAGCGCTTGGACTTACGCGGTCGGGACGATTGATGAAAAAGCCAAACAGCTGATGGAAGTTTGCGAACAGTCACTGTATGTGGGGCTTGAACAGATTAAACCCGGCAACCGCGTTTCTGACATTTCTTATGCAATTCAGACGTATCTGGAAAGTAATGGCTGCTCGACGCCTCGTGACTATACCGGTCACGGGATTGGAAGCACAGTCCATGAAGATCCCGCAGTTCCTAATTTCGGGAATCCAGGACGTGGTCCACGGTTAAAAAAGGGAATGGCTTTGGCCATCGAACCCATGGCTCATTTAGGGGCGAAGGAAACTCAAACCTTGCAAGATGGGTGGACAGTTGTGACAAGAGACCGCTCACTCGCAGCTCACTTTGAACACACTGTAATAATAACTGATGATGGATATGAAATAACAACAAAACTTTAGTAAGGAGTTAATATGGCAAAAAAAGATGACGTAATCGAAGTAGAAGCAACCGTGCTTGAAACATTGCCAAATGCAATGTTTAAGGTTGCATTAGAAAATGGAGTGGAAATTCTTGCTCACGTTTCTGGTAAAATCCGTATGCACTACATTCGCATTTTACCGGGGGATAGAGTTACCGTTGAAATATCTCCATACGACTTAACACGTGGGCGAATTACATTTAGACATAAATAGTAAGTACTAGGAGGAAGCAAGATGAAAGTAAGACCATCTGTAAAACCAATGTGTGATAAATGCAGAGTAATTAGAAGAAAAGGGCGCGTAATGATTATTTGCGAAAACCCTAAACATAAACAAAGACAAGGTTAATAGGAGGAAAATATGGCTCGTATAGCAGGTGTAGATATCCCACGTGACAAGCGTGTTGTTGTATCTTTAACATATATTTATGGGATTGGGAAACCTACTTCTCAAAAAATCTTAGAAACAGTAGGAATCGACGAAAATACTCGTGTAAAAGATTTGACTGAAGATCAAGTCAATTTAATCAGAAAAGAAATCGAATCAGTTAAAGTTGAAGGTGACCTTCGTCGTGAAGTGGCTTTGAACATCAAACGTTTAATGGAAATCGGTTCTTATCGTGGTATCCGTCATCGTAAAGGATTACCTGTTCGTGGACAAAAAACAAAAACAAATGCTCGTACTCGCAAAGGAAAAGCACGTCCAATCGCAGGAAAGAAAAAATAATTTAAGGAGGATTGGATAAATGGCAAAAGCAAGACAAGTACGTGGTAAAAAACGTGCAAAGAAAAATATAGCTAAGGGTGTAGCTCACATCCATTCAACATTCAACAATACAATCGTAACTATCTCAGATGAACACGGGAATGTTGTTTCTTGGTCATCTGCAGGTGCGTTAGGATTCAAAGGTTCTCGTAAATCTACTCCATATGCTGCTCAAGAAGCTTCTCAAGCTGCTGCAAAAGCTGCAATGGACAACGGAATGAAATCTGTTGAAGTTAACGTAAAAGGTCCTGGACCAGGACGTGAATCTGCGGTTCGTGCATTACAAGCTGCGGGATTGGAAGTTTCGGCAATCACTGACGTGACACCTATCCCACATAACGGTTGCCGTCCACCAAAACGCCCTCGTGGATAATAAATATTTTTACTAGTAGAGGAGGCAGACATGCATAAATTTGAAAAAGCAAACATTAATATTCGTAATTTAGATGAATCTGACAACTATGGCAAATTTGTGATTGAGCCATTGGAAAGAGGGTTTGGAACTACTTTAGGAAATGCCCTAAGAAGAGTGTTATTATCTTCTCTACCGGGATCGGCTGTCTACGCGGTCAAAATTCAAGGAGCGATCCATGAATTTTCGGCAGTGGATGGAATCGTTGAAGATGTTACTGCTATTATTCTTAATTTAAAGAAATTAGTGTTCAACATTGACAGCGATGAGAATGTAACAATGATCATCGATGTTGCAGGTCCTGCAAGAGTAACTGGTAAAGATATTCAATGTCCTTCTGACGTTCGAATCATTTCTGAAGATTTGGAAATCGCCAATGTCGCTGAGGGTGGACACCTCTATATGGAACTTTACGCGCGTAAGGATCGCGGTTACAACAGTGCTGATCAAAACAAGAAAGAGATCAAAACTATCGGAATCATTCCAACCGACTCGATCTTTACTCCAGTTGAAAAAGTATCTTATAGTGTGGAACCAACTCGTGTTGGTGAATCAGCTAAATATGATTTATTGACTTTGGAAGTTGAAACAAACGGTTCATTAAAACCTTACGAAGCAATTTCAATTGCCTCTAAAATATTAGTTGAACACTTAAACATGTTTGTCGAAATGACTGACATAGCTAAAAATATGGAAGTTATGTCTGAAGTTGAAGAAGATACTACTGATAAAGTGTTAGATATGACGATTGAAGAACTTGATTTATCAGTTCGTTCATATAACTGCTTAAAACGTGCTGGAATTCAGACTGTCCAAGATTTAGCTGCTAAATCTGAAGACGAGATGATCAAAGTACGTAACTTAGGTAAGAAATCATTAAAAGAAGTAAAAGAAAAGTTAAGCGAACTTGGTCTAGGTTTTAGACCTGTCGACTAACATTTTTAAGGAAGGAGCGCTACCATGGCTAAAAATAGAAAATTAGGACGCACATCTGATATCCGTAAATCAATGTTACGTTCATTGGCAACTGAAGTGATCGTTAACGGTCAAATCCGTACTACAGAAACTCGCGCAAAAGAAGTACGTTCAGTTGTTGAAGAGTTAATCACTTTGGGAAAACGTGGAGATTTACACGCAAGAAGACAGGCAGCTGCAGAAATGCATAAAGTATCTAATCCGGAAACTGGAAAGAACGCTGTTCAAATCTTATTTGACGAAGTAGCACCTAAATTTGAAGGTGTTAACGGTGGATACACACGTATTTACAAATTAGACAACCGTAAAGGTGATAATGCCCCAATGGCTTTATTGCAATTGACGAAATAATTTTTTTAGCGGGCCTAGCCCGCTTTTTTAGTTAATCAGTTGACAACATCGTGTTTATTTCATAAAATAAATTGAATTGGAGGCCGGCAATGAACAATATTATCGAAATAAAGGATCTGCATTTTAGCTATGCCGAAGGCAATCCGGTATTGAAGGGTTTGAACCTTTCGATTAAAAAAGGGGAAAATGTCGCCATTCTTGGCCCCAATGGCAGCGGCAAAAGCACAATCGCTAAATTGCTTCTGGGCCTGATTGAGGCGCAAAAGGGCCAGATCATCGTCAACAACCTGGAACTCAATATCCAGAATCTCTATGAGGTCCGCAAAAACATCGGAATGGTCTTCCAGAATCCCGACAACCAGTTTATCGGTTCGACGGTCCGCGACGACATCGCCTTTGGCCTGGAGAACATCTGCGTTCCCCAGGAAAAGATGGACGAAATCATTGTGTCCAATGCCCGCAAGGTTCATATGGAGAAGTTCCTCGACCATGAGCCGACCAAACTCTCGGGTGGGCAGAAGCAGCGGGTGGCCATTGCCGGCTGTCTGGCGATGGAACCGAATATCATAATCCTTGATGAAGCGACAAGTATGCTGGATCCGCAAGGAAGAGGGCAGATCAACCGGTCGATCAACAAGATATCCAAGGACAAGAACATCACGGTCATCTCGATAACCCATGACATCGAGGCTGCCAAAGAGGCGACCCGGGTCATCATCGTCAATGACGGTGTCGTGCAAAGACAAGGCCGGCCCGAGGAAGTTTTCCTCGATCAGGAATTCATGGAGGCGATGCGCCTGGATGTGCCTTTTGCCTTGAAAGTGTCAAGCGAACTTAAAAAGGCCGGTTACAAAATAGACAAGACAATCGATGAAAAGGAGTTGGTCGACCAGATATGTCAATTAAATTTGAAAAAGTAAACCATATATACGGCCTGAATACTCCATTTGAATTTCAGGCACTAAAGGATGTCAATCTGGAAATCATGAAGGAGAAAGTGACCGCGATTGTCGGACACACCGGAAGTGGAAAATCGACTCTGATCCAGCATCTTAATGCCTTGCTGCTACCCTATTCAGGGACAATCACCATCGATGATTTTGTCATAACGAGTGAAAAGCCGAAGATGCCGCTCAAGCCGCTGCGCAAGAAGGTCGGCATGGTCTTCCAATTTCCGGAATATCAGCTTTTCGAAGAGACGGTGGAGAGGGATATCTGCTTTGGTCCGAAGAACTTCGGTGTATCCGATGAGGATGCCAAACGCATCGCAATCAAGGTCATCAATGAGGTGGGCCTGGATGAAAGTTTCCTGAGCCGTTCCCCTTTCGACCTTTCCGGAGGACAGAAACGCCGGGTGGCCATCGCCGGGATATTGGCTTTGGAACCGGAAATCCTTGTTCTCGACGAACCGACTGCGGGACTCGATCCCCAGGGCGCCATCGAGATGATGCAGCTATTTGCCAGATTGAACAAGCAAGGTGTGACCATCATCCTTGTCACCCACAATATGGATCATGTATTGGAGTATTGCGACCAGGTAGTTGTCATGAATGAAGGAAGGATTGCGCGCAACTGCGCCGTCAATGAGTTGTTCAATGACCATCAGTATATCAATAACATGAATATCGAATTGCCGATCATATCAAAATTCATTTACGATATAAACAGTTGCGGTTACCATCTTGACGGGGCGATCAAGACCAGCGATGAGCTGATCAGGGCGCTAAAGGAGCAGATAAATGGATAATCTTACTTTTGGACGCTACATACCAGGCGATTCACTCATTCATCATCTCGATCCCCGGGCCAAGATAATGGCCTTGTTCATCCTGCTGATTGCCGTTTTCTTCGATGCCGGTTTTCTGGGATACGGGGTCTTGACAGTATTTCTGATTTTCGTTGTCATCATGTCGAAGACGCGGATCAAGGACATCTTCAAGGCACTCAAACCGATGCTTGTGATGATGATCATCATTTCGTTGTTCAACGTCTTTCTTATCAGGACCGGTCCGCTGCTTTACAGTTTCGGATTTCTCAAGATTTACCAGGGGGCGCTGTTCCAGACAGCCTATATCATCATCAGGCTGTTTTTGATCATCACCATCTCGACAATCCTGACCTCGACCACCAAGCCGTTGGATCTGACGCTGGGAATTGAAAAGCTGCTTGAACCGCTAAAGAGGTTCAATTTCCCTTCTCATGAGCTGGCGATGATGATATCAATCGCATTGCGGTTCATTCCCGATTTGATCGATGAGACTAAGCGGATAACCAAGGCCCAGGCCAGCCGCGGTGTCGATTTCAATGAGGGTTCGTTTGTCACCCGGGTTACATCGATGGTTTCGCTGATTATACCGTTGTTCATATCTTCGGTTTTGAGGGCGGAGGATCTGGCCAATGCGATGGAGTCGCGCAACTACAATCCGGTTGCCAAAAGGACTCGTTACAAACTGCTGTCATGGAATTTCAAGGACAGCATCGCTTTGACTTTGTGTATTTTTGTTTTGATTGGAATAATAATGTTAAGTGTGGTGTTATAATGCGTTTTAAATGTACCGTCAGCTATGACGGATCAAAATTCAAGGGGTGGCAGATCCAGAACAACCAGCGGACCATCCAGGGTGAAATCCAGGCAGCGCTCAAAAACATCTGCCAGGAGCCAGTCGCGATTCATGGATCGGGAAGGACCGATGGCAAGGTGCATGGCTGCAATCAGGTTTTTCATTTCGACTCATCCAAAGAGTTGAGCGAGAACAGATGGCATCAGGCAATCAATCATTTTTTGCCAAATGATGTGTATGTCAAGCAGGTGGAGCAAGTCGACGATGATTTCCATTCCAGATACAGCGCCAAAAGCAAAGAATACCGCTATTATGTCAATGTCGACGATTATGATCCTTTCAAGACCAACTATATCTACCAGCTAAACAAGCCCCTTGATCTCAAAGCGATGCAAGATGGGGCCGATATCTTTGTGGGCGAACATGATTTCGCGTCATACTGTGCCCTTGATCAGCTCGGGACGACCACCCGGACTATTTACGAGTTTGCGATCACCCAGATTGATGGCATCGTCTGTTTCCGGGTCCTTGGCAACGGCTTCAGGCGTTATATGGTCCGTCATCTTGTGGGCGCATTGATCCAGGTAGGACAGGGGCGGATGCCAATCGCCAGGCTTGAACAGATGCTTGAAAGCAAGGGAGAAATCCGGTGCCTGCATAAGGCAAAGCCCCAGGGCTTATATTTACAGGAGGTCCGATATGATTAAAACCAACTTTCATACCCATACATTCCGCTGCGGACATGCCATCGGCAACGAACAGGAAATTGTCCAGGCGGCAATCGAAGCCAATATATCCAAACTGGGATTTTCCGACCATATCCCGTTGCCTGATTATCGCCGCTTCCTGTTGAAGGGATTCCATTCGGTGGCGTTCAGTCCGGTCGGTATCAAGACCCTGGCTTCCAACTTCATCTCCAATGGACCGGCCATGCGCATGGATTTTGCGAGCAGGACAGTCCACCAGGAACATGTAAGCCGACTCAAAAATGATCATGCCCATCAGATTGAAATCTATCAGGGCTATGAAGCCGAGTATTTCGAGGGGTATCTCGAATACTATCAGCAGCTCCTTGACGGCGATGTGGATTACCTGATTCTAGGTAACCATTTCAATTGTTATAATTCGACCAGCTGTTATTATGGCAAGGAAAAAGTTACCGACCATGATCTTTACAGCTACCGTGACGATGTGATCAAGGCACTCGAAACCAATCTGTTCTCATATCTTGCCCATCCGGATCTTTTCATGATCGGTAAAGTCGTGTTCGATGATGTTGCCCGGGAAATAACATATGATATCTGCAACAAGGCCAAGGAACTCAATATCCCCTTGGAGATCAATGGCGGCGGAATCCGTCGTGGCAGAAGGGAAGTTCCCGGTGGTTACGAGTATCCCTACCCTTCAAGCCATTTCTTTGAAATTGCCGGAGAAGTCGGCAACGATATTATCCTTGGTATCGATGCCCATTCGCCCGCGGAACTCAACCACGGCATTTATGAGCAAATGCTGGAATTTGCCAGCGGGTTCGATCTCAATATCGTGACCGAATTCGAATTTCGAAAAGGAAACAAGTAAGATGCTTCCCATCGCCTCAATTGGCGAGGCGGGAGCATTTAATTTTGGTTGAAATAAATTAATGGTTTTTGAACTGCAAAAATGCTACAATGGGTTAGAGGTGATAGGATGTCAAAACTGAAACTTATTAATGAATATCTGGAGAAAAATCAAAGCACCTATGTCGGCAAATACCGCTGCCATTCCAGTGTTCAAACTAAACCTAACGAACATAAATTCCAATATTACATATATGACAGTCAATTACGCGAAATCTCGGTTTTCTTGACGATTGCCTTTAGCAACGATGAGATCATCCCGACCTTTTCGCTTTCTTTGAATCAACGTGAGCAGCAATACATGATCAAGGATGCCCTTGAAAAGATTGCGACACTTTCTTCTTACCAGTCGATGCTGCACACCGATATTTTCGAACATTTCATTCGCAATTCCGAATCGATATCCATGCTGGCTCCAATCGACTATCGCAACATTCTTGATTATCTGGAATTCCACAAAGGGACCAATGACGCGACCATCAGCGAGTTTTACGATATCTATATTCCTTACATCAAAAGGCTGATCGCGACCAAAAGCTACAGCAAGCTGATTGATTCGATAGCTTTGATTCTTGACAAGATATCATATGAATATGAATGGGACGGTTCGACAAGCAAGTATCTCGATACCGAGTACCAGTATCATTTGAAATTCTTCACCAATATCCTGATCGAGTGTCTTTCGTTGCTCGACCAGTTCGACTCAAAACAGCTTCTTGATTTCTATGAGATCGTCTTCAACCTCGTGCAAGTTCGGCGTTTCGCACTGCTTATTCTGGTGAAAATCGACATCAACTTTGTCCGGTCGCTGGCACCTGTGGCTGACATGATCGAATACCTTGTAGAGCGCACCCATAGGGAGAACAGCCACAATTTTGTGATCGATTACTTGAAGAGCATCTATGAACAGGATGAGGATTTGTTGCGGGTTACTACAATCGAAGTGGTCCGGATGATCGTTCATGACTTTCTTTCTTTTGTGAATCATGAGCTGATATTGGATATCGGCAATGCCATAATCGAAATCCAAGGTTATGATTTCATCATTGACTATTTCTCTGTCGACTACAACACTTTTGTCTTCGCGGCTTTCCCGATATCAACTTTCCCGGATATCTACAAGCAGCGAATCAAGAGGGCACTGATCAAGGCTATTCGCTTCTATGCCGCAAGAATGGAGCATCCAAGGTACTATTTGCCATCGTTTGAACAGGTTACTAATATTAATCGGATTTTAATGGAAAATTTCGGGGGGTATGACTAATGAAACCAAGCACAATACTGAAAGTTACCGGGACGGCAACCGCACTTGCCGGGGCGAGTTTCACCGCTTTGTATACGACAGGCAACCAAATCGCCAAGTCTTTGATTTACCGTTATCAAAAAGATGATGTCGACCATTCAATGCTGCTGGAAAAATATCATGGTGAGATTGTTACGATGGCCAATGACATGAATATCAAGCAACGCGGAATTCTTATTGAGAACCCGGAGAACAAAATGACGCTGGTCATTCTCCATCCATTGGCGCTTGATTCCAGCGACATGGTCCTTTACATCGACTTTTTCCAAAAGAAAATCCCCGGAGCCAATATCTTGCTGATTGACGCCTCGGCCCATGGCATTTCCGATGGCTATATCCGCGGGTTTGGAATCCGCGATGTCTACGATCTGATGGCTTGGAACCGTTTTGTGCTCGAGCGCTACGGTCAGGACCATCAGCTGATCCTCTATGGCAAGGAAATGGGCGCCAACACAATCCTGAACACGGTCAGCCTCCACCGGTTGAAAAACATCAAGGCAGTGATTTCCGATGGGGCATACACTTCGTTTAGCGATCTGCTCAAGCATCGGATTTTGAACGATTACCGTTTGCCGGTTTTCCCGGTCTATCAGATTGTCGCCAAAAAAATAAAGCGGGTAGCCAATGTCGAAATCAATGAATCGACTGTTGACCTGGTCAAACATAATGACGTTCCGACCCTTTATTTCCATGCCCGTCATGACGAATTCGTGCCACTTGATCATGTCTATCCTCTGTACAATGCCAACCGCGGCCACAAGGCCCTGTTCGTATTGAAAGACGAGCACTATCTGTATGATTTGAAGGAAACAGACGAGTACCACGAAACGCTCAAGGCGTTTATCGAAAAATTGTAGTTTCAAATATGTTAAAAAAAGCTGATCTCCTCCGATGATATGGTAACATGTTGTCAGGAGGATTTTTCTTATGTATTTTAAAGAAAGCAAAGGATTCAAAAAGGATTTTCTATGGGGCAGCGCTTCGGCGGCCTACCAGGTTGAAGGGGGCTTTGATGAAGACGGCAAAGGAATGTCGAACTGGGATGAATTTGTCCGCATCCCGGGCAAAACCTTCAAGGCTACCACGGGAGACAAGGCTGTCGATCACTACCATCGTTTCAAAGAAGATGTGGCATTGATGGCTGAGGCAGGATTGAAGACGTACCGCTTCTCGATCGCATGGAGCCGCATCTATCCCGATGGCGACGGTGAAGTGAACCAGGCGGGAATCGAATTCTACAACAACCTGATCAACGAGTGCCTAAAATATTCGATCGTTCCGATGGTAACGGTATATCACTGGGATATGCCTCAGGCACTGGAAGACAAATACCATGGCTGGGAAAACCGCCAGATCGTCGACGACTTTGTCCGCTATGCTTCGACCCTGTTCAGGAACTATGGTGACCGGGTCAAACATTGGATAATCATGAATGAACAGAACATCTTCACCCGCTTTGGCTGGCTGGATGGAATGCACCCGCCGGGGAAAATCGACCAGCAGCAGCTTTTCTATCAGGTCAACCATCATGCGTTCATGGCCCATGCCCGCAGTGTGATATCCCTGAAGGAAATGTATCCCGATGCCATGGTAGGTTCTTCGTTTGCATACAGCCCTTCATACGGGATAGACTGCCAGCCACTCAATGCGATGGCGAAATATGATTACGATGATCTCAACAACTTCTTCTGGATGGATGTCTATGGCTACGGCCGGTATCCAAAAGCGGCGATAAGATACCTGAACAGCCAGGGCATTGAAATAGAAATGAATGACGGTGACGAAGTCATAATGAAAAAGGCGGCCGGCCTTGTGGATTTCATGGGAGTCAACTATTACCAGAGTACGGTTGTCGAGTTCAATGATATCGACGGTGTGGGAACTACCCATGAGATGAATACTACCGGAAAAAAAGGAACCTCGACTATCCAGGGCGTTCCGGGTCTCTACAAGAACCCGAAAAACGAATTTTTGCCTACGACTGACTGGGACTGGACGATCGATCCGATGGGACTTAGATATTGTTGCCGGGAGATCACATCCCGCTATGACCTGCCGATAGTTATCTCCGAAAACGGACTGGGCGCATTTGACAAGCTGGAAGACGGCAAGGTCCATGATCCGTACCGTGTCGCCTATCTCCAAGCCCATCTGCAGGAATTGAAAAAGGCAGTCGATGACGGCTGTGACGTGCTGGCGTATTGCACCTGGTCATTCACCGACCTGCTCAGCTGGCTCAACGGCTACCAGAAACGCTATGGCTTTGTCTATGTCGACCGCCAGGAAGACGAAAACAGTGGAACACTCAATCGATATAAAAAGGATTCATTCTACTGGTATGAACAAGTCATCAAAACAAACGGTGAAAATCTTTAGTATATGAACCTGAAAAGGCACCCGGAAGGGTGCTTTTTCATTCTGGTTGACAGTTTTCTTTGTATGTGTTTGATATTTGTATTATAATATTGGCAAGGAGTAATGTATGGAAACTAATAATTATTATGAAAAAGACATTCTTTACAACTTGGTGACTTTCCTGAATACCTCGAGTTCCGAAGAAATGTTTTATACCATCTGTTATAACATATTGACCCATATTGACGAGATTCCAACCATCAATATTCTCGACCTGGCCAAGATGTGTTATACCTCGCCGGCTACCATTTCCCGGTTTTGCCGCCATCTCAAATTTGCCAATTTCGCCGAATTCAAGAACGAAGTCAGCGAATCTCTTTACATGGCGCGCAACGAGATCAAGTTGTCGGGCAGTTCCCTGGTGGAGGCATATTCCAATCCCCAAAGCTGCATCGACATGATTTTCGATACCTCGATCAAGTCGCTGCAGATGGCCAAAGAGAGTCTGTCAATCGAGAATGTCGATCGGTTCTGCCAGATACTCCATGATGCAAAAAAGATCCATTTCTTTGGATTTCAGTTCAACAAGATAGTGGCTTCGGATTTCCAAATCAAGCTTCTGAAACTTGGCAAGCTCGCCTACGCCTTTGCCGACCGCGGCGACGATGCCCAGCGTATCGAACTGCTCGACAAGGACTCGCTGGCGATTGTGCTTTCATCAAGGGCGCGAGACCTACAGATGTTCTCGCTGGTCGATGCGATCAAGACCCGTCATTCCAAAGTCATCCTGGTGACAATGAACAAGGATGCCAAAGTCATCGAAAAGGTGGATGACGCTTTTATTGTTGATGGGATAATAAACGATATCTTCGAATCTTCCACCAATGAAACAACCGTGATTAAGACTTTTTTGGACTTGGTCTATTTCCGGTACGGGATCTTGTATCCTAGAAAGGGGTAATATGGCTACATTTTTTAATGATTATTCGACCGGATGTCATCCGCGCATCTTGCAGGCGCTGATGGACACCAACGAGCTGGAAACAGCCGGCTATGGACTTGACCCCTTCTGCTTGAAAGCGGCCGATAAGCTCAGGACTCTGATGGGCAACGAAAAGGCGGACATCCATTTTTTTGCCGGGGGAACCCAGACCAACGCCACCTTCATCAAAGGCGTTTTGAGGGTTTTTCAGGGGGTTGTAGCTTGTGATTCCAGCCATGTGGCTGTCCACGAGGCGGGCGCAATCGAGGCCACGGGCCATAAGATTATTACAGTAAAGAATGAACAGGGGAAACTGACCTGCGATCTGATCGCTCAGGTGCTGGCTACCCACACAGATGAACATATGGTCCAACCGAAGATGGTCTACATTTCCCAGACGACCGAATATGGCACTTGCTACAGCGACGATGAAATAAAGGAACTTTACAGCTTCTGTAAAACCCATAATCTTTTTTTCTACATTGACGGGGCCCGGCTTGTCAGCGCCCTGGCAATCAATGGAGCGGCGAGCCTGCAAACAATCGCTTCAAATTGCGACGCCTTTTATTTTGGGGGAACCAAGGCGGGATTGCTTTTTGGGGAATGCCTGGTCATCCTCAATGAGCAACTGCAGGCCGATTTCCGTTATGTGATCAAGCAAGGGGGCGCGCTGATGGCCAAGGGACGGATTCTTGGAGTCCAGTTCCTGGAACTTTTCTCAAACGAACTCTATCTTTCAATCGGACGCCATGAAAATGCGATGGCTACGATGATCAAGGATGCGATGGTCAGGAAAGGTTACCAGCAGCATCTTGAAACTTTCTCAAACCAGCTGTTCTTCAAAATGAGTCAGGTTGAATTTGACTACATCAATGAGGAATTCGAGATCGGGTGTTTTGAAAAACATGATGATTACCTCGTGGCGCGGATCGTGACTTCATACGCGACCACTTTCGATATCGTCAATCGCTTTATCAAATATGTGAATTCGTGAATAATTCCTCTTTGAAGCCAGGCGATGCTTGCTTATTATGTTGCAAAATGGCCTGATTAGGGATATAATGTAGTGGTAAACTTTATAATGAAATGGAGATAGAAAATGAATAAAACTGAATTAATTGGAGCAATCGCTGCTGCAACAGATTTACCAAAAACTGAAGTAGAAAAAATGTTGAATGCTTTTGTAGGTGTTGTATCTGATGAATTAGTTGCCGGCAACAAAGTTGCAATCAAAGGATTTGGAACATTTGAAGTTCGTGAAAGAGCTGCACGTCAAGGTCACAATCCTAGAACCAAGGAAGTCATCCAAATCGCGGCAAGCAAAGCTCCTGGATTCAAAGCAAGTTCTACATTCAAAGACGCATTAAACAAATAAGATATGTAGCTAGCTTTGCTAGCTATTTTTTTATATCTCATCATAAAAAATGGGCGCAAAAAAAAGCAGGATTATTTCCTGCTTGTGGCGACTATTTTATAATGGTACCTGATGAAGTGAGCACACCGCCTGCGGCGTTGCATTCGTCGGTATCGATATGCATGAATGTTGCGAATTTGTCGCTGACGCGGATCACCACATCTCCAAATACGATAGAGCGGCCTTCGTTGTTTACCTCGACTTGGACTGTCTGCTTGTCGTTCACTCCAAATGCCTCCGCATCTTCCGGGGTCATGTGAATGTGACGTTTGGCAGCGATGACACCTTCGCTGATTTCAACTTCACCAGCCGGCCCTATCAGTTTGCAACCTGGAGTTCCGCTGATGTCTCCTGATTCCCTGATTGGAGCGATGATCCCAATACCGCGCGCGTCAGTCAGTGACAATTCCACTTGTGTGCTATTGCGGGTAGGCCCCAGGATGATGACATTTTCCAGTTGACGTTTTGGCCCGACTATTGTAACTCTTTCCTCACAGGCGAATTGACCTGGCTGGCTAAGAGCCTTCTTTTCACATAATTTGTAATCCGCACCAAACAATTTTTCCAAATCAGCTTGACTCAAATGCACATGTCTAGCTGATGTTTCAACAGTAATTTTTTTATCCATGATAATCTCCTTTTCATCAACCATAATACTCTTTTTTCATTGTCTTTTCAACATTTTTACAACTTAGGAAAGTGATTGGGTAAAATACAGCGAAGATTGTATGCAAATTACATGTAATATACAAATAAAATGCGAAATATTTTGAAATAACCTAAATAGCGTATTATTTCTTTACAAATATCATTAAATATAGTAAACTGTTCGTACCTAATTAAGAGGAGGTTTATCAAATGAAAAATTCTTTGTACGATCCTAGCTTTGAACACGACAATTGTGGGATAGGCGCAGTCGTAAATATTAAAGGTGTGAAGACTCATAAAACAGTCAGTGATGCCTTGACAATTGTTGAACAATTGGAGCATCGGGCTGGAAAAGATGCTGATGGCAAAACTGGTGATGGAGTGGGAATCTTGACTCAGATTCCCCATGAATATTTTGCAAACCTGGATTTGGGTTTCAAATTGCCTGACGAAGGTGAATATGGTGTGGCAATGTTGTTCTTGCCTCAGGAAAGTCTGATCCGCAACCGTGTCATCAAGCATTTCGAGATGGTTGTTGAAAATGAAAAATTGGAAATTTTAGGTTGGCGTGAAGCCCCAACGGCACCTAAAGTCCTTGGTCGCAAAGCTCTAGAAGCGATGCCTTACATCGCCCAATGTTTTGTGGCGAAACCAAAACAAACTCAAAAAGGTCTCGATTTTGACCGCCGTTTATACGAAGTGAGACGTCTGTTTGAACACAGCGCTTTTGAAGATACTTATATTTGTTCGTTCTCTTCTAGGACAATCGTCTATAAAGGGATGTTCCTGGTAGGACAATTGCGTTCTTTCTTCAAAGACCTGCAATCGAAACAATATAAGAGTGCAGTAGCTCTGGTCCATTCACGTTTCTCAACTAATACAAATCCTTCATGGAAAAGAGCCCATCCTAACCGTATTATTGTTCACAACGGTGAAATCAATACAATCAAGGGTAATGCCAACAATATGTTCTCTCGTGAAGAAAATATGGCTACCGACCAGGTTGACACAAACAAAGTTTACCCGGTAGTTGATTTGTCAGGTTCCGATTCTGCACGTCTTGACAACACACTTGAATTCCTGGTAATGGCTGGCATGCCTCTGCCTCGTGCGGTCATGATGACAATTCCTGAGCCTCATGAAAACAACAAGTCGATGGACCCTAAAAAACGCGCAATGTACGAATATCATGCTACACTAATGGAACCATGGGACGGACCTGCTTCTATTCTTTTTAGTGACGGTGAAGTCATGGGTGCGATCCTTGATAGAAACGGACTGCGTCCTTCACGCTATTATATTACTAAGGATGGTTACCTGGTGCTTTCTTCAGAAGTTGGCGCATTGCCGATAGATGAAAAAGACGTGGAATTGAAAGACCGTCTGCGACCAGGAAAAATGTTGCTTGTCGACACAGTTGCCGGTCGTCTGATCTCCGATGACGAAATCAAGAGCGAATATGCGGACAAAGCGCCTTATGGTGAATGGCTCGAAAGACAGCTGGTCAAACTGCATGACCTGAAAATTCCAAACAAGAAACCTGAAAACTACAGCGGTGACGATCTTAAACGCCGCCAAAAAGTGTTCGGATATTCTTATGAGGATGTAAATGACTACATCAGACCAATGGCCCTCAATGCGAATGAAACTGTAATCGCAATGGGTACCGATGCGCCTTTGGCCGTGTTCTCGAAAAAACATCCGCCTCTTTTCAACTACTTCAAGCAGTTGTTCGCCCAAGTGACAAATCCGCCTATCGACGCGATCAGAGAGGAAATCGTCACTTCTTCAACCCTTTATCTGGGATGCGAAGGGAACATGCTTGAAGACAAGGCGGAAAACTGCCGTCTGTTGAAAATCGAAAACCCGATTCTTTCGAACGTCGACATGCTCAAGATCCGCAGCTTCAACAAGAGCGGATTCAAAGTTGAGACAGTTCCTACCACATATATCAAGAACACAAGCCTTGAACAGGCTATTGAAAAGGTGTGCAACCTTGTAGACAAAGCCTACCATAAAGGGGCTAACATCATCATCCTGTCTGATAGGGAAATTGACGAATATCACATGCCGATTCCTTCATTGCTTATCACTGCGGCTCTTAACCAACATCTGGTCAACACCAAAAAACGCAATTCGGTCGCTTTGATCGTTGAATCGGGCGAACCACGTGAAGTTCACCATTTCGCGACATTGCTTGGATACGGTGCCAGCGCGATCAATCCTTACCTGGCCCAAGATACTATCATCGAAATGATCAACGACGGATCGATCGACAAGGACTTCACTGCGGCTATTGAAGATTACAATGAAGCGATAATCCATGGGATCATCAAGATTGCTTCAAAAATGGGTATCTCGACAATCCAGTCATACCGCGGGTCTCAAAACTTCGAGGCTATCGGTCTGTCTTCAGCATTGATAAACAAATACTTCAAAGGTACTGTAAGCAGGGTTGAAGGTAACGATATCGAAGACATCGAAAAGGATGTCGAATATCGTCACAACAAGGTTTACGACCCACTAGGACTGGCTGTCGACAATTCACTTGACAGCAGCGGTGAGCTTAATGAACGGGCTGGAAAAGAAATCCATCTGTACAAACCAGAAACAATCTACCTGCTTCAACAGGCTACCAGAACCGGTGACTACAACCTGTTCAAAAAATATGCCAACCTTATCAATAAAGAAGGGGAAAGTCTGAATTTAAGAGGACAATTACGCTTCAAAAAGACCGAGTCGATCTCAATCGATGAAGTTGAACCGGTTGACTCAATCGTAACCCGCTTCAAAACCGGAGCGATGTCTTATGGTTCGATTTCCAAAGAAGCCCATGAGTGTATGGCGATTGCAATGAACCGCCTGAAAGGGCGTTCTAACTCAGGTGAGGGTGGCGAAGATGAAGAAAGATTCACACCACTTCCTAACGGTGACAGCCGTTGTTCGGCAATCAAACAGGTCGCTTCAGGACGCTTCGGTGTTACTTCGAAATACCTGAATTCGGCCCAAGAAATCCAGATCAAAATGGCTCAGGGAGCTAAACCGGGTGAAGGTGGTCAACTTCCAGCGATGAAAGTTTATCCATGGGTAGCAAAAACCCGTCACTCGACTCCAGGGGTTGACTTGATTTCTCCACCGCCACATCATGATATTTATTCGATTGAAGATTTGGCGCAATTGATTTACGATTTGAAAAATGCGAACACTCAAGCCAGAATCTCAGTAAAACTGGTTTCTGAAGCTGGGGTTGGAACTATTGCGGCTGGTGTGGCCAAAGCCGGAGCTGAAGTAATCCTTATTTCAGGATACGATGGCGGTACCGGTGCGGCACCTAAAAACTCGGTATTCAATGCCGGATTGCCATGGGAATTGGGTCTGGTTGAAGCCCACCAGAACCTGATTGAAAACGACTTGAGAAAACGAGTGATTATCGAGACTGACGGTAAGTTGATGACGGGTCGCGACCTGGCTATAGCTGCGCTGCTTGGTGCTCAGGAATACGGTTTTGCGACAGTTCCATTGATCACAATGGGATGTATCATGATGAGGGTATGCAACCTGGATACCTGCCCGGTAGGAGTGGCAACTCAAAATCCGGAACTGAGAAAACGTTTCACTGGAAAACCGGAATACGTCGAAAACTTCATGAGATTCGTCGCTCAAGACATGCGTGAAGTTATGGCTGAATTGGGATTCAGGACAATCGATGAAATGGTAGGTCGTGTTGACTTGCTTGAAGCTGCTCAAGACTGCCCTATCGATCTTGCAAGAGTGTTGAATCCTGAATTCGCGAAAGCTGAAAACGTGAAATTCGATCCAAAAATGGTTTATGACTTCAAACTTGACGAAGTCAAAGATACAACTGTCCTGATGAAGAAATTCAAAATGGACAACAAAGCTCAGGCACAGACACTTAAAATGGATGTCAACAACCTTGACCGCAGTTTCGGTACGATTTTCGGATCGCAGCTGACAAAGAAATACGGTGAAACCCTGGCGGACGACACATTCGTGATCGATGCCAAAGGATCGGTTGGTCAATCATGTGGGGCATTCATCCCTAAAGGTCTGACAATCGATATCACCGGCGATACCAACGATTACCTTGGTAAAGGTCTTTCAGGTGGTAAAATCATCGTCAAGACACCGGCTGAAGCGACATTCAAAGCTGATGAAAACATAATCGTAGGTAACGTATGCTTCTTTGGTGCGACTTCTGGTGAAGCCTATATCAATGGTGTTGCCGGAGAACGTTTCTGCGTCCGCAACTCGGGTGCTCATGCGGTTGTCGAAGGTGTGGGTGATCACGGATGCGAATACATGACTGGTGGTCTTGTTGCGGTACTTGGAAAAACCGGGCGCAACTTCGCTGCAGGTATGTCAGGCGGAATCGCATATGTTTACGACAAAGACAACACTTTCTATCAAAATGTCAACCCGGCATTGGTTTCTTACGATCCAGTGTCATCCAAATATGATAAAGAACAGCTTCAACAATTGGTTGAAAAACATTACAAGGCGACAGGTTCGATTGTTGCCAAAGAAATATTAGAAGACTTCGAAAATCAGGCAAGCAGATTCAAGAAAGTCATTCCGGGAGTATACCAAAAAATGGTTGAAATGATCAAAAAGTATGAAAACCTTGGATTGACTGAAGAACAAGCGCGCATTGAGGCTTTCAATGAAGTTAAGAAAGGAGTAAATAATGGGTAAACCAACTGGTTTTATGGATTACGAGCGCCAGGATTCAAGCGCACAAGATCCAAAAGAGAGAATCAAACATTACAATGAATTCCATGAACCGTTGTCAAAGGAAGAGCAAGCTCTTCAAGGGGCTCGGTGTATGGATTGCGGAATACCTTTCTGTCAATCAGGAGCGATGATCAACGGAATCACAATCGGATGTCCTTTGAACAACCTCGTGCCTGAATGGAATGATGCCGTATACCACAACAACTATCCAAAAGCGTTGGAACGCTTGTTGAAGACAAGCAACTTCCCTGAATTTACAGCCCGTGTCTGCCCGGCTTTATGTGAAGCCGCATGCACTTGCTCCTTGAACGGAGATCCGGTTTCGATAAAAGAAAACGAATTCGCCATCATCGAATACGGATTCGAACATGGTTTGGTCAAACCGCAAATTCCTGAAACCCGAATCGACAAGAAAATTGCCATAATCGGTTCAGGTCCAGCCGGCCTTGCAGTTGCCGACACCCTAAACAAGCGCGGGTACCAGGTTACTGTATATGAAAAGGCTGACCGGGTTGGGGGATTGATGATGTATGGGATTCCCAACATGAAGTTGGAAAAACACATCATCGACCGCCGGATTGACCTGATGAAGACAGAGGGAGTTGAATTCCTGGTAAACACTCCGGTAAACTCAAAAGCCCAGGCCAAAGAAATCATGGACAATTTCGACCGTGTTGTTCTGGCTACCGGAGCCAGCACCGCCAGAGATATCAATGTTCCAAACCGCAACGGGAAAAACATCTTCATGGCAATGGAATATCTGACGAGCGTTACAAAATCATTGCTTGACAGCAACTTCGCCGATAAGAAATTCATCGATGCCAAAGGCAAAGATGTGATCGTCATCGGTGGGGGAGATACCGGAAATGACTGTGTGGGAACTGCTGTCCGTCAGGGATGCAAATCAGTGGTTCAGCTGGAAATGATGCCGGAACCGCCGATGCAACGGACCCAGGACAATCCATGGCCGGAATGGCCACGGGTTAAGAAAACCGACTATGGTCAAGAAGAAGCCATCGCGGTATTCGAACACGATCCACGCCTTTTCCAGACTACAGTTGAGGAGTTCATCCTTGACAAGGATGGAAATGTTGCCGGTGTGAAAACTGTCAAATTGAAATTCGACGTGGTCGACGGAAAACGGACAATGACAAAAGTTCAAGGCAGCGAAGAAGTGTTGCCGGCTCAACTTGTATTGATTGCTGCTGGATTCACCGGTTGCGACGACAAGCTGGCAGGTCTGTTCAATGTCGAGCTGACTGAAAGATGCAATGTCCGCGCTGATGAGAACTTCAGGACCAACAACGAAAAGATTTATGTTGCCGGAGACATGCGCCGCGGTCAATCATTGATCGTTTATGCGATGAATGAAGGTCGCCTTGTTGCCAAAGCGATTGACAGAGATTTTATGGGTTATACCAATATTGAATAGTTAAGACAAGCATCCTGGAGGGTTCCCAAAACCTTTCAAGGTGCTTTTTTGTGTTTAATTGGGTCCTGAAATTTGGTATAATTGTCGTGAAAGTGGTGATGAATATGTCAATATCACAGATGGTGATGGTTTTAATCAATATAGTCAGAGTTTTGCTTGACTTTGTCCTGGTCTGGTTCGTTCTGAACCGGCTGATGATCGCTTTTTCGCAGAACATGAGGACGCTCCAGCTTTTCAAGGGGGTCCTGATGGTCTTCATTGTCAAGCTTTTTACAAGTATCTTCGGTTTGGCAACCTTGGATACCATGGTGAACATCCTTCTTGCTTCGGGGATCATAATCGTGATTATCGTCTTCCAGCCGGAAATACGAACCTTGCTTGAAAAGATCGGCCAGACTCGCCAGGAAAACAAGCTGTCGGATCTTTCGGAAATCCAGAAGCAATTCGTGCTCGATGAGCTGTGCACTACCATTACGAACCTTTCGGCTTCACAGACGGGAGCCTTGATCACCTTCGAGCGGACCAATTCCCTGATCGATTATATCCAGACGGGTACCGAGGTCAACGCCTCGATCAAAAGCGAACTGCTTGAAACGATCTTTTACGATGGGACCCCGCTTCATGACGGTGCTGTGATCATCAAGGGTGACAGGATTGCCGCCGCTTCGGCCTTCTTTCCGTCAACCCAGAAGGAGCTCAGCCCGATATATGGAGCCCGCCATCGGGCTGCCATGGGAATCAGTGAGATAACCGATTCCCTGACAGTCGTGGTCTCCGAAGAAACCGGGACGATCTCGTTTGCGATCAATGGGGAACTTATCAAGATATCCCGACCGGAACTCAAGGCTAAGCTGATGCAGGAGCTGGTCTGGTTCGATGATTCCAAGAAGGATGGTGATTTGGATGCCTAAAAAACGTGACGAACACAAGACATCGACAACTGAAAATTTCCTGAAGGAGATATCGAAAAAAAGGGAGCGACAGGAACAGGCCACCAAGGCTAGAGAGAACTACCAGAGCTACGTCAACTATACGACCAAGATCCGCAATTTCGGGAATATGATCATCAACTCGTTGAACAGCTTTTTCGATCGCACGCTTTCGTCGTTGAATTCGGTAAGGGTGCTTTCGTTCATATTTGCGGCAATGCTTGTTTTTTATGTCAATGGTGGAGATTTTTCATCGATTCTGCGGACGCCAACAAGCGGGGAATTCTTGAATGAGGTGCCCCTGGAGATTGATGGATTGTCAGGTGACCTGGTATGCCTGGGCGCCCCTGAAAGTGTGACAATCGGTCTGATCGGACCGTCTTTGGATATCTATTCGACCAAGCTGTCAAAGGATTATGGTGCTTATATCGATCTGACCAACGCGACTGTGGGCGAAAGCACGGTGGAACTCAAGGCAAGCGGATTCCCTTCGGACTTGCAGGTGCTGATTGTCCCTCAAAACGTCAAAGTGACCATTGCACAGAAGGTTACCAAAACGTATAATCTTGGTTATGAGTTTGTAAACCGCAACAATATCGGTGCCGATCTGTCGGTAGCTGTCGAATCCATGGAACATGACCAGGTCGAAGTCAGCGGTGCCCAAAGCCAGCTCGATTTGATCAATTCAGTCAAGGTTCAGGTCGATGTGGCAAATCAGACTGAAAACTTCAACCAGAACAGTCCGGTTGTCGCCTATGACCGCAGCGGCAATCCGCTAGATGTGACAATCACGCCAAACACGGTCAATGTGACATGTTCGGTAAGCGAGTATTCGAAGGAAGTCAAAATCGTACCGACATATTCAGGCAAGCTGGCCAGCGGCTATGCGATCTCTGAGGCGAATTTCTCGGATACGGTAGTCAAGCTGTACGGCAAGGAGGAATCCCTGGCTTCGATCGATTCGGTTTCCGTGACCTTGGATATTTCGGACCTGAGCCAAAGCAAATCGTTCGAAGATGCAAAGCTGAACATTCCCAATGTCGTCTACAAGAGTTCGATTTCTTCGGTCGATGTCGACTTGATTGTCGGGGAGAACTCGTCAACCAAGATCATCAGCGCCATTCCGATTGCGATTGGAAACAACAACAACAATTACAAGGTGACTTTCAATTCCGACCAGGACGTTGCATCAATAAAGGTTACGGGACCGGCATCGAAGGTGGCGACATTGACCGCCGATGACATAAAGGCATCAATCGACCTTGCCAACATCACGATAGGAACGACCGTCGTTCCCGTCAAGATAGAGCTGGATGACACTTACACCTATGAGTTCGTGTCATTAGCAGAATTAGAAATACAAGTAAGCCAATAAGCTAAGGAGAAATTTATGGGGAAATATTTTGGAACGGACGGTTTTCGCGGAGAAGCGAACATTGATCTGACAGTTGAACATGCTTTTAAAGTGGGGCGTTATTTGGGGTGGTATTTTTCCCGGGAATCTCAGGCGAACATCGTGATTGGAAAAGATACCAGACGCTCATCATACATGTTCGAATACGCCCTGGTGGCGGGTATCACGGCCAGCGGAGCCGATGCGAGCCTGATGCACGTGACCACGACACCTTCGGTTTCATACATCACCCGAACTGACGGATTCGACTGCGGGATCATGATAAGCGCTTCGCACAATCCCTACTATGATAACGGAATCAAGATTTTTGATTCCAACGGACACAAGATGTCCAGTGAAATAGAGGACAAGATCGAGGACTACATCGATGGTCTGATCGACGAATTGCCCCTTGCCAAAAGGGAGCATGTCGGAGCTGCGAGCGACTATTCGGTAGGCCGCAACCGTTATATAGGATACTTGCTTTCAATCCCGACCCGGGCATTCAAGAACATCCGGGTCGGACTGGACTGCTCCAACGGTGCCAGCAGCGATATCGCCAAGGCGGTATTCGATGCCCTGGGTGCAAAGACATATGTAATCAACAACAATCCTAACGGTTTCAATATCAACCGAAGCTGCGGATCGACGCATATCGAGGTTCTCCAGGAATATGTCCGCAAGAACGGACTCGATGTCGGTTTCGCTTATGACGGTGACGCTGACCGCTGCATCGCGGTGGATGAATTCGGCCGGGTGGTTGACGGTGATGGGATCCTTTATGTCTGCGGCAAGTTTGCCAAAACCCACGACGAACTGGAAAACGATACCGTGGTGACCACAATCATGTCGAATTTGGGACTTTACAAGGCATTTGACGAATTGGCGATAAAGTATGAAAAAACCGCTGTAGGGGACAAGTATGTCAACGAGAACATGGTGGCCAATGGTCATGTCCTGGGCGGGGAACAGTCGGGCCATATCATCTTTTCGAAACACGCGACCACTGGAGATGGCATTTTGACATCGCTCAAGGTTATGGAAGCGATGATCGAGTCGAAAAAGACTTTGGCGCAATTGACAGAGAATCTTGTAATATATCCTCAGCTGATGAAAAACGTCCGGGTAACTGACAAGAAGGTGGCCCAGGAGCATCCTGCTGTTCAGGCAATGATCAACTTAGTCTCTAAGGAGCTTGGAAGCAATGGGCGGGTACTCGTTCGTGAATCGGGAACCGAGCCATTGATCAGGGTCATGGTCGAGGCCGCGAGCGATGCGATATGCAAGCAAAACGTCGACCGGATTGTCGACGTAATCAAAGAAACCGGCTTAGTCAAATAACATCATTTTCCACATTTTCTTGAATTTATCACGATAATTGCAGTATAAACTTAAGCGAGGTGACTAAGATGAAATTTAAAATCAATATAATCGATGATGAAAAAAACCTGAACGACCTGGTTAGGACCTATCTTGAAAAAGAGGGCTACGAAGTCAGATCTTTCTACAAATACTCCGATGCATTGGCCCATGTCGATGACGATGTCCAGCTCTGGCTGCTCGATATAATGCTTGACCAGAACAGCGGCTATGAACTTTTCAGCCATATCCGCAAATCCAAGGAGAAGATGCCGATCATCTTCATGTCGGCCCGTGATCAGGAATTCGACCGGATCTTCGGACTTGAACAAGGCAGCGACGACTACATCACCAAACCTTTCAACGTGAAGGAACTGGTGCTGCGGGTCAATAATCTGATCAAGAGATCGTATGACAATCCCAGCATCATCAATATCGATGGATACACAATCGACGGGTCAAAACGTCGGGTGTTCTACAATGACGAAGAGGTCGTATTGACCACCAAGGAATATGAGCTGCTTATCTATTTTGTTACCAACCGCGGCATGGCGATATCCCGCGAACAGGTTCTTGTGAATGTATGGGATGAGAATTACTTCGGTTCGGACCGGGTTGTCGATGATACCCTGCGCCGTCTGCGCAAGAAGCTGCCCGACATCAACATCAGGACCATGTATGGTTACGGCTACCGTTTAGACTGATGCTAAAGAAATTCCCCCTGTCTTATCAGCTGATAATAATCCTGTTTTGCTTTACCGCTTCACTGTTTATAGTGATCATCCCGCTTATCAACAACAACCTTTCGAGGGTAATCGATGATGACTTGTTCGAAGATCTCAACAAAGCCCAATCAAACTATCTTGACTACGGGTTTGCGCCCACAGCCAGCCACATCGAGGAGCAGATATACCATCTCGATATCGACATGGCAAATGAGGTCATAGGCGTATCCAAACTGATGACGATTGACCGGGCCTATCTGATATTCAACCATGTCGTCAAAAATGACCTGGAAGAAATGATGTCCGACCCGGAGCTTACCCATATAAACAACAAGAAGGTGTTTCAAAACGATACCCTCTACTATGCCATCAATTACGACGGCGACCAGAAATATACTGTATCGATTCTCTACAGCACCTATTCAACGGATCTGGTGCAATCGATCCAAAAGGAAATCATTTACATCTTCTATGGTATCCTGATTGCGTTCTTTGCGGTATTGGCGATATGGCTCAATTCCCTTATCGCCCCGCTTAGAAAAATCGATCTTTACATCAAAGGTATCAAGACCGGAAAACGGCCTAAAATTAAGATCAACCGGGACGATGAAATCGGAACGGTCTTCGACTCGCTGGTGGAGATGGAAAATGAACTGGAAAAGCAAAATCAGATCAAAGAGGAAATGATCCATAACATTTCCCATGATTTGAAAACGCCGATCACCCTGATCCAGACCTATTCGCAGTCGGTCAAGGACGACATCTACCCTTATGGTTCCAAGGATGCCTCAATGGATGTGATTATCGAGAACGCCGGCCGGCTTGAGCGCAAGGTCCAATCCCTGCTCCATTTGAACCGTCTGGACTACCTGTTTGAATCGCAAAGCCAGGAGACGGTCGCAATGGACCAGCTTGTAAGCGAGATCGCCAACCAGTTCAAGTTTATGCATCCGGAAATCCAGTTTGAGCTTGATTTGGACGAGTCTGTTTTTGTGGGCGACATCGAGGCATGGCGGATTGCCATCGAGAACATCCTGGCCAACGGTTGCCGCTACGTCAAAAACAAGTTCGTGATCACCCTGGAAAACGAAAACCTGACCATATACAATGATGGGGAACACTTCGATGAGACGATTGTCACATCGATGTTCAATCCCTATGAAAAAGGAAATAAGGGACAGTTTGGCCTGGGGCTGTCAATCGTGAAAAAAACCTGCGACATCTACGGCTACAACCTGTCGGCCAAGAACGAACAACTGGGCGTGAGCTTCACAATATCCAAAAAATAAACCCGTTTGACGGGTTTTTGTTTTTTTAGCCGGACTTATCGGTTATAATTAGAAGAAAGGAAAGGGGGCGTGATTATGCGCAAAATCGCGATCATAATATCATTGGCGTTGACGTTGACCGGGTGCAGCCTGTTCGCCGAGGATGTCAGCTACCCTGATGAGTTTGAGCAGGATTCCGGCTTGCACCTGTACTACCAACAACTTGACGAAGCCCAGCAGACAGATTACCAAAACATCTACAACTGCCTGGTTGCCTATGGAAGCAGGGTGACCATCCAGGCGACCAACGTGAGCGAATTGCAGGTGGTCGTCGATGCGGTGGTCTTCGACAATCCGGAGATATTCTATATGGCAAATTGCACCCTGAACCAGCAGGGGGACAAATACTATTTCCAGCCCCAGTACCTTTTCGATAAGGATGAGGTTGAAAGTTACCGGGAACAGCTCCAGGCAAAGGCCCAGACCATAACCCAAGCCATCGAAGGTGAGGACGAATATGAACAGATTGTCTATCTGTACGAGTATGTGATCAACAACAACGAGTATGTGACCAATGCGGATTACAACCAGACGGTAGTATCATCTTTGATTTACGGCCAGACGGTATGTGCCGGGTACGCCTCGATGTTCCAATACCTAGGCGACTATATGGGTCTTGATGTGGGATCGATGGTCGGTGTTTCAATCGAAAGCCCAAACAACCCAAGCCAGTACCACCAGTGGAACGTAGTCGAATATGACGGAGACTACTATTATCTTGACGCAACCTGGGGTGATGCCCTGGACGGCTTGCTTTATGACTACTGCATGTATTCGAGTGATATCATGGTCGAACTATACGAACCAACCGGTGAAGTGTTTGAGACTGAGGATCTGGAAAACACCTATTTCCAGAGGAATGATCTCTATATAGAAGATTATTCACGGGCCCAGGTCGAGGAAATCATCCGCAAAAGCACCAGCGATTCATGTTCGATCCAGTTCAGCGAATCAAGCTACTACCTGGCAAAACGAAGGCTGATAGACCAGCAGGAAATATTCATGGTCCTGCAAAACACCGGTCATCTTTCCAACAATATCGATTATCTGACCAATGACATTACCAAAACGATATATATCGAATACTAAAAAACCTTACCGACTCTATTGAATGGACAAAAGTCCAGCTAGAGGCGGGTAAGGTTTTTTATTTCTCATTCAAGTTTTTCACGCTGTCACGCTCAACAATCGAAGTTGCGATAAGGATTTTTTGGATGTTCGTATCGCTGCTCGAAATCTTGGTGACCAGTCTGCCAACAGCTGTCTTTCCCAGGTATCGCTTGTCGACATTGACAGTAGTCAATGGAGGAGTGAGCATCTCGCAAAAAGGCATGTCGTCAAAGCCGCAGATGGAAATGTCGAGCTTTAGCTCACGAAGCGCCTTCAAAGCTCCAAATGCGATGTTGTCATTAACCGCGTAAAATGCGGTAGGCAGCATCGATGCAGGGTACTCGCTTAAAAAGGAACGCAGGTAGCCAAGCATGTCTTTGTACGAACCTTCGGGATTAGGATCGACAAGAGCCTCGTTTTCGGGCAGGAAGTCGAGGTTGTAATCATAAAGCGCCTGAAGGTAGCCAATCCGGCGCTCCTTGAAGTTGTTTATCTGGTAGGCGGAATTGATAATTCCTATTTTCTTGTGACCGTTGAGAATCAAATGTTCGACAATCTGGTATGTGCCATCAACATTGTTTATGGCCACATAATCGAAATCGGAGATCTTGAAAGCGGCATCCAAAACGACCAGCGGAATGCATATCTTTTTGAACATCCCCAGATCAACGGCATCAAGTTCGGTTGCCAGAAGCAATATGCCACTGGTCTGGTTTACCTTCAACAATTGTAAAACATCGGTATCTTCAAAGTCTTCCGACTCGAAATGGTTGATCGCCAGTTCATACCCATTGGCGCTACATCCGGTTTCAATGCCACGGATCAGCTCCGAGAAGAAGGGGGTATCCCCGATGACATTCGCTTTATTATTGATAACGACAAGACGGATCAGTTTCTTTTCATTTCCTGTCGAATGGAAGTAACCCATATCCCGGGCAATCTGTAAAATGCGATCACGTTTCTGTTCGCTGATTCCTTTTCTATTATTGAGGGCATTAGAAACAGTGCCGTCGGAAACCCCGGCCTTTATGGCAATATCGTGCACTTTTATCTTCATGGCTTACTCCTTCGTTTAAATCATAACTAAATGATAATTGATAATTTTATAAAAGGCAATCACATAAAGGAATTATTACTAAATAAGATGGTTATGGTGAAGTTAAGTGATGTGATAAGGGTGCAGTTCAATCGCAAGATAACCCACACCTAAATTTAGTGAATATTTAGTAATTATAATAAATATTTTAGTTAGTGATGTTGACAATAAATGTCCAATGTAATACTATTATAATACAGTAACCGTTTACAGATTAGCTGCAGGAACCTGACGATGCTGTTTTTAAGAGAGAAAGTTATGGTAAAGTATAGTGCAAAATATTTCACCATGATTTGTAAAGCGTTTAGGGATATAAGATAAAAGAGAAATGAGATATATTGGTAGTGTCAAATAGGTATGGTACGATAGTGTAAAATATTTTGTGTAAATAGGATTTCAACTTTTAAGTAGAAAAAAGGGTGCAACCCTTGTAAAATTAGTTCGACGAAAACAATTTACGAGAGGATTACACCCATGAACTATTTTACAACAACTTTACTTAGAAGTCTAATATCAAATGATAATAATCTGCCAGCTTTTGAGCAAGTAGTCTCAGAACTTTTCCGGAGCGAATTGGAGAATGCCATCAACGATATTTTGAAGTCCGAACTTACCGTTTTTCTTGATTATGAGAAATATGACCGATCTGAGAATTCGAATTCAAGAAATGGCTATTACAACCGCGATTACAACACTAAATATGGTGTGTTGAACCTGCGCATACCACGTGACCGTCAAGGGGACTTTGATTCACCGCTGGTCCCTAAATATCAGCGAAACGATCTAGCTACCACCAACACTGTCATCGATCTATTTAATTCAGGGATGACCAACAGCGACATTGTAAAAACTGTTGAATCAATCTACGGCAAGAAATACTCCAGACAGACAGTTTCCAATATTACTAAGGAAATAGTTGCCCATGTTGAAGCCTTTAAAAATCGCCCGTTAAACAAGCAATACGCAGTTGTTTATACCGACGCTACAGTTATTCCTTTGCGGCGCGATACCGTGTCTAAAGAGGCGGTTCATATCGCTATAGGAGTGACTCTAGAGGGAACAAAGGAAATACTAGGATATTCAATTGCGCCAACCGAATCCGCAACAACATGGCGGGAACTGTTTGAAGAGTTCAAAACACGCGGTTTGGAAGCGGTTGCGTTATTCTGTACTGACGGGCTAACCGGTGTTGAGAACGCCATTGAAGACACTTTTCCGATGGCCAAAATCCAACGTTGCCTGGTGCATGTTTCAAGAAACATTACAGCCAAAGCAAGAGTGAAAGACCGTAGTGAGATTGCACAGGATTTTAAGCGAGTTTACAATTGCGAAACTGAAAAAGCGGCGAGTGAAGAGCTTAAGGAGTTCATCACCAAATGGGGGCAAAAATACCCAAAAGTGGCAAAATCACTTGAAGAGAATTCAAATCTATTCACTTTCTATTTGTTCCCTGAATCGGTACGCAAGAGCATATATACAACAAACCTGATCGAAGGTTTCAATAAACAGCTCAAGCGGAAAATCAAGGCTAAAGAACAATTCCCAAATGAGGAAGCTGTGGAGAAATACATCGTTTCGCAATTTGAACAATATAACCAAAAATTCATGAACCATACCCATAAGGGATTCAAAGGAATATCTTACGAACGTTGGTTCCTGCTAGAAGAAGAATAACCAAGATGATCAGTAAGAACTAATTTTACAAATTTACACAAAAATATTGACACTACCTATGGTACTATGTCAATATTTAGGACAAATTAAATGTAAGAATTTAACTTGCCTTGCTTAGGTTAATGTAATTCTTTTCAAATTGATTTGGTGATAAATACCCACAGTGTGAATGTATTCGCACCGTGTTATAGAACCCTTCAATATATTCAAATATTATGCGATAAGCATGGTGATAATCTTGTATTATAAAACGATTTGTCCATTCTCGCTTGATTAGTGCGTGAAAAGATTCGATACAAGCGTTATCCCAAGGGTTACCTTTGTCGGAGTAGCTGGTAACCATATCTTCAGTCATTTCCTTGAATAGTTTCGAAGTAAATTGCACACCTCGGTCAGAATGTATGACAATAGGGTCATCTGTGTTACGTCTCTGTTTGGCTTCCGCCAGGCATTTAAGCACTGCCTCGGAACTTAAGGTGTCGCTCAATGTCCAGGCAATTATCCGCCTAGAATAAAGATCCATTATGCTGGTCAGGTATACAAATCCGTCATCCTGAGTCCACACATAAGTAATATCGGTACACCAGGCACCATTAGGTTTTTTGGGGTTAAAATCACGTTTAAGGATATTTCTAAGTTTATTTGAAAAGTCACAATCTTTGGTGGTCACTGTATAAGGTCGGATATAGTGGGCTCTCATGTTGTTTTCTTTCATAATATTGCCCACATATTTTTCACTGATTTTTTTGGCCTGATTTCCAAGCAGGTCAGTTATTTTAGGGGTGCCGTAGATCTGCTTGGAATCGTCATGTATTTCCTTGATTTCCTTTGCTAGAATGGCTTTTCTGCCCTTTTGCTTTGATGGTGTTCTTTTCAAATAATTGCAATATCCTGATTTGCTTACTCCTAGTTTGTTTAGCACACTGGAAACAGAAATTTTGGCTTTTTTGCCTTGTTCTTCTACTGCGGCGTAGATTTTTTGTTTTGTTATTTCCCCAGTATGCCAATAGCCTTTTTTAGGACATCTAGCGCATCCTTGGTATCCTTGAGTTCTTTCTTCAGTCTCGCAATTTCTTTTGCTTCATCGCTGGAAAAATTCCCGCTACCTCTTGAAGCAACTACCCCGTTGTTTGCACCAGCATCTTTGAGCCATTTGTGAATCGTGGCGTCTGAAATGCCAAAACGCTTGGAAACAGCTATCTTGGATTCTTCAGGGTGATCAGCAACATACTGAACAACGTCTTGTTTAAATTCATCTGTGTAAATTGGTCTACTCATATCTCGATCTCCATCATAATTTTTAGTTTATGACATTCTACCACATTGATGGAAATTCTTCCATTTCACTAGTACAGTTTCTATTCTAGCATCAGTATGAAAAGAATGAATGATTAGTGAGAGTGATCTGCTTGCTGGTTGTTCAATATCTGGTAGTTGTAGTCTGTCGCCATTTTGATTATGATGTTCCATTTTCTTGGCATGTTGGTGATCCCTTCTAACTCTTTTAGGAGCACCGGCGGTTTGTATTTCAAGGTACTGTGATTTCTCAGGAAGTTGAAATACGTAGTGAAGAGATCCATGAATTCATTGGCTCTCTTGATGTTGGAAAATCCGTTCTTGACGTAGTACGAGAATTTGAATGTTCGATTAAGTCTTTCTATTATCTGCTTTTGTGGTCGATACTGTTTCGATGTATCATCATTGTTTTCTAAACCGATAACCTGATGAACGGCGAATTTGATTTTGTTCATCTGAAAGTATTGCTGAGCTACGATATAAATCGGGTTTCCATCTACCACAAAATTCAAGCCTTCGGGAATGGCTTTAAACTTTCTGATGACCGAATAGAATGCTTGGATCGCTGAGAAGGTATCTCTTTTAATGAATATATTATGTGAGGTTATGATTCTCTTGACGCTGTCGCACATGAAGAAAACATAGGCTTTCTTGCCTTTGATTTTCACGTAAGTCTCGTCTCCGCATTGATCTTCAGTCAATCCGTCATATTGGTAATTGTTTAACCATGAACTAATTAGGCAGCTGGCAGCTTCTGCGTAGTTGGCAACGGTTTGATGGGATACGGCAATGTCGTGAACTTCTCTTAGAATCAAAGCTGTTTTGCGCAAGGATAGGCCATAATTGATGTGGAATGTAAGAATCAAACCAAGGACCTGGTCTGAATTTCTGATATTTGAAAGTTGAACTTTAGTTGGCATAACGGTGGCTTGGAGTTGTTCAAGTTGCTCGATTGACGCACTAAAAACCCTCGTAATGTAGTGGAGTTTGAAAGCCGAAGAATTTTTCTTGTATAGCTTTTTCTCTTTACTATTGAGGGATTTGAGGTTGTGTTTGTAGTAGGAACATTTGTAATTGCCGCAACGATAAACAGTGAAATGTTCACGCTCATGGTGTTTTTCCAGTTTTTGTCCGCAATAAGGGCAATAGTGGGAAACCTGTTGGACGTAACTCTTACCAGGGGTGAAGCCAGTATCACACACCTTACAGCGGCATTGCATTGAGATCTTGCCAGACTTGTTATCGTAAAGGTAATCGACCGGCGCACCGCAATGAGGGCATGACGTATTATCAGGCACGTTTAAAGGAACCCGTCTGCTGATAGGTTTAGGCAAATGACCGTTATGTTTGGATTTATAGATTTCGACAGCTTCATCGAAAGTGATTGGCATGTTTTCTTCCTTGATGAAGGGAAGTGGATCAATTTTGAACTTACGATACTGCTCACTCATTATGATGGGGTTAGGATCATGAGGCAGAAATTTCATCAAAAAGCACTCGAATTTGAAAGAAAGTTTATTGATGATATTTAACTTAATTAACCACCAAATACATCCTTAAATTTAATAATGATTTACAAACCGTTTCTACGACTTCTAAATCTTAGGTTTTTAGTGATGCTTTTCCTAACCTTTGGTATGATAATACCGAGGTGATATCAATGGGAAACAAACTAAAACCAAAGAAAGATTCTTTAATAACTCTTACTAGAAAATATGCTAACGACAATGATGAATGTGTCAAGTTCTTCTTCACTATCAAGTGGCCTGAAGGGTTCTTCTGTGAAAAGTGCGGTTGCATGCATTACTACTTCATTGAAAGTAGAAAAGCTTACCAATGCAAGGAATGCAAACATCAGCATTATTTGCTTGCTGGAACCATATTCCAGGATACCAAACTTGAACTTTACAAACTGATCTTGGGTATGTATATTTTCTTTACTGCTAATAAAGGTGTATCAGCAATAGAACTTGCAAGTGAACTCGACGTCAATTACAAAACAGCCTTACTTCTTGCCAGAAAATGTCGAATTTTGATGGCTCAAAGCTGTAGTGAAAAGATGCTCGATAGCTTGTTTTATGAAGCTGACGTCGCATATATTGGATCCAAGAGCAAAGAGAAGAATCGTCAAGGTTGTGCTACAGAGCAACAGCCTTTTTTGGTCGTACTTTCGACGGATGCAGAAAATCATTACCCAAAATACATCAAACTTCACCCTATTCCAACCGACAATCAAATCCAGGTAAAAAATGTCATCTCGAAGAGCATCAAACTATCAAAGGATCGAAAACTGAATACCGATGGCAAAACTACATTTAACAAAATTGAGGATGAGATTGAGTTGTGTAAGGAAAAGATCATTTACAAAGAGGATGATCATCGCTTGTATTGGATTAACACTTTGATTGGTGATATCAAAAACAATATCACTGGAATATATCATGGCGTAGCAAAGCGGGATCTGCCTTTATTCTTAAATGAGCAGGAGTGGCGCTTCAACCACCGTTATACAGGTGCTTATTTCATGGACAAGATAAGAAAATATCTGCTTCTTTCATCACCGATGCCAAGAAGAAAAATCATAACGGTTCTCAACTTAGCAGAATCTTATTTTTCAAGTACATGTATCTGATGGTTAATTAAGATATTTAAGGCCTTTCGCTGTTTACTATGGGTAAGCAGGTGTATAGCCTCTTGTGCTTCTAGTTAAAATGACCTAAAATTGTATCCATAAACTACTAGCGATAACGAGGTAATGATTATGTATACTTTGGACTTATTTACAAAAGCTCTTAACTTAGGTGAACCTTGGACTGTTTCCGATGTCAATTTTTTGGATACCGACAAGGGCATGGAATTGCATATTAATATCGGTTTTACCAAAGGCGGTAAATTCCCTTGTCCGGTTGATGGATGTAATGAAAGTGGAACTGCATATGATACAACCAAAAGGACCTGGAGACATCTCAATTTCTTCCAATACAAGACATTCATCCACGCTGACTTGCCACGGGTAAATTGCAATAATCACGGTCCTCAAACTGTTCAAGTACCATGGGCAAGACCGGGATCAGGTTTTACCCTGCTTTTTGAAGGTTGGGTAGTAGAGTTGGCTAAGCATCTTCCGGTTTCTCGCATTGCTCAAATGATCGATGAACATGACACACGGCTTTGGCGCTTCATCAAGCATTACGTCAATGAGGCTCGGAAACTAGAAGATTATTCAGATGTTACAGCCATCGGTATTGACGAAACAAGCAAGAAGGGCCACAACTACATCACTGTAGCCGTTGACCTTGCCAAGCGCAAGGTAATCAACGTTACCCCAGGAAAAGACTCTAAAACAGTGGATAATTTCGTAGTGGACTTCAAGGAACATGGCGGTGATCCAGAGCTTATCAATATCATTACTTGCGACATGTCGTTAGGTTTCAAAAAAGGTATCAAAGAAAATTTCAAAAACAGCAATACTGTTATCGATAAATTTCATGTAGTAAAACACGCCAACGAGGCAGTAGACAAAGTCCGTAAAGATGAAGTGCGCACCAATTTCTTATTAAAGAAAACCAAGTACATCTGGTTAAAGAATGAGAGTAACTTGACCGAGAATCAAAAGCAGAAGAAATTTGATTTAGCCAAGTTAAACCTTAAGACAGCCCGAGCCTACAATATGCGACTCGCACTACAAGATGTTTATGAATCCAGCGACACCGTTGAAGAGGCAACCAGAGGACTCAAAAAACTGTGCTCATGGATGATGCATTCCAGACTCGAACCAATGAAGAAATTCGCGAAGTTAATCCGCAATCACTGGGAGGAAATTCTCAACTATTTCAGGTTCAGGTACACCAATGCAATTCTAGAAGGAATGAACAGTATTATCCAAAACATCAAGACCAGGGCAAGAGGATTTCGGAATGACGAATACTTCAAAACACTGATATATTTGGTGTGTGGCAAGCTCAATCTTGAAGCGGTTGTCGCAAAGGCTTAATGGTAGCTACCCACACCAAACAGCGAAGAGCCATATTTAATAATCTGATGATTAGTGATATAATCTTAGCCATGGTAATAGTTCTCCTTTACTTGTGGTTTTGTCACTTACAATTATAGGAGCTATTACCTTTTTTGTACAATGAAATGGCTAAGTTATATGTCAATTCCAGAGGGGGTTGACTAATATATAGATAAAATCAAGGTAGACTGCGGTTTTCCAGTTAATTATGGCTATAAATAACTAACTGGTTTTGACACTACCGATATATTTTGGAGGGAAAGAAGTGAAAAAGATATTGGCACCAATAATGGCGGGAGCTCTTTTGCTTAGCGGATGTAGCTTAATTAATGATAACACAGCTTCAAACAAAGAAATTGCCCGGACAGTAATAACGACCGACGGAGAAGTCGACGACATGAACTCTGTAATCAGGGCGTTGTTATATGCGAATGATATGGATTTCGAGACGTTCATTTCATTCATAAGATAATCACCTTTAGTCGACTTTAGTGGAAGATACCGGAACCTACAAACGCAGTATTATCAGGTGTCCTGGACGATAAAAACTCAAAAAAGCCTCGAAACCCATGAGTTCGAATGGGTCCCAGAAATGCCCAATTTTAGGTCAAAAAGTTGATTTTTTTGCAGAAAAGAGAGAATTCAGGAGAGAACTAATAGGAATTGAATCGCTTGAAAACAAATCCTTTCAGAGGATGAATTATTTTTTTAGGAGAGAACAAGACACCAATTTAAGCCATTTCTCGAAAAAATGGGCTTCACCTGCCGTTGACAGACAAAAAAGGAAGGGTGAAATCCATGAAGAAAAAAAGCAAATATCAACTTCTCTATAAGCTGTATCCGCCTGTTATAACCAAGGATCAATTTTACAGAATCTGTAACATCAGCAAGAAAACTGCTGCCCATTTGCTGGACAACGGTCTGGTCCCCTGTGTGAACAGCGGCAAGAAAACAAGGAAATACAAAATCAATTTGGAGGACGTCATCGAGTATTTGGAATCAAGAGAAAAAGATCCCGGACGATATGCTGCCCCATCCGGATGGTACAAGACCTATGGTAAACCTGATGAGAAGGATTTCTTGATGACACCTGCGAATATCCGAAAAATCAGTGCTCATTATCTAAAGAAGCTATCCAAGTATCCAGATGTTCTTAGTGTCAATCAGTTGTCCAGCCTTACTGGGTATTCAACCACTACCCTACTTAAATGGATCAATAAGGGCGCAATTAAACACTTGGATATGGGAAATCGCTATTTAGTACCAAAGGAATGGCTGCTCGACTTTCTGTCTGGTCCAGAATTCATGAAGGCACGCATTCCTTCTAAATATGGAGAAGAACAGATCAAGAAAATTTTTAAAAGCAAGGAATAGGAATACTCAAAGTGGTATATGCGAGAGGATGTCGGCATCAGAGCACTAAATAACGTCTACAATAACTGAGAAAAATCTCGACATTAAACCGTCATATTCATGTTGTGACGGTTTATTCTTGAAGATTACTGCCCATACGCCGAAGAAAAAGTGTAAAACCTTCTTGACAGTGTGCGATTCTAGAATTATTATTAGTGTAAAGATATCTTTACACTAATAGGAGCGTGTTGACTTTGCCAGTTCGAAACAGAATACAAGAAATACGGCTCGAACGAAAAATTAGCCAAGTCAAGATGGCTGAGGATCTTAATGTGACCCGACAGACAATAAATGCCATTGAAAAAGAGCGTTATAATCCCAGTCTTGAGTTAACCCTAAAAATCATCGAGTATTTTCAACTTCCGATTGAAGCAATATTTTATCTTGAGAAAGGTGATGCAGAATGAATAAAAAGTATTCCATTTTACTATGGATCATAATTTTTTTCGGAATGGCAGCTGGAGCCGTTTTGGCTGTTTACCTCGATGAAGGTTTGAACAAACAAGCTATTATAGTTTTTGCACTTCCTTTGTTGATCGGAGTCAGCGCCGCTGCCCTGGCTTCTCAGTTTGTTAGCAAATATAAGAGCATTGAGAACAGGAATGGAAAAGCAGCGTCTTATGATGAACGGACCGTATATATGATGCAACGATACTCCATGATCATGCTGTACGTTTCTCAATTCATCCTGGCCGGCACAGTGTTAGCTCTTAAGATTATGAAAATTGAGTTTATCCCTGTAGATATTGCTTTACTAGGACTTTTCGGATTTATTGTGATTAATGGCCTTGGAATTATCATTATAAGGAGCAGATAGAAAAATCAAATCAAATGACCAAATAAAGCTGTTTCTGTATTCAGATATAATTCTGGTTTTCAAAAAATCAAAATAACGCTGCCCGTTACTTTTAACGAAACGCCTTCCTCGCGAAGGTGTTTTTTGTTTCAACAAATATAAGGAGGTCGCTATGAAAGAAACGTTTAATCATCGCTACAAGCAGGTCTGCCATCTGGCTGAAATGCAAGGCGAAGCCTTTGCCGAGGTAGTAACTGAATCCTTTGATGATCTGGTTAGCCTGGGTGAGTTCGTCGATACCCTTTTCTACATGCATTCCATCACGGATGATGAGCAATTCGCTGTTTTCCTTGGGATGATGTACGAGATCATGGGCAGCCAGATGCCTGAAGAGATCGACTGCCAAATTGTCATGGAACAGAGGCCCATCATTTTTTACAGCTGCTTCCTGTCCTCATTCCTGACAGGAATTTTGAATCGGATCGGAGGTGATTTTCCTTGCCCTGTAATGTGATCGCTATTGCCAATCAGAAAGGTGGAGTCGGCAAGACCACCACCTGCACCAATCTGGGCATCGGATTGGCCGCCGAAGGCAAGAAGGTTTTGCTTGTAGATTGTGATCCCCAGGGTAGCCTGACGATCAGCTTGGGGCATCCTCAGCCGGATCAACTACCGATAACACTCTCCTCTATCTTAGGAAAAACCATGAATGACACAGCGCTTTCTCCACAGGAAGGCATCCTGCATCATTGTGAAGGTGTGGATCTGATGCCCGCCAACATTGAGCTGTCCGGACTTGAGGTCTCGCTGGTCAATATTATGAGCCGGGAAAAGATCCTGAAACAGTATCTTGATGATATTAAATCCAGCTACGAATACATCCTGCTCGACTGTATGCCTTCTCTCGGCATGCTGACGGTCAATACTCTGGCTGCCGCAGACAGTGTTCTAGTCCCTGTACAGGCTCAGTATCTGTCCGCCAAAGGCCTGGAGCAGCTACTTCAAACCATCAACAAAGTTCGCAAGCAAATCAATCCCAAGTTGAAAATAGACGGCATCCTGCTGACTATGGTAGATAGCCGGACCAATGACGCCAGGGAAATCAGTGCTCTTTTACGGGAAACCTACGGAACTAAGCTGAAGGTGTTTGACTCGGCCATCCCCCACTCTGTCCGGGCGGCAGAAACTGCTTCCTATGGGAAAAGTATCTTTGCCCATGATCCCAAGGGTAAAGTGGCAGAAGCCTACAAAAATCTGACGAAGGAGGTGATGAAGCTTGAAACCCAGCGACAGAAAGCTAAATCTGACCTCCTACGATGAGATCTTTCAGACCGAAGAAACCAGGATCGAAGCAACCCAGGAGAAGGTCATCGATATTCCTTTGACAGATTTGCATCCGTTCAAGAATCATCCCTTCAAGGTAACAGATGACGAATCTATGCTGGAGACCGCCGAGAGTATCACCAAACACGGAGTCCTGGTGCCGGTCATCGCCCGTCCCCGTGAAGATGGTGGATATGAGTTGATCTCCGGCCACCGTCGCAAGCGAGCTAGTGAGCTGGCTGGTAAGGAGACTCTCCCTTGCATCGTCCGCAATCTCGACGATGACGCTGCCACCATTATCATGGTTGACAGCAATATTCAGCGTGAGAACATCCTGCCTAGTGAACGCGCCTTCGCATATAAATTGAAGCTGGAAGCAATAAAACATCAGGGACAGCGTAATGATCTAACTTCTGGACAAGTTGGCCAGAAGTCAAAATATTCAATTGAAAAAATTGCAGATCAAACCGGCGAAAGTTATAAGCAAGTCCAGCGCTTTATCCGCCTGACAGAGCTCGTTCCTGAGCTGCTAGATATGGTCGATACCAAGAAGATCGCCTTCAATCCTGCTGTAGAGCTTTCCTACCTCATGCCTCATGAACAGGTCCAGCTGATGGAAGCCATGGACATGGAGCAGGCTACACCTTCCTTGTCTCAGGCTCAGCGATTGAAAAAGTACAGTCAAGACGGAAAACTGACCTTCGATGTTATGACCGCCATCATGTCCGAAGAGAAAAAAGGTGAGCCGGACAAGGTCACCCTCACCGGCGAAAAGCTCAAGAAGTATTTTCCTAAATCCTACACACCCCAGCAGATGGAGGAAACCATCATCAAGCTGCTGGAAAGCTGGTCGCGGAAGCGCCAGCAATCACAGGAACGGTAATTCCCCTCCGAAGTGCTTCAATGCGAAGCGCTTTTTTTATTCAACCGGACGAAGGGAGGGATGCAGATGGCTGTATTTCGAGTTGAGAAAACGAGGGATTACACCGTTATGGCGAATCATCATCTGAAGAATAAGGATCTGTCGCTGAAGTCCAAAGGGCTTCTATCTCAGATGCTCTCACTCCCGGAAGACTGGGACTACACCCTCAAGGGACTTTCCATGATCAACCGGGAGAGTATCGATGCAATCCGGGAAGCAGTCCGTGAACTGGAACGGGCAGGATACATCGTCCGAACCAGAGAGAGAAATGAGTTTGGTCACCTTAAGGGTACAGACTACACGATTTATGAAAAGCCTCACCTGGCGACAAATTCTACAGAAAGCATAGAGCCTATATCGGAGAAGCCAGTATTGGAAAGACCAATGTTGGAAAATCCAATCTTGGATAATCCAGTGTTGGAGAAACCTACGTTGGGAAATCCAACGCAATTAAATACTAAGAAAACAAATAAAGATCCATTAATGACTAAGGGATTAAGTAAACATCCATCAATCCCTGATCAATCAAGAGAAACCACGATCGAGAAGGATGAGATTGGATTGGATGCTCATTCCATCAAGGAGTCCATCCAGGAGAAAATCGAATACAAGTTTATTGTTAAGCGTTATGACAAAGATCGTCTGGATGAAATCGTGGACCTGATGTTGGAGATCCTCTGTTCCAAACGAGAATACATCACCGTTGCCGGGGATGATTACCCTGCATCATTGGTCAAGGAACGGCTGCAGCGCATCGACAGCACCCACATAGAATATGTCTTTGAATGCCTGGATAAAAACACCACCTTCATCCGGAATATCAAGAAATATCTGCTGACAACGTTATTCAATGCCCCATCCACCATCGATAGCTATTACACAGCGCTGGTGAAACATGATCTTTACGGCGCAGGTTCCCACTTTTACGAGGATCTAGGGAGCCTAATAAAATCTCGTGAATAACGATAATTTGACTTTTATGCACATATCGCAATTTAAACAAACACGAAAATCAAATCAGCAATTTATCTAAGCCAAGGAAACTTGTTCAGAATGCATGTTCCCTTGGTTCACTTTCTGAAAGGAGTTACTCAAAATGAAGAGACCTCTCGCATATATCTCAGCTTCCTGGGGCGTTGATCCAACTGAGAATACAGAGATTGCAACCAAATACAGCCGGAAGGTTTTCGACGCTGGCTACAATCCCATCTGTCCCATCCTGATGCTTTCAACCTTCATTGATGACGGCATCCCCCAGGAGCATAAGGACAGACAGGACATCGAGCTCGATTACCTCAGACGCTCCAACGTCCTCGTAGTCTGTGGCTCTCGGATCGACGAAGTCGTGAAAAACGACATTGCCATTGCTGAACGCTATCGAATCCCAGCAACCACCTTAAGCGGTATCCTGACCGTTAAAAGCCACGGTCAGAAAAACCCTACAAGATAACAGAAAAATCCATTCCTGATTTTGCGCGTAACATTGGAAAAAAGGAATGTTTTGTGCAATAATAGAAACGGAGGTGTTGTAATGAAATACATAGACAAGCTAATTGAGTTGGGTTGTTTTTCGCGGAAGGATGTTGTTGAACTAATTGGAACCGAAAAAGCAGCACACTCAATACTAAATGATTATGTCAAAAACGGATATATTGATCGAATTCGAAGAGATCTATATACAGCAATCAGTCTTGAAACGAAGCAGCCTGTCGCAAACCGATTTTTAATAGCAACTCATATTGCTGAGGATGCTTATATTTCGCATCACAGTGCATTTGAATACTATGGTTATGCTAATCAAGTTTTTCATGAGGTCTTTGTATCGACAACCAGTAGATTCACTGACTTTTCTTTTGATGGCATTACCTTTACCAGGGTTTCTCCGAAAATTGATTCTGGAGTGATTACAACCAATTCAGGAATCAGAGTCACAGATCTTGAAAGGACTGTCATCGATAGTATCTATTCTTTTGAGAAAATTGGTGGTTTGGAAGAACTACTCCGTTGTCTGTTGCTGGTCCCTGCACTACGAGCTGATAAGCTGATAACCTATCTTGATGAATACGGGCAGGCGAATTTATATCAAAAATCCGGCTTCCTACTCACGGAATTTTCGGAACAGTTAGGTCTTTCAAACTCATTTTTTGATTACTGCAGAAGCAAAATCCCTAGATCAAAGAGTTATCTGTATTCAGAAAAAGATGCCCTTTCCAAGCACTTTGTACTACATGAAGATTGGATGATTTTTGCCCCTGAGAATATTGAATCAATCCTCAGTAAGGGGGTTGATCTCAATGCCTGAGTGGAACAAGTTATTGTTGGGGAAACAAGCTAAGGAACTTGGTTTTGTGCGAGATACATATGAGAAAGTTTGCAGATTGACTGATATACTGAAGTTTTTCGAAAATGACGCTTTGCTAGGGAACTCTTTGGCTCTAAAGGGCGGAACGGCCATCAACCTGACAATTTTCAATTTGCCAAGGTTGTCTGTTGATATTGATCTGGATTTTTCAAAAAACGTCACTCGGGATGAAATGATGGCGACAAGATCAATCATCAATGACCGAATCGAAAAATTTATGAAAGCTAACGGCTATTTGTTAAGTCCCAAATCGAAGCAATACCATGCTCTTGATTCTTTTGTTTATGAATACTCAAATTCAGGAGGCATGAAGGATAACATTAAGGTTGAAATCAACTATATGCTTCGCTGTCATGTTTGTGAAACTGAACAAAGACATTTTGAATCTTCCTGGGAACCAATTGGAGTTTCTGTTCTTAGTGTGGCCCCCATCGAAATATTTGCAAGTAAAATCGTTGCTTTGATCAATCGAACGGCACCACGAGATCTTTATGACATTTATAATCTGGTGAAATTTGGGTTGATTGATGAGTCAGAGGAGCCCCTGCTCAGGAAGTGTGTTGTTTTTTACAGCGCGATAGGCGCGGAATCTCCGCCTTTTGAGTTCCAATTTAACACGATCGATCAAGTCACTCAGAATCGTATCAAGACAGACCTTTATCCTGTATTACGAAACAAGGACAAAATTGATCTTAAGACTGCTCAGATGCAAGTCAAGGCCTGGCTTGAATCGCTTCTAAAGCTTGAGGACAACGAACAGGAATTCCTGGATGCCTTTAGGAATAAGACATATCAGCCGGAGCTGCTTTTTGAATCAACCGAAATCGTAGAACGTATTCGAAACCACCCTATGGCACTCTGGAAGTGCTCACAAAAATAAATACTGACTCAGGAATTCAAATATTGAAGCATCTTCATTCGAAGTTGCTGTGAAGAATGACATTGCCATCGCATCCCGGCAACCACCCTAAGCGGCATTCTTACCGTTAAGAGACACGGTCAAAATGCCGCAAAATAGCTCTGCGTTTAGTCTTTGTGACATCTCCAGCTTGCCTGTCATGAGTCTATTTGTAACTATATTAACCTATACCTTAATGGGTGTAATATAATACTTATAAATACGGAAGAATATGTTGCTATGAGAAAAATAATTTAGAAAGGAGAACTGAAAAATGAAAAAGAGAACGAAGCGACTTGTTGGTGTTATAGGATTTCTTCTCCTTACTGCACTTGCCTTCGTGTTCTATTTCTATATGACTTTTTCAGGTAACATCATTGAGCGATTCAGCCAGCAAAGAGCAATCATTAAGGCATATGAAACAAGTTATGATGAAGATTTTAAGATTGTAAGTTCAAGCTACGACTATAAGCGCAAGGAATTTTCATTCAGGATATCTTCGCAGAGTCAGCCTGAAATAATATTCACTTCGACTCTGGATGAAGCGGACCGTATCGATCGATATGCGGCTGCCCGCTGTACCGATTATCTTCGTAAAGTCATATCTGAAGCATTTGGTAAAGACTTTGATGATCTGCAATACAGAGTCAATATCTTTGAGGAGTACAATTCACCGGGACTTCTCGAGCGTGACGTGACCACTCGCCTAAGCCAGAACCAATATGTTGTTGATTTATCCTGGGATCCACCCGTCCTTGATACTTTGCAGGTTGATACCAATTTCAATGATATGACGCAACGGATCTCAGCGCGTCTGGATACATCCATTGGCGGGCTGAAGATCCGCGCTGGAGTGTATGACGGAAAAGATTACTATATCACTGAGGTTGATCTAAGGTAATCATTAATGAGTAAGAAGGAAGGGCTAATGCATCTTAAGGAACTGCCGCAAAGAGGCCGGCAGTTCTTTTTTATCCTGATATCCATCTTCTGAACAAAAAATATAAACAAAAAATCAAAAATGAATGAACCGTTTGGTGTCGGCATTCGTATATGTTAGTAAGGGAGGTGGTAAAGTGCTCGATGATTACATAGAAAAACATGGAAGGCGCCTTTATGGTCTATGTCGGACACTGTGCCAAAACCCTGATGATGCCGATGATTTGTACCAGGAGACCTGGCTGAAGGCCCATCAAAAATTTGACCACTACAACTCTGAGTATGAATTTGAAGGTTGGCTGACACGGATATGCGTTAACACCTACAAGAATCAGTTGCGAAAGAAAAAACTCAGCCTGATCTTCGACCTATTTGACTCTCAGGAGGCGAAGGACGCAGTACTTGAAAAAGCTGCCACGGAAGAAAAAGAGGACTTTAGTGACCTTCATGCTGCGGTTAAAAGACTTCCTGAAAAACTTCGACTGACAGTAGTCTTGTACTATTTCAGAGAGCTCGACATCGGTGAAACCGCAGCGATTTTAAATATTCCCCCAGGTACCGTCAAGTCCAGATTGAGTAAGTCCAGACTGCTGTTGAAGGAGATGATCAACGATGAAATTGAGCTATGATTTTGAACAATACGAACCACCAAGACTCACTGAACAGATGCTCAATGCTGTTTTTCAAAAACGCCGTGAAGTTCGGCGCATGTTCCTTTTTGCCGCGGCGTCCAATCTACTTCTGATCAGCCTTGCTCTTCTGGCGCTTGCGCTGGCCCCATACTCCATGCTAGCCAGTGTTATCTGTCTCGTATTCCTGGGAATTTACCTGTCGGCAAGTGGAATATTGACTGTCCTGCTTACCAGAAAACTCATTGACCGTTACGGCAAAGCCTCTGCCGTACCCTTTGCACTCAATGCCTAAATCAGAAAGGAAGATGGATAAATGGATGTAGCATATTTTTACCTAATTTTTGTCGTAGCACTGTTTCTGGTGCTCCCCATCCTCATCGGAGTCTATGTATATCGGGATGCTAACAGCCGTGGGATGAATGCAGCTCTTTGGACTTTGATTGCGGCTCTGGCCCCATCCGGTATTGGCTTGATCATCTACCTGGTGGTTAGATCAGATTATAATAGTTTGGAATGTCCCAATTGTAAGGCCCCAATCCTTGAAGAATACGCCTCTTGCCCTAAATGTGGAACGAGCTTAAAGGCTAAGTGCACCAATTGCGGTAAAGCGATTGCTTCCGGTTGGCAAAACTGTGCGCATTGCGGAGAACCCATTCCTGCGGATGCAATGATTCCTACCCTCCCAAAGCGTAAAGACAATGGTCTGGGCAAGATATTGGTGGCCGTCATTCTTATTCCGGTTCTCATCATATCCACTCTCGTTTTCGGGCTTGCCAACTTCCGCAGCGGCCATCCGACCAGCGTTGGTTCAGTTGATGGCATGCGTATACAGGACTTTGCAGAAAACAAGGTCGTATCGGATTGGTTCAAAAGTTGCGATGCATCCGGCACAGGAATTTATGTTCTGGAATACCAATATCCAAAAGATAATTCAAGTAATCTGAATCGATCGAATTATATCGTCTATCGAACTGGGCTTTCTAAGGATGTCAGCGTGGCCGCTGTTGGTTTCCAAAATTTCTTTAAGGAATCATTGCGAATTGAATACAACGATTCTGAAATAACTGGAGCAACAGACTATCATATTTACCAGGTCGACTATTCTACCACAGCAAAGGTTCAACTTGAGGTTCTAGTGAATGGCCAGAAAGCGGATTACAAATTGACCAGGTCCACTGAGCCCCTTATGTTCATCGAGTCGATCCCTTGGAGAAACGAAGCAGCCAATTTATATAAGCTTCGCCTGGATTATCTGGGTGATAACTCAGGAGTTAGTCGACTGGTCAAAGAAACTGGGCTTGAATTCGCAGGGGACTATACCCTTGAACTGAAAACTACGGAACAGCCTTATGGTTTAAAAGTCATTTACTCTAATAGTAATGATAAATTCGAGATCATCGACTTTTCTCAATACTCTACAGAACTTCTTGGTTTGATTAAAAATCTGGACTATGTGGAGATCACCAACGGGAAATACACCCATAAACTAACAGCAGCGGAAGCCTCAAAAACTCTTGGTCATGATGTCAAAAAGTTTGGGACAGATCCATCAAAACTGGAACAGTATCTGAAGTCGCTCTATGATAAATATATAAATGATTGAAGAAATGCTCTGATCATAGGGCAAATTAAAAAATAAGCAAATGCCACCAATCGTAGCAGGGATGTCAGCGCTGATTTCTTTTAGCAAAGGGAGGAAGCTTTATTGATTCTCCTTTAACCAATTGAGGAGGAACAAAAGCTGCAGCACACTCTGTTAAAATATGGTTTCCTGCCAGGTAAATTAACATACCGGGCAGGAAGCTGTATCTGGATTAATAAAGATACATTTATCAATTTTTTTTGTGGTCGGGCGACCGAATCCGTATCGATATTCTTATGCCTCATCAATGCCGTGGCATCAAGAGTTGATATACGAAACTCTACATCGATTTAAAAAAAGTCCCCGAGAATTCCATGATATAATGAAACGGCCATTAGACCTATTATCTGCGAGGTGCGTAAATTGAAAAAAATACTGATTCTTGGACTCCTGCTATGTCTTCTGTTAACTGCTTGTTCCAGCAGAAAACCTTATTCCCCAGAGTTCGATCTTGGTGTGATTCAGTCAACTGGAACAAAGAATAAAAGCATTATTACATTTTATAAGAATGATTTTACCGAGGTAAGCTCAATGGCACTACCATATGGCTCTATGGATTACGTTGGATTCATTGAACCAATCGTTCAGAAAAATCATCTGTTTGTCATTCCGAAAGGGCTGTCCACGAAAAAAGATCTAGGGATAGTATTAGACATTGACTTAACAGATGGTTCCAATAAAAAAGTGGAGTTTGACCGGATCAACATTACCAGCATCCAGGTTACGGATGAATACATCTTTGCCGCAAGCAATTTTAACCAGACGGTCTACCTGGACCGCTACCAACGTCAGAATAAAACAACAGATACTGTTAAATTGAATGATTGGATGGTGCTTAATGTCGGCGTACATAACGGGCAACTCCTTGCCACAGGCCTGGAAATGTCCGAAAGCAATTCTGGTACTATGTCAATATTTAGGACAAATTAAATGTAAGAATTTAACTTGCCTTGCTTAGGTTAATGTAATTCTTTTCAAATTGATTTGGTGATAAATATCCACAGTGTGAATGTATTCGCACCGTGTTATAGAACCCTTCAATATATTCAAATATTATGCGATAAGCATGGTGATAATCTTGTATTATAAAACGATTTGTCCATTCTCGCTTGATTAGTGCGTGAAAAGATTCGATACAAGCGTTATCCCAAGGGTTACCTTTGTCGGAGTAGCTGGTAACCATATCTTCAGTCATTTCCTTGAATAGTTTCGAAGTAAATTGCACACCTCGGTCAGAATGTATGACAATAGGGTCATCTGTGTTACGTCTCTGTTTGGCTTCCGCCAGGCATTTAAGCACTGCCTCGGAACTTAAGGTGTCGCTCAATGTCCAGGCAATTATCCGCCTAGAATAAAGATCCATTATGCTGGTCAGGTATACAAATCCGTCATCCTGAGTCCACACATAAGTAATATCGGTACACCAGGCACCATTAGGTTTTTCGGGGTTAAAATCACGTTTAAGGATATTTCTAAGTTTATTTGAAAAGTCACAATCTTTGGTGGTCACTGTATAAGGTCGGATATAGTGGGCTCTCATGTTGTTTTCTCTCATAATATTGCCCACATATTTTTCACTGATTTTATGGCCTGATTTTCGAAGCAATTCAGTTATTTTAGGGGCGCCGTAGATCTGCTTGGAATCGTCATGTATTTCCTTGATTTCCTTTGCTAGAATGGCTTTTCTGACCTTTTGCTTTGATGGTGTTCTTTTCAAATAATTGTAATATCCTGATTTGCTTACTCCTAGTTTGTTTAGCACACTGGAAACAGAAATTTTGGCTGTTTTGCCTTGTTCTTCTACTGCGGCGTAGATTTCCTGTTTTGTTATTTCCCCAGTATGCCAATAGCCTTTTTTAGGACATCTAGCGCATCCTTGGTATCCTTGAGTTCTTTCTTCAGTCTCGCAATTTCTTTTGCTTCATCGCTGGAAAAATTCCCGCTACCTCTTGAAGCAACAACCCCATTATTTGCACCAGCGTCTTTGAGCCATTTGTGAATCGTGGCATCCGAAATTCCAAAACGCTTGGAAACAGCTATTTTGGATTCTTCAGGGTGATCAGCAACATACTGAACAACGCCTTGTTTGAATTCATCTGTATAAATTGGTCTACTCATATCTCGATCTCCATCATAATTTTTAGTTTATGACATTCTACCACATTGATGGAAATTCTTCCATTTCACTAGTACAGTTTCTATTCTAGCATCAAATCCATATTTAAAAGCTTCTGAATGGGGATGGCAAATCGATCCGTTAGGTCTTCGAATCACACTCAACAGTTTATATGACAGATATCAAAAACCGTTATTCATTGTTGAAAATGGATTGGGAGCAAAAGATGAATTGATAGATGGAACAGTTGAAGATGACTACCGTATAGAGTATCTAAAGGAACATATCAAGGCAATGAAAGATGCCATTGAACTGGATGGTGTTGATTTGATGGGATATACTGCATGGGGATGTATTGATTTGATCAGTGCGTCAACAGGTGAAATGTCTAAAAGATATGGGATGATTTATGTGGATAGGGATGACTCAGGTAATGGAACATTAAAAAGATATAGAAAGAAATCGTTTGAATGGTACAAAAGAGTCATTGAAAGCAATGGGGAAAATATTTGAATTAATCGAAAAAATGTTGCTCTCAAATAGACACTGTCGATTCTATCTGTCGGATTATTCCGATATGGCGGCGTTTGGATGGAATCGGTTGAGTGAACGCAATGACAATATATCAAAGGAAACATGGTGAACAGGATTTGGCGATTGAGGCGTTGCTTCAACATATCGCATCCATTATTGAAGCGGATGATCCTGCGTTATCACAATCAGCCAGAAGGTATTTGAAGGAGGAAAAAATGAATTTTAAAGACAAGATAGTTGTTATTACCGGAGGAACAAGCGGCATCGGGAAAACGACGGCGATTGAATTCTCAAAAAAGGGAGCAACAGTTGTTGCATTAACAGTAGACAATGATGAAATCGCAAACAAAGCAATTGATGAAATCGGAAATAATGCCGAATATGTCAAATGTGATGTTTCTGATGATGAACAAGTGAGAAGAGCAATAGCTTATGTTGTGAACAAATATGGAAGAATTGATTGCGCGTTTAATAATGCAGGAATTGGTCCGGATGGTGTTCGTATGCCCTATGAGTCATTGACGGAAATTTCTGAAAAAACATGGGATTTGGTTGTTGATGTTGATATGAAAGGAGTGTTCCTTTGTTTGAAATATGAATTGATTCAAATGCAAAAACAAGGATTTGGATCGATTGTCAACACTTCTTCCATTGGGGGATATAAAATGGCCCCAGGTTTCGCTGCATATGGGCCCGCTAAAGCGGCAGTATTGGCTCTAACGGAAATGGCGGCATTGGAAAATGCCCGATTCGGCATAAGAGTCAATGCGATTTGTCCAGGTCCAACCAGTGGAACTGAACTTACAAACAACACAATTTCTTCAGATCCAAGCCAAGGGGCAAATTTAATAGAACATGTCATTCCAATGAAGAAATTTGCGGATACTCAAGAAGTGTCAAATGCTGTCTTGTGGTTGTGTTCTGATTTGTCGAGTCACACAACAGGACAAAAGATATTTATCGACGGTGGAATGCACTGGATAGGTTACAATAAATTAGACAAGATTATAAGGACATGATAAAATCTTGTTAAATTTGTGGAGGATATTCAAAATGACAAAACGCAGACCTAAACGTACTTACACCGATGAATTCAGAATCAAAATGGTTCAACTTTACAACAATGGGAAACCCAGAGCGGAAATAATCCGTGAATACGATTTGACAGCTTCAGCGTTCAATAAATGGGTTAAACGCTTCAATGACACGGGTTCGTTTACTGAAGCCGACAATCGATCAGATCATGACAAGGCGCTTATCAAGCTCCAAAAAGAAAACGAACGACTGAAGATGGAAAATGATATTTTAAAGCAAGCGGCGCTGATAATGGGACGAAAAGACAAGTAATCTTTGCCAATAAACACAAATACTCTATCAGCGCTATGTGCAAAGTCTTGAAAATCTCTCGGGCAACTCTCTACTACAAACCCAAAGGGCGTAAAGTGGATTCGAAGCTTGAAGATGAAGTAATAAAATCATTCAAAAACAGCAAGAAGAATTATGGAACACGCAAGATAAAAGATGACTTGGATGATTTAAACATGGTTGCCAGCAGAAGAAAAATTGCTCAAATCATGGACAAATACGGCTTGATTAGTAAATACACCATCAAGCAACGACCAAAGCATTATGGCAAAGTAAATAATGACGATATTGAAAATATGATCAATAGAAAATTCCAAGCAGAGCGGCCAATGCAATATTTAACCAGCGACTTGACCTACATCAAGGTGGCTGGAAAATGGAACTATATTTGTCTGATAATTGATTTGTACAATCGTGAAATCGTTGGTAAATCTAGTGGTCAAAACAAAGACGCCAACTTGGTTATTAAGGCATTAAACGATATAAAAAGTGATCTCAGTGATGTCGAGATATTTCATTCAGACCGAGGATCGGAGTTCAAAAACGAGATGATTGATGGGATATTGGCATTGCATGGAATCAAGAGATCGTTGAGTGCCAAAGGAAAACCGATTGATAACGCGGTATCAGAATCAATGTATAAAATACTCAAAACAGAATTCGCATTCAATCGACAATTCCGCAGTATCGACGAATTGTCATTGGAACTGTATGATTATGTCAACTGGTTCAACAACAAAAGGAAGCATGGGAGCCTTAATTACAAAACACCCGTACAATACAGGCTGTCCTTATAAAAATTGTCTAAAAAAGTGTTGACTATCCACACATTGGATAGGGGGATATAAAAATGTACAGACATATTTCAATTTTCACATTGAAGAATAAAAATGAAGTTGACAGGTTAATGATGTTATTGAATGAGATAGGGAACAATGAGCTCATAATCAATAATCAGGTTGGAAACAATATAACATATCCTTCAGGCGGAGGAAAGGGACCGGATTTTGGAGATGTTATCCAAATAATCGATTTCAAAAACATGCAAGACCTGGAAGCTTATCCGGCTTCAAAGGAACATCTGAAATTATTCCATGAAGGTCCTGAAATGCTTAAAGTCACTGCTATTGATTATGAATTCAATATTTAGTGGAATTCAATAAAAATAAGCGTCAGATAAGCAGCGGGTGAGTCATCACTGGTCCGGAAAAGGGATCCGCAGACAATTTGTTTTTGTCTATGGATTCCTTTTTTGGTCCTTGACTGCTTTGGGGGATAGTTGGGGAAAATACTTTGCCAGCATCTTTTGTGTGGTGATGTTTCCTGGTTTCTTTTTCGTTTGAATGGATACAGGCAGTCGTGCCAATATGTAATCGATGTAAATATATTATGGATTTTCGATCGCCTACAATGAGGCCAGGATAGATAATACCTAAAGTGAGCCGGTTCATATGGTCATTTGTCATTTCCTTCTGCTTGACTTTTGCAATCAGGCAGTTAAAAGTCTTTGGTTGGCGTATCACGACTGCAAGCTTTGGGAAAAGATTGCGGGGCTCCGATCCTGGTGACCTTAAACTAGGGGAGCTGGCGAGTATCTTTCATAGACCGTATCGATGCTTATAGGTGCTTTGTTGTGCCATGATGCACTGCAATGGTCGACCTGGCGGCGTTTGCAATAATCTGGATTGCCTTGGCCATCTTTTCGTACGGCCGGTTCAAAAAGCCGCTGGCAGTAGCGTACCGGGAACCTGCAGTTGAGTGGGAATTTGATTAGGTAACCTTTGTCGTCTTTTTTGAAACTATTGTTATTGCTCCCGGTGATATGGTAAAATATAGTTAGAATAAGATTACAAGGAGGGTTTAATATGTTCGACAATAAGAAAGATGAAAAAAACCGGGTAATTGGCAATCTTGACAAGATGGAAGATATTGACGACAAGGTCGATCAAGATCCCGACAAAAGCAAACTGGAAGAGGTTATTGAAAAGTCTCATAAAGATAAACCTAAGAAAGACAAATAATAATGTCGCTTAAATTTGATGACATCCGGTTGTTTTGGCTCCTTGGAAACAGGGGGCTTTTCATTTTGTAAATATTTTGAAAGTTTGTCTTGGCCCCGATTAAGATACTGTTAAGTTTGTGATAATTCTAGCGGCACTGCAAACTGATAATTATCTCAATTGGTGTCCATGTGGCAGGATCAATCAAATAAAAGCACCATTTCAAGCTGGTTATTTAGCGGATGATTTGAGCGGTTAATTTTACTTAACTTGACTTAACATGTCCATTTCGTTAATATCAAGGTGTCTTAGGGACAGCGAGATGATCGAAAGGGAAAACGCGTCTGCAATCAGTTTTGACAAGTGCTGATAATGCAATAAAGCAATCAAGCTTAGGGGCAGCGATCAAGATGTTACCGGTTGGAAAACAATTCCCATTTCCGGTAAGCCATAATGATTGTCTGAATGGAGATATTGTGTAAAGATATGGAAATTGAATTAAGCTACAAAGAAATCAAAATAATGAAAATCACACAAAACAAATTGCTTGCCATTGTCTTATTCATATTGTTGAACCTTGTTGCCGTTGAACTGATCGATCATCGTAGCTTCGCCACCTATGACGGCAGTGTGCTCCATGAAGTGGAAGCCCAGGTTGTTGCAATCCAAACCAGCGACATGGAAGCTGAGGGACTCGCAGCCCGAAGAACTCAGTACCTTACGGTAAAGATTGCAGCGGGAGAATTCAAAGGGGTGAAGTTCAATGCCACCTACAATGCTCCAGCACTGGGGAACTGGGGTCAAGAGCTTGATGTCCAAGATACCATCCTGGTTGATTTGATCCTCGATGATTATGGCGAGGTGACAGGGGTCAGGATTCTCGATTAGGCCGTAAGATCGATTGTCAGCTCAGGCAATCGGCATCATGATCAGCTTAACTGGAAAATGCTCAATGGCTAGACGCAAGCTTGACTCGCATCAATTGCGAAAAATCATTAAAATCTGGCCGAGGTCTGATGCAACGCCACCACGGTTCATCTCTCCTTAGCAACGACAACTCTCCAAGAATAAAAGATTTGATAATGTGTCCTGGCTGTGAGAACCCATCGCCACTATCAGGAAACAAGTTTGTTTACAATCATTACCGGCCGATGAATGGTCTTGGCTTGCCATCCAAGGCTGTTCATTGCCTGGTATAAAAATTCTGTTTTAATACCCACCATCCTGTTTCATCCATATAGAAAAGATACCGGAGAGTTTACTCTTCGGTATCTTTTTGTTCTTTATATGCAAGCATCTGTTCGTAGGAATAGATGCAGCCGCAGTAGTTCTGGCGATATAGCTCGTAGTCGCTGGCTATGGCGCATGATTTTTGATAGCCGTTGTCCTTCTTGAAGTCGCTGTAGAGCCACTTGGTATTCTTGGTAGCAACCATCTCGCCGATCTGGTTGATCCACTGGCTGTTCTTGTGCGGGGAAACGCTAAGAGTTGTCGTAAAGTAATCGAAATTGTTGCGGTTGGCATATTTGTAGGCCTTTTCCATCCGCAGCTGGTAACAAAGATAACAGCGTTTGCCACCTTCCTTGACATTCCCATATACACCCAACTGACACATGAAGATTTCCGGTTCATAACCGTCGGATACAACATGAATATTCGTGTTGTTCTTGTGGTTGTAGGAACCGACGAAATCAAACAGCTCATCCTTGCGGCGGTAATATTCATCGCTAGGATAGATGTTGGAGTTGGTGAAATAGATTGTAATCTCGAAACGGTCCTTCAGGCTGTCGATGATGTTCGTCGAACAAGGGCCGCAGCAGGCATGAAGCAGCAGGCTGGGCTTGCTGCCTTTGATATTTTCAAGTTCTTCCAAAAACTTTTGATGATAATTGATCTTTTCCATCAGATGATCAGCATGCTGTCGCCAAAAGAGAAGAAACGGTATTTCTGCTCAATGGCATGATTGTAAGCCTTGAAGATAAGCTCTTTGGAAGCTAGGGCGCTGATAAGCATCAGCAGGGTTGATTTTGGAAGATGAAAATTGGTGATCAGGCTGTCAATGGCCTTGAACTGATAGCCTGGATAGATGAAGATGTCGGTCGCCTCGGTAGTCGGGGTGAACTTTCCGTATTTGGAGATGTTCGACTCCAGCACCCGGGTGCTGGTTGTTCCAACCGAAATGATCCGTTGGCCCTTGGCTTTGGCTTCGTTGAGCCGCTCTGCAACCTCGGGGGTCATGATATAGAATTCGCTGTGCATCTTGTGGTCATCGACATTGTCGACCTTGACCGGCCGGAAAGTCCCAAGACCCACATGCAGGGTCACGTCGAGAATCTCGATGCCTTTGGCTTTGATCTTCTCGTTGATTTCGGGTGTGAAATGTAATCCGGCAGTCGGTGCCGCAGCTGAACCCGGTTCCTTGGCATAGACAGTCTGATAGCGGGACTGGTCTTCAAGGCGCTCCTTTATGTATGGTGGCAGAGGCATGGTTCCAAGCTGTTCTAGCACCTCGAGAAAGACTCCTTCATAGACCATCTTGAAGATGCGGATACCCTCGTCCTTCACTTCTTGACATACGGCTTTTAACGAACCGTCACCAAAAGTGATCTCGGTGTCAAGCTTGACAATCTTGGCATTGCCGACCAGACATTCCCATGTGTCTTTTTCATGCTCGGTCAAAAGCAGTACCTCGCAATGGCCGCCAGTCGCTTCCTTGATGCCAAAAAGTCTTGCCGGAAGCACTTTGGAATTGTTGCGCACGAGGATGTCTCCAGGTTCAAGGTAATCGATGATATCGTAAAAGTGTCTATCTTCGATTTTTCCAGTGGCCCGATCAAGGACCAGCAATCTTGAATTGTCACGCTTTTCAACCGGATGCTGGGCAATCAACTCTTCAGGCAAATCGAAATCGAAATCTGATATTTTCATGATTAGAAGGCCCTTTCGTATACGTCGCGGCCGTACTTGTCAAGGAACTCCTCCTTGAAATCGAGCAGACGGTCGTGCTTGATCGCTTCCCTGATATCATGGGAAAGCTTGATCAGGAAATTGACATTGTGGATTGAAAGCAATGATTTTCCAAACAACTCATCGCATTTGTGAAGATGGCGAAGATATGCCTTGGTGTAGTTCTTGCAAGTGTAGCAGTCGCAGTTTGGATCCAGGGGAGTGAAATCCTCCTTGAATCTTTCGTTGTTGATGTTCAAACGACCAAGGCTGGTCATAACCGCACCGTGGCGGGCAACCCGGGTCGGTAGGACGCAGTCATACATGTCGACGCCCCGGATGGCTGTCTCGATCAAATCAATCGGATTGCCAACGCCCATCAGGTAACGGGGCTTGTCTTCAGGGAGCCACTTGATGGCATCATCTACCATCTTGTACATGATATCCTTTGGTTCGCCGACGCTTGTTCCACCAATCGAGTAGCCAGGGAAATCCATAGCCACCAATTCCTTGGCGCAATGTTCACGCAGGTCAGCGTATTCGCCACCCTGAACAATTCCAAACAAGGCTTGGTTGTCGGTGTTCTTGTGGGCTTCAAGTCCGCGTTTGGCCCATCTTAAAGTCCGTTCCACCGAGTTTTTCATGTAGTCGTGAGTGCATGGGAAAGGGGCGCATTCATCGAGTGACATGATGATGTCGGCACCCAGCTTGTTTTGGATGTCAATCGCCTTTTCCGGTGAAAGGAAGAGGCTTGAACCATCGACAATCGACTTGAAATGGACTCCCTCTTCGGTAAGCTTTCTGGTCTTTCCAAGTGAGAATACCTGGAAACCGCCGCTGTCGGTAAGCATCGGTCCGGGATAATTCATGAATTTATGTAAGCCACCGGCTTTGGCAACCACGTCCTCACCGGGACGGAGCCAAAGGTGATATGTGTTGGCCAGAACAATTCCGGCTCCCATTTCAACCAGGCGCTCAGGCGCTATTCCTTTTACTGTGGCTAATGTTCCTACAGGCATAAACATCGGGGTCTCGACATCACCATGGGGAGTATGTAAGATCCCATAGCGTGCGCCACTTTGTTTACAGATATGTTTTAATTCATATGATATTGCAGCCATAAATACCTCCTAATAAACTTAATTATTATATCTTAAGCAAAACAAAAATACAAGGAAAAATCAAGGTAAATCAAGGTTAATTGTTCATGCTATTAATTTAAATGATATAGTTACATTAACTGGTAAATTCCGACAAAAGTGTTACAATATGAAAAAAAAGGGGGGATATATAATGAACGATTCATATTTCGATGGAGGTCTGTTACAGCTGATTGGCTGGACGTTGCTGGGAGCTGCGGTCGCGATAGCCAGTTTAGGCATATGTCTGCCATGGGCTTACGTTATGGTCTATTCTTGGGAGGCCAAACATACTGTCATCGGAGGGCGAAGGCTTTATTTCGACGGAACGGCAATGGGGCTGTTTGGCAGCTGGATCAAGTGGTGGCTACTGACAATAATCACTTTGGGGATTTACGGTTTCTGGGCCTTGAGGACCGGATAGGCATCGCTTTGAAAAAGTGGAAGGTGGCCCACACCCATTTTCAATCTTAACAAAATAGAAGGAGCAGGGATGCTTCTTCATCATTGAATATACGTAGCGGGCAACCTTGGAAAATAAACTCCTTTTTGTTTTACACCCAAATCCAATAGTGTTATAAAGCTCAAATGTAAATTATTTTTGTGATGAATTGGCTATGAAATTTTGGTTTTAGTCATTCATTTGCCACAAATCAGGAGTATAATTGATGTAGAAAGAGGTGAACAGGAATGAAATCCAGCACAATCAAAAAAATTGGATCCTTGTTTTTGGCCAGTGCGATGTTGTTTGGCTGTTCGGTTGATAATAGCGACACTACCGATGACAACAACACCACTGACAACAGTGACAGCGGTGATACCACTGACAACAGTGACAGCGGTGATACCACTGACGACAATGACGCCACTGATAATGGTGATACCACTGACGATGGCGAAGAAAGCAGCGACAGCCAGACGCTATACGGTTCAGCCGGGGTCAGCGATACAGCCGAGTATACGGTGGAGGAAATGTTGACATTCGCGATCCAGGACGAGTACGCAGCCCACGAAGAGTATGTCCAGATCATCGCCAAGTACGGTGAGGCGGAACCGTTTGCGAACATCGTCGTTGCCGAAGAGAATCACATCGATGCCCTGACGAGGTTGTTTGAGACATACAGTTACAACCTCCCAGCTGATGATGGCGAAGACCATGTCGTCCTTCCAGAAACATTGTTAAAGGCATATCAGACCGCGGTGACCGCGGAAATTGCCAACATCGCAATGTATGAGATCTTCCTAGCCAAAGATCTCCCTGATGATGTCCGGGACGTGTTCGAAGCGCTCCAAAGCGCATCAAAGAATCATCTGGCCGCCTTTGAACGCCAGGTGGAAAAATACAGCTGATAATATTGACCACCAGGAAGAGAGTTGCGAAATAGAGTTCGCGACTCTTTTCTTGAGTTTGGAATATCGACAATATGATTATCAGTATTTGTTTCATAAGAGCATTAATTATTCAATTATCATCTTGATTGAGCTTGACACTTATTTGGTATTTTGTATAATAAATCTAATTGTGTTATTATAAATTGGTCGCTAATGAGGTTGTTATGATATCTGGTCCGCTGCAGGCATATTTTAGTTCTTTAAGTGCTTTACTGTTGTTTTTGGTAATCGTTGTTAAATGTGATTTGTTGGATAAAAGAATGCGGCGGCTTTTTTTGATTGAAGCGGTAGTGCTTCTTGTTCTGATTGGTTCAAGCTGGATCAATTACATTCTTGGACACCAGAATGATCCAGGAAGTCATGTTCTGGTCAGGGAATTGTTGATTGCAATCCAGTTTGTGCTTTGTCCGATGTCCCCTTTGATGATTGTCTTGATCTTCATGGATTATCCCCGTCATAATTATGAGAAGATGTTGTTTTTGCCCTTTATGGCCAATTTTGTCATGGCTGTTGGGAGCATCCTTTATGATTGGATCTTCTTTGTCGACCAAAGTGGAATTTACCACCGGGGCGGGTGGTTTTGGGTGACCTTCGCGGTAACCTTTTTCTACATGTTATCGATGTTGCATTTTTCATATCGCCAGAAGAACCGTCTGAACAAGCATGTCGAGACAATGTTGCTTTCGGGCATATTGTTGCTCATAGCCGCTGCGACAATGATTGAGATAACCTATAAGGTCAGATTTTTGATCTGGAGCACCACGGTTGTCACGGTTATCATCTACTACCTGTTTTTGACTGTCCAGATCATCCTCTATGATCCCCTGACTGGGTGTTTTAGCCGGATCGCCTACAACAGGCGCCTGGGACAGATCGATTCCACGCGTGATTGCACCCTGTCAATGATTGATGTCAATGATCTTAAGTTGATCAATGATGAAATGGGACATGACAACGGCGATCGGGCTATCTGTGCAGTGGTTAATGCGATAATGGAATGCAAGAGCTCAGATATGGATCTGTACCGATTCGGGGGCGATGAGTTTGTCCTCCTCTCTCCAAAGAGATGCCCCGAGTTGATGAATGCGGTCTTGAAACAGGCCCAGGAGTATTTGCACGAAAGAAACAAAGCCGGAGTGACCTTCGCTTACGGTGTGGCACACTACAAAAAGAAGAACGACCTTCATGAAACCATAGCCAAGGCTGATGAGATCATGTACCTGGCCAAACAGAAGGAAAAGGATCGGATTCCAAGGCTGGATTGATTGACGTATTCGCTTATTTGTGTTAACGTTTTAGTTGGCGAACAAGAAGGTGAAAATATGGAACTAGTATTGGTAAGTGGGCAATATCATAAGTTGATCAATAATCTGGAGCAATTCAAAAATGACAAGATTCAAATCGAGATAACAAAGGTGAAGCCGCCATATGTGTATTTCGAGGCTGCCAGTGAAATAGAAAAACAGGATGTAATCAGAAGTATTTCCCGGGCAATAAGAAGCGACAAGAAAACCGCGAGCTTCGACTTCCAGATTTACGGGCTTTTCAACGGCAAGATCGACTTTCTGACTTATATGTCTGATCAAAGCAAACAAAACTACAATTATTACAAGAAAAAATAACGAGCATAATATGTCACAGCTATCATGTGGCATTTTTTTGCGCCCTAATCCGGATTGGGGTTCGATAAAAAGACCCTGTTGGAAAAAAGGCGATTCACTGCTATAATAAAGGCGAAAGCGAGGCAAATTATGAAATATTCATGTGATGTATACAAGGGATGTGGCAGCTGCCAATATATGGGAAGCGACTATCAGGACCAACTTAAAAAGAAGACGGACTATGTCAGGAAACTGCTTAAGGATGCCCGGCTAAGCGATATCGAAGTTGCACCCTGCCATCCTTCGAAAAACGAAATCGGCTATCGCAACAAGGTGATTGTAGCCTTCGACAACAATTATAATTATGGCCTCTATGAAGAAGGCAGCCACCGGATTGTCCCTTATAAGAGGTGCCTGATCCATGACGAGGTATCCGACAAGATTATCAAATATCTTCAGGGAATGTTCAAGAAGTACCGGGTAAGCATCTATGACAAGAAACGCAGAAAGGGATTGCTGCGCCATGTGATGATCCGCCGGGCCGTTGCCACCGATGAAACCATGGTGGTCATCGTATCCAATGAAGATGAGTTCAAGGGGTCGAAGAACCTTTGCCAAGGGCTGATCAAGGCGTTCCCTAGCGTGAAAACAGTCGTTCTAAACATCAACAAGCGCGACACCTCGATTGTTCTTGGTGACAAGGAAAAAGTTCTCTATGGCAAAGGATTCATCGTTGACAAACTTTCAGGGCTGTCTTTCAAGATTTCCTCGAAATCGTTCTACCAGATCAATCATGACCAGTGCGAGGAACTCTATGCCTTCGGCTTGGGCTTGCTTAATCCTAGACAAGGGGGGGTATTGTTGGATACATACAGTGGGATCGGAACAATCGGTATGATTGCTGCCAAGAACGTCAAGGAAGTAATCAGTGTCGAACTCAACCGTGACGCCTACCAGGATGGAATCAACAACGCCAAGGCCAATAAGATAAACAATATTCGCTTCTTCAATGATGATGCCACCAAATTCATGGTGAAACAGGCCCAGATGGACAACAAGATTGACATCGTCATAATGGATCCACCAAGAGCCGGATCGACTCCGGAATTCATCCAGGCAGTTGGCAAACTGCAGCCAAAAGAAGTGCTCTACATCTCCTGTGACCCAAAGACTCAGGTTAGAGACATCTTGGAATTCCAAAAATACGGATATTACACCAACATCATTTATCCATTCGACATGTTCCCGCAAACTGAGCATGTCGAGTCGATAGCATTGATGTCAAGGGTTGAAAAATAACATACTGAAAAGTGTACAAAACAAGGGTTTCCGAGCAATCAGTTGATTTTGAAAGCCTGGAAACCTTGTGAAATAGCCGGTTATGCTATCTTTTCTATTAGCTTAAAGTTGCGTAGTTGGGTAGACAGAATCACTTTTGATAGGTTGCGTAGGCAGGATTATTGCCGAAATAGCCTAATCAGCATTTGCGAATTTATCTACATGATGATTATCCTGACTATAATAGTAGCCTGAAGACCACTGAATATTGTAAATATTACTGTAATCTTTTGATGGAATAATCGAAATTAGCAACCAGTTCGATGAAACAAAAAGCAAAAAAGCCTAATTGAGATTGAGAGATAGATATTATAGCGCGGATTTGAGGGTGGCGTATACACAGGGGTTATACTATGAATTTCTAAATTGTGAAATAGCCTAACAATTTCACGTCGAGACGTAGTATTTATGTCAAGGAAAGATATATAATGGTTGGAAAACCCACTAAATATAGGCCTCTTCGGAGGGTATCGTTATTAAATAATGATATTCCTGGAAAGGTCCTTTATTTTTGCCTGTTTATATAAGTCGTGGGAAGTGGCACATGGTGTGTTGCTGAGTGAGTTGATAAGATGGTTAATAAAAGAGCTAAACATCAATACAATCTGATGTCTAGCTCTATTTTGCTATTTCTCATGTCATAGTATTGCTGGACAAGTTTCCATCCATCTTCTCGTTGGAAATGAGTGTGAAATACCCTAGATAACGTCTGGCTTTGCGGATTGCTTCTTCGTTGTAGGTTACGGTTATGCCGCGCTTTGGTGAGTTCTTGACTTTGAAGAATTCGGCGTATGCCTTTTCGTGGGAATCAACACGTTTGTCTTCCTTGAGCTCCTTGTATAAACTGGCGATCCGTTTATCAAACGCGGACTCTTCATCAGCCCCTTTGTCGATGCTGTAGTAATAGTGGATATAAATCCTGCGTTTGCCTTTGATGACATCACCTTTATAAGGGCGTTCTTGGGAATAGCTCCAGTCGGTTGCCACTGTATACCCATAGGTGTTGATGGATTCATCGAAATTCATGAACATTAAGATATCATCGTAGACATGATCTAGGTTTTTCTTGATGAAAGATAGCGAAAGCTTCACTCCGACAAGAAACTTAATGTGCTCACGGTATAAGCCGTTGATGTTTTTTTCCGAATAGAAACCGCGATCCATAACTAACTTGGTCTTTCCAAACCCAAGGATGTCGAGATCTTCAAGCAAATGCTTCACGGTTTTTGCATCCGATATGTTGCCCGCAAGCTTGCGATAGTAAAATGGCAGACCTGTTTTTTCTCCAAATACAAGCAACAAATTCAACTGTGGCAGATCATCATTTTCCTTGTTCTTGCCATACTGCACCTGGGCAAGTTTTTCAAAGTAGCTTGAGATGCTTGTGCTGTCATATGCCCAGTACTCATCTTCTACACGACGCTTGGCTTGTAGGCGGAAGAATTTACTGATCTGGTCATCGGTTATTTTCGAAAACAGTTCACTGCTCCTTGGTGAAGTGATATCTTCCCCGTAATGATGCTTATGGGTATGGTGCCATTTTTCAAAACGGTAAAGAGGAATGTTGTCCTCCAGGATCAGGTAAAAAGCAATTGACAGCAACTGTTTATAGATGTCCGGGAAACAGGCGCGCAGATCCGCTGTGAGTCCCAACTCTTCGGAAAATGATTCCAGCAGGTAAGTAGCATCGTATTTTAAACAAATTTGTTCTAATGAACATTTACCTTCTAGATATTCTTCTACTACCATTTCTTTAAATTCGGTAGTATATGAGCTGTTATGTATTTTGTGATAGAATGCGGAATCACCATATTTTTTATATTGGGCAATCCAATCATATAAATCTTACCCACTTTTACTAATGCTAAGCTCATGGCATATTTGAACCATTCCTCTATTACTATCCAAATAATCATAAACAGCTTGTAACTTTTGTTCAATGGAGTATTTTATTTTTCTTCCCATAAGAAAAGATCTCTCCTTTCGCAGACAACGCTTTATTTATTTACGTTGTCTACTTTAGAGAGGTCATATCAAAAATAGAAGTCGCGGTATTCTGTCTTACATGTCAATTATCTCATCAACATCATACTACCTGAATGGAGCACCGCTCTATTTGACGCATACGAGCTTACGAAGTTACAAGAAAAAACTGCCGCCTTAAACAAGATGGCAGAAGTAGTTGTAAACTTGCAAAGTGAATATCAAGATATTAGGCAATTAGCCAGATATGAGTGTTCTAAATTGAATCTCTCACAGGACATTACCATTAATCAAGTTGAAGCCGAGATTGAGCTGATTCAAAATCAGATTAATAACAAAATTAACGAATATGAATATGCGGTGAGGAAATTGGAGGAATTTGTAAATATTTTAAATAGTAGCAATTCCATGAAAGAAAAATTTACAAAACAAGAAATTATTGATTAACAATTACAAAAACAGCTCATATATTTCTTAATAATAAAACTATTGCTAGGATAATTTTTAAATAACAAGACCCTCTGGCAAATATTGTCTTTGAATTGTGGTGATTAAGATAGTAAATTTTACATCAATTTAGTTGAATAATAAATGGTATATTCCAGAATTTTTCTGTAGATAGGAGTGGTATCATGATTAGAATACTCAGTCAATTAATACAGTTTCTTCAATTTGAATAGCAATACGGATAAGATGAGTATTGTCCTTATTTAGAGAAATTCCCATTAAAGGATAGTCCTCAAAAATTGGACCAGTAATAAGAATATGTTCTTTTTTTATTTTTTCTTGTATAGCCTGATAAATGGAGTTTAGATCACTTCCATCTGTATAGGTGTAGTAAACAAGATAAGTTCCTTTAGGAGTTTGATAATTACCCGAAGCTGTTCTGAAAAAAATATGATCTGGTTTTTCATAAGAAGGAGTGAGAAATAGTCGCCCTAAATGACCATGATAATCAATTTTTTTTTGGGAACAAAGGTCAAAAAAATGATGAATCGTATCAATAGGAGCCTGTGACTCAAGCTCAGATAATCTCGGACTAATGTTTATGTTATAAGAGGGAAGATGCATGATTCTAAATTTGGGAAAGTCTAAATGTTGAATTTCATCTATATTTTGTGAATAGACCTCCATGTTAAATTTCATATTTTGAAGGTCTTGAATTTCCTTCTCAATCTGCTCTAGACGTTGATAAATCAGATTTTTAGAATGTATAATTGCATTTTTCTTTATATGTTTTCTGATGTCTTTGATAGGCACGCCCATCTTACGTAAAAAAGTGATGACATAGGCTTGATCTAACTGACGAACATCATAAAGCCTATAGGCAGTGACTTCATTTCGTTCAATTGGTTGTAAAATTCCTTGTTGATCATAGTAGATAAGGTTAGCTCGAGTTATTTTTGTTAGTTTGGCAAACTGACTTATAGTTAGGTAATTTTTTGTTGGTTGTCCCATATTTATACTCCATTAAAATTTTTTTTTATTTTATCATAAAACCTATTGACTGTAAAGTTACTTTATAGTTTAAATTGTAAGCGTATTAACAAAAGGAGGAGGACAAATATGTCTGGTAAATTTCAAGCACTCATTGAAGAAATTCCAATATTAGTTGGGGGGGAGGATAATGTTGAGTTTTTCACTCACTGTGTAACACGCTTACGATTCACTGTTGTTAACAAAGAAAAAGTCGATAGTGAAAAAATAGCACAGTATTGGATAGTCAACACTTTTTTAGACAATTTTTATAAGGACATCCTGTATTGTACGGGTGTTTTGTAATTAAGGCTCCCATGCTTCCTTTTGTTGTTGAACCAGTTGACATAATCATACAGTTCCAATGACAATTCGTCGATACTGCGGAATTGTCGATTGAATGCGAATTCTGTTTTGAGTATTTTATACATTGATTCTGATACCGCGTTATCAATCGGTTTTCCTTTGGCACTCAACGATCTCTTGATTCCATGCAATGCCAATATCCCATCAATCATCTCGTTTTTGAACTCCGATCCTCGGTCTGAATGAAATATCTCGACATCACTGAGATCACTTTTTATATCGTTTAATGCCTTAATAACCAAGTTGGCGTCTTTGTTTTGACCACTAGATTTACCAACGATTTCACGATTGTACAAATCAATTATCAGACAAATATAGTTCCATTTTCCAGCCACCTTGATGTAGGTCAAGTCGCTGGTTAAATATTGCATTGGCCGCTCTGCTTGGAATTTTCTATTGATCATATTTTCAATATCGTCATTATTTACTTTGCCATAATGCTTTGGTCGTTGCTTGATGGTGTATTTACTAATCAAGCCGTATTTGTCCATGATTTGAGCAATTTTTCTTCTGCTGGCAACCATGTTTAAATCATCCAAGTCATCTTTTATCTTGCGTGTTCCATAATTCTTCTTGCTGTTTTTGAATGATTTTATTACTTCATCTTCAAGCTTCGAATCCACTTTACGCCCTTTGGGTTTGTAGTAGAGAGTTGCCCGAGAGATTTTCAAGACTTTGCACATAGCGCTGATAGAGTATTTGTGTTTATTGGCAAAGATTACTTGTCTTTTCGTCCCATTATCAGCGCCGCTTGCTTTAAAATATCATTTTCCATCTTCAGTCGTTCGTTTTCTTTTTGGAGCTTGATAAGCGCCTTGTCATGATCTGATCGATTGTCGGCTTCAGTAAACGAACCCGTGTCATTGAAGCGTTTAACCCATTTATTGAACGCTGAAGCTGTCAAATCGTATTCACGGATTATTTCCGCTCTGGGTTTCCCATTGTTGTAAAGTTGAACCATTTTGATTCTGAATTCATCGGTGTAAGTACGTTTAGGTCTGCGTTTTGTCATTTTGAATATCCTCCACAAATTTAACAAGATTTTATCATGTCCTTATAATCTTGTCTAATTTATTGTAACCTATCCACTATCCAGTATTTGCATCACGTTATTGGAGTGAGAAAGATATCCAAGTTACTATGCTGCCTGAAGATTTAGATATTTTAAGCAGTGGAACAGTTGATTTTATGGCTTTCAGTTACTATATGTCAGGATGTATGAGCCATGATCCCGAAGTGCTGGCAAACAGTGGTAATGTATTTGCTTCTATAAAAAATCCATATTTAGATGAAAGCGAATGGGGATGGCAAATAGATCCTAAAGGACTTCGTTATTATCTGAATGAACTGTATGGAAGGTATGAAATTCCGTTAATGATTGTTGAAAATGGTTTAGGGGCCGTTGATATAGTAGAGGATAATGAAATTAATGATATTTATCGTATAGATTATATTAAACATCATTTAAAAGAAATCGCTTTAGCTATGAAAGATGGTGTTCAGATTATGGGTTATACCGCTTGGGGTTGGATAGATTTAGTTTCTGCAAGTACGGGAGAAATGGAAAAAAGATATGGTTTTGTCTATGTAGATAAAGACAATTATGGAAACGGCACTCTAAAACGTATAAAAAAATCTAGCTTTAATTGGTACAAGAATGTAATTAACTCGAATGGAGCAATTTTGTTTGAGAAAAGTACATTTTCTTCTTGACTATAAAGTTACTTTATAGATTATGCTGTTGATACAGTCATATGACTGAACAAAGAAATGAGGTTATCTTATGCAAAAATCAGTGAAAATTAAACAAGGAAGTTATCTTTTAGCAGGAACTCTATTTTTACCTAATAATTTTAGTGAAAATAAACAATATTCTGCAATAGTAATTTCAGCACCAGCTGGTGCTGTGAAGGAACAATCACCATCATTCTATGCAGAGCGACTGGTTAAACAAGGGTTAGTAGTGCTCGTCTATGATACATCTTTCCAAGGAGAAAGTGGTGGAGAACCTCGATTTGTTGAGAACCCAACAGTGCGAGTGGAAGATGTGAAATGTGCTGTTGACTATCTGACTACCCTACCATACGTTGACAATGACAAAATCGGTGCTTTAGGAATTTGTTCAGGTGGCGGCTATGTTTTTAACACTGCTATGACAGACCGACGTATCAAGGCTATAGCAGGTGCTAGTATTTCAGATCCAGCTGCTTGGATTCGTGAAGGGATGAACGGCGAAATGACAAGAGATGCCCAGCTGGATTTGTTAGAGGAAGCTTCTCAACAAAGGACGAGGGAGGCTAATGGCTCTAATCCAATATATGGACCATTTGTACCAGAAGAAGTCACAGAGGATATGCCAGTGACCTTAAAAGAAGCTAACGAGTATTATCGGACGCCACGTGCTCAGCATTCTCGTTCTGAAAATAAGGTGTCAATGATGTCAATTGATAAATTAATGGTCTTTGACACTTTCCATTTTGTAGATTATTTTTTAACGCAGCCTATTTTAGTGATTGCTGGCAGTCAAGCAGATACTATAGGCTATTCTCAAGATTTAATCAGCAAAGCTGCTTCTTACCAAAAAGAACTTTTTGTGATTGAAGGAGCAACACACGTTGATTTATATGATAAGGAAGAATTTGTGAATCCCGCAATTGACAAGTTGGTCGAATTCTATCAAACTTACCTTGGATAAAAGTGTTTTGAATAGATAATTAACCAATACTAGGAGCCAGCGAACAATAACGCTGGCTTTTTAGGGGGAAAATATAAAAAGGGTTTACTGCGTTAAAATCGGCTAAACCATATTAGAATATTAAATTGATAGGCAGGTCACTCCAGGCTGAACATAATCATTCGGGAGTGACTTTTTTATAATGGATAATACTAATGGGGACTTAGACAGCTCAGTTTTTCAAAGTTGTAACATTTAGTGGCACGTGATAAAATGTTGTTGTGTGTTTGATCTAGGATAGACTCTTGAAAAGAATAGTAATATACCGTATCTACCTTTTTGAATGACAACATAGCCCAGGTTGAGAATTTTAGTGGTGAAATGTCGAAATTTGGTCGCTTAATAATCCAACAAATTTCAGCATTTCAGATTAGTTACCGTATTTCCGCAAACCAACAGAAATTGCTGCCTGTTTTATAGGGTCATTCAAATCTAACTTTGAAAACTAACTAGTTCTTATTATATTATCAAGATATTAATCTGAATACCCGAATATTCATAATCGATTTCAAGTCATAATACCTTCGATAATGGGGATTTATGGGAGTGATGTTAATGGAGCTTTCTGTGGAAAATACTGTTGAGAGAGTCAAAATATATCCATTGAAGAAGTATAACTGTCACATTATCATTTTATATGGATCATACTTGGAAGGAGATTATACACCTGAAAGTGATATAGAAATATTGTGCTTTACCGATTCAATTGGTGGAATTAATGATACAAGTATGCTAAATGGCGTTCAACTGGATGTATGGGTTGTTAATTCTAAGCAACTTGAAAACCCGAACGATTATTTACATATCGTCAAAAATGAAGTTTTATTGGATCGCGGGCTGAAGCAACTGACTTTATTAATGAGATCAATAGAATTTATAATGAGGGTCCGGAATTGCTCGATGAAAATCAACGTATCTTCTTAAAGAGTCGGTTGAAAAAATGCAAAAAAGAACAAGGCGCAATGATGCGGAAGGGCACTACAAATACCATTGTTTGTTGACCGAAAGCTTGGAAATTTATTTCAAGCTCAATAATCCATGGTATTTAGGCGTGAAAAAATCTCTGAGGTGGCTCGAAAATAATGAACCTGAAACGTTTCGTATGTTTGAGAGTGCGTTTTGGTGGAAAATTAGGATGTGAAGAGTCAGATAGACTTTTAGAACATATCGTAAGTTGGTAGACTAAATAAAGAAATTCTGGCCATAATCACTTAATGTCTCTGAATCTTTTGAAGATATGCCCTCATACATGCAAAGCTCATAACTGTAATATTGATAATGCAGCACAGCTTTTGTGGACTAATTCCATTAGACAAGCATCTTATAGCTTAACCTCTGGTGTAAAAAGCTGACAACTATTTGGCACACTTGACCTTAACGGAAATTGAGATATTGGAATAAATGATCCAAAGCCAATGCTTAGGATATTGGGTGGCGGTACCCATGAAAGAGGAATTCCATAATTGCTACTTGCATGATTTGATTATCTGATTGATAATTAAATTGAGAGGTAAAGTATATGAAAAAAATAGTCCAGACAGTAGTAGTACTTATTTTGATCGTTGTAGTTGCTATCGGGAGCCACCTCTATTCAAGGGGCAATCATGATAATAATGAAAAGATTGGAATCAGAGGAATCGTCACCAATATAATGAACAATGGAGATGAGGGAACAATGTTGGTGGAAGGATCAATAGAGGTTGACACGATGTATGACAAAGCATTGGTCAGAATCGCAAAAGACACACTGATCCAAAAAGACAATATGAGCCGGCTGTTCGAGATTACAGATATTGAAGAAGGGTCAATGGTTGAGGTCATTTTCGAAGGTGCGGTTGCTGAATCATACCCAGTGCAAGGAACCGCGGCTGTAGTTAGAATACTAACTAAAACCAACTAAAACTGTTTGAAATGGGTTGATAATCCAACTTTTATTTCTTGCGAGTTCACGGGTAGTACTGTTACACATGGCATCTGAATAAGATTTAAATAATTTTGCAACCTGGTTAATCTTAACTACATTGTTCGTCATTATAAACCAACCTCCGTTTCTTTTTGGCGAATGCGGCCTTTAAGAACGGAACGCTTTTGGCATCTACAAGACCAAAATTGATCAGGACGCGGTGCTTTGAGACACCACCGTCACGGTAATATTCAACAAGAGCACAGGAATAGGTATTGTCTTTGTTCCTATTGTTTTTAACTGCTATGACAAACATAAAATCGCCTCTTTTCTTAACTGCATTATACCGTTATAATGCTTAATTACAGCAATAATATGATTGATTATTTAACTATATATTTTTTAAAAAGGCGTTGCCATCGACCAAATTAAACAAAAAAGAGCCAACCAAGGAAATTCCTTAAGTTGACTCCGTTGGCATCTAATAGCGCTCTTTAATATTTGATTTTATAAAACAATATTATCGCTGCCAATATAAATGTGAAGGTGTTGGCAACCATAAGTGCCATGTCCTGAATAAAATAACCGTGTACCGCCCATAAGAATATTCCTGTGACACTCATTAGATACATTATGAGCGAAATTCCTGATGTGTCTTTCGTTTTTATTATCTTAATAGCCTGGGGTAGAAATGACCCAGTTGTAAGTATTGCTGCAATAGTTCCTATCATATGTTTCTCCTATTCTATTTCTTTATTGTTATTTTTTGATCTACTTGGGTAGTGTGAACACCTTTCGTCAAAAACGGTCACGATTTCAGTTAAACAGTCAATTTTTTTCTGCAATATTTCTCTTCCGTTTGAGAACATCGCATAGTGATCGTAGCTGCCATCGCTCATGATTGTCGAGCTGTTTACAAGATTTTTAATTTCGTCCAACGACAATCCGGTTTGCTTTAGGCAGTCGATGGTTTCTAATACTAGAACATCATCATCAGAAAAAAGCCGATAACCTGACGATTTCCGTTCAATGAATGGCAAAAATCCTTTCTTATCATAGTATCTAATGGTGGTTACCGGCATATTTAATGACTGGGCAACCTCATTAATTGTGTATTTCATAATTTATTAATAGAGTGTCTAAAGACACATTTTTAAAATTTCTCTTACATCATTGATACTTAACGGTGCAAACCCATATTGCAATCCCCCTGTTGCAACTGCATGTTCCGCCATTTCATCAAAGTATCTATCATCAATATCTAATACCGACAAGTTTGTTGGTATGTCTAACGATATGAAAAAGTTCTCGAGGGCATCGATGCCTTTTTTTGCTATAGCAAAAGCATCTTTTCCTGGCTCTATCCCCCATACATTTGTAGCATATCGAACAAATTGGTCAACATTTTCTTCAGACAATATATACCGCATCCACTTGGGTGTAATTATCGCAAGGCCAACACCATGTGTGATGTCATAAAATGCACTCAACTCATGCTCAATAGGATGGCAAGACCAAGCCTGGCCTTTTCCGACCCAACTAATTCCATTCATGGCTGCAGTATTTGCCCATAAAATTTCTGATCGTGCATCATAGTTTTCAGGTTGATCAAACACAACCGGCGCAAATTTGATGCAAGTTCGCATTATACCTTCGCACATCTCATTGGCAAGGTATGCATGATCGTTGGTAAAGTATACCTCCATCACATGCGACATGATATCAGCAATCCCGGCCGCAGTTTGACTCTTTGGCACAGAATAGGTATAGGTAGGATCCAAAACTGAAATTTTTGGTGTAAGTAGTGGATGTGCGATGCTCATTTTTTCATTTATTTCTGGTTTAGAGATAACACCAAACATGTCAGTCTCACTTCCAGTAGCCGCCATTGTTGTGATTGCGATAATCGGTAACACATTATTTATCTTGCCATGATCAATAACCAGATCCCAGGCATCACCATCATAGAAGCTGGCAGCAGCAACCGCTTTAGCACAGTCAATTGTGCTGCCTCCTCCTACAGCCAAAATCATATCAATCTCATTTGCTTTGCAAATTTCTGCACCTTTATTGACTGTTGCTACCTTGGGATTTGGTTCTATCCCTGAAAGTTCGAACAATTCAAAATCGACAAGGATATTTTTCAAATCATCATAAATACCATTGTTTTTGATGCTACCGCCACCATAGGCCAATAGCACCTTCTTCCCAAACTGTTCCATCAATCCAGGCAAATTCTTAACTTGTCCTTCTCCAAACATTATTTTGGTTGGAGCGCTGTAATTAAAATCTAACATTTTCATTTCTCCTCGTATTTAAAATCTTACTGGATGCGCGATATAGGCTGTTTCAAGATATTCCATATCATCGCTGCTTAATTCGACTTCTAAAGCCTTGATTGTATCTTCCAGCCGCTTCACTGAAGATGTTCCAACTAAAACTGAAGTTACATATTTTTTGTTTAGAGCCCAAGCCAAAGCAATGTTTGCCTTTGAAACTCCATATTTTTGAGCAACCTCGCCGACTCTTTCGATAATTGTATTTTCGCAATCATCGGTATAGGTAGCGATATTTTGTGCGTAACTAGCTTGATAATTAGAGCGAGTCGTTTCTTCATCATGATCACGCGAAAGCCTTCCGCCGGCTAGTGGCTGGTAAGGGGTCATTGCAATCTTTAGATCAACCAATTGCGGAATTTGCTCTCTTTCCTCTTCACGGTATATCAAATTATATTTATTTTGCATTGAAACAAATCTAGTCCATCCATTTTTATCAGCAATGGCTTGGGCTTTGGCAAATTGCCATGCGTGCATACTTGATGCTCCAATATATCTAACCTTGCCAGCTTTGACCAGGTCATTTAGCGCCTCCATTGTTTCCTCAAGCGGTGTTTCTTCGTCGAACCGGTGGATAATATATAAATCCAGATAATCTGTTTGCAGTCTTTCTAGAGTCTTGTCGATTTCCGCAAATATGTGTTTCCGGGAAAGTCCTTTTCTATTAGGTCCATTTCCGGTACCAAGACATACCTTTGAGGCAATGACTATTTCTTCCCGGTTTGCATATTCGTTTAAAGCACGACCCAATATTTCTTCGCTTGATCCATCTGAGTATACATTCGCTGTGTCAAAGAAATTGATTCCTAGCTCTAACGCTTTCTTAATGATGGTCCTACTTTCGATTTCTGGTAATGACCATGCGGGGTACCCTAGTTCCGGTTCCCCAAAACTCATGCATCCCAAGCAAATTCTAGAAACATCCAGTCCGGTATTCCCTAATTTTACGTATTCCATTTTTCATTTGCACTCAAACGCGATATTCAAAATCGCTTATGAATTACTGTCCTTTCATTATCAATTTAAATAAAATTTGATTCCTAAACAGCCGCGGTACCTGCAGCATTCAGAATTCCCAAATATTTTAGTATCTCAAAAAATAAAGTTGCAAAAATTGTAAGTAGCAAGATAATTTATCATATAGTGAATGTGTTTTTATGGGGTATTTTTAATTCGGGAGTCTATAGTCAGTAATCTCGATCGCTTACAGGGCAACTATAACTCTAAAGTTGGCTTGAGAGTCAATGGCTTTTTTAGATTTTTTTGTTTTTTCTATTTCACCATGCTATGATGTTAGTGTAGTCAGTTCCAGATAGTAAATGAAATTTTGACATAAGGAGTGATAATTTATGGAATACGGTATAAGAGAAGTTGCGGAAATGATGAATATTCCCATTTCCACAATCCGTTATTATGACAAAGAAGGGTTATTGCCTTTTTTATCGCGGAAAGAATCGGGGTATCGGATATTTAAAGATAGTGATCTTGAAATGCTGAGGGTTATTGATTGCTTCAAGAGCACTGGAATGCCAATATCCCAGATGAAAGAGTTCATCGCTATGGTTAAAGCCGGCGATGCTTCGCTGCAAGAAAGATACGATTTATTTGAAGAAAGAAAGAGAATTGTCAATCAACAAATTAAAGAACTCGAAAAACAAATGGATGTCATTGATCATAAATTGTGGTATTACTCGACAGCAATTGAAGCTGGTACTGAGGACATCCATAAAGAAATTAACAGACCTTGTAACACAGATTAAAGATTGACGTATAGGATGCTTAAATTTGGTGATTTTACAATGAGCCTGTTTGGAGTTTTAATAGACAAGTTCAATGTGAAATAATAATTCCAATTTTTTAAAATACCCCTTGACTCTGAAGTTAACTTTAGAGTTATAGTGATATCGAAAAGAAAAGGAGTATTAAAATGACCAAATTAATAGACAAAATAAATAACCCAGTCGATTTAAAAAAACTGAACGTTGATGTATTGCCTGAACTAGCAGATGAAATCAGAGAAATTTTGATTAAGAGGATCACTGAGACCGGAGGTCACATGGGTTCAAATTTAGGAATGGTTGAAACCACAATCGCAATGCACTATGTTTTCAATTCACCTAAAGACAAGTTTGTTTTTGATGTATCCCATCAATCATACACCCATAAAATCCTCACGGGAAGAAAAGCAGGATTCGTGGATCCGGAGCACTATTATGATTACAGTGGGTACACAACTCCAAGTGAAAGTGAACATGATTTTTTCAAAGTTGGGCATACAGCAACATCAGTATCATTGGCTGTCGGTCTGGCTACCGGAAGAAATCTTACTGGTGGAAATGAAAACATAATTGCAGTAATAGGAGACGGATCGATGTCAGGCGGCGAGGCCTTTGAAGGTCTAAACAATGCCGCAATGCTCGATAGTAATATCATCATCATTTTTAATGATAATGAGATGTCGATTGCACCGAATTATGGTGGAATGTATGAGAATTTCAGACTGTTGCGCGACACCAAGGGTAAAGCCCAAAACAACTTTTTTACAGCCATGGGAATGAATTACCATTATATTGAAGAAGGAAATGATGTCCGTTCACTTGTAGAAGTTTTCAACAACATCAAAGACACAGATAAACCAACACTCATACACATCCACACCCAAAAAGGTAAAGGTTGTGATTGGGCAACCGAAAATAAAGAAGCTGGTCACTGGGCAATGCCTGCTGGATTTGATTTTTCCAAAATGGGGGAATCGTATAATAGCATTACAGTTGGATATCTTCGAAACAAAATCGAAGAAGATGCTCGGGTTATTGCAATTTCTCCTGCTACACCGGGTGCTCATGGCATGATGCCAGATTTTCGCGAGGCTGCAGGTAAACAATTCATTGACGTTGGAATTGCCGAAGAACATGCTATAGCATTAGCTTCAGGAATAGCCAAAAACGGCGGAAAGCCAGTAGTAATTGCATTTAGCTCGTTCTTACAACGAACATACGATCAATTGAATCAGGATTTAGCTATGAACAATAATGCTGCAACGATCCTTGTTTTCGGGGGTGGCATCACAGGTGGAGACTGTACCCATTCAGGAAAGTTTGATATTGCAATGATAAGCAATATCCCTAATCTTGTTTGTCTGGCCCCTACAACTAAAGAAGAGTATCTCGCAATGCTGGATTGGTCCATTGATCAAGACAAGCATCCAGTTGTGATCAGGGTTCCAGGTAAAATGATTTTAGATGGTCAAGAAATCCAGTTTGACGAAGCTGCGTGTAAAAAATCTAAAATTGTCAATCGTGGAAGTGAAGTTGCAATTATGGCCTTAGGAAATTACTTCGAACTTGGTCAAGAAGTGCTCAGTCTTTTACTAGAAAAAGGAATTTCTGCCACTTTGGTGAATCCGGTAAACTATTCTCAAATAGACACCACCACATTAGACGCCTTGAAAGAAGATCATTCAATTTTCGTAACTCTCGAAAATGGGATACTTGATGGCGGTTATGGTCAAAAAGTTGCTAGCTACCTTGGCGATGAAAATGTCCGTACTTTAAATTTTGGAGGCACCAAAGAATTCAATGACCTGATGCCACTGAATGATATATTGCTGCGCTCGCATTTGACCAAAGAACAAATAGTTTCAGATATTTTAGAACTTATATAAATAGACCATATCAATTAACCAAAATAGACAACGGAGTTTCAAATTAAACCAACTGTCATACGAGGAGAATAATATGCAATATACCTTAATTACCGGCGCTAGCTCAGGAATCGGAAAAGATACAGCTATTAAATTTGCCCAAAGGGGAAAGAATTTAATTCTTGTAGCCCGAAGAGTTGATCGCCTGGTTGAACTTAAAAACAACATCGAAAATGAATATTCGGTGAGCGTAATCGTAATTCCTTGTGACTTGTCAGTCCTGGAAGAAATTTATCACTTATACGAAGAAAGCAAGCAGTACCAGATAGAAACATGGATCAATAATGCTGGATTTGGCCATGGAAAGTCAATCATTGATCAAGATTTGGACTGGGTATCGAAAATGATAACGGTAAATAGCGAAGCAGTAACAATTTTATCTACATTATACGCAAGGGATTATAACAATGTTGATGGCGCCACATTGATCAATGTTTCTTCAACTGTTGGGTATGGGGTATCAAGCCGCGTGCCAGCATACAGTGCGACAAAATTTTACTGTAGCGCCTTTAGCGAAGCCTTGTATTGGGAAATGAAAGATATCGGTGCAAAACTTCGAGTTAAAATTTTGGCTCCAGCTGCAACTGCAACTGAATTTTCGCAAATTTCAAGTGGTTCCACTAAAGCAACAGCAATTAACCCACAAAACGGAACAGGTAATACAAGTGAAGAGATTGCTTCTTTCATGATGAATCTGTACGATAGTGATCAATGTTTAGGCTATATTGAAACTGATGATTACACATTCCATCTTTCAGGGCCAAGAATTCCACACTCTTTCACAAAAAACACTATTCCTAACTTGTTAAAATAACGGGAATAATGACAACATAAAATCCACTACCATTGTAATATTGGAGTCCCCAATTATGATGGTTAGCGGATTTTTTATTTATTGGCTCAAATTGAAATCGTATTTTCCAATCTCTCAGTGCGGGACTATAGGCTATGATATTCATGATTCATTGATATTATTTATAAGCAGGCAGTACTCATAACAAATAAGCACCGTTAGCTTAATGGTGTATAGTATATAATTAATTATATATTGAATTAAATAATATCAATGGTGCAAATATTGACACTATTGAAATGAGTGGTATAATTTTTGTTTAATACGTTATCAAATAATAATTGGTGAGTATGTGAGTAAGGGTTCAATTGAACATCAATGAAATAGGGGGAATGATGATTTATGGTTGAGAGAATGAAAAAGCAAGTCATAATAAAAAGACTTCAGTTCGGTTTACTTGTATTGTTTCTAATACTTTGCTCCTTAAGTACTATTATTTTCCACGATACCGTCGCTCCAATGATCACCGTAGACATGCTTGAACAACAGGATACAACCCAGTTATACTCTATATTGTTTGGCGTCTGGTCTAATGTTGATCCGATTCCGATATTTCCGGCTTTGATATTGAATTTAAAATTATTTACCATTGCAAACTTTTTCTTCATCTGCATCTACTCATTATTCACTTTGAAAGGAAAAGCGAAGATTAGAGAATTTTATTACTTGATTTCAAGTGGGCTGATATTCTTTATCCATTTTGTGAGTTTTGAAAAATCATCGGCTTTAATCATATTTGTCAGAAAAGTCTACATTTCTTACTATTTGGGGCTGGTTTCATTCCCGCTGATCGGATATTATGCCATAATAATATCAATAACCTTAATAATGTTATTGATGCTTGCGAGTGAATTGAGGCATAGCGATATTACACAACGATTATGACGAGGACGGTGTTTTTAAATAATTGAATGAAACTAATCACGTGTAACAGACATGGACTAAAAAAAAGAATGGTGCTTGTTGCTGTAAAATAATGCCAACTTTTTTTATAGCTGTTATGGTATAGATAACGTATATGGAATAGTTTTCTTAAAGAAAAAGATCGGCATGAAACAAGTTGGTAGAATCGGGCCAATATCCAAGTCCCAAGTTTGAGCGAATTTGGTGGTTATGAAATCGGGAAAATGAAGGGAGTATTTAATGGTGAAAAGGCATTTTGTAATGATAACTGTTCTGTTTGGTTTTTCGATTATCATGGTGTCCATGATTGTTTATAATTCCATCTTCATTTTAAATCCGATTACTTATGGAGAGGATTATGTTACCCCACAAGAATGGCATCAGTATAGAGCTCCAATTGAAGTAGCTTATTACCGTTGGAGTGAAACCGGAGGCTGGATGGATGTCGGCGTGGAAAATGACATGAGCGAATCAAGATACATAATTGATGAACTGAAGAAATTAAAGGGTGTCGAGTATTCCCAAGAAGACTATTTTATTCCCTATATTAGCAGAGGCGACGAATATAAGGTTATTATCAGACGTGAAACTGGTGAACAAGAATACGTTAACCTGGTCCAATTCGATTTCTTTGAAAAGGGTAATCTTGTTGACTTGGGTAACAACCATTATCTCAAATTGTCAGATGGATTAAGGGAGTTGTTATTGGAGAGAATAAGCTGAGATGGTCAACGTTCCAAAATCATTAAAATTGGAGGTTGCGGATTTGTCGTGACGAAATAATACCGGAAAATATAATCACTGCTAATTATTACCGATTTTTCTTTCTAACACCATTCTAAAGCTATATGTGATAGAATAGTGTTAGAAGTGATAGATAACCGAAAAGTATGATGGAATTCGAATAATTGACGTTAATCGAAGCATAGAAACAGGTATTATTCGCTGTTTGTTTTGAAAGGGTGGTTGGTTGAAATGATCATAACAGTAAACATCTATTACACAGGTAAAAATGGTGCGGCCCAAAAATTTGCCCAGGAAATGACAAGCAATGGCACTGTTGCCTTGATCCGCGAAGAACAAGGCAATCTAAGATACGAGTACTTTTTCCCGATGGAAGATCCTGAAACTGTCCTTTTGGTAGACAGCTGGGATTCCCAGGCGGCAATCGACTTGCATCACGCTACAAAGATGATGGATACAATCACGAAATTGCGCGAAAAATATGACCTGCATATGAAAGTTGAAAGATACATTTCCACTGACGATATGCCCGAGACGGACAATGAATATATCCGAAGCTAAGATTATTGATTTCACCTGAGTGGAGGCGGTTTTATGGATAATATGAAGTTCAACACCTTTGCCGTGGCTAAGGAAATCGATCTCAACAAAATCGCGGTTGCCTGTGGCATCAAGAAGAAGTATACCTGGGAGGAACCATTGATTATCCAGGGTGATCTCCTGGAAAAAATAGTTGGTGGCAAAATCAACGAAGAAGAGCGGGTATATGTATATTCATTTGGGAGCGTGGTGTTTATCAATGCGACCAGGACCCACATAGAGCTTTTCATCAAATATCTTTACAAGTTGCAGCCTAATATTCTAGAGAGTTACAGCACATTTGAGGAAAACTACGCCCTCCATATCGGTGAAAGTGAGGGAACAGAATTGACCGACCGTTATGTCCAGGTGCCAAAAATGGAGGCGTATCACCCGGAGCTGATTTCCATTGTCATTGCCAAATCCGCGGCACTGGAAAGGGTGGAGGAACTTCTAAGCAAAATCTTTGACAAGCTTGAAACGAAAATCGACAACCTGGAAAAAGGCCGGCTGAAAATAGGTAACAGGGAGCTGGCCCGGATCACTTCTGGTATTATCCGCCATGAATACAATTCCATTGCCTACATCATGATTCTTGACAAACCGGATATCGCCTGGTCCAACAGCGATGCCGGGGTTTTCTATGACAGCCTGTCAGACTTTTTCGAGCTCAATGACCGGTATGAGGTGATCAGGAACAAGACGGAAATCCTGAGGAATATTGTGGATGGACTTGCTTCCGTGAGCCATTCCATCCGGGGCCTGTTTGTGGAGTGGGTCATTGTTGTCCTGATAGTGGTGGAACTGTTGTTTATGATTTTTGAGCTGCTACGATGAATCGGTAGGCCATTATTGGTATGGGTGAATAAACTCGAAAGTTTCCTGCAGTCTTTGTGGGATATTGTCAGACTGTCCACCGCAACCCTGTGAAATCCTGATATTACAATTCGTTTTGTTGAGAAGTAAAATCAATATGAATTGGTCGCTAAAATTTGTTGCCGTGATGGAATATGGAGGTGTTAGATTATGGATGTTCACAATTCGATTATTGAAAACATTGCCAATCCTCATGAGTTGGAACGGCTTTTCAGGAATAATCCTGATGCGTTTAGAATCTCTTTTGTTGAGGCTTGGAATCAAGAACCGGATTCGCCGGTTCTATCCGTCTGGAATGAAAGGTTGAATTATCAAGAGGTTATCAATCAGGAACAGTCATCAGCCAAGCTAAAGAAATTCCTGTCGATGGGTGGTTTGGCGATCCTGGCGGGGATAAGCACGCGATTGATTTTCCATTTTGTCGAGTCGGGTGTTATTGCCCCGATTAACCTGGTTTTCGGGATACTTCCCTTTATGGCCGCTTATTTCATTTTCGAAAACATTCCGGCCAAGAAAATCATTTTAACAATTATCTCGTTGTTTGCCTTGTCAGGTATTTATCTCAATCTTCTCCCTCTTGAACTTGACGATGGCATTATCCAGGCGTATCTGCACCTGCCGGTCTTCCTGTGGCTGCTTGTCGGCATGGCATATGTCGGAAACGGATATAAGATTGGAGACAGGCGCCTGGATTATCTAAGATTCAACGGTGAGTTTTGCATCATCTATGCAAGTATGGCTATCAGCGGCATGTTGCTGTTCGGATTGACAATGCAGCTGTTTGGCATTTTAGGATTGGACATTTCCGAATTCTATTTCAAGAATGTGGTCCTGTTCGGTGCTGCCTCCTTGGCTGTTGTGGGGGCATACCTGGTAAATAGAAACCTCAAGCTAGCCCGGGACATCGCCCCATATATTTCCCGGATATTCAGCCCGCTTGTGTTGGTAACCTTGATCGGATATCTCGCAACGGTTTCCTTGATCGGGAAAAATCCGTTTGTGGATCGGGATTTTCTGATTGCATTCAACGGGATTCTTTTGGTTGTCTTGGCTGTCACTATCTTTTCCCTCACTACAAGAGGAAAATATGAGCGAAGAAACATTTCCGATTTCATTAATTACCTCCTTATCGTTCTGGCGCTAAGTGTCGATAGCGTGGCGTTGTCGGCCGTGGTCTTCAGGATATCGTCTTATGGGATCACTCCCAACCGGATGGCGGTCTTGGGCGTGAATATTCTCATCTGGATAAATTTGCTGGGAATAATGCTTTCCCATCTGCGTTTTTTGAAAAACGAAACAGGAATTAAACCGGTCCAGGATGCCATAACCAGCTACCTGCCAGTATATGGAATCTGGGCGGCGTTTGTCACATTTGCGTTCCCGCTGATTTTCTAGGATTACAGCCATGTCCAGGGTATAACCATTGTTGAAGCCAATCCAATTATATTATCAGTCATGGTTGGCTAGCCATAAAGAATGGAAGATAGATGATCTAATCGCTGGGAGCGCGTCATTTTGACGTGCAATACAACTTACACCATTGAAGTCGATTTCTCAATAACGGATAACGCTAGAGACACCACTATTTTAAAAATACGAGGTTCATATGGACAAGGAAGCTATAATTGAGTGGCTGCTTGAAAAAGATAATCCGGCAGTGCGCTACTACACATTGGAAAATATCATCGATGCATCGCCCCATGAGCTTGGAGCGGCCCGGTCCGCCATCATGACTGATCCCGCAGTCATGGAGATACTCTCCAAACAGAATGATGACGGTAGCTGGTTCGATCCGGAGCGGTTCTATACCGACAAATACCACGGGACGGTTTGGCAACTGCTGGTACTTGCCCAGCTTGGAGCCGATGGCAGTGATCCCCGGATCAAAAAGGCATGTGAATTTCTGTTCGAACATTCGCAAGACCCGGAAACCATGGGTTTCTCCATGGAAACAAGCAAGAAAACCGGCCACGGTCTGCCAGGCCAGGTCATCCCCTGTCTGACCGGGAACATGGTGTATGCGCTGATCCGCCTGGGGTATCTCCAAGATCCAAGGGTCAAGGGGGCAATTGAATGGCTCACAAGATATCAAGTTGCCGATGACGGTGTCGAGTCGACAGCGGATCCCAGATACCTTAAACATGTCGCATGCTTTGGCAGGCATACCTGCTTCATGGGTGTCGTCAAGGCGCTCAAAGCTTTCAGCGCGATACCTGTTGAACATAGAAGTCAACAAGTGAACGATAAAATTGGCGAGTTGAGCGAGTTCATGCTCAAGCATCATCTTTACAAAAGGAGCCATGACCTGGAAAAGATCGCCAAGGAAGGATGGACCCGGTTCGGGTTCCCACTGATGTACCAGACGGACTTGCTGGAAATCCTGGAGATCTTGACTGACATTGGCATAGATGATGACAGGATGCATGATGCCTGCGAGGTTGTCAAAAACAGGCAGGGAAAAGACGGGAAATGGAAGCTTCAAAACACTTTCAACGGGAAGATGATTGTGAATATCGAACGTAAGAGTGAACCGTCGAAATGGATCACCGCCAAAGCCATGAAAGTCCTGCGCCATGAGGCTACCTGAAAGAATGCAAGATTGATTGTTTTTACAATCAATCAAATATATTGAAACTACCGAAGGGAAGACAAATCAGTGAAAAAATTAAATGACTACTTATATTCGGGCGATACTGTCCTCAAGATAATCCAGACCTATGCCCTGGATTTGAAACAGTCCGCCAAAAAAACACACAACCAGATTGATCTGGTCCACTGCAATTTCCTGCTTTCGATTGCGGAACTGCTGCAACACAACGACTTCTTGGCATCCCAGTCGCAGCGTATCAGGGAGTTCTACAAGCTGATGGCAAATGAATATCCTTTCCTGGCCTTCACTTTCAAAGGGAGAATCAAATCGCTGATCAGGGCTGAAGCGAAGTTCAACGGTTATATTGTCGAATATATCTACGATTATTATCTCGAACATGGAAAATTCCCATCGGTCCTTGATCTTAAAAACAGTTTGCACTGTTTCCGGGATCTCATCGCATACCGGATCGTGATTTCCATGCCCAAATGCCATCTTAAAGCTGGAGAAAACCGGGCGGAACAGGAAATAAAATACCTCTATGATGTCGCCAATGAGTTGCTTGGTTTTTTGGAGGAGCGCGGCTTCACAGCCGAACTGTCGACACTGACAGGCCAGAATGTCTCGCCCCTGCTAAAAGAGGGGGTCAGTCCGTATTACAGGGATTATATAGCCAACCCATCAACCAATGGCTACCAGTCATTGCATATAACCTTCTACGACAATATCGCCAGAAGCTATATCGAAGTGCAGCTTCGCACCAAGGAAATGGATGACTTTGCGGAGATCGGCCCAGCCAACCATCTTGGTTACGAAAAACGCCAGGAAAGCGAACGGGCAAGACGGGATGTGATTCCCAAAGGTGCCAACCCTTATTTCGATGACGCCTATGAACGGGGCATTTCCCTGCATCAGCTCGAACTGGCCAAGTTGGACGTGAACATGTTTGCGGCGGTGGACAATTCCCTTATCAATGACGGCTGCGGTCTTTACCGGGGCCGGCTGATCTTGCCTTACGAGCACCTTTCAAGGTTCCAGAATGACCTTATCGACTGATGGTTAATGCCCAAGTGGAGAAATGTAATCCGCAAATAGTGTGATAGAGTTGGTAAACACAGTCCGAAGTTTGCCGGAGGGAAGATACCGATATTATATGATAAGTTACCTTGAATAACAATAAACTAGTGGGGGGGCACAGTGTGGATGAAGATTAATTCCAAGGTTAGTACCTCAATTGCACTTTTGATTGCGATTGGGCTTCTGGTTGATTATGTGGTTAAAATCCATTTTTTCTATTTTTTGGCAATTGTCGTTGGATTGGTTATTGAGGTTTTCTATAAAAGGAAAGCCGGGATCGATATAAACGGCGGATCTCTTGGTGAAAATTTGAAAAAAGCTATTGCCGTACTTGCAATGATGCTTTTAGGGATAGTGGCTTTTATCGTGATTGCACTGATAAGTTAAGTGCTAATATTCAAATGTGGATATGGAGGAATGTATCGCCCTAGTTGGGGATTGTGCATTCCTTTTCGTTAGAGTAATAAAGAAGTGATTGAAGGGTGTTATTGGAAGTGTGGTGATTATTGTGGTAAAATACCATTATAGATTACTTGTGAGTTGAAAGGGGAGAAATTCAATGCCGTTGCAGATAATCAGGGATGATATTACAAAATTTAAGGTCGACGCAATTGTCAACGCGGCAAACAGCTCGCTTCTTGGTGGGGGCGGAGTCGACGGAGCGATCCACAGGGCGGCCGGGCCCGAACTGTTGGAAGAGTGTGCCACGCTTGGGGGCTGTGAGGTCGGTCAGGCGAAACTGACCAAAGGATACAACCTGCCAGCCCGGTATGTGATCCATACCGTCGGTCCGATCTGGCACGGGGGTGGCCATAACGAGGAAAAGTTGCTTGGTGACTGCTATCGCAATTCCCTGGAATTGGCCAAAAAGCACAGGCTGGAAAGCATCGCCTTCCCCCTGATTTCATCAGGCGCCTATGGCTACCCCAAAGATCAGGCCTTAATGGTTGCGATGGGGGTGATCGGGGAATTCCTGGAGCACAACGATATGGATGTCATCATTGTCGTCTTCGACAAGGCATCGTTTATGATGTCAAAAAACCTGTTTGCCTCGATTGCCCAGTATATCGACGATGTGTACAGCGAAAAACAACTGTCGAACCGACGAGTAGACAATGATGAAATCCGAAGCTACAGCGTCATGGAAAGCGAGATGCAAAGAGGTTTCCTGGAGGATAGACCTGCAAAAAGGAAGAAGCGAAGTCTTGAGGACCTCGTAAACCATGTCGATGAGACATTCTCGGCGATGTTGCTCCGCCTGATCGATGAAAGGGGCCTTAGCGATTCCCAGACCTACAAGAAGGCCAATATCGACCGCAAGCTGTTCTCCAAGATCAAAAACGATGTCAATTACAAGCCAAGCAAGGCTACTGCCATCGCCTTTGCCATCGCTCTGGAGCTAAGCCTGGATGAAACCCGGGATCTACTGCTTCGGGCCGGGTTCGCCCTTTCGCACAGCAGCAAGTCCGACATCATCATCGAATACTTCATCGAGGCGGGTGATTACAATATCTTCACAATCAACGAGGCCCTTTTCGCCTTCGACCAGAATCTGTTGGGCGTCTGATCATTTGTCGCCTGCCAGGCGACCTCAAGGGCAAATGTGAATGTTATCATGAAGTCAAAATAAAGAAGACGGAGGATAACATTATGAAAAAAGGTTTGACTGAATTGGTATTCATACTTGATCGCAGCGGTTCAATGGGTGGCCTGGAAAGCGACACTATCGGCGGGTATAACGCCCTCCTTGAAAAACAGAAAAGCGAGGCCGGTGAAGCCATAGTTACGACGGTCCTGTTCGATGACCGGTATGAATTGCTCCACAACCGGATCAATCTAAAAGGAATCGTACCGATCACCGAGGATGATTATTTCGTCCGGGGCTCGACCGCCCTTCTTGATGCGGTGGGCAAGACCATCTCCATCATCGCCAATGCCCAAAGACACACAGTCGAGGATGAGAGGGCCGAACATGTGATGTTCGTGATCACCACCGATGGAATGGAGAATGCCAGCCGGGAATACAGCTACCGGAAAATCAAGGAAATGATCGAGCTCGAGAAGGAAAAATACGGATGGGAATTCATTTTCCTGGGTGCGAACATCGACGCCCTTGATACCGCCCAGCGCTTTGGCATAAATCAGGACCGGGCTACCAACTATAACGCGGATAGCGAAGGGACAATCCTGAACTATGAAGTCATCAGTGAAACCGTGAGCAATCTTCGAGCCAGCGCCAAGATTGACAAGAATTGGAATAAGCGGATTGAAGATGATTTCAAGAAAAGGAACAATAAGAGATAGCCTGCTTGATCAAACTATATAATATTAATATCGTTTTGACGTGAAGAATGGCCAGAGCATAACGCTACTGGCCATTCTTTAACGTGAAATGCCTTTTTGGATAAGGTTGTTATTGAATGGTACTTCATATGTCCTGCCGATAAGTTGCCAGTACCAAGAAAATGACAATTGTGTTGTAGGATTGGGTTACCATGCAAAATCCGAAATAAACCAGAATTTTAGTTATTAGTTGCATATGTGACTTTTTTTACTCTTGATTTTCTGTAAAATGGACCTTGTCAAATCAGATATCATATACAAAAGGAGCGTAATGATGGATATATTCACTTTAGGGTTTTGGATTGTTGGGGCAATATTGTTTGTCGTTTCAATAATAAAGAACAGAGAAAAATCGCACGATGCCATGGCGAAAACGCGAGGCATGATGAAAAATATGATCGGAGATATCATCGGCATAATCTTTATGATCGGCCTGATTCTTACAGTCATACCACCGGAGACGATTGAAGATTTCCTGGGATCGGGGAACACGCTGGTATCGTCAATGGTTGGAGCTGTTGTTGGGAGCATTACTTTGATACCGGCATTTGTGGCATTTCCGTTGGTCGGATCGCTTGTGGATGCCGGTGCAAGCATCGTGCCGGGCGTAGCCTTTTTGACGACACTGACGATGGTCGGAGTCGTTACATTTCCATTGGAGAAAAAGGAGTTTGGTACAAGGTTTGCATTGGTTCGTAATCTGTTGAGTTTTGGAGCTGCGCTATCCATAGCGGCCTTGATGGGGTTGGTGCTATGATGAAAACACTGCTTAATAACAAACTTGTAGCTGTAATGATCGGAATTTATGTCTGTCTATTTATTCTAAAAAGTGATATGGCATTTGCAGCCTTGGGAAACAGCGCCTACTACCTCATCGAAATGGTCCAAATTTTACCGGTGATCTTCATGTTGACAGTCGCTATTGATGTGTTGATTCCTAAAGAATGGATCACCAGACATCTGGGCGTGCAGTCCGGACTCGCCGGTATGGGACTGGCTTTGGCTTTTGGCAGCTTGTCTGCAGGACCGATCTACGCTGCATTTCCAATTGCGAAGACGCTTCATAAAAAAGGTGCCAGTGTGAAAAATGTGGTCGTTATCCTCAGTGCCTGGGCGGTAATAAAAGTCCCGATGCTGGCTAATGAAGCAAAATTTCTTGGTCCTTCGTTCATGATAATCAGGTGGATTCTTACCGTAATTTTCATATTTGCGATTGGGGTCATCATGGAGAAGGCCGGGCTAAAACCAAATGCACAAGAGGAAAATTATCAACAAGCAGTGACTGTGAAAAAAGATTACTGTATCGGATGCACGGCTTGCAAGAATTCTATGCCGGAAATATTCGCAATGAAAGATGGCAAGGCCTACGTGATCGATCCCAAAATCAAGCTAGATCAGATGGATGAACAAGGCAAAACAAGACTATTATCTGTGGTTGGAAAATGTCCATCAAAGGCCATAGAGATTAATGGTTAAATCATTGTTTCAGAATGTTTTGGTCCATTATAACAATGGTTTTTGAGTCAAAGGTTATCAGTCCCTCAGCTTCCATTTTCGAAAGCTCCCGGGACAATGATGTCCTGGATACACCGAACATTTCCGCCAGGGATTTCTTGGACAGTGTCAATGCGATGGTTAAGGTCCCTTGAATTTCGTATTGCTTATTCAGATAGGTAATGATACTTTGGCGGATGGTCCTGCTGATCCGGTTTTTCATCTTTGTTCCAATCAGAACTGACAGATCCGAGATGACTTTGATGAACTGCATGAGAAATGTCGGATAACTGTTGCACAAATCGAAAAGCACATCTTTTGCCACAACTATGACTTGGGTCGGTTTCCTTGCAGTTACTGTCATCGGATAAGATTCGCTACTTGAAAATATCAGATTGGCACCGATGATGTCGCCAGGATGGAAATGATTAACCGTCATCAGGTCGCCGGCTAAACCGATCCGCTCGATAACGATTTCTCCTTCCAATATGATTTCGATCTGGCTGCAGCAATCGCCTTCAAAATGGATAACCTCGTGCTTGTTGTAGGACTGTTTTTGAAACAGTCCACTTGCGAGATAATCATTGATAAGCATAGGCGGCAATACACCTAAAATGGTACTTTGATATTTGGTCGTATGATTTTTATTTGACATGTGTGGGCCTCCATAAAATTAATTATACAGGAATATTATAATATAATCACATAGAAAACAGTGTTACTCAGGTAACTTATTTGATTGACTGATTGAATAATTAGGAATCGACATCTCATTATTCTTTGATGAAAGAAAGAGGAAACTAAAAATGATTGAAAAAGTATATAATTATAGCACCAGTGACGAAAAGACGGTTGAAAAGCTCATAATGGATGACAATGTGAATTACATTCATATGGTTTTCAACAAGGGCGAGGGACTTCCTGAGCACTATTCCAATTCCAATGTATACATGAATGTGGTCAGAGGAACATTGACGTTAAAATTGAATGACCAAGACTCACACCGGTATTCAAAAGGGACACTATTGGAAATTCCATATAACACCAAAATGAATGTAAAAAACAGCGATAATGACGTGCTTGAACTGATTGTCATCAAAGCTCCGGCACCCCAAAATTATAAAAAATGATTTAAAGGTGCAATAGTCCTGTTGCACCATTACAATTCACCAAAATGAGAAGCGAAAGGCTACCAGGAAACTTATTTTGATTGAACTGATTCCATTGTCGCGTCTTTATCGAATCAAATACATTGAATGCAAATTATAATCTGGAACCGCACTGTGATCTGCTGCGGTTTTTTGCTGTTGTCCAAATTCAGATTAAGCCATTTACTTCTGAGAAATTATCCCTTAAAAATATGAAACGGTATCCGAATTTAAGGTACATTTAAGTTTGGGCTGTTAAGATTTTCGAGGATTAATAAAAGGAGGGCATGACCTTAGCGGTTGAAAGGGAAGAGAATCCATCAGTTCACTGTCAGTCCAAAATGCATCACAAATGAATTCGTACTTCAAGGATAGGACCGTACACTGAAAAATTATATCGAAATTGTGAAAATTGAAAGGAAGATATCATGTTAATATTGATCAATGCATTCAAAAGCATTACCCGCTCGAAAGGGCGGAACATCATGATCGGGATAATAGTTTTGACGATCGCGGTGTCCACAAGCATCGCCCTTGCGATCCGTTCGGCCGCCGATTCAGCCAAGGAATCGGGGATGGCGTCGCAGACGATTACGGGGACCATTTCGGTTGACCGCCAGGCGCTCATGGAAAGTGCCCAAAGCGAATCGAGCGATTCAAGCATGTCCGACATGCGGGATATGATGAGCCAGTATTCAAATCTGTCTTTGGATGAATTGGAGGCTTACGCTGATTCGGAGTTTGTCGCCGACTTCTACTACACGGCTTCAGCTTCGCTTGATGCCACCGGGGACCTGGAAGCTTATTCGACAACTTCAAGTTCATCCACTGATACCAGCGATTCTTCAAGCATGCCTGGAGGCGAAATGAAGGGCGGCAGTGGGATGATGACTATGGGCGATTTCTCGGTAATCGGGTATTCCAGTGAATCGGCCATGACATCTTTCATTTCCGGTGACTCACAGGTTACTGACGGTGCGGTGTTCGATGTGACTGCCGCCGATTACCAATGCCTTATCTCAAGTGAGTTGGCCCTGTTCAATTCGCTTTCGGTCGGGGATACCATCACGCTTGCCAACCCCAACAACACTGATGAAACATATGTGCTGACTATTGCCGGGATTTACACGAATACAAGCAGTTCGACTGACAGCAGTTCAATGATGTTCGGAACCGCCAATGATTCGGCCAATCTTATCTGCGTGAGCTATGCGACCATGAGCGACATCGAAGCTAACTCGGCCGGCGATGCAATTACCACAACCGACGACAGTGGCAATGAAACTTCGACTGCTTTGACGCTGCAGTCTTCGGGAACGTATGTTTTTGACTCAACCGCAAATTATGAAAGCTTCGCAACTGAACTTACAGACAAGGGATTGTCGGAATACTACACCCTGTCTTCAAGCGATCTGAGCAGTTACGAAGCCAGCCTGGTTCCTCTTGATAACTTGAGCGATTTCGCTTTGACATTGCTTGTCATCATCTTGGGTGTCGGAGCTGTCATCCTGGTTGTAATAAACATCTTCAATATCAGGGAACGTAAATATGAAATCGGAGTGCTGACCGCCATTGGGATCAAGAAATCCAAGGTGGCGGCCCAGTTCGTAAGCGAGCTCATGATTGTGACGCTTATAGCCATCATCATCGGAACCGGAATCGGAGCGGTGGCCTCGGTGCCGGTGTCCAATAGCCTGCTGGCTTCGCAGATCGAATCACAGGAAACTACCGCTACCAGCCAGGAACAGAATTTCGGCCGGGGCGGTGATATGGTCATGTCGGGAAGTGGTACAAGCACCACGCCAACCTCATATCTTGACACAATCGATGCGGCTGTCGATGTCGAAATACTGGCCGAATTGATAGGGATCGGGGTCCTGCTGACTGCAGTGTCCAGTCTGGCCGGGATAGTCTTTGTGCTAAGGTATGACCCGCTGAAAATATTGTCAAACCGATCTTAGGAAAGAAGGAAAATATCATGAGCATTCTCTCATTAACGAACATTGGCTACCAGTATGCCAAAAGTGAAAAAGTAATCAACGGACTCTCTTACGAATTCGAACAGGGCAAGGTGTACGCCATTGTCGGCCGTTCGGGAGCCGGCAAGACGACCCTGCTGTCGATGCTTAGCGGCCTGACTCCACCAAGTGAAGGGACGATCCTGTTTGACGGTCAGGACATCCAGAAAATCGACCGGTACGAATACCGAAGCACCTATGTCGGGGTTGTCTTCCAGCAGTTCAACCTCCTGCCTCATCTCACCGCTGTGGAAAATGTGGAACTTTCGATGCGGGCATCGAACAAGGCCATCAAGGACAAACGCCCCAAGGCTCTCGAATTACTCGAAAAGGTCAGACTTGACGAGTCGCTGGCCCAAAGGCGCATCCTTAAGCTCTCGGGCGGGGAACAGCAACGGGTGGCGATCGCCCGGGCCCTGTCATTCGATCCCAATATTATCCTGGCCGATGAGCCAACCGGCAACCTCGACCTGGCTACCCAGGAAGAGATCATGATCATATTTTGCGATCTGGCCCACAAGGAAAATAAATGCGTGATCATCGTGACCCATTCGCCCGAGGTGGCCAAGGTGGCCGATGCAATCTATGAACTTGCGCCGCTCAAATCAAGATCCAAGAAGAAACAACAGGACCGGATTACGGCACAGGTCTGAAACGGACCTGCAAAAAAATAACGTTCAAGATTCCCTGAATCGGGGAATCTTTTCGCTTTTATAAACCAGATACGATATTTCCAAGCATTTTCCTATCATTAGAAAAAAGGCTTGACTTAAAGTTAACTGGAAGATCTATGATAATATTAGATGGAGCCATGTCAGTCCTTTTTGAATCGCTGATCGACGTGGCCAAGACACAATAATGGAGGTCAGTTAAATGGAGAAAGCTAAAGTATATTTCACTAAGGAAATAACACCAGAATCACTGGTCAGGATTTATCATGCAGTGGGAGGAAACCTGCATGGGAAAGTGGCGGTGAAGATATCGTCAGGAGAACCGGGCGGGCACAACTTCCTGCAGCCGGGGCTGATAAAGAATCTCGTTGCTGAACTTGAAGGGACAATCGTCGAATGCAACACGGCATATGGGGGACGTCGCAAAGAAACCAAAGACCACCTGAAGGCCATCGAGGAGCATGGGTTCACCAAAATCGCCCCCTGCGACATCCTTGACAGTGAGGGCGAGATTTCCATCCTGGTTGTTGACGGAACCCACTTGAAAGAAAACTTCGTGGGAGCCCATATCGACAATTATGATTCGATCCTGATGCTGTCGCATTTCAAAGGGCATATGATGGGCGGTTTCGGGGGTGCCTTGAAGAACATGTCGATCGGACTGGCTTCGGCCCATGGCAAGGCCCATATCCATGGAGTGGGGGAAGTGGAAAAGATATGGACTGCGGACCATGATTCGTTTTTGCGCTCCATGGCTGATGCGGCCAGATCAGTGGTGGACCATGTCGGGGCGCAAAACATCGTATACATAAATGTGGCCAACCGGCTCTCGATCGATTGCGATTGCGACTCCAATCCCCATGAACCGGAAATGGGAGACATCGGAATATTCGCTTCCTTGGATCCTGTCGCCATCGATCAGGCTTGCTACGACGCGGTTGTCAATTCGACCGATCCCAAAAAGGCATCACTGATTGAGCGGATGGATTCACGCAATGCCATCCTGATTGTGGAGACGAGCGCGAGACACGGAATCGGAATCCAAGAGTACGAGATAATCGAAATCTAAACAGTAATTTTTCTTCCAGGCCGGACCCTTGCATCAAGAGTCTGGCTTTTTTCTTTGACACCAAAATCGCAAAAAATCTCCCAAAAGCATTTCGTAGAAAGGATTGCGGGGAATGATGATTTTGATTTTCGTGTTGTGAAATGGGGAATCCGGTGATTGGTCGGTTCTCCAACGATGGCTAAGTCCAGGTAAAAACTATTGTCATATCGATGGATTGCCAGGAAGTTATTGTGCTAATATTTTCTTGATGAAAGCGCAACCAATTAAAGTGGGTTACGGGGAGGCTACCATGGTAGAAATCAGATGTGAAATCGAAATATCGGCTTCAAAAGAAACCGTCTGGGATGTCCTCTGGGGGAAAGACACGTTTCCGCTATGGGCCGGTGTGATTGATGAGGGTACCTATCTTCAAGGGGAGATTATAGAAGGAAACGAAGTCCGGTTCATCTCGGCATAAAACGGCTACGGGGTGACCAGCCTGGTGGCAAGACTTGATCCTGGTTCCTATGTCCTTTTCAGGCATCAAGCCGATACCAAGGAATCGGGATCGAAGCTTCGGGAAAGGGAATGGACCGGAGGGAGCGAAAGCTACACCCTGGAACAACGGGGCGGATTGACTGTGTTGACCGTTGCAAGCGAGGTGCCCGGGGAACTCGAAGAAATGTTCAGGATCAAGATACCAGAGTCCTTGGCGGTTGTGAAAGCACTGGCTCAAGCCAGAGAGACCGATACTGGAAGACCTTGAGTCGGCATTAGATGACATATTTTTTCACGGTGGCAAAAAAAGCCTGGATTCCGGGAGAATCGGCTAAAATGATTGATGGAGGATGAATCTTGCCCGAAATCGGGACTTCGGGAAATCAGGGAAGGAAAAAAGAATGAGTATATTTGAGATAATGATGCTGCTTTGCTTCGGGGCGGCCTGGCCGATGAACATTTACAAGTCATACAGATCTAAAACAGCCAAAGGCAAGAGTGTGATCTTTATGTTCACAGTCGAGATCGGGTACATCTGCGGGATGTTAAACAAGATAGTCTATGATTTTGATTTTGTGCTGTTTTTGTACCTTTTGAATTTCGCCATGGTGGCAGTCGATATCACCTTGTACTATCGCAACAGGAAGTATGACCGCGGTGAATTGATTGGCTCAGGGAATTAGGGGAAGTGAGGTAAAGCGATGCTGCATTATCTGCCCGGCTGTGATGTGAGAACCAACCACTCACAAGCAGTTGAAAAAATGGAAAGATACATGGAAGCTCAAGGGGCTCATGTCGAAAGGTGTTGCCGGACTAAAGAGAAGTTCCTTGTTCCAGGCGATACGATTGTCAACAACTGCACCATGTGCGATCTGATCTTGCGGGAGACCCATCCCGACAACGAGGGTCACAGTCTTTATGAATTCGTCCTTCAGGATGAAAAGTTTCCATGGAATGATCACAGCGGTAAGAAAATCATTGTCCAGGACTGTTGGAGAACGAGGGAAAACCTAGCCTTGCAAAAAGCGATCCGGGAATGCCTGGCCAGGATGAATTACACGGTGATCGAGATGGAAAACAACTTTGACAAGGCGGACTTTTGCGGGGTGTGGCGCAACAATACTCCAGCCAAGATTTGCATCGAGGTCGCACCAAAAACGTTCAGTGCAATAATCGAAAACCATATCAGGATTATGCCTGTTGAAAAACAGGTCGAAATGATGAAGGAGCAGGTATCGAGATACGGCAATGAAGATGTCCTGGTCTACTGCAATGGCTGTGAAAAAGGACTGAAGCTTGGTGGCGGGAATCCGATCCATATGATCGAGCTGCTTGCCCGGGGTCTTTGATTCCGGTCTGATCAATCAATAAACGGTTCAGTATCGAGGTGGAATAAATGAGAAATGTTGTATTGTATATCGCGATGAGCCTGGATGGCTATATAGCGGACAGCGATGGCGGGGTGGCCTGGCTTGGTGGTGACGGGTCCGACCAGGACAATCACGGGAGCTATCCCGGGTTCATCAAAACGGTTGATACGGTTATTATGGGCTACACTACCTACCATCAGCTGATCACCGAACTTGCTCCCGAAGGCTGGGTTTATGATGACAAGTTGACCTATGTTATCACCCACAGGAAAATTGAAGCGACAAACAAGATCATCTTTACTGATGATTCGTTGGCTGAACTGATTGAAAAGATCAGGAATCTGCCAGGGAGAGATATCTGGATCTGCGGCGGGGCCTCGATTGTCAACCAGGCATTGGCTGGAGATCTGATTGACCTGTTCCATATCACGGTCATACCGACCATTATGGGCAGTGGCATCCGCCTTTTCAATCAGGGGATCCCCCAACAACCGCTGACGCTGATATCGACTGATTGCTACAACGGGATGGTTGAGCTGGTTTACGAGCGAAGAAATCCGATTGAATAATGAATATCATGCTTTTTTAATCTGACGAGGAGAATGATTATGGCAAAGATAGTACCACACTTGTGGTTTGACACCCAGGCAAAAGAGGCGGCGAGCTTCTATGTCGGCCTGTTTGAAGATTCCAAGATTTCCAATGTATCCGTAATTAATGATACCCCTTCGGGGGATGCAGAGACCGTCGCTTTCTATCTGGCGGGGAAAGAGTTTGCGGCGATAAGTGCCGGGCCATACTTTACTTTCAACCATTCGATTTCACTGATGGTAGCCTGTGCGACCAAGGAAGAAGTCGACCGCCTGTATCAGTCATTGATTCCCGGCGGCAAGGAACTGATGCCTTTAGGCAAGTACGATTTTAGCGGATGGTACGCCTGGATAGCTGATAGGTACGGCTTGAACTGGCAGCTAATGCAAGTCGAAGACATGGCCGAACACAGACGGATCACCCCATCACTGCTTTTTGGTGGAGAAAATTGCGGCAAGGCGGATGAGGCGATTGATTTCTATGGCCAAGTCTTTCCTGATACGGATCCCGGCTACAAGGCGGCTTACCAGGAAGGTGAAGCTCCGGATCTTAGGGCCCGGACGAAATACGCCCGGCTGAAAATATTCGACATGGATCTTGTCATGATGGATGACGGCAATGGCGGGACAGTTGATTTCAATGAATCATTCTCGTTTATCGTCAACTGCGACACCCAGGAAGAAATCGATTACTACTGGGAAAAGCTTTCTTATGTTCCTGAAGCGGAGGCCTGTGGCTGGCTCAAGGACAAGTACGGCGTATCCTGGCAGGTTGTCCCGCAGATCCTGGATGAACTGATGAATCGAAGCTCTCCCGAAGAGGTCAAGCGGATAACCGAGGCGTTCTTGAAAATGAAGAAATTCGACATCGCCAAATTGATTGAAGCGAAAAATGGCTGATTGATCTCTTTTCCACTGATTTGCGAAAAACGTTGTTATGGTCGGTGTTTTTCGAGATGTTGCGTGTTGTGTAATGGACTGGGTTGCACACTCAACCGCATCTTTCTTTGACAGGCAGATTCCTGGTCGACCAAAACATTAAAATGGTTAATATTCAGGCTTTTAAGTAGGTTGTTTGGGCTGGGGGCATAAAAATGAACGGGTTGTTCGTGCCAGTTTTCAAAAATTCAAAAGCTGATTGACTTTGAGTATAATTTATCACTATAATAATTTCATCTTACATTGATGAAGCAATTCAAAGAATTGGCTAGGAGAAAACTATGAAACTTTACGTCCTTGACACCGGTTATCTGGAAACCGACAAGAACAATGTGGTTGCCTGCGCGACCATCGGCACTTACAGCCAGCCTCAGGTAACCAATGAATGGATTAAATTGCCGGTATTGGCATTCCTTATCGAAACCGACAGCGGCTACATCCTTTACGACACGGGAAGCAATCCTGAAGCCATGAACGGCTATTGGCCAGAACACCTTCGGGAAATCTACCCGCTTTATCAACGCGCAGACCAACGCCTGGAGGCCCAACTGGCCAAATGCGGGGTCAAGGTTGAGGATGTCAAGACGGTCGTCCTTTCACATATGCACCTTGATCATGCTGGAAATCTTAACCTTTTCCCTCATGCTGATGTCTATGTGCCAAAGGCGGACTTCGCCCAGGCGCAAATGCAGGTTCGACTCAACAGCGATCCGGCTACCCATGGGGGCTATATCAAGGCCGATCTTGATGTGTCAGTCAAACAATACCACCTGGTAGAAGGTGATTTCGAATTGGTTCCTGGTGTTGAAATTGTCAATCTGCCGGGCCACACCCCAGGTCTGCTGGGAATGGTTGTCCACCTTGAAGGGGGGACTTACATCCTGCCTCAGGATTGCGTCTACACTCAGGAAATATACGGGCCACCGGCTAAGGCTTCCGGTCTGTTGTACGATTCTCTGTCATTCTTTGACTCGATTGAAAAAGTGCGCCAGTTGCAAGAAAAGTATGATGCCACAGTCATCTACGCCCATGACGAGGAAGATTTCAAGACTCTGGCAACAGCACCTGATTGCTACGAATAGACCTGATTGGAAAAACAAATCTGTAATGAAAATGAAAGCCCGACTTTGGTCGGGTTTTTGGCGTTTCTTATGATGAAAAGTTATTGGGATGTGTTTTTTGGCGGATAAACCCTCTGGCTGTCGGCAAATGTCTTGTGATCAAGATTTTCCTGATAGTCGTGGTTGTAGATGATGCTGTAGATGATCGAGAAGATATACTGGAAGGCGAACTGGGAATAGAATGTCCCGATATTATGGCAATCTTCGACATCGGGAATAATGATCCTGGTGTCGCTGTACTTTGCCAGCGGGCTTTCCGGATTTGCGGTGATGATTGCGATCTCGCATTTTTTTGCCAGGAGGAGTTTCAGGACCCGGGCGTAAATGTAGCTATGGCCGGTGTAGGTGATGAACAGGGCGACATCATCCTGGGTCATGTTGTTGCACATGGCGATTTCCTCATCATAGTCGGATGTGGAAATCGGGTAGTAGTTTATTTTTACAAGCCGGTTGATGAAACTGGTCGTTGTGATACGCGAAACTCCGGTCGAGAAGATGAACACCCTTTTTTTCGATGTGAAATAGCCGGCAATCGTCTCCAGGTCCCTGGGGTCAAGGGCGGAATTTATCAGGTTAAGACCGTTTTTGTATAGCGAGGAAAGATTGTCGATGATGTTTATGGTAGATTCATTGGGTATGAACGGAGAATTGAAGTCGACATCATGGCTCATGTATTTCTGGGATTCGAATTCCTTGATGATTGCAATCTTGAAACCCCTGAATCCATCGAATCCTAGCTTCTGGCACAGTCTGATGATTGTGGCGTTGGAAGAGAATGATTTCTGGGACAGTTCCCGGATGGTCATGTCGTTGAATGAGTCGCGGTGGTCAAGGATATAGGCGATTATTTCGTTTTCGGAATTTGTGAAGTTGCTGGTTATTTTCATTTTTTCAATTATCATGGTGACCTCCTGGCTACATGTTGATGATACAATGGAACGTCTTTGAAACGCAAGAAAAGAGTTCCAAAAAGAACTCATTTTTCCGGCATAAATCAAGCCTGTGTTTCTTGCTTGTTTTGATATCTTTCGTAGATGACAAGGAACGGCATGTAGCACAGCACTACAGCGAACAGTGCGATCAATTGTGAGATGGCACCGCGGATATCGGCTCCGGTCGCCAGGAATCCGAAGATCACCGGTGGAGTTGTCCAAGGCACCTGCAGGACTGTTTTCGGGCAGAAACCGATGGCAGTCAACACTTATCCAACAACGATGCTTACAGTCGGACCGAAGATGAATGGAATTCCCAGGATCGGATTCAATACCAATGGGATCCCGAAGACTACGGTCTCGTTGATGTTGAACATGTTTGGAACAATCGACAGTTTGGCTACCGCCTTGTTGTCTTCGCGTTTTCCAATCAGGAAGATTGCGATGGTCAAGGCCAGTACGATCCCCGATCCCCCGAAGGTTACGAACATCTGGATGAAAGTCGTGTTGAATATATGCTCAACCGGCTGATGGTTCGCGAACGATTCCATGTTCGCAAGAATCAAAGGGGTGAACAGCGATTCGGTGACTGCCGAAAGCATGTTGTTGCCATGGATCCCGACAAGCCAGAATGCCTGGACAAGCAGGTAGATGACGATAAGCCCTGGCAAGGTCGCTCCGATTCCTGAAAGTGGTCCCTGGATGCTTGATTTGATGACGTCATTGAGGTAAAGACCGCCTGTGATTTTGAAGCATGCAAGTCCGATCAATGAGATGATAGTCAGGGTGATGAATGCCGGAATCAGCACCTCGAATGATTTGGCAACGCCTGGTGGCACTGTGTCGGGCATCTTGATTTTCAACTGTTTGACTGAAGAAAGCTTAGAGAAGATCTCGATAGAAACAATTCCTACGATCATCCCGGTAAACAGCCCGGTAGCCCCCAGCGATCCGGTGCTAAGTCCCGAGAATGACACACCCTCTGTTGTGAAAGTGCTCTGGGTGACCGCCAGCCAGCAAGTCAGACCGACCAGTCCGGTAAAGTAACCCTTGTGGCCGTTGGATTCCCCGATTTCCTGGGCGACCCCGAAAGTGATTCCGATGGTGATGCAGCTTATGGTCGCAAACTGGATTGCGCTAAAAGCCGGATTCAAAAATTCCAAAGCCATGATTGGGGCAAAAATGCTCCCCAGACCGGTCTGGGCGTTGACCAAAACATGCCCCCATAAAACTCCAAGGGCCCCGGCGATAGTTAAGGGTATGAAATTCTGGAACGAGTTTTTAATGGCCGAAAGATATTTATTTTGGCCACACCAGGTACCCAGTGCTCCCAAAATCTGTGATAGTTTTTCCATTTCTATTTCCTCCTGTCAAAGTTATATCACAGTTGAATCTTGCAGTGAAAAATGTAAGGGGTTTTGGAAAAAATGTCGGATGTAGATTTAAAAAAGCTTAGGGATGATGGACTTTTGGTCCAGAGGAATGTGATCGGTTTTCTCCCAAGCTTGTTGAATGATTAATTTGGGGTTATAATGGAAGTGAAAACAGCCCTGAACAATAGTGAACATAAAAGTTCAGCTATTTTAGATGAGGCCAAACTCCAAGTTTCAACTGTACTGGCTAAATGATACAGTCCCTGAATATTTCGGGCTTATCGATAATAATATGAAGTCTGGATTATTGGAAGTTTCGCATCGCGACTTTTCCAGGAATTATCCAGCACGTCGCACCGGTTAAGGAAGTGAATTCGAAATGTCTTTATTGCTTATTAGCGTGATTGTCCTGATTGGAATATCAATCTTTCTCAATGGCCTTACGGATGCGCCCAATGCCCTTGCGGCTGTCATCTCGACCCGGGTGCTCAGTCCCAAGGCGGCGATATTCTTCGGCATGGTTTTCAATCTGCTTGGAATATTTGTGCTCGGTTCGGCGGTGGCGGCAACCATGGCCAACATCGCGTCGATTGGAAGCGGGGAAGAAGCACTGGTGTCTTTGGCCGGTGTCGAACTGGCAATGATTGTCTGGGCCTTGCTTGCGTGGCGCTATGGGATCCCAACCAGTTCCACCCATGCCATGGTTTCGGCTTTGATGGGAGCGGGAATCGCCTATGGTGGTCTTGGCGCCATAAATATTTCATCGATAGCCAAGGTGTTGCTTGGCATGGGGATATCGACTCTGGTCGGCTATGGGCTTAGCTTTTTGGCGACCAAATTGATCAAACTATCCTGTCGCAACATGCGCCGTCATCCCGCCAACCGGTTTTTTTCGATTGGTCAGATAGTCAGCGTTTGTCTGATAACCCTGGCCAACGGGGCCCAGGACGGCCAGAAGTTTTTAGGCATCATCTATTTTGCCTTGGTGGTCTCCGGCTTCTATCCTGAGTCCCTGTCTGCGGGCCTGGAGTTCCCTGTCTGGGTTTTGCCCCTGATCGCCCTTATAATGAGTGCGGGCATATCTGCCGGGGGTTATCGGGTCATCAAGCGACTCGGGATGAAGATGGTCCATCTGGAAAAATATCAGGGGTTCGTAGCGGAGATAGTCGCTTCCTCGAGCATGATAATCTCGACCCTTGCCGGTATTCCTTTAAGCATCACCCATATCAAGGGTGCATCGATGCTTGGAGCGGGAGCCGCCAATGGGCTAAACAAAGTCAATTGGAACGTGGCCAAGGAAATAGCCCTGGCCTGGCTGATCACATTTCCCATCTGCACCCTGATGGGTTATCTGTTTGGAGTTGGGTTGCACATCATCTACGGCATGATGTAAAGGAGACAAGGGATATGAAAAGAAAAAATGGGGCAAGCTTGATTGCCCGGATCACAAAGATATTTGTGAGTGAGAAGATCGATTATTTCGAGATATTCATAAAAGGGGTGGCCATATCGCAGGCGGCCATCCACATTTTGCAGGATAACATGGACAACGGCGGCCTGTCCAAAAAGGAACTCAAACGGATCAAGGAGCTCAAGCAAAAAGGAACTAGTCACGTCAAGGATTCGCTCAAGCTAGTTGAAGAGGCCTTCATCACGCCCATCGACCAGCGCGACATAATCGAAATATTGAAATCAATCGACATCGGCCTGCACTCGATCGAATCGGTGGCCAATCATTTTTTCATCATGGACCTGGACGCTTGCGACACCCATATGACCAAGCTGCTTGAAATAAACAAGGAACTGTGCGAGTCGACCAATGAGCTGATGGTCATGTTCAAGCGATACAAAAATGTCAGACGGGAAAAAATCAACGAACTTATAAAGGCGATCGGCGATCTAGAGGAACAAGGGGATGCAATCTATTCGAAAGCCATGAAGGACCTGTTCAACAACGAGCGGGACCTTCTCACAATTGTCAAGAAGAAGGAGATTTACCAGCGTCTGGAATATTCGGGCGACTGCTTCAAACGGGTGGCTGACCTGGTCGAAGGGCTGATAACTCTTAGCATGTAGGAAGGTGCGTTCGGGTTTTCTGAGATGAAAACCAGTTTAATCAAGAAAGGAAATATGCGATGGAAGACTTTCGGATTGCCGACCTGACCCCTGGGAATATCAGGGATTATGGGGTGTGCGGGTACAAGGATGCAAGGAAGCATCCCGGGCTGCAAAACAAGATCGACTGGTTCAAGAAATACTATCCCCTGGGGCTTAGAATCAAGATCGTGATCACCGGCCAGGGATCCAACCAGGGAATGATCGAATATATTCCAGGAAAGTACGCCCACCGGCCCGTCGATGCCGATGGCTACATGTTCATCCACTGTCTTTTTGTGGGTTTCAAGAAGCAATACAAAGGACTGGGAATGGCAACCGCGCTGATTGGTGAATGTGAAAAAGATGCCCGGTCGGCCAATCTGGCCGGAGTGGCTGTAGTAGTCAGGGACGGTCCTTTCATGGTTGGCAACGAGATCTTCGTAAAGTCGGGCTTCTCCCTGGTCGAAAGCCGTAAACCGGATTTTGAACTTTGGGTGAAAAAGTTCGATGACAAAAGCCTGGATCCCAGTTTCAATGACAAGATGGATGAATCCTTGCAGGAATACCGTAAAGGGCTGACTATCTTGCGCAGCGCCCAGTGCCCCTACACCTGCAAAAACGTTGATGAAATAGTCCAGGCGGCAAAGGACGAGTTCGGTTTGCCCGTCAGGGTTGTCGACCTTGACGACATTGAAAAGGTCAGGAAATCACCGTGTCCTTTTGGCACCTTCTGTGCCATATATGATGGGAAAATCATATCCCATCACCCCATATCAAAGGCGCGTTTTGTCAACATAATGAAGAAGCTGGTCTGATCCGCTTCTTTTTCAATTGTAGAAAATGAGGGATGGCGGTTGACCTGAAGTCGGCTTTAAGGTTTATATTTGATTTCTACAATAATTTTAAATCAATCATTCATCAGATTTACGGGGGATAGATATGCGAAAAACAAACATTACTTTAGTCGTTTTCACACTTATGAGTTTTGTCCTGGCGATGACGGCATTCGTTTTCAATGGGATATTGGACAAGGTGGCATTGTCTCTTGACATGAGTGTCGCCAATACCGGCTTGCTTATCACGATGTATTCTTACGGGGCGGCATTCGGGGTTCCCCTGAGTCTTATCGTGTTCCGGAAAATCGAGCGGACCAAAATCCTCAAGCTCATGCTTCTTGTCACAATCATCATGTCCTTGGCCCTGGTGGTCGCGCAAACCTTCGCCCAGCTGCTTGTTATCCGGCTGATTATGGGAATTTCAGCCAACAGCTATGGGGTTATGGCAATAGCGACGGTGCTGGCCCTGGCGACCCCTGAAAGACAGGGAAGGGCACTAGCTTACTACATCATGGGTAGTTCCCTGGCCCTTGTGATCGGGATCCCTCTTACCCGAATATTGACCGCGATGTTCGACTGGAGGGTGATCTTCTGGATCCTTAATATCATCATGGTCCTTTCCTTGGTCCACTTTCAAAGGAACCTTCCTCAAAGCGACCACGGAGCCACCAGGCTCAACCTGGCCAATGAAATCCAGTATTTCAAGAACCGCAACATCATGATGATTATTCTTTCATCTTTGATGATGTTCATTGGCTATGGGGCCTTCTATACGTATGTGACGCCATACCTGCTGCTGCTTTTCCCCTCCCTTGAAAATACGATGAGCATCATTCTGGTATTTTTGGGACTGGCCAGCTTCACGGGTAATCTTTTGGGCGGTCAGGTCGGAGACCGGATCGGATATGGCAAGACTTTGCTTATCGGGATGAGTCTGCAGGCTGTCGCGATGGTCTTGTTGCTGGTATTCCAGAATTTGGCGTTGCCAAGCGTTGTGATTCTAATTTTCTGGCTTTTGAGTGCCTGGTTTGCGGGATTGCAGCTCAATTCGGGGATAGCCCAGCTGACAAAAAACCGCTCAAGTTTCATGTTGAGCATCAATTCCACCGCCATTCAGCTGGGTGGGGCCATCGGCTCATCGCTCTCGGCGGCCCTTATCCCTTTGGTGGGGATCAGGTATCTCGCGGTGATTGCATTGTTGGCAAGTGTCACTGTTGTTGTCATCCAGCTGTTCGACCAGAAGCTGATCGTCTTCAATAAGGCTTCCAATGAGACCTGAAAGAGTTTTTCGTTGCCAAGAAACCGGATTGAAACACTGGTTTCGGATATTTTTTTAAGGAGTTCCGATTTTTGGAATTCCTTTTTCTATCCATAAAAAAGCCGGAAATAGCGCTTAATTTTGTTTAAATATGGCTAAATCGTAGTATAATTAAAGTAGATAGAATGGTATTGTTTTTGGTGATCAAAAGAGATGTGTGAGCCATAAATCAGGAGCAGGAAGCTTTCAGGTAAATATTTAACCCCGCAGGAGGTCGGGAGATGCTGGTACGGCAATTTTGGCAAATTTAGACGTTATAATAATTGATCATGTTACCTTAAAGAGGTGATTCCAAATGAAAAAAGCACGCAGAGTGAAGGTAATATTATCGTCATTGATCATCAGCTTCATGATTATCTCCCTGGCATTTGGCCAGGTATCAGCTACAGCGAGCCAGCTCATTACCAAAGTCACAACAACCGACAAGGTCATCGCCCTGACATTCGATGACGGGTCCGATGGCGGGAACGGTGAAGCGATTCTGGCAATCCTGGCAAGCTACAATGTCAAGGCAACCTTCTTTGTCACCGGCCAGGGAGCTGAGCACCATCCTGCAACAGTCAAAAAGATGGCCGATGCCGGACATCCCCTTGGCAACCATTCCTATTCTCATCCCTATTTCACCCAGATATCAGCTAGTGAAATGGTAAGCGAGCTTCAGAAAACCGAAACAATAATCAAGAATCTTACCGGCAAATCGACCATTCCGTACTTCCGTCCGCCATATGGGGCTTACAACTCCACAGTATTGCAGGCGGTTGGTGATGCGGGATACACCAAGACAATCTACTGGACCATCGATACGATCGACTGGAGTGGGGTTTCCACCGCCGCGATCACCAGCAAGGTCCTTGACAATGCGTCTCCGGGGGCAATAGTCCTGATGCACACCGGCGATGGGGCGGTCAACACCAAATATGCCCTGCCGACAATCATCACCACATTGAGATCGAGAGGCTATCAGTTTGTCACCATTCCCGAACTTGTCAACCATACCTATTCGACTTCAACAAGCGCACCGGTATCAGATGCGACAATCGACACCTGGCCGACACTTAAATACGGTTCGGTTGGTACGGCAGTCAAGCAGCTGCAACAAATGCTGACTTACTACAAGTATCCTCTTGTAGCCGATGGGGAATTCGGACCGAAGACCCTGGCGGCAGTAAAAGCCTTCCAGACAAGCCGGGGCATCGCTGCCGATGGCATAGTCGGACCGATAACCAGATCCAAACTAAAGACCGGAACAACTACGACCACACCGCCAACGACAACAACCGCACCGGTATCCAATGCGACAATCGACACCTGGCCGACACTCAAGTACGGTTCGGTTGGTACGGCAGTCAAGCAGCTTCAACAGATGCTTACCTACTACAAGTATCCTCTTGTAGCAGATGGCGAATTCGGACCGAAGACCCTGGCGGCAGTAAAAGCCTTCCAGACAAGCCGGGGCATCGGGGCCGATGGCATAGTAGGACCGATAACCAGATCCAAACTAAAATCCTGATCTGAACACACAAACCTGATTCACATTCCACATTTTGGCAAGAACACCCTGACCATTTTCGCTCAGGGTGTTATTCCTTACTGAGGCGATAAAAGGCATCGCATCATTTGATTTGTCCTGGTTTTTGGACTACAATCAAAGTAAGGAAGTCAAATGATAATAACCATGCGCAAGGAGCCGCCAATATGAAAAATACCAAAATATATTCCATGAGTTTTGCCAGCGTCTATCCCCTCTACCTGGCCAAGGCCCAAAAGAAAGGGCGCACCAAAGAAGAAGTCGACCGGATAATTTTCTGGCTGACGGGCTACAATCAGGAGCAGCTGGAAGAATTGCTTGAAAATCAGGTTGATTTCACCAAGTTCTTCCAATCGGCCCCGACATTGAATCCAAATCGCAAGCTCATCACCGGAGTTGTCTGCAAGGTCAGGGTCGAGGATATCGAGGAACCGCTGATGCAAGAAATACGATATCTTGACAAGCTGATTGATGAACTTGCCAAAGGCAAGGCCATGGCTAAGATTCTGCGGGACGAACCTTCAAGGTGAACAAATCCGGGATGTGTCAGGTATCGGGAATTTATTGCTTTTATCGAAAGCTAAGAAAAGGAGAACAGTATGGAAAACAAAATGGTCAGACTTGAAATAAAACCAATCAAGAATATCGCCCTGATCGCCCATGACGCCAAAAAAGGCGAACTGATCCAGTGGTGCCAGGAAAACTACGAAGTTTTGAATAATCACAACCTGTTTGGCACCGGTACGACATCAACCATGATCAGGGAATTTGCCGGTCTGGATGTCCATGGATTCAATTCCGGTCCCCTGGGCGGCGATCTTCAGATCGGGGCCAAGATTGTCGAGGGCGCCATCGATTTTGTCGTGTTTTTTGCCGATCCGCTGACAGCCGCACCTCATGACCCCGATGTCAAGGCGCTGCTTCGCATTGCCCAGCTCTATGACATTCCAATGGCCAACAACAAATCATCTGCCGATTTCATGATCAACTCGGTCTATATGAATGACTCATACTTCCATGAAGTCATCGATTATGCATACAACATCAAGGCCCGGGTCAAGATGCTCGAGTCCGATTTGAAAAAATAGGTTTGCGCCACGGGAGGACTAAAAAATGCGATTGGAAGGATTTGGGATTTTTGTCGAAGATATGGGGCTGATGATCGATTTCTACCGCGATGTGCTGGGTTTCGCGATTGAAGAGGAAAGAGACGCATCCAATGTTTACCTCAAAAAGGATGGTGTCTTGTTCATGTTGTACCGGCGGAGCGATTTTGAAAAGCTGACCGATTGGAAATACGATTACGCGCCCAAGATCAGTGGCCATTTTGAAATAGCCTTGAATGTGGATTCATACGCTAAGGTCGATGAAACTTTCGAATCAGTGGTGGCCAAAGGCGCAAAGGTCATCAAGGCTCCGATCACCACAAGCTGGGGACAGAGGACCTGCTTTGTGAGCGATCCTGAAGGCAACGTGATTGAAATCGGATCTTTTTCAAAATAGAGGTGGGTTATGAATGAAGATATGATCGCCCCTTGTGGCATGAACTGTGCGCTGTGTGGCGCCTATCAGTTTTTTCAAAGGGATCTCAACAAGCGGGGATTCAGGCGCAAATATTGCCCGGGGTGCATCCCGCGAAACCAGAATTGTCTCCATATGAAGGACCGTTGCGCCCTGCTTAAGGATGGAAAAGTCCGGTTTTGTTTTGAGTGCGCAGATTTTCCCTGTAAAACGCTTAAAAGACTCGACAAGCGTTATCGCACCAAATACAACATGTCCATGATTGAAAATCTAAGGGCGATAGAAAGCAGGGGCATGGCATCCTTTTTGAATGAGCAACAGGAGAAGTGGCGATGCGACACTTGCGGGGGACTAAAATGCTGCCACAACGGATTGTGCCTGGACTGCGACTTTGAAGAAATGGTGAAAGACCGCAAGACTCCGATAAAAGAAAAGAAATGAATGACGAAAAATTGTTTAATTTGCCGGCTTGATGGCGCAAATAACCAACTCATTAAACATCGATTCTAATCGGTGTTTTTTTGTGCATTAATATATGATAATTTGTCTTGTTGCAAAAAAATTATTGCATGGATGAAGAAAAAATAATAAAATGATATTATACACAATTGTAATAAGGGGTTATTATGTTACTACAACAAATAGATATATATATTTACGCAATTCTTATGCTTATGTTTTTGTTTTACGATATCCATGTTGCGGTCAAACAGAAATCGCAGACGTCTTTCTATTATCAGCTGATAATCATTTCTCTGATTGTCATCCAGGTATTCGAGATGCTTGCCTGGATGGCTGACGGCCAGCCGGGATCCTGGGGCCTTTTTTTCAACTACCTTCTCAATTATCTGCTTTTCATGACGATTCTGGTGCCCCTTACCATGTGGCTGATCTATTTTGACGAGTCGATCATCATCGATGAAACAATCAAGAAACGCCGTCTGGGAATCTACGGAGTCCTTAATTCGCTTGTGGTTATCCTGGTCGCCACCAACCCATTCACCAACTTTGTTTTCACCATTTCAAATGACAACATCTACTCGCGCCAGATCGGTATTGTGTTCATAATGGCATTGAATATCCTGGTTTTTGTCGTCTATCTGCTTTCGATCCGTAAATTCAACCGGACAATCAACGCCAGGCTTTATCACGTCATGCTCTCACTGGGTATATTTCCGATCATCGGGGCGGTTTTTCAAACCATGTTCTACAAGCAGACTCTTACCTGGCCGCTTTTGTCGCTTGTGGCTTTGAGTTGCTATATCCTCGTCCAACGCGATGAGATGAAGCGTGATGAGCTGACTGGCTTGTACACCAGGACCAATCTGGAAAAAAAGGTAAGTCAGAAGCTTCGTCAAAGACAGCCGTTCACCCTGGTCATGATCGACCTGGATCGTTTCAAACAGGTGAATGACCGCCATGGACACCTGGTGGGTGATTCGGTTCTGATAAAAACTGCCGAACTGCTTGTGAAAAACATCAAGGTGAAAGACAGCGCCTTTCGCATCGGTGGCGATGAATTCGTGCTGATAATCGATTCTACCAGCCAAAACGTTGCCGGCGCGATAGAACAGCGCATCAAGGGCAAGATTGACAAGATCAATTCGCTAGAGGGAAATCCGTATCAGCTTTCGATGAGTTTTGGTCATGTGTTTTATGAAGGACAGGAAGCGGTCAGCTTCGCTTCATTGCTCAAACAGGCGGATGAGTCCATGTATCAAAACAAAAAACTCAAAAGGGTCAAAGAACTAAAAGAAGCAATTGGAATCGAACAGTAAAAGACCACCTTCGGGTGGTTTTTTTGCGATTGGGACGGATCTGAGCATATTATTTGAATTTATCACTAGTTAGTAGTATATTTTGGTCATGGAAAACAAGAAAAGCTACAATCAAAAAAACGATCTGAATCTCAAGGTGCTTATCGCCCTTAATCGGGGCACCAATCATCTGCGCAAGTTCGAAATCAAGGCGATAGCCGCTTCGGGGCTGACAATAAGCCAGTTCGGAGTGCTTGAGATGCTCTATCATCTAGGGCCGCTCAAGATCTGCCAGATCATTGAAAAATCACTGTTCACCAGCGGGAATATGACGGTTGTGGTCAACAACCTGGAGAAAATGGGAATGGTAGCCCGCCGGAAAGATCCCAAAGACAAACGGTCCTGGTACATCGCCATCACCCAATCCGGCACGACCTTGATCGAGCAGGCATTTCCCGAGCATCTTGCCAATATCTCAGCGGCATTGGCAAATATCAACGATCAGGAAAAAAAACAGCTGATCGCCATTTTGAAGAAGTTAAAACAGGACCCGGAATAGGGTGACATAAACAAAACGAGGAGGAGGATTAACCATGAATGAATTGAAATTGGCTGTGATTTTCTACAGCATGACAGGAACAAATTACCGGATGGCCTTGTGGGCGGCCCACAAGGCCATTGAGCTTGGAGCACAGGTCAGACTGGTGAAAGTGACGGAACCGGCGCCAGAGGAAGTTATCGCGAAGAATCCGGCCTGGCAGGCCCAGGTTGAGGCGACTGTAAAAGTGGCAACAGCCACGAACGATGACCTTGAATGGGCGGATGCCATTGTATTTTCCACTCCGACCAGATATGGCAACATGGCTGCACCGATGAAGCAGTTCATCGATGGAACCGGCGGGCTGTGGGCGAAAGGAAAGACTGTGAACAAGGTGGTGTCAGCCATGACATCGGCCCAAAATCCCCACGGCGGTCAGGAAGCGACACTGCTGGGCCTCTACACCGCGATGTACCACTGGGGTGCGATTGTGGTCACCCCGGGCTACACTTACGCATCGGTCTTCAAGGCCGGCGGCAACCCATATGGAACATCGGTAAGTGTCGACAGCCATGGACAAATGGTCGAGGATGTGAAAGATGCAGTCGAACACCAGGTTGCTCGAACTCTCGATATCGCCAAGAGAATTAAGGTATTGTAGATAGTATCAACCGGCAGTTTCAAATTTGAAGCTGCCGTTTTTTTTGAAATCTTCGATATTCCCAATTATTTCAACTCAATTATGCACCATATGGTATATTTTACTGAAAGATGATATAATATTTTGTATAAACAAGCTGATTGAATGATAATCGCAATCCTGACTAGGCAAGGATATCGATACCAATCATTGCCCCAGTCCAACAGTGAAGCAGGACCACAAGTATACGGAAAAAAGTTTTGCGATACTGGCGACAAGACACGCACCCATCACAAAACCGGAATGACAGGGGTACTTCTATAACATGGATCGTCCTTGGTGAATTGGATCGCCCAAATCAAAAATAAGCAAACAGGAATCATTGACATATCGCGAGTAAAAGCTTCCAGATAATAAGATTGACTGATAAACAGTCGAAGTGAGGCAAGGTTATGATCAAATATTACAAGTCATTTCTCGATGGACTGGTTCCAATCAACCACCTCGAGCAAGGATGCTGGGTAAACTGCACCAATCCAAGCGCCAGGGAAACCGAACTGCTGGTGGATGTTTACGGCATTCCCAAACGCTTCATCTCCAGTTCGCTTGATGAATTGGAACGTTCCCGGGTGGAACAAAGGGATGGCAAGATACTTGTGGTGGTCGATGTCCCGATATATGAGACGCTTGGCGATTCCAAGATATTCACGACATATCCCCTTGGCATCGTTTTGATGTCAAACAGCATCTTCACCATCTGCTCCAAAAAACTGCCCCTTATCGATGATTTCATCGATGAGAAGGTCGACGGTTATCAGACCGACCTGAAATGGCAGTTTTTGCTGGAAATATTGTTGAACAACACCACATATTACCTGCAGTATCTAAAGCAGATCAACCGGATGTCAGACGCGATTGAAACCAACCTGCAAGGTTCGATGAAAAACAAGGAGCTGATCCAGCTGCTCAATCTCGAAAAGAGCCTGGTCTATATATCGACCTCGCTTATCGGGCTGGAATCGGTGCTTGAAAAGATAAACAAGTTGAATCTGATTGACAAGGATTCCTCCGAACATCTCCTTTACGAAGAGGTAGTCATCGAGAACCGCCAGGTCCAGGAAATGGCCGACATCTACAGCGGAATCCTGGGCGGGATGATGGATGCGTTCGCTTCGATTATTTCCAACAACTTGAACATCGTCATGAAGTTTCTGGCGGCTGTGACGATCCTGCTGACCATACCGACGATGATCTCCAGCTTTTTTGGAATGAATGTCCCGCTTCCAGTCGCAATCCACAACTTCTCGTTCTTTGGAATCTTGTTGTTCTCGTTTGTTGTTTCGGTGATTCTTGCAGTCATATTCATAAAAAGGAAGATGTTTTGAACGAACATCGGTATGTAATATGACAGACATTTCAAACGATGACAGGTTTTTTTTGATGGTCAGTGCCCCGCAGGCGTATTAGGCGCTGGAGGAGATAAATTTCATCGACATCCTTGATCTGATAAAAAAAGCGATATATCAAAGGTGCATCGAATATGATTGCGCCATTGATGAAGTCGCATCCTAGCTGTTGATGATCTACAACAGGATCGACAGCGACAACTAAAACCTGTTATTTTCTAGTGGATCAATCCGGAAGACAGGAGGACAATCCATGGCCCACGAACATCATCACCATCAAAGCGCAAATATCAAAACCGCGTTTTTTCTCAACCTGGCATTCACCATCATCGAGCTTGCCGGGGGAATGTTCACAAACTCAATGGCCATATTTTCCGATGCGCTCCATGATTTGGGAGATTCGCTTTCGCTGGCAATCGCCTGGTATCTGGAAAAATATGCCCACAGGGCCCCTGACTACAAGTATTCCTATGGCTATGCAAGGTTTTCCCTGCTTGGGGCTCTGATCAACAGCTTGATATTGATTTTTGGTTCGCTTGTCATCATCTTCAATGCGATTGGCCGTTTGTTCAACCCCGCTCCGGTGAGGGCATCGGGGATGGTCGCTCTTGCGGTCTTGGGAATCGCGGTCAATGGAGTTGCCGCCTGGCGCCTTTTCAAGGGAACGTCACTTAATGAGAAGGTCGTTTCGTGGCACCTGCTCGAAGATGTGCTGGGCTGGGTTGTCGTCCTTGTTGGTTCGATCGTTATGTATTTCTATGACCTGGCGATTCTTGATCCCTTGCTTTCGGTTTCAATCACCATCTACATCCTGGCCAATGTCGTTCCCAAAATGTTTATGGCCCTGAGAATACTGATGGAGGGCGTACCCACTGAATATCCCATTGCCAGATTGCTTGAACAACTCAAGCAATTCGAACAGCTCAAGGATGTCCATCATGTCCACCTCTGGTCGATGGAAGGGCAGAGGATGCTGGCGAGTTTCCATATCGTTGTAAGCGACGATATCACAAACCAGGAAGTGATTTCCCTAAAACAGAGAATCCGCAGCCACCTGGAAGAAAATGGAATCGACCATATCACAATCGAGGTTGACTACCAAAGTGAAAACTGGCAGGAGCATAACTGCGAGTGACCCTTGCCAAGAGGTTGACAGCCACAAAATACCGGCTTGAATCGCGACTTTTAAAAAGTGGAATTATGGCTGTCAAGCGAAATTGATAATGTCTTAAAAATTGTTAAACATTAGCACTGTTTTCACGGTGCTTTTGTTTTGCCAAGTAATTCATATAGGAAGCTTGTTTCCATGGATGACTCAATGGCGGTATATATTGCTTTTTCTTCTTTGGCTTGGTAGCCTGTTCTTCATCAAAGTTCTTCGAATACATTTGCCGATCAGGCACGTTCTCGAGTAAATACAGATTATCCAAGATATTCACATAGAGATTTCCATCGTAGGCTTCGATAACCATACTATCGGTCTTGTTTTTAAAGAATACCCTTACATCTTTATCTGTTTTAGGTATATAGTAGGCATTCTTGTATTTTATGCAATGTCCGCCATCGATTTTTCTTGGTGAAATGACAGCGAGCGTCTGGTTGATTTTTTCCAAAGATGGTTGTTTTTCGAAAACTGTTTTGGTACTATTTAGTCGTAGAGCGAATTTGTCATTAAGTTTTTTTAGGTAGGACTTCAGAAACTCGTTGGCATCCTCTATTTTCGTTATATTAGCGCGGCGCAGGTCGACAGGTAATCGTGATTGAAATGTTTGGTTCATTCTCTCTACACGGCCTTTGGCTTGTGCTACGCTAGTTGTTTTGATTTCAACACCCAATTGATGGCAGGCGTAAGAAAATTGCGTGAAGGTATCTTCGTCATCGAATGCGGTGTTTTTTCTTTTGTATTCGAAAACTGTCCGCCTGTCGGTGTAAAACATAGCCGGGATGCCATAATCAGTCAATATCTGATGGAATACATTATAATAGCCCTTTAACGTTTCCTGGGTGTCGAAATAAGCTCCAACTACTTTACTGGTTGAATCATCGACGGCCAGGTGGAGATGCCAAATCTCACCAGGGACCCATTCAAAGCTGCTTGCATCCATCTGGATCATCTCACCGAAGTATTTACTCCGTGGACGGCGAGGATGAGCCTTGTTGCTTTCAATAACGGCTATAGATTCCTTTAATTTATTGGCAGCTTTTGCGGATTTGGTTTTATCCAATTTGGCCGCTAAAGCAATTCTCATGGCCTTCTTGGTCTTTCTTCTGGCCCTTGGAGACAAAACGTATTCTTGCTTCAGCCAGTTATTGATGGTTGTGTCGGAAACTTTTATCTTTAGTTCCTCCTCGACTATTTCGGCAAAATGAGCCAAATTGGCATCGGTGTACTTAGCGAGATACAAGTCAATAATCATCGCCTTTGTTTCGGGATCAAAAGTATGTGCCGGTAGATTGCCGCGGTTGCCATGGACAAAGCCTTGTTTACCAAATTGTTTATATTTCAAGATTAGCCGGTTGACTGTCCTGGTTGAACAGTTAAGTCTCGTAGCCGCTCGCTTCTTGTTGCCGTTGGTTTCAACCAGTTTCTTGATTACTTTATATTTTTCTAATTCGTTCATTCTAAGATCAACCTTTCTCATCATCTACCTCCATAAAATCATAGAGGTTTATGATACCATATTTCCAGGATTTGATATAGGACCTTGGGACATAATCATCTTCCTTACATTAAGACAATATCATATTCGTTCTAGACGACTTTTAAAAAGTGGAATTATGGCTGGACAAATACGGATGATGGGATTATACTTATGTGGTTAATGGAAAATCGCCGATTGTATGCGGTTTTTTTGACAATTCACAATAAAGGATAATTTTAATGAAACAGCGTCTATGCAAATTTGACAACCTCCGTTTTCTGTTGATGTTTCTTGTGGTTCTAGGACACCTTCTGGAGATATATCCATCCAGGGGCGGCCTCCAGGTTTATCGGGTCATCTACTCGTTCCATATGCCTCTTTTTGTCTTTATCTCCGGCTATTTCGCCAAATACGACCGGACCAAGATCATGGTCAACCTGATCTATCCATATATTGTTTTCCAGTTCCTCTATCTTTTCTTCACCCAGCTGATAATGAAAAAACCGGATATCGTGATCCAGTTCACTACACCTTTTTGGATGCTGTGGTACCTGTTGGCGATCGCGTTTTGTTACCTGCTTTTGCCGATGTTCTCGGGGGCAACCGGTAAGAAGCGGATGATGATAATCGGCGGTTTGTTCGGGCTTGGCCTGCTGGCCGGATTCGAAAACACGATCGGCTATTACCTTTCATTGAGCCGCTTCTTGAGTTTCCTGCCGTTTTTCGTCCTTGGTTATTTCGCCCGCGACGGCCTCGCTTTTCTAGGTGGAAAGAACTTGGGCCTCACATCCATTAGGATTGTGAAAATTGCCAGTTTGATCATGATGGTCGGAGCAATCTTTCTGGTGGTTAAAAGTCCGGATTTGACACCGGCGGTGTTTTACCATTCGATGAGCTACCAGATGGCAAAAAGCAACGTCTTCTTGAAGCTTGGCGCCTACCTGATCGCCCTGGTCTGGATATCAGGACTTCTTTTGTTGGTTCCCGAAAAGAAAATCCCGCTGGTCACGAGTCTAGGCTGTTATACCTTGCCGGTTTATCTGCTGCATGGGTTTATCATCAAGGTTGTGGGCAATATGCATCTGGTCGGGCCCATGCCTTACCAGAAGATCGTGTTTTCACTGGGGCTGACCTATATCCTCATATTAGTTTTTTCCAACCGCTATGTCGGAAGGGCGCTTAATGAGATCTTCACTGCAAATTGGATATTGAATGTGATCAAGACAATCAAAAACCGGAAGGGCCTTTTGGGCTGATTCCGGTTTTTGGTTTCTAGAAGAAGTTTTTGACTTTGTTCATAAGATCGCCGGCCTGGTCAAGGCTTACTTTCGCCTTTACTCCATCGATGATGCCATTTAGCTGATCCTCAGGCAAGTCGACCCCAAGGATCGATTCCAGGGCTTTGACTGGATCGCTCTTGAATTTTGCGGCAAAATCCGGTTCATTTTTGATCTTGTCTATCACTTCCGTTACTTTGGCTTGGATATCCATAGTAAACCTCCTTGTTAACCTAATTGTATCACAATCTTTGGATTTTCCAAACGCAATGAACAAAAAAACGGAAACGGTTTCATTGATGGCGTGGGGTTTTGGGGTGTCGGATTTGGCGGTTGAATGTTTTGAGGGCTATTCTTTGCAATTGTTACCGAAGAGGACTATGATTGAATAAGAACAGTCGTTATTGAATACATTTAAAAGATATCTGTGAAAGGGGATAAGACCGTCATGAAAATCGAAGCCCACAGTGTTGAAGAATACATCGACAAGGTGTCTGACAACCATAAGGCAGCCTTGGCAAAGCTGCGTGAAGTCATCCTGGCGAACCTGCCTGAAGGATTTGAAGAGGCAATGAGCTATGGCATGATCGGCTATGTCGTGCCCCTGACCCGATATCCTCCAGGCTATCATGTCAAAAAAGGCGAGCCTCTTCCGTTTATGGCTTTGGCGCCACAAAAGAACCATCTGGCCCTTTACCATATGGGCCTCTATTCAAACAAGGAAATAATGGATTGGTTTGTGGGACAATACTCCAGCCATGCCAGAAACAAGCTGGATCTGGGCAAGAGTTGCATCAGGTTCAGGAATGTTGATGACATACCCTATGGTCTCATTGGCGAACTGGTCAGGAAAATAAGCGTTGATGAATATATCGCCATATATGAAAGGAGCATAAAGCACTGATATGGAACTTAGCCCGATTGAAAATTACATCTACAGCCAGAAAGAGGAAGTCCGGGGGACCTTGATCGAGGTCTACCAGGCTTTGCGCGAGGTCCTGCCTGAAGCTCAGGAGAAAATAGCCTGGGCGATGCCGACTTTTTTCCACAAGCGCAACATCATCCATTTTGCAGCCTTCAAGAACCATTTCGGGATATATCCGGGGCCGGCGGCAATAGTTCACTTCCAGGACCGTCTAAGAATTTATCACACAAGCAAAGGGGCGATCCAGATGCCCTACGACAAGCCGGTTGACAAAAACCTGATCCAGGATATCGCATTGTGGTGCCTGGAGACCGGAAATCATCATTGAATGTGAATTCGACAGTGAAACAAAGATAAGGAGTGATACCATGGAAGCGAAAATCGAAAAAATAGTGACCGGTTACCATACCCAAGACGGGGCCGGAGTGAATCTCGTGCGGGTGCTTTCCAACCGGACAGTCAATGAATTTGACCCGTTCTTGATGCTTGATTCATTTCAAAGCACCAACCCTGAAGACTATGTGGCGGGATTCCCGCTCCATCCCCATCGGGGCATCGAGACAATCAGCTATGTCTACAAGGGGAAAATGATCCACAGGGATTCCCTGGGCAATGAGGATGCCATCACTGATGGCGAGGTGCAATGGATGTGCGCCGGTTCGGGCATCCTCCATGAGGAAAAACTTCCCCCTTCGAAGCTGCTTCAAGGAGTGCAGCTTTGGCTCAACCTGCCCGCAAACCAGAAGATGTGCGCGCCAAGCTACCAGTCAATCAGGGCTCAAACGATCGAGAAAATCCCGGTTGCAGATGGCGAGTTGCACCTTCTCGCCGGCAAATACCAAGACCATCAGGGTCATATGGGCTCGCAACTGCCTCTGGATTATTATGATATCCATCTCAGGGCGCATGGGAAAATAACCATCGATGTAAAAGCCGACCGTTCGATCATGCTGTTCACTCTGGTCAACGAGATAATCGTGGATGGAAGGACCATCTTAGAAAAATCGGCAGTCAAGCTCTCGCCGGCCACCAAGGTGAGCATTGAGGCGGGAGCCAAACCGGTACAGGTCCTGTTCATGTCCTCTAAGGCCTTAGGTGAGCCCGTAGCCTGGGGCGGGCCGATTGTCATGAACACCAATGACGAGCTGCGCCAGGCGTTCTTTGATCTAGAGAACGGAACTTTCCTCAAGGAAAAAATCCATTATTAAAAGGAATAGGACCCGGATTTGCCGAGTCCTATTCCTTTTCAAATAATTTCAGGTATTCCCCATAGCCTTCGCTTTCCAGCTGTTCCCTTTTGATAAAGCGCAATGAGGCACCGTTGATGCAATAGCGCATCCCGCCATCCTTTGCCGGTCCATCATTGAAGACGTGGCCGAGATGGGAATCCCCGATGGCGCTTTTGACCTCGATCCGGTGCATGTGATGGCTGTAGTCATCGCTTTTTTTAATCCGCTCCGGTTCTATCGGTCTGGAAAAACTCGGCCAGCCGCAATGGGAATCGAACTTGTCGAGCGATGAGAACATCGGTTCGCCCGTCACGATATCGACATAGATGCCTTCTTCGAAAAATGAGTCATACTTATTTGAAAAGGGCGGTTCGGTGGCCTGCTCCTGGGTGACGGCATACTGGATGTCGGTCAGTCTGTCTTTAATGGTTTTCATATCAGGTTTTTCGTACTTTCTGGTCATAATATATCCCTCCTGTTATCCGACCTGAAAAATCAATAAAATCAAAAATCCGGTGAAGAACGCAAAGATCGCCATGATTATCTCGTTGAATGAAAGCTCCATGGCCCTGATGTAGCCAAACAGGGGAACCTTGACATAGATGTGGCGATAGAACAAGTAGCCGGCCAATACGGTGAAGCAATAGACCGACAGCTTGATAAGATACGATGACCACAATACCGTGGTATGGAAATCAAACAGGAAATCCATGAGATAGGGTCCGGTTATCCCCATCAAAAAGCAGGTCGACCCCAGAAGCATGATCACAAACTTCTGATTCCACCGGAGAAAGAATCTGGTGGGTGATTTTCCTTTGAAGATCTGGCTATACTTGATGAAAATCAGGATTGTTCCGATGTTGATAATGAAAAAGGCAAAATCGAAAATCAAGGAATCGCCCGTGCCCTTTTCGATCAGGTTCTTCGAGAAGCTCCCGTTGAAAAGCGGGGCTCCCGTTATTCCCAGGATGGCAAAAAGCGAGGCAATAGAGACATAGGGCATCCGGGAAAACACTCCCGATATTTTCCTGATATCGCGGGTATGGTATTCATCGACAATTATCCCGGCGGTCAAAAACAGGGTCGATTTGAAAATGGCGTGGTTGAGGATGTGGTATACGCCCCCCCAGTAGCCATAATCCGAACCAAGCGAGAGCCCGAAGACGATGACTCCGATCTGGGAGACAGTGCTGTAGGCGAGCATCAGCTTGATGTCATTCTGGCTGAGGGCGAAGATCCAGCCGACAACCGCGGTCAGAAAACCGAAAACCATGAAAATGACTGTTTCATCGAAAACCGGCGCAAACAAGTCGAAGATCCGGACAAATAGATAGACGCCCCCTTTGACATAAAGGCCCGAAAGGATGGCCGAGACGATCGACGGGGCCGAGGCTGTGCCATGGGCCCGGGGCAGCCAGGAGAACAGGGGCATGATTGCCGATTTGAGACATACCGCACTCACAAGGAGGGCAAAAGGGATGATCAAAGCCCGTTCGTTGGATACCTGGCCAATCCTTTGTCCAAGCAACGTCAAATCGGTTGTCCCGAATATCTTGTAGACATAACCGATGCCAAGAAGAAACAGAGTCATCGCGCAAAGGTTGGCAAACAGATAGATGATCCCATCATATATCGACTGGGAGTCTTTTTTGAAGATTATCAGGATTGTGACGATGATTGTCGACACCTCAATCATGACATAAATATTGAAAAGGTCGTTGGAAAGGAAGATTCCTGAAATCAGGCCTTCCAGGGCCACGAACAGAAACAGGAACAGGTGGTTGAAATAGCTCTTGTTCAGGTTGTATAGAAGCATACAGCTAAACAAAAAGACCGTAAGGATGACCATTGTGCTTGAAAACAGGTCGGCCTTCAGCGTTATTCCAACGCCAATGTCATATCCTCCGATTATCTCCATCTTGGTACCTGTTCTCTTGACGTCAAAAAAGTTTATCCAGGCCATGATGAAGAACGCCAGCTGCACCAGAAGCACCAAGACCCTGGTCCTGTAGGAATGGGAAAAGTAGAAAAGCAGCCCGATTATCAGGGGCAGGACGATAAACCAATAGAGTCCCATCACTTGTTCTCCTTTCGCATTTTCTGGATTTTGACCCAGTTGGTCGATCCGTAATGGTGATACAGGCTCATGAACATCGTCAGCCCCACTGCGGTAACTGCCACTCCAATCACTATCGCCGTTATCATCAACGCCTGGGGAAAGGGGTCGGCCATATTTGTCTGGCCGGCAATGGGAGGGGCCATATCATCAAGAAGGTTTATGTTCAAGAAGAAAAGGATGATGGCGGCCTGGATGATGCCAAATGCCATGATTGTCTTGATGATGTTGTGGCGCGCCAGCAAGCCGTAGACGCCGATGGCAAAAAGCGCCAGGGCTACCAGCGTGCCGTCTAGAAATCCGTCGTTCATATATTCACCGACTTTCAAAAAGGACGAAGCGATAGAAGATGATGCTAAGACCGCAGGCGACCTTGATCCCGATAAGCGTGTTCATGGTGATCAGATAATAAGGCTTGAGAACTTTCGGGATGCTTCCGCGGAATTCGAAGACAAAAAGGATTGCGACCATCACCAGGGCCAGATAGAGGATCTTTTCGATCTTGTTTAGCAGCTCCAGGCTTGTCGTTTTCTTGTAGGTGGTGAAATACTGGACGATGAACACGGCGCTCAAAATGGCGCCCCCCTGGAATCCGCCTCCAGGAGATGTATGGCCGTTGAAGATGACATACAGTCCAAAGATGATGATGAATGGGTAAATGGCGCCCATGGTCACCCGCAGCAATTTAGAATGTTTTTCCATCAGTAGTCCCCCTCATGACGTGAGAAATAGATTATGCCGATGACACTCACCAGAAGCAGCAAGGTCTCAAACAAGGTGTCGAACATCCGGTAGTCGAGGTAGATGGCGGTTACCGCATTATCCGCCTGGGTCTCCTCGTGAAAATTCTCGGTCACATAGTTGTACAGATCCAGGTGGCTTTCGTGTGATTCAGCAGGCAAAAAAACAATGATTGAAACCAGGATCACAAGCCAGAGGGCAATCATTTTCCTACGGTATCTGGTTATCAGTTGAATTGGCTTCATCGCTCCAATCCTCCCCTTCTATGAATTTTCCTTCCTTGACAAGATCGGTCTTATTTTGCAGCAGTTCCAGCAGTTTAAGGTACTGGTAGCTGTTTTTGATGCCGTGAAGCCAGATTCCGTTGGGACTGTGGAAGATCACGACATCGCAAGTGGCGCTTTGCTTGAGTTTGGTGAAACTGGTGGTGGTGTTGATCAGGTCGAGCTGCAGTTCCTGATTGGTGGCAAAATCTCTCAGGATCGCCTTGATCTGGTCGCGCTCCTTTTGGAGGCCTTCAAGGTGGATGTCGTCATTGAAATAGCAGTTGTAATAGACTGTGAATATCTTGTACTTTTTCAAGGCCACCAGGTAGAGTATCGTCGACAGGGTGCAGCCGATGGTCGCCTCGGCGATGGCCACGTCCGGGGCGCTTAGAAGCAGGTAGACAACCGAGCAGATCAGGGAAAACACGGAGAGATAGATCACGGCATTGCGAAGGCTGCGGCTTTGCATTGCCAGGATGGCGAAGACAATCAGCGACAGGTAAAACAGGTCAAGTATCATTTTTTCACCCGCCTTTGGGGATGATAGTTGCTTAGATGGGCGCCCCGGCCCAGGATGTGATTCGACAAGGGGTTCAACAGCAGCATCAAAAGGACGATGAATCCGATTTTGAGCGAGGCCATATTCAAGCCATTGTAGAAAATCAGGCCAATCAGGATGGCAAAAAGACCGGCGGAGTCGATCAAGGATGACAGGCAAAGATTCACATAGAAGTTGCGGTGGGTCAAGATGCCCAATATTCCAAAAAGCTGGAAGAGTATTCCGGCAAGGATCAGGCAACCTCCGACAAGTTTGAGCACATCCATCATATTTTCCCCTTTCTTTGAATGAATCTGGCCGTAAATACGATTCCGATGAAACCAAGCAAAGCGTAGACGATGGCGATATCGAGCAGATAATCGAGATCTTTTATCAGGGCGTAGACGATCATGGTCAAAAGCATGAAGATGAAAAACAGGTTGAGAAACAACAGCCGGTCCCAGATGGAAGGGCCGATGATCAATAAGACCAGAAACAGCAAACCGCAGCAGGCAAAAAACGGAAACAGATAATCAAGCATCATGGTCACCGCCCTCCAGGACATCCTCGAAATCGCCAAGCAATTCTTTTTTGATCTCTTGATCATCGGTTGTGCTTGGATACAGCCACAAAGCCACATACTTGTTGCTCGAAAGATGGATGGTCACAGTGCCTGGAGTCAGGGTGATGGCGTTGCCGATGAGCGCCTGGAGCCAGGGACTTTTGATTTTCGTTTCAACAGTGACAAATTCAGGCCTGATATTGCCCTTGAGAAGGTTGATCACGGTCTTGAAGGCGGAAATATAGATGTTCTTGAACAGGACTCCAAGAAACAAAATTAACCTTGCAGGCGAGATGTGATAGTCATACAAGTCGCTTTGGTGGGGGTGGAGCATGGCAAGGAGCACGATTGTGATCAAGGCCATGACCAAGCCGGTCAAAAAAGTGGTGAAAGTGTAGCTGCCATTCAGGACGACCCATACAGCCACAAGTAGAATCGATAAGAGTACATTGTTTTTTATCTTGTTCATAACGCCTCCGGACTTTAAGAAACATTTTCAAACATTTGTTGTTTTAATTGTACCACAAAAATGATAAAAACGCTTGCATTTAGGTGAATTCGTTAAAATTAAATATCCCAAGCCGGATTGGTTTTGTTGCTGACAACCTGAATCCGGACGATTGCCGCATCAGCCATCATTTCAATCTCATTTGTATTGATAATATTCGATGTAAGCGTTATACTAAACGTGAAGTGATTTAGACGAACTCATAACAAAAACGAAGGAGGAAAAAGTATGAGTATGTTTTGTTTCCAATGTCAGGAAACTGCCAAAAACCAGGGATGCACCATTGCCGGAGTTTGCGGCAAAAAAGACGAAATCGGCTATATCCAGGATCTACTCATCTAGTCCATTAAAGGGATCTCCTTTATAGTCAGGGATTCGAAGAAGATTTCAAACTGCCAATCAATTAATAAGTTGATTGATCGTCTTGCTTGACTTTGACTTGGACATTCCATTTTTATGTCATTAGGATGAGTGGGCAACCAGGAAGGCAAGACAGATGATTAATAATCTCGAAATCCGTCAAACAGCCTGGTGGCAGGCAAAAGCAAACAGGAAGGTGATACCATGAAAGAGGCAACTGAAATGAAAAATGAAGAAATTATCGCAATCCTTGAACAACGATTCAAGGCCAACACCAAACGTCATCCTGACCTTGATTGGGCTGATGTGGAGCGAAAATTGAAAGGCAGTCCCGACAAGCTGGAAGCGATCATGTCAATGGAGCAGACCGGCGGAGAGCCTGATGTGATAAGTTACAACGATAAAAGCGCCGAATTTCTGTTTGTCGACTGCTCCAAGGAATCTCCCAAAGTGAGAAGGAACCTTTGTTACGACATGGATGCGCGAATCAACCGCAAGAAATTCCCGCCCGAATCAAGCGCGCTCGAAATGGCTGCTAAGATGGGGGTGGAGATTCTTGGCGTTGATGATTATGCGTTGCTCCAGACCTCCGGTCGCTACGATACGAAGACATCGAGCTGGCTATTGACCCCGGAGAAGATCCGGAAGCTTGGAGGTGCGATTTTTGGCGACTGTCGCTATGACACTGTCTTTACCTACCATAACGGTGCCGACTCCTATTATGGGGCGCGGGGCTTCAGGGCCAAGGTCAAGATCTAGGAGGAAAAGATGGGAAACAGGACAAATTCATAAAGGAGAAATACAGGCTTTTTCCATCAATAAGGGCGGAGCTTATGTGGTGTTCACCTGACATGTGAAAAATGATTTCAACCGGGTCCGGGTGAAAGTCAGGGCGACCTTAGATTGTGTTGATTACTTTGGCAGCATGGCCGATATGGGCTTGAAAAGGGCGGATGGCCTGATCTGTTACATTATTGGAATAACCAAGGCAATCCAGAAGCGAATAGGCAAAGGCGTGGGCGACCAGATTGATGTCACAATCACAAAAAACTTAGACGGCTGTTATGCTGTCTTTTTTGTATCCCTGACAACTGTTATTGGCGAGGTAATTGTGTTACAATTGAAGCATGAAAGATGTCATATTTTAGACTTGTAAAAGCCACGCTTACTGGAGGGCTGTATCATGTTCAAGCAGCGAATCGTCAATAAAATAAAAACAAGCATCTGGCTCTATCCGACAATCTACAGTCTGGCCGCGCTGGCACTGGCGATCACTGTAAGTTTTCTGGATCGTAATTGGGGCTTGGAGATTTCCGTGTTGTTGAATGGGGTATTCTACACAACCGCCGCCATGGCGCAAAATGTCCTGGGCATAATTGCCGGAGCTTTCATCACTATTGCGACGTTCACATTCTCGACTACCATGGTCGTCTTGACGATGTATTCATCCCAATTTACTCCCCGGGTCGTTGAAAACTTTCTCCACAACGAGACGACGATGAAATCGTTCGGTGTCTTTTTGAGCGGTTTCATCTATTCGATAGCGTCGCTGCTTTTCATGAGCTCGACATATATGGAAACCGACCGGGTCATGGTTGCGAGTGTCGGGGTTGTCTACATCATTCTAGGCCTGGTATACTTTCTTGTGTTCATCCACAATGTCTCAACCTACATCCAGCCAAATGGGTTGATCCGGCGGCTTGACAGGGAAGCTATGTCGAAAATAAATCATTATCGTAATTTCGTGGCAAAGGCGCAGGCAGTCTCCCAGGACGGGGTGGAAAACATCATCAAAGACCTTTATTTCGTTGAAGTGTTCAGTCCCCAGGACGGTTACATCCAGGAGATTGATTATGCCAGACTCAAGGAAATCGCCAGGGATAACCAATGTGTCGTATCGTTTGAAAAAGTCGTTGGCCAGTTTGTGTCGATGCAAACAAGGATAATCAACGTCTATTACCAGGAAATAGGACCCCTGGACCAGGACATAATCAGGGATATCCAGAACTGCGTGATGATCGGCAACAAGAAGACGGAAACCCAGGATTTCAACTTCACCATCCAGAAGATCGTGGAGATCGCCCTGCGTGCCCTTTCACCTGGCATCAACGATCCTAACACGGCGGTCCACTGCCTGAGGATAATAGGTCTTCTGTTGCGGGATATCGCCGAGATCGAAAAGGGTCAGCTGCTGGTAAAGGACCAGGAAGCAAAAGGTTTCATCATTTACGAAGCCTATGACTTCGGGGTTGTGCTATACGAGGCTTATCACCAGATTGTCCATTACGGCCAAGGTGACAGCAGCGTCATGGTTGCCCTGTTCAAGTCGCTGCGGCTGGCCAAGGGACTGGCAAGTCAAAGCAATCTTGATTTGATCGATGAATATGCCAAGATGCTCTTCGACAAGATCAAGAAAAACGAGTATGACAAGATCGAATACAGCCGTATCTACAACGAATACAAGGACACCCTTGACTTTGGCAACGGTGCTATGAAGGGGGTGGAACAATGAATAAGATCGGTCTGGCACTCGGGGGCGGAGGCACCCGCGGTTTCGCCCATATCGGGGCAATCAAGGCTCTTGAAGAAAAAGGGATCAGGCCGGAAATTTTCGCTGGAACCAGCGCCGGAGCCATCGTGGCCGGGCTATTGGCGGCCTCGAAAACGTCTGACGAGATCATGGATTTTTTAAAGGATGTCAAACTGATGGAGGCGGCAAGAATCACCTTGCCGGTCAGCGGCTTCGCATCGCTTGACAACCTTGGCAAGAAACTCGATGAAATCCTGGAACATAAGACGTTTGAAGATCTTGATTTTCCACTCTACGTCTGCGTTTCAAATCTTAATACCGGCCGGGTTGAATACATCAGCTCCGGCAATGTGGCTCAGGCAATCCAGGCCTCGGCGTCTATTCCAATCCTGTTTACACCTGTCACTATTGATGGCCATCAGTATGTCGATGGCGGGGTAATCGACAACGTACCGGTTACGCCACTGGTAGGCAAATGTCATAAACTAATCGCAATCGACATCAACCCGGTCAAGGAAATCGATAAGGTTGACGGATTTTCGGAAGTAATCACCCAGATCCTGCAGATGACATCGGGGATGCAGCCCGACAAGGAAATGTACTGCGACCTTCTGATCCGGATCGAGGAACTTTCCGACTACAATATCCTGGATACAAGCAATAATGAAGAGATATACCGGATCGGCTATGAACGGGTCCGGGAAATCGAAATCGACCTGTAGGGTCGTTAATCCAATCAAAAAAGTCCGCGTAAGCGGACTTTTAAGCATGCTGGCTATTTTTCGAAATGGCTTACGATCCGTTTTCCGATCTGGATGACCACCAGGGGAATGAACGAAAGGGCGACAATCGACCCGATCTGTTCGACATTCAGAGGAGTCACTTCGAACAGCTTGTGGAAAGGAGTGAAGATCACCACTGAAAACAGCAGGATGGCTCCGATTCCCAAGGCCAGATATGAGAATACGTTGGTAAAGGCGGTTTTCAGTCCCAGCGGAGCTTCGAAACGGCAGTTGAAGCCGTGGACAAGCCGGGTGAGGCTCAATGTCGCAAAGGCCATCGTCATCCCGGCCCCAGTCGAACTTTGGGCCCCAAGGTAATAGGCGCTCATCGTGACAAGGGCGATGATTATCCCTTCAAGCAGGACCTCGAATCCAAAGCGGCGATCCATGATCGGTCTGGAGATGTCGCGAGGTTTCTGGGCCATCAGCGAGTTGTTCGAAGGTTCCATTCCGATTGCGATGGCCGGAAGCGAGTCGGTAAGCAGGTTGATGAACAGCAGGTGGACCGGTGCGAATGGTGCGGGCAGTCCAATCAGTGATGCGTAAAGCACAGCGATAATCGCAGCGGTGTTTCCTGAAAGAAGGAACTTGATCGCGTTCTTGATGTTGCCATAGATGCTTCTCCCGTTGGCAATGGCGGTCACGATTGTGGCAAAGCGGTCATCGGTAAGGACCATGCTTGCCGCATCTTTGGCCACTTCGGTTCCGGTGATTCCCATGGCGATTCCCACGTCGGATTTTTTCAGAGCCGGAGCATCGTTGACACCATCTCCGGTCATGGCCACAACATTGCCGATTGCCTGCCAGGCCGAGACAATCCGGATCTTGTGTTCGGGAGAAACCCGGGCATAGACCGAGACCTTGGGAACAAGGTCGATAAGCTCCTGTTCGGTCAGGTTCTCGATCGCTTCGCCTTCAATTGCCTGGTCGCCTTCTTCCAGGATCCCGATTTCCCGGGCAATGGCTGAGGCGGTTATCTTGTGGTCGCCGGTGATCATGACCGGTTTTATTCCCGCCCGCTTGCATGCTTCGACAGCGGCAGCGGAATCGACCCGGGGCGGATCCATCATCGCCATCGCACCGATAAGGATCAGGTCATTTTCGATGCTTTCATCGACCGATGTGATGTCAATCTTGCGCCATGCAAACGCCAGCACCCGCAATCCCGAATTCGAAAGCTCATAGTTGGTTTTTTCGTATTTCTCGATATCGATCTGGGTTATCGGTCGGACACCGTCGCTGGTCTCGATATGGGTGGCCCGTCTCAGGATGACATCCAGGGCACCCTTGGTGAACGAAACATGTGAATCGTCCATTTCATGGTAGGTTGTCATCAGCTTGCGGTCGCTGTCAAAAGGAAGCTCGCCCAGACGAGGATATGCGTTGCGAACCTGATCATCATCACGGTCAAGTCTTTTGGCCAGGTCGACCAGGGCTATTTCGGTCGGGTCACCGATGCTTGACTCTTCATTGATCAAGGCGTCGTTGCAAAGGACTCCGGCCATAAGCAGCTTGTCTTCAAGGGGATCCTCTTTGTTTATCTGCTGGGTGTCGAGCAGTTTGTCGTCAACGAACACCTTCTTAACGGTCATCTTGTTTTGGGTTAGTGTTCCGGTCTTGTCCGAGCAGATGACCGAAATGCTTCCAAGACTTTCGACCGAGTGGAGCTTGCGGATGATCGCATTCTCTTCGGCGAGTTTTCTTGTTCCGATTGCCAGGACGATTGTGACAATCGAACTTAGGGCTTCGGGGATGGCCGCAACCGCCAGCGAGATCGCAAACATCAAAGAATCCATGATCGGATTGCCCCGCCATATGCTAAGTCCAAATACAAGGGCTGAAACCAGAATGATGAAGATTGCCAGTTTCTTGCCAAAGCCGTCCAGTGACTGTTGCAAAGGTGTTTCCTTTTCCCGTGCTGCCGCCAGCAGGCTGGCAATCTTGCCGATTTCAGTCTCGTTTCCCACTGCGGTAACTGTTGCCAGACCGCGGCCGTAGGTCACAAAACTGCTTGAGAACACGCGGTTGATCTGGTCGCCCAGGGCAGCCTTGGGGTTTTCCAATGCGGCTGATATTTTTTCCACACTTACCGATTCCCCGGTAAGCGAGCTTTCGTTTGTTTGCAGGGAATAGCTTTCAATGACCCGGGCATCGGCTGGAATATAGTCGCCTGCATCGAATACCAGGATGTCGCCCACGACAACATCTTCGGAAGGGATCTCGACTTTGAGTCCGTCACGCATGACTTTAGCAGTTGGCGATGACAGTTTTTTCAAACTTGCCAGGGATTTTTCAGCCTTGATATGCTGCACTGTTCCCAAAACGGCGTTCAGGATGAGCACGGCGATGATTACCAGGGTACTTTCGAATTTCCCCATCGCGGCAGACAGAATGGCCGCGACAATCAGGATTATAACCAGAAAGTCCTTGAACTGGCTTAAAAAAATAATCAATGGCGAAACCGGCTTTTCTTCAGCCAGCTTGTTGGCACCATGTTTTTGCCGGCTCGCTTCGACCTGGCTGGCGCTTAGCCCCTGGGGGCTGGTATTGAGATAATCCATTACTTCTTCTATTGATTTTAGTTCGAATCGTTCCATATTTCCTCCTTGTAAGCAAAAAAGACCCAATTGAATCTTAAAAAAGGTTCAATCGAGTCTCACTAAATGCAATCGCATCTTGGTTGCCGGGCTATCAAGCCGTATTGACGAAAACCAATCCTTATGTGGAAAGTTACTCCCTCGTTAAATCATTGATATTCTAGCACAACCAAAATGCCTAGGCAAGTTAAAATTGGCGGATTTCAAATCCGGCAGCTTTATTTGCCAGGTCGGGGCTTGTTGCTCTGGCGCCAGCCAATCAGGAAGAATGCGGCTATTATTATCGGCACCACGCCAATCGGGAAATCGCCCCATTCAAAATACGCCAGGAAGAAGACACCGATTGCAAGAAACCCGACAGCTCCGACAAGATCATTGCGCCAAGCCAAGACCAGCACTGCCACAATCGGGATTGCAATCAGGGCCTGGTCCAGCCCGGGTGTGCCCAGATTGAAGTACGCCAGGAATATCAGATCACATATGGCTGTGATCCGCGCTGCCCAATGGTAAAATGTGCCCTTTTTTCCAAATGCGAAGGCGAGAAATACCCATAATCCAAGCAACAAGATTGGCCAGTAAGATCCGATGAAATCATCCATAATAATCCCTCCCCTAGTGATCTTTATTTAAGATAATTATAATCCCGACGGACTGCAGTTGCAAGCATGCAGGGGGACATTGTATTTTAGTAGCTTGATTTTCTATTTGTCGCAAGTAATGCAAGGGTCGGTTTCCTGTTTGAATACAGATGTTAATGCGCAATTGTAAAAATATCTTATTTTCACAATTTTGATTCCATATTTTTAGCGTTTCGCTTAAATCAGGCAATGGTGTTTTGGACTAAAGATTGCCTAATGCTTGGATTTGTGTTATCATTAACGTAGGTTTTTTCGCGACTGAAAGTAATACCGACCTTTTGCGAGGTTGTTTTTAATGTTAAAGAAAGGATAAAACAAATGGGTGATAATATGGAAAAATGGCGTAAATTGGCAATTGACTGCAATCAGGTGGAACGCAGTTTATATGAGAAATATGATGTAAAAAGGGGCCTTCGCGACCTCAATGGGCAGGGGGTCCTGGCCGGGTTGACGCGCATCGGTGCGGTCGAGTCGGTGGAACACAAGGACGGCATCGCCCAGGCGATTCCGGGGCGTCTTAAATACCGGGGTGTCAATATCGAGGATCTGGTGGCCGGATTCATATCCGAGAACCGCAAGGGTTTCGAAGAGACGATCTATCTGCTTCTTTTCGGTCAGTTGCCCGACATGGCTGAACTTGAGGAATTCAAGGCCGAGATATGCAGGCAACGGGCTTTGCCGGATTTTTTTATCAATGACATGATAATGAGAAGCCCAAGCAAGGATATAATGAACGTGCTGGCCCGGTCGGTTTTGAGTCTTTACAGTTATGATGACAATCCGGACGACATATCGGTAGAAAACCTGTTGCGTCAGTCGATCCAGCTTATTTCGCAGCTGTCGTTGCTTGCGGTTTACGGCTATCAGGCCTTTACCCATTATCACGGCGACAATTCCCTGGTCATCCACAACCCTAGGATGGATCTATCGATTGCCGAAAACATCCTGTATATGCTTCGTGCCGACAACCAATATACGCTTCTCGAGGCGGAACTGCTTGATCTGGCGCTTGTTTTGCATGCCGAGCACGGCGGCGGGAACAATTCGACTTTCACGACCCATGTGGTATCTTCGTCGGGGACGGACACTTACTGTGCCATCGCCTCGGCAATCGGTTCTCTAAAAGGACCGCGTCATGGCGGGGCCAATCTCAAAGTTGCGGCCATGTTCGACGACCTCAAGGCCAATGTAGCTGACTGGAACGATGAAAGTGCGATAGAGGATTATCTGACAAAACTGCTGAACAAGCAAGCCTTTGACAACCAGGGACTGATCTATGGCGTGGGCCATGCGGTGTATTCGATTTCCGATCCCCGGGCGGTAATCTTCAAGAAATATGTCGGTGAGCTGGCCTGTGAAAAAGGGTTGCAGGAAGAATTCGAGCTGTACGAGCGCGTCGAGAAACTGGCGCCGGTGGTTATCTCCAAGCACCGCAGGATGTATAAGGGTGTTTCCATCAATGTGGACTTCTATTCCGGATTTGTCTACCGGATGTTAAACATTCCCCTGGAACTGTACACCCCGTTGTTTGCGGTATCGCGGATTGCCGGGTGGTGCGCCCACCGGGTTGAGGAGATTGTCAACGAGGGCAAAATCATAAGACCGGCCTACCGGGCGGTATCCACAGACATTGATTATGAACCGTTGCACAAGCGGACCAAATAGGCTAGACAGACCGGATTGGAAGATAAGAGGATGATTATATGTTGAATAAATTGTTTGAAGTTGCAATTTACGTGAGCGAGCCGATCGTAGTGGGCCAAAACGATATCGTCGGGAGACGCCAGCTGATTCCTATCGTTAAAGGGGAGTTGTCGGGTTGCGACTTTCATGGCAACAAGATCGCAGGCGTGGTGCTTCCCGGTGGCATCGACAGCCAGATAATAAAGCCAAATTGTGTATGCGAACTTTCAGCCCGCTACGCCGTCCGCCTCGATGACGGCCGGTCATTCTATATCGAAAACAACGGGGTCCGTTCGCTCGAGCAAGATGATGTCGCCAAGGTCGTTGCCGGTGAATTTGTCGACAGCAGCCAATATTATTTTGCGACCAGTCCCGATTTCGAGGTCTATGACAGCATCCTTGACTGGCTTAAAAAGTACATGTTTGTCTGCCAAGCCAAGCGCTATGTCGATCGGGTCCTGCTGGATTTCTGTCTGGTAGAATAGAAGGTAGCGATTATGGGAATGGTACTCCACCGCCTGCTGGTGGTGCTGTTGGAAGAGGATCTAAACACGACCAATTATCATGTCGCCAAATGTCTGATCGAGAACTTCGCGGCGCTTGGCGCTTTGACAATTGATCAGGTGGCCCGGCTTTGCGACGTATCAAAATCGACCATCTCGAAATTCATCCGCAAGATCGGCTTTAGTGATTATGGTGAATTCCGAGATGCCTTGCCCAACGTGCCCCACAGCCAATTCAGCTACAACACGAACGTCATGAACTATCTTGAACATAACTCATTTGGCGATTACAGCCAGCTGGTGATATCCAATATCAACCTTCTTAGTGAGACGATTGAGGATTCCAATGCAAAAAGACTGGTTGAAGACATTGTCTCATATAAGAAGGTAGCCGCCTTTGGTCTGCTTTATTCCCAGACGGCGGCTATCGATCTCCAGACCAAGCTCGCTTACAATGACAAGTACATCTACACCTGCTTGAACGATGTCAAGCAGCATGAGTATATCGAGGCGGCAGATGAAAACAGCCTGATTATCATCTTTTCCCATTCGGGCGATTACCTTAAAAAGCACCAGATGACCCAGGGGAATATCGACAAAAGCGCGTTCAAGAAGACCAAGGCGAAAATCGTCGTGATCACCGCCAACAGCTGTCTTGAAACAAATCCGCTGGTCGATTACTGCGTGGTCTATCCTGCGGTCAATGAAATAACGACCCATTCGACCATTTTCTCCCTGATCAGCGACTACCTGACGCTCCATTACCGCCAAGCAACCAAAAGTCGGCCTTGAAACCGGCTTTTTTCAGTTTCCAATTTGAAAACTATCCCTTTTTTGTTTTTTTATAAGTTAAAATATGGGTGTATTAGAAAGTCGGATTGAAAAGATAAAGGAGCAAGAATATGAAATTTCCAGAAGGATTTTTATGGGGCGGAGCCATTGCCGCCAACCAGGCCGAAGGTGCATGGAATGAAGATGGCAAAGGGATGTCGGTGGCCGATGTGGCCCGATTCAAACCAGACCTTGACATCAAGGACTATGTGAGCCAATGGCATGTCGGTCTTGAAGATATCGAGGTTGCCTTGAAAAGCGACGATGTGACTTATTTTCCAAAACGTCATGGCATCGACTTCTACCACCGCTACAAGGGTGATATCGCCCTGTTCAAGGAGATGGGATTCAAGACTTTGCGGGTATCGATCGCCTGGGCGAGGATCTTTCCCAACGGTGACGAGCTGGAGCCAAACGAGGCCGGTCTTAAATTCTATGACGGCCTGTTCAAGGAATTGAAAGACAGTGGCATCGAACCGCTGGTTACCCTGTCACATTACGAGATGCCCTTGCATCTGGTAAACAAATACGACGGCTGGGCTTCACGCGAACTTGTCGGTTTCTTTGTCCGTTATGCCAAGGTGTGTTTCAACCGCTATAAGAACCTGGTGAAATACTGGCTGACTTTCAATGGTGCGAAACGTTTCCCTATAAGTGCCTAGGCATGAAATGGGAGGATTTTCCAATAGGAAAATCACAACTGAATATTCAATACTTGGAATGATGGCTGTCATGTTAGCCTGAAACAAGTAGTCTGATACTCCTACACGCATGAGGTTATAACAGTAAAATTATGTGTGAAGCTAGGTGAAGTCGGCTGAACAATACCTAAGTGATATATCATATGGTAAAGGATAGGCCGGGACGCTATAAATTATCTATGGTGAGAATGTCCGTGTAAGGACTGACGAAACTGCGAATGTACGGGTCTAGAAAGTCGTGCTATTGAAAGGTGGCATGTTGCGTGCGCAACGATGAATATCGAAAAGTAAGAATCGTTGATATGAAATTCGAGATACTCGACAATGAGGGTATAATTCATCAGGCTCATAGCAGGAACCTAAGGATAAATGTAAAGCTAGAATATTTGGAACGTTGTAAGCGAGAAACGTCTATTAAACGACTGTTATCGGGACGGTAACTATAAGTGTAAACGAAGTGTTTTTATTCTCGTGAAAGTAGGGGCACAGTACCGATGAAGCCACGAAAAATGGTGGAGGGATAGCCCCAAGTCTGGTTCTTTAAAAATCAGTTACAGTTAAATGAAGCTCACAGGGTCTGATAAGATGATGGGAAACAATTGTTCTAAACGAAAGGAATAATCCATCGGTGAGCACGGGATTACGAAACAACGAATATTACAGTATGCAGGAAACTTTTGACTGGTTGTATCAAATGAGTTTAAACAATGATACTTACGGGATAGATCTTTATAATCTGGTGATATCCAGGAACAATATACTCCTCGCCTATCGAAACATCAAAAGCAACACCGGAAGTCACACAAAAGGCACTGACGGCCTTACTATTGATGATTACAAGATAGAAAACGTTGAGAAATTTATTCAGGATATTAGACTATCGCTATTGGACTATAAACCAAAAACGGTAAGAAGAGTAGAAATACCTAAACCTAATGGAAAATTACGACCATTGGGAATACCAACGATGCATGACAGACTGATTCAACAGATGTTCAAACAGATACTTGAACCAATCTGCGAAGCGAAGTTTCATAAGCATTCATATGGATTTAGAGCCAATCGCTCAACCCATAATGCTTTGTCAAGATGTTGCCATATCGCCAATATGACGCACAATCACTATGTTGTTGATTTGGATATCGAATCGTTCTTTGACAATGTCAATCATACCAAGTTAATCAAACAACTTTGGAATATCGGCATCAAGGATAATCAGGTACTGACGATTATAAGTAGAATGCTGAAAGCTCCCATCAAAGGAGTAGGTGTCCCACACTGTGGGACACCACAGGGCAGGAGTGCTTTCGCCATTACTTTCAAACGTAGTGTTGAACGATCTGGACTGGTGGATAAGCAATCAATGGGAAACATTCAATGCTGATTATAAATGTCCATATAAGTATAGAGTACTCAAGAAAACCAATCTAAAAGAAATGTATGCGGTAAGGTATGCCGATGACGCACGAGTCTTCACTTGCAGTTATAAAAATGCGGTAAGGATATATCATGCGGTCAAGGAATATCTGAAGAATGAACTTAAACTTAATGTTTCACCTGAAAAGTCAAAGATTACCAATCTAAGGAAACGTAGGTCGGACTATTTGGGGTTTGAAATGAAGCTGGTACCAAAGCGCAAGAAGTACGTTGCGAATACCTTTGTATCGGCGAAAAGTAAAATAAAAATCAAAGCGGAAATAAGGAAAAGAGTTATCGAGATACAGCGTCATACAATTTCCAAGAATATCCACAATTATAATTCATATATACTGGGGATAAGAAATTATTATGAAGCTGCAACACATGTAAATATAGATTTTAGAAATGTTTACCATCAGACGCTCAAGACCTTGTACAACCGATTGAAACCAATAGCTAAATATGAAGTACCCAGGAGTCCCCCACCGTTGTATAAGAAGTTATTTAAGAATAACTATCGCACATTCACGATTGGAGCCATTTCATTGTTTCCACTGGCGGATACGCAGTGGAAATTGAAGACAAACTTCAATCAAAACATATGCAACTATACCCAAGAGGGGCGCAAATTAGTTTATAAACGATTAGAAAATAATGTAACCTCAGTTATGAAGAGGTTGCTGGAACTGCCAATTGGAAACGGAAGTGTGGAATATCGGGATAACACAATCTCAAAGTATTCAATGCAAAAAGGGCGTTGTGGAATCACCCAGTTGTTTCTAACGGCCGAGGAAATACACTGTCATCACATTGTTTCCGTTGGAGATGGTGGAACCGATAATTTTGACAATCTAATCATTATTCACAAAGAAGTACATAAACTAATACACGGTAATAATCAGGAAACTGAAAAAACGCTATTGAAAAAGTTCAATCTAAACAAAACACAGCTTAAAAAACTGAACATGTTGCGTAAGAGATGTAATTTAACTGAAATAAATTAAAGAAGAATTAGATGGAACGCCGTGTGCGGTGAAAGTCGCATGCACGGTGTGGAGCGGGGGAAAAGATGGAGATAACATCAAAGTCTTACCTATCGCTATAGATCGACTCGGTATTCCGTCACAGTTTCACCACCCTGGGTGTGGTCGAGGAAAAATATCCAAGCAAGAAAGAGGCGGAAAAGGTTATCTACCAGGCGCTTCATCACCAGTTTGTCGCCGGCGCACTGGCAACCAAGTATGCCCATGAGATTATTCCCGGATCGCAGGTCGGATGCATGATCACCAAGACCCTGACTTACCCGGAAACATGCAATCCTGATGATATCCTGCTTGCCCAGGCGGACAACCGCAACAACTTCTTCTACAGCGATGTCCAGATCCTGGGAAAATATCCAAAACATGTATTGAACTACCTTAAGAAAAACGACATGGAAATCGAGATGATCGAAGGCGACGAGGCGATTCTTAAAAGCTATACGGCGGACTTCCTCTCATTTAGCTACTACATGTCGATGGTTCAAAGCATCCACGCCCATCAAAGGGAAAAGGTCGGAGGCAACCTCGTCACCGGTGTCAAGAATCCTTACCTGCCAATCAGCGAATGGGGGTGGCAAGTCGATCCAAAGGGTCTGCGAGTTGCGATGATCGACCTTTATGACCGTTATGGTCTGCCGTTGTGGATCGTGGAAAACGGAATCGGAGCTTATGACAAGATCGAAGCCGATGGGACTATCATCGATGACTACCGCATCGACTATTTCCAGACCCATTTTGAACAGATTGCCATGGCAATCGAACAGGGAGTCGAATGCATGGGCTACACTTCATGGGGATGCATCGACATCGTCTCTGCCTCGACTTCGCAGATGACCAAACGTTACGGCTTCATCTATGTGGATCTTGACGATCTCAACAACGGAACCGGTCAGAGAATGAAGAAGAAAAGTTTCGACTGGTACAAAAAAGTGATCGCCACCAACGGGGCGGATTTGTCCAACGGGTAATGCCTATGAACTTGTTGCTTATTGTGCTTTGCGTGATCTGGGGTTTCAACTTTGTCATAATGAAACAGGCCAATAACCTGTTTTCCCCGGTCATGTTTGCCGCTTTGCGGTTCTTGGTCGGTTCGGCAGTCCTTTTTGGAGTCAGTCTTTTCACCAAGCCACCCCGGGTTGACAAGGATAAGATCAAGTGGTTCATCCTGGTAGGAATTTTTCAGACCGCCTATTTCAACCTGGCTATCCAGGTTTCCCTGAAATATCTCAACGCCGGACTTGTTTCGGTGCTGACATATTCGATGCCGCTTTTCTTCTCGATATTGGCCCATTTCTTTATTCCCGGCGAGAGGCTGACGCCAAAAAAATTCGGTGGGATTGTCATGGGGCTGGTCGGGTTGGGGCTGGCTTTGGACATCACCGGGTTTGTGGGAGACTTCAGCTTTGTTTTGCTTGGGCTTTCTTCGGCTGTTTCCTGGGCAATCGCCAACCTTGTCATCAAGACCAAGCTGCATGATTGCAACAAGATCCAGTTCACTGCGTGGCAGATGATCATCGGAACAGTTGTGTTGTTTGTCTATGCCCTGGGATTTGAAGATATCCAGGTGACAGCAAGCGCAAAGGCGCTTGGCTATCTGCTGTTCTCCGGGGTGGTCGCTTCGGCATTCGCCTTTGTGCTATGGAGTAATATTCTCACCCGGATCGTGGCATCCAGGGCGTCGACCGCCCTCTTGTTCGTTCCGGTTGTCGGACTTGTTTCAAGCTACCTGTTTCTTCATGAGACATTGGGGCTTGTTGCAATTCTTGGGGTCGGACTGATTCTTGGTGGAATCAGACTGGTAAATAGCTGATTTCACATTGACAATCATCGATATATGGATTATACTTCAATTACAATAAGTGTCAGACAATGTAGTTGGAGGTAATTTATGCAAAATATATGGCTTTTTATTCAAAATGAGATCTTGGCAATGAAATGGCTCAATTCGCTGATTGGACGGCTGCTTCAAAGCCTTAATATCGACATCAATTCAAGAATCGGGGGGAGCATCCAGTTTTTCGCCTATGATGTGATAAAAATCGTGATCCTGCTTTGCACCCTGATTTTCATCATTTCATATATCCAAAGCTATTTTCCACCGGAAAAAAGCAAGAAGATAATGGGCCGGTTCACCGGTCTGAAAGCCAATATTATGGCGGCTTTGCTTGGTACGGTTACCCCGTTTTGTTCGTGTTCGTCGATTCCCCTTTTTATCGGATTCACCAGTTCCGGGCTGCCTCTTGGGGTTACATTCTCATTTCTTATCTCCTCGCCGATGGTCGATCTGGGTTCGCTGATCCTTCTGATGAGCATCTTTGGCTACAAGGTTGCCCTGGTTTATGTGATTGTCGGGCTTATCGTCGCGGTAATCGGCGGAACGCTGATTGAAAAGATGAAGATGGAAGACTATGTCGAAGACTTCATCAAGTCGGCCAAGATGAACGAGACCGAACTTGAGCGTATGGATTTTGCCAAACGCATCGCCTATGCCAAATCCCAGGTCCAGGAGACATTCAAGAAGGTATTTCCCTACATCCTGGTCGGGGTTGGTATCGGAGCGATAATCCACAACTGGATTCCGACCGACTGGATCACTGCGGTCCTGGGCAATAGCAACCCTCTTGGTGTGATCATGGCGACGTTTCTTGGCATTCCGGTTTATGCAGACATCTTCGGTACGATTCCGGTTGCGGAAGCCTTGCTGGCAAAGGGAGCGCAGCTGGGAGTTGTGCTGGCCTTCATGATGGCGGTGACCACCTTGTCATTGCCTTCGCTGGTCATGTTGAAAAAGGCAATCAAGCCACGTCTGCTTGGAACATTTGTCGCGATTTGTACAATCGGGATAATAATTGTCGGGTACCTCTTCAATATGATGCAGTCCTTCCTGATCTAGATGACCCGCCCTATCAATGGGCGGGTTTTGTCATGTCAAGTCGGTTTTGGATAATTGGATAAGATGTGTTATAATTGGGAAAGTGCGAGCAGGCTGGCAAAAAAGGTCAGAGGCAAAGGAGAAAACGATGGAAAAATGTAAGTTGTGCAAGGGGAACACCAAGACAGTCATCCATGAGAAGTTCGGGACTTTTCACTGGTGCCGGGACTGCGATTTCATCTTCAAGGATAAAAGCGATCATATCAGCGAAGAAAAAGAGCTGGAGATCTACAACAGTCACCAGAACTCCATCGACGACCCCCGCTATGTCGCCTATTTCAAGAGATTCATCGAGGCGGCAATAATCTCCACCGGGAAGGAATTCAAGGAAGGGTTCGATTTTGGAAGCGGCCCAAGCCCGGTGCTGGCCACAATCCTCGAGCGCGACTACGGCATCGATATGGATATCTACGATCTCAATTACGCTCCAAATAAAACCTATCTCGATAAAAAATACGACCTGGTGACGTGCACCGAGGTCATCGAGCATCTTGAAAACCCCCAGGAGTATTTCGATCTGCTTGCCAGCCTGATGAAGGATGATGGCCTGCTGGCCATGATGACCCTGTTCCATCCCGAAAGCGAAGCTGATTTTTTGAATTGGCACTATATCCGGGATCGTACCCACATATCGCTTTTCACTCCCAGGACGTTTGCCTATATGGCGGAAAAATCGGGACTCAAGGTCGCATACCATAATGATCACCGCTATATCACTTTCAAAAAGAGGTAAGTCCGAAATTAACATGATCCGATTCAAACGCCAATCACCCAAGTCTTGTTGAAAGATTATCATTCACCAGGTCCAAGGACCCCGCTCTAGTGCTTGGGACTTAGCTGATCCATTTTCTTTTTATGTTGCCGGTTGACAGGGCGAACAGAAACCAGCTGTAAAGAAGCAGGATGAAGATGCTTAAAAAGATATTGATCTGGTTGTCGCCGTTGATCGCTGCCTTGAGAATGTCCACTCCATAGGTCAAGGGCAGGATGTACGAAAGTGGCTGCAACAAAGCCGGCAAGCCGGCGACAGGGATGAACAGGCCACACAAAAACATCATGGGGAAGCGGAAAAAATTGGAGAAGGTCTGCGCTTCGAAAACCTCGCTGACGGATACGGCTATGGCCAGCCCCAAGAATGTGGAAGTTATCGCTATCAAGGATACACCGCAAATGACCAGGTACCAGTTCACTCCGTCGAGACTCGATATGAGAGAAGCGAGGACCACGGGCACGAATGAGTTGACGACTCCAAACACTATGGCTCCGGTGGTTTTGGCAAACATCAGGAGATTCAATGATACCGGTGCAATCAATAGTCGCTCGAATGAGCGGCTTTTTCTTTCGAAGGTGATTGTGACCGCAAGCATGGAAGTTGTCCCAAACAATATCGAAAGGCCCATGATTCCCGGCAGGATTTCCCGGTAATCAAGAGGCGTTGAAGATCTTAAAAAAAACATCAGGCTCCAGGAAATCGGAAAGATTATTCCCCAAGAGAGGTTCGGGGGTTTCAGGTAGTAGTTTTTCATGTCTTTTTTCAAAATGCTCAAGTACGCCAATCTTTGCTTCATCGGTATTTGCCCCCTTTGCTTATGGATGACCCGGCCAAAGCCGTTCCGGTTATTTTCACAAACACATCTTCGAGGGTCGGGGTTATCAGCCTTGCTTCCCTGATTCTGTGGCCATTTTCAGACAGGTATCCTAGCAAGGGCACCAGGTCAATCTCGAAGTCGGCTTTGATCTGGATTGTGTTTTTATCCATATGGATGATGTCAAGGCCAGGAAAACGCTTCGGTATTTTCATTGCGGTTTTTGCCAGATCCGAATCTGAAGTTATCTGCAGGATGTTATGGTCATGAGGCGTTGCCATCAACGAAGCGAGGCTGGCAATTTCGACAATCCTTCCTGCGACAATGAATCCGATTCGATCGCAAAGCCTCTGGGCATCCTCGATGTAGTGGGTGGTCATGAAAACTGTGGTTCCTTGATTGTTCAATTCTTTTATCATTTCCCGGATTTTCCTGGCGCTCATGACATCGATACCGGTAGTCGGCTCATCTAGAAACAGGATTGTCGGGTCATGGATGATTCCCGCAGCCAGGGTCAGCTTCCTTTTCATTCCTTTGGAGTAGGCTTTGAACGGACGGTCTTTTGCCTCGATAAGGTCAAATGTTTCCAGCAGGCTCATGGCTTTAGTGGCGCTTGTTTTCCTGTCAATGCCATATAGCGAGGCTACAAAGACCAGATTTTCAAAACCGCTAAGATCATCATAGAGATTGCTCTCGTCAGGGACCACTCCGATTATCGCCTGGATTTTCTTGATATCCTTATCGCTTTGAAAACCGGCAATTTCAATTGAGCCTGCGCTGGGGTTTACCAGCCCGATCAACATATTGATCGTAGTCGACTTACCGGCCCCGTTGGGGCCCAAAAAACCGAATATTTCCCCTTTTTTTACAGTGAAGCTTAGGTTGTCAACCGCTTTGAATTCGCCAAAATGCTTGCTAAGATTATTAGCACTGATGATATCCATTGTTATCCCTCCCTCATCTCTTTACTCAATTGTAAGATTGTTACCGACATATGTCAAATTAAACCGAAATGCTTGTTAGCGCTTCCGATAAATGATAAAATGTTCTTGTGATATAGGCATATTGATGGAGGTGATTTAAATGCCTGAATTTGCAAATCCTTTTTCAGGACTGGCTCATAAACGGAAACTGACCGAAGCCGAGTTGATCAGGGCCATCCGCTATATGGTGGCGGCCGAATATGAAGCAATCCAGCTTTACATGCAGCTTGCCGAATCGACCGATAATAAGCTGGCGATAGCGGTGTTGGAGGACATCGCCGACGAGGAAAGGGTCCATGCCGGTGAATTCCTGCGACTCTTGAAGGAACTCGCTCCAGATGAGGAAGTTTTCTATAAAGAGGGAGCTGAAGAAGTCGAAGAAGAAATGGAAGAATCAAAATAAATCACAGGGCAGCCTGTGGTTTTTTTGTGAGTGCAAACAGGTTGACATTATGAACATATGTCGTTAATATATATGCATCAACAACTAAGGAGGATCAGTTATGACGATGTTTTTGTATGGATTGGCCATTTGCCTGCTGGGATTTTCCATAATGAAGGATAAAATCAAGACAAGGATGGCTTTGAAGAAATCCTGGCGGTCATTCGAGAATATCCTGCCCCAGTTTCTGGGGGTTATTTTAATGGTGGGGATCCTGCTGGCGTTATTTGACAGTCAGGCGATATCAACGTCGATCGGGGCTTCCTCGGGCTGGTTCGGGGTGGTTGTGGCCTCCTTTGCCGGGGCGGTTACGCTCATTCCGGGATTTGTCGCCTTTCCCATGGCTGCCATGCTTCTTGAAAATGGGGCAGGCTACATGCAGATCGGCGCCTTTGTTTCGGCTTTGATGATGGTCGGGGTCATCACCCTGCCCGTCGAGATCAGGTATTTCGGGAAGAAACTGGCTTTGGCCCGCAACCTGCTGGCGTTTTTGTTCTCCTTTGTAGTGGCACTGATTATAGGGATGGTGGTGTAGATTATGAGTGTTTTTAAGAGATACCGTTTTGTCCTGGGCGCGCTGACAGCCATGCTGGGGCTTTATCTTATCAATGGAAAACTGGGCATGAGAGCATTCGACGTGACTGTCTATTCCCTGAAGGAAATGATCATGATAATTCCCCCGGTATTCGTCCTTCTTGGCCTGCTCGATGTCTGGGTATCCAAAGAGACGATGGTCAGATATATGGGGCCGGACTCGGGAATGAAGGGAATAATCCTGGCTTTTGTAGTCGGATCGGTGGCGGCGGGGCCGCTGTACGGCGCGTTTCCGGTGGCGGCGGTATTCATGAAAAAGGGCGTCAAATTTTCGAATATCCTGATCTTTGTGGGTGCCTGGTCGACTACCAAGATTCCGCTCTTGCTTTTCGAAATGTCGTCGCTGGGACCCAAGTTCGCCCTGGTCCGCTTGCTTGTCGACATCCCGGGGATAATCATCATCGCCTTCTTGCTCGGGCGGGTCATACCCAAAGGAGAAGTCGAACGCATGTACGAAAAGGCAAAGTCGTTATAATGGCATACAAAAAAAGATGGCGGAAGCCATCTTTTTTAATGTTAATATGGATTATTGATATGGAATGAAAGATAAAGGATCAGGATTTTAATGATTGATTATTTGTTCAATTGTTCAGCGATCCAAGACCATGAGTCTTGTTGGGTTGTGTCATCGAGAGCTTCGTTGTTGTCGAAGTAGATCCAAGACCAGTGACCTGAATATGAATAAGGGTTTCCATGAGCATCTATGTATATACCGGATGTGTCAACAACTGTGTCAGGTGATGCCACCATCAGGTTGGTTGCTCCTGCTTCTTTCAAGCGGGCGATAGTTGGTTCGCTATAGATTGAAGGGTCAAGTGTTGTATCGTTTTTGGCATAGATGAAGAACATCGCTTGGTCTTTTAAGGCAGCAATCTGTTCGTCGGTCACGTTTTCGTCAAGTTTACCTTCGCAGATTGGTAGTCTCGCAGTGAAGTATTCTGGGTAGTTCATCATCAGATCCAATGTCATGAATCCGCCATTAGAACATCCGGCAACAACCACTTTGGTAGCTCCATATTCGGTTTTGTAATGGTCGATCAGCTGCATCAGGCTTTCAGTATACTTGGTCACGTTGTCGCCTGTCCAAGTACCGTCACCACTGTCCATCCAGAATGTCGGAGATTGTGGCGCCAGGATTGCCGCTCCGCCGATTGCGGTCTGGAATTATTCTCCGGCCAGGGCAGTCACTTTGTTTGCCAGAACCGGGATAGAGACATCAAAACCTTCAACGTAACCTTCACCACCACCATGGAGCCAGACAAACAGGGTGTCTGATTTTTCGGTCGGTTCGTAGGTCACATAACCATAAGTCTCACCTGAGTCGGTTTGGTAAGAACCTTCTTCGAACATGCTTGCTGAAGTTGTGTAGGCTGCCGCCTCAGTGTCGACAGTGAATGTCGTTACTGTTTCGCCCATTGAATCGACGGTGGCACCATCAGCCAGAGTGAAAGTCAAAGTGTATGGGTTTGACCAGGTGTTGCGTGATGTCGCCATCGAATACAACAATGGCGAACCGTCACTTGGGCTGACATACATTTCCACAGCCACAAATTTGCTGTCGCCTTCAACCTTGTTTCCGTCCGCGTCACACAGATAGACATCAGTGATGGTGCGATCGATATCAACGACATTGACCGGGTATGTCGAATCCGACCAGTCGGTCACTTGTTTAGTTTCGACAACTTTCAAGTCCTGGGCGTCAATCTGGGTCAGCTTGTGATCCAAAGACAATACCGCTTTGTTTACGCCAGCGCCCCAGTCGTAACCGGTCACCTGGTAGCTGTAAGTACCGTCGATGGTGTCGCTGCCGGTGTCGCCACTAGCACAGGCAACCAGACCCAGAGCCAAAAAACTCGATAAATCAATCTTGATTTCTTCATTGAAATGCTTCCTCCTCACTTGAACCTCTCACGACTGACGTCACGAGATTCTTGGGAACAAAGCTTACTTGATTATGGTGGATGCACCATAATCAGCGGTTTCTCTTATTTACCAAGCTATCCCCGTAGTCCCTACGGTTAAGTAGTTGTTTATGTTGATGCTATTATGCGTAACCCTTCTTTAAGGATGTTCTTGCTCGCATTGATATCCCTATCATTGGTATTGCCACAATTAGGACAAGTCCATTCCCTGATGTGGAGTGGCTTCTTGCCATCCTTGTGGCCACATTGATGGCATATTTGACTGGACTCATACCAGCGGTCCACCTTGATGATTTCTTTACCATACCATTCAGCCTTGTAGATGAGCTTGTCCACAAATGATGACCAAGATACATCGGATATGCTTCTAGCCAGTCTATGATTACGCAACATTCCTAATGTGTTCAAGTCTTCTATGCAGATGACATCGTGGTTTTTGATGATCTGGGTTGTCAACTTGTTCAAAAAGTCATTGCGTTGGTTCATTACCTTTTCATGAAGCAATGCCACTTTGCGTCTTTGTTTCTGATAGTTCTTTGCTTTAAGAAGATTGATTCCTTTGCTTTTGGCAAGGAGCGCCCTTCTTGACAGCTTTTTTTGCTCCCGGATAAGTTTCTTTTCCATCTGAATGGTGAATTTATGGTTTGCGACTTTTCTGCCGTTTGAAAATATCGCAAAGTCACGGATACCAAGATCAATACCAATTGTCGAATTCGTTTTAGGCAATTGATCAATCTTTTCTTCAACAACAATGGCAACAAAGTATTTGCCACTGGGATTTTTCCGGATAGTCGCTTTAATTATTCTTCCTTTGATCTCCCGGCTCTTGGCGAACTTGACCATACCTAGCTTGGGCATCTTGATTGATTTGCCGATTACGGCAATACTGTTGTTAACATTCTTGGTGGTGTAGCTTTGAACCGGATTCTTCTTGCTCTTGTATCGCGGGTGGCTGTTTTGCTTAGTGAAGAACCTTGCGAATGAATCGGAGAGATTCTTCACCGATGATTGAAGGGCAATGCTGTCTACTTCCTTGAGCCACTGTGTATTTTCATCCCGTTTCATCTGAGGAAGCATGGCGGAGCAGGAATTGTAAGACAGACCCTTTCCAGTACCAGCATACTCCTCATTCCACAAATTCAAAAAGTGATTGTAGACAAATCGGGCACATCCGATCGTTTTACAGATCAGTATCTCCTGTTCACTATCAGGGTAGATCCTGAACTTGTATGCCTTATGGTGCAACATCATCATCACCGGATTTCTTTTTCTGACTTTTTATATAATCTCTTATTTGCTGTTGAGTATTATCGCTAACAGTAGCAACAAAGTAACTAGGATTCCACAAATGACCTTTCCATAGACGACTTTTAAGCTCAGGATGTTGCTTAAACAAGAATCTTGCAGATAACCCTTTGAATGCTTTTACCATACTGGGAATATGGTGTTGGGGCTTGCAATCGATAAGCAAGTGGATATGGTCCTTATCCGATTCCATTTCAATGATATTTATGTCATTATCAGCTGCAATATTAGTCAACAATTTCTTAACATCATCGTCAACTTGACCAGTCAAAATATCCTGACGGTATTTCACACACCAGACTAGATGGTATTGAATTGAATAGACATAACCACGTCCGTAATTAATATCAGCCATCATTTATCACCTCATATACTTTGTAACATACGATTGCTAAAAAATACAGCTTTAAAGCACTTTTAGTGAGAAATATTTGATAATATATGTACATTTTCCAGCACAGACGAAAAGATGCATGCCTGGTCGATTCATCTACATGACTAAAGCCGCGAGTGTTCTCGACCAGTTTATAAACTAACATAATTATACCGTAAACTAAGAAAAGGGGATATCCAAATTGAATCGTTTTCATCCTTTATATGACATTTGGTGGAACGGGGCTGGAAATCGATTGTCGTCGTTGTTTGGTATTTCTTTGAAATTGCGCTATAATATTATCAATGTAGAAGGAGCGAACAGATGGAAATAAATCAAGCGATCATCAAGATGATTGAATATTCAAAGGGAAACACCCATGACATCGGCCATTTTCTCAAAGTCCACAGCTTTGCCAAACTGATTGGACAAGTCGAGGGGCTAAGCGAAGATATGCAGCTTAATCTGGAACTGGCGGCCATCGTCCACGATATCGCCTGTCCCCTGTGCCGGGTAAAATACGGCAACACCAATGGCAGGTATCAGGAAATCGAAGGGGAGAAACTGGCCTACGATTTTCTGGAGGAACTTGGCTGCGACAAGCAGGTATGCAAGCGGGTTAGCTTTCTGGTTGGACATCATCACACCTTCAATGAGGTGGACGGTCTTGACTACCAGATCCTTCTCGAGGCCGATTTTCTGGTCAACTTCGATGAGGGAGGAATGAGTGAAGCCCAGATTGCAAGCACCCGGGAAAAGGTGTTCAAGACAGAAACGGGGTTGGAGCTCCTGGACTCCATCTATCTATAGAGCTGTGATTTTTGGCCGTCTCTTGATCGAGATGGCTATTTTTTTCAATAATCATGGATCATTGAATTCGCCACAATCATGTGCTAGAATGTAGTTGGAAAAACATTGGTCAAATCAATGGATATTGCATTTTTTTCAATCATATAGCCGAAAAACGAAGGTGATGACAATGAGTGAGGTATATCTGGTAACAGGGGCTACTGGTAATCTTGGCAGCAATATTGTGAAGATGTTGGTTGAAAACAACAGGAAAGTCAAGGCGCTCGTGCGCCAAGCTTCGATTACGAAATTGGATCCGGGAGTTGAACCCGTGATCGGTGACTTGCAGGATGTCAAGTCCCTGGAGGGTTTTTTCACCCATGAACAAGGTGATGAATTGTATGTGATCCACTGTGCCAGCGTGGTGACGATCGATCCTGATTTCAACCAATTGGTTTATGATGTCAATGTCATCGGAACCAGGAACATGATCGAGCAAAGCCTCAAGGCTCAGGTGAAAAAGTTCGTCTATATCTCATCGATCGGAGCGATCCCGGAATTGCCTCAGGGCATTAAAATAACAGAGGTCAGCCATTTCGACCCGGACAAGGTCAGGGGCTACTACTCCAAAACTAAGGCGATGGCCAGCCAGGCGGTCATGGATGCCATCAACAACCAAGGTCTTGACGGATGCCTGATCTTCCCATCGGGAATCATCGGCCCATATGATTACGGATATTCTTTGACTACCCAGACAATCATAGCCGCGGCCAAAGGTCAAGTGCAATTTGCGGTTGATGGGACTTTCAATGCGGTCGATGTGCGCGACCTCGCTCAGGCCATTATCAAGTGCACCCATCAGGGGGGAAAAGGCGAAGGTTACATCCTGGCTAATGAATTGATACCAATGCGGGAATTCTATGGAGAAATTGCCAGGGTGGCAAACGCCCCTCAGGTCAGATATTACCTGAGTCCCAAGGTGGCGTTGGTCGTGGCGGCATTTATGAAAGCTATAAGCGCCTTTACCGGTAAACCTCCGCAGCTGACAAGTTTCATGATCTACAACCTGGTCCGCAACAACAGCTTCGACACATCCAAAGCCAGGGAAATACTTGATTTCAATCCGCGTCCGCTCCGGGAAACGATTATCGATGAAGTCGAATGGCTCAAACAGGAAAAGAAAATTTAGGTGATAAATATGGCTCAAATAACCGACATAATGAAATTGGACTCTATAGAACAGCATGCGCTGGTCATCAGGGTCAAGACAAGGCCGCAGGATTTTTCAGGAATCCTGCAACAAAGCCGCAAGGCAATCCGCGCATACCTCAAGGAAATCGGTGAGATTCCTTCGGGCGTCACATTTGTGGGATTCTATTCCTATGACGACAGCCAGATCGATGCCGTTGTGGGGTTTCCCGTTAAAAAGGCGCTGGAGCCCAAGGGACAGATCGAACTTTTCGTCATACCGGAGGGATTGCGGGTCAACGCCTTCCATCAGGGTCCTTATGATGGCATGGCCCAGACTTACTCGAAACTCGAGGATTGGGTGAAAGACAACGGCTACGAGATAGTGCTGCCGGCTTATGAATATTTTTACAATACACCAAAATACCCCCAAGAACTGCTGCTGACTAAAATTGAAATGGTCATCGCAGCCAAAAAACCGGAAGCCTGAGCAGCTCCGGCTTTTTGTTCGGTCGCAAAGGTGTTACAATATGCTAAACTTACCAAGGAGATTACAGCCATGATAATAAACACCGGACAAAGGACTGACATCCCCGCCTTTTACAGCGAATGGTTTTACAACCGGATCAGGGAAGGTTATGTCCTGGTCAAGAACCCATACAACGAAAAAATGATATATGAATACAAGCTGGACCCCAAAGTGGTTGACTGCATTTGTTTTTGCACCAAGAACCCCAAACCGATGCTTGAAAGACTGGACGAAATCTCACAATTCAGGCAGTTCTGGTTTGTGACCATCACCCCGTACTCCCGGGATATCGAGCCTAATGTTCCAAAGGTGAAGGAAGTCATCAGGAGTTTCCAGGAACTCTCGAACAAGGTCGGCAAGGATCGGGTCGTATGGCGCTATGATCCGATAATCATTAATGAGAATTGGCCGGTGGAAAAGCATCTGGTCGCTTTCCGCCTGATGGCCCAGCAGCTGTCGGGTTACACATCGACCTGTGTCATCAGTTTTGTCGACCTCTACGACAAGACGAAGCGCAATTTCCCTGGCGTCCAGGAAATATCCCTGGAGACACAACAATACCTTGCAGGCAATCTGGTGGCGATCGCCCGGGAATTCAACATGGAAATCCAGACGTGCCACGAAGGTGACCACCTGGCTGGCTATGGAGTCAAGGTTTCGGGCTGCATGAATCAGGACGTACTGGAAAAGGCGCTGGGGGTCAGGTTTGAATTTGCCAGGAAGGCTGCTGCCCGTCCTGGCTGTGATTGCCTGATCGGCGGGGATATCGGAGCCTACAACACCTGCATACATGGCTGTTTGTATTGTTATGCGAATGCGTCAATTGCTCAGGTGAAAAGAAACAGCACGCTCCATGATCCTGATGCACCTCTGCTTGTCGGCCGTGTCGAAAAGGATAGCCAGATCAGGAAGGTCATTCAAAAAAGCAATATTGTGGATACACTGTTTTAGCCGGAAAGATGATAAATTTGATTTATTTCAAGTTTATTGTATATTTTTCCGGCTTTTTTGTATAGAATATAATTAATACAGTCTTTATACATTAAAGGAGTGAGCTTGTGAAAACCGTAAAAACCACTATATTCGAATACATCCAGCAAGAAATGTTGTCGGACAGCCTGAACCGGGAAGGCCTGCAGACCAAGGACATCGCCGAAGCCTTGAATCTTCACCGCCCCAATGTATCCGCCACGTTAAACGAGCTGGTCAAGGAAGGCAAGCTGGCCAAGACCAATACCCGGCCGGTATATTACCGACTGGCTTCAAGCCAGAATCAAAGCAGCGAGGAATCATGCTTCAATGAGATGATCGGGTCTAACGGCAGCCTGAAAAATGCCATCCAGCTGGCCAAGGCAGCAATTCTATATCCCAATTCCAGCCTGAACGTGCTCCTTAGCGCCAAGTTCGGATGTGGCACGACTTATTTTGCCTCACTTATGCACAAATTCGCCATCGAGCAGAAGGTTCTCGAAGCCAAAGCCCCATTTGTCTATGTCGATTGCCGCCATTATCATAAGAATATCGGATTGCTTGATGAATTGCTTTTTGGACTTGACGACAATTACCAGAAAAGCTATTTCTTCCAGGCCAAAAAAGGGATCCTGTTCATCGACAATGTGGAACTGCTTGATGCCAAGCAGCTTAGCCGTCTTTACAGCTTCCTGGAAACCGGCCAGATATTCCTGGACGAACAGGCCAATTACTATGATTGCTCCAATGTCCTGCTGATCCTGTCGACCGCATCTTCAAACAGCCCGGTGGCAAGGCTGGTGCCGGTCATCATCGAACTGCCCGAGCTCAAGGCCCGGCCGTTGAAAGAACGTCTTGACCTGATCAACCACCTGTTCCAGATTGAGGCGACCAATTCCAAACGGGACATCGAGGTCACGATCGAATCGATCAAGGCCTTGCTTCTTGCGGACATCGATTACAACATCAAAGGTCTTGCGATGGAAATAAAATCAGCCTGCGCCAATGCCTACATGCGGGTGGTTAACGAACATGAACAGGACATCTGTGTCTGTGTCAGCGACTTCAAAGGATCGATCAAAAAGGGATTGTTGAACCTGAAATACAACAGTCTGGAAATCGAGAGCCTGCTGGGTGAACGCGAAGTGATCATCTATGACAAGCAGGGGGTCATCAATGAGCCTTTGAATGATGAGATGTATATCGAAATCCAGCGCCAGTACAATGAGCTTGCCAGCCTGGGAATCAATGATGCTTCAATTGAGAAGGTGATGAACACCCATGTCAACAACCTCTTCAAGAAATACCGCTACTATAAAGGGATGGATTCCCTGAACAACCTGGAGCAACTTTCCAAAATTGTCGATCCTCGGGTCATCGACATGGTCCGGAAGTTTCTTGACGTCACCCAGAAGGAGCTCAACCGTTCATTCAAGCCGAACGTTTTTTATGGGCTTTGCCTCCATCTCAATTCGCTGCTGACACTGAACCTGGAAAACCAGCGGGTGGACAACGAACAGATTGTCAAGATTATCCAGGACTACCCTCAGGAGTATACCGCCAGTGTCCAATTCGCCAAGTTGATCAAGGAATTTCTCGAATTGGAGCTGCCGATCCAGGAAGTCGTGCTGATCGCGATGTTTTTGATCGAGTCGGACGAGACAAGCGAACAAGGCCATCCGGTCCTGCTTTACATCATGCATGGCGATATGACAGCCCGGTCGCTGATGAATGTGACCAACAGCCTGACCCATTGCAACAACACTTACAGCTACGACCTTTCATTGGGAATGGACACGAGCCAGGCCATGGGTGAAATCAAGGAGCTGATCCAGACAATCGACCAGGGGCAGGGGGTCATTGTCATCTATGACATGGGTTCAATCAAGACGATGCTCGAAACCATAGCCGAGGAAATAGATGTCAAAATCCGCTACATCAATATACCTGTCACCCTGGTGGGGATAGACATCGCTCGAAAGTGTGCCATGGAAAGCGACGTCGATTATGTCTACCATATGGCCAATCTCGAGTTGAACAACATGTACATGAACGAGGAAAAACACAACGAAGCGATCATCACCCTATGCCACACCGGAGAAGGGGGGGCAATCCAGTTAAAACGCTATATCGACCAGTATTCGAAATTGAAAATCAAGACAATTCCTTTGGCCATCTCTTCAAGAGACGAGCTGCTCAAGGAGGTTATGGCCCTGCAGAAGACCTACCGGATCCACTGTTTCGTCGGAACCTACGATCCCAAGATGTTTGGAATCCCGTTTATCCCGATTGCCAAGATCTTCGAGAATCCCAAAAGCGACCTCGATCGGATCATCATGTTCGAACCGCTCAACTCCCATACTTTCGATTACCGCCAGGTCTATGCGTTTTTGGAAGAACAGTTCCGCTACGTTTCGATTCCCAAATTGAAATCGGTCCTTCCCGATATCATAGATGAATTCTCCCTGCTCTACAATCTCAACGAGGATCAGCGCGGGGGGCTGTTCATGCATCTTGCCTGCCTGGTGGAACGCCTTCTTGATGGCAAGTCGTCGGCCAAGAACCGTGACAAAGACAAAATCCTCTCCGTTTTCGAAGAGGACTACCAGCTTGTAAGCAGGATCATCAAACCGCTCGAGAAGACATTCAAGGTAATCATCGATGATGATGAGATAGCGACAATCATAATGATTATCAAGAAGATATGAAAAAAAGCCCTCGGGCTTTTTTTATTTTGAGATAAGTTTGCGCAGCAATTTGTGCTCGGTTTGTCTAGGTTGGACTATCTCTGTGATTCCCTCACGCCTGTTGACGATCTTGCGTTCGATGTCATAAAGGGTGTCGGTCATCCGGCCAAGATAGACAGCTTGGGAAAACAACTCCATGAATTTGTTGTGACGGGTGGTTTCGAAGCTTTCAAAGTGCTGATTGAAGGTGATTTCAAGTCCCTTCTCGCAGGTTCTGGTTTCGTATTCGATTGTGATGGTATCAGCGATTGATTTGATTTTGCTTTTATAGTGCTTGTGGCGCTGGTAATCAAGAATCGTCACATCAATGCGAGTGTGCGCGTTATTGTCGTGTTTTGAATATTTGAATCCTTTCTTAATATCGTTAACGCTTAAAGATCGACTCGTGCATGTTGCGGCATTCGCCAAAAGATCACTTTCAAGAAAATCATAGAATTCATCAATGGTGATGGGAAAGGTTCTGATTAGTTTCATGTGACCATTATAGCATGGCAAATTACAAAACGAAAGATAAAAGTATAAAAATAACGAATGAGTGTATAATATTATAATCTAGTTGTGTATATAATGAAGCGGTTACAACCGCGCAACGTATTCAATTGCAGTGTCGTGATTGGTTAATTATGACCAATAAACACCCAAAAAGTAACGAATAATAAAAAAATAATCCAAAAAGTTTTTGATACTTTCAAATCGATGGATTAAACACTAATTTGTGTTTGGGGATAATGTATATACACAAGCCTTAATACTTTTCCAAAACCGAAAAAATATTACACTCGCTTTTGTAAGCGTGTAATAATGAAGAATGCTTACTGTATAAAGCGGAAAAAACACAAGAAGAAAGCGCTTTGACAGTTAGGCTATTGTGTAATATTATTTAGACAGCTTAACAAACGCAACTAAGAAGGAGGGAAACAAAATGGAATTCGATACTGAAAACGATTTGGTTTCAATGTCAATTATAGCTAATGCGGGGGATGCGCGTTCATTTGCTTTTCAAGCTTTGGAACAAGCCAAATCCGGCAACTTCAATGAGGCCGAAGCGCTTCTGGCAAGATCGGAAGAGGCGGCGACCTTGGCACACCGGGCGCAGACGGATCTGCTTGTAAAAGAAGCCAATGGCAACCGACAGGATGTCAATGTCCTGCTTGTCCATTCACAAGATCACCTGATGACATCGATGCTGGCATCGGAACTGATCAAAGAAATCATCTTGCTTTACAAATCAAAATAGGGAGGAATTATAAAATGAAAATCTTATTAGTATGTGCAGGCGGAATGTCAACAAGTATCTTAATGAAAAAGATGGAAAAATATTGGAAAGAAAATGGCGAGGATCTGGAAATCAAGGCGGTCGGTCTGTCTGAGTATCAGGATGTCTGCCAGAATTTCGACATTGTGATGATGGGACCTCAGGTTTCTTACCGCTTGAAAGACGTTAAGGAAAACACAGGGTTGCCAACAGCTGCGATTGAATCTTTCGATTATGCGATTGCCAACTGTCCGAACATTATGAAACTTGCTAAAAAATTATATGCGGAGATCTAATTAAAAGGAGAAGAAAAAGTGGAAAAATTATTTCAAAGCCCGGCCATGATGAAGCTTCAGGATTTTGGCCAAAAATTAGGGAGTAACAAGTTTTTAAGTGCCTTGCAAGCTTCAATGATGGGATTGATGGGGGTAATCATGGTTGGTGCCATTTCCCAGATTATCACTGCGGTCGGTGGAGAAACTATGCTGGGACTGTTCACATCAGACAGCAAGATCTACCAAATCATCTACATGCCTTACAATTTCACAATGAACTCACTGTCTTTATGGGTTGTGGCGCTGTTTGCTTATAACTACTCGAAGAATCTGAGAATGAAATCACCAGTTATGAACGCCATCGATGCGCTGATCTGCTTCCTGTTGGTGGCTGGGACAATCGTTACAACTGAAGCCGGGATAAGCGCCATCGATATGACTTATATCGGAGCTCAAGGGATGTTCGTTGGGTTCATCGTTGTGGCTATTTCAGTTCATATCGAAAAATTCTGTGCCGATCACAATATCCGCATCAAAATGCCTGATGTGGTGCCACCGTTCCTGCAAGACGGGTTCTCTTCAATCCTGCCATTGTTCTTCAGTGTTGTAGTGCTCCAAGTGATCGCCGCTGCAATTGATCTTGGAACTGCCGGTGCCTTCAATGTGCCTTCTGGGTTCATGTATGTGCTGGGAACTCCTTTGAATGCCTTGACTTCAGTTCCAGGTATGTTCATCCTTACTGTTTTTGCGGCTCTGTTATGGTGTTTTGGTATTCATGGCACCATGATCATCGTTCCAATCATCATGCCTTTGGCAATCCAGGCGACAATGGCCAATGCGGCAGCTCATGCGGCTGGTGAACCGTTGGTGTTCTATCCAGTAGCCTTGTTTGGGGCAATGGCGATGTGCGGGGGGACTGGAAACACTCTTCCTTTGGCTTTGATGGGTCTTCGCTCAAAATCTAAACAGATTTCAGCGGTAGCTAAAATTTCCGCAGTTCCTGGCTGGTTCGGTATCAATGAACCGATGACTTTCGGGATGCCAATCATGTACAATCCGATCCTTTGCATTCCTTATGTGTTGAATATCCCGATTATTTTGTTGCTGACTTATCTTGGCTACCAGATTGGGTTCCTGCAACCGGCTTGGATCCTGGTTATGGCGATGTTGCCAATGGGATTCGGTCAATATCTGACAACTTTAAGATGGCAAAATGCGATTTGGGACTATCTGATGCTTATTCCATCTGCGCTGGTATGGTATCCATTCTTCAAAATCTATGAGAAACAACTGGTTGCCAAAGAAAAGGCGGCCGAAGAAGCTGAAGCGGCTGAATTGGAATTGGCTGCAAACTAGTTAAGAAAAACGCACCAGCTTTATAGTTGGTGCTTTTCTATGAAGCGAAGGGCTCCAATTTTCTATGGGGTTATTATTACAGATAAAAAGGAAAAATTTGACGATGGAGGAAGAATAAATGACAAAATTTCCAAAAGAATTTTTATGGGGCGGGGCTACAGCTGCCAACCAATACGAAGGCGGGTTTGATGCGGGCGGCAAAGGAGTGAACACATCCGATGTTATGACTGCCGGATCGCACACCGTACCTAGACGGGCTACTTACAGGAATGTGAAGACCGGAGAAACCGGATCGTTGATCGGATTTGGATCGGATGCCAAATTCCCGGAAGATTGCATTCCGGCAATCATCGATGGCGAATATTATCCAAGCCATACGGCCACAGACTTCTACGGCCATTATGAAGAAGATATCGCTTTGATGGGAGAAATGGGATTCAAGACATTCAGGATGAGCATGAACTGGGCCCGGGTTTTCCCCAACGGAGACGACAGTGAGCCAAATCAGGCCGGTCTTGATTTCTACGACAAAGTGTTCGATGAATGCGCCAAATACGGGATTGAACCGCTGGTTACATTGTCCCATTATGAAACACCGATCAATCTCTCGATAAAATACGGTGGTTGGTCAAATAGAAAATGCATCGATTTCTTCGGTAATTATGCGAAAACCGTCTTCGAATATTATAAAGGGAAAGTAAAATACTGGCTTACATTCAATGAAATCAACTGTATGGAATTCGCTCCTTTTGTTGCCGGAGGGCTGATGGATCCTTCGGAACAAAACAAGGCACAGGCGGCCCACAATCAGTTTGTGGCAAGCGCCAAAGCGGTCAAGGCTGCCCATGAAATATCGGATGAGATCAAGGTTGGACAAATGCTGGCATACATGCCGATGTACGCATATACCTGTGATCCAAGCGATCAGCTTAAGGTTATGGAAGCCGCCCAAAATTCAATGTTCTACTCGGATGTTCAAACCGGAGGGGAATATCCTGCTTACCGCCTGAAAAAATACGAGCGTGAAGGTATCGTGCTGGATGACACACCTGAAGACTACGAACTGATCAGAAATTACAGTGCCGATTTCCTGAGTTTTTCTTGCTACGGTTCGACAACTGTGACAACCCATGATGATGTTGCCGGTGGTGATGGAAATCTCTTTGGGGGAATAAAAAACCCATACCTGCAGACAAACGAATGGGGCTGGGCAACCGATCCTGCATGTCTGCGGATCTCATTGAACACCCTCTATGACCGTTATCACAAACCATTGTGGATTGTGGAAAACGGAATCGGTTGGGACGACAAGAAAGAGGAAGACGGAAGCATCCATGACGATTACAGGATTGATTATCTTCGCCAAAACATCGAATCGATGCGCGATGCCATTAATATGGATGGTGTGGAGCTGATGGGATACACTATGTGGGGCTGCATTGACCTGGTTTCGGCGGGTACTGGGGAGATGAAAAAGCGTTACGGATTTGTTCACGTCGATCGTGACGACAAGGGCAATGGAACTCTCAAAAGAAGCAAGAAAGACAGCTTCCACTGGTATAAAAAAGTGATTGAAAATCAAGGAAGCAACTTGGAGGTTTAAGGTGGTCTTTGACCACCTTTTTGGCTTTTTTATTAACTGGTCGAGAACACTCGTTCCTTTAGTCATGGAGATGAATCGATCAGGTGTGCATCTTCCAAAATGCGATAGATAAGCTACTTATATTATCAAATATTTCTAGCTAAAAGTGTTTTGAAACTGTATTTTTTAGCAACCATATGTTAAATGTGTATGAGTTGATTATTATAGCTGATATTAATTGCGGGCGTGGTTATGTCTATTCGATTCAATACCATCTGGTATGGTGTGTGAAATACCGTCAAGATATTCTGACTGGTCAAGTTGGTGATGATGTTAAGAAATTGTTGACTAAGATTGCAGCTGATAATGACATAAATATCGTTGAAATGGAATCGGATAAGGACCATATCCACTTGCTTATCGATTGCAAGCCCCAACACCATATTCCCAGTATGGTAAAAGCATTCAAATGGTTATCTGCAAGATTCCTGTTCAAGCAACATCCTGAGCTTAAAAGCCGTCTATGGAAAGGTAATTTGTGGATAAGCTTATCTACAAGGCTGAATGGTATGGCAGAGAAATCATCAAGGTGGAGTCAAGTCAGATATACCACAAATGTGGTTACAAGGATGGAAAAAACCCACTCCACATCAGGGAATGGACATGTTCAAAATGTGGCACGACCAATGACAGGGACATAAATGCGAGCAAGAACATCCTGAAAGAAGGACTACGCATAATAGCATCAACATAGATAACAACTAAACCGTAGGGACTACGGGGATAGCTTGGTAAATAAGAGAAACCGCACAGTATGGTGGATGCACCATACTCAAGTAAGCTCCATCCCAAGAATCTCGTGACTTGAGTCATGGGAGGTTCAAGTTATTTTACACTGGTAAACTAAAAGTAAAAGTTGTATAATGTAACCAAATTTATCGAGCGGTACGTTAAGTTTCATAATAAGTGACATCAGTCTAGTAAATATTGGCGAATGTTCAAGCTGTTTATTTAATCAAGGGAGACGGTAGTCTATGAAAATCAAGGATATGTTGCGAGCGCCATTCATTCAAAATCAGGCTCTGATCCAGGGAAGTCGGGACCTGAATGCTTTAACCAACCTGGCAGTCGTCCATCAGTCAAGCGGCTTGGGTCTTGTTATCACAATCGCTTTGTGTCTTTTGACGCCAATTTTGATACCTGGGTGGTTCATTTCCATCGGGCATTTATTTATCATGGGCAATTATCTCTTTTTTATGTTGCTTTCCAGGCATTTGATAAAAGTCGTAAATCAGAATGTGAATCTGATCAGGTTTATCACTGCAACCTACACATTCATTTCGCTGATCCTGATTGCTTATATAAATACCGTTCCCTATCCTGACAAGCCGGGAACGCTGATGGCTTCGATGATGATTTTGAGTGCGGCTTTGTTCAGCTTTTCACTGCTGGAGGCATTTGCGATATTCAGCGGGATTCTGATTTCATATATATGCATGACTTTCACTTTCAAGGCGGATGGCGTAATCGGGGAAGACCTTTTCATGGTCATCTCGGGTTATTTTCTTGCGGTTGTGGTATTTTTGATTGTCAACAAGCTTCGATACAAGGAGTTCATGTTGAAAAGCCACTATATCAGGCTTTCTTCATATGACGATCTGACCGGAATACTGGCCAAAAGACCTTGCGAGGATGCCTGCAGGGAATATCTGGCGAATCGGGAGGGAGCGGGCTGTGCCATGGTAATCATCGATGTCGACAACTTCAAGAACATCAATGACAGTTTTGGCCATTATCAGGGCGACATGGTTTTGAAGAATGTCGGCGAGCAGCTTGAAAAAGTGTTTCTGGATACTGATATAATCGGCCGGATCGGCGGAGACGAGTTTCTGGTGCTCCTCAAGGATATTGACAATCTTGATCTGGTCAACAAGAAGCTTCATCATCTTCGCCAGGTTGTTAAAGAAGCAGTGGCCGATCAACTCGATATCAGGGTCAGCCTTTCTTTGGGTGGGGTTCTGGTTAACCCTGAACCTGTCAGGTTCGAGCTCCTGTACCAGTTTGCTGACAAGGTGATGTATATGAACAAACAAGGCCTGAGCGGATTCCTTGTGAAACATATCGCAGATCTCATGCCGTCAAATAAGATGATCCTGTTCGACTGCGATCAGGAGGCCATCGAGATTTTCAATGGTGTGAGCGAATATGAATGTCTCAACCCGAGCCTTTGGAGACAGGCTGTGGAGATCATCGAACAGGGCGACGACAATATCAAGGCTTTGGTGCTCGATCATCACAAGCTGACGGTTGAACATCATTTGATGATCGCTGATTTGAAAGACAGCCATCTTGGAGTTCAGGTGCCTATCGTGCTGATTAATGCGAAAAGCCACATCGACAAGTCACTTGAGAGTGTGATCAGCCACTCCGTAGATTACCCGTTGACCGCAAAGAAAATGGAACAGTTGATTGCGAAACTGGAATTACACGAAGGAAACTCTTGACAAAAACACATCATCAACATGTATAATTAAAGTGTGAAACGAAATGCACCTAAAAATGCCGAATTTTGGCGGACTTAAAAAGATGTAAATATTGCATCGAAAAAAACTAAATATTGATTACTCTGAATTGTTTATTTTAGAAATGCTGTAACCTGATTGTTTAAGCAATTCTATGGCATTTTCCACTGTAAATGACTTGTGGGATTTGGGATTTGGATTGGTGAGTGACTGGTAATCGGACGGGCTAAATACTTCACCTGATCTGATCATGTGATATATACTGGTAAGCATCATTCTGGCTATGGCTATTATCGCTTTTTTATGCCCACGACGCTTTTTTATCCTGATGTATTTAGCTCCGAAATAACTTTCCTTGTCTTTTATAGCGGATAGTGAGCACTGGACTAGCAGCGGCTTAAGGTATTGACCCGCTTTGGAAATTCTAACTGATTTTTTCTTCCCGGCACTCTCGTTATTCGCCGGTGCTAGTCCTGCCCAAGACACTAGCTGTTTATCAGACTCAAATTGGCTCATGTCAACCCCGATTTCTGCAATAATCATTATGGCTGACAAAGTACTTATTCCGCTAATTTGTGTTATGTGCATAAACTGACTGAACATGGGAGAGGCCCTTTTAACCATTTCAACTTCGCAGTTATTGATGTGTTCTTGCAGTTCATCCATATGTTTCATTGACTCATTCATTTTGAACCGTTGATCTGTTTCGATCTTTGAGTCACGAAGGGAATCCAAAATTTTATCTTTGTTTTTGCAGCCCCTATGAATCAGCTTGAGTAGCTTGTCATCATCAATGACTTCTGATTTGAGGACCTCTTCCATGATTTTAGTTGCAGTCTTGCCAAATGGGTCGGAAACGAGAGATGCCAGCCCAATGTTTGAGACTGTCATGCAATTTTGATATCGATTGCGTTCTGATGTTCGCATTGCAACCAGTTTACATCTGTAACGAGATAATTCACGTAGGGCTCTTATTTCTTTGGGCGGAATGAACGATGCTTTTATCAGGTCATGTTTGAACAAATCACAAATCCATTTCGAATCTTTCTTGTCGGTCTTCTTACCTTTGATGGCTTTGACGTATTTGGGATGAGTCAGGCAAATATTGATTTCATCTTCCAAGATGTTGAAGATGGGAATCCAATATTTACCGGTTGATTCCATGCAGGCATCAAAACATCTGTGCGAGATCAGCCATTTTTTGAGACGGTATAGATCCGGATTCAAGGTGGTGAATGTTTCTTGAAGATACTGAGTGATGCTGGTTTTCTTATCAGTAATACCGATGGTGGCCACAATCAGGTTTTTGTGGACATCCATGCCACAGCAGATTGGTCTGACAATCTTCATAAAAAAAACTCTCCTTTCAAAAAAAGAAGAGAAGCGGCAGTGACTGTTACCCAAGCTATATCACCAAGTTGATTGAACAATACTAAGTGTCCAGGCTCTAAGTCCTACTTATTTGTGCTTGATAGGGTAACCGCAACTTATAATTATTCAGAATATTCAGTGTTGGTAGAATTTCTACTCACCCCTCCGTGCTTTGTAGTGTGCCACCTCTTCTTAATGGTATCACAAGCGGGAGGAAAGTTTAATAAAATATTTGTGTCCGCGACCGAAGGTGCGCGGAAATGGAGGAAATTATAGAGGTGATAATATGTTGATATCAAAAGTTGCTCAAAAGTTTGATTTAAGTCCGGACACCATCCGCTACTATGAAAAAGCGGGACTTATTGATCCTGTGGCCAAAGATGCCAGCGGAAACAAGGACTACCAGGAAAAGGAGTTGCGCCGGATAAACTTCATCAAATGCATGAAAGCGGCAGGTCTGAGCATAGAAAACATCAAAAATTATGTCGACTTGTTTCATCAGGGCCTGGAGACAATCCCCCAACGCAAGGAAATATTGGAAAACCAGCTTGTAGAGCTGATTGAAAAGAAAAAGCAACTTGATGAAACCATAGCCTACCTGCATCAAAAAATCGAAAATTATGAACAGACAATGATCAAGCGAGAAATCGAGAACTATCATATCGAGGAACAGGAAGTTTAAGAGGTGGCAAGATGAATAAAACGTTGATTGCCTATTTTTCTTTGGAACACAGCCAGCCCCAAGGGATAACTCATGGGGCTGCCTTGGCAGTCCAAAAACTGACAGGTGGAGAATTGTTCAGGATCGAACCGGAAACGCCTTACCCCGATACATTTCAGGAAGTAAACAGGGAAGCTGCTCTTAAGAAACGGGATAACATCCGCCCGAAACTGAAGAGATGCCTTGAAAATCTCGATGGTTTTGACAAGGTGTTTCTACTATATCCCAATTACTGGGGTACGATGCCCATGGAAGTTTTCGCCTTCGTGGAAAGTCTGGACTTTTCAGGCAAGAAAATTTATCCAATCTGCACCCACGAGGGTAGCGGGCTTGGCTATAGTGTCGTTGACCTGGGCAAAACAATAAAAGGTGGCGAAATCGGACCGGCGCTGGCCATAAGCAAGCAAGAATTTGACAATGACAGTCGTTTGTTTGATGAATATCTGGATGAAACAACAAAAGATTAATGACCGCAATTTTGCGGTTTTTTTGATCCGAAAAAAAGAAATTTTTGTTTTTTTAATGACTTAAAAGCGAAAATTTGGATCAGATAGTTTCAATATCCGTAATTATATGATGATTTGTGTTACCAAGGTACTTGATTTTATTAAAAATATACCGATAAAACATAATTATTATAATGATAATTGTCTATTGACTTAATTTTATTAGCATGATATATTTTTGTTACGTTATAAAGCGACTAAAATGGAGGATGGGTAATGATTGACAGTGGCAATACGGCGTTTATGATTATTTGCAGTGCATTGGTTTTGTTCATGACATTTGGGCTGGCATTTTTCTATGGTGGATTGGTAAGACGGAAAAATGTCATCAATACGATGATGATGAGTGTTTCGGTTATCGCGATCGCGGTGGTTATGTGGGTGGCGTTTGGATACTCGTTGTCTTTTGGACAGGATAATTTCGGGATAATAGGCGGTCTCGATCATCTTGGTTTCATGGGAGTTGAGTTCTCGATCAGCGAGTATGCAGATTCGATTCCTCATCTTGTATTTGCAGGGTTCCAGATGATGTTTGCCATCATCACGCCGGCAATCATCACCGGAGCAGTTGTTGGTCGGATGCGTTTCAAGGCGGTAATCGCGTTCATTATTTTGTGGTCGCTGATAGTTTATTATCCTATGGCCCACATGGTCTGGGGCGAGGGCGGTCTGATCTTGAATCTTGGTGCGGTTGACTTTGCGGGAGGCGACGTTGTCCATATCACATCTGGTGTGTCGGCTCTTGTTTTAAGCATCATGCTGGGAAAAAGGCATGCCTATGGTACGGCAAACTACCGGATCCACAATGTGCCATTCGTGGTTCTTGGAGCCGGGATGCTTTTCTTTGGATGGTTCGGTTTCAATGCCGGAAGTGCCTACGCTGCCAATCATCTTGCGGCACAAGCGATGATGACAACAGCCACTTCGGCGGGTGCGGCCATGCTTTCATGGATGGTGCTGGACCATATTTTCACAGGCAAGACAACATTGATCGGTGCGGTTACCGGTCTGGTGGTCGGTCTGGTGGCGATCACACCGGGGGCGGGATTTGTCCCTGTTTGGGCGGCTCTGATCATTGGCGCTTTGGGAAGCCCGGTATGTTTCTTCATGATTTCGACAGTGAAGCATAAATTCGGATATGATGATGCCTTGGATGCTTTTGGCTGCCATGGTATCGGTGGTATCTACGGTGGTTTGGTAACCGGCGTTTTTGCCCAAAAGTCAATAAATGATGTGGCTCAATGGGATGGATTGCTTTATGGAGATCTTCGTCTTTTCATGGCTCAGGTTTTGGCTATTGTCATCACGATTGTTATCGCGGTAATCGGGACAGTTATCTGTGCCAAACTGGTATCGTTGTTTGTCCCATTGAGGGTAGGCGTATATGAAGAAAAGATCGGTATGGACAAATCGGAGCATAATGAAACCGCGTATCCTTCTTTTAACGGTTTGGACTAGGAGAAGCTAAGATGATTAAGATAGAAGCGATTATTCGAAAAGAAAAATACGAAGAAGTTAAAGATGCCCTGAGTGCCATCAAAGTCAACGGAATGACGGTATATGAAGTCATGGGTTGCGGTGCCCAAGGTGGCTACACGGAACTGGTCCGCGGTAACATTGTGGAAATCAACATGTTGCCAAAAATAAAGTTCGAAATCCTGGTTTCCGATGAAGAATGGGAAAAAAAGGTATACGACACTATTGCCAAGGTTGCCTATACAGGAAACAACGGCGATGGAAAGATATTCAGCTATGATCTGCGCACAGTTATGCGGATTCGTACCCGCGAAACCGACACTGACGCGATAAACTAAGACTCGTGAGAGTCTTTTTTATGTTTTATTACGGACTTTTTCGTGGTAGAATGTCCCGGGGTGAACACAATGGAAACAATCTATCTGGTTTCAAGCTATATTGTCGCAATCAATCTGGCCGCCTTTATTGCCATGGGAATCGACAAGAAAAAAGCGGTAAAAAACCGCTGGCGCATCAAAGAGTCGACCTTGTTTGGACTTGTCCTGTTGGGTGGGGGAATCGGTGGCATGCTGGGGATGTCTTTTTTCCATCACAAGACTCGCCACTGGTATTTCAGATACGGCTTCACAGCGATAACTGCCATTGAGACAGTCGCCGCATTATATCTTTTGGCAAAATGAAAAGCCCCATCAGGGGCGGGTTTTAACATATCGGGCTGATAGCTGGCTGGTACTTCCAGATGTTGTAGCAGCTTTCATCGTCGCAGAATGTGTTTTCCAAAGTGAAACCGCAGTTTCTGAAAAATTCGTTGCCAAGAAAAAACTGCTCGACGCATTCGGATTTGATTTCAAAATACTGGCTGGATTTCAAGGCAATCATGTCGTTCAAAAAACGACAGGCTTGTTTGTTTTCACTTGCCTTGAAGTTGAAGATGAAGTATTCGATCATGTTCCTTTTCCAGGAACATATGCCGATTATCTTGTTGTTTTGATAAAAGGCGTAAGTGTTGTCGAGATTCTTGAGGATATCCCGACTGAGATCGTGATAATTGAAAAAATCATCAAGAACCTGGGCATTTTTTTCCAATGAATAGTAACTGTCCACAGCTTCCCTTATGGCGTTGGTCAGCTCGATCCGGCAGATTTCATTAGCGCATTTTAGATAACAGCACATAGACAACCCTCTTTTCTTGATTTCATGATACCCAAAATTTTCATTCAATACAAATGATATGCCTGAGCTTTTTAGTCGGGTTCATTCAGGCCTGTTCGGGCGGTAAAAGTGGTTTGCCACGCAGATAGATTGTTTGGGTGGGAAAATGGGCGCAATAGTGCTATTATGTAATTGGAAAACATCATGTTGACAATTTGAACCTCCCAAGACTTAAGTCCCGAGTGTTCCCGACTAGTTAATAAAAAATTATTTCAAATCAAGAATTGCCTGAAGGATTTAATAGAAAAATAGGAACGTTTTTACAATTAGAGAAGGAGAAAATAAGATGGAAGGTTATGTTCATTCAATCGAATCGTGTGGAACAGTTGATGGGCCGGGGCTAAGGCTGGTGGTTTTTTTGCAGGGTTGCCCGATGAGATGCAAATATTGCCACAATCCGGACACCTGGGAACTCAATACCGGCAAAAAGATGACAATTGATGAGATAATGCAGGAATACAACAAAAAGAAGAACTTCTATGTCAATGGCGGAATCACCCTGACTGGGGGAGAGCCGCTGATGCAAATGGAGTTCGTGACGGAACTGTTCAGGGTCTGCCATAAAAAAGGAATCCATACCTGCCTGGACACTTCGGGAGTCACTTTCACTCCGGAAAACACAGCCCGGTTCGACGAATTGATGAAGTACACTTCGCTGGTCATGCTTGATCTCAAGCATATCGATCCGATCGAACATGTCGAGCTGACCCAACAGAAGAATGACAACATCCTGGCATTTGCCCGTTACCTCTCGGACAAGGACATCCCGGTGTGGATCCGTCATGTCGTGGTGCCTGGAATCACCCAGAACGACAAGTATCTCTTCGAACTTGGGGAATTCATCGGAACTTTGAAAAACGTCAAGGCGCTCGATGTCCTGCCTTACCATGTGCTGGGGGTAAACAAATATGAGACCATGAATCTTGATTACCCGCTCAAGGGGGTTGAACCGCTCTCAAAAGAAGATGCGATAAAGGCCCGGAACGTTATAATCCAGGGAATCAAAGCGGCCCGAAAAAAAAGCAATTAGGTACGCCGGTTGCTTTTTTTGGGAATTTTGATCAAATTGGAGATTGGAGAATGAATCTGTGAAAATTGTTGCATTGAATTATAGTTCGAGTGACTTCAAATGGCTTGAAAAGCGGCTCAACGAGTATTCGCAAGCGGGCTACAACCCGAGCACTGTCGGAAGAATCGCCATCTTAAAAAAAGGTGAAAGAAGACATTACCTGGCTGTCCCTTTTGTGAGCTATCAGACAAGCAGGAAAGAAATCGCTGTTGAAAAAATCGGATGGTTCGAGAAAATGGCTGTCCAAGGTTATGAATACCTGGGACATGTAAGTGGCATCCATGTCTTCTCAAGCCCTGAGGAAATTGAATACCGGCTGCCCTATGAACCGCTGGGAGAATACTTCCTGAAAGGCGAACTGCTTAAAAGGGTACTCAAAGCCCTGGCGATATTGCTTGGGGGCGTATTCCTGGTAAACATCATTTACAATGGCGAGGTGGCCCAGTATCTTACCAATGGCCGGATCATGCTTGAATGGGTGTTGTATCTGGGCATTGCCATCACAGTTGCGCTCAATTTGGTCTATGGCCTGCAGGCACGCAGGGTGGGCCGGATGATATCAGACCGCAATGACAACCCGGTTGTCTCCAGCCATGAAAAACTGCGATATGCCAAGGGAGTTTCAGCCCTGGTGTTCGGGATACTTCTTGTAATCGGGTTTGGGCTGGACAGCTACGACAATGACAGATATCTTGGTGACCTTGACCAGGCGATTTCATTGGAACTGCTGGAAGTGGAAGGAAAGACTGTGGATGTGCAGTTCACCACCAACCACTCATATCTTATCCCGTATTCATATTCCTACTATGAACAGGCGGGAGATGTCGATGAGGATTCGGGAAAGCTTGGCGACTTGCTTCAGGTCAACTACTATGTATTTTCATCAGAAGAACTTATGGACAGGATATTCCAGGATTATCTGGATCTGGACTCGCACAATCTTGATCATCTCGACAATATCGATGAAGGGGTTTACCTGGGTTATGACAAAAGCCTCGGGCTCTATTCCAATCTCTACCTCAACAGGGAAGATGTCTGCCTGGTTGTCTATACGAATTTCGATCTGACTGACAAGGGACGGGTTCAATCAATCCTCGACAATTATCTTGTCGATTGAGCCGATTGTGCTATAATGTAATTGAGGTGATAATATGACCAAAAAGTTGTATCGTTCCCGGCAAGACCGGGTCTTTGCGGGAGTCTGCGGAGGAATCGGCGAATATTTCGATATCGATTCTTCACTGGTAAGAATCCTGTGGGTATTGTTGATTTTAGGGGGGGGGACCGGATTGTTGGCCTATATTATTTGTGCCATCATCATTCCTGAAAGCCCATATTAAAAAAGTGAGCCAGACTCACTTTTTTTGTTACTCTTTCGGGACTATTATCGTCAGTTTCTGTTTCAAGGCCTCGACTTTGATCGGCAGACTTGGTCCCTTTTCGCCGTCGATATCGACAAAGACGTCATTGATATCGCTGGAAATTTCGATTGAGCTGCCTTGATAGTACTCGACCTTTGGTGTATTGACATGGTTTCCAAGGAGCAGTTCGGTCGTGAATTGGACAAGTTCCACAGCATTGCAGTTTTTCAAAATCTGGAGATCGAGCTTGCCGTCCTGGATCGATGCATAAGGAACCATCCGGTTGAATCCGGCGATGTGTTTGGAGTTGGCTACCAAAAACATCCTTGCGTCGACGGTGAACTCCTGGTTGTCGACCCTGATCTTCAAAGGTATCAGCCGGCTCAGGTGGTCTGGAAGATTGGATATGGCTTTGATGGTGTATGATAGCGGACCGAGAATCTTCTTGTCACTGGTTGAAGTGATATAGGATACATCGGCGAACATTCCCCCGGCGACAACGTTGATGAAGTGGCTGCCGTTGATCTTGCCGATGTCGGTCTTGATGGTGTGGAATTCCTCGATCATCTTGACTATTTTCGAAGAAGTTCTGGGAATCTTGACGAATGAAGCAAAATCGTTGACGGTTCCCGCTCCCAATATTACCAGCGGCACTTCGATATCGTGACGGGCGATGTAGTCGACAACCTGGTTGATGGTCCCGTCACCACCCACCGCGACGATGAAGTCGTATTTCCTGATCTTGTAGAGATCGACCACCTCATCGATTATCAGGTCTTTTTGGGTATAGACACATTCAGCCCGGTTGATGAACTGGTCAAGTATCAGTTGGCCGATGATTTCCTTAAGCTTTCCTTGGATTATTTGTTGCCCCGCATTGGGGTTGATTATGAAATATCCGGTTTTCATGACACGAGCCTCACTAACAGTTCGACCTGTTTTTCCATTTGGGTAACTGACACGAATTCATATGGGCCATGGAAATTGGCTCCGCCGGTACCCAGGTTGGGACATGGCAAGCCCATATGGCTCAACAAAGCCCCATCAGTTCCACCTCGGGTCGGAACGATCTTGGGCTTGATGCCCATTTCCTTCATGTTCCTGATCACGTTTTCAATAATATGATAGTTCTTTTCGATGATCGGCAACATGTTCAGATACGACTCCTCGAACTTGATCCTGACGGCCTGGTAGCCATATTTGTCATTTAAAAATGCGGCGATTTTGTTGAACTCGCCGATCTGGCTGTTGAGCTTGTCGATATCGTGGTTGCGCAGGATGTATTCCATTGTGGCCTGTTCCACGGTGCCTTCGATCCGGGTCAGGTGGTTGAAACCTTCGTAATCGCTGGTGAAATAGGGGCGTTTGTGAAGCGGCAGCATTGTATCGAATTCGATGGCGATCATGCTGGCGGAGACCATTTTGTTTTTGGCGCTTCCGGGATGGACTGATTTTCCCGTGATGGAGACCTGGGCGCTGTAGGCATTGAAGTTTTCGTAGCTGATCTCATCGATGAACCCGCCATCGATGGTGTAGGCGTATTTGGCGTTGAACTTTTCAAGGTTGAAATTCTTGGTTCCCCGGCCAACCTCTTCATCAGGGGTGAAGGCAATCTGAATGTCGCCGTGGAGGATTTCCGGGTGGTCATTTAGATGGGATATCATTTCCATTATGATGGCGATACCTGCCTTGTCATCTCCGCCAAGTAGGCTTGTCCCATCGGTAACGATAAGATCGTCGCCGATAACTTTGTTCAAGGACTCGAACTCCTCGGGATCAAGATAGCGGTCCAGGCCCAACTGGATTTTTTGGCCCTGATAACTCCGGATTATCTGCGGATTGACATTGGCCCCGCAGGCATCGGGTGAGGTGTCCATATGGGCGATGAATCCGATGGTGTCCTGGGATCCGCCGTTTCCTTGGATACGGGCGTAGATGATGCCAAACTCGTCCACATAGGCGTTTGAAACATTCAATTCATGTAATTGACTTACAAGCAGATTCGCCAAATCCAGCTGCTTGGCGGTGCTTGGGGCGCTTTTGGAATCGCTGCAAGATTGGGTGTCTATTTTCACATATTCGATAAATCTGTTTTCCAACATAATATCAATTCCTTTCTTCAATTACATTATCCGTTATTAAGGGGAATAAATCAAGTTGAGGATTTAGAGAAAGTTTGATAGAATAGCATGTGATAAGGAGTTGGCTATGAAATATTATGCGGTTAAAAAAGGGTTGAAACCCGGAATATATACAAGCTGGGACGATTGCAAAAAGCAGGTCTACAATTTTTCGGGAGCGGTCTACAAGTCGTTTGGGACACGGGAGGCGGCCATGGATTTCATGGAACAAAAACCACCACGGGTAATCAAGGCTGATGTGATCTGCTATGTCGATGGAAGCTTCAACCTGGCCACCAGGACATATGGCTATGGCGGTGTTTTGATCAAGGATGACCAGGTTATCAAGAAATTCAAGGGCCGGGGGACAAACAGCGAGTATGCATCGATGCGAAACGTCGCCGGGGAGATCCTGGGAAGCCTCAAGGCGATCGATCATGCCATAAAGCTTGGTTACAAATCGATTGTTGTCTACTATGATTATGAGGGGATTGAAAAGTGGGCTGACAAATTATGGCAGGCCCGCAAACCGGGAACTATCGAATACGTCGAGAAAATCGACAAGTACCGCAAACAGATCAATATCACTTTTGTAAAGGTTGCGGCCCACAGTGGCGATTACTACAACGATATGGTCGACAAGCTCGCCAAAGAGGCGGTGGGTATCAGTGAATAGGCAGCTGCACAAGTCGCCGCTGATGGTGGTGACTGTCATTGTCTTTGCTGTCTATGCCATCTATAATCTTGTGATCAGCCCGGTTTGTCGCTTCAATTATGATTCAAACAAAGCTGTTGCCACATTGGAACGGGTGGTCGATGGTGATACGGTATATCTCAATATCGCCAGTCAAAGCGAAAAAGTCAGGCTGCTATATATCGACACGCCTGAATCGACCAAACAAATCGAACCATACGGCAAGGAGGCCAGTGAATACACTCGGATGCTTCTTTCACAGGCGAGTCTGATCCAGGTCCAATCAAATCCCGAGGGAGACAGGGAGGACAATTACGGGAGGCTGCTGCTTTGGGTTTTTGTCGACGGTGAACTGCTCCAGACCAAGATTGCCGCGGCAGGCTATTGCGAAAAGTTCTATGATTATGGCTATGACTATCTTTACAAGGAAGAAATAATTACTGCCCATCAAGAAGCAATTGCTCAAAGAAGGGGAATTTATGAGTAAATTCCCTTTTGTCTTTGGTATATGCGTGTACATGCTGATACGTAAGTGCTCAGGGTGTGTAATACACTTTGTTGTACTTCATTAAAAACACTTTCCTATAATGGTAACGTATGTAAAAAAAATTTTCTAAAATTCCAAAATAGGGGTAAAATTTTCGCTAAAAATGATAAAAATTATGGAATATTTTGGGATTGTATGCTAAAGTTACATCATACAATAAATTTGTATGGAAGAAATTTGGAGGAAAGAAACATGAATTTCAAAAAACTATTGGCTGGTGGGCTTGTAGCTGCAATGTCTGTTTCAACGCTTTCTGGATGTGCTACTACATCGTCTGGTGGGGCTGAATCACTCACGATCAACACAACTACTGAACCCCCTGAATTAAACTCGGTATTGACTACATCATCAGGGTCTATGGATGTATTAAGACAGTGTATGGACGGTCTTGTAATCCTTGACGAAAACAATGATGCTCAGCCAGGTGCTGCTGCAACTTGGGATGAGGTGGCCAACGCTGATGGTACTGTGACATATACATTCCACTTGCAAGAAGATGGTGTCTGGTCAAATGGAACACCTGTGACTGCTGCGGATTTCGAGTTCGCATTGGACTTGTTGTTCAATCCGGCTTACGGTGCTGCCTATGCTGGAACTTGGGCTCCATATTTTGTCGGAGCTGAAGCCATGATGGCAACTTTGAACGCTGACAGCGGGGAATTGGATCAAGCCGCTTATGACGCTGCTGTTGCTGCCAAAGGTTGGGACGCTGTTGATGACATGACATTCACAATCACAACTACTTCAAGCTATCCATTCTTCATCAAATTGTTGGCATTCGTAAACTTCTTGCCAGTTAACCAAGCATTCTATGAAGAAGTTGGCGCTGACAACTACGCTAAAGATGCAGACAAACTGATCTATAATGGTGCGTTCAACATCACTGAATGGCAACATGAAGACCACATCACTTTCGCTAAGAGCGACACATACTGGGATGCGGACAGCATCAACCTAAAAGGTGCCACATTCCGTATGATCAAAGATGAAAATACATCTAAAAACGAATTCGTTGCCGGAAACCTGGATGAAACTGCGGTTTCAGGTGAAGTGGCATCACAATTGAAAGAACAAGGATATGACATCCTTAACTACTCTGATGGTTCTTCTTGGTATTTGGAATTCAACTGCAACATTCCAGGTACAAACAATGCCAAAGTTCGTAAAGCCTTGACATTAGGTATCGATGCCCAATCATTCATCGACAATATCGTGCAAAATGAATCAGTTGTTGCAACTTCATTCACACCTGCAGCGATTGCCAACGGTGAATTCAAAGAATTGGTTGGAGATCTTACTGTAAGATCAACTGACTACACTGAAGCTAAAGCTTTATTGGAAGAAGGTCTGGCTGAAGAAAACATGACTGTTGCTGACTTGAATCTGGTTATGATCGCCGATGATACTACAACAGCTCAAAAATATGCGACTTTCGTTCAAGAACAGTTGAAAACAAACTTGGGTGTGGAAATCACAATCAACTCTATGCCATACAAATCAAGAATCGCCGCTATGCAATCTGGTGACTTCTCACTGGTATTCGCTGGTTGGGGTCCTGACTATGATGACCCAATGACTTTCTTGGATCTGTTCTACTCAACAAGCGGAAACAACCACGGTGGTTACAATTCAGCTGAGTATGACGCATTGGTTGATGCTGCAAAAGCTGAATTGGACGTTGATGCTCGTAACGACATCATGGTTCAAATCGAACAATTGATCGCAACTGATTACCCAATCGGTGTTATCTACCAACGTTCAGTTTCTTATGTTCAATCAGACGCTGCTGAAGGACTGGTTCGTAAAGCATTTAACGATGTAAATATCAGATACGTTAAATAACAAATAATAGCCGATAATTCTTAAGAAAATTAAGCAAATGGCTGTCAAAAAACAAGGGGATATCTTCCTCTTGTTTTTGCATGTCAAATATAGTATTATTATTCGGTACGTTCAAAAAACATGGATGTGACTACTAAAATTTTTGGAAAGGTGTGTAAGTATGACAAAATACGTACTTAAACGGGTGGTTTACGCCTTCTTGACAATCGTTGTATTGGTCGCAATAACTTTTGCGTTGATGCAGCTATTGCCTGGCGATCCATTCATTGGTGATAAGGCCATGTCAGAAGCGACTAAAGCCGCTTTGATGGCCAAATATGGTTTTGACAAACCAGTGTGGCAACAATTCTTTATTTACCTGGGCAATGTATTCACCGGAGATTTGGGAACATCGGCGGTTTCCAACCGGCCAGTTACGACAATCATTCTCGAATCATTCCCATATTCATTCGACCTTGGAATCCGGTCGCTGATTTTCGCGACGGTAATCGGAGTATTCCTAGGTTCGACCGCAGCGATCCGACGCGGGAAAACCGCGGATACTGTGGCGATGATGATTTCAGTAATCGGTGTTTCGGTTCCTTCGTTCATCGTTGCGGCTGTTCTTCAATATTTCCTGGGATTGAAATTGGGTCTGGCTTTAGGGACATTCATTTTCCCGATTTCAGGATATTCTTCGGAAATGCACAAGATTCTCCCGGCATTGTCACTGTCGCTTGGAACCTTGGCTACAGTATCGAGACTGATGCGGACTTCGATGCTTGATGTGTTGGGGTCCGACTATATCAAGACAGCAAAGGCCAAAGGTTTGTCGCAACGGACAATCCTATACCGCCATGCCCTAAGAAACGCGGCGATGCCGGTTCTTACGGTGCTTGGTCCTCTGGCTGCTGCCATTTTGACTGGTGGGTTTGTCGTTGAACAGATTTTCGCGATCCCGGGTATGGGACGATTGTTTGTCACTTCAATCCAGTCAGTCGACTATCAGGTTATCGTCGGTACGACGATATTCTATGGGGCATTCTTGATCATTGCGACATTGATTATTGATATTTTATACGGAGTTGTCGACCCGCGTGTCGATTTATCGAAATAGGAGAAGATGAATGGAAGAAAATAGAATATATGATGCTTCTTCATCAATACCGGCTGAGGAATTTGAGCATGTGGGACAGGATATCGACAGCGCCAATGTGATTTCCAGAAAGTCGATTTCTTTCTGGCAGGACGCATGGGGTCGATTGAAATCCGACAGATTGGCGATGTTTTTCATCGTTATTCTGATTGTGATGATATTGGGGGCAATCATTTTCCCGATGATTTCACCTTACACAATTTCCGAGCAACATCTGGAATTCAAGAACGTGGGATTGTTTTTCACCGGTGACACAAGCATCCACATTTTCGGGACCGACGATCTTGGTCGTGATTTGTGGGTGAGAACCTGGCAAGGGGCCCGCGTTTCGCTGATGATCGCCTTTGTTGCGGTTGCCATCAATACGGTTATCGGGATTGTTTACGGCGGTGTTTCAGGATATTTCGGTGGCATGATTGACAACGTATTGATGCGGATTGTCGAAATCATCAACGGGATTCCTTACCTGCTTATCGTAATCCTGTTGGGATTGGTCCTGGAACCGGGAATTTCAACAATCATCATCGCGTACTGCATGATCGGTTGGGTCGGAATGGCCCGTCTGGTCCGCGGTCAGGTGTTGCAGCTTAAACAACAGGAGTTCGTTATCGCGGCTTCAACCATGGGGGCAAGTTCGACTCGGATCATTGCGCGTCACTTGATTCCCAACATCATTTCGGTAATCATCATCAACCTGACTTTGTCGATTCCTTCGGCAATCTTCACCGAGGCGTTCCTTTCGTTTTTGGGTCTTGGGGTACCGATTCCCAACGCTTCATGGGGGATGCTGGCAAGTTCGGGAATCCGGAACTTCCAGGCTTACCCTTACCAATTGTTGATACCGGCATTCTTCATTTCGATCACCATGTTGGCATTCAACCTCTTGGGTGACCGTCTGCGGGATGCGTTTGACCCGAAATTAAGGAGATAATTATGGCAAAAGTATTAGAAATAGAAGATCTTTACGTTTCCTTCGATACTTATGCAGGTGAAGTTCAGGCTGTGCGCGGTGTGAGCTACTCTGTTGACAAAGGAGAGGTTCTTGCCGTGGTTGGAGAATCGGGAAGTGGCAAATCGGTCACGGCCCAGACAATCATGAAATTGAACCCGATGCCCCCGGCGCGAATCAAGTCAGGGAAATTGAAACTTAACGATCATGACATAATCGCTACAAGCGAAGAAAAAATGCAGAAGATCCGTGGGAAAGAAGTATCGATGATTTTCCAGGATCCGATGACTTCATTGAATCCGACGATGCAGGTGGGAAAACAGATAACCGAGGCGATCCGCCACCATCAACATCTCTCTAAAGAAGAGGCTCAAAAAAGAGCCATCGAAATGCTTAAGAAGGTCCAGATTCCAAATGCGGAAAAAAGAGCCAAACAGTATCCTCATGAATTCTCAGGCGGGATGCGTCAGCGGGCGATGATCGCCATGGCCCTTTCATGCAATCCGGATCTGCTTATCGCCGACGAACCGACTACGGCTCTCGATGTAACGATCCAGGCCCAGATAATTGAACTGTTGTCGCAAATCAGGAATGATCTGGGGACAGGAATTGTGCTTATCACCCATGACCTTGGTGTGGTGGCATCGTTGGCTGACCGCATTGCGGTAATGTATGCCGGTCAGATTGTCGAGACCGGAACGGCTGAGGATATCTTCTACAATCCAAGCCATCCATATACAAGAGCCTTGTTAAAATCACTGCCAGGCAACAACGCTTCCAAAGAGAAAGGTCTCCTTTCAATTCCGGGAACACCACCCGACTTGATCGAACCGCCAATCGGTTGCGCCTTTGCACCAAGATGTGAAAGTTGCATGAAGATCTGCCAGAAAAACGAACCGCCTGTTTATCAGGTTGGTCCCGGTCATGAATCGAAGTGCTGGCTGATGCATAAAGACTATCCTAGTAAAGTTAAGGAGGACAACTAATGGCAGAGAAACTGTTAGAGCTGAATAATCTGACCAAAACGTTCCATGTAAGCGGCGGCGAGCTGACTGCGGTAAACCATGTCAACTTCGACATTTTCAAAGGTGAGACTGTCGGGCTGGTTGGGGAATCAGGTTGTGGCAAATCGACTTTGGGACGGGTGGTAATGGGTGTCTACCAGCCGACTGATGGAAAAATCATCTATAACGGACAGGAGCTGCATATAAAAAGCGCCAAAGACCGTTTGAAGTATGCGAAAAAGGCCCAAATGATCTTCCAGGATCCATATGCATCATTGAATCCTAGGATGACCGTCGGTGACATAATCGCTGAAGGTATGGTCATTCACAAGATGTATGACGATGCGACCCGCAAGAAAAGGGTTGCCGAACTTCTGGAGCTGGTAGGTCTCAACAAGGAACATGCCAACCGCTTCCCTCATGAATTCTCAGGGGGACAGCGCCAAAGAATCGGGATCGCCCGTGCGTTGGCGATCGAACCGGAATTTTTGGTCTGCGACGAGCCGATTTCGGCACTTGACGTCTCAATCCAGTCACAGGTGATCAACCTTCTGATCGACCTGCAAAAGAAACTGGGGCTGACATACCTTTTCATCGCCCATGACTTGGATATCGTCCGTTTCATTTCCGACCGCATCGTGGTCATGTATCTAGGTCACGTTGTCGAAGTCGGGGAGGCCAATGATGTTTATGAAAACGCATTGCATCCATATTCGCAAGCCTTGCTTTCAGCGGTGCCGATTGCCGATCCCCAAAAGGAACACGCAAAACAGCGTATCATCCTGCAGGGGGATATCCCTTCGCCAATCGACTTGCCAAAAGGCTGCCCGTTCGTGGGACGTTGCCCTAAAGCGACTGACATCTGCAAAGATGTCAAACCTGAGTTGAAGGAATACACGCCAGGTCACTTTGCTGCCTGTCACAATATATAAATATGAAGTCTTAATCGTGAGGTTAAGGCTTTTTTTGTCATAAAAACTGAAATTGCTTTCAGTTTTGCTCCGTAAGCAAGAAACCTTGAAACAAAAATCTAAGTGCTTACATTTTGTTGGATTATTTTTGGAAGAGTTGTATACTGAAATTGTCAAAGGAAAGGAGGCAAGGTACAACCGAACGGTTGACCGAAGAGTATATGGTATTAGAAGAAATAAAAGGCGCGCTTATCGTTTCGTGCCAGGCCCTGGAAGATGAGCCGCTTCATTCAAGCGAAATCATGGCCCGGATGGCATTGGCGGCAAAACAGGGCGGCGCCAAAGGAATCCGGGCGCAGTCGAAGGAGGATATCCTGGCGATCCAGGAAACAGTTGATCTTCCGATCATTGGAATCGTCAAAAGGAATTATCCAGACAGCGAAGTATACATCACCCCGACAAAAAAGGAGGTGGCCGAACTGCTGGAAACCAGATGCGAGATCATCGCCCTGGATGCCACTGCAAGAAAACGGCCTAATGGTGAAAAAATCGAGGAACTGGTCGCAATGATTCATGATCATGGCCGACTGGCTATGGCTGACTGTTCCACTTTCGAAGAGTGTGCGAGTGCCGAGCAAATTGGGTTCGATATTGTGTCGACGACTCTTTGTGGCTACACAAGCTATTCGAAATTGATCGACGGACCCGATTACGAACTGCTTAAGCGCTGTGTCGAAAAACTCGATGTACCTGTCATCGCCGAGGGTAAGATTCACACACCCGAACAGCTGCGTCGGGTTTATGAAGAATGTGGCGTTTTCAGCGCCGTAGTGGGCGGGGCGATCACCCGGCCTAAGGAAATAACTCAAAGATTTGTAGAAAAACTTAAATAATTCAGGGAGGAGATAATATGTTTAAGACTTTACAAAAAATTGGAAAATCGTTTATGCTGCCAATCGCAATTTTGCCTGCGGCAGGTCTGCTTTTGGGGATAGGGGGAGCTCTTTCTAACGAAACGACAATCAATGCCTATCCTGTATTGAATTCGCCGCTGCTTCAGGCAATATTCAAGATCATGGCTGCGGCCGGTTCGGTTGTGTTCGCCAACTTGCCACTGTTATTGTGTATCGGGCTTTGTGTCGGTCTGGCAAAAAAAGACAAAGGTGTTGCCGCTCTGGCTGGTGTCGTCGGTTATTTGATCATGACTGGAACAATAAGCGCCATGCTTTCAATCTTCAATCCTGAAGGCAATGCGATTGACACCGGAGTTGTCGGAGCGTTGGCGATGGGTGCCATCGCAGTTACCCTTCATAACCGTTACCGCAACATCGAGCTGCCACGGTTTCTGGGATTCTTCGGTGGTTCCCGGTTTGTACCGATCATCACATCATTGGCGGCGATCGTTTTAGGAAGCGTGTTTTACATTGTTTGGCCACCATTGCAAGGGGCTCTTGTATCTGCAGGTACTGTGATTGCGGCAACCGGGCCGATCGGAACGTTTTTCTATGGTTTCCTGATGCGTCTTTGCGGAGCAGTTGGTCTCCACCACATGATTTATCCGATGTTCTGGTACACTGAACTGGGTGGAACTGAAGTTGTAGCCGGTCAGACTATCGTCGGTGCTCAAAAAATATTCTTCGCCCAATTGGCTGATCCCAACCATGTTGGTCTGTTTACCGAAGGGACAAGATTCTTTGCCGGACGTTTTTCAACAATGATGTTCGGTCTTCCGGCGGCAGCCTTGGCGATGTATCACTGTGTCAAAAAGGAAAAACGCAAACTTTTTGCCGGAATCTTCTTCAGTGTGGCTCTGACTTCATTCCTTACCGGAATTACCGAACCGCTTGAATACATGTTCCTGTTCGTTTCGCCGATCCTTTATGTTGTCCATGCCTTCTTGGATGGTGTGTCTTTCTTCATTGCCGATATCCTGAATATTTCCATCGGAAACACTTTTTCAGGCGGTTTCATCGACTTTACGTTATTTGGCATTTTGCAAGGCAATGCCAAGACAAATTGGCTTATTGAGATACCGTTTGGACTTATCTGGGCCGCGTTGTATTACTTCGTTTTCAAATTCGCAATCTTGAAATTCAACATCATGACTCCGGGCCGTTCGGATGAGGATGAGGATGTTCCTGCACCGGCAACACAGCAGAAATCCTCACTTCACGAAGAAGCGGTAGAAATATTGGCGGCGCTTGGTGGCGAAGAGAACCTGGAAGACGTGGACGCATGCGTGACCAGACTCCGTGTCAGTGTCAAGGATGTCGACAAGGTTGACAAGGATAAGCTCAAAGCGATGGGGGCGACTGCGGTATTGGAAATCAAGGGCGGAATTCAGGCCATTTATGGTGCCAAAGCGATTCTATACAAAAATGCCATCAATGACATTCTGGGAATTGAAGATTAGTATGGTTTAGCGGTATAATGTCATCAAGGAGGTGGTTGCTTCCATGTACACTGAAGACATTATGCCCGCCATCATCGACAAATATGATTATTTCACCAAGGTCGAGAAGGTGATAGCGGATTATTTCATCAACAACCGCGCCAGATCGGATTTCTCAATCAAGGTGATGAAGGAAAGACTGTTTGTTTCCGAGGCGTCCCTGTCAAGGTTTGCCAAGAAGCTTGGCTTCAGGGGATACCGGGAATTCGTCTACCAGTATGAGAAGGTTTTCGAAGAGAATAAAGAGGTGCTGAGCGCGAACACCACGTTAAGCATCTATAATGATATCCTGTCACGATACCCCGAATATATCGATGACGATCAGATTGAAATGGTAGCTTCCTTGTTTGACAAGGTAAGACATATACTGGTTGTTGGAATCGGCAGTTCGGGATTGGCTGGCGAGGAAATGAAAAGAAGATTCATCAGGCTAGGGGTCGCGATTGATTGCATCGACCAGAGTGATCTTATGAAAATGTCCTCGATTTTCCAGGATGAAAATTCCCTGGTCATCGGGATATCGGTCAGCGGCCAGAAAAAGGAAGTAATCTTCACTTTGAAGCAGGCGCACAAACAGAAGGCCAAAACGGTGCTCATCAGCGCAGGCAAACATCGTTATGACTTTGTCGATTACAAACTGCAAATCCCCTCAATGAACAACCTTGACAACGGCAAACTCATATCACCCCAGTTTCCGGTGCTGGTGATAATTGATTTGCTTTACAGCGCCTATTTGAATTTGAACAAAAACAAAGTTCTCTTGCACGAGAAAACTGTGGAAACACTGGCGGAGTGATGCCGGTATGATCTGAGTTCTTGTTTGGATGCATTTGATTGAAAAACCCCCTTAGCCTCGAAGGTTAAGGGGGTTTATACTATGCTTTTTTGCGGTTGGCAATAGTGACGAATATTATGGTCATCAATGCTGTGGCACCGATGGTATAATAGCGGTATTGTTCGAATGGGAAAGTGTATTGCCCGCTCATCAGACCGATCTTGTTGATCAGGATGGTCAAGGCCGATCCGCTGGTGAATGCGACAACGGCATATCCGATTGCTTTCACCCATTTATTGAACAGGTCGGTAAACAAAATCAACCCGAAAATCACTATGACTAAGATAAAACAGTATATGACAAAATTCATGATATTTCCTCCTGATGTCTTTAAATAAAGTAACACAAAACAGGGGGAAAATCAATAAAAATCATGGTCATAGCCCAAAAAGAATGGTATTATAAGCTTAAGTATCAGGAGGGCATAATTATGAGATTGCTTAGTGTGTGGATTCCCAATGGGGATTGCTTGGCGGGAAAATTAGATGTCCTGGAAACGCTGTACCAGTTCAATGACAGGATCCAGGTTATTATCACATGTAATGATATCCATGAATTCATTGCCAGAAACGAGCTGATCAAAAAATTCGATGACTACCATTTCATAGACAAGATCAGTCTCCTTGACGTCAAAGTGCTCATAAGCGGATTGTATTTCAAGATCGTCTATGGACAGGACTCCTTGAATCTTCATAGCTTCGAACAACTGCTCAACACGGTTGAATCGTTTGTGAGGACCCAGAAATCAGTCGATCTGTTTGTCAACGATTACAGTATCCGCAATCACGAGAAGATCGCGGTGGTTTCTTATCGCAAGAACTTCAAGGAAGACGACATAACCAACTGGTATGAAACCAAAGGACTGTCGAAAAAGTATATCCCTGTAGCCGCCCTGACGTTCAAAAGCGAACTTATCGACAAGACAAACAGCGCCTGCTACGACTTTATCGAGCGGGGCAACCTGCTGATCACCTTGCTGACTTTCATAAAAAGCGAGCGTCTCTATTATCTAAATGAGTGTGTCTACAACCATAATGATTTGAACATCATGTCGTTTGATTCGATCGTGATATACAATTCCGCTGACGAAAATCACAATTTCATCGACAACCTGATTGCGGTGTCCAGTTTCGATGTTGCCCCAATCAAATCGCGCAAGCTAAAAAGCTATCTTCTCAACCAGTATTTGATGATGATGTACGCTTATTTGCTCAAACTCGAAAGCGAACAAGGGGAAGATGTCCAGGCAATCCGCTATTATGTTGTCGGAGCCATCAAGAACAAGGAGCTTCAGCAGTTCTTGAACAGCACCAGCTCGCGCAATCTTCTTGATTCCCTCACCAGCAAGAACCAGCTGTTGAAGGCTATGTCGCTCCATAAGCTCAAGCAGTATTTCAATCTTATAGTATAGAAAGAAGCAATATTACAGATATGACTAAATACAAAAACTACATCAACATACTTTTTATCGGGATAGCATTGATTCTATTCTACAAGTCGTTCGAATACAATGTCTTTGCCACGATTTTCGATGTCCTGACGCCGCTGATAATCGGTGCGGTGATGGCGTACTTCCTGCAGCCTCTGGTGAGTTTTGTCGACAGCTTCCTGATCCGCAAGATCCACACCAGGAACCTGAGGCTAAATTATCTCCTGGCGGTGTTTGCGGTATTCATCCTGATCATCGTGCTTATCTCTTTGACCATGAGCTATGTAGTTCCAGCGATTGTCAATTCCGTAATCAATTTCACCACGAACATCAACGATTATGTGGCCAGTTTGGAAAAGATCATTCTTGATTTGACCAATGACCCCGGGATGGTCGATCTTGGACTTTACTATCTCGATCAGGTTGTCAACACGATGGCTGTATTCTCGAGCAGCAATATCGCAGGTGTGGCAAACATCGCGCTTTCGACAAGCTCGACCATATTCACTACAATCCTGGGAATTATACTTATCCCTTATTTCCTGATAGAAAAAGACAAATTGAAGTCAATCGGCCTGCGTCTTCTTGGACTGTTTTTGAAGCAGGAACAGGCTGACGTGATCACCGGTTACCTGCATAAGTCACATGTCATCTTCGGCCGGTTCATTTATGGCAAATTCATCGATTCGCTTATAATCGGAGTAATCACCCTGATCCTTTTCATGGTGCTGGATATCCCTTTTGCCACGCTGATGGCTCTTATTGTCGGAGTGACAAATATGATTCCGTATTTCGGCCCTTTTATCGGCGGGATTCCGGTGGTCATCGTGACATTGATGGTGGACGGGCTGGTACCTGGAGTGATTGCAACCTTGGCGGTATTGGCAATCCAGCAATTCGACGGTCTGATCCTGGGGCCAAAGATCCTGGGCGACACTGTGGGCGTTTCGCCGTTCTGGGTTATCGCCTCGATCACGTTCTTCGGGGGCTTATGGGGCTTTGTCGGGATGTTTCTGGCAGTGCCTTTGATCTCGATTATCCAGATGTTGTTCAGGGACTTGATCGAGTATCGTAACGGGCGTCAATGATGGCGCCTTTTCACTTGTAGTGCATTTATTTTTTACGGGGGGCAAGTAATGGAAAATCTGATTTTTGCGCTTAATGCGACGATTCCGGTATTTATCGTGATTGTGATCGGTTATGGGCTGATGCGTTTCAAGGTCATCGACGATGGCTTTGTGGCACCGGCCAACCGGTTCAATTTCAAAATATCTTTGCCGCTGTTGTTGTTCATGCAGATGTGGCGCACCGATTTGAGGGCGACATTCGATCCGGTTTTCGTTGGCTACTGCGCCTTGGCTACCACGTTGATGTTTTTTTGCATCTGGATCCTGGCGCGAAAGTTTATTGGTGACAAATTGGCTGTCGGAGCCTTTGTCCAGGCCAGTTACCGATCATCAGCGGCGGTTTTGGGGATTGCCTTGATCATGAACATGTACGATGATGCGTCAATGGCTCCCATGATGATCATCGGTGCGGTTCCGCTGTTCAATATTTACGCCGTTCTGGTTCTGGCAATCGAAGGCAACCAGAATCTTCGATTGAAACAGACCTTGGGCCATGTCTTGACAAACCCGATAATCGTCGCTATCATTGCGGGATCGCTGGCCTCGCTGTTTTCATTGCAGATGCCTGTTATGGTCCAATCGGCCCTGGATATGGTTGCCCGCACGGCCACACCGCTTGCGCTTTTGACAATCGGGGCGACATTCAAGGGGACTCAGGCCATAGCTAAAATCAAGCTCAGCCTGATTGCCAGCATCATCAAGCTGGTGGTAATTCCGGCCGTCTTCCTGATGGGGGCGCTGGCATTTGACTTCTCCGGGGCGATGATGGTGGCGCTGGCTGTCCTTTTCGGGGGACCGACGACTCCCACTAGCTACGTCATGGCTGACCAGCTGGGAAACGACCAGGTTTTAAGCGGTTCGGTCATCGTGATAACAACGATATTGTCGGCTGTGACTCTCACATTCTGGATCTTTGTTTTGCGGATCATTGGAGCACTTTGACAAATTCGCAGTTTCCTCTTTAAATTCCCCGGGAAATATGTTAAAATCTAAGGGCTTGTTTAAAGAACTTGTCCCCGTACCTCAGTAGGATAGAGGAACCGCCTCCTAAGCGGTCTGTCGCTGGTTCGACTCCAGTCGGGGACGCCAATTTTGCTTTAATATGATATTGTTTAATTTTCGCTTTAAAACAGCATGCGATTGTGCTAGAATGATATAGCAACATTCAAAGCTGTTGTCGATGATGTCCCCGTACCTCAGTTGGATAGAGGGATCGCCTCCGGAGCGATTAGCCGCTGGTTCGAATCCAGTCGGGGACGCCATTAAATGTGACCAAAATGCCTTCGGGCATTTTTTCTTTTTCCGATTTGGAAATTCGCTTGCATTATCTTTGGTTTTGGCAATAATGGTAAATGTGGCAACCAGCCACCAGGAGAAAATGACAATGAAGAAAAAATATATATTTTTTGATATCGATGGAACGCTGGCGGTCGGGGCGCCAGGGGACCAATATGTTCCTGAATCGGCCAAACGGGCGATAGCTTTGCTTAGGGAAAACGGACATTTTGTCGCAATTGCCACCGGTCGATCTTATGCGATGGCTTATGAGCACATGCAGGAGCTTGGGTTTGAAAACATGGTCCACGACGGGGGCAACGGAGTCACCATCGACAATGAGCTCCTTGGAATCGAACCGCTGGATTATGACAAATGCATCGAGCTGATCGAGGAGTGCAAGCGCAAGGATTTCATCTGGGCCATGTCACCTGACAACGCCACCCGCCGCCTGGCTCCAGACGAGCGCTTCTATGATTTCACCAGGGATTCCTATATGGATACCGAGGTGAAGACCGATCTCGATCCATTGGATTACGACCGGATCTACAAATTGTACATCGCCTGCAATCGCGATGAGGAACTCCAACTCGATGCCTTGAAGGGATTGCCTTGGTGCCGCTTCCATGACGAATACCTGTTTGTCGAACCCAACGACAAATCGGTTGGAATCAAGGCGGTTGTCGACCACTTCGGGGGCGATTATGGCGATGTTGTAGTCTTTGGTGACGAAGTCAACGACTTGTCGATGTTCATCGAGGAATGGACCAGTGTCGCCATGGGCAATGCGATCGAACCGCTCAAGGCCAAGGCGTCATACATAACCGATGACAATGACAAAGACGGGATATACAATGCCTGCAAGCACCTCAATTTGATATAGAATACAAAAAACGCACCCTGCAATCCTCTAAGGAGTTGGGGTGCGTTTGATCGTATCAGAATCTGTAGATGGCAGCCAGTCCGCTGTCGGTTGGCATCTTTTCTTTAGGGAGGACAACTACACTTCCTTGGGCTTTCAATACGAGCTTGATGATGGACTCGATAAGATCGTTGTAGGAGATATTGTCGTCTCTTTCATACTTAACCGTACCATCATCGGTGTCGAGATGGCCAGGGAATTCCACGTCAGCTTCGACGAGAATTGTCTTGATTCTCTTTTCGACTGCGGCCTGGGAGATCAGTTCAAGATCGGCGGATCCCATGAAGTTGGCTTTTGCCTGGTTGAATTCTTCAAGCAGGGCCTGAGTTTTAGCTTCATAGATCGGAAGCATGACTTCCCAAGCTTTTTCTTTCAATTTGTTCAATTCCAGCTTTTCCCATGAACCTTCCACTCCGTCTTTCATCAAGAAAGGGTTGTTGGTGATTTTGTGGAATTCGCCGCTGTTATGGGCCAAACCAAACAGGATGACCGGAAGTTTGTCCTTTGATGAGAAGTTTTCAAACACGGCTTTGTCGACATACTTGAAATACTTGATGAGGTCTTTTTTGATTTCTTCGTTCTTGCCACCTTGGCCGTGGAACATCGCGTTTCCAGGGGTCCCGCCGTACGATCCGTAATTCAAGAATGAATCGGTGTGCTGTTCGCCCAGGACTTCCTTGACAGTTTTGAAAATTTCCGGATCCCTTTCAACTTCCTCGATGGAATAGCGGTTGGCGTTGTAAAGCGAGAAACTGTCCTTGTTCAAGCCAAGCAGGTGGTAATTCTGGGCTGACTGGAATACCCGGATCAGCGGTTTGATGGCGAAACTGTCGTTTACCGCGGTGATGGTGTCTACAGGATGAGGCAGCACATATACGATGCATCTGTCTTTGTTTGCCAGTACTGCGAGTCCATCCAATGTCTTGGCCCAGAAAGATTGGTTTTCGAGCAAGTCATACAGGGGTTTTAACAGTTTGTCGATTTCCTCTTTTGGGATCCTTTTTTTAAGGCTTTCTTCGATGTTGAAGAGCGAATTCTTGAAATTGATGCTGTCATCCATGTTTTCTGGAGCGCGGCGATGGGTGTTTTGGTAAATGGAGATGCAAGGGTATCCTTCTTCAAAAATGAATTCGTTGGGAAAATCTTTGACTAGTTCATACATGATTTTGCCTCCTTTATGAATTTCTGTTTGAATCGTCAATTATTTTGGTGTCCCGATAATGATTTTGAATATTTCCATTGGAAGAATAAAGGGCGAATCGTTCTCTTTTTTTGATTGTCACCCGTGTCAATGGATAAAGAAGCAAAGTGTCCTCTAGTGGAAACGCTTTCTTTTTTGTACACTAATTGTAGCACAAAGATTACCGAAATTCAAACTTTGCTCATCAGTTGCCTTGATTTTTGCCTGTTTTTTTGAATGGTCCCAATGTAGCTTGAAAAACTTGGGGGAAAGGGGTGTGGCCGGCTGAATTGTCAGAAAAAAACCCGGAACATTTTGTGTCCGGGTAAGGTGATCCACGACTATTTCAAAAGGCCGTGTTCTTCGTAATTGGTAATTCTAGTAGGGGAGTTTTTATCGTCCACGAAGACAACGGTCGGCGGATTGTCTTTGATTTGTTCGGGACTCATCGTGGCATAGGTCATGATAATTATCAGGTCGCCTTTTACAACCATCCTGGCCGCAGGACCGTTGAGGCAGATGATGCCGCTGTCCTTTTCGCCCTTGATGGCGTATGTTTCAAACCGGCTGCCGTTGTTGATATCGACGATCTGGACTTTTTCATATTCATATATGTTTGCCGCTTCCATCAGTTTCTCATCGATCGTGATGCTGCCCACATAATTCAAATCCGCCTGGGTCACTGTCGCCCGGTGGATTTTGCTTTTCAACATGTTCAGTTGCATTGGTTGTCCTCCTTTTGGAATGGGATTGTGATGTTGTCGATCAGTCGGGTTGCTCCGAATCGGACCGCCAAGGCGATCAGGATGTCATTTTTGAATTCTTCGACTGGTTCAAGGTTTGAGCTGTCGACGATTTCGACATAGTCGATATTGGCCAAGGGCATGGTTTTGATCGACTTGACCATCGCTTCTTTAAGCCTGGCGATATCCCTGTTACCTTCAAGGACCATAGTCTTGGCCCTGATCAAAGCCTTGTTCAAGATGGTGGCCTGTTCCCGGTGTTCCTGGTTCAGGTAAAAATTGCGGGAACTTTTCGCCAGTCCGTCAGCCTCGCGGATGATCGGACATCCCACAATCTCGATATCGAAATTCAAATCCCTGGTCATCTGTCTGATTATGGCCAGCTGTTGGGCATCCTTTTGCCCGAAGTAGGCCCGGTCGGGAGTGACGATATTGAAAAGTTTGGCAACCACGGTGCAGACACCCTGGAAATGTTCCGGGCGCGAATTGCCACACAGTCCGTATTTCAGCTTGGTGATGTCCACCAGGGAACAGAACCCTTCAGGATACATCTGTTCAGGTGTGGGATGGAAGATCATGGCGACTCCGGCATCCTGGCAAAGCGAGGAGTCGGCTGCGAAGTCGCGGGGGTATTTGTCCAAATCCTCATTGGCACAGAACTGGGTCGGATTGACAAAGATCGACACAACCGTGATGTCGTTTTGGGCGGTTGACTGTTCGATCAGGCTCAGGTGTCCTTCATGGAGATAACCCATGGTCGGGACAAATCCGATCGACTTCCCGGCTTTTTGCCACTCCCTGATCTTGTCTCTTGCTTGTTTTACTGTATTAGTTACTATCATCATCTGACTCCTTTGAAAAAATAAATTCCCTGACCTGTTCGATTATCTCGTCCTTGATGGCAAATTCATAAGGGGCGCTGGGGAAGCTTTGGTCTTTCACTTCCTGGCAATAGCCGCCTATGGCATCCTGGATATCCTGGGCGAGGGAAGCATATTTCTTTACGAATTTTGGCGTGTGGTTGAGGTTGAGACCAAGCATGTCCTGGAATACGAGCACCTGACCGTCACATCCGGTTCCGGCTCCGATTCCGATTGTTGCGACATCAAGTGTCTGGGTGATCAGCTGGGCTAGTTTGCTTGGAACGCATTCAAGCACGATGGCACATGCTCCGGCCTGTTGCAGGGCGATGGCGTCATTGAGAAGCTCCATTGCGGCTTTGGTCTGTTTTCCCTGCACCTTGTATCCCCCTAAGGTGTTGAACGATTGGGGTGTCAAACCGAGATGGCCGACAACCGGGATTCCGGCTTTGACAATCGCTTCGACCTGGGGAGTGACGCTCTTGCCCCCTTCGAGTTTGATCGCATTGGCGTCGGTTTCCTTGATGATCTTTCCTGCATTTTCAATTGCCTGTTGAACTGAAACCTGGTAAGACATGAAAGGCATGTCGACGATGACGAAGGCATCCTGGGTTCCCTTGACGACAGCCTTGCCATGATGGATCATGTCATTGACAGTGACCGGCAATACATTCGAGTAGCCAAGCATGACATTGCCTAAGGAATCACCGACAAGAATCACGTCGACCCCTGCCAGGTCGACCAGCCTGGCGCTGGTATAGTCATAGGCGGTGACCATGGTTATTTTTTCGTTGTTTGTTTTTGCTTGTGCAAATAATGATACTGATTTTTTCATAAGTCCTCCTAAAATCATGATTTCAGAGGATTCGACAGAAATAAGGGAAAACCGGAATTTTGGCAAACAAAAAAGAATACCTTGATTATATAAGTCATCTGATCTCATTAACGCAGTATCGCATGTTTCATATTTGGTTTTAATTTTCCTGATTTTCACGGTATAGTTTCTAACGAATACCATCCACAAACACTTTACCATGAATCCAAAAAAAGTTCAATTCGAAATTATTATCGATTAATTCAATGTTTTTTGTCTTTGTAGGTTGTCTATCGATAAAAGTTATGGCGTCCAATAGAAAACCGGTATTGGATTGGGGCAGGACTGCTGTGCTATATTCGGGTTGTACAAAGGAGACTACATTATGAAAAATTCAGTAATCGGCTTTTCGCGAATCGGCGAGTTTCGCGAGTTGAAATTTGCGGTTGAAAAATACTTCAAGAACGAGATTGACCAGGAACAGTTGGAGGCAGTGGCCAGCGGAATCAAGGAAAAGCACTGGTCAGACCAAAAGGGTAAGATCGACCATATCAGTTCCAATGATTTTTCCTTCTATGATAACTTCCTTGATCTGGCGGTCCTGTTCAACCTGGTTCCAAAGCGCTACCGGGATCTGAACCTGAGTGAACTGGACACATATTTTGCGATGGCCCGGGGCTACCAAAACGAAAGACATGACGTCAAGGCGTTTGCCATGAAGAAGTGGTTTGATACGAATTATCACTATCAGGAGATCGAAATTGAGGATGAGGCGAACATCTCTCTTAAAGGCAGCAAGCCCTTCGATGATTACCTGGCTGCAAATAAGCTGGGTATCGAAACCAAACCGGTCATCATCGGGCCGTTCACCTTATTGAAGTTGGCCCGTTTCACTGGTGCAAAAACCGGAGCGAACTTCCTTGATGACATCATCAAAGCCTACGTTGACCTGCTTGAAAGATTCGATACTCTTGGGGCTTCGTGGGTGCAGCTTGACGAGCCGGCCCTGGTTAAGGATCTTGATGACGCTGATGTTGAGCTTTTCGAGCAGATTTATAAACAACTGCTGGCAAGAAAAGGTGCCCTCAAAGTGTTGCTTGAGACATACTTCGCTGATGTGCGCGACTGCTATGATAAGATCATAGCTCTTGATTTCGACGGACTGGGGCTGGATTTCGTGGACGGGGCCAAAAACCGGGAACTGGTCCTGAGCGGTCCGTATCTGGACAAGACGATTTTTGCAGGAGTTGTCAATGGCAGGAACATCTGGGCAAACAATTACCAGGCCAGCCTTGAACTTCTAAAGAAGCTGGAACAAAACTGCCAGGAGGTTGTCATCTCCACTTCATGTTCGCTGCTACACGTGCCTTACAGCCTGGCCAATGAAACGGAGATGGAAGACAATCACAAAAGACACTTCGCCTTTGCCCTGGAAAAGCTTGATGAACTGCTGAAGTTGAAACAGCTTAGCCGGGTTGAAAACTGGCGCGATGAACCGGCTTACAAAGCGAATCAGGATCTTTTCACTGGAAGGGACTGCATCAATGACCTGGTCCAGGAACAATGTAAGAACCTGACCGCGAGTGATTTCATCCGGCAGGATGACTTCGATTACCGGGCCGCCTGCCAGAAGGAATATTTCAATCTTCCGATGCTCCCGACAACAACTATCGGATCATTCCCGCAAACCGGGGAACTCAAAAAAGTGCGGTCGCTGTTTAGAAAAGGCCAATTGACTCAAGAAGAGTATGAGAGCTTTATCAAGGAACAGATCGGTAGATGGATCAGGATCCAGGAAGATATCGGCCTGGATGTGCTTGTTCATGGGGAGTTCGAACGCAATGACATGGTTGAGTACTTTGGTCACAACCTTGAGGGCTACCTGTTCAGTGAAAACGGGTGGGTGCAGTCGTATGGAACAAGAGGAGTGAAACCGCCGATAATCTGGGGTGATGTTGCTTGGGTGAAACCGCTAAGTGGAAAGTGGCTTTCCTATGCCCAGTCATTGAGCGCAAAGCCGGTCAAAGGGATGCTCACCGGACCCGTGACGATATTGAACTGGTCGTTCCCTCGTGAGGATGTTTCCAAAAAGGAAATGGCCCTGCAGCTGGCCCTGGCAATCAGGAAAGAAGTGAATTACCTGGAGGAACAGGGGACAAAGATCATCCAGATCGACGAGGCGGCTTTGCGTGAAAAACTGCCACTCAAAAAATCAGACTGGCACAAGGGCTATCTTGATTGGGCGATCGAATCCTTCCGACTATGCCACAGTCAGGTGGGGGCGACGACCCAGATTCACACCCATATGTGCTACAGCGAGTTCGGGGACATTCTTGAGCAAATCGATGATATGGATGCCGACGTGATCACCTTCGAAGCCAGCCGGTCAAACCTGGAACTGTTGAAGGAACTCAAGCAGGACAGATTCAAGACGGCGGTCGGACCGGGAATCTATGATATCCATTCGCCGCGGGTTCCTCCAGTCAGCGAATTGGTTGGAGTGATCAGGGAAATCAAAAAGGAGATAGAACTTGAAAAGTTGTGGATCAATCCTGACTGTGGTTTGAAAACCCGCGGGGTTGAAGAAACAATCGCCAGCCTGGAAAATATGGTGCAGGCGACAATCGAGATCAGAAACGAATTATAGTAAAACCAGCTTGAACTGTCTTGTGTTCAGGCTGGTTTCAGGGTGAGGATGGAATCCAGTGTTTCAAGGTATTTGAATGAAAAGTCCGACAGGATATGGTCGTTCCGGCTGATCCAGCCGATTACCATTTTCTCATCAACTTCAAGCCTGATGGCGACAATATCATCGTTTTTCAAATCGGAATTCAGGATCCCCGAGCAGATGGTGTAACCTTTAAGGCCGACGACCAGATCAAACAAGGTGGCCCGGTCGGTGACATAGATGGTCTTGTTGTGGTTGATGTCCAAGATAATTTCTTCGCAAAGATAGAAGGAATTGTGCTCACCCTGTTCAAAAGCCAGGAAATGGTAGTCCTGCAGCTGATCCACATTAAGGATTTCCTCTGCGGCCAGGGGATGGTCCTTGGCCACAAATACGTAAAGCCCGGTTTCAATCAGGTGGTGGAACGTCAGGTGGTTATCCTTCAAGAGTTTGAGAAGATAAGGGCGGTTGAATTGGCTCAGGTAGATGACCCCGATTTCGCTTTGCCCTCTCGAGACATCCTCGATGATCGAAAGGGTCTCCTGCTCACGCAGATGATACTGGCATTCCAGATGATTTCCAACACTTATAGTCTTGATGAAAGCCTCGATTACGAAGGCGTAATGCTGGGTGGAAATAGACCATCTGGGGCGGGTCCGGGTCCCAGAGGAGAAATGGTTTTCTATAAGCGCTGTCTGCTCGAGGATGACCTGGGCGCGATTCAAGAGCTCCTGGCCCTGGGTCGAGAGCGTCAGTCCCTGACTCGAACGGATGAATATCGTTATGCCAAGTTCCTCTTCGAGATCCTTGATGGCTTTGGAAAGCGACGGTTGGCTGATAAACAGCTCCCTGGCCGCTCCGGTCATTGATTTGCATTCGACAATTTTGCTTAGATAGTTGAGTTGTTTTATGGTCATTACAATTCCTGCCTTTCATCAATATTATAACGGTTCGAGCCAATTTGAGCCTATTGTAAAATCATCGAACCGGCAATAGGGAAAATCTATGCCGAATCGTTCACAGTCAGACATAACATTATTGAAAGATTCTGATTCACCACCTGTAATTATGTGAAGAATGATGGTGCGATTCCGGGTGGTAAGGTTTTCGGTCCAGTAATTTCTAATGCAATTGGACATAACTGATGAAACCATTTATTGTAATGGTCGCCATATTAGAATGCGATGGTGCATTTATATGATCCGGTAGCTGGCAACAACCATCATTTCCAAACCGGGCTCCATTTGATTCCTGAGAATTTTGTCAACGTGGACCCGGACATGGAATGCGTTTTCGAGAGTTTTGTGGCGGTGGGCAAGGATTTCATAGGAACCAATATCATGGTTTAGGTTATCTGTAAAAATATCAGAAAATACTTTACGTTATATGTAAATCAGGCAGGATTGTTGTGCTTATTATTTTGAAATCGCTCATTTATTATGATACAATGGCCATAACAAATGGAGGAAATAATATGTATAATAAAAACGCATGGGACAAATACCGTTCGAACAATTTCCAGGATGTGATGGATTTCAATGAGGATTACAAGGAATTCATTTCGATCGGGAAGACCGAACGGATTGTTGTAAAACAGACGATCAAAAAGGCGCTTGCGGCCGGCTTCAAGCCGTTCGAAGAGATGGCTGCAATCGAGCCGGGTGACAAATTCTATGTGACCAATTTCGACAAGAACATTGCCATGTTTGTCATGGGACAAAAACCGCTGTCCCAAGGGATGAGGATTCTGGGAGCCCATATCGATTCGCCTCGGATGGACATCAAACAGAATCCGGTATATGAGGCGGAAGGTTTCGCCCTGCTTGACACCCACTATTATGGTGGAATCAAGAAGTACCAATGGGTTGCCATTCCATTGGCGCTCCATGGGGTTGTGATCAAGAAAGATGGTACGACTGTGGACATCGTCATCGGTGAGGATGAATCCGACCCGGTACTGGGAATCACCGATCTGCTGCCCCATCTGGCCCAGGATCAGATGGACAAAAAGGCGGCCCAGCTGATCGAGGGTGAAAAGCTTGACCTGACCTTCGGATCGATCCCGATGGCGGACATAGAAAAGGACGCAACCAAAGCCAACGTGCTTAAGATGCTCAGTGACAAGTACGGAATCGAAGAGGAAGATTTCCTTTCAGCGGAAATCGAAGTCGTTCCGGCGGGAAAAGCCCGTGACTATGGCTTTGACCGCTCGATGGTGGCTGGCTATGGTCATGATGATCGGGTATGCGCCTATACCTCGCTTCAGGCGATCCTGAATGTCGAAAACCCGGAATACACATCTTGTTGCATTCTGGTTGACAAGGAAGAAGTCGGATCGATCGGGGCAACAGGAGCCCAGTCGCTGTTTTTTGAAAACACGGTCGGGGAGATCCTGGAAAAACAGGGCAACACCAACTATCTTGACCTGCGAAGAGCCATGAGCAATTCGATGATGCTTTCATCGGACGTGTCGGCGGCTTTGGATCCGTTGTATCCGGAAGTAACCGAAAAAAACAATGCCGCATTCCTAGGTTATGGTGTGGTCTTCAACAAGTACACCGGGGCAAGAGGCAAATCCGGGTCCAATGACGCAGCGCCCGAATACATGGCAAGGATCCGCAACATCCTCGATGAGGAAAAGATCAATTTCCAGACTGCCGAGCTTGGCAAGGTGGACCAGGGCGGAGGCGGAACAATCGCCTACATTCTTGGCAATTACAATATGAATGTCATCGACGCCGGAGTGGCGGTGTTGAACATGCACGCGCCAATGGAAGTCGTTTCCAAGGTGGATGTGTACGAAGCTTACCGCGCGTACAAATTATTCTTAGAAAAAGCATAAACGACAAGGCTGCTGCGGCAGCCTTTTGTTTTTGTCCGAAAATTATGCAGGTCATTATTTTGAATTTAAGTAAATTGAAAATATTTGATTTATTTTATTGACAAATTTATGCGCTTGCAGTAAAGTTGATGTAGACAAACCGATGACGTGGAGATAAAAATAATTGTCGCCCTTACAAGAGAGCTTGGATGGTGGAAACAAGCAGGCAGCGGATTATTAAATGGACCATTGAGGGCATTGATGAAAAGTTTTGAGTAGTCGATGACGGCTGACCCCGTAACAGGTCGGTGATGTGATAGCATCATGAGAGCATGGAAACATGAAACAAGGTGGCACCGCGGTTGATAATCGTCCTTGGCAGAGTTTTTTTCTGTCGAGGATTTTTTTATACAAGGAGAGATGAAGATGATTATTCCAAGATTGCAAGAAATTAAAAAACTGGATTTGAAGAATTACGATTTGGTTCCCATCAAAAAGGAAATGTTCAGTGATTTCACGACGCCCATCGAAGTGATGAGGATCCTCAAGAGCGTTTCGGTCCACTGCTTCCTGCTTGAAAGCAACACCGACACGAAAAACTGGGGCCGTTATTCGTTTCTAGGCTTCAATCCGAAGATGGAGATAACCGCATTGAACAAGCAGGTAAAATGTAATGGAATCGTTCAGGAAGGTTATGATGTCCATGGCTTTATCCGCGAGGTCCTGCACCGCAACCGCTCTTACACATTCAAGGATTTTCCGACCTTCACGGGTGGGTTGGTCGGCTATTTCGCCTATGATTACTTCAGCTATTATGAAAAGAATCTCGAGCTGACCAAGACCGGGGCCGAAGGTTTCAACGATGTCGATTTGATGCTTTTTGATGAAGTCATCGTTTTCGACAATTATAAAAACAAGATCATCATCATCGGGAATGTGAAGGCCTGCGATATCGACCATTCATACCATCGGGTGGTGAAAAACATCAATGCGATCGAGGACCTTATCCGTTCGAACAAGAAAGCCAAAATTCCTAACCTGCAGGTAAAATCGGCTTTCAAACCGGTCTTCAAGCAGAATGAATATTGCGACATGGTCAAAAAGGCAAAACACTACATCTCCGAAGGCGACATCTTCCAGGTTGTTCTGGCCAACCAGCTAAAAGCGCAGGCGACCGGATCGCTTTTCGACACCTATCGGGTGTTAAGGACGACCAATCCTTCGCCATACATGTTCTATTTCGGTTCGGCTTCGCTGGAGCTTGCAGGGGCCTCGCCAGAAACCCTGGTCAAGCTAGAAAACGGGCAGGTTTCGACCTTCCCGCTGGCTGGAACAAGGCCAAGGGGAAAAGACGAAGCCGAGGACGCCAAGCTGGAAGAAAGCCTGAAAAACGACGAAAAAGAGCTGGCGGAACACAACATGCTTGTCGATCTGGGCCGCAACGACCTGGGGAAAATCGCCAAGTTCAACACAGTGCGGCTGTACCATTATCTTGAGGTCATCAAGTTCTCCCATGTTATGCATCTGGGTTCGACGATATTGGCCAACATCGATGACAAATATGATGCCCTCGATGCTATCCAGGCGGTCCTGCCGGCAGGAACCCTGTCGGGAGCGCCCAAATTCCGGGCAGCCCAGATTATCGACGAACTTGAAAAGACGCGGCGCGGGGTTTACGGGGGAGCGATCGGCTATCTCGATTTTACCGGGAATATGGATATGTGCATCTCGATCCGTCTGGCATACAAGCAAAACAACGATCTTTACGTATGTTCGGGAGCGGGAATTGTCTACGATTCCGTGCCTGAAACCGAGTATCAGGAATGCATCAACAAGGCAAAAGCGGTGATCCAGGCCATCGAGACGGCCCAGGGAGGTTTAGAATGATATTACTAATCGACAATTATGACAGTTTTGTCTACAACTTGTATCAATATATCGGCGAGTTCAATCCGGACATCAAGGTGATCCGCAACGACGAGCTGACCCTCGAGCAGATCAAACAAATCGACTTCGATGCGATGGTGATCTCGCCAGGACCGGGCCGGCCCGATCAGGCTGGAATCATCGAGGAGGCGATAGCCTATTTCTACGACAAGAAACCGATTCTGGGTGTGTGCCTGGGACATCAGGCGATCTGCGAGGTTTTCGGTCATGAAGTGACCTACGCTCCCGCATTGATGCATGGAAAATCAAGCCTAATGCATATCCTCAAGGACACGCCGTTGACTGAAGGAATCAAGACACCGACCATCGTTGCCCGCTACCACTCGCTGGTGGCAAAGGAAGCCAAGAGCGACCTTGATGTCATCGGCACCAGTGACGACGGATGCATCATGGCGATCAAGCATAAAGACTATCCTGTCTATGGAGTGCAGTTCCATCCCGAATCAATCCTGACGATTGACGGCAAAAGGATGATTCAGAATTTTTTGGAGGTCACAAATGATTAAAGAAGCGATAATCCAGCTTACAAACAGGCAAAATCTCAGCGCAGATCAGGCGTATGAGTGCATGAATGAAATCATGGACGGGGTTGCCAGCGATGTCCAAAAGGCGGCCTACCTTACCGCCTTGAACATGTTGGGCGAGACAGTCGATGAGATAACCGGCAGCGCCAAAAGCATGAGGGAACACTGCCGGGCTTTTGAAAGCGACGGCGACGTATTGGAGATTGTCGGTACCGGCGGAGACGGTTCTAACAGCTTCAACATTTCCTCGACTAGCGCTTTGGTTCTTGCGGGGGGAGGAGTGAAGGTTGCCAAGCATGGCAACCGGGCAGCCAGCTCGAAATCGGGAGCCGGGGACGTGTACGAACAGCTTGGCGTCAAAGTCGACTGCGATGTGGCGGTTTCGGAAAAATCGCTGCGGGAGAACGGAATATGTTTTCTTTTTGCGCCGATCTATCATCCGGCAATGCGCTTTGTGGGACCGATCCGCCAGGAACTCAAGATCCGCACCATCTTCAATATCCTGGGACCGCTGACCAATCCGGCCCATGCTAGAACCCAGGTAATGGGCGTATACAGCGAAGACCTGGTTGAACCGATGGCCCATGTCCTTTCCAATCTGGGCGTGACCCGCGGGGCGGTTGTCTATGGTCAAGACGGGATGGACGAGATATCCCTGAGTGCCAAAACGACAGTTCTGGAAATCGACAACGGCAAGTTCACCAGATATGAAATAAATCCGGCCGATTACGGCTTCAAGATGGCGCCCAAGGAAGCCATTGTGGGGGGCACTCCTGAAGACAATGCGAATATCACATTGGATGTGCTTCATTGCAAAACCGGACCACACCTCGATATCGTCCTGCTCAATGCGGGAATGGGCTTCTATCTTTCTGGCAAGGCTCCAAGCTACCAGCTTGGGATCCTCTATGCCCGTGAGGTTATCGAATCGGAAAAACCGCTCGAGATTCTCGAAAAATTCATTGTAACGACAAACAGGTAGAATATGATATTAGACAAATTAGTGGATGCGACAAAAAAAAGAATAGCGCATCAAAAGGAAAAAGCTTCACTTGAAGAGCTGATGAGCGAATGCGAAAAGCTTCCGGTGTCAAATGATTATCGCTTCGAACAGGCATTGGCAAAACCGGGCCTCAATTATATCCTCGAAGTCAAGAAGGCGTCGCCATCGAAAGGGCTGATCATGCCGGATTTCGATTACCTGGCCATCGCCAGGGATTACCAGAAGATCGGGGCGAGCTGCCTTTCGGTGCTGACCGAACCCGATTACTTCAAGGGGTCCGACGAGTATCTCAGTGCGATTGCAAGCGCGGTCGAACTGCCGATATTGCGCAAGGATTTCATCGTCGATGAGTACATGATCTACCAGGCCAGATTGCTCAATGCCGATGCCATCCTGCTTATTTGCCGGATTCTTGATCTGGAAACATTGAAAAGGTATTTCAAGATCGCAGACTCTCTGGGGTTGTCTTGCCTTTTTGAAATCCATGACCAGGACGACCTCGACAAGGCATTGGCGACCAAGGCCCGGATCATCGGGGTCAACAACCGCAATCTCGATGATTTCACGATTGATCTGAACAATTCGCTAAAATACCAAAAGAAGGCGCTGGAAGCCGGTTACAAGGGTGTTTTCATCTCCGAGTCGGGGATCTTCGACCGGGGAGATATCGCTGTTTTGGAACAGAATGATTTCAACGGCGTGCTTATCGGTGAAAGCATCGTCAAAGCCAATGACCGTCAGGAATACTTCGACATGCTCAGAGGCAAAGATGGCCAGGGTTAAAATCTGCGGTCTGTTCAGGGAAGAGGACATCGCAGCGATAAACCGGGAACAACCCGATTACATCGGGTTTGTGTTTGCCAAGTCTTCTCGCCGGGTCGATTTTGACACTGCCAGAAAGCTTGCAAGCCTGGTCAATCCGGGGATAAGAAAAGTCGGGGTGTTTGTCAATAGCGACATCGGTCTGATCGAAAGACTTGCAACAAACAAGGTGATCGATCTGATCCAGCTCCACGGAGCTGAGGACAACGAATATATCGCAAAGCTAAGAAAAAAGGTGGATCTGCCTTTGATCAAGGCGATCAAGGTGCAAAAAGACACCGATCTGCAGGATTTGAACTTCGATGTCGACTATTATCTTCTCGACGGCCCGGCACCGGGATCGGGTGAGACGTTCGATTGGACGCATATCAAACAGATCCCAAAACCGTATTTTTTGGCCGGGGGAATCAATCTTGACAACCTCGACGCCGCTTTGGCGATCGGGTGTTACGGGATCGATGTCTCGTCCGGGGTGGAAACCCACAAAATTAAAGATGAAAACAAAATTGCGACTCTGGTAAGGAGGGTTAAGATGAAAAAAGGCAGATTTGGAATCCATGGGGGGCAGTATATCCCCGAAACATTGATGGAAGAACTTCATAAGATCGACGCGGCTTATGAACACTATAAGAACGATCCCGAGTTCAACTCGGAACTTAAAAAATTGCTTGACGAGTATGCGGGTCGTCCGTCGCTTTTGTATTACGCCAAGAAAATGAGCGAGGATCTCAAGGGTCCCAAAATCTATCTCAAGCGGGAAGACTTGAATCACACCGGCTCTCACAAGATCAACAACGTCCTGGGTCAGATTCTGTTGGCCAAAAAGATGGGGAAAACCCGGGTGATCGCCGAAACCGGGGCCGGACAGCACGGGGTTGCGACAGCCACGGCCGCCGCGCTTTTGGATATGGAATGTGAAATTTACATGGGCAAGGAAGATACGGATCGCCAGATCCTCAATGTATACCGGATGGAACTTCTGGGGGCGAAAGTCATCCCGGTAACTTCAGGGACGATGACACTCAAAGATGCGGTCAACGAGACGCTTCGGGTCTGGACCGGAAGAATCGAAGACACGTTCTATGTGTTGGGATCGGTCATGGGGCCTCACCCTTATCCGGCAATGGTAAGGGATTTCCAGGCGGTCATTTCCAAGGAAGCCCGGGCCCAGATTCTTGAAGTCGAAAACAGACTGCCAAGCGCGGTTTATGCCTGTGTCGGGGGCGGATCGAACGCGATGGGGATGTTCTACAATTTCATCGAGGACAAGGATGTCAAACTGATCGGTTGTGAAGCGGCCGGAAAAGGGGTCGACACCCCTTATACCGCGGCGACCATCAACACCGGAAGCCTGGGCGTTTTCCATGGCATGAAGTCATATTTCTGCCAGGACGAGTACGGACAGATCGCACCGGTCTATTCGATTTCGGCCGGTTTGGACTATCCGGGAATCGGACCGGAGCATGCCCATTTGAATGACATCAAAAGAGCGAGCTACCTCCCGATTACCGATGACGAGGCGGTTGAGGCGTTCGAGTACATCGCCAAAACCGAGGGTATCATCTGCGCCATCGAAAGCGCCCATGCCGTGGCCCAGATCATCAAGGATGCGCCAAAATACTCTCCTGATGACATAATTATCTGCTGTCTTTCAGGCCGGGGCGACAAAGATGTGGCGGCAATTGCCCGCTACAAGGGGGTTGAAATCTATGAATAGAATGAAGAATGCCTTCAACAAAAAAGCCTTTATCGCCTTCATCACTGCCGGTGATCCGGATCTCGAAACGACATATCAGTGCATCCTTGAAATGGAAAAAGCCGGGGCCAGCCTGATCGAAATCGGGATTCCATTTTCCGATCCGGTGGCTGAAGGGCCGGTAATCCAGGGGGCCAATATCCGGGCGCTCAACGGGGGTGTGAACACCTCGAAAGTGTTCGAGCTGGTTGAAAAAGTGCGTCAGGTAAGCCAGATTCCGCTTTGTTTCATGACCTACTACAATGTCGTTTTCCACTACGGGGTTGAAAAATTCATGGCAAGATGCCAGGAAGTCGGAATCGACGGACTGATCCTGCCTGACCTTTCATTCGAGGAAAGCGATGAGGTGAACCAGTTCAAGGAAAAATACGACCTGGAACTGATAAGTTTCGTGGCGCCGACTTCTTCGAACCGGGTCAAGATGATCGCCCGACAGGCGAAAGGCTTCATCTACCTTGTTTCATCAATGGGGGTTACCGGAACCCGCTCAAGTTTCGCAGGCGGACTCGAAGAGCTGGTCCAATTGATCAAGCAGGAAACAAATACGCCTGTTGCCATCGGTTTTGGGATCAACACGCCTGATCAGGTCAGGGAGTTTTCGCAGTATTGTGACGGGGTGATTGTCGGTTCGGCAATTGTCAAGATCATCGAAAAACATGGGCCGGACGCGCCGAAGCATGTGTATGAATATGTCAAAGAAATGGTCGCGGCCTTAAGTTGAAAACCGTAATCGACTATATCGGCCGGGAAATCGCCGCCTTGAAGGTGGCGGTTGCCGTCGATTTTACCATGGGCAACGGCTTTGACACATTGAAGCTTGCCAGAATAAGCGACAAGGTCTACGGTTTCGACATCCAGTCGGTTGCCCTCGAGAACACGAAAAAACTTCTCGAAAAAAACGGTGTCGACCTTTCAATGATCGAACTGATCAAGGATGACCATCGCAACTTCGACCTTTATTTCGACCGGTTCGATGTCGGGGTGTTCAATCTGGGATACCTGCCCAAAGGCGACCATCGCATCACGACCCATCTTGAAAACACGGTTGCGACTTTGTCCAAGGCACTTTGCGCCCTTGAAGTCGGGGGGATCATCCTGATCGGTGTCTATGTGGGTCATGACCAGGGGGTAGAAGGTGCGGGGCTCAAGTCGTTCTGCGCGGATTTAGATAATGATTTCAATGTAAGTTGTTACCAAATGTTGAACAGACAAAAAGCTCCTTACGTCATCATGATCGAAAAAATAAAATAGCTTAGAATAAACTAGTATAACGGTTTCAAAAATGATATCATGTTATATGTAAGGAGGGGTTTTTATGGAGAGAATAGATGCCATAGTGACGAGTCCGGTAGGATTGTACGCTACTTCAGCAACTAAACTTGTCGAAGCGGTGAAGATTTACGAATCGAACATTTCGATTACTTATGAGGGGAAAACACTGAACATGAAATCAATCATGGGAGTGCTATCATTGGGGATTCCAGAAAAGGCGAAGATTCAAATCGATATCAAAGGGCATGATGAAAAAGCCGCCCGTGACGATATTTTAGGGCTGCTTGAACAGCTGGAAATCGGTAAGGAAATAAGATAAGTCGGGCTGTCCGGCTTGTCTTTTTTTCTTGATGAAAAGTGGTCAATATGCTATATTTTAGGTACTGTAAATAAAAGGAGTATATTATGTTGAAAATGATTGGAACTTTCATATTAAGTTATATATTGATGCTTGTTTTGATGCCTAGAATCATCCCGGTTTTCCACCGCTTCAAGTTCGGGCAGGTCCAGCGCGAGGAGGGGCCTGAATCGCATAAGGTCAAGGGCGGAACCCCGACGATGGGCGGTGCCGTGTTTATTGTGGTGGCGATAATCTCGTCTCTTATCTTCAACTATGCCAACCTGGCGTCTCCAAAACTTTGGATATTGACCTTGACCCTGGGCGGTTTTGGAGCCATCGGCCTGGTGGATGACGCTTTGATTGTCATCAAGAAATCTAACAAAGGTCTTCCGGCCTGGGCGAAGTTCTCCCTGCAGGCGGTACTTGCAATCGTGCTGTATTTCCTGTGCCGGAATTTCATTCCGGGCTTCGACCATGTGATCGAAGTGCCTTTGTTGAAGTTGGAATTTGACCTGGGCTGGTTTTATCCGGTCATGTTTTTTGTGATGTTCACGGGTGCTTCCAACGGGGTCAATCTTTCGGACGGACTGGACGGTCTGGCGACTGGTCTGACCATGATTGCCATCGCTCCTTTCATCATTTTTGCCTATATGAACCGGGATACCACCTTGACCATTTATTCAATCGCCCTGATCGGCGCTTTGGTGGGTTTCATGATGTTCAACTACCACCCGGCCCAGATCTTCATGGGCGATGTGGGCTCTTTGGGCCTTGGAGGATTTCTGGCGATGATCGCCGTGTTGACAAATCAGGAGTTGCTTCTTGTGGTCATCGGGATGGTTTTTTTGATCGAGACGCTGTCGGTGATAATCCAGGTTGTCTCGTTCAAGACAAGAGGCAAACGGGTCTTCAAGATGGCGCCAATCCATCATCATTTCGAGATGATCGGTTTCCAGGAAACCCAGGTTGTCATGATGTTCTGGGTTGCCGGGTTTGTCTTTGGCATCATCGGCATCCTGTTGGGAGTAATGTAACATGCTTAAAGGAAAAAAAGTCCTGGTAATCGGGCTGGCCCGTTCGGGCAAGGCGGCAATCCGGCTGCTGCAAAAATTGAATGCGGAAATCGTCCTCAATGAGGCCAAGCCTCTAAGTCAGATCGAGAACTATCAGGAATATCTCGACCAGGGTGTTGAAATAGTGGCCAATGGCCACCCCGTCGAACTGTTCGAGCGGGACTTCGCTTTTGTCGTGAAGAACCCGGGCATCAATTACCAGAAGGAATTCATATTGCGTCTCAAACAGCGTGGCGTCGAGATCCTCAACGAGGTCGAACTTGGCTACCGCTACAGCGCCAAACAGAATTACTATGCCATAACCGGAACCAACGGCAAGACCACCACTGTGTCTTTGCTCGAGCACATATTGAAAGGTCGGTATGACGATGTCTTTCTGGCCGGCAATGTGGGAACCCCGTATTGCGATCTGGTTGTCGATCATGATCTGATGGAAAGGAGCGGTTGCCATGTGGTGCTGGAACTTTCCAACTTCCAGCTGCTGGATATGGCGACATTCCACCCGGCGGGGGCCAGCATCATCAACCTGACCCCGGACCATCTTGACTACATGGTCTCTTTGGACGAGTACTACAGATCCAAACTGAACATCTATCAAAACCAGGATGAAAATGATGTTTTCTACCTGAACAAAGATGACGCGGTGATCGAGGGCTACTGCGAACAGAATCCACCAAAATCCAAAGTTGTGACATTCAGTCTCAACCAGAAGGGTGACATCATGATTGACGATGGGGCCATCTTCGCCTATGGAACAAGGATTGTCGGACTCGACAAGATCAACCTCGTGGGAAGACACAATATCCAGAACGTGATGATTGCGACAGGCTTCGCCTTGCAGGCGGGACTTGAGCCGGCGGTTATCGCCCAAGGGATCGAGTCTTTCAAGGGCGTCGCCCACCGCATCGAATACGTGGCGACGATCGGCGGAGTCAGGTATTACAACGATTCCAAAGGTACCAATACGGATGCGACGATAACGGCGATCAGGGCGTTTGACCAGCCGGTCATCCTGCTTATCGGCGGTTTCGAGAAAAATCTCGATCTAAGCGAAATGTCAGCTCTCAATGACAGAATCAGGACACTGATCTGTTATGGTGCGACCCGGGAGCGGTTCGCCAGGGATATGAACCATCCGGATACTTATATTCAGGATGATCTCAAAGGGGCCGTGCTAAAGGCGGCCAGCCTGGCCAGGGAAGGGGACATCGTCCTGCTTTCGCCATCGACAAGCTCATTTGACGAATTCTCCAGCTACATCAAGCGGGGCGAATATTTCAAACAGGTTGTGAATGAATTAGGAGAATAAAATGCGAATTATCATAGGAAGTGGCGGAACGGGGGGACATCTGTACCCCGCTTTGGCTTTAATACAATATATTGAGTCCCAGGAACAGACCGAGGTGCTGTTTGTCGGAACCAAGGACCGGATCGAATCCCAGGTCGTTCCCAAGATGGGCTACGAGTATCGCGGCCTCGATGTCAAAGGCCTGGTCGGAAGCCCGATCAACAAGCTCAAAAACATCCTGCTTTTTGTCCGGTCGATCTCGAAGGCGAAAAAGATTATAAGGGAATTCAAACCTGACATCGTTATAGGCTTTGGGGGCTATCCCTCGGCAAGCATTGTCATGGCTGCCAGTCAGTTAAAGATTCCGACAATGATCCATGAGCAGAATTCGATCATCGGGCTGACAAACAGGATCCTCATCAAAAAGGTGGACAAGATCATCGCCTGCTACCAGGGAGCTTACGACAGCTTTCCCAAAGAAAAGACATACCTGTACGGGAATCCCCGGGCTAGTGTGATTTCCAGCCAGGTGGCCGGTGATGTGTATGGAAAATACGGGCTTGATCGCGCTTTGCCGGTGGTCACCATGGTCATGGGCTCTCTTGGGTCAAAGACAATCAACGACAAAATGGTTGCTGCTTTGAAGACGGCGAGTTTCGATGATTATTCGCTTGTCTATGTGACCGGCAAGAATTTTTACGACCAGGTGAAAACCGAGTTGGCAAACTGTCCGGATAATCTCAAGATCGTTCCCTATGTCGATGACATGGCTTCGCTTATGCAAAGTTCTACCCTGATGGTCAGCCGCGGCGGGGCGAGCACCCTGGCTGAACTGACGGCGCTGGGAAAACCGGCGATAATCATCCCCAGCCCATATGTTGTGAAGAATCATCAGGAATATAACGCCTTGGAACTTTCAAGCAGGAATGCGGCGGTGATGATCAGGGAAGCTGACCTGGACGGAGCCGGTCTGCTTGAGCGAATCGAAAGGCTTGTGGACACACCAGAACAGCTTGAAGCGATGCATGAGGCCAGTCTGAAACTGAGCCAGAGCGATGCATCCAAAAACATTTACCAATTGATAAAAACAATGATTTAAGGGGAAAATATGGATTTCAACCAAATATACCAGGATTTAGTAAAATTGAATGTCGGCCAGGTGATCAGGGATGAACCGATGTACAAGCACACAACCCTTAGAGTCGGCGGACCGTGTGCCATTTTCATCAATGTCAACACCCAGGATGGCCTGATTGCGGCCTTGAAATATGTCAACAAGCATCATATCAAGTCGATGGTGATCGGCAAGGGGAGCAATCTTCTTTTTAGCGATGGTCCCTATCAGGGGGTCATCATCACCCTGGCAGAAGGGTTCAATTACACCCATTACAACGGCTGCACCGTGACCGCGGGAGCGGGCGTTTCCATGATCAAGCTTGCCTATCAGGCGGCGAATGCCGGACTGAGCGGATTTGAATTCATGTCGGGGATTCCCGGGACAATCGGCGGGGGCGTCTACATGAATGCGGGTGCCTACAAGTACGACATGGCCTCGGTTGTAAGGAGTGTCAAGATTCTAAATGAAAAATATCAGGTCATCACATTGACCAACGAACAGATGGAGTTTGGCTACCGGAAATCACTGCTTATGGATCAGCCTCGCTGGGTGGTCCTCGAGGTTGTCTTCGAGCTTTCACCTTCAAATCCCGAATTCATCAATGAGGTGATCGACAAGCGCAAGGAAAAAAGGATGACATCTCAGCCCTGGAACAAGCCAAGCGCGGGATCGATTTTCCAGAATCCCGAAGCGGCTCCGGCTTGGAAGCTTATCGAGGATTGCGATCTGCGGGGCAGGGAAATCGGTGGCGCCCAGGTCAGTCTCAAGCATTGCAACTTCATCGTCAACAACGGCTATGCTTCGGCCAAGGATATCTACGATCTGATCGAACTAGTCAAAGAGGAAGTAAAAAAACAGCACAATATCGAGCTGCATCAGGAAGTCAAATACGTGAATTGGGAGTAGGCATATGGCTAAAAAAACAGTTGTCTTCAACGAATATGATGAGAATCAAAGTCTGCTTCTGGCAAAAAAACAGAAAGCCAAAAGACGCAAACGCATGGTCAGACGGTTGCTTGGGTTAAGTCTGATTGTATTGACTGCGGTTTACTTTGGCTCAGGCTATTCGAAAATCAACAAGGTCACGGTTGCAAACAATGAGTTCATCACCCAGGAAAAAATAGTCGAGTTGACCCAGGTCAGTGTCTCAAAGAGTTTCGTGCTTTTCACCCAGAGTGGCCAGGTTGAAAAAAACCTGATGGCCAGCGGCTATTTCGACAGCGTATCGGTAGCCAAGGGATTTGACGGATCGTTGAATGTCACAGTGACGCCAACGAAACTTATCGCCTACAGCACCAATGAGCAGGGTTATTTAGCGATCAACGAATCCGGCAAGGTATGCCAGGTTGGAGGGGAATTTTCAAGTCTGGTCGCACCATTGCCGGCGATCCACGATTTTGATGAAAAGACCCTGGCGGCTTTCGCAATCGAATATGCCAAAATCCCCTCCCAGGTGCTCCTTGAAGTTTCGGACATATATTTCAGACCGGCTGCTGGAGACGATTTGCGCTGCCAGTTCAATATGGATGACGGCAAGATATTGTACCTGCGCATCGATGAAATGGCATCCCAGCTTTCCGGCAACAATTACATCATTCTGGTCGTGAATTACAGCGATTACAAATATTTCGATTTTTTGGGCGGATACGTATATCGAAGCAAATGAAAATCCTCATTTTCAGAGGATTTTTTTTGCGCTCATGCAATTGGGGAAAAGCTTGCGGTTCAAGAATGTCAATACCGCTTCGAAACGGCGATATGTCAAAAACATGAATGCGAAGGTCAGCACAAACTGTCCTAAAGACACCTGCAGGCCCATAAGCATGTAGAGCAGGGTGACCTGCTTGGAAAACATGAGAAACGGCAACTGCAACAGCTGGCCGGTGGCAAAGGAAAGCAAGCCGGCCACCAGGCAAAGAATGATCAGGTGGCGTCCAAAAAACGGCCGGCCCATCGAGATTATCAGTGAATAGGTCGGGTATATGAAAAAATACATCGATCCCCAAGGGGTGATTCCATTGGTAAGAAGATAGATGCTCCCGAAGATAAAAGAACCCAGGATTGCGTCGCGGGTTGAAAAAACCATGGCGAAACATACGGTCACACTCGTTATCACCTCCAGGTAGGGGATAAAGGACAGGGACATGAAGCTGACGTACTGGACGCACCCCAGGATGGCTATCAGGGCCATCTTTTTTGTTGTAAGATATCTCGTTGACATTTTTAGCTCCTTTTCGTTATTGTAGAGGCGCCAAAAAATCAGCCGCCCTTTCACCACCAAAAGACGTCGAATCGGCAAAGTTCCTGACTTGAGGCCTGGCCTCTAACAGTAGTGTGAGCTGTTCCGGGTTTCCACCGGATTCCTTTTTGTCATTCAAGACAGCCAATCATATTCAAGTCAATTGTATTACATTTCCAAATCGATTTCAAACACTAAAAATACAAGCGGTTACCATTGGCGATAGTGTAAAATATTTTGTGTAAATAGGATTTCAACTTTTAAGTAGAAAAAAGGGTGCAACCCTTGTAAAATTAGTTCGACGAAAACAATTTACGAGAGGATTACACCCATGAACTATTTTACAACAACTTTACTTAGAAGTCTAATATCAAATGATAATAATCTGCCAGCTTTTGAGCAAGTAGTCTCAGAACTTTTCCGGAGCGAATTGGAGAATGCCATCAACGATATTTTGAAGTCCGAACTTACCGTTTTTCTTGATTATGAGAAATATGACCGATCTGAGAATTCGAATTCAAGAAATGGCTATTACAACCGCGATTACAACACTAAATATGGTGTGTTGAACCTGCGCATACCACGTGACCGTCAAGGGGACTTTGATTCACCGCTGGTCCCTAAATATCAGCGAAACGATCTAGCTACCACCAACACTGTCATCGATCTATTTAATTCAGGGATGACCAACAGCGACATTGTAAAAACTGTTGAATCAATCTACGGCAAGAAATACTCCAGACAGACAGTTTCCAATATTACTAAGGAAATAGTTGCCCATGTTGAAGCCTTTAAAAATCGCCCGTTAAACAAGCAATACGCAGTTGTTTATACCGACGCTACAGTTATTCCTTTGCGGCGCGATACCGTGTCTAAAGAGGCGGTTCATATCGCTATAGGAGTGACTCTAGAGGGAACAAAGGAAATACTAGGATATTCAATTGCGCCAACCGAATCCGCAACAACATGGCGGGAACTGTTTGAAGAGTTCAAAACACGCGGTTTGGAAGCGGTTGCGTTATTCTGTACTGACGGGCTAACCGGTGTTGAGAACGCCATTGAAGACACTTTTCCGATGGCCAAAATCCAACGTTGCCTGGTGCATGTTTCAAGAAACATTACAGCCAAAGCAAGAGTGAAAGACCGTAGTGAGATTGCACAGGATTTTAAGCGAGTTTACAATTGCGAAACTGAAAAAGCGGCGAGTGAAGAGCTTAAGGAGTTCATCACCAAATGGGGGCAAAAATACCCAAAAGTGGCAAAATCACTTGAAGAGAATTCAAATCTATTCACTTTCTATTTGTTCCCTGAATCGGTACGCAAGAGCATATATACAACAAACCTGATCGAAGGTTTCAATAAACAGCTCAAGCGGAAAATCAAGGCTAAAGAACAATTCCCAAATGAGGAAGCTGTGGAGAAATACATCGTTTCGCAATTTGAACAATATAACCAAAAATTCATGAACCATACCCATAAGGGATTCAAAGGAATATCTTACGAACGTTGGTTCCTGCTAGAAGAAGAATAACCAAGATGATCAGTAAGAACTAATTTTACAAATTTACACAAAAATATTGACACTACCCCATTGGCTTTTACGGATATCTAAAATTTGTGATTTTAAGGGCATAAGTGTCTTAAAAGTGTTTAAAACCGAATAAAATTCTCTCGTTTTACAGTTTAAAGACGTGGAAACAGGCAAAAGCCCCTACAAATAAGGGGTTTCTGCCTGTTTTTTTGCTATTTCATTTTCGTACTATTTCTTGAATTTGCTATTCGTGTAAATTTTTTTAAATATTTTTGCGTCAATATTTCTCTAGATGGTTGGAAGCCAAATACTTCACCCAATTCATCAATTGCCAACGTTCGTTTGAATGATGGAATGTAGTTGTTTCCACCTACATGGGTTACGTTTAATTTTCTTAGTGTCTCTATGATTTCGCTACATGTGTATTTGCTTTTCAAATATTCCTTTTCCAATATACGGTATACCAGTAATGCCATAAAGCAGATAAGCAGGTGACTGTTGATTGCATCTTTTCTTGATACATAGATTGGTCTGGTTTTAAGTTCGCTCTTCATTATTTCGAAGCTCTCTTCTATCTCCCAACGGCGCTTATTCGCGCTAATGATTAAGGACATATTATCATCTGTCAAGTCGGTTGTGACCGCATAAAATCCGTCGTATTTGGCATCCTCTTCAACTTTGCTTTCGTCAATTGAATAGTAAGTCTTATCTGCCACTTCACCATTTTCTGTTGCCTCTATCTTCTTGATATAATATTTTGGATCCCGTGGATTACTGGTTTTAATTTTCCCGGGATTTTTCAATAGCTTCCGCGCTCTTTCCAATTTCTTTTCTCGGATATAACTTTGATATTGTTTGAATTTGTAGCTGAACGAAACAATCAAGTGTTCTTCCAGGGTGTATTTGTCTTCGGTTTGTTCTGATTTTTTGGTTGTCTTTACCCATCTATCCTTGTAGAACACCACATCTCTAATATTGTGTTCTTTGCCATCTATTATTATAGTGTCATCGAGCTTGCTTATATCGAATAATCCCGGCTGACCAATGATTTTCCATCCTTTGGGGTCTGTGGCCCATTTCTTCAAAGTTTTATTCAATTTTTTTATCGGCTGGGTAACTATATAAGCACCATGAGCTTTTCTATCGTTATAGACCTTGTTTTCCCAACCATTAAGTCCGGCATCAGCACACACAATAAACTTGCTGAACTCGAAGTCTTTTTCAATCTGCTGCTCTAGCTCTCTTAAGGAAAATTGTTCGTTCTTATTGCCTTCAAAAGTGATGTCCGCAATCGGGATCCCATCCGCATCCATAAATAAGCCGTATTGAACAATGGGGTTTGGCCGGTTTTCCTTACTTTTCCCGTATTTTTTATAATCGTCTTCTTCCTCAACTTCAAAATAGAAGTTGGTGCAATCATAGTAGAGAATACTGTTGTTTCTTTCCATGACATTGGTGCTGTTCTTGTATAATTCACTTTCAAAAAAATATCGTTCTTCCGCTAAAACTGGTAAAGATCGATACACATCCTCCAGCTGATATTGCGGAGCATCAAAAAAGTGATGGGCATCCCTGAAAGAGGAACGTTTAGACCCTGGGTATATTATGCGGGTGCAAACCAAATCACAAACAATCCGATAGAGATCAAACTTGAACTTCCGATCATTCTGGATTTTATTACAGATATCTTTTATTCCAAGTGATGAAATAATATTTTTAGGATAGAGATAGCCAAGATTGAACAACCTTTCTTCATCTAGAGGAATCAGCTTAGACGGGGAAAATTGGATGGGGATTGGAGCTTTGTTTTCCTTATTTCTTCAATAGCGAATCCAGAGAACCGAGACGTTCGACAACAAAAGTCGATCGTTTTTTTGTTTTAGGATCGGTAAAATCATCGATAACAGAAAATGATTCAGAGTTCTTTGACTTGGAAATTTTTATGCGTTTAGCCATGGGAATATCACCTCATGTATATTATACCATATAGTACCCAATAGTACGAATATAAATTTGATAAAATTTGACAAAAAAAGCGCCTACCTTAGGGCGTTACCGAGTTTATAAGGTTGTGCAAGTGTAAAACGTCCGTGTCATTCAAGACAGCCAATCATATTCAAGTCAATTGTATTACATTTCCAAATCGATTTCAAACACTAAAAATACAAGCGGTTACCATTGGCTTTTACGGATATCTAAAATTTGTGATTTTAAGGGCATAAGTGTCTTAAAAGTGTTTAAAACCGAATAAAATTATGCTAGAATTAAATAGTATAATACGTTTCGCAGTTCTAGGAACAACATTATCCAAATAAGCTTTGTCAGGGGTGGAATAAATGAGAAATATCTATGCATTATTAGACATAGGTAGCGCAACAATAAAGTTAGTTGTAGCCGAAGTTCTAGACACTAATGTCAATGTTTTATACGCGGACAAGACCGCAAGTCACGGCATTAGTAAAGGTTATGTGGCAAATGAAGAAATAGCCAGTGAAGATGTCAAAAAGATAATCGCAAGGGCGAATGATTACCTGGGGACGACGATCGGAAGTATCGCGCTGATCATCCCGACCATCGGGTCAAGAATCTACCAAAGCGACAGTTCGATATCCCTGTCCGATTCGGGCAGCAAGATCACTGGTAACGATATAAGGCGGATATTGGATTTATCGGCCCGTTTCAAAAAGGAAGCAGACGAGGAGCTGGTCTCGGTCATTCCGATACGCTTCCATCACGACCAGGGGTCCAATTCCAAGGTCCCTCTTGATGTCAAATCAAGAAACCTGGCGGTCGACTCCCTGGTGGTGACCAGCCCCAAAAAATTGCTTTACCCGTTTTTGCGGGTGGTGGAAAATGCGGGGCTTGAAATCCTCGATGTTTCCATCAGCGCCTATGCCTGCGCTCTGGAGGCGTTCGACGATGCCTACATGAACGAGGGGGCGATACTGGTAGATGTGGGTTTCAAAACCTCGACGGTTTCTTTCTATAAGGAAGGCTATCTCAAGTATCTTTCGGTGGTTCCTTATGGAGGGAATGATTTTACCCGGAACATTTATCAGAATTTTCAGATATCACCCGAACAGGGTGAGACGTACAAGATCAAGTATGGCAGCATATTCGACCGCCATTCCAAAGATGACATCGTCCATACTGTGGTTTATGACGAAGAAAAAAAGGATTACACTCTGGCGGATCTCCATCATCTTGATCGGGAAATCGCCAAGGCGGTATTCGCGAAGATCAAGGAGAAAGTCGAATTGATCGACAAGGGCAACAACTATGAGATCATTCTGGTTGGCGGAGGGAGCGAGCTCAAGCTGATTCCCGAAGTGGCCAGTCAAGTCCTCAATGCCCCGGTGCGCCTATATCGGCCAGAAACCATCGGAGTCAGGGACATGGCCTATGTCTCGTGTCTGGGGATGATTTATTTTATGATCAACAAAGCGAAATATCAAGGGGGCTACACTCCGTCGCTGGTCATGGAAGAGATAACCAATACGATGGCTGTCCGCTTGAAGGGACTGACTAGGTCGAATCCGATTCCCCAAAGGGGAGTGAACAAAATACTGGAAAATTTATTTAATGATGAATAAAAGCGAGGATACTAAAATGGAAGAAAATTACGAACAAGTTGCGAAGATAAAAGTTATTGGTGTCGGTGGTGGCGGTAACAACGCCGTAAACCGGATGGTTGAAAACGGGGTTCAAGGGGTTGAGTTCTTTGTTGCGAATACCGATGTTCAGGTTTTAAGACGTTCCAAAGTGGACAACAAGATCGCTCTAGGTGGCAAGATCACCAAAGGTCTTGGTGCGGGCGGGAATCCCGAGGTCGGTAAAAAAGCCGCCATGGAATCCGAAAATGACATCCGCGAAGTGCTTGATGGAGCCGACATGGTGTTCATCGCTGCAGGAATGGGAGGCGGTACTGGAACCGGTGCGGCTCCGGTGTTCGCTAAAATCGCCAAAGAGATGGGTGCTTTGACCGTGGGGATCATTACCCGTCCATTCAAGTTCGAAGGGAAACGCCGCAACCAGCTGGCAATGGAAGGTATCGAGGAGTTGCGCAAGAACGTCGATTCGATCATCGTCGTTGCCAATGACCGGCTCCTGCAGCTTATCGGTGGCCGTCCGATGTCGGAAGCCTTCGGAGAAGCCGACAATGTCCTGCGCCAAGGGGTGCAGACAATCACTGACCTTATCGCGATTCCGGCATTCATGAACCTGGATTTCGCCGACGTATGTTCGGTTATGAAAGACAAAGGAAATGCCCTGATTGGAATCGGGATGGCTTCAGGTGATAACAAGGCCCGTGATGCCGCTCAGGCTGCAATCGCATCGCCTTTGCTTGATGTTTCAGTTGCAGGTGCCCGCGATGCGATAATCAACATCACCGGGGGACCGAATATTTCCCTTTTCGATGCGAATATCGCCTTGGAGACGATCACCGAAGAAGTCGGAGACGACATCAATACATACCTGGGTGTTGCAATCAATGAAAATCTTGACGACGAGGTTATCGTGACTGTCATCGCAACCGGATTCGAACAGTTCAAGGAAGAACCGGCAAGCAAGAAGACGGTGAAATTCGAAACCGATATCGAACCGGTGCGCAGCGTGAAACCGGAAGAAGACGAAGATGAACTGCCAGGATTCATCAGAATGAGACGCTTATAATGATTGACAAGACAATCGGATTTGTCGGACTTGGAAACATGGCTTCGGCCCTGTTTGAAGGGCTGATCCTAGCAGACGCCATCGATCCTGCCAGGACGATAGGTTATGACATCATGGAAAACCAGGTCGGTTATTTCGCCGACAAATACGGGATGGCAAAGGCTTCCAGCGAGATGGACGTGGCCAGGGGAGCGGACATAATCATAATGGGAGTAAAACCCGACAAGCTTGAATCGGTAATCAAAAAGATCAAGGATGCCACAACAGGCAAGACAATCGTTTCGATGGTTCTTGGTTACAGTTTTGAGCGCCTGCACGCGCTTCTTGATGATTCAGTCGCTCATGTGACAATGATGCCCAACACCCCGGTCAAGGTGTCGCAAGGTGTGATCCTTTTCGAACAGGAAAACAACCTTGAACAGGAGGAACTTGAGGCGATTGTTGCCATGTTCTCAAAAGTCGCCACGGTCAAGGTTCTGCCTGCAAGTGTCTACAAGGGAGCCAGCGTTTTGACGGGATGCGGACCGGCATATGTCTACCAGATCATCGAGGCCTTAAGCGACGGTGTCGTCGAATTGGGTGTTCCCCGGGATCTGGCATACGAGCTTGTCAGCCAGACCGTTCTTGGCGGGGCGATGATGCAAAAGGAAACAAAACTTCACCCGGGCATCCTGAAAGATCAGGTGTGTTCGCCTGGGGGGATTACTATAAAAGGCATAAACGCCTTGGAGAAAAACGGTTTAAGAAACGCTTTGATTGAGGGAGTTAAGGCATCAAGCGGCAAGTAGGAGGAATAAAAATGGGAATAAATGATCGCATCCGGGATTTTTTTGTCGAGCCAGATGAAGAAGATGAATTTGGCGGAGTATACGAGGAAAAAAAAGAACCGGTTGAAGTGAAAAAAACAGTGCAAAATGAATTCGAACAACCTAAATCCACCAATAATTCGCGTAAGATCCAGAGCATCGATCCGACCCGTGACGGGCATCTTGTCCTGTTCGAACCGCGTTCTTTTGATGAAACCCAGACTATCGCCAAGTTGCTCAAAGACAGCCGTTCGGCTGTTATCAACCTGCACCGGCTTTCCAAAGATGAGGCCAAACGCGTCACCATCTTCTTGAGCGGTGTGATTTACGCGATTGACGGGACAATCCAGGTTGTGGGTGAGAAAACTTACCTTTGCACTCCAAACAATATGAATGTAACCGGCGAAATCGTCCTTGACGAAGAGTAGGAGTCCAGTATGGCAAATCCAATTATCAACTTCTTTCTAGGCGGCGACGACCAGGAAGAAGAAACAAATTCAAGAAATCTCTTAGATAATCAGGCTTATGAAGATAAGATAGATGCGGCCGTTGATGGGGATATTGTCTTTTTCAAACCGGAGGATTCGAATGGTACGCGCAGGTTTGTCGATTACCTGAAAGCCCGACGTTCGATAATAGTAAACATCACCAACCTTACAACCGAAGCCAAAAGCGAAACGCTGACCTTTGTCCAGGGAGCCTTGTTGGTGCTGGAAGGACAGATGTTCGAAGTCGGGGTTGATATTTATTTGTGCACGCCCGCCCATATTGAAGTGGCAAGGCAGCTAGGTGGAGATTAAAGGAGCGAGCTATGGAAACTAATATTACAGGAAGCAGTGACGCTACTCTTTTAAATGGCGACTATATCATCTATCAGCCCAGAAACTATGACGAAGTGATGGTCATCTCCGACTATCTCAAAAACGCCCAAAGCGTTATCGTCAACCTGGAGCTGATCGATGACCAGACTTCGACATACCTGATCCACTTTTTGAGCGGCGTGATCTACGGCATCGATGGCGAGATCCACAATCTCGGAGTTAAGACCTATCTTTGCACGCCCAGATCGATTACGGTTGGCGGGTTTTAGCCTTTGGCGTATTTCAAAGGCGAGGAGCTGTTCATCTCCCAGATAATTGATCTAAAAAATCAGGCGATGGACAAAATGAAAATTGTCAGGACAGCGTTTCTTGATCCCTATCATATAGAAATCGTAAAGCAGCTCGTCGGTGGAAATCCCTCGTTGCAGGTATCTTCCTCTAGCGGCTTTGCGGGTGGAGAGTATGCCCGGATGGTGATTGCCCCGAGCTTTTACGAACTCGAACAGGATGATTACCAGGTGCAGGTGCTAAAAATTTCCTATCCCGATCGCTTCAGGAAACTCGAGCATCGGGATGTTCTTGGGGCCTTGATGTCACTGGGACTCAAGCGGGAACTTTTTGGCGATATTTACGAGCTGGATGGCGACTTCTTTGTCGCTGTTGACGCTCGGCAGGTTGAATATGTGACCGGCAACCTCAAGAAGATCGCGATTTTCAATGTCAGAATCACTCCTGTGGACCAGATCATCGATGCGACAGTCGAATTCAAAAAGGAAGTCTTCTTTGTCTCGTCCTACCGCCTTGATAAAATAATCGCCACGCTATTCAAGATCAACCGCGCCCTGGCGGTCGAGGCCATCGAATCCGGGATGGTCAAAGTTAATTACAAAACCGTTGAACAAATCAGTTTTTTATGCAATAATAACGATATAATATCCTTTAAAAAGCACGGCAAAGTTCGGTTGAATTTCACCGGGCGGACCACAAAATCGAACAATTTTGTGATCGATGGATATTTTTATACCTGAAAGGAAGAGTGGGATGAAAGAGTTTCGCAGCGCGCTTTTTGGCTATTCCAAAAGCGAAGTAAATCAAAAATTCAAATCTTTGACCGATCAGATCAGCGATTATCAAAGCCAGATAGAAACACTCGAAACCTCCCTGCAAAGAAAACAGAGCGAACTCGAACAGGTCAATGCGCAGCTTGAAAAGGCGATGAACCGGGTCGATGTGCTTGAAAAGACCCAGGAGCAGATTGCCCGGATGGCTTTGAAGGAAGCGTCGACGCTGATAAACAAAGCCAAGCATAATGCGAACCTGATTTTAGGCGAGTCGCTTAAGTATGTGCGCTCTCTTTCGGGAGAAATGGATGATTTCAAGGAAAAGGCGACTTCGTTTCGCAAGGCGGTGGTCAAGATGTCACAGGATATCCTGGACACCATTGATGGTTCCGAGCTTTTCACAATCATCGAAGAAGAAAAAACAAAAAACTAAATGCTTTGATAGAGACAGTTCGTTAGTGGCGTCAACAGAGACCTAGTGGCCGGTGAAAACTAGGGGTTAAACTAGCGATGAATCACTCTTGAGCAGCCCTTTGAAATTCAGTAGGAGGAGCCGCTGGTCCCGTTAAGACTTCAAGCGAGTGTGCCTGCACACTAACTAAGGTGGTACCGCGATAATTCGTCCTTAATTTTTAAGGACTTTTTTTATTGGAGAGGAGAAACAAATGAATTACAAAGATACCCTGTTAATGCCAAAAACCGCATTCGAAATGCGAGGAAATCTGCCCAAAAAGGAGCCCAACTATGTCAAACGCTGGCAGGATGCCAAAATGTATGACAAAGTCATCGCCCGAAATGAAGGCAATGAAAGCTTCATCTTCCATGATGGACCGCCCTATGCCAATGGAAACCTCCATGCCGGGCATATGTTGAACAAAGTATTGAAGGATGTCATCTGCCGTTACAACAACATGATCGGCAACTACACACCTTTCATTCCCGGGTGGGACACCCATGGTCTTCCAATCGAGAATGCGATCCAGAAGCTAGGTGTCAACCGCAAAAAGATGCCGGTTGTCGAATTCCGCAAAAAGTGCGAAGAGTATGCCTACAAACAGGTCAACAACCAGATGGAACAGCTCATCCGCATGGGAACTTTTGCCGATTACGAGCATCCATATCTGACATTGATGAAGGAATATGAAGCCAACCAGATTGACGTGTTCGCCAAGATGGCTCTTGACGGCCTGATTTTCAAAGGGTTGAAGCCGGTCTACTGGTCGCCTTCTTCGGAATCGGCACTTGCCGAAGCGGAAATCGAGTACCATGACATCAAGTCACCGACAATCTTCGTCAAGTTCCCAGTCAAATACGGCAAAGGGATTCTGAACAGTGATGTCTCATTTGTGATCTGGACGACAACCCCTTGGACAATCCCGGCGAACCTGGGTATCTGTCTCAATCCGGTCATGGCGTATGCCGTGGTCAATACACCTAAAGGCAAGCTTGTTGTCTTGGAACAGCTTGTTTCTTCACTGATGGAAAAATTCGGGATCGATGAATACGAAATCGAGGCCGTCTACCAAGGAAAGCAGCTTGAATTCATCACCTGTGCCCATCCTTTATATGACCGCGAATCACTGGTCATCCTGGGTGACCACGTAACCGAAGAGGCCGGAACCGGATGTGTCCACACTGCGCCGGGATTCGGGGCGGACGATTTCATCGTCGGTCAAAAATACGGGCTGGAAACATTGTGCAATGTCGATGCTCATGGGAAAATGATGGCCAGCGCCGGTGAATGGCTCGAAGGTCAGTATGTCGATGACGCCAACAAGACAGTTACCCAAAGACTCGATGAGCTGGGTGTGCTGTTGAAACTGGAATTCATTAAGCACAGCTATCCCCATGACTGGCGGACCAAGAAACCGATCATCTTCAGGGCGACCGACCAATGGTTCTGCTCGGTAGACAAGATCCGCGCGAAACTGCTTGATGAAATCGCCAAAGTCAACTGGCTCAACGAATGGGGTCAGATCCGGATCCACAACATGATCAGGGACCGCGGCGACTGGTGCATTTCCCGCCAACGTTCATGGGGTGTTCCGATTCCGATCATCTATTGCGAAGATGGTTCGCCGATCATGGAAAAGGCGGTATTCGACCATATCTCAAAGCTTTTCCGGGAAAACGGGTCGAACATCTGGTTCGAAAAGGACGAGCATTTCCTCCTGCCTGAAGGCTATGCCAACGAACACTCACCTAATGGAATCTTCAAGAAAGAGACGGACATCATGGATGTCTGGTTCGATTCGGGTTCATCACATACCGGTGTCATCAAGGAAAGGGGATACCGTTATCCGGTTGACCTTTATTTTGAAGGTTCGGACCAATATCGCGGGTGGTTCAACTCGTCACTGATCATCGGGACCGCAGCCCATGGACAGGCTCCTTACAAAACCGTCCTGTCCCATGGATTCGTACTCGATGGAAAAGGCAACAAGATGTCTAAATCGCTGGGCAATACCGTCGATCCGATGAAGCTGATGAACCAGTACGGTGCTGACATTGTCCGGTTGTGGGCGACCAGCGTTGCCTACACCCAGGATGTCCGAATCTCCGATGACATCATCAAGCAAGTTGCGGAATCATACCGCAAGATCCGCAACACGATGCGTTTCATTCTTGGAAACATTGACGATTTCAAGGACAGCGACATTGTGGCAAATGACAAACTTGCCCAGGTCGACCAATACATGCTTTCAAAGCTGAATGATCTGATTGAAAATTATCATGAGGCTTTTAGAAACTACGATTTCGCCGAGGCCAACCACGAGATTCTCAACTACTTCACCAACACCCTGTCTTCATTCTATATGGACTTCACCAAGGATATCCTTTATCTCGAAAAAGCCGACAGTATGCGGCGCCGGCAGGTCCAGACAGTCCTTTACCATCATGGCAAAGTGCTGATGAAGCTTCTTTCACCGACTTTGGTTTTCACAGCCGAAGAACTTCATGACCATTTCAACTGCGACAGGGAAAAAGAGGAATCGATTTTCCTTGAAGCGATGCCAGAAGCGTTCGCGATCGATGGCGAGGGGGAACTTAAGGAATTCTTCGACAAGTTCCTCGATGTCCGCAAGGACGTGTTGAAGGCGCTCGAAAACCTGCGCAATGAAAAAGTCATCAAATCGAACATGGAAGCCAAGGTTTACCTGAGCCTGAAAGAAGGTTACAAGCAAATCGCCAAAATGAAAGATCTTAACCAGCTTTTCATCGTGGCTAAGGTGGAAGTAACCGATGCGACCGACTACGAAGAGTTCGATGCCGCTTATGTGAAAGTGGAGAAATTCCAGGGACATCAATGTCCAAGATGCTGGAACTACTTCGAGGCAGACGAGCTTGAAGGGGAACTTTGCATCCGTTGCGACAGCGTCGTAAACAAATAATAACCTCAAGGTTTTTACTTCGGTAAAAACCTTTTTTTAGACGCCAAGTTTGACCAAACAGGTTCGCAAGTGTATAATTTAGGTATGAAGACACAAATTGAAGGAGTCTTAAAATGATAGAAATCAATGATTTGACCAAGAAGTTCGGGGATTTCACCGCGGTTGACGATATTTCCCTGAAGATTGAAAAAGGCAGGATTTACGGTTTCGTAGGAAAGAACGGAGCGGGTAAATCGACTACCATCAGGGTTATGATGAATATGCTTATGCCTACAAGTGGGCAGGTATTCATCAACAATCTCGATGCGATAAAAGAATCCAAGCAGATCAAGGGATTCACCAGCTACATGCCCAGCGATATAACGTACTATGACAATCTCAAGGTTTCCAAATTCTTCGATTTCAACCTGGAGTTTTCAGGAAAGTCGAAAGAGGATATGGTGGCTCTGGCCAAGTATTTCGAGCTTGATTTGAACAAGAAAATCGCCGAGCTGTCGCTTGGCAACAAGAAGAAGGTTTCGATTATCGCCATGCTGCTCAAGGATAGTGACGTTTTGATCCTCGATGAACCGACCAGCGGACTGGATCCGCTGATGCAAAAGAAGTTCTTCGATCTGATCCTGCAACAAAAGGAAGCAGGGGCCACCGTTTTCCTGTCATCCCACAACCTGCTTGAAATCGAGCGGTATTGTGACGAGGTGGCAATAATCAAGGATGGCAAGATTGTCGATGTGGTGGACCTTGACAAGGTTTCCATCAAGCATCAGCAGGTCGTCGAGTACAAGACCAGTGATGGCCAGGAAGTCCGCCACGATTTAAACGGCGACATCAATGAACTTGTCAGGGAACTCGCCAAGATGGATCTTGAGTACCTGGAAATCAAAAACAAGAGCGTCGAATCCGAGTTTATCGGATTTTATGAAGGGGAAGGTGAATGATTATGGCAATGAATGTTCTCAAGCTGACGAAGTTCCAGCTCAACAATAAGAAGAACTATATCATGGGCTGGTCCATCGGGGTGTTTTCGATGATGTTTTTGTACATGATCCTTTTCGAATCGATGAAGGATCTAGGACAGGTAAAATTCGATGCCATGCCCAAGGAGATTCTTGAGTTCATGGGAGTGGAATCGTTCGCGGTCATGACCAACTGGATCTCCTATTACGGGATGATCTTCTCTCTTTTCACCCTGGTTGTCTCTTTCTTTGCCGCTACATTCGCGGGGACCCTGATCTACAATGAGGAGAAAATCAAGTCGATTGAATTCCTCTACGGCCTGCCGGTTTCCAGGATGGAGATATTCATCTCCAAGATCCTGACCAGCTTTGTCGCTGTATTGGTTGTTTCACTGGCCATGGATGTTTCCGCCCTGCTTTGCGGGTTCATCAACGGGGGCGAGACTTTCGTGGCGATGGACGCTTTGACGATAATGAAGATAACTGGAATCGTTCCTTTTTTCTTCATGGCAATTGCGCTTTTTGTCGGCGGCCTTACCGCCAGAGTGCCGACCGGTCTTGTCGCCAGCGGGGGGGTTATCACATTCTACATGCTGGGGTATCTGGGCAGCCTGCTGGAAAACGAACTGATGACAAACATTTCCCCTTTCAAGGTCTTTGAAGCGGCGAATGCCATGAATCTAAACAGCGATGTGTTTTTTCTGTTCGGGGTTTTCATTGTCGCCATGTTCGCAGTGATCTTTTTGGGCGGTCTGGTCTACAATAAACGCGATTTCAATATCTGATCAGGGTAAGACCCTGATTTTTTTGTTTATGTACACTCTTAAGTGTGGTAAAATATATGCAGGAGTGATTAAATGAGAGTTTTCAAGTATCAAGCAGAAATGCTTCTGATCCTGGCGGCATTGATCTGGGGGAGTTCCTTTGTCATAATGAAAGAGTCACTCAACAGCCTGTCGACCGGAGTCCTGCTGGCGGTCCGTTTTTTTGTTGCCAGTCTGGTCATATACATTCTTTTTTCCAAAAAACTGAGAAGTCTGGATCTTGCCAAAACGTTAAAGGGAGCCCTGATCGGGGTTTTGTTGTTTGGGGCATTTCTGGTGCAGACATTGGGTCTGATGACCACAACTTCGGCCAAGAACGCCTTTTTGACTGCGGTTTATGTGGCCTTCCTGCCTTTTTTGCATTGGCTGGCCTATAGGAAGAGACCGGACGGATACAATTTCCTGTGTGCGCTAATGTGTCTTGGCGGGGTTGGTCTGATCAGCCTTACCGGAACATTCGCCGTCGGTCTTGGTGATGGATTGTCGGTGCTGGCGGGTTTTTTCTTTGCCTGCCACATCCTTGCCATCAGCTGGTTTGCCCGTAGTGTCAATCCCTATGAAATGGCCTTTGTATCTTTTGCGACCACGTCTTTTCTAGCGGGGGTTTATGCCAGCCTGTTTGAAGGCTGGTCAAGTCTGGCGAACATCGATTTGAAGATGGTTTTCGTACTCGGATACCTGGCGGTGTTTTGCTCAGCCCTGGCCCTGCTTTTCCAGAACATCGGCCTGGAAAAGGCCAATGCCCTGACCGGGAGTCTCCTGCTTTCACTCGAAAGCGTCTTCAGTGTCTTTTTCTCGATTCTCTATGGCGAGCCAGTAACCATCCGCCTTGTCGCCGGATTCGCCATGATATTCGGTGCCATCGTCATTTCCACAACCAAGCTTAAATTTCTAAAATCGTTCAAGGGGGAATTATGAAAAAGTTAATCGCTATAATTATATGTTTGCTTATCGGATTTGTCGATATTATCCAGGTCGAAGCTGCCAGTGCGAATACGAACCTTAATCTCTATGCCAATTATGCAGTCGCCCTGGACACGCAAACCGGGATGGTCCTGGCCCAGAAAAACGCCTATGAAAAAATGTTTCCCGCAAGCATAACCAAGATCGTAACCGTAGCGGTAAGCCTGCCATTGATCGATGATCTTGATGCCGCGACAGTCATCACCGACCGGGATCTCGAGACCTTATACGAGACAGGCGCTTCGTCGGCCAATTTCACCGTGGGTGAGACGGTCACTTACCGTGATCTTATCATGGGGGCGCTGATTCCTTCGGGAGCCGATGCCTGCCGGGCGCTTGGGTTCAATCTTTTCGGTTCGCAAGAGGCGATAGTCGCCAAGATGAATGAGCTGGTGGCCAGTTTGAATCTTACCGGAACCCATTTCACCAATACTACAGGAATCCATGATGACAATCACTACACCACCGCCTACGACATGGCAATGCTGCTTAGCTATGCGAGTTCCCTCGAAGGTTTTGATGAGCTTCTATCGCAAAACAAGGCGACCAGTTCAGACAATCTGCATACCTGGTACAAGCGGGTTGTCTACAATGCGAACAACGGCGGCATCGACACAAGCAGCCTGATCGGGTGCAAGTCGGGTTACACTTCAATGTCAAGCCACACCCTGGCTTCTTTGACCACCGCGAACAATCACAAGATCGCAGTCGTGGTCGCCAAAGCGGACAAGACCGACACCCAGCATTCACCGACCATGGCCGACACGATGACCCTGACAAAATATGTTGCCGCCAACTATGGCGATGTCACCATGATCGGCGCCCTTGAGCAGCTTACCACCGGTGATGTGCTGGATGGATCATCTGACCAGGTGGCACTCATTGCCAAGGATGAAGCCGTTGCCTTTTTGCCTGGAAACTACCAGGATAATCTGGAGTTTGACTACCAGATCGATACTCTCGAGGCGCCACTTAGCGCTTCTCAGATAGCCGGGAAAGTTGTCATCAGTTATGATGGGATCATGATCGACGAACTCGAACTCGTTGTCAGGGATGACGTTCCAAGAGACCAGGTGGCTTATTTCTTCCATCATCCTCTTGAACTGGTCTTTCCATATCTTACGGCTTTGATCTTGAGTTTTGCCTTCATGCTTTTATGGCTCGTGTCACATAAGCTCAAAAAGAGGCGAAAATGAAAACTGCCCGAAATGTAAGATCAAGAAATAGTACGAAAATGAAATATTGAAAAAACAGGCCAAAGTCCCTTATCCATAGGGACTTTGGCCTGTTTTCAGGTCTGTCAGGTGTAAAACGCAAGAATCCAGAGGGACCCACAATTAAATCAGGAATAACCTGTCTGTAATATGTTTAATAAAAAATCACCCTCTCAGGTGATTTCCTTATTCTGCTTCTTCGTAGTTTTCAACGTTGTGGTAAATCGTGTCGACATCCTCACACTCGTTTAACAGACGCATCAATCGTTCGAAAAGCTCCATGTCCTCACCTTCAAGAGTCACATACTCGTTTGGTTCGGTGATGATCTCCTCGATGTCAAATTCCGCGCTCGGACATGCCTGTTCGATCGCACCTTTGATTTTGTAAAGATCAGTCGGTTCTCCGGTGATTTCAATGAAACCTTCATCGTTCATCTCGATATCACGGCAGTCAACATCGCCTTCCATCAATGCTTCCAATGTTTCTTCTTCATTCAGGCCTTTGAAAGTCAAAAGTGAAAAAGTGTCATAGTTGAAAGAAACCGATCCTTCGTTTCCCAGTTTTGATTTTGATTTGGTGAAAGCCGGGCGGACAAATGAAATAGTCCGGTTCATATTGTCGGTAAGACACTTGACGATAACGGTTGAACCGTTAGGGCCGTACCCCTCGAACACTTTTTCCTGATAGTCTTCGGTGACCCCTTGTTTGACCTTGTCCAAGGCTCTTTTGATGACGTCAGCGGGAACCTGATTTTTTTTCGCTTTGTCGATAATTCGTCTTAACGATAAGTTAGAATCCGGGTCAGGACCACCAGCTTTCGCAAGCAGGTAAATTTCTTTACCGTAACTTGAATATAATTTTGATTTTGCGGCTGCTGTCTTGGCCATTGCAACTTTGCGCACTTCATGTGCTCTACCCATAGTCTAATTCCTCCTGTTTTCGAATTCCACATAATTATATAAAAAAAACAAATTCATTGCAAGGAAACTTGGAAATTTGCGGTCAATTAACCAGCCATCGGTGGCGTCAAAATGGTCGCGGTGCAACCAACTGGCCACGGAAGTGGCGCTTCGAGCAATTTTACTGTTGCTTCTGAAGGCAAATTATGTAAATATGTTGTTGAATGTGGTAAAATATATGGGTAGCAATTGAGGAGTCTTATGAAAACAATAATAATAATCGGCGGTGGGGCAGCCGGACTTTTTGCGGCCAGCCAGCTCAATTCAAGTGGCTGTCGCGTGATCTTGATCGAACAGAACAACAAGCTGGGAAAAAAACTCCTGGCGACCGGGAACGGCCGGGGCAACATATCCAATATGGCAATTGACCAGACCAGATATTACAATGGGGAGCGTTTTTTGAAGGATCTTAGCTCATTTAAGGTTGTGGAAGAATTCGACCGGCTGGGAATGCCGGTGCGTTTCGACAACAACCTGGTCTACCCATATTCTTCAAGCGCCAAGACCGTGCTTGAAGCCTTTTTGATGAATATGGACAATGTCGAAGTAATGCTTGAAACCCAGGTATTTGCGGTGAAAAAAAACGAGGCATTCCTTGTCGAAACCAACAAGGGTGTCCTGGTTTGCGATTTCGTGATCAATGCGACGGGTTCGATTGCCGGCGGATACAATCCGATTGTCGAAAGTCTCAACGCCTCGTTGCCGGTGCATATCATTCCGTGGCAGCCGGTACTTGTCATGTTAAAAACCAGTCCGGTCTATCCCCAGCTAAAAGGGGTCCGGGTCAAGGCCAAGGTGACCCTGAAAGCGGACAACCGGGAAATCACGTGGCGCATCGGAGAGGTGCTGTTCAATGAAACCGGCCTGTCGGGTATCTGCATCATGGAGTTGAGCCGCTATTACAATGAATATAAAAACTCGAAAGTTGAAGTCGTGGTCGATCTCCTCCCCAATTTTTCGCGGGAACAGGCCATAAAGCTGCACGAGGAACATCTTGAACGGTTCGGCGGGGATTACCGCAAGCTTATCTTTGTCGAGAAGCTGGCCAATGTGCTCAAAGCAGCGAATATCACCGACTACAAGAACTTTGGTTTCCAAGTAACCGGAACCCTGGATTTTTCCAGGGCCCAGGTGATGCGGGGGGGCGTCGATATCGGGGATATCAATGACGATTTCTCTTTAAAATCGTGGCCCAATTATTATATAATAGGTGAGGCTTTGGATGTGGATGGCGATTGTGGCGGATATAATCTCCATTTCGCCTTCACATCGGCAAAAAAGGCGTGTCAGGCCATTATGGAGGCAATGAAAAATGCTTAAAATAAACAATGTCAAAGTGGGTCTTGATGACCGCAATTATCGCCAGATAATTTCGCAGCTATTGAACCTGCAAAAAAACAAGATAAAAGACGTAAGACTGGTAAAACAGTCGGTCGATGCCCGGCGGAAAAACAAGCTGGCGTTCATCTGCTCGTTCACGTTTGAAACGGACAACGAGCCACAGGTCATCAAGGCGAACCGCAAGCTCAACCTGCAAAGCGTGCAAGCCTACCATTATCCCAAGATCAAACCGAATCAAGATCGGGTGATTGTCGTGGGCAGCGGGCCGGCGGGCTTGTTTTGCGCCTACAATCTGGCGCGCGGGGGCCAGAAGGTGCTACTTATTGAACAGGGGGCTCCGGTGGAACAACGCCAAAAAGACGTGGAATCATTCCTGGAGACCGGTCTGCTCAATCCATCAAGCAATGTCCAGTTTGGCGAAGGCGGGGCCGGAACATTCTCGGACGGGAAGCTTACAACCGGAGTAAAGGACTTGCGCAAGGATTTCATCCTGGAAACGTTTGTGAAATACGGAGCCCATGAAGACATCCTTTACGACGCCAAACCGCATATCGGTTCGGATGTGCTGGTGAATATCCTCAAAAACATGAGAAAGTCCATCCTTGAAATGGGCGGCGAGATCCTTTTCAATACGAAGATGGTCGACATAATCGCAAAGGACAACCGCGTCAGGGCGATAAGGACCATGTCAAACCGGGGGATGGAGACACAAGAATGCGACAAGCTGGTTCTTGCTTTGGGACATAGCGCCCGGGACAGCTTCCATCTGCTTTATCGACTTGGAGTCGAGATGGAGGCCAAACCTTTTGCAGTGGGACTTAGAATCGAACACAGCCGGGAGTTCATCAACGAAAGCCAGTATGGCAAGTTCGCCAACCATCCCAGCTTGAAGGCGGCCAGCTACAAGCTGGCGGTCCATCCTGATGATCGTGGTGTCTATACTTTTTGCATGTGCCCCGGAGGAGTCGTCATCAATTCTTCGAGTCACGAAGGAAAACTCGTTGTCAACGGGATGAGCGATTACATGCGCGACCGCGACAATTCCAATAGCGCCATACTGGTGACTGTGAACCATGAAGACTATGGTCATGAGCTGTTCTCCGGTCTCAAATTCCAGGAGGCTCTCGAAAAGCAGGCCTTCGTCCTGGGTGGGGGCAACTACCATGTGCCAGTGGAAAAAATCGAGGATTACCTTGGCATCGAAGGTGAAACCAGTCTGGTTCCAAGTGTCCAGCCCGGTTACAGCTACCAGGATCTTTCATCCCTGTTTTCCCGGGAAATAAATGATGCCTTGAAAAAGGGGCTTTTGTTGATGGAACATAAGATTCCCGGATTCACCGCCAATGCGGTTCTTTCGGGAATTGAAACCCGTTCATCTTCACCGATCCGCATCAAGAGGGATCAGTCCTACAGTTCAAGTATCGCGGGAATATACCCCATTGGTGAAGGGGCCGGTTATTCCGGAGGAATCATGTCAAGCGCCATTGACGGACTTAAGTGCAGTGAGTTTGTAGTTGGAGGGTAACAAATTGAAGATAATACAGAAATTGAACATCAAGCTGACCAAGAACTTCACCGGGACCCAGCAGATTGCCGCTAGTTTTTTGATGGTGATTTTCATCGGTTCCGGGCTGCTTTCTTTGCCGGTTTCCAATAATGGGGCCATCCGGCCGTTTGTCGACAATTTTTTCATCGCGACATCGGCAACGTGCGTTACCGGACTGACGCCTTTGACCGTGGTGGAACAATATACGGTATTTGGCCAGCTCGTGATTCTGGCCATGATCCAGATCGGAGGTCTGGGTTTCATGACCCTGCTTAGTTTCATGCTCGCCCAGGTCCAGCGGAAGCTGACCCTGTCGACCCGGATTGTCCTGCAGGAATCGCTCAACCAGAAGACGCTCAACGGCCTGGGGGCTTTTGTCAATCGCATCCTGCGGTTTACCCTGGCGGTCGAACTCATTGGCGCTATTGCCTTGTCTTTCCAGTTCGTGCCTGAATTCGGCCTGGCCAAAGGTCTGTACTTGAGCGTATTCCATTCGATTTCGGCCTTTTGCAACGCCGGATTCGATCTGCTTGGATCCAGTTCGCTTATCGGTTACGTGACCAACTACTATGTCAATGTGGTCATCGCCCTGCTTATCATAACCGGCGGTCTGGGCTTCATTGTCTGGTTCGAGCTTTACGACAGTTTTGTCAAGGAACGCAAGCGTCCCTCTAAGTTCTCGCTGACCCACTACTTGACCCATCTTTCAGTCCATTCGAAGATCGCCCTTTCGGTTACGGGCATCCTGCTTTTTGCCGGAGCCGTTTTGACCTTCATCATCGAATACAACAATCCCGGAACCCTGGGCACTCATAGCCTGTTCGACAAGCTGGTGATATCCGGATTCACTTCGGTCACTTTGCGGACGGCGGGCTTTGCGACAATCGACATGGCCAGTCTGATGCCGGGGGCGAAACTGATTTTCTGTCTGTTCATGTTCATCGGCGGTTCACCGGCGGGAACGGCAGGAGGGATAAAGACTGTCACCTTCGGGCTGATCGTCTTGATGATCGTTTCGATCTACAAAGGTAACAGCGATGTAATCGTCTTCAACCGCCGGATCAAGAAACGGCAGGTTTTGCGGGCATTTTCCATCTTCATCATTGCGCTCGCTTTGACGATTATTGGAATGTTCATCGTCTTCACAACGGAAAGCCAGTCGGTCATCAATCTGATCTTCGAGGTTTTCTCGGCGTTTGGAACCGTCGGCCTTTCGGCCGGGGTGACCGGGGGCTTGAGTGAAATCGGCAAGTATGTCATAATAGTGTTGATGTATATCGGCCGGATCGGGCCGATCACGATGCTTATCAGTTTTGTCAAAAAATCGAACAGCGTTTATAGTGAAAACAAGATTCGCTATGTCGATGATAATGTGTTGATCGGATAGGAGATAATATGAAAATAAAACAATGTGCCGTTCTAGGTTTGGGAGTTTTTGGTTCGACAGTGGCCACAACCTTGGAAGAAGAGGGAGTCGAGGTCCTTGCCATCGACAATGACCTTTCCTGTGTCGACCGTGTCGTTGTCGAGGTCACCAAGGCGGTCCAGGCAGATGTCACTGATCTGGCCCAGTTGGAGGAGCTTGGAATCGGGGAGTTCGATGCAGCGGTTGTCGCTTTGTCGAACCATCTCGAGGAGTCCATTCTTGCCATCCTGCACCTCAAGGAACTTGGAGTTCCTTTGGTCATTGCCAAGGCCAAAAACAAGACTGCCAAGATGATCCTGGAAAAAGTCGGAGCCGACCGGGTAATCCGGGCGGAAAAGGAAATGGGTGTCCGGGTGGGCCGTTCGTTGACGCGCACCACCATCACGGACTTCATCGAACTCAACGACCGCTTCGCGATTGTGGAAATAACGGTGCCAAAGGAATGGGTCGGGAAAAATCTGGCCCAGCTGGATGTCCGCCAGAACTACAATATGAATGTGCTTGGCTACAAAAAACGCGATGCGATGCAGCTTGATGCGATTCCTGATAGCCAATATGTATTCAACAAGGGAGACAAGGTCCTGGTCATGGGTGAAGTAAGCAAAATTCGTGAGCTGGATACTGAAAATTAATTAACACTTTAGCTATTAAATGTTATAATGTGGAAAAGGAGGGATTCTTATGAAACTTGTAATTGCCATCGTCAATGACGATGATGCCCATAATGTTCAAAGTGAATTGACTAAAAGCAACTTTTTTGTGACCAGGATGTCAACTACCGGAGGTTTCCTGCGCCAGGGCAACACCACATTAATGAGTGGGGTTGATGACGACAAGGTCGATGCGGTGGTTGCCATCATCAAAGAAAATGCCAGCAAGCGGATGGAAAAGGAACCGACTATTCCACCGACGGAAATGGGCGAATTTTTCAACCCGATGATGATCGATGTTCTGGTTGGTGGGGCAACCGTATTCGTTCTCGATGTTGACCAGTTCTTGAAATTCTAAAGTAGCGTCAGCTACTTTTTTCTTATGGAAAACTTACCAAGGATATCAATCGGTCTGGACAATTTCAAATCCTGCCTGAAGGAGCTGGAGCTGGATTGTCTCCCGGGTTTCAAGATCCATGTCGGCGGCACCAACGGCAAAGGGTCCACCGTCAATTATCTATGCGAGATACTGATGACCAATTACAAGGTTGCGACGTTTCAAACCCCCGAACTGTTTGAGCGTAGCGATATCATCCAGGTGGACAAATTACCGATCGACCCTGAAATTTTTAATAAACTGTACCACCGCTACTTTTTTGCAATTGAGAAGTATTCGCTTTGCGTATTCGAAGCGGAACTGGTAATCGCCTTCGCCTATTTCAAGACACAAAATCCCGATTTCATCATCATCGAAGTGGGACTGGGCGGGCAAAAGGACCCCACCAATGTCCTCAACTACGACCTGGCCATGATCACCAATGTGTCATTGGATCACCAGGAATATCTGGGCAACTCGATCGAACAGATCGCATCGGCCAAGGCGGGAATTATCAAGAACGCCACCCCGGTGATCACCACTGCCACAAAGAAGGAGGTTCTTGCCATATTCAAGCAGGCCGCCCTTGAGGCAAACTGCCCGTTGGAGACGGTTGTCGCCCCCGTAATCCATGATGGGATTCTTGAATATCGCAGCTGCAGGATTGGTCCGATTTGCAACAGCTATCAGGCCGCCAATATCGCCTTGGTGCTCGCGGCGGTCGAATTTTTAAGAAAAAAAGGGACGATTTTACGAAATGATGCTATAATTAGGGCAATTGAAACTGCCACCCTGCCTGGAAGGTTTTCCCGGGTATCTGACAGCTTGATTGTGGACGGAGCCCACAATGTGGCAGGAATCGAGGCGCTTATGGGAAACCTCAAGGATTTCGAAGATCCTCTGGTGGTGTTCAACAGCTTCTTTGACAAGGAATACAAAAAAATGTATCGAATGCTTGAACAAAACAAATTCAGGGTTGTAATCTACTACGATGACCATCCCAGATCGATCAGGCCCGGGGATCTTGAAGGGGAATCGATCTCCAGTATCAAGCAGCTCGAAAGCCTGATCGGGCAAAATAAGATGACTGTTGTCTGCGGTTCGTTGCATTTCGCTTTGAAGATTTACCGGCATTTCAAAGCCCGACAACAATGAAAGGGAAGGTGGCAATATGGATTACCAGGTAGTGCTTGAAGAATTTGAGGGACCCCTTGATCTGCTTCTCCATCTGATCAAGGAAAAACAGATGGATCTTGCCAATCTCGAGCTGGCCAAGGTGTGCGACCAGTATGTCAGCTACGTCACCCAGATGCAAAACCAGAATCTCAACGTCCTCTCGGAATATCTGGTGATGGCGGCCAACTTGCTGGAAATGAAATCGAAATTGCTTCTGCCCAAACCGGCAATCACCCTTGAGAGCGAATATGAAGAAGATCCCCGGGAAGCGCTGATCCGCCGTCTGATCGAATACAAGCGCTACAAGGACGTGCTTGACCAGCTCAGGGAAAAATATGAAAGTCGCCAGACGATGATCATCAAGCCGGCCAGCTCGATGGAGGAATTCGTTGTCGACACTTCGACCATCATTCCCGACAATCTCGATGTGTACCAACTTATCAAGGCGATGAAAAAAATGTATCAGCGACTTGAACTGTCCCGGCCGCTGACTACCCATATCGCCCGGGTCGACATCTCGATCGATCAGCGCTGTGAGCAGATAGAGGACTTCTTTGCCAGCAGGAAGGGCCAAAGGGTTGAACTCGAGATGCTTATGGAAGATGATGACAGCAAAATCAATTATGTGGTGACCTTTCTGGCGGTACTGGTTTTGTGCAAGGACCAGAAGGTTGTCATCGAGCAGGATCAATTGTTTGATAAAATGTATGTTTGGGGGTATGACCATGAACGAATTGGAATATTTTGAAATCATCGACGGAATGCTTTTTTTGCGCGGCGACGATGGCGTTGATTTAAGAGAGATCCAGGGGGTGCTGGACCTTGACAAGAGACAGGCCCAGATCCTTCTGGACAATTATCTTGAACATAAAAGAGCCGGGGATCAGGGACTGGTTGTGGTCAATTTCAACAACATCTACAAGATGGCGACCAATCCCAAGCATATAGCCTACTACCGGAAAATGTCCGACCAGAGCAAGGCCCGTCTTTCGAATGCGGCTATGGAAACGCTGGCGATTGTCGCCTACAACCAGCCGATAACCCGCAACGATATCGAAGAGATCAGGGGGGTGGGCTGCGACGCGACTATCCGCAATCTTGTCGCCCGGGCCCTTATCAAGGACTACGGCCGGGCCGATCTCCCGGGCATGCCGATTCTCTACGGTGTCACCGACGAGTTTTTCGATGCCTTCAACCTGACGTCTCTCGATGAATTGCCGCAACTCGAAGATGTCCGCGCTTCGAACAATGTCGACATCTTCGCGACCCGCTACCACGAGACAATCGAGGAATACGATGAGTATTAAAAATACCTGGCGCCATTTCCATCTGATAACCAGCCACAAGTACCATGTCGCCCGGTTCTGCTTCAAGTGCGGTCTTTACAAGCAGGGCATCATGCACGATCTGTCCAAGTATGCATTGATCGAATTCAAAACCGGAATCAGATACTATAACGGCCAGAAATCACCCAATGGAATCGAGCGAAAGGAAAACGGCTATTCATTGGCCTGGCTCCACCACAAGGGTCGCAACCGCCACCACTGGGAATTCTGGGTCGATTTCACCGGCGAGGGAACTGTGGCTTCCAGGATGCCCGATGTCTATGTCATCGTGATGTTTATCGACCGGGTGTGCGCGAGCATGGTCTACAACAAGGGCAGTTTCTCTTCTGGCGATCCGCTCAAATACTATATCAGGACCAGGAATTATTGCATCTTCCATCCCGAAACCGAGGCTCTGTTGGTCGAACTGCTCGAATATCTCGCAAAAAGCGACATGGATTCGACCCTAAAATATATCAAGAAGGAATACCTGAAATGAAATTCCTTCAGCTCAAATACGTCCTTGAGGTCGCCCGGGTCGGATCGATCAAGCAGGCGGCCCAGAGCCTCAATGTCAACCAGCCCTATCTTTCCCGGACGATCCACTCGCTCGAGGAGGAAATATCAACCCAGCTTTTCGAGAGGACCTCGAAAGGGGTTAAGCCGACACTCAAGGGCCGGATTTTCCTCGACAAGGCCCGCCAGGTGATGGGAGAGCTCGATGACTTGCAGATGCTTTTCTACCAATACCCGACCTCGATCAGGCTCCAGGTGGCTCTGCCGCGGGCAAGCTACCTGGCCAAAGCCTACACCGACCTGCTTGCCCATATCGACTTCAACAATACGGCAATCGATTTCAATTACTTCGAGACGAGCTCGGAGGAAGTCATCAAACTGATTCTCGAATCCCAGTTCGATCTTGGAGTTGTCCGCTACAGCGCACTTCAGGAAAAACACTATGGCCATCTGCTTTATGAGAAGAACCTGAAAAGCCAGAAGCTGTGCGTCTTCCAGGCCCAGATACTCATGTCGAAACACCATCCGCTGGCATCAAAACCAATCATCAACCTTGATGATCTCGAACATTACACCCAGCTCTATCACGGTGACAATGATTTCTTCCTTTCGCCCCACAACTATGACAATGCTCCGGAAAACCACCGTTTTGCCAAGAGGATCCTGATCTACGAGCGGGCCAGCCAGCTTGAGATGCTTTCGACATTGACCGACACGTTCATGTGGGTTTCGCCGATGCCCCAGTCGATCCTTGACCGCTATGGACTGATCACCCGAAAAGCTGACAACATCTGTGTCCAGTACACCGATCTGCTCATATACCGGGACAACTACACTCTGAGTAAGTACGACCATCTTTTTATCGAACTTGTGAACAAGAACATCAACCTATTCTAGATATGCCTGATTTGGCATATCTTTTTTGTCGAACAGGCATAACCGTGATAAGCGCTTCCATGTTAAAATATTAACGAGTTAAAAGGAGGACTAATAAATGTCTAGATTCACATTACCCCGTGATATATATCACGGTGCAGGTTCATTGGAAAACTTGAAAAATCTCAGCGGTAAAAAAGCGATGGTCGTTGTCGGTGGCGGTTCGATGAAACGCTTCGGTTTCCTGGATCGGGTGACAGATTACCTGAACGAAGCCGGGATGGAAGTCGCCCTTTTCGAGGGGGTTGAACCGGATCCATCAGTGGAGACCGTGAAACGTGGAGCCAAAGCAATGCTTGAGTTCGAGCCGGACTGGATCGTTTCCATCGGGGGCGGTTCGCCAATCGATGCGGCCAAAGCGATGTGGGCTCTATATGAATATCCTGAAGTTTCATTCGAGGATCTTATCACCCCTTTCTCGTTCCCGACACTAAGAACGAAGGCAAGATTCTGCGCAATCCCTTCGACTTCAGGGACGGCTACCGAGGTGACTGCGTTTGCGGTTATCACCGACTACCAGAAAGGAATCAAATACCCGTTGGCTGATTTCAATATCACTCCTGATGTGGCAATCGTCGATCCCGATCTGGCCTTGACCATGCCAAAGAAACTGACTGCCCATACCGGGATGGATGCATTGACCCATGCCATCGAAGCGTTCGTGGGGACAATCCACTCCAACTACACCGACCCGCTGGCGCTTGCCGCCATCGAGATGGTCAATAAAAATCTTGTTGCCTCTTATGAAGGTGACAAGGAAGCAAGACGCCAGATGCATGACGCCCAGTGTCTGGCGGGAATGGCATTCTCGAACGCCTTGCTTGGAATAGTGCATTCGATGGCTCACAAGACCGGAGCTGCCTACAGCGGTGGCCATATCGTCCATGGCTGCGCCAATGCGATGTATCTGCCAAATGTCATCAGGTTCAATTCCGAAAATGATGAAGCGGCACAGCGTTACGCGATAATCGCAAGACGCCTTGGCCTCGGGGGTGAATCCACAAACGAGCTTGTCGATGCCCTGATCGAAAGGATCAATGAGTTGAATGCCCGGCTGGCCATCCCATCTTGCATCCAGGATTATGAAGGCGGAATCATTGACGAATATGAGTTTATGGAAAAACTGCCTGAAGTGGCGAAAAACGCCATCGCCGATGCCTGCACCGGAACTAATCCGCGGATTCCGACCCAATCGGAAATGGAAGAATTGTTGAGAGTATGTTACTACGGGTAGAAACTTACCTGCCTCTATTATAATGACAAGTGCCCGCCCCTTAAGGCGGGCATCAATTTTTTGATTGGAATTTGTGCAACACGCAAATAACATTGCTTTGATCATCAGGTGATATGGAAACTGCATCATTTTTTTTGCCTTGTCATATTTGCAGGCAATCGTCAATGGATCAGAATGTACTTTCCTGAAGCTGAACAAATCACAAAATCTGGTTATAAGTTTTCGATATATCTTTGAATGCATATTATTTCACTGGTCCGATGATTGTGTTATAATGGAAAAGAGAAGGTGAGATCATGAAAGGCTTCGAAGCGATACCGGATAGCCAGATCGACGACTATCGGATTATTTCAACTTATTTTTCCGATTTGATTTCCTTTTGCCTTTCCAAGGACGTCAACTGGGCGATATACAATTTTTACCTGAAATGCAAGGAAAACAATATTGACATCTCCACCCGTGACATCATTGTCGAACCGATCCGTGATTTCATCATCAGGGTGGCAAGTGAAAACCAGGAACATTATGTAAATTGATGTTGTGTATAGCAAAAAAATGGCCTATTTTAGCCATTTTTTATTATAGAGTTGTGAATTGTGGCCAATTTGTGTCCACTAGCGTTTCAGGTTGCTTGTAATATCGTTTAAATTTTCGTTTTCTATCTCTGTGTAGACGTCCATTGTTGTGCTGTAATTCTCATGCCGCAGGAGCCTTTGAGCATACTTGATATCGACATCGTTTCGCCAGAGTGTTGTCGCGAATGTATGCCGGAGCATATGGAAGTGGAAAGGGAATCCTATGTGCTTGGACATGTATGAGAAAAAGTTCATCAGTGACGTTGGTCTGATGTAATCCAGGTCGTTGGTGCAAAGCAGGTAAGTGGTCGGGCATATCTCTAGCCATTCCAGCAGATCGTCTTTGATTTCTTCTGGTAGAGGAATCTTGGCAGCCGATGATGCACTCTTTGGTGATTTTATTATGAGCTCCTTTGTCCTTGGTAAATCCTGGATTCTCGGAACTCGTAACGATATCTGCAATTCCAAGTTTGCAAAAAACCTTGATTTTATAAGGTTTTTTGCGGTATTCGCTTGAACATTTTATCGTCATGTGTTATAATTTGCTTAAGAAAACACATAACGAGGCAAAGCTATATGGCAATAGTAAAGCAGTACGATAAACGCTCAGGTATTACATACGCATACGAAGCTACGTACCATTGGGACAAGGAAAAACAACAGTCTCGGTGCAAGCGGAAACTTATTGGCCGGGTAGATACCGATACCGGTGAGATTGTTCCAACTGATGGTAGGTGCAGAAAAGATAAACCGGCTAAGCCTGCTGCTCCAGCCAAACGTGGTCCGGTTGTTGCTTCTAGCTCAAGGCACATGTACTATGGCGCGACTTACCTGTTGGAATCATTTTCCGAAGAATTGGGACTAACTGCTGATCTTCGCGCCTGTTTCCCGGAAATCTATAAACAGTTGCTGTCAATTGCTTTTTACCTGATCCTGGAGGACAACACTCCTCTTTACCGTTTTGAAAAATGGCACCATACCCATAAGCATCCTTATGGGGAAGATATCACTTCGCCTAGGAGCAGTGAACTGTTTTCGAAAATAACCGATGACCAGATCAGTAAATTCTTCCGCCTACAGGCAAAGCGTCGTGTAGAAGATGAGTACTGGGCGTATGACAGCACAAGCATCTCAAGCTACTTAGAAACACTTGCTCAGGTGCAGTATGGCAAGAACAAGGAAAGTGATGATCTGCCACAGTTGAATTTGTTGCTTGTATTAGGAGAAAAATCAGGTCTGCCATTTTACTATCGCAAGCTTGCGGGCAACATACCTGATGCAAAAACCGTGAAGCATTTGCTTGAAGATCTCGACATCCTTGGGTTTGGTAAGACCAAGTTCGTTATGGATCGAGGTTTCTACTCGGAACAGAACATCAATGGCCTATACCGCGAGCACATTAAATTCCTTGTCGGCGTCAAGCTTTCGCTTTCCTTCATCAAGAAAAACCTTGATTTCGTATACGATGATATCCGGATGTTCATGAACTTCGATGAATCCATAAACACCTATGGATATACAGTGGCAACCGACTGGAACTATTCCCAAGAACGCCCTTATAAAGGTGATGTCATCAAAGGCAAACGCAGGATTTATATCCATTATTACTACAGCATCGACAAAGGAGCTGATGAAGAGTCTGCATTTGATAGACGTATCGCCAGATTATACAAGGAACTTAAGGAAGGCAAACGAGTCGATTCCCACGAAAAGGCATACGCTGAATTCTTCGAAGTCAAGAAGTCACCCAAGAGAGGCATAACCGTAACCTACAACGAAGAAGCAATCCGTAAAGCCAGACGGTATCTAGGGTATTTCGCACTCATTTCCAACGAGAAGATGGACGCCTTCACAGCCCTGCATCTATACCGGATGAAGGATGTGGTTGAGAAAGGTTTTGGCAATCTAAAAGAGCGCCTCAACCTAAGAAGATTGCTTGTTTCATCCGAACGTAGTCTTGAAGGTAAGATATTTGCGTAATTCGTAGCGCTTATACTGATTTCTCATCTCGATCATAAGATTAAGGAAGCAAAACCATATGACAAATACACCATGTCACGACTACTTGATAAACTTGATGTGATCGAATGTTTCGAAGATCCAGGCCATTCGCTAAGAATAGGTGAGATTTTGGCTAAGCAAAATGAGATCTATGAAGCACTGAATGTACCGGTTCCTACATCGTTATGAGTGGCCGAGAATCCAGGGTAAATAAGCCAGCGACTTGTCCACGTTAATCTGCATCAGATTGAAGTCCAAATCATCCTTGTCAAGTGCGAGGATCTCCCCAATACGCATCCCGGTATAATATCCAAGCTCAACAGCTATCAAAGCCGAACGCCGTCTTGGGGTGTGGATCCGGTAAGAATTTCTGATGAAGTCGCATATCTCCTGATACTGTTCATGTGAGATTATATGTTCCTTGCGTTTTTTCGCTCTAGGGCGGCCTTTTATCACCATTGATGTGTATGGTAGCCTTTGGATGTATTCGAGGTTATATGCGTACTTGAAGAGCTTATTGCAGACCCGGTATACACCATCACAGGTAGACTTTGGATTATTGCGACCTAGGTCGGCGAAAAAGTCCTGCATGAGTTTGTAGTCGACAGTATCAATATATGTTTGCCTGATACTATTACGAATATGCCTGTTGAAGTACATTTCATAGTTTTCTTTAGTCGAGATGGCCAGAGTATGATCATTCTTGCTGAACTCGTCCCAGACATCGTTGATTGTCATTTTCTTGCGCTGGTAGATGATTCCGGTGTCCAGCAGTTCGTTCTTCATCTTCGTTTCGTGGTTGGCCGCATCTTTCTGCCTCTTGAAACCACTTTTGCGGTATCTCTTGTGGCGACCGTACCGGTCCTTGTATCTGAAGCTCACCTGCCAGACGTCACCGCGTTTTGAAATTGCCATAATTATCATTCCTTTCTTTTAATTTTAAGATAGTCATGATAAAATCCTGTCTTTGACACTTAATCAATAGCTAAAACCCGGAAATCCTTGTACACAAAAGGTTTCCGGTTTTTTTGATTTGATGAAAAATGTAGTATTTTTTCTATGCTCTAACTTTTTTTTTAAATTTTTTTCATATTTTTTTCACTTACTATTTGGGTGTCGGTCCTAAAGCCAAAAATATCGTGTAATTCATCGGTCAGATTGGTTCTGGTATAAGTTGGGATGTATCCGTAACCGTCATAGTGTTTGAAGTTCATGTTGCGTAATGTCTTAATTATTGTCCCTGCGGTGTACTTCTCAGATAATTTCTTTTCAAGTATTCTGAATATCACCAATGATAGATAACATACCAAGAAGTGTGCCTTTATCCGATCTTGTCTTTCCAAGTAAACGGGTCTTGCTTTAAATTCAGTTTTCATTATTCTAACCTAAAAGTTTGATTTCATGTACTCAAATCATTATGAGTACAAATATTCTCTCTCAAATAGGCCTGAAACCCTTTATTTTACTGGATTTATGTTGATTTTTATTTGAGTATATATTATAATTAATATATACTCAAAGTGAGGTGCTAGAAATGCCTGCAAAATCATCCGGTGAAATTAAAACCCGCATTATCCACAGTCCACAAAAGAACGGTGATATCTACGTTCTTGAACGAAAAACCATGTATGATCCAGTAAAAAAATATAACAGAGTGCTATCGACAAAGTTGTTGTCCAAAATTCCAAAAGGCTCAGAAATTTCAGTCCCAACACGACCAAAACGAACACAAAAGACGGAAAAGTCTGTAATTGTGTCGAGTGAAGTGTCTGAAAAACACGTTCCTTTGAGCCCTCAAATGTCCGCATCGCGTAACCGAGTGGGAATGATGAACATCATAGACCATATAGGTAAGACCTCAGGAATAGACTCTGCCATATATGCAAATACCGATTCGGGGACTGCACAAAAAATCATATCCTTGGCTAGATATCTATTTGCATCAGACGGGCAAAGCCTGCCTGGAATAGCGACCTGGCAATACAATCATCCTTTGCCTTACAGTGAGGGCATCTCCGAAGAGATTTACCACCGGCTCTTTAAAGATGTGGGGCTTGACGAAAATTTGCAGCAGAACTATTTCAAATGCCGGTGTGAAGCATTGAATGGTGGTTCCGGTATCGCTTATGATTCAACGACTTTTTCCGCTTACTCAGAGAACCAGTTAGAAGCCAGGTACGGTTTCAATAAGGCCGGTGATGGCTTAAAGACAGTTAAATATGTTGCACTCTATTCAATCGATAAAAGGCAGCCCATCGCATTTACTAAGCAACCGGGTGATTTGCCTGACATGTTGGCGGTCGAGAATGCATTAAACCAACTGTTGGCACTTGGGGTGTCAGACGCAGAAATAATAACAGACAATGGCTATTATTCTGAACAGAACATATCTAAAATGTACCAGGCCCATTTTGATTTTATCACTCTGGCCAAGCCAGGTCTCAAATGGATCAGGTCTCAAATCGACAGTCACCTAAAAGATTTAGATCGACTTTCAAGCGTCTGTCCATATGACCCAACCACCCGTGGAATCACGGTTACGCTCATGCGTGACTTCACCAAGATACGTAAATATGCCAATAAAAAGACTGGAGCTGCCCAAGGTGAGGAAGAAACCTTTACCCGTCGCGTGTATCTCCATATATACTGCAGCACTACCCGAAAGGTTGATGAAGATCAGGCATTTGAGCGGGAATTGCTCGCTCTTAAAAATAGACTTGAGGACGGAACGCCAGTAGGTGATTTAAATGATGCGGCGCAAAAAAAGGTGAAGAAGTATCTGATCATCAGGAATTGGGGCAAGAAGACGGTAATAAGCTTCAACGAAAAGGCATGTGCCGAAGCCAAGCAATACCACGGGTACTTCACATTGGTTTCCAGTAAAGAAAAAGAAACGTTTGTTGCACTTTCAAAGTATAGAAAACGCGAGCATATCGAGGGATATTTCCGTTCATCCAAGCAACATGCCGATAGTATGCGAATCAGGGTATGGGACGCAGAAACCCTTCGCGGTAGAATGTTTGTACAATTCATAGCTTTATGCTACTACGAATACTATAGCGAAGCTGTTAGAAAAATGAAGTTGTCGCTTGGTGTACCAAACGGTAATCATGACCATGACCTGAAAGTAAACCTGGATCAAGAAAAGAAACTCAAAAGTTGGCTTGATAATACGCCAATATATTTGCAACTTCAATGGTTTGATGCCATCGAAGGAGTTGAAATATCTTCAGCGTTACAAGCCAAGCGGTGGACTACTGAAATCACAAAGAGAGACAACATGTTTATTGAAAAACTTGGGCTAAAATCGGGGTTATGATTTGAGTACAGGTTATCTAACTTTTAGGATTCTAAAGGATTCTTCAATCTCCCATCGTCCTTGATTTATCTTTATAATTTCACTGACTGATGCTAGTGGCGGGGTGTTTGAAATAAGCCTAAAAAAACTTAAACACTTGTGAAAATTAAGTTAAATGTGTATAATATAACATGTGGGAGCGATTTTCTGGAGCTTAATCGTCTTGGTGAGGTAAATTGTACAAAAATGTTATTTGCTAAAAAATAAAAGGGGGGGGAATTAAAATGAAGAAACTATTTTAAAAATTGTAAGTTGCTGGTTTAGTAATGTTTATTTCGCTTTCAAACATTGCTGAAGTAAATGCCATGCAAGTTCAACCAATGTCAGGGGGATTGATATCGACAAGTGCAGATGTAAATTATTGTAATCTATCATATTCTTATTGGGAATATGAATGGCTAACGGAAAATTGGGTAAAAGCATCACAGTATACTGTGACTACATCCGTTACTGTTGAATCGTCTACCACTCTGTCTGCTACAGTTTCAACCATAATGAAGCCAGATTTAAGTGCTTCTTTTGGTATTACTTATGGTACTAGTGTATCCACTTCATCTGAAATTGGAACTGAAATTCCAGCGGATTCATCTAGAAATTCTAAGTTACGATTTAAGGCTTTGGTAAGACATTATAAGGCCTTTCGCTGTTTACTATGGGTAAGCAGGAGTATGGATAGTCAACACTTTTTTAGACAATTTTTATAAGGACAGCCTGTATTGTACGGGTGTTTTGTAATTAAGGCTCCCATGCTTCCTTTTGTTGTTGAACCAGTTGACATAATCATACAGTTCCAATGACAATTCGTCGATACTGCGGAATTGTCGATTGAATGCGAATTCTGTTTTGAGTATTTTATACATTGATTCTGATACCGCGTTATCAATCGGTTTTCCTTTGGCACTCAACGATCTCTTGATTCCATGCAATGCCAATATCCCATCAATCATCTCGTTTTTGAACTCCGATCCTCGGTCTGAATGAAATATCTCGACATCACTGAGATCACTTTTTATATCGTTTAATGCCTTAATAACCAAGTTGGCGTCTTTGTTTTGACCACTAGATTTACCAACGATTTCACGATTGTACAAATCAATTATCAGACAAATATAGTTCCATTTTCCAGCCACCTTGATGTAGGTCAAGTCGCTGGTTAAATATTGCATTGGCCGCTCTGCTTGGAATTTTCTATTGATCATATTTTCAATATCGTCATTATTTACTTTGCCATAATGCTTTGGTCGTTGCTTGATGGTGTATTTACTAATCAAGCCGTATTTGTCCATGATTTGAGCAATTTTTCTTCTGCTGGCAACCATGTTTAAATCATCCAAGTCATCTTTTATCTTGCGTGTTCCATAATTCTTCTTGCTGTTTTTGAATGATTTTATTACTTCATCTTCAAGCTTCGAATCCACTTTACGCCCTTTGGGTTTGTAGTAGAGAGTTGCCCGAGAGATTTTCAAGACTTTGCACATAGCGCTGATAGAGTATTTGTGTTTATTGGCAAAGATTACTTGTCTTTTCGTCCCATTATCAGCGCCGCTTGCTTTAAAATATCATTTTCCATCTTCAGTCGTTCGTTTTCTTTTTGGAGCTTGATAAGCGCCTTGTCATGATCTGATCGATTGTCGGCTTCAGTAAACGAACCCGTGTCATTGAAGCGTTTAACCCATTTATTGAACGCTGAAGCTGTCAAATCGTATTCACGGATTATTTCCGCTCTGGGTTTCCCATTGTTGTAAAGTTGAACCATTTTGATTCTGAATTCATCGGTGTAAGTACGTTTAGGTCTGCGTTTTGTCATTTTGAATATCCTCCACAAATTTAACAAGATTTTATCATGTCCTTATAATCTTGTCTAATTTATTGTAACCTATCCAGTATAGCCTCTTGTGCTTCTAGTTAAAATGACCTAAAATTGTATCCATAAACTACTAACGATAACGAGGTAATGATTATGGATACTTTGGACTTATTTACAAAAGCTCTTAACTTAGGTGAACCTTGGACTGTTTCCGATGTCAATTTTCTGGATACCGACAAGGGCATGGAATTGCATATAAATATCAGTTTTACCAAGGGTGGTAAATTCCCTTGCCCGGTTGATGGTTGTAAAGAAAGTGGAACTGCATACGATACAACCAAAAGGACCTGGAGACATCTTAATTTCTTCCAGTACAAGACATTCATCCATGCTGATTTGCCACGTGTAAATTGCGATAATCATGGTCCCCAAACTGTTAAAGTGCCATGGGCAAGACCGGGATCAGGTTTTACCCTGCTTTTTGAAGGTTGGGTAGTAGAGTTGGCTAAGCATCTTCCGGTTTCTCGCATTGCTCAAATGATCGATGAACATGACACACGGCTTTGGCGCTTCATCAAGCATTACGTCAATGAGTCTCGTAAACTAGAAGATTATTCAGATGTTACAGCCATAGGTATCGACGAAACAAGCAAGAAGGGCCACAACTACATCACCGTTGCCGTTGATCTTGCCAAGCGCAAGGTAATCAACGTAACACCAGGAAAAGACTCAAAAACAGTGGATAATTTCGTAGTGGACTTCAAGGAGCATGGCGGTGATCCTGATCTTATCAACATCATTACTTGCGACATGTCGTTAGGTTTCAAAAAAGGTATCAAAGAAAATTTCAAAAACAGCAATACTGTTATCGATAAATTTCATGTAGTAAAACACGCCAACGAGGCAGTAGACAAAGTCCGTAAAGATGAAGTGCGCACCAATTTCTTATTAAAGAAAACCAAGTACATCTGGTTAAAGAATGAGAGTAACTTGACCGAGAATCAAAAGCAGAAGAAATTTGATTTAGCCAAGTTAAACCTTAAGACAGCCCGAGCCTATAATATGCGACTCGCACTACAAGATGTTTATGAATCCAGCGACACCGTTGAAGAGGCAACCAGAGGACTCAAAAAACTGTGCTCATGGATGATGCATTCCAGACTCGAACCAATGAAGAAATTCGCGAAGTTAATCCGTAATCACTGGGAGGAGATTCTCAACTATTTCCGGTTCAGGTACACCAATGCAATTCTAGAAGGAATGAACAGTATTATCCAAAACGTCAAGACCAGGGCAAGAGGATTTCGGAATGACGAATACTTCAAAACACTGATATATTTGGTGTGTGGCAAGCTCAATCTTGAAGCGGTTGTCGCAAAGGCTTAATGGCAGTTACCCACACCAAACAGCGAAGAGCCCATTATAATATATCTGTTACAATCACTAGTACTTACTATGATACAGCAATTGGGTACTATACACTTCAAAATACTTACACTGGTACAATTGATGTCCCGGATGAAGATGAAACATATATTTATGTATACTATCAGTGATTAAAGTAATAATGTATCATTAGGAGGCAAAATATATTGAAGAAAACAAAAAAAGCTGCAATAATTGTGGTTTTTGCTCTATTAATTATTTGTATATATTTTTTAACTCAAGACAAGGAAGCTGCTATTACAGATTATTCTTCCAGTATGAGTGCTTCAATGTACATATATAAATATGGTGACAATGAATTGAACATTGAATTCAGTGATGAAAATGTATATATTTGCATGCTAGTAGTTTCTAGTGATGACTTAGAAGTTAATAACGGGGATTATAATTTCTATATTAACTTAGAAAACATAGAAGATTCTAGATTGATTGATTTTGAAAACAATTCAATTTATACTGAGGAAATATTATCTAGTTACATTGAACTAAATCCGGGTGATTACTATGATTTTTTTGTCTTTAGTGAACAACCTAATTTTGACTATTCAACTTTAACATCTTATCCTGTAAAAATTACTGATCAGGACAATAATGAGTCTGAAATCTATGCGAGAGTAATAGCCAAATTAGGAGAATGGTCTTAGAACATTAGAAATCAATATTTACCTAAAACAGACAGAAATACCTAGAAAACTTTTTCCCACGATGATAATTGTGAAACAAACATTAATTTAAGGTTAAAGGTATGTCTTACATAAATGGTTTAAGTGTCTAATCTTGAATATTGAAGAGTTTATTAATTCAGTTTAGTAATACTATTTGCGAATTAATTGATACCTTTATCCTATTCTTAAGCATTTTGTTGCTGTAAATTATCACTTTAAGAGCTATACGGCTATTTGGTTAGAAATGGATCAAATGGCCGTGTAGCTCTTTATATTATATAGGGGATATAGTGCCCGAAAATGTGCCCGGTAGAAAAACATAATGAAGAAATAGTGAAGATAATGCCAATATAATTTGCGTATTTAACAAAAAATGTTAAGATATAGATAAGATGGTGTATGAATACAAGAAATTGTATCGCGCTATAAATTAAATTAGTATTGTTTATTGCGAAAGTTTAGGTTATTATTGATTCGTATCTAATAGAAAGAGGTAGTGACTTGGAAAGATTACAAAAATATATCGCAAAAAGTGGCTATACATCGCGACGCAAAGCCGAAGACTTGATTGTCGAAGGACGCGTCAGTGTAAATGGAGAAACTGTCACTACACTAGGAACTAAAGTAAAATCGGGAGATATTGTTTTAGTTGATGGAAAACCACTTAAAGGCGAAAACAAAGTTTATTATGTTTTTTACAAACCAAAAGGTACAATCTGTTCATTGAAGGATGAACATGGCCGTCCTTTGGTTACCGATTATTTCACTGATGTTCCTGAACGGATCTATCCGGTCGGCCGGCTGGACTTCGATACGACCGGAGTGTTGCTTATGAGCAACGACGGGGATTTCACGAATATGATCACCCACCCGCGTTCCCATCTTGAAAAGATCTATGAAGTATCGATCAAAGGCCTTCTAAAAGGCGAAACGATCCGCAAGCTTGAAAAAGGGGTCTATCTTGAAGGGGTCAAAACCCTGCCATGCAAGATCAAGATCATCGGCAAGGATATCGAGCATAAGACAACCATGCTCCAGATCAAGCTTTATGAAGGCAAGAACCGTCAGGTCAAGAAGATGTTCGAAAGCGTCGGTCATCCGGTCAAACGGCTCCACCGCCTGAAAGTCGGTTGCGTCGATTTGAAATACATGACACCGGGAACATACCGGATGCTCAAGCCTCAGGAAGTCAAGGATCTTAAAAAACTGGCCAGCGGAAAGAAATTCTAGGCGATGCCAGGGCAATCGAAGCAAAACTATTGACAAAAACCAATAAAAGTATATGATTTAATTACAAGCGATAATATAGGACACGTTGAACAAGCAGGTCGGAACAGCGAAAAGATGGTTGGTGAAAATCTTGGCGGCTCTTGTTTGGTACTCCCTATTAGCTGCCAGTAAAAGCCTGGCCGTTGACTGCGTTAAGGTCTTGAGGCGGCTTTAAGCCGCGAATAAAGGTGGTACCACGGTCTTCGTCCTTTGACGGAGGCCTTTTTATTATCTGGTCGAGAACACTCGTGACTTTAGCATGGAGATGAATCGACTTTCTTGTGACTCTTTTCAACTGTGTTCTATGGCCTACATATATTGTTAAAAATTATGGACTAAAAGTGCTTTAAAGCTGTAATTTTCAGCAACCATATGTTACAATGTATGTGAGGTGATAAATGATGTCTGATATTAATTACGGACGTGGTTATGTCTATTCAATTCAATACCATCTGGTCTGGTGTGTGAAATACCGTCACGATATTTTGACTGGTCAAGTTGACGATGATGTTAAGAAATTGTTGGCTAAGATTGCAGCTGATAATGACATAAATATCATTGAAATGGAATCGGATAAGGACCATATCCACTTGCTTATCGATTGCAAGCCCCAACACCATATTCCCAGTATGGTAAAAGCATTCAAAGGGTTATCTGCAAGATTCTTGTTTAAGCAACATCCTGAGCTTAAAAGTCGTCTATGGAAAGGTCATTTGTGGAATCCTAGTTACTTTGTTGCTACTGTTAGCGATAATACTCAACAGCAAATAAGAGATTATATAAAAAGTCAGAAAAAGAAATCCGGTGATGATGATGTTGCACCATAAGGCATACAAGTTCAGGATCTACCCTAATAGTGAACAGGAGATACTGATCTGTAAAACGATCGGATGTGCCCGATTTGTCTACAATCACTTTTTGAATTTGTGGAATGAGGAGTATGCTGGTACTGGAAAGGGTCTGTCTTACAATTCCTGCTCCGCCATGCTTCCTCAGATGAAACGGGATGAAAATACACAGTGGCTAAAAGAAGTAGACAGCATTGCCCTTCAATCATCGGTGAAGAATCTCTCCGATTCATTCGCAAGGTTCTTCACTAAGCAAAACAGCCACCCGCGATACAAGAGCAAGAAGAATCCGGTTCAAAGCTACACCACCAAGAATGTTAACAACAGTATTGCCGTAATTGGCAAGTCGATCAAGCTGCCTAAGTTAGGTCTGGTAAGATTCGCCAAGAGCCGGGAGATAAAAGGCAGGATCATTAAAGCGACTATCCGGAAAAATCCCAGTGACAAATACTTCATTGCCGTTGTTGTTGAAGAAAAGATCGAGCAATTGCCCAAAACGAATTCGACAGTAGGTATTGATCTTGGCATCCGTGACTTTGCGATATTTTCAAATGGTAGAAAAGTCGCTAATCATAAGTTTACCAACCAAATGGAAAAGAAACTTATCCGCGAACAGAAAAAGCTGTCAAGACGGGCGCTCCTTGCCAAAAGCAAAGGAATCAATCTTCTTGGAGCAAAGAACTACCAGAAACAAAGACGCAAAGTGGCAGGGCTTCATGAAAAAGTAATGAACCAACGCAATGACTTTTTGAACAAGTTGACAACCCAGATCATCAAAAACCACGATGTTATCTGTGTCGAAAACCTAAACACAAAAGGGATGTTGCGTAATCATAGACTGGCTAAAAGCATATCCGATGTATCCTGGTCGGCATTTGTGGACAAGCTCATCTACAAGGCTGAATGGTATGGTAGAGAAATCATCAAGGTGGACCGTTGGTATGAGTCCAGCCAGATTTGCCATGGATGTGGCCACAAGGATGGCAAGAAGCCACTCCACATCAGGGAATGGGCTTGTCCTAATTGTGGCAGCACCAATGACAGGGACATAAATGCGAGCAAGAACATCCTGAAAGAAGGACTGCGCATAATAGCACAGTCCTAGATAATTACTAAACCGTAGGGACTACGGGGATGGCTTGGTAAACAAGAGAAACCGCTGATTATGGTGGATGCACCATACATCAAGTAAGCTCTGTTCCCAAGAATCCCGTGACTTAAGTCATGGGAGGTTCAAATTGAGGAGGAATTTTATGAAAATCACATTTTTAGATGGCAACATCAAAGAATTCGAAGCTGGAACTTCGGCTTTGGAAATCGCCAAGTCGATTTCAAGCTCACTGGCGAAAAAGTGCGTGGCAGCGAAGGTCAATGACGAAGTGGTCGATCTCAACCGGCCAATCGAAAACGATGCGACTTTGCAGCTGATCACCAAGGATGACGCACAGGCAATCGACGTGTTGAACCACTCGACTGCCCATCTGATGGCAGAGGCGATCACCAATTTGTACCCTGGTGCCAAATTCGGGGTGGGACCTAATATCGAAACTGGATTCTATTACGACGTGGAAACCGATCCATTGATTACCGAGGCGGATCTTCCTAGAATCGAAAAGGAAATGAAACGGATTGTCGCAGCAGGGGCGAAGATAACAAGAAGCGAAGTATCGAAGGCTGACGCTTTGGCGATGTTCAAAAACGACCCATACAAGAGTGAGCTAATCGAGAATCTTGAAGACGGAACAATCACCCTGTACAGCCAGGGGAAATTCACCGATCTTTGCCGGGGGCCCCACGTGGTGGCTACTTCGGTAATCAAACATTTCAAGCTGATGTCACTGGCCGGGGCCTACTGGCGCGGGGACTCGAACAATCCGATGCTCCAGAGAATCTACGGGGTGAGCTTCTTTTCCAAGGAAGATCTTGACAACCACCTGAAATTCCTGGAAGAGGCTGCCAAACGCGACCACCGCAAACTGGGAAAAGACCTGGATCTTTTCTTCGTTTCCGAATATGGTCCGGGATTCCCGTTCTTCCTGCCTAAGGGAATGATTGTGCGCAATGAGCTTGAAAACCTGTGGCGCAAGGAACATGAAAAAGCCGGATATCAGGAAATCAAGACTCCGATAATGTTGAACAAGGATCTTTGGGAGACATCGGGTCACTGGTACAATTACCGTGAAAATATGTACACATCTGAGATCGACGAGAACATCTTCGCGATCAAGCCGATGAACTGTCCGGGATCGATCCTGGTTTATAAGAATGCTTTGCACTCGTACAAGGAGTTTCCGATGCGCGTGGGAGAACTGGGACAGGTGCACCGCCACGAATACTCGGGAGCGCTCCATGGTTTGTTCAGGGTTCGATCTTTCACTCAGGATGATGCCCATATCTTCATGCTCCCTGACCAGATAGAACAGGAAGTCAATGGCGTGATCGATCTGATTGACCATTTCTACAAGGATATCTTCGGCTTCGATTACCATATCGAACTTTCGACCAAACCGGAAGAAAAAGCGATAGGTTCCGATGAGATCTGGGAAAAGGCGGAGAGCGCCCTGCAAAACGTGCTGGAAAAACGGGGCATCGACTATGTCCTCAATCCTGGTGATGGTGCGTTCTATGGTCCCAAACTGGACTTCAAGATCAAAGATGCAATCGGCCGGACTTGGCAATGCGGGACAATCCAGCTTGACTTCAACCTGCCTGAGCGTTTCGATATGAACTACATCGGTGAAGACGGGGAAAAACACCGTCCGGTAATGGTCCATCGCGTTGTCTATGGATCGATCGAACGATTCATCGGAATCCTGATCGAACATTATGCCGGAAATTTCCCGACCTGGCTGGCTCCAATCCAGGTAAAAGTCCTTGGGGTAAACAACCAATACCACGGCGAGTATGCCAAGGAAGTAATGGAAAATCTCAAGGCCCAGGGAATCCGGGTTGAACTTGACGAGCGGGAAGAAAAGCTTGGCAAGAAGATGCGTGACGCCCAAATCCAGAAAGTCCCTTATATTCTGGTTTTAGGTGATAATGAGCGCGACGAAAAGACTGTTACTTACCGTGAACACGGCAAACAGGAACAGATCACTGTAAGCTTCGCCGATTTTGTGGCAATGGTCAAATCGCAAATCGCCGGTCTGAAATAGTTTTTGGAAGCTAGGTTTCGATTGCCTAGCTTTTACTTTGCATTTTGGATACCGCAAAGAGGCTAAAAATGTTATAATAAGGACTATCAAGATGGCACTACACATCGCCGTCTTAGAACCATGAATAAGTCATGGCGGATCATTCATACACAACTTGCCGGAAAGATTATCCCGGCAGTCAAGGAGGATAAGATGAAACAGTACTTAGAGATGGCCCGATACGTTCTGGAAAGCGGCGAAGACCGTGGGGACAGGACCAACACGGGGACCCGATCGATTTTTGGATACCAGACCCGCTACAACCTGCTCGATGGTTTCCCGCTGATGACGACCAAGAAGATGTATCTTAGACCGATTGCAGAAGAGCTGCTTTGGTTCATCAAGGGCGACACGAACATCAAGTACCTGGTCGACCGCAAAGTCAATATCTGGAACGAATGGCCTTATGATGACTACAAGAACCATCCCGATTACCAGAACGAGACCCTGGATGAATTCATCGAAAAAATCAGAAACGATGATGAGTTCGCCAAGAAGCATGGCAATCTCGGTCCGGTCTACGGGGCCCAGTGGCGCAACTTCAACAATGAGGGCATCGACCAGCTGGCCAATGTGATCGAATCGCTCAAAACCAACCCCAATTCAAGAAGGCACATCATTTCAGCCTGGAATCCCGCCCAGGTCGACAAGATGAAACTGCCACCATGCCACTCGTTCTTGCAGTTCTATGTCAGTGGCGATGGCAAGTATCTTTCGTGCCAGCTTTACCAGCGCTCGGCCGATATATTCCTGGGAGTGCCTTTCAATATCGCTTCATACGCCCTGTTCACTGCGATGATCGCCCAGGTCACCAACCTTGTCGCCAAGGAGTTCATCCATACAATCGGCGACGCCCACATCTATTCGAACCACTTCGAAGTGATGGAGACCCAGATCGCCCGCGAACCGCTGGCGCTGTGCAAACTTGAACTCAATCCCCAAGTCAAGTCGATCTTCGATTTCACCATCGATGATATCAAGGTCAGCGGCTACCAGTCGCATGGCAAGCTCACCGGCGAGGTGGCTGTCTGATGATCGTCTTGATTGTAGCCATGGACAAGAACAACCTTATCGGCAGTGAAAAAGGCCACTTTGGCATGCCCTGGCACAATAAGGAAGACCTGCAACATTTCCGCAATACGACCCTCAATCATGCTATCCTTATGGGGTCGACGACCTTTGCGGCTATGAAACGGCCCCTCAAGGACCGCAGGAACCTGGTGTTGACTTCCAAGGAACTCGATGTTCCCGGAATCGAAGTTGTCCATGACCTTGGCGTACTTCTAAAGCAGTACCAGGACAGCCCGGAAACGCTTTATGTGTGTGGCGGAGCGAGTGTCTATTCCCAGACGATGGATTATGCCCACAGGATCCTTGTTTCCCGGATTCCTGGAGACTACCAGGGGGAAACACATTTTCCAGAGATTGACGAAGAGAAGTTCGGACTTGTCGATACGACCGATTTCGAGACTTTCAAATTAGAAACATATGAGAGGTTAACATGAAAAGAATTGCATTGATAGTAATCCGCTGCATGCTGATAATTCCATTTTGGATGGCGCGGGTGAAAAAATACTACCGCAACAAGGACACTGTATCGCTCCAGAAGCGCTATGATTACATCTGCGGAGTTGACCGCAAACTATTGCAGACCGGCCGGATTGAAGTTATCGCTTCAGGGATGGAGAATCTGCCCGAAAAGCAAGGCTACCTGCTTACGCCAAACCACCAGGGATTTGCGGACCCGCTGGCGATCTTCGCATCGCACAAGAACATCTACAAGGGTGTTGTTAAAAAGGAACTGGTTACTGCTCCGCTTATCGGTAAAGTCATCCAGATGCTTGAATACATGCCAATCGACCGCCAGGACAACCGCAAGGCTGTCAAGACAATCAAGGCCGTCGCCAAGGAACTCGAAGAGGGGATCAACTACCTGGTCTTCCCGGAAGGTACCCGGTCGAAAAAGGGCAACGAGATCAATGAGTTCAAATGGGGCACATTCAAGATGGCGACCGTAGCCAAGGCACCGATCGTGCCGGTGGCGATCGTAGACAGTTTCAAGGTGTTCGAAAGCAACAATATCAAAAAAACCACAGTTTACCTGAAATACCTGGAACCGATCCACTATGAGGAATACGAGAAGCTCAAGACCAATGAGCTGGCCCAGGAAGTTGAAAACCGGGTAAAAAAAGGAATCGAGGAGTTAATAAGGATAAGAGATGGTAAGACCAGCGAGAATTAAAAATATCGAACAGCTCCCGGAGTTCACCGCGTTCAAGACATGCCGCAATCACGGCAATGAAAAGTCGATTGTGATGAGCGTCGAGGAGTACGAGTGCATCCGGCTGATCGACTATGAGGGGATGACCCAGCAGGAATGCGCCGATGTGCTCAATGTGGGCCGGACCACGGTGCAGCGGCTTTACGATATCGCCCGCAAAAAGATTGCGACCTACCTGGTCGAGGGGGCGATGTTGAATGTGGCCGGGGGCAATTACCAGATAAACAAGGACTGCCCAAGACGCAAAAAAGGACACCGGATGGACCGGTGTTCCAAGATCAATCAAGAAGACTGAGTTTTTTCAAATACTGCAGGTATGGTTCGTGCTTTCGCGCGACCAGGTTGCAGCCATTAAGCAGATAAGAGCTGGCGACATCGCTGGCTTTTAATATTTCACTGAATTTGTCGTCAACCTGTTTCTTGCTTGAATGGTTGGCGATTGCCCTGACAATCATTTCGGTTTCCGCTTGTTCGAACAGGCCGCTCTTGTCAAGGAGTTTTTTTGTGTATTCGCTTGAAAGCAAAGCGTGGTTGAAGCTGGTGCCATTGATGTATGTGGCGCTGTCGTGGAGCAGTCCCGCGATGGCGCAAAGTTCGATGTCGAAACCTTCCTTTTTGCCTATCAGGATATTGAACGTGGATACCTGGACAAGGTGGAACATCGCTTCATTCAGGTTGAAACCGAAGCAACGCTTGTTCAAATCGGTGAAGAACAGGTCTTTTATGATTTCGTATCGGTTCATCTTCTAAGTCCTTTCGGGTAGAGATTCTTGATCTGGTCACTTTCCTTGTAGAATGAAAGAGGGTAACCGTCGCCAAATATGACGCCATAGCCCTTTTTGCCTTGTGGCTCCAGGGTGAGTCCGGAAAGATAATCGGCGAACTCTTTCGAATCGACCGGGAAATCGACGAAGCGTCTGACCTGGTCTTTGGTCAACGTCCGGGCCAGCGAATGGGAAGGTTCGAAACGGTTTTTCTTGCACTCGCCCAGATATAGTCCGCTGCGCAGGATCTTGAAGCTGGGTATTTTGATGAAATTTTCCTGGATCGCATAGATGTGGCCGTTGGAATTGAACAGGTGTTCTGGAACATCGATATTGAGATTTTCCTTGTAGAACATTCTTACCAGCTCGCGCTGGTCTTTGGCGACATTGTCATTCAACCGTTGGACTTTCGCTTTTTTTCCTTCGAGTTTTTTCAGGATCGCGATGAACTGCCCTTCGCCTTGGTATTTGTGGGGATACATCCGGACTGTCCCTTCAAGATCGATGCCGGGACTCATTCCTGGAAGCATGTCGATCTTGACAAGCTCAACTGGATAGTGTTCCAGCATGTATCTGACCTGATCCTCGTTTTCCTCGAGCGAATAGGTGCAGGTTGAATAGACAAGCAGGCCATCCTCTTTCAACAGCTCGTAGGCGCTATCCAATAGCTTTCTCTGGATGGTGGCGCACTCGGCAACCTTTTCAGGTGACCAGGTCTCAATGGCTTTGTCAGTTTTGCGGAACATGCCTTCTCCCGAGCACGGGGCATCGAGAAAGACCTTGTCGAAAAATCCGCCCAGTTCTTTGGTGAAGTTGACCGGATCACCGTTGGTCACGATGGTGTTGGTTATCCCCATCCTTTCGATATTGCCCGATAGGATCCTGGCCCGAAGCGGGGAGATGTCATTGGCGACAAGCAGGCCCTGGTTCGACAGGGACATGGCGATTTTGCATGATTTGCCTCCGGGAGCTCCACACATGTCGAGCACATAATCATCTTTATCCACTGCGACCGTGCTTGCGACAACCATGGCTCCTGGATCCTGGATGTAGTAAAGACCCAGATCGAAATAGGGGTGCTTTCCTAAAAAATAGTCGGTGTGGTCGTAGCGGTAGCCGTTTTCGATGAATTCATGGGCGGTTATTTTTGTTTTGTCAAGATGAAAGAGGATATCACTCTTCAATGTATTCAAATAAAAGCCCTTCGAATCTTGTTGTTCAAGGGCTTTTTCAAATTGGGGATATTCCTCTTGAAGAATATCCGCCATTCTTTGATAAAAAAGTTCGATTGCCATCACAGAAGGTGCTTGCAGCTCATATATGTCGGGATTCCGTTTTCATATTTGAGCGCGACTTCTCCTTGAATAAGGGGTTTTAGATATTCGATGGCGTCTTGAGTGATATCGTTGCCTTGTTCGTTGATGTAATGACGTGGCATTTTCTGTTCCAGGTTAGCCACATTTTCAACATCGTTATGGATGTATTCGATCGTGTATGGGTTGTTGGAAACTCTTTTCATGGAAACGACCTGGCCGCTGAGATTGTTCAAGGCGCACTCGATGGCGTGCATCCCGCAGTTGAAAGATTCGTCAAGGTCGCACTTTGATGCGATGTGCATCGCGCAGCGTTGCAGGACATTGAGTTCGATTGACCGGACTTTGCAGTGGAACCGGTTGTAGACCAGGGTTTCCAGGACCTTTCCGGTCCCCGAATGGAGGATGTGGCCAAAGGCGTCCTTTTTGACATAGCGGCTGTCGGCATCGAGATAATTGCCATCTTCATCGCGGATCCCTTCGGAAACGGCAACGACAACGAAACGCTTTTGTTTCATCACGTTCTCGATGTCGGATAAAAAACGGTCCTTGTCGAATTCAACCTCAGGCAAATAGATCAGATCCGGAGCACCATTGTATTCATTGCGGCTCAGGGCGCTTGAAGCTGTAAGCCAGCCGGCATTGCGGCCCATCACTTCGACAATCGTGATCGATGGAAGGTCATAGATGGAACTGTCATGGACGACTTCGAGCATCGAGCTGGCCACGTATTTGGCTGCCGAGCCGAATCCCGGGGTGTGGTCGGTGCCAAAAAGGTCGTTGTCGATTGTCTTTGGCAATCCGATGAAGTTGATGGCAACACCGATGAACTTGGCGTAGCGGTTGAGTTTCATGACTGTATCCATCGAGTCGTTGCCCCCGATATAGAAGAAATCGGTGATGTTGAGTTCCTGCAGGATCAGGAAGATTTTTTGGAACTGGCTGTCATCTTTGGTATGGTCTTCCAACTTGAAGCGGCATGATCCTAGATACATGGCCGGAGTCGTCTTGAGACAGTCGATCTGGTTGTCAGTTGCGAATTCATCGAGCAAGTTGATGATACGCCTCTCGATCAACCCCTGGATTCCATTGATCATCCCGTAAATGTTTTCATATTCGCCCGAGAGCTTGGCTTTGGATATGATGCCGGCTAATGTCGCGTTGATGGCGACAGTCGGACCGCCCGACTGGCCGATAATACAATTTCTTTTATTCATAAAAATCTCCTTATCATTCATAAGCATAATAACAAACTTTTTAGCCCTTGACAACAATCAAAAATTACAAAAGTACTTAATTTTTAGTTCATAATCGTGTAATATTATGTTTATGGGAAGGTGGTATGATGGTCATAAAAATTGTTTACTCGCATAAAACGCCGTATATAGAAACTATCGCTAACGAATTGGCCCGTTTTTTGAATGTCCGGGCAAGCAAAATGGCCGATTTCAAGTTTGATGAAAAGATCGACCTTTTGATCATCACGTTCGGGGATGGCTTTGGCAAGGACAAAGAGCTGGAACGATTTATCCAGAAGGTAAGTCGCTACAAGGTCAAGAATGTGATTTTTATTACCGGGTATTATTTTAACAGCAAGAAATTGAAATCCACAGTCGATTTGGCATATAAATACGATATTCCGCTGATGCGCCAGCAATACTGCTTCAAGCAATCTCTGTTCAAGCGAAACGAGATTGAGACAGATGTGATTGACGACGCCAGGGTTTATCTGGAAGATATGGTGAATATTGTCCGCGATTATTACTGAGCCGCAAGGCTCTTTTTTACATTTAGGCAAAGACATACTCCTGCAATGTGGAGATTCCAATAATAATGCGAACTATGAGGCTTGAACCTTGTAAAGACGAGGCTATCAAGTTTTTTTGTAATTGAATTTATGTTCCTGATATCTTTCTAGGCGATCATATTCATTGGCCACAGTATTTACTGGTGGATGTATTTCATTATATCCCATACATTCAACGTCTCTGGCCACAGAAAAAGCAGATATCCAAATTTTATTATAATATCACTTGTATTACATAATCTACTTTTTGTATTATTAATGTAGAAGATGCGTTGAGGCTACCTGAACGCATGGACTGAATACCATACCCATTGACAACGAGTTAATTGTCTAAGATTTACTCTCTGAAAAATTCAAATCATCTAAGGGGTGATAATTGAAGCGAACGCAAAGTCATAATAATTGTTTATTTGCGCGGGATGATCTTTGAATGAATTATTGATTACCGCCGGAAAGAATCATCTCGCACACCGGATTGGGCTTTTCAAATTCTTAATCATAAGCAATATCAAATGGGAATATCAAGGAGGAGACATCGGTCACCACCGCCATCGATCCTAAAGAGTTGACATACCAGCCCTCCAACCGAAAAAACAACCATAATCACAAATAATTGCTTTGTAATGGAAAAAAACCATATCGCCTGGCCGGTTCGATCCGGTTATTATCAGTCATTTCATATCCACTGACCAAGGTGCTTTTTATGGCTGCGGTTATTATTTTTTGGGGTTTGCTTCATTTAATTAATATTATGTCATTAAAATTTTATTAAAATAATAATAAATCTTTATTGACACTTTTTTATCGGTATGATATATTCTTATCAAGCAAGGAGGAGGCAACAAAAATGAAAAAGTTAGAAATCATTATTAGACCTGAAAAGTTAGATGCTTTAAAAGAGTTATTAATGGATAACGAAGTGAAGGGTATGAACATTTCCAACGTTATGGGATTTGGTAGCCAGTTAGGTTATACTGAACAATACCGTGGAACTAAGTTCAACGTGAACTTCGTATCCAAAATGAAAGTCGAAGTCGTATTGCCAACTGAAAAGGCGCAAAAGGTGATTGAAGAGATCAAGGCGAAATTGCGTACTGGACAAGTCGGAGATGGAAAAATTTTCGTTTATGCAGTTGAAAAAACTATCCGTATCCGTACCGGTGAAGAAGACGAAGCAGCACTTAGCTAGAAAGGGAGAGAGATTATGGAACAATTAATTAATATCGTATGGGTATTCCTGGCATCTGTAATGGTAATGTTGATGCAGGCCGGATTCGCCGTATTGGAAAGTGGTTTTACTAGATCAAAAAACACGAACAACGTGTTGATGAAAAACTTGATGGACTTTTCCATCGGTTCATTGATTTTCTATTTTGTCGGATTCGGGTTGATGTTTGGAAACAGCTTCAACGGATTCTTCGGATCATCAGGATTCATGAATCCTGTATCATTGGGATTATATGCGGACACATTGTCACCAGAAGTGTTTATCTTCTTCCAAACAGTGTTCTGTGCTACTGCGGCGACAATCGTATCAGGAGCTATGGCTGAAAGAACTAAATTCGGTTCTTACCTGATTTATACAGTTGTTATTTCATTGGTAGTATACCCAATATCAGGTCACTGGATCTGGGGTGGCGGATGGCTGTCACAAATGGGATTCATCGATTTCGCAGGATCTATGGCCGTGCATGCGGTTGGTGGTTTAGCGGCATTGGCTGGTGCGATCACTATCGGTCCCCGTATCGGAAAATACACACCTGATGGGAAATCTAATGCGATCTTAGGTCACAGCATTCCTTTGGGAGCTTTGGGTGTATTCATCTTATGGTTCTGCTGGTTTGGATTCAATGCCGGATCTTCATTAGAAGCGGCTACATATGTAGGGCATATCGCCATGACAACAAACCTGGCTGCGGCTGCTGGTGCTCTGGCAACAATGTTCCTGACATGGGCTCGTTACGGTAAACCTGATATTTCAATGACATTGAACGGGGCCTTGGCTGGTCTGGTTGCCATCACTGCCGGATGTCATATCGTTTCAATGAACGGGGCTATCATCATCGGTATTATCGCCGGATTCCTTGTCACTTTCGGAATTGAAATCATTGACCAAAAATTCCATATCGATGACCCAGTAGGGGCAATCGGTGTCCATATGTTGAATGGTGTCTGGGGAACATTGGCAGTAGGTCTGTTCGCTACAACTACTCCAGTTACAGAAGGTGTCAACGGTTTATTCTACGGTGGTGGATTCGATCAGTTGATCGTCCAAGCAACCGGTGCCGGAGCGGTAATAGTTTGGGTATTGGTGACATGCTTCATCACTTTCAATGTAATCAAACACACAGTTGGTCTTCGCGTTACTGCAGAAGAAGAAATGCGTGGTCTGGATATCGGAGAACATGGTTCAGAAGCTTATCCTGAATTCACATTGAAACAATAAAAGATGTGGGAGAACTCCCACATTTTTTTATGTTATGAAAAAACTTGGATCTTGGCCGGTGGGAAGTTGTGAAGCCCCGGATTTATGGTATAATACACAAAAAAGGAGAAGTTAATAATGGTAAAACATATCGTGATGTGGAATCTCAAGGAAGAATTCAAAAATGACCAGGAGGTCATTGCCAATTTGAAAAACGGACTGGAAGGACTTGTAGGCAAGGTGGAAGGGCTGATCGACGCCAAAGTGGTGGTTGATCCCATTGAAAGCTCTTCACGTGATCTCGCCCTGGTGACAACCCTGGCATCAAGGGAGGCTTTAAGCAACTATGCGACTGATCCAAGCCATGTCCATGTTGCCGACACCTATGTCCGGCCTTTTGTCAGCGACAGGATCGCCCTTGACTACAACGACTAGGAATCACGAAAGTGATTCTTTTTTCATAATTTGAAAGTTTGGAAGCTAACTAATAAAAAGCGGTTACAATATTATGGACAAAAAAAGGATACCTCGGTATCCTTATAAAATTATCGCGTCGTCAATCGGTTTCAAAGGTGACTGCTTGTTGATCCGGTCATAGAACAGGATGCCATCGAAATGGTCGAGTTCGTGCTGGATGCAGATCGCCTCGAATCCGCGTGCGGTTATTTTTATTTTTTTGTCAGACAACAAATCATAGGCTTCAACTGTGACTTTGGCATGGCGGGGCACGTATCCCTCATGGGGATCGTTCACCGATAGGCAGCCTTCGCCGTCTTTGAGGTATGATTTTTTGGGAGTATAAGAAACCACTTTGGGATTTACCAGGGCGTAATCGGTCGATCCGATTACCTCGCCTTCATCGTCCCAATCCAGGATATGGATGGCGCACATACGCTTAGGCACGCCTAATTGGATGGCTGCAATTCCTACAGCTGGGCGCAATTGGTATTGTTCACTGATTTGTTCATCTTGGGAATTCACTAAGAACTGATGCATTTCTTTAAGCAGGGCGGCATCTTCCTGGCTCAATGGAAGGGTGACTTCCTTGGAGACTTCGCGGATGCGCACATCGCTGTCATCAATTATATCTTTCATTAATATCATTAAACCACCTGTCTTTCGAAATGTATTATACAAGAAAGATTCCAAAAAGTATAGTGTTAAAGCTTGAAAATCACAAAAAAAGGAGTAAATATGGGGACATTTAAATTATCAATGACGATATTGAAAAGGGAATATCGCCAGTCTTTTTTCTTTTTGGCCACCCTGATCGGGGCGGTTGCCATCAGCTTCATGTTTTTCAACTTGTTGGAAAACCCGTTTTTGAAAACCACCGAACAGACCAGTTCGGGGACTTCGATTTCCCAGATCTCGATTCCTCCGACCACCCTGCTTTTGATTTTGGTTTTGACCTTCGTTTCAATCATGGTTTTTTTCACCAGTGACTTTTTTATGACCAAGAAGTCCAGCGCTTTTGCAATCCTGGGAATGAGCGGGTCCCATTATATGAAAACGACGCGTTTTTTGATGTACCAGCTGTTTGTCCTGCTGGGAATCGGGATCGGTGCCGGGATTGCGTTGGGGATTGCTGCCACTTTTCTTGCCAATATGGTCATCTATGACTACCTGAATATCGACAGCTCGATATTCACCCTCATTCCTTCGGCATTCGGTGCCTTGATTGCCGTATTTGGCACAATTATCCTGGTGCTGATAATAGTAGCCATGGGTTATGTGTTCCGCAACGACATCCTGGCCTTGCTTAACTCCAGCCGGGAAACGATCAGGCGCGACAAGAGGGCTTTGAAAATCCCGTCGCTGGTTTTCGTGGCGCTCTATCTTTATGGTATCTTTGCGGGATTGACTGCCAAGTCGGTTAGCGATTTCACCGGGGTCGGGATGATCGGCTGTGTCGGTTCGATCGGGGTCATCAGATATTTCATCCCCGAGTATGTGGCGAAGTTGAAAATGAAGAGTCTGATCACCCGCAAGGTTGCCTTGATTGCCCTGTCGAACTTCGTGGAGATCATCGAGAGATCGGTGGCGCTTATCGCCATGACGATCTTCTCGCTGATAATCGTGGGAGCGATGATGTTTGGCCAATACCAGGACCGCCGGGCCTTCATAATCATCATGATCGGCCTGTTTGTGATCATCGCCCTGCTTTTCACTTCAATCCTTTTCAAGGTCATGGTCGAGGTTGAGACCCGCAAGCATTTCTTCGACAACGTCTATCATATCGGCTATACCAAAGGACAGATCATCAGAATCATCAACCTCGAGCTAATGCTTTATTATGGAGTCATTGTGGTGATGCCTTTGGTCTACCTGGTCATCATGGCAATCAAGAATGTCGTTTTGATCGGACTTGATCCGATCATGGCAGCCATCACGATCGGCTATTTCGTGGCAGTGGGACTTGTCAGTTTTATGGGCTGCAGACATATTTATATCAAACGGGTTAAAACATTCATCGGGAGGGAACGCTAATGGAAAATACAAGATTGTTGGAAGCGCAGAATGTGATCAAGATATACGGGGTTGGAACACGCCAGCAGTTCGAGGCCCTTCACGGGATCGATTTTTCGATGGACAGTGGCGACTTCGTCTGCGTCATGGGTCCCAGCGGTTCGGGGAAATCGACCTTCGTCAACAACATGTCGACAATCGACTTGCCAACCAAAGGCAAAGTGTACATCGCCGGTCAATCGGTGCGGACAATGGGTGAAAACGAGCTGGGAAAATTCCGCTATCAGAACCTCGGTTTCATCTTCCAGGAGTTCAACCTGCTCAACTCCCTGACCATCTACGAAAACATCGCCGTGCCTTTGACTTTGAATTCGCTGCCCCAAGAAGACATCCGTGAACGGGTTGAACAGATTGCCAGGACCCTGGGAATCGATTCGTTGCTTGACAAGTTTCCCAACGAATGTTCGGGAGGACAGCGCCAAAGGACGGCAGTGGCCCGTTCATTGGTGACCAATCCCAAGATCATCGTGGCCGATGAGCCAACCGGGAATCTTGATTCGCGAAATTCCCACGAACTTCTCACGCTGTTCAAGGAGCTAAACGATACCCAAGGTGTTTCAATCCTGATGGTCACCCACGATTCGCAGATCGCTTCTTACTCGACCAAGGTCATCTATCTCAAGGATGGCAATATCGAGGCGACTCTCGAACGCGGCAATCTGAGCCAGAAGGATTATTTCTACAAGATTGTCGATTTGAATTCAAGCGAATCGCAGAAGTTTTTTGACTAGTCCGACATTCGGACTTTTTCTTTACCCTGATGCCGGCAAAACGGCTATTTTGTAATCAAAAGTTGCTTTATCAAGCCATATAAACTATAATGAAAAAAAAGAGAAGAGGTTGAAATATGGAGTACGACTATCCTTTGGACTACACATGGTCAGTTGAGGAAATAACAGATGTCATCAATTTATATGTTGCCGTGGAACAGGCTTATGAACAAGGAATCGATAGCGCCAAACTGATGGATTGCTACCGTAAATATACCGCCATTGTAGATAGTTTGATGGCCCAGAAACAATACGACAAGGAATTTGAGGCGGCTTCGGGCTATTCGATCTATAGGACCATCGAGAAGGCGAAAGAAGCTACCTTCGTGAAGATGGAAAAGTAGCCATGAGAAACGTGATCAAGCGCTTCTTCCGCTTCAAAGGGGCGGACCAGGGCATCTATCTGGCAGTTTTCATCATGTGCGTCTTCGGGATTGTTATGGTCTGGTCAGCCGCCAATGGTTCCGTTCCGCGCCTTGGCACCTTGAGTGCTTTCAAAAAGACCGCACAGCAGGGCTTTTTTATTGTCCTGGGAGCGATCATCATGACGGTGTTTGCCAAGACGTTCAAGGCACAAAGCCTTTCCTGGGGCAATATCCTAACTATCCTGGGGATCAACTGGGCAATGATGCTTGTCTGCCGGGTGTTCGATCCGGTCAACGGAGCCTACGCCTGGATCAAGCTGCCTGGAGGTTACACCATCCAGCCGGGCGAGTTCATGAAAATATCGCTTATTCTTGGCCTGTCATTTTCCCTGAGCGTGGTCCATGACTCGTTTCTGGTCCATCCGCCGTTTCAAAATTCAGCCCAGAAGGAGGCGTTCGTAAAGGAACGCTTCAAGCGGGTCCTGGTCTTCCCGGTGGCGATGGTTGCAATCGCCTTTTTGACCGGAGCTATCATCAATGACGATCTGGGGTCGTCATTGATCCTGGCATTGATATCGTTTGTCGTTTTCATGTATGCCCCCGGCAAGTTCTACAAGAAAACAAAGAAAATGATCCTGATGGCCCTGCCGGCTGTCGGGTTGCTTGGAATATTCGCTTTCAAATTTGTCCTCGGCAGCTATCAGGTCAAGCGGTTCACTGTCATGCTTGATCCGCTGTCGGACCCGACCAATTCCGCCTACCAGCTGGTCAACTCCCTGATTGCGATTGTCAACGGGGGGCTGTCGGGACTTGGACTCGACAATTCGACCCAGAAATTTGGCTACATCCCCGAAGCTTACAATGACTTCATCGGAGCCATCATCATGGAGGAATTCGGACTTGTCGGCCTCCTGGTGGTATTGGTTCCAATCACATATATAATTGTCAGGATGCTGGTGTACTCGGCCAAGGTCAGATCTGATTTCGAACGCCTGATCCTGATTGGCATCGCCACTTATTTCTTCGCCCATGTCTTTGTGAATCTGGGCGGTATCACCGGTTTGATCCCGATGACCGGGGTTCCGCTGCTGTTCATTTCCTATGGCGGTTCCTCAATCCTGTGCGCTTTTCTGGCGATCGGGATTTCCCAGTCGATAATCGCAAAATACAACAAGGAGCATTCGAGTGGAACAAAAAATCGATGAGCTGATCGACCTGATCAGACAGACCAAGGAATACCGGGACTTTGTCGAAAGTTCTATCAAACTTGAATCAAAGGAAATCAGGGAGCTGCTTGCCAGGTTGCAAGACAAAATCCACCAGATAAATGAATTGAAAAAGTACGGCAGTTACACAGATCCAGGATTGCTTGAACAGGAGTTGAAAGACATCCGGATCGAAGTATCCCAGAACAGGACAATCCAGGATTATTACCGCGATTATTACGCCCTAAACGAGCTGCTTGAAAAGCTCACCGGGATTATTTTCAAGAATATTTCGCCGGAGCTTATCCATAACAGTTTGAATTTCAGGAGTAAATAATGAGAGTTGTAGCAGGAAAATACCGGTCGCGTCAGCTAAAGACTGTCAAGTCAAGCCTGACCCGGCCGACCACAGACAAAAACAAGGAAAGCATGTTCAACATGATCGGACCGTTCTTCCAGGGCGGTGTGGTCCTCGACCTTTTCGCCGGCAGTGGCGGACTGGGAATCGAAGCCATGTCGCGAGGGTGCGATAAGCTTTACAGCGTCGACAAGCAGTACGCCGCCTTCCAGGTGGTCAGGGAGAATCTTGGCAATCTGGGAATTGAAAACGCCCAGGTTTACAAGCTTGATTATAATAAGGCCCTGGAAAAATTCTCCCAGGACAAGATCAGGTTCGACCTGGTTTTTTTAGACCCGCCCTATGGCAAGGGACTGGTCGATGGGATTTTGGAGTTTCTGGTTGGGTCGCACATGCTCAGTGACGGGGCGATAATAGTGGTGGAAGAACTTAAGGAAGTAACCTTCGAATTGCCCGGGAATCTGCATGTGAAAAAACGACATGAATACGGAATCACCGCTTTGACTATTTTAGAATACGGAGTTGCACAATGAAAAAGAATATTGCAGTTTATGCCGGGACCTTCGATCCGATAACCAACGGCCATATAGATATTATTGAAAGAGCCTCATCGGTTTTCGATACGCTCTATGTCACGATCTTTGTGAATATGAAAAAACAGGGCTTGCTTGACATCGCAGAGCGGGTGGCCCTGATCAAGGAGGCGACCAAACAATTTGACAATATTGTGGTTGATTACTCCAGCAAGCTTGCGGTAGAATATGCCAAGGATGTCAAGGCCAATGTCCTGGTCCGCGGGATAAGGGCGACGATGGACTTCGAATACGAGCTGCAGATGGCATTTGCGAACCAGTATCTTGAAAAGGACATCGAGATGGTCTTTTTCATGGCCCGCCAGAGCCATGCCTTCATTTCAAGCTCGACCGTCAAGGAGATCGTGTCCCATGGCCGCTCCGTCAAGGACCTTGTTCCCGAATGCGTGGAACTGGCCTTATATGAGAAATATGAGAAAAAGGAGATAACGGATGAATATTTTTAAGCTGCAGGATTTCACAATAGATCAGATAAACGAGATTATCGACCGGGCAGAAGAATTCAAGGCCGGAAAAAAGGTCGATTACCAGGGCAATAAGGTGGTGACTAATCTTTTTTTCGAACCTTCGACCAGGACCCACTATTCGTTTGAAAAAGCGGCGATGAATCTGGGATGCAAGACCCAGAATCTCGAAGTTGAAAACTCTTCGATCCGCAAAGGCGAGTCGCTATATGACACGGTCCGTTTCTTCGAAAGCATCGGGGTCGACTGCATGGTCATCCGCCATCCCCAGAAGGAATACTTCCTGGAACTCCAGGACCGGATCAAGACGCCGATGATTTCCGGGGGCGACGGGACGGGCAACCATCCCAGCCAGTCGCTGCTTGATCTGATGACCATCCGCGAGGAATTCGGGTCATTTGAAGGTCTGAAGGTCGTCATTGTCGGCGATGTGGTCCATTCAAGGGTGGCCCATACCAATTTCGAGGTTATGCAAAAACTCGGAATGGAAGTCTACACTTCCGGACCGGACATTTTCGAACAGCCCGGATACAACTATGTCGAATTTGACCAGATCATCGACAAGGTGGATGTCGTTATGCTGCTGCGCGTGCAGTATGAACGCCATGAGAAGAATTTCAATATCTCAACCCAGCTATATCACAACCTTTATGGGCTGAACATGGAACGCGTGAACAAAATGAAAGGAAATGCCATCATCATGCATCCGGCGCCATTCAACCGCAACGTGGAAATCGGCGATGAAGTGGTCGAGTGCGACAAGAGTCGGATCTTCAAGCAAATGGCCAATGGGGTATTTGTGCGGATGGCATTGTTGAATATGGTGCTAGGCGATGAATAAGACACTTTTTAAAAACGGTAATGTATATTACCAGGGAAAAATCCGGAAACTCGACATCCTGGTCGAGGATGAAAAAATATCCGATATCGCTCCTGAAATCACGGATCAGGGTACAATCATCGATATCGAAGGCAAACTGGTTTCTTTGGGCTTTGTCGACCTCCACGTCCATCTGCGTCAGCCCGGATACGAACACAAGGAAACCGTGGCAACCGGGACACTCGCGGCTCTTTATGGCGGTTATTCTCATGTGGTGGCCATGGCCAACACGAATCCGGTCATGGACGATGTTGAAACAATCGCCAGGTTGGAAGAAATCATCGAAAAGGATGCTATGGTCCATACTTATTCCTACTCCGCGATCACTAAAAATCTGGCTGGCAAGGAGCTGGTCGATTTCAAGGCCAACCTGGAAAGCAAGATAATTGTCGGCTTTTCCGACGACGGCCGTGGTGTTCAGGAAGCGAAGATGATGGAAGTCGCAATGAAAGAGGCCAAAAAGTACGACAGCCTGATTGTGGCCCACTGCGAAGACGAGGAGGAACTGGTTACCGGAGGTTCGATCAACCTTTCGAAGACAAGCGAACAGCTTGAACTCGTGGGAATCAACAACGCTTCGGAATCTAACCAGGCCTGCCGTGATCTGGTTATGGCCAGCGAGATCAAGAACCGTTACCACATCTGCCATATCTCGACCAAAGAGACAATCGGATGTCTGGCAAAATATCATAATGATCTTATCTCCGGTGAGGTGTGCCCGCATCACCTGATCTTGTGCGACGAGGATGTCCAAAAGGACAATCCAAATTTCAAGATGAATCCGCCACTGCGCTCGAAAGATGACGTGGCATCGTTGATAGGCGCGCTCAACTCAGGAGTTGTCACCTGCATTTCCACTGACCACGCGCCCCACAGCATCGAGGAAAAATCGGTTGCCATCGACAAGGCACCTTTTGGGATCATCGGGTCGCAACATGCGTTTTGCTTGTGCTATACCCACCTGGTAAAAAAAGGCCTGGTAGCCCTGGAGACAATCCTTGATTCCATGAGCGCCAATCCGGCCCGGGTGCTAAGAATCGACCACCGGCTGGAAATCGGGGCCAAAGCCAATTTCAATGTGATCGATCTGGACAAGGAGTTTGTCATCACCAAGGAATCGATCAAATCCAAATCAATCAATACGCCATTTTTGAACACTAAGGTTTCCGGCCTGGTTGCCTACAACATCATCGATGGCAAAGTTCACAATTTGCAAGGAGAGAAATAGATGGAAAAATATCTGAGTGGGATTTTTACAATCACTGCAATAAATCAGTTAACCAGCGATGTCTATGAAATGACTTTACAGGGTGACGCGACCAAATACATAACCGCCCCAGGGCAGTTTATCAATATCAAGATCAACGATTCGAAGGAACCGTACCTGCGCCGGCCGATGTCAATCGCCCGCTACTATGATGACAAGATCGTCTTCATCTTCCGGGTTGTCGGTGAGGGAACCAAGATCCTGGCCAAAAAACAAATAGGCGACAAGCTCGATTGCCTGGTGGGTCTAGGCAACGGGTTCACACCGATTGGTAAGGGCAAAGCCCTGCTTATCGGCGGAGGTCTCGGAACGCCACCAATGTATGAACTGGGACTGCAACTAATTGCCCAGGGGGTGGAAGTGACCACGGTCCTGGGATTCGGGACAATGGACCAGCTTTTCTATGAGGAAAAGTTCCAGGAGCTAGGAGATGTCCATGTGGCAACCATGGATGGCAGCTACGGCCATAAGGGGACGGTCATCGATGTGATCGAGAGCGAAAACCTGGAATTCGACAATTACTATGCCTGCGGACCGGAACCGATGCTTATGGCATTGGCGAAGACCTACCGCCAAAACGGCCAGCTTTCATATGAGGCAAGAATGGGATGTGGCTTCGGGGCCTGCATGGGATGTTCATGTGAAACCCTGACAGGAGACAAACGAATCTGCGTTGAAGGGCCGATTTTAAGAAGTGACGAGGTGATAATCGATGGCTAATTTGCGTGTTAAACTGCCGGGGCTGGATATGAAAAATCCGGTCATTCCGGCATCAGGAACTTTTGGATTTGGGTACGGGTTCGCCCGTTTTTACGACATCAACATCCTGGGATCGATCATGATCAAGGCGACCACCCTGGAGCCGCGTTTTGGCAATCCGCTTCCGCGCATAGCCGAAGGGCCAAGCGGGATGCTCAATGCGATCGGACTGCAAAATCCGGGTATCGATGTTGTCTTGAATCAAAGCCTCGAGACTCTCCGTCCGCTTTACAATGACAAAGTCATCGCCAATGTGGCAGGCAGCTCTTTGGAGGAGTATGTGGAAGTGGCCAGAAGGATGAGCGAACATGACATGATCGGAGCACTTGAAATAAACATTTCGTGTCCCAATGTCAAGGCTGGAGGGATCCAGTTCGGTACCGACGCGACGATGGCGGCGACGCTGACAAAAGCAATCAAGGAAGTTTCCAAGGTTCCAGTCTACATAAAGCTTTCACCAAATGTCACCGACATTGTGGAAATCGCCAAGGCGGTCGAGCAAGCCGGAGCTGATGGGATAACGATGATCAACACCTTGATCGGGATGCGTTTCGACCTCAAGAGCGGCAAGCCGATCATCGCCAACAAGACCGGAGGATATTCGGGACCGGCGATTCTGCCGGTGGCATTGAACCTGGTCTACAAGGTGACCAAGGCTGTAAACATTCCGGTAATCGGGATGGGTGGCATATCTTGTGGCAAGGATGTCATCGAGATGATGATTGCCGGGGCCAGCGCCGTGGCGGTTGGATCCCAGAATCTTGTCGATCCTTTTGCCTGTGTGACAATCATCGAAGAATTGAATGAACTTCTAGACCAAATGGGAGTGGAAGATATCAATGATATCGTCGGTTTGTCGCATCAGTACTAAGGAGGCGATTTTTTGGAATTAAATAAACTGCTCAATCCCCAGCAACTTGAAGGGGCGACCTTCATTGACGGGAATCTGCGGATAATCGCCGGGGCCGGCTCGGGCAAGACCCGGGTTGTCACCTACCGCATCGCCTATCTGATTGAGGATATCGGCATCGATCCTAGAAGGATCCTGGCGATTACCTTCACCAACAAGGCGGCCAACGAGATGAAAGAGCGGATTGAGAAGGTGGTGGGCATCCAGGCCCACCAGTGCACCATCTCGACGATCCACTCCTTTTGCGTGCGCCTATTGCGCCAGCATATCAATGTCCTCAATTACCCGGGAAATTTCGTCATAATGGACGAGGAAGACCAGAAGGCGCTGCTCAAGAAAGTCTACCAGAAGCTGAACATCGATTTGAAGGCCATCCGTTTCAAGAGTGCCATCAACTTCATCTCGGCCAACAAGATGAGCGATATCGATCCCCAGAAGGCGCTCCGACTTTATGAGGGGATCGACTCCGAAAGGCGCAAGGCTCTGATCTACCAGGAATACGAGGATTACAAGCAGAAGCACTTCATGCTTGATTTCGATGATTTGATCCTGAAGGCGACATTCATCCTGGAAAACTACGACTATGTCCTTTCCAAATGGCAAGCCAAATACGACTATATCCACGTCGATGAGTTCCAGGACGTGGGCGACTATGAATATCGTCTGGTCAAGCTGCTTTCCAAGAAGGCGGTAATCTGTGTGGTTGGCGATCCCGACCAGACTATCTACAGCTTCCGTGGGGCGGATGTGAACTACATCCTTGATTTCCCTCATGATTTTGCACCATGCAAGACAATCTATCTCAACGAAAACTACCGTTCGACCCAGAACATTCTCAACGCTTCCAATGAGCTGATCAAGAACAATGCCAACCGGCTTGAAAAGGAGCTTTTCACCAAGGCTGATGCGGGAGCAAGTGTCATTTCCTACACCGCAGTCAATGAGGAGAAGGAAGCCGAGTACATCGCCGACCAGATCGAGGGGCTGATTCACGAGGTAGAGGGGGTCAACTACAGCGATTTCGCGATTCTGTACCGGGCCAATTACCTTTCAAGGCCAATCGAGCAGGCGCTGATCCGCAGAGGCATCGATTACAAGATCTTCGGTGGCCTGAAATTCTTCAACCGCAAGGAAATCAAGGATGCGTTAAGCTACCTGCGCCTTCTGGTCAACCAGGACGATCTCGCTTTCGAGCGGATTGCCAATGTACCAGCACGAGGCATCGGACAGAAAAGTCTCGAATCGATCCAGCTTTGCGCCTTGAACAACCAGGTAAGCGAATACGAGGCCGTCTGCTTCCACAACCAGGAAATCAAGCTGAGTTCCAAGTCGAAAAAAGGCCTCAAGTCGATGGTGATGGCGCTTGAAAAGGCCCGCCAGTCGACCAAGTCGCTTGCGGTAATCTTCGAGGAGCTTCTCGATGATCTAGGTTACATGGAGATGCTCAGAGGCGATCTTGAGGAAAACCGGATTGACAATATCCATGAATTGCAGCGCTCGATCGAACAATACCAGAAAGACAACCCGGAAACCGCGACCTTCGAGAACTATCTCCAGGATATCGCCCTTTTCACTGACAACAATGCCCAGGACGCAAAGGAGTTTGTGTCATTGATGTCGATCCACATGGCCAAAGGGCTTGAGTTCAATTATGTATTTGTTTCAGGCCTGAGTGAAGGGGTGTTCCCTTCCTATCGGACCATCTCCCAGGAGGGTGACGACGGACTTGAAGAAGAGCGACGGCTGGCTTACGTGGCTTTCACCCGGGCCAAAAAGCGGCTGTATCTTACCGACAGCGAGGGCTACAATTTCATCACCAACTCGCCCAAGACCGGTTCGCGGTTCATCCATGAGATTGGCGAAGGCGGTGTCGAACGCAAAGGAATCAAACCCCGCTTCGTGGTCAATGACCTGATCCCTAAAAAAGTGGTGGCAGACAACAACATCGACTGGCAGGTCGGGGACTTGCTTATGCATGATGTCTTTGGCAAAGGGGTGGTCGTCAAAATCGACGGGAACACCGTCCATGTGGCCTTTGAGGCGAATGTGGGCATCAAGGTCCTTATGGCCGGTCACAGCGCCCTGAAATTATTGTTAAACTGAAAGCACGCCATGACTTTATGAAGCTTTGGCGGAGCTTTTTTTCTTTGCCCGAAGCCAGGAACAATCAAAAATAATGGTTTTAACAACAGGCTAATTTTGGTATAATAACTCAGTATGAGGAGGTAGACATGGAAGAATATGCATCCTATCAAGAATTAATCAAAAAGATCAACTATCATAATGAACGATATTACAATCTCGACAATCCGGAAATAACGGACTTCGAATATGACATGTTATATCAAGAACTAAAAGAAATGGAAAAAAAACATCCTGAGTGGGTAACTCCCGATTCACCGACCCAGTCAGTCGGTGGCGTGGCCAAGCGGGAAGTGGGGGTCCTGGTGGCCCACCGCCAGCCGATGCTCTCTTTGAATGATGTTTTCACATATGAGGAAGTGCAGGACTTTGTCGAGGGAATCCTGCAGGAAAAAAGCGACGCCAAGTTTGTCGTGGAACTCAAGATCGACGGCCTTTCATTGGCGCTGCGCTACGAACAGGGCAAGCTTGACAAGGCGATCACCCGGGGGGACGGCATAATCCAGGGAGAAGACGTCACCCAGAATGCCCTGATGATCAAGGATGTCAAAAGGAAACTGAAAGACCCGATCGAATATCTCGAGCTGCGGGGCGAAGTGTACATGACCAACCGCGATTTCGAACTGCTCAATGAACTCCAGGAAATAAACGGCAAGAAACTCTTCGCCAATCCCCGCAACGGGGCGGCGGGAAGCCTGCGCCAGAAAGATCCCAACGTTACCAGGGAGCGCAACCTGTCGCTTTTTGTTTTCAATATCCAGGATTTCCGGGGAGTTGAAATCAACAGCCATCTCCAAGGTTACGAATTTCTAAAAAGACAGGGAATCAAGTTCATTTCCCATTATTACCCGGCCCACACCTACGAAGAGGTCATCGCGGCGATTGAAAAGATCGCCCTGCTGCGCGACAAGCTTGATTTTGAAATCGACGGGGCGGTTGTCAAGGTAGATGATTTTACCTTGCGTGACCAGCTGGGAGCGACAGCCAAAACACCGCGTTGGGCGATTGCCTACAAATACCCTCCGGAAGAAAAACCGACAGTTCTTCTCGATATCGAGGTCAATGTCGGCCGGACCGGCCGGGTCACACCGACCGCGATATTCGAGCCAATCAGGCTGTGTGGCACGACTGTGGCCCGGGCCACCTTGCACAACCAGGATTTCATCGATGACCTGGATATCTGCATCGGGGATACGATAATCGTCTACAAGTCCGGGGAAATCATTCCCAAAGTAAAGGAAGTCGACAAGTCGAAAAGGCCCGATGGTGCGGTGCGCTATCATCTTCCGGAAAACTGTCCGATCTGCCAGAGCGAACTGGTCCGGCTTGACAATATGGCCGACTACAAATGCGTCAACCCCCAATGCCCAAGCAAACTGATCAAGAATGTGGTCAACTTTGTCGGGCGGGATGCGATGGACATCAAGGGCTTTGGCCTGGCTTATGTGGAGACCCTGGTTGAAAACGGCTATATCCACGATCTAAGCGACATCTACTATCTCCATCTAAAAAGAGATGAGCTGATCGCAAACAAGGTAATCGGCCTGGCCAAGTCGACCGACAATCTGCTCAATGCGATCGAATCGAGCAAGGATAATGATGGGGCGAAGCTGCTCACTGCCTTGGGGATCGCGAACATCGGAAAGACCGCAGCCAAGAACATCATGAAGCATTTCGACTCGATCGAAAACCTGATGGATGCCAGTCTTGAAGAGCTCACAAAAATAAACGATATCGGGTCAATATCGGCCCAGGCGATTGTGGCTTATTTCCAGGATCAATCGAACCGAGCGATTATCCAGAAATTCAAGGATGCCGGGGTCAATCTGGCCAGCGGATTTGTCAAGTCAGGCAACGCCCTTGACAATCTCACCTTCGTTGTGACCGGGACCCTGGTTGGGATAACCCGCAAGGAAGTCGGGGATCTGATCGAGAGCAATGGCGGCAAGCTTTCAGGATCGGTTTCCAAAAAGACCAGCTATCTGGTCGCCGGAGAAAACGCCGGAAGCAAGCTGGCCAAGGCGGCAAGTCTAAATGTGCCTGTAATAGATATCGAGCAGCTCCGTCTGCTCATAAGTGGTGAATAAAATGAAAAAAATTATTTTGATGATTATCCTGGTTCTGGGTCTTAGCGGCTGCAACCAGGCGGTCGACACGGTCGATGACCAGACCCAGACCAATATCGCTCCCAGCAACGAGCTCGATTCGAGCTTCTATTCGATTGTTGATTTTGGGGCAAGCAACATCCGCTCGAGTTACTACACTTCGTTTTACTCGACAGTGGACTTTATCAAAATCGGAAACGGACTCCAGCGGCTCAGTGCCCGCGTGTTTGACACCGACAGCTATTATCTTTCTGAAGGTAATCTGCTTACAAGCGACAATCTCAGCGCCCTGCTGCGTAGGTCAAGCGATCCCGAGGAGTACCCCAATACCCTTCAGCCCCAGCGCGGGACGACCATCGAAGGGGTGGCTAATCCGATTATGGTTTCAACCATCTACGAACAGGATTTCTACCGGAAATCAGGGGGGAGTTTCGATCTTGCGGGAGCTAGTTTCGCGATAATTGTCGATCCCCGGGATGAAAGCAACAACCGGCTGGACTCGTCGATGACTTCGACGACAATCTATGATTATTCGCGCAACATCATCCCGACGATGTATGATTATGTCAAGTCGCTGGAAGACTTCAAGGAAGTGCCGGTGAACATCTATGTCTATCTGGCCACCGATACGACGGTCAATGACTACAACGGGGGCTACATCCTTAGATGCGTGGAGGAGTCGGGCGGGATGGGAACAATCGATAATGTGGACGACACTACAGTCCTGTTCGCATCAAGCGCCGCCAGCGAGCTCGATTACAATCTCAATGACGCCTTCTCCCTTTTCAAAAAGGAAATCAAAGACGGCGCCTATGAGGCGGTCGGAATCATCGGCGAGGGAACCTACTCAAGCAACAGTCTTGTGAAGTTCACGGTCGATGTCAATATCAATGTCAAGACATATACGGAATTGATTTATTTGGTCTCAATAATCAAGGAGGCCGCCGACGATTATCTGATTGATTATCCGGCAACAATTATGGTCTCGTCCCAGGATGAGGATGTGGCGGTCATCCACAAGACTGCCAACAAGAGCAGCGAAGCGATAATGTTAGTGTGAGAGAATGGAGGTAAATATGGATAAAGAAAAAATGCTCAAGGAACTGGGGTTGAAGACGATGTTCGACATCAACGAGCAGCAGATGCCAGCCCTGGTTGAAGAATATGAGGTTTTCATGCACCACGTTCAGGTGCTCGAGAAGATCGATACGACCGGTGTGGCGATCATGGCCTACCCGTACGATATCGAGACGACATTCATGCGAGAAGATGATCCATGCGATGTCATCTCCCGCGAGGACGCCTTGAAAAATGCCAAGGAAGTTTTGCAAAATCAGGTCAAAGTGCCAAAGGTGGTGGGATAATGGAAGTATATACAATCGAACAGCTGGCTGCGAAAATCAAAAACAACGAAATCGATCTCAAACAGTACTATGAAGAACTGTTCGCGGAAGTTGATCGCCAGCAAAAACGCCTTAACTGCCTGGTCACCATAACGAAGGAAGAAGCCTTCAAGGCTCTGGAAAAGCAAAGCGGATCTTTGCTTGATAGGATTCCAGGAATCCTCAAAGACAACTACAACACCAAAGGGATCCTGACTACCGCAAGCTCTAGGATGCTTGAGGATTACGTGCCGGTCTACTCGGCGACAGTTTACGAGTCGCTTCAAAAGGCCAATATGGCCCTGGTTGGAAAAGCGAGCATGGACGAACTGGCAATGGGCGGGACAAACAAGTCGGCCCTTACCGGTCCGGTGCTCAACCCTTGGGACACTTCACGGATCTCGGGTGGTTCATCGGGAGGATCGGCAGCCAGCGTGGCTAGTGGCCTGGTGCCTTTTGCGATGGGTTCGGATACCGGGGATTCGGTCCGCAAACCGGCCGGACTTTGCGGCATCTACGGCTTCAAGCCTACCTGGGGAAGGATTTCCCGCTACGGGATTATCCCTTATGCGTCAAGTCTTGATGCGGTGGGAATCTTCACCCGCAATGTGCGCGACATGGCGATCGTCACCAGGGAACTGGCCGGTCGTGACGACCGGGACATGACTTCCTCATTCAAGGAAGTGCCTGATTATCTGGAAAACCTTAATCCCGATCTCAAAAACAAGACTGTCGCGATATTGACAACTGTGTCCAATGAAGTCAAAAACGAGCAGATCAAAGCCAACTTCGAAGAAGTGGTTGCCAAGTTCAAGGATCTCGGGGCCAATGTGATCGAAGTTACCATGGACCATGAGCTTGCCCGGGCAATCCTTCCGGTCTACAAGATCATCGCCAATTCGGAAGCGACAAGCAACCATGCCTGTCTCGATGGAATCAAGTACGGAAACCGCCAGCCGGGCGAATCGGTTGACGAGGTCATGATCAATTCCCGCACCAATGGATTCGGGGATCATATCAAACGCCGTTTCATTTTGGGCAATCTGGCCTTGGCGACGGAAAATCAGGAAAAGATGTTCCGCCAGGCCCAAAGGGTAAGACGCCTGATTGTCGAAGGGATGGATGAGATCTTCAAAAATGCGGATGTCATCATCGCGCCAAACAGCGGGCAGATCGCGCCGAAAGTGGCAGAAGCCAGCGACGACATGCTTTCAGACGAATACATCATTCTTGAAAACTACCTGGCGCTTGCCAATTTCGGGGGCAACCCTTCTTTGACCATGCCGGTAGGCCTGGCTGACGGGATGCCGATCGGACTGAACATCACCGGAAAGATCTTTGAGGAACAGACCGTCCTGGATGTGGCTTATGCCCTGGAACAGGTTCTTGATTTCAAGGACAGATACAAGAGGGAGGACTAATATGAATTTTGAAGTTGTAATTGGATTAGAGGTCCATACCGAATTAAAGACGAAATCAAAAATGTTTTCCGCATCTCCCGTGACTTTCGGGGAAGAGGTCAACACCAAGGTCAACATAATCGACATGGGAATGACCGGAGCGATGCCGGTATTGAACAAGTCCGGAGTTGAATATGCCCTGAGGGTATGCCATGCTCTTAATATGGAAATCGACGAGCTCGTTGTCTTCGACCGCAAGAACTACTATTATTCCGACCTGCCCAAAGGTTTCCAGATAACCCAGGACCGTCGGCCGATTGGAAGAAACGGTGAGTTGGAAATCGAATTTGACGGGCAAGTGGAAATTGTGGAAATCGAACGGCTCCATATGGAAGAGGATACTGCCAAGCAGTTCCACTTTGACGACTATTCGCTTATCGACTACAACCGTTCGGGAATTCCGCTTATCGAGATTGTAACAAGACCGACAATCCGCTCGGGAGCGGGGGCGGCAGCCTACCTTGAAAGGTTGCGCCAGATCCTGCTTTTCACTGATGTTTCCGATGCCAAGATGGAAGAGGGATCGATGCGCTGCGACGTCAATGTCTCAATCCGGCCATTCGGTTCGGACCGTTTTGGAACCCGCTGTGAAATAAAGAATCTCAACTCGATTTCCAACGTGCAAAAGGCGATCGAATACGAAGTGGCACGCCAGGAAAAGATCATTCTTAGCGGTGGTCAGGTGACCCAGAATACGATGCGCTTCGATGAGGACCTCAAACAGACGGTGGTCATGCGGGCCAAGGGTGACGCGGTCGACTACAAATACTATCCGGAACCGAATATCCTGCCAATCAGGCTGGATCACGCCTGGGTTGAATCGATCAAGGACAACCTTCCAGAAATGCCTGATGTGCTGGTCAAACGCTATGTCGAAGAGTACCAGATACCAAAGACCGATGCCTTGATCCTGGTCCAGACCAAACCGACAGCGGACTTCTTCAACGATACTATCCAGCATACTGACCAATACAAGCAGGTTGCCAACTGGATGTTAGGGGAGGTTGCGGCGTATCTCAACAAGTCCAAACTCACAATCGACCAGACCAGACTGACTCCAGTCAACCTGGCATCTCTGATCACCCTGATCAACGATGGGACGATCTCATCGAAACAGGCCAAAGAGGTATTCACCATCACGATGGAAGAAGGTCAGGACCCGAATGTGATCATCGAAGAGCGCAATATGAAACAGATATCTTCAATCGAGGTGTTGAGCCAGTATATCAATGACATTCTGGACGCAAATCCGCAATCGATCGAGGATTACAGCAACGGTAAAAACCGCGCGGTGGGATTCATTGTCGGACAGCTGATGAAAGCGACGAACGGTCAGGCCAACCCTGCCGTAGCAAACAAACTGGTGGTCGAACTGCTAAAAGCGCGTTGCTAGTGTACAAATAAGAAATTATTTGCTACAATTGCACTTAGAGGTGAAATTATGGTAAAAATGAATAAACCCAACTCAGATGAGGATAAATTGGGATTGGATAAGATAAAAGAAGAAAAAGAAATAGATGGTGTTACCACTTTGCAACTGGATGCCGGTAAGGAAGAAAAGATGAAATCAAAGAAAATGCGCAATAACGATCTTAAGAAATTGGGAGCTGTTGTCCTTGTCATAATGGTCGTAATTGTGGCCTTTGTCGCCTGGCTGATAGGTTCAGGGAAAAACGACGGTCCTGTTTACGGCGACCGTTGCGCGTCCCTTTTGAGTCTCGATACCGCGATTTTTGACCAGGTGGAAACAACCATGGAAGAAAATGTCAATATCAACGACGTGGCAATCACCGTGGACTGCCGCATCATCAAGATCAATATCGACTTCGTGGAAGGAACAATCAAGGACACGGCTACCAGCCTGGCTAAGGAAACCTTGATCATGATAGACGACGCTGCTGGATATGAAGCGGTGGAAGGATCGTCGTGGTCAACGCTTCTAGGCGAATATGATAGTCGTGGTCAATACAACGTCGATTTCATGTTGACAACAACAAACAACGGCGACTTCCCGATTTTCGGTACCAAGATGCCAAAGCTTGACACTATATCATGGACTTACGCCTCAGTCAAGGATCAGGATACAACCGATGATGTCCTGGCTGACGCCGCCAACGAAGAGTAATCACGGTAGGAGAAATTAATGAAAAAAAACGATTATTTTATTGGAACCTGCTCTGATCTGACTCACGATGGACGTGGTGTGGTCAAGCATGATAACTTCACATACTTTGTGCCGGGGATGCTTATAAATGAAACCGGAAATATCAAAGTTATCAAAATGCTCAAGAATTACGGGGTGGGCCGGCTGATTGAGCTGACCATCCCATCGAAGCATCGCCAGCAGCCACGCTGTCCGGTCTACAAGCAGTGTGGCGGATGTTCATTGCAGCATCTAGGCTCAAAGGGGCAACAGGAATTCAAGACAAAAAGAGTCAGGGATGCCCTAACTCGCCTGGGCGACTGTGATGTCGAAGTCCATGACTGCTTGATGATGGAAGATCCATGGAACTACCGCAACAAGGTCCAGATGCCGGTTGGTATGAAGAACAATCACATCGTCTCGGGCTTCTACAAGGCCAAGACCAATGAGATTGTGCCTACCAAATCATGCGACATCCAGAATGTCAAATCGAACAAGCTGGTCAACCGCGTTGTCGAGCTCATGGAGCAGTTCAAGGTCAATCCATATGACAAGGAACTCCACACCGGCAATATCAAACATATCCTGACCAAGCATGGTTATCACACCGATGAGCTGATGCTGGTGCTGATAAGTTTCAAACGGAAGATCAAGGATCTTGACAAGATGGTTGCCATTCTGACCAAGGAGTTTCCGGAACTGAAGACGATAGTTCACAACTTCAACCCCCGCAAAGACAATGTCATCCTGGGTAATGAGGAGACGGTCGTTTACGGCCCTGGCTACATCCAGGATTACCTGCTTGGTAACCTGTTCAACATTTCGGCGAAGTCATTCTACCAGGTCAATCCGATCCAGGTGGAAAAACTTTACCAGACTGCCATCGATCACAGCTCGATTACCGAAGAAGACGTGGTTCTTGATGCCTATTGCGGTATCGGGACAATCACCCTGTCATTGGCAAAACATGTCAAAAAGGCGTATGGGGTGGAAATTGTTGAGGCAGCCATCGATGACGCTAAGAACAACGCCGAAGTCAACAAGATTGAAAACGTCGAATTCGCACTGGGTGATGCCGGCGAATACATGATGGAATTGGCCAAAAAAGGAATCGCAATCGATGTCGTTTTCGTCGATCCACCAAGAAAAGGATGTTCCAAGGAATTCCTGGATCATCTGATCAAAGCGAATCCAAGGGAGATTGTCTACATCTCATGCGATGTGGCGACCCAGGCTAGGGATATCAAATATCTTAAAGATTACTACCAGGCCGACTATTGCCAGCCAGTGGACATGTTCCCGCAAAGTACTCATGTTGAGAACATCGTAGTAATGTCTAGAAAATAGAATATTCAATTAAAATAAGCCGTAGTTCCCGGGTAGAGTTTCTAACCACTCTGCCTTTGCATTAGACTGAATACGCGGAAACCCTTATATTTACTTGATTTTTTAACTTTCGAACACTTCCTTTTTATGCCAAATGTGGTATAATGTGGTTAGAAGATATTTCTAACCACGAAGGGAGAAAACCATGTTTATCGCTTATGATATCAAAAACGGAATTGAATATGGCAAGGTTTGCACCTCGATCCGTGAGGGAAAGAAAGTCAAGAAAACGTATACTAATCTCGGACGAGTTCTTGATAAAGAGCGCGGAATCTTTCAGAACCGGTCACTTGGTGTGTTCACCTATTCCGTTGAAAACGGCTATGGCAAATCACCTGTGGATTTTGTACCCGATTCAAACGGAGACAGAGGAAAGATGAAACTTATCCTGGACTTCGGAGACAGCTTCTTCATCAATGAATATCTGAAGCAAACAGGCTTGGATAAAGTAGTAGATGAGATCGGATACGGAAATCCGGATACCCTAAAAGCGATGCTTTCCTACTATATATTGTGTAACATGGCTAACTGCAACGCCATTGACTGGTTCGAAGGCAACTATGCGAGAATCCTGTATCCAAAGGCAAACCTTACCAGCCAGCGGATTAGTGATTTTCTCACCGCTATCGGGGATGAATACTCGGAGCGTGAATTCTTCAAGGCATATTTGGAATTCCTGTTCAGTAAAGACAACACAATCAAGGAAACCGGGATACTGATTGACAGCACTGGACTTCCTAACGATATCCACTTTCCCTTGACGGCCATCAGTAACCATAACGGTCATATAAGCAATGAGGTAAGGCTGATCTATGTGACCCAGCAGGATACCGGAATGCCGATATACTTCCGTTATTGTCCAGGCAACGTCATCGATACACCCACATTGGTCAGAACCATAGCTGAGTTGAAGGAAAGTGGCGTCAACACTAAATTTGCCATTCTTGATGCCGGATACTATTCGGATGGTAATCTCCTGCACCTATATGAGAACAAGATATCATTCGTCACAAGACTTAAGGAAAACCTGAAGCTATACAAGCACCTGGTAAACAACCATCTCGATGGCATCCAGGATAAAGAGAATTTCGTAAGCTATAACAGCCGTTATGCCTATATCAAACGGGTTGAGTGCGAACTTGTTGAAGGTTACACCGGATATGCCTACATCGGTCTTGACCTTGATCGGAAATCGAGCGAAAGCCATAAGTTGTTCCAGAAGGCAAAAGATCAAAAACTCAGTGATGAAGACGTTTACGAGAAGATGAAAAACAAAGGAATATTCATTTTGGTCTCATCGAGACGCATAGCGAAGGATAAAATCCTGCCGCTTTACTATACCCGGCAACAGGTTGAACAAATTTTCGACATCAGCAAGAACTATGCGGATCTATTGCCCTTGCGAGTGCAAAATGAGGACACCTTCAGAGGCCACCTGTTGTTAACGTTCATCGCAACTGTGTTCTGTAAGATGGTTCAAGACAAGCTGAAGGGTACCAAAATGAATCCTCAATCCTTGTTCCTGAACCTGCGAAACCAAAAATGCAAAGTATATGATAATGCTGTAATCACTCAAGAAGCTTTCAAGAAGGCGAATGACTGTTACAAAGCATTCGGTATTGAATGCCCGGTCAGAATACCGAAAACCTGATATGTGGTTAGAAAAACCACCCGGGAACTAAGGATAAGGCCTTTTTGTAGGGATTGAACAATTCAGCTCAATTTCCGCAAATGGCCTTTTTTATGTGTGATAACATAGCTCAAAAATGGGGTTAGAGTCGATTATCTGAAATTAATAAGGGAGTGGAGGACATTATTTGGATATGTGAAATAGGGCAATGTTACTGTTTTAAAAATAGACATATGATTAAATTACCGTGTTTTTATTTACTTATATTTTGTATTGGTGTAGTATTTAGATATGCAGAGAGGGGGAATTATATGCAACAAAGTGTGGTAAAAAATAACGTCAATATAATTATAACTCTATTGACATTTATTATTGTAGTGGTTAACAATCTCAATTATTCACCAGATTTTGAATTGAGGTTCCTGGATTATTTTCGTATGTTTTTATTTGAAACTGTAAATTATTTTATTTGCTATTCAATTGTAACTTTATTAATTGAATTATTTGGAATTTCATACAGAATAAAGCTCCATAAAATATTCTTAGTTGTTAGTTTTATTGTGGCATTTATTGTTTGGTATCAAAGTTATGATGCAATATTTTTCTTTTCGGTGCCGCATTTTCTAATCTGGTATTATGTTCCAATCGCTACGGGTATTGTAGGGATATTAGGAGCTATTTTGAATAATGGAATATTGGAATATCATTATCCCAAAAAATAAATGCATGAGCTAAGTACATGGGGTGTTCTGTGAATCAATTTTCGCCTGGAGAATACATACCCATCTTAGTGTGGATATTGGTGTGTTTGATGAAATTTATAAATGTATCATATAGGGGAATTAATTTATGAAAAAATTCAAAAAGTTCTTTTTGATGCTTGCCTCATTTTTTGTATTATATATCATATGGGGGTATACTTCAGACCCATTAATTAAGGGAATCGTTACAACAGTATGCGGTTTTGGTTTACTAGCGATATGGAAATCGGATAGACTGTTCAAGAATTAGTCAGAAGATTTATCTGACGATTATCATTAGATTATCAATCTAAGCAATTCAACGCCTCGAAATTTTGAGGTGTGTAGCACAAAAGAGGGGATCCAATAATATGCTAGAATTTAAACAAGTAACAACCGCCGACGCGAATATTATTAAGACTATGGTTAACTGGTACAATGATGAGGCTATCCAACATTTCATAAGGCCTAACTTTGAAGCAGGGTCCTATGAAGTATATTCAACAGAAGAAATGATTAAATCTATCTGTGATTTGAACAAATATTATTATATTGCCTATGATGATGATTTGCCAATAGGGGAGGTCTCTATTACGGTCAATCCGCGACATTTAGCCAGAAAGGGCCAAAACACAAGTTGGATTTCAATTCTAATTGGAGAGGCTAATTACAGGGGGAAAGGCTATGGCACCAAGATGATGTCATTTGTTGAAAGTAAATCTTTAGAGCTAGGCCTTGACCGGATAGAATTGGGTGTTTTTGAATTCAATGAGAATGCGATAAATTTCTATAACAAGCTTGGATATACACCTTTTCATGAATTTAAGAATTTTACCTTCTGGGCCGGATCCTGGTACAGTGACATTCGAATGGAAAAATACCTTTAGAGAGTTAAAAAAATTATTGAACATCAATAGCAAGTACACATATATAGAGGTGACAAAATGACTAAAAAGAAATGTCCATATTGCAATCATGAGATGTTAGAGGGATTCATTGAGAATACCGCTTGTCCGCTAGCATGGACTCCTATAGACAAAAATCGGCCCTTCTTAAAACTTCATGGGATTGGAGATTACGAGACCGGGATGGGCAGGTTTGTATTCCCTTATGGTTGGCGAGTCAAAGCTTATAAATGTGGTAACTGCGAGATTATCATTATTGAGGATTTGAAAGAATAATTTGGATTAACATCCAGAACAAACACAGATCCCAAATAGAGAAGTTGAAACTACATGGTCAAATGATAACTGGAAGAAAGAATGATGTGTCTAATGAGAAAGTTAATAATTGCAGCAATAATTTCATCATTTGTTTTAATAGGTGCGTGGTACTTGTTTCATCAGTCAAGTTTAGTCGAAATGTATAATGAAAGATGGGGTATATTGCTTCCTCAGAACATGCAACTTCAATATAATCTATCAAGCGATCATGGAATCACGGGCGATGGGGATAGATATAGTGTTTTCATGAGTTCTGAAAACGATGTTTTTGTTGTTGGTTTACAAAATGATTACGGAAAAGAGATGCAGTCAGAGTTTATGGCAACTATCAAAGAATTGAAGGAAAGTGATGACTTCCGGGTAGATGAGCAGTATTATCCCGCATTTGACAACTATAATTTTATGAAAATTGAGAAAAATAATGACATGTTGATGATTATTTACAGTAAAAACGGTAGTATGTTATATATTTTAGAAGAGTTAATATAATACCGAGTATAATATGAATTTAGATTGGGTATTGGAAATGCTTTTGTCCCGACACATATCAGGTCTAGATATTTGCAATACCGGAAAAAGGTTAAGTTATGAGGGGTAACAAATGAAAAATAAAGTAATAGCCATAATAGTGATTGTTCTTCTGGCCGTAGCAGGAGCTGCATACTTGAGTAGACCTGATTCCAATCAGGCTTCAATTCCTAAATCAGGATGGTACAATACTGAAGATATCGTGGCTGAAATTATGGCCAGTGGAGTTGCCTTGAATTATGATTATGATCTGGATCCTAGCGAATATCGAATTGGGGAGGTTGAACCCACCATATATGATATAAATGATACGGAAGATAATTTGTTCATCTACATATTCGATAATATGGTGGGCCGTAATACATCGGTAAGTAGTTTTAATGAAACTTTTGCAACATCGATAAACCAAACACTGCAATCGCGAAATGCAGTGATTCTTCAAACTGGTGATACCGCAGCGGAGACAATATTCCAGGCGGTCACCTTTAACTTAAATGATGGAAGTACCCGCATATATGAAGCCTGCAGTGACAATTGGCAAGTTGTGTATATCATGGAATATTATTCAAACGAGATCGCTGACGAATCCGGGACAGTCTATGATGACCAATACACCCGAGCAACTTACGGTATCAAATATGTCGGTGACTTAAATGCCTTGGTGGATGATGAAATTGTTGTGGTTGATATAGATGCAGTGAACTTTTCTGTTCATGCACCACTGGAGGCCTCAACTATGAAGGACGAGGACTATTACATTTTTGGTGGCCATATAGAATTTTTTCTTGATAACCTTAATAAACAGATTACTTGTAAAGTCAGTTGGAATGGCAATGAGGAATCCATGGATATGTTATACGAGTAGTCAACTGATATGTAAGTTATGCAAGCTGATATGAAGTTGTTTGAATAAGGGTTAACTTGGTAGTGTCAAATTCGTTATGGAAAAACAGTGATTTTTTCATAATAGAGTTTCGTGTTCGTTTTGTCGGTAATACTTAAGCGCTTCTTCCATGAGGATGTTCCACTTGTTTGGCATGTTATGAGTTTTCTTCAAACAATCCAATTCAACTGGTGGCTTGTATCCCAGGGAGGTGTGATTTCTTAGGAAATTGAAATATGTTGTGAACAGACACATGAAATCATTTGCGCCATCCAATGAGTTGAAGCCATTTTTGATCGCGTAGGTTTCTCCAAATGTTCTATTCAAACGCTCTATTATTTGTTTGGCAGGGCGATGTTCTTTTGATACAGGATCATCATTCGTAAGTCCAATTACTTGAGTCACTTTAAAAAATACTCTTTTGATTTGAAAATACTGTTGAGCGGCTTTATATATCGGATTTCCGTCAACAACGATCTCAAAGTCAGTCGGTAACTTTTTGAATTTTCTCATGACTGAATAAAAGGCATTTATAGCCGCAAAGGTATCTCTTTTCATGAAAATTCGATACGAAGTTATTATTTTTTTCCTAACATCGCACATGAAAAATACATAGGCTTTTTTTCCTAAAACTTTGACGTATGTTTCGTCTCCACAATGATACGAGTTCAAATCGTGCTTGTAGTTATCCATCCACGGAAATAGGAGATGGCTGGCTGCCTGAGCGTAGTTAGCTATTGTTTGATGGGATATTTTGATATCGTGAATCTCGTATAAAACCAAAGCGGTTTTTCTAAGAGACAGGCCATAATTAACGTAATACGTCAACGCTAGGCCTAAAACATGCTTAGAATTGTGGATTCTGGAGAGATCAACTTTTGATGGTGCTATTTTCAGCTGGATGCTTTCAAGTTTTTCGATTGAAGCATCGAAGACGCGGGTTATGTAGTGAAGCGAGAATTTAGAAGGATTTACCTTGTATTTCTTTTTATCTTCTTTTGTTAGTTTCTTCAACTCACTCTTATAGTGAGAACATCTAGAGTTTTGACATTTATAGACATCAAAACCATCACGTGATTTGATCAACGTCAACTTGCGGCCGCAGTGAGGACACTTGCGGATCAATTGTTGCGAATAACTCTTATTAAGTGAGAAAGTCGTATCACAAACTTTGCACTTAACTTGGGATTTCTTGATTCCGTTGTTGAAAGTCAGGTATTCATGAGTGGCGCCGCAATGTGGGCAAACAGTATCTTCAGATGGATAGTCTTTGCCTTCATGTCTAAACACCGGTTTCAAAGGTCGTTTATGTTTGGATTCATACTCATCCCTGGCCTGTTGAAATGGGATGGGGATTAATTGCGGTTCAATAACAGGAAGCGGATGCATTTTGAAACGACGATATGGTTCACTCTTACTTGAATCCGTACCATCACTGGGAAGATGCTTTAGCAGGAAACACTCAAATTTGTACAAAAATCTACGAATGATATTTAAAAAATTGATTATTAATGATATAATTTTGACCATGGTAACAGTCCTCCTTATTGTGGTTTAGACACTTACAATTATGAGGCTGTTACCTTTTTTTGTAAACAAAATGGTCAAATTATAGGGTGAAATCCGGGGGAATTCACCTAAATATATAAAAAACCAAGGTAGAATGCGGTTTTCCAGTTAATTATGGTTGTAAATAACTAACTGGTTTTGACACTACCGTTAACTTACGAGGGGGGATATTATGGAATTTTTAGTTGATATTGATACATCATACGTAGAAGTAATGATGCGAGAGAGACAGGAACTTATGGAATTTACTTCCGTGACTGGTCAGGACAACGTTGGAAAGGGAAATTCACCATTTCTTGGGATTAGGGTTGGAAAATGGTTATTGACTTTCATATAAGTACATTTATATTTCTCTTAGTAACTATTAGTGGTTTCCTATTCATCGTTCAAAAAAAGATGAAAGTGACAAATTTTCGATTTGAGTTTATCGTAATGTCGGTCTTCTATTCGTTGTTTTTAATAAAAGTTACTATATTGCCAATTTGGATATTCGACAAAGATACACTAAAAGAGATTCATGATAGCACTGGTGATTTTATGGTGTATTATCAGATTGTTCCTTTTAAAACTATTATGAATTACTTTGTGAACACTGCGTGGATTAAACAAATAGGTGGGAACTTATTGCTCTTGATGCCTATTCCTTTGATTTTAAGCTTTACTAGTAAAGTAATTAGATATAAAAGAATTATGTTATTTGGGATAATGTTGTCATTTGGGATTGAAATTATTCAGTTGGTAATTAATATAATTACTCAGTTTCCAATTAGAGTTGCTGATATTGATGATATTATCATAAATACAGCCGGAATTATAATAGGGATAGGCATAAGTATGTCAATTCGTAAATATGGCAATTTGAGGAATTGGATAAGCAGGTTTGTGTATTGCTGTGAAGATGGTACGCTTTAAATTCTACTTTGATCTGCTTAATTTGACATTGCTGTGAATACGTAGTTTGAAGTTCAAAATCACAAATAATTTAATGGCAAAATGAGGTACTCTCCACTGTAATCTACCAGTCAAGAGTGCCTTTTTTGCTATCCCCATATTCTCACTTTCACCCCGGATTTGAACTCGATCAGGAATTTCTCATCGTAGACAATCACTTTCTCAATCAATAGGTATACCAGCCTCTCATCGTACTCAACGCCGGATGCTTCATGTTTATGCAAGAATTTGATGGTTTCTTCAATTATAAATCGCTGCTCATCTTGATCGACTTTCTCAAGTATCGCCTTATCCCGCTTTTCACGGAGTTGGTGAATCTGCTCAGCCACTTCTTCATAGTCCTGTTTGGAACTAGCCATTTGCACCAACTGGGTTTGGAGCTCCACTAATTCTTTGTCAATTTCCTCGACTCGATTATTATCGCAAATTACCTTTTTGATATTCTCTTCCAGGATTTTCAGGAACTCAGCTTTGTTTCCCAATATCTGTTTGATGGCTTTGACAATTGCGTCCAACAGTTCTGGTTCCCATACCGTGCGCACGTTGCAAGACACGCCTGTTTTTTGAAGCATACTACAACACCGCCAGACGATTGATCTCTTGCCTTTGTTGTTCCTGATTATTTCAGTCTAAGAAACACCCCATGTTAATTTTTGGGTGACGTCATCACAACGGTGTGATGACGCAGAAATACACCCTGGAGACAACCAGGGCGTAGACGTTATTTCTCGATTGTTGTTCCAGGGTTGTTGGACAGAGCAGCCACTCATCAATTATTAATAGTTTTGCCCTAGAATATAGTCTTAGTTTTGCTTTGAATTTGTCTTTTTTTCTGGCCAATCAACCTCAACCTTTTCGCCAGGCTTACGATTGATATGCATTGTAAGATTATGCTTTTCAACATGGTTCTTATACGGTATTTGTCAATATAGTTGACGCATTTTTTTCATATTAATTATGCAAATTCTTGAGTTGCGCTTGTTAAACTTCGTTGATCAATAATTCACTTTCTTTTGTCGGATTTAGGGCAACTGCTTCAATCCAGGACCAGTCTCTGGCTGATCCACTCCATCGTTCAGGGTTTTTCATTTTAGCTTCAGCATAAACTTCTTTCCTTTTTTGCAGTATCGCAGCATCTTCCCCTCGATGGCGACTGGCGGGTGTCACGTATTTGATTCCGCTGTGTAAGTGAATTTCGTTGTACCATTGTACAAATTCATTGACCCAGCTTCTAGCGTGTGTGAGTGATTCAAAACCGCTTGTGGGGTATTTTGGCATATATTTAAATGTCTTAAACAACGATTCAGAATATGGATTATCGTTGCTTACCCGCGGTCTAGAAAATGAGCTTTGCACACCAAGATTCTCGAGCATCCCCAGAAATGTAGCTGCCTTCATCGGACCACCGTTATCGGAGTGCAAGACCAGCGGTTCGCCATTGATTCGTTCGCTTAAAAGTGTGCGTTGCATCAGGATTGCGGAATATTCAGCGTTTTCCGTCTCCCATACTTCGTACCCGACAATTTTGCGGCTGAAGATGTCCATTATCATGTATAGCTTGTAATAAACTCCTCGGATATCCTTGCGGTGCAACCAAGTGATGTCCCAACTCCAAACTTGGTTCGGTTTGATTGCAATATGGGTGGTGGCTTGTCTGTGGTGCTTCGGGGCTGTACGGCCGCGATGTTTCAATTGTTTCAACTCTCTTAATAGACGGTAGATGGTTGATTCTGAAGCAATATAGATACCTTTGTCAGCCAGTAACGGAACAATCTCAGCCGGTGTCAATTGCCTATAATCAGGACTGTTAACTATTCTCATTATAGCTTCGCGTTCTTCATTGCTGAGCTTATTCTTTGGAGGATTTAGCCGTGGTTCTTTACGCCTATCAGTGGAAATATTGTCTTCTTGAGTCCATCTTTCATACGTCCGTTTCGAAATCCCTGCCACCTTGCATGCCGGGATCAAGCGGGCACCATTGGCGTTCGCTTCTTTGATTAACGTAACGATTTCTTTGCGCAATTTGAGAGTCGTTAATCTTCCTCGTTGTCGTCCCAAATTGCCTGGAGCTTTTTTTCAAGAACCAGTAATGCAGCTGCCTCGGCTAATGCCTTTTCCTTGCGGCGCAATTGTTTTTCCAGCTCTTTGCGCTTTTGCCGTTCGGCTTGCAGGTCATCTTTTAGAGAATCGGACTTGGTTTCAGGGCTTAGGAATTCCTTCTTCCACTTAACCAACTCATCAGGATGAATCCCTTTTTTGCGGCAATATTCACCGAGCTCATGTTCACTGAGGGGAGCGGATTCAGCGATGAAATGGAAACGTTGTTCCTTGTTGTAGCGTTCTTTGATTTTAGAAACTGAATGATTTTTGAGGTATCTTCTTTTCCAAGAATATAGTGTAGTCGTCTTGATGCCGGTTTCTTCAGCAATCTGAACAACCGTCTTGTTAAGTGGTGGTTCAACCTCACTGATGATCTTGATTTTTTCTTCTGTCGTATAAGTTTTGGTCATGGCTAGGTCTCCTTGGTATACTTTTTACTAAGTATAATCTAAAACGTTCTATACGACAACTATCCTAACACAGGGGGTATACAAGTTGCAAAACTGAGTGTACTTCAAATACGGCTTCTCATTAATTTTGCACTTTTCAATGTATTCCTCCCATAAAAGCATCAACGTTACTCCCGACTTTGCCAGTTCCTTGTGAACGTAGTCATAGTCAGGTCTTTCTTGGTAATAATTCACCTCCTTTTTCTTCTGAAAATGTCTTCGATCTCATTGTCTGATTTGTCTTTGATGTCATCATAACTAAGACCATTATCATCAGCTATCTCGTAAACGTGCTTGATGGTACGACTAGCGCAATGAACAGAAGTCATAATAATTTTTTGTGACAATCCAATGGATCGAAGCCTCAATATTTCCTTTGCTTTAGACATAAAAAATCTCCTTTCGTCTGTATTTTGTAGGTTGGAAATTATCCTACAAAATAATTCTACTCCTTGGAGATTTAAAAGTATAAAAAAACATCATCATAATAGTGTGATGACGTCACCCGGAGAGTGAGACGGTGTCACCCGAACGGTGAAATATTCAGTTCCAGTGTAATCTTCGATAAATTTCGCTACATTCACTGCAGAATACTTTATTGACGAGGCAATGTTTAGCACTGTAAGCGCGATGCATGCTATTGGGGCTGGTATGACCAACTCTCCGCCTTTCTAATTCTCGCTGGACCCTAAGGAAGACGTCTCTTGGAATGATTGCTTCATGGCTATTCTCGACATAATACTGCGGCATAATGCCGGTGTTCATGACTCGTTTTTTTTGTCAAGAAGTCAACGGTTTAAGTTTTTTGCAAAAGGGCATCACCAACGTATTTTTCATTTTTAAGAATTTTATTTACGTTTGCGAGATACCATTTTGTGTTTCCGGCATCATTTTTGACATTATCGGCTTCAAGCCCGTTTGCGATTTGCCTGCAGCCTTTGCCTTCTAGGCATTCCCTGAAAATTCGTTTGACCGTCTCGGCCTGTTCCGGGATCAATGACTAGTTTCTTATTCTCTTTGTTGTACCCTAGAAATCGATTGTAGTTGACCATTACTTCACCCTTGGCGTCGAGTGTGTTTATGTTCTCTTTCTCGAAATATACAGACACGTTGTATTCCTTGAGCTTGCGGATGTATTTAAGACAATCCAGGGTATTACAGGCGAAGTGATTGATAAAAGTCAATAACCATATCGATGTTTAGGTATTGCTCAAAGTGTCAAATGCGAGTGCGGTAATCTGGAGCTGCCATTAATAATCAGTCTTGCGCCTTCTTGAATATGGGCAAAAGAAAGCATCTACCCAATTAGGATAGATGCTATGTGAAAATCATTGATTAATATTTCTAATGTACGATGTATTTCTCCCGGATCCAACTTTTATGATGTAATCTTCTTTTAATAGCTTTGACAAAGTAACTTCAACCGTCGAAATGCTGATGTCTGGACAGCGTTCAAGGATATCTTTTTTTGATAATTTATGCATACTATTACCAAATAGATTCTTGATTCGATCCGGCTTTGAAAGTGTTTTGGACTCCACAAATTCAACTCGGGATTCAAACTCTTTGTAGGCTTTTAAAATTATTTCCAGCATATACTTTACAAACGGATAATAAGTGTTCTCGCCTTCGTGCCAATTTTGGGAACTTAAAGCTAGTACTTCATAATAAGTCTCTTTTGTTTTTTCGATGATCATTTCAATACTAATGTATTTTCCGACATTGTAATTGCTTCGGTATAGTAATAGTAAAGATAGCAATCGACTCATCCGGCCATTACCGTCATTAAAAGGGTGGATGCACAAGAAATCCAGGATAAACATTGAACTTAATATTAATGGATCACATTCACCTTTATTGATTGCGTCGATGTAGGTATCAGATAGTCTTTCAATAGCATCTGGAGTTTCAAATGCTGGTAGAGGTTTAAATCGAATACTCTCTTTTCCATTAGAATCAGTTTGAGTGATGACATTGTCCGAATTTTTATAATGCCCGCCAAATGAAACAAAACCAAACTGATACAAGTCACGGTGCATTTGCAAAATGACATTTGATTTAGGCGGCATATATTCGTGGCTTTCATGGATAAGTGATAAAACTTCACAGTATCCTGCGATTTCTTGTTCGGAACGATTTTTTGGTTCAGCTTTGACCTTGATCAATTCATCTAATCGCTTATCAGAAGTATGAATGCCTTCGATCCTATTTGAGGAACCAACGCTTTGAATTTTTGCGACTTCGATCATTCTATTCAATATGTCTGGTTTTGCGGCAATGAATAATTCTTGCTTACCCTTGTATTCGTGGATTGCAGAAACCAAGTTCATAATATCTAATCGCAGCAACTCAGTTGGAATGATTTGATAATTGAATTCACGCATGTGGATACTTCCTTTCTGCCTATTTCTTAATTATTCTACATAATTTTAGCACTAAAATATGCAGAAATCAATTGAATAATGCACTAAATCAAGTTTTACTGCATAATTATTTGTATGTTTTATTCATTAAGCCAAAAAACAGGCAGAATGAATTAGATATACAAGATTCCTCTAGCATCATATATAGAGGCACTTGCATTATTGCTCCAGTGAATCGCTCGGTCCAGCCCCATAATGGTTGCAATGGCTCCGTTGAACTTATCTGTTGTTTTTTCTTTATCGGCTTAAAAATAACCGCTAGATCAGTTCGAATGTAAATGCTGTCCATCATCCAGCGCAAGTGTGGATGACCACCATGAGCATTACTTCTCCTGAAATAATGAAATACTTTCATAAATACATATTCATTCGTTGGTCGCCATGAATGACATTTTCAATTTCCTTATAATTAATTTCTTTCAGTAGCTGTGGAGTCTTGTCGGTAACATAATCGCAGTATAGTTGTTAATTGGCAAGTTGTAATGATTGTGTGTGGTAACAATTGATACGACGTAAAGGCGCCACTACCCGTGTTGAAAATATCGTAGTGATGTCTCGGGAATAGAAAATATACGCTAAATAAGACCTTTTTTGTAGGAATTGAACAAGACAGTTTAAATCCCGCGGATGGCCTTTTTTAATCAGAAAAAAAGGGCTGAATAAATTATTAAGAGTTGAGAGCTACATTTGGATAGTGGGGTAAAGGATACGATTTGGATGATTGGGGAACAACTGTTATTATTACCGTGGAAATGGTCATAGCAATATGATAAAATTATAAAAATAATTCCAATGGAGAAGTGAGGTCCATTACTCCATAAACAAAATGAGGTGCTCAAAAAGTGAACAATTATAGATTGGCCATAATATTGGCGATATCGGCAGCAGCATGCTACGGAGTTAGTTCTCCGGTATCAAAGTATCTATTGATTGAATTGCCACCGGCATTTATGGCTGCCTTACTTTATCTAGGAGCAGGCCTGGGAATGGCGATGGTAAACATTGTCAAAAATAGAATGGCTATTGATAAAAAAGAAGCAAAAGTATCCAAGAGCGATATGCCCTATATTGTTGGGATGATTGTTTTGGACATTGCAGCTCCAATTGCATTGATGTTTGGACTTTCAATGACCACCCCGGCAAATGCGTCGTTGCTGAACAATTTTGAAATTGTAGCGACCGCCCTTATTGCCCTGTTCATATTCAATGAATCCGTGGGAAAGAGATTGTGGATTGCGATTGCTTTGATAACAATATCGTGCATGATTCTATCTTTTGAGGATCTTAGCAGCTTCACTTTTTCATTTGGGTCAATTCTGGTATTGGTAGCTTGCGTTTGCTGGGGGCTTGAAAACAATTGCACCCGGATGTTGTCTATTAGAGATCCATTGCAAATCGTTGTTATTAAAGGCTTCGGATCGGGTCTTGGTTCTTTAATAATCGCATTGACAATTCATGAATACTCATCAAACATATTGTTCATCGCATATGCTCTGCTACTTGGATTTTTTGCTTATGGAATGAGCATCTATTTTTACATTCTAGCACAAAGAGAACTTGGTGCGGCCCGTACAAGTGCTTACTACGCAGTAGCCCCCTTTATTGGAGTCGGGTTATCATTCGTTGTTTATAGTCAGCCGGTCACAGCTTCATTTGTAGTTGCTTTGCTGGTTATGGTTGTTGGAACCTACTTCGCATCGGTTGAAAAACATAACCACATTCATACTCACGAAGTTATTCAACATGAGCATCGCCATAATCATAATGATGGGCATCATGATCATGTTCATGATTATGTGATTGAAGAGCACACTCACGTTCACAAGCATGAACAAAAAACCCACGAGCATTCACATACACCTGATAGTCACCATAATCATCGATAATACTGTTGGTAATATGTTTCCAATTTCATACCACGCATGTTGAGAATATCATAGTAATGTCCAGAAAATAGAATATGTAAGTAAATTGAGGCCTTTTGTAGGGATTGAATGATTCATTTCAATTTATGCAAAGGGCCATTTCATTGGTGGCTACATGGATGAAAAATATTGGGTAGTAGAATATATGTAACGCAAGCAGAAAATAAAGGGAACTTAGAATTGAAAATGACCAGATAGATATTATTCACATTGCAACCTAATTTGCCTTTAATAACGATAATTCATATTATGTGTATATTAATTGTGTTATTAGAGTGATATAATGGTCTCAGAAGCTATTATTTATAGCAGGTTTTAGAAGCTAGCTGAATCACTGGTCAAAAAAGGAGTTCATCATATTAAACTTAAAATGAAAAGGACTGTGAATACACTATGATAATACCAATTTTTTTGGGATTCCTACACATATGATGGCTGGAGTGATCTTAATTACATTAGTGATATTTAAAATCCTATTTGTAAGAAAATTCATACATGTTAATTTTAAATGGCATCGAAGAATAGGCTAAGTCTTTTTAGTATTGGCAATTTTTCATGGAATAATAGGATCAGGACTTTATTTCGGGATTTTTGTTTATTAATCGAGTGTATAGAGCTATTTACTTTCAACTGATTATTCGGAAGGAGACAATTTTATGGCAAAATCACATCCGCTTAGAACCTTTGCCTTTATGATAGCCATCCACCTTTCCTTGTCATTAATTCTAATCCGTTTCCGTGCCTGCTCTGCGTCAATCCAACCCACTAACAGCGGGGTTGCCGGCACAGTCATTATAGGTCCCATATCACCGGTTGAAAAAGAAGGCGAGATTAACGAAAACCCCTATCCGAATGCAGTTATCTTCATCATGGATGATACCGGAAAGCGGAAAATAGCCGAAACCACTTCCGACCAGTACGGCCGTTTCAAAGTCAATCTTGCCCCGGCCGCCTATCAGCTCCTGCCGCAAACGCCCAAGAACCACTCATTCCCGATTGGCACACCTCAACGGGTTACTGTCGAGGCAGGAAAATTCACGGAGATCACCATTAGTTACGATTCCGGCATCAGGTAAAACTCTTCGAGAGAAAGAGTATTGCAATAAGCCAGCATATGAAACCGGGTTTTGATCTTTGTTTAACTGAACCCTTTTGATCCTAAATTGAACCTCTCGTGATTTCAATCATTAGAAGTTCAAGGTCATGGTAATGCGGACTTTCATTATGGCTACATTGTGAAATATGAAATATTCCACACGGGAGATAAGTCTATAACTAATGAAAACAATTATATAATGCCAGGCGATGCATACCAATTAGGTTGAACAAATACAATTTCTCTATACTATAAGCATAGTGATCAATAGATATTTGGGATAGTGGCATAAGAATTATAGAAATGATAGTAAGAATATGAATCATCGAAGTTTTTGAACCGAAATTCAGTAATAATAAGAAAAAAAGATGTCTATGAATGAATCAATCATGATGAAAGGAGATTAGAACATGAGGTTTAAAGATCGAAAAGATGCTGGAATCAAAATGGCTGAAGCCTTGGCCAAATATCAAAAACAGGATGTTGTCGTTTTGGCGCTGCCGCGGGGCGGTGTCGTCCCGGCGGCAGAAATAGCGAAAGCTTTGTCGGCGCCACTGGATCTAGTCATTACCAAAAAGATCGGACATCCAAGGAATGATGAATATGCCATATGCGCCATTTCTGAAGATGGGGAACCAGTTTGTAATGAAATTGAAATGAGTCGTGTTGACCCGAAATGGTTAGAGAAAAAAATAGAAAAAATACGCAGTGAGATTCAGGAAAGACGGGAAAATTACCAATTGGGAAATACGAGACAGTCTCTAGAGGGTAAGACGGTAATAGTCGTGGATGACGGTATCGCTACCGGATTGACCATGCTGGCAGCCATCTATGAAATCAAAAGCCGCAACCCAAAAGAGTTGGTCGTTGCGATACCTGTAGTTCCTGTGGATGTAGCTGGGAAAATTAAAGCCCTTGTAGATGATATGGTTGCGCTGGACATCGATCCAGCCTATTTAGGAGCTGTGGGAGCGTATTACGATAATTTCTTGCAGGTTGAGGATAATGAGGTGATAGCGATATTGAAAGAAGTTGCTAGAAAAGGAGGGCAGCGGAATGAAAAGTCTGAGTAATAACGTCAACATCACTGCGGGAACGGTCAGTTTGCCTGGAGTGCTGGAAATTCCAACAGGAGCCAGCGGAATCGTGATTTTTGCCCATGGAAGCGGCAGCAGCCGTTTTAGTCCCAGAAATAACTTTGTAGCTGAGGTGCTTAGAAAGAGGGGCCTGGGGACTCTTCTCCTGGATCTGATGACTTTTGAGGAGGATCAGGATTACCAGCGGCGCTTCGATATCAATTTGCTGGTCACTCGATTACTCGCTACTACCTTATGGCTAAAGGATCAGGAAGAAACCCGAAATCTTAAAATCGGCTATTTTGGCGGTAGCACTGGTGCGGCAGCAGCCGTTGAATCAGCTGCCAAGCTAGATAAACAGGTAAGCGCCGTTGTGTCCCGGGGCGGGCGGGTAGACCTTGCTTCATCTTACTTGGATCAACTCAAAGCGCCTACACTCCTAATAGTCGGTGGACTTGATAGTGGTGTCCTAGAGCTCAACCGGCAAGCATTTGGGAAAATCAAGGCTGTTAAGAAACTGGAAATCGTTGCCGGGGCTAGCCACCTCTTTGAAGAGCCAGGAACTCTAGAAACCGTCGCGAATATGTCCGCAGATTGGTTTGTTAGGTATCTGCGTTAAAGTAATGAGGTAGTCTAATAAAAACAGGTATAATGTTTGCTATTTATCACCCAACCGGCCTACTTGTTCATTGTAGATTGGATCTTAAAGATGTCTAGGAAACAAAGAAGAACACACCCACATTAATAAGGCCTTTTTGTATAAATTGAGCATAACAGTTTGATTTTTGCAAAAGGCTTTTTACATGTGCAAAAAAATGGTTGAAAATAGGTGGCTTGATATCGAAGATATCAATTGGAGAAGCGAGTGGAAGTTACTATATAGGTGGTGTGTTGGCGTCGGGGGTACAAATAATTATGAAATATTCTTCATTTTCACAAGTTATAGTTATATAGCATGTATCTGCTGAATGTGCTATAATTAAATAACCATGAATACACGAAGCCAGAAAATATTGAGATATTTGAAAGATAGAGAAGAATATGTAACATCAGAGACTTTAAGCGCTCTTAACAATGTTAGCTCCAAAACTATACTTAAGGATATAAAATCTTTAAATGAAGATTTGAAACACACAGATAATTTTATTGAAGTTGTTCCATCAATGGGTCTCAAGTTGGTGGTAAACGATATAGAAAAGTTGGTGAATTTTTATAATTCCATTAATCATTCTAATAAATTTTTAATCCAAGGTGTAGTTGAAAGGGAAGAATGGATTCTAAATTATTTATTAGAGTCAAATGAATGGGTTAAAGTTGAAACTTTATGTCATAAATTATATGTATCCCAATCTGTGTTTTCGCAAAATTTGAAGTTTGTGCGTAGAGCTTTAAGAAAATATGATTTAACATTGTCACAAAAACCTCACTATGGAATTAAGGTTGATGGTAGGGAATTTAATAAAAGATTATGCCTTGCTGAAATCCAAATTTCTCGCATTTATCAAATAGAAGAGTTCCCTGGAACTCATTATGATGCCGAAGAGCTGTATTCAATAAAAAAAATTGAAAATATTGTAGATCGAATACTAACTCAATTTAAAATTTCAATGTCTGAAGTTTCAGTTCAAAATTTTGTTATTCAAATATTTATTTCTTTGAAAAGAATTAAATCCGGTATGTTTCTAAAATCATCTAATGATATGGTTTTGGACATTGCTCATTGGAGGGAAAGCGTCGTTGCAGTTGAAATAGCGAAAATGATAAATGAGGAATTAGGTGTGGAAATGCGTGATCAGGAAATAGTATCACTATCCATACATCTGGCAGCTAAAAGAATAATTCGTGAGACTGATGAAAGTATTCATAAAATCATCGAAGATTTTGATGTCCCTGCACTGGTCAACAATATGATTAATAATATCAAGAAAAAGTGGCAACTTGACTTCACACAAGACAATGAATTGTATACACAATTAGAGTTACATTTGATACCATTAGAAGTGCGATCGCGCTATAACGTAGTTCTTCGCAATCCTTTGATAGATCAAATAAAGCAGCAAAATATTCTTTCGTACCAAATGGCAGTGACTGCATGTGAAAACTTTTATGATTACCATGGTAATCGATTAAGTGAGGATGAAATAGGATATATAGCGCTACATATAAATTTGGCGCTGTTACGCAAACAAATAAATAATAAAAAAAATGTTTTGATTGTGAGTGGGATAGGGAGAGGTACTGCTCACACTTTGGCGTATAAACTAAAGGACATATATGGAAAATACATTAACGAGATAAAAACAACGGATTATATTGGGCTGAATAATTACAACTTTTCTGATATAAATTTATTGATATCAAGTATGCCTTTAAAAAATAAATACCCAGTAAATACTGTTGAAGTCAACTACTTTTTAAAAGAACATGACATAAAACAAATTGAAAAATATATACTTAATCAAAAGGCTTTTAATATAAAAAATTATTTACACAAGAATTTGTGTATCTATTCTAAAGCCAAAAACAAAGAAGATGTCATATCATATATTATTCGTAATGCAATTGATGATAATGGACTCAGTCAAATTATCATCAATAGCGACGAGGTGGTTAGTAATGAACTAGATAATTTGGTCGTGATGTTGTCTTTGAATTGTGTAAGCCAATCTAAAACAAGAGTTATCATATGTGTTTTGTCAAAACCTATTCTATGGTGTGAAAAAAGAATTCAATTAGTAATACTGCCCATAATAGGTGAACCAATAGATTCGAGTACATTAAAGCTTTTCAAAGAGTTAACTTGTTTGATTCAAGACCCCATATTTGTCAAAAGAGTAATCAGGCATAAGAGCTTTGAAGAAATATTAAAAATATTTGATGAAATTGAAGTTTCTTTAGAAATTTGAGTCAAGAGAGAAGGCGATGAGCTTTTTCTCTTTTTTGCAAAGTTCCACAATCAAGTGGAAATCATAAACATGGAGTTCCATAATGTTAGCCTGTATAATTACATCGAGGAATATAAGAGAGTAGTTTACTGCAGAAATGAAAACTTACATTTTTCAGAATAGGAGAGGAAATATTATGAAATTATCTGAAAAATTGCAAAATGGTTTGTTAGCATTTTCTGCTAAAGTTGAAACAAACAAATATCTCGGTTCAGTAAAAGATGCATTCACAATGTATGTTCCATTCATTATTATTGGATCTTTTGGGATCATACTTAGTATATTAGTATCCGGGTCAAATGGTTTAGCACAATGGTTGCCTTGGCTAACAAATTTATCACCAGCTTTTACGGCAATGAACTTCGTTACAATTTCGTTTATGGCAGTTCCAATCTCATTTTTGGTTGGTGCCAAATTAGGCGAGAGAGAAAGATTACCGATTCTTGAAAGTGGGTTGCTAGGTTTATTGGCATACTTAGCGGTATGTCCCAATACAATTAGTGTAATTGTTGAAGGAGTACAGGATCCGGTTGTTGCTCGTGGTTTGGGAACGGGTGTAATAGGAGCGCAAGGGCTTTTTGTTGCCATGATTATGTCAATAGTAGCTGTTGAATTTTTTAAAGCGTTGACAAAATTAGATGCGATTAAAATTAAGATGCCGGATTCAGTTCCAGAAGGGATTGCACGTTCATTTAATATTTTAATACCAATTTTTATAATCATAGCAACATTTGGGATTTTTGGCGTTTTGTTTGAATCAATTACAGGTTATTATCTAAATGTCTGGATTTATAATATCATTCAAGCGCCGTTGTTGGCATTGGCAAATACTACTATAGGGATTGTGGTGTTATCTCTTGTCAATCAAATGTTCTGGTTCCTTGGTATCCATGGTGGTATGGTCATTGAAGGCATAAGAGGACCTCTTTCAGCTGCGGGACTTGCTGATAATATCGCTGTCGTTTCTGCTGGTGGAATTGCAACTAACATTTTAACTCGCGGATTCTGGACAAGTTTTGTTGTAGTTGGTGGAGGTGGTATTACATTATCTTTGCTGATAGCCATATTCTTGTTCTCAAAAAGGGATGATCATAAAGCGATTGCAAAATTTGCACTTGTCCCTGGGATTTGCGGAATAAACGAACCGGTAATTTTTGGTTTACCTTTGGTATTGAATCCGATTTTCGCTATCCCGTTTATTTGCAATTCCGCCATTGCGGCATTAATTGCGATTTTTGCAACAAATATTGGTTTTATCTCGTGTGGTATTATTGATTGCCCGCCAGGGTTACCGGTATTTATAACTGGGTTTATAAGTTATGGATTTAATGGCATTATAATTCAGGCAATTATTTTGGTTGTTACATTCTTTGTTTGGTTACCGTTTGTATCGCTATCAAATAAACAAGCAGTTGCTGAAATAGAGCAAGTCGCAATTACTGAAGAATAGAAGTTATTTCTAGTGATACAAGAGGAGAAAATAATGAAATTTCCAACTGATTTTTTATGGGGTGGGGCTACCGCAGCTAATCAATATGAAGGTGGTTGGCAAGAAGGCGGAAGAGGTATTGCTGTCCATGATATGTTAACTGACGGCAACCAGGATAAGCCAAGGCGTATTTATTGCAGGGATGTAAATGGTAATGTTACCAGCATTCAAGCGGGTGAGTGTATTCCATTCGGATATCATCCATACATAGATGCAAATGAGTATTATCCAAGTCACAATGCCACTGATTTCTACCATCATTACAAAAATGATATTAAGCTGATGGGAGAGATGGGTTTTAAAACTTATCGCTTTTCAATTTCTTGGACGCGCATTTTTCCTAACGGGGACGACGAGGTCCCAAATGAAGAAGGGCTCAAATTTTATGATAACGTGATTGATGAGTTATTAAAATATAATATTGAGCCGCTAGTTACTATTTTACATTTTGATATGCCATTGAATTTAGCTGAGAAATATGGGGGTTGGATTAATCGCAAATTGATAGAATTTTATTTACGATTTGCAACTGTACTGTTCGAACGATGGAGTGATAAGGTAAAATATTGGATAACTGTAAATGAGATTAATGTCTTAGGAGGCTATTGGACATTGGGACTTGCATCAAATAATAGAAAATCAGGCAGCAATTCTAACCAAGGTGAAACACCAAAAGAAGATGCAGGAATAAAATTGCAGTCCATACATCATATGTTAGTTGCAAGTGCAAAGGCAAATCAAATTGCAAGAAAAATTAATCCCGACTATATGCTGGGGACAATGTGTGCATTGTCAGGTATCTACCCTATGACATGTAGGCCTGAAGATGTCTTTGGCGCATACGAATTTAGAAGAAAGGCATTAATGTTTTCGGATATCACCATGAGAGGATATTATCCAAATTATTGTCAATCAATTTTTGATGAATATAATTTTTCTTTAGAAATAGAGCATGATGATGATAAAATATTAATGGAAAACCCTTCTGATTATTTAGCTTTTTCATATTATCGTACTACCGCATTTGATTGTAATGCAAGTAATACAACTACTACCGGCGGGCAACAAGCTTCACCGAATCCTTACTTGCAAAAAACCGAATGGGGATGGCCCATTGACCCAAAAGGTTTAAGATTTGTTTTAAATGAATTATACGATCGTTACCAAAAACCATTATTTATTGTTGAAAATGGAATGGGGAATAGTGATATTATTGAACAAGATGGAACTATTCATGATAATTATCGTATTGATTATCTGCGTAATCATATTGCGGAATTGAAAAAGGCCGTTGAAATAGACCAAATACCTTTAATGGGTTATACTACATGGGGTTGCGTCGATATTGTGTCTGCTGGTACTGGAGAAATGACAAAAAGGTATGGCTTTGTCTATGTGGATTTAGATGATAATGGTAATGGGAGTTTTGAGAGGAAGAAAAAAGATTCATTCTACTGGTTTAAAAAAGTAATTGAAACCAATGGTGACAATTTGGAATAATTGTTTGAGTTATTTTGTCAAGAAAAGGGCTGTGTGATTTGTCAAAGAAGAACCACTAGAGCAAACATATATATTTTTTTAAAACTGCGTTGTGGTACACTACACTGTTCCTGATCAGTAAAGTGTGCCATAAAGATCTCGCCTGATTTGCTCCTTCGGTCAATCAGTTCAAATGGGTTACCGGCCCATTTACCCTTTAGTGTGAGAGCGTGCTTCGATAAAAGCAAGGGCATACCCTGCAGTAGCTTCATTATAGGTGCTGACCATTTATCGTAACTAGAACCGGTGCAAGTTCTTTGCTAGTCCCAGGTTGCTACGGTTTCAGCTCGTTGCTATTGAGTACGAGACCCTGTATGTTAGGATAGTTGTCAGTGAAGGATAAATATATTTGTGGTAGTATATAGATACCGCAAAGAAGGAGCTGATACTATGAAATATAGCAAGGAATTTAAAGACTCAATCATTCGGAGAATGCTTCCGCCTAATAATGAATCGATCAGTAAGATTTCAAAGGAAGAAGGAATCTCGGAACAAACAATTCGAAACTGGAGAAATAAGGCCAGAGCCGAGGGACTTGCTGTCCCGGGTAACGATTCCGGCTCTGAACAATGGCGTACTCAGGATAAATTCTTGATTGTTGTTGAAACTGCAAGCATGAATGAAACGGAGCTTGCTGACTACGCGCGTAAGAAAGGCCTTTATGTTGAACAAATCTTGGCTTGGAAAGACGCCTGTATGAATGCCAATGGAGGCATCGCTCAGGAAGCGGCGCGCTTGAATAGACAATTGAAAGATTCCGAGAAGGAAAACAAGCGTTTGGAAAAAGAATTGTCGAGAAAGGAAAAGGCACTTGCTGAAACTGCCGCTCTTCTTGTATTAAGAAAAAAGGCAGATGCGATTTGGGGGGATCCCGAGGAAGAATGATTAGTTCCTCAGATCGCAGTAGAGCCATTGAACTAATCGATGCCGCAGTTAAATGTGGCGCAAAACTCTTTGAAGCATGTAAGGAAATCGGAATTACGGAGCGGACTTATTATCGTTGGATTAAGCAATTAAGCACCATGGGCACGATCGAAGATTTAAGGCCAATTGTCAAACGCCCTGAACCTGCAAATAAACTCACAAAACAGGAACGGGAGAAGATTATTGAAACGGTAAATCAGCCCGAGTATGCCAGTATGCCTCCGTGTGAAATAGTTCCTGCCCTTGCAGACAATGGGGAGTATATCGCCTCAGAATCAACGTTTTATAGACTTCTAAGAGAAATGAAAATGCAGAACCATAGAGGAAGATCAGCAGAGCCCAAAAAGCACCAAATGTCCACGCATGTCGCAAGTGCTCCCAATCAAATTTGGATGTGGGATATTACATATTTGAACGGCCCCATTAAGGGAACTTTCTACTATCTATACATGATATCAGACTTATATAGCCGGGACATTGTGGGGTGGGAAGTATGGGAAGAGGAATCCGCTGAACATGCCAGTGAACTCATAAAGCGAACCGCTTTGGCTCAGCGCGTACTATCAACTGACCCTCTTGTCTTGCATTCTGATAACGGCAGCCCCATGAAAGGCGCAACAATGCTTGCGACACTATATCAGCTTGGGATTACACCATCAAACAGCCGTCCAAGAGTAAGCAATGACAATCCATTTGCGGAGAGTCTTTTCAAGACGCTCAAATACAGGCCAAATTACCAGCCTAAGGGATTTGGCAGTCTCTCTGAGGCTCGCTCATGGTGCGCTGATTTTGTCAGTTGGTATCGTCATGAACATCATCATAGCGGCATCAAATTTCTTACACCCGCACAACGTCATAGTGGTGAAGGTGATAAGATTATGGAGAAACGTCGCGAGGTTTATGAAGTTGCAAGAGCCGCTCACCCGGAAAGATGGAATGGCCGAAATACAAGAGATTGGTCCTTACCGACCGAAGTATTCTTAAATCCCGAGCGGAAGCTATAGAATGCATTATTGACAGCAAGTAAATAATGTTGTACTAAATAGAAAAAATAGAAAAATTACTGACAACATACTTGACAATTACCGGAGAGAATAAATTATTATCTTACATGTATATGCATCCATTCCGGAGCGACTGTTGAATATCGATCCTGAAAACGTAGAATAACTACGATAACCGATTTCAAGCCATTCAGGATTGCCAACATATCTCCTACTTATATAATACAAAACTAGGAATACTAAGACAAAAATAGAGGTCGCGGTATTCCTTTTTGTATGCTAAGAATCTCATAAACATCACACTACCTGAATGTCGGCGCCACTCTATTTGACTCAAACATTTAAGCTTGTCAACATAAAATGATTCTATATTGCAGTTCTGTTGACAATATGGGTTGCATGTATCATAATTTATATATAAAAAATACATTGGGAAAGAAAGGTGGTTGATATTATGTTGTTTGTTCCATATATCATGTTTGAAGGCAAGGCAGCTGAAGCAATTTCGTTCTATGGAGAAGTACTGGGTGCTCAAAAAGAACCTGTGGTAATGCGCTATAGCGAAGCTCAAGGAATGGATGTTCCTCCTGGTTACGAAGACAAAATCTTACATGCGGAATTGTCATTTCCAGGTGGAATGATATATATCAGTGATGCATTCCCTGGTGTCAAAGTTAGCTACACGGAGAATATCTCCTTCAATCTTGGTCCGGACTCAAAGGAATCGTTATATGAACTGTTTGAAAAACTTGGCCTTTCGCTGTTTACTATGGGTAAGCAGGAGTATAGCCCCTTGTGCTTCTAGTTAAAATGACCTAAAATTGTATCCATAAACTACTAACGATAACGAGGTAATGATTATGGATACTTTGGACTTATTTACAAAAGCTCTTAACTTAGGTGAACCTTGGACTGTTTCTGATGTCAATTTTCTGGATACCGACAAAGGCATGGAATTGCATATAAATATCAGTTTCACCAAAGGCGGTAAATTCCCTTGTCCGGTTGATGGTTGTAAAGAAATTGGAACTGCATACGATACAACCAAAAGGACCTGGAGACATCTTAATTTCTTCCAGTACAAGACATTCATCCATGCTGATTTGCCACGGGTAAATTGCAATGATCACGGGCCTCAAACTGTTCAAGTGCCATGGGCAAGACCGGGATCAGGTTTTACCCTGCTTTTTGAAGGTTGGGTAGTAGAGTTGGCTAAGCATCTTCCGGTTTCTCGCATTGCTCAAATGATCGACGAACATGATACGCGGCTGTGGCGCTTCATCAAGCATTACGTCAATGAAGCCCGTAAACTCGAAGATTATTCAGATGTTACAGCCATCGGTATCGACGAAACAAGCAAGAGAGGCCATAATTACATCACTGTTGCCGTTGATCTCGCCAAACGCAAGGTAATCAACGTTACCCCGGGAAAAGACTCTAAAACAGTTGATAATTTCGTCGTGGACTTCAAGGAACACGGTGGTGATCCAGAGCTTATCAATATCATTACTTGCGACATGTCGTTAGGCTTCAAAAAAGGTATCAAAGAAAATTTCAAAAACAGCAATACTGTTATCGATAAATTTCATGTAGTAAAACACGCCAACGAGGCAGTAGACAAAGTCCGTAAAGATGAAGTGCGCACCAATTTCTTATTAAAGAAAACCAAGTACATCTGGTTAAAGAATGAGAGTAACTTGACCGAGAATCAAAAGCAGAAGAAATTTGATTTAGCCAAGTTAAACCTTAAGACAGCCCGAGCATACAATATGCGACTCGCACTACAAGATGTTTATGAATCCAGCGACACCGTTGAAGAGGCAACCAGAGGACTCAAAAAACTGTGCTCATGGATGATGCATTCCAGACTCGAACCAATGAAGAAATTCGCGAAGTTAATCCGTAATCACTGGGAGGAGATTCTCAACTATTTCAGGTTCAGGTACACCAATGCAATTCTAGAAGGAATGAATAGTATTATCCAAAACATCAAGACCAGGGCAAGAGGATTTCGGAATGACGAATACTTCAAAACACTGATATATTTGGTGTGTGGAAAGCTCAATCTTGAAGCGGTTGTCGCAAAGGGTTAATGGTAGCTACCCACACCAAACAGCGAAGAGCCAAAAACTTTCTGAAGGTGGTACAGTTATCCAACCTCTCAAAGAAGAATTCTGGGGCGCGATATTTGGATCCCTGAATGACAAGTTTGGAATCCACTGGAGCTTCAATTTCCAAATTCCTCAAGAATAACCATAATATTAGAAAATTTACAGCAAGAGTATGTAATTCCAAAATTACTACTCTTGCTGTGTTCCGTTACAAACTAACAGAAAGGAAGCTGGTGTATGGAAGCAGAAGTACATATCGATATTGATGCCTCACAGGAAGATATCTGGTAGGTAATCACTGATATCGAAGGTTCTAAGAATGATATTAAAGGATCATGAAAATCGGGATACTTGAAAACCTGATGGTAAATTTGTCGGATTGAAGTGGCGTGAAACTAGAGTAATGTATGGAAAAGAAGCTACTGGGGTGATGTGGATTACCGATGCGATTGAAAATGATTCTTACAGTACCCGGGCAGAAAGTCATGGTGCTATCTACAAAACTCATTTCAAGATTTCTACTTCTAAAAGCGGCAGTCGTTTGACTATGACATTTGAGGGTCAAGCCATGACCGTTATGGCTAAGTTGATGAACCTTGTTTTTGGTCGATTGATGCTAAAAAGCATTAACAATGCATTGATGGAAGATCTTGTTGATATCAAGACGGCTACTGAGAAAATATGACATAATATTCATTTTCAGATTCCAGTTGTTCTCGAAACGCTTATGATGAGAATAGCGGTTAGTGTCTCCAGTTTAGGTTCAAATTCCAGTAAGTGGAAATCAAGCGTTGATTACTGGAAGGTTTAATCATTGCAATAATAGAATAGGATAATAGTCATCCAGGCCTTATGCAAAAAACAGTCAACCAGTTTGGCTCTTGTAAAAGGTTTTTTTCCATCTTGTCTTTTTGTTGGGTACATTTTGGCCATAAATCAATTTCAAATTGAGTCATCTTTACTTTAAATTGACAACAAAATCATCTTCATTGTGGCTTCATTCCTTGGTTTTATTCACGAATAATAATCTAAAGCTATTTGACAGCTGACAGCGTACGCTTGAAAAACATTACAAATTATAACACATGATGTGTTATAATTTGTTTACAATCGTGAAAGTTGTGGTATAATCACGCAATATAGATTGTATCAATTTTTAACGGTTGCAAGGCAAGTATTCATTGTGAATTTCTGAAAATTGGGGAATTACCTTGTTGAAGCACAGCCTGCCGGTAAAACATGTTTTTTGGTTTTGGGTGCTTGAGGACAATGACGTGCTAATCGTATCGATAAATATTTTAAACAATTTGTCTTTGTTTGGGGAAGCGAGGACAGTGCGTGGACAGTAGGGACTATCCTGCACAAGTGATTTGTGTGGAAGTGGCTGCTTGTTTGTGTGAACCATCAAGTCAGGGGGGATTCTTGGTGAAAAGAAGGAGCAATTTTGTAATATTTTTCGTTGTATTGATCGTGTTTTTTACAATCATCTGGAACAACAACACGTTTTCAACAGGAACAATGAACCAGCTGATCTACCATACCAAATTCACTGGCAAGGGTGCTGGTGAGGGGTTGTTTTTTAGTTGGCTGGTTCAGTCGATTATTCCCAGCATCGTGATCTTTTTTTCAACCTATGTCTTGATTACAAGATACAAGTTCAAATCAGGGGTTGCCATCAGATTGTGGTCTTCGAACTGGTCAGTTGTGCCGGTCGCTTCGCTGGTTGTTTTTGCAATCGTCAATTATCATGTCTTTGGGTATGTCGGTTCGATATTTCAGACCACCAATATATATGAAAGACAATATGTGGACCCCAAGAATGCGGGAATCACCTTTGCTCAAAAAAGGAATCTTATCTACATCTATCTTGAATCGATGGAGACCACATATCTTTCAACAAACAACGGGGGCACAAATGAATTCAGCGTGATCCCGGAACTCGAGGAAATGGCCCTGGAAAACACGAATTTTTCCAATACGGATGTATTGGGTGGCTGGCTGACACTTGAAGGGACCCAATGGACCATAGCATCCATGATTGCCCAAAACTGTGGGATTCCCGTCATGTTGAAAATAGACGATGACAAATACGAACCTGGGGAGCCGTTTCTTTCCGGCGCCTATTCATTAGGACAGGTGCTTGAAGCCAATGGCTATGCCAATGTGCTTCTCAAGGGTTCGGACTGCGACTTCGCAGGAACATCCAATTTTTTCGATTGTCATGGCGATTACAATATATACGACTATGATGTTGCAATTGAGGAAGGTTTCATTCCTGACGATTACAAGGTTTTCTGGGGCATGGAAGATAGCAAGACGTACGAATACGCCAAAGGGATTCTAGGGGATCTGTCTGCACAAGGGCAGCCTTTCAATTTTACAATGGAGACGGTCAACACCCACACGCCCGATGGCTATCTTGAAGAAAATGTCGCAACGCGGTATGCTGACCAGTATTCCAACGTCATCGCCGATGCTTCAGTTCAGGTTGCTGATTTCATCAATTATCTAAAAACCCAGGACTACTATGATGACACGACTATAATAGTCGTCGGAGATCATCTTAGCATGTTCGATGAGTACTTCGATGGGATTGACAAGGACTACCTGAGGACCCCGTTCAATCTGATCATAAACAGTGCCGTAACCACTGATAACACAACAAACCGTCTATTCAGTGCAATGGATATGTTCCCGACAACCATCGCTTCCATCGGTGGATTGATAGAAGGAGATCGTCTGGGTCTGGGAACGAATCTTTATTCCGACCAGCCGACCTTGCTTGAAGTTTACGGATTCGATTATCTAAACAAGGAACTCCAAAAATCATCATATTTTTACCGGAGCAACTTCATTGGAGCAGACTGATGTAAATTGCCAGGAAGTCCAGACGAAAATGGAAGTCGCATGCATAAGCTTAAATCCAGTTATTTTTCAGGTGCCTGAACGTATTGTCTTTTGGAATTGAGTTTCCAATTCTGGATATTGCAAGTGCGAGTAGGTGTTTCATAAAGATATCCGATAAATTGCCATGGCCATTTCCATTCGATTTTTAATATCGGATAATTACTGAAGGGGAATTCAATTGAACTTAGGTTGATTTGAAACGTTGATGAAAATCAACCATTGGTACGAAGAAGAGGGAAAATATATGGGGAAATTGAAAAAGTTGATCATGGACAATCTGAATGTTGTTGTTTTTGCAATACTGTCAGTCGGCTTAGAACTCTATGCTTTGCAGTATTTTGACTGTACAACCAGTATTTTGAATTTTGAATACCCGTTGTATATTCTGGTCACGATGGTCTGTCTTGTTGCCATGTTCCAAAGCAAGATCATTTCCGGTTTGATGGGCCTGCTTGTTCTGGTGTTCCAGTCGGTATTGCTGATTGGTTGTGATTTGCTTTTTTTGGCAAATGGGACCGTATTTGAATTGAGCATGTTGAAACAGAGGAACGACGCCATCGCGACAATAGAACAGCTCAGTGTCGATGAAGGTCTTGTGATTGGCTGTATTGTCGTGTTTTTAGTATATTCAATATTTCTGGTTGCTTATTTGTTGCGATTTGGAAACGACCGCGGGAATAAAAAAATCCATGGCAGGAAAAGGGCGTTTGGATATCGAACGGCCGTTATCGTTCTTTTGGCAGGAATCAAAATCATCCCCGTATATGCGACCAGGGGTGAAATGGCAAATGATCTGACCGCACTTCTTTACAAACAGGAGGACAGCTATCAGAATTTCGGTGTTTCATCAAAAGTTATTTACGAGTTGAGCCGGAATGATGATGTGATTGCTGGCGTGGATAACCTCGACGAAATAGATGATTACATATACTCAGGCAAATGTGATACGTCGGACTATTTTGGCATCTCCAAAGGCAACAACCTGGTGATGATTCTGGCCGAGTCTTTGGAATGGTTTCCTTTCACCTTGTATGATGAGGATATAACTTCAAAACTATTTCCAAACCTCTCAAATATCATCTCCAATAGTGTCGTTTTTGACAATTTCTATTCTAGGGAAAAAACCGATACTGCGGAGTCGCTGATGATGATTGGAAGCAATCCTGTCGGAAAATACACCCACAATGATTTCGCTGAAAATTCTTATCCATACTCGATCGCCAACCTGTTCAAAAATCAATGCGAAATAGAAGGCTTCGAAGATGTTTCGATAAATTCATTCCATCAGAACATGGGGGATTTCTATAATCGCAACCAGATCCATGAAAGCTTTGGATTTGACAGTTTGATCGATATCTACGATATGGAAGCTTACGGAGTGGAAAATACCTGGGAAAGCGACCAACATGAAAGAAATCTCGATTCACTGATGCTTATGGCAATGAAAGATGAGATGTTCAGTTCGAATCAGAGGTTCTTTTCATTCTGGATTTCATTTTCCGGGCATGGATACTATAAGGAGCGCGATAATCTTAGAGACTACTATGACGAATTCGATAATCTTGGTGTGTTCCAGGGAGGTTGTCCGTATGAAGACTTCCTGCGGACATATGCCGCCACTGTCTGTGACTTTGACAAGGCCATCGGGATCATGATGACTGATCTCGAGCACAAAGGCCTGTTGGAAAATACGACAATTGCCATCGTGGCTGACCATAATGCCTATTACAACAAGCTGAGCAATTATGCAAAGGGAATCGACAATCCATATGAGCCTGAACTCTACCGGGTTCCGATGATGATATATGACAAAAAACTTTTCGCTGCTTTGGAGGATTCAAGAAAAAGCACGACAGTTTCCAAATTCACCACAACAAGTGACGTGGTTCCGACCCTGCTGGATATCCTCGGTATCGAAGGGTGGAAGAATCTCTATCTTGGAACTTCGATGCTTGGTGTTGATGCCGAAAGTATCATCTATTCAAGGGCATACAATGTGTTTTTGGACGACAATTATTTTGCGTATTCCTTGAGTGATATCAGGTTTGGTGATTACGAAAAGGAATCCATAGCGGAGTTTGAAAAAAAGGCGATTGATCATCTTCAAAGACTTCAGGTGATCAACAAGATATTTCAGAGTGATTATTTCTCTACAAATGAATATCAATATCCATAGCTATAAGCAAGATATTGTGATATATATTGTGAGTTGGCTATAAATAGCGTATTGAGCAGGTTGTTTCTATTTGCGACCGGGCGCATGTTCGCTTGTTGTTACCTAAGGTGGTAATGAGGCAAAGGACGATTTTACTTCATTGTCACATTTGCATCAAATCATGATCGAGCCAAATTATAAGGGGGGGATTGTGTTGATGGGGAAAATTGCAACATGTGTTGTGTTGTTTGGACTGGGGATTACGTTGAATTCCTGCAGCGTAAAAGGTGAGACGGCAGAAACGAAAGTACCTGAAAACTTGACAGGTGAGTGGAGGCAAATCGAGACCGAGGAAGAAGACTTCTGGATCGGGGCCACCATTGAAGGGGATGCCATAGAGGTTAGCTGGATATCGGATAAGGGATCGGACAAATCTACGTATTGGTCGGGCGCATATGTGGAACCGACCGTGGGCGGGGAACCTTATTCATGGGATTCGGTGAACGATCATGGCATAACCGATGATGAACTGCATGCCGCAAATATCGATACTCAGACATTCACATACGAGCAAGGCCGGTTGAGTTACATCACCATGTTGATGGGAGTGGAATCAACGGTGGTTTTGGAGAAGCAAAATTAACATGCGGATTTGGTAAAAAAACTGTTTCTTTCACTGAAGAAAAGGTACAATATTATGTGTGAAATGAAATTATATTAGGAGGCTCATTAATATGAAAATTATTGTTGCAAGTGATCATGCCGGATATTCCCTGAAAGAGGAAGTGAAGGCCTTATTGGAAAGCAAAGGCCATGAGGTGTTAGACTATGGAACACATAGTGAAGAGGCATGTGATTTATCGGATTATGTCTATCCTGCATCGCTGGCTGTTTCCTCGGGAAAGGCAGACAGAGCTATATTCATCGACGGAGTTGGCTATGGCAGTGCGATGATCGCAAATAAGGTAGATGGTCTGTTTGCTGCGGTTTGCCAGGATCCGTTCTGCGCTCAGCTGGCGCGGGAACATTCCAATACCAATGTGCTTTGCATAGGTGCAAAAATTATCGGCTCGGCAATTGCCATTGAAACCATAAATACCTGGATGAACACGGATTTTCTTGGCGACATTGAAAAATACAAACGACGTGTTGACAAGGTGGTGGAAATCTCTAAGAAGCACCTTAAAAAACTGTCTGAAATCCAATGATGATGTGGTGATGGAGCCACTTGCTGTAAATTTGGTCTGAAATATGTGGGCAACCACCAAATGACTCCGTCGTCCCACTTGTTCTTCAATCCTGAAGGACGTAAATAAAGGAATACTTCAAAAGAAAAAGCGCTCTTCACTGGAACCAATCAGTAAAGAGTGCTTTTTCTATCTTGCACGTTTGATCTAACTGCCGATCCGCTTTAAAACGGAAATGTCCAATCATCAGTGACCGCAATGACAATACTGTTCCAATCCGGTTTGATAGGCAATTCCAGCAACCGTGACTCCAAAAAAGATTACCGGTTTATTTTTGATTAGACTAGAAAGGCTATTGTTCACCGATGTCGAACCGGTTGCCAATACGATATCTGCCCACTCGATGATTTTCTCGGTCTCGCTGACGTCTTCGATAAGAGCGCCGGCCTTTATTTTGCCGACATTGTCGGGATCAAGATCGGTGACCCTGATTTCAAATTCCTTGCTTAAAACATCAATCATCCCTGGCTGAAAACCGACGAAGGCTATCCGTGGGTTGCCAAACCGCTCTTTGACAACCTTTGCCAAGTGCAAGGCACATGTGCCAGGTTCCTTGTCCCTGCAGTGGATTGTCTTGACGACCTTCCCCTGGAAGCGCAATACGGCATTGAATGTTGCAACGAACACCGCTCGCTCGAAATTGCTCTGCAGTTGCAAAATGGAGACATCATGCAGTGTACCGGAAAAATTCCCGGGTTGGTCCGTAAAGGCTTGTCCTTTGCTCCCTTTGAAAGTTGTCTCAAGCATCACTTCCTTGCCTTTTTGGATTGGATAGTCCTGACGTTCGGGTGTTCCTATGGCCTCGTCAACGGTAAGGGCTCTTGTGTTTACAACCGTAATGCTCTCATCCTGCCATGACATTTCCTCAGCGATTTGGGCCAATCTGATTTGCATCTCTTTAAGTAGTTCCATATTCAGTCTCCTTGTTTTCTATGGTGTGATTTTCTTCAATGATTAAAATATATGAACTGCGGAGGTCTTGAATACCGCCAAGACAGTCTGTCCGACTCCCAGGTCCATTTCTTCCAGCGCGTGTTTGGTAAGCAATGCCACCATTGTTATTCCGACGTCAAGAACCAGCTTGACAAAAGAACCTTGCGGCAATATTTCTAAAATACTTCCATCCAGCGCGTTCCTTGCGCTGCTCGCAAATCTTTCTCTGGTAATGATTATATCCTCCGGACGGATTGCAACGTGGACTTTTCCTTTCAATCCGGTAACCACGTTCATGTATACGTGGCCAATCAAAACACCCGTATCCTCTATGGTGTTGACAATTTCACCTTCATAGATGTTTTCCATCCCGACAAATTCGGCAACGAAGCGAGAGCTGGGCTTTTGGAAGACCTCTTTTGTCGTGCCGACTTCGACCAGTTCGCCCTTGTTCATTATGCCGATCCTGTCTGCCAGGGCAAGAGCCTCATTGAAGTCATGGGTTATGTGTATCGTGGTGATATTGAATCGCTGATGGATGTTTTTAAGTTCCTGCAAGAACAGTTCCTTGGAGCGTGGGTCAAGTGCGGATAGCGGCTCATCGAGCAACAATACCTGCGGCCGGGCAATCAGGGCCCGGGCAAGAGCCACCCGTTGCTCCTCGCCGCCCGAGAGAGTTGCAGGATAGCGATTCAACAAGCCTTCGATGTTCAACATTTTTGTGATCTCACGAAGCTGCTGATCGATGATTTTGGCAGGTGTCTTTTTGAGTTTCAGGGCAAAGTTGATATTCTCCCTAACATCAAGATTTGGGAAAAGCATGTAGTCCTGGTAAACAAAACCGACATTACGTTGTTCCGGGCATTCATTGGTGACGTCGCGATCATTTAGCCATATTTCACCATTATCGGGCTTGTACATTCCTGAAATCATCTCAAGGACGGCTGTCTTTCCTGCGCCTGTGGGCCCGAGTATCACAAAATATTCGTTGTCTTTCACGTCAATACTGACATTGTGGATGCAAAAATCCCCAAGCTGTTTGGAAACATTGTTCAATTTGATCATAATGTGCTCCTTTTCTTACTTGATTCGGGAATCTTGGTTAGTTGTGACCCCGGCCATTTCAAATATGAAAAGTGAAATCATGGAAATGATTATCAGGCACGTAGCTGAGGCCATGGCAGTTTCCAGGTTGCCAATCGACATATTCAAATAGAGGGACACCGGCAAAGTTTCCGTTACCATCCTTGTCGCACCGGCAACCATCAAAGCGCAGCCAAATTCACCGATCGCCCTCGACCAGCTTATGGCCAGTCCGGCAATGATCCCGCTTTTTGCGATGGGCAAAGTTATCTTGTAAAAGGCCTGCCATCTTGAGCATCCAAGGGTACGGGCGACGAATTCCAGCCGTGGATCAATCCCGGCAAATGTGGTTCGCAGGACCCTTATCATATAAGGTGTGATGATGAAGAACTGGGCAAGTATTATCCCGTTTGTCGAAAACACAAAACGAAGGCCCAGCTTTGAGAGCGTATCTCCAAAAGGTGTGGTGGAAAAAAGAAGAAGCAGTGCCACTCCGGAAACAAGCGGTGGCAAAGACAGCGGTATGCTCAATATTACATTTATGATCTTCTTTCCTGGGATATTGAAGCGCTCCAGCCCATAAGCTACCGGAATGGCAAAAGCCAGGCAAATGAATGTTGAGGTTATCGATGTCATTATGCTAAGTTTGATTGCGAATTGGATTTCCTGACTGGCTATGTTTTCCAAGAGGCTGGCCGACCCTTTCCACACCACATTGGCTAGCGCCAAAAAGAAAAAGCTGACCAAAACGGCGACAACAAGCACTATGACAAGCTGGAATATTTTGTTTACCGTTTTGTATTGATGGCCGTGAGGCATCTTCTTTTTGATTTCCAAGTGATTTTCGTGTGTGGTCATAACGATTCTCCAATCAAATTTGTGATTTTGGAAATATGACCAAGTCATGGTTGCCATATTCAGTGACCCCATGTACTTGACCTATATCCGGTAAAAACTGTTTTGCTTTTAAATTAAATCTCTTCGAAGCCGTGGTTGGCGAATATTGCCATGCCATCATCTGACATCATGAAATCCACAAAAGACTGAGCAAGTTCCTCGTTCTGAGTGAAATTGAGCACACATGCCGGCACCTTGTCGATTACGTTCTGGTCCTCGGGAATTGATATGACCTCTATATCGGTTGCTCCATATCCGTTGTCTTCCCAGATCAATCCTGCATCACCCTGGTTAAGGCTTATATGGGTGATAATTTCATTTACAGTTGCGTCTCTTGCCACCGCATTGGCGTCGATGGGAACTGACAAGTTGTTTTTCGCGAATATCTTTTCGCCCTTTTTACCGATAGCGTTGGACTTTGTGTCGCCCAAAACAAGTTCGACCCCGGGTTGTGCCATATCTTCAAGTGAAGTTATGCCAGCCGGATTGCCTTTTGGAACCGCTATGGCCGGAATATGGTATACTACTTCCTCGTATGCATCGGCAAAATCCTTTTGCAAAGCGGTATCGGCATCACTAAGCGAACCGCCCACAAAAACATCACCGGTTCCGTTTATTTCCATCTGGCCAAGTAGCTGAGCACATCCGGCATAGTTGAAATTCACTGTTGCCCCATATTCCTGTTCGAACGCCGTTGCTATCTCATCCATCGCCTTGGATAAGCCGGCTCCGCTGTAGACTGTCAAGGTTTCGCCCGCATACTTCAGGGACTGCCCGGCATCAGTTGACCCAGTAGCGCCAGTGCTGCTACAACCCGCATTTACCAGCATTATTGCCATGGAAATTAGCGGTACGATAAATGTCTTCTTTGATCTTTTCATTTTCTTTCTCCCCCTGTATAAGAAAATTTGTGTAAGGTTAGGTGCATGTCATGATAACAAACCGAACAAAACATTAATATTCCTGGTGTTTTAATTAAATAAACATGACTAAACAATATAAAACCTAACAACTGCATTATAACATTAAACAATTATATGTAAACAAAAAAGATAACTTTTTATTAGCTGGATAATTTTTTATTGCAATATTGCTTCCTTGGATGGTAGATGATGCCCGTTGCCTTTATTAAGTTCGGGTATATGTTGAAGGGAGCATTCATTATATGTAATGTTTCATGACACCCACGGAAACAATGGATGGAGTTTTAAAGTCTGACTTAATGATTGATAACGTTAATAAATTATTATATTAATAAACAAAATACTTGATTTTATTAATATAATTAATTATTATTAACGTATCGCTTAATTTAATTAAGCAATCTTGTCTTGGTTTCGATTTCCCTCTTGTTGTGTACGATGCTGCTTATGGAATCTATCCATGAAAAAGCTCACAGAGCTGTTGTCAAGACCAAGTTGTAAGCAAGCAATTATATTGATGGTAGTGTCAAATTCGTTATGGAAAAACAGTGATTTTTTCATAATAGAGTTTCGTGTTCGTTTTGTCGGTAATACTTAAGCGCTTCTTCCATGAGGATGTTCCACTTGTTTGGCATGTTATGAGTTTTCTTCAAACAATCCAATTCAACTGGTGGCTTGTATCCCAGGGAGGTGTGATTTCTTAGGAAATTGAAATATGTTGTGAACAGACACATGAAATCATTTGCGCCATCCAATGAGTTGAAGCCATTTTTGATCGCGTAGGTTTCTCCAAATGTTCTATTCAAACGCTCTATTATTTGTTTGGCAGGGCGATGTTCTTTTGATACAGGATCATCATTCGTAAGTCCAATTACTTGAGTCACTTTAAAAAATACTCTTTTGATTTGAAAATACTGTTGAGCGGCTTTATATATCGGATTTCCGTCAACAACGATCTCAAAGTCAGTCGGTAACTTTTTGAATTTTCTCATGACTGAATAAAAGGCATTTATAGCCGCAAAGGTATCTCTTTTCATGAAAATTCGATACGAAGTTATTATTTTTTTCCTAACATCGCACATGAAAAATACATAGGCTTTTTTTCCTAAAACTTTGACGTATGTTTCGTCTCCACAATGATACGAGTTCAAATCGTGCTTGTAGTTATCCATCCACGGAAATAGGAGATGGCTGGCTGCCTGAGCGTAGTTAGCTATTGTTTGATGGGATATTTTGATATCGTGAATCTCGTATAAAACCAAAGCGGTTTTTCTAAGAGACAGGCCATAATTAACGTAATACGTCAACGCTAGGCCTAAAACATGCTTAGAATTGTGGATTCTGGAGAGATCAACTTTTGATGGTGCTATTTTCAGCTGGATGCTTTCAAGTTTTTCGATTGAAGCATCGAAGACGCGGGTTATGTAGTGAAGCGAGAATTTAGAAGGATTTACCTTGTATTTCTTTTTATCTTCTTTTGTTAGTTTCTTCAACTCACTCTTATAGTGAGAACATCTAGAGTTTTGACATTTATAGACATCAAAACCATCACGTGATTTGATCAACGTCAACTTGCGGCCGCAGTGAGGACACTTGCGGATCAATTGTTGCGAATAACTCTTATTAAGTGAGAAAGTCGTATCACAAACTTTGCACTTAACTTGGGATTTCTTGATTCCGTTGTTGAAAGTCAGGTATTCATGAGTGGCGCCGCAATGTGGGCAAACAGTATCTTCAGATGGATAGTCTTTGCCTTCATGTCTAAACACCGGTTTCAAAGGTCGTTTATGTTTGGATTCATACTCATCCCTGGCCTGTTGAAATGGGATGGGGATTAATTGCGGTTCAATAACAGGAAGCGGATGCATTTTGAAACGACGATATGGTTCACTCTTACTTGAATCCGTACCATCACTGGGAAGATGCTTTAGCAGGAAACACTCAAATTTGTACAAAAATCTACGAATGATTGTCAAGCGAAATTGATAATGTCTTAAAAATTGTTAAACATTAGCACTGTTTTCACGGTGCTTTTGTTTTGCCAAGTAATTCATATAGGAAGCTTGTTTCCATGGATGACTCAATGGCGGTATATATTGCTTTTTCTTCTTTGGCTTGGTAGCCTGTTCTTCATCAAAGTTCTTCGAATACATTTGCCGATCAGGCACGTTCTCGAGTAAATACAGATTATCCAAGATATTCACATAGAGATTTCCATCGTAGGCTTCGATAACCATACTATCGGTCTTGTTTTTAAAGAATACCCTTACATCTTTATCTGTTTTAGGTATATAGTAGGCATTCTTGTATTTTATGCAATGTCCGCCATCGATTTTTCTTGGTGAAATGACAGCGAGCGTCTGGTTGATTTTTTCCAAAGATGGTTGTTTTTCGAAAACTGTTTTGGTACTATTTAGTCGTAGAGCGAATTTGTCATTAAGTTTTTTTAGGTAGGACTTCAGAAACTCGTTGGCATCCTCTATTTTCGTTATATTAGCGCGGCGCAGGTCGACAGGTAATCGTGATTGAAATGTTTGGTTCATTCTCTCTACACGGCCTTTGGCTTGTGCTACGCTAGTTGTTTTGATTTCAACACCCAATTGATGGCAGGCGTAAGAAAATTGCGTGAAGGTATCTTCGTCATCGAATGCGGTGTTTTTTCTTTTGTATTCGAAAACTGTCCGCCTGTCGGTGTAAAACATAGCCGGGATGCCATAATCAGTCAATATCTGATGGAATACATTATAATAGCCCTTTAACGTTTCCTGGGTGTCGAAATAAGCTCCAACTACTTTACTGGTTGAATCATCGACGGCCAGGTGGAGATGCCAAATCTCACCAGGGACCCATTCAAAGCTGCTTGCATCCATCTGGATCATCTCACCGAAGTATTTACTCCGTGGACGGCGAGGATGAGCCTTGTTGCTTTCAATAACGGCTATAGATTCCTTTAATTTATTGGCAGCTTTTGCGGATTTGGTTTTATCCAATTTGGCCGCTAAAGCAATTCTCATGGCCTTCTTGGTCTTTCTTCTGGCCCTTGGAGACAAAACGTATTCTTGCTTCAGTGTAGCTAGTCAATTTATTTGATGTATGATTCTTCAAATTATATGGACCATCTTTGGGTCCTTTTTTAGATGCTGTTCAAATTATTTGAATAGGATATTCAGTTTATTTGATATGGTGTTTTTGAAGATAAATAAAATAATCGCCTGTTTAGACGATTATCCTTGCTTCGTTCAATTTGTAGATGGCTTGGGATATAGCCTCGCTGCTGATTGGATCTATCTCGCGCGATAACGCTGACTTGTTCCAAAATTTGTCTTTGAAATATGATAGTTCCAGTCCCAGCTTCATCAACGGGATGCAAATCCAGTTTCCTTTGGCCGATTTACCTATTATCACTTCTATTTCATTTCCATCATATCTTAGCTGAAATTCACACTTATCTGGGTTCTGCGATACGATCACTATCTCGTTGGCCCATGTTTTTTCATCATAGTTGCAGAAGTATTCGATTTTCAAATTACTACCTCTTCGATTGTTTCTAGTATTAAATCGGAATCAATCACTTCTGTTTTTCTGATTGCTCCGATAAACATTGCCCTGTCGCATATCCGATCAATCACCCGACAGGTACCGTTGGATGCGTTGATGATTGCCTCGATGGCATTTTCATTGAACACTTCTTGAATTGTTTTTCCTCCTTGGAGCTTGTCTTTGATATAAGCAAGACTTTCAGTTTTGTTTAACGGCTCCAGTTTATAATTGATAATCATTCGCTGACGCAGTGGTTCATGAGCGGTCAATTTCAGGTTCCTGGTTATTGTCGGTAATCCGACCATCAAGACTACCGCATGATCCTTTGAATCCATATCAAAATTGAAGATCATCTTCAAATCATTTAGGATGGCGTTATTCATGTAATTACATTCATCAAAGATAAATACCGGAGTAATCCTTTTTTCGTAAATCAACTGGTTTATGGCTGATTGAATTTCCCTGAACAGATCATTCTTGCGATAACGAGGAGTCAGATCTAGCGACTCAGCCAGTTGCATATAGAATTCCTTGACTGTCAGTGTCGACATCGACAAGTAAATTATCTTGTAAGCCGATTTGGGTAGTGTTTTGATATAGTTCCTGATCATGGTTGTCTTGCCATGACCGGGTTCCCCGACTATTAGTCCGAATCCCTTGATTTCAAAAAGGCTGTTAAGTCGCACTTTCAATTCCTGGTATTCACTGGTTTCAATAAATAAATTCTTTGAGTTCTTGATAAACGGGTTGAATTCCAATCCGTATCTGGTCCAATATTTTTCCATTAATCTTCTCCTCCACATAATTTAGGCTGCACTCTTTTTACTTTTGAATTGGCGTTTTTATCGAGTAAATGAATCCGTTCCAGTTCACCGGTATTCTTGTTTACAATATAGACTTTCTCCAAGTCCGGAGTGTATCGGAACATATGCCGTTCACCAGAATAGATATAATCAATCTCATATTCCCGATTATCTATCTTGATTACCGAATCAGCACTGACAGTCCTCTCCACTTCGAATAGGAAAGTATTGTCGATAACATCATCATCAAGCCTTTTGATCAGGTTGCTTTCCTGGAAAAAACGCTGATGAGGCGTCATACCATTCAAAGAGGAATGAACCTTGTTATTGTAATCATTGATGAACTGGCTTAAATCCTGCTTCAAACCCGCCAGATTGTTTGTGTAATCTTTGATGTTGATTTGGGCGAAGAATTGATCTTTAATCGTCCGAAACACCCTTTCTATCTTACTTTTTCCTTCAGGAGAATAGGGTTTGCAGTAGCTGATGGTTGAATTGATTCGTGCTGCAATCATCTTAATCTGGTGATTTCGATAATTGGAGCCATTGTCAAACCTGAACATCTCAGGTACTCCGTATTTGGTGACCGAACTTTTCATGGTATCCATCAAATTGACTGTGTTGTCATTTAAATACAAATCAAGATGGACGATCATTCTTGAAGCATCATCTATTAGGGCAATCATGTATGTTCGGTTCTTCTTGCCGTTAATAGTAATGTAAGGACCGACCGAACTGTCGCCGGCCCAAATCATATTGATATGGGGTACTTCGTAGCGGCGCATGTCTTTCTTGTTTGACAGCCGCATTTCTGACTTTATCTGATTGACACATCGGTTGATAGTAGACAGGGAAACATCAGTTTTCTTGATTATTCCCTTTTCAATCAACTTGCCGTAGATGACCGTGGCTGGCAACCTCGGATAGGTTGTCTTATAGTATTTGATTGTTTCAACGATGTCATCATCCAATCTTCTTGATTTGCCACAATCACTCCGCTTTTGGGGAATCAATCCATCAAAACCTTTTTCTTCATAAGCAGCAATCCACCTGGAGATGGTGCTGCTCGAGACAGTGAAGTCACGGTTATCGAAACTCTTATAGACTTTTTTGGTAGCTTCCGTTATTGCCTGATTCTTGGACCATGAAGAATCATAATTTCCAGTAATAATGTCATGAATGATCCGATGGCGCATCAATGCAACGTATTCTTGTTCTTTCTTATCCATATAATACCTCCCTCAGCCAATATAGACTATTCAAGTCGATTAATTAACTCATCCTATGTGGTTGACGGTATACAAGATATTTATGGTATTTCGACATTGCATGAACTGCATCAAATAATTTGAAAAACAGTTTTCAACAAGAAAGTTAATTTCATTTAGATCAGTCCTCGACGATAACAATCGTTGCAGCCAGTAATTTACATATCTAACGACAATACTATGAATATCACATTCAAACAGTTCAGGGTTTCGATCAAGAATAGTTTTCAATCTTTCCCGATTATTTCTACTTCTGACAATTTCTACCTGAACTGCCAACGGGATGCTTGAATATGGAACCAAGCAGGAAAGAAGGATTGCGTGGGTTTTACCGCAATCCTTACATCTTAGCCGCATTATCCGTAAGCTAAAAAATCCAAAAGGTAGCTTAACCCTTCGGAAATAATAACCATGAATTATGAAATTGCCCTGGCAGTCACCAGCGCAACTCAGGGAAAAACGATTAATATTGGAAACCAATTCATCATAATAGGCCTGGAGTTTGGCCTGTGAATCAATTTTTATAAAATTACTATTGATTTTGACTCCGTGATACGTTATCATCTTCTTGTCTATATGGCAAATGAGAGAAACTGCTTGGTGGTTGCGTCTCTCATTTTTTCTTTCTTTTAATTTATTACCAATAAAATAACAAAGTAAAAGGTCAATCTCAAGTAATTTGAAGAAAAATTCATCAAATTATCTGGAATTGACCTTTATTTATTATGATTAGATTATGGTTATATTGAATCAAATAAAAAGGCTATCTACACTTCAGCCAGTTATTGATGGTTGTGTCGGAAACTTTTATCTTTAGTTCCTCCTCGACTATTTCGGCAAAATGAGCCAAATTGGCATCGGTGTACTTAGCGAGATACAAGTCAATAATCATCGCCTTTGTTTCGGGATCAAAAGTATGTGCCGGTAGATTGCCGCGGTTGCCATGGACAAAGCCTTGTTTACCAAATTGTTTATATTTCAAGATTAGCCGGTTGACTGTCCTGGTTGAACAGTTAAGTCTCGTAGCCGCTCGCTTCTTGTTGCCGTTGGTTTCAACCAGTTTCTTGATTACTTTATATTTTTCTAATTCGTTCATTCTAAGATCAACCTTTCTCATCATCTACCTCCATAAAATCATAGAGGTTTATGATACCATATTTCCAGGATTTGATATAGGACCTTGGGACATAATCATCTTCCTTACATTAAGACAATATCATATTCGTTCTAGAAAATTTGTACAAAAATCTACGAATGATATTTAAAAAATTGATTATTAATGATATAATTTTGACCATGGTAACAGTCCTCCTTATTGTGGTTTAGACACTTACAATTATGAGGCTGTTACCTTTTTTTGTAAACAAAATGGTCAAATTATAGGGTGAAATCCGGGGGAATTCACCTAAATATATAAAAAACCAAGGTAGAATGCGGTTTTCCAGTTAATTATGGTTGTAAATAACTAACTGGTTTTGACACTACCATATTGATGAGGAGAAATGGTGTATGGATTTATTGAATGGAAGCGATATGACCTTTGTGTTCATATGCGCCGCTTTGGTCATGTTTATGGTCCCGGGACTGGCGATATTTTACGGGGGCATGGTAAAAAGCAAAAATGTTCTTAGCATAACGCTTCAAAGTTATGTCGCATTGATCGTTATTTCGGTCCAATGGCTGGTAATCGGCTATTCGCTGTCTTTTGGCGAAGATATCGGTGGATTTATCGGAGGTCTGAATTTTTCCTTCCTGGATAATGTGGGTTTTCTTCCGGATCTGAATTATGCAGGAACGATTCCCGCATTGCTGTTTTCAGTTTTCCAGCTGATGTTTGCCGCTATCACTGCAGCGGTCATTTCGGGATCTTTTGCCGAAAGAATGAAATTCCCGGCATTTATAATATTCACACTTCTTTGGTCAACGCTTGTCTATGATCCTATTGCCCATTGGGTATGGGGTTCTGGGGGATGGCTAAAAGAGCTAGGCGTTCAGGATTTTGCAGGCGGTCTGGTCGTGGAACTCAATTCAGGGGTGTCAGCCCTGGTCGCCGCGATCATGCTGGGTAGACGCAAAAAAGTCAAATCAGATCCCCATCATATTCCTATGGCGGTATTGGGTGGCGGGATCCTCTGGTTTGGCTGGTTTGGATTCAATGCCGGAAGCGCTTTGGCGGTTACGGGAACTGCAATCAATGCGTTTGTGACAACCAATATGGCGGCGGCATCCGGAGCAATCGGTTTTGGCGCTTGCGAATGGATCCTTCACAAGAAACCGACCGCCCTTGGTATTCTTACTGGAGCCGTGGCGGGTCTGGTTGCGATCACACCGGCGTGTGGATTCGTGTCCCCTCATTCATCTTTGATCATCGGACTGATGGGTGGAGTATTGTGCTTCCTTGCTATCGTATTCCTTAAATCAAAACTGGGATATGACGATACCCTTGATGTATTCGGATGCCATGGCGTGGCAGGTATCTGGGGAACATTGGCGACAGGAATTTTCTCAACCACTGCTGTCAATCCGGCCGCATCCCAAGGGCTGATCTATGGTAATGTCCACACTTTCCTGATTCAGGCACTGGCAGTTGTTTCATGTGTTGTGTATGCAACAATTGTGACTTTTGTGATCTTGAAGGTTATGAGCAAATTCATGGCGCTGCGGACTTCAAACGAAGAAGAGTCGGCAGGATTGGATGTGTCGCTCCATGGGGAAAATGCATATAGCATTTTTTAATTGAATTGCGGATGTTTTAACTGATAGTAGTTGAAACATACTGATAGAATGGAGACTTGTGTTGAAAAGGCCAAACAACGACTGGTATGAGTTTGACAATCCAAAGTCTATCGACTAGAATAATAAAAGAGGGGTTTGAATATGAGTGATAAAATAACCAAGATTGACATCATCACAACCGCACAAAAAATGGACGAATTGATCGAGGAACTCGACAAGATCGGAATCACCGGTATGACGGTATCAAATGTGCTAGGTTGCGGTGCCCAGAAGGGGCATACTGAATATTACCGTGGAACTAAGGTTGAGGTAAAACTTCTTCCAAAAGTTAAAATCGAGATTGTCGTTTGTTCGGTTCCGGTAGAAACCGTTGTGGCGACAGTCAAACAGGTCCTCCATACAGGGAATATCGGTGATGGAAAGATTTTCATATATGACGTATCCAATGTCATCCGCATCAGTGATTTTTCAGAGGGAAAAGACGCACTATAATAAATAAAAAATCAGACCTGAACATTGTTTGGTCTGATTTTTTATTCGGTAATGATGGCGATTTTATTGAGGTAAAGCGACAATAACGCAATCAAAATAATCCAGCAACAAGCAAGTCCGTGATCCGGTTAGGTGATACATGACTTGCTTTTTTTATGCAAGTGATTGGTGTATCAGCCGGGTAGAGAGGTCCAAGCTAGCTGCTGGTTCAGTTGGAAACCATCATTATTGAATTTTCTTGCGTCTGGATAAGAAAAGATAGGCCATCTCAAGAATGCCCAGTGAATTCACAAATAAAATTGAGATGAACCAGGTCGGGCGATTGTCCCGGGCCGAGCGCCAAAGACCGATGCCTTTCCAGATCAGTGACCAAAGAATTAAAATGTAGATAAACGGATTATTCAACTTGCAGACTGACTTTTCTTCCTTCATTTCCTGTTCTCCTTTTGATGTTCTTGTGACTAAATTATATCATATCCACATTTCAATTAGTATTGTGGAATCAGGAAAAGGCAGCGATAAAAAAATAATTGAACGCGAATATAACAAACACTGTGTAATTCATTAATTGACACACTGTAATTTAAATGATATCCTTATTATATCAGGTAAGTAATAGGAGGTTACAATGGAATATGTGAATTTAGGCAACACGGGATTAAAAGTATCAAGGTTGTGTGTAGGTTGCATGGGATTTGGAAAACCGGACAGTGGCGGTATTGTCGGGAAGACTGATGAGACAGAGGCCAGGCAAATTATCAAAGCGGCTCTGGAAAGCGGAATCAATTTTTTCGACACTGCCAACTATTATGGATTGGGGGTCAGTGAAGAGATTCTGGGCCGGGCGATCAAGGACTTTGCCAACCGGGACGAAGTGGTGATCGCCACAAAACTATATTATCCGATGTCTGATGGTGCCAATGCCAAGGGACTTTCGCGCAAGGCAATATTTCAGGAAGTGGAAAATTCCTTGAAACGGCTCCAGATGGAATATATCGATCTGTACATAATTCATCGCTGGGATTATACGACTCCGATTGAAGAAACAATGGAGGCCTTGAACGATCTTGTCAGAATGGGAAAAATCCGCTATATCGGTGCTAGTGCAATGTACGCCTGGCAATTTGTCAAAGCAAATGCCATAGCCAATAAAAATGGCTGGTCGAAGTTTGTCTCGATGCAAAACATGATCAATCTGGTCTACCGGGAAGAAGAAAAAGAGATGGTTCAAATGTGCATATCGGAGAAGATAGCCCTGACTCCGTTTTCGCCGATAGCTCACGGGGTGTTTTCCAAGGAAATAGACGAGCCAAGAACGGATGGGGTAGCCCTTTTGCAAAATGACTATGTTCTTGAGCATGACAAAGAAATCATTCGACGGGTGCGTGATGTCGCAACCAGCAGAAATGTGGATCCGTCGGCAGTTGCAATGGCATGGGTGCTTGGAAAGGAATATGTCACAGCACCGATAGTAGGAGCTGCAAAGCTAAAGTATCTTCAAAGCGCGATTGAGGCAATGGATATAAATTTGAGCGAAGAAGAGATCAAACATATCGAGGAACCCTATGTTCCTCATAATCAGTTCGGTTTTAGATAAACAAGAAAAGAAAAGAGGTATTTTAAATGAAACAAGAATATGTGAAGTTGAATGATGGTAACCTGATTCCCCAGTTCGGTCTGGGTGTCTACATGATCAATGGTGACGAGGATACAAGAAAAGCATGCCTGGAAGCTTTCAAGGAAGGCTATCGCCATATCGACACCGCCCATGCATACCAGAATGAGCGGGGTGTGGGTCAGGCAGTAAAACAAAGCGGAATCGATCGGAAGGAAATCTGGATCACGACCAAATTGTGGCCAAGCGAATATGGCGAAGTTGCAACTGCAAAGGCGATTGACAAGATGCTTGAGCGGTTGGATACTGACTATATCGATCTGTTGTTGCTTCATCAACAGTTCGGGGACTACATCGGCGCGTGGAAGGCAATGGAAACAGCCGTGGCCCAGGGGAAAGTGAGATCGGTCGGTCTGTCCAATTTTGAGTCTGATCGACTTGAGGAAGTGCTTGAGATTGCCACAATCAAACCGGCTGTTTTGCAGGTGGAATGCCACCCGTATTTCCAGCAGGAAAAACTAAAGGAGAGAATCGGAAAATACGGGACTGTATTGGAATCTTGGTATCCCCTTGGCCATGCCAACGAGGATCTGTTAAACGAACCTGTGATTTCGGAAATGGCTGCAAAATACAATAAGTCAGCCGCTCAGATCATCCTGAGGTGGCATATCCAGTCGGGCAATATCGTCTTTCCCAAATCGACAAACCCAAAACACATAAAGGAAAACATTGCTGTTTTCGACTTCGAATTGTCAACAGACGAGATGGAACAGATGAAAAAACTGGACAAGAATACTCGCTTTTTCAACATGACATTGCAACAGCAGGAGAAGAACCTGGGTGGATTCAAACCGGCTGATTGATATTTGAGTTTAGGATCATCCTGCCATCGGTGGGGTGATTTTTTTGCATTGATTCAGTTTATGAACATGACCGGTCAATAAATTTATTCAAAATATAAATAAAAACAGCCCCAAAATCGGGCTGATTTGTTCAAAACGGCTATAACTAAAGCGGATTATTTGAGCAAAGCTCCAAGGAGAGTGACGCCTTTCAAACATTGTTTCTTGAAATCCTGTTTTTGATACTTGATACCGGCTAGTTTCATTGCTTCTATCTGCTTAGCAGAATGATTGGTTGTGGGGTACAGCCCATGGATATAGGCTATGAAATGTCGTTTGAATTCGTTCTTGTTTTCCCTGGTGACGTTGGGGAAAAATTTGTCAAGTCCGTAATCGAGGGTCGCGAAAACCTGGGCGACCTCTTTTTTGAAAACAACCAGTTTCTCCATCCGGCTGTTGTTTTCGATGGAATTGAGATGGACTGACAGCAACTCAAGCATTTTAGGGTATTTGGCGATGGAATGGCTGAGCAGGCGGCAAAAAGCGTTGAGATCCATCGACTCGTTTGAATCAAACGCCTTGGCGAGATCGTCTGCCCAGCTCAGGTACTCCTCGAGGAGAACATCCAAAAATATCTCTTCCTTGGTCTTGTAGTAATTGTAGATAGCAGGTCGCGTGAACGATGTCTGTTCTGAAATGACTTTGAAATTCACTGCTTCGTAGCCTTGTGTTGTGTAAATTGCAAGGCAGGAATCCATTATCTCCTTCTGGCGGGTCTCAACCTGTTCCTGGGTCCGGGCTCTTTGAAAATTCATATTTTACCTCCACTTGTCTGAAGCCATTATAGCACCAAACCGGCTGCAACGCAATATAACAAACACTAAGTAAAATAATTATTGACACTATGTAATTTATCAGTTATTATATATTTGCTGACACAGTGTAAATTGAGAGGAGTTTTATGATGGATAGAAATGATTTGAATCCCAGCGAAAACATCATGGGTGTGCTGCCGATAAACAGATTGCTGTTGAAAATGGCGGTTCCGGTGATATTTTCAATGCTGGTCCAGTCTTTATACAATGTAGTCGACAGCATCTACGTTTCCCGCCTGGGAAGTGATGCATTGACTGCGATCTCGCTGACGACACCGATAGCGAGTTTGCTTGCAAGCATCTCGGTCGGTCTTAGTGTCGGGGTTAATGCGGTACTGTCGAAAAAACTGGGAGAAAACAATGCTAAAATGGCCAACAAGGCTGCAGGGAATGGAATTATCGTCGAATGGCTCTGTTTCGTGGTTTTCATGGTATTCGGACTGTTTTTCGCCAATGGCTTCTATGCAATGCAGACAAGCGATGTTCCAATCAGGGCGATGGCAACAACATACACCACGATCACCTGCGTGTTTTCGTTTGGGATAGTCAACCAGGTAATCATGGAAAGGTTGCTGATCTCGACCGGGAAGACAATGGGTTCGATGTTCTCGTTACTTACCGGAGCGATCACCAATACGATCCTGGATCCGATTCTGATTTTCGGGCTTGGACCGGTTCCGGCCATGGGAATCCAGGGTGCGGCCATAGCCACCGTAATCGCCCAGTTCGCGGCTGCCTGCGTGGCTTTTGGGTTCAATTTGAAGGTCAACAAGGAAATCGAGTTTGGCATCAAGATGCTAAAAAGCGACCTAGGGATAATCAAGGAAATCCTGGTTGTCGGCATTCCGACGGCCCTGACCCAGGCAATCAGCCCATTGATGCTCTTTGGGATGAACCAGATCCTGCTAGGCTTTACGACAGCTGCGCCAGCGGTTTATGTGATTTTCATCCGCCTTCAAAGCATCTTCCTGATGCCGGTCTGGGGTTTGAAAAACACGGTTGTTTCGATTATCGCCTACAATTATGGCGCAGGTTATAAAAACAGGATAATCGAGGCCATAAAAACAAGCGTGATTGCGGTTCTGGCAGTTACCTTGCTTGGAACTGCGATATTTGTAATCATTCCAGCCGGGCTGTTGAATATCTTCAGTGCGACAGGATTGATCTACGATATCGGAATTGTAGCGCTGCGCATCGTAGGTCCGGCCCTGCCTTTCATGGCGGTGACCCTTATCTGCGGATCGTTCTTCCAGGCGCTGGGACACAGCAACAAGACGCTGATTGTCTCGATCGTCCAGATAGCCATATTGTTTGTTTCGGCCTTGACCTTGTCGAGAGTCGGGGATGTGTACACAATCTGGAGCGCCTTTTTGATCAGCGAATGCATTGTTGCGATGATCTCGCTATATGTCATGAGGCAGGTTTATAGAAGCACAATAGACTCAATTGAGAATTATGGAATCAAGAAAGATATTGTAATAGAATAAAGGAGCTTATTATGGAAAGAATAGAAGACCGCTTGGCGTTGAAAGAATTAGTTGACTTGTTTTCGAATCTGGCTGATGTCAAAGACATCAAAGCCCAGGTCGAATTGTTTGTGGAAAATGCGAATGTGAAATCTTACAATGGAAATGAACTCGTGTCCGACCTGACCGGGAGACAGGCGCTGTTAAATTCCTTCACCAACTTTTTGGACTTGTTCGATACTGTCTATCATATCAACGGGCAACAGACCTTGGAATTCGATTGTGACAATGCCAAAGGAACATGTTACTGCCAGGTTGTCCTTATTGGGGAGTTCGATGGCAAAAAAACGATGTCGACCCAAGGGGTCAGATATCATGATGAATATGTGAAGATTGAAAACAAATGGTATATCAAAAACCGAGTTGCCAATTTCATGTGGACGGACCAGAAGGAAATCTGATGATTTAAGGGAAATGTCTCACATTACTGATTGAAAACCAGTCAGTAATTATGTGACTGTGCTTCATTACTGTAACTGCGTTTCATAATATCTAACGATAGGCATTGCTTACTGGAACAAATCCGGGAGCAATGCCTTTTTTGGTCGAAGTAATAATCAGTTGGAAGCGGACCATCTGGCAACTTGTAAAATGATGAAATGAAAATTTGTTTTGATATTCCAGAAACAACTCCCTTGCCCATTTCTTTGACTATTGACTGTTGGACAATCCTGGGTTTGATGTCTTGATATCTCGGTTGATCAAACCAAAATTTCAGCAATAGAATATGGTACGAAAATTTTTTGTCCGTCATTGCAGGCGGATTTTCTTTGTTTGTTTCACTCAAATGGAGTAAAAATAACCATATTCGTATTGTACAGTATATGTCGAGGGGGTATAATGTACCTATAAGCATACATGTTTTAATTTTCTTCTCTTGTTGAAGTGGATTGGCCAAGACGATATTTTGAAAATGTTTCAAGAGTTCACTTTCCACATATGATTCTTTGATATCGCTGCCACAGGACCTCTTAGTGGTGACGTCGACATAATAATGACGCCCATATGCCGGGACATTCACTGAAAAATAAAGCAGATCAGGCTTGTCCCCCACATCGTCAATCATATCCCGGTAATCAAGTGGAATGGAACTGGGTCGGGTGTCGTGATTGACTATGGGTGAAACAAATGTATTAAGATGACACGACAAAAGATCATTCGTATTATTCCCGATTATAAGTGTTAGTGTCATATCCTGGTGAACTGATGCATAAACCATTACAAATATACATGTGTTTTTTTACAATTGCATGGAAGCGTGCAAGTGAAAAAGTGGAGGTGAGTACCATAGCTATAGTTGAAAACTGGGAGCAGGCTGTGACTTGGCTTGTTCTTCTGGCGGTGCTTTATTCGGTTGTTTCTGGAAAAATCCGCTACGAACTGGCAGCTTTGGGTGGTCTCCTGTTTCTCGGGGTGCTGGGAATCAGGGAGCAGGATCAGCTATTCTCCGGCTTTGCTTCTCCGGCGCTTTTCACCATTGCCGCAGTGCTTGTGATGAGTTCGGGAATTGTTGAATCAGGACTGCTTACAGGGTTTGGCAAAAGTATCGGCGCCAGGATGAAACATGCCAAAAATCAGGTATTCGCATTATTTGTGACAACGGCATTGATTTCGGCGTTCATGAACAACGTCGGTGCGATCGGGATAGTATTGCCTACGGCAAAGCGGATGGCCCAAAGGTCGAAAATTTCCCAGTCTTCTTTTGGGATTCCCATTGCCTACGCATCAATCCTGGGTGGATCCTTGACGCTGATAGGAACTGCCTCAAACTTGATTGTATCAACTTATCGCATGGGCGCATTGGGTGAGCCGTTTGGCATGTTTGATTTTTCCTTTAATGGACTTGCATTAATATTTTCAGGTGTATTTGTGCTGTTCATATGTCAGATCTGCAATCTTCGCCCGCTGGAAAAGGTTAAAGGCAATGATGAAAAACTCTTGGCTGAGAAGATCCAGGTGATTGAAGAGCCAATCCCGCGAAACAAAGCAAAAAGCATCATTGTTGTATTTACACTTGTTCCAGTTGTGGTCGCTACCAGCATCCGGCTTATCCATCCCGCGATGGGATTTGGCCTGGTGACCCTCGTCTGGATCATCACCGGTGTGCTACCCTATCAAAAGGCGATCGAACATATAAATATTCCCATCATCATCTTTTTGGGAAGCATGTTCGGGATATCGGCCACTCTTGAAGAAACAGGTGCCCTGAGTGTGGCGGTTGGTTTGGTTGTGCCATTGTTTTCGATGCTGCCGCCTTTTGGCATGATTCTTGTATTTGTTTTAGTGACCGCACTGTTCGCAAATATTCTTGATAATTCAGTGGCTGCGGTGCTGATGGCTCCTGTAGCCTTGATGTTGTGGCGAACGGGTGTCGTTGCATTCAATCCCGACGCTCTTTTTATGGCCGTTGCCGCCGGAGCGAGCCTGGGTATCGTGCTGCCCAGCCATCAGGCGACAATCGTCGTCATGGAAAGCATGGATTTTCCTAGAAAAAGCTTTATCATCCTCGGGGCTTTTATCGCCACGGTCGCTGTTATTACTGCAACGTTTGTAATTTACATTAGATGGTGTTGAAAATTAAATGAATGAATCTGGAGGTTAGAGAAATGGAATTTAAACAGATTTACACGCCTGGCCTGGCGCACTGTTCCTATGTGGTCGGCGGAAATCATTCTTGTGTTGTTATCGATCCCGCCAGGGACGTGAGACAGTATATTGACATTGCCAATTCCTTGGGTCTTGAAATCGAGGGGATAATTGAAACCCATCTCCATGCCGATTTTGTGTCGGGCCATGTGGAACTCAGTGAACTCACTGGAGCGACGATATATATAACCAAAAAGGCCGACGCCAAGTTCGCCCACCACGCTTTAAAAGATGGAGAAGAATTTCAAATCGATACACTTCTGTTCAGGATGCTCGATACGCCTGGTCACACACCGGAATGCACGGTATTTGTCATGTCCGACCTGTCACGGGGCAAAGAGTCGGTAATGGCTTTTACCGGTGACACGCTTTTTGTGGGTGATGCGGGCCGACCTGACCTGTTCCCCGACAAAAAGGAAGAACTCGCATCCAGTCTCTATCACAGTCTTAGAAGGATCGAACAGCTAAGCGACAACATCGAAATGTACCCGGCCCATGGAGCGGGTTCGCTATGTGGCAAATCGCTTTCTTCCAAGCTTTCATCGACAATCGGAACCGAGAAGATGCAAAATCAGGCAATGCTCAAGCACCCTCAAGAGGAATTTGTCAAAAGCTTCCTGGCTGATATGCCCGAGGCTCCCGACCATTTTTCAAGGTGCTCGCAGATAAACCGGATGGGTCCTGCCACACTTTCCAGTCTGGTAAAACCCTCAGGCTATTCCCCGGTTGAGTTTTTACAGCTATCCAGGGACGGTCATGTGGTTGTGGATGCCCGGGATCAGCTGGCATTTGGAGCGGCCCACGTTCCAGGGGCCTATGGACTTAGCCTTAAAGGCAATTTCGCGACATTCTCCGGTTGGGTATTGCCGCCGGACAAACCGATTCTGCTGGTGCTTGAAGATCTTAGTGACTTGCCGGTCGTGCTAAAGGCGCTATATAGCGTCGGCCTTGACAATGTGGCTGGATATCTTCAAGGCGGAATGGACGCCTACGCAAAAAGCGGACTGGAAACTTCCAGAATTGAGAGCATATCGGTCAAAGAAGCAAAAAGCCGATTCGATAAGGGTGAAATCCTGCTTGTCGACACCAGACTTAAAAGCGAGTGGGACAGCGGCCATATCGAAGGAACGCTGCATATCCCCGCACCCGATGTCAGAAAGAAATATCAGGAACTCGAAGGAGACAAACCGGTCGCATTCATCTGCAACTCCGGGAACCGGTCACTCTTGGCAGCCAGTCTGATGTTGAATCTGAGCAAAGGTAAAAATGTGATCAATGTCATTGGTGGAACAACGGCCTGGCTTGCCCTAGGCTACCAGCTCGTTGTGGAAGGGGATGATACCTGTGAAATTCCTGTTCGTTGATCTTTGGCCCTGGTGGCTTGGAGGAATCGCCATTGGAATCCTGGTCCCAATCATGTACTATTTCCTCAATACCGCCCTTGGCGTTTCCACCGGATATGTCAGTATCCTAAAGGCGCTCAAACTGGACGGCAAGTTCAAATGGCTGGCTTCGAGCAAATACAAAGACCCGTTCGATTGGCGCCTTGTCTTCATTGCGGGGATGGTGATCGGTGGCTTCCTGTCGGCAAGGGTTTCCGGGATGGGACTATTGGAATATGGGATGGGCCTTTTCACCGATAATGTCTCCTGGAATTATGGGCTTTATGCGCTTTGGTTCTTTGGTGGAGGTGTGTTGCTGGGGTTTGGCGCCCGCATGGCTGGGGGCTGCACTTCGGGCCACTCCATTCACGGGATTGCCACTATCCAGAAATCAAGCATCATAGCGACAATCCTCTTTCTCCTGTTTGGCTTTTTGACTACCTTCTTGATAAGAATGGTTCTGTTTGGAGGTGTTTAGGATGGCCAGAAAAATCGGATATTTGCTTTGTGGGATATTCTTCGGATTCGCCTTGAGTCGTTCCGGTGCATCCCATTATGATTACATTTATCACATGTTTACCGGTGAGAATCTCAAGCTCGCCTTGTTGATGGGGACGGCGATAATTGTGGGAGGAGTCTTGATGGCTGTCCTGAGGGTCTTGGGCAACAAGGATATAAAAGGCGATAAAATTGGGATAAACAAGAAACCTTTCAATCGCAATACGATCATCGGCGGGATTTTGTTTGGAGTTGGCTGGGCAGTTTCCGGAGCTTGCCCGGGCACCGTTCTGGCCCAGCTTGGCGAAGGTAAGATTCTTGGAGGGATGACGTTTATTGGCATATTGGTGGGAACGTATATCTACGCCCGGTATGCCCACAAGGAATAGGATTTCCAATCCGGAAAGAAAGCCATGATAAAAGTACCCGCCATTACTGGCGGGTACTTTCCATAAGAGGATGTCACATTGACAGTGATTCTTCAACTTGGAACATGCTCCGAAACTCGGCGGTCGCATTTTCGAGATAGAACATTCCAAGTCTCTTGCCTGTCTGTTCATTGTATATGTTTTTTAGCATTGGCATCTTTTCAAGGGCCTTTTGAGAGATTTCCGGGTCATGATTGAATACTGCGGTGCCATAATATCGTAAAAATCCTCGTCCGGTGCAAGCGCAGATTTCAATGTTGGGATTGTCCTGGAGCTGCTTGTAGACGTCCTTGAATGTTCCCGCCCCAAAGTAGACCTTGCCATCATGTTCCATGGTTAATGAGAACGGCCGGCATTTGGGCTGATTGCCTTCCATGGTCGCCACATAGAAGATTCCCGCTTTGCATAGATAATCCAGCACTTTTTCATTGTTTGTCATTTTAAATTCTCCTCACATATTAAGTTTAACAGTCATTTGACAAATGCCTGCAATATGATTATACTAGGTACGAAATATGAATCAAGTACGCAGTTTTAACTTAGATAGTAAGATAAGGCTTACCAGGAGAAAAATAATGCTCGAAAACAAATATATCAATTGCCCGGTCCACAAGGGGCTGGCGATCTTTGAAGGAAAATGGAATTCGGTGGTCATATTCGAACTTATTTTCAACTCGCCGATGCGTTTTGGGGAATTGCGAAAGGCCCTTCCCAGCATATCCAACACGATGCTTTCAACGACATTGAAATCGCTCGAGCAACAGGGTCTGGTGGATCGGGTCCAGTTCAATGAAATCCCGCCCCATGTTGAATATTCGCTAAGTGAAAGCGGGAAAGGCCTGATCCCGATTTTCGAATCACTGGGGAAATGGAGTGAAGACAATATCAAATAATCAAAGGTGTCCTGGACTGCGACACTTTTTCGCTCTTCGCTATATTTCCAATTCCGATAATCACGTTGTCTTGTGTTTAAGTGAAGGGAGGCATTGAGGGTGTTGAAAACAGGATAACAGGGGTGTATAAATAAAGTAAGGAAACAACAAGGTAATCTTATTTTGAATAATGGTCAACAATCTTGATTGAATATGGAGGCTACATCATGAAAGGCAATCACCTATACGATTTGGACAGGGAGCAGATAATTTCACATCGCTTTGATCTAGGCGGGGATCTGTGGACAACACCGGACCGGCGGCTGATCAAAGGGTCGCCCTTTTCGACCTTGGAATGTGTAGGATACCTGGTGGAGACGGGGATGGATCTTGATGATCCTATCCTGAAAGACAGCGCCGCTTTGATTCTGGATTCCTGGCAGGAAGACGGTCGTTTCAGACTGGCCCCAAAGGGCGCTATCTATCCCTGCCAGACAATCCACGCCCTCAATGTCCTGTGCCTTATGGGGCACTCCAAGGATGCCCGGGTCAAAAAAAGCCTGAACCACCTGTTCGAAATCCAGGAAAGAGACGGTGGCTGGCGCTGCAACAAGTTCGCCTTTGGCAGGGGAGAGGAAACAAAGGCTTCGAACCCGTTTCCGACCCTGGTGGCCCTTAACGTCTTCCGGTTAAGCGGCCATGCCAACAGAAAGCCGGAATTGGACCGGGCCGTGGAGTTCCTGCTTTCACACTGGATCACCAGGGCGCCCCTTGGACCTTGCCACTATGGCATTGGCAGCCTGTTCATGAAGGTTGAATATCCGTTTCGCACCTACAATCTATTCTTCTATGTCTATGTCCTTTCATTCTATGAATATGCAAGGAAGGATTCACGGTTCCTGGAAGCTTTCGCGCTGTTGCAATCGAAGCTTGTTGACGGCCAGGTCGTTGTCGAGCGGGTGGTCCCCAAACTCGCGAAACTTTCATTCTGCCAGAAAGGGAAACCAAGTATCCTGGCAACAGGACGGTTCCAGGAGATAATCAGTAATATGGGAGATAAAAATAATTGAAAAATCCAATGACCGTTGGATTTACAACATAATTGTTGCCGGAAATGAAGTAAGATGTTCCTGCATAAAAATATTATGGAGAAAATCTGAGGTGGATAGAATATGATAAGACAAATTATTAAAATAGACCAGAGTAAATGCAATGGCTGCGGTTTGTGCGTCCAGGCCTGCCATGAAGGTGCGATCGGAATGGTCGAAGGCAAAGCGGTCCTGCTGCGGGATGACTACTGCGATGGTTTAGGCGACTGTTTGCCGGCTTGTCCGACCGGGGCGATCAGTTTCGAAAAGCGCGAGGCGGCCGAATATGATGAGGCTGCGGTCGAGGCGAACATGGCAGCCAAAGGTAAGATAACCGTTGGTCATGTCGGCTGTCCGGGGACACAGGCGGCTGTGTTCAAACGCGACATCAAGATCGAAAAGGCTCCAGTGGCAAGCCAGGAAAATGCCAGCCAGCTTACCCACTGGCCGGTACAGATCAAACTTGCACCGATCAATGCGTCGTTTTTCGATGAGGCCAATCTGCTTATTGCGGCCGACTGTACGGCTTTTGCCTATGGCGACTTCCACAATAAGTTCATCAAGAATCATGTTACGCTTATCGGCTGTCCAAAACTTGATGAAGGTGATTACACCAACAAGCTCGCCCAGATCATCGCGAACAACGATATCAAAAAAGTGACAATCGTAAGAATGGAAGTTCCATGCTGTGGCGGAATTGAAAACGCGGCCAAAAGGGCGCTCCAGGGCAGCGGCAAATTCATCCCATGGCAAGTTGTTACCATTTCGACCGATGGTAGAATTCTAGAATAAAATACAAATATCAAGGCACTCTTTGACATTGAAGAGTGTCTTTTGATTGTTCATCCATATTTACCCAAATTAACCTGATCTTGCTTTTTTATTGGGGAAGCCTGAGCTATTATAATGTAACCGACAGTTTCAAGGCGGAATCGAAAGCATTCAGGTGAGCTGTTGAGCGGCATTTGACTTCCTTCTCAAATTTTGGACGATTGTCAACTATTTGCTTGTTTGTCTACTGCTTTTTGATAAATTTTTATTGACCGCTTATTTCAAGGTAATGTTAATAGTTTCGATATGTCTAAATTTATAGATTATAAGACAAGACAATTCATGGATTCAAATCATTTTTCTACTCTAGAAAATAGGCGTTGTTGCTTCCTGTAACATGTGGTCATTCAAAAATATATATTTGATAGTATCAGAATTTATTGAGATATTAAAGATTATCTAACGAATTGTGTAAACGTTTGCAAAATTGGGGGATATGGTGTAAAATATGTTATGTACACCGCTTGTAACGAGTTAAATAGCGCATTGATTACAAGTTTGAAACCTTTTATGATAGGAGGCTTGATTATTATTATTCTTAATTGACCATCAGATACATGTACTTGAAAAATATGATTCTGCTAATTTAAGAACCGTTACGATTTTTCTTTTTGGCATCGGCGATGAAAGTAGCAGATATTTTCTTATTTTATCCATGAAATAAGCACCTGTATAACGGTGGTTGAAGCGCCACTCCTGCTCATTTAGGAATAAAGGCAGATACCGCTTTGTTACGCCATGATATATTCCAGTGATATTGTTTTTGATATCACCAATCAAAGTGTTAATCCAATACAAGCGATGATCATCCTCTTTGTAAATGATCTTTTCCTTACACAACTCAATCTCATCCTCAATTTTGTTAAATGTAGTTTTGCCATCGGTATTCAGTTTGGATAGGTTACAATAAATTAGACAAGATTATAAGGACATGATAAAATCTTGTTAAATATGTGGAGGATATTCAAAATGACAAAACGCAGACCTAAACGTACTTACACCGATGAATTCAGAATCAAAATGGTTCAACTTTACAACAATGGGAAACCCAGAGCGGAAATAATCCGTGAATACGATTTGACAGCTTCAGCGTTCAATAAATGGGTTAAACGCTTCAATGACACGGGTTCGTTTACTGAAGCCGACAATCGATCAGATCATGACAAGGCGCTTATCAAGCTCCAAAAAGAAAACGAACGACTGAAGATGGAAAATGATATTTTAAAGCAAGCGGCGCTGATAATGGGACGAAAAGACAAGTAATCTTTGCCAATAAACACAAATACTCTATCAGCGCTATGTGCAAAGTCTTGAAAATCTCTCGGGCAACTCTCTACTACAAACCCAAAGGGCGTAAAGTGGATTCGAAGCTTGAAGATGAAGTAATAAAATCATTCAAAAACAGCAAGAAGAATTATGGAACACGCAAGATAAAAGATGACTTGGATGATTTAAACATGGTTGCCAGCAGAAGAAAAATTGCTCAAATCATGGACAAATACGGCTTGATTAGTAAATACACCATCAAGCAACGACCAAAGCATTATGGCAAAGTAAATAATGACGATATTGAAAATATGATCAATAGAAAATTCCAAGCAGAGCGGCCAATGCAATATTTAACCAGCGACTTGACCTACATCAAGGTGGCTGGAAAATGGAACTATATTTGTCTGATAATTGATTTGTACAATCGTGAAATCGTTGGTAAATCTAGTGGTCAAAACAAAGACGCCAACTTGGTTATTAAGGCATTAAACGATATAAAAAGTGATCTCAGTGATGTCGAGATATTTCATTCAGACCGAGGATCGGAGTTCAAAAACGAGATGATTGATGGGATATTGGCATTGCATGGAATCAAGAGATCGTTGAGTGCCAAAGGAAAACCGATTGATAACGCGGTATCAGAATCAATGTATAAAATACTCAAAACAGAATTCGCATTCAATCGACAATTCCGCAGTATCGACGAATTGTCATTGGAACTGTATGATTATGTCAACTGGTTCAACAACAAAAGGAAGCATGGGAGCCTTAATTACAAAACACCCGTACAATACAGGCTGTCCTTATAAAAATTGTCTAAAAAAGTGTTGACTATCCAGTTTTCGATCCTTTGATAGTTTGATGCTCTTCGAGATGACATTTTTTACCTGGATTTGATTGTCGGTTGGAATAGGGTGAAGTTTGATGTATTTTGGGTAATGATTTTCTGCATCCGTCGAAAGTACGACCAAAAAAGGCTGTTGCTCTGTAGCACAACCTTGACGATTCTTCTCTTTGCTCTTGGATCCAATATATGCGACGTCAGCTTCATAAAACAAGCTATCGAGCATCTTTTCACTACAGCTTTGAGCCATCAAAATTCGACATTTTCTGGCAAGAAGTAAGGCTGTTTTGTAATTGACGTCGAGTTCACTTGCGAGTTCTATTGCTGAAACACCTTTATTGGAGGTAAAGAAAATATACATGCCTAAGATCAGTTTGTAAAGTTCGAGCTTGGTGTCCTGGAATATGGTACCTGCTAGCAGATAGTGCTGATGTTTGCATTCCTTGCATTGATAAGCTTTTCTACTTTCAATGAAGTAGTAATGCGTACAACCGCACTTTTCACAGTAGAACCCTTCAGGCCACTTGATAGTGAAGAAGAACTTCACACATTCATCATTGTCATTAGCATATTTTCTAGTAAGAGTTATTAAAGAATCTTTCTTCGGTTTTAGTTTTATTGCCATTGATATCACCTCGGTAATATCATACCAAAGTGATGAAATCTAATCACTAAAAACCAAGAATTTAGAAGGCGGAAAAACGGCGTGTAAATCATCATTAGATTTCAGGATGTATTTGGTGGTCAATTAAGTTATTATTTGACTGTAATACATAAGCCAGGGGTACAAAAAATTGAAAAGAAAATTGAATTAGAACTATGAAAAAAATATTAACGATGATGATGGTATTTGCGATTTTAATTGGAGGCAATTCAATTGAATCATTCGCAGAGGAAACAGCTGGAGGTGAAGCATACATTGCACAAGGTAATTTGAGTGAAGATGAGATGGCTGAAATCTTTTCAGAAGGTTACAATTCGATCATTTCTTATAATGATGAGTCGGCAAATAAAAACAGCATATTAGGTGAAAATACGTTTTATTCTAGCGCAGTTGCGCCAATATCTACTACATACTCTATCACAACTTGTACAAAAATGCGTAAGAGAGATTATGATTGGATAGGATATTCTAAAGATGATTTCCGAGGTACTTGGACTTCAATATCAATAGGGGGGGCTCAATATACTTTATCTCTTTCATTATTTGGTTTTGGCGTATCATTCCCAGTGGATATGGAAACTTCGAATTCAACAAAAACATATACGCTGCTACCTGATGAACAACAAGCAGTTGCTAGCGGTCAATCATTTTCTTGTTTGCGATTCAAAGGTTATACTACTTATGCAGAATATTCCACCAAAGTCTATGAATATGGAAATTTGATAAATAGTTTTACATGGAATCACACTTATATTTACAACAATAATAAAGAAGCGGGTGATCTAAACTATTTTGCAGAAGCAAGAACTAGTGCGCAATGTAACAACATAGTAAATAACGGATATGTTGGCACAGACTTGGAGAAAAGTAATATGAAACCGTGGAGAATCGTTAGTAACCCTGCAACAGATAGCATTTCACCGTGGCTATAGTATATTTTTGTTTCATAAATTTTTCTCAACGTTAGTAACAATATAAAGGGGAGGTGAATATTCTTTGTGATTGAAAGGGTTGCTAAAAGTTCTTTTTTGTGTGTACTGGCACTTGTTACTTTGTTATTGATTATTATTAATATTATTAATGTTGTGAATTTTGATGAACACAAGACAATTGTTTTGGAAGAAATTTCGGTAGATTCTGAGAATCCCTTATATGTTAGTTACCATTATGAAACGCATAATGTTGGTCGCATTAAATACATGGTTTCGTTTGTGAATGATCAAGAAATTGTGATCAATGATATGTGGGGAAGTTATTACGGAAGTTATATTATTAACAATGCATTACACATTAACAATTTCGAGGTATTCAATATGTTTAATAAAATAATGGGGCGACAGACAAGTGATCGAGGCACTATTACTTTATTAATCGAACCTGAGACTAATGACATTGCGATTTATTCGTCAAGTGATAATTACAAATCAATATCCGCCGTTGCAACTAGAGATGGTCTTTCAAAGGAAATTAACTTTTGCGATTATGAGTTTAGTCTAGACCTATCTGTAAATAAATACCACAATTATAACACATTTGGCGAATGGAATGATAGAGTGCTGGCCAAAGGTATAAACGAAGAAAATGGTTCAGAAATTTATATTTATCTTATTTACGAATGAAAAAGTGATGTTTACTTTATTAACTGGTCGAGAACACTCGTGACTTTAGCCATGGTGCGAAACGTTTCCCTATAAGTGCCTAGGCATGAAATGGGAGGATTTTCCAATTGGAAAATCACAACTGAATATTCAATACTTGGAATGATGGCTGTCATGTTAGCCTGAAACAAGTAGTCTGATACTCCTACACGCATGAGGTTATAACAGTAAAATCATGTGTGAAGCTAGGTGAAGTCGGCTGAACAATACCTAAGTGATATATCATATGGTAAAGGATAGGCCGGGACGCTATAAATTATCTATGGTGAGAATGTCCGTGTAAGGACTGACGAAACTGCGAATGTACGGGTCTAGAATATCGTGCTATTGAAAGATAGTATGTTGCGTGCGCAACGATGAATATCGAAAAGTAAGAGTCATTGCTATGAAATTCGAGATACTCAACGATGAGGGTATAATTCATCAGGCTCATAGCAGGAACCTAAGGATAAATGTAAAGCTAGAATATTTGGAACGTTGTAAGCGAGAAACGTCTATCAAACGACTGTTATCGGGACGGTAACTATAAGTGTAAACGAAATGTTTTTATTCTCGTGAAAGTAGGGGCACAGTACCGATGAAGCCACGAAAAATGGTGGAGGGATAGCCCCAAGTCTGGTTCTTTAAAAATTAGTTACAGTTAAATGAAGCTCACAGGGTCTGGTAAGATGATGGGAAACAATTGTTCTAAATGAAAGGAATAATCCATCGGTGAGCACGGAATTACGAAACAACGAATATTACAGTTTGCAGGAAACTTTTGACTGGTTGTATCAAATGAGTTTAAACAATGATACTTACGGGATAGATCTTTATAATCTGGTCATATCCAGGAACAATATACTCCTCGCCTATCGAAACATCAAAAGCAACACCGGAAGTCACACAAAAGGTACTGGATAGTCAACACTTTTTTAGACAATTTTTATAAGGACAGCCTGTATTGTACGGGTGTTTTGTAATTAAGGCTCCCATGCTTCCTTTTGTTGTTGAACCAGTTGACATAATCATACAGTTCCAATGACAATTCGTCGATACTGCGGAATTGTCGATTGAATGCGAATTCTGTTTTGAGTATTTTATACATTGATTCTGATACCGCGTTATCAATCGGTTTTCCTTTGGCACTCAACGATCTCTTGATTCCATGCAATGCCAATATCCCATCAATCATCTCGTTTTTGAACTCCGATCCTCGGTCTGAATGAAATATCTCGACATCACTGAGATCACTTTTTATATCGTTTAATGCCTTAATAACCAAGTTGGCGTCTTTGTTTTGACCACTAGATTTACCAACGATTTCACGATTGTACAAATCAATTATCAGACAAATATAGTTCCATTTTCCAGCCACCTTGATGTAGGTCAAGTCGCTGGTTAAATATTGCATTGGCCGCTCTGCTTGGAATTTTCTATTGATCATATTTTCAATATCGTCATTATTTACTTTGCCATAATGCTTTGGTCGTTGCTTGATGGTGTATTTACTAATCAAGCCGTATTTGTCCATGATTTGAGCAATTTTTCTTCTGCTGGCAACCATGTTTAAATCATCCAAGTCATCTTTTATCTTGCGTGTTCCATAATTCTTCTTGCTGTTTTTGAATGATTTTATTACTTCATCTTCAAGCTTCGAATCCACTTTACGCCCTTTGGGTTTGTAGTAGAGAGTTGCCCGAGAGATTTTCAAGACTTTGCACATAGCGCTGATAGAGTATTTGTGTTTATTGGCAAAGATTACTTGTCTTTTCGTCCCATTATCAGCGCCGCTTGCTTTAAAATATCATTTTCCATCTTCAGTCGTTCGTTTTCTTTTTGGAGCTTGATAAGCGCCTTGTCATGATCTGATCGATTGTCGGCTTCAGTAAACGAACCCGTGTCATTGAAGCGTTTAACCCATTTATTGAACGCTGAAGCTGTCAAATCGTATTCACGGATTATTTCCGCTCTGGGTTTCCCATTGTTGTAAAGTTGAACCATTTTGATTCTGAATTCATCGGTGTAAGTACGTTTAGGTCTGCGTTTTGTCATTTTGAATATCCTCCACAAATTTAACAAGATTTTATCATGTCCTTATAATCTTGTCTAATTTATTGTAACCTATCCAGTACTGACGGTATCACTATTGATGATTACAAGATAGAAAACGTTGAGAAATTTATTCAGGATATTAGACTATCGCTATTGGACTATAAACCAAAAACGGTAAGAAGAGTAGAAATACCTAAACCTAATGGAAAATTACGACCATTGGGAATACCAACGATGCATGACAGACTGATTCAACAGATGTTCAAACAGATACTTGAACCAATCTGCGAAGCGAAGTTTCATAAGCATTCATATGGTTTTAGAGCCAATCGCTCAACCCATAATGCTTTGTCAAGATGTTGCTTTATCGCCAATATGACGCACAATCACTATGTTGTTGATTTGGATATCGAATCATTCTTTGACAATGTCAATCATACCAAGTTAATCAAACAACTCTGGAATATCGGCATCAAGGACAACAAGGAGTAGGTGTCCCACAGTGTGGGACACCACAGGGCAGGAGTGCTTTCGCCATTACTTTCAAACGTAGTGTTGAACGATCTGGACTGGTGGATAAGCAACCAATGGGAAACATACAATGCCGATTGAAACCAATAGCTAAATATTAAGTACCCAGGAGTCCCCCGCCGTTGTACAGGAAGTTATTTAATAATAACTATCGCACATTCACAATTGGAGCTATTTCACAGTTTCCACTGGCGGATACGCAGTGGAAATTGAAGATGAACTTCAATCAGAAAATATGCAACTATACCCGAGAGGGGCGTAAATTAGTTTGTAAACGATTAGAAAATAATGTAACCTCAGTTATGAAGAGGTTGTTGGAACTGCCAATTTAAAACGGAAACGTGGAGTATCGGGATAACACAATCTCAAAGTATTCAATGCAAAAAGGACGTTGTGGAATCACCCAGTTGTTTCTAACGGCCGAAGAAATACACTGTCATCACATTCTTTTTGTCGGAGATGGTGGAACCGATAATTTTGATAACCTAATCATTATACACAAAGAAGTAGATAAACTAATACACGGTAATAATCAGGAAACTGATAAAACGCTATTGAAAAAGTTCAATCTAAACAAAACACAGCTTAAAAAGCTGAACATGTTGCGTAAGAGATGTAATTTAACTGAAATAAATTAAAAGAAGAATTAGATGGAACGCCGTGTGCGGTGAAAGTCGCATGCACGGTGTGGAGCGGGGGAAATTGAAGACAAACTTCAATCAGAAAATATGCAACTATACCCAAGAGGGACGTAAGTTAGTTTATAAACGATTAGAAAATAATGTAACCTCAGTTATGAAGAAGTCACTGGAACTATCATCAAAAAATGGAAGCGTAGAGTATCGGGATAACACAATATCAAAGTATTCAATGCAAAAAGGACGTTGTGGAATCACCCAGTTGTTTCTAACGGCCGAGGAAATACACTGTCATCATATTGTTCCCATTGGAGATGGTGGAACCGATAACTTCGATAATCTAATCATTATTCACAAAGAAGTACATAAACCAATACACGGTAATAATCAGGAAACTGATAAAACGCTATTGAAAAAGTTCAATCTAAACAAAACACAGCATAAAAAGCTGAACATGTTGCGTAAGAGATGTAATTTAACTGAAATAAATTAAAAGAAGAATTAGATGGAACGCCGTGTGCGGTGAAAGTCGCATGCACGGTGTGGAGCGGGGGAAAAGATGGAGATGACATCAAAATCTTACCTATCGCTATGAGATGAATCGACCAGGCATGCATCTTTTCGGTTGTGCGGGATAAGGTGTATATATTATCGAATATTGCTCACTAAAAGTGCTTAAAAGCTATAATTTTCAACAATCGTATGTTAGAATGTATATGAGGTGATAAATGATGGGTGATATTAATTACGGACGGGGTTATGTCTATTCGATTCAATACCATCTGGTCTGGTGTGTGAAATACCGTCAAGATATTTTGACTGGTCAAGTTGATGATGATGTTAAGAAATTGTTGACTAAGATTGCAGCTGATAATGACATAAATATCGTTGAAATGGAATCGGATAAGGACCATATCCACTTGCTTATCGATTGCAAGCCCCAACACCATATTCCCAGTATGGTAAAAGCATTCAAAGGGTTATCTGCAAGATTCCTGTTCAAGCAACATCCGGAGCTTAAAAATCGTCTATGGAAAGGTCATTTGTGGAATCCCAGCTATTTCGTAGCCACTGTTAGTGATAATACTCAACAGCAAATAAGAGATTATATAAAAAGTCAGAAAAAGAAATCCGGTGATGATGATGTTGCACCATAAGGCATACAAGTTCAGGATCTACCCTAATAGGGAACAGGAGATATTGATCTGTAAAACGATCGGATGTGCCCGATTTGTCTACAATTATTTCCTGAATCTTTGGAACGAAGAGTATAACAGTACCGGTAAAGGTCGGACATACAATTCCTGCTCTGCCATGATTCCTCAAATGAAACGGGATGAAAATACACAGTGGCTAAAAGAAGTAGACAGCATTGCCCTTCAATCATCATTGAAGAATCTCTCCGATTCATTCGCAAGGTTCTTCATTAAGCAAAACAAGCACCCGCGATACAAGAGCAAGAAGAATCCGGTTCAAAGCTACACCACCAAGAACGTGAACAACAGTATCGCTGTAATTGGCAAGTCGATCAAGCTGCCTAAGTTAGGTCTGGTCAGGTTCGCCAAGAGCAGGGAGATCAAGGGAAGGATCATTAAGGCGACCATCCGTAAGAATCCTAGTGGCAAATACTTTGTTGCCATTGTCGTTGAAGAAAAGATCGAGCAATTGCCCAAAACTGATTCGACAATCGGTATTGACCTTGGTATCCGTGACTTTGCGATATTTTCAAATGGCAACAAAGTCACCAATCATAAATTCACTAGTAAGATGGAAGAGAAACTTATCCGTGAGCAAAAAAAGCTGTCAAGACGGGCGCTCCTTGCCAAGAGCAAAGGAATCAATCTTCTTGAAGCAAAGAACTACCAGAAACAAAGACGCAAAGTGGCATTGCTTCATGAAAAGGTAATGAACCAACGCAATGACTTTTTGAACAAGTTGACAACCCAGATCATCAAAAACCACGATGTAATCTGTGTCGAAGACTTGAACACAAAAGGAATGTTGCGTAATCATAGACTGGCTAAAAGCATATCTGATGTATCCTGGTCATCATTTGTGGATAAGCTCATCTACAAAGCCGAATGGTATGGCCGTGAAATCATCAAGGTGGACCGTTGGTATGAGTCCAGCCAGATTTGCCATGTATGTGGCCACAAGGATGGCAAGAAGCCACTCCACATCAGGGAATGGACTTGTCCTAAATGTGGCAGTACCAATGACAGGGACATAAATGCAAGCAAGAACATCCTGAAAGAAGGACTGCGCATAGTAGCACAGTCCTAGATAATGACTAAACCGTAGGGACTACGGGGATAGCTTGGTAAAGAAGAGAAACCGCTGATTATGGTGGATGCACCATAATCAAGTAAGCTCTGTTCCCAAGAATCCCGTGACTTTCAGTCATGAGAGGTTCAAAGGTGAACATGGAGTTGCTGTCAAAATATTCAGGATGGTTTGGTAAACAAGCAACCTGTTTCAAGTTGCGTCTTGCCAGATCAAGAGGAATGATTTCTGTAGATTAATCAGCCAAATGGCATAGATTCCACCACCGGGATGTTGAGTTTCACAAATTGGATGGACGATCCTTAAATGCGATATCCTATCCGGTTCCAATCTCCCCAGACAAGGGTTTTCAAATTTTTGAGTTGAGTCGAAGTGGACTTTTAATGAGATTGTTTGAAAATCTTTTTTTGCTTGGCAATATCGCCGTAGCGGGCGCCATAAATCACAAATTCAAAGGAATATCACCATGAGCGACAACGAAAATAAAAAAGCGCCGGTAATCAACGGCACATTCAGGAATCACATCGTCAAGGTCCCAAAGGCAATCGAGAACTGCAGCGGGATCGAGATTTTCGGAAAGAAAATCAAATCATTGCTTTTTACAACCGATGTTGCAGTTATCCGCAACACCAATGCGGATGCGATCATCGCCATCTATCCATTCACCCCGCAGCCGATCATCACCCAGGTGCTCGTCATGTCAGCCGACGTACCGGTCTTTTGCGGTGTTGGCGGAGGCATCACCCAGGGCAAACGGGTTGTCAACCTGGCAATGGATGCCGAATTCAAAGGGGCCATGGGAGTGGTTGTCAATGCCCCCACAAGCAATGAGGTCCTGGCCCGGGTCAAAAAAACAATCGACATCCCAGTGATCGTGACCGTTATTTCCGAAGGTGAGGACATCGCCAAGAGAATCGGAGCGGGCGCGACAATTATCAACGTATCCGGGGGGAAAAACACCGTGAAGATCATCAAAAGGATCAGGGAGGAGTTTCCGGATGTGCCGATCATCGCCACCGGGGGAGATTGCGAACGCACGATCAATGAGACAATTGAAGCGGGAGCCAATGCCATAACCTACACCCCGCCGACATCCGCAAGCCTGATGCATGAGCTGATGGAAAAATACCGCAACAATGGCTGATCGTTCCATCTTCTTGTCTGAATGCAAAAAAGCAATCCGGTTTGACTAGTTGTCTTTCCAGGTTGCTTTTTTTCTGTATATGATCAGACAACTTTGGTCATCTTGCCGGTATATGAATCGATCACAAAGCCGTACACTTGGATTCCGCTTGGAATCAAGGGGTGGTTGCGGATCGTTTCGACCGATTTAACAACCGAGGTGTCAAGGTCATTGAAACCGCCCAGCCATCTTTCGAAGTCGATTCCAAAATATTCGACCATGTCGATACTTTCCTGATGGACGCCACGAGCCTTCATCTTTTCAATCAATTGCTTGGCATCAGTATGCCGCGCACCGCAGTCGGTATGCCCGATAACAAGAATCTCCTTGACATCCAGTTCATAAATTGCGATAAGAAGACTCCGGATGGCGCTGCCAAATGGATGGGAGATGATTCCTCCGGCATTCTTGATCAGTTTGGCATCGCCGTTTCTAAGGCCCAGGGCTGCTGGAAGCAGTTCGGTAAGCCTGGCATCCATGCACGATACGATGGCGATCTTTTTGTCTGGGTATTTGCTTGTTGCGTATTTTTCATAGCCTTTGTTCGCTACGAATGCTTCATTGAATTCGATAATTTCTTCAATCATTTCATGTCCTCCGATATGGTTTTCCTTGAATATGCTGTGTTACCTAAATTATAGTGATAATCTTTCTGATGTCAAATTCAAATTGCCTTTGCTTAGACGCAAATTGATGCCCTGCCTCTTCCAATTTAGGAGTATTAGGTGTAAAATTATAAATAATAAGCTTTTCATAATTGTTTTGATTCCAATACGAGGAGGGTTTTCTATGAGAAAGAATTTTGGAGCCAAACCTTACATGTATCCTTTGCCTGTTTTGATCATCGCCACCTACAACGAGGATGGCAGCGCCAATGCGATGAATGCGGCATGGGGAACAATCGCCGACCATGATAAAGTGGCATTGTTCCTTACCGCCAAGCATAAGACAGTCAAGAACATCCTGGCCAAAAAGGCCTTCACAGTCTCCATGGCTAACAGTGGTAATCTCGAGGCCGCTGATTTCGTGGGAATTGTATCTGGCAACAACCTCAAGGAAAAGCTGGACAAGACCCATTGGACGCTATCTAAAAGCGAATTTGTCGACGCCCCGATCATCGAACAGTTGGAGATGAGTCTGGAATGCCGCCTTATCAGCTACGATGAAGAGATGGAGCTGCTTATCGGCGAAATAGTCAATGTGTCCGCTGATGAGAAAGTACTAAATGAATCGGGTCAGATCGATCCGGCCAAGCTGGAACTTATCAGCTATGACCCGGTCAACAAGACATACATCAAGCTGGGGGCCAAAGCGGGCAATGCCTTCAAAGACGGCATAATGCTTAAATGATCAGCTGAAATAAAATGTTTATCAACTCCAGTTGGCGCTGGAGTTTCTTTTTTGAAAAAGATAGGGCAATTACATTGTTGCGATTAATCCATAAATCAGGAAATGTTAGAATAGTTACACGTAATAATTGTGAAATAATCAGCATAAACACAAATTGTATAGAAGTGTTTCAATGTTCAACTTAAAGGATCGGGTAGTAGTGATTACCGGAACTTCTTCGGGTCTGGGGGCGCAAATCGACAAAGGTTTCGCCAAACAGGGGTCGACACTGGCCTTGCTTGCAAGAAGGAAGGAAAAGCTTGACGAGCTTGCCGAAGAACTTCAAATCCATGGGGCGAAGACTCTGACAGTCAAGTGCGATGTGACGGATGCGGATTCGATCAATGAATCGGCGAAACTTATCGAGGAAACTTTTGGCAAGGTCGATGTGCTGGTAAACAATGCCGGTGCGGCCAAAAATGCCGGAGTATTGAACATGACTGATGAAGAGTGGGATTTCACAATGAACGGCGATTTGAAAAGCGTATTCCTGGTGACCCGCGCTCTTGGGAATATCATGAAGAAAAACAACTATGGCCGGATCATCAATATCGCTTCGATGTACGGTCTGGTAGGCAACACTGCGATCGATACCGTAGCCTACCATGCCTCAAAAGGTGGCGTGGTCAACTTCACCCGGGCGGTGGCGGCCGAACTAGCCAAGTACAACATCACCTGCAATGCGATCTGTCCGGGATATTTTGCGACGGAACTGACAGTGGAGACACTTTCGACCGAAACATTCCAGGTCTATATGAAAGCAACCGTGCCTTTGGGGCGCTATGGCAAAGAGGGAGAACTCAATGCCGGGGCGATATTCTTGGCCAGCGATGAAGCATCTTATGTCACTGGTGTCATTCTTCCCATTGACGGGGGCTACACTGCCGTTTAACCTCGGACCTTTGCGCAAGCAAAGGTTTTATTGCTTTGGAATCGTGTGAGTTGACAATGCCTGATTTTGATTGTATATTAAACCCATAGGAATTTAGTGATGGAGGTAATTATGAAAATATCAACCAAAGGCCGCTATGCCTTAAGAATGATGATTGACCTGGCGCTCAACGAAACCGGTGACCCGGTCAAATTGAAAGATATCGCCGCCCGCCAGGAAATTTCCGAGAAATACCTGGAACAGATAATCGCTATGCTCAACAAGGCTGGCTATGTCCAGAGCATCCGCGGGGCCAAGGGTGGTTATGTCCTGGCCAAAAAGCCTGAAGAGTATACCGTAGGGATGATTCTTCGAATTATTGAAGGCCCCTTGCTGCCGGTTGATTGCCTCGACGAAAACAGCGAATGCCAACGCTCTACCAAATGCGTCACCGCCAAAGTATGGAGGAAAATCGATGACGCCATCAACTCAGTAGTCGACAACATAACCCTGCAGGATCTGGTTGAGTGGCACCATGAAGGAGAAAATCAGGAATGGATCGCCTGGTATATCTAGACAATGCAGCCTCGATGAAACTGTCTAATGAAGTGTTCCAGGCGATGGAGCCCTATCTGTTTGAAGAATATGGCAATCCCTCGTCGGTTTCAAGGTTCGCCTTGAAATCGCGGGTGGCGGTGGAACAAAGCCGCAATGAAATCGCCAGAACCATAAACGCCAGAAAAGAACAGATAATATTCACCAGTGGCGGGAGCGAGGCCAACAACCTCGCTTTGCGGGGCATGGTAAAAGCGAACCGCAACAAGGATTGTCACATCATCACTACAAGTATCGAACATCATTCGATATTGAACACGTGCGCCGATCTGGAAAGCGAAGGGGTGAGCGTGACTTATCTTGGAGTCGACCAGGAGGGGCTGATCGACCTTGCAACACTCGAGCAGGCAATAACCGCAAATACCGTGCTGATTTCGATAATCCATGGCAATAATGAAGTCGGGACGATCCAGCCCATCGAAAGGATCGGGGAAATCGCAAGGAAACATGGTGTCTACTTCCATGTCGATGCGGTCCAGTCCTTTGGCGTTGTCCCAATCGACGTGACCAGTTCCAATATCGATCTTCTAAGCATCTCCGCCCACAAGCTCCATGGGCCCAAAGGTGTGGGAGCCCTGTATGTGGCCAAGCCTGAAACGATCAGGCCGATCATCACGGGCGGATCGCAGGAGCGAAAGCTTCGCGCGGGAACGCTCAACACTCCAGGTATTGTGGGTTTGGGCGCTGCCGCAGCTCTGGCCAGACGGGAAATGGCCCAAAACAATGCGGTGATGACCCAGTTGCGTGACTATTTCATCGACAGCATCCTGCAAAGATTCCCTCAAGTCAGGCTGAACGGAAGTAGATCGCCCCGCCTTCCAAACAATATCAACCTCTTTATTACAGGGATCGCCAATGAGACGTTGCTCGTGTTGCTTGATGGCCGTGGCATCGTCGCCTCGAGCGGTTCGGCCTGCGCTTCGGGATCGCTTGAGCCGTCGCATGTGCTGATGGCCATGTATAACGATGATAATAGGGCGCGCGAATCGATCCGCCTGACAATATCGAAACACACCACAAAAGAAGAACTTGACTACACCCTTGATGCCCTGAGCGATATAATAGGCAGGCTTGAAGATGCAAAGACATGATTTGAGGATCATGTTTTTTTGTTATCGATAGGGCCGATAACAGGATATCAAAACGATCGATGATTAAAGTTTATCATCATCGTTGACTTTATCCCAACTTGGATGTATAGTTTAATCATACTAAACCTAGTTATTTAGTAGGGAATTAACTCAGCTGCTTCAAATGCATGTGGCTGATATTGAATTTATAAAAAAACGAAAGTCGAAGGAGAAAAAGGTTATGAGTAGAACAGTTACAAGCGCCATTGAATTGATCGGTCAAACGCCATTGTTGAAAATCAGCCGATTCGCAAAAAATGCGGGAATCGAGGATGTAAATGTCTTTGCCAAACTTGAAGGGTACAGCCTTTCAGGATCGGTTAAGGACCGGATTGCCTACGCGATGATCGAGGATGCCCGCCAAAAAGGCCGTTTGAATGAAGACACAACCATCATCGAACCGACCAGCGGGAACACCGGTATCGGTATCGCAGCAGTGGCTGCGGCATTCGGTTATAAAACTATCCTGACCTTGCCGGATACGATGAGCGTGGAACGTCGCAACTTCCTCAAAGCCTATGGGGCGACGCTTGTCCTGACTGAGGGTGCCCTGGGAATGAAAGGGGCGATTGCCAGAGCGAACGAACTCAATGGGGAAATTGAAAATTCGATCATCCTGGGGCAATTCGACAATCCGGCCAACCCGGCCATCCACAAGGCAACGACTGCCGTGGAAATCTGGGAGCAGACCGGAGGAAATGTCGATATTTTCATCGCCGGAATCGGGACCGGCGGGACTATCAGCGGGGTCGGGGAATTCCTTAAAGAGAAAAACCCGAACATCCAGGTAATCGGGATCGAGCCGGCAGCAAGTCCGGTACTGACCCAAGGTAGCGCCGGGCCACACAAGATCCAGGGAATTGGAGCGGGGTTTGTGCCTGACACTCTTGATACCAAAATCTATGATGAGGTCATCACGGTCGAAAACGAAGATGCCTTCAAATATGGTCGCCTCTTTGGCCAAAGCGAAGGGGTTCTGGTAGGGATTTCTTCAGGAGCGGCTTTGAAGGCGTTACAAATTGTTGCCAGCCGACCAGAAAACAAAGGTAAAAATATCGTGGTTCTCTTGCCAGACAACGGCGACCGATACTTGTCGACAGCCCTGTTCCAGGATTAGAGCCAGCAAGGAGTTAATATGAAATATGACATCGAGACCAAATGTCTCCACCTCGACAGCCCAATAAACAGCCCCGACAAGACCCGGGCCATCAGTTTCCCCATCTACCAGAGTGCCACTTTCTCCCATCCGGGGCTGAAGCAAAGCAGCGGTTATGATTACAGCCGCCTCCAGAATCCAACCCGCGAACAGGCCGAAAACATCGTCGCCAACCTGGAAAATGGTGCCGGGGCAGTTGCTTTTAGCTCCGGCATGGCCGGAATCGCCACAATCTTCGAACTGTTCGGCCCCGGTGACCATGTGATCGTGGATTATGACCTGTATGGCGGGACAGGGCGGCTGCTCGAACATGTCGCCCAGAAAAACGGAATCAAGGTCGACCGGGTTGACCTGGCCCAAGAGAGCTTCGAAGGGCTTATCCAGCCGGACACCAAGGCCGTCTATTTCGAAACTCCGACCAATCCGATGATGAACATCATCGACATCGTCAAAGTTGTTGAAGTGGCCAAAAGACACGGATTGCTTGTGATTGTCGACAACACATTCCTGTCCCCGTATCTCCAGAATCCCCTGGATCTGGGAGCGGATATTGTGATCCACAGCGGTACAAAGTATCTTGGCGGGCATAACGACACCCTGGCTGGATTTGTGGTCCTGAAGGATCCTATCCAGCTGGAAAAAGTCCGCTTTCTATCCAAGACGACGGGAGGCGTGCTGGCACCGTTTGATGCCTGGCTGATAATCCGGGGGATCAAGACCCTGGCTTTGCGGATGGATAGGGCCCAGGATAATGCGATTAAGCTCGCCAGGTTCCTTGCTGGAAAAAGCAAGGTGACCAAGGTCGGCTATCCCGGTCTTGAGGACCATCCCGGCCATGAGATAAACAAGCGGCAGGCCCGCGGATTCGGGGCGATGATCAGCTTCTACGTCGATTCAACGGAAACTGCCCACCGGATTCTTGAAAGCCTGGATCTGATCCAGTTCGCCGAGAGCCTTGGTGGCGTGGAGACGCTGATTACCTACCCCATAACCCAGACCCATGTTGACGTGCCGGGGGATATCCTGGAAAAAAACGGGATCAACGATCGGCTGTTGCGCCTGTCGGTCGGGATTGAAAACATCGACGATCTTGTGGACGATCTTGAAAAGGTGCTTCAATGAAAAATGAAAGGAGACATTGACATGGCTGAAAGAAATATCGATTTTGATCTGGTGGTCGACCGACATAACACCCACAGCCTCAAATACGACTTCCACAGACAAAGAGGCAAGGATCCCGGATTGCTACCTTTGTGGGTCGCTGATATGGATTTCAAGGTATCTTCATACATCACAGATGCCCTGGAGAGTGTCAATGAACACGGCATCTTTGGCTACAGCGAAAGCGGGCCGGCCTATTTCGAGGCTCTTAAAAACTGGATGGCAACCCGTCATGGATACAATATTGAAGAACCGTGGCTCGTCAAGACTCCGGGTGTCGTATTCGCCCTGGCGGTGGCGATAAAAGCCTGCACCAATGAAGGTGATGCGGTGCTGATCCAGGAGCCGGTCTATTATCCTTTCAAAGAAGTCATCCTGGCCAATGGCCGGATTGTCGCTAACAACGACCTTAAACATGACCCTTCTGGTCGCTACAGTTTCGATTTCAATGATTTTGAAGCCAAGATAATCGCCAGTAAAGTGAAACTTTTCATCCTGTGTTCCCCGCACAATCCTGTCGGCCGGGTCTGGAAAAAGGAGGAGCTTGCCCGGATAGGTGAAATCTGCCTCAAGCATGGCGTAAAGGTATTTGTCGATGAGATCCACAGCGATTTCGTCTTTGAAGGCAAGCACCATGTCTTCACCACCATCGATCCGGCATTCCCAAATATTTCCATAATCGCCACCGCCCCATCCAAGACGTTCAATATAGCCGGATTGCAGGTATCCAATATCCTGATTGAAGAGAGCAAGTTGCGTGAGGCATTCAATAATGAACTTGCCAAGACCGGTTACAGCCAGCTGTCTTTGCCGGCTCTGGTCGCTTGTGAAACGGCATACCTCAAAGGTCATGAGTGGCTTGATTCCTTGATCGGATATCTTAGCGAGAACTATCTTGCTGCCAAGGAATATCTGGCAGCCAATGCGCCAGAAGTGACAGTGACACCCCTTGAAGGGACTTATCTGCTGTGGCTTGATTTGAATGAGTACAATCTTACCGACAGCGAGCTTGTAGTTCTGGTTGAGCAAAAAGCGGGACTGTGGCTTGATGACGGTCTAATGTTCGGGGAATCGGGCCGGGGCTTTGTGCGTATCAATATCGCATGTCCAAGATCGGTGCTGCTCGAAGCATTAAGTCGGCTTTGCCTCGCATTGCCTGGTTCAAGTGGTAAAAGCGATGAATAGGCGGGCCTTGATCGCCATGAGCGGCGGGGTCGATTCCAGCGTGGCCGCCTTGCTTGTCAAGCAGGAGCAATACGATTGTCTAGGCGTAACCATGAAGCTTTTCCATAATGAGAATGTCTGCTTGCCCAAGGCCCACTCCTGCTGCTCCCTTGAGGATATCGAGGATGCCAGGGCCGTAGCCTATGAACTGGATATGCCTTATTATGTATTTGATTTTTCGCACCGCTTCAAGGAGACGGTGATCGACAACTTCGTTTCCAGTTACCAGCTAGGGATAACCCCGAATCCCTGCATCGAGTGCAACCGCCATTTGAAATTCGACCAGCTTTATCATCGGGCCAAGGAATTGGGCTGTGATTATGTGGTGACCGGCCATTATGCCAATATCGAATTCGACCATAAAAGCGGGCGTCACCTTTTGAAAAAGGCCCGGGACCTTTCCAAGGACCAGAGCTATGTCCTCTTTGCTTTGACCCAGGACCAGCTGGCCCACACCCTGTTTCCCCTTGGCAATCTTTTCAAGGAACAGACCAGGGAACTCGCAAAGGCCAATGGCCTGATCAACGCCAAGAAGGCCGAGAGCCAGGACATCTGTTTCGTGGTTGAGGGGGACTATGGCAAATTCATCGAGGACTACACGAACAAGGAATACCTTCCAGGCGTCATCAAAGATATGGACGGGACGGTTGTCGGAAAGCATCGGGGTATCATCCACTACACCATCGGCCAGCGCAAGGGACTGGATTTGAATGTCAGCGAAAGAAGATATGTGACCGCCATCGATCCTGCCATCAATGAAATCACCGTAGGTGTCAAAAAAGACCTGGAAAGCCGGGAACTGGTGGCTTCAAGATTGAACTGGATCGCGTTTGAAACCATGCCCGAAAGCTTCAGGGCCAAGGCAAGAATCCGCTACAACCACACCGAACAATGGGCCGATGTTATCAGGTTCGACAACAATCGGGTCAGGGTGACATTCGACCAGCCCCAAAGTGCGATAACCAGTGGTCAGGCGATAGTCTTCTATGATGGGGATATTGTGATCGGCGGAGGGACAATTGTCTGAATAGTTGAACTTTCCCAAGAATTTTCGCAAGCCTGTTTGACAAATGTTTCTCATTGGCTTACCATTGAATCATGATAAACGAAAAGAGTGGCGTTTTTTCAAAGGAGGGCTTATGGCAAAGAAGATCAATAATTACCTTTATCTTATCGGCGGCAGCCTGGCTTTGGTGCTGGGAACCGTCGGAATGGTTATCCCGATCCTGCCAACAACCCCATTTCTGCTTTTAAGCGCCTTCTGTTTTTTGCGCTCTTCACCACGTCTCCATCGATGGATAATGCGCCATAGGTTTTTTGGACCTTACATCTACTGTTACTCATCGTTCAGGGCGATTGACCGCAAGGTGAAAATCCATACCATCGCCCTGCTGTGGGCGACCTTGGGGATTTCCATCATATTCGTGGATATCTGGCAGGTCAGGCTGGGCTTGGCTTTAATTGGGGCGCTGGTAAGCATCCATGTGGGCAGTCTGAAAAACCTGAGCGGAGAAGAACTTGAACAATATCACAGCTACATAAGCAATCTTGAAAAGAAGGGGTAAAAACCCTGTATCCTTCGCAAGATTGCTTTTTTTATCATCCTTTTTGACAATGCGGGAATTCAGGTGTACTATTATGATGACCCCCGGGGTAGGGGGGAGAGGTGAAAATATGAACGAAGAAAAGAAAAAGGCCCTTCAGTTGCTTAAGACAGCCAAGGGCCAGATCGAGGCGACAATCAAGATGCTTGAAGACAACCGATATTGTGTCGATGTTTCCAATCAGATTCTTGCCACCCAGTCCTTGCTTAAAAAAGCGGACCTGCTTATAATCAAGCAACACATGAACCATTGTGTCAAGGAAGCCTTTGAAAACAACCAGGGCGAGGAAAAAATAGATGAAGTGATGGAACTGCTTTCCAAAGTGGTTCGCTGATAGAAGGAGGTACAGGAATATGACAAAGAAAAACGTGAAGATCGAGGGTATGACCTGCACCGCCTGTGCCCGGGCGGTCGAAAAAGCCACGGGCAAACTAGAAGGTGTCAACGAGGCAACGGTCAATTTCGCAACTGAAAAACTTAGCATCGATTACGATGAGAACTCTCTAAACTTCAAGCAGATCCAGGAAGCGGTTGCCAAGGCGGGGTACCAGGCGGTTAGTGATGAGGTCACCAAGACGTTTCGCATCGAAGGGATGACCTGTGCGGCCTGCGCCAAAACAATCGAGCGGGTGACAACCAAGATCGAAGGTGTGGCAAGCTCCAATGTCAATCTGGCAACCGAGAAACTGGTGATCACCTACGACAGTGAAAAAGTCCGACCTTCAATGATCAAGGCGGCAGTGAAAAAAGCGGGCTATCAGGCGTTCGACGAGGTCATCTCCACCGACCAGGACACCAAAAATAAGGAAGACGAAATCAGGACCATGTGGCGCAAGTTTGTGGTCGGTGCTGTTTTCACGATTCCCCTGCTCTATATAGCCATGGGCCACATGCTTGGAGCGCCATTGCCGATGATCATCTCGCCCCATCACAACCCTTTGAATTTTGCTCTCATCCAGCTGGCGTTGACCATTCCAGTAGTGATTGCAGGGCGGAAATTCTACTCCATCGGGCTTAGGACCCTGTTCAAAGGCAGCCCGAACATGGATTCTCTTATCGCGATCGGTACGGGTGCCGCGGTGCTATATGGCGTCTTTGCGACATACAAGATCGCAACCGGATTTAGCGAATACGCGGGGAATCTTTACTTCGAATCCGCTGCGACAATAATCACGCTGATCACGCTAGGCAAGTATCTTGAAACCGTGTCGAAAGGCAAGACATCCCAGGCGATCAAGAAGCTCATGGGGCTCCAACCCAAGACCGCCCTGCTTGAAAAGGACGGCATTGAGATGGAAATCGCAATCGACGAAGTCGAAACCGGCGATATCCTTATCGTCAAACCTGGTGATAAATTCCCGGTCGACGGGGAAGTCATCGTCGGGACGAGTGCGGTAGATGAATCGATGCTGACCGGTGAAAGCATTCCGGTGGAGAAATTCCCGGGTTCCAAAGTCATCGGCGCCAGCATAAACAAAAACGGCTTTCTCAAGTACCGGGCCACCAAGGTTGGCCAGGACACAGCGCTAGCCCAGATTATCAGACTGGTCGAGGACGCCCAGGGATCCAAGGCCCCAATCGCCAAACTTGCCGATGTGATCTCCGGCTATTTCGTGCCGGTTGTCATCGCCCTGGCTACGTTGGCTGGACTTGGCTGGTATTTTATCGGCGGCGAATCGGCGACATTCTCGCTGACGATCTTCATCGCTGTCCTGGTTATCGCCTGTCCTTGTGCCCTTGGCTTGGCCACTCCGACCGCGATAATGGTTGGAACCGGCAAGGGAGCCCAAAATGGGGTCCTGATCAAAAGCGGAACAGCCCTGGAGACGGCCCACAAGATTGATACCATCGTGTTTGACAAGACCGGAACGATTACCCTGGGTAAGCCCCAGCTGACTGATGTCCTCGTTGCAAAAGGATATGATGAAGACAACTTTTTGAGGCTGGTTGCATCGAGCGAAAAAGGTTCGGAGCATCCTTTGGGAGAAGCCATTATCTTGGCGGCTCAGGAAAAACAAATTGAATTTGCGACCATTGAAAAGTTTGAAGCGATAACCGGACAGGGAATCAAGGTCACACTTGAAGGGGTCGATCTGCTTGCAGGAAACAGGAAACTGATGGCGGGATACGGAATCGATTTGGGCGAATTCAAAGTCAAGGCCCAAGAACTGGGCCTTGAGGGCAAGACCCCGATGTTTGTCGCCATTGACAACAAGATGGCCGGAATAGTGGCAGTGGCCGATCCGGTCAAACCATCCAGCCAGAAAGCGATTGAAAGGCTCCATAAGATGGGCATCAAGGTGGCGATGATCACCGGTGACAACACCCAGACGGCGGCTGCGATCGCCAAGATTGTGGGTATCGATGTTGTCCTGGCCGAGGTGCTACCTGAAGACAAGGCTGCCGAAGTCAAAAACCTGCAGCTAGGAGGAACAATTGTGGCGATGGTGGGCGACGGCATCAATGATGCGCCCGCCCTGGCCCAGGCTGACATTGGAATCGCGATCGGGTCGGGTACCGATGTGGCCATCGAATCGGCGGATATCGTGCTGATGCGAAGCGACCTGATGGATGTGCCGACGGCAATCGAGCTTTCAAAGAGCACGATTGCCAACATCAAGCAAAACCTTTTCTGGGCCTTTGGTTACAATACGCTGGGAATCCCGGTGGCGATGGGACTGCTCCATCTGTTTGGCGGACCGCTGCTCAATCCGATGATTGCCGGAGCGGCGATGTCTTTGAGTTCGGTATCGGTAGTGACCAATGCCCTGAGATTGAAAAAATTCAAACCAAAATATTAGAGGAGAAAAGAAAATGAACAAGAAAATCATGATTGAAGGCATGAGCTGCCAACATTGCGTCAACCACGTCAGGGAAGCTTTGAGCGAACTGGATGGAATCAAGGAAGTCCAGGTCGATCTGGCCAAGAATCAGGCCCTGGTTGAAGCGGAAGCGTCAGTTACCGATGAAGCCATCAAGGCGGCTATCGAAGAGGTCGGATACAAAGCGACAGGCGTTGAAAGTATCTAAATTAAAAAGGATGGGTCATGGGATCCATCCTTTATCTGTTCTGGCCGGGCTCGAAGATTTTAAGGACCCTATCGATATCTTCCCTGGTCTTGGTGCCTTTGAGGTGGACGAGGTAGAAGTCCTGGGAAATTTTCAAATCTTCGACATCTATCAGGCTGATTGACTTTTCTTTAACCTCGTTTTCGACTGAAATTCTAAAAAACAATCCGATGCCATCGTTGTCCTTGATGAAGCTCTTGATCAGGTGGTTGTTGCCGATCCGGCTGAGGTTGTGGAGCGAATCCAGGCTCTTATGGGCTTTGGGAAGGTGCTCCTCGAGAACGCTCGCGATGCCCGAACCCCGCTCCCGCAACAAAATCCGCTCATCCTCGAGCCGGGCAAATGCAATGCTCAAGTTGGCCAGGGGATGATCGGGCGAGCAGGCTACTACAATGTCGTCCTGGAAAAAGACGGTCTTTTCGAACTCAGGGTCCTCCACCGGTCCCGAAATCAAGGCGAAATCAATCAACTTGTCATGGATCATGCTTACAAGGGTATCGCAGTTTTCCACAAGCAGCTCGATGTTGGCATTGGGCTGTTGGCAGAAAAAACAGGTGTGCTTGTGGATGTAATCTTCTCCAATCGTCCGGGAAACCCCGATCCTGAAATCGTTGACGGCCCGGGACGGGTCAAGCTGGGACAATATCTTTTCGGCCTGCTCGCTAAGGGCAATCACCCCTTGTTTTAGCTTTTCGCCCTGGCTGGTTAGCTGGAGCCGGCGCTGGGAGTAATGGAAAAGTTTCGTGTTGAGAGTATCCTCGAGATACTGGATATGTTTGGTGATTGTAGGCTGGGTAAGGTTCATGATCTGGGCGGTTTTCGTATAGTTCAAATGGATGCTTAAAATCAGGAATGTCTGGTATCGGTAATCAAGCATGGAAATCTCCTTGGATGTGAAATCTGGAACAGTCAGTCTGTCTACCCCATTATAACGTCAATGAATCGATTTTGCCATTAATATATTCTTTTTTGGAATAGTTGCATTCTAAATAATAATTTCACAATTATTGGAGAAATCGCTATAATGAAGGTGTCAACAGGCTTGCATGTATATGAGAAGCATCCGATTGGCATTTGATCACAAAAAGGAATATAATTAAAATAGATGAATAAATTTCAAGGAGGATTATTCGATGGGTAAAAAAATAGTTATAGTCGGCGGGGTAGCCGGTGGGGCGTCTGTGGCGGCACGGATCCGCCGTTTGGATGAGTTTGCACAGATCGTTATGCTTGAAAAGGGGCCATATGTCTCATTTTCCAACTGTTCCATTCCGTTCCATATCAGCGGTGAAGTCAAGAATGCCAAAAGCCTGGTAATGATGTCGCCAGAACAGTTCGACAAACAATACAATATCGACGCCCGGGTCAACAACGAGGTTGTCGCCATTGACAGGGCCACCAAGACGGTTACAATCAAAAATCATACGCTGGATGAAACATACCAGGAAGAATATGATGTCCTGTTTTTGGCGCCTGGAGCCAACGCAATCAGGCCCCAAAGCATTGCCGGAGTCAATGACGATCATGTTTTCGTGATGAAGACAGTGCCTGATGTCGAAGCATTGATGGCCTATGCCAAAGACAATGAAGTAACCGACATCGCGGTTGTCGGGGGCGGTTTCATCGGGTTGGAAGTAGCGGAGAATCTGAAGTTTGCCGGATACAATGTTTCCCTGATCGAAGCCCAGGACCAGGTTATGGCGCCACTCGATTACGACATGGCCCAGCTGATCCATCGGGAAATGATGAACAACGAGGTTGAACTGATACTCAATGATTGTGTCGCGGCCATTCAAAAGGATCAGGTCGTCTTGGGTTCGGGACGCAGTGTCAAAGCCCAGGCGGTCGTGATGGCAATCGGAGTCACTCCCGAAAACAGCCTGGCCAAAGAGGCCGGACTGGAACTTGGGATGAATGGGGCCATCAAGGTCAACCATCACTACCAGACCAGCGATCCTTACATCTATGCCGTAGGGGATGCCATCGAAACCACTGATTTTTTCACCGGTGCCAAAACAAGGCTGACCCTTGCCGGTCCGGCACAACGCCAGGCCCGGGCTGCGGCTGACCATGTGTATGGCAAAAGCTACGTCAATACCGGAGTCATCGGTTCATCAAGTGTGCGGATCTTCGATTTGAATGTGGCAAACACCGGACTCAACGAAAAACAGTGCCAGGACAAGGGTATCGAATATGATTTCTCTTACATAATTCCCAAGGACAAGGTTTCCCTGATGCCTGATGCCAACAATATCTTCTTCAAGCTGATTTTCGCCTATCCTTCAGGCAAGATCCTGGGAGCCCAGGCTGTTGGCAAAGGCAATGTCGACAAACGGATCGATGTCATCGCCACGGCCATCATGTTCAACGGCAATTTGGAAAACCTCAAGGAGCTTGAACTGAGCTATTCGCCACATTTTTCAACCGCCAAGGATGTCGTCAACCACGCTGCGCTGGTGGGGTTGAATATCCTCAATGGCGATTTCAAGAAGGTGCCGGTAACCAAGGTGCGTGAGCTGGTCGAAAGCGAAGCTTTCATCATCGATGCCCGTGAGGAACGGGAATTCGCAACCTGCCATCTCAAGAGCGCTGTGAACATTCCTTTAAGCCAGTTCAGGAATCGACTTGACGAAATTCCAAAAGACAAGCCGGTCTATGTCCACTGCCGCTCAAGCCAACGTTCTTACAACATGGTGCGGGCGCTGATCCAGCATGGATTCGACAATGTCCGCAATATCGATGGTTCGTTCCTTGGCATCTGCGAATATGAATATTTCAATGATGTAACCTTGAACCGCGAACCGATCGTAACTGACTACAATTTCAGATAGAAAGAAGCCCCGGCTTCTTTTTTTTTGCCAGACCGCAGGGAATCGTTAAAACCGGTGTTGATTGAATAGCTGGAGGTATTTGGTCGAATCAGAGTGGGAACGGCCATAGAGCACCCTGATGCCGGGTGGGTCGGGACTTGCATTGGCGGAAGGAAAAAAACATGGATGCAAAACCATTTCTTTTAAGCAATATCAAGGTAGATACCAAAGTCATGAAGAATGTGAATATCGAATTTCTTTATCTCGAAATGAATATGTGTGGCCGTGGCATCTCAACTGATTTCATCATCGAGGAGGTGGTCGCCATAATCGCTCCGGCACTGGAAATGGCCGGGTTTTGGGTCGAATACTCCAATGACATCTTTGGAACAATCAGGGAAAACAACTCTCAATGCTGCAGCGAGATATATGATGCTCCTGCAGACTGCCGCGTTTACGAATATGGTGGCAATATCCACGATGTGCCGCCAAGGGAAATGGTGGCTTACTCGCTGTTGAAGACGATATTCCAAAAAGAGAAAGAATATGAAAAAGAAACAGACGGATACGGTCTTCCTGACACTCTCCGGACATAATGCGAAGGCGAAGATAAGGCGGGTAAGAAATAGGAAATCCCTATTTCTATTTCTTTTACCGTATTGTTTGGGCAATCCGTAAAGTGGGGTTATAATGAAACCAAGTAATGTATGCGCTTATAATAGGAGGTAATGCCATGAGCGAGTTCATCAATAACAGCGAATTACGCAAGCAGGCTCTTAAAGACATCCTGCGCCAGATCCATGAAGGAAAACCCTTTGAAGATGTCAAGGAACTCTTCGAACAGACATTCCAAGGGGTAAGCGCCGATGAGATCTCTAAGGCCGAAGCGGCCCTGATCGAGGAGGGCGTGAGTGTGGAACAAATCCAGGATCTCTGCGATGTCCATGCCGCGGTCTTCAAAGGTTCGATTGAACAGATCCACGCCCCCGACAATCTGTCCAAAATTCCCGGACATCCACTAAGTGTCCTGGTCCTTGAAAATGAAAGGATCCAGGAAATCATCGACAAGATGATCCGGCCCAATTTCGATACGATGGACCGGAAGGCGATTATTGCCGGGCTGGAAGAGTTGAGCAAGATCAATCTCCACTACCAGAAAAAGGAGAACCTGCTTTTCCCTTACATGGAACTATACGGTGTATCCGCCCCGCCCAAAGTCATGTGGGGAGTGGATGACAAGATCCGGGCGATGTTGAAGCAAGCCACAGCCGACATCATGAAAGATGATGGTGATTTGCGTGGCGCCATTGAGCGGCTTGAAGAAGCGCTCAAAGAGATTGAAGAGATGATCTACAAGGAAGAAAGCATAATGATTCCCATCCTGGTGGAAAACCTGAGCGAAAATGAATGGCAGCTTATCGCCCACCAGAGCGGTGAGATCGGTTATCTTATCGATGATGTGCCACCATTCGGCCTAGATGATTCAATCGAGATCGGACATGCAGCCACGTCCAAAACGGGAACCATCCAGCTTCCTTCGGGAAGCTTCGAACCCGAAGAACTGGTGGCGATGCTTGACACATTGCCTTTTGACATCACGTTTGTCGACAAGTTAGACGAGGTCAAATACTTTTCGGAAGGCAAGGACCGGGCGTTTCCGCGGACCAGGACAATTATCGGTCGGAAGGTTTCAAACTGTCACCCGCCTCAAAGTGTCCATGTGGTTGAAAGCATTGTCGCCGATTTCAAATCCGGCAAGAAGGACCATGAGGATTTCTGGATCAAGTTCCAAGGGAAATATGTCCTGATCCGGTATTTTGCAGTGCGCAACGCTCTAGGCGAATATCTCGGGGTTGTCGAAGTCACCCAGGACATCCAGGATATCCAGGCGATCACCGGAGAAAAACGGCTGATGGATGATTGAACCTAAAAGCGGGATATCCCGCTTTTTTGACTTGATATTCGCAAGCAAATTTTTCAGCCATTATTTATTGTGACATAAAATTGTCATTTGCCACCGTTTGTCCTTATCTTCGGGAAATCTGTGATAGTATTGACCCAGGAGGAAAGTGACATGAAAATATTGTTAGCTTGCAATGCAGGGATGTCGACAAGCATGCTTGTCCAACGGATGAACCAGGCGGCCCAGGAAAGAAACATTGAAGCGAAAATCGAGGCGGTACCTATTTCCCAGGCGATGATTTCATTTCCTGACTGGGACATAGTGCTGCTAGGACCTCAGGTACGACACCAGCTGAAGGCCTTCGAGGCCAAAGCTGATGGTGTCACGCCAATCGGGGTCATCGATATGCGTGACTATGGCACGATGAACGGGGAAAACGTGCTGAACAGTGCAATCGCCCTGATCAAAAGCAAAGAAGAGTAAGCCTTGAAAGAGGCTTTTTCATTTTGTGCAAAAAACGCATCAGAATATTATCTTATGATATACTTTTGTCATTGGTTGATGAAAGTTGGTGGAATATGGCAAAAGGTGCGGATTTGAAAAATGAAAATCGGATTAAGGTAAAGAAATGCTTCTATGATGGGGAAATCCTGAACAAGTACATGATAATAAAGATGACGGGACTGTCAAACGGTGCAGTGACCAATATCCTTGCAAAAATGCTTGAAAGCGGCGAAATAATGGCGCTAGGCGACGCGGAGTCCACCGGCGGGCGCAAGAAGAAGCAGTACGCTTTGAACCGGGATCATGTCCATGTGTTAAACGTGATTGTCAAAAAAAAGGCGACCACCAATGAGATCGCGGCAAGCTTCATCGATCCCAAAGGGCATGCAGTCAGCTCTTCGACTTGCTTCGAGGCCGATTGCCTCAGGGAAAGAATCATGGCCATAATCGGCGGGGCCATCATAGCCGATCCGCTTATAAAAGTCATCGCAATTTCAATTCCCGGAGTCGTCCATGATGGATTGATAACGATCTGCGACTGCGAACAGCTTGTTGGTTGGCCGATTGTCGCTGATATCTTTGATCGCTTTGGGCTTGAAGCAACTATCGAGAATGACGTCAATGCTGCATGTCTGGGATTCTATCAACTTCACCAGGATTCATCGGCTGTGGCCTTTTTGTATCAGCCCAGGGTCAAGTACGTCGGCTGTGGAATGGTCTTGAACCACCAGCTTTTCAAGGGCGCCAATTCATTCGCCGGGGAATTGTCCTATCTTCCCTTTGCGGATTTTTCAAAACAGGAAATACTTCTCAAGACCGATCCCCAGGGACTGTTGAAAACCCAGCTGATCAGCCTATGTTGCGTTGTCAACCCCGATGTCATCGGGATCTGCTCCGACAATTTCGCAGGTTTGCCCGACTGGGATTTTTCCAGGGACCTGCCCGATACCCACGTTCCCAGGCTCGAGGCCGTCGATGATTTCTATGACCTGGTAAAACTAGGCCTGTTCGCTTCGGCGCGTGACTATCTCATATCCAATGAAATTTAAAAACTATAACAAGGAGAAACAAGATTATGAAAAATTATATCGATCTTCATATGCATTCGCTTCACTCCGATGACGGGGAGTATTCGCCAGAACAACTGGTCGGGATGGCAAAAGATAGCGGTCTGAAAATCATGGCGATCGCCGACCACAACAGCGTAAAGGGGATTGCTAAGGGAATGGAAGCAGCCTTGAACGAAGGAATCCGTTTCATTCCGGCGGTGGAAATCGACTGCACCTACAAAGGAGTCAACCTCCATGTGCTAGGCTTTGGCATCGATTATGGCCATGAGGATTTCGAAGCGCTTGAACAAAATGTGCTAAGACAGGAACTGGAATCATCAACCAGGAAGGTTGAATTGACATCGCAGCTCGGTTTCGATGTCGATTTGGAAAAGCTTGGCGAACTGTCAGGCAATGGCGTGTATACCGGGGAGATGTTCGGCGAAGTCCTCCTTGAAGATGAGCGCTACTTAGACCATCCCCTGCTCATGCCTTACCGTCCGGGGAATGCAAGGGGGGACAACCCTTTCGTGAACTTTTACTGGGATTACTATTCCCAAGGAAAACCATGCTACACAAGAATAGAATATCCTTCGCTTGAAGAAACCATCGACCTGATCAAACGACATGGCGGGGTTGCGGTGCTGGCCCATCCGGGCAACAACCTCAAAGGAAAGGAAGGACTTTTTGATGAGATGGTCGCTCTGGGAATTGAAGGGGTAGAGGCGTTTTCAAGCTACCATGACAAGGATACAGTAAACCATTTCCATCAGGCCGCTTTAAAACATGACCTGCTTTTCACTTGTGGCAGCGATTTCCACGGCAAGACCAAGCCAGCCATCTCGATGGGCCAAAGCCAATGTGAAATTGACCAGGAAGTCATCGTAGCGAAACTCAAAAGTCTCTCTCTGGTGGAATGATATGGATACAAAGGTTGGATTTCGCAGCGCCACCAGGGAAGATTGCCATAAGATCCTGGAGTTCATCAATGAGCTGGCAATATACGAGAACATGGCCGACCAGGTCCAAGCAACCCCGTCCGCATTGGAAAAATGGCTGTTCGACCAGAAAAGGGCCGAAGTCATCTTTGTCATGGAAGGTCTCAAGGAAGTCGGTTTCGCCCTGTATTTCCACACTTTCTCGACGTTCAAGGCCAAGCCGGGCATCTACCTTGAAGACCTGTTTGTCCTTGCGCCTTATCGCCATCGCGGTTATGGCAAGGGCTTGTTTAAAGAACTGGCCAGACTGGCAAAACAGCAGGGTTGTGGCCGGATCGAATGGTCTTGCCTGGACTGGAATCAATCAAGCATAAATTTCTACAAGTCGCTTAACGCCCGCCAGCTTGGTGAGTGGCTGACTTTCCGTCTTGAAGAAACCGATTATGAAAAACTGATCTGAAAACCGCAGCGCTTGCGGTTTTTTATCTTGAGGGCGGATCAACGGACCTATTGAAACATCGTCAAAAAAGGATTAGAATGAAATCAGATAGGGAACAGCCAAGTCAGCCACCAACACCTGGAGGTGGTAACATGTCAATAAGACAACCTTATTTGAATCTGCTGCGCGCTTTGGTAATCATCGCAGGGGGATTCGTTCTTTTCAATGGCGCATTTTTACTGGCGGCTGTAATCATCAATTCATCCGCCGGTCTGATCGGACGTGAAATGGCCAGTCTGGTTTTTCTGGCATTGATCCTGCTTGTTTCCGGAGGTATCGCTCTTTCCAAGCTCAATGACACAATCAAAGCCATGGTAATGACGATGCCGCTGATGACCATTTTGATCCTGATTGGAATCCGGACTTATGGCCAGCCCATATGGATTCCAATCGGGATTTCGGCACTGCTTTTGGGGATGACTGCCGTAATCGCATATCTAAAAAAATTGGTTTGGCAATATTATTTTGCCATCTTGTATGTCGCCTTGCTTGGACTCTATATAGTCCTGATGGGGATCGAAATATGAACCAGGCTGACTTGGCTTGATGCAAACAGAGGATTTCAATCCCCTGTTTTTTTGATGTGCAAACCAAGAAGGAGCAAAGGCTTATCATGACTGATGAAAATTTTTGATCCGCGGGGTGGAATCCTTGCCAGTGTTGAAAAAAGGTGCCATAATGTAAGGGAAAAAAGCAAGGGGAAAAAAGCAAGGGGGAAAAACAAGATGAAGGTATTGGCGAGCGATTTTGACGGGACATTGTACTTCCAGGACGTCGGTTACAAGGAAGATGATATTGTCGCGATTCTAGATTTCCAGGGACAAGGAAACAAATTCGGTTTTTGCACGGGGCGCCCACTGATGGGGATTGTCCGTTTTCTTGATGAAAGGCTGGCTCCGGATTTCTACATCCTCAACAGTGGAGCTTACATCCTGGATGGCAACAGACAGTGCATCTATAAAAATACGATAGCCTATAATGTGGCAAAGGATCTGATTGCCAGCTATTCGGGCTGCTCGATCACGATTTTGACCGATGAATATATTTACTATACCATCGCAGATGAACACCATGGTCATCACGATATTTTCAAGCCGTATTCGCATATGCATCAGGATGTGGAAATCCTGGGAATATCCCTTCATCTCGATGACGACCAGGCCGCAATGGAGCTGGCAGTAAAACTCAACGAGTATCCGCAGCTCGATGCATTTGTCAATATGGGCAACATCGATTGCGTCGCCAAAGGCTGTTCGAAGGACACAGGAATCAAGGCAATCAAAAGCTTATACGGCTTGGGACATGATGTCGCCTGCATCGGTGACAACTACAACGACGTGCCAATGCTCGAGGGCAGCGAGCTGAGTTTCACTTTCAATTCGAGCCCGCTGCGAGTAAAAGAAGCGGCCAGTCACCTGGTGGATTCACTTAGCGAGTGTGTCGCCTGGCTGCTTGAAGACAAGGGAGAAAATTAAGATGGCAAAAACAGTCATTGTTTACTATTCATATACCGGAAACACAGCCAGAATTGTCCGCTATCTTCAGGAGATGATGGACTGGGATGTTGTCGAGCTAAGGCCGGCCAGGCAAGCCAGACTGACAGGGTTTTTGAAATATTTCATCGGCGGATTTTTGTCTCTGAACAATATTCTCCCAAAACTCGAAAATGTCGATGTCGACTGGGTCAAGTACGACACCATCATCATGGCAGGCCCGGTATGGGCGGGAAGGCTGGCTCCGGCTATAAGGTCGTTCATCAAAGCTGTGCCATTTTCAAATAAGGATGTCGGTTTCCTTTACACCCATGAAGGCGGTGACAAGAAGGTAAATGCCCAAATCAGAAATATGATTGGTTCCAAAAACAATCTAAAGGGCGTATTTTCCTGCTTGAACGTTGTTGAAGATTATGAAAATATCAAGGAAGAAGCCCTGGCCTGGGCGAGAACATTATGATTTTCAAGTACTCAGGCGAACAGACTGACTATCTAAAAAGAAGGGAACCCCTGCTCAAAGAAGTGATTGAAAGAATCGGCCCGATCGAACGGGAGATGGAGCCGGATTTATATGCGGGGGTGATCAGGCAGATTGTCGCCCAGCAGATCTCGACGCGGGCGTACATGACAATCTGGGACAAGATCGTTGCCCTGGTCGATGATGTTAAGCCTGATTCTTTCATCGCGCTGGAAGCGGATGCCTTGCAGGCGTGCGGTCTTTCGTGGCGGAAAGTTGACCATATCCTGGAGTTCACCCGGGCGGTGGCCAGCCGGGAAATCGATCTGGATCATCTGGTGACCCTTGACAATCGGGAATTCGTAAAAGAACTGGTGAAAATCAAGGGGATCGGTCCCTGGAGTGCGCAGATGGTGCTTATTTTCACTTTGGGCCGCCAGGATGTCATCAGCTTCGATGATCTGGGAATAATGCGCGGTCTCAAACGGCTCTATCAAGTGGAATCGTTTACTGACCGGGAATTGGAACGGTTCGGGGATCTGGTCCATCCCTATGGGAGCGTGGCGTCACTTTACCTTTGGGAACTCGCCCATGAAAAAACCGCCAAACCGACACCGGTAAAACATGACAGGAGCGACCATGCGGTTTATCCCAGCCCGGTGGGTCCTTTGAAAATATCGTACCAGGGCGAAGTGATCACTGGGATCTGCTGGACCGGCGAAAGCGGGAGCGGGACAAGGACCGCCTTGAGTGATCTGGTCTTCAGGCAGCTTGAGGAATATTTTGCGGGCCAGAGGACCGGCTTCGATTTTCCTTACAGGCTGGAAGGGACGACTTTCCAGCTGCAGGTGTGGCATGAATTGGAAAAAATACCTTATGGTTCCACTTGCACCTACAAGGATATCGCAATCGCCATAGGCAATGAACGGGCAGTCCGGGCGGTCGGAGGAGCGAACAACAAGAATCCCCTGGCCATTGTCGTTCCCTGCCACCGGGTGATCGGCGCAAATAAAAAGCTTGTCGGCTATGCGGCCGGGTTGGACATCAAACACAAGCTTCTGGATCTGGAGGCAAATAATCAAAAAAGAGGTTCGTAATGAACCTCTTTTAGTCGTCGAGTGCCACGTTGCCTTCATTGTTTATGACCAGGTATTCCCCCGGTGCCAATGCGATATGTCCGGATTCGTACTCATTGCCATCGATTGTGAGCAATACTTTTTCGACCATATAATAGTTGCCAAATGTATTGGCGATGCATTGGAGCATCATCGATTCGTATTGGGCACCGGCATTCATTTCGCTCAGGTACTCTGAGGAAAGATCAAGATACGCCATGCCATCTTCATTGAGATAAAGCGAATTGATTTTAGTATTGGCGCTCAAGACTGTCCCGGTATCGGTTGGAATGTCCGCCTTGTAGGTCGCGCTTAAAACATCGTTGGTGATGTCGTTGGTTGAAAATTCCACGTTCTTGGTCTTGTAGTAAAGCAAGCCGTCATTGATGTTTGGATAGTAAAATGAAATATTTTTGGACCAGCTTGTGTTCTTCTCGATTGTCGCCAGGGTTGAGGAAATCTCATCCGCCCCGGTTGTGAAGACCGACCTGACCAATCCTACATCCTTAGCGTAGTAATCGATGGTGGTGTAATCGTCTGTCACTGTGGTTATTTCCAGCGCCTCATAATTGCCGCTTGGGGTCTCGATGGCAACATCCAGGTTGGTTATTTCCCGGTTCCGGCCATCACTTAGCTCCCAGGTGGTTCCCACCGCAATGGGATCCTGGATCAGTGTTTCATCCTTGTTGGTGCTGTCCAGGAAATTTTCGCGGTAATAAGTTTCCCCCTGGAAGAAGACTTCGCTGACCTTGCCATCGGATATCTCGATTACGGAAACCGATTCGGTGCCACCGTTGTTGATGCGCCGCTGGATCATGTTTTCGCTGGTGTAGTCGATATGGACATCATAAGAAGCATACTCATTGCCCGAACCTTCATAGTAGTAGCGGACGTTCTGTCCAATCGGATAATAGTCGCTCGCGGTTGTATTTGGATTGTCATCAGTGGGCGTGCAGCCACCAAGAACGATGGCGGCAATCGTCATGACCGTCAAAAGCCTGATTTTTTTCATTGCGAACCTCCCTAGTTGAGTGCGACATTGTCGCTTGTGTCGACAGTCAGGTATTCGAATTTTTCAAGATAAATATGTCCGGAAGAATACTGCTGGTTATTGATGGTCAGCAGGACCCGGTTGACGCCATAATAGGAACCGAAAGTGTTTGCGACACATTGGAGCATCATGGCTTCATAGCCGGCCCCGGCGTTCATTTCAGTGAGATACTCTGACGAAAGGTCGATATATGCCATTCCGTCCTTGTTGAGGTAAAGCCAGTTTATCTTGGTGTTGTTCGAGAATACTTTTCCCACTGACCCGGGCACTTGCTTGTAGGCATTTTGGAGGGTGATGCGGGTTATGTCATTAGTATTGAAACTGACTGATTTGTACTGGAAGTAGATCTTGGAGTCGTTGATATTTGGATAGTAGAAAGCGATATGTTGGACCAGGGCCTTGTCCGTCTCGATTTCTTCGAGATTGGAAGACACTTCATAGCCCTCGCCCTTGCTTAAAATTTTCACCAGGCCCACATTTTGGGCATAATAGTAGATGTTCTGGTAGTTTGGACCCTGGGTTGTCACTTCGATTGTCTTGTAGGTGCCCTTAGGGGTGGTTATCGACTTGTCGACCGCCGTTATTTTGCGGGTGTTGCCATTGGCGAGCTGCCATGATGTTCCGACCTGAATCGGACCCTGGAGCAGCACTTCATTGGTGTTGGTCTTTTTCAATGAATTTTCCCGGTAATATGTTTCCGCCTGGAAATATGTCTGAGTAACTTTGTCTTTTTCGACTTTGATGACCTTTACGACTTCGGTGCCGCCGTTGTTTTCCCGTTGCTGATAGGAGTTCTCGTTGGTGTAATCGATATAGGCATCGAACTGGGCATACTCATTGCCATCGCCCTGATAGGCGTAGCGGGTGTTTTGGAGAATCGGGAAGTAGCTTGAAGCGCTGGCCGTTGTGGCCGGTGGTGTCAATGTGGTGATGTCGAATGAGTTGGAAAAATCGACATCGAGATAGTCGAACCGGCCAAAGGCGTAGTGTCCGGATTCATACAGACCACCATCGATAGTCAACACGACTTTGGCGGTATCGAAATAGCCCCCAAAAGTGTTGGCGACGGATTGGAGAATCATGCCTTCATATCCGGAACCGGCGTTCATTTCACTGATGAATGCCCGGCTAAGATCGATGTAGGTCATGCCGTCCTGGTTGAGATAGTACCAGTTGATCTTGGTGTTGGTCGTAAAGACCTTGCCGACATTAGCGGGTACGTCCTTATAGGCGTTCTGGAAAACTATCCGGGTTATGTCATTGGTCCTGAAGCTGATTGATTTGGTCTGATAGTACAGTTTGTCATCATTGATGTTAGGGTAGTAGAACTTGACTGCCTGGACAAATGCCTTGTCGGTTTCAATTTCGCTAAGTGTCGAAGATACTTCGAACTCGGTAGTGTTGATGGATTTCACCAGCCCGACTCCCTTGACATAGTAGTTTATACTATAGCCATCATCATAACTTGTGGTCACTTCAATTGCGGTATAAGTGCCACTTGAGGTGGTCAAGGTTACGGCTCCGTTTGTGATTGTTCTAATGCCATTGTTGCCGACAGACCAGCTGGTTCCCACTACAATTGGTCCTTTTAGCAAGATTTCATCGCTGTTGGTCCGGCTCATCATGTTTGCCCGGGCGTAAGCTTCGTTTTGAGTATATGTTTCGGTTATGGTGTCAGTGGAAATCTTGATTACTCTGATAGTTTCCACATCGCCGTAACAAATTCTCTGCTGAATTGTGTTTTGATCACTGTAATCGATATAGACATCGTAGGAAGCGTACACATCGCCGGATCCTTGATAGAAGTAGTGGCTGTTGTTTATGATCGGGAAGTAATCGCTTGCCACGCTTGTCGGTGTCTGTCCGGGTTCGTGGTCATCGAAGGTGGCGATGTCGAAGCTGTTGATGGCATCGACAGCGAGTGTTTCATCTTCACCAAGGGCGATATGTCCGGATTCGTATAGATTGCCATCGATTCTAAGCATCAGCTCATTTACACCATAGTAAGATCCAAATGTGTTGGCAAGTGCGGTAAGCATCATCGATTCTAGTTGGGCCCCGGAATTCATTTCGGATATGAATTCCTGCGACAGATCCAGATACGCCTGGTCGTTTTCGCCTAGATGATAGTCATTGATTATGGTATTGGCGCCAAGTACCGCATTGACTTTTTCAGGGACTTCCTTGTAGCTGTCTTGAAGAATAGTCGCAGTCACATCATTTGTCCTGAATTCAAGATCCCTGGTCTGATAATAGATTATTTCATGGTCAAGATTAGGGTAATAGAAATTGACAGCCTGGGTGATCGATGTGTCCTGGACAATCGAGCTCAGGATTGAAGTGACGCTGGAATTGGCGGTTGTCGTGATTGATTTGACCAGACCGACATCCTTGGCGTAATATTCGACTGTCGAATGATCGCCGTATTCGGTAGTGATTTCAATCGCTTCATAGTTGGCGATTGGGGTTTCCACGGTTGTTGCGACGTCGGTGATGCTCCGGGTTACTCCTTCACCGAACTGCCAGCTGGTTTCAACGGCTATCGGTGTGTTTATCAGGACAAGATCGGTGTTGGTCTTGGCCAAAAGGTTTTCCCGGTAATTAATGTCCTGGTCCTGGTAGACCAGGGTGACTTGATCATCGGCTGCTTTGATGACGGCCAGCTTGGAGGTGCTGTTGTCACTGATCCTCAGTTGCATGGATTGGTCATCGGCATAATCGGGATAAACATCAAAAGTACCATAATCATTCTGTTCGCCCCGGTAATAGTAGCGGACATTTTCCAGGATCGGAAAATAGTCTGAAGCCAAGGCACCGCCGTTGTCGGGATTCTGGGTGTCGCAGGCGGAAAATGAAAACAAGACTAAGATTAAAGACATCAGATAAATGATTTTTTTCATAATAATCGCTCCTTTGTAATTGTTCGAGATCAGGATGATTATCAGATTATCGCCAGGGCCAATGGTATCAAAGTCAGGGAAGTCCAAAAGAGGATTAAAAAGCGATGGGGATGTCGCATAGTGGTATTACTCAATTTGGATTCTCTATGTAATATAATTATAACACTTATCGTGGAAATAAACAGTACCAAATGAAATTATGTAATGACAATGGGACAAAATCAAAAAGGCGGCTGTCTCATGATTTGCCGCGATATTATCAGATTGCTGTGGGGATATCTTGAAATTCGGTTCCATTTGTGTTTAAATTAAATTAGGCATAAAAGTAATAATTTCAATCGGATTTGGGTAAAACAGACAACCATAATAGTCAGCGACAGTTTCCCAATGAAAAGCTTTAATTCTTGTTGTTTTAGGGATATTAGTATTTTACCATTGTATTGATCAGTGATTTAAAACAATATCTAAAAGAAAGAGGGTTATCCTCATGAAAAAATTTTCCAAATTGCTCAACCGGCTTGCGGGCCTGTCGAAAGCCATTGTCCGCTATCCGATAACTGAAGTCTTTCTGGTTATTGGGGCTGTTGTCAATGCCATGGCCATCAACGGGCCTAAAGACTACGAAAAGGAACTGCTTGCTTTGATAGTGGGCGCATTCATCGGCGCGTGCTCCCAGGCCATTTATGAACGGTTCTTTGACAAGACAATCATCCGCATCGTCCTGATGGGAGCCAGCGTCATCTTGACATTTGGCTACTATCTTATATTGCTCAAGGCGCCGGTGCTAAGTGTCGAAATCATCGTGCGGACCATGGTGGCCCTTCTAGCCTTGTTGTTTGCCTTCATTTTGATCCCGGTGATCAAAAACACGGTAAACTTCAACCAAAGTTTCCTGGCTGTGTTTAAGAGCTTCTTCCAGACGATGCTGTATTCGCTGGTGATCTTCGGGGGCTCTGCCCTGATAATTCTAGCCTTCGACACCCTGATCGCCCGGGTGGACGAAAGGGCCTATGCCCATGTGGCCAATCTGGTCTTCGTCTTGTTCTCGCCGCTATTTTTCCTTTCGCTCATTCCGGTTTATCCGGGCAAAATTTCCGAGCATCTCGATGACGCCCAGCTTGAAGTCCAGAATGAAGCAATCACCAAGACCACAACCATGCCACGCTTTTTGGAAATCCTCATTTCCTATATCATCATCCCGCTGGCTGGTGTCTACACCCTCATTCTTGCCTTGTACCTTGTCTTGAATGTCCGGGGTGAATTCTGGACCAACAATCTGATGGAACCAATGCTTGTAAGCTATTCGATTGTCGTCATATTCATCTATATCCTCGCAAGTTCGATCGACAACAAGTTCGCCAACCTGTTCCGCCTCATATTCCCGAAGGTGCTCGTGCCCCTGGTAGTGTTCCAGATAGTTGCATCGGTGCTGAAAATCGGGGAAATGGGTATTACCTACACAAGATACTACGTGATCATCTATGGTGTTTTCGCCGCCTTAGCGGGAGTGGTCATGAGCTTTTTGCCACCGATTAAAAACAGCCTGATAGGGGCCTTTCTTATCGCCTTCTCGCTTGTTTCAATCGTTCCTCCAGTCGATGCTTTCACCATTTCGAAAAGAAGCCAGATCGGCCTGCTGGAAAAGACGCTCGAAGAAAACGGGATGCTTGAAAACAACCAGGTAATTGCCAAAGGCGACCTTGACAAGGATGCAAAAGACGTGATTATCAAGACAGTAGAATACCTGACAATGATGGATTACATTCCAGCAGTCGAATTTTTGAGCGATGATTTCAATATGTGGGAAGATTTCTACAAGACTTTCGGTTTCGAATACTACGATACCGACTACCGGCCTGACGATTACGTCTATTTCCAAATCGCCCAAAATACCGTGATTCCAGTCGCCGGATATGACTATTTCACATCGGTATGGGTAAATAATGACAAATATGACAGCTTGTTGCCGTTCAGTTTCACCCATGAACAGGCTAGCTACACTATTGATGTCAAAGTGATAAGCGGTGTCGAATATCTGGTGTTGACAAACGACCAGAATGTGGTTGTCAACCAGATCGATCTTTATGCCATCGGCAATGGAATCAAAGCCTACGAACAGACAAATATAACTCTTGGCTATGAACAGGCGACATTCTCTTCGACCACTGATTCAACAATCTTTACCATGATTATCAGAAATGGAAATTATGATTTTGGTTCCAGCACAATTCAATTTGGCCTTGATGCCTACATACTGATCGACTTTGTCGATCAGTAGGCTTGAGGCAGTTCAATCAGGAGAATATTGCGATGAAAAAGGGAAAATTCATATTCAAGGCAACATTGATATCATCGCAAGGGGATGACTTTGCAACCAGAATTGCAAGACTTTTGCGTCTGTTTGAACGCTTTTTCAGGTCTGGCGACGTGAAACTGTATCTGGTTGACAATGAATCCAGATCAGTTGCGCTTTTCAAACGGTCGCAAGAATCCAAGGCTGACAAGACAATCACCATTGAGCAGCTAAATGATTTCAGGGATCTTTCAAGCGGGAAAATAATCAGACTATCCGGCTGTTTTGGTAAAAGCGATTCCCAGGATTCCGGAGCCATGGAAAGCCAGGTCCCGCAGTATGGCTCGGTGATAAAAGTGAAGGGCGACCTGCTTGGTTTGATTGTTTTTTTGAAATCCACGAGGAAAATGAACAAGAAGAACCGGATTGCTTTTAGATGCTTCGTTGCGATAATTGCCAATATGATCATGCAAAACCGTAACGAAGGTCCATCCAAAGCCAATATAGGAGCCAAAGTAGTCAACTCGGTGAACCGATATGTCTTCATTTTCGACAGTGAAGGTAAGATCATTTTTGCGAACAATCACCTGCGCACCAAGACAGGTTACAAGATCGGGGATCTGATCAACCGCAACATCGATGATTACGTGAAAAACATCTCTACTGCTACATGCGATTGCCACTTCGACAGTATTATCAACATCCCCCAAAACAACCTGTCGCTGTCTTTGATTGACTCATCCGGTCAACTTATCAACCTGACCGGCCAGATTGCCGGTTGCAATCTGGAAAACAGGGAATGTTTCCTTGGCATTTTCGCCGAGGTCGAGTCGGTTGCCAGGGAGCTTGAAAGGTTTAGCCGTTTTTTTGGCGACAGCCCGGTCATCGGGGCGATCAACACGCTGCCGGACCATCGGTTTGTATCGATCAACAAGGCCTTCTTGAATATCAGCGGCTACCGGAGTGAGGAGCTTATCGGAAAATCATGGCAGGAGATGGATCTGCTTGTCAATTTCGACACAGTAAGCGAAAAAGTTCATGAAATCTTAAAAACGGGATTGATCACCAATATCGAAGTCCAGCTCAAAGCCAAAGACGGTACGATCAACGACGTCCTGCTTAGCGGGGAAAAGATATACTGTTATGGAAAGATGATGCTTCTGGTTGTCATGATCGACATCACCAGCCAGAAAAGGAGCCTTAATCTCTATTATGAACAAACCAAACGGCTTAACAGCATCATCGAAGGGACCCGCCTTGGAACTTGGGAGTGGAATATCCAGACCGGGGAAACAAAATTCAATGAGCGCTGGGCCGGGATGCTTGGCTACACGATCGACGAACTGGAACCTGTGTCGATAGAAACCTGGCTGTTACTGGTTCATCCCGAGGATATAATAAACGCCCAGGTACTGTTGCAGCAACATTTCAACGGTGAGCTGGAATTCTACGATGTCGAGGTCCGGGCCAAAGCCAAAGACGGCAGCTGGATCTGGATCCATGACCGGGGCAAGGTCATCGAATATGATAAATCCGGCCATCCCCTGATGATGTATGGAACCCATTCTGACATCACCAAGAAGAAGGAATTCGAATTCAGAATCAACGAGCTTTCGATCCGCGACCCGCTGACAAATATCTACAACCGCCGTTACATCTATGAACGGCTCGAACAGGATCTCAAGCGGTTCCAGCGCCACAATTCCGTTTTTGCCCTGGCAATCCTAGATATCGACCGGTTCAAGGATATCAACGACCGGCATGGTCATCTCGCCGGCGACCATATCATCAAGGAATTCACCGGGCTGATTCAGGAAAACCTGCGCGAATATGACCTGCTTGGCCGCTATGGCGGTGAGGAGTTCGTGATCATCATGTACGACAGCGACAAATTGGAGGCGGCCTTGATAATTGAACGGATCCTTGAAAAGGTAAGGGAACAGGCGTTCTATTACCAGGACTCCAAGATCCGCTTCACTTTCTCAGCTGGAGTTTGCGACAGCGGCGAATTTGACAGCGAAAGCATAACCAATGAGAAGATGATATCACTGGCCGACAAGCGGCTGTATTATGCCAAACAGCTTGGCCGTGACCGGATTGTCACCTAGTGCTTTTTTTAACAAGTGTTTTCCCTTGTGCAAGATATCCAAAGCTGTTATCTTATAGTGACGATATTTTAGATTCACAGGAGGAACTTATGTATACTTTACAAACACCAACATACGTCTTTTCGGCTATCTCACTATTGATGATCGCCTATACGAGCCGCTATGTGGCCATTTCACAGGTGATCCGCCATCTAAGCGAGAGCGCGCCAGGAAGCGACAGCAGGGTGGAATGCCAGATCAGATCGCTGATGAAACGGGTCAAATACATCCGGAACATGCAGATCACCGCCCTGATTGGCTTCTGCGCCAATATCATGACGATGATCCTGATTGTTTTGGGAATTGATTTCTTGATTGCTCCTCTTTTCATCGCCGGTTTGGTTCTCATTCTGGTTTCACTGGGAATATGCATAATGGAGATCGCCCTGTCGGCCCAGGCCTTGAGCATTTCCCTGTCCGACGAGAGAAGCGAATGCAAAGTGAAATAGACAAAGGAGGACTCAGGTCCTCTTTTTTCAATTTCGGAATGTTCCATTGTCTTGGGAAAAGATGATGATATAATTAAACAAGAAAACACAAAGGAGACCAAGATGAAATACGCACAAGAAGGAAAACAATACCATATCGAAGTCGGCCAAGGCGAGGTGGGGCGCTATGTGATCCTGCCGGGCGATCCCAAACGATGCGAGAAGATAGCCCGGTATTTTGACGAACCCAAGCTGATTGCCGACAGCCGGGAATTTGTGACTTACACCGGATATCTTGATGGAGTGAAAGTCAGTGTGACCTCGACGGGAATCGGAGGTCCATCTGCCGCGATTGCCATGGAGGAACTTGTCAAGTGCGGTGCTGACACGTTTATCCGGGTCGGCACCTGCGGAGGCATCGACATCGACGTCAAAAGCGGCGACATCGTTGTTGCCACCGGAGCCGTACGGATGGAAGGGACATCGAAGGAATATGCTCCAATCGAGTTTCCTGCAGTCGCCAACCTTGATGTAACCAACGCCCTGGTGGCCTCGGCCAAATCACTGGGTGCTTCGTGGCATGTTGGGATAGTCCAATGCAAGGATTCTTTCTATGGCCAACATTCACCAAGCATCATGCCGGTAAGCTACGAGCTTGAAAGCAAATGGGAGGCCTGGAAGCGCCTGGGTGTCCTGGCTTCGGAAATGGAATCGGCGGCCCTGTTTGTCGTGGCCGGCCATCTCAGAGTCCGTGTCGGATCATGTTTCATGGTCGTCGCCAACCAGGAAAGGGAAAAGGCGGGCTTGGAAAATCCGGTTGTCCACAATACCCAACAGGCAATCGAGGTAGGCATAGCGGCCCTGAAAAACCTGATAAAATCGGATAAAAACCAATAAAAGAACACTTGGCGGTGTTCTTTTTTTTTCACCCCAAATTAATTTTGGCACTATTGTCGGACGCCAAATCTAATTTGGGTTTGATTGAAAATGTATTTTGGTAGCGCTTATAATAAGCTTGTAAACACAGAAGGAATTGGCCAGTACTTCAAACTACAATCTAAAGGAGAGCTATTATGAAAGAAAAAGTCCAAACATTCGGACGCTTTTTAAGCGGCATGGTTATGCCAAATATCGGGGCATTCATTGCCTGGGGTCTTATTACCGCATTCTTTATCGATACAGGCTGGTTGCCAAATGCGACATTCGCGGCATTGGTAGGTCCGATAATCACATATCTGCTGCCGCTGTTGATCGCATTTTCCGGAGGGAAAATGGTCCACGGCGACCGCGGTGGAGTTATCGGGGCAATCGTGACCATGGGGGTCATCGTCGGTTCGGGAACAATCATGTTCATGGGAGCGATGATCTGCGGGCCTCTGGCTGCCTGGATCTTGAAAAAATTCGATGAAATAGTCGAGGGAAAAGTAAAACCTGGCTTCGAAATGCTTGTAAACAACTTCTCGATCGGAATTATCGGTCTGGCATTGACGCTGCTGGCCCAGTTGGGAATCGCACCGCTGGTCACAGCCATCAACAACGGTTTTGCGAGCGGAGTCAACTTCTTTGTCGAGCGTTCAATGCTGCCATTGGCATCGCTGTTTATCGAACCGGCAAAAATCCTGTTTTTGAACAATGCGATCAATCACGGCATCTTCACACCTTTGGGAATCGCCCAGGTGGAGGAAGTCGGGAAATCGATTTTCTTCCTGCTTGAAGCCAATCCCGGACCGGGTCTGGGAATCCTGCTGGCATACATGATTGCTGGAAAAGGAATGGCGAAAGCATCTGCTCCTAGTGCGATGATCATCCACTTCTTAGGCGGTATCCATGAAATCTATTTCCCATTCGTCTTGATGAATCCGCTTCTTATCTTCGCCGCCATCGGTGGCGGTGCTACCGGTGTCTTCACTTTCCAAATGTTGAATGTGGGGCTTACCGCTCCGGCTTCGCCAGGATCGATCTTTGCCTTGTTGATGATGTGCTCAAAAGACAGCTATGTCGGATTGATTTTGGGTGTGGCTGCAGCGGCATTGGTGGCAATGGCTATTGCTTTGCCGATCCTGAAATTCTCGAACAAGGATACAAGTCTTGAAGAAGCTAAACAAAAAAATGCTGAGCTCAAAGGAACCGCTCCAAAACAGGAATCAAAATCTATCACTGGAAAAATCTCGAAAATCGCTTTCGCCTGCGATGCCGGAATGGGTTCAAGTGCCATGGGGGCCACCGTCTTGAAAAACAAGATCAGGGATGCCGGGCTTGCCGGTATCGAAGTCATCCACACTTCGGTTTCGAATATTCCAGGTGATGTCCAGGTCGTTGTAACCCATGAGTCCTTGGCTCAACGGGCGTCCAATTCGAATCCGGATGCCAAGCTGGTGTTGATAACCAATTTCCTTCAGGCTCCTGAGTATGATGAACTTGTCGAATTCCTCAAAGAAAACCATGAAAATTAGGTCGCTTGCGTGACCTGTTTTTTGGTATAATTGTTACGGGTGATATATATGGGAAAACGAATCAAGAAAGTTATCAAGTTTTATGCCTCGATAATCATGTCCTGCATGGGCATCTTCATGTTTCTTGGCATTTTGAATATAGTATCGAATTTTTATCAGGACGAAAGTCTTGTCCAAAGCATCGATGTGATAAAAAACGTGATCCTGCCAGTGACAATCGCCTATCTGGCGGCCACCAGGATCTTTGACCATAATGGCGGAATCATCGGTATTCTGGCCAGTGTCGTATTTGTCGTCAGCGAGACCAATGCGGGCATCATCGGGTCTTTTGTGATCGGAAGTTGTGCCGGTCTGATAAACAAACATCTTCTAAGACGCCTGATTGCGCGCATCCCGCCCGGATTTGAACTCCTGTTCACCAACCTCATTATCGGCTGTGCCGGTTTTGGATTGGGCCTGGTGGTTAACCTGATGATGATTCCGGCTCTTGGTGTGTTCAACAACATCACCAACGGATTCATCGCCTATCTTCTAGACAATGAGCTTATCGCGCTTATGGCGGTGATTATCGAGGTTTCCAAGGTTTTCTTCCTAAACAACCTGATCAACCATGGAATGCTGATACCTTTGGGACTCACCCAAGTGTCCCAGGCCGGTGACACGATCCTCTTTTTTCTGGAAACGAATCCCGGACCGGGTGCGGGAGTGATCCTGGCTTTGCTTTTTACCAAAAAGCGGGAAGCTAAGCAGATGTTCAGTTATTTCATGGTCCAGTTTTTTGGCGGAATTCACGAAGTGTACTTCCCGCTTGTGTTGGAATTCCGGAAGCTGTTTTTCGCCCTGGTGATGGGCGGGATGGCTGGAATCATCACAATGGACAATATGGATCTGGGACTGATTTCCCCGGTAAGTCCCGGCAGTGTCATAACAATCATGTTAAATGCGAGCAATTCCGACCGGCTGCTTGTTTTGTTACCGATTTGCATATCTTTGATCGTTTCGTTCTTTAGTGCGGTGGTCGTCCTCCAGATAAGTTCCGGTGCGACCAAGGCAAAGAAAACTGCAATATTGAAGTCGGGACCCATCAGGAAAATCGTTTTCACCTGCGATGGGGGATTCGGGTCTTCGGTGATGGGCTCGTCCCTTTTCAACCGGAAAATAAACAGATACGATTTCGATCTGATAGTGAAGGCCCAGGGAATAAACAATATCGATGACGACGCCTCGCTTGTTGTGGTCCAGACGGGACTCGAGAAAGTGGTGCGGGAGAAATATCCCCAAATGGAGATATATCCGGTCAATGAATTCCTCGATAATCGCAGCTATGACGAACTGATCGCAATGTTGGAAGAAAGGAACGGGAAAAATGAGCTTTGATCCGCGAATGAAAAAAATACTTTTGGAACTGCTCAAGGACGAGTATCTTTCCATTTCCCAGCTGGCCGATCGCATCGGGGTTTCCAAACGGACTATCCAGCGGGAATTAGGCTACATCGATGATGACCTGAGGCCCTACAACCTGGTTTTTCAAAGCAAGACCGGAAAGGGTGTCTGGCTAGAAGGGACCCAGGAAAACAAGCTGGAGCTTTACAGCGCCATTGAAAAGGACAACACCTTTGACAGTTTCGATACCAGAAACCGCCAACGCCGGATTATCCTTGAATTGCTCAAATCCCAGGATGTCCACAAGATAATATCCTTCGCCCATTTGATCAATGTGTCGGAAGCCACGATCCGGCTCGATCTGATGGGAATCGAAAAGTGGCTTGACAAGTTCGACTTGACCCTGGAAAAGACACCGGGGCTTGGAGTGAGGCTGTCCGGGGGCGAGGCCAACATGCGCCGGGCGATCCGTGGATACTTCAGCGAGTTCGCTCCCGATAGCAACTCCAGCGACCGGTTCGATGAAATCAAGGAATTCATGCTCAAGAACCATGAGGGCATATCCCAGCTCCTTGATGAGGATATCCTCAAAAGGGTGATCGATTGTCTCGAGGACATTTCCAGTGAGCAGATCAGGGAACTTACCGAAAGCTCTTATATCGGTCTGGTAATTCATCTGGCTATCGTGGTCAAAAGGATCCAGAGCGGTGAACAGATCAGCTATGATCAAGAATTGCTTGAAAGCATCGATATCGACCAGGATTACAATACCGCCAAGCTGATTGGAGAGTTTCTTATGGCGGAATTCGACATCGTCATCGACGAGATGGAACTGCACTACATCAACCTCCATCTCAAGGGAACCAAGCACCAGACCATGAACATCGACAAGATCCAGATGGACAACGAGGTAATCAAGCGGCTGATCAACAAGATGATCGATGCCTATGACCCGGCCATCGCCTTCGAGTTGAAACAGGATGATCATTTCATCAACGGCCTGCTCACTCACCTTCAGCCCACGCTGATCCGGATTGTCAACGACATGGTCATAACCAATCCGCTGCTCGACCAGATCAAGAAGCAGTACCCCAGCGAATTTGAAAAATGCCTGAAAGTCGGACAGGTTCTTGAGGATTTCACCCACAAGCCGGTCCCTGAAGGCGAGATCGGATTTCTGGCAATGCATTTTGGCAGTGCGAGCATCCGGCTCAAACTCGCCAACAAGAAGGCACGCCGGGTAAACGTCGGGGTCATCTGCGCGACCGGTATCGGTTTGTCGCGCCTGATGGGGGCTAGTCTTGAAAAGATCTACGGCGACAAGATCAGGGTCTACCCGTTTTCCAAGGCCGATGCGTTTCGCGATGATATCATCGACTTCTATCTCTCATCGATCAAGATCGACGGCTATCATGAAAATCTTCTATACGTCAGCCCGATCCTGAATGACAATGACCTTGATGCCATCGATACGCTTATCGAAAAGCATTGTTACCTTCCATCAAGAAATGCCACCGTCCAGGACAGTTTCATCGAACAGCTTGATGAATTCGACTATTATGTGGGCACCATCAAGCATCTTCTTGAAAGCATCGAGATCTCAAGGGTTGACCAAGACTCCGATTTTACCGCCCTGGTCGATAGCGCCACGGATTCCATGGATGAAGCAATGGCCGCCACGGTGCGACGTGACCTGATTGCCCGGGAAAAACTGGGCAGCCAGATATTCAAGCAGCTTTCATTTGGACTGCTCCATACCAAAACGTCCGGTGTGGCCAGACCGAGGATAATCCTGCTGTTGCCCAAATCCGGTCTTGCTTTTGCGGGCGAATATCTAACAGGAGTCAAGGTTGTAATCTGCCTGCTTATGCCAAAAAATGAATATGACACACTCAATTCGAACATTCTTGGCCATATATCATCGATCCTGGTGGAAGACGATGAGATCATCGACATCTTCGCCCGGGGTGACAGCTATGAAATCACCGAATGCCTTTCACTCCATTTCAAGAATTTCCTGGCCAAGAACCTGCTTTAGTTGATTCGAAGTCGTCATCTTTGCATTCGCGTGTCTTTTTTGATACGGTTAGACCAAGAAGAAAAGGAGAATGCCAAAATGATCGAATATAAAGAATTGATTGAAAAACGCCGCAGCAACTACGACCTGGGTAAGAATGTGTTGGTCGATAGGGAACAGATAAACGAACTGATCCGTACAGTCGTCCACAACAACCCCTCATCATACAACAGCCAGTCGACCAAAGTCATCGTTCTATACGAAAAGGAACATGACAGTTTCTGGGATCTGGTGTTAAGCCAGTTGGAAAGAATTGTGGCCCCGGAAAGGTTTCCGGCCACCCAGAAAAAAATCGCCGGGTTCAAGAAATCCTATGGGACAGTCCTGTTTTTCGAAGACGAATCAATTACGGGGAACCTTATTGAAAAATACCCGAGCTATGCCCACAACTTCGAAAAATGGGCCCAGCAGGCCAACGGGATGGTCCAGTATGGCATCTGGGTCGGACTGGGGAGCCTGTCGCTAGGCGGCTCGCTCCAGCATTACAATGAAGTCATCGAACAGGCGGTATGGGAAACATACGGGCTTGATCAAAGCTGGCGTCTGATCGCCCAGATGCCCTTTGGCTCGATCGAAAGTGCCCCGGTTGATAAACCCAAGAAAATAGAAGGGCGAATGATAATAAAGCAATAGGCCACACCATGATCCGGATCATCCGGGTTGTGGTGTTTTTTTTAATGCCTTAAGCAGTTTTGGCACTAATGGATGGGGCCAAATCAACTTTGCAATAAATTGAACTACAAGCGATTACATAGGATAATGGACTTGTAGAAAGAAAGGAGCACCGAAATGTTTTTCAAGAAAAATAAACAGGCGGTGGAAAAACCGCCCTTGCTAAAAAAAGAAAATATCATAATCAACGCCGTGGCAACAAACAAAGATGATGCGATCGACCAGGTTGGAAAGATCCTGCTTGAAGGCGGTTATGTGCAAAGTGAATATATCCAGGGAATGCACGAAAGGGAGAATACCTTCGCGACATACATGGGTAACTATCTCGCCTTGCCCCATGGGGTGGAACAGGTCAAGGATGCCATCGTCAACTCGGGGATTGCAATCATGATTTTCCCTGACGGCGTCGACTGGGATGGCAACGATGCCAAAATCGTGATCGGGATAGCCGGAAAAGGTGGCGAACACATGACGATCCTGGCCAATATCGCCACCAAGCTGATCGATATCAACGTGTGCGAGAAGCTTATCGAAAGCGACCAAGAAACCATTTACGAAATACTGACAAGCGAGGCGTAAGATGATAATCACAATAACCATGAATCCCGCAGTGGATAAGACAATCACACTAGACCAGCTGGAACTTGGCGGGCTGAGCCGGGTCAAATCGATCAAACAGGACGCCGGGGGCAAAGGAATAAATGTTTCCAAGACAATAAAGGCATTGCAGGGGGAATCCCTGGCATTGGGATTTGTCGGTGGCGAAAGCGGCACTTTCATTGTCAAGGCTTTGAATGAGCTGGATATCAGACATGACTTCGTCTACCTGGACCAGAACACCAGGGTCAATACCAAGGTAGTCGAAAACAGCGGCAGGGTTTCCGAAATCAATGAGCCCGGGCCGATAATCAACCGGGAAATGGTGAACCGGCTGCTTGAAAAAGTGAAAAAATATGCAGGAGATAACGTTGTCTTCGTCCTGGCTGGGTCAATCCCGCTGGGGGTTGACAAGGGGATATACTCCAAGATCGTCGACATCGCCCATCTCAACGGGGCCAAGGTGATCCTTGATGCGGACGGAGACCTGTTCAAGGAATCACTGCCCTCAAGTCCCGATTATATCAAGCCAAACCGCGAGGAACTGGAGAAGTTTGCCGGGATGGATCATGAAGCATCAAAAGAGGAGCTGATTGAAATCGGCCAGGGCCTCAAAGGCAAAGGGATTTCCAATGTCCTGATCTCGCTTGGTAAAGACGGGGCCTTGTTTTTGATGGATCAGGTTGCCTTCGTACCGGGAATCAAAGTCGCGGCCCAATCGACAGTAGGGGCGGGAGACGCACTGGTCGGGGCCCTGGCTTACAGTGTCGAGCACAATCTCGAGTTGGAAGATCTGATCGAACTGGCCATTGCCACATCGGCTGGAGCGGTGACTACTCATGGAACCCAGCCGCCGACATTGGACCTGGTCAACGAACTCAAAAAACAAGTGAAAATTGAAATCTTATATACGGAAAAGGAAAGAGGATAAAAAGATGAAAACCAAAGCGGTAAGAATGTACGGAGAAAATGATTTACGTTTGGAAGAATTTGAATTGCCCCAAATCACGGACAACGAGATCTTGGTTAAGGTCATGTCTGACAGCATCTGCATGTCGACCTACAAACTGGCAATCCAGGGGAAAAAACATAAAAGAGCGCCTAAGAACATCGACACGAATCCGATCATCATCGGCCATGAGTTTGCCGGAGTTATCGTCGAAGTCGGAAAAAAATGGCAGGACCAGTTCAAACCGGGAATGAAATTCGCCCAACAGCCGGCCCTGAACTACAAAGGTTCCCTGGCATCACCGGGATATTCGTATGAATTTTTCGGAGGAGCCTGCACTTACTGCATCATTCCTCAGGAAGTCATGGAACTGGGATGCCTGATGGAATACACCGGGGAAAGTTTCTTCGAGGCTTCACTGGGGGAACCGATGTCATGCATCATCGGGGCTTACCATGCCAACTACCATACAAACAAACAGAACTATGAACATGCGATGGGAACGAAAAAAGACGGGAACATAATCATTCTTGGTGGCTGCGGGCCGATGGGGCTTGGTGCGATCTCGTACGGGCTGCAGATTGAAAACAGACCGCAACGGATTGTCGTTACGGATATCGACGATGCGAAGCTCCAAAGAGCGCGCGAAGTCATCTCCGAACAGCAGGCCAAGGAAGCCGGGGTTGAGCTGATTTATGTCAATACTTCAAAAATGGCGGATCCTGTGGCTGAATTGAAAGCCCTGAGCGACGGTCATGGTTATGATGATGTATTTGTCTATATTCCAAACCGGAAAGTTGCCGAACTGGGAGACCAGCTGATGGCGTTCGATGGCTGCCTGAACTTCTTCGCCGGTCCGACCGACAGCAATTTCAGTGCGAACATCAACCTTTACAATGTCCACTATACCGCAAGCAAGATAATCGGTTCGACCGGAGGGAACAATGATGACCTGATCGAAGCCAACGATCTGGCATCAAAAAAACTGATCGAGCCGGCCGTGATGGTGACCCATGTCGGCGGTATCGACTCGATCGCCAAAGCAACTCTAGAACTGCCAAATATTCCAGGTGGTAAAAAGCTCACTTACACCCAGTTCGACATGCCGCTGACTGCAATCGAAGACTTCAAGGAATTGGGTAAAACCGATCCGCTGTTCAAGAAGCTCGATGAAGCTTGCCGGGCCAACCGGGGATTATGGAGTGGCGAAGCGGAAAAAATCCTGTTCGATCATTACAACGTAACTTATTAATCACTCTGACGATCCATATTGGGTCGTCTTTTTTGCAAACTGTCTTGGCCTGAGTTACAATTGAAACTAGAAGAGGTGCGTTTATGAAAAGAAAACTCAAATTGTTTATTGGCGCCATCATTGTTTTGACTCTGATTGGCGGTGGTGCCTTCATGGTCTATGTCCAGGACTACTACCATTATGGGGAGACTGCAGGGGCTCTGTTGGCTGATCAAAGCCTGGTCACTTATCCAAATGGCGATATTTTTCTATCTGGAGATACTGTCAAAGAGGGAGATGTGGATGAGCTGGTAATCTTCTACCCGGGCGGAAAGGTCGAACATGAGGCCTATCTGCCCCTGGCAAAGCTGTTATCAGACGAGGGAATCGATGTTATTGTCTGCAAGATGCCCTTCAACCTGGCGGTATTTGACGTGAACCGGGCCGAAGAATATCTTGACCTGTTTGGTGATGAGACCGCCATATATATGATGGGCCATTCGCTAGGTGGAGCAATGGCTTCAAGTTTTGCGAGCGGGCACCAGGATGAGGTTGACGGCCTGATTCTTCTTGGCAGCTATCTTTACGGCGATTATCCCGTGGATAAGCAGCTGACCATTTATGGCAGCTTTGATTTGGTCCTCGACCGTTCGAAGATCGATTATACCAATAATGTGATAGAGATCGAAGGAGGTAACCACAGCCAGTTTGGCGACTACGGACCTCAAGAGGGTGACGGAGTTGCGCAAATATCACCCAGAGGGCAGCTACTTCAGACAGTTGATGCCATCATGGAATTCATCGGGAAATAAAAAACTGCAGCAGTTGCCGCAGTTTAACGGATGATTTTATTGATGAGACCGCCACCGAGAATGACGCCTTGGTCATCGTAGAATACCAGGGCCTGACCTGGGGTCATGGCGCGTTGGGGTTGGGTGAAGGTGCAAAGATAGTTGTCCTTGTCAACCTGGGTGATGACACAATCGCTTGGTTTTTGCGAATAGCGGGCCTTGGCCTGGGCTTTGAGTTCGCCATCGATCGATTCGATCCCCATGAAATTGACCTGGTCGAACTGGCACGAACAGGCATAAAGGTCTTCGTTGTCGCCAAGAGTTATCTCGTTGGTCGCGGCATCGATGTCCACGACAAAGGCTTTCTTGTTGAGATTTATATCGAGCCCCTTGCGCTGTCCGATGGTATAGCGGGCGATACCCTTGTGCTTGCCGATGACATTTCCATCAGTATCGACATAATTGCCCGGGACAAATTCCTTGTGGGTGAAATCCTCGATGAATGTCACATAATCAGACGTCTTGACGAAGCATATCTCCTGGGAGTCGCTTTTGGCGGCGATGCGGGCATTGATGTCTTTGGCGATTTCCCGGACGTCTTCCTTTTCATAGTCGCCCAAAGGGAAAAGTGTATGGGCGAGCTGATCCTGGGTCAGGTTGAAAAGCATATAGGTCTGGTCCTTGGTGGCTGTTTTGGCATGCTTGATGGCAAAACGGCCATTTTCTGTTTTCACTATTTTGGCATAGTGGCCCGTCGCGATATAATCGACCTTGATTTTCTCCTGATTGTGAAGCAGCATCGGCCATTTAATCTTGCGGTTGCAGATCACACAGGGATTCGGGGTCCGGCCTTGCTGGTACTCGTCGATAAAATACTCGATGACTTCCTTCGAGAACTCCTCGCGCTTGTCGATAACGATCAGCTCGATTCCCAGTGTGTCGCATACCTTTTGGGCATCCTCGATTTCGGCCGATTGGCCTTGCGACTCGGGCAGGGTTATCATGTGCACACCAGTGACATGATATCCTTGTTGTAATAATAGATAGGCAGTTACCGACGAATCAACGCCACCGCTCATGCCTACAAGTACATGTTTTTTTTCCATATTTTCCTCCATTAAATCACAGCTAAAAGATTTAAAAGATCTAAAGCTTTTGTACGGTTCCACTATAACATAATTGGCAAAAAAGTAAACCTGAATAATTTCCGGCAAAGAAAAAAACATCCTTAAAAGGATGTTTAATCGACAAGTAGCATCCGGTCGTTCGCGAATGATTCGTGTGACACTTCTTCGAATTTGCGCAGGAGGTCCTCGACCGTAAGGTTCATTTTTTCCTCGCCAGCCACATCGTAAACGATCTGGCCCTGGTTCATCATGATCAGCCGGTTGCCGATGGCGATGGCATCTTTCATGTTGTGGGTGACCATCAAGGCGGTCAGGTTCTGTTCGGCTACGATTTCCTGGGTCAGCTCCAATACTTTCTTGGCAGTCACCGGATCGAGAGCGGCCGTATGTTCATCGAGCAGCAGGATCTTGGGTTTTTGCAGTGTTGCCATAAGCAAAGTCAGAGCCTGGCGTTGGCCCCCGGAAAGCAGTCCGACCTTTGAAGTCATCCGGTTTTCCAATCCAAGACCGAGTCTTTTCAATACTTCATGGTATTGTTGCTTCTCGCTTGGTTTGATGCCCCATGCGAGCGTTCTTTTCTTGCCGCGGCGGTTGGCCAGAGCGAGATTTTCGATTATTTCCAGGTTGGTGGCGGTCCCCATCATCGGATCCTGGAACACCCTCCCGATATTGGCGGCGATTTCATATTCGCTCTTGAGGGAGACATCGTCGTTGTCGATGTGAATGTGGCCACAATCGATACTGTAGACACCGGCAATTGTGTTGAGCAGGGTTGATTTTCCCGCCCCGTTACCACCGATAATGGTGATGAAATCACCTTCATTTACGGTCAGGGAGATGTTTTGAAGGGCTTTTTTCTCGTTGATGGTTCCCAAGTTGAATGTCTTGGAAATGTTACTTAGTTTGAGCATCTTCGATCTCCTTTGTCATTTTCTTGTATGTGGTGACCTGTCTTCTTTTTGCCAGGTAGGTCGGAATGGCCAGGGCCACGGCAACCAGGAGGGCAGTGAAAAGCTTAAGGTCGTCGGTCGAAAGTCCGGCCTGGAGCACCACGGTGATGATGATCCGGTAGATGATCGAACCGGAAATTATGGCAGCCAGGGCCACCAGGAAATTGGTTCCTTTGGAAATGAGCACCTCCCCGATTACAATCGAGGCCAGGGCCATGACAATCGCCCCGATTCCCATCTTGATGTCGGCGTATCCCTGAGCCTGGGTCACCAGTGCCCCTGACAGGGCGATCAGTCCGTTCGAGATCATCAGCCCGATAATCTTGGTCGAATTTGTATTTACTCCTAGAGAACGGACCATCTTTTCATTGTTTCCGGTCGCCCGGATTGCGCTGCCAAGTTCGGTTCCAAAAAACCAGTATGTGACAATGATTATGATGATGGCGATGACAAGTCCGACAATCAACACGATCCAGTTGTTTGACAGGCCGCTGATTGGCAGGTCCTTGAAAAGGTTTGGCGTGTTGAGCAGAGGGATGTTCGAACGCCCCATGATTCTAAGGTTGATCGAATAAAGCCCGATCTGAGACAATATACCGGCCAGAATGGCAGGAATGTCGAATTTGGTGTGAAGAATTCCGGTTATGCCCCCGGCAATGAAGCCGGAAACAGTGGCCATCAAAATGGCGACAATCGGATTGATTCCTGAAGTCAACGCTACTGCGCAGACAGCTCCGCCTGTGGCGAAAGATCCGTCTACCGTCAAATCAGCAATATCCAAAAGTCTGAAAGTAATAAAAACGCCTAAGGCCATGATACCCCAAAGGATACCTTGACCTACAGCGCTTTGAATAGCAAGTAAAAAAGGCATTATTCGACGATTTGTGCTTGTGAACTCAAGTCTGCTGGAATAGTGATTCCCAGGACATCAGCAGTAGTCTGATTGATTGTAAGTTCGCATTCTTCTTTATTCAAATATACGACGGGCATTGTAGATGGAGTTGCCCCGTTTTTAAGGATTTCAACTGCCTGTAATCCAGCCAGCCGTCCCAGTTCGTAATAGTCGATTCCATAAGTCGCCAGGCCGCCGTTGGAAACCATTCCGGCTTCTCCGACGATAGTAGGGATCTTGTTTTCGTTGCATACCATGGCAACAGTCGCCATCCCGTCTGCAAGCAGGTTGTCGGTTGGGATGTAGATCGCGTCCACTTTTCCCACTGCCGATTCAACTACCTGTTGGATCGCATTTGACTCGGAAACAGTGTATGCCTGGTATGTCATACCGGCATCTTCGATTGCCGCTTTGGCCATTTCCGCCTGGAAAATAGAATTGTCTTCCGAAGAGTTGTACATTACTCCGATTGTCTTGGCAGTAGGAATCAATTGATTGAGCAGATCGATCTGTTCCTTGACTGGGGTAAGATCCGAAGCGCCAGTAACGTTCGTGCCCGGATTTTCATTGCTTTGGACCAATCCTGCCGATGCTGGATCAGTAACCGCTGAAACCACAATCGGGATGTCGGTTGTTTTCGAAGCTGCTGATTGGGCTGCCGGAGTGGCGATGGCGTAGATCAAGTCTACTCCGTCGTTGACGAATTTAGATGCAATCGAATCGCAGTTGGCGATTTCGCCTTGGGCGTTCTGGTCGTCGTAGGTTACCTCGATGCCGGCTTCTTCCAAAGCGTCCTTGAATCCCTCATTGGTGGCATCCAAAGCCGGGTGTTGGACAAGCTGGATGATTCCGACTGTCTGGCTGGTTGTTGTCGAACTGCCACAGGCAGTCAATCCCAAAACCAGTGAAGATGCCAATAATGACTTGAATAATTTTTTCATATCTCTTCCTTCTCTTTCTCACTTGATTATCTTGATAGATTATTTAAATCTTAATAAAATATTTCACTCAAGTCAATCATATTTAGCAATCGGCCAAAAATCCGTAACAATTTTTTTAATATGGACGAAAGAAATTAAAAATCACTTCGTTTGACAATTGATGGAACGGGTGGTATCATACAGTTGTTAGATGGAACTAACAAATGATTCGCAACCATTTCATAACTCCGTAACAAACTCCTTTTAATAAACACTTAATGGTATCAATCGCAGATATCAAAAAAACAAGATGGGCTTTCTGGCTTCATCTTGTTTTTTGGCTATTTTTTGCTTTTTGGCTGGGGGTCACTCAGATTGGCGATGGCACCATTGGCAATGGCACTCAGGTAAAGGGCGGCCACATCACCATGGGGTTGGTATCTTTTGGCATAACGCTCGAATTTGGCGTCATCGATAGCCCGGTGGCGATAGAGCATGCGCATCCCTTTAAGGATAGTCTCATTGTCTCTTTCCAGCGGTTCGACATTGTTTGTATTATTTGTCGATGAATTCTTGAATGCTTCGATCGCTTCATATGTCATACCAGGAATTGCCAGAAGGGCATTTTCGAGCAGCTGGGGATCGCTGGAATCAAGCTGGCTTAGATCATATTGTTTGCGATAGACGCGGGTAGCGAAGTCCTTGATGCACAAGGCCTGGAATTGGGGGATTTTCAAGGCGAAGAGATTCTTGTCTTTGACTTTGGTCAGGGAGTAGGGCGTAAGCTCCACTTGACTTTCCTTGAGCTTTTCGAACAGCTCGCTGCCATTGTCGAGATATGAAAGGATGCCTTGGATGATCTTGATGAACGGGTCGGTCTGGTTATCGACCGTGATGAAGCCGATTTGTTCAATCGCTTCTTTAAATTTTTTGTCTTTTTTTGATAGATAGTCTAATTCTTCTTGAGAGTATGTAAAATTCATATCGGTACCTCCTTAAACGATAACTGCAACATCATATCATAAATCCCGATTCGATGCCAATTTTTTTGAAAAATTATCGCCTGAAAGTTTGTTGGTACAATGTTTGTGTCTATTGTTACAATGTAAACTTTTTTGGCGCCTATATTGTAATTTGGAAGCGGAGGTAGTATAATGGTTTTAGAAATGGAGGCGATAAAATGTTGAATAATAAGACTATCGTCGTTTATGGCTTAACTAAGCGCGAAGTTAACATGGTGGAACGGGCCAGCCAGGATTTCAAAGTTGATGTTGTCAAGCTCAAATACCTTAAGGATATCTATAAGGCAGACTATTTTTTGGCAATTTTGGATGTCAATAATTCCAAAAGTGAAGAGCTGGCTAAGTATTGCGAATACCTGGAAAACGCTGATCCTAATCTGGCAACAAAGGTCATTATCGATATTGATAAAAGGGAACTGTCAAAGAAGGCGAACTACGCGTCATTCAATAGTTTCCAAGGAATTGAAAATGAACTTGGTGTCCTGATAAAGAAATCTTTCCAAAAGGCAAAACGGGAATTGGTCGTTGCCGATAGCATGGATAAGGCGATCAAGGTTTACAATTATTTGTCTGTCAAATCAGGAAGCATTGAACAGATTCAAGAGGAGACTGGACTGGACAATGCTGAAGTGATCCGTTACATCGGCATTCTTGAGATTTTCTGTAGTGATCTTCAATTCGACAATGAAAATAATAGCTATGGGAAAAAGGAAAGCTGATTTCCTTTTTTTCTTGTCTTTAAGGGGATAAACTGTTGACACTGATTTTAAATTTAGCTATTATAAGGAATACTGGAGGATTGAACATGAGTGATTTTATTAATGAAATAAACAGACGCAGGACATTTGCGATAATATCCCATCCCGATGCCGGGAAAACAACCCTGACCGAAAAGTTTTTGCTTTATGGTGGGGCGATTCAGTTGGCGGGAACTGTAAAAGGGAAAAAGAATTCCCGTCATGCAACCAGTGACTGGATGGAAATCGAGAAACAAAGAGGGATCTCGGTAACTTCATCGGTGCTCCAATTCGAATATGACGGATACTGCATCAACATCCTGGATACTCCGGGCCATCAGGATTTCTCGGAGGACACCTATCGGACTTTGATGGCGGCCGATTGTGCGGTTATGGTAATCGACGCCTCGAAAGGGGTCGAAGAACAGACACGCAAGCTGTTCAAGGTCTGCACGATGAGAAACATCCCGATCATCACTTTCATTAATAAGATGGACCGCGAAGCTCAAGATCCTTACATTCTTTTAGAAGAGATCGAACAGGAGTTGGGAATCAAGACGACTCCGGTCAACTGGCCGATTGGATGTGGCAAACAGTTCGCCGGTGTCTATGAGAGGGAAAAAAGGGAAGTCATCCGCTTCCTGGATTACACCGGGGGTAAAAAGGCGGTAAGCTCACAGACAATCAAGATCGATGACCCGCTATTAAAGGATGCCATCGACGTTGAGCTTTACGACAAGCTTCTTGAAGATATCGAGCTTCTTGACATCGCCGGCAATGAATTCAACCTGGAGGCGGTCCACCAAGGGCAACTCTCGCCGGTATGTTTCGGTTCGGCTTTGACAAACTTCGGGATCGAACCATTCCTGCGCCACTTCCTGGCGATGACAACGCCACCTTTGCCTCGGACTGCCGATGGCAAGCAGATAAATCCGACCGATGAGGAGTTCTCGGCTTTTGTCTTCAAGATCCAGGCGAACATGAACAAGAACCACCGCGACCGGATGGCCTTCTTCAGGATCTGCAGCGGTAAATTCACCAAGGGGATGGAAGTGTACCATTTCCAGGGGAAACGCAAGATCAAGCTCAACCAGTCCAAATCGCTGATGGCCGATGAGCGCTCCGAAGTGGAAGAGGCCTTTGCGGGGGACATAATCGGTATTTTCGATCCGGGAATCTTCTCAATCGGGGACACCATCACCAACGCCAAAAAACCTTTTGCCTTCGAGGGCATCCCGACATTCGCACCGGAACACTTCCGTCTGATCCGCAACAAAGACACGATGAAACGCAAGCAGTTCGTCAAGGGTGTTGAACAGATCGCCAAGGAAGGTGCCATCCAGATTTTCACCGAACTAGGTGGAGCCATGGACGAGATCTTCGTGGGCGTGGTCGGAGTCCTGCAGTTCGAGGTTCTCGAACACCGGCTTAAAAACGAATACAATGTCGAAATCGTCTCTTCAGGACTGCCATATCAGTTCATCCGCTGGATCAACAATGACGCCAACTTGAAAGAGCTCAACCTGCCTTCCGACTGCCGGGCGGTTCAGGACTTGAGAGGTAACACATTGCTGCTGTTCACGTCTTCATGGGGTGTCAACTGGGCCCGTGACAGGAACCCTAGCCTGGAACTGCGCGATTTTTCCAAGAACTAACTCACTTAAAGATTCCTCAATACCAAAGCCGCCAATGAGAGTGCCTTTGGGGAAAGGGGAATCTTTTCTTGTTGCATTTTTAATGTGCAAAGAAGCGAAACTGTGATAAAATATTTTCTAATGGGGGGTGACGCTTTATCGCACATGTTGGAAAAAGGCTTGTTTGCCGTTGCTTAAGCAATATGGAGATGATCATCGGCAAAGAGAAAGAAGTTTTGTTTTTTGAAAGACAGACTTATGATTGTGTTGTTAAAGACGATGGCATCAATCCCGTATACTACAAGGTTTACGGTGAGGAATATGCATTGAGTTGCACCCACAAGGAGTTCGATGCGCACTTTGTGTTGATCAATAAAAAGTAAAGGAGGCGTGGATATGATAAGACATTTTACTATCAGGAATATCAACGACGTCAAGATCTTTAACGAACTTTCGCTTAAGCTCAACAGCCTTGGCGAAGTTGCCCATATAAAAATAAAAGATGAAGCGATTGAATTCGACAGCATCGACATCATGGGGGTTGTGGAGGTTGTTGAAGCAATCGATCCCGCTTTGAAGATCCAGGAAATAGTCGATGAAAAGGAAATCGAACTCAAAAAGGAAACCGAGCCTAAAGAGTACTTCTTCCTGTTTGAAAACATCAACAAGGATGAAATGGAACAGGTCATCGAGGTTCTCGCTTCCTATTCAAGCTATACGAATGTTTCTCTCAACCGGCAAAACAAGCTGCTCAAGCTGACGACCAATGACCACCATGTCCTGGCCAGATTGAGCCGGATTGTCGCGAAAATCTCTCCGGATATCAATATCATCAATTACAACCGGCCATTCCAGGGTGAGGATTTTTTCAATCGGACATTCACCCGCTACTTTGTGATGGTTATTGTCGGGGCGTTGGCGTTTGGGATCGCTGTGGTGACCCGGCGCGAGCCAACCATAATCACCCGGATCGCATGGCTGGCGACCTTGGCTGTCCTGCTCTGGGGGCTGCTTGTGGGGGCGTGGAGCGATATCAGACGCAGGCGCTACTTCACTGAGGACAATCTCCTGATTGTTTCGGCTTTTCTGGGCTGGGTTTTTGGCTTCTATTATGAAATGGTTCTTGTTGTCGGAATCTATCTGGCTTCCAAGGAACTGCTTATCACCATGGGAACATGGGTTATCAACGATATCGACAAGAAGCTAGAAGAAATCGAGTATGGCAATGTGGAAACCGACCAGGGCGTTCTTTGGATGCCCCTTAGTGGCATCGATATCAACGATGTGGTGGTGGTCAGTGAAAACGAGACAATCAATTTTGATTGTGAATTATTGGACGAAAAGGCATTCGTGAATTCCTACGCGGTCGATGGCGATGACAGTGACAAGCTGTTCAAGTCCGGCGATCAAATCCGGGCCGGATGCACCAATCTTCAGGGAACCATCAGGATCAAGGTCAAGAAAATCTATCAATCATCAGCTTTGAACCTTGTCGCTTCCCGGGCGACCAGCTACGCTCTTAACGAATCGAGAATGTTCAAGTTCATGCAGCTCTTTGCCAAGGGCTACACCCTTGTACTCATTGTACTAGGCGCAGTTTTCATTGTCCTGTCCGGTTTGTTTGGGATTATCGACGAATCATACATCTATATCGGGATCATCCTGCTTTCCATCTCATCTAATGCCACCTATCTTCAGGCTATTTCATATTCGTCGCTTGGGGTGGTCGCCAACGCAATGACTAAAAACATCGTCATCAAGAATGCCAACAGCATCTATCGGCTTAATTCATGCAATGTGATCATCTACGACCGCATCGACGACCAGCCGGTTGGCCTTGACGAACTTGAACTGATCGAATATCTCGACTCGCTCAACAAGATCATGGTCATCTTCAATGACGGACCGCAGGATCTTGTCGCTGGGAAATACCAGGTCCGAAACAACTACTCGACCCAGGACAAACTAAAAGTGATCACCGACTACCAGAACCATAACGCGGTATGTTACATCGGCGATTCGACCAAGGATATCATCCTGCTTCAAAGCGCCAATGTCGGCATTTCCAGGGGCGGCATCCTGGCAAAAAGGGTTATCCGCAATTCCGATATCGTGCTCAAAGACTCTTCGAAACAGACAATGGAGAATGTTTTCAGGGTATCGGCCCGCTATCGCCATGTCATTTACCAGTATGGTCTTTTGGGGCTTGTCGGGGTCGTGGCCATCTTCGCTTTATCCGTTGCCAACATAATTCCCTGGACTCTGGCCGTGTTGATCGATGTTGCCATTTCAATGGCGGTGGTTCTTATCAATAAAAGGATTGTGAATTTATAATGAGAGTACTAACAGTAAAGAATCAGACAATGCTTCAGGATTTCCTGCTCGATTTTTACAACAAGAAAAATGTCAAGAAATACCTGAAGTACAAGCAGGTCCATGTCAACGGCTCGAACGATGTCCGTTTTGACACAATTTGCCAACCTGGCGACCAGGTCGAGATCAAGGAAGGGTCGAAAACGGACCTTGACATAATCTATGAAGATGATGAGCTTGTCGTTATCAACAAGCCGGCGGGCTTGCTTTCGATTGCCGGGGGCAACGAGAAGGAACAGACAGCCTATCATCATGTTTCCCTTTATCTCAAGGGGAAAAACCCTCAGGCCCGGGTGTTTGTCCTCCACCGGCTTGATCGCGATACTTCAGGCATTTTGATGTTTGCGAAAAACGAGAAAATCAAGAAGATGCTCCAGGACAACTGGAACGAAATAGTGACCCATCGTGGCTATTACGCCCTTTGCGAAGGGAAACTGCCCAAGGAAAAAGACCGGATCGTCAATTACCTAAAGGAGACCAAAACCCAGCAGGTATACATTGCCAGAGACGGCAAAAAGGCGATAACCGACTACGAAGTGATGAAAAGTTCTTCCCGCAATACTTTGGCCCGGATATTCCTGCGGACTGGACGGAAAAACCAGATCCGCGTCACCCTCGCTTCGCTCAACTGTCCCATTGTCGGGGACAAGAAGTATGGCAGTGTGACCAACCCGATCAGACGTCTTGGGCTTCATGCCTTCTGTTTCGGGTTCGTGCATCCTGTCACCAAGAAGAAGTTCTATTTCGAAACTGAACTTCCGGAGGAGTTCGAGCGGCCTTTCAATAAAGGTTCAAGATAAAAATCAAAAATATTTGTTTTAAGATAATGTAAATGAAGGGCCATGATTGGTTTGCAATAATTTTGATTTATTCTACATATATATTATATAACAGACAATAAAAAACCGTGAAGTTATGCGTATTATGCAAAATCCACGGTTTTTATTGGTAGTTCCAATTTCCTATATTTAGAGATAATATCGTTTAATTTGTTTAAACTTTCTTTCTTCTTGAAATATAAATAGCCATTACTAAGCCAACTGCAGTAAATCCTACTACATATGGGAATATTTGAGTTAATGTGCTTGTTTCGTTCTGATTATCAACTACATTTAAAAATATCGTTTCTCCGGTGCTTTGATCTTTCGCATATTGTTTGAAGAAATCCCACATCTCGCGAGCGACCGGTTTATAGTTCCAATGAGCATATGGATTCAATGCCACGGTTTTGATTACGACCCTGTCATTGTTTTCCAGTGTACCTACGTAGGCGTCTATCTCACCTATTTTTGTCCATTCCTCTTTTGTTGTTTGGGTACCGTAGTATGGCGAAATACTTATGTCTGGTTGGTCGGATACGACAACTCCGTTTAATGCCCCATACGCTCTTAATACTTGATACAGTTTGTAGTTATAGTTGTTTTCCAAAGCTTCGCCTTCCAGTCCGACCGGCAAAGGTTTGTACGCATCTTGCAATCCTCCAACCATATATAATGGCACAAAATTCCCATCAATTGCTTCATTTTGAGCGATTTCAAGCAGGTCTGGATTACCGAAAGTTCCCGAATGACCGCTAACTGCGGCAAATATATCCGGATATAAAATTCCAAGATTGTATGAGTAGTTTGCGCCTAAAGAAAGGCCGGTCGTGTAGATTCTAGATGAATCCAATTGAGGGTAGTCTTCTAATAATTTATTAATCAATTTGATTACACCACCCATTTCGACATCGTAAATACCATTTCCCGTTTGAGTTGCAAGTGGAGTATAGCCACTTGAACCCTGGTGTTCCGCTGCTACGCAAATGAAACCTTCTTCGCTAGCCAGCTCAATCCACCCTGAAGTTTCCGGTTGAACCCTGTTGTCGTTTCCGTTTCCGTGAAGTAGAAGCACTAACGGTACGGTACCATCATCGGCATCAAGGGCAGCATCAGGTATATACTCGGACCAAAGGCTCTCACCGTTTCCGGTAATGTCTTCGGTTTTTGTGTTTACGGTGATGCCTAATTCATCGTACATTACATACTCAACCAACTCATAAGGTTCAGTTATCAGGGAAACATCTACAGTGTACCATTCTTCCTCATAATTGTAATATCTGTAATTACTTGAAAATACTGTAGTCCATGCATTGGAAAATGCTTCTTCCATAGTTTCATTTTCATTATTGACGACAACCTTTTGGAGTGGCTTATCACTATTTGCATAATATTTTAGTCCGTCACTTTCTTTTTCAAGTGATGCTCCATTAGCCTTTATAAAGTATTCTGCAACATCCTGATTGCTTTGGCTGATATAGGTTGGTACGGGTACATCATAATCTAACCCTGAGGCCATTTCTCCGCCATATGTCATTATCCCTGCAACTGCATAGCAACGTTGGGAAATGTAATTGTTTACGAATGTAGCTCCGTCTCCAACGCCTATTACTTTGATATTTGACACTATGCCTGAACTCTTTACTATCGAAATAAAAGAATCCAAATCTTCATCGGTAAAAGTTTTGTTGTTTTTTGGGTTGATTACATATACCTTAGTTGTGTATTTCTTGATATGATCAACTATATCCATTTCTTCGAGCAGATCCTCGGCTCCCTGCTTGTCTAAAAAACCGTCTCCGTAGATAAAATATGTTGGTAAAATGTACGGGCATCGATCCTCTATCTTGTTTGTAGCGGCCATGCTGTACAAGTACCCTGTGGTATCACCTGAATCCACGGCAGTAAGTACGAGGTCCTCTTGTGCATTCACGGGATCAATCGCCCCTGTGAATATTGAAAAAGACAATACAAAAACTGCAAATATAGATGTTATTTTTTTCATAAGTTCCATTTTGATTACAAATGAATGCGTCCAAACATCGATAATCCCAATTCCTCTCAAATTTTTCTGAATAATTATTAATGGTGCAAAGATTTGATTTTACAATACAATTATCAAGGCACTATATTTTACCTAATAATACATGAGCGCATGATAAATGAACGTTGCATCAATAGAGTGTTTAGTACTAACTGAACTGTCATTTATTGTAACCGGTAACAATTGACATTAATAGTTTACCATGTTAATGAATTAGTTTGCAAGATTTTATATATAAATATGAATAAAATTTCAATATGATTCGTAATCAATCTGTCACATATTAAATACCAGGTACGTTTGAATCTGTCTGATCGATCCATGAATACTATTTCAAAGTATACAGACTAGATCCAGCTGTTTGCTGTATTGCTCTTTGAGTCGTAATGGGACTAATTGATTACTGTGAAAATCATTCCTACATAATTATTGATTTGAACTGCTGATGTAGTCGGAATTTGTTGCTATCATTTTGGAGATACGTTAAAATAAAAAATCAAAAAGTGTTTGACAAGCGACAATATAATTGTTATAGTCTCGAGTTTGACACCAAAATGCGAAAACCCTCGATATATTCGAGGGTTTTCGCATTTCTCCGTGTTGTGTAATACCTAGTACTTTAAAAATTTTTTAATTTCTTGTCTGGTTTTGTATTTTTTGCTCAAATCAATGCCGAATTCCTGTTCGATGTGCTTTATTACCTCATCTCGGTATAGGAATTGATAAATGTTTTTATCGATGTTTACGCAATTATAATTTTTCAGTGACTCAATCATTGACCCGACGCTGTATTTGCTTTGTAATCTCTTTTCTAATAATCTTATGAGCACAAGGGCCACGAAGCATGTGAGGAAGTGAGCTTCAATGTGTTCAGCGGTCCATACGTAAACCGGACGTGACTCGAAATTTGTTTTCGATACCCTGAATGTGTCTTCTATCTTAATCAGGCCACGGTATATATTTCTTATTTCGATGTCCTCTAGGTTTTTTTCGCTAGTGACTATTGAATAATAGCCATCATATTTGGCGTCTTCATTTATTTTCTTTTCGTCCAATTGTAGCTTCTTTTTTGTTTTGACTTCGCCGGTATTTTTGTCAAATTCGATATCTTGAACGTATGCAGCGGCTCCGTAACTTGTAGCCTTGGTATATTTTCCAGGCGCTTTGATCAGATCTTGTGCTTTGGCAATGAGCAAGTCCCGTTCCCGTTTTTGTTTTCTGGCGTATTTGGCTGAATAGTAAACCATTTGTTTTTGGTAGATCGTGTACTCCGAATCTCGTTTACCGTCCCGTATCAATCTTATTTTCTTACCGTACAATCTTGATTTATGAATAAAAGCTATTTCCTTCCCGTTTTCCTTTAGAAGATTAGCTTCGAATCCTTCTGGATCCAGTGCCCACTTCTTGAATTCCTTATCGGCACCCCTGATTGACTGGCCATAAACGTAGCCGTCCATATTCCTGGATTTATCGTCATTTTTGTCGGCTAGGAAATAGATGTTGTCGGAAGTGTTAAGCCCTCTGTCAGCCACGATAATTGTGCGATTTATTCCGAATTGTGCTTTGGTTCTTTTTACGATCGGTCTTAAAGAGGTCTTCTCTGATTCGTTACCTGGGAATAGGTCATACGCTAGCGGAATACCATTTGAATCCATCAACAGCCCCATCTCGATAATCGGATCGGGCCTTTTGTTTTTTTCAGGACCTCTTTTTCGATAGCCCTTTTCGATGATGTTCCCTTCTTCGTCAATCAGGTCTTCGTCATTGAATGCGATCTCGAAATAGTAATTGGTGCAGTCATAGAAGGCCTGTGAGGCATCTCGCTTGTAACTGTCCCTAGTGTTATGCCAGAGCCATGCTTCAATTTCTTCCTTGAACTTGCTGTAGAAATCAAGGGATTTGTACATGTCCTTTAATGAGAAGTTGTCAAACGATTCGAAAAAGGAAGTCCTGTTTTCAAATGTCTCCCGTTTGGAAGACGGGTATAGGATTCGAGAATATACCAACAGCTGGAATATTTTATTGAAGTTATATTCCACATTGTGCTTTCTGTTCTTGGTTTTGAAGAAATCGGTTAATTTCGTATCGCTGTAAATTGATTTGAGAATACCATAACCCACGTTATAAAGGTTGTTGCCATCATCGATGGTATCGGCTGAATTAATCTCGATAGTTGTTACAGCTTCGGAATTGACTCTCTCGGTCATATCCTGGGCCACTTGAGTGAAGTGAGCGATAGGGTCATCGTATTGACCTGATAGCTCGTCAAGGAACCCCAATTTTTGGATAGTCCGTTGTTTGACCTTGCCATCAGCTCGGAAACCTTCAACAATCGATAAATAAACCCGACCATTTTTATACTTTGCTTTCTTTAAAAACATCGAAATCAGCCCCTCTAGCTAATTATACCACGTTACAGAACATTACACAACACATAAAGCACAAAGTGTTGACATTTTTTGGTAATAAAAAAGACGCATTCCATCAAGGGAAAACGACTAAAATTATGTAAGATTATGTATGTCCAGGTGTCAAACTCAGGAGATCCAGCTGTTTGCTGTATTGCTCTTTGAGTCGTAATGGGACTAATTGATTACTGTGAAAATCATTCCTACATAATTATTGATTTGAACTGCTGATGTAGTCGGAATTTGTTGCTATCATTTTGGAGATACGTTAAAATAAAAAATCAAAAAGTGTTTGACAAGCGACAATATAATTGTTATAGTGTGAAAGTAAATAAAAAGTAGTGGAAAGAAGAAGTGCCTGCTTCTCGCCTGAGTGAACTTATCGCTAGGCAAATGTCACAAAGAATTTATTCTTGATGAGATTATAGCGGGTGCAATCTGTACTCGCTTTTTATTTTATACTACTATGGAGGTGACTTTTATTAGAAAATATGATACCAAAAAACCAAAACAACCTGATGAGTTAGTAAATGAGAAGATTCGTTTCAGAGAAGTCTTGGTTATTGATCAAAATGGAGATCAACTTGGAGTTAAATCGAAAAATGAGGCTATCGAACTAGCATATAGCCGTGATTTAGATTTGGTTTGTGTCGCACCGAATGCCAAACCGCCAGTATGCCGGATTATGGACTTTGGAAAATATCGTTTTGAGCAACAAAAAAAGGCTCGAGAAATGAAGAAAAACTCGAAAACCGTTACCCTTAAAGAAACTCAGCTGTCAGTGACAATCGACACTCACGACAAGAATGTCAAACTGAAAAGAACATTGGCTTGGCTTGAAGAAGGTAACAAGGTTAAAATTGCAATCAGGTTCAGAGGTCGTCAAATGGCTCATATGGACTTAGGAAAAAAAGTCATTGATGATTTTGTGGCTGAATGCGCGGAATTCGGAGTGGTTGAATCACCAGCCAAACTTGAAGGAAGAACATTGACTGCAATCATTGCACCAAAGAAAAAATAATTTTAGGAGGATATAGTTATGCCAAAAATGAAATCTCACAGTGGATTAAAAAAACGTATTAAAATTACTGGATCAGGTAAATTGAAAAGATCTCACGCTTATACTTCTCACTTAGCTCACAACAAATCTCATAAGCAAAAGAAACATCTTGCTAAATCAGGATTGGTAAGCAAATCAGATTACAAGAGAATTAAAACTAGACTTTCAAAATAATAGGAGGAAACTTAAATGGCAAGAGTAAAAGGTGGATACACTGCTAGACGCAGAAGAAAAAAAGTTTTAAAGTTAGCTAAAGGATATTTTGGAGCGAAACATAAATTATACAAAACGGCTCATGAGCAAGTAATGCATTCATATGCATATGCATACCGTGACCGTCGTCAAGTTAAACGTGATATGAGAAAATTATGGATTGCTCGTATTAACGCTGCAGCTAGAATGAACGAAATCTCATATTCAAAATTGATGTTTGGATTGAAGTTGGCTGGTGTTGAAATCAACCGTAAAATGCTTTCTGAAATCGCAATCGCGGATCCAAAAGGATTCACTGCTATTGTAGACCAAGCAAAAGCTCAATTAAATAAATAATCTGGCACTTTTATAGTGCTTTTTTTTCTAGGGGGAAAATTTGATGCTTGAAATTTTGAAGGTAGTGTTTCTAGGGATTGTCGAAGGGATAACCGAATGGTTGCCGATTTCATCGACCGGTCATATGATCCTGGTTGATGAGTTTATCAAGTTGAATGTCACTGAAGATTTCCTGTCGATGTTCCTGGTAGTGATCCAGCTGGGTGCGATCATGGCGGTTGTTGTGTTGTATTTTTCCAAACTGATGCCGGTGACCAGGCATGAGGGAAAAATCAAACTGATTCCAAGCAAGCTGAGATTGTGGTCAAAAATCCTGGTTGCTTCGCTGCCGGCTGCCGTGATCGGCCTGGCCTTCGATGATATGATTGAGGAAAAACTTTTCAATCCATTGGTTGTCGCCTTGATGCTGATGGTTTATGGTGTTGCTTTTATCGTGATTGAATATTATAATAAAAATAGAGAAGTAAGGATCATTGATTTGAAGCAAATGGATTATAGAACAGCTTTGGGGATCGGGATTTTCCAGATTCTTGCCCTGATTCCGGGGACAAGCCGTTCTGGAGCGACCATAATTGGAGGGATTCTATTGGGTACATCACGCGAAATCGCCGCCGAGTTCACTTTTTATCTGGCAATACCGATAATGTTCGGGGCGTCACTGCTCAAGATTGTGAAATTCGGGCTGGCATTCACTTTTGGGGAAGCGGCGATGCTTGTTGTAGGCTGCGCCGTTGCCTTTGTTGTCTCTATTTTTGCGATCAAATTCCTGATGGGCTACATCAAGAAGCATGACTTCAGTGTCTTTGGCTATTACCGCATCCTGGTAGGGGCGCTGGTCCTCGTTTATTTCTTCCTGGTGAAGTAAGATGAAACAGGTGATCAAGCAGGCTGACATCTTGAACCATAGTCCGAGCGAGGTTTACAAGATAATCTGCAATTTCAGGCAAATAATCTCAAGCATCAGGGACGCCCAGGAAGTGATCGATGGCCAGTTCTATCATTACCAGCTAAACGGCAAAGAAATATTCACAATCCAGGTGACAAACATGATCGATGATCTAATGGTTGTCTTCCATTTCAAAGGACTTCATCAGGAGGGTACCTTGTCAATCCAACTGGCGTCATTGAATGAGACATCAACCAGAGTCTATTTCACCTCGTTTTTCGATTCATTGGATTACCTGGGCAAAGCCGAACTGGCATTCAATAAGCTGGCTATCTATGTCGATGACATCGAAATCAATATCCGCAACGCACTTAAGAATGGTTAAGCCATTCTTTTTTGTTTTTTGGATAATTTGCGTTATAATGGAATTAGGAAAATGGAAATAATATATTTTCATATATTAAAAATATAATTTCATAATATGGTGTTTTGTGCTATTATTTACTCAGGAGGATAGAGCATGAAAATTCAAAGCAAACGGATTTACCTGGCGGGTACATTTATGCCGGGAATCATTGATATGGCTGATGAAAAAATCAGACGGATACTTCCCTATAATAGCGTTGGAGTCGACCACGATTACGGTGACATGATGATTATTCCTGGAATGATAGATGTCCACTGCCATGGCGGAATCGGGGTGGACACCAATGACGGTGATGAACCGGGAATGATCGCCTGGTCCAAGTCGCTGCTTCAAGAGGGGATCACTTCATTTTGTCCCACAACGGTTACTGATTCGGTGGAGAAGCTAAAAACCGCAGTTGCGGTAGTCGCCAAGATCATCGAAGAAAAATCCTATGGAGCCCAGATGGTGGGGATCCATCTCGAGGGTCCTTATGTCAATGTCGAAAAAAAAGGGGCCCAGCCGCCCCAACACATCCTCAAACCGGATATAGATACGTTCAAGCAGATCAATGATGCGGCCAAAAACAACATCCGGATCGTCACCCTGGCACCGGAACTCGATGAGAACATGGAGCTTACCCGCTATCTTGCCAGCAACAAGATCCAGGTGGCCCTGGGCCATTCGAGTGCCAATTTTGAACAGGGCCGCCATGCCGTCGCCAACGGTGCCAATGGAATAACCCATTGTTACAACGCGATGAATCCGCTTCATCACCGCGATCCCTCACTGGTCGGGCTTGCCATGAATCTTGATGACATCTTCGTCGAGATCATCGGCGACGGCAATCATGTCGCCTGGCCTGCTTTAAAGGCGCTGATAACCGCCCGCAACAATCTTAATTGCGTAATGGTTGATGATGCCCTTGCAGCCAAAGGCTGCGCCCCGGGAGTGTACCAGCTGGGCGACTATGAAGTCGAAGTGCGCGATAACGGTTCTTGTTACATTGTCGGGACTCAGACACTGGCAGGCGGTTCGCTCAAATTCAACAAAGGCCTTTCCAACCTTATCAACAAGGCCCTGATACCGATCCCGACCGCGATAAACATGGTCACCATAAATCCGGCGCGATATCTCAAAATCGATGACTTCAAGGGTAAGATTCAGGCCGGCTATGATGGCGACCTGGTTGTATTGAAAGACGATTACTCGATTGAGGCAGTCTGTTGCCGCGGAAAAATCGTGTGACAAAAAAGGATGAGCCTGGGCGCTCATCCTTTTCATTTGAATACGGATTTGAAATAATTCATGAATCCCTGGCCCGAACTGGAGCCAAACGGATCGCATTCTTGCAGATCGTCGGCGTTGAAATAGGTGCACGACTTGTCGGTCGTGTCGAAGACGCAAAAGGTTCCTTTGCGGTAGTGACCTCGAGGCAAGGCCAATGAGCCCGGATTTATCAAGGTGAGATCATCGACGTAATCGTAGTAGGCTATATGGGTATGGCCAAAACAGACAACATCGGCATGTTTGTTGCGGGCGGTCTCGATGAGATAATCAAGAGTATAGTTGACATCATGGCGGTTGCCATGGACGATGAAAAAGACGAGGTTGTCGATCGTTACAAGCAGTTCCTGGTGGCCGGGGTAGAAATCATTGTTACCAAGCACGATGTAGAAGTTGTTTTGAGAGTTGCCATGGTAGTTGTAATGGATGTCGCCGCAATGGATATAATAATCGACTGGCTGCGACTTCATGATTTTTTCGATTTTGGATTGCTCCATAAAATGGGAATCGGACATGATCATTATTTTCATATATTACTCCTTTTCTTAATACTACCAAATTGACAGGAAAATATCAAAAAAATTCCAATTTAAAGTCATATGTAAGCCTGATTTTACACATTGGCAACAATTTCGGAATTTGACAAACAAGTTAATGCCCATATATCAATTTATTGCGCAAGAAATAATGCAAATTAAGCTACATGTAAATTTGTAAACGTTACCAATACAGGCAATGTTGCGCAATTTCACAAAATGGAAACCTTTTCATTTGTTAAAAGTCGAGAAATTTGTGATTTGTTGTGGATTTTTATGTTTCAAGATAGTATAATAATGGCATCGATTATTTATGGAGGGCACTGTATGGCCGGTAAATTAATGCGAATTAAGAATTATCTTGAAGAGAAAGTTATCGCTCGAAAAGCGATGTTCCTTCCTTTGGTATGCGTTTCGACTTTCATGCTTGTCGGTGCTGCGGCAATCGACAAAGTTGCGCCTGTGATTGAAACCAATGCCATTGATCTGGTATACCAGGGAACATTGAGCGCTGACATGATTTCCGTATCCGATAATCGCGATGAATCTGGCGCGATCGATATCGTGATCGATGAAAACAATTTGAACGTCAACCAACTTGGTTCATATACGATAAACGTTATTGCTACCGACTCATTCAACAATGAGGCGCAAAAGGAAGTGACTGTAAATGTTGTCGACCTGAGTGCTCCCGCGATAAGTGCTCTTGGGGATATCCAGGGTTATGTGATCAATGTTCCAGTAAAGGGAAGCAATGATCTTGGCAATTACATTATGGCAAACGATGATGTCGATGGCGACGTCACTCCATTCATCGAATGCTCGACTGGACTTGATACAAGCAAACTGGGTCTTCAGACTCTTGATCTTAGCGTATCCGACAGTTCAGCCAATGTGGCTACAGCGACATACACTTTCAATGTTACTGACACCCAGGCTCCAAAAATCGAACTGCCAAAAGGGCAGAATGTCGTTCTGGAATACAACCAGAGTTTCAATCTCAACGACTATTTCAAAGCTACCGACAATTTCGACAGCAAATTGAAGGTTGAGACAACCGGCAGTGTCGATGTAAAAAAATATCAGGAAACCCAGTCTGTTGAGATTGTGGTGACCGACAGCTCGGAAAATCAGACCAAAGCGACAATCACATTTGTGGTCGAAGACAACCAGGCTCCAACCCTGAAATTGAAAAACAGCACGATCACAGTGGAGAAAAACGACAAGCTGACACTGTCATCATATATAACAAGCGCCACTGACAACAGGGATGGCGATCTGGTTGACGTAGTCAGCTACAATACCATTTCCACTGCCAGTGCCGGGACAAAAACCGTCACTTACCTGGTGAGTGATGAGGCCGGAAACAAGGCTACTGCCCAACTGAAAGTCCGGGTTTTGGCTCCAGTCACATATTCCAGTGCGACCGGCAACAGCATCGTCGATGTCGCTTTAAGCAAAATCGGCACACCATACCGTTATGGTGCTACGGGACCAAACTACTTTGACTGTTCCGGATTCACGCAGTGGGTATACCGACAAAACGGAAAGACGATCCCTAGAACTTCAACTGCCCAGAAAACCGGCGGAACTGTCATTGCAATCTCGCAGGCCCGTCCCGGTGATATCCTGTGGCGATCAGGCCACGTGGCGATCTATATGGGAGGCAACTCTTATATCCATGCGCCCCATACCGGTGCCTATGTCCGCGTTGATTCTGGAATCTACTCATTTAGCTGTGCTGTAAGATATTAATGTCAATTTGGTTTGTTTTTTCGGTAATTCCCGGGAAAACAAACCTTTTGTGTTTTTTGGAACAAAGCTATGCTAGAATAAGACGAGGTGAATTTTATGTATGTGGGAACAAAGAAAAATTTTATGGAATATGATCAAGCACTGCTGGACCAGGGCAACACAATCGAAGAATTGGTTGATCTTGCCAGCGACGCCTTGTATAAACATCTTCACGGCCATCAGTCGTACGCTTTTTTGATCGGTCCGGGAAACAACGGCGCCGACGGTCTGAGCCTAGGTTTGAAACTGGCCCGGGACAAGAAGGAAGTCCAGTTTTACTGTTTTGCCGACCAGCTTTCCCAGGCCAACCGGTATTACCTGGACCAGGCCAGCCAGTTTGGGGTTCCTATTGCATCTGTGAGCCAGGATACGATGGCCTCATTTCAAGAGGAAATCGGTTTGTATGATGCCATTGTCGACTGCATGTTCGGTTTTGGCTTGAACAAACCAGTGACGGGAGTTTATGAACAGGTGGTGGAATACCTGAATGAAAAGTGCTCCAATCCAATCGTTGCAATCGACATTCCCAGTGGCATGTATTGCGACACTTTCATGCGTGACAATCCCATTGTCAAAGCGGATATGACGGTCACTCTGACCGCCTTGAAACAGTCGTTCTTGAATCCTAAGAGCGAGGTTTTCACCGGAAAGATCGTCATGGAATATCTGGATGTCCCAGGCATGCATGAACGGCTGGGGTTCGCGAAAATTCTTGATGCCAGCCAGGTTGTCAAGGCTTTGAAAAAGCGCGGCTATGACGATTACAAGCACAGAAACGGACTGGTGGTCCATTTTACAGGTTCCTCCAAATATCGCGGGGCCGGCGTGCTCGCTGCCAAGGCGGCACTTTTAAGCGGCAGCGGGATTGTGGCGGTAAGCACAATTCCGGAAGTGGAGCAGGCGATTTGCGCCCATGCTCCCGAGGTCATCTTCGATTTTCAAAATGAAACCGGCATGGAAAGAGGCCTGGCCAAATATGATGCCATCCTCGTTGGCAGCGGGCTGGGGATATCGCTCGAATCGATCAAAACGACATTCTCCGTCCTGGAGTATGCCAGAGTGCCGGTCGTTGTCGATGGCGACGGCCTGACAATCCTCGCCAAGCGCCAGGAAGTTTTGAAACACATCAGGGTTCCGGTGATCCTGACACCCCATATGGGAGAATTCAGGCGTTTTTGCGATATCGACGAATACGGTGATGTGATGGCAACCGCAGTCGAATTTGCGAAGAGAAACCGGGTTATTCTCGTTTTGAAAGGACCCAATACGATCGTTACCGATGGCAACAGAGTCTACCGCAACTCCACCGGGAACCCGGCCATGGCCACCGCCGGAAGCGGAGATGTTCTGGCGGGAATACTTTCCTCGTTTCTAGGACAGGGGTACGAACCTCTTGTCGCCGCCTGGATGGCGACATTCATCCATGGGCTGGCCGGGGACAAGGTGGCGGCAAGCAACTATATGGCCACTGCCGGCATGGTCATCGATATGATACCAAATGTATTGAAACAACTGGAAGACCGCCAGTCAAATACAGGCTAATGAAAAAAGCCGGACAGGAATCAATTGGATTCCCATCCGGCTTTTGAGTTATTTGAATTTGATGAACGTCACATTGCGGCTGCCATCGCGGTTTTTACGGTGGGAGCTGAAAAGATCGTTGTTGTCGAATGTGTCGAATGAAGATACGGTTATATTGGCCAAAGGGACACCGAGCTTGAGCAACTGGGCCTGGTTGAGACCTTTGTTGTCTAAAAGATAGTGGGTCTGGTCAGTCCTTCGATAATACCCGCTCGTGTCGAAGCTCATCTTTTTGACCTGGGAAATCACGTCGTCCTGGACCTCAAGGTGGCCATATCCCAAAGAAGGACCGATGTAAGCGTAGATGGCTTTTGGATCCGCGTGGAATTCGCTTATCAGCCGCGAAACAACCTTGGAGGTGATTTCACCGACTGTCCCTTTCCAGCCTGAATGGATCGAAGCGATGATTCTCCTGTGGGCGCAATAGATCATCACCGGAGTGCAATCGGCATGGAAACTAAGCAGGACCAGATCATCCTGGGTGATTGTCACATCGATTCCATCGAGGCGCCCGAAATTAGCCGTCACGTTGGTTCCTTTGTGGTCGTTGAAGACCACTACGCTGTTGCAGGTGTGTTTCTGGATGGGGGCCACAAGTCGCTCAGGGGCCACGCCCAATTCCCTGGCCAGTTCATGCCGGCATGCCAGCGAACCGTTTTCCAGGTGACAGGAACCCAGGCCCTTTGTTGTTGTTCCGACAATCACATCAGGGTGCAGGCTGACATATTTAATCGGATCCATTTTCGAACTCCTTGACCTGGGTCTCGTCAGGGTCGATATAGATAGTCTTGTAAGTTGAAAGGATGACCTGACCTGGTTTGGAACCGCCAGGTTTTTTCAGGTTTTTTACAAGGGTGTAGTTGACCGGAACCGAAGACGAATTGCGCGCCTTCGAGTAATAAGCGGCCAGGTTTGCGGCGAGGCGGATTGTGTATTCGTCGGGATTTTCGCTGTGGACGATTATGTGCGATCCCGGAATGTCCTTGACGTGGAACCAGTGGTCGAACCGCGACGCGTACTTGAAAGTGAGATAATCGTTTTGAAGGTTGTTTTTGCCGATGTTGATTTCGATGCCATCTTTTGTGAAATGGGTCGTGTACTGGGGCTTCTTGTTTTTCTTGGCGTTTTGTCTGTTGCGCGCCTTAAGGTAGCCAAGCGATTCCAGCTCTTCTTTTATCTCCAGGGCGTCAACGTAGCTGGCGTTTGCAAGCAAGGTTGTGACGCTGTCGAAATATTCGATCTCGCCTCTGGTCAGTTCGATCTGCTCAACTAGGTGGTCCTTGGCGTTTTTTGCCTTCTGGTACTTGTTGTAGTACTTCCGGCCGTTGCCCTTGCCATCGAGCTTTGGATCGAGCGTCACCGTTATCTGGCTGTTGTCATAATAGTTTTCAAGGACAACCTTGCTCATCCCCTTTTTGATCAGATGGAGATTGGAGTAGATAAGGTCGCCGATAATCCGATATTCATCGGAGTTGTAGCTGTTTTCAAGCTCCTGTTCGAGTTTGGCCAGCTTGGTCTTGTTTTTTTGATACTCGTTGGAAACGAATTTTTCCAGATTTGCCGTCTGTTGCTTGATGCGCTCCTTCTGGTCGATAAAGCCGAAGTATTCATCCAAACCGGCGCTAAGAGAATAGGATTTGCATGCAGTTGCGACCGTTGTCAAGGGAATGACATGGAAGTGTTCCTTTTGGGATTCATCCTTGCAGATGTAGATATTTTCTGATTTGGAGATGGCTTCCATTACCGTTTTGAAGCTCTCTCCCTGGTCGATCCGGAAAAGAATTTCCCGGGAAAGTTCGGGCGAGAATCCCGAATATGTCTTGGTCAGGTTGTTGGTCTCGATAAGATCGCCTGAAAAAGGATCGACCTTGTCCTGGAGCGGTGGCAGCTGGTAATTGGCACCGGGCTGCAGGATGCGGGTTGTATTCATTGAAGGGGAAATCCGTTTGAGGCAATCGATGATCTTGTGGTTGTCATCACACAGGGTGATGTTCGAATGCCGACCCATTATCTCGACATACATGAAAAAATTGACCTTGTCGCCTAGTTCGTTGAAAGCCGAAAAATCCAGCCTGGCAATGCGGTCCAGCCCGACCTGTTCAATTTTTGTAAGATAGCCGCCCTCGAGATGCTTGCGAAAAAGCATCGTCATGTGACTTGGGCTTTGGGGCTTCGCGAAATCAAGATTAGTCAGCTGCAACCGTGCATACATCGGATGACACGAAAGCAACAGCTTGTGATTCTGGCGGTTGGCCCGGATCGTTATTAATAATTCGTAAGCTGAAATCTGGTAGATCCGGTTGATCCGGCCACCTATCAGAGTGTTGTTTATTTGATTGATGACTCGACTCATCAATATTCCATCATATACCATATATTTATCACCATGAACAGTATAGCACAGCTCCAACCCAAATGAAACAAGCGAAAATTTTAAATATACTGTTCCTTATTAACGCTATCTTCAGATTCTGTAAAAATATTTGACATTAACATATATTTTAGATAAAATTAGGGCGATAAAGGAGTGTACATGCATGAGTGGAAAATTAATTATTTTAAGTGGCCCTAGTGGGGTAGGCAAAGGCACTGTTCGCGCCAAACTTTTTGAAAACGAATCGTTGAACCTCGGTTACTCGATTTCGATGACAACGCGGCAGCCACGCCCAAACGAACAAGACGGGGTCGATTATTTTTTTGTTTCCAACGATGAATTCGATCAAAAGGTTGAACAAGGCGAATTGCTCGAATGGGCGGAATTTGTGGGAAACAAGTATGGAACACCAAAAGCTTATGTAGATTCACTTCTTAATAAAGGTATAAATGTCCTGTTGGAAATCGAAGTCCAGGGGGCTTTGCAGGTAATGGCGAAATGCCCTGAGGCTCTGACGATCTTCCTGGTGCCTCCAAGCCTTGATGAACTGGAACGGCGCATTCGGGGACGCCGGACGGAAAAAGAGGAAGTTGTTCAAGCCCGGTTGTCCAAGGCGGCCAAGGAACTGGCGACTAAAGATGAGTACAAGTACGTAGTCGTTAATAATACTGTTGAACAAGCAGCTCAAGAAATAGAAGATATTTTAAAGGCACAAGGGTAATTATTTTCAATTACCTTTTTTGATTATTTGGAGGTATTTATGCATATAGTGAAAGTGCTTGTCGAGATGCCTGCCCTGGCTTTGAATGAGGAATTCAACTATCTCAGTGACCGGGAAGTCAAACCTCGGGTCAGGGTCAATATCCTGTTCAACCGCCGCAATGTCATCGGTTATGTTACGTATGTAAAAAAGACCGACCTGACCAAATCCGAGCTGGAGGATCAGTTCGGCTACCGGCTGAGCTATATAAAAGGCGTCGTTGACGAATCGCCGCTGCTCAACGAGGAACTTGAAAACATCGCTTTCTCGTTGGCGCGGCAAAGCTTTTCAAGCAGGATCGCCTGCATCCAGACAATGCTGCCCAAGCAGCTAAAACCGGCGACATCAAAGGCCGTTGGGAAAAAATACCAGCTGATGCTAAGTGTCACTGGAAATCCTCCGGCAAAACTGACTCCAAAGCAGCAGGAGGCATACGCACTGATCGGGCGAAAAGGCAAGATGAAACTGACAGATTTCCCCTATTCTACCGGGATTGTCGACCGGCTGGTCGCCCTCGATCTGGTGGTCAAGGAAAAAGAGGAAATCTACCGCGAAGTTTCCGCCGGGGAGATTGAAAACGCCCCAGCCCCGGAACTCTCCAGCGACCAGGACGCCATTGTAAAAGCGATAGAGAATAAGGCAAACACCAGCTTCACGGCACTTATCCATGGCGTCACCGGTTCGGGAAAGACGGAAGTCTACCTGGCTTTGGCGGGAGAAACAATCAGATCAGGCCGCCAGGTAATCATGCTTGTCCCGGAAATCGCCCTGACCCCGATGATGGTCAAGGCGTTCAAGAGCCGGTTTGGCCACAATGTCGCGGTCATCCACTCGAGGCTGACAAGCGGCCAGCGTTACGATGAATACCGCCGGATTGCCAACCAGGAGGTTGATGTGGTCGTGGGAGCCCGTTCGGCCATCTTCGCGCCTTTGGAAAATATCGGTCTGATCGTCATGGATGAGGAACATGATGGCAGCTACAAGCAGGATGCCAAAAGCCCCCGATACAACACCTTGAATATCGCCAAGATGCGTTCGAGACACCATAGTTGCCCCCTGGTTTTGGGTTCGGCAACACCTTCTTTGGAAAGCTATGCCCGGGCGAAAAACGGAGTCTACGACCTTTACGAACTTAAAAACCGGATCAACGGCAGGGCGCTTCCATCAATCACCATGGTCGATATGAAAGGAGAGCTCAAAAACAAGAACTACAGCATCTTCTCAAGGCTGCTCAAAGAGAAAATCCAGACGACAATCGCCAATGGTCTCCAGGTGATCCTGCTTCTCAACAAGCGGGGTTATGCCTCGACTATCCAGTGTTTGAGCTGCGGACAAGTCATCAGATGTCCCCACTGCGATGTCTCTTTGACCTATCATAAGGCCCAAAACAAGCTAAAATGCCATTACTGCGACTATCAGGTCGATTTCCAGGGAAGCTGCCCTGATTGTGGGAGCAAATCATTGAAACTGATTGGAGAAGGCACCCAGAAGGTGGCTGAGCAAATAGAAGGCGAATTTGACGGAGCCAAGGTGCTCCGCTTCGATGTCGATAGTACCCGCAACAAGGATGGCCACCAGAAAATCCTCGATCAGTTTGGCAACAAGGAAGGCAACATCCTGCTGGGAACCCAGATGATCGCCAAAGGTCTCGATTTCAAGGATGTGACCCTGGTTGGAGTGCTCAACGGTGACGCCACCTTGAATCTTCCGGACTTCAGGGCGAATGAACGGTGCTTCGTCCTGCTTGAACAGGTTTCCGGTCGGGCCGGGCGCGACCAAAAAGAAGGGGAAGTGATCATCCAGACCTACGATCCAGACCATCCCGTTTACCAGGCAGTCAAAAACCACGATTACCACGGGTTTTTCGTCCAGGAGATGGCAATCAGGAAAAAGGCCAATTATCCACCCTTTGTCCATCTCGCCAGCGTTCTTGTTTCGTCCAAGGACGAATCCAATGCCAAAAGGCAAAGCCAGCTAATAGCCGGATATCTCAAAAAGACTTCCGGGCTGGAGGTACTCGGACCCGCCCCGTCACTCATTTACCGCATTGATGACCATTTCCGCTACTGGATCATGGTCAAATTCAAGGATTCCCAGTTGATCTATCCCCCTTTGCAAAACATTGTAAGCAAATATTCAGGCGACCGCAGTGTGCATGTGATTGTCGACTTCAATCCGTATAATCAAATTTAGGAGAAATTATGGCACGATTAATAATGTTGAAAATATTGACCAAGTATTTTTTGGAAGGCAGCTATCTTAACCTGTCTTTGAATCAGGAGCTGAAAAAAGAGGGCCTGACCCGTCAGGACAAGGATCTGATCACAAAGGTCGTCTATGGCGTGGTCCAGTACCAGCTCTACCTCGAGTATCTTCTTGCGCCCCTTATCGAAGGCAAGAAAGTCAAGATGCGCGACAAGGTGATCCTGCTTATGGCCCTGTACCAGTTGGAATTTCTCGACAGCATACCCGACTATGCGGTCGTTTCGAGCAGTGTCAACATGGCCAAGGCCAAGTCGATCAATGAGGGTAAGTTTGTCAACGCGATCTTGAATACCTATCTAAATGGGACAAAGCGGGATGTTTTACAGGAGGATGAGGACACTCGTCTTTCCATCACCACTTCGCACCCATTGTGGATTGTCAAGATGTTCAAGGCTCAGTACGGTCTTGAAACGACCAGGAAAATTCTCGAATCAAACAACCTGACGCCTCCAAGAACGGCCCGGGTCAACACCTTGAAGACGACCCGTGAAGCAATCTGCGCGGCCAATCCGGACTTCACTTTAGGGAAGCTGTCGCAGGACGCCCTGTATTTCAAGGCGGGGAATATCGCAAACACCCAGGAATATCTTTTGGGAGAGGTTGCCATCCAGGATGAGTCGTCCCAGTTGGTCGCCCGGATTCTCGATCCTGAAAAAACCGACAAGGTTCTCGACATGTGTGCGGCTCCAGGGAGCAAGACAACCCATCTGGCGATGCTTATGGAAAACCAGGGCGTTATCCATGCCTATGACATCTACGAACACAAACTCGAACTGATCAGGTGCGCCCTTGAGCGTCTGGGAGTGACCAATGTCGAACTGTTCTGCCAGGATGCCACCACCCTGAAAGACACGCTCGAACAAGAATCTTACGACAAGATTCTCCTTGACGGTCCTTGCAGCGGCCTGGGCGTGATGCGCCGCAAACCGGAGATCCGCTACAACGACAGCTCCGTGCTCGATGAGGTGGCCAAAATCCAGGAGAAATTGTTAGAAAATGGATACTATTTACTGAAAAAAGGTGGTAAAATGGTATACAGCACCTGCACCTTAAACAAGAAGGAAAATGAGAAGATGACGGCGGCCTTTGTAGCGCGCCATCCCGACTGCTTGATCGAATACGAGCGGACAATCCTGCCTTATGAATATATGAGTGACGGGTTTTACATATGCAAAATAACTAAGGAGTAATCAATGAAACTGATATACGATTTCACTCTTGCCAAGATGCAAGACTATTTTATGGAAATAAACCAGAAGCCATTCAGGGCGAAACAGCTTTTTGGCTGGCTTTACACCAAGAAGGCCAACAGCTTCGATGACATCACGGTCCTATCTAAAGACCTGCGCGACAGCCTGAACCAGGAATTCGTCATCGACGGATTGAAGATTGCCGACAAGCAGACATCTAAGGATGGAACTGTCAAGTATCTGTTCGAATTGACTGATGGCAACCTGATCGAGACAGTGCTTATGGTCCATGATTACGGACTGAGTCTTTGTGTCACCAGCCAGGTCGGATGCAACATGGCGTGCAAATTCTGCGCCAGCGGGCTGCTAAAAAGAGTCCGCAACCTGACTCCAGGCGAAATGGTCGGTCAGGTCATGAAGGTCTCCCATGACCTTGATGTGCGTATTTCCCATGTGGTGGTGATGGGGACGGGTGAACCGTTCGACAATTATGACAATGTAATGGATTTTGTCCGGATCATCAATGACCCTGCCGGCCTGGCAATCGGGGCGCGCCATATCACGATTTCGACCTGCGGATTGATTCCGGGAATCGAAAGATACGCAACCGAGGGTATCCAGACCAACCTGGCTATTTCGCTTCACGCATCAAATGACGAAATCCGTGACGTGCTGATGCCAATAAACAAGACTTACAACATGGACATGTTGCGAAGCGCCGTTGCCAACTACATCGCCGCTACCAACCGCCGGGTGACTTTCGAATACATCCTGATCGACGGGATCAACGACGAACTTATCCATGCCCGCCAATTGGCCCACTATCTGCGCGGCCTCAATGCCTATGTCAATCTGATTCCCTACAATGCGGTGGCCGACAACGATTACATGCCTTCAACTCCTGAAAAGACGGCGGCCTTCAAAGCCGAACTGCTCCGCCTTCATATCAACACGACCCAACGCAAGGAACACGGCAGCGACATCGATGGTGCCTGCGGGCAGCTGCGGGCCAAAAGAGTGGAGTAACAGGAAAGATGAATTGTTATGGAAAAACTGATCGCGGGCTGGTAAGGGAGCAGAACCAGGATTGCATATTTTATGATGCCAATCCCAAAGATCAAGTGATTGCGGTCGTCGCCGATGGAATGGGCGGCCATAAGGCTGGGGAAATTGCTTCCAAAGCCGTAATCAATTACATATCCAACTACTTCAATGCCACGCCGCCTTTTCAAAACAGCCAGGAGGCTTTGTCTTTCATAAATGACGCAATCATCAAAAGCGACGAGGTTGTCAAAAAAATGGCGATGACCAACAGCGAACATCAGGGCATGGGAACAACAGTGGTGCTGGCGGTTGCGATAAACAACCAGATCCAGATCGCCCATGTAGGTGATTCGAGGGCATATCTTTTTGACGGATCGAGTCTTGAGCAGGTGACATCGGACCACACTCTGGTCAATGAACTTGTCCGCACCGGAGCGATCTCTCAAGATGAGGCCAAGAACCATTCGAAAAAGCATGTTCTCTACCAGGCAATCGGAGCCAGCGAAAAAATCGAGGTTACTATAGCTAGTCACGATTTCACCAACCGGATGTGCCTGCTTTGTTCCGATGGTCTATACAATTGTGTTGATGACAAGGATATCATTAAAATACTCAAATCTAAAAACAAATTGCCGGCCAAGGTCGAACAATTGATAAAAATGGCCAATCTCAATGGCGGTGTAGACAATATTTCAGTTTGCCTGATTGATAATTTGGAGGTTTTCAATGACTAGAAAAATAGCCGGCCGATATGAGCTTATTGAATTGATTGGCCAAGGTGGGATGGCTGATGTCTACCTGGCAAAGGATACGATACTTAACCGGATGCTGGCGGTGAAAATTCTGCGCACGTCATTGGCCAAGGATCCGCTGTATGTGGCCCGGTTCAAGCGCGAAGCGAGCGCGGCAGCAAGCCTGTCCCACAAGAACGTGGTGGAAATCTATGATGTTGGCGAAGATGACAACCAGTATTTCATCGCCATGGAATATGTTACAGGTGTGACATTGAAGGAGCTGATCCACAAACGGGGAGCATTGCATTATATTGAAGCAATCAATATCTTCAAGCAGGCTGTGGCCGGAGTCAAGGCGGCGCATCGACTTGACATCATCCATCGCGACCTCAAGCCCCAAAACATCCTGGTGACCGACAGCGGCATCGCCAAGATTGCCGATTTCGGGATAGCTTCGATGGAGTCTCTGGCCCAGGTGACCAAAAATGATGTCATTATGGGGTCGCTGCATTATCTTGCACCCGAGCTGTGCCGGGGTGAAAAGGCGACCGCCCAATCAGATATCTATGCTTTGGGGATCGTGCTTTACGAGCTGCTCCGCGGCGACGTTCCTTTCAGTTCGGATACCCCTGTCAATATCGCCTTGAAACACATGCAAGAAGACATTCCACCGATTAGGGAATTCAATGCGACCATTCCCCAATCAATCGAAAACATCATCACCAAAGCTACTGCGAAAAATCTGAGTGACCGTTATTTGACCACTGATGAATTGTTGCAGGATCTAAGCACTTGCCTGAGCGATCCCGATCAGCCAAAAATCAGTTTCGCCAGCCATAGCATTGAAGACCAGGAAACAATCATCGCGCCGGCTCATCATTTGCAATCGGAAAAGAAAAGACAGCCCACTTCCAGTGAAGAGCCCGAAAGTCGGCAGCGCTCGCTGTTCAATCTTCCATGGGACCGGAAAAAGAAGATGATCATCGGTGGTGTTTTTGCCACCCTGCTGCTGGTGGTTGTGATCCTGATGGTCCTGCTCAACCAGGGGCCAAAGACATTTGTGATGCCTGACTTGTCGGGCAAGAGTGTCGAAGAGGCTAGCGAGATAATCGAATCATACGGCGGGAGCGTAGCTCAAGAGTACGAGTACCAGCTTACCGACGACATCGATGAGGGACTGATTGTCACCACCGATCCTCTAGCAAACCAGACTGCCGCCACCAACGAGCCGATCGTCTTGACCCTTTCATCGGGGAAATACATAATCATCGGTGACTATGTGGGCCGCGACATTGACGAAGTCACCGCCATCCTCGATGAATTCAAGATGCCATATCAAATCGAGGAAGTGAACATAGATGTTGATGTTGGCCAGGTCGTCAAACAAAGCCTCGACCAGGGTACGAAAGTGGATCCCAACGATGCCGATGTCCTGACCCTTAGCGTATCAAAGGGCTGGTCAAAAGAGGTGCCGAATATGATATCAATAAACATCGACAAGGCCAAAGAGACACTGGAGGGCATGGATTTCACTGTGGTTCTAAAAGTGTTAAGTGGCGAGAATTTGACCAACGATCAAATTGATGCGATCGTCATCGATGAGGTGGTAAGCCAGTCTATAGAGCCTTATACTGTTGTGACTGAAAAAGGCACAACAATCACCCTGGAGTACTATGATGTCAAGCCAAACAAAAAGGACGAGTACGAGGTCACTGTAGTCGACTATGTGGGCGGCGATGTGTTCGAGGCCCGCAACGACCTGCTTGATCTAGGATTCGTTGTAAACCTGGTGGCCCTGGATCCGTCGAACCTCAGCGAAGCCGAAGCTTCGAGTGTCGAAATCAATACGGTAATTTCCCAATCGCTGCCTCAAAATACGGTAGTGACAACAAGGGGAACAAAAATCACTCTTAATTACTATGATGAACTGCCTCATTATGAATAAAGGAGAATGCAATGGATAGTGGAAGAATAATCAAGGCTTTGTCGGGCTTTTACTACGTCCAGAGCGACCGAGATGGTGAACTGATTTCATGCCGGGCCCGGGGAAAGTTTCGCAAAGACGAAATCAAGCCCTTGGTAGGAGATTTTGTCGAATTCGAACATCGCGACCATAAAGAAGGGTACATCACCAGGATCAAGGAACGGGAAAACCACCTGGTCCGTCCGCCGATAGCCAACGTCGACCAGGCCTTGCTGGTGAGCTCGATCAAGGAACCGGATTTTTCCAGCATCCTGCTTGACAAGTTCATCATCCTGATGGAGCACAATCAAATCAAACCGGTCATCTGCCTTTCAAAGGCTGATTTGGGAATAGACGACAGTGTCGCAAAGATTATTTCCAGTTATCAAAAAGCCGGATACGAGGTCATTCCTTTTTCCTCGAAAGACAACACAGGTATTGACAAAATAGCTACAATTCTGGAAAATAAGGTAAGTGTCATCACCGGTCAGTCGGGGGTTGGCAAGTCAAGCCTGCTCAACAAGCTTGATCCGCAGCTGGAATTGCGCACAAACGAGATATCCAAGGCCCTGGGCCGGGGCAAACATACGACCCGTCATGTGGAACTGGTCGAAGTGGCCAACGGCCAAGTCGCCGACACTCCCGGATTTTCATCGCTGGAGTTGACTTTGACTCCCCAGGAGATCGCGCTGGCCTGCCACGATTTCAGGGAACTGGCCCAAGGATGCAAGTTCCGGGGATGCCTGCATGACAAGGAGCCGGATTGCGCCATCAAACAGGCTGTCGAAAACGGCGAGATTGCCGGTTTTCGATACGAGAATTATCTGACACTTTTACAAGAAGCACGAGAAAGGGATGAAAAGAAATATGGTTAAAGTAGCACCGTCGCTGTTAGCAGCAAATTTTAGCAACCTGGCTTGGGAAATCGCCAAGGTTGAAAACGGAGGAGCCAGCTGGCTTCATTATGATGTAATGGATGGTCATTTTGTCCCTAATATTTCATTTGGATATTCCATCCTCAACGATGTCCGCAAAGTCACTTCTTTGACGCTTGATGTGCATCTGATGGTCGAAAACCCGAATGAGTTTGTGGAAAAGTTCATCGCCAACGGCGCTGATTACATCACTTTCCACATCGAATCGATGACAAACGAGAGACAGATCGCCCGTCTGATCGACTACCTTCATATCAAGGGAGTCAAGGCTGGGCTTTCGATGAAGCCAGAAACTCCGGTCGATGCAATCAAACCTTACCTCAACAAGCTTGATCTTGTTCTGGTCATGTCAGTCGAACCGGGATTTGGCGGTCAGGCGTTCAATCCGGTTGCCCTGGAAAAAATCGAAGAGCTGGCGAAGTTGAAAAAGGAAAAAGGTTACAAGTACGTGATTGAAGTCGATGGGGGAATAAATGACCAGACAATCGACCAGGTCAAAGATGCCGGAGTGGAAATGGTTGTTGCCGGGTCGTACATATTTGGCAGCGACAACTACCAGCAAGCAATCGAGTCACTCAAATAATGGAGATCGGTATCGTCGGAGCCGGCGATTGGGTGCAACTGGACCGTTCCCTGGAATACATAGCCGTGGATAACGGCCTTAGCTGTCTTGTCGACCAGGGCATCGAGCCCAAGTTCATCGTCGGCGATTTCGATTCCCTCGAGGATGAAAGCATGCTTGAAAAATACAATTCAATCAGGCTGCCCCAGATAAAAGATGATACCGATATGCATGTCGCCTTGCAAGAGGCCATCAATCGGGGCTATTCGACCATCTACCTTTTCGGGGTTACCGGGGGCCGGCTTGACCATTTTCTTTCGGTCATGAACCTGCTTTATCGCTACAGCAATTACAACATCATCATCAAGGATGACCAGAATCTCATCTATTATGCAAACGACACGTACAACACCCTCGAAGATACCGGGTACAGGTACTTCTCGCTTTTTAGTTTCGAGGAGAATCTGGTGACTGTCAAAAATGCGAAATATCCCCTGGTGGATTATCGCCTGACAATCGGGGACACGCTATGTGTCTCCAATGAGGCGCTTGCAGGTGAGGTGGAGATAATATCCACCAAAGGTCTGTACATAATTTTATCGAACGACAAAAAAGGTTTGCCAGCACGAAGCTGACAGACCTCTTTTTTTATCTTACCGGGCAGACGCCGCTTTCGCACCCGTCATTACCTACGTCGAGTTCCTGTTCCTGCTTTTCATATTTCTTGAGCAGGCTAGGGACGAACGGACGCATTTTTGATTCGCGCCGTTTGTATTCAGTCTCATCGATCGCTTCATATGGCAACAGCTGGTAGAAACTGTCATCGAGTGAAAGGAAAGACAGGGCCACGGTATCGTCCCAGTGGTCATATACCCACTGTTCCACCTCGTCCCATTCATGCTCCCTTACATGGACAGTGATCGAGCAGTTGTGGTCGACATAATTTTCCATGAACAGTTTGTAGTTTTCCAGCTGTTCCAAAGCGGTGACGTCATATTTGGTTTTTCCAACGGGCGCCTTAACCGGGAATTCGATCACTTTGGTCGAGCAATCTTCCATTGTCTGACCGACTTCCGGGAAGATCGGGTAATTCAACTCTTCGCACACCTTCACCAGCGGATCGGTGGCGTTGATCCGGATGCGGCGGATATAGTAAGGCGAGTGGGAATAGTGGACGCCACTTGACACTGTTGGCAGCTGCGACAGTGTTCCTTCCGGTTTCACCGTAGTCACAAGCAGCGGCGCGTTCTGTCCGATCTGCGTAGAATATTCACTCACCGCTTCGTGGGCCACCTCCCGCAGCTTGCGTAAAATCTCACCTTGTTGTTCCATTGAAAGGTTGGCCTTGTTTACAAAATCCTGCCATCCTGTCAGTGAGCATCCCACGAGCTTGTCGCGCTGCTGGACTGTGTTCCAGGCCGGCAGCTCCAGTTCGGTGCATGTCATCCGGTATCCAGCCCGGGCCGAGTAGCGTTGGGCCTGATAGAGACCTTCGTAGTCGATTTCACCATTATCATTGACAAAGGCATAGACGTTGATGGTGGTCAGGTTGCAAAGACCCTTGGAATCAAGAAGGATCTCACCGCATGGGTTGACCCCGTTCATGTTCGGGCGGCGTTTGAGTCCGGCCACCTCATTGACCCAGCCCGGTTCACCGGAAAAACGCATCTGTTCGATCTGCCAGTGGAGCTGTTCGCGGCTGGGTTTCTGGCGGTAGTAAATCGAATTGTTCGACATCTGCCGGTGGATGATGTCCTTGTCGACGAGCCATTGGCCGTCAATCTGCTTGTAGAGGTTGCTTTTGGCTTCGATGCATTCCTTGTCATCGGCATCGACCAGGACTATTTCGGCAGTCCGGCGCACCCCGCCGACCACGACGTTTTCCCCGATTATGTTCGCTATGTCGAGGCAGTCGATGGGCATCAGTTTGACCAGCGAATAATGGTCAAGTACTCCCCTTTTCTTGATCACGGTCACGATCTTCTCAAACATCCGCTTGATCGATTCGTGGCCTGAAGCTGTCCCCCCAAAGGTTGCCAGCCGTTCGCCCCTGGGCCTGACGTTGGAATAATTGATCACAATCGTCTTGATCTCCCGGTATTCCCTTGAATAGATCAGCTTGAAGAAAAAGTCAAGCGCCTGGGTCCAGCCTTCTTTGGAATCGCCGATGATGATCCGGGCGATGTTTTTCTGGATGAAATTAAGTGAGGTGGAATCCTCGCGCTGTTTGCGCTTTATCGGGGTGTAGTCCTCGTTGATCACCTCGAAGTCGACCCGGACTTTTGGCAGTTTGGCAACGTCATCCTTGAGGATGCGGACCCCGACCCCCGAACCGATCATAAGGAGGTAGAAAAGGTCCTTGAAGGCTTCGAAATTGTCGATGACTTCAAAGGCGCAGTTGTAATTGGCCATCGGATAGTACTTGGAAACATCGGTTCCCCCGACCCAGAATGTCCGGCCGCTCAAGAACTGCTTGAGATTGAAGATGTTGTCGAAAAGCTCCTGGGCTTCCTTGCGCGTTGTGGGAACAAGGGAGCAGTTGTACTCGACGGCCCGGGCCACGGTCTCCCACCAGTATTCGCGCCGGCTTTCCTCGTCGAGCCAGCGTGAGTAAGTCCGGTAATAGACAAAGTTGCCCAGCTGTTTTAACGGCGATGGGACATGTTTGTAGTTGGAAAGGAAATCGTCGCTCAAAAGGAGATTGTCGCTTTGAGTTGCCCGCTTCTGACGGGACTTGTCCCTTTCATATCGGTAGATCATGTAGACCTTGGCAACATCCTTGCGCGATGAGGCCATAAGCTGGCCTTCGACGACATCCTGGATGATGTCGACGCTAAAAGGCGAATAGTAGCCAGTCAGGATTTCCTCGACCTCATTGGTGATGTCGGCTGCGAGAATCTCGTCGACTCCTTTTACTGTTTCATTCATGGCGTTGATGATGGCGTTGTAGATTTTTTCCTTGTGAAAAGGTGTTACTGTATTGTTTCTTTTGATTACGTCCATATATTACCTCCAAAATCCTATAACACAATTGTAATCAATTGAAAGTACAAAAGCAATCGAAGTGAACAATAGCAATGGTGTTTTTTGAATCCGGTTTCAAAGATCTGTTTAAGGCTGGAACAGAGATGATCGAAGATGAATTGGCGCTGGCGATAAGTCTTAGGAAAAATATAATTGGAAAAAGATGCTGGCAATCGACATATATTGAATATTTTTAGCACCTTCGTATTGACAGTGCTAACAAGAGTGCTATAATATGTTTAGCACATATAGGTTGTGAGTGCTAATGAAAGGAGTGGCCTTATGAACAATGATATGATGACTGAAAAAATGCAGCAGGCGCTGTATAATGCGAGTCAAAAAGCAATCAACAACAATAACCAGATTGTGGATATCGCCCATGTGGTTTTAAGCCTCTTGGAAGACGGACAAGGGACTCTCAAAAGAGTCCTGCAAAAAGCCAATGTCGACATTTCCAGTTTCGAAAACGACTTTGCGAACAATCTCAAGACAAAAGTGACAATCGACAATGTGGATGCCAACTCGATGCGGCTTTCCTATGATCTCAACCAGCTGATCCAGGATGCCAACAAGTACATGTCCTCCTACAAGGACCAGTATCTTAGCGTCGAGCACTTTATCATGGCTCTGTTTGACTGTAAAAACAACGAAATCAAAAATATACTTTCGAGAAACAATCTAAACAAAAGCGAGGTGGAGAAATCTATTATGGACATGCGCGGTGGAAAATCGGTTGACAATCCAAATCCGGAAAACAGCTACGAAGTGCTTGAAAAGTACGGCCGGGATCTGATCAAGGATGTAAAAGACGGCAAGATCGACCCGATCATCGGTCGCGATGACGAGATCAGACGGGTTATCCAGATCCTGTCACGGAAAACTAAAAACAACCCGATTCTTATCGGTGAACCCGGGGTCGGTAAGACCGCCATCGTTGAAGGTCTGGCGTGGCGGATTTTCAAAAACGACGTGCCGGTAACATTGAAAAACAAAATGATCTATGAGCTCGATCTTGGTTCGCTGGTGGCCGGTGCCAAATACCGCGGCGAGTTCGAGGAGAGACTAAAAGCTGTGCTCCAGGAAATCAAGAAGGCTGAAGGACAGATCATCATGTTCATCGATGAGATCCATCAACTTGTGGGGGCCGGGAAATCCGATGGTGCCATGGATGCCGCCAACCTGCTCAAGCCGATGCTCGCCCGGGGCGAACTGCACTGTATCGGGGCGACAACCCTCGACGAATATCGAAAATATATTGAAAAGGATGCCGCATTGGAACGGCGGTTCCAGAAAGTCCAGGTCGACGAACCGACACTTGATGACACTATCGCGATCATCCGGGGACTCAAGGACTCTTTCGAATCGCATCACGGGGTCAAGATATCGGACAACGCCATCATCGGTGCGGTCAATATGTCGGTCCGCTACATCACTGACCGGTTCCTGCCGGACAAGGCGATCGATCTTATTGACGAGTCTTGTTCGCTTATCAGGATGGAAATCGACTCGATGCCAATCGAGCTTGATACGATTACCCGGGAAATCAACCGGTTGAAAATGGAAGAAATCTCAATCGGCAAGGACAATGACGAGGCCTCGCTGGCCCGCAAGAACCAGATCCAGGCGAAAATCGCATCCCTGCAGGAACAACAACGTGTTCTTGAGGACCGCTGGAAGGGTGAAAAAGCCAGCATCGACCGTCTGAAGGAATTGAAGGAACAGCGGGTGCGCCTTGAAGCACTGCAGGAAAAATACCAGAGCGACGGCGACCTGACCCAGGCTGCCAAAATAAAATATGAGACCCTGCCGTCCATCTCCAACGAGATCAAGGACATCGAATCAAAGGAACAGGAAGACAACCTGCTTCAGGAAATCGTCGATGTCGACACGGTTTCCCAGGTCATTTCAAGATGGACCGGCATTCCGGTTACCAAACTGATGGAATCGGAACGGGAAAAACTCCTGGCCCTCGATGAGGCGTTGAAACAAAGAGTCATCGGTCAGGATCAGGCAATCGAGAAAGTTACCGATGCGATCCTCAGATCGCGGGCGGGAATCAACGATGAAAACCGGCCAATCGGATCGTTCCTGTTTTTGGGACCTACCGGAGTCGGAAAAACCGAAGTGGCCAAGGCGTTGGCCCAGCAGCTGTTTGACAGCGAGCGCAACATCGTAAGGATCGACATGTCCGAATACATGGAAAAATTCGCAGTCAGCCGTCTGGTCGGGGCGCCACCGGGCTATGTCGGCTATGAAGAGGGCGGTCAGCTCACCGAAGCGGTGCGCCGCCATCCATACTCGATCGTCCTGCTTGACGAGATTGAAAAAGCCCACAGCGATGTGTTCAACATCCTGCTGCAGGTTCTCGATGACGGACGGATTACCGACTCCAAAGGGGTTACGGTAAGTTTCAAGAACACGATCATCATCATGACCTCGAATATCGGAAGCCAGTACCTGCTTCAAGGAAACGATGAAAACACCAGGGCGATGGTAAGCGCCGAGTTGAAGAACTACTTCAAACCGGAATTGCTTAACCGGATTGATGATGTTGTCATGTTCAACTCGCTTGACCAGAGCGTGATCGATGCCATCATTGACAAGTTCATTGCCCAGCTCCAGCTCAGGTTGCAGGAAAAGAACATTGCGGTCCATCTAAGCGACTTGGCCAAAGAAGAAATCCGCAACGAAGGATATGATGTTACCTACGGGGCGCGTCCGATCAAACGTTTCATCCAAAGCAATATCGAAACCTTGATCGCCCGGGCGATAATCGCTGGCGACATCAAGCCAAACAGCGAAGTAACTGTCGACTATTCAGGTGGAAATTTCACCATCAGCTAAACATCTTATTATCTCTATCTCACGCAGCCTCAAGGTTGCGTGGGATGTTTTTTTTCGCTTGGGGGACGTTCGATTCAGACATTTGCGACTTCCAGGCGATATTTATTGACTATTGTGGCTTCAAGTTTATAATATAATAGCAAGTTCTTTCCCGGACGGATTGAACCTTTTTTAAAATATGCAAAAGTGTTATTATATAGTAGAGGTGACTTGACATGCAACGTTATTTTGTAAGGGAAGAATTGAAACAGGGGCAAAGCCTCTCATTGGATAAGGACGACCATTTCCATCTAAAAAAAGTGATGCGCCAGCGAAACAACGACGAGGTTGTTGTTGTCGACCAAGTCGGCCGCAATTTTCTGGCGGTCATTGAAGATATCGACAGCAATATCCTGAAAATATTGGAAGAGCTAGAAAACGATAGCGAGCTTGATGTCCATGTGACATTGATTTATGCTTTGTCCAAAGGGGAGAAGTTCGATCTGGTCTTGCAAAAGGCGACCGAACTTGGCGTAAGCCGGATTGTCCCGATCATCACATCGCGATGCGTGGTGCGCCTCGACAAGGACAAGTTCAACAAGAAGCGGGAACGTTATGAAAAAATCCTGAAGGAAGCCAGCGAACAGTCGCACCGCAATTTCATTCCGGTCCTCGATGATCTCATCACGGTCGACCAGATCGGTCAATATCAGGGTGACTACAACCTGGTGGCCTATGAACAGACGGCCAAGGACAAGATCCATGGCGGCTTCAAGGAAGTGCTTGAAACGCTGGAGTCCGGGCAGACAATCAACGTCATTGTCGGTTCGGAAGGCGGTTTTTCCCAGGATGAAGTTGATTTTTTCAACTGTAACAATTATCGCAACATATCCCTTGGCAAGAGAATCCTTAGGTCCGAGACGGCACCGATGTATATCCTTAGCGCCATCGGCCTGTTTCGCGAGGTGTTGCGATGATATTGGAAATGCTTGCCCGCTATGGGAGGAACTACGATTTCCAGAAATCAAAACTTTATGATACCTATAAGAAGAAACATCATATGCTCAAGTCTTTGGGCTATGATTTCAAGGTGAAGACAAGTTTCGATCTATACACCTTCGAAATCCTGGCTGGCAGTTTTGAAAACGAGCAGAAAATAAATGAAGCCATAAACCAGCTCAACAACCAGAACGAGGATGTCCTGCGCCACTTGAACTATCAGGAACGACGCCGCTTCTACCAGCAGGAGATACCCACGATTGTCGAAAATCTTCCGCGCATGGTTTTCGAGCATAATATATACCTGCCTTACCACAGCCAATTGATCAACGATTATCTTATCAGGGACCACGAGGCTTTGGGATTGAAAAAATACCAGCTGCTTTTGAAGAGCCAAAACCGCGACTATCGCGACATGATCGACGAATACGGTCTTGCCCCTTATGCCAGCGATTTTTGCAGCCTGGAGTTGTTGGGGGAAAACGAAGTTAGGGCGGCATTCTATTCGAAAGAGTTCAACCTGATCTATCTTGTTGGAAAAGATGATTTCGATATCCATGAACTGGTGTTGAAGGACAAGTGGTTCAAAGGCGAGTACGAAAAATCACAGATCGAGAAATTGGCGAAAATGATCATCGCCAACGACGATCCCATCCTTATATATGACTACCTGGTTACAGAAGGTCTTCTCAGTGACAAATTTATCAAGAAAATGGAGAAAAAATGGAGAAAATGATGAAAGTAGCATTCCATACCCTGGGGTGCAAAGTCAACAGTTATGAATCGGAGGCCATGCTTGGGCTGTTCAAGGACGCCGGCTACCAGGAAACCGACTTCAAGGATACAAGCGACGTATATATAATAAACACCTGCACGGTCACCAATACCGGTGACAAGAAATCCCGTCAGGTCATCCGTCAGGCGATCAAGCGCAACCCCGAAGCAGTTGTCTGTGTCGTAGGGTGCTATGCCCAGGTGGCCAAGGATGAAGTTCTGGCAATCGGCGGAGTCGGGGTGATCATCGGTACCCGTTATAAAGACCAGATCGTCAACTTTGTCAACGAGCACCTGGCAACAGGAAAAACGGTTGTGCGCATCGATGATGTCCTGCTTCTGAGTGAGTTCGAGGAATTGGAAATCCACAACTTCAAAAACACCAGGGCCTATCTGAAAATCCAGGATGGCTGCAACAATTTTTGCACCTACTGCATCATCCCTTACAGCCGGGGTAAAATGCGTTCGCGCGACCGGGCAAGCGTTATCGATCAGGCCCGTGAGCTTGTTTCAAAAGGCTTTGTGGAGATCGTGCTTACGGGAATCCATACCGCTGGCTATGGCGAAGATTTTGACGACTATGACTTTGGCGACCTGCTTGAAGACCTGGTTGAAGTACCGGGACTCAAAAGGCTGCGCATATCCTCAATCGAGACAAGCCAGATATCAGACAAGATTGTTGACCTAATCGCTCAAAGCAAAGTGATTGTCGACCACCTCCATGTGCCAATCCAGGCTGGAAGCGACGAGATCCTCAAAAAGATGAGGCGCAAATACACTCTTGACCAGTTCGAAGCGCGCATCAAAGCCCTTCGCGAGAAAATCCCGAACATGGCCCTGTCGACTGACATTATTGTCGGTTTCCCTGGTGAAACTGACGAACTCTTCGACCTGACTGTCGCAACGCTTCGACGGATCAACTTCATGCAGCTCCATGTATTCCCTTATTCAAAGAGGAAGAACACGCCGGCTGCAACGATGGAAAACCAGGTGGATGAACAGGTGAAAAAACAGCGGGTCAATGAACTCGTCGCCTTGTCAAAGGAACTGACCGCTTCATATGCCCGAAAGAATCTCACAGTTGTCCAGGATGTCCTTTTCGAATCGCGTGAAGGCGATTACCTGGTCGGCCACAGTTCCAATTATTTGAAAATTAAAGTCAAAACCGACGCCTATCTGATCGGCCAGATTGTACCGGTTGCCCTCAAGGATGTCGGTGATGAACTGATCGGAGAAATAATCAAATGAAAAAGCTAAATGAACTGTTCGATTGCGATTACGACGCTAAAATATATTCGATCCATTCGGATTCCCGCTATGTCAAAAGGAATTCGCTTTTCTTTTGCATCGAGGGTCTGACAGTGGATGGTCATCAGTATATCGATGACGCCCTTTTTCAAGGCGCAATCGCGATAGTTCATTCAAAGAAGCTGCCATCATACCGTCCCGACATCATCTATCTCAAAGTAAATGATGTCAAGGCACAGCTCAACCGGGTCGCCAATATCTTCTTTGACTACCCTTCGACCAAAATGATGACAATCGGGGTCACCGGTTCCGGGGGCAAGACGACCCTGGCGACATTGATCGACCAGGCGCTGTCATACAAATACAAAACCGGATATTTCGGGTCGGACCGTCTATGTTACGATGGAATCGACCTGCGCCAGCCATTGGCCACTCCGGAAATCATTTCCCTCCACCAGCATCTTTCACGGATGGTGTCCCGGGATGTCCAACTGGCGACAATCGAGGTTTCGAGCATCGGCCTGGCGCTGGAACGGTTCCTGGATATCCAGTTTGACATCGCGGTTTTGACTTCAATCGAACCACGCCATCTCGAGTTCCATGGGACCTTCGATGAATATCTTGAAGCCAAGCTATCGCTGTTTAGTCAGCTATCGGAGGAAAATTATGCGATTTTGAACGAGGACGACAAGTACTTCGACCGGTTCAAGACAGTGACCAAAGCCAAGGTCATCACGTATTCCCTGACTGACAAGAGTGACGTATATGCCAAGAATCTGGATCTTTCCCTCAAGCAAAGCAAATTCACATTGTGCTTTGATGGTCAGGAAATACCGGTAGCCACCAAACTGGTCGGGAAATACAATCTATATCATCTTCTTGCCCTGGGAGCGATCATGAAGGCCTGCCAGGTGGAAACGGAGAAAATCGGCATGATCATGAATTCCCTGAAAGTTGTCGGGGGCCGCTACGAAGTCCTGGACATCGATGAGAAATTCGACGTGGTTGTCGATTATTGCCAGGAACTCTTTGATTACGAACGGGTTTTCGTCTTCGCCAGAAAATATGCTAAGGAAAATGGTCGGATCATCGGGGTATTTGGACCGTCGAGTTACCGGGGCAAACGCTTCAGGGAGCAAATGGGAAGAATCGCCGACCGCTATCTAGACCATGTGATCCTGACCAATCAGGACGAAAGGCTCGACGAGGAGGGGATCGGGAATATCTGCCTCGATGTCCAGAACAACCTCAAAAAGGCGACATCGATTGTCATCTCCCAGCGGCTTATCGCGATCCAGCAGGCCATCGAGATTTCCAGCCCCAATGATATCATCCTGATTTTGGGAAAAGGCGAGGACCGGTTCATGGCCCTTGAAGTGGGTACAAGCTATTATGCCGGGGACAAGGAAGTGGTGCTTGAAGCGATCAAGCACGTGTACGGGGACAATTACGAACCCAGCGGCGATGAATTGATATACTAAACAAAAAACACACCGCGAGGTGTGTTTATTTGTGTTTGGTCACAACGACAAAGTGCAAAGCCAAGAATGCGACTTCATCATCATTCAATACCATGCCGGTGTCCTCTTCGATGACATCGCGCAGGATTGAAGCCAGGTTGAACTCATTGAGATGACGCTCCTTGATCTGTGCGGTCAGCGGGTTGGTCAGCTGGCGATTTTCCTGAAGACGCTCGAGGGCGGGTTCCAAGTGCAATCCGATTGAGACGATGAATTTTTGCTTGTTGCTAAAATCCGTTCCGTAAGCATTTTTGATTCTGTTCAATGCTGTCTTTATATAAGTGTATGTTTGATCATCAAGCAAGTCGATTCCAGTCGTTATTTCCAAGTCCAATGCGTTTGTCTTTCTCAGGTACATAGTTACCAGTGAAACCTCGTTATCCGGGAATTCAATCGCGTATTGGTTGGCGATCGAATCGCAGATATCTTTGGCTACCGGGTAAAGTTCATCTTCTTGATACTCGAGAACTTTCGCTTTTGACAAAGGAATGTAATTTCTGTTTTGAATGCGAATTGTGGTGATGCTTAAATGAGTGGCCAAATTTTTCTTGGAATGACTAGATAAAAAAATGTTGTTTTTTTCGACATTACTTGAAAGAATTTCTTGAACGTTGCTCTTAACTTCATTAAAGGACTCACTTGTCATAATCTTAGTTGACATTTAATACCTCCAAATTTTTATATAAATCCACTATAATATATAAGCTCATAAAAATAAAGGAAAATTTAAAAATATTTAAGCGATATCACTGGAAATTATTTTAAAAAAGGTATATAGTGTATTTGCTAGTGGGAAAACACGTTTTCAAATATTTTCACAAGGTGGAAAATTCAAGTTAATTGCTAGTAAAATTAATATGGGGGTATTAAAATTAGATGAATTTCAAAAATGAATGGTCTGGATTTACTGCTGGTAAATGGATTAAAGAAATCGATTTAAGAGACTTTATCCAAAAAAACTACACTCCTTATGATGGAGATGACAGCTTTTTAGCAGGTCCGACTGAAGCAACAACGAAATTATGGGATCAAGTAATGGAGTTGACTCAACAAGAAAGAGCCACTGGTGGCGTTCTTGATATGGATACTAAGATCGTATCTACTTTGACTAGCCATGGAGCTGGTTACTTAAACCAAGATTTAGAAACAATTGTCGGATTCCAAACAGACAAACCTTTCAAACGTGCTTTACAACCAAACGGTGGTATCCGTATGGCAGTACAAGCATGCAAAGACAATGGTTATGAAGTTGATCCTCAAATTGTGGAAATATTCACTAAATACCGCAAAACTCACAACGCTGGAGTATTTGACGTTTATACTGAAGACATGAGAGCTTGCCGTTCTTCACACATCATCACTGGACTTCCTGATGCGTATGGACGTGGACGTATCATCGGTGACTACCGTCGTGTCGCACTTTATGGTATCGATCGTCTGATCGAAGACAAAAACTGGCAAAAAGATACAACAAGAGTTCGCATGGACCCTGAAAATATCCAATTGCGTGAAGAATTGTCTGAACAAATGCGCGCCTTGAAAGAATTGAAGGAAATGGCTGCTTCATATGGCTTTGACATCTCAAAACCTGCAAAAGACGTAAAAGAAGCGATCCAATGGCTGTACTTCGGTTATTTGGGTGCCGTTAAGGAACAAAACGGAGCGGCAATGTCATTGGGTAGAACTTCTACTTTCATCGACATCTATGCTCAACGTGACTTGGACAACGGGACTTACACTGAAGAACAAGTTCAGGAATTCATCGACCACTTCATCATGAAATTGCGTCTTGTGAAATTCGCCCGTACACCTGATTACAACGCGATTTTCGCCGGAGACCCAACTTGGGTAACTGAATCAATCGGTGGTGTCGGTGTTGATGGACGTCACTTAGTAACGAAATCATCTTTCCGTTACCTTCACACATTGATCAACTTGGGAACTTCTCCTGAACCGAACTTGACTGTATTATGGTCAACACGTTTGCCAAATGAATTCAAAAAATTCTGTGCTAAAATCTCAATCGAAACTTCTTCAATCCAATACGAAAATGACGATTTGATGCGCGTTTCTCATGGTGATGACTATGCAATCGCTTGTTGCGTGTCTTCAATGAGATTAGGTAAGGAAATGCAGTTCTTCGGAGCCCGTGCCAACCTGGCAAAATGCTTGTTATACGCAATCAACGGTGGTATCGATGAAAAATCGAAAAAGCAAGTAGGACCTAAATTCCGTCCGGTAACTTCTGAATATTTAGATTACGATGACGTAATTGAAAAATACGAAGATATGATGGAATGGTTGGCTGACGTTTATGTCAACTCATTGAACATCATCCACTACATGCATGACAAATATGCTTACGAAAGAATCCAAATGGCGTTGCATGACCGTGAAGTAAAACGTTACTTCGCAACAGGTATCGCAGGTCTTTCAGTAGTAGCTGACTCGCTTTCAGCAATCAAATACGCTAAAGTTAAAGTGATCCGTGATGAAGCTGGATTGGCTGTTGACTACCAAATCGAAGGTGACTTCCCTACATACGGAAACGATGATGACCGTGTTGACGAAATCGCTAACTGGCTGGTTCATACATTCATGGGATATGTGAAAACCCACTTCACATACAGAAACTCAGTGCCAACTACTTCAATCCTGACAATCACTTCAAACGTTGTTTACGGTAACGCAACAGGTAACACACCTGACGGTCGTAAAGCCGGACAACCATTCGCACCAGGGGCTAACCCAATGCACGGTCGCGACAAATCAGGAGCGGTTTCATCATTGGCTTCAGTTGCCAAGCTGCCATTCGCTGATGCGCAAGATGGTATCTCAAACACTTTCTCAATCATTCCTGGAGCTTTAGGTAAGGACGATCAAGTATTCATGGGTGACCTTGAAGTAGATCTTAACCTTGAAGATTTAGATAACAAATAAGAAAGAAGGAATTAAGATGTCTAAGGAACAAAATATTGACGATCTTGTTAATATGTTGGATTCGATCGCCGAAAGAGGCAGTGGACATATTAATGTAATAGTTCAAAATCCTGAAACAGTGGATTTGCAAGAGGCAAGCATCACCGAGGGCTGCAACTGCGAAGTCGGCGATACTGCCTGCAAAATCCCAAACATGCCACTATATGGCGATGAGGGATCGGACAAATATTAAAAGGAGACAGACAAATGGCTAACGAACAACAAGTAGATAATCTAGTGAACATGTTGGATGGTTACGTTGAACAAGGTGGTCACCACCTTAACGTCAATGTTTTCAACCGCGAAACATTATTGGATGCCCAAGCACATCCAGAAAAATACCCACAATTGACAGTTCGTGTCAGTGGATATGCAGTAAACTTTGTCAAACTGACAAAAGAACAACAAAACGACGTAATTTCACGTACTTTCCACGAAGGTATGTAAAAGTGAACCTGGAGAATTCCAGGTTTTTCTTTTTCCTAAATTTCAGTCGCGCACAGATTGTTTAAATGCGGCTGCCTGGAAACATATTAAAGCATTTCTAAAAAAATATTTTTAGGATATGAAACTGGAAAATCGCATTGTTTCAAACTGCTTAATTTAATTCCGTTTTGTGAAAATCATATTGATTTTTAAGTGGAAATATATAATAATATTCACGTAAAATTAATGAAGAGATGAAAAGGAAACTAAAGTAAAATGAGTTTTTACAACACTAGAAATCAGCTTGGTGAAATTGATTACGACTATGAAGATGATTTTGAAAATGAAGATTTTTTGGCTTATGAATTTGGTCTCGAATTGAATGAAAGTGATGAGGATGACATATACGATTTTACTAAAATCATAAAGGGTATGTCGGGAGTTGATTTGTTGGATATTTATCAATACATCCATGAATTTTCGCCTGCGGCCAACAATATTATAGTGAATGAAATGACTCGAAGAAAACTGATATGATGAATGCTGCCTTTGGCGGCATTCTTTTTTTTGAGATTTTTGTTACCGTTTCCAAATAATTTGTGATAGAATCTATTACATAGGTTTTTAGGAAGGTGAAACAATGATTATTCAGGAACTTGACGTAAGATGCAAAAAAATACTTGAAGCGCTGCTCAACCGGGACAGCTACGTGACGTTGCAGGAAATATCCCTGTTCAACAACGTTTCCAGGCGGACCATCTATTACGATCTGGAGCGGATCAACGATTTCTTGGTTGAAAACAGCTGGGAGAAGATTGTCGTCGAGCGGGGCAAAGGAATCTATCTCGATAAAAATACCCGCATAGAGCTGGCGAAAACCAATCTTGATTTGTCGAAAAACCAGTCATTCAATCCCAGTGACCGGGTCCGCATTATAATGTGCACCATCCTGAGGCGTGATACCATAATCATGATAGAGGACTTGATGGACATCACCAAGGTAAGCCGCAATACGGTCATATCCGATCTTAAGGCAACTCAGGACAGCCTTTCTAACTACAATCTCGAACTTAAATTTTCCATGAAAAAAGGGTATTATATCAGTGGCAATGTAATCACCAAAAGGTCGGTTTTTTTCCTGTGTTTCGACCACATCCACAAGCTCTATCTTTCCGGTGACATCACTCTTGCCAGGCAGGATACAATCGTTGAGTACCAGCGCCGTCTACATAAAATTGAAGAAGAGTTGAACTACAAGTTCGTCTATGGTGTCTGTTACTCGCTGTCCGTCTTTTTCTCCACCATCTCCCATCGCGAGGATCCGCTGATTTTCGACCAGGGACTGGTGCTTAAAATTGTCGATACCCAGGAATATGGCCTGATCGATAAATACTTTGGTGAATTTTCTTCGTTCGAGAAGGTATACCTGACGTTGCACATCCTGGGAAGCCGCCTCCAAAGTCTTAATCTCGATTTCGATGACCAGCTCAATGGGGACATATACAATCTGGCATGCGACCTGGTTGAGGAATTCGAACGTCTCGCGAATGTGGATTTCCAGAAACAGAAGGAACTCGAACAGGCCCTGTACTATCATCTTAAAAACAGCATCTACCGCTACCGTTATGGGATAATCATCGGCAACCCTTTGCTTGATGACGTCAAGAGGGAGTATGGCTATCTCTTTGACGTGACAAAAAAAGCGACACAGTTCATGCAAAAGGAACTTTCTCTGCCAATCCACGATGCGGAGATAGCCTATCTGACATTGCATTTCGGAGGTGCACTCAACTCCCAGCGCAAACTCACCAAAAAGAAAAAGCGGATCCTAATAATCTGCCCCAACGGATTGTCAACTGCCAATATGCTCAAGGCGGAAATATCATATATGATCCAGGATGATGCGATTATCGAAATCACCAACAGCGACAACCTTGAAGTCGGCCAGGATGACTATGATGTGGTAATCTCCACCATATCGTCCATTGCCCATCGCTTTGCGAATTTCATCCTGGTCAACCCGATATTGAGTGACCTTGACCGGTTGGGGATAATGAAAAAAGTCTATGAGATCGATAACCCCCAAAACGAATTGAACGAGCTTGTCAATATTGTCAGACCTTACCTGAAGGGTGATTGTGTGGATACGGTCAAGGAGGAGCTCTACCGCTTCTTGAATTATCGCCAGCTGCACCGATTCAATCTTGAAGACAACGCCGTCAAGGCCAGCGCCTTCTTGGGCCAACCAGGTTTTGTGATGATTGACAACAGCAAGCCAACTTGGCAACAGGCAATTGAAAAGACGACAGCCATTCTTGAAAACAGGGGTTTTGTCAACAATACTTATGCCAGAAACATTGTCCGCCAGCTTAAAAAGTACGGTCCGTATATGTTCATATCCAACGGTGTCTGCCTGGCCCACTCCAAGATAAGCCATGGTTCATTGAAGCTGGGACTGTCGCTGAGTGTCTATCCCGAAGGAATCGAATTCGAACGGGGAAAAAAAGCTTATCTGGTAATAGTAATGAGCGCCCAGGATCAGACCAGCCATTTGAAAATGTTGTCGGATCTGATTAATCTGTTCGCCAATCCGGAGAATACCGGAATCGTCAAAGATTCGAAAAGTGTCGATGAAATCAATTCTTTCTTTGTCCGGACAATATGATCTTGTATCTTCGCCCAAGTCTTGCACAAACACTGTGCAAGGATTTGGGCTTTTTTATTAACGCTTTCAAAGATATACTAGAAATGTAATCAAGAGGAGATCAAGCATATGGAAAAACTTTTCAAGAAGAAAAACATTTATTTTATCGATCGAGTCACCGGCTGGGAAGAAGCAATCAAGACTGCCATCGAGCCCTTGGTCGATCAGGGTTACTGCGAATCCCGCTATATCGATGGCGTGTTCGAGAACACCAGGAAATACGGACCGTACTATGTTCTGTGTGAAAATCTGGCTTTGATCCATGCGGCGACCGAACAGGGGGCATTACAAACCCAAATGGCGGTGACCGTGCTCAAGGAACCGGTGAAATTCAAGTCGGACGGATATGATGTGCGGATCTTGATCGGCCTGGTCGCCAGTGACGGCAAGTCGCATGTGGAAATCATGAAGGCCATCGGGGAAATATTTGCGAGCACCAAGACGGTCGAGAAATTATTGGCCACAACATCGCAGGATGTCGTCTACGACATCTTCGCCAACTCAAATGATGTAGCATAGAGAAAAAACAGGAGGAAAGAAAGTTATGTTTATTATCGACATTATTGTCAACATCTTATCAACACCAGCGATTCTTGTCGGGCTGCTTGCCATGGTCGGGTTGATCCTGCAAGGCAAACAGACATCGGCCATCGTCAAGGGGACCATCAAGACAATCGCCGGATTCGTGGTTTTGGGAGCGGGGGCTTCATATCTGTTGTCCGGATCGCTAACCGATTTTGGAACGCTGTTCAATTTCGCATTCAATATGCAAGGGGTTGTGCCAAACAACGAGGCTATAGTTTCCCAAGCCCTTACCCAATATGGTCAAGCTACCGCATTGATCATGTGTTTCGGGATGATTGCCAATATCGTACTGGCCCGTTTTTCAAGGATGAAATACATCTTCCTTACCGGGCATCACACGCTATACATGGCCTGCATGATCGCAGTAATCCTTTCAGTTGGGGGACTTAGCGGCATCGCATTGATCGTCGGCGGTTCGGCCCTTTTAGGTCTGGTAATGGTCATTTCACCGGCATTGCTCCAGCCATCGATGGAAAAGATCACCGGTTCTAAGGATCTGGCATTCGGTCATTTCGGGGGATTCGGTTACTTTGTATCCGCCCAGGTGGGAAAACTTTTCAAAGGTTCAAAATCAACTGAAGATATCAATTTTCCTAGGGGTTGTCATTTTTGAGGGACACTACTGTATCAATCTCGATTACCATGATCGTATTCTTTGTCATCGTCACTGGTGTTGCAGTGCTTAACGGCGGTCTGAGCGACCCTGTCATTTCAGCTTTGTTTGCAGGTGGCGATACCAAAACCCACTGGCTAGTCTGGGCTTTGATGCACGGTATCAATTTCGCTGCCGGGGTATACATCATCCTTTCAGGGGTACGTCTTATCATCGGGGAAATCGTTCCTGCCTTCAAAGGAATCGCTGAAAAACTGGTGCCTAATTCAAAACCGGCACTGGACTGTCCGGTAGTCTTCCCTTACGCACCAAATGCGGTATTGATCGGATTTTTGGTATCGTTTGTGGGCGGTATCGTCGGATTGTTCGCTTTGGGATTCATCAACTCGAACCTTGTTCCAGTCGCTTTGATCCTTCCAGGGGTTATCCCTCATTTCTTTTGCGGGGCTTCGGCAGGAGTGTTTGGAAATGCCCAGGGTGGTCTTAAAGGATGTGTCGCCGGTTCGTTCGCCCATGGGTTGCTTATCACCTTCCTGCCTGCAATCTGCATGCCGGTCATGGGAGCTCTCCAGTTCGCCAACACCACGTTCTCTGATGCCGACTTTTCAGTAGTTGGGATCCTGATCGGAAACACCGCTCAGTACGTCCAAGGTTATGGCTTGCTGGCGATATGTCTAGGATTGTTTGCCTTGCCGATTGTCTACAATCTGGTTGCACCTAAAAAAGCCAGCCAAGAGGCTGCCCAACAAGAGTATTCAAAATAACAATAGGGAAAGCCAAGATAAGCTCTTCTTGGTTTTCCGATTTCAATCATAGAAGATATTTGATTAGATAAGGAGACTATATTATGGGAATTAATAAAATCATGTGCTGCTGTGGCTCTGGATTGGGTTCAAGCATGCTGGTAAGAATGAATGTTGAAAAAGTGCTCAAAAATCACGGACGGGGGGATATCGAAGTTGTCCATTCTTCAGTTTCGGATGCGGTCGAAAATGCGGCTGACTTGTTTGTGGTCGGTGGCGATCTCGAAGAGTTCGTTGACGGCCTGCCCAACAAGATAATCCTTGAAAATATTATGGATGTCCAGGAACTGGAAGAGAAATTAAGTGCGAAATTGGGGTTTTAAGATGAGAGAAACAAACATATCAGACTTGGAGAAAATGGCGGCAGGTGTTCGCTACGATATTCTAAACATGCTTTTGAAATGCGGAGCAGGCCACCTGGGCGGTTCGTTTTCCATCGTCGAATTGCTTTGCGCCCTTTACGGCAGGCAAATGAAACACGATCCTCTCAACCCCCAGTGGACCGGACGCGACTACCTGGTATTGTCAAAGGGGCATGCCGGACCGGCGCTTTACGCGACTTTGGCCCATCAGGGATATTTCCCCAAAGACCAATTGGACACGCTCAATTGCGGCGGGACGAATTTCCCATCCCATCCCGACCGGCTTAAGACTCTTGGAGTCGATGCCACGACCGGTTCGCTTGGTCAGGGGACAAGCCAGGGGGCGGGAATCGCCTATGGATTGAAGCTCGCCAATAAGGACAACCATGTCTACCTGATTGTCGGTGACGGGGAACTAAATGAGGGACAATGCTGGGAAGCATTCCAATTCATCGCCCATTATCGCCTTGACAATCTGGTGGTGATCATCGACGACAACAAGAAACAGCTCGACGGCTACACCAAAGACGTGATGAATCCTTTCGACATATCAATGAAGATGGAAGCTTTCGGGTTTTATACGATGAAGGTAAAAGGCGATGATATCGCCGCCATTGACTTGGCGCTCGATTATTTGAAAACGGTGAAGTCAACTGCCAAATGCATCGTTCTGGACACGATCAAAGGACAGGGGATAGACTATTTTGAAAAGCTGATGGACAACCACTCGGTGAAATTCGAATCTCAAAAAAATCATGAAGCGGCTATAAAAGCGTTGGCTCAACTGGAAAAAATAATGTGGCGGGAGGAAAAAAATGTTTGAACTAACTGAAAACAGGAATACAAAAGGCCGGGAACTGAGGACTAGCGTGGTCGAATCCATTATGGATCTTATCGAAGAAAATGACAAGGTGGTGGCTTTGGAAGCGGACCTTGGCGGGGCCAGTTATTTCAATAAAATAAAGAAAGCGTCCCCGAAAAACTTCATCCAGATGGGTATCCAGGAAGCGAATATGGTCGGGGTGGCAGCAGGGCTGTCGCTTGTGGGCTACACTCCGTTCGTTCATACCTTCGCGCCATTTGCCACCAGACGGGTACTTGACCAGATTTTTATGGCAGGCAGTTACAGTAAAAACACCATCAACATCTATGGATCGGATCCGGGATATTGTGTGGGCACTAACGGAGGTACCCACACATCATTCGAAGATGTGGCGCTTCTCCGGGCGATACCGGAAATCGTGATCTGTGACGGGGCCGATGACACTCAGGTTGCCTGGATTGTCAAGGAATTCGCCAAAATGGAAGGTGTCCATTACCTTCGGGCCAACCGCAAGGCGGTCCGCGACATTTACAAGGCTGGTTCGACCTTTGAGATCGGAAAGGGCAACCTGCTTAGCCAAGGAGATGATGTGCTGATAGTAGTAGCCGGTGAGCTGGTAAGCGACGCTCTCGATGCCCGGGATATCCTGGAAGCCAAGGGTTACTCGGTAGGGGTGGTCGACATGTTCACCATCAAGCCATTGGATGAAAAACTGATAATTGAACAGGCCGGAAAAGCCAAAGTAGTTGTTACGTTTGAAAACCATTCGATTATCGGAGGTCTGGGCAGCGCGGTAGGCGAAGTCATTGTTGAAAACCATCTCAATCCGATATTCAAGAGAGTCGGTGTCGAAGACAAATTCGGACAGGTGGGAAGTCCTAATTTCCTTAAAGAAAAATATGGCCTTACCAGCGACAGGCTGGTTGAAGAAATCGAACTGTTGTTGGAAAAATGTAGAATGAAAAACGAAGGAGGGGATCTCAGTGAAATTTTTTATAGATACAGCGGATGTTAGCCAAATCAAAGAGGCTTACCAGATGGGGGTGATATGCGGGGTGACCACCAATCCCTCGCTGATCGCCAAGGAAGGACGCGACTTCAGCGAGGTTATCAAGGAGATTACCGGCATTGTCGACGGACCGATATCAGGAGAGGTCAAGGCGACGACCGTTGATGCACCGACCATGGTTGAAGAAGGCAAAGAAATAGCCAAGATCCATCCTAATATGGTTGTCAAGATTCCGATGACCGCTGAAGGGCTTAAGGCATGCAAAATCTTGAGCGAGGAGGGAATCAAGGTCAACATGACCCTGATTTTCACCGCCAACCAGGCCCTGCTGGCGGCGCGGGCTGGAGCGAGCTATGTCTCGCCATTTCTAGGCCGTCTTGACGACATTTCCACTGATGGGGTTAAGCTTATCGAGGATATCGTAACGATTTTTGGTGTCCATGATTTGAAAGCTGAAATAATTGCCGCCTCGGTGCGCCATCCGATCCATGTGCTTGATTGTGCGAAAGCCGGTGCCCATATCGCGACTGTACCTTACGGGGTGATTGCGAAGATGGTCGAGCATCCGTTGACAACAGCCGGAATCGCCAAGTTCCAGCATGATTACCTTAGTGCAATTGGTAATCATGTGTTAGAACTAGATTAAAGGCAAGAACAGGAGGAAGTTTAAACAAGGGTTTAAACCTAAATATCAATGACTAATGAAGAAATTCTATCAAGGGTTGACCATACATTGCTGACACCTACAGCCACATTCGAACAGGTTGATCAGATTGCCCGGGATGCAATCGAATACCGCACAGCTTCTATCTGCATCCCCCAGATATATGTCAAAAGGATCCGTGACATGTATCTAGATCGGGTGAATATCTGTACAGTTGTGGGATTCCCCCTCGGTTACAATTCGACGGAATCAAAGATCAAAGAGGTGGAAGCAGCAATCAGCGATGGCGCAAACGAAATAGATATGGTCATCAATATCTGTGACGTTAAAAACAAGGACTTCGCCAAAGTTGAGGAAGAAATCAGGATGATCAAGAAGGCCTGCGGATCAAAAATCCTTAAGGTCATCATTGAAACCTGCTATCTTGATGAACAGGAAAAAATCGAAATGTGCCGTGTGGTCACAGATGCCAATGCCGACTACATTAAGACATCAACTGGTTTTGGTACGGGAGGGGCGACTTTCATGGATATCGAACTTTTCAAAAAACACATCGGTCCCAATGTGAAAATCAAAGCTGCAGGAGGAATAAGCAGTTATGACGATCTCAAGGAGTTTGCCCGTCTGGGATGCGACCGCCTTGGAACTTCACGGGCGATCAATATCATAAAAGGACTTCAAAGCGAAGGATATTGATGAATGTCAATATTCAGTTCATTATCGATGACTATAGTCATCTTGGAAGCTCATAGTTATACCATTCCCTTATATTTAATAAATCCATATAATTGTTGATTGAATTATCACTCAAAGATCGTACATCCGTTTCGGTCTTTTTTTGTCTTTGCTGGTTTTCAAAAAAGATTTATGAAAATATCTGAATTTGGGTTATAATGTAAAAAAACGCGTAAGGAGATAATTGATGAGAATAGATTCCCTGGTCTTGGCCACATTTGGAATAATCTTGTTTTTAACCATGGCGATTCCTGATCGCCATTTGAACCGGATCTCAAACCGGATCCATGATTGCCAACTGTTTGGCGATGATCTGGCAACGGCTGCTTTTACAATCAATTACCGCAAGTTGTGGTTCAAGATCGCGGGCCAGATTGTCCTGTTGGTGGCTGCGGTGATCCTTATGTTCTTGACAAGTCGCTATATGGTAAAGGCGGGGCTGATCATATTTACTGTGCTTATAGTTCTTGGCGCCCGCTTCACGCTGGTTTCCTTCAATAAGGAAATCAGGATCGAAAACGGCCACCTCCAGCTCTACCACAAGTCGAAGCTGCTTTGGTCGCATGACATGAAAATGCTTAAGGTGGTCGGCATCAAAAGCGTGGTGCCGGGCCGTTACCTTTCATACTATTATCTGGAGTTTGAAGACGGCCACCGGATATATCTAAATCCCAATTTCGAGAATTGGCACCATCTGGTTGCCGTGGCATTGGCAGTATTTGCAGCCAGAACCAAAGTGGAAAATAAAGGAGCTTAACTATGAAAAAAACTGTATTGATCGGAGTAACCGGAAGTATCGCGGCTTACAAGATGGCTGATGTCGCCAGCAACCTGACCAAAAACGGAGTCAATGTCTATGTTCTTATGACTGAAAATGCGACCAAATTCATCAGCCCCGTTGTCTTTTCGACATTGACCGGAAACAAGTGCTATGTGGACACCTTCGACGAAGAAGGCGACATTGTCGTACCCCACGTCAATCTGGCTAAAATGGCGGACTTGTTTATAGTCGCCCCGGCTTCGGCCAATTGTATCGCCAAGCTGGCCAATGGCATCGGTGACGACATGCTTACGACCACGGCTCTGGCTTACCACGGTCCCAAGATGATCTCTCCGGCCATGAACACTAACATGTACAACAACCGGATTGTCCAGGACAATATTGCCAAATTGGGGAATTACGGCTGGGAGATTATCGAACCGGCTATCGGCGTTTTGGCGTGCAAGGACGACGGCAAGGGCAAGTTGCCCCAAGTTGAGCAGCTTCTCGACCATATCTACAAACATATCCGCTTTGAGAAGGATCTTGCTGGAAAAACGGTACTTGTAAGCGCCGGTCCAACCCAAGAGGCCATCGATCCGGTACGCTTTTTGTCGAATCACTCAACCGGCAAGATGGGTTATGCTCTGGCTCGCAATGCCATGGAACGGGGTGCGGATGTAATCCTTGCAAGCGCCAATGTGAACCTCGCAGATGTCCCATTTGTGACTACCATCAAGGTCACAAGCGCCAAGGAGCTCGAAGAAACGGTGATAGAACAGTCAGCCAAGGCCGATATCGTCATCATGGCGGCTGCGGTCGGCGATTATCGCCCGAAAGTATATGCCAGCCAGAAAATAAAGAAGGATTCAGAAGGACTGGTGCTCGAGTTTGAAAAGACCGATGACATTTTGAGCCGTCTTGGGCACGATAAAAGGCCTGATCAGTTCATCTGCGGTTTCTCGATGGAGACCGAAAACCTGGTTGCAAATTCAAGGGCCAAACTTGAAAAAAAGCGGGCCGATCTGATTGTCGCCAACAACCTTCTGGTTGAAGGGGCGGGTTTCAAGGTTGACACCAATGTCGTCACCCTGATCACCAAAGATGAGACGATTGCCTGTCCCCTTGCCAGCAAGGAAGAAGTGGCTAAAAGCATTCTCGATTTCATAATCGCAAAAACAGCCAAGGCCTGAAAAATATTGTGGAACTAAAAAATCCTGACTCACCGGAATTCGGTAAACCAGGATTTTTTTGACTTAACATGGGGGTGTCAGGTCATGATTTAGTGGGAACATTCATGATTTTCATCATGATCGTGACCGGCACACATCGCATTGGTGGAAAGCAGACTGCCTTCAAGATATCTGTTTACGTTTTCGATGCAGTCTCCGGTACATCCGGTGAAGACATCGATGCCTCTCTGGTTGAACAGTTCAACGGCTTTAGAACCGATTCCGCCGACGATTACCACATTGACACCCAGGTCATGAAGGAACTTAGGCAAAACCCCAGGTTCATGTTTTGGAGCGTCCACGTATTCGCTGCTGACAATTTTATTGTCCTCGCAGTTGGCAATCAGGTATTGCCGGCAATGCCCGAAGTGGGCGCTGATTTGGTTGTTGTCACTAGCTACAGCTATTTTCATATTCTTATCCTCTTTCTATTGTTTTTTTCAGTTTGACAGCGATATCCTTTATCGCTCTGGCTGCAGGAATGTCGAAATCGATGACATTTAGTCCCTGGTTGATACATTCAACTACCCCTGGATCGTTGGGAATGGTCCCGACCAAGGAAATATTCTCCTGGTTGAGGTATTCCTTGATCTGGTCTGTCGCTTCCAATGACAGGTCGAAGCGATTGATGACACAGGCAGCTTTGAGATTGAATGACTTAGACAGTTCGTAAGTCCGCTTCATGTCGGCCAGACCGCTCATGGTCGCTTCGCACACAAGCAGGATCAAGTCGACGTTGGCCATTGCGGCGATTACCGGACATCCAACTCCAGGTGAACCGTCGATGATACAGATCGTGTCGAACTCGGGCATCAGGTTTTTAACCTGGGTCACCAGCTTCCCGGAATTCCCCTCGCCCATTTTCAATTTGGCGCTGTAGAATCTACGGTCGCCATCTACGGCTTCGAAGGTCTGGCCGCACACATTGTCAACCATGGTGATGGCGCCAACCGGGCAGACAAATTCGCAGACTCCGCACCCTTCACAGCGGTAAGGGACCACCTGGAATTCTTCAATTGCTTTGAATTTGCAGTGGGCAATGCATTTGCCACATCGGATGCATTTGTCCTGATCGATTATTGCCTTTTTGAGACCGTAGTAATCTTTCGTATCGGCTATCGCCATCTCGTTTAGCAAGAACAAATTTGGAGCGTCGACATCGACGTCCCCGAACACTTTGGAGTTGAAAAGTTCGATAAGGCTTGAGGCGATCGTCGTCTTTCCGGTCCCGCCCTTGCCACTTAGTACAAGTATCTTATACATCGCTTTGCCTCCTTACACTCTCTAGGATACCATTGAAGATATCCCGGAACTGCTCACTGTGTTCGACTGCGAGCTTGCCTGAAGCGACAAGCATGCCTATTTCCTTTTGATAGGGAATCCGGGCAATCACAAAGTCATCGTAGCTGACGACACTTTCCATGTCCTTGTTGACGATCAGGCCATAGGGCAACTTCAGTTTAACAAGCAGCTCCTTGACCATCAGGTAGTTGTGGTAAGAAAACAGGGTCGGTTCGACAACGATAATGCAATAGTCGGCATCCTCGATGGCTTCCATTACACTGCACGCGGTTCCTGGTGGGCAGTCGATGATGTTAAGACCTGACTGACGGCTTTCAAGGGTGGCCGCGATTGTCGAAACCGCTGACTCAGTGCCGACTTTCATTGTTCCGGTCACGACGTTCACGTCATGGTATGATCCTATCGCCACTTCTCCGACTTTCAGGTGCTCAAAAGTGATCGCCTGCTGCTCGCAGACAAGGGCGCAGCCCTCACAGTTGTGGCAGATGTTTTTGAAGACCAGGACCCGGTCGTAAAGGTAGGCTAGTGCGTTGAACTTGCAAAAATCAACGCACTTTCTGCATCCGTTGCACTTTTCCCTGTCGATGACTGGAACCTTGACAGTGACATCCCTGGTAGATAAAACCGGTCCATTGAGGAAAATGTTGCCGTTGGGTTCCTCGACGTCACAGTCAAGATAGGTGCACTTGCCTGCGACCCGGGCAAGATTGGTTGCCACGAAAGTCTTGCCGGTTCCCCCTTTACCTGAGAGAATGGCGATATTAGCCATTGTGGAATCCCGGATGGGTTGATGTTCCTTGTGCAAGTTCGCCGCTTTTATATTTGAGCAGGTTATCTTCCAACGACCCGTCGATGCCGGTTAAAATCTCCACCGTACCCAAGAGCAGGTCGCTGGCATTTTGACCGAGCTGTTTGGCGATCAGTATCTCCGCCTTATTGTCTAGCAAAAACTGTCCGGCCTTGATTCCGGCTCCTCCACTTGACGTGAAAGCCGGATTATCCTTGAATTCGACCCCTCCGTCGTCAAGGTTGACAAAGGCGAAATATTTTGCCCTGGCAAAATTGTTTGATAGTTGTGCCGCCATGCTTTTTTCATTTACGGCCATAGCCAATAGTTTCATGATTTATCCTCCTGTTAATGACATATGTTCATTATATACCTTTTAGATCATATGTCAATAACTATGACGCATAGGCACATAAAAAAAGATATCGCAAGGATATCTTTAATCGGGGATTATCAAGTTAAGGATTATTCCAACCAGGGCGCTAAGTGCGGTCCCTGAAAGGACAGCCGAACCGGGCAATGGCAGCACGGCCCCGCCCAGCCCGAACACAAGCATGGCTGAAGTGATGATGAGATTTTTTTGCTTCGAGTAGTCGACGCGGTTTTCAATCAGGACGCGCAGACCGTTAGAGGCAATAACCCCATAAAGCAGGATTGACATTCCGCCAAGAACGCTTGTAGGAATCGATGAAATGATGGCTGCGACCTTGCCGCTTGTCGAAAGGATGATAGCGAACACGGCCGCTCCGGCAGTCACATAGACCGAACCGATCTTCGTCATCCCGATCACCCCGGTGTTTTCACCGTAAGTGGTGTTGGCCGGTCCGCCTACAAGGGCTGAAAAAGCGGTTGCCAGGCCGTCACCGACCAGGGTGCGGTTAAGACCTGGTTCCTTAAGGAAGTTCTTGCCGCAGATATGACCGAGCACCACGTGGTCTCCGATATGTTCGGAAATCGTGACCAGGGCGACTGGCAGGATAGCCAATGTTTCAGGTCCAAAGTAAAGCTGGTAGCTGTTGAAGTTTCCGATCTGCACCGGGAATGAAAACTGGGGAATCGAGAACCACGGAGCCGAAGCGATTGTGGTCAAATCGACCATGCCAAAGGCCATAGAGATCCCGAAGCCGACGATGATGGCGATTAGAAATGGAATTATTTTCATGAAGCCTTTTCCTTTGGCGGAGATGAATGCGGCAACCAGGAAGGTCACGCTCGCCACGATCATGTTTCGTGGATCACCTCCGGCAACGAAACCGGCATTGGTGATGGCGCTTGATGCCAGTCCCAAACCGATGACTGCGATCATTGGTCCGATTACAACCGGCGGGAGCAGGACATCGATCCAGCTCTTACCGACAAATTTGATGATCAGGGCGACAACGCAGTAAATCGCGCCAACAAGCATCAGTCCGGTCTGGGCTGCGGCAATCGAACCGTTCATGGCCTTTACCGCCACAATCACGGCTGTGATATAGGCAAATGATGAACCCAGGTATACCGGGACCTTTCCTTTGGTTACGAAGGTATAGATAAGTGTGCCCACCCCTGATGCGAAAAGGGCGACTGAAACGGGATAGCCGGTCAGAATCGGCACCAGAATCGTAGCGCCAAACATCGCGAAAACGTGCTGCACCGACAAGAACAGCCATGACTTGAGCTGCGGTCGTTCATTGACATCGATAATTAGTTTTTTCTCTTCCATATTGTCCTCCAAAATATTCTTGTAGCATGATATCATATAATAAGTTAGAATAATAGTGAAAACGATCATAAAGTTGGAATATTCGAATTAAAATACGATTTTGTTTGGCTAATTAAGACATATGACATCGAAAATGCCAGGATGAAGTTAATAGTGAAAATAAAGGTCAAATGAAAGGAGCAGGTATGGAGTATATTTTGATTACCGGGGCTACCAGGGGCATCGGCAGGGAGTTTGCCAGGCTATACGGCTCAAGGAAGGAAAATTTGATAATAATCGGTCGCGACAGGAATGCTCTGGAAAAATTGAAGAGAGATCTCGAGGGCCAGTATGGAATCAGGGTCGAAACCCTGCCTCTCGATCTGGCTTTTCAGGATGCCCCCAAGATTATCGACCGATACGTCCAGGACAACAAGCTGGATGTCACCCTGGTTATAAACAATGCCGGGATTGCCACTTCGGGACCGGCCCACGAAATACCACCAGGAAAAGATCGCGAGATGATCATGGTCAACATCTGCTCCCTTATGGAAATCACCAAGATGTTCATGGCCTATTTCTTTAAGAAGGGAAAAGGAAGCATCCTGAACGTGGCCTCTACAGGAGCCTATGTTCCAGGTCCCTACACGGCCAGCTATTTCGCTTCCAAATCGTTTGTCTTGAATTACAGCCTGGCATTGAACTACGAGGCCAAGGCAAAGGGAGTTTTTGTCGGAGCGCTTTGTCCGGGAACGACTAAAACCGGTTTTTTCGAATCATCGAATCAAAAATGCCCCAAATGGGCGATGGATCCGGCCCGGGTGGCGAAAATCGGAGCCAGGCAGATTGCCAGGAAAAAGCCGGTCCAGATAGTAGGGAGTGCCAACAGGTTGTTGACTATGCTTCCTGCAAGAGTAAAGATCGCCGGGATTGCCAAAATCAAGCGTAAAGGCAGCTAGGATATTTGTGGTGTACAAGAGTCTTGAAATGGTGTATAATACTCTCGTGAACAGGGGTGCTGAAAAGCTGAGATAAACCCTTATCACCTGATCTAGTTAAGACTAGCGTAGGGAGTTCAATGATATTGGAACCTTGCGCCTCGATCATTCAATGGAGGTGTTTTTTTAATGAAAGTCAAAGATCTAGTTTTCATGGGGATGTATGTCGCTTTGGCCCTGGTGCTTGAAGCCGTTTCCCAAATCGTTCCAATCCTGCAGATGCCACTGGGTGGCAGCATCAACCTGGGAGTGATTCCGATCATCCTGGCGTCATACCATCTGGGGTGGAAAAAAGGATGGACTTCCGGTTTTCTCTGGTGGTTTGTCGGCTTCACCTTGTTTGGTTTCAACCGCTGGTATTTGAATCCGGCCCAATATTTCCTGGATTACCTTGTTCCCGACACGATCATCGGTCTGGCTTGCCTGATGCCTAAATTGTTTATGAAAAACAATCTTTACACCGGCATCGTCCTCGTATCGGTTATCCGGTTTCTCTCAAATGTCCTATCGGGCGTGTTCTTCTATTTCCCTGAAGGATCGGCTCCTGGAAGTGCTGGGGCCTGGGTGTATTCACTCAACTACAATCTGTGGTACAACCTGGCGACAATGGTTGTAGCCATAATCATCGCACCGATTCTCATCAAGCGGATTCCGATGCGCGAAGTCTGACTCCTGGAAACAGGGGTTTTTCTTTTTTGCTTTTACAACTGTCAAATTTACGGGCCAATTGTCTTTGAATTTGTGCAATTTGGTGCTATAGTGTTTGATGGTATGGAGGAAGTTAAAATGGCAAGAAGAATCGATTTGTTGAATGGTAAAATAACGCAGTCGCTGCTGGCGTTGGCCCTGCCGATCATGGCCACATCAATGATCCAGCTGGCTTACAACCTGATTGACATGGTCTGGGTCGGGCGGGTCGGAGTAAATGCCGTGAGCGCCATCGGTGCGGCCGGGATGTACGTCTGGATCGGGGAGGGGTTCGTATTGATGTTCAAGATCGGAGCCCAGGTCCTGGTGGGACAGCAACTTGGGGCCGGCAAGATGGCCAAGGCCCGAGGTTATGTCGGTACCGTCTTGCAGACTTCGTTTCTGGCGAGTCTTTTGTATGCCTTGGGGATGTTTGTGTTTGCGAGCCAGATGATCGGATTTTTCAACTTCCACTCCGGCGACGTTGTTTTCCAGGCGGTCAGTTACCTGAAAATAGTCGCCTTGGGCATGGTTTTTTTGTCTTTCAACTTTGTCATGACCGGTCTGCTTACGGCAACCGGGGACTCAAAGACGCCCTTTGTGGTGAACACGGTCGGGATTGTTTCCAATATAATCCTCGATCCGTTAATGATTTTTGGCCTGGATATGGGTGTTGGGGGAGCGGCCTGGGCCACGGTCATCTCCCAGGGAGCGGTCTCCATCTTGCTTGTCCGGGCGATAATCAAGGATGACTATCTGTTTAAAAAGATTGATCTTATCAAAAAGGTCAATTGGATGGAGCTAAGGGAAATACTCAGGATCGGATTGCCATCGGCTTTGCAGTCGATCGGCTATGCATCGATTTCGATGGTCCTGTCAAGATATACGGCCAGTTTTGGCGACAGTGCGGTTGCGATAACACGGGTCGGGGGCAATATCGAATCGATATCCTGGATCACCGCCGATGGATTCGGGTCGGCGATCAACTCATTCACTTCCCAGAATTTCGGCTCGAAAAAATATGACCGGGCCCGTACAGGCTATTTCAAAGGTCTCAAGATCATAACGGTCTGGGGTCTGGCGACAACCTTGCTGCTGGAACTCTTTCCCGGATTCCTTTTTTCGATCTTCATCCATGAGCCCGGGCTTGCGCCATTGGGTGTAAGTTACCTTAGAATCCTGGGGTTATCCCAGCTTTTCATGTGCTATGAGCTGATGAGCTCCGGTGCATTCGGGGGCTATGGAGACACGCGCACGCCGTTTCTGGTCTCGATAGTCCTGACCGGAGCGAGAATCCCGCTGGCTTTTTTACTGGTCGGTCTTATCGGAGATGTAACCGGGATTTTCTGGGCGGTCAGTCTCTCATCGGTGGCCAAAGGCCTGCTTCTGGTCTCGTTGTTTTTTGTCAAGACATCGAAGTATCAACATCTGGAAACATAAAAAATCCTGACAGGAACGCTGTCCACTATCCGGTAATCCGGCAATGGGGCGATTCCTTTCAGGATTTTACTTTTTTATAAGAAAACCAAGTGCGCCAAGGTCCTTGACGATATTGTCGATGACCTCCTGCGAGGGGGCGGTGATCTCATGATAATGGGTCATGCCGTCCCCTAGCTGCTTTAACGGCAGGCCCTGATGCTTGTTCATCTTGGAGACGAACTCGTCGACTTCCTTGCGGTTGGAAAGGTTCAATGGAGCGACTATCTCTTCATAGACCGGATGGTCGATTATCACGTTTTTTATCGTTCCGCCATTGTCGACAATTGCATAAAGCTCACGGGTCATGTCGTCGTTTTCATGGGCCAGACAAAGTTTGGCAGTCACGGTGTTGTCATTGATGATGTAGCCCCGATTGGTCGAGATGATGTCATATCCCTTGGCCCGCAGCAGCGCGATGTCCTGGACTATTATCTGCCGTGAGATGTTGAACTGTTCCGACAGCTCATTGCCGCTGACGGCCCGGTTGGCTTCTTTTAGGTATTGATAGACCTTGTCGAGCCGGCTCATAATATCACCATGTTTTTAAGTGACAGATCCAAGGCGACTCCCGAGTACGTCAATGAACCCGATGAGATGAAGTCGATTGGATAGTCTTTGAGTTCCTCGAGGCGGGCTGTGTTGATGTTGCCGCTCACTTCAATCAGCGCTTTTTTGCCTATCAGATCGCAGGCCTGTTTGATCATGTGGTTGTCCATGTTGTCAAGCATGATGATATCGACATCGTTGTCAAGACACTCCTGCACCATTTCAAGCGTCTCGCACTCGACTTCGATTTTCTGGACGACGCGCATGTATTCGCGCACCTGGGTGACCGCCTTGGTGATCGATCCGGCCGCATCGAGATGGTTATCCTTAAGCATTATTCCGTCGGACAGGTTGTAGCGATGGTTGTAGGCTCCTCCGATCCGGGTCGCATATTTTTCGAAGATCCGGTTGTTCGGTGTGGTTTTACGCGTGTCAAGCAGTTTGATTGGACTTCTTTCCAGGACATCGGCCATTTTACGGGTGTTGGTCGCGATGCCTGACATCCGCTGGAGATAATTCAAAGCCGTCCTCTCGCAAGAAAGCAATGCCCTCAGCTTTCCTTTGCAGGTACCGATTTTCTGCCCCTTGGTTGCGTAGTCGCCGTCCTTGAAGTCGCTGATAAATTCGTAGTTTTCATCGAGCAGCCTGAAAGTCTCGTTGAAGACATCCAGTCCGGCGATGATTCCGTCTTCCTTGCAGATAAGATCGACAGTTCCTCGAGTATCCTTGGAAACGACCGCATTGGTCGAGAGGTCCTCGCTCGAGATGTCTTCCTTCAAGGCTGAAATTATGTAATCTTTATAAAAGCCATTCATTGTAAAACTCCTTATTCTTATTTTTCAGATAATCAAGAACCACCTGACGGTTATTCTGCTCATATGCCACGATATCCTGATATTGGTCGAGATCCACATCGATCTGACTTGCATCCTGCTTGTGGCTGTTGATGTATTTGGCGGACAGTTTGGCAAATACGCCGCTTTCAAGCAGGGAATTGCTTGCCAGCCGGTTCTTGCCATGGACTCCGGTTCCGGCCGTTTCGCCGATGGCGTATAGGTTCTTGACTGAAGTCCTGCCCTCGACGCTGGCCTTGATTCCACCCATGAGATAATGCTGTCCGGGCATGATCGGGATCCGGTCCTTGTATGGATCGATTCCCCGATCGATGCATGTCTGGTAGATGTTTGGGAAGTGTTCGATCATCTTTTCATATGGGATATTGGAAACGTTCAGGTAGACATGGTCGGTATTCTGTTCGATCATCTTGTCCCTGATCGCTTTGGCGACAATGTCGCGGGGCAACAGGCTGTCGACGAACTGGTTGCCCGCTTCGTCCTCGATCACCGCGCCTTCGCCACGGATCGATTCGGAGATCAGGAAGTTGCGCCCCTGGTCCTTGGAATAAAGCAAGGTCGGATGGATCTGGATGTAGTCGAGATGGTCGAGTTCGATGTTGTTTTTGATGGCGATTGCGAAGCTGTCCCCTCTGATATGGCCATAGTTGGTCGACTGTTTGAACAGTCCGCCAATCCCACCGGTGGCCAGGATCACATGGGCCCCATATACCGGGGTGACCACCCCGTCCTTGAGGATGATGGCGCCATGGCAGACGTTGTCCTTGATGATCAGATCAAGCATGGTCGTGTCCTCCATAAGGGTTATGTTGCTGCGTTTCTCGAGTTCGCTGAGCAGTTTGGATGTTATTTCCTGACCGGTTACATCCTGATGGTGGAGAATCCGTTTGGCCGAATGGCCGCCCTCGCGGGTGTAGTCGAAATCGAACTCGACTCCGTACTTGATCAGATCAAGAATCAGGTCATTGGAATTGTCGATCATTGTCTTGACTACCTCGATATCATTCTCGAAGCGGCCTGCCTTCAAGGTATCCTGCAGGTAGGCCTCGTAGTCGAATTTGTGAAGCAGGGTGGATATCCCGCCTTGGGCCAGGGATGAATCCGATTTTTCTTTCTTGTCATTGCATATCATCAAGATGTCAAGGCTGGAATCAAGACTCAAACCGGCAATAAGACCGGCCAGGCCGCTGCCGACAATCAATATGTCGGTTTTCATTTTGCCAGCTCCAGCATGCGATCGAGTGAATGTTTCGCTTCATTGATCAGCGTTTGATCCAGCACGACTCCTTCGAAATCGTTTTCAAGCACCTCGGCAATTTTTTCAGGCGTGATCTTTTTCATATCCACGCAGATCTGGTCGGGCTTGATCGGGTAAAATATCTTGTCGGGATTCTGCTTTTCGAGTTCGTAGAACATCCCCAGTTCGCTGGCAATGATGAATTCCTTGGCATCGCTTTGTTTGACGTAATCGATGATCCCGGTGGTCGAGCCGATATAGTCGGCCCCGGACAAGATTCCTTCATTGCATTCGGGATGGGCCATAACAAGCGCATCGGGATGGAGCTTTCTGGTTTCTGCCAGTTCATCTTTGTTCATCTTTTCATGCACCGGGCAGTATCCGGGATGCAGGATGAAATTCTTTTCCGGGAACTGTTTTGCCAGATAACCCCCCAGGTTCTTGTCAGGAACAAAATAGATGTTCTTGTTTGGAATCTTGGGGATGATATTATGGGCATTGCCGCTGGTTACACAGACATCGACGTAACGTTTGATCTCGCTTTTCGAGTTGATGTAAGCCACAACGCAAACATCATCATAAGCAGCCCTGATTTTGTCGATATCTTCCTTGGTGACCATATTGGCCATCGGGCAGATCGCGCTTTTATCGACGAGCAGCACCGTCTTTTCCGGGTTTAATATCTTGGCCGATTCCCCCATGAACCGGACGCCGCAGAACACGATGGTCTTGTTTTCAAGCTCGGTCGCCTTTTTGGCGAGATAGAACGAATCGCCGACATAGTCGCATATATCAAGAACATCGCGATCGAGGTAATAGTGCCCCAGAATCACCGCGTCGCGCTGTTTTTTCAATTCATTGATTTTATTAAGTAAATTATCCATAATTTTCTCCTATCCTTGTGGATTTTATCATGCCACAAATGAATTCCATTGTCAATACTTCTGTCATGACAGTCAAGCTAATTGGTTAATTTTTTAACAAGGCATGTAAAAATGGGTGAAACACATGTATCCGTCCATCTGGTTGTTTACAATATTTGCCAAAGTGTTATAATTTTATTTGAAACTTTAATTAACATTTGTGTTGAATTTGCAATAAATACCATTGAGAGGGGAAAAGATCATGGTTGAATATACAGGGGAACTAGATATCGAAAATCAAATGATTGAGCAATTGACACGTGGGGAGAGCCAATGGACATACCGGCCGGATCTGAATACCGAAGATCTTCTATGGGGCAATTTTTTTGATAAACTGGAACAGAACAATGTCAGAACTCTTAATGAAAATCAGCTGACCGATCAAGAGAAGAACCAGATCAAGAATCAGTTGAATTTTGTCAACTATTACGAAGCGGCAAAGTGGATAGCTGGAGAAAATGGAATAGCCAAAGTCCAGGTGCAGCGTGAGGATGCGACGCTTGGCACAATCCGGCTGGAAGTTTTGTGGCGCGATAATGTTGCAGGAGGAAAATCAAGTTACGAAGTGGTAAACCAGGTTTCCGTTGCCAGAGCCAACCTTGAAGATACGAACCGTCGCTTTGATGTGACGCTGTTGATAAATGGTCTGCCGATGATTCATATCGAATTGAAAAACCGGTCGACTGGCTTTATGGATGCATTTCGCCAAATCAAGAAATATGACAAGGAAGGCAAATTTCGAGGAATATATTCGACCTTGCAGATGTTTGTCGTCTCAAATGCCACTGAGACAAGGTATATAGCTGCCGCCAAGGAGAACAAGATCAACGAGCAATTTTTGACCAAATGGGTGGATAGAGATAATAGACCAGTGGTCAATTTGAATGATTTTACAGCGCATGTGCTATCGATTCCCAGAGCCCATCAGATGGTAATGCAATATTCGGTTATTGATGACAGCAAACGGGCTTTGATTTTGTTGCGTCCGTACCAGGTGCATGCCATAGAAGAAGTCAAAAAGGCTAGCATGCACCGAATCAGCGGCTATGTCTGGCATACTACCGGCTCAGGAAAGACCCTGACCAGTTATAAAGTTGCCCGCAATTTGCTGCAAATCCCATCAATTAAAAAAACAATATTTGTAGTGGACCGGACTGATCTAGACCAGCAGACAACATCGAGCTTCATGTCTTATGCAGAGAATGATGTGATCGATGTCGATGAAACGGAAAGTACTCACAATCTGGTGAAGAGATTGTATTCCGACGATAAGACAGTCGTGGTAACCACAATTCAAAAAATCAATACAATGATGAAGAAATTCAATGAAGGTAGCTATAAAAAGGAGTACAAGAAAATAAAGGAATTGAACGTTGCATTTGTTGTCGATGAGTGCCACCGCGCGGTGTCACCCGGACGGCAACGGTACATTTCCAAATTTTTTATCAACTCGCTCTGGTATGGGTTCACCGGGACTCCGATATTTGCCGAGAATAAAAGGGAACAAGTTGGTGATTTGGCGCAAACGACCGAAGAACAATATGGCAAAAGGCTACACGAATATACTGTGAAGGAAGCAATCCACGATAAGGCGGTCTTGGGATTTCAGGTTGAATACAAGAATACTATCATTACTGACGTGGATGAATCGGAACTTCTCACTGAGTTATATGACAAGGAAGAACATATGCTTGAAGTGTTGGATTCTATAATTAACCACTCCCGGAGAAAACTTGGTTTTCAAAATGGTGTGGGCAATACATACAGTGCGATTTTGACAGTCAGAAGTATCACAGTGGCCCAAAAATATTTTGAATTGTTGACGAAGGTAAAGAATGGCGAGAAGGATATAAAAGTCAGTGAGAAGACTAAACGGACGCTTCCGGATTTTCCTAAGTTTGCCATTACCTACTCAGTTACGGAAAATGAAGAAGACAGTACCACCAATCAAGACAAGATGAAAGAATCCATTAAAGCTTATAATAGTGAATTTGGGACTAATTTTTCAATCGCAGATATCAAATCATACAACAATGATATCAATGACCGTCTTGCACGAAAGAAAGACCGATATAAATTTCGGGAGGAACAACTGGATTTAGTAATCGTGGTTAACCGGTTATTAACTGGTTTTGATGCCCCTTGTCTATCTACTTTGTTTATTGACCGTCGACCAATGAGGCCGCAAGATTTGATTCAGGCTTTTAGCCGTACTAATCGGCTGTTTGACAGATCTAAAAACTATGGACAAATTGTAATATTTCAAAAACCGGATGCCTTTAAGGAAGCCGTTGATAATGCCCTTCGCTTATACTCTAATGGCGGTGAAAATTCGGTACTGGCTCCAACCTGGGAAGAAGAAAAGGATAATTTTGATCAGAAAGTAAAAGCGCTCAAGGCAATCGCTCCAACCCCTGAAGACGCCCCGGATATCGATTCGGCATCCGATGAGGATTTGAAATATTTTGCCAAAGCATATCAGGAATTCGATAAGTTGTTTGCTTCAATTCAGGTTTATTCCAATTATGAACGTAGACAAGTCTTGGCTGAAGCTGGGCTTACAATTGGCATGATAGAAGAATTTGCAGGAAAGTATGAAAATGTAATTGAAGAAATAAAAAGACGTAAGCCTGATGGTGATGATCCGGATATAATAACAATTGACGTTATGTATGAGCTTGAGAGCGTAAGAACCGATGAAATCAACTATGAATACATATTATCACTGATTCAAGCATTTATCCCTGAAGGTGGAAATGAATCCAAGGAACTGTCTGCCAAAGATATAAAAGCAATCAGCGCGTATATCGAAGAATTAAGAAAAACAAATCCTGGTCTAGCGGATATCATTAATAATCTGTGGTTTCAGGTGCAGTGGAACCCAGACAAATATCGAGGTCAATCAGTGGGTAATATCCTAGATCAAATGATTGAAGAAACAATAAATGAGAAGGTTCATGAAATCGCTTCTCACTGGTTTGTGGGTTTCAATGAATTGAAGTTCGTGGTGAAGAACTATCGTAAAGGTGAATCAAAGCAACTTGGAGAGCAAGAGTTAAATGAATCAAGAAATTATGATGCTTATAAGGAAAAACACGGCCAAAATGCTTTACCAAAACTAAAATATTTAAGAGCTATCAAACCAGCTTATACAAAAGTGATTGATGAGATAATCGTACCGCTGCAACACCGTAGATAAAGGGAAAGGGATAAAATGAGTAAGACAAATATAGTAGAACCAAAAGTAAGATTTAAAGAGTTTGCGGGCGAAAATGCAGAAGCTTGGGAACAGAGTAAGGCAGGAGATATCTTTAAAACCATCTCAGATAAAGGCCATTTAGACCTGCCTGTTTTATCTGCATCGCAAGAGTTAGGTATGATTAGACGTGATGAAATCGGTATTGATATTAAGTATGATGAGAAGAGCATAAATACATATAAACGAGTAAAGCCAGGACAATTCGTTATTCACTTGCGTTCATTCCAAGGAGGATTTGCTTGGTCCGATATTGAAGGTATAACATCGCCAGCATACACGGTTTTGGACTTCAAAGAACCAGAAAAACAAGTGTCCAAATTTTGGAAGGAAGTGCTAACAAGTACAGCATTCATTAAAAGACTCGAGACCGTTACTTATGGTATTCGAGATGGACGAAGTATTAGTTTCACGGATTTTTCATCATTGAAATTTAACTTTCCAAATTTTGAAGAACAGAGCAAAATAGGAAAGATCTTTGTTCAACTCGATAACCTTATCGCTCTTCATCAGCGTGAGTTGGACAATACTAAGGCTATGAAACAGACTATGCTTTCAAAAATGTTTCCAAAAGATGGGTCGGATATTCCTGAATTTCGCTTTGCTGGATTTACTGACCCTTGGGAACAGCGTAAGTTTGTTGAAGTTGCAGATTTTAACCCTAAGTCAGATTTACCAGATTCGTTCGAATATGTAGACTTGGAATCGGTTATTGGTACGGAAATGATTGCACATCGAGAAGAAAGTAAAAATTCCGCTCCATCCAGGGCTCAGAGATTAGCGCAATTTGGAGATTTGTTTTATCAAACCGTCAGGCCTTATCAAAAAAACAACTATTTGTTTGAAAAACAAGATAAAACCTACGTTTTTTCAACCGGTTACGCGCAAATAAGACCAAAGAACAACGGCTATTTCTTGTTATCGTTGGTACAAACTGAGCCATTTGTTCGGTCTGTTTTAGATAGATGTACTGGAACAAGTTATCCTGCGATTAATTCAAATGATCTTGCCAAGATGACTATTTCATTACCTTGCAAACTAGAGGAAGAGATCAAAATTGGACAAATATTTAGGAGTCTTGACAACCTTATCACCCTTCATCAGCGAGAGCTAGAAACGTACCAAACTTTAAAGAAAACCATGTTAGAAAAAATGTTTATTTAACAAATTGAAAAGGGAAAAAACTAGGAGAATATAATGGCAGATTTAAATAATCAAAGTTCACAAACTCTATATCAAGCACTTTGGAATAGTGCGGATATTTTGCGCTCAAAAATGGATGCTAATGAATACAAATCATATCTTTTAGGATTGGTCTTTTACAAATACCTTTCCGACAAAATGCTTTTTTACGTTGCCAAAGTAATGGAAGAAGAAACAGATGATTTACAAGTGGCTCAAAGAATATACGAAGAAGCCTACAAAGACGTTGAAACTAAAGATGACTTGCTGTCAGTATTGCAGGAAGAAATTTCTTATACAATTGATCCAGGATTGACATTTACCTCATTGGTCAATCACGCAAATAATGGCGAGTTCCAATTGGAATCGTTAGCTCAAGGATTTAGAAATATTGAGCAAGCCAATGAAACTTTTGAAAATTTATTTGAGGACATTGATCTTTACTCAAAAAAATTAGGCGCAACACCTCAGAAGCAGAATGCAACAGTAACCGCGATTATGAAAGAATTGTCGGTTTTGGATGTGGCAGCTCATGCAGGTGATATTTTAGGAGATGCCTATGAGTATCTGATAGGTCAATTTGCAAGTGATTCAGGAAAAAAGGCAGGAGAATTTTATACACCACAACCTGTAGCAAAACTGATGACGCAAATAGTACTACATGGCCGGGAGAATAAGAAGGGATTTACGGTTTATGATGCAACAATGGGCTCAGGATCGTTGTTGTTGAATGCAAAAAAATATAGTAATGAACCGGGTACGATTTCGTACTATGGCCAAGAATTGAATACATCAACATATAATTTGGCGCGAATGAATATGATTCTTCATGGCGTTGCGGTTGAAAATCAATTCCTGCACAACGCTGACACTTTAGATAATGATTGGCCGACACAGGAGCCAACTGATTTTGATGGAGTATTGATGAATCCACCATATTCGGCCAAGTGGTCGGCTGATGCCGGATTTATGCAAGATCCACGTTTTTCAAGCTTTGGTGCATTGGCTCCTAAATCTAAGGCCGACTTTGCTTTCCTTCTTCATGGTTTCTATCATTTAAAACAAAATGGAGGGGTAATGGCAATTGTCTTACCTCATGGGGTATTGTTCAGAGGCAATGCTGAAGGTCGCATCCGCCAACACCTTTTAGAGGATGGTGCAATTGATACAGTTATCGGAATGCCAGCTAATATTTTCTATAACACTAGTATCCCAACAACTGTTATAATCCTGAAAAAGAACCGAACCAATCGAGATGTTTTATTCATTGATGCATCGCAAGAATTTGACAAGGGAAAAAACCAAAATACTATTACTGATGATCATATCAGTAAAATTCTAAAAGCTTATGTGAATCGTGAATCAGTTGAAAAATTTGCACATTTAGCAAGTTTTGAGGAAATCAAGGAAAATGACTTCAACTTAAATATTCCTAGATATGTTGACACATTTGAGGAAGAAGAAGTTGTACAGCTATCGGAGATTGCTGGTGATATCAAAGCAAACCGCAATGAAATTGAAAAAACAACGGCGGAGCTTTATAGTTTGCTGGATGAGTTGGTAGGTACTACCAGCATAGAAGATAATGAATTAAAAGACTTTTTAGCACAGATAAAAGCATAATCAGTGCGTAATAGAGAAGTGGCGATTGCTACTTCTCTTTTTTACTTGGGAACAGCGTAAGGTTGGCGAACTAGGAAATGTTATCACTGGATCAACGCCGTCTACAAGTAATCAAGCTTACTATTCTGATGATGGAATACCTTGGGTTACTCCGACTGACATTTCTGAAAATATCACGTTCGAGACAATAAAAAAATTGAGTAGTGAAGGGCAAAAAGTAGGTCGAGTTGTGCCAAAGAACACTATACTTGTAACGTGCATTGCAAGTATAGGAAAGAACACAATGTTAGGAACAGTGGGCAGTTTCAACCAACAGATAAATGGATTGGTCCCAAACGAAGAACAAACGAACCCATACTTTTTATTTACTGAAAGCTCATTGTGGTCTGCGACTATGAAAAAATTTGCAGCCGCAGGAACAATGCAAATTGTAAATAAAAAAGATTTCTCAGAATTAAATACTTGGACCCCAAAAAAAGCGGAACAGGATAGAATAGGTGACTTTTTCAGGAACCTAGATAACCTTATCGCTCTTCATCAGCGTGTGTGTTTTAATATCATAATTAGTTTAATCCGGATAGCAGACGCATTACCAGATCTACATCTTTATTTTCAAGTTCTTGAATTATGTGTAGATATGTTTTTTGAGTTGTTGTCATACTTGCATGTCCTAATCTTCTAGCAACACTTGCTATTGAAACACCAGCAAACAACAAAAGTGATGCGTGGGTGTGACGTAAACCATGAATAGTTATTACTGGGACCCCTGACTTTACACAATACCGAGCTAAAATATCATTTATTGTGGAGTTATAAGTTTCACCATTCACAAATATCGGCTTATCTTCCGGTAAATTCTTTAATAGATCAGCAAATTGCATTACTGTTTGCCAATCCAGTTGTACCTTTCGGATAGATGATTCGTTCTTGGTGGGCAAGAAACCACCATGACTTTTATAGTTCCAGGTTTTCGAAATTGAAAGTGACTGATGAGAAAAATCAAAGTCTTTTGGGGTAAGAGCCAATGCTTCAGAAAAACGAATTCCTGTTTTTGCAATCAATAATATAAACCAGCTCCAATTTACCTGTTGAGATAAATCCAAACTGCTAAGTAGTTTATGTAACTCAAACTGATTTAGATATTTTGTTTTCTTAGGCCGAGGACTTTTTCCTTTTATTATCGCTTTCCTAGTTGGGTCACGCTCAATCAAGCCTTCATCGACAGCGTCCATAATTGCGGCTTTCAATTGATGATGAAAATCCATGGTTGTTTGTCGTTCGTGATAAAAGGCATAATCATTCAACAACTGTTGATAATTGATTCGGTTCATTTCCCCTATAGAAAGATTTGGAATTAATTTCTCAAGCCATTTTTGGGTCATATAATACTTTTTCATTGTTACGTCTCTAATTGCACCTGCCTTATATATTTCAATCCATTGCAAATAATATTGGTAAAATAGATCGGCACTCTTAATTTCTGTCAACATAAGAAAATTTCTCCTTATAGACTGTTCACACACGCTGATGAAGAGTGATAAGGTTGTCCAAATTTGAAAAGAAGTGCCCAATTTTTTCTTGCTCTGGAATCTTTGGGGCTCGAATTGTTATTTGATTAAATGCATCCATGTCAAGATTACGTCTAACAACGCTCGCTCCTTGTGTGGACGCATTCTTATATTCCTCCAGCATTTTTTTTGTTCGTAATTGAGGCTCAACAAATTTGCCAATAATATTGTTGAACTTAAAGGTCTTATAACTTGGCGAAACTAGGCCAGTTCCAATATCATTTACGTTAATATTACCTAACCACAAATTTTGTGGTGATAGAACCAGATCTCCATCTTCGATAATTTTGTATCCCAAATTTGATGATCCTGATACACGTCCGTCTCGAAATTCCATTCCTGAATTTGTACTAGAAAGTACCTCATATTCATTTTCGATTTTTGATTTCTTTGTAAATTCATTGAGTATATCGCCTAACTTTCGCTGTTCCCAATCGAGTATATCTAATTGAATTAAACTAAGCATATTTTAGAGCATTTTTGGGTAAGTATAAAGTTGACTGGAATATGTATGACAAAGTTGACAGGAATATGTAAATATTGCACTGGATTTTAGGGAGTGATATAATGTTTGGGAATCATATTTGAAATCTTAGTGACAATTAAAGCGAAAGAAAGTTATTTGAGATAACTTGGGGGGAACTTATGAAAGTATTGGTAACTGGGGGAACTGGTTATATCGGGAGCCATGTGTGCGTGGAATTGCTTCAAGCCAACCACGAAGTGGTGGTGATCGACGATCTGTCTAATTCGAAAAAAGAGGTCTGCGACTACATCGAAGAAATCACAGGTAAGCGAATCACCTTCTATGAATTCAATGTCCTTGACAAGGAAAAGGTCAATATGGTCTTCGACAGCCATGACATCGATGCGGTTATCCACTGCGCGGCCTTGAAGGCGGTTGGGGAATCGGTGGAAAAGCCAATCGATTACTACACGACCAACCTGATGGGAACGCTTGTCGTAACTGAAGCAATGGTAAGTCACGGCGTGAAAAACATCGTATTTTCATCAAGCGCGACAGTTTATGGTGACCCGGCAGTTGTCCCAATCAAGGAAGATACCCCGCTGGGGATCACGACCAACCCATATGGCGCATCGAAGGCGATGATGGAAAGGATCCTGAGCGACATCCAGCATGCGAACCCGGAAATGACCGTAACCTTGCTGCGTTACTTCAACCCTATTGGTGCCCATGAATCCGGACTGATCGGAGAAAATCCCAAAGGGATCCCAAACAACCTTGTTCCATACATCATGAAAGTGGCGCTTGGCCAGCTTGAAAGCCTCGGAGTGTTCGGTGACGACTATGACACGCCTGATGGTACCGGGGTGCGTGACTACATCCACGTGGTCGATCTGGCAAAGGGACATCTGTTGGCGCTGGAAAAATACAATAAGCCCGGAATCAACATCACCAACCTGGGGACCGGGATTGGATATTCGGTCATGGATGTCATCAAGGCGTTTGAAAAAGTCAGCGGTCTTAAGGTGCCTTACGTTATAAAAGAGCGCCGGCCCGGTGATATTGCGACCTGTTATGCCGACCCAGGCAAAGCCAAAGTCGAACTAGGTTGGCAGGCGACCAAAAATCTTGAACAGATGTGCCAGGATTCCTGGAACTTTGCGAAAAATCGGATGTAGAACCAAAACCTGAGTTGCTCTCAGGTTTTTTGATGGAGGACTATGGAAATAATTTTAGGATCAGCTTCGCCCCGGCGCAGGGAGCTCCTGGAGCTTACAGGCCACCCATTCACAGTGGAGGTACGGGAAGTCGAAGAGAAGATAACTCAAGGTACGTTTGGCGAGATTGCGATGGATATAGCCAGACAGAAAGCTAAGGCTTTTTTGGATGACGATAAACCTGACCGCCTGGTCATATGCGGGGACACGATAGTGGTTGCCAACGATAAGATCCTAGGCAAACCGAAGGACAAGAAAGATGCCTTCAGGATGCTCAAGATGCTCTCAGGTCGGAAACATGAAGTGTACAGCGGGGTGGCCATCTTGTACCTGGGACAGATATTCACCTTTTTTGAAAAGACGGCGGTTGAATTCATCAAGCTTAAAAGCAAGGAAATTGCGGACTATATCGAAACAGGAGAACCGCTCGACAAGGCTGGGTCCTATGGAATCCAGGGATTGGGCGCCCTGTTTGTCAGACGGATCGAAGGCGATTATTACAATGTCGTCGGCCTGCCGGTGTGCCAGTTGAACATTCATCTAAAAGACATCCTTGATGACAATTGCACCTATATACTTAGATGCGCAAACGGCAGCCTGTATACTGGCTGGACCAATGATATTGAAAAGCGGCTGGATGCCCACAACAACAAATCAGCCTCGAAGTACACCAGGGCCAAGGGACCGGTTGAACTTGTCTACCTGGAAAAGGCATTCAACAAGTCCCAGGCGATGTCCAGGGAGGCAAACATCAAGAAACTTCGGCGGACCGATAAGGAAAATCTGGTCATTCAAAGCCAGATAGCACTTGCAAGTAGATACGAATCAACCCGGGAAATCCTGAACCATTTCAATCTTGATAGGGTCACAGCCAGAAAGCTGGCCGGACATTGCGGAAAAACCCAAAGCGAAATCGAATCGGCTCTGGCTCCCCTGGTCAATGATGGTCTTGTCAATCATGACGGGGATGGCTACCGGTTCAACTTCCAGAAAAACATCCTGGAAAATCACCTTGCCAATCACGAAGAATTATGAGCTAGCCCGCTTTTGACCTGCAAGATGCACTTCATGCCGGTAGATTTGGGAAAAGGATAAAAGGGCAACCGGCAAAATCGCTTAAAATTGAAATATGCCGTCATCTTAATTGATAGCGGTTGTCGCCATCAATAAAAAGGGGTATAATTGATATTATTACGATTAAGGAGACAGCAATGAACGAGGTTGACCAGAGGTTTAGTGAAATACTCGAATCGATGAACGACAATAATCAGGAGTTCGACTTTTACTTTTTGACCCATTCGATTAACATGTTTTTAGAAGATAATGAGGATGACAAGATCCGGTATTCAGAGCTGCTTTTGTTGGCGGCATACAAGTATCTGGAAATTTATGACAGCGACAATGACCTTTTCGAGCCGTTGTATCTCGAAGGACTAAGCGTCCTTGAAAATCTCGCTGACGTGGTCGAGGACACACTTTCATCTTTAAAATCCACCAGGATGAGCATTTATCGAAATATCATCAAAGCCACCAAGCTGGAACTGTTCATAAAATATGACGAGTACATCTCCGCCTGTCTTGAAAGCGTGCTGGAGTTCGACTTCGACCAGGAAATAATGGAGATTTTCAACGACCACCTGGAAAAGATGGGTGGCGACGGCAATGATTACAACGAGCGGGTTGTGGCAACAATCGCCTATTGCATGAATGCGATCAAGGAGGACAAGGTTGAGCTGCATCTGGAAATCGACGAGGGCTTTTTGACAATCCACCAGATCATGTCATATTGCGCCGGCAAGATGGCCGCGAAGAAATACGATGACGCCATCATCTGCATCGACAAGTACCTCGAGGACGACCGCTTTGTAAAAGAGGAAATCGCCCAACTGCTCAAGGTCCAGTTCGAACTGTTCGAAATCGAGGACCGGGTCCTTGACGCCCTGGAAGTCGGAGCACGCCTTTTCATACTTGGTCATGTCGAATATTATGAGAAAATGAACCAGCTTTTTGATGACGAGATGGAAATCAACAGTCAGATCAAAAGCGCCTTTCTCGACGAGGAGCGCTTCAAGGATGAAGAGCTGATGGCAAAATATCTTTACTTTGTCGAATCGATCCAGGATGATGACGCCTTGATCGATTACCTGATGGAGGACCCTTTGAAAATCGTCCATTACATCCATAATATCGATCCCGAACGGCTGCCCCAGATTGTTGAAATCCTGGAGCGGGCCATCGAACTGGAATGCGAACAGGGTGAGTGTTTCGCGGGATCATACATCGACCTTTATCGCGATTATTGTGGCAATGTCAACACCGACGAACTGATCGACCAGATGCGTCTTAGATACAAACTGTAGAAGTGGCATCTGCCACTTTTTTCATTTGAAACAAATAGATGGAATTTTTGGTTTGATAGGAGTACAATGTAATATGCAACAAATATCAAAAGAGGTTTTTAATAATGAACAAAGATGAACTGATCAAAGAATTTCAGGATTGCCAAATACTTTTCAACGAATCCCTGAATAAATATACCTATACACTTACCGGTGGCCGGGGCGAAGTCGTTTTTTTCCCCGAAACCCTTGAACAACTGGAGCATATTGTTTCTTTTGCTTCCACGAACGATATCGCCTGGACGGTACTTGGGCGCGCCAGCAATGTGATTATCAAGGACAGCGGACTGGCCGGGTTCGTGATTTTCACCAACCACCTCAACAAGTATGAGCTTGTGGACACAACCATCACCGCCCAGGCGGGGGCTTCCTTGAAAAAGGTGTGCGAATATGCCTATCACTCCAGCCTGACCGGACTGGAGTTCGCCAGCGGGATTCCCGGATCGCTTGGTGGCGGGGCTTATATGAATGCGGGAGCCTATGGCGGGGAGCTCAAGGACGTCATCGAATCGGTGACTGTCATCACAGCCAAAGGACAAATAAAGAAGTACCAAAACAGCGAATGCGATTTTTCCTATCGCACCAGCCGCTTCCAATCCGGCGGGGATATCATCATCGAGTGTTCGCTGAAATTGAAGGCGGGCAGCTCCCATCTCATCAGGGAGCGGATGGAACAGCTGATGTACCTTCGCAGATCGCGCCAGCCGTTGGAGTACCCTTCATGTGGATCGGTATTCAAAAGGCCCGAAGGCCATTTCACCGGAAAGCTGATCCAGGATGCCAATCTTCAAGGCCACCGGATTGGCGGAGCGATGGTTTCCACCAAGCACGCCGGTTTCATTGTCAATGTCGACAACGCCACAGCAACCAACTATCTTGAGCTTATCGACCTGATCCAAAACCGCATCAAGAAAGACAATGATGTGGATCTGGTGATGGAAGTCAAGGTGCTCGGTTAGTGCGGGGGAGATTTGCGGAAGTCGATCAATTACACAATAAAAATGAATACAAAGACCAATATTTCGAATATGACTGATTATTAAGGAGATAACTGATGAAAAAAATCATGCTTTTAGGGGCGACCGGGTCGATTGGGACCCAGACAATCGATGTCATCGTCAATCATCCGGAACTTTTTGAATTGACGGGATTGTCGGCCGGAAAGAACATCGAAGTACTGGAGGACATCCTCGCAAAAGTCAAGGTGAAGTATGTATGCACGACCAACCGCCATGAACAACTCGAGCTCAAATACCCGGATATCGTGTTTTTGAGCGGTGAAGAGGGATTGATGGAACTGGCACGGAACAAAGAATATGACCTGCTTGTAAATGCCTTGGTGGGCTTTGTCGGACTTAAACCGACCTTGGAGGCGATTGAAACCAAGCATGACGTGGCCCTGGCAAACAAGGAGACCCTCGTCGTGGCTGGAGAATTCATCAACGGCGCCAAGCATGCCCATGGAGTCGAGCTTTTCCCGATCGACTCGGAACACTCGGCAATATTCCAGGCGCTTCGGGGCAACGACCCAAAAACAGTCCGCCGCCTGCTTATAACGGCCTCGGGCGGCTCTTTCAGGGACAAGACTCGGGAACAATTGAAAGATGTCACACTTGAGCAAACCCTGAAGCATCCCAACTGGGCGATGGGAGCCAAGATAACAATCGATTCGGCGACGATGATGAACAAGGGTCTTGAGGTGATCGAAGCCCACTGGCTTTTTGATGTGGATTATGAAGACATCGAGGTTGTCTTGCACAAGCAATCAATTGTCCATTCGATGGTGGAATACGTCGACCATTCGATCATGGCCCAGCTTGGCAATGCCGATATGCGCATCCCGATCCAGTATGCGATGCACTATCCCCATAGGGTTGAGCTTATGGATAGCGAACCGTTGGATTTCACTAAGGCTATTAACCTTACTTTCGAGCCGATCGACTTCGAACGCTTCCCTTTGTTGAAGCTGGCATTCGACACCGGCAAGAAAGGCGGAAACCTCCCGGCTGTCATGAACGCAGCCAATGAACATGCCAATCAGGCTTTCCAGGATGGCCGTGTTTCCTTCCTGGAAATCGAAGAGCTGGTTTTTGGGGCTGTCGAAAACGCCAAGCATGTAGAAAAACCGAGCCTCGAGCAGCTTATGGAAGCTGACCGCTGGGCCCGGGAATTCGTGGAAAAGATGATCAGAGAAAAAAATGACCGCTAAGGTCATTTTTTAGTTGCGCTGGATATTAAAATTCACGCTTTTCAAAGCCGGAGTCAAAAAGAAATACAAGGTCGAAGCGATTATGGTCGCCATAACCGCGTTGATGACAACTGCGATTGAAGAATAACCCGCAAAAATCGTAGCCGACTCTCTGGGAATGTTCAGGATGAAAACACTTGTCAAGAATGAAGCAATCGGTGAAAAGACAAAGTTGAACATCATTCCCAAAGCACATGAAATGACAACCCTTACCTTGTCACTGGCTATTTTCAATTTCGTAAAAGTTGTCCCGGCAATAAATGCGATCAGGAATTTCAATATTACGGTAGACAAGGCGTACGGCACCCATCCGTTGGTCAAGTCGAACAAGCCCATCCCGACCGATGCGGCGATTCCTCCGTTTACTCCCCCAAGCATCAACGCGCCAAGCAGGCAGAAGACGTTGCCGAAGTGAATCATCGTCTTAGCGCCCCCGAAATTAAATGTGATGTTGAACATCGTGCCGATATAGCATAAGGAAATAAACAATCCGTTCAATGCAATAATTCTGGTTCTGTTTGAATTCATAACTGCCCCTCCTGTAGTTGAGGATAATTATAGCCGTTTTTGTCGTTAAAGAAATAGACAAATATGATATTTTTAACCAGTACAAATCGAGGGTTCGCCCTTGATTGTGGCGATATCTGGCATAGAGATGAATAAAAACGGGTGTTCAGTAAAGTACAATTATCGAAAGCGTTTCAAATCATCGGTTAAAGGATCTTGAAGAAGTTCCGGTCATAGTCGATGATGCCTGCAAGTTTTAGCTTTGAGAGCTCCGCGCTCAAAGCGGAACGGTCGACAACCAGGTAGTCGGCCATGGCCTGACGGTTGAACGGGATGGTAAACTCATTGGAATTGTTACGGAGCGATTCGTTGGTCAGGTAGTCGAGAATCTTGTCCTTGGTTGTCCTTTTTGACAAGATGTCGATCTTGGCGGTAAGGAGGATGTTCTTAGTGGCCAAAAGCTTGATCATCCTTGTCACTATCATATTGTGGTTATAGCACATTTTCGAACAGGGATGGATGACCTTGTCGTAATCGACGAAGGCAACCTGGCTGTTGGAATTGGCGACAACCTCGATCGGGATCGGCATCTGGCTGCCGGCATAACTTTCCCCAAAAATATCTTTGGCGCTAAGGGTTGCCAGGATGACATTGTTGCCATAATAGTCGCACTTTTGCAGGTTGATCCCGCCCGAGATGACGATGCCTAGAACATTGATGACATCACCCTGGCGGAAGATAACATCGCCTTTTTTATATTCCTTTATCACTACCTGAAGGCATCCAAGCAGGCCGGAAAGCTCATTGATTGAAAAGTCCTGGAACAATGACACCTGGCTCATTATTTTCAAATAATCTTCCATAAATCCTCCTTTCGTTGTAAATACAACATACTTGTTGCATTTATTATAATATCATGATGGTGGAAATACAAGAGAAAAGCAACATTTCCGCAATCAAGATGATGACGCCCAGGAGTGTTGTCGATAATAGCCAAAACAAGGAGGAAGTAATATGTTCTGTTTTCAATGCCAGGAAACCGCCAAAGGCATCGGATGTACCGTTGTCGGGGTTTGTGGGAAAAATGAAGTAGTAGCTGATTTGCAAGATTTACTGGTGTATCTCACCAAGGGAATTTCGTATCTGGTTGAACAGCTGGATATCGATGCCAAGGACATTGACGAAATCAATATCGCTGTCCAGGATGCATTGTTCATGACAATCACCAATGCCAACTTCGATGAAGAGGCCATCGTGGCTCATGTAAACAAGCTGATCGCAGTCCGCGACGAGCTCAAGACCAGAGGTGATTACCAGCCAATCGATGCCACCGAATTCGAAGTGGCGAGCATTGAAGATATGGTTGCCAAAGGGAAGCAACAGGGTGTCCTTGCCTGCGAAAATGAGGATATCCGATCGCTGCGCGAGATGATTATCTACGGATTGAAGGGGATGGCCGCTTACGTCCATCATGCATTGAACATCGGTAAGATCGATTATGCCATCTACCAGTTCATCTATGAGGGCCTGGCGGCGACTCTTGATGACACCAAATCGGTTGACGATCTGGTCGGTTTGACTTTGAAAACCGGTGAATTCGGGGTCAAGGCAATGGCTTTGCTTGATGATGCGAACACGTCTAAATACGGAAGCCCGGAAATTACCGAAGTTAATATCGGGGTGCGCAACAACCCGGCAATCCTGATTTCCGGCCATGACCTGGTTGATCTAGAACAGCTGCTGGCCCAGACTCAAGGTACCGGAGTTGATGTCTATACCCATGGTGAAATGCTGCCTGGTCACTATTACCCGGCCTTCAAGAAATATGACAATTTCGCGGGAAACTACGGTGGTTCATGGTGGCAACAGACAAAGGATTTCGCAACTTTCAACGGTCCGATCCTGTTCACGACTAACTGCATCGTGCCACCAAAAAGCGATGAAATCCGCCAACGCATCTATACGACCGGAGCTTCGGGATATCCTGGATGCGACCATATCGTGGCTGATGAAAACGGCAAGAAGGACTTTTCCAAAATTATCGAACATGCCAAAAAACTTCCTGCTCCAACTGAGATTGAAACGGGAACTATCGTCGGTGGTTTCGCCCATGACCAGGTGTTCGCTCTGGCGGACAAGGTTGTCGATGCGGTTAAATCGGGAGCAATCAAGAAGTTCTTCGTTATGGCAGGCTGCGACGGCCGCATGAACATCCGGGAATATTACACTGAGTTTGCTCAGGCTTTGCCTGAAGACACGGTAATCCTGACTGCAGGGTGCGCAAAATACCGCTACAACAAGCTGGGACTTGGCGATATCGGCGGAATCCCACGGGTTCTTGATGCGGGTCAGTGCAATGACTCATACTCACTTGTAGTGATCGCCTTGAAGCTTCAGGAAATCTTCGGACTGGATTCGGTGAACGACCTGCCGATCGCCTACAATATCGCCTGGTATGAACAAAAGGCCGTTATCGTCTTGTTGGCGCTGCTGTATCTAGGAGTCAAGGATATCCATCTTGGACCGACCCTGCCGGCATTCCTTTCACCAAATGTCGCCAAAGTGCTGGTCGAAAACTTCGGCATCACTCCAATCGACTCAGTGGAAAAAGACATCGAAACATTCATGAACGCATAGAAAGTCCTTCGGGACTTTTTTTTCACAATTGTATTTGTTTGACGTTTAAATGCTTCGGTTATATAATCAATGTATAGGAGGCATTATGGAAGCTATAGAAAACATACTGACAAGAACCAGCGTCCGGGAATTCAATGACCAGGCGGTGGAACAAGAAAAACTGGAAATGATTCTCAAGGGGGCGTTTGCGGCCCCAAGTGCGGTGAACCGGCAACCATGGCATTTTGTCGTTGTGGACCAGGCTGATCTGAAGATGGAACTGGCTCAAGGGCTGCCATATTGCCAGATGGTCACCCAAGCCCCGGTAGCCATACTCGTCTGCGGTGACAAGGACAGATTTCTCAAAGGTGAAGACGACCTTTACTGGATCAATGACACTTCGGCGGCATCACAAAACATCCTGCTTTGCGCCCATGCCTTGGGACTTGGTGCGGTATGGACGGCGGTTTATCCCGAACAGGAACGGGTCGTGGCGGTCAAGAAGATCCTGAATCTGCCTGACAACCTCATCCCTTTGAGCCTGATCCCGATCGGTTATCCATCGAGAACGCTCAAAGCCAAGGACAAGTATCTAAGAACTGCAGTGAGTTACAACCGATTATGAAAAAGGAGGGTATTAAAATGTTTAAGGAATTCAAGGATTTCGCCATCAAAGGCAATGTGATCGATCTGGCGGTTGCGGTCATTGTCGGAGGCGCGTTTTCAGCAATTGTCAAGTCGCTGGTCGATGACATCATCATGCCGACATTCGCGGCGATCTTCGGGGAACCCAATTTTGTGGGAATCACCCTGGGACCGATCATGATCGGAAATTTCATCCAGGCGATCGTCAACTTCCTGATCATATCATTCTCCATCTTCCTGGTTGTGCGCCAGCTCAACAAGATGAAAAAACCGCAGCCCAAACCGGAACCTAAAGTATCCAACGAGGAAAAACTTCTGGGAGAAATCAGGGATCTGTTAAAAGAAAAAAGATGATGCAAAAAAGCTACCGGAATAAACCGGTAGCTTTTCAAATGGATTATTAGTGGTTCAACACCCTTGAAAGGAACAATTTGCAGCGGTCCGATTCCGGACTGTTGAAAATCTGCTCAGGTGCGCCTTCTTCGACGATGTATCCTCCGTCCATGAAGATGACCCGGTCGGCCACTTCCTTGGCGAAAGCCATCTCATGGGTCACGATGACCATTGTCATTCCTTCGTCAGCCAGCTCCTTCATTGCCGCCAGGACATCACCGACCATTTCCGGATCGAGGGCGCTGGTAGGTTCGTCGAACAGCATGATCTGAGGGTTCATTTCCAAGGCCCGGGCGATGGCAACCCGCTGTTTTTGTCCACCCGACAGGGTTGAAGGGTAGGCATTAGACTTGTCGAGCAGGCCTACCTTGTCAAGCAAGGCTTTCGCCTTTTCGACCGCTTCGCTTTTTGACATCTTTTTGGTAAGCAGGGGAGCCAGGGTCATGTTGCCTAGCACCGTGTAGTTGGGGAAAAGGTTGAAATGCTGGAAGACCATCCCGATTTTCTCGCGGAATTTGTCAAGGTTGCGGGTCTTCAAGATGTCATCGCCAAAGATGTTGATCTCTCCGGCCTGGGCTTCTTCAAGCCGGTTAAGACAGCGAAGCAGGGTTGATTTTCCCGATCCCGAAGGACCGATGATGCAGACAACTTCACCTTCGGCGACATTGAAGGAAACGTCTTTCAATACGACATTGTCGCCATATGCTTTTTTAAGATTCTTAACCTCTATTATCATATTTCATTTTCCTTTCAATTAATCGGGCCAACAAAGTCAAGGCGGTAACCATGATCAGATAGAAAATCACGGCATAAGTGTAGATGTAGAACGGTTCGAATGTGCGGGCTACGATGATCTGCGAGTTCATCATCAGTTCGCGGACGGTGATGATTGACAAGATTGAAGTATCCTTCAATGTTGAAATGAACTGGTTCATGATCGATGGCACCATGATCTTGACTGCCTGAGGCAGGATGACATGGGTCATCGTCTGGCGATATGGAATCCCCAAAGAGCGGGCCGCTTCCATCTGACCGAAGTCGACCGCCTGGATTCCTCCCCTGAAAATCTCGCACAGGAATGCCGACGAGTTGATCGCCAGGATGATGACTGCGGCATTGAAAGCCGGAATGGTTATGCCAAGAAGTCCGGGAATACCGAAATACAGGTACATCGCAAGCACGAATACCGGTATACCGCGAATCAGTCCGACATAGAAAGTGGCAATCCCTGAAACAAATCTGTTTTTCGAAATCGACATCAGTCCGAAAACCATACCAATGATTACCCCGAAGAACAAGGCAAGCACGGCAATCGAGATGGTCATTACCAGCCCGCTTAACAGTTCGGGCATGTACTTGACAAACAATGAAATGAATTCACTCATATAAAACTCCTCCTAAATAAGAAAACAGCATCAAGTTTCTGCCTCTTTATTTTTCACAATATCTTGAATATGGGCAAAAGTCAAGAACATGCCAGCCCATAGTTAAACTTAAAAAACAAAACTCACAAATCAATGTGAGTTCGTCGATCTTTAAATATATTTGGCAAGAATTTCGTCGTATGTGCCGTTTTCCTTGATAGTTGCCAGCCCGTCGTTAAACATATTCAATAGATCTTGGTTTTCACCTTTTTTAACCGCGAACGCATATGGCACGCCATCACCGACTGTTTCAACAGCGACTTTCAGTCCGGTTTGGATACCTTCATTGATCTGGTAAGAGATTACCGGATAGTCTTCCAACAGGAAGTCATTGTTTCCGTTTTGCACCGCCAGGAACATTGATGGAGAATCATCATAGTAAGTGATAGAGAATCCATAAGTTTCCCCGAACTCCTCAGCGAATGTCGCTCCACGGGTTCCTTTTTTAACCGCAGCAGAAGTTCCTTCAAGGTCTTCCAGTGACATGATTGCACTATTGTCGTTTTTGACTACCAGCGCCAGAGCCGAATCATAGTAACCGTCCGAGAAATCAACGGTTTCTTTACGCTCTTCAGTAACCGAAATCCCGGCGATTGCCCCGTCAAGCTGTCCGGTTGACAAGCCAGGGATGATACCTGAAAAGTCCATCGGAGTCAAAGTGTATTCGAAACCTTCAGCTTCTGCGACCGCATCAAGAATTTCAACATCGATACCCACATATTCACCATCGACTTCCATAGAAAAAGGGGCGTACTTAGCATCGCAACCGATCTTGTAGACAGTATCGCCATTATCCGAAGTGCTTGAACCACAAGCAGCCAAGCCAACTGCCAATGAACCGGCCAAAACTGTTTTAACCAATTTTTTAAACATAAAATAATCCTCCTATATTGTATACAATACAACATTATGGCCTCGGTGTCAATATGCCGGAACGACAATGATAGCGCTTGCATCAAATATTTGAGGATGTTTGTGTCATTCGCCTAAAATCAGCGGAAATAATTGTGCTTTTTGGACAAATCGGTTCTAGAGGCGGATTGCCCAAAAGGGAGCCGATCTGTCATCCTTTAGCTTTGTTTCCTTGTTGGCACTGATCACAGAGACCATAGAACTTTGTTTCATGATCACTCACTTTGAAGTTGTGTTTTTTGGCGAACAGTTGTTCGATTGGATCCATCAGGTCCTCTTCGACCTCGATCACCTTATGGTACTTGGTGCAGATAAGATGGTGGTGCCGGTGTTTCTTTGTGGTTGGGGCAAGTTCGTACCGGACAAAGCCGTCATTTGGATTCAAGATTTCGATTATACCCAGGTCGCAAAGCATCTTGACATGATGGTACAGCTCATCGGCTTTCAGGTGCTCTTTTCTATGCTTTAACAGGGTTTCGATAATTTTTTACGCAGCCATTTCAGCTTTTAGGCTTTGGGTTTGAGGTTTTTGTATATCGCGCATTTGGGATCATTGGCTTTAACTTGCTTTCCACGACCGATTATGATCAAGATAAAATAGGGTATCAAATTCTAATGCTGATTTGCTTGCATTGACAGGGGCTTGTAATAGATGTTCATCGACTCGATTGACCCCGAGATCTGGGTGTTGTTTATCAGAGTTCCTCCATATATGTAACCGGATTTTTTGAAGGTAGCGTTCATTGGCAGGGAAGCGGACCGGGCAATTGTGTAGACGGTCTTGAAATTCATTTCCCGGAGCCGGTTTTCCATCGCCAAAAGAAGATGGCGCGCCAGCTTCTGGCCCCGATGGCACTCATCGATTGCGAAATCCGTCATTTCGCAGGCCAGATGTTCCTTGGTGGTTTCGCAATTAGATATGCCGACTAGCTTTTCCTGGAAAAAGACGCCCAGGTAGATGCAGTTGTCCCCCATCGTTTCGCGAAGATATTCTTCCTCGAAAATCGGAAACGGATAGGTAGTGAATACTCTTTTGAAAAGAGCGGCCATTTCCGGAACATCCTGCAATTTCAGCAGGCGGATCTGGTACTGGCTTGGCAGACTTCCTGGATTATCTTCCTGCAGTCGGCCGGATTTTTCGAGCACTTGCTTCAAGGCTGTCTTGTCATGTTCATACCGTCTGGGGTTAAGATACTTCACCATGAAAAAGGCATCCTGTTGGCCTCTGTGGTATCCTTCGACTTTGCCCTCACAGGCGAATCCGTCCTTTTCCAGCCTGGCGGCGGCATCTTTGCCTGCCTTGATGATGATCTTGGAGTAATTGTGGTATCTGGCCAGGACATTGATGTTTTCAAGGAGCAACCTGTCGTATTTTTCGAGGTAATCGAGAAGGTAGACCCGGTCGGAGAGTTTTCCAAACTGGATGGCAAAACCGTTCAATTCCTCGATGATATCGCCCCTATTCACCTGACAGCTCCATCGGGGTCAGGGTGATCAGGTCATCGGTGTCGCACAGGAGTTTCTCGAGTCCGATCGGCTTGTAGTTGTCCTTTTGATCATATTTGAATTGCAGGCTGCAATCCTTGCAGTTGAGGTCACAATAGTTCGGTTCGTAGTTGCCAGGTTCCTGGTAGGTCGTTATCATGCCTTCGTAGTTTCGCAATACAACCTTGTTGGTGGACCATGACATCAGATAGTTTGGCATGATCGGGATTTTCCCTCCGCCGCCGGGGGCATCGATGACATATGTCGGAACCGCATAACCGCTGGTATGGCCGCGCAAGCTTTCCATGATTTCGATCCCTTTACCTACGCTGGTCCGGAAATGTTCCAGGCCGTAAGAGAGGTCGCATTGGTACATGTAGTAAGGGCGGACCCGGTGGGCGGTCAGCTTCTGAACAAGCTTTTTCATGATTTTCGAGCAGTCATTGACATTTGCGAGCAGGACGCTTTGGTTCCCTAGTGGGATGCCCGCTTCTGCAAGCTTGTCAAGGGCGGCAATCGCCTCCGATGATATCTCCTTGGGGTGGTTGAAGTGGGTGTTGATCCACAGGTTTTTGTGTTTTTTCAATATGGCCACAAGATTGTCAGTGATCCTGAAAGGCAGCACTACCGGTGTCCGGGTTCCGATGCGGATCACTTCAACGTGCTCGATTTCACTGATTTTTTCCAGCAACAATCTTATAGTCTCATCCTCGAGCAGGAAGGGATCGCCCCCGGAAAGAAGTACATCGCGGATTTCAGGATGGCAGGCTATGTATTCGATTCCTGCCTGGTAATGTTCGATGGTCGGGTTGAAATCGGTGTCGCCAACCTTGCGTTTGCGGGTACAGTGGCGGCAGTACATGGCGCATACGTTGGAAACATGGAACAGGACCCGGTCGGGGTAGCGGTGGGTGATTCCAGTCACCGGGCTGTCACCGTCCTCGTTTAGCGGATCCAGGATGTCACAGCTTGAGACATCGAGCTCCTTGGGACTGGGGAATGCCTGTTGGAATACCGGATCGTTATGGAAGTCGCCCGCGTCCACCAGGGATAGGTAATACGGGGTTATCGACAGAGGGAATGTAGCTATTGTTTTCTCGAGTTGGCTGCGCAATCCGGGTTCGAAACGGATTTCGAGAATCTTCTCGACCTGCTCGATCGAGGTGATCCGGTTTTGCAGTTGCCATTTGTAGTCATGCCATTTTTCATTGTTTTTCTTGATATTCATTCATATCCTGGTATATTATAAATGACTTATCTATCAGTCAATTTAATATACATTTTCCTTTCTTAGTTTTTTGTTTTAAAATTAAATTGTGAATGTGTACTTTGATTTTTATTACCTGTAGCTTGACTACCTCGAGGAGGACATTGCCACATCTTTGTATCTGAATTGTAATTAGTTAGATAAGTCTTTGAACTTGTATTTTGCACCAGGATCTTTGATACCTTGTATGTGGATAGTCGCACATCACTGAATACGAAAGGACGTGTTATCATGTATTACATAGGTATTGACGTAGGTAAATTCAAACACTGTGCCTGCGTTGTTGACTCTAATGGTGAAGTGTTGGTTAAACCGTTTTTCTTCACCAACGATCACGCTGGATTCGACTTGTTTCTTAACAATACAAGCCAATTCAAGTCTTCGCGACATATTGTCGGTCTAGAGGCCACTGGCCATTACGGCGACAATATCGTCAATTTTCTAATTTCAAACGATTATGAAGTCGGAATGATAAATCCGTTGACCACTGACGCCAAACGTCGTGGAAAAATCAGGAAAACCAAAAATGACAAGAAAGACACTTTCCTGATTTGCTCAGTGCTTTTTGACAAAGACTACACCCGGGTTACAAAGCGCAAATTAGCTTTGAAACAAGCCAAGGAATTGACCCGGTATCATGCAACACTTACCGAAGATCTCAATCAAAATAAAAACAGACTTCAAAAGTGTATCGATATCGTAATTCCTGAGATTAACATTTGGTTCAAAACAAAGTACTCACGGGCTTACATGGCTATTTTAAAGGAGTTTGGGAACTCATATAATCTAGCCAATGCCAATCTTACCCATCTCAAGAATGTCCTCAAACCAAAAGGTAGAGGTAACCATGCGGATGTCGACGCTGTATCACTTCGTGAAGCAGCAAAACAGTCAATCGGTGAAAACAATGAAGTAATTACCATGGAAATTGGTATGCTTATCGAAGCAATAGAATTGATCAAATCCCAATTGTCAATTGTGGATAAAAAAATAGAAGAATTAGCCATCACACTAAACTCTCCTATCTTTACTATCCCGGGCATCGGTACATACTCAGGAATGTCAATATTAAGTGAAATTGGAGACATCGATAGTTTCAGCTCAGCTACAAAAATTATCGGTTTTGCCGGGGTTGATCCCGGGACCTATCAGTCCGGAGAATACAACTCTCCGCAGACAGCTTTGTCAAAACGCGGTTCGCGTTATTTGAGAAAGACACTTTATCAATGCATTCTTACAGTATGTTCCAATAATCCCACTTTCAATAGTTATTATAACCTAAAACGTTCCCAAGGTAAATCCCATCGATGCGCCCAAGGCCATTCGGTTCGCAAACTAATAAGAGTAATTTATAAATTGTTATCTGAAAACATCCCATTTGACGAAACGGCATTAATATAATTATACAAATGTAAAATAAAATTTAAGCCACGACGGTGGTTGTTTTCAGTGTACACAAATTCACTTTTCAATGATCTAAAAGAAATTTAGCTAATTTTCAAAAATAACTTGAATTAAAGATAGTTAGCTCCTCGTATAGATTAGTGTTGGGTACTGAAAAAATAAAAAAGTACCCCAACTCAAATAGAGTTAGAGTACTTAAACTTCGCTTGCGCTCGAATCATACCACTTAAGTAGTATGGGTCATGATGAATCATCCTAACCAAGTCCCAGTTCTAAAATTTTGATTTTTCACAGCCAATTTCTTTTTTTGCGGCAGACTTATAAATACCGATAGTTAACCTGTATCAACTCATAAGCCAAATACTCAAGGTGCTACTTTACCATAATTCATAAAAAGTTTCTAATGAAACCATACTGAATATAACAAATATATCAAAGCTTGTCAAATCGGACTTGCATTAGCCGGGAGATCTCTAGAACGAGAACTTTGAAAATATTAATTCCATTCACCTAAGATAAGCTCGGAAAATTGTCCTTTTTGGATAAACTGATCCTTAAAGCGGATTGCGCAAAAGGGAGCCTATCTGTCATCCTTTAGCTTTGTTTCCTTGTTGGCACTGATCACAGAGGCCATAGAACTTTGTTTCATGATCACTCACTTTGAAGTTGTATTTTTTGGCGAACAGTTGTTCGATTGAATCCATCAGGTCCTCTTCGACCTCGATCACCCTGTGGCAGTTGGTGCAGATAAGATGGTGGTGCCGGTGTTTCTTTGTGGTTGGGGCAAGTTCGTACCGGACAAAGCCGTCATTGAGATTCAAGGTTTCGATTATACCCAGATCGCAAAGCATCTTGACATTGCGATAAACGGTAGCCAGCCCGATTTCGGGATGGATGTCCTTGACATGATGGTACAGCTCATCGGCGGTCAGGTGCTCTTTTCTATGCTTTAACAGGGTTTCGATTATAGTCTGTCGCTGCTTGGTCAGCTTGTAACCTTTATCTTTGATGGATTTGTATATGTTTTCATTTGTGATCATTGTGTCTACCTTGCTTTCATGACTCAATTATATTAGAGTTGCCCGGAACTGTCAAATCTAATGCGGTATTGGCAATGGCATGATGGTTTACCAATTAAGGGCTTGGTGTAATGGAAAATCGCTGGTGAGGTCAATGGAATTAAGAAATGTTAGAAGAGTCTAATTTTTTTATGATTACTGTTGACAGGGCGGATCAGGTTTGATAATATATGCCTGAGAATGAATCTCAATTTCAATGAGCGATCGATATTCCAGGAGGATTGGTTATGGACAATACAGTAAAATTCCGCGGCTTTTTTAAAAGACAACGTAAACATAAGAATTGTCAGGGAAGAGGATTTGAGCGTAATCACGAATGCGACAATTCCTTGATCTACGCCAATCTTAATCAGGAATATACCATAAGGAAAATCCGGACAGGTGATATGAAAATCAAAGATTTCCTTTTCACTCTGGGATGCTATCCCGGCGAGACGGTCACTGTGGTTTCGAAAATTGCGAATCAGTATGTAATAGTAATTAAAGATGCCCGCTACAGCATCGATCAACAATTAGCCAGCTGCATAGTCGTTGATTGATCTTGGCGGCTGGTTTTATACGAAGCAAATGAGAATGATTTTCATTTGCAAAAAAGAGTTCAGGGGGAAGACAATATGAAGATAGCTTTAACAGGAAATCCAAACAGCGGTAAGACGACATTATTCAATGCGATTACCGGTAAGGTTGAAAAAGTAGGTAACTGGGCCGGCGTTACTATCGCCAAAAAAGAGGCTCCACTTAAAAAGTCATTGAACAAGGGAATTGCGAAAATAACCGTGGTCGATTTGCCGGGTGCCTATTCGATGTCTCCGTACACATCTGAAGAGAACATCACGAAGGAGTTCGTATTGAACGCTACGCCGGATGTCATCGTCAACATAGTCGATGCCACCAATCTCAGCCGCAGTCTGTTTTTTACAAGCCAATTGCTCGAGCTGAATATTCCAGTCGTTGTGGCGTTGAACAAGATGGATCTTGCACCTAAAAAAGGATTGAAGATAGACATCGACTTGCTGTCAAACCTTCTTGGCTGTCCGGTTGTCGCAGTCAGCGCAAGTGGGAATACCGGTCTTGAGGATCTGGTCAACCAATGTGCAAAATCCCAAAACAATATCCAAAATCCGCAGTTCAATCAGGTTGACCTTGATGGCTTGACAAAAGAAGAGGTCCAAGAACTCGATGGCCAACGTTACAGTTTTGTCAAAGATATCGTGGCCCAGGTTGAAGTGCGCCAAACCAAAACCAATGTCTCAAACATTCAGGACAACCTGGATAGGGTTCTGGCTCACAAGTGGCTGGGGCTGCCGATATTCGCTCTGGTTATGTGGCTGGTTTTCTCGATTTCCCAAACCTATGTCGGTACCTATCTGGCCGACATCCTGGTAGGGTGGATTGACCAGTTCTACGGTTTTGTGGCAGGGCTGATGGGTGATAACGTATCTCCGGTTATCGGGGCATTGCTTCTTGATGGAATCATCGGCGGAGTGAGTGCCGTGGTCGGTTTCTTGCCTTTGATTATGGTCTTGTTCTTCCTTCTCGCCTTGCTTGAAGACAGTGGTTATATGGCCCGCGTTGCGGTGATCATGGACCGGTTCTTCAAATGGGTCGGATTGTCGGGAAAATCGATAATTCCGATGATTATCGGGACAGGGTGCGCGATTCCTGGAATCATGGCTACCCGGACAATCCAGGACCAAAGGCAACGCCGGACAACGGCGATGCTGACACCATTCATGCCTTGTGGAGCCAAGCTGCCGGTCATCGCCTTGTTTGCCGGGGTATTCTTCCAAGATGCATCATGGGTGAGTTCATCAATGTACTTGTTGGGAATTGTGCTTATCATTTTCAGCGCCCTGATAGTCCGGAAAATCACCAAAGACGAAAAGGTGACCGATTACTTCATCATGGAATTGCCCGAATATCGGATTCCTAGCGTCAAACGGGCTGCAATTTCAATGCTTAACCAAGGTAAGGCATTCATCGTCAAGGCGGCTACAATCATCTTGCTTTGCAACGCCCTGGTGCAGATCATGTCGACATTCAACTGGCAATTCCAGGTGATTGAAGAAGGAATGGAAGCTACAAGCATCCTGGCTAGCGTAGCCACACCATTTTCAATCATCCTGATACCACTTGGATTCGGGATCTGGCAATTGGCTGCTGCAGCCATTACAGGATTCATCGCCAAGGAAAATGTCGTCGGAACATTGGCGGTTGTATTTTCCATCACAAATTTCATCAATGTCGATGATCTTGTGTTGATAAATGGGGCTTCGAGCGTAGCTCAAGTCATGGGGTTGACAAGCGCTTCAGCCCTGGCCTATCTGGCATTCAATCTTTTCACCCCGCCATGCTTTGCGGCCATCGGCGCAATGAATGCCGAGCTTGATTCCAAGAAATGGCTGATTGGAGCGATTGCCTTCCAGCTGGCTATGGGTTATGTGGTTGCCTTTGTCATCTATCAGGTGGGAACTCTTATAGAATCTGGAACCATCGGTCAAGGATTCATCCCGGGACTGATTGTTGTAAGCGCGATTTCGGGATACGTGATCTACCTGATGGCAAGAAAACCTAGAGAGTCATTGGGATCTAACTATCAAAAAGGATAGGGGAGAGAACAGTGGCAGATTATATCGTACTGGCCGTCATCTCATTGATTCTTTGTGGGATCATATGCAAGATGGTCAAAGACAAAAAGAACAACCGCAGTTGCACAAGCTGCTGTAGCTGTTCCCAAAAAACAGGCGGCAACAGCTGCAACCATTAAAATGGTTGTAAGTCAACGTCAGGCACATACACTTTCTATATTACTATATTGCCAACTATTTCATACCTTTTTCAAAAATCTCACGCCTGATCGTTGATTTCCAATATATGAAAAGACCCGAAGGTCTTTTTTTTTTCATATTCTGCGGCTGTCGTAGGCCCAGTGGAGCAGCGCCTGGCGTTGCTTCTTCCGGCAATCCAGATCCAGCGGGATGCAGTTTTTCCTGATCGCACCCACATGACGTTTTATCGCCAGCCATCGTCTGATCTGGCGCTGGTCTTCTTCTGGTAGCCGACGGCCCATATAATAGCGACAATACCACTGGAACCAACCCCGGGGATCGTTGTGATTTATCCATCCTTTTTCCTGCCAATGGCGAAGTGGAAGCGAGGCATCAACCTGGAAAAAGTTGAGACTGATGTCTTTTTTTCCCTTTGCCAGTTTGGCATTGGCGAACCATTGGGACGGGAATTCCTTCTGGCAGTCTCTCATGTATTTGCCGCCGAACACTCCTAGCTCGAGCATCTGGCTGGGAGTAAGTTCCGGCTGGAAATCGGGATGGAAGTTTTCGCCAACCGGTTCGCTTAGATAATAGACATAGTTGCGCTGCATCTTGTCGTTCACAATTACTTTCTTATTCATATATCCTCCAATCCAAAGATACAATGTGTTGAAATTTGTAATCTTATTATAACACAAACTCAAATAATGTATGCTATAATGTTATCAAGGAAGGTAACTGTTACCTGAATGGAATCAATTTGATAAGATAAATATAAAAGGAGGGAGATTATGAGAGTCTCTAAAAATGCCCGATTCACATCATTGGTGGCGCTGGTTGGTTTTATTGCAATGGTCGTCGTCAATTTCCTGGCCAACGCTTTGCCGTTGAACAACGTCACTACCGGAGCGGTGTCCGATTCTTATGGGAACCTGTTCGCTCCAACGGGACTGACTTTTGCGATCTGGGGAGTGATCTATCTTCTTCTTGGTGGATACACGCTCTATCAGCTTAAAGCCAGCCAGGATTACGATCTGTCCGACAAGGTGACCAAGATAAACAAGTATTACATTGTCTCTTCGATAGCCAACACACTTTGGATTTTCGCCTGGCACTACCGGATCATCTTCGCGACTTTAATCTTGATGGCTGTAATTCTGGTCAGCCTGATCCGGATCGCCTTGATCCTTAAGGATGAGCGCTTCGATGCCAGGGACAACATTCTTGTCCGGATCCCGTTTTTCGTCTATTTTGGCTGGATCACAGTGGCTACAATAGCCAATGTCACAGTGTTCCTTGTATCGCTTGGATACCAGGGCTATCCTCTATCGCAGGAGCTGATGACTGCCATCATCCTGGTTGTGGGAGCGGCCATCGGACTTGGGGCGACCGTCAAATACCGGTCATTTTTCTACAACGCTGTACTGGTATGGGCCTACATCGGAATTGGCATCAAGCATCTGGCGAGTTCCGGTTTCGACGGGCAGTACCCGATTGTGCTAGGCAGCCTGGTTCTTTCATTTGTGATAATACTTGGAGGAGCGGTATTGCTGGCGCGGGACATGTCAAATCGTAAAAATCCCTGGTATTCGTGAGTACAGGAAAGATCATTCTGGCCCTCGAATGTGATGATCCAGTTTACAATGATATGATTGGTATCCTGGAAAAATCGTATGAAATTAAACGTTTCTTTGACCCGGAAGATTTCCAGTCATGTTTGGGTGAATCTCCAATCACCAGTGATATCGCAGCGTTAATCTTGCCAAAATCATTCCCCACTACTGAATCTATTTACAAAATGGATTTCCTGGTATACTTCGTTGAACAAACAAGTGATCTTGACTTTGTCCGTGCTGGAATCGCAACCTTGTCTAACTTCGGGGATGTTTCCGCATTCCCGGAACTGGTTGCATTCCAAAGCGAAAACAAATACCTGCTTATGATGTACAGCCAGGTCGACCAAAAGATTCTGGGGTCGCTGGTTAGCCAAAACAGGGAAGGCAAAGATGACGTACTGGAAGAATACCGGACCACTCTGATCCGCTGTCTTAGCGGGATTCCTACTTTAGGGCAAGTCAACAACACCCTGCTTCATATGTTTGGCTATTTCAAGAATGAGCTGGATTCGCAACAAAAGCGGGATTTCCTGGAAATTCTCGACTCATACCATGCCGGCAAAGTAGTATTGAAGGAGCCTGTAGGCATCCTTCATGAACTTTCCATCGTTTATGGAAGCGACTATCTGGCGAATCAGACCCTTTTCAGGTATTTCAAGTGATTGAAAGGCAGGTTTATCTATGATCAGATTTATGTTTAAGATGCTTTTCTACATTGCCCTGTTCCCGGTACTTGTATTGATGTTCCTGGTCCGCGGGTACAAATGAAAAAGCCCGCATGGGCTTTTTTTAGTCTATGGCAGTTGTAAGGTAATCATATAGCTCGTCCAAAACTGGTGTTTCCAAGCGATACGTTATCTCGATGGCATTGGAGTTGGTGTTCTTCATCAAAATCTCTTCAAAATCTCCAGTTGGAACGATCTTGCCTAAAAAATAGAAATCCTTGCTTTGGGAATCGTTCTTGTTTTTTCTCACGAAAAGCAGGATCAATGTTCCTGTTTTGGTTGAATCCTTGATTCTTTGGATATCGGGTGAATTCAAGGAGCGGTTGTTTTTGGACAATGCCATCAGCGTACGATTATTCAGGAACTGATCTTCGTATTTGATGGTTTCGCTGATCGTATCTTCCTTGGAATAGTTGATGAATACCGGGAGGGTGTTTGTCTTTTTGTCGTATTTGTAGCCGCCGATATTTGTCGCGACAACATTCGTATCCCAGTCAAGCAGGCGGCAGACATCCTCGTAGCTGTATTTTTGATAAAGGGTGAGATCCGTGCCCGGGTATTTATGGCCGTATTTTCTTTTTGCCAGGTCGAGGGCGTAATCGACAACCTGGCAAAGATGGTCGGCGAATTCGATATCTTTGAGGGCCTGCTTGAAGCTTTCGCTGATCAGGTAATGACCATTTTCGACGCCAAGAAATACCGCATGTTTGAAGGTCTTGACCGAGTTTGAGCTGACACAAAAATCATTGGTAAGAACCTTGTAGGTGTTTTTTGTAAGCAGATCACTGATTTCCTTCGAACTGTCCACCTTATAAGCGTGTTTGAATATCAGTTTTTTAAGAATCATCAGTTCGTTATCCCTTTTGCCGTTGGCCAGCTTGCTGCAGACAAACTCAAGCATGTTTTCCTGGATTTTATCGAACCTGACCTTATAGTCCTTGTCATTTTTCACCAAAAAGTTATGATAGCTCTTGGTCTTGTCGAAAATTATCTGGATATCCACCGCATCGTAGGTGTCAAAATCGCTGATGTTGGGGATCCGGCCCAGCTTGTTTTTAAGGGCGAAGTATTCCTTTTTCAGCAGACTCAGGCTGTTGAATGAGACCTGGTCGATAGACTTGAATATCCGCTTCTTGGAAATCTCATCGAAGGACACGCTTGAACAGCCCGGGATGAAGGCTTTCGAGGTGATGAGAGTCTTGCGCATGATGTCCTTGTTGTAGCTGCGGTCACCCGAAAGCGCCAGGGGAATCATGTAGTTGTTCTGGTAATTGGCGATGAAATCCAGGACTACGACGTAATCTTTCTGCTCAACCTTGCGCAATCCCCGGCCCAGCTGTTGGACAAAGATGATCGCCGATTCGGTGGGACGGAGCATCACGATCTGGTTGACTTTGGGGATGTCGATTCCTTCATTGAATATGTCGACACTGAATATGTAGTCAAGGCAGTCATCGCATTCATCAAGTTCAAGCCGGCTGATCGCATCTTCCCGCTCCTGCTCGCTGCTCGAACCGCTAAGGGCAAGCGTCCGGTAGCCCCGGACATTAAGCAATGATGACAGTTCCCGGGCTTCCTCATTGCGGCTCACAAATATCAGGCCGCGCACCTTGCTGCCATAATGGCCATACAGTTCGATGTTCTTGACTATGTGGTCGACCCGTTCTGGCGAGGTGAGCAGGTTGAACTGGGCATTGTCGTCAAGGGTCTGGCCTTCGACGACCAGATCGGTTATCCCGAAATAATGGAAAGGACAGATCAGGTCATATTCGAGGGCCTGTTTCAACCTGATCTCATAGGCGATATTGTGGTCGAATAAGGCATAGATGTCGAAGTCGTCATTACGCTCCGGGGTGGCACTCATCCCAAGAAGAAACTTGGGTTTGAAATAATCGATGAGCCCCTGGTAAGAGTGGGCCCCGGCACGATGGACCTCATCGATGATGATATAATCGAAATGGTCCGGCTGGAATCGCCTGAAGTATTCCGGCTTTCCGATTGTCTGGATTGTCGCAAACAGGTAAGGGCAGTCGTCCTTTTGCGTTCCGGTAAACAGTCCAAATCGCTTATCAGGCATGATCCGTCTGAATGATTCAAGCGCATTGCGGGCGATGTTTTCCCGATGAACCACGAACAGGACCCGATCAGGATTCACTTCCCTTACATCGAAGGCGCTCAGGTACGTTTTCCCGGTTCCGGTAGCCGATATCAACAGGGCCTTTTTCTTATTGTTTTCCCGCAATGATGCCAGCGATCCAAGTGCCTGTTCCTGCATGGCGTTGGGTCTGATTGTCGAAGGAGCCTGTAGATTTCTGGAACTTGTTGGGGCCTGATAGCTTAGTTCATAGTCTTCAATCCACCGCTCATCAAGGGGTACGCTGCTAAGCCACTGGCGTTCGAACTGGCCGGTTATTTCCTGGATGATGTCGCTGTCATGGTAGTCGCAAAACGATATGTTCCACTCCTGGTTGGTCTTCAGGGCGCTTTGGGTCAGGTTGGAAGACCCGACGATGCAGCTGACCTTTTCGTCCCCATAGAAGAGGTAACCTTTGGGATGGAATCCGGCATCCTGGAATATCCTGACCTCGATATTCGGGAATTTCAACAATTCCCTGAAAGCCTCGGGCGAATTGAAGCCAAGGTAGGTCGAAGTCACCAGGCGTCCTTGAACATTCCGGGACGAAAGGTCGAGCAGGTCCTGCTTGATCATCGATATTCCCGACTGATTGACAAATGCGATTGAAAAGTCGAAACTGTGGCAGTTTCTTAGCTGATTGTCAAGATTGTCAAGGACAACCTGGCCGTTGCCATAATCGTTGGTAACCAGTTCAATATTACAATCCATGTTCTTTCATCCTTTCGATAATCTGCACATCGGCGGGTACCCAATCGATATTCGCCTGATTGGTGTCGATCCACCTGATCTGGCTGTGGGAATCGAGCCTGAAGTCATCGCTGGCCAGGGTGCACCTGTAACAATCCATATCCAGGTAGAATTGCGGATACTGGAATGTGGCTTTCATGAAAAAATCATGAACCTCAATATGGACGTTAAGTTCTTCGAATATTTCCCTTTTCAATGCGGCAATCCCATCTTCGCCCTCTTCGATCTTGCCTCCGGGGAACTCCCAGAGACCCTCGAATTCGCCATAACTGCGCCTGGCAATCAGGATTTTTCCCTTGTCTTCGATAATTGCTGCCACTACCCTTATTGTTTTCATAGTCCACCTCTAGAAGCATTGTAGCAGATATCAAATCGTTCCACCAGATCAAAAATACACATTTGGATAAAAAACAACACCTAAGGTTACATCCATAAGGGAATACACAAAGATGACCCATCATAATTTGAAATTACAGTAAGCGATAAATAAAGATATGGTATCCTGGTCAAAGAGGTGATTTTAATGGAACTGCATGGATTATTGCTGGGGGTAATCGAAAAGGAAGATCCCGGGAGTACTGATTATATAATCGCGGATTACATATTGCATAATGTCTATGATTTGTCGAAGTGTTCAAGTCTTGACTTGGCCAAGGCCTGCAATGTGTCCAAATCCTCGATCAGCCGTTTTTGCCGCAACATCGGTCTTGAGGATTTTTTCACCCTGAAGGTGCTGATTTCGACCTATCAGCCCCACAAAAGGGTATCCCAAAAGTACGCATTCGAATCGAAGAGCGATAACAATGTGGTCGACTTCATCGATGAGTCGATGGTCCATCTTGAAAAATTCAAGAATAACTTCAATCAGGCGGAACTTGAGGAACTAGTCAAAGACATCCATAATTATGACAATGTGATATTGATGGGGCTGTATCAGTCGTCCTGCATATCAAATTCGCTCCAGAAGGACCTGCTTAGTTTCAACAAGGTAGTTGCCAATGTCTGCGACATCTTCAAGCAGCGTAAGATCATCGAAAAGGCCACAAGCGATGATCTGATAGTCGTCTTCTCGGCGACTTCGTCTTTTTTCGACAGCGTCCTGCCCCGGAAGAACGTCATGAACAGGAAGAACATCCCAAAGATATATGTGATCACCGTCAATGATTCACCGGAGGAAAAATTTGTCCATAGATACATCAGGCTTGCGGACAGCTACAATTTCGCTTCATGCATGCTGCTTAATTTCTATTCGACCGCAATCGCCATCGAATACAAAACCAAATACTTTGTTTCATGATGTGAAACAGTGAACCTAATGATGAAATACCAAAATGTAAACGGATACATTTTGGTATTATTTTTTTAGGAGGACAGAGATAATGAGATTTCCTGAAGATTTATTATGGGGCAGCGCCAGTGCGGACTTCCAGTATGAAGGCGGCTTTGGCGAAGGTAACAGAGGCCTGCTGACGTGCGATTTCGTAACTGACGGGTCATTGCACAAGCCTCGAGAAATGAATTACAAGAGAAAAGACGGGTCAACGGGAGCGATGGCGATGCGCGGTTCGATCCCTGATGATGCGGTTGGCTATATCGATCCAAAACGCTACTATCCCTCACACCAGGCGGTAGACTTCTACCACCGCTTCAAGGAGGATATCGAGTTGTTGGCGAAGATGGGATCGACCACGATGCGCTTTTCCATCTGCTGGAGCCGGATTTTCCCGACCGGTGAGGAGACTGAACCAAACAAGGAAGGGATCGACTTCTACCAGGGTGTCATCGATGAATGCATCAAATGGAACATCGAGCCATTGGTTACAATCTGCCACGATGAGATTCCGGTGGTCCTCGCGGACAAATACGACGGCTGGTCAAGCCGGGTGGTGATTGATTGTTACTTGCGCCTGTGCAAGGTCCTGTTTGAAAATTACGGAGACAAGGTAAAGTACTGGCTGACTTTCAACGGTGCGAAACGTTTCCCTATAAGTGCCTAGGCATGAAATGGGAGGATTTTCCAATAGGAAAATCACAACTGAATATTCAATACTTGGAATGATGGCTGTCATGTTAGCCTGAAACAAGTAGTCTGATACTCCTACACGCATGAGGTTATAACAGTAAAATTATGTGTGAAGCTAGGTGAAGTCGGCTGAACAATACCTAAGTGATATTTCATATGGTAAAGGATAGGCCGGGACGCTATAAATTATCTATGGTGAGAATGTCCGTGTAAGGACTGACGAAACTGCGAATGTACGGGTCTAGAAAGTCGTGCTATTGAAAGATGGCATGTTGCGTGCGCAACGGTGAATATCGAAAAGTAAGAATCGTTGATATGAAATTCGAGATACTCGACAATGAGGGTATAATTCATCAGGCTCATAGCAGGAACCTAAGGATAAATGTAAAGCTAGAATATTTGGAACGTTGTAAGCGAGAAACGTCTATTAAACGACTGTTATCGGGACGGTAACTATAAGTGTAAACGAAGTGTTTTTATTCTCGTGAAAGTAGGGGCACAGTACCGATGAAGCCACGAAAAATGGTGGAGGGATAGCCCCAAGTCTGGTTCTTTAAAAATCAGTTACAGTTAAATGAAGCTCACAGGGTCTGATAAGATGATGGGAAACAATTGTTCTAAACGAAAGGAATAATCCATCGGTGAGCACGGGATTACGAAACAACGAATATTACAGTATGCAGGAAACTTTTGACTGGTTGTATCAAATGAGTTTAAACAATGATACTTACGGGATAGATCTTTATAATCTGGTGATATCCAGGAACAATATACTCCTCGCCTATCGAAACATCAAAAGCAACACCGGAAGTCACACAAAAGGCACTGACGGCCTTACTATTGATGATTACAAGATAGAAAACGTTGAGAAATTTATTCAGGATATTAGACTATCGCTATTGGACTATAAACCAAAAACGGTAAGAAGAGTAGAAATACCTAAACCTAATGGAAAATTACGACCATTGGGAATACCAACGATGCATGACAGACTGATTCAACAGATGTTCAAACAGATACTTGAACCAATCTGCGAAGCGAAGTTTCATAAGCATTCATATGGATTTAGAGCCAATCGCTCAACCCATAATGCTTTGTCAAGATGTTGCCATATCGCCAATATGACGCACAATCACTATGTTGTTGATTTGGATATCGAATCGTTCTTTGACAATGTCAATCATACCAAGTTAATCAAACAACTTTGGAATATCGGCATCAAGGATAATCAGGTACTGACGATTATAAGTAGAATGCTGAAAGCTCCCATCAAAGGAGTAGGTGTCCCACACTGTGGGACACCACAGGGCAGGAGTGCTTTCGCCATTACTTTCAAACGTAGTGTTGAACGATCTGGACTGGTGGATAAGCAATCAATGGGAAACATTCAATGCTGATTATAAATGTCCATATAAGTATAGAGTACTCAAGAAAACCAATCTAAAAGAAATGTATGCGGTAAGGTATGCCGATGACGCACGAGTCTTCACTTGCAGTTATAAAAATGCGGTAAGGATATATCATGCGGTCAAGGAATATCTGAAGAATGAACTTAAACTTAATGTTTCACCTGAAAAGTCAAAGATTACCAATCTAAGGAAACGTAGGTCGGACTATTTGGGGTTTGAAATGAAGCTGGTACCAAAGCGCAAGAAGTACGTTGCGAATACCTTTGTATCGGCGAAAAGTAAAATAAAAATCAAAGCGGAAATAAGGAAAAGAGTTATCGAGATACAGCGTCATACAATTTCCAAGAATATCCACAATTATAATTCATATATACTGGGGATAAGAAATTATTATGAAGCTGCAACACATGTAAATATAGATTTTAGAAATGTTTACCATCAGACGCTCAAGACCTTGTACAACCGATTGAAACCAATAGCTAAATATGAAGTACCCAGGAGTCCCCCACCGTTGTATAAGAAGTTATTTAAGAATAACTATCGCACATTCACGATTGGAGCCATTTCATTGTTTCCACTGGCGGATACGCAGTGGAAATTGAAGACAAACTTCAATCAAAACATATGCAACTATACCCAAGAGGGGCGCAAATTAGTTTATAAACGATTAGAAAATAATGTAACCTCAGTTATGAAGAGGTTGCTGGAACTGCCAATTGGAAACGGAAGTGTGGAATATCGGGATAACACAATCTCAAAGTATTCAATGCAAAAAGGGCGTTGTGGAATCACCCAGTTGTTTCTAACGGCCGAGGAAATACACTGTCATCACATTGTTTCCGTTGGAGATGGTGGAACCGATAATTTTGACAATCTAATCATTATTCACAAAGAAGTACATAAACTAATACACGGTAATAATCAGGAAACTGAAAAAACGCTATTGAAAAAGTTCAATCTAAACAAAACACAGCTTAAAAAACTGAACATGTTGCGTAAGAGATGTAATTTAACTGAAATAAATTAAAGAAGAATTAGATGGAACGCCGTGTGCGGTGAAAGTCGCATGCACGGTGTGGAGCGGGGGAAAAGATGGAGATAACATCAAAGTCTTACCTATCGCTATAGGTCAACGCGCTTTCAGGTTACTCGCATCTGGGCGTACGCAGTGTCGATGACCAGACTACCCTTCAGGCGATCCACCATATCTTTGTCGCCAGCGCCAAGGCCAAAATATTGGCCAAGGAAATGATTCCCGGGGCGATGTTCGGGGCGATGTACGCATCTTCGCCTTCATATCCGGCAACCTGCAAGCCTGAAGATGTGATGGCCTGGGTGGAACAGAGAAGGAACCTGTTCTATTTCGCCGATGTCATGGTCAGGGGCTATTATCCGGCCTATGCCAAGTCATTTCTAAAGTCGCGAAATGTCGTGCTGGACATCGAGACTGACGACATTGCGACCTTGAAGGACGGGTGCCTGGATTTTTATGCCTTCAGCTGTTACCGTTCGTCGATAGTGTCGACTGAAACTAATCTTGGTCACTACGGGATGAGCTTCGATCCCAACCCTTATGTCAAGCAGTCCAACTGGGGCTGGGGCATCGATCCGATGAGCATCCGGTTCGTCCTCAACGAAGTGTACGAGCGTTACCAGAAACCGCTGTTCATCGTTGAAAACGGTCTGGGAGAAATAGACGAGATCGATGAAAACAACTTCGTCGACGATAAGTACCGCATCGATTACCTGAATGACCATTTCAAGGAAATCAAGAAGGCGGTCGAAATCGACGGAATACCCGTAATCGGTTACACGATGTGGGGCGGGATCGATCTGGTTTCGCTTAGCACCGGTGAGATGAAAAAGCGCTACGGTTTTGTCTATGTCGATATGGACGACTTGGGAAACGGCAGCAAGAATCGGTATCTCAAAGCATCCTATTACTGGATGCAGGAGTTTTTGAAATCAAACGGAGAAAATCTAGTTTAAGGAGAGAGCAGCAATGGACAAATTTGCGGACAGATTGGGCTATATCGCCCAAAAGTTGACATCTAATATTTACATCAGCACAATCAAGGATTCATTCATCCAGACAATTCCCTTCACCATTTTGGGTTCGATCGGGGTCTTGTTGGGGTCGGTAGTGTTTTCAACCAACGGTCTTGGCGGAGTCAAAGGATTCGAATCGGTTCTTACAATTGCGCCGCTTTTCACCAAATTGAATTATGCGACCATGAACATCCTGGCTCTTATCATCGCCTTTAGCATCGGGCGCAACCTGGCCAAACATCATAACCGCGAGGGGACTTATGAAGGTCTGCTTTCCCTGGTGAGTTTCATCCTTGTTTCACCTACCACAGTGACTGCGGTATTCGGCGACCAGACCCAAGTGGTGGCAAACGTCCTTTCGACCAATGTCACTTCTTCAAAAGGGCTTTTCGTGGCGATGATCGTCGGAATGCTTTCGGTAAAGTTATTCTGTTCCTTGACCAAAGTGGAAAAACTTAAAATCAAGCTTCCAGATGCGGTACCACCAAACGTGGCCAAGACATTCTCTGATTTGATTCCAACCATCATTGTCGGACTGTTGATCACCACAGTTGCCTTTGTATTCGAATTGCTTGTAAAACAGAATATCTCGGAATTCATCTTCAATATCCTGCAACGTCCGGTAACTATCGCCTTCGAACATCCTTTGGGAATCATCTTCGCGGCATTCTTCTCAGGTCTGTTGTGGATCTGCGGTCTTCATGGGGCTTCCATCGTTGGAGGGATCATCACTCCAATCATGCTGGCATCATTGCAGACAAATATGGACCTTGTTGCCAACGGGGCTCAGGCTACTGAAATCATGGCCAAACCTTTCTGGAACCTTTTTGCGACAATGGGTGGTTCGGGCTGCACGATCTCGCTTCTTATCGCCATCTTTTTGATGTCAAAACGTGATGACGACCGCGCAATCGCCAAACTGGCGGTCGCTCCTGGATTCTTCGGCATCAATGAGCCGGTCATCTTCGGTCTGCCGATCGTAATGAACCCAATCCTGGCTATCCCGTTCATCATCGTACCTATTGTCAGCTGCGGTATCGGATATGCGGCTATGTACTTCGGATTCGCCGGATTGATCATTTCGGATGTGCCTTGGTGTCTGCCTCCGGTTGTAAATGGATTCATTGCGACAGGTGGAAATATCGGTATGGTATTGACCCAGGTTGCCTGCATCGTCGTGGGGACATTCATCTGGATGCCATTTGTAAAGATCAGAAACAATGAAGCTGCCAACGCAAACAATGTCCTGGCCGATGTGGCTGTGGAAAATTAAATACCAGAAAGAGCCCACTCAAGGAATTTCTCTTGGGTGGGCTCTTTCTGTGTCGTTCAATAAGGTGCGAAGTGAACGTGGACTTTGATTGATATTGATAACCTGGCCGGGTCCATATATAATTGAGTCAAATGGAGGAATAAATTCATGGAAAAGAAATTATTGTTGTTTGATGTTGATGGAACCTTGGTCAGTTACGATGGAGTTGTGCCGGAAAGTACGATAACTGGTTTGAAACTTGCCAGGAAAAACGGTCATCTGGTATATGTTGTTACCGGGCGGACCAAAAACCGCGCAACCGTCGGGGGAATCGAGGTTGACGGGATGATCTGTGGCAACGGGGCCTATATCGAGGCGGCAGGCAAATTACTTCAGGACAGGAAGTTGTCGCTCGAACAAGTAAGCAGGATAACCGATTATCTGGATCAAAAGGGAATCAGTTATTATATGGAAGGGAACGAGGGCTTGTATGGCTCGGCAAGTTTCGAAACTGAGGCTATCCCGACATATGAAAAGTACGGTATCAAAAATCCGGTGATCCGCGAGCTGTATCCGATGATGGAATTTCCAGAAAGCATGCATTTGGAAAACATAACCAAAATCAACTATATTCTAAGTGATTACGATGATTTCCTTGAGTTTAAAAAGAATTTCCCGGACTTGCAATGTCTGACCTGGGGCGGGGCAGGAGAAGCGGCCTTGTTCGGGGATTGCGCAATGCCAGGCATCGACAAGCAAAAGGCGATCATGGAACTGATCGACTATCTGGGTGTTGCCAAAAAGGACATCTTTGCCTTTGGCGATGCAAAAGTTGATATTCCCATGTTCCAAGCTGCCGGTACAAGCATCGCCATGGGCAGTGGGGGCATCGAGGCTAAGGAAGCGGCCGATTATGTGAGCGATGAGGTTATCAATGACGGAATTTATAAAGCACTAAAACATTTCAACCTGATCACTTGAAAGGGGCTGATGAATCAGATGGATTCAATCGCGAAATTTCAAGGGCTGATTGGATCGGTTTTGCCGGCACAACTTAAATTGACTTATTAATAGACAAAAAAATGATCCAACTCAAGAATTCATTCTTAAGCTGGATCATTTGATTTTTCAGGAACTTATTAATGGCAACCGCAACCGCTATCGCCACAACCGCATTCGCTTTCGTCATCGCCGCATTCGCATTCGTGACCTTCATCACCGTGGCATCCACCGCCACAACAAGAGTGTGGTGATTGAAGTTCGAATCCTTCTTCACCGGCATCAAGCGTGTAGCCTGCAAGCAATTCCATCACTTCATCTTCAATCGCTACTGAGACATCGTTCAACTTCACTGTTTTTACATCTTCAGTGGCGTTGACGAAGGCAAACTGCACCTGGTTTCCTTCCAGTAGCACTTGCAAAGTGTCGAAGTTTTGGGCAACTAGTGCCTGGTTCAATAAATCTCTGGCTGTATCTGTAATTTTCATATTCTTCTCCTTGGCTCATTTTCAACATTATAGCATATTTGCGCCATCAATTAAAAATAATTTGGCTTATATATATATTATGCATTCTATCAACAATTGCAAGACAAATATCACCGGGCAGACAAATTGTTTGAATGTTTCCGCCAAAGTGTCCAATCTTGCTTTAGCTTGAGACGTCGGCTTGTAGTTTCCTGTTTGTTTTGTGAACAGAAAACCTTGATTATGGGATTGAGAACCTTGTTTTGATTTCCTTTTACCAATGAATGATGGACATAAAAGTCAAAATTATGATGAAATGAAAAAAATTAATGAAATGGACGCTAAAAATTGGTATGATTAATACAAGAAGAAGGTGGGAACAACTATGGTAAAAAGAATTGGAATTTTAACAAGTGGTGGTGACTGCGCCGGTTTGAATGCAACCATGCGTGGGGTTGTCCTGGGTGCAGACCGACTTATGGACTGCGAATTTTATGGAATCCAGAACGGATTCGAAGGTCTGATGCATGGCGAGATGGCCAAGATGGAAGTAAGCGAATTCGCCGATATCCTTGAACTTGGCGGGACGATCCTGCACTCACATCGGACTCCTTTTAAACAGATGCGCATAATCGAAGACGGATTCGACAAGGTTAAGGCAATGATCGACAACTATAACAAGTTCGAGCTCGACTGCCTTGTCTGCCTTGGCGGAGCCGGGACGCATAAGAATGCGAACATGCTCAAGGATGAGGGACTTAATGTCATCGCCCTGCCTAAGACAATCGACAATGACATCTGGGGTACGGAACTCACGTTCGGGTTCTCGACTGCCGTTGAAATCGCGACCGATGTGATTGATCGGGTTGTCACAACCGCCCGCTCCCATGACCGGGTGATGGTCGTGGAAATCATGGGCAACAAGACCGGCTGGCTGGCCTTGAATTCGGCTATCGCCACCAAGGCCGATATGGTTTTGATTCCCGAGATCCCATACGATGAACAGAAGATCGTCAAATCGATCAAGAAGCTCAAGGACTCTGGCAAAAGATACGCCATCGTTGTCGTTGCCGAAGGAGCCAAATCCACTGATGAGGCAGCGCTGAGCAAAAAGGACTACCAGAAATTGTGGGAATCCTATCCGGAAAAAGATGTCGGGGCGCGGATTGTCAGCCTAATAACAAGTGAAACCGGCCTGGAAGGGCGCCTGGTCAAACCGGGTCACCAGCTCCGGGGTGGTACGCCTAATTGCGCCGATAGGGTGCTGGCTACCAAAATCGGAGTTTTTGCTGCCCAGCTGATCAAAGACGATAATTACGGCAAGGCGGTTTCAATCAAGAAAAACAAATGTATCGCTTCGCCCCTTGAAGACATCGCAGGGAAGACGAAAAAAATCCCCGTTGACGGGGAGCTGGTCGCCACAGCCCGGCTGACTGGAATAAAGTTTGGAGACTAAGGAGATTTGAAAAAATCTCCTTTTTAAACTTCCAAACCGATCTGCCGCGGTTTTACGGCAGTTGAAAAGACTATCTGGGTCATGGTATCGCCAAAGCGTTGCAGCTGGCCGATGAACAAATCCAGATCCTTGGTCGATTTGAATGCGACCTTGATGATCATCGCATAGTCACCAGTGACGCAGCAGCATTCAAGCACGTTGGGAATTTTTTCGATATATTCGTAAAACTCCGGTTTGTTCACGGGCTTCATCTCCAGATGGATGTAAGCCTTGATGGGAAACCCGACCGTCTCCAGATCCAAATGGGCCTGGATATCCCGGATGTAGCCCTTGTCCTTCAATTTCTCTATCCTAGTCGAAACAGCAGGCGATGAAAGACAGACTTCTTTTGAAAGGTTCTTCAGGGAAATCCGGCCGCGTTTCGCCAGTATTGACAATATCTTTTTATCTAATTCGTCCATAATATTCACCTCTTGAATTGTATTATAGCTAATAATTTATTAAAATGATAGTTTTTTCTTATCGTTTTTTAATTTTTTTTATAACTATCACAACGTGACACTTAAATAAACAAAGTTGACGGAGATTTTAACTACTTTATTTCCAAAGTTGGCTTGATATCTTAAATCTTCGTATCAGTTGTGTTAAAGTCCTTCTAGAATCAGGAGGGTGAAATGATGGAAAGATTCGATATGAATGAGATGGAAACAACTAGAAAATACTATGGTGAGCAGACAAGAATGGCACAGGCCAACTTCAATATTTCCTCTAGGGTGAACGAGGTTGAGATGATAAGGTCGCTGGCGAAGATCAAGCAGGCGTGCGCTCTGGCCAATCTCCATGCCGGGACGCTGACGACAACCAAGGCCAATGCCATTGTCTTTGCCTGCGATGCGATCATCAAGGGGCATTACCACGATCAGTTTGTGGTTGATCCAATCCAGGGGGGAGCCGGGACTTCGGCCAATATGAACGCCAATGAGGTTATCGCCAATATCGCCCAGGAATATCTCGAAAGACAGGGCATCTCCCAGCGTGTGCATCCCAACGACGATGTCAACCTGGCCCAGTCGACCAACGATGTCTATCCAAGCGCCGGAAAGCTGACAATCCTGGTATTGATGGAAGACTTGCAAGACCAGCTGCGCCGGCTCGTAGACGACCTGGAAGCCAAAAAGGAGGAGTTCTCTGATGTCTACAAGGTCGGACGGACCCAGCTCCAGGATGCCGTAGTCATGAGTTTAGGCCAAAGTTTCCAGGCTTACGCTACGATGATCAAACGTGACATCTCAAGGATTGCAAGAGCCACGGATGCCATGAAGAGTGTGAACCTGGGGGCGACCGCGATCGGATCTTCGATCAATGCCAGCGAAGAATACCTGGAGGTGGTTGTCGATTTCCTTTCGATGGTCACCGGATACCAGATGATCCAGGCTGATGATCTTTTCGATGCAACCCAGAATATCGACGGTTTCGCTGATGTCTCTTCCAGCTTGAAAAACCTGGCAGTCAACCTCAACAAGATGGCCAATGACCTGAGGCTGCTTGCCAGCGGACCTAGAACCGGCTTCAATGAGATAACGCTGCCCTACAAACAGAACGGATCATCGATAATGCCAGGAAAAGTCAACCCGGTGATTCTCGAGGTTGTCAACCAGGTTGCCTTCCTGGTCATGGGCAACGACCTGACAGTATCACTTGCCTGCCAAAACGGGCAGCTCGAACTCAATGCCTTCGAGCCGGTGGCCTTCTCGTGTCTTTTCGAGTCGATCACGACACTGACTCAGGCGATCAGGACCCTTGTGAACAACTGCATCCAGGGAATCGAGGCAAACAAAAAGGCCTGCGACGACCATCTTGACAACAGCATCTGGCAGGTTACGCCCCTGGCTCAGGGCATCGGCTATGACCAGGCGGCAACACTGGCCAAGGAGGCCCTGGCAGATGGCGAAAAGGTAAAGGACTTGGCATTGAAAAAAGGCTTGCTTGAAGGAGAAGAATACGACCGGCTGATCGACTATGGCAAACTCGCGGGGAAAAAATAAGATCACTTTCTAGGACTGACAATTGGCTGATCGTTAGGGTTACACTTTTCCAGGAATTTTGGTAGAATGTAGTAAAGACAGCCGGAATTATCCAATCCAGCTGGGAAAAGAGGTATGCTATGAATCGGAATTTTGATCGGATATTTTGGGGTTTGCTTCTGGTTTTCGGTGGGGCGCTGGTGCTGGTTAGCCGCTACACCGGTTTTCAGGATCTGAATCTGTTTTCCCTGGTGCTGACGGTTTTCCTGGTAGCCGCACTGTTCAAGAGCCTGTTTTCAATGGATTTCACCGGGATTCTCTTTCCCTTGGCGTTTCTGGTGATCATCTATGATGATTATCTGAATCTCACCGCCATCACGCCCTGGCCGGTTCTTCTTGCGGCCTTGCTGGCAAGCATCGGTCTCAACATGATCTTTCCCCGCTCGAAAGTAAGGCAAAAACTGGGGCGATATGAACCCGGGACCGATCCGGAACATTCAAGCGAGATTTATCTCAAGGCTGCCTTCAATTCCAGCGGCAAAACCGTGGCTGCGGCGGACTTCAAATCGGCCCGGATCGAATGTAGCTTCGCTTCGCTCAAAGTCCATTTCGACCAGTCGAAAATACAGACCAGTCCAGCCTTGATCGAGGTCGACGTATCCTTTGGTGGAGTCGAACTGTACCTGCCCAAAGAGTGGCAGGTGATCGACAAGACGGTGTGTACCTTTGGAGCGGTGGAACATAAAAATTCCAGCAACTCGACCTATCCTGAAGTGATTCTCCAAGGCCGGGTGTCTTTTGGGGGCATCGAGATAATATATGTGTAGCGGAGGCAGATATGGCAAAGAAAACGGCAAATGAAAAACTTAATGATTCCAAAGACATGCCCAAGATCGCTATCCTTGAAGATCCAAAAGCGATCGAACGCTATCATGGCAGGCGGCTTTTGATCGCCCCACCCAAAGACTACGATGCCCTGATGAAACAGGTGCCGTTTGGCAGGCTGGTTACCAGCGACCAGATCCGGGACCACCTCGCAAAAAAATACCAGGCAGATGCGACCTGTCCGCTTACGGCGGGAATCTTCATCAATATCGTCGCCCAGGCATCTCTGGAACGCGGTGAAAATGATGTGACCCCGTACTGGCGGACCCTGAAAAGAAACGGCGAAATCAATGAGAAGTTCCCGGGTGGCATCGAAGAGCAGCGGCTCCTTCTCGAAGGGGAAGGCCACGAAGTGATAAAGAAAGGTTCCAAATATTTCGTTGTTGATCTTCAAAGCAGCCGCTTCAGACTGGATGACTGATCTTCCTGGAACACGTTCACGAAATTATGATTCAATCAACACGGCAATTGCCGTGTTTTTTTGCGGTTAAACAGCTTGTTTGATGCCCGTGATTATTCACGGTTGAAGTAACAAATGATAAGCTAAGCGCCCTGATTCCTATATCTCTTAGATACCTTGTCACGGCGCGTGAAAGCGGTTATGATATGCCTGTAATCTTTTTGAAAAGGAGAGAAATTTGATGATGGAAAAGATTCAAAGATTTGGTGGGGCGATGTTCACACCGGTGCTGTTGTTCGCTTTTGCGGGGATAATCATCGGCATTGGGACATTATTCACGACCCCGGCAATCGTCGGCACATTGGCCGACCAAACGGGTTTATGGTTTCAAATTTGGAATGTGGTTTTGTCTGGGGGCTGGACGGTATTCAACCAGTTGCCGCTGTTGTTTGTGGTCGGTCTGCCGATCGGCCTGGCCAAGAAGCAACAGGGCCGGGCTTGCATGGAAGCATTGGTGCTGTATCTTACTTTCCAATATTTCTTAAGCACGATCCTGAGCCAATGGGGAATGGCTTTCGGGGTGGATTTCAGTCTCGATGTCGGAGGGACCAGCGGTCTGACTACTATCGCAAGCATCAAGACACTCGACATGGGAATGGTCGGTGCCTTGTTGATTTCAGGGATCGTCATCTTCTTGCACAACCGTTTCTTCGAAGTCGAACTGCCTGAATGGCTGGGAACATTCTCGGGTTCGACCTTCATTGTGATGATCGGGTTCTTCGTTTTGATCCCGGTGGCGTTCATGTCTGCCTGGCTGTGGCCGATGGTTCAGATGGGGATGCGCTCGTTCCAGATGCTTATCGCCGATGCGGGAATCATCGGAGTCTGGGTATTTGTCTTCATGGAGCGGATCTTGATCCCCTTCGGTCTGCATCACTTGTTGTATTTTCCGTTTTTCTACGATTCGGTCGTGGTCAACGGAGGGATCTATTCAACTTGGGCGACCAACCTTCCGGCTCTGGCAGGAAGCAGCGCTCCTTTGAAATCGCTGGCTCCTTATGCCTGGCCGACTCTTACCGGTCTTTCTAAGGTGTTCGGTTGTCCGGGGATTGCGCTGGCTTTCTATGCGACAGCCAAGAAAAGCAAGAAAAAGGAGATCGCCGGTCTGCTTATCCCGATCACATTGACTGCGATCGTGGCAGGGATTACCGAACCGATCGAGTTCACCTTCCTGTTTGTCGCTCCGATGCTTTTCGTTGTCCATGCCATCCTGGCGGCGACTTTGGCGATGGTTGCCAACGCGCTGGGAGTGGTCGGAGTATTGTCAGGCGGATTGATCGAGATGTCTGCCTTGAATTTCATCCCGCTGATGAAAAGCCACTGGCCGACTTACCTGACTTTGCTTGTTGTCGGACTGGCTTTCACCGGAATCTATTTTGTGGTGTTCAGGACCCTGATCCTTAAACTCGACTTGGCGACTCCGGGTCGTGAGGAGGACGAGCAGGAAATCAAGTTCAACACCAAAGCCGAGTACCGGGCTAGATCAAACGGCACTGACACGTCGCTTAGCAATATGGTTCTTGAGGCTCTTGGAGGCAAAGACAATATTGTCGATGTCACCAACTGCGCGACAAGACTTCGGGTAAATGTCATCGACGCAAGCCTGGTTAAGGACGACAATTACTTCAAATCGATCGGAACCCATGGCATCAAGGTGACCAAAAACTCAGTTCAGGTAATCATCGGCCTTAAAGTTCCGACGGTCCGTGAAGAATTCGAACAATTGTTGAAATAGGAGACTGATATGAAAGAAAAAAGTTCAAGCGCCAAAAAAACGGCCCGATATTTCATGGTTGCCAAGATCCTGTTCGGGATCACGCCATTTGTGGCCTATCTGTACCTGAGTCTTCAGGGATCGCTGGGGGCAAGTTCGATTCAAGAAATCCTGGAAAGCAATCCCGGGATGGCGGTTATTTTCATCATGGCGATGGTCAATCCCTACATCAGTTATCTGTTGTCGTTGATTGAAAAGAACCTGGACAAGGGCAATTTCAAGTTCGCGTTCATCAATATGGTACTGATTCTCATAACCCAGCTGGCAAGCCTGAACTTTTTCTATCTGTCGCTTCTGGGGTATGTGTTTTACCGGGCAATCAGGGATTACAGGCTCGATGTCAAAGGACAGCTGTTAAAGCTTTCCCTGCCAAAAGTGTTGCATGTTGGGGGAGGCAGCCTGATGGTGCTGGCCGTCAACTTATTATGTATGTTTGTAACGATTAAAATTATGTAGAAACCAAGGAGTTTGAAAATGGAAAAGAAATATTCAGTCACAGTAGCCGGAGGTGGAAGCACGTTCACCCCGGGAATCGCATTATTATTGTTGGATCATCAGGATCGCTTCCCGATAAGAAAGATAACATTCTATGACAATCTGGCATCACGCCAGGAACCGATCGCCAAGGCATGTGAGATCTATATCCGGGAAAATGCGCCGGAAATCGAATTCGCCTATACGACCGATCCGAAAACCGCATTCACCGATGTCGATTTTGTCATGTGCCATATCCGGGTCGGATTGTATGCGATGCGCGAACTTGATGAAAAGATCCCTTTGAAATACGGAGTGGTCGGACAGGAAACATGCGGTCCAGGGGGAATCGCCTATGGGATGCGTTCTATCGGTGGTGTAATCGAGGTTCTCGATTACATGGAACAGTACTCGCCAAATGCCTGGATGTTGAACTATTCGAATCCCGCAGCCATCGTGGCCGAAGCGACCCGCCGTCTGCGTCCTGATTCGAAGATATTGAATATCTGCGACATGCCAATCGACCTTGAGGAAAAAATGGCCAATATGGTCGGACTCAAATCGCGCAAAGAGATGTCGGTGGGTTACTATGGCCTTAATCACTTCGGTTGGTGGCACAAGATCGAGGACAAGGACGGCAACGACCTGATGCCTGAAATCAAGAAACATATGGCAGCCAACGGATTTGCCGATGCCCTTTCAGGATCTAACCAGCATGTGGAAAAAAGCTGGATCGAGACTTTCGCAAAAGCCAAGGATGTCTACGCTCTGGATCCTGACACGATTCCAAACACTTATCTGAAATACTACCTGTATCCTGATTACGTTGTCGAACACTCGAATCCGGATTTCACCCGGGCAAATGAAGTCATGGATCACCGTGAGAAAAACGTCTTTGCGGCCTGCGAGAACATCATCGCCGCCAACACAGCTGTCAACAGCGGATTTGAGGCTGATGCCCATGCCGAATACATTGTCGACCTGGCATGTGCCATCGCCAAGAACACGAAGGAAAAGATGCTGCTGATCGTGCCTAACGGGGGAGCGATTGAAAACTTCGATCCTACCGCAATGGTGGAAATCCCATGTATCGTCGGATCAAACGGTTATGAGAAGATCTGCCAGGGGAACATTCCCCAATTCCAAAAAGGGCTGATGGAACAGCAGGTTTCCGTCGAGAAACTGACAGTCGCAGCCTGGATCGATGGAAGCTACCAGAAGCTATGGCAGGCTCTGACGATGTCAAAGACGGTGCCAAGCGCCAAGATCGCCAAAGCAATCCTTGACGACCTTATCGAGGCCAACAAAGGTTACTGGCCTGAATTGAAATAACCAAAAAAAATTCCAGATCATTATATGGTCTGGAATTTTTTTTGGTTCTATTGGTCTTTGTCACTGACATATTCGATGTATCTTAGATAAATGAAGTACTCGATCAAAAACAGATGGGTCGGACAATAACCGGACTGGTCCAATGATATCTGGTAAGGGGTTGAATTGAATCCGACATAGTGCGTGGTGTACTTGGACAGGAGGTTGTCGTTGTCCATGGCGATTCCGATTGACTTCTGGCCTAGCCGGTTGAGGAGCTTGGCAAGAGTGATTGCGCTGGCATTGTTGCCGCTAAACGAGATTATGATAAACAGGTCGGTTGGCTTGAGCGTCTTAAGGATGGAATCAAGCTCGGAGCCACCCTCGATGACGTTCATCAGTTTGTTTTTGAAGGTGAAATCCTTTTTGAATTCCTGGGCCACATGGGTCTGGACATCACCGGTCGGGTAGATGTGGACCCGGCTGGCCTGGTGGATGGCGTCGACTGTTGCTTCGAGATCCCTGGTGGAGATGGAATCGATAGTTGCCTTGAGTTCATCGGCGACTTTGGAAATGACTGCTCCATTGAAGCCGCCACCTGGTTTTTGCCATTTGAGCAGGACCTTGAGTTCGCTGTAGCCATCGAGGCCGATCTTTCTGGTGAAACGCAGTATTGTCGTCGTGGAAACGTTGCATTTATTTGCCAGCTGCTGGATCGACGTCGCCAGACATTCCTGCTGATGGTGGAAGATGTATTGCCAGATATAAAGGTCGACTTCGTTGAGCTGGTCATAGTTCTGGTAGATCAATTCTTGCAGGTTCATTACTGGGCTCCTTTGTTTTCAAGATGATCGAGATATTTGACTGTCAGAAAATCAATCAGGAGGAAGTAGTTGACCAGCCCCTCGTGACTGACTCCATTGGCATAAGATGCCTTGGGAACTTCGACAATCAAAGCCTCACCGCAGATCTGGCTTAACTGGTTGCTTTTCGAACAAGTGATGGCGACCATATAGACACCCTTGGCCTTGAGCTTTTTAGCAAACTCGATGATCTTTTCATTCTCACCGGAAAAGGATACCATGAATACGAAATCATCGGGCTTGATGATCTGTTCATAGACGGAAATCTCCTCGAAGAGTTTGATCTGGTAAATGAACTTGCCAAGTCCCACAAAGGTCCGTTTCAATTCGCTTGTTACGCTCGACTGGATGCTGCCGGTGCCACAGGCATAGATCTCGACGCTTGAGTCCAATCTTTCAATAAGATTTGTGAAATCCTTGGCCATCAGGTATTCCATGTAATTCGTGTAGCTCGAATAGAAAGTGTCCATATGATTGCTTTTTGTTCTTGGTGCCTGGTTGTCTAGCTGAAGGTACACTTTGAACTGGGAGAATCCCTGGAGTCCCAGACGCTTGGTAAAACGGAGGATCGTCGTCCTAGAAACGTTGCATCGCTTTGCCAGTTCGTTGATGGAAATCGTTTCACATTCCTTCTTGTGTCTTGTCACGTAGTCCCAAATATGGTAATCATTCTCTTTGAGGTAATTCCTGTTTTTGTTCATCAGTTCATCCAGGTGCATGGAAACAACCTCCCTTATCTTCTTCAATTATACCAAATATTTACCTTGGACCATACCGTTTTTGCCAAGAAAGAATCGATAAGGGGTTACGACATATGTGATTCCAGTGGCTGAAAGAAACCATGGATGCCATTTGGTTTATATGCATATCATCAGTAGCTGTGAAATCGCGCATTAATTGAGCTATAGCGAGTCATTTAACGATCATGAAACCGCTGATCTAGTCGTTGTCAATAATCCGAATGCCAATACAGGTCAAAAAGCAGTCATGTTTCAGTTAATTGATATAAATGTAATTATGTGTTACAATAAACTCGATTCATTGGTAACTTGTCATTGTTCTTGCGGTTGAATCCACATGTAATCTTGGTAATGCGGTTATTTTGTGGGCGGTGCCTGACCTTGACTTGGTTATCATTTGATCTTTTTTAATTGTTTTGTAGTCTTGTCGGGAGCTGACCAGATAAGATCTTTGGCGAATTTTAAATAAGTCCAAATTGGTTTTTGCTGTCAAGATTACCATTGATGGAATCATTTTTTTGAAGAGGGGTACTATGAAAAAATCGGTTGTGATGTTTTTTGGATCAGTATTTGTTGTGTTGTTTTGTCTGGGGTCTTTATTGCTTTTCGGTTTGAATACATATCAAAATTCAAAGAGCGATGAACTACGGTACGAAATAGAGTCGCATGGGGTAAACATAATCATATTTGATCGCCAGACAGGGGATTACTGGATCAAATATCTGGCGCTAGATGAGGGCCCGTCTGATTGGCAAAAGGAATTACTCCCAACCGAGTAGATGGGGCCGGTTCCGGACCTATAAGAGAAAACCATGCCGCAGCACCATGAAAAGCATTTTTGGATTCGGCAACCTAATCGTGGGCTCAAGCTGATTTCAATCAACAATGCCTGTACATCTTTAGGCAATCAGATGCATAAATCCGCTTCTGGTAATTGAAGCTGCCCAATAAGGTAGTAATGATGTTCATTGACATTTGTATTTCTTGTGGATTGGAACGGATAAAATCGTTGGGAAACTTTGTTTCAGAATTTCAATAATTATTTGATTAAATATGAAACTTAAAACCTAAATAGGCCTGTAATATTGAGGTGGAAAATACGCTGTGCTATATTGAACGTATCACAAGGAGGATTTATTAATGAGATTTCCAAATGGATTTTTATGGGGCGGTGCGGTAACTGCCCATCAAAGTGAAGGTGCTTATGAGTTGGATGGCAAATCGCCGGCAGTTTGCGACTTGTTCCCCAAGCCGGAGCATTCCGATTTCAAGGACGGGATTGACAGCTACCATCGCTATGAAGAGGATTTCGCCCTGTTCAAGGAGATGGGATTCACCAGCTACCGTTTTTCCATCGACTGGTCAAGGGTGATGCCTGATGGTGTCAATTTCTCTAAAAGCGGAATCGAATTCTACCACCGGTTCATCGATGCGATGATTGCCTATGGCATGGAGCCGATGTGCTCGCTGTACCACTTCGAGATGCCCCAATGCCTGATGGAAAAATACAACGGTTTTTATTCGCGGGAAGTCATCGATATGTTTACGAAATATGCCAACCGGATGATCGAGGAATTCGGTGGCAAGGTCAATAAATGGATTTCTTTCAATGAGCAAAATGCGATCGGGATCTACGGCAGCCCGAAAGTTCCTTATGGGGCAATCTGCCCTGAAGGTATGAATGAGGAATTGTTTGTCAACCAGCTGGTCCACAACACATTCGTCGCCCACGCCAGAGTAGTGGAAAAGGTCCATAAGGAAAAGGCGGGAATCGTCCTGGGGATGGTTATCTACATCCCGATCTATCCGGCAACCTGCAACCCGGAAGACGAGCTTGAAGCCCGCGACCAGATGAGTGTCACGAACAATTTCTTCGACATGTTCGTCCATGGCGAGTATTCGAGCTACCGCATGGCGGTGATGAAGCGCAACGGAACGCTGCCAGTTATGGAAGCGGGAGACCTGGAACTGTTCAAAAACAATACTGTCGATATGCTTTCGCTGAGCTACTATTTCTCGACAGTCGCTTCGAAAGGCCAATCGGCCATATCCATGGAAGGCAACGCCAAGATGGCGACAAATCCATATCTCAAGGCCAGCGAATGGGGGTGGCAGATCGATCCGGTCGGACTGCGGATTGCCCTGCGTGACCTTTATGAACAATACCGGATGCCGATCATGGTTGTTGAAAACGGTTTTGGAATGCGTGACGAACTTGTCGACGGTACGGTTCAGGATGATGAGCGGATCAACTACATGTCCGACCATATCAGACAGATCGCATTGGCCATCGAGGATGGAGTCGAATGCCCTGGCTATCTGATGTGGGGACCGATCGATATCCTTTCTTCCCAAGGAGAAATGGGAAAACGTTATGGCATGATCTATGTCAACCGCGATGACAAGGATCTCAAGGACATGAAACGCTACAAGAAAAAATCGTTCGGGTGGTTCAAGGAAGTTATCGCCACCAACGGGGAAAGCCTGTTCTAAAATATCAATTCAATTTGACCGGTTTCCAATGGGAATCGGTTTTTTGAATGGCCGAGCGCCAATCAAAGCATATGCCTTTTAGGCATATACAACCATGTTTTATAGGTAATTGATATTTGCGATGACTTGGATTAGAATTTAGCTTATAGGACTTGATTATCCCTTGCGGGATAGTCGCAAAAGGAGAACAGAATGAAAAAAGGATTCTTATGGGGCGGTGCGATCGCTGCCAATCAGGCTGAAGGTGCCTGGAATGTAGACGGACGCGGTCCGGCAATGACTGACGTGACAACCGGGGGATCGGTAAACGAACCACGTTATGTCACTTTTATTGACAAAGACGGTAAACCGGGGAAAGTTCCTGGTTTTGGCCATGGAAGCAAAATACCTGAAGGTGCCAAATACGCGGTTTTGGAAGACGAGCTTTATCCAAACCATGACGCCATTGATTTCTATCATCATTACAAGGAAGATATCGCCTTGTTTGCCGAGATGGGCTTCAAGATCTTCCGGATGTCGATTTCTTGGTCAAGAATCTATCCTAACGGCGACGAAACAACTCCGAATCAAAAGGGGATTGAATTCTACCGCAACGTTTTCAAGGAATGTAAAAAATACGGAATCGAACCGTTGGTAAGCATCTGGCATTTCGACACGCCGCTATACCTGGAAGAGAACTACGGCGGATGGAACAACCGCAAGCTTATCGACTTCTATGAAAGATTCGCCCGTACCTGCTTCGAGGAGTTCAAGGGACTGGTGAAATACTGGCTGACTTTCAACGGTGCGAAACGTTTCCCTATAAGTGCCTAGGCATGAAATGGGAGGATTTTCCAATAGGAAAATCACAACTGAATATTCAATACTTGGAATGATGGCTGTCATGTTAGCCTGAAACAAGTAGTCTGATACTCCTACACGCATGAGGTTATAACAGTAAAATTATGTGTGAAGCTAGGTGAAGTCGGCTGAACAATACCTAAGTGATATATCATATGGTAAAGGATAGGCCGGGACGCTATAAATTATCTATGGTGAGAATGTCCGTGTAAGGACTGACGAAACTGCGAATGTACGGGTCTAGAAAGTCGTGCTATTGAAAGGTGGCATGTTGCGTGCGCAACGATGAATATCGAAAAGTAAGAATCGTTGATATGAAATTCGAGATACTCGACAATGAGGGTATAATTCATCAGGCTCATAGCAGGAACCTAAGGATAAATGTAAAGCTAGAATATTTGGAACGTTGTAAGCGAGAAACGTCTATTAAACGACTGTTATCGGGACGGTAACTATAAGTGTAAACGAAGTGTTTTTATTCTCGTGAAAGTAGGGGCACAGTACCGATGAAGCCACGAAAAATGGTGGAGGGATAGCCCCAAGTCTGGTTCTTTAAAAATCAGTTACAGTTAAATGAAGCTCACAGGGTCTGATAAGATGATGGGAAACAATTGTTCTAAACGAAAGGAATAATCCATCGGTGAGCACGGGATTACGAAACAACGAATATTACAGTATGCAGGAAACTTTTGACTGGTTGTATCAAATGAGTTTAAACAATGATACTTACGGGATAGATCTTTATAATCTGGTGATATCCAGGAACAATATACTCCTCGCCTATCGAAACATCAAAAGCAACACCGGAAGTCACACTAAAGGCACTGACGGCCTTACTATTGATGATTACAAGATAGAAAACGTTGAGAAATTTATTCAGGATATTAGACTATCGCTATTGGACTATAAACCAAAAACGGTAAGAAGAGTAGAAATACCTAAACCTAATGGAAAATTACGACCATTGGGAATACCAACGATGCATGACAGACTGATTCAACAGATGTTCAAACAGATACTTGAACCAATCTGCGAAGCGAAGTTTCATAAGCATTCATATGGATTTAGAGCCAATCGCTCAACCCATAATGCTTTGTCAAGATGTTGCCATATCGCCAATATGACGCACAATCACTATGTTGTTGATTTGGATATCGAATCGTTCTTTGACAATGTCAATCATACCAAGTTAATCAAACAACTTTGGAATATCGGCATCAAGGATAATCAGGTACTGACGATTATAAGTAGAATGCTGAAAGCTCCCATCAAAGGAGTAGGTGTCCCACACTGTGGGACACCACAGGGCAGGAGTGCTTTCGCCATTACTTTCAAACGTAGTGTTGAACGATCTGGACTGGTGGATAAGCAATCAATGGGAAACATTCAATGCTGATTATAAATGTCCATATAAGTATAGAGTACTCAAGAAAACCAATCTAAAAGAAATGTATGCGGTAAGGTATGCCGATGACGCACGAGTCTTCACTTGCAGTTATAAAAATGCGGTAAGGATATATCATGCGGTCAAGGAATATCTGAAGAATGAACTTAAACTTAATGTTTCACCTGAAAAGTCAAAGATTACCAATCTAAGGAAACGTAGGTCGGACTATTTGGGGTTTGAAATGAAGCTGGTACCAAAGCGCAAGAAGTACGTTGTGAACACCTTTGTATCGGCGAAAAGTAAAATAAAAATCAAAGCGGAAATAAGGAAAAGAGTTATCGAGATACAGCGTCATACAATTTCCAAGAATATCCACAATTATAATTCATATATACTGGGGATAAGAAATTATTATGAAGCTGCAACACATGTAAATATAGATTTTAGAAATGTTTACCATCAGACGCTCAAGACCTTGTACAACCGATTGAAACCAATAGCTAAATATGAAGTACCCAGGAGTCCCCCACCGTTGTATAAGAAGTTATTTAAGAATAACTATCGCACATTCACGATTGGAGCCATTTCATTGTTTCCACTGGCGGATACGCAGTGGAAATTGAAGACAAACTTCAATCAAAACATATGCAACTATACCCAAGAGGGGCGCAAATTAGTTTATAAACGATTAGAAAATAATGTAACCTCAGTTATGAAGAGGTTGCTGGAACTGCCAATTGGAAACGGAAGTGTGGAATATCGGGATAACACAATCTCAAAGTATTCAATGCAAAAAGGGCGTTGTGGAATCACCCAGTTGTTTCTAACGGCCGAGGAAATACACTGTCATCACATTGTTTCCGTTGGAGATGGTGGAACCGATAATTTTGACAATCTAATCATTATTCACAAAGAAGTACATAAACTAATACACGGTAATAATCAGGAAACTGAAAAAACGCTATTGAAAAAGTTCAATCTAAACAAAACACAGCTTAAAAAACTGAACATGTTGCGTAAGAGATGTAATTTAACTGAAATAAATTAAAGAAGAATTAGATGGAACGCCGTGTGCGGTGAAAGTCGCATGCACGGTGTGGAGCGGGGGAAAAGATGGAGATAACATCAAAGTCTTACCTATCGCTATAGATCAACAACACGGTCATGATGCTTAATCTTTTTGGCAACAGTGCCGGGGCAGAGGAACATCAACAGGCTTATCAACATCTTCACCATCAGTTCGTGGCCAGTGCCCGAGCTGTAAAGATCGGACACGAAGTCGATGAGAACAACATGATCGGCTGCATGATCTGCGGGATCACGTTCTATCCGGGAACATGCGATCCAAAAGACATCATCGCCAACCGCCATATGTGGGAAAAAAGCATATTCTATTGCGGTGATGTCCAATGCAAGGGAAAATATCCAACTTTCGCCAAACGCCTGTGGGATGAACACGACGTCAAGCTGGACATAACTGATGCCGACTTGAAAGACCTCGCTGAAGGGACAGTCGACATGTACACATTCTCTTATTACATGTCTTCAATCGTGACAACTCACGAAACTGACGACAAGGTTTCGGGTAACTTCTCAGCTGGAGCCCGCAACGAATACTTGCAGTACTCGGACTGGGGTTGGGCACTTGATCCAATCGGTCTGCGCTACTACCTGGAAATGATCTATGACCGCTACGAATTGCCGTTGATGGTTGTGGAAAACGGTTTGGGTGCGTTCGATACGGTTGAAGAAGATGGTTCGATCCATGATCCATACCGAATTGATTATTTCAGAATGCATATCGCCGAAATGGAACAGGCTTACAAGAACGGGGTTGACCTGATTGGTTACACTACTTGGGGTTGCATCGACTTGGTTTCGGCTGGAACCGGAGAAATGCGCAAACGTTATGGTTTCATCTATGTTGATAAACATGACGATGGAACCGGAACCATGGCAAGAAGCAAGAAAGATTCGTTCTACTGGTACAAAAAAGTTATCGAATCAAACGGAGCTGACCTGGATTAGGCAGTACTGGGCTTACAATTAATAATATCTAAAAGGCACTTTTTCAATAGAGTGCCTTTTTAACTGTCCATTTAGCTGTCGGACAGTTGCCAAGACAGTAAGGTTGTGCTATATTGTTTTTGTAAAACCTATTGAATTGGTAGGGTTTATCTTTGTGAATGTTATGGCTTCGTAGATGCATGGCTCTAGAAGCCAGATAAGATATTAAAGAAGGAAAATGATAGTATGATGATCAAAGAAGAAATTGCCCGTTTGAAAGAAGAGAAAGATTTTGTTATCCTTGCCCATTACTATGTCGATGGCCCCGTGCAGGAAATTGCCGATTATGTCGGGGATTCCTATTATCTAGCCAAAGTGGCGACGGAAGTGAAGGCGGCCAATATTCTTTTCGCCGGGGTCATGTTCATGGGCGAAAGTGCCAAGCTGCTCAACCCCCAAAAACATGTCTATATGGCTGACGATTTTGCCGACTGCCCGATGGCCCATATGGTTGACGCGGCGGACATTGAAAAGGTGCGGGAACTATACAAGGACGTTGCGGTTGTGTGTTACGTCAACTCGACAGCGGCCATTAAGGCTTTGAGCGATGTCTGCGTGACTTCTTCGAATGCCATCAAGGTGGTCAAAAAACTAAAGGAAAAGTACATTTTCTTCATCCCTGACAACAACCTGGGCCAATATGTGGCCAAACAGGTGCCAGAAAAGCAGTTCATCTTCCATGACGGTTTCTGCCACGTCCACAAAAGCATCAAGGCGCCGCAGGTTATTGAAGCGAAGCAGAACCACCCCGAGGCTCTTATCCTCGTCCACCCGGAATGCACCCCTGACGTGGTCGAGCTGGCGGACTTTGTGGGCAGCACATCGCAGATTATCGACTATGCAACCCAGGATGATCATCAGGAATACATTGTCTGCACCGAGATGGGAATTTTCTACGAGCTTGGCCTCAAGAATCCCAACAAACAATTCTATTCGGTGGGGCGGCGTCAGTTCTGTCCGAACATGAAAAAAGTCTCGATTGAAGATGTTCTGGACACGCTGCAAAACCCCCGCCATGAAGTCGAACTGAGCGAAGATATCATGGAAAAGGCCAAAGCACCATTGGTGAAGATGCTCGAACTTGCCGCCGATTAGGATACGTGTTGAACCGCCCTTATAATAACATGCTGAAAGGAAGACGTTATGGACAAAATGATATATATGGATAATGCCGCCACGACCATGATGGAAGACCGGGTCTTCCAGGCGATGAAACCCTACTTTCAGGAACTCTATGCCAATCCCTCGAGCGGTTACGGTTTCGCCGCAAGGCCCAAGCAGGCCATCAGGCAGGCCCGTCAGGATATCGCCGCCTTTGTCAACGCCCGCCCCAATGAGATTTACTTCACCAGCGGCGGGAGCGAATCGCTCAACTGGGCGATAAAGGGTTTTGCCCGCAGCAATGCAGGCAAAGGCAACCATATCATCACATCCAAGATCGAACACCACGCCGTATTGAACACCTGCCATCAGCTCGAAAATGAAGGGTTTGAGGTGACCTATCTCGAAGTCGACGAGTATGGGTCAATCAGCCTCGAACAGTTAAAAGCCGCCATCAGGGAAACCACCATTCTCATCAGCGTAATGTTCGCGAACAATGAGATCGGCACAATCGAACCGATCAGGGAAATCGGAGCCATCGCCAGAGAGCACAATATCGTGTTCCACACCGATGCCATCCAGGCTTATGGTCATGTCCCCATAGATGTAAAAGAACTCAACATCGATATGCTCAGTGCCAGCGCCCACAAGTGCGGCGGACCCAAGGGGGTCGGCCTGCTCTATGTCAAAAGCGGAATCGAAATCGGGTCGCTGATCCATGGGGGCCATCAGGAGCGGGGCAAAAGGGCTGGCACGCTCAATGTGCCGGGCATCGTCGGTTTCCACGAGGCAACTAAGCTAGCCGGAAATGAAATGATAACCCGAATGGGAAAAATAGGGAAACTTCGGGATTATCTTGTTGCCCAGGTGCTTGAGAAAATCGAGCTCGCCTATCTTAACGGCAGTCCGGATTCACGGCTTGTCAACAACGCCCATTTCTGCTTCGAATATGTCGAAGGTGAGTCGTTGGTTGTCTTTCTCGACCAGAAGGGTATATGCGCTTCAAGCGGGGCGGCCTGCGAGTCGGATTCGATTGACCCTTCGCATGTTGTCCTTGCCATCGGCCGCGATGAAGAGCTTGCCTATGGCTCACTTCGTCTTAGCATAAGCGAGCACACAACAAAAGAGGAAGTCGATTACGTCGTAGCCCAATTGGCGTCGATTGTCGTAAAACTCAGAAAGATGTCGCCCCTGTATCGGGTGGCCAGATCTTGATGAAAGACCGCCTCGAGTTTGTATGTCGATTGTTCGAATTGAGGGCGGTCTATTCTGTTTTTTGTATATGCAGGTGCATCATAGTTGAAATAAATTCCGATAAGAGTTAAACTACATAAGTAAAAACTTATATAGTTATGGAAAGGAAATATTATGAATTCTAAAAAACTGGTAGTAGTAAAACAACGTTGTCCTCAAAATCATCCATGTCCTGCAGTCCGGGTATGTCCGGTCGGTGCGCTGAAGCAGACGGGTTTCGCAGCTCCGGTGGTCGATTACGATTTGTGCATCAATTGTGGCAAATGCGCAAGAGCTTGCCCGATGGGCGCTTTGGTTCTGGAGTAATAAGAGCCGACCAGTCCCGGTTTTGAATCGGTACACCGTTATTGGCGGTACGGACACAAGAGGTGCGGCCTTGGGTAAGCGTATAGTGAGATTCAGTAATAAGACGGTTGTCGTGCATTTTTGTGACGCGGCCAGAATATTCAATTAAAACAGGGCTAACAATTGTTGCTGAATAAACCTAATAATCCACGAAAAAAATGGCACTTTGGTGCCGTTTTTTTTATTTATACACAGTTAACTTGCTTTGTTTGATTGCGCTTGATATAATTTTCACAACAATAGGCCAATCAAGGTGTTTCTGGAATGAAAGTATCGCTCTTTGTAATGTAACTACTTTTTGACAAAGCAGGGTATTGTTTCGGGTACCTGGATGGATCAGGAATTTCAGCGATAGTTAAAAATTGCCGTTAACCATTGATGGATTGTATTTTTGGCTGACAAATTGGAGGGTATATGTCTAAACTGTTTATTTTAGCCGATTTGACAATTTGGTTCACCCCGATAATATTCTTGTCAAGTCTCATAAAAATTATCAAACTGATCTTCGAGGGTAAGGATTACAAATTGTATTTGATTGCATGTCTGATAAGTTTCTGGTTGATTGTCGTACCGCTGTTTGTGGCTGTCCTTAATTTGGGCTGGCAGTGATTCTTAGAAAAAAAGTGTGCAATCATCGCAAACTTCAAATTACAACGATGATTGCAGCCATTGTTTCCTTTAATGATGGTTGATTATTTTGATGTTATGATATACGAGGTTGTCATTGGAAAATATTATCTATGAGGGAGTATTATGATATTCTATATATTGATTTTGCTTATTGTCCTTATATGGGTCGTGTTAGATTTCTTCAGGCTCCTTAAACTGATCACAAAAGGCCTGCATGATAGGATATCCCTGATTCTCGGTTTTCTGTTTGTGTTGATGATTGCGGTAATCTATTTTGGCGGTCAAGATGCAAATGTGATGGATTTTTTAAATGGTAATCGGGGACTGTATTTATTCTATTTGATATCAGCCACTTTGTGGGCCATCTTGAACTGCATACTGGTGACAAAAGACCGGTAGAAAACGAACCGGTGTTCAGGTGCCCGTTTTGATGATCCTGTTCCACCTGTGTTCGAATATTTGAAATCAAATTGTCAAATCTAAATGAGGTGAAAAAATGCTGTTATTTGGAAACAGGAAAATATTTTCAACGTACAACCAGAGGGATTACGTTAATGTGGGTAATATTTTGTCTGCAAATGGGATAGATTACACCACCAAGGTGAAAGATCTGTCCAGTCCCAATTTGTTTGAATCCAACCGGGCCATCAAAGGAACGCTGGGAACAAATCAGGAGTATATGAAGGAATATGTTATAATGGTAAGAAAAGAAGATTACCCCAGGGCAAAGCAAATATTGGGGATTTAATTGAATATCTTTTGTTTATTAACTGGTCGAGAACATTCGTGACTTTACTTTAGTCGTGGGGATGAATCGACTTTTTTTGTAAATCTTTTCAACAGTGTTTGGTGAGATACATATGTTCTTTGATATTGTCCACTAAAATGTTGTAAACTTGTTTTTTTTGCAATCTTATACTAAAACATATGTTGGAGAAAATGATGGGTGATAGGTTGCGGCCAGGGATATGTCTATTCGATTAAATATCATTTGGCTTGTTTGTCTTGGTCGAAAAGACTTAGATGTAACCATTTATTTGCCAGTGACTGGCGCAACGATTATCTTGACAAACTGCCCGAAGTTATTTTTTGTTTCGGCACTAATTTTGGAGTCCGTGATAATGTAATCCAGATCAGCCAGTTTATAAAAATCATAGAAATCGTATTGGTCAAATTTCTTGTTGTCAACCAAAAGGAATTTTTCCAGAGCGTTTTCTAGCGCTTGTTTCTGCAATTCACCTTCACTTTCGTTATAGGTTGCGATTGAATCTTTGAACACTGCATTTGCGCTGATAAACGCTTTTGAAAATTTAAGTTGCTGGATGTTGGCGGTGGCAATGCTACCTACAAACGCCCCTGTAATATGACGATATTCGCCGCCAATCAAAATAAGATCGACATCCTTGCTTTGAATTAGAATATTGAAAACGGGGAGACTGTTGGTGATTACCCTGATCTTTTTTGTCAGCAGCTCCTGGGCCAAATATTCTAACGTTGTCCCGGGCCCCATGAAGATGGTTTCCCCGTCCTTTATGAGCTTGCTTGCAGCCGACGCAATCGCTTTCTTTTCTTCATTTTGAAGTTCGTGCTTCTCTATGTGTGATTTTTCATATTTATTATCTTTGATTATTTTTTGTGCACCACCATGAACTCTATTCACTAGACCTTCCTTGGCGAGCTCATCCAAGTCTCTGCGGACAGTCATATCGGAAACCCCTAGTGCCTCAATTATTTCATTAACGGTGACAATTCCAGTTTCATTGACTCTTTCGACTATTTTTTGCAATCGCTCTTTTTTTAGCATACAGCACCTCTTCTTATATCTTCTCTGGATATATTAACATTAATTTCCAATAATTTCAACATCAATGGTTAAACAATCAAACACAAACAACTGAAAAACAACAAAATCGAACAACAAAGCTGTTGACAAACAATGAAAACTCTTTATATTAGTGATACAGGTGAAAAATCGTATTATATTCGCCTCAAAGAAAAGAGAAGTTATTTTGGAGGGTACTATGACAAAGAAAATTATTGGAATTGATTTAGGTGGAACGACAGTAAAACTGGCATTTTTAACTGCTGAAGGGGCAATTGAGAAAAGCTGGAGCATAGCTACGGACACCTCGGAAGGTGGTGGCAACATAATTATGGACATTGTTGCCACAATAAAGGAACATCTGCACAAGTATCAAATTGACTTAAAAGATATCATGGGAATTGGCATGGGAAGTCCTGGCCAAGTTGACTGTAAGGAAGGTACGGTTACAGGAGCTTACAATCTTGGTTGGGATAGTAAGCAACAGGTGAGGTCTATCTTTGAATGTGAGTTTGACCTCCCATTTTACCTCGACAATGATGCAAATGTCGCTGCACTGGGAGAGCGTTGGAAGGGGGCCGGGGAGGCGGCTGATGATGTCGTATTCATTACTTTGGGCACTGGTGTTGGCGGTGGAATTATAATTGATGGGAAACTGGTCCATGGCGTAAAAGGCTGTGCCGGTGAAATCGGCCATATCGTCGTAGACCCCGGGGGATTTCAATGCACCTGTGGCAATCGCGGATGTCTTGAAACGGTTGCGAGTGCAACTGGAATAATCAATCTGGCCAAAACGGAAGCCAATCGCTCGCTAGCTGACTCGCAGCTGAAGACTTTGGTAATTGAAGGCGAGGTAACGGTAAAAGATGTGTTTGATTTTGCGAAAAGAGGCGATGTGATAGCTGAGGCAGTTGTTGACCGATTTGCTTTTTATCTAGGTTTTGCCTGTGCCCAACTGGCAAATACACTAGATCCTAGGTACATCATTATTGGCGGCGGGGTTTCCATGGCCGGAGAATATTTAAAAGACAAGGTGGAAGAACAATTTGATAACTTCGTCATACCGACGGTTGAAGGCAGAACACAAATACGTCTGGCTTCATTGGGAAATGATGCAGGGGTTATTGGAGCAGCCGGTTTGGTTGCCCAATAGGGAATCAAGAACGACAGGACATGAAGCATAGTCCTGTTTTTTTGTGTTTGAAAAACAAACAAAACAAACACCAAAATATTGGAACTGCAATTTTATGATAAAAAACAAACAAATATATGTTGACTTTTTGTTTGTTTGTTTGTATAGTGGAGTTGTAGAAAAGAGTGAAAGCACTTTAATGAATAGTGAATTACCTTTTCACGACAATTTTGCAAAATTTGTTTTAAATACTGTTTGAACATCAAAATTAAATGAATAGGAGAAATAGAAATGGCGATTGTAATTGGTGCAGACGCAGCAGGCAAAAATCTCAAGGATATTATCAAAAATTATCTGCTCGATAGCGGGTATGCTGTAGTTGATGTCAGTGAGAAGGTAATTAAGGATTTCGTTGACACAACGTTGGACGTTGTTCATGAAGTAAAAAAGGCAGAGGAAAATTTGGGAATCGTGGTTGATGCCTATGGGGCAGGAACCTTCATGGTGGCATCTAAAATAAAAGGTATGATTGCAGCAGAAGTTTCTGATGAACGTTCGGCATATATGACCAGAGGACACAATAATTCAAGAATTATTACAATCGGATCTGAAATTGTAGGTACTACACTTGCAAAGAACATTGTAAAAGGCTTTGTGAACGGGACATATGATGGTGGTCGCCACCAAATTCGAGTAGACATGCTCAATAAAATGGGTTAATAGGAGTGAGGTAAAAAATGAAAATTGCAATTGGATGTGACCATATCGTAACTGGGGTCAAAATGGCAGTATCGGATTATTTAAAATCTATCGGGCACGAGGTGATTGATGTTGGAACATATGACTTTACACGAACACATTACCCTATATATGGTAAAAAAGTCGGCGATGCAGTAGTCAATGGCGAAGCAGACTTGGGTGTTTGTATATGCGGAACAGGTGTTGGTATCAATAATGCAGTGAACAAGGTACCTGGAATTCGTTCGGCATTGGTGAGGGATATGACTTCGGCGGTTTATGCCAAAGAGGAACTAAATGCCAATGTGATCGGATTTGGAGGGAAAATCACTGGTGAACTTCTGATGTGTGACATCATCGAGGCTTTCATCAATTCCGAATATATCGAAACGGAAGAAAACAAAAAGCTTATTGCCAAAATATCAGCGGTCGAAACTGCGAACGAAGATCAAAACAGCCCTCATTTTTTCGACGAATTTCTAGAAAAATGGGATCGAGGCGGATACGTAGATTAATTGGAGGATAAAATATGATTCTAACCGTCACTATGAACCCCTCGGTTGATATCGCATATCACCTTGATAGACTTGTAATTGATACGGTCAACCGCGTAGGTGAAACTCATAAGACACCCGGTGGAAAGGGGTTGAATGTCACAAGGGTTTTGTCCCAGTTAGGAGAACACGTTGTTGCCAGTGGATTGCTTGGAGGAAAGATTGGAGAGTTTCTAGAACTTGAACTAGATAAGGCAGGTATCAAGCACTCCTTTCATAAGGTCTCGGGCGAAACTAGAAACTGTATTGCGATCTTGCATGATCGGCAACAGACGGAAATTTTGGAACCTGGTCCGGAAATATCGGAAAAAGAAGCCGCTGAATTCATGGACCATTTCGCAAAAATTGTGCCCGATTACGAAATCGTAGCAATATCCGGAAGCCTGCCTAAAGGCATGCCTGCAGATTATTATTCAAAAATGATCGAGCATTGCAACAATAATGACGTACCAGTGGTTTTAGACTGTTCCGGGAATGCCCTTTTAGAAGTGTTGAAAGGAAAGAGCAAACCCACTGCCATCAAGCCGAATATCGATGAGTTATCCCAAATTCTTGGAACCGAAGTCAGTGATGATTTCTCGAGTTTGAAAACAGCATTATCAAATGATGTTTTTGAAGGAATTGAGTGGGTGATATTGTCTTTGGGTCCAAATGGGGTATTTGCGAAACACGGCGACAAATATTACAAGGTCAATATCCCTGTAATTTCTATTGTTAACCCCGTAGGTTCTGGAGATTCGATGGTTGCCGGTATCACCGCTGCCTTGTGCAGCTTCCAAACCGATGAAGACTTGTTGAAGATGGCAAACAGCCTGGGGATGTTAAATGCTCAGGAAAAACAAACAGGAAAGGTCAACCTTTCAAATTACGATAAATTATTTAAACAAATTGAAGTGATAGAGGTATAATTAAAGATGATGATGTCAAAACAAAAAAGAAAATATTTAGAAAATGTCAGCAGCAAAAATGCGATTATTTCTGCTCTGGCGTTTGACCAAAGAGGGGCTTTGAAAAAAATGATGGCCCAATATCAAGAGCAGGAACCAAAGGAAGAGCAGATTAAGGAATTGAAAAAAATTGTGTCCGAGGAACTAACAAAATATGCATCATCAATTTTGTTGGACCCTGAATACGGGTTGCCGGCCGCTGAAGTTCGTGATGAAAAAGCAGGTTTGCTTCTTGCGTACGAAAAAACAGGATATGACGCAAATGCGGTCGGACGTTTACCGGACTGTTTGGTTGAGTGGTCGGCAAAACGACTTAAAGAGCTGGGAAGTGATGCCGTCAAATTCCTTCTATATTATGATGTCGATGATAACGAATATACCAACTTGCAAAAACAAGCATATGTAGAGAGAATCGGTTCGGAATGCGTCGCGGAAGATATCCCCTTTTTCTTGGAAATTCTGACTTATGACGATAATATTTCCGACAATTTAAGTGTCGAATTTGCGAAGGTAAAACCGCATAAAGTGATTGAGGCTATGAAGGTGTTTTCTCAAGAACGCTTCAATGTCGATGTCCTAAAAGTTGAAGTTCCAGTAAACATGAACTTTGTTGAAGGATTTTCCGAAGGTGAATTCGTATTCACACAAGAGGAAGCGGCGGCTTATTTCAAACAACAGGAGGCGGCAACGAATCTTCCCTATATCTACCTAAGTGCCGGTGTAAGTGCGGAAATGTTCCAGAAAACTTTGGAATTCGCCTACAAATCGGGTGCAAAATTTAATGGTGTCCTTTGTGGTCGGGCTACTTGGGCTGGATCAGTCAAAGTGTACATTGAAGAGGGAGAAGCAGCTGCGCGTAAATGGCTTCAAACAGTTGGGGCCCAAAATATTGAAGAATTAAATACGGTGCTTGAACGCACGGCAACATCTTGGACAGAAAAGGTCAACTAAGAAAAGGTCAACTAATTGGAGGGATTCATAATGAACAAAGAAGAAGTTGCATTACTGGGTTTTGAAATTGTTGCTTATGCCGGTGATGCTAGATCAAAACTATTGGAAGCTTTGAACGCAGCCCAAGCAGGGGATTTTGACAAGGCGGATAAGCTGATTGAAAAAGCAAACGAGTGTATTGTGGATGCTCATAAGGCGCAAACAGAGCTTCTAGCAGAAGAAGCGAAAGGCAATGATATTGCCTACAGCGTTACTATGATGCATGGTCAAGATCATCTGATGACGACTCTATTGCTAAAAGACCTGATGAAACACTTGATAGATTTATATAAAAGAGGGAGCTAGAAACTATGAACCTATTAATTGCTCAGATTGAAAAAGGTAAGCCGTTTTTTGAAAAAGTGTCGCGTAATATATACCTGAGGGCGATCAGGGATGGATTCATTGCCGCAATGCCAGTGATTTTGTTTTCAAGTATATTCTTGCTGGTGGCGTTTGTGCCAAACATCTTTGGATATTCTTGGCCAGACAACATAACATCGATTATTATGAAGCCTTATGGCTATACCATGGGGATAATCGCCGTGCTTGTGGCCGGAACTACCGCCAAATCACTAACAGATTCGATTAATCGTAAACTGCCAAACACCAATCAAATAAATTTCATTTCTGCAATGCTGGCGGCCATTTCGGGTTTCCTGCTGCTTGCATCTGATTCACTTGAAGCTGGAGGGTTTGCGAGCGGTTACATGGGTACAAAAGGCTTGCTTACCGCTTTTCTTGCAGCTTTCGTTACGGTGAACATCTACAAAGTTTGTATTAAAAACAATGTCACAATCAAAATGCCGGATGAAGTTCCACCTAACATTTCCCAGGTGTTCAAGGACATCATACCATTCACCCTTGCAATTTTGTCTTTGTATGCAATCGATTTACTCAGTCATAATTTTGTTGGCACTACAGTTGCAGAAGCAATTCTTAGATTTTTTGAACCGCTTTTCACAGCAGCCGATGGCTACCTTGGAATCACAGTGATCTTCGGGGCCTATGCCTTGTTCTGGTTTGTTGGAATCCATGGGCCTTCGATTGTCGAGCCGGCAATTGCAGCTATTACATATGCAAACATTGAAACAAACTTCCAGCTGTTGCAACTAGGTCAACACGCTGACAAGATACTAACTTCAGGAACCCAGATGTTCATTGTTACAATGGGTGGGACTGGTGCAACCTTGGTCGTTCCGTTCATGTTCATGTGGCTTACAAAATCGAAGCGAAATAAGGCTATTGGTCGGGCATCAGTTGTTCCAACTTTCTTTGGTGTAAATGAACCGATTTTATTTGGTGCCCCTATAGTATTGAACCCGGTATTCTTCGTTCCGTTTATTCTTGCTCCGATTGTAAATGTTTGGCTGTTCAAGTTCTTCGTGGATGTGTTGGGAATGAATAGTTTTAGCGTGAACCTGCCTTGGACAACACCAGGACCACTTGGGATTATCATGGGAACCGGGTTTGGTCTGTGGTCATTTGTTTTGGCAATAACCCTGATAGTGGTTGATGTGGCCATCTACTATCCTTTCTTGAGAGTATATGACGAACAAATTCTGGCTGAAGAACAATCAGGTAAAGGTTCTCAAGAATCTTTACACGAAAAAATCAATGCCAACTTCGATACCAAAAAAGCGGATTCAATTCTTCGATCTTTGGAAAATCAGCCGGAATCAAAGACAGGTCAAACTGTCAGCGATATCAATGTCCTCGTACTTTGCGCAGGTGGTGGAACCAGTGGCTTGCTCGCGAATGCACTCACAAAAGCTGCAGCAAAATACGGTTCTCCGGTAAAAGCTGCTGCCGGAAGTTATGGTGCACATATGGATATTATGAAAGATTATGATCTGGTTATCTTAGCGCCTCAGGTGGCTTCAAATTATGAAGATATCAAACAAGATACAGATCGTTTGGGAATCAGACTAGCACGTACCGAAGGTTCCGAGTATATTAAATTGACTCGTGATGGCCGAGGTGCACTGGATTTTGTCATGGCGCAATTCAATTAAATTTCGATTGAGGGATTACTAAATGAAAAAACTACCTAAAGATTTTATTTTTGGAGGGGCGACGGCCGCATATCAGGCTGAAGGCGCCACCCAAACTGATGGGAAGGGGCGGGTGGCCTGGGACACCTACTTGCAAGAGAATTACTGGTACACGGCAGAACCGGCAAGCGATTTTTATCACCTCTACCCCGTGGATCTAGAACTAAGTGAGAAGTTTGGTGTCAATGGAATCCGTATTTCCATTGCATGGTCACGAATATTTCCCGAAGGATATGGGGAGCTCAATCCAAAAGGCGTTGAGTTTTATCACAAGCTTTTCGCCGAATGCCGCAAACGTAATGTGGAGCCATTTGTGACACTTCATCATTTTGATACCCCGGAAGTGTTGCATTCGAATGGTGATTTCTTGAATAGAGATAATATTGAGCACTTTGTCAATTATGCTCATTATTGCTTCAAGGAATATCCTGAAGTAAACTATTGGACAACATTCAATGAAATTGGACCAATCGGTGATGGTCAATATCTGGTTGGAAAATTTCCGCCGGGGATTAAATACGACTTCGCTAAACTGTTTCAATCGCATCATAACATGATGGTCGCCCATGCGAAAGCTGTAAAGATTTACAAGGATCAAGGCTATGGTGGCGAGATAGGGGTTGTTCACGCTTTGCCGACAAAATATCCATACGACCCAAAAAATCCAGGAGATGTTCGTGCGGCTCAGTTGGAAGATATAATCCATAACAAATTCATTTTGGATGCCACTTATCTGGGAAAATATTCAGATGAGACAATGGAAGGGGTCAATCATATTCTGGCTGTAAATGGCGGGAATCTTGAACTTTTGGATGAAGATTTTGATGTTTTGACAGCTGCGAAAGATTTGAACGACTTTTTGGGCATTAACTACTATATGAGTGACTGGATGCGCGAATTTGACGGAGAGACGGAGATTTCCCACAATTCAACCGGGGCCAAGGGCGGTTCTAAATACCAGCTAAGAGGGGTCGGAAAACGGGAATTTGATGTCGATGTGCCCCGTACAGACTGGGATTGGATGATTTATCCTCAGGGACTTTACGACCAGATCATGCGGGTTAAAAACGATTATCCCAACTACAAGAAAATATATGTGACAGAAAACGGTTTGGGATATAAAGATGAATTCGTGGATGGAACCGTCTATGACGATGCCCGCATAGATTATGTAAAAAAACACTTGGAGGTCATCTCTGATGCCATAAGAGACGGTGCCAACGTCAAGGGCTACTTCATTTGGTCGCTAATGGATGTATTCTCATGGTCAAATGGCTATGAGAAACGCTACGGTCTGTTTTATGTCGACTTCGATACACAAAAACGTTATCCTAAGAAGAGTGCCTACTGGTACAAACGGCTTGCCCAAACTCAAGTAATTGAATAAGTTGGCAGTTTTCTTTGTAAAATGTGTCGGTGTGACAATGGAAATGTTTCAACAGGAGTCAATGAATATCTCAATTTGCTTCTGTTTGATGGGGGAAAACTATGGTAATAGAACTAAAAAATGATTTGCTCACAGTCCAATTTAAAGAAATGGGTGGGACCATTTCATCTATCAAAGATAAAGATGGAATTGAGTACATATGGCAAGGAAATCCGGAATATTGGAGCGGACAAGCTCCTGTGCTTTTTCCGATTTGCGGCAGTCTGAGATGTGATAAGGCTGTCTATAGTGAGGGTTTTGAATCCTTGAAAAATGGCACTATTGCGCGCCATGGTCTGGTTAGAAAGAATTTGTTTCATTACAAGAAAATTGACAACAGTCGGGTTTCCTTTACAGTCAAAAGCGATCAGAAAATGTATAATGAGTATCCATATGATTTTGAATTGGAAATCATCTACTCACTGGTTGATGCAACGGTAAAAGTTGAATATGTTGTAAGAAATTTTGAAAAGTTCAAACGCATGCCGTTCTTTATAGGCGGTCACCCGGGCTTCAATTGTCCTCTAATAAATGGTGAAAAATATGAGGACTACTATCTGGAGTTTGCGGAGGTGGAAACATGCTCTGTTCCAAGACAATTTCCGGATACGGGACTGTTGGACTGTTTGGATAGAAAACCCTTTTTGAATGGGCAAAAGACGCTTGACTTGGACTATTCATTATTCGAGTCGGATGCTGTGACTTTGGATCAACTCAAATCGCGAAACGTCAAATTGCTTTCGAGAAATCATAGCAAAGGAATTGAGTTGGATTTCCAGGATTTTCCGTATCTGGTCATATGGTCTACCACCAATAAAGGTCCGTTCATAGCTATTGAACCGTGGAGTGGATTGTCGACCTCGTCGGAGGAATCGGATTTTTTTGAGGAAAAAAGGAATGTCCAATTTGTGGAACCTTCTTTTGAGAAAATGCTGCATTTCGAAATTACCATTTTAGCTTAAATTGATTGGCTTTTGGTGCTTTTGGCTATCATAACCAGGCATCTTACAATCAAAACAATTGATTTCTATTACGTTTGTATTATATTATTCGATTTGTCTATATGCAATAATTATCTTTATAACAAATGAGAGACCATTCGCCAAATGGTCTCTCATATTTTTTATAACGAGAATTCCCTGGGAGAAGGAAATGGAAATATACTCAAGGGTACAATTTCACTTGCCATCGTTGTTGTGATTTCAACAGTACTGCCATACGTTATTGTTTTTGAAAAAGGAATCCTGGCGTAGCCTGGACCCGGATATATCCCACTGGTGAAGAGGAAATTCCTAATGAAGACGGGTTGGAATATTATCGGAATCTGTTTTTGGAGTGTAGAAAATATGGAATGGAGCCAGTCGTCACTATCAGCCATTTCGATGTTCCGATTAATCTGGTCGAGAAATATGGGGCCTGGAAAAGCCGGAAAATGATTGATTTCTATTTGAAATACGCGAAAACGCTTTTTGTCGAATATGATTGCCTGGTCAAGTTCTGGATCACATTCAATGAAATCAACGTGATCTTGCATAACTCTTTTTCAGGTGCGGGACTGATATTGATTGATGAAGAAAATCCGGAACAAGTGAAATACCAGGCAGCCCATCATGAACTGGTGGCTTCGGCCTTGGCAACCAAGTTTGCCCGGGAAATCAATCCTGACAACAGAATCGGTTGCATGTTGGCGGCTGGGGATTACTATCCGTATTCGTGCAAACCAGAAGATGTGTTTGCGGCGCTATCCAAGAATCGGGAAAGCTACTTCTTTATCGATATTCAAGCACGGGGCAAATATCCAAGTTACGCTGGGAGAATGTTTGAAGAAAAGGAGATCAAGCTTGATATTCAAGAAGGAGATTTGGAAATCTTGAAAAACAATGTTGTTGATTACATCTCGTTGAGCTACTATACCTCGAGATGCATATCAACTGACAGGGAATCGCCGGCAAGTGAAGCCAACGTTCTGAGTTCGACCATCAATCCTTTTCTCGATACCAGTGATTGGGGCTGGGGAATTGATCCTTTAGGATTGAGAATAACACTCAACAGGCTACATGATCGCTATCAAAAGCCGCTGTTTGTTGTCGAGAACGGTTTTGGCGCTAAAGATGAGATTGTAAACGGACAGGTCAATGACGATTATAGAATTGATTATCTCAAAAATCATATTGGAGCTATGAAAGAAGCAATCAAAGATGGGGTTGATATCATTGGATACCTTACATGGGGCTGTATCGATCTTGTCGCCGCATCAACGGGACAGATGACCAAGCGCTACGGTTTCATTTATGTCGACAAAGATAATTTTGGTGAAGGCAGCGGAAAGAGATTGAAAAAGAAATCGTTCAACTGGTACCGAAAAGTGATTTCTGGTAATGGCGAAGATTTGGATTGATTTCTTAAATCGGGAAATCAATGGAAAAGCGGAAATAAATGTAATATATTCGGGTTGGATAGGAAAATTGGAGGTAGAAAAATGGAAAAAGTAGCAGTAATTGTGGCTCCTGGATTCGAAGAAGGAGAGACTTTGACAATTGTCGATATTATCCGTCGGGCCAATATCAGGTGTGATCTGATTGGCTTTGCAGGCGAGGTGACGGGGGCACATGACATTGTTGTCAAAACTGACGGTATATTGAATGGAAATGTAGCCGATTATGATATGATTGTCCTTCCTGGTGGCATGCCTGGAGCAACAAATCTTCGTGACAGCGATGAACTTATGGAAATATTAGTCAGAATGAATGAAAATAGTGCCTATATAGCCGCAATGTGCGCAGCTCCAATCGCATTGGATCGTGCGGGAATACTTAGGGGGAAGAACTATACCGCCTATGTTGGATACGATCAAAAGATTGCTGAAGGAAATTACCTGTCGGACATTGTTGTTGTCGATGACAATGTTGTGACAAGTCGTGGACCGGCCACCGCCTATGCTTTTGCATACAAACTTGTGGATTTGCTTGGTGGTGATTCCCGGTCGGTCAAGGAAAGAATGGTTTACTTTAACGCATTCGATGAAAGGGAGGGACAATAAATGGCAAAAGTCGCAGTGTTGATGGCCGAAGGCTATGAAGAAAGCGAAACACTTACAATTGTGGATATCTTGAGACGAAGTGGTATCACATGTCATACGTTTTCTTTTGATGGTGAATTTGTATTAGGCATGCACAATATGAGAATCAAAGCCGACAAGATTTTTGGTGAAGAAGTGAAAGAATATGACTTGCTGGTTCTACCTGGCGGAAGACCTGGTGGAGATAACTTGAAAAACAATCCTGCAGTCATTGAGCTTGTAAAATATTATGACGTTCAGGGAAAGTATCTTGCAGCAATGTGTTCTGGGACAGTAGTTTTATCAGACGCCGGTGTTATTACTGGAAAACAAGTGACTGGTTATACCGGATATGACAAAAAGCTGCGCGGCGGAATTTTTAGAGATGAGGTTGTTGTGTTTGACCAAAACATCATCACAAGCCAAGGACCGGCGACACCATATCCATTTGCATACAAAATTGCCCAAATATTAGGAAAAGATGTTACAATGTTAAAAGAGAGAATGCTGTATAATTTTGCCGGTGGTAAATAAGGGGGGGGATAGGATGATTTACGATAAGCTGCCAATTGTATTTCTAAGCACTATTGCGAGTGAGAAAAGTGGCTCGATCAACAGTTCAATTGCGACATATATATTGGATCATCTAGGTGAGGTACGGAATATCGGAATCAAAGAGATGGCAGCCAGATGCAATGTTGCTGTAAGTTCGATTTCCCGTTTTTGCAAGGAAATCGGACTTAGAGATTTTGTGGAGCTTCGCGAGCTGCTGCTGTCCACCGATTTATCATTTGAGGAGCAGTCGGTTTCTTCTCGATTATCCCAACGAGCGGAAGAATATGCGTCCAAGGTAATCGAAAGCATAAATATGGTGAAAAATTCGGTTGATTTGACCAAGATCCAACCCATATGCGATGACATCCGCAAATACAAGAGGGTGGCGGTTTTTGGGTTGCTAAAGGCTGGATCAGTCGCTATCAATCTTCAGGGAAATCTGTTGATGCTAGGAAAACAGGTGTATACGAATGTCTCATATACTGAACAAATCAAGTACATTTTGACTGCCAATGAAGAAGACCTGATAATAATCTTTTCATACACCGGATCATATTTCGATTATCAAGATCTCCGTGCATTGAAAAAACAATTGGTGCACCCTAAGATATGGCTGATCTCGAGTGGCCGAATAGATTATCCTGATTATGTTGATGAGCTCATACTGTTTGATTCGCTACAAGATCAGGGGAGTCATCCTTATCAATTACAATTTATCGCCGGACTGATCGCCCAGGAATATTCAAAAACACACAAGTTTTAGGCTTGTGTGTTTTCATTTCTCAAATCTGGAAATCGATGGAAATAAAATCGCAGGTAGATTATATTGAAGTGGTAATTGCAACCCGATAGGGCGATATGGTAAAAATTCAGATCATTTCAAATGCGATCAATATCCTAATCTGGTTGCGCCTTGTGGGTTGGGCTGGAAATACAAGATGAAAATACCAATGCCCCGGTTGGAAGAACAACAGTCAAAGGAGGAGACAATCAATGAAAAACAGGAGTTATGAACATTGGGTCATTGTTATATTTATGTGCTGCCTATCCGCAAGTTCGATCGGTCTATGCATTAATTCGGTGGGGGTTTTTTATACTCCGGTGTCAGATAGTTTGAATGTATTAAGAGGAACGTTTGCGATGCATGCGACCTTATCGTCATTGGCAACAGCCGGGATTTCATTATTCATGCCAAAAATAATCAAACGATATCACTATAAAAATATTCTTGTTATTGGTGTTGTTTTGGCAACGATGTCAACTGCCTGCATGTCGTGCGCCAGGTCGATATTGGCGTTCTATCTGTTAGGAATCGTCAGAGGTGTTGGGGTGGGGCTGTATGGCATGGTTCCGATGACCCTTATCATCACCAACTGGTTTTATAAAAAACACGGTGTTGCAACAAGCATCGCCCTAAGCTTCAGTGGGTTGGCGGGAGCGGTTTTTTCGCCTTTACTGAGTGCATGGATCACAAATTTCGGTTGGCAAAAAACCTATCTGCTGATGGCAGTTTGTATTTTTTCCTTAACCCTGCCTACGCTGATATGGCCGTGGACAATAAAACCGGCTGATGCTAATATGTTGCCATACGGTTATGTTAAAGAAAATGTAAAAAGTTCAGTCAAAAGAAAAATCAATCCATTTTCTCTAGGGATGGTTAGTTTTGCGGTTTTGAGCATATTCACCCTGCTGCATACATCCATAACAGGGATAACCCAGCATTTGTCGGGAATTACTTCAAGCATAGGCATGAGTGCAAATACCGGTGCGACCATGATGTCGTTGGTTATGTTGGGTAATATTATTACTAAACTCCTAATTGGTTTTATCAGTGATCGTCTAACACCTGTAATAGCGTGTGCCACAATGATTTCAGTCAATATTTTTTCACTCTGCATGTTGTTGTTGGGTATTCGTGATATGAATTTGCTGATATTGATAATGGGTTCTTTCATTTTTGGATCGGTATATTCGGTAGGAGCGGTAGGCATACCATTATTGACAAAATATTTTTTTGGAGCTGATAATTACATATCAGTGTACCCCACAATTGGATTTTTGACAAATGTGGGCAGTTCCGTCTCTTTGACAATAATCGGGTATATTTATGATTTTACAGGGACATATATCAATGTCATTATCATCGGACTTGTACTCAATACGATCAATATAGGACTTCTCTATTTAATGTTTAGTAGGCATCATTCGAATTTAAATCGTTCTAGTCAAGAGAAATTGTAACACCAGGGGATGAAGTATTAATTTTTCTTATCGTGCTATACTTGGTGGCAATCCGTCATTGGATGAATGCAGCCGCTTGTGGTTACATTTCACATGACTGGATTCGCTAATCCCTCGAGACATCTCTTTATTGTTTAATATGTTAATATCGTTGGATATTCGTTTTTGATCGTGTTGAAATAGCGTTCCATTGGCGCTTTATCACACTTGCAATTTGCTCGGCTCATAATTTGTTGAACATGACTTGTTTCACAATAATCATATTCATATTTAATGTTGACTCCATTGCTCCATTTATGCCAGTAAAAATGCTGACTTGTTTACAAGATGTATTATCTATAAACTCATTTATTGTTTGGTCATATTCTGGATTGAATCAGGTAATCTTATCATTGATTCAGATTCGTATTATTATTCTTTGACATCTACATAATAAATATAAACGGCGAATTATCTAATTTTGAAAAATGTTCCCAAATTGTTGCCACAATGAAAAAAGGGCACAAAAAAACGGCCGTTAAAGCCGTTGTTGTTAGTATGGTGCGATATGGTTACTCGTTGTCGAACTATTTTCAATTTTCTAATCGTAATTAATGATGTGTTGATTATTAAAATCAACACTTTTTGCGTTTAGATCATTGAAAATTGAATAGGTTATTGATTAACAGTTGGAATAGCCAAATGGGTTCGCAACATTGAAATGATGGCGATAAAACCTACATTTAAACTATCTTGGTGAAATAGTAAGGCCGTGATTCCGCAAGACACACATACTGCGACTAGACTCAAGCAAGTCAGTATATAAGCTGGGAAATGCTATTGCCCTTAACGGGGTAGTGAGGAGTACTTCTCCTTTTCGGTAACCAAATTCTTTTTTATGAAATTATAGTTTAAATAACCTTTGATATGTCAGATAGGTGCAAATAAATGGATAATGGTATTACTTGCTTTTGATATTGATAAAAATTTTTCTTTGAGTTTTTATTGGTGATGGCTAGAGAGTAATATCCCATGTATTGCAGATGAACTTTCATTTTTCTTAAGCAAAAGATATGTTTCGCGTATTTGAAGGTTATTTAGAAATTTGTATATTGATATTGACAAATTGGATATTCACTTTATAATATAAAGTAAGAAACTCCTTTATATTATAAAGTGAATATCTTGGTTATCTTTTTGTTTTAGGAAATTTATTTTACGGGAGGAATCATTATGAATGAAGATATTGAAAATGCCATTGAACAAATTAGGACAATTAGTGACTCTATTGAGAGGACAAAAAAAAGGAGTGATGTAGTAGGGAAAATATTTATCATTTTAGGGGTTGTCAATTTTGTGAACTTTATTTTCTTAACAATTTCGAGCTTTCTGATTTTTACGTATAACGAGGTTGCTTTATTTGGCTTTGTAATAGATGCGTTGATGCTTTTGGGGTTTTACGTAGAATTCAAGAAATTGCTAAACAAGTATAAGGATTCTTCAAATTTATATTTTTTAGGATTTCTCAGATTATTTATGTTTATCACATTTATTTTACCGTTGATCTTGGTAGCCGCAAAGATCTTTCTTTACTATACCAGTGATGTCAATCCAATAATTGTTATAAATCAATCCATAAATATTAACGTTATCGCTAATTTGATATTATTTCTTTATGCAGTTATCAGTTTTACTTATAGTAGAAGGCGTTTTCAAACTGGTGCCATTGTGATGTGCGTTACGTTTTTAATGTTTGTGTTGTATGCACAGAGTGTTGGAATTACTGCGAAAGTTTACATATATACAATGTCTATTCCGTTTTGGTCCATAGCGTTCAACTTGATAATTTCGGTTGGTTATATTATTCTGGGGATATACTTAAGAAGTAGTGAATTATCAAATGAATATTAAGAATATTCCTCAAGCATTTACATTGCCATTGAGATTGGTAATTATTAGTTCACTTATTGATTCTTCTAAAAATTTTAATGATTTGAAGATGCTGGCTGAATGTTCGGATGGGAATTTAAGCGTACAGCTTAAGAAATTGGAGGAATGGGAATATATAAGCTCATATAAGGTTAAGCAACAAAATAGAATTATAACAAACTATGAGTTAACAAAATTTGGCAGGGAGCAATTTGAGAATTATGTAAAAATGTTGTCCGATATTGTAACGGGCTTGTAATGGTAAAATTTTGTTATCTTAGCTTTGAAATTGCAAATTGAGAAACACTCATAATAAATAATATTAGTGATTGAATGAATTATTGAAGGGATACTCAAATAGCTTTGCAATCATTATTTTGCTTATTATTAAGAATTTGAATGTTACATAGCTCAGGTTGAGAATTTTTGTAGTGAAATGTCGAAATTTGATCACTTGAAAAACCAATATATTTCAGTATTTCAAATTAGTCACCGTATTTGCGATAACCAAAAAATTTCTGCCAGTATTTTATGGTCATTCAAAATTATGAATGAGAAAATAGGATTCACAATGTTTTATATTCTGTTTAATAAAGAGGGGGATTCAAATGAAAAAATTAGTTAGTATTGTAGTACTTTTTACAATTATGTTCGGGTTTAATATTGATGTATATGCTGAATCAAGTTCGCTTAAGATGGTTAGTTACGAGGAAGCTTTTAATCAAATTGTTGGAGAATTTGGTGTCGATATGACATTTCTCCCTATCGATGAATCGGAAATTTCACTTGATGATTATATTAATATAACCCGTCAAGTCGCTCAACAACAAAGGGAGCTAATTGACTACATCAGTTTGAGAGATTCGGTAGATTTTGAATTATTTACACTCCAATCGCTTGCAACCGCAACCGCAACTGCTACTGCAACGACAGTTACAAAAACAAAAACGAAAGATATTTGGGGCATGGCAACATACTTTTCTATTACAACAACTTATAACGTTTCAGGTACCCAAATAAGTTATATGCGAAATTCTCAAATAAATTATAAGCTTGCGTGCTATATAGCTGATGCATGGTTGAGCAACATAAGTAGCCCGAAGTATTCATATCTTGATGGAGGTCGCACAGGGGCAGTTAGGTATACTGCGGATTTATACTATGGATCTTCAAGATATGGAAACATAGTTCTATATACCGAGTATTACTATAGTGAATAAAGTGTGTTTGTAACACGCTTCATACATTCTCTTGATAACTTCACAAACTTACAATTAATAATCAATGAACGAGTAATTACAAAATTTGATTAGATATATTAGTATTTCAAGGTGTAATAATTTATTTTTCAATGCACAGTGAACCTTGGTACTAAAGGAGATAATTATGAATAAGCTTACAAAGATATTAGTGGTTTTTTTGCTTGTGTTTAATTTTTGTCTACTCCAGTGTGATTCGGTCAGCGCTGTTGAGAATACATCAAATGAATTGTCAACATCCAATTTCATAACGTATGACAAAGAAGGCGACTTAGTTTCAATGAGTATGCCTGAAGATTATAGTGAGATGTCAAGTTATCATTCTATTACAACTCTATTGTCAAGTGGATATAAAAGTTGGTATGACAATGGATATCATCCATCAACGTCTGTCTGGAGACGGGTTGATCATTATTACTTCAATACTTCTTCGACTGTGAATGTGGGGGTATCATTTACTATTACATATGGAACTGTATCTGGAACACTAGCTGTCTCTAATACCACGAGTACAAATTTTGGTTATTCAATATCCGTTGATCAAAATAGGGATTCTAAAGTGAGGGTGTATACTGATTTCAATTGGAAATACTATCGTGCAGATGTGTATGACAACTATACCGGTGAGTATCAATATACCTATTACTTCTCAACCATACAGATAACGGCTGAAAGGTTTGTTCCGGTATATCGATAATGAAAGTGATTAAAACGTCGTTAGTGGTCGTATGTTCGATAATGTTAGCGTTTTGTTTGTACTTCGCAGTGAAAGAATATAAGACATACCAAATTGTTGATAATAATCGAAAACTTACTCAAAATGAATTGTCTGAATTTTCATCTGGAAACTTTCATTTTGAAACTTCATATGTGTTATTACATGATTCTAATTCGATGAATTACACCGGCACAGGAGAAGTATCATACTTAGGAATAATCAATGCGAAGGGTCAATTGGAAAAAATATTTTTGTTGGATGAATTTTATAACGCAATCACATATAATCAAAGTGAAGAGAGACTTGAATTGTTTAATGTAGACGGGATATTATTAATCTCATCAAATAAAATCGAAAAGATAATTTCACCACAAGAAAAACTGATTAAAGGATACGAATATCGGTTAACTTTTGATTTTCCGAATATTGGGATTCATTCATATGTGGATACCAATCTAATAAATGGAGAAGCAGCGTATCCTACAGTTGGATATAGTGATAGAATTAATGTTCAAGGAATACCTTTTTTAATTCCGGTTGGTGTAGCTTATACTCATACAATAGTAAGATATTCTTAAAACAAAACTTGAATTGAATTCATAAGAGTTTCAGAAATTTGGATTTCAAAGTTGGTGTTTTTTGCTACCGTAATGGTCTGCACATGATTATAAAAAGGATTATGCCAAAAATAAGAAAAGACATGCTATTAAACGGTTCTTAAGATTTTGCTTATCAAACAAAGTATTGTTTCTTATGTGCTGTGTGGAGTTATAATTAAATTTTTTCCTGGACCAACATCAAGTTCTATTTCGTATCATATGTTATTAAATATCCTGAAATAATTGATGCTTTGTGTACTTGATTACGGTTCATGCTGGTATATGATATATGACTGAAGGAATTGATGGTGATTTTCGCACAATTATTGCTAGTATTGTAGATGCGAAAATCGAGGAAAATGCAAATGAAGTCTGCTTGAAAGATTTCTTAATGGAAAGGTCACTTTCGTGAGTAAATAACTATGGAATTATTTTATCTTGTTGAATGCATTTTGATTTTAGTGATAATTTTTGATTTTTTTAGAATTTTCGGGAAGATAGCAAAATTATTGCACGCTAGAATTGTCGTTTTCTCTGGAATTCTTCTAATAATGATTTATTTAATAGTTGATATTATGAACATTGATACTAGTATGATAACATCCACTAATGAAAATAGATCATATTATCTCGTGTTTTTGTTAACTATGCTCGTTTTCTTGACTTTGAATGCTATTACGCTTTGGAGAGATAGAAAACTAAATTAAATATTTGTATGAAGGACACAATTCTAATTGAAATTGTGTCCTTAACCAATTATATATTGTTTCAAACTTGAACAATATACAATGTTATGACAGGCTTAATATTAATAAAAAGTTCGAAAAATTTGGATATCGGGTATATAAATTGAAAGCAAAAAACGGCTTTAAATAGCCGTTGATTTTAGTTTGGTGCGATATGGTTACTCGTTGTCTGAATATTCCGGTGTGGCGGAGCCACCCTGTCCATTCGTTTAGAGCCACCTTTGTCCGCTTTATAGAGCCGGGGTGTCCATTAACGAGAGCCAGCAATGATTGGTTCACCGATAATCATTTGATTTTTGAGTATTCTTACCTCATAGATGAATCTTGTAACAAGATGTTATATGAACTGTTAATAATCCTATCAAGTATTGCATTTGCAACGGGATCTTCACCCAAGCGTTGATACCAACCCTCTGGTTAACATTGACTGCACAGTATAGTTGAGTACCTATTACACCTAGACTCCATTATTTCAAGGATATCTGACAGTATTCTTGATACATGCAGCGCTGAAACAATGGATCGATGACTTTCAATTTTAAAACGCGTCTAAAGAATTTTTTTGATTTCTCGTATAAAAACCACCTACTTAGTAGTTGCATGGTAGAACAATGGCTACGCTTCAATTTTACTACTGAAGAGGTGGTTCCGTGAGTGGCAATTATTAAATTATACTTATGGCTCTAAGGGGGCGGACATAGTGGCTCTCAACTCCGGACAAGGTGGCTCTGAACTGCCGGAATACTCAGTTGTCGAACTATTTTCAATTTTCTAATCGTGATTGATGATGTGTTGATTATTAAAATCAACACTTTTTGCGTTTAGATCATTGAAAATATAATAGGTTATTGATTAACAGTTGGAATAGCCAAATGGGTTCGCAACATAAAATAAATGGCGATAAAACCTACGTTTAAAACTATCGTGGCAAGGTAGTAGGGCTGAAACTTCTAAGATACACACGTTGCGACTGAGTCAGAGCAGTGATCGTACTGTCGCAGGCAAGTCAACGTATTAGCTGAGATGCAATTGCTTATTAAGTAGTGGAGAGTGCTTCTCTCGTTCAATGACCAGTTTTTTTATATTAATGGTAATATCACTGAATGTTATTATTAATTTGCAAAATAATGCAAAAAATATCTATGGAGATCGATAACAAAATTATATTTCAAAAATGTTTTAGATATACAGTAATCAATCATTAAAAATTTGTAAAATAACAAATATAACTGTAAATGGATATGATTAATGTGGCGTTATTATACTTGTGGTGTTACAATATTGAAAAGATTACAATCAATTAAATATATAGAAAGAGGTGTGTTATTTTGACTAAAAGAGAAAAAATTTATATTTCCATTGAAAAATCTAATTCATTTCCAAGTTTACATTTAGAGGCTGGTGGATTGATTTACTGCATAAATAAAGAAAGTATTAAAGAGATACATTTTGAAGAAATTACAAGAATAATTGCAAAGCCCATCAATAGAATATATAATCCGTCAGTAGGTTTCTTAAAAGATGGTGTAAAGGGATTTATGATGCATAGAAATTCTGGCGTTGCTAGTGTATATTTCAATTATTATATAGATTTTGACATTTATGTTGGTGGAGATGTATTGCTATATGAAAGCAATGATTTGCAACTCGCATCACAGTTCTTATTGGAATTGGCAAATTCGGATGTGTTTATTGAAGATGAGATCGGATTAATTAGAATTTTTGAGGATAATAACTTTAAACAAGCTAAAGATATTGTTAATAAAAATTATAAAAAATGGGCAAAGAAATATTCTTTGGAAAATCCAAGAACAACTTTTGACAGTTCGATGAAAAATTTTATTTGAATGACCATAAAACACAGGCAGCAATTCTATTGGTTTGCGAAAATGCGATAACTGTTCTGAAATGCTGAAATTTGTTGGATTATTAAGCGTCCAAATTTCGACATTTCACTACTAAAATTCTCAACCTGAGCCATGTGGTCATTCAAAAAAATTTATTGATAATAGAGTATCTAATATGAATACTTACTTAATAAATGTGAAACGATTGATATTACCGAGCCGCGTCTTTCTTCACTTGTCGGGCATGAGAAACGTTATTCCTACGCATGCGGAAACACATCTATGCGTTTTCACTCCATAAGCCCAGAAGGAGAAGTTTTCATTTCTCCATGCATATATTTACATGATTTTAAGGTTGGAGATTTACTTAAGGGAGATATAATTGACATTATTACATCGGAACCCTTTCAAAATATGCAGCTTAGGAATTAATACCATAAAGATATACCAGATTGCAGTGATTGTAAATATAGTGATATATGCGGTGGGGGCTGTGCTGCACAAGCATATCTCACTAATTATTGGAAAATTGGGAAAAAATCATTGTTGACACATGAAGAAGACTGTATGAAGTTTCTAAAAAGCAACATTGATTTGTCGAATTATTCAAAAATTTTAGTGTGTGATGGCCAGCTTGTGCATATTGACTATCTTTGTACATGGATAGGCAAACCATATAAGGGCGAAAGGTAATAAATATGATATATAATAATAGAAATCAAAATTTTAAGATAGCAACAAAAGCAATTATTCAAAATTTAAACGGACAGATTTTGATAATAAAAAAATCTGTTGAAGAAAATCTTGAAGATGCTTGTGAGAACTTGTTTGATATTCCAGGAGGAAGACTTGAATATGGAGAAAAATTAGAAGAAGCATTAGAACGAGAAGTTAGAGAAGAAACAAATTTAATAATAACCAATATACAGTTATTGCATGCTGACTCAGCGATTCGACCAGATAAAACGCAATTGATAATAATAACTTATCTGTAACTTATCTGTGCTGTTGTTCAGAAGGGCAATGCACCTTAAGTGAAGAACATACTGAATGTTTTTGGTTAACTACCAAAGAGATTTTGCAGTCGCCATTGTATCCTGAATGGATGAAAGACATGATAAGAAGAATCAAATAGTAATGTATTTTTTTGACAGTTCAGGAAGGAGGATGAAAATGAGGAAAATAGTTTTATGTACTGTTGCACCTGTTTCACAGCGTACAGCGGAAGAAAAAATTGGAATGGGATATTTGGCAGAAACCTTACGTAAGAATAATTATATTGTTAGCATTATCGATGCATGGTTAGCATCATTAACCGATGATCAAATTATGAAATTATTACATAAGGAAATGCCTTTTTTTGCAATTGGATTTTCATGTTATATGACAAATGTCAAATGACTATAATCTTTTTGTGGTGCAGGCAAATCATATGATAAAGTGAATAAATATCGGGTTATTGATTAGTTTGTGTCATCAAATATTATTATAACCCTTATATTTTTAATTACAACAATACTTAGAAAGTGCACATTGACTGGCTCCTAATAAAGGACAACCTTGCTCTTTATTAGGTTGTATTTATGAAAAGTTCGAACAATTTGGATATCGGGTATATAAGTTAAAATAAAAAAACGGCCATAAATAGCCGTTGTTGTTAGTATGGTGCGAAGTGCTTCATCGTATGCGAACTATTTTCAATTTTCTAATCGTAATTAATCATGTGTTGATTATTAAAATCAACACTTTTTGCGTTTAGATCATTGGAAATAGAATAGGTTATTGATTAATAGTTGGAATAGCCAAATGGGTTCGCAACATTGAAATGATGGCGATAAAACCTACATTTAAAACTATCTTGGTGAAATAGTAAGGCCGTGATTCCACAAGACACACATACTGCGACTAGACTCAAGCAAGTCAGTATATAAGCTGGGAAATGCTATTGCCCGTAACGGGGTAGTGGGGAGTGCTTCTCTCTTTCAATAACCGGATTTAGTATATCAATGGTAATATCAGGTAGTATTATCAATCATTTTCAATACCACAAAAATGTACAATGGAAAGAGGTGTTAATATGACAAAAAAAGAAATCTTGAAATACAGTTTGGAAAATAGAAATGATGAGGGTTCAATATTTATGTTAAATCAAGCATAAATATTCGGGACTGTAATATTTTTGTTTGTTATTTTAGTATTAATTGCTATTGCTTTGATTAAGTGGAGAGTAACTGAATTATATTTGCTTCTTACGGTTACTTGGGGATATTTGACTGGTTACTTTTTTGGTTTATACCGAATATTTAACAAAAAGAGACCAATGTATATATTTTTTTGTTCGATAGTTACTTGTTGACTTTTATTTGCTTATGCGTCTAAACTTCTCTTCTAGGTAATTAAATTAAAAAGGATAATTTGACTATTCATAACAATTTGAAACCGGTAAGATTAGAAAAAAACATGGCACAACAAAAATTAGCTGAAATCGTCGGCGTTTCTAGAAATACAATAAGTTCAATTGGAACTGGGCAGTTCAATACAATTTCAAAACTTGCCCTAGTTTTATATGTGGCACTTGATAAGAAATTTGAAGATATATTTTTTTTTAGTCTGGATAAACGCAATTGTCGTATGATGAATTGCGTTTTTCACTACCTACGTAGAGCAACAATGCCTTATAGTTGCGTGAAATAGAAGACGAAGAATACATGATAGAATATATGATTTTTTGTGATATACAGCTTAACACCCATTTTTACGGTAACAAATATTATCGATTTTCAAATAATTATGGAAACGGTTAACTATTGGCGTTATAATAATAGGTATCAATGGAGGATTATTATGAGTGAGAAAATGAAGTATGATGTTAATATTGATTTAGCCAACCAAACAAAAAAGGCGATGGCCAAAGATTTAGAAACTGATGAAAAAAGAGTTCTAAATAAAGTGGGAGCTTTTTCATCTTTGTATGACATTAAATTCCCTGAATACGAAAATCCTGTTCTTGTACTTAAAACTGAGGAACCGGGATCCAAACAGGGGTTAGCAATGGAATATGACCGTATCGAGGGTGTTTGTTACGATATGATTAATCATCTAATCAATGATTGTATTGTAATGGGTTCAAAACCTCTAACAGTTCAAGATGCAATCATTTGTGGTAAAATGAATAGTGACATAGTCAAGAGATGTGTGAGATCTATGGCCGATGCTTGTAAAAAAGAAGGCTGTGTATTGACAGGGGGAGAAACTTCTGAACAACCTGGTATTTTAGGCGACGATACATACATACTAACTTCGAGTATAGTAGGCATTGTAGATAAGAAAAAAATAATTGATGGTTCTAAAATTTCTGAAGGCGACTGCGTGTTATCTTTAGAGTCGAGTGGAGTTCATACTAACGGGTACACTCTTGTAAGAAGCATTATGAAAAAGTATCCGAAAATTCTCAAAGAAGAAGTAGACGGCAGAGCATTTATTGACGCAATATTAGAACCACATAGATGCTATTATAGCGTATTAAAAGATCTATTTGAAACAAATAATATTACAGGGTTAGCACATATAACGGGTGGTGGAATAAAAGAGAACCTAAATAGGATCTTACCAAATCATCTTGATGCTGAAATTAATTTAGATAACTATCAAGTTAGTGAATTGTTTAAAAAACTCAAGCAGTTTGGTAACGTGGATAATGACGAAATGATCAGAACCTTTAACTTAGGTGTCGGCATAGCTATGGTTGTTAAAAATGACTACAAGCAAGTTATTATGGATCACTGTATTCAAAAAGGTGTTAAGTGTTATGAAATTGGTACAATTATAAAAGGTAATAAAACCGTAACAACGAAAGGTTCGATAAATTGGGACAATTAATATAAAGAATTTGTAATTGTTTTAGACGTGTCTTTTAGCTTATGGTAATAATTTGATAATCAGTCACATAGCTTTGGATGTGAATGTAATAGTGCTTTATGCCAAATCTGGATATACTATAAAATGACCAAGAGATTATATTGATTGGCGATTATATCACACTTTTTAAATTGCAGATACTACCAGTACAAAAGGCTTTAATAAACTTCCCGTTATCTAAACTACTATGAGATCTAAAACGGTATGTGTGTTTATTTTTATTTGATTGGATAGGTTACAATAAATTAGACAAGATTATAAGGACATGATAAAATCTTGTTAAATTTGTGGAGGATATTCAAAATGACAAAACGCAGACCTAAACGTACTTACACCGATGAATTCAGAATCAAAATGGTTCAACTTTACAACAATGGGAAACCCAGAGCGGAAATAATCCGTGAATACGATTTGACAGCTTCAGCGTTCAATAAATGGGTTAAACGCTTCAATGACACGGGTTCGTTTACTGAAGCCGACAATCGATCAGATCATGACAAGGCGCTTATCAAGCTCCAAAAAGAAAACGAACGACTGAAGATGGAAAATGATATTTTAAAGCAAGCGGCGCTGATAATGGGACGAAAAGACAAGTAATCTTTGCCAATAAACACAAATACTCTATCAGCGCTATGTGCAAAGTCTTGAAAATCTCTCGGGCAACTCTCTACTACAAACCCAAAGGGCGTAAAGTGGATTCGAAGCTTGAAGATGAAGTAATAAAATCATTCAAAAACAGCAAGAAGAATTATGGAACACGCAAGATAAAAGATGACTTGGATGATTTAAACATGGTTGCCAGCAGAAGAAAAATTGCTCAAATCATGGACAAATACGGCTTGATTAGTAAATACACCATCAAGCAACGACCAAAGCATTATGGCAAAGTAAATAATGACGATATTGAAAATATGATCAATAGAAAATTCCAAGCAGAGCGGCCAATGCAATATTTAACCAGCGACTTGACCTACATCAAGGTGGCTGGAAAATGGAACTATATTTGTCTGATAATTGATTTGTACAATCGTGAAATCGTTGGTAAATCTAGTGGTCAAAACAAAGACGCCAACTTGGTTATTAAGGCATTAAACGATATAAAAAGTGATCTCAGTGATGTCGAGATATTTCATTCAGACCGAGGATCGGAGTTCAAAAACGAGATGATTGATGGGATATTGGCATTGCATGGAATCAAGAGATCGTTGAGTGCCAAAGGAAAACCGATTGATAACGCGGTATCAGAATCAATGTATAAAATACTCAAAACAGAATTCGCATTCAATCGACAATTCCGCAGTATCGACGAATTGTCATTGGAACTGTATGATTATGTCAACTGGTTCAACAACAAAAGGAAGCATGGGAGCCTTAATTACAAAACACCCGTACAATACAGGCTGTCCTTATAAAAATTGTCTAAAAAAGTGTTGACTATCCAGATGAGTTCTTATTAAGAATGGATCATTATATTAACTACCAATATTTCTGTGAAGGACACAATTCTAATTTTGGAATTGTGTCCTTCACCTATTATGGCTAATTTCAAAAACAACATCGTACAATGTTATTACAGCTCTTAAATTTATAAAATGTTCGAAAAATCGGATATCGGGTATATAAAATTATAAGAAAAAACGGCCATAAATAGCCGTTATTTTTAGTTTGGTGCGGGTGAAGGGACTCGAACCCCCACGGTTACCCGCCAGATCCTAAGTCTGGTGCGTCTGCCAATTTCGCCACACCCGCATATTTAAAATGGTGACCCGCAGGCGACTCGAACGCCTGACCCTCTGATTAAAAGTCAGATGCTCTACCGACTGAGCTAGCGGGTCTTGATAATGGTGCCGGCTAAAGGACTTGAACCCTCAACCTACTGATTACAAGTCAGTTGCTCTACCAATTGAGCTAAGCCGGCTTATAAATAAAATGGTGGGGGTTGACGGGCTCGAACCGCCGACCCTCTGCTTGTAAGGCAGATGCTCTCCCAACTGAGCTAAACCCCCGAAATATTTAAATGGTGACCCGTACGGGATTCGAACCCGTGAATGCATGCGTGAAAGGCATGTGAGTTAACCGTTTCTCCAACGGGCCCCAATGGCGCTTGAAGTAGGACTCGAACCTACGACCGCTCGGTTAACAGCCGAGTGCTCTACCAACTGAGCTATTCAAGCAGAATCTGTATCGCTTAGTGCCCATTGATAATACCATCTAATGAACACTAATGCAATACTTTTTTACAAAATAATATTAATTTTTTTTCTGTTCTTTTGCTTCAAATCGTGACGGAGTCTACTTTATCTGAAGAATGCGCGGATTTATCGGTCCTTTTTCGATTCGGATATATTTGTTCTTGAAATACTCGTTGATTATGACAATCAGTTCATCGATATCGATACTTTTATCTTCCTCATCATAGACCAATTCCAGTGATTGGGAACCGCAAGTGTCATGCAGTTTGATCTTGGCTGGGATATTTCTTTCGTTGAATATTTTATTGATGAACGGGGCATCGAATGCGGATACGGATTTCATGTTGTTATCTCCTTTGTTTGTTTTTGGATACTATAATGATATAATGAAGTAAGAAAAATTACAAGGAGGATGTTTTATGACATATGAAGAAGCGATGGAAACGGGCCGTGACCTTGAAGTATATCTCGAATCCGAACAGGCTGACCAAAAAGCCGATGAGGATGTTCTTGATGCCCTTTGGCAAAGCAATTACGATGTGTGCAAACTGATCGTCAGTGGGATCCTGGATGATTTCAACCAGGAGGAGTTCGATGAGGCCATCACCTGGCTCAAGGAGACCAAACACCTGACAAAAAACTATAAGGACTTCGCAGTTGAAATGGAGATGGGACAATTTGGATAAGATACTGATAGTTGCCGACACTACAAGTGCGATGGACAAGGACCGGGCGACCAAAGAAGGAATCGAGCTTCTTTCGTTATCGGTGATCATTGGTGGTGTCGAATACAAGGACCAGATCGACATTTCAACTGGTGATCTCTATGGATTGCTCAGACAGGGAGCTTTGCCTTCGACCAGTCAGCCCAACACCGGGTATCTTATGGCCAGGATGATTCAATGGGCTAAGGAAGATTATGATGACATTATAGTCCTTTGCTGCTCGAGCGATCTTTCGGGGACTTATTCCGGGGTCAACCTGGCGGTTGAACAAGCCGGCTTGACCAACGTCACGGTTATCGACACTAGGACTATCGCTGCACCGATCATGGATATGGCAATCGCGGCAAAAAAAATGGTTCAAGATGGCTTAGGCAAGGAGGAAATACTCCACATGATCCACAACAAGATGGACCATACTTTTTCTTTCCTTTACCCGGAGAATTTCAAACAGTTGTCAAGATCAGGCAGGCTATCCCCATTGGCGGCCGGAGTTGCGGGCATGCTCAAGATCAAGGTGCTGCTGGCACTAAAAGAGGATGGAACCCAGATCGACAAGTTTGAAATGACCAGGACCGAATCGAAAATCATGGCTGCAATCAAGGATCATTTCACCAAGATCGGTGTCAACGGATCTCAATACAAGATATATCTGGCCCATGGCGACAATGCGGTTCTTGCAATGAAGTTCGAAGAGTATCTGAAACTGCATTTTTCTGACATAGAGATCGAAATCATCGAATTGCCAGCTGTTCTGGCAAGCCATGCGGGACTAGGAAGCCTGGCAATCCAGGCAGTCATCAAGGATTAGTCCCGTTTCAAAAATCCCCAATTGCAACAATGATCCAATTTCCAAAATTCCCTTGACAGAATTTTGATATTGTCTATAATATATGTAACTCGTTGAAAAAAAGAGTAAGGTTATGGCGGTCTCAAGCGAACTGACGATGGTGGAAGGTCAGCGGCAAAAATAATCCCAAGCGCATTTTGGAGAGGAAAGTTGGAAATCAAGTATAACTTTCGGGTAACTGCCCTTATCAGTGAAAGAGGTCATCAGGTCAACTGGTGGCAAGTAGAGTGGTATCGCGTTTACAACGTCTCTTTTTGGAGGCGTTTTTTTGTGTTTTTGTGTGATTGATGTTATTATTTTATCGAGGTGGATTATGAAAATTGCGGATATGCACTGTGATACTATAACAAGATTGTATTTTGATGATGAAGATGACCAATTGAATGAAAACGAATGTCATCTCGATCTTAAAAAGCTCGAATCAGGGGACTATCTGATCCAAAATTTTGCGATATTCCTGGACATGACCGAGTACTCCAACCTTGAAGAGCTAACTAAGAAAATCATCTCGTATTATTACAAGCAGCTTGAGTGCAACAGTGACAAAATAAAACCGGTGTTCAAATACGCTGATATTGACTTTGACAAGATCAATGCGCTGCTGACGATAGAAGACAGCGAACTTGTCCCTTATGAAAGGCTTGAGGAATTCTACAATCTTGGGGTGAGGATGATCACCCTCACCTGGAATTATCCCAACCGGGTCGGTTTCCCCAACCTTGATGGCTTCAATCTTGAGGGATACGAGGACCTTAAGCGGACCGACAAGGACAACGGCCTGAGCGATTACGGTATCGCCTACATCGAGAAAATGGAGGAACTGGGCATCATCATCGATGTTTCCCACTGTTCGGACAAGCTGGTCGAAGATGTGCTGGCCCATACAACCAAACCGTTTGTGGCATCCCATTCCAATGCAAGGATGTGCTGCGATGTCGGGCGCAACCTGCCCGATGAGCTTATCCTGGCGATGGCTCAAAGAGGCTGTGTAATCGGATTGAATTTCCTGGGGGACTTCTTGAGCGATGATGGGACTAATGAATCAAGGATATCCGACATGGTACGCCATCTCAAGCACTTTGAGAAGTTGGGCGTGCTCGACAATGTCGGGCTTGGCAGTGACTTCGACGGTATCGACGGCAAACTGGAAATCTATGATGGTAGGGCCTTGCCGGATCTGGTCAAGGCGCTAAAAAAGGAATTCACAGAGGGGGAAGTTGAAAAAATCACCCATTTGAATGTGCTTAGATTATATAAAGAACTACTTTAAAAGGAGAAAAACATATGAACTTGAAAAACAGAAGCTTTTTGACCCTCAAGGATTACACGAAAGAGGAAATCCGTTATCTGCTGGACCTTTCGAAAAAACTTAAGGCCAAGAAAAAACAGGGAATCATCGGTAATTCGCTGGCAGGGAAAAACATCGTCCTAATCTTTGACAAGACTTCGACTCGGACCCGTTGTTCGTTCGAGGTTGCCATCAATGATGAAGGTGGCAATGTGACGTTCCTGGACAATTCGCAGTTCAACGTCAAGGAGTCGGTTGAAGACAGCGCCAAGGTGTTGGGTGGAATCTATGACGGGATCGAGTACCGCGGTTTTTCTCAGGAATTGGTGGAAGATCTGGCCAAATATTCGGGCGTTCCGGTTTACAACGGCCTGACCGATGTCGACCATCCTACCCAGACACTGGCGGATTTCATGACCATCGAAGAAAACTTGGACAAACCACTCAATGAAGTGAAATTCGTCTTTGCCGGAGACATCCGCAACAATGTGTGCTACGGATTGATGTACGGTGCCTGCAAGATGGGAATGGACTTTGTCTGTCTTGGTCCTGACGCATTGACGATCGATCCTGAAGTTCTGGCCTATTGCCAGGAAGAAGCAAATAAATCAGGCGGTTCGATCACCGTCACTTCATCATTAGATGATATCGAAGGTGCCGACGTCATCTATACCGACATCTGGGTATCTATGGGAGAACCTGAAGAACTGTACAAGACCCGGGTTGATTTGCTCCATCCTTACAAGGTGACCCCTGAGATGATGGCCAAAACCAAAAACGACAATGTTCTGTTCATGCACTGTCTTCCTTCATTCCATGATTTCAACACGGTCCTGGCTCGAGATAAGATGGAACAGGGAATCGACATCCGTGAAGTCGAGGATGAAGTGTTCCGTTCGAAAAACTCGGTTGTCTTCCAGGAAGCTCAAAACCGGATGCATACCATCAAGTCTGTTTTGGTGGCAACTTTAGGAAAAGAAGAATAATCCAAACAAATTTATGATTAAATGAAAAAAATATTGACAAAATAAAGTTATTGTCTATAATTAACTTAAATAAATTGAACTCGATGACAAAAAGAGTAAGATTAAGGAAGTCTAAAGCGAGCTGACGACGGTGCAAGGTCAGTGACGGAATTAATCCCAAGCGCATTTTGGAGAGGAAAGTTGGAAACCAAGTATAACTTTCGGGTAACTGCCCTTATCAGTGAGAGAGGTCATCAGGTCGACTGATGGCAAGTAGAGTGGTATCGCGTTAATAACGTCTCTTTTTTGGAGGCGTTTTTTTGTATTTTAAAGGAGAAAAGAAAATGGTAAAAGTAGGAATAATAGGTGCGACCGGATACGGTGGGAATGAATTGGTGCGGTTATTGTTGAATCATAAGGAAGCTAGGATTGTGTGGCTTTCATCACGTTCATATGCAAAGGAACATTTCAGTGATATCTATGGCAGCTATTTCAATATAGTGGATGACCAGCTGATCAGTGACAACCTGGAAGACTATCTCGACCAGGTCGATGTGGTGTTCTTCGCGACCCCACACGGTGTGGCTTCGAAAATGATTTCCAAGGAAATGCTTGAAAAGGTGAAGGTCATCGATTTGTCAGCCGACTACCGTCTTGATCAACAGGATGTCTATGAACAGTGGTACCAATGTGGACATCCCAGCTGGGACATGATGGAAGATGCTGTTTTCGGTCTTTGCGAGATCAACCGTGACAAGATCAAGGATGCCCGCCTGTTGGCCAACCCGGGTTGCTATCCGACCTGCTCGTCACTTTCACTGTACCCTTTGGTAAAGGCGGGATTGATCGAAACTGAGACGATCATCATCGATGCGCTTTCGGGAACTTCGGGAGCGGGCCGCTCGGCCAAAATCCCTAACCTCTTCTGCGAGGTGAATGAAAGCGTCAAGGCTTACGGGATAGCCACACACCGCCACACTCCGGAAATCGAGATGATTCTCAACGGGGCAGGAGAAGAAAAATTCAATGTGACTTTCACCCCGCATCTCATTCCAATCAACCGCGGGATCCTCACCACCTCATATGCGACCCTCAAAGCCGGGGTTAGTCAAGAAGACGTCGCAAATGCGTACAAGATGTATGAAGATGAAAAATTCCTGCGAGTATTGAAGGATGGCGTGTATCCGGAAATCCGTAACGTAAGATGCTCGAATTATATCGATATTAACTTTAAAATCGATCAGAGATGTAATAGAATAATAGTAGTAGGAGCGATGGACAATTTGGTCAAAGGTGCGGCCGGCCAGGCAATCCAGAACATGAACATAATGTACGGTATCGAAGAGTCAATGGGTATCGACCAGGCACCAAACAGTCTTTAGACAAGGAGAAACTTATGAAAATAATAGAAAATGGAACAGTAACTTCACCAATCGGATATCTGGGTGTTGGCTGCTATATCGGTATCAAGAAAGCTAAAAAGGACCTGGCGATGATCGTATCACAGGTGCCAGCCAAGTGTGTCGGGACATTCACAACCAACGTTGTCAAAGCGGCACCGGTCATTTGGGATAAAAACATCGTCGACAATTATTCGACTGCAAAAGTGATCGCCATCAATTCGGGCGTTGCCAATGCCTGCACCGGAGTGGCCGGGGAAATGAATAATCAGAGATTCGCCCGTCTGGTAGCCCAAAACCTGGGCTTGGATGAACACGAAGTTCTTATCTGTTCGACCGGTGTCATCGGAAAACAATTGCCAATGGACATCATCGAAGCCGGTCTGCCTAAGGCAATCGACCTGCTTAGCGAATCGGAAGAGGCCGGAATCGATGTTGCTACGGCCATCATGACGACTGATACGAAACCAAAGAACATGGCCATCGAAGTTTCACTTTCAGGCAAGACAGTAACCCTTGGTTGCTGCGCCAAAGGTTCGGGGATGATCCATCCAAATATGGCAACCATGCTTGGTTTCATCACAACTGACTGCAACATTTCAAAAACGATCCTGGACCAGATGCTCAAGGACGTTGTCAATGAGACCTTCAATATGGTGTCGGTTGACCGTGACACTTCAACCAACGATACGGTCCTTTGCATGGCCAACTCGCTTGCACACAACCCGGAAATCGTGGGACCTGGTCATGACTATGACCTGTTCAAGGAGGCCTTGAGCTACATCTGCACTTATCTGGCCAAAGCGATTGCCGGAGACGGTGAAGGGGCGACCAAGCTTCTTGAAGTCGATGTGGTCAACTGTTCATCCAAGAAAAACGCCAAGATAATCGCCAAATCGATCTGCACCTCACCACTGGTCAAGACAGCGATGTTTGGAAATGACGCCAACTGGGGCCGGCTGTTCTGCGCCATGGGTTATGCCGGAGTCGATTTCGACGACACGATTGTCGATATCTATCTTGAAGCCAAAGGTCAAAAAATCAAACTGGTTGAAAAAGGGATGGCTACCGATTATTCGGAAGAAAAAGCGACTGAGATAATCGACAATGAAAAGGTCAATGTCATGGTCGACATGCATGAAGGAGACCAGTCGGCTCGGGCTTGGGGATGTGACCTTAGCTACGATTATGTGAAAATCAATGCCGATTACCGGTCATAAGGAGAAAGTGATGATATCTGAACAACAGACAGCGCAAGTGTTGGTAGATGCGCTTAGCTATATGCAGAAGTTTTCCGGCCATATCATGGTCGTCAAGTATGGCGGATCGGCAATGGAAAACGAGGAAATCAAAAAGAGCGTGCTTCAGGACATCGCAGTCTTGAAAAGCGTGGGAATCAAAGTGGTCATTGTCCATGGTGGCGGGAAAGAAATCAACCGCTGGCTCGACAAGGCCAAGATAAAATCACAGTTCAAGGACGGTTTGCGGGTGACTGACGAGGACACCCTTGAAGTCGTGCAGATGGTCCTTTGTGGCAAGGTGAACAAGGACCTGGTTGGCTACCTTGGTGAACATCAGGTCAAGGCGGTCGGTCTTTCAGGCAAGGACGGCCAGATGATCAAAGTCGAACAGAACGTTGACTACGGTTATGTGGGAACGATCAAGGAGATCGATCCGACCCTGATCAACTCGCTTCTTGAACTCGGCTATACACCGGTGATTTCTTCAATCGGGGTCGACGATGCCGGCCAGGGCTACAATGTCAATGCCGATGATGTGGCTACCGAAGTGGCTCGCAGTGTGAACGCATCCAAACTGGTTTTCCTCACCGACCAGAAAGGCGTGCTTTCAAATGTGAACAACCCAAACTCGCTGATCCACCATATCAACGAGACCATGGCCAACAACCTGATTGACCAGGGTGTGATCGAGGGGGGGATGGCAGTCAAGATAAAAAACTGCATCGCCGCTTTGGACAAGATCGAAAAAATCCATATCCTTGACGGCCGCGAACCGCATTCGATGATTATCGAAATCTTCACGGCCCAAGGAATCGGTACGGAAATATCAAGATAAAAAGCGCCAGATCGAAGACTTCTTCGAAATGACGCTTTTTTGGTAAAAAAATTGGAGCAAAGACGAGGGGACATCTTTGCTCCTTGTTCAGGTTAAGGGCTACCCAAACAGTAATTATTATAAAAAAGGGAAAATTTACATATGTAGCAAGCAAGGAAACTTACTACACCTAGAATATATGACAGTTTTGTGAACTCAATATGAACTAAATGTTAATAGCGTCAATTTCACATAATTATTTGCCATAACCGACATATGTCATAAATATCTTGATGTAATCTACCTATTTTATTTAATTCAATCCATGGCATATGTTAAGAACGGCCTTTTTACAATAATTAAATGTTCCGGTAAGGTGCGTTTCGTGTGTTAAAAACAGGAAAATATTGACACGATTTAATTTCATAATCAGGAAAATTTAATTTAAAAACAAAATGAAATAATGTATAATGACACAAGGAGGAACGCTATGAAAAAATTATTTTATCGACTGATCATATTTTTGGATACTGCTGATGATAATGATACCAATTACAATATCGGTTGGTACCTGGCCCACCACTTTGCGGAAATTGCGACGATGGGCATCAGCGAACTGGCCAAGAAGTGCTACGTTTCGCCCGCGACAATTTCAAGATTCTGTAGAGCTTTAGGATATGAGAACTTCGCCCATTTGAAACAGGAATGTGCCGAATTCTCTTCAGATATGAAAAAATTCAACAACCTTATCGATGTCGACATCGATCTGATGACCAAAAGACCTAATGAGGCTGTAAGCTATCATGCTAACAAGGTTTCCGATGTCATTCTCGATCTTCCCAATTATCTTGACTGGAGCGAAATCGACAAGGTCCTGTACCTGATTCAAAAAACCGAAAGCGTGGCTTTTTTTGGGACCCAGTTTTCCCAGTCAATAGCCCTGCATTTCCAAACGGATCTGCTGATGCTCGAAAAGTTCACGATGGCTTATCTTGATGATGAGCGCCAGCTCAACTGCGCCCAGAATCTTGATGAGGATTCAATCGCGGTGATCATTTCTGTCAACGGGTTGTATGCCAACGGCAACAACAAGACCCTGGCCTATATCAAGAAATCGGGCTGCAAGGTCATCCTGATCACCTGCAATCCGGAATGTGAAAAATTCATGGACATGAAAATCACCCACCGGATCATCATCGGATCCAAAGCGAAAGCCCGGGTGGGAAAACACGCGCTTCTGGCGACAATCGAACTGATGTCGCTGCGTTATTATTCTTTATTTTATCCAAATGTAGCAGGGAGTATTATCAAATGAGAAAAGTAAGATGTGAAGATATAACCAGTATCATTGCCACTCTGGCAAAAAAGGCGGCAGTCGAGCTGCCTGAGGATGTTTCAATCGCCCTGGACAAGGCGATAGCGGCTGAGGATTTCCCGTTGGCCAAGGAAACGCTCAAGACAATCCAACACAACAATGAAATCGCCAAATCCTCATGCAAACCGATCTGCCAGGACACCGGGATGGCCAATGTCTATGTTACCATCGGGCAGGATGTCCAAATAACCGGGGGCAGCCTGAAAGACGCCATAAACAAAGGGGTGGCCCAAGGGTACCAGGAAGGCTATCTGCGCAAGTCGGTGGTCGATGATCCCCTGTTTGAGCGCAAGAACACCCAGGACAACACCCCGGCTTTGATCTATATCGACCTGGTCGAAGGTGACGGGTTCAAGATTGTATTCGCTCCAAAGGGGTTCGGTTCGGAAAACATGTCGAAAATCAAGATGTTAAAACCAAGCGAAGGAGTCGCAGGAGTGAAGGCCTTCGTCGAGGAAGTCGTAACCACTGCATCTTCAAATCCCTGTCCGCCAATCGTTGTGGGCGTGGGAATCGGCGGATCGTTCGACAAGGTTGCCTATCTTGCCAAACAGGCAATGCTTCGAAAAATCGGCAGCCATCATCTTGACGCACGTTATGCCGCTTTGGAAGATGAATTGCTTGAAATCGTAAATGCGACCGGAATCGGTCCGGCGGGTCTTGGCGGTAAGACTACGGCTCTTGGGTTGAACATCGAGACGATGCCGACCCATATCGCCGGATTGCCGGTGGCTGTTGCCATCTGCTGTCACGTGTCGCGCCATATGGAGGCAACGCTATGATCCATTTGCACACCCCACTTACAACAGACAAGCTAAAAGAGCTAAAAAGCGGTGACCAGGTGCTTTTAAGCGGGACAATCTATACCGGCCGGGATGCGGCCCATGCCCGCCTGGTCAGGCTTATCGACAACAACGAACAGCTTCCTTTCGATATCCAGGACGCCACCATTTTCTATGTCGGACCGACTCCGACCAAACCTGGTGAGGTTTTTGGCAGCGGCGGTCCGACCACATCATACCGGATGGACAGCTTCGCGCCAAAACTTATTTCATTGGGGCTCAAGACTATGATTGGCAAGGGTGATCGAAACCAGGAAGTCAAGGACGCCATTGTGAAATATCAGGGTGTCTATTTCGGGGCGATCGGGGGAACCGGAGCTTTGATAGGCAATTGTGTGCTAAGCTCTCAGGTAATCGCATTTGAGGACCTGGGGCCCGAAGCCATCAGACGGCTTGAAGTCAAGGACATGCCCCTGGTCGTCATCAATGACATTTACGGAAATGACCAGTATCAATCGGGCAAACAACAATATTTGGAATTTAAGGAGAAAAATAAGTGCTAAGAAAAAGCAATTCATATAGCTATTCATATGGTAGAAGAAGCAACAACAATTTTAAGGTTTTTGGGATAATCGCCCTGGTTGTGGTGATTGTCGCTGCTGTCGTATTTTTGAATTTCAACCGGATCCGGGCCTTGGTCAAGGGCTATAGTTTCACCCAGGCCAACCAGATTGTCGCTATGGAAAGCGAAGCTGAAAACGAGATATTGGCGGCGGATTTCATGGAAAATTTCGATACCTGGCAGGAGCTGGAAGCGACTCCGGTAAATTACGATGATTACGAACGTTACTACGGGCAATTCCCGGAAATCGAACCAGCTGAAATCGTCAGCTATGTCGATGAACTCAATGGTGAGATCTATTCTCAATTGATTGATCTTGGATTCGATGATGCTGGAATCTGGGAGATGGTTGGCAATAATGTTTCCATCAGCGATTTCGAGTATCTTATCGAAAACGACCTGAGTGCCACCGATATCGAAGAGTATCTGGAAGTCGATGGCTACATGGTCAAGAACATGGAAGCCTATATCGAAGCTGACAAGCAAAACGACAATCCGACCTACACGGTTGGAATAGTCAACTATCCGTTCATTCTTTCAACCAGCGCCTATAGCGGCCGGGGCTATACAATCACCAATCCCGATGAGATCCTGACACTGGTAAAAGCCGGATTCTATCTTGAAAGCTCATATGAACCAAGTGACCTGGTTGAAGCACCGATGCCAATCGCTCCTGATTGTCAAAACCCTATGGTCCGCCAGGTTGTGGCCGATGCCTTGAAACAGATGTACGAAGATGCCAAGGCGGAAGGGTTGGACCTGGTGTTCAACAGCGGCTATCGCTCGTATACAGTCCAGTCCCAGACATATCAGGATTTTGAAAGTCGCTACGGCGGATTGTACGCTTCCCAATATGTTGCCTTGCCAGGAGCCAGCGAACATCAGACCGGTCTTGGAATCGATTTGACGAGCCAGTCGGTTGTCGATGGTACGAAGATCACTTTTGGTGATACAGCTGAATATAAGTGGGTATTGGCTAATGCGGCCAAATATGGTTTCATCAACCGTTATCCCGAATCGACCAGCGAACTGACTGGAATCGCCCATGAACCGTGGCATTTCAGGTATGTCGGGGTCGAGGTTGCCCAGGAAATAACTGAAGCGAATATCACATTTGAACAATACTGTCTGGAAAACGGGATTTTGCCGACAGTGGTTGCACGATAAGCCTGATTATTCAGGCTTTTTTTAAAGGAATAAAATGAAAACAATAATTACTACTTTAAACTCAAAATTCATCCATAAGGCCCTGGCTTTGCGACTTCTTTACGTGGCATCAAAGGATTTTCACGATGTCGATTTTGTGGAATACACTATAAAGGACGACAGTGAAAAAATTCTGGAAAGCCTGATGGCGCTTCGGCCAAAAAACCTGGTCTTTTCAGTCTATATCTGGAACGTTGAAAAGACCATGGCGCTGGTCACCATGATCAAAGATCGTTTCCCCGATGTAAACATCATCGTCGGGGGACCGGAAGTAAGCTATGATGTCGATCATTTCATGGACAGTTTCCCAATCGACTACCTGATTTCAGGCGAAGGGGAGATTGCGCTAAAACAGCTTCTCGACTGCCTGGCCACCGAAGCAGAAGTTAAGATCCCGGGGATATCGACTCGACACAGGAAGGACTACAATCAGACAAGGCTGGTCGATCTAAGCTGGCTTGAAAGCCTTGATTCTCCCTATCTGGTTGAAAAGGATATGGCCGAAATGAAAAATCGGATCCTGTATTTCGAAACAAGCCGGGGCTGTCCTTATCAATGTCAGTACTGCCTTTCCTCGTTGGAAGTGGGTCTGCGCTTTTTCTCCTTGGAATATCTTAAAAGGGAACTTGATGGCATAATATCAAGCGGAGTGAAGACCGTCAAGTTCCTTGACCGCTCGTTCAATGCCAAATTCGAGCATGCTTTGGCAATCCTGGAATACATCGTTTCCAAAAAAGACTCCGGAGTTGTTTTCCAGTTCGAGATCAACGGTGACGTGCTCGATCAAGGACTACTCGACTTTCTGGTCAATCGGGTGCCAGCCAACCTGGTCCGCCTGGAAATCGGAATCCAGTCAACCTATGAGCCGACAAATCTGGTTGTCAAACGATATCAGGATTTTACCAGGTTAGAGCAGGTCATTTCCACCTTGCAAAAGGCCCACAACATCGTGTTGCATCTCGATCTTATAGCCGGTTTGCCCCTGGAAAAGCTCGACCGGTTCAAGAAGTCATTCGATGACGTTTTCGCCTTGAAGCCAAAGGAATTGCAGCTTGGCTTCTTGAAACTGCTGCGGGGGACCAGTTTGCGAAAAAACTACCAGGAATACGGTTATGAATTTGACCAAAGCGCTCCCTATGAAATAACCAAATCGGATTATCTAAGCGAGAATGATATCTCCAAGATCCACCTGGTCGAAGATATGCTGGAAAAATACTGGAACTCCGGCCGCTTTGAAAATACCATGAATCGGGTATTTGAGATCTACCCGTCGATGTTCGATTTCTTTTTGAAGCTGGGGGTTTACTACCGGAACCATGAATTCAAACGGATGGGATATCAGCTTCATGAACTCTACAGCTACATAATGGAATTCATGCAGGGTGAAAATCATGACCTGTTCAAGGAGCTGGTGATGGATTACTTCCTGAACGCCAAAGTCAAGCCAAAACGTTTTTACGAGCCGACCCTAGCCACCAGCGAAGCCAAGCGAGTCTTGCATCATCTGGTCGAGTTGGGCCATGACCAGGAACTGCTTTTCCGCTACTCCCTGGTGGAGAAAGTCGGGAATGATTATATCGTTGGCATCTTCAAAGATTATCGTGTACAATTGATTTGTGGAAATTGGAGGGATATCGATGATTAAGCTGATATTGAAACGGGACGGGTCGCTGGTGCCTTTTGAGCCTGACAAGATCGCCATTGCGATCGACAAATCATTTCAGGCAAGTGATAATATAAAGACGTATGACAAACAGATCCCAGAGCGGCTCGCCAACGAGGTGGTCAAGATAATCGAGGAGATGGACGTCGGAGTTCCGACTGTGGAATTTGTCCAGGATATTGTCGAGGAAGTGCTGATTGAGAAGAACTATATCAAGGCTGCCAAGGCCTACATCCTTTACCGGGAGAAAAGGTCGAACCAGCGGAAGATGGCTGTGACTCTAGGCGGTTCATTCGAACAGCTCCAGTCATACCAGCCAAAAAACAGCTTTTACAATTCGCCCAAGGCCCGGGCCCGGATTCTAGGTGAGACCAGCCTGGCAAGCTACAACCAGTCGAGCCACTTTGACTGTTTTGTATCCAAAGCCTTGGAGCAAAAAATCCTGACAATCAACAATATGGCATATCTTGATGATCTGATCTACCAATATGTCATCGATTGTCAGAAGATCGAACAAAGCGACAGCGATGTCGGCCTGAATAAATTTCTTCAGGTTGTCATCTTTTTTGACAAGTTCCAGCAAGGTCCCCTGCAACTTTGCAACTTCGACAGTTTCATGGTTTCGCTAGTGGATGATCCCAAGGTGGCCAAAAAGATGGGTCTGGTTCTTGACAGTCTCGAAATGTTTCTTGAAAACCGGCTGGAGATTGAAAGAGGCGGTCTTGATGATCATGCCTGCAGGATGCTTGGCCGGAACAATATCGCTTTTGTGGATGATGTTTCCAACGCCAATGTCGTCTACAATATCGGGATTGATGTCGAACTGCTGGAACTAAACAGCTTTGATCTTGGAATTGACCTGGATGGCCTGGAAAACCGCCTTAAGGATTTTTTAAACAAGGCAACCCGCCAGCTGTTCGATGACAGTGTCAGGATGTTGGGGGATTACCGGCAATACCTGGCTTATAACATAACCGTCAACCAGCTTGACCTGATCAATGCCAAAGGAAAGGAATTACAACATTCGCCGTATTTCCTGGAAGGTCTTGATGATAAAATTGATATCGAAAGCAAATAAAAACAATGGCAAAAAACCATTGTTTTTTTTATTATTCCAAAATCTCCTGCAAAGGGGCAATCAGGGTATCCTGATACCAGGCTTTCTGGGTAATGTCGAGACCGTATTCGATATTCTTGAATACAAGCAGATGGTAATCGTAAAGCTGGGTCAGCTCATTTTTTGAAAGCATTGAAAAATCAATTCCGTCTAGGTCGATGGGGACCATCGTCAACGTTTCGAAATGAAGGAACTGGCCGTAGAAGTTCTTCTCTCCTTTGGTGACGAGGAGTTCGTTTTCAATCCGGATACCGTATTCCCCGGCCAGGTAGATTCCCGGCTCGTCGGTGACAATCATCCCCGGCTCAAAGATTGAATCCGGGTCGTTTTCGCGCTTGAAGGGCCGCAATCCGTGGGGACCTTCGTGGACGGAAAGGTAGTGGCCCACCCCATGTCCGGTGCCACACTGGTAGTCGAGGTTTTCTTGCTGGATCACCCCTCTGGCGAGGATGTCGAGACCCACTCCGGTCTTGCCATAAAGGAAGTTGGCCTGCTGGAGGTTGTTCATCGCTTTGAAGACAAGGGTGAAATGGTGCTTTTGGAGCTCGCTGATGGGTCCTAGCACGAATGTCCTGGTAGTGTCGATGGTGCCTTGGAGATATTGCCCGCCACTGTCGATAAGCAGCAGTCCTCTAGGCTCGAGTGTGGCGTGGTTTTCTGGTGTGGCGCTGTAGTGCATCAAGGCCCCGTTTTGTTCGTAGGCGCATATTGTCGCAAACGAAAGCTGCTTGAAATCAGGCTGTTCAAAGCGGTACTTGGTGAGGATGGCATCGACGCTTAGCTCGTCGAGTTCCACTTTGGAGATATTGGACTTGAGATAATGCATGAACTTGGTCATAGCCAGGCCATCCTTGATGTGGGCGACCCTGGTGTTGGCGATTTCGGTTTCATTCTTGATCGCCTTTAGAAGCTGGCTGGGATTGGGACAATCGACAATTGTCCCCTTGATGCTTGAAACAATCTGGTGGTTGACCACATTGCCGTCGAGCTGGATGGAACCGCTCAGGTTTTTGGCATCATCGTAGATGGCAAAATAATCCCTGATGGTGATCCCGTCGTTTTCAAGTTGTGCCTTAAGCTTTTGGTCCAGGGCATTTTCATGCACGTACAGGATTGCCTGATTCTTATCGATCAGGGCGTAGCTGTAGAATACCGGTGTGTGTTCGATGTCGTTGCCCCGCAGATTGAAGAGGTAAGCGATATCGTCCAATGTGGTCAGGACATGGCTGTCGGCTTTCATAAGCTCGCGGATTTTTGTCAGTTTATCCTTGCGCGATTGGCCGCAATATTCAATCGGGTAATCATAGATTGGCTCCTTTGATAGCTCGGGACGGTCAATCCATACTTGATCGACCAGATCGATATCGCTGACAATCGGATTGGATATTGATGAGACGAATTTTCTTGATACGCAGCGGCCATCGAAGCCGACAGTTTTGGTCGGGTCCTGTTTTAGGATGTCGATCAAATCGACACATTCGGGTTGACCGATTTTCATCACCGTTATCTCGTTCAAGTCGACCTGCTGATCGGCCTGGATGAAATAGCGGCCGTCGACATAGAGATATGTTTTTTCAAGCCCTATAAGCAGTGTCCCGGCTGATCCGGTGAACCCCGACAGGTACCTGCGACCCTGGAAATAAGCCCCTGCGATTTCGCTTGAATGGAAGTCACTGGTGGGCACAATATAGTAATCAATTTTGTTTTCCAACATCAATTTCTTGATGGTTTTTAGTTTATTTTCTTTCATGGACGTGTTCTCCTTGGTCTAGATTATAACATTAAATTCACACTTATGAAAGTCCGAGAAACATGGTTACGCTTACAAAAAAAATATGTAAAAAAACGGAAATATCATTTGAAACGTGCTTACAAAGGAGTATAATAAACGGTTGAAGGAGGGTTAAAAATGGATAATATCATTCAAGAATTGGTCCGGATTGATCATGAATGTGCTAATCGTGTCGAGCAGGCAAAAAATCAGAAGTTTCATGCTACTGATGACATGCAGACATGCAGAAAAGAACTTTATGAAAAATTATGGGCTGAAAAAGCTGCAGAACTTGAAAAGCAAAAAATTGAATTACAAAGCAATCTTTTAGCGCAGACTTCTGCCAAGACAAAAGATTACGACAGTTCCAAAAATGAATTGGAACTTAAGTTCAATCAAAACAAGGATGCTTGGATAGACGAACTGGTAGAACGTTGTATATCCTAGAAGGAGAGCTGTATGTCATCTAATGTATTAAGTACCAAAGCCAAGGCACGGTATGGAAATCGGATTCTTCAAGATGCATATATGGAATTGGCGCGCAAACAGTCAATCGGTGATGTCGTAACTTATCTGAAACAGAAATCTTCTTACAGTGAGGCGTTCCAGGATGCCAATCCAAGGCTTATCCGCCGCCATGAAGTAGAATCGATTCTAAATCAGGAATATTACCGCCGCTGTGCCGGGCTGCTTCGTTTTGCACCGAAAGAGAAAAAACAGTTTTACTACATGGAAATTATGGGTATCGAGATTAATGTAATCCTTGAAAAAATTGCCACCATCACAGCAATGCCTGAGGCATTTTCGTTGAATGTGTCGCAATATGTTGTGGATCATGCGAGTTTCGATCTGCACGGTTTAATTAATGTGGATACTCATAAAGAACTAGTAGCATTTTTAAAGAACACCAAATATTCTTTCCTGATTGATGGCATCGATTTCGATATGCCAATCAACTTCAACAAGTTGAACAAGGAGTTTATGGAGTTCTATTACCGGACGTATTTCAAGGCGGTCAAAAACAACTTCTCAAACAAGACCAAATCTGATCTTCTCGCCATTTTGTCGATGTCAATCGACCTTCGCAATCTCGCGAAGATTGTACGTTACAAGACGTATTTCCCGGATGAAGCGAATGAAGTGATCATGCAGTCGCTGTTTTTGAAATATTCCCGGATTTCCAAAGAGAGTTATCAAGAGCTTCTGGAAGCAAAAAACATCGATACATTGTACTCGATGATAAAAGAGCGAATCCGTTATGGTGACGTTTCGCATATAGCACCCGATACTTCAATCGAAGAGTCGGTAGCTTTTGTTCGATATCACATGTGCCGTCATTTCCTGTATCTGACCAGTGATGATGCTGTGGCCTATCTGGCATACACAATGCTTGCCAAAATAGAGATCAACAACCTGATCCACATCATCGAAGGCATCCGCTACGGCCGCGATGGGGCAAGTATCGAATCGTTATTAATATATAGTTAGGAGAAAGTCATGGCAATAGTACCAACGCACTTATATAATGTGACCTTTAATTCTTCTGATTTGATGCAAGTTTTGATTTTGATTAAGAAAAACGAGGACAAGATGTTTCCTCTTGATTCCAAACTGTTGGCAAACAACGTAAAAGGGGTTACCGTGATGGATCACGAAAATCCTTACAATGATACATTGGAAAAGATGTATCATTTGCTTGACAACCTGGGTCTTGAAAAGGTGACTGAAGAATATCATGGCGAACAGCTAAGCATTACGTTCGCAAACAACCTGATTGACGAGGTCAGTGAAAAACTGGACCTGGCAGTCAAGATCCGCGACGAGATTGTCGCTGTCCGCGAGGAAAACTTCAGCGCAATTCAGATCCTGAATGAAATTTCTAATCAAAACATCAACTTGGATGAAATCGAAGCAACTCAGTTTATCAAATGTCGCTTTGGCCGAATTCCTGCAAGTGAATATGAAAAATTGAAATACTACAATGAATATCCGTTTATTTTCAAGGAGTATTCGCAAAACAAGGATTATGTATGGGGTATTTACACCGGCTTGACCAAAGATATCGCGGAAATCGACAACATTTTCGATTCGGTTTCCTTCGAGGTGGTAAACCTTCCGGATTTCGCCCATGGTACCTTGGACAGCGCGGTGAGCGAACTGAAGACAGAATGCGAGGCGATGAAAAACTACATCAGCCACATCAACGAACGGATCGATGTGATCTCGCAGGAATATTCAAGTCAGGTGCTAAGCGCCTTTACCAAGATCTACAACTTGAAATTATTGTTCGACCAGGCCCGCTATGTGGTGGATTATTCGAACAAGAACGCCATTTATGCGTTCTCGACATTGTCGATTCTCGAAGTTGAAGGTATTTTCAAAGGGATTGAAGGAGTCAGAATTCTTCAATTACCTAAAAACATTTACAATTCCCGGGGTATCGAACCGCCGGTAATCATCCACAACAACTTCTTCGTGAAGTCTTTTGAGGGTATCCTGAAACCAAGACACAAAGATAAAATTGACGTGACTTTGTTTTTGGCAATCGGCTACTCATTGCTTGCGGCCCTTTTCCTAGGAGACCTTGGCTGGGGTGCCCTGATCATGGTTGTGGGAGTCCTGTTTGGCCATCGGACCACAAATATCGGTCGCGCTTTGTTGACTTTGGGAGGATGCGGATTTGTCGGCGGGCTGTTCTACGGTACTGTCTTCGACACTTATCACCTCTATCCGGCCATCATCATGTCGCCGCTCCAGCCAATCCATAAAGTTTTCTATTTCTTTATCGGAATCATCCTGTTGACTGTGGCTCTGGCGCTAGTTCGAGGTATGACAAGCAAAAAAGTGGAATTTTAGAAGGGAGGATTATTTGTGGCAATTACAAAATTAAATCTCGTAAATATCAATTTTGACCGTCGCAGCCACAATGAATTGCTTGTGAATCTGTTGAATTACAATGAAATTCATTTGGAGCCCGCTTCTAAATTCACTGCCAATGTCAAAAGCCTGGCAGCCTGGACTGATGAGAACATATACGAAGATCTGCTAAACAAAATTGAAACAGCAGCAAAGAAATACAAATTCGACCTGGTTGAACAAAGTCCCATTTCCAACCGGATCAACATGATCACAGCAAAGCACTATGTTGAAAACTTCATCACTGAAGTCGACAAGTACGGTGCTGTTATCGACAAGCTTGAAAGAATTGTCAAGGAAAACGGCGAGGCGATCATCCATATCCGCAACGTAGTCGAAATGGATGTGAACTTCGACGAACTATTTACGACAAAATATCTGCAAATCCGCTTCGGGAAGCTGCCGACCAAAAACATGTCCAAGCTTCGCTACTATGACGGTTTGCCGTTTTTTATCAGACAGTTCCATGAGGTAGATGAATACACATGGTGCATGTATGTTACAACACCAAATGATGCCCCTGAAATTGACAACGTGTTCTCTTCATTGTTGTTCGAACGGGTCCACATCCCCTCATTCGCCCATGGCGATCCAAAAAAGGCGGTCGAGGAGATTCAGGAAGAGACCAACCTTTCTCAAAAAAACATATTCAAATATCAAAACCGGATCCAGAAACTGTACCAGAACAATTTCGAGGAAATCAACCGGATCTATACAGTTGTAAAGCATCTTAATGCGATTTTCATCATGCAACGCTATGTCTATGTGGTGGGTGACCATCTGGCGATCACCGGCTTTATCGAAAAAAGCAAGGCCGATGAGTTCAAGGCCAATTTTGAACGTTTTGACAACGTCCATGTTTCAGTCCGTCCGGCCGACAGCGATGTCCGGCTGACACCTCCGACCAAGCTTACCGAGAACTGGTTTTCCAAACCGTTTAGGATCTTTGTCGAGATGTACGGAGTGCCTTCTTATCGGGATATCGATCCGACAAGTTACCTGGCGCTTTCATATTCGCTGCTTTTCGGGATCATGTTCGCCGATGTCGGTCAGGGACTCCTGATTGGTATCGTCGCAACTCTTATGTACCGCAAAACCAAGAACGCTCTGGCAGGAATCGGGATGCGGGTAGCCATCGTTTCGGTCATTTTCGGGATCATCTTCGGTTCGGTTTTCGGGTCCGAAGAAATCCTTACGCCGATATTCCTGCCGATGGAATCGGATAACACCATGACTTTGCTTGGCTTATCGGTCGGGCTGGGGATCGCGCTGATTGTCGTTTCGATGTCGATTGCGATCATCACCAACCTGAGGCGCAAACGCTATGTCGAGATGGTTCTTTCCCAGAACTGCATCTCCGGTCTGGTTTTCTATGTTTCCGTCTTGTTGCTGGCTTTGGGAATGTTCGGAATTGATCTGGGCATTGCACCGATTTTGAAAATCCTGGCTACCGTCACATTCTTTTTGATGTTTTTCAAGGAAATCATCGAACGCAAGATCGAAGGCCACAAGCTTTTCCCTGAAGGAATGGCGATGGGTCTTACCGAAGCATTCTTCGAACTTTTTGAAATCATGCTTACATTTTTGGCGAACACAATGTCGTTCTTGCGGGTCGGAGGCTTCGTCCTTTCCCATGCCGGAATGATGCTCGTGGTTTATACAATCGCGGAAATGTTTGGCGGTATCGGTTTTTATCTTGTCTTGATATTTGGAAACCTTTTCGTCATGGGACTTGAAGGTCTTATCGTCGGAATCCAGGTATTGCGGCTTGAGTTTTATGAAATGTTTTCAAGATATTATGATGGCGATGGTATGCCATTTAAAAATATTGTCAATAAATAACATACGAGGAGAATCTTAAAATGAAATTAGTTGAATTTATCTTACCTTTAGTTGCAGTTGTATTGTTGTCTTTACCTTTAGTCAAAGTGTTCCAAGGAAAATGCGATGTGAAATCGGCAAAATTCCGTCTGGCAACTCATGTGCTTGGTTTCTTTGGAGCAGTTGCTCTGGTATTCACGTTCTCAATCATGTCCAACGGCGTATTGGCTGCTGAAACTGCAAATCCGATGACTGGTACAATCGCACAAGGTTTGGGATTCGTCGCAGCGGCATTGTCAACTGGTCTGGCTGCTTTGGGTGCCGGGATTGCCGTATCATCAGCTGCATCGGCAGCAATCGGAGCATTCTCTGAAAACCCTGCAAACTTCGGGCGTTCATTGATCTTCGTTGCCTTGGGTGAAGGGGTTGCCATCTACGGTCTATTGATTTCAATCCTGATCATCAACTCATTATAAGGAGCTACCAATGAAATTCTATTTACTTAGTGATAACGTGGATACTCAAGTTGGGCTAAGGTTAGTAGGTATTGAAGGCGAAGTGGTCCATGAAAGACGTGAATTTCTGGAACTGCTTGAAGAAAAAATCAAGGACCGATCGATTGGGATCATCCTGATTACGACAAAACTTATTGAGCTAGCACCTGATGTTATCTCACAAATCAAATTAAAACAACGTCAGCCTCTAATTGTTGAGATACCCGATCGCCATGGCGAATCAAAAATCGGTGAGACCATCGATAAATATGTATCCGAAGCAGTTGGGGTGAAACTATAGGAGTAATGTGATGCCAAATAATGATCAAGTATTTCTTTACATGAAAGAAGAGATTGAACGTGAAGCAGCCGCTCAAGAGGCAAGACTTTTAGAAGAAGCAAAGGCGCTTAGAGACAATGCCGAAGAGGAAATAAAAGCCGAAGTTTCCAAAGAAGTTCAAGCTCGATTTGAAAAAGAACTTACGGCACTTCAATTGCAATCGACTGTTGCGAGTGCGACGGATGCGACCAAACAACGCCAGGATCTAATTGGCCTGCGTGATGGTTATGTCAAGACGGTTTTTGAAGGAGCCAGAGCTAAACTGATTGAATTCACAAACAGTGGGAAATACGAAGAATTCTTGCTATCCAAGATAAAGGAGGCGGCCCAAAATTACGGTTTTGAGGACGCCCAGATCCTGGTCAGTGAAAAAGACAAAAAATACGAAGCTAAAATATTGAGCGCCTACGGATTGAAAGCTGAAGTCATTGCCAGCGAAAAATTGACTATCGGAGGATTCATTCTGTTGAACCCGAAGACAAATGTCGTCATCGATAATTCATTGAGTTTTATCCTTGAAGACCAAAAAGCATACTTCACTAAAAATTCAGGCTTGATAATCAAATAGGAAGGGGAAATTGTATGAGCGATGTAATTTATTCAATCAATGGACCCGTTGTTAAAGTAAAAGACTCGAAAACATTCCAAATGTTGGAAATGGTTTACGTCGGACACACTCAATTGATGGGGGAAGTAATCTCGATCAATGACAGGTTCACAACGATCCAGGTATATGAAACGACCACTGGATTAAAACCCGGAGAGCCAGTTTTATCAACAGGATCACCGATTTCGGCGACATTAGGTCCCGGAATCATCACCAATATCTTCGACGGAATCGAAAGACCGCTAAAAGACCTGGAAGAACAATCGGGGGCCTTTATCGAAGCCGGATCCAATGTTCCATCTTTGGATCTGGAAAAAATGTGGGATGTCACAATCCAGGTCGCAATCGGTGACGAGCTGGCAAGCGGTGCGATTATCGCAACCTGCCCGGAAACTCCGCTGATCACCCACAAATCAATGGTTCCACCAAACATCTCAGGGAAAGTTGTTGAAGTTGTGGCAAACGGCCAATACAACGTCCAAACGACATTGGTCAAATTGGAAGATGAAAACGGGAAAATCCATGAGATTTCCCTGATGCAAAGATGGCCGATCAAGATTGCCCGTCCAATCAAGGAAAGGCTTCCTATCGCGATGCCTCTTGTCACCGGACAAAGGGTAATCGACACATTGTTCCCGATCGCCAAAGGCGGTACGGCGGCAATCCCGGGTGGATTTGGTACCGGTAAGACAATGACCCAGCATCAGATCGCCAAATGGTGCGATGCCGATATCATCGTTTATGTCGGATGTGGGGAACGTGGAAACGAAATGACCCAGGTTCTTGAAGAATTTGGGGAGTTGATAGACCCGAAATCAAACCGGCCGTTGACTGACCGGACAGTGTTGATTGCCAACACCTCAAACATGCCAGTAGCGGCCCGTGAAGCTTCCATCTATACCGGAGTTACTCTGGCTGAATACTACCGTGACATGGGATATCACGTGGCAATCATGGCCGACTCGACTTCACGTTGGGCTGAAGCTTTGCGTGAAATTTCAGGACGTCTTGAAGAAATGCCGGCCGAAGAAGGGTTCCCGGCGTACCTTCCTTCACGTCTTTCCCAATTCTACGAACGTGCCGGTTACATGGAAACTCTTAATGGCAGCCAGGGGTCGGTAACGATCATCGGAGCTGTTTCGCCTCAAGGTGCCGATTTCTCGGAACCGGTAACCCAAAACACGAAACGTTTCGTCCGTTGTTTCTGGGCCTTGGACAAATCGCTGGCTTATGCCCGTCACTACTTCGCTATCAACTGGACGCAGTCATATTCGGATTATGTCCTAGACCTGAGCTCTTGGCTGGATGAAAATGTCAGCGAAAACTGGGTCAAAGACCGCCAGATATTGGCATATTTGCTCGCAGAAGAAGCCAAGCTGCTTGAAATCGTCAACCTGATGGGACCTGATGTCCTGCCTGAAGACCAAAAACTGATAATCGAAGTTGCCCGCATCATCCGGGTCGGTTACCTGCAACAAAATGCCTTCCACAAGGATGACACATATGTCCCAATGGCTAAACAGTTGAAAATGATGGAAGTCATCATTCATTTGTACAACCGTTCGAACCAGGCGGTAAGCAGCGGTCGCGTTGTTTCCCAATTGGTTAAAACCGGAATCTTCGATAAGATTGTAAAAATGAAATACGATGTTCCAAACGATAATATTGAATTGCTTGATGGCTATATCAAAGAAATCGATCAGGCAATCCAATCAGTAGCTTAGGGGGATAAAATGAGTCTGAAATATGTCGGTTTAAATGAAATAAATGGACCATTGGTAGTTTTGGATAACGTTGAAAACGCTAGCTACGATGAAATGGTCGAACTACATCTCGATAACGGCACCATGCGTAATGGCCGGATTGTCCAAATCCAGGGAAACAGAGTCGTTATCCAGGTCTTTGAAGGAACCTTCGAGCTTTCGCTCACCAATTCACAGACCCGCCTTACCGGGCACCCGATGGAACTTCCGGTTTCCAAAGAGATCCTGGGAAGGGTCTTCAATGGGGCTGGAAAACCTATCGATGGCCTGGGACAGGTTTATGCGAGCAAGTCAATGGACATCAACGGCCTGCCGCTAAATCCGGTATCACGTGTTTACCCACGTGACTACATCAATACTGGTGTTTCAACCATCGACTGTCTGACCACCCTTATCAGGGGGCAGAAGTTGCCGATCTTCTCGGTTTCCGGATTGCCACACAACCAGCTTGCAGTCCAAATCGTAAAACAGGCCAAAGTAGCCCAAGACAACGGTCAAGGGTTCGCGGTTGTTTTTGGGGCTATGGGGGTTACCAACGACGTCGCGGATTACTTCAAACGAAGCTTCAAGGAAGCGGGAATCATGGACCGGGTTGTAATGTTCATGAACATTTCCAACGATCCGATCATTGAAAGAATCCTGACGCCTAGATGCGCTCTTACAGCAGCTGAATATCTGGCTTTCGAGGAAGACATGCACGTTTTGGTTATCTATACTGACGTGACTTCTTACTGTGAAGCCTTGCGTGAATTCTCGTCTTCTACAGGTGAAATCCCAGGTCGTAAAGGATACCCGGGGTATCTGTATTCGGATCTGGCATCACTTTATGAAAGAGCGGGGATTTCCAAATACGCCAAAGGATCTGTTACCCAGATTCCAATCCTGACGATGCCAAACAATGACATTACCCATCCGGTTCCCGATTTGACCGGATACATCACCGAAGGTCAGATTTCAATGGATATCGACCTCAACAGTGCGGGTATATATCCGCCGGTCGGAGTATTGCCGTCACTGTCACGTCTGATGAAGGATGGTATCGGGGAAGGCTATACCCGTTATGACCACCAGGATGTTGCCAACCAGCTGTTTGCCTGCTATAACCACGTCAGCGAAGTAAAGTCGCTGATGTCGGTAATCGGGGAGGACGAACTGTCTGATCTTGACAAGGAATACGTCAAGTTCGGTCGTCTTTTCGAAGCTCAATTCGTCAACCAGGGATTCGAGGACAACCGTTCGATCGAATACACATTGGATTTGGCTTGGGACTTGCTTTCAGTCTTGCCTAAAACCGCCCTGGACCGCCTTGACAACACCTTGCTTGACAAATTCTATAATCATGAACAGGCGTTGGAACGCTTCAATATCAAGCAGACAAAGATCATCAAAGAATTAGAAAAAGTAGGTGAATAATTATGGCGATGAAGGTTGTACCCACCAAGGGGAACTTGCTTGCTAATAAGAAATCACTTCAGCTGGCTACGGTCGGCTATGATTTGCTGGACAAAAAAAGGAACATCCTGATCAAGGAAATGATGCAGCTGATCGATTCGGTCAAGGTAATCCGCGACCAGATCACATCATCCTATCAGGATGCCTATGATGCTTTGCAGGACGCCAACATTTCCTTAGGGGTGATTGCCTCTTTGGTCAATGAGTCACCTATTGACACTGGAATCACCATCGCCTACCGTTCGGTAATGGGGGTGGAGATTCCCAAAATCAATTACGCCAAAGCGCCTCTGGTTTGCTTCTACAATATGGAAAGATCAAACTCTCGGGTGGATTACGCTTACCAGTGTTTCTACCGCGTCAAGGAACTTACCATTCTGTTGGCCGAAGTTGAAAACAGTGTTTACCGTCTGGCCGATGCGATCCGCAGGACCCAGAAACGGGCCAATGCCTTGCAGAATATCACGATTCCTCGCTTGAAGGAGACTAATAAATTCATATCCGAATCTCTTGAGGAAAAGGAACGGGAAGAATTCACCCGTCAAAAAGTAATCAAGGAAAGAAAAAATCGATTAGAAAACTAATCGATTTTTTTGTTGAACATATTCTTGATGAAAGCGAAAAAGCCTCCATTGGATTTTCCAGTATTGGAATTGTTGACGCCATTGGCGATCATCCGGGCATTCACCCGGGCGTTTTCCAAGAGTATTTCCTGCGAGTTCACCAGTTTGCCGTCTTTGATTATCTTTACGTACTTTCCGTTTGGCTGCAGGTAAGAGCCCTTGACATTGTCCGCCATCGTAAGATCGATGATCTCCTGAATTCTTGACTTGATCAGGGGATCCTTTACTGGAGCGCATATTTCCACGCGTCGCATTGTGTTTCGGGTCATCATATCCGATGATCCGATATACATGGTGTTCTGTTCATTCAAGCCGAATGAATAGATCCGCGAATGCTCCAAGAAGCGTCCCACGATTGATTTGATTGTGATGTTGTCAGTCTTGTCAACTACCCCGGGAACGATGCAGCAAATCCCCCTGATTACCAGGTCAATCTTGACCCCGGCCTGACTGGCTGATGCCAATGCATCGATGATGGTCCGGTCGGTCAGGGAATTCATCTTCATGTAGATGTAGCTAGCCGAGCCGTTTTGGGCGTTCATTGTCTGGTTTTCAATCTGGGCGACGAGGCTTTCGCGCAGGTTGTTGGGCGCAACCAACAGGGAACTGTATTCTCCATAAAGCTCGTTGAGGGTCATATTGTTGAAGAAGTTGACAGCGTCGAGGCATATATCAGGGTCGGTGGTAATCAGCGAAAGGTCGGTGTAAACACGCGAAGTCGACTCGTTGTAATTACCTGTACCGATCTGGGTTATATGGGAAACACTGTTCCCTTTTTTCTTTGTTATCAATGTTATCTTCGAGTGGACCTTGTAGCCTTCGAAACCGTAGATGATCTTGCAGCCCGCATCTTCGAGCACCTGGGAATAGTTGATATTGTTTTCCTCGTCGAAACGGGCCCGCAACTCCATGAGAACCAGGACATCGACTCCGTTTTCGGCGGCCTCGGCGAGATATTTGACGATTTTGGCTTCCTTGGCAAGGCGATAGATCGTGATCTTGATCGAGATTGTATCGGAATCCCGGGCGCTTTCTTTCAACAGGTTTATGTAGGGATCCATCGATTCGTAAGGGAACGAGAGAATCTTGTCGGATTGGATCACTTGCGGGGTAATCGGGGCGTTGTGGTCGAACAGGGCTGAAGGATATGGCCTGAATGGCTTGTAATTGAAACTCTCCTGAAGTTGGAGTGGAAGTTTCTGGTTTATCTCCGATATGAATTTCCAATTGAAAGGAACGCCGGTGATGAAAAATGAATCATCTTCTATCTTCAAATTAGGTTTTAAAAAGTTGTACACCTTCTCGTTGAGCGGTTTGTTTGATTCGAGCCGTACAACTTCAAGCCGTCTTCTTTTTTTGATCAGCTTTTTCATCGCCTCACGGTAATCCTCGTCGGCTTCGTCCGGGTCGATGTCGGCCGAACGGGTGACGCGAATAAGCGCTGTCGACTTGACAATGTAGTTGTTGAAGATATGGCCGGCGAACATTTCCAGAATATCTTCGACCAGAATAAAGCGTAAGGAATTGCCTGGAAGGAATACCACCGGAGCGAATTTGGGGTTGAGCGGAACCAGACCATAGCTCGATTCCTTGGATCTTTCAAGCAAAACCGAAAGATAGGTGTTTCCATTTTCAAGATGGGGGAAAGGATGCAGCGGTGAAAGCACGATCGGGGTAAGCATTGTGGCGATTGTGTCATTGAAATAATTTTCTAGATATTTGATGTCCTTGTTTTTCAAATCGTCCACCTTGCATACTTGGATGTCGCGTAGTATCAGTTCCTGATTGAGATTGTTGTAGATCTTTGATTGCGAACTTGTCAGTTTCTTTACCCGTTTTAAAACATCGCTCAATTGCTGCTGTGGGGTCAAGTCGCTTCTTGAATCATGATGGATCGGATCCGAGGCGATCATGTCATGGAGCGAACCGACGCGGACCCGGAAAAATTCCTGGAGGTTCGACTCGTATATCGACATGAAGCGAAGCCGCTCGAGCAAAGGCACTTCGAAATCGTTTGCCTCGTTCAAGACGCGCTCATTGAATTGAAGCCAGGATTTTTCGCGGTCCTGGGAAAAGCTATAGTCTATATCATCCATAAAAAAACTCCTTGTTTTGTATTTGATGAGTATATTATACCAAATTTTGACGATTTGGTAAAAAAGATAATAATATTGTTAATGATTATTTACATTAACATCGGATATTGGGTGTTATTGTTTTGCCTGGCGTGACTGAGCGCTTCGGGTTCGACAAAATGGATTCCGGGTTGATGTTTTTCCTGTCATTTTTTTGAAATAATGGTATAATTTTTTGTAGGAGGGATTATATGAAAGAGTGCATAGTAAATGATTTGGTCTTGAACAATGAGAGATCACGAATTTGTGTTCCAGTGACACAAAGAAGCGACATCGACATAATTGAACAGATCAAATCCTTACAAACCAAGGGGATCGATTTGATTGAGTTGCGGATTGACTGTTTCGAAGACGTCAGGGATGATGAAGCTTTGATGACCTTGTCAAATAATATAAAGATGATCAACAAGTTGCCGATAATTTTCACATTGAGAACCAAGGGTGAAGGCGGTAATCTGGAGGTCGAACCAAAGGAGTACGAACATATCCTTGGAGTGGCAATCAATAGCGGAGCCTACGAGTTTTACGATATCGAACTGCTTATCGACGATTCGGTTGTCATCTCACTGGTGGCTTTGATCCATGGTCATGGCAAGAAGGTGATCATGTCTAACCACGATTTTCATAGAACTCCGTCGTTCAATACGATGTCAATGCGGTTCATGAAGATGGCATCTTTTGGAGGGGATGTCCTGAAAATCGCGGTCACACCGTCAAACTATCTGGATGTCTTGAAAATCCTGGAGTTCACCGACGAGTGCAAAACCATTTTCAATGTTCCAGTGGTTGTAATCGCGATGGGTAAGCTGGGGGTTTTGACCCGGATGACCGGTTCATTGTTTGGCAGCGCCATCACGTTCGCCAAGGTCGGGGAAGGATCGGCACCCGGCCAGGTCGACCTCGATGACCTTAAAACGGCGATGTCCATTCTTGAAAAATACAGCTCATAGACAGTTCATCGTCCAAGATACCAATTCCTGGTATCTTTTTTTGTATTATGATATAATATCTCGAAAAGTGAGGTCATACTATGATAATCAGATGCAACGAGCCCAATCGTAAAGAAGTGCTTGAATATGCCAGAAAGGATACAGTGATGAACCTGTTCATTATCGGTGATATCGAGAATTTCGGTTTCGACAATCCCTGGCAAAGTGTCTTCATGGACAAACAAGACGGGTCAATCAGGACCATTTATCTGGTTTACCGGACCAATCTGGTAATCGGTTCGATAGAAGGAATGGTGGACCAGCCGTTTGTTGAAAAACTGGTTGAAAAATATCGGATTACCGACATCAACGGTGATTACTCGATCATAAAAAAGCTGGACATTGGTGGTTTCAAGATGGACAAGTGCAGGATTGCAATTCTAGACAACCTCGCTGTGGCCATGGATTCCAGGGCCTGTGAGCTGGAAGAAGGTGATCTAAAGGAGCTGGTTGAAGAATGCGGGATAGTCTTCAAACGGGAAATGGACCTGGATCAGGAAATTGAAAACTATAAGCAGGGCGCATCGCGCTACTATGGAGTCAAGGAAGATGGCCGGCTTGTTTCCGGGGCCCGGACCAGCGCGCACTGCCTTGGGGCGGCGATGATTATTGGCGTATATACGATTGAACAATATCGAAACAAAGGTTACGCGATGGCTACCGTATATAAATTGTGTCAGGACTTCCTTGAACAGGATATGAAACAGGATATGTGTGCAGATCCATATGAACTATACCACAAACTATAGGAAGCTTGTTTCCATGGATGATATATTGCTTTTTCTTCTTTGGCTTGGTACAGGCACGTTCTCGAGTAAATACAGATTATCCAAGATATTCACATAGAGATTTCCATCGTATATACCCTTACATCTTTATCTGAAACTGTGCCTTTGTTCTACAACGATCCATATGCAACCAGGCTATACCACAAACTAGGTTTCAAGGATCATGGCGATTATGGCTTGCTGCGGCTCAAGTGATATTGGCATCGGTGTACTTAGCGAGATACAAGTCAATAATCATCGCCTTTGTTTCGGGATCAAAAGTATGTGCCGGTAGATTGCCGCGGTTTTTTACCAAATTGTTTATATTTCAAGATTAGCCGGTTGACTGTCCTGGTTGAACAGTTAAGTCTATTAGTGGATTACTTACCCATAGGGACGATATGGGAAATTCTAATCAAAATGTTAAAAAAATGATTATCGCAATTGATTTAATAAACGGTGTGTGTTATAATTATCACAAGATAAATGGGTGATTCTTCGAATGTTTTTGGATATTTATTCCCCGTAGAGGATAATGTAGCCTAAATTGGTTTTTTTAACTGATTTTTGTTAATCTAGTGTTGTATGACTCAAGAATAAAACAAATGACTAAAGAAAATGGTAAAAAACTTGATTTTATGGCTAATATCCTGTAGTATTGTCATGTGGTAATTAAATACACTTATAATTTTTCTTGAGCAAAAAGATTTCTAGTGTATAAAAGCCCTACAACAAAATTTTTAAGGATGGAAAAAAATGGATAGAAGAACGGTAAAAACCAAAAAAGCGATTAAACATGCATTGATTCAGTTGATGACTGAAAAGGACGTTTCAAAAATCACAGTAAAGGAATTGGCGGAAACCGCGGATATTTCCCGGAAAACATTCTATGTCCACTACGGACAGTTCATCGATGTTTTAAGTGAAATTGATGACGATATCTTCAATCGTCTTCATGCGGAACTGGCCGAAGAAAAATGGAATGAAGGACGCCCTGATTTCTCGGTGTTGTTCAAACATTTGAACAACATCATCCAGGAAGATGAACAATTTTTCAAATTGCTGGTGGGATCTAGCTACTGTAACACCTTAAGTGCTCATATCCAAAAATTATTGGAAGAAGAAATTGCTTCCGCTTTGCAAGACAACATCACCGTGGCTCCGGAATTGTTTGCTCTGTCAATCGAATATATTTCGGCTGGAGCGACTAGCCTGATCATCGAGTGGTTAAGATCTGATTCAAAAGTAACCGCTGAAGAAGTTACTGACTGTATCGCTGGAATCATGTCAAATGGTTTCTATGCATACATCAATTCCCAAGCATAATTAATAAATAATCCCCAAACATTTATCTAATATGCCATGATCCTTCAACAAGAGTGTGCTCTTGTTGAAGGATCTTTTCCTTGTCAGCCAAAAAGCCGCTTAAAATAATGACGCCATGCACTCTTGCAAGGGGATCGATGACTTTCAAGTTGCCAAAAAGCAATTAAATACGAATTTTCGAAAATAACGGCTGTCTGTTTTTTAAAAAGTCAAAATTATGAACTAATTTCAAATTTGTGTTGACAACTAAAAAGAGAATGGGTAATATACGTATAAATACAGTGATAAGAAATAGTAATGACATTCATTTTGGCTAGAGAGTTCTTGGTTGGTGGAAAAGAATCAAAAAGTGTCATGAATACATCTTTGAGTAGAACGTTGAATTGCAGTAGGCGTCTCCGGTTATAACCGTTATATTATGTGGGTATGATAGTACTCGAAGAGGTTGACACAGCGATGTGTCGATAAACAAAGGTGGTAACGCGATGACTCGCCCTTTACAGGGACGGGTCTTTTTTTGTTTAAGAAAAAGAAGAGGAGAAATAATCATGATTATCGTTTTAAAACCGGAAGCAACCAAAGAAGACATTGGAAAAATTGAAAACCTGGTGAAATCAAAGGGGCTCACTCCCCATATTTCGACCGGAGACGAACAGACAATCATCGGTCTGATCGGGGACATTACAAAAATCGATGCGTCGGCTATCGAAGTTTTCTCTGCCGTGGAAAAGGTGATGTATGTTTCGGTGCCTTACAAACTGGCCAGCCGTCATTTCCATCCCGAAGACAGCGTGATCGATGTCGCCGGAGTGAAAGTGGGCGGAGGCAATTACTGCTATATCGCGGGACCTTGCTCGGTCGAAAGCGAGGAACAGGTCATCGAGATCGCCAAAGCGGTCAAGAAAGCCGGAGCTAATATGCTCCGCGGCGGGGCGTTCAAGCCACGTACCAGCCCATACGCTTTCCAAGGAATGGGTTCGACAGCTTTGGACATCCTGCTAAAGGCCAAGGAAGTTACCGGATTGCCGATCGTAACCGAGCTGATGGATGAGTCGCATATCGAGGAATTCGAAGAGAAAGTCGATCTGATCCAGATCGGTGCCCGCAACATGCAAAACTTCTCGCTTTTAAAAGAGCTGGGTAAAAGAACGACCAAGCCGATCCTTTTGAAACGCGGACTTAGCGCCACTTATGAGGAATGGATCATGTCGGCCGAATACATCATGGCTAACGGAAATCCAAATGTGATCCTTTGCGAACGCGGAATCCGCACCTTCGAATCATATACAAGAAACACTCTTGACCTGCAGGCGATTCCGGTATTGAAACGAATGACCCATTTGCCAATCGTGATCGATCCTTCCCATGCTGGAGGAAAATGGTGGCTGGTTGAACCGATGGCCCAGGCTGCGATGATCGCCGGAGCTGACGGTCTTATGATCGAAGTCCACAATGATCCTGAATGCGCAATGTGCGACGGACCGCAATCATTGAAACCGGAAAAGTATGAAGCGCTTATGAGTAAAATCAAAAAAATCGAAACGATCATCTGATCATTTCGATAGTATTTCCACCCCGTCTGGGGTGATGAGGATTGTGTGTTCGAATTGGGCAGAGGGATACCCATCCTCGGTATAGACGGTCCACTGGTCTTCCTCATCGATGAAGACCTCGGCGCCACCCAGGTTCAACATCGGTTCGATTGTAAAGACCATGCCGGGAATTATGGTGTTGGTCTTTTCATTTGGTTTGAAGTGGTAGACATATGGCTCCTCATGCAATGCCAGGCCGACTCCATGGCCGGTGAATTCCTTTACCACGCTTAAATCATGCTTGGTTGCGTAGCTTTCAATAATGGCTCCGATGTCGCCGATTGTTGTTTGGTAGGGGACAATCGATGCTATCGCAATTTCCAGGGCTTCCCTGGTCCTGTCGACAAGATCCTGGATGATTGGATGCACCTTGCCGATGGTGAAAGTGCGCGAAGCATCACCGTAATAGCCGTTGTAAAGTGTTGTGGCATCGATATTGATGATGTCACCTTCTTGCAAAACGACTTGCGAGCTTGGGATTCCATGGCAGACTACGTCGTTTACTGAAGTGCAGATGTGTTTGGGATAACCCATGTAGCCAAAATCGGCGCAGATTGCGTTGTGGCTGCTTGTGAACTCCAATGTAAGATTGTCTATTTCCAAGGTCGAGACACCGGCCTTGACATGTGGAGTCAGGTAATCGAGCAGCATGGTATTGAGCTTGCACGCCTCCTTGATGCCGGCAATCTGCTCAGGAGTCTTGATCATCTCCGGGGGCGGTACCATATGCCCGGCTTTTTCAAGATCAGCGATCTTTTCAGGGTCGATAAAATCAGGATACATAAATTCACCTCACAATTTAGTTTTCTTAATTTAGGAATTGTTGTTGCACAAGTATTATAACACGAATCTTCTGATTAAATAACAATATATCCTTTCTGTTTGAAATTGATGACTCCAAAGGCTATTTCAACCTGGATTTTCGTAAACAAACCATAATTGCAAAAAATAACTTGAAATATTTCAATTATCCCCTTGAAATTACTTCCTAATGGTGTATAATGATATAGAATTTAGAGTCGAAGGGGGGAATGTAGGATGGCAAAGACAGTTGTAAGAGATAACGAATCGTTAGATGATGCTCTTAGAAGATTTAAAAGACAAGTTTCTAGAACTGGAACCCTTGCAGAAGCTCGTAAAAGAGAATTTTATGTAAAACCAGGTTTAAAAAGAAAATTAAAGTCAGAAGCAGCTCGTAAAAACAGTAAGAAAAAAAGATAGACTCAGCTTTGAGTCTTTTTTTTTCCTCTTTTTTTGTCAGGTTGTCTGTTGGGTGTGATTTGTTTCATCGATGGCCTTTTTTTCGCTCGAATATTGTAAAAATGGTTCGTGTTTGTTAGAATTGAATTAGATGAGGAGACTATATGAAAGAGACAATACAAATTAATGATTTTAGCATCGATAAGTTAAGTCTGTTGAGTGGTTCGAATGACAAGCATTTTGAGATTATTGAAGAACAGCTTGAAGTGGAGATTTCCATGCGTGGCGACATCGTCACAATTACCGGAACCGATCCTCAAAACATCAAAGAAGCCAAGGATGTGATTGAAGCCCTGATCAACCTGATCAAAAAAGGCATTCAGGTCCATCGCCGTGATGTGATCTACGCCTTGCGCCTGGAAAACAAAAACGACCTGGAATCAATCGAGGAGTTGTATAAGATAAAGATAGCCCGGACCCTGACCGGCAAACTTATCTATCCTAAGACATTTGGCCAAAAGGAATACTACCATGCTTTGCAAAAAAACGATATCGTGTTTGGCATCGGACCGGCGGGGACCGGAAAGACGTATCTGGGGGTTGTTTTTGCCGTGAATGCGCTCAAGAACAATGAAGTCCAGAAAATAATCCTGACCCGACCGGCGGTGGAAGCCGGGGAATCGCTTGGTTTTTTGCCAGGCGATCTCAAGGAAAAGGTCGACCCATATCTCAGGCCTCTCTATGACGCTTTGTATGATATGCTGGGATTCGAACAGACCGAGAAACTGATTGAAAAAGGTGTCATCGAGATTGCGCCGCTGGCATACATGCGGGGCCGCACGCTCGAGGATGCCTATGTCATCCTTGACGAAGCCCAGAACACAACCAAGGCCCAGATGAAAATGTTCCTGACCCGTCTTGGATTCAATTCGAAGATGATCGTCACCGGAGACATCTCGCAGATCGATTTGCCCTGGAAAGTCGATTCCGGCTTGAAAGAGGCCGCAAAATTGTTAAGCGACGTCAAGGGAATCAAATTCGTTTATCTTTCACCGATGGATGTCGTGCGCCACCCGGTTGTTCAAAGAGTGATTGAGAAATATGACAGCTATGAAAAATAACCATATTTTCACATCAAATAATTGGAATTTATCGGCACTGTTGCGCTATAATTTAGCCATAAATTAAAGGAGTGATAATATGGAACAACAATCAAAATACAATAAGTTCGTCACTTTTGTCGTGATGCTGCTTGTGATTGGACTTGTTGCCAGCAACCTTTATTTCTACAGGGAAATAAAAAGCCTGCAGGCGTTCAACGATTCACTGACGACCACGGACGATTCGACTGCCACTGCGGTGGCTAATGTTCAATATGATGTGACGACCACGACTACCGAAGTCGTCGACTCGGTTGAAAATTCCGTTGTTGGGGTGGCCAACTATGTGCGAAACCAGCTGTATTCAACCGGATCTGGCGTTGTCTATCAGGTCGACGGCGATACCACCTACATCATCACAAACAACCACGTGATCTCTGATGGGACAAGCTTCGAAGTTGTTTTCGCGGATGGGAATACCTATGAAGCGACGCTTGTCGGTGGAGATACTTATTCCGACATCGCGGTTCTTGCTGTCGAAGGCGTGAGCGACCCTCAAACAATGAAGCTGGGATCGACATCACTACTTGATTCGGGGGAAACGGTTATCGCGATCGGTTCGCCTCTTGGACTTGAGTATTCCGGGACGGTGACCCAAGGGGTAATCTCCGGCAAAGATAGGACAATTACCCTTGACTTGAACGATGATGGAGTGGAAGACTGGGACATGAATGTAATCCAGACCGATGCGGCCATCAATCCCGGCAACAGCGGGGGTGCCCTGGTCAACATGGCAGGCGAACTCGTAGGCATAACTTCATCGAAACTGGCAGCGACCGATGTCGAAGGAATGGGATTTGCTATTCCGGTAGAAGACGCGACCACATATGCCGACCAGATCATCGCAAATGGCGAAGTTTCAAGACCGGTGTTGGGAATATCATCGGTATCCCTGGAAAACTATTCTTCATACCAGCGGGCGTTCTATGGCATTTCGTCGGAACTTGATTCGGGGATCTACATTGCCAAAGTCTATGACGACTCCGCAGCGAGCGACGCGGATTTGCAGGAAGGTGATGTCATCACCAGTTTCGATGGCAAGGAAGTGACCACGTACAAGTCATTCCTGACTGCCCTGTATGCCAAAGAGCCAGGTGACAAGGTGGATATCGTCATCAACCGCAACGGCAAGACAATGACATTGACAGTTACCTTGAAATAGTAAAAAAACCAATGGCAGAAATTAAGCCATTGGTTTTTTGACCTTTCATGAAAACAAAAAAACGGACAATGCCGTTTTCAGTGACTATTCAACAACGATAGCTTCAACTGGACAAGCAGCGGCAGCTTCTTTAGCAGCTGCTTCGTTAGCTCCTAAATCACCTTCGGTTGCTACAGCTAAACCGTCAGCGTTCAATTCGAATACTTCAGGTGCGATTCCTACGCAAGCTCCACATCCAATACAAGTTTCCAATACAGTAGCTTTTGCCATTATTAAGTCCTCCTTTTTTTTACAAGAAAATTATATCATAGTACTAGCCAAAATAAAAGATGTTTGTTTCGTTTTTATTGTGGTATAATTGACACGTAAGAATACAAATATGGGGTGTGAAAATATGTCAAGATACGAAAAATATCGTAGTGTGCGTGAGGGGATAAAAGATCTCAATGCCAAGAACAAACAAGTCAGTGCTCTTGCTTTTCAGGAGCAGGGTGAAGATGATGATTTCCTGGACTTTTTAAAACAGCCCGGGCATGCAGTTTCCAGGGTTGAACATTTCGAGGACACGCTTGAAGTTGCCAAGACTTTCGAGGAAATCAAAAGCGAGCCGAATCCCGAAATCGACCGGGCCATAAAGTCAGCCAAACAGTCGCTAGGGGGGCATGATGATACCCGACTGAGCATCTTGAACAAGATCAAGAATCCGCAAGTTGAAGCTGTCGCCATCGATCGGGATGACAAATACCTTACCCAGGATTTCAAACAGGGGATGTTCATCAATGGGGCAGAGGATGAAAATCAGGATGAAGCAAAAAGCGGTGCGGCTGATGACCGGCCGTCTGACCAGGGAAGTCAGACAAAAAGACCGAAGTCGCTCCTTGAACGTCTCGAAGAGATGTCGCCAAAGGACCCCAAAACTCAGAGCGCCCCAAAAGTAAAAGCCAAAGAGCCCGGGGAGGTCGAAGTCAAAGGGGAAAAGCCGGCCTTCAAGATGGAAGACACATCACCTTTCGAGGGGGTCAGCCCTGAAAAAACGATAATTGTGTCCAAAAATGAGCTTGACGAGCCGGAAATTCATGATGAAATTGGAGAAAATTCCAAAGGAGCATTGATATTGAATGCGATTATTGTTATTCTAATATTGATATTTGTGGTGCTTTGTGGATACATTGCGACGCAGATACTGTAAGGAGTAATGAATGAAGAAAATTTCTATTGCGATAGATGGACCAAGCGCTTCGGGAAAATCTACTGTTGCAAAAATTGTTGCAAAAAAGCTCAATTATATTTATATTGATACAGGGGCAATGTACCGTTCGGTCTGCCTGCATTGTTTATCTAACGATATTGATATTGAAGATGAAGCAGCCGTCAGTGCTGCTTTAATTAATGTTGACATCAATTTCGATGAATCAGGCGCGATATATTTGAACGGCATCGACGTCTCAAAACAAATCCGCCAGGACAATATCTCGATCGGGGCATCGATTGTGTCCCAATATCAGGCGGTTCGTGATTTCCTGGTGTCCAAACAACAGCAGATTGCAGCCAACGGCGGGGTCGTGATGGATGGCCGGGATATCGGCACTGTTGTCTTGAAAGATGCAAAGTTGAAGATATTCCAGGTGGCATCAAGCAAGACACGGGCGATGCGCCGCTACCATGATAATATTGAAAGAGGGCTGGAGGCGGATTTTGACAAGATTCTCGAAGAAATCGAGTACCGTGACTACCAGGACACCCATCGGAAGATTTCACCTTTGAAAAAGGCCGATGATGCAATCGAAATAGATACTTCCGATAAAGAAATCGGGGAAGTAGTTGAAATGATTTTAAAACTAGTTAAAGAAAAGGAGGCAAATTAATGGCAGGAGTAGTAGCTATCGTCGGTCGTGCCAATGTGGGCAAATCGACAATATTCAACCGGATCGTCGGACAGCGGATTTCAATTGTTGAAGACGTTGCCGGTGTTACCCGTGACCGCATTTACGCCAAGGCGACCTGGCTTACCAAGGAATTCCGGCTGATCGACACCGGTGGAATCGAGCTGGAAAACGCTTCGTTCACCGACCAGATCACGATGCAGGCGCAAATCGCAATCGAGGAAGCCGACGTAATCGTTTTTGTGGTCAACGGCCGCGAGGGTTTGACACGCGAAGACGAATATGTGGCCCGGCTGTTGCAACGCAGCAAGAAGCCGGTGGTTTTGGCTGTCAACAAGATTGATGACGGCGATTTCAAGAATGAGATTTATGAGTTTTACAATCTGGGGATCGGGGATCCCATCGCGGTATCCGGTTCCCACGGGATCGGAATCGGAGACTTGCTTGACGAGGTTGTCCGCCAGCTCGAATTCGTCGAGGAGGAGGAAGCTGTCGAGGATGAGATCAAATTCTCGATCATCGGCCGCCCGAATGTGGGCAAATCATCTTTGACCAATGCCTTGCTGGGACAACAGCGGGTAATTGTTTCGGATATCGAAGGAACGACCCGGGATGCCATCGACACCGCATTTGAAAAGGACGGGCAGAAGTATCGGGTAATCGATACGGCCGGGATGCGAAAAAAAGGCAAGATCTACGAGAGTGTCGAGAAGTATTCGATACTAAGAGCGATGTCCGCCATTGAAAAAAGCGACGTCGTGCTGTTTGTGATCGACGGGGAAGCCGGGGTCCGCGAACAGGACAAGCACGTGGCTGGATATGGCCATGAGGCTGGAAAAGGGATGATCATCGTCTACAACAAATGGGACGCGGTTGAAAAAGATGACAAGACCATGGCGAAAACCGAAAAAGAGCTGCGCAGCCAGTTCAAGTATCTCGATTACGCACCAATTGTCTTCGTTTCGGCCAAGACTGGCCAGAAGGTCGACCAGATTTTCCCATTGATCAACACCGTATATGAAGCAAGCAACAAGCGCGTTCAGACATCGGTTCTCAATGACGTTCTCATCGACGCCCAGCTGATGAATCCGACGACCACTTTCAACAATGGCCGGCTCAAGATCTACTATGCCAACCAGGTTGCCGTGGCACCGCCAACGTTCATCCTGTTTGTCAATGATCCAAACTACATGCACTTTTCATACAAGCGATATCTTGAAAACCGTTTGCGCGAGGCTTTCGGTTTTGAAGGAACCCCGATCCATATAATTTGTAGAAAGCGGGACTAATATGAGTAAGATTGCGATTTTAGGAACCGGTTCCTGGGCCACGGCCTTGGCTCAGGTGTTGGTTGACAATTCACATGAGGTCCTGTTGTACGGGATCAACGATGATGAGATTTTAGACATCAACAACAACCGCCAGAACAACAAGTTTTTTCCAGGTGTCAGCTTCTCACCTAAAATCAAGGCCACCAGGGATCTGGAAAAGACGATGGACGGTGCCGATTATATCCTGGTAACCGTGCCAACGCAGGCGGTCCGGTCTCTACTTGAGCAGGTAAAACCGCTGCTCCAAAAGAAAGTGACCGTGGTCAACGCGGCCAAGGGATTCGATCTGGGATCGAACAAGCGGATGTCATCGACAATCCGGGCGGTCCTGCCCGAAGATATGATCAATCCGGTTGTTTCTTTGATTGGTCCTTCCCACGCGGAGGAAGTCATCCTGCGGATGCTCACAGCTGTAACCGCGGTTTCACTTGATCTTGAGACCGCGAAGGATGTCCAGCATCTTTTTGCCAACGAATACTTCCGGGTTTACCGCAATGACGATGAAGTCGGCAGCGAATACGGAGTCGCCTTTAAGAACGTCATCGCAGTGGCGGCCGGGGTCCTGGTCGGTCTTGGTTATGGCGACAACACCAAGGCGGCGCTGATCACCCGGGGCCTGGCGGAAATGGTCCGCTATGGCATGAAAAAGGGTGGCCGGCTGGAGACCTACCTCGGTCTTACCGGGGTTGGCGACCTGATTGTGACATGTTCTTCGGTTCATTCCCGCAACTTCCAGGCGGGGCTGGAAATCGGCCGTACCAATGATGCCAAGAACTTCATGAAAAACAATACCAAGACTTGTGAAGGGATCCGGACCTGCAAGGTGATCCACGAGGATGCCAAACAGTACGATGATATCGAATTGCCGATAATCGATGCCATTTACCGGGTTTTATACGAAGGCAAAGAGCCTAAAGTTGAAATAAACAATTTGATGACAAGAGAACTTAAAATCGAGGACTAAAAATATGAAATTACACTTGACTTATAGTACACTTTTGGATAAAATATCAATTGCGGTTATGGAAAGGTGATTATTTTGAAATACAACTTACAATGGATTGTTAAACAAAAAGGAAACTTTGAATTTAATGAGGATATCCAATATCCCCAAGAGCTATTTAAATCGTATTCTCAAATTAATGGCCTTAAAGACATTAATGTCTCAGGTACCGGAACCTTAACTGGCAATCAGGAAAAACTGATAGTCAGCCTCAATATTAAAGGGATAATGCTTTTGCCATGTGCACTAACACTTGAGGAAGTTCAATACCCTTTCAATATCAGTTCCACCGAAGTATTTTCCTTTGTAAAGCCTGATCCGCTAAGTGATGAACGCGAGGTAAAGAAAAACATAGTTGATTTAGCTCCTGTAGTTCTAGAGAATATTATGATTGAAGTGCCAATGCGAGTCGTCAAGGATGATGCTGAGATTAAATCTGAGGGAAAAGGTTGGAAAATCTTGGAAAAGGATGAAGCAGATCAGGAGGATTATATCGATCCCCGTTTGGCGAAGTTGAAAGATTATTTTAAACAGTAGGAGGTGTACTTAATGGCAGTACCATTTAGAAGAGTATCAAGTACTAGAAGAAACAAAAGAAGAACTCATGATAAGCTTACAGTACCAGCTGTAGTTGTTTGTCCAGAATGTGGTGAATACAAATTGTCTCATAAAGTTTGTAAGCACTGTGGAACATACAAAGGTCAAAAAGTCTTATAGTACCGGTCTCCCTGAAAGGGAGGCTTTTTCTTTTGCTCCCCCTGCAAGGGGGCTTTTTCTATCCACTTCTTCCCACCCCGTAAATGCCCCGATAAGTGGGTATCGGGCCACGTTGGACTTCATCTAACCGAAATAAAGAAGCAAATGAGAAAAAAATGACGTTATAAAGGGTCAAATCACGATGATTTTCTTGAATTGGTGAAGGAATTGGGTATATAATAGTGGTATAAAGTGGAAAGAGGTGGGGCAAAGTGTTTTTTGGTGAATACCGTCATAATCTTGATGCAAAAGGCCGACTGACCGTCCCTGCCAAATTCAGAAATCAATGCCAGGACACCGTGATGGTGACCATCGGTTTTGATGGATGCATCGCGCTTTATAACCATCAAGGCTGGCAGGATTATTATAACGAGCTAATAGCCACAAACAAGAATGCCCGCGACACCCGCAAGCTGCTAAGGATCATCATGGCCCGCACGAGCGAACTAGAGTTCGACAAGCTGGGCCGGATCAACATCCCCAAAGGTCTAAAGGACAAGGCCGGACTGGACAAGGAAGTCGTGATCAACGGCGCCGGCGACCATGTCGAAATATGGGGCGAGCGTGCCTGGGACGAGTTTGCTTTGGGGGCGGAAGAAGAATTGGATGACATTTTTGAAAAAATGTTTATGGATAAGGAGTAAATTATGTTTGAACACATAAGTGTTTTAAAAGAAGAAGCAATCGAGGGGCTCAATATCAGACCCGATGGGATATATGTCGACTGCACCCTTGGGGGAGCAGGCCATTCCAAGGAAATCCTCAAGCGGCTGACCACCGGGCACCTGTACTGTTTCGACCAGGATGACCAGGCGATCGCTTACGCGAGGGGCCAATTGGAGCAGGTCGGTGGGAACTTCACGATCATCCGCTCCAATTTCCGCCATCTCAAAAGTGAACTCGAAGCGCGCGGAGTGACAAGAGTTGATGGCATACTTTTCGATTTGGGCGTGTCATCACCCCAGTTCGACCAGTCAGGCCGGGGATTTTCCTACAATTACGACGCCCGTCTGGACATGAGGATGGACACGACTGCCACTAAAGACGCCTATCAGGTCGTCAATGAATATCCATATGAACAGCTTGTAAGGATCCTGTTCAAGTATGCGGATGAGAAATTTGCGAAGTCGATTGCCCGCCAGATCGAGAAGGCCCGGTCAATAAAGCCGATTGAAACAACCTTCGAGCTGGTGGAAATCGTCAAGGATGCGATCCCGGCCCGGGCGCGGCGCACCGGTGGCCATCCTGCCAAGCGGACTTTCCAGGCCTTGCGCATCGAGGTGAACGACGAGTTGACCGTATTTGAAACCGCTCTGGATGACGCTTTGAAACTGATCAAGGTCAATGGAAGGATCGCGGTAATAACCTTCCATTCCCTTGAAGACAAGATCTGCAAGTACACATTCAATGAGGTTACCAGACTAAAAGATGTGCCACGAAACATTCCTGTGATCCCTGATTATCTCCAGCCAAAATTCAAACTGGTCAACCGCAAAGCGATAGTCGCCCAGGAAGAGGAATTGGAGATCAACAAGCGGGCCCACAGTGCCAAATTACGAATAATAGAGAGGGTAAGGGAAGATGAAAACCTATAAAAAGACACCATTTGAAAAATTATGCATCAGGGTATTTGCTTGTGTATTGATTGTCACAACCCTTGTTTCCATGGGGTTTGGAACATTCGCCACCAAATATAACCGCGATATCCAGACTATCTCCAATGAAATTTCCCAGCTTGAGGGGGACATTGATTCTTTGGCTATCAACAAGCAGGAGTTGACTTCCTTTGACCGCATATCCGACATAGCGACAAGCAAAGGCTACACTTACCAAAACGACGCCGTTGCTACCAATGTGGGATCTTCATCAGATGAAAACCAATAGAATTGCTTATCTGGCTATAGCCTATATGGTGGTTATAGCCTTAATAGTCGGTAATGTCGGCTACCTGATGGCAACCGGGAAAAACCTCTACTCGCAAGGGGACATCCTGGCCTACGCGCAAAACCGGGCCGTGAAGACAACTCCGGTATATTCCCAAAGGGGAACCATCTATTCTTCCGATGGCCAGATAATTGCTCAGGATGTGACCAAATACAAGCTGGTGGTGATCATTGACGAAAGCCGGCCGGGCTATGGCGACACGCCAAGCCATCTGGTCGATTACGATGCGCTGATCAATGACGTGTCAGTCATCATCGGAATGGAACCGGCCAAGATGGAAGAAAAGCTCCAGTATTCAAAGGACAACAACCTCTACCAGATGGAATTCGGCTCTTACGGCAATTCCCTTTCGGCGATCCAGAAAAAGCAGATCGAGGCTCTCGACATTGCCGGAATCGAATTCTCGGAAGTGCTGTCGCGCAATTATCCAATGGGCGATTTTGCTTCATATGTGGTGGGATACGCCCTGAACAAGTATGTCAGCGAGGATGACCAGAAGATAGTGGGCGAATACGGGATCGAGAAGACATACAATGACCTGCTTGCGGGAACCAATGGCTATGAATCGTATCAGGTCGACACCTCGGGCTATGTTCTCCCTGGGGGGATCATCGAGGATGTCGAACCGGAAAACGGAGACATCATCAATCTGACCATCGATTCATCGCTCCAGCGTGATCTCGACACGCTGATGGAGGAAAACCTCTCGGGGGCGAATGCGACTCTTGGCAGCTGCGTCATTATCGAGGCTAAAACCGGTCGGATTTTGGCCCAGAGCAATTACCCTTCATTCAATCCAAATGACCGCAACATAGAAAACTACACCAATTTCTTCACCGAATATCCTTATGAGGTCGGTTCGATCTTCAAGCCGTTTGTCTATTCCTACATGATTGAAAACGGCCTTTACAACGGCGAGGAGCTTTACCAGTCCGGCTCATACCAGGTAAAGACGACAAGCGGGAAGGTGACCGCGACAATAAGGGACTGGAACAACACCGGCTGGGGCATGATCAGCTTCAACGAGGGGCTGTACCGTTCAAGCAATACAGCCATCTGCAACCTGCTCTCAAGGGTTCCTGACCGTGACGACCTTACCGATTTCTACAAGGAACTGGGATTCTTCACCTCGCAGGAAGTCGACGGGTTCGATGTGACTGCGGGAATCGGGCCAAACGGCGAGCTGACCAACTTCTACACGTCGGGATTTGGCCAAGGGACGACCCTGACATTGTACCAGCTGGCTCGCGCCTACAGCATCTTCGCCAATGACGGCAAGATGATAACTCCTTACTGGATCGATTCGATCATCGACGGGGACTCATCGGAGGTGCTATATAGCGCCAACACCGAGTATTCAGACAAAATTATTTCCAGCGATACTGTCTCTACGATGAAGGACCTGCTCTACGGGGTTACCCATTTTGAAGGTGGGACCGGAGCGCGAGATCTACGGGAAAACAGGATCGAAGACTATTCTTCCAGCGAGTATTCGCATTCGTTTGTCGGGCTGTTTCCTTACGATGATCCTGAGATAATAATCGCCTTTTGTTATATCGGGGAGTATTCAACTTACTCGTGGCCCGACAACATCATCAAGGGCATAACCCCGGCAGCCTACTCTACGGTCCACAAATACCAGGAGGACACCACCTCCATCGAGGGGATGGTCAACACCCTGCCATCGTTTGTCAACCAGTCCACCAAGTTCGCGACCAGCCAGCTGGGTGAAAGCAAACTTGACGCGGTGGTCATCTCCAACGGCTCGACCGTGGTAGCCCAATACCCGGCGGCCTACAGCACCATCAACGTGTCCGACAAGGTTTTCTTGAAGACCGATGGCAACGAGATAGCGATTCCGGACATGACGGGTTGGTCCCGCAAGGATGTCGCCACTCTCGCATCGCTCGCCAATATCACCATCAATTTCAAAGGGGACGGACAGGTGGTTTCAAGCCAGTCAATAGCCGCCAATACCGTATTGACCAGCGATCAGACGATTGAAGTTGTACTGGGAAACTAAAAAGACTCGAACTAAAGACTCGAATGAGTCTTTTTGTGCTTTAAATTCCGGTTGAATTGGGTTAAAATCATCTTAGACAGGATGTTCTAGAATAGTTTTGACAAAAGCGTCAATATGTATTAGAATAGATAAAATAATTCATTTGAAAAAGGAGATTTAAATTGGATACCTCCCAGAGCACGACGGTAATAATTTTAGTGATATTATTGTTTACATCAGCGGTTTTTTCTTCGAGCGAGACAGCGTTTTTGTCGGTGAATAAAATCAGACTGCGCAACCTTTCACAAGAGGGGCACAAGAAAGCCCAACTGGTGGAAAGATTACTGGAGGATGGCGATCGCCTGTTCGCTTCGATCCTGGTCGGCAACAACCTGAATATTCTGGCGTCTTCATTGACGACGTCTTTGATGATTTCGCTTTTTGGGAATCAAGGAGTCTACATCGCCTATAAAAAGACTCGAACTAAAGACTCGAATGAGTCTTTTTGTGCTTTAAATTCCGGTTGAATTGGGTTAAAATCATCTTAGACAGGATGTTCTAGAATAGTTTTGACAAAAGCGTCAATATGTATTAGAATAGATAAAATAATTCATTTGAAAAAGGAGATTTAAATTGGATACCTCCCAGAGCACGACGGTAATAATTTTAGTGATATTATTGTTTACATCAGCGGTTTTTTCTTCGAGCGAGACAGCGTTTTTGTCGGTGAATAAAATCAGACTGCGCAACCTTTCACAAGAGGGGCACAAGAAAGCCCAACTGGTGGAAAGATTACTGGAGGATGGCGATCGCCTGTTCGCTTCGATCCTGGTCGGCAACAACCTGGTGAATATTCTGGCGTCTTCATTGACGACGTCTTTGATGATTTCGCTTTTTGGGAATCAAGGAGTCTACATCGCCTATGCAACCGGGTTAGTGACTTTGCTGATATTGGTTTTCGGGGAGATTACGCCCAAAAGCCTGGCGACCAAAAAAGCCGATTCTCTGGTTTTGGCTTTGGCGAAGTTCATCAATATTGTTGTCATTGTGACTTATCCGGTTGTAATCATCTTGAACCGGGTTTCCCGGGTGTTTATTATCATTCTGGGAGGCGGCGGCGAAATCCGTCCGACCGTGACCGAAGAGGAACTCAAGACCATAGTAACCGTTTCCCATGAGGAAGGGGTATTGCAGGAAGAAAAAAGAAAGATGATCCACAACGTCTTCGATTTTGGCGAGACGGAAATCCGCGACATCATGACGCCGCGTATCAACGTTACTGTCCTTGATGAGGACTGCAATTATGACGAGCTGGTCGAAATCTATCAAAAAGACCGATATTCGCGCTATCCGGTCCATTCGGAATCGTTTGACGAGGTTGTGGGCGTGTTGAACATCAAGGATCTGCTTTTCTTCCAGATTGACCCGGAAACATTCAAGACCGCGGATTATCTGCGGGACGCCTTTGTCGTCTACGAGTTCAACCATATCGATACGGTTTTCGAATCGATGCGTAAGGATCATGCGACCATGGCGGTCGTTCTTGACGAGTACGGGGTCTTTTCGGGGATTGTTACCTTCGAGGATATCGTCGAGGAAATCGTCGGGGAAATCGCCGACGAATATGATGACGAATTCGACAAGGAAATATTCGCAATATCCAAGAACGAATATCTTGTCGACGGTACGACAAACATTATTGAAGTGAATGAATTTTTAAAGACAAATTTTGATGAGGAAGAGTTCGACTCCATTGGCGGGTTGGTTTTGGGTGCCCTGAAATCGACTCCGGAAGTAAATGACGAGATAGTCATCGATGACTATCTGTTCCAGATAATCGCCATTGACAAGCGTCGGATCGACCATTTGAAGATTACCAAAATTGAAAGTGAGGAGTCTTAGCCTGGTAAGCTAAGCATTGTAGGATGAAAAAAGAAGTAGAAATCAAAAAAATAGGAATTAACGGTGAAGGTATTGGTTACATTGACAAGAAAATCACCTTTGTAAAGGGTGCCCTCCCTGATGAGACAGTCATCGCGGACATCACCAAATCGACCCGGACCTTCCATGAAGGCAATGTCGTAAAAATAATGAAGCGTTCAAAGGATCGGGTATCGGCACCGTGCAAGCAGTACAAGAACTGCCAGGGATGCAACCTGCTCCACCTGGACTACAAGGCACAACTTAGCGCCAAAAAGGAACTGGTGCGCGAATCGTTCCGCAAATACACCAGATACGACCTGAATCAGGTTGTCTTCAAGGACGTGGTTCCTTCAAGCAAGACTGAAGGGTTCATAAACAACGTCAACCTGCCGGTAGTGGAATTCAATGGCTATTTGAATTTCGGTATTTACCAGCGCGATTCGAAGTATCTCACTTTGATGGACCGCTGCTTCAAGCACCACCCGCTGATCAACCAGGCATTGACCGACCTGTCGAAGATACTTAATGAGACCCATTGCAAAATCTATGACGACAAGTTCAAAAAGGGAATCCGTTTTTTGAAGCTGACTTTGCGCAATGACCTGGTCACAGTTGTCTTTATAACCGGCAAAGACGGGCTTTCCCGTGATGTGATCGAAAGAGTGAGCCAGCTAGGATATGTGGGGGCCCTGTTCCAGTCGACCAACACAACCAAGTACTCAAGCTTCGAGGAGACCGGCTACACCAAATACTATGGTGATGCCCGCCTTCCGGTCGATTTCAACAATCAGAGATACCTGTATTCCGTAAAAACAAAGCTGCCCGACAATCTTGACAACGCTTTGAAGGTTTACAACGCCATCTACAAGATGCTTGACGACTCCGATAAGATTATCTCCATTGGAGGCGATTCTTGCCTGTTCGAGATGAACATCAAGGACAAGGAAGTCGTCATTCTCGAGGACAAGAACTATGCCCGGGACGATTTGAAGCTCAACGTCAAATCGAAGATGCTTGAAAACATCAAAGTCAAATCGGGTTCAATCGATGATTCGATTGTGACCCTGGCAAAGAAAAAGGAATATGACACAGTCATCTTGTTCTTGAACAACTCGAATATTTCCGAAGCGCTCCGCAATTCACTGGTATTGGGAAAAGTCGACAATTTCATCGTTATCGGTGATAACTACTCGACCATGGCCAAGGATCTAGGAGAAATCGAAAAGTATTACACACTTGAACGGATTGTCGGTGTCGACACCGCTCCACACGTTGCATCGCTGACGACAATCGCCAAGTTGAAACGCATCTAAAGCACAAAATTTTGTGCTTTTTTTTGGCCTCGAGCCCCTTTATCCCGGGTGCTGGATTTGATAGAATTGAACAGACATCAAGAAAGATAGCTTTGTCTACAATGTGATCCGGGTCCACTTGTTTTTCAAAAGGCGTTAGGTATGCTTTTTTTCACGAGTCTGATTGGCATTGATGTTTTTTAACCTGGCGGATATCTTCATCCTGGCCTGCAAGCCTCGAAGCACTTATTCCACAAAATAATGCGGTTTTCATGCATTGCGGGTTCACTAATCCCGGTTAATCATGTTATAATTGCGCAAGCTGATAAAAAGGAGAATTTCAATGTCGAACAAGTTGATTGGCTATTTGTCATGCATAGCTGGCGCTGCCTCTTGGGGCGTTTCGGGAATATGTTCCCAGTATTTTTTTGAAAACTATGATGTGACCTCGGCCCAGGTCACGGTGATCAGGATGATTTTCACGGCATTGATCCTCTTGCCGATTCTGCGGATCCAGAAGGGCAGGGAAATGTACGCGATATTCAAGAACAGACATGACACCTTTGTCCTGTTTGTCTTTTCCATATTCGGTCTGCTTTTTTGCCAGTATGCCTATATCGCCGCCATCTACCATTCAAATGCGCCTACGGCAACGGTGATCCAGTACCTCGGGCCCATCCTGATCCTGGTTTACCTTTGCCTTCGTCGCAAATCCCTGCCGGATCTGCAAGAGTCGCTCTCGATGGTCCTGGCTATAGGCGGGGTGTTCCTGCTTGTGACCCACGGCAATGTCAACTCGTTGGCAATATCGCCTCAGGGGATTTTCTGGGGGTTCAATGCCGCCCTGGGTCTGGCCCTGTACATGCTTATTCCCGTAAGGCTGATCGCCCGATACGGGGTCTTGCTTGTGATCGGGTATGCCATGGGGATTGGCGGTGTGGCACTGATGGTATTCAACAGGGTGAATATTTTCACTCTGAATCTGGATTTTGCCGGGTACATGGCAGCCCTTGTCATCGTGGTGGTCGGAACCCTGGGCGGATTTGGCCTGTATCTCCATGGCTCATCGCTGGTGGGTGCGATGGATGCGAGCATGCTTGGTTCGTTCGAACCGCTGACCTCACTGGTCCTGTCGGTAATGATGTTCGATCTGGATTTCATCGCCCTTGACTATCTTGGTTTCGCGATGGTCCTGGCTACGATCTTCATCCTGGCGTCCAGGCCCAAAAAGAAGGTTTCCCCTTAGCGGGACCTTTTTTGTTTCACAAGCGAAGTTGAGCCAAACATCCGCACTTTTTGCAGTATCCAAATACAACCGGATGGCAAATTATGATATAATGACACAAGGTGATGATATGAATGGGAATATAAACGTTGTAACGAGCTACTCGTTTCAAAAAAGCACCATCCTGATAAAGGAACTGGTCGCTAAAGCCAAACAATTGAATATTAAGGCTCTGGGAATATGCGATGTGAACAATATGTATGGCGCCCTGGAATTCTACCATGAATGCCACAAAGCCGGGATCAAGGGGCTGCTTGGACTGTGTGCGAGCGTGCTGATCGAATCTCAGGCTTATCCGCTGCTTCTTTACGCCAGGAACTACCAGGGCTACCTGGAACTGGTGGGGATAACTTCGATCATCAATACAAATGGCCTGGATGCCATCGACTTGGAAGTGCTCGCAAAAAAAGCGAAAAATCTCTACGTGGTTGCCGGCGACTACAACGGCCTGATCGCCTATTCTCTCAAGCGGATGATGCCCCAGCGCGCTGAAAGCAACCTGTTGATGTTCAAGGAGTATTTCAAGGAAAATTTCTTTATCGGAATCTCGGTTTCCATGCTTGAACTTGAAAACCGGATCAACAGCGAGCTTGTCGAGCTGGCCGGCAAACATGATGTCAGGCTGCTGGGCTACAACAAGGTAAGATACCTCGAGCCAAATGACGCATTTGCCTGCGACCTGCTTGAAGCGAGCCTTACCGGGGCGACCCTATCGGTCCATGACGAACCAAGCAATCCTTGTCACTACCTCAAGGGTCCTGGTGAACTAAGCGCCCTTTTCGACGACCAGGTGAATACCAATGTCGACGAGTTTATTGACAGTTGCAATGTGGACCTTGGAAACATGGAGGCTCACCTGCCAAAATATCCCCTGGCCCCAAACCAGACTGCGCAAAAATACCTGAATATTCTCTGTCATGTCGGTCTGAAAAAACGCTTCAACGACCAGATCACTCCCAGATACATGCAGCGCCTCGATGAGGAGCTTGAAATAATCCACAAGATGGGCTTCGACGATTACTTCCTGATTGTCTATGACTATGTCCAGTACGCCAAGAAAAACAAGATCCTGGTCGGGCCGGGTCGGGGTTCGGCGGCCGGGTCGCTTGTTTCATATTGCCTTGGCATAACGAACATCGATCCCATCAGATATGACCTTCTTTTCGAACGTTTCTTGAATGTCGATCGGATATCCATGCCCGATATCGACATCGATTTCCAGGACACCCGTCGCGACGAGGTCGTAAACTACGTCATCGACAAATACGGAGTCGACCATGTGGCGGGAATCGTCACGTTCTCTTCTTACGGCCCCCGGGTCGCCATCAAGGATCTAGGCAAGGTCATGGGTCTTTCCCTGCCTTATCTTGAGATGCTTTCGAAACAGGTGCCGACCGGTCCTAAAAACAGGAAGTCAATCATGGAAGTGTACAACAGCTCCAACCATTTCGCGTCCCTGGTGGAATCGAATCCGGCAATGGCCAAGATTCTCCACAGCTGCGCCCTGGTTGAAAAGATACCCAAGAACGCCTCGACCCATGCCGCCGGTATCGTCCTTTCCTCGAGCAATCTGCTTGAAGTGGCGCCCCTTTCAATCAACAACGGTCTTCGGGTCGTGCAATATTCCAAGGACTATATCGAAGAGGCTGGATTTTTGAAAATGGATTTTCTGGGTCTGCGCAACCTCAGCGTTATCAAGTCGATTGTCGAACAGGTTGAAATCAACCGCGGTGTCAAGGTGGCAATCAACGAGATCGGCTTCGACGATTCGAAGACATTCAACCTGCTGTCCCATGGCAATACCCTCGGGATATTCCAGCTTGAATCAAGCGGTATGACCGATCTGATCAAACGGATGCATGTGTCAAGTCTCGACGACATCATCGCGGCAATCGCCCTGTACCGCCCGGGTCCCATGGAAAACATTCCCGACTATATCGCCCGCAAAAAAGGCGAAGCGCCAGTCGACTATATCATCGATGATTTGAAACCGATTCTTCAATCTACATATGGCATAATGATCTACCAGGAACAGATAATGCTTGCGGTCCAGAAGATAGCCTCTTTCTCCCTTTCAAAAGCCGACAAGCTGCGCAAGGCGATGTCCAAAAAACAGGCGTCGGGCATGCTGGAACTGAAAGATGAGTACATCCAGGGGGCGCTAAGCAACGGCTACTCGATGTCGCAGGCCAACAGGTCTTTTGAGGTGATCCTGAAATTTGCGAATTATGGCTTCAACAAGGCCCACAGCGTCTCTTACGCCTATGTGGCCTACTATCTGGCCTATCTCAAAGCGAATTTTCCGCTTGAGTTCTACAGTGCTATTTTGACCAATGATTCGTCCAACACCAAGACCTTGATCAAGGCCATCTCCGAGTGCCGCAGGCTCAACATAAAGATCCTGCCGCCTTCAATCAACTATTCCTACAACTATTTCTCCGTGGAAAACGGCAACATCCGCTTTTCGCTGGTGGCAATCAGGAATGTCGGTCAGGCATTCTATTTGAAGCTAGAGCAGGTCCGGGGTGACAAGCCGTTTGAAAGCATCGATGATTTCATCTACCGGATGGACAACAAGATCAACCAGGCGACAATGATGGCACTGATCGATGCGGGCTGCTTCAAGGAGTTCAACCATCCGCCCCACGAAATCAAGGAGAATCTTTTCGCCCATGTGGCCCGGTATGAAAACATCAAGAAATTCAATCTTGACAAGTTCGCCATGGGTGATCTGGAAGTCGCCTATCAGGACGACTGGGGGTCAAAAAAACAGGCCGCAATCAACCTCGAACTGGAAAAACAGGCCCTGGGTGTGTATCTCAGTTCCCATCCCCTGGCCAATCTAAAACAGTCCCACCATGTGGATATCGATGTGATCGACCTGTCCGGCCATATCAACCAGAAGGTGCGGATATTGGTGAACCTGACCCGGGTCAAGGTGATCCAGGACAAAAACGGCAACAATATGGCCTTTATCGAAGGCCAGGATGAGACAGCCGGCATTTCTGGAGTGCTGTTCAATGAAAGCTACCAGCGCTTTTCCAAGAGTCTGGTGCGGGGGTCGAATGTGGTCATCGAAGGCCGGGTCGACTACTCGCGCGAGCTGCAGATAATAGTCAGCTCACTGATTAGAGTATAGAAGGAGAATCCAATGGATAGAATTATAATTATAGATGGCAACAGTCTGCTTTATCGGGCATACTATGCGACTGCCGCGATGGGCAACCTGATGATGAACAAGGACGGAGTCCCCACCAATGCGGTGTACGGCTTTTCGAACATGATGGAGAATCTGTTGAAACAGGAACCCAAATACGTGTTTGTCGCCTTCGACTACGGCAAGAAGACGTTTAGAAACGAGCTTTTCGATGTCTACAAGCAGACGCGGACTTCCGCTCCCGACGAGCTCAACGTTCAGTTTTCGATGGTCCGGGAATATCTCACGGCCCATGGCATCGACTTCGAGGAAGTCGAAGGCTATGAGGGTGACGACATCATCGGTACTGTGGCGACGAGGCTTTCCCAGGAGGGAATCCAGGTCGACATAATCACAAGCGACAAGGACATGCTCCAGCTCATCAAGCCCAATGTCCATGTGCTTCTCACCCGAAAAGGGGTCAACGACATCCAGGTCATGGATGAGGCGGCCTTTTTTGAACAATATCAGCTTGTCCCTGATCGGATGCGCGATCTCAAGGGTCTTATGGGCGACAAAGCCGACAATATCCCGGGGATTCCGGGTGTCGGCGAGAAAACGGCCTTGAAACTGCTTCATGAATACGACACGATTGAAAACCTGGCAAACAACATCGACAAGCTCAAAGGCAAGCTCAAGGAAAAGATCGCGACGTTTATCGACCAGGGGCTTCTTTCCAAGAAAATCGCCACAATCATCACCGATGTCGAACTGGATATTGACCTGGCCAGGTATGAATACAAAGGCTATGATTATGACACCCTGGCGGATTTCTACAAGCGCTATGACATGAATTCCCTGCTTAAGAAGATGGGCAGCCGTGATGATTATAAACCCCATGAATTCGATTATTCGATTGTCGATACCTGTCCTGAAGACCTGGACGACATCGCATTGGCGGTGGCGGTATATGATTCAAACTACCACAAGTCTCCGGTGCTGGGATTCGGTATTGCGACCAAAAATAAGGCTTACTACATCTCTTTTGAAAACGCCATCGCAGATTCGAATTTCAAGGCGATGCTCGAAGATGAGAAGATCAAAAAGACCGTCTACGACATGAAAAAAACCCGGCTGGCCCTGAGATGGAACTCGCTTGAGCTTGACGGGGTGGACTTCGATGTCCAGCTGGCGGCCTATATCCTCAATCCCGCGACCAAGGACGAAATCAAGTACGTGGTTGACAACTATATCGCATCACCGATCGATTATGATGAAAACATCTACGGCAAAGGGGCCAAAAAGCATGTTCCCGACCAGGCGATCCTGGCGCGCCATCTCTGCTTGCAGGCTGATGGGATCAGGAAAGTTAAAGACAAGCTGATCGAACAGCTCAAAGTCTCGGGACAGGAAGAGCTTTATGCCAATATAGAAATGCCGGTAAGCGACATCCTGGCGGAAATGGAGTTTTTTGGAGCCAAGGTCGACATTAGCGTATTGAAGGAACTTGAAAAGACATTTTTGGCACGCATCGAGGAACTTACCAGAGGGATCTACGAGTGTGCCGGACACGAGTTCACTATCGCTTCGCCCAAGCAGTTAGGGGTGGTCCTGTTCGAGGAACTGGGTCTTAAAAGCTTCAAGAAGACCAAAACGGGATATTCCACAAATGTGGATGTACTTGAAAAACTGCGGGACGACCATCGCATCATCGATCTGATCCTTGAGTACCGCCGCTTGACCAAGCTGGTATCGACCTATGTGACCGGCCTGCAAGAACAGGTGTTTGGCGACGGAAAGATCCACACCATCTACAACCAGGCGCTGACCCAGACCGGCCGGCTCTCGTCGACCGATCCCAACCTCCAGAATATCCCGGTCCGCACTCCCGAAGGAAAGCTGATCCGCAAGGCCTTCATTCCCGCCAATGATTATCTTGTCTCATACGACTACTCGCAGATCGAACTGCGGGTATTGGCCCACCTGGCCAACGTCGAACCGCTTATCAAAGCCTTCAACGAGGACCAGGACATCCACCGCTACACTGCCAGCGAGGTATTCAATGTTCCTTATGACCAGGTGACCAGCCAGATGCGTCACAACGCCAAGGCGGTAAACTTCGGAATCATATATGGCATCTCTGACTTCGGTCTGGCAACCCAGATCAATGTGAGCCGCAATGAGGCCAAGGAATATATCGACAGCTATTTCCAGAAGTACCCGCAGATCAAGACCTATATGGACGACAATATCGCAAAATGCAAGAAGCAAGGCTATGTGACGACCATCTGCAACCGCAAGCGGTTCATTCCCGAAATAAATGAAAAGAACCGGATCCGCCAGCAGCTGGGAGAACGGCTGGCGATGAACTCGCCAATCCAGGGTTCGGCGGCCGATATTTTGAAGCTGGCCATGATCAAGGTGAGCGAATCATTCAAGAAACACAAGCTCAAATCGAAGCTGATCCTGCAGGTGCACGATGAGCTCATATTCGATGTGCTTGAAGATGAGCTCGAGCTTGTCGAAGCCCTGGCCGTCAAGGGAATGAAGGAAGCATATGATCTCAAAGTCGAATTGAAAGTGGAAGGAAATCATGCCAAGAACTGGTATGATCTTAAATAGGTGAAATAATGCCCGAATTGCCAGAAGTGGAAACAGTAAAAAACACATTGAAGAATTTCGTCATCAACAAGCGGATAGTCGACATCCAAGTCAACTATCCCCGCATCATTGAAAACGACCTTGAAGAGTTCAAGCAGGCGGTCATCAACCAGAAAATAACGGATCTTGACCGTGTGGGCAAATACCTGATCTTCGTTCTTGAGGACACTGCCTTTGTATCCCATCTGCGCATGGAAGGCAAATACAATATCCTAAACAAGCCGGAATTCTCCAAGCATGACCACATCATTTTCCATCTTGATGACGGGTCATATCTAAGCTACAATGACACGCGCAAGTTCGGCCGGATGGTGCTCTCCTCGAAAAGCGACTACAAGAACCAGCTGCCCCTTTGCAAGCTGGGTGCGGAGCCTTTTTGTGCCGATCCCAAAGCCGTTTACCAGCGGATCCACAAGTCGGATATGCCAATCAAACATCTGCTCCTTGACCAGACGATAATGGCGGGGATCGGTAATATCTACGCCAATGAGATCTGTTTTGCCATGGGGATCGACCCGTTCACCCCGGGGAAGAACCTGACGTTAAAAAGGGTGGAACAGCTTATCCAGGCAAGCTCCAAGATACTCGAAGCGGCAATCGCCCAAGGGGGAACCACCATCCATTCGTTTTCGGCCAACGGAATCGACGGTTTATTCCAGGTCAGTTTGCAAGTTCATCTTCAAAAAGAATGTAAAGTATGTCATAGTGAAATCAGGAAAGAAAAAATCAAAGGGCGTTCGACTTACTATTGCCCTAAATGTCAAAGGAGGAAATCGTGATGATCCGTTGGGGAGTGATTGGTGCAGGTAATATTGCAACCAGATTTTTAAAGACAATCAATAATATCGATGGCCAGGAAGTGTATGCCATCTCTTCTAGGAACATGCAAAAGGCCCAGAGCGTGGCGGCCCATTTCAACGTGCCCCACAGCTATGATGACTATCATGAGATGCTCAAGCAGGATCTCAATTTCATCTATATCGCCACACCTCATGATTCCCATTTCCAGATCGCCAGGGAAGTCCTCGACAAGGGCATTCCGGTCCTTATTGAAAAACCGATGACGATGTCGCTTCTACAGACCCAGGAGCTGATCTCTCTGGCCAAGGAAAAAGGGGTCAAGGTCATGGAGGCGCTCAAGAGCCTGTACACTCCGGCTTACCGCAAATTAAAGGAAGTGCTTGAAAAAGAGCCGATCGGGCGGATCATCAAGGTGGAGACATGCATCTGCAACCTTGACGAGCGTTTCGATTCATACCTTTACAACCCAGTCTGCGGCGGGGCCCTGTACGATATCGGGGTCTACAATGTCGCATGCCTGGTCGACCTGCTCGGGGTTGAGTACCAGATAAAGGATGTCAAAAAGAACGAGAAGGAAGGGGTCAACCTATACACCCTGGCAATGATCGATTTCAACGGGGTGCCGGCCATCGTCGAATGCGGCATCGACCGCAAGAAGGACTCCATGATGAAAATCATCGGTGACAAGGGCATCATCGAAGTGCCGATAATGCACCGGGCCGTCGAATTCTCGCTGATCCAGGACCATATCACCAGATACCATCAGGATTACGAGTACGACGACCTGTACTCTCAGGTTATCGCCTTTACCAAGAACTACTATGAAGACAAGATAATGACTTACAACAAGTCGCTGACCATTGCGAAGATACTAGAAGAAATTCGCGAATATCAATGTTGAGGGTCGGACTGACCGGGGGCATCGCCTCGGGCAAATCGACGGTGGCAAAGATGATCAGGGAGAAAGGCTATCCCCTGATCGACGCCGACATCCTGGCAAGACAGGCTCTGGACGACCCGGAGGTCTTCGACCGGGTGATTGTCGAGTTCGATTGCATGGAAGACGGAAAGATCGACCGCAAGAAACTGGGGAGGATAATTTTTTCCGATCCTCAGGCCAAGGCGGCCCTTGAAGCATTGATCCACCCTTTTGTTATCGCGAAAATCGAGGAGTTCATCCAGGGAAGACAGGATGAAAAACTCGTTTTTCTTGATATCCCGCTGCTTTTCGAGGTCCATCTCGAATATCTGTGCGACAAGGTCGTTGTTGTCGATGTGTCCTTGAAAAACCAGATTGACCGCTTGAAAGAGCGCGACGGGATCGATGAAGAATATGCGAAGAAGATAATAAAAAGCCAGATGCCATTGGAGCAGAAGGTGAAAAAAGCCGACTATGTGATCGACAACAACGGCTCAATCGAAGAATTGAAAGACCAAGTGGAGAAGGTGATTGAACAATTATGGACTTGTTAGCATCCAGCCAATACGGAATAAAGTGCAATTATCCCCTGGAAATCGTCCAGGTCAAGACACTAAACATGCTCTACCAGCCCCTGATCGGCCACGAGGGGGTCAGTCTATACCTTACCCTTGCCAGCGATGTCAAGCAGCTCAGCCTGTCCAAATCGACTTCCCTGGTATCCCGGATCCTGAAAATCACGGGCCTGTCATTGAAGTCTTTCAATGACGCCCTGAAAAAACTGGAGGCATTGAAGCTGGTATCGACCTATCTCTACCAGGATAATGAACGCTACCTGTTCGAAATCAATCCGCCTCTTGAGCCGCTGAAGTTTTTCGAGAACGGCATTTTGAACACTTTGTTGAAGGAGCGGCTGGGGGAGGATGATTACGCCAAGACCGTTCTAAACTACAAGATCCCCATTGTCAAGTCAAAGGACTACCAGGATGTCTCAGCCCGCTTTGGCGATGTCTTTGAGATCGTCTCACAGGGCGAGCAGTTTGTCGCCCAGGCCAAATCGATCATCAACAAGCCTAAAAACCGCATCTTCGAATGGGATTATGAGTCCTTTGAAAAGGAGCTTGGAAGCTACCAGATTCCTGCGAAGATCATTTCCCCGAAGATCAAGGAGCGGATCATCCAGCTAGGCCATCTCTACCAGGTCGACGCAACGACGATGCTTTCAATCGTGCGCCAGAGCATCGATGCCAACGCAATCGACCTCGAGACGCTAACAAGATTGGCTAGGAACCATTATGAACTAATCGAGCCGGCGACGATTGAAAATGTCTACCGTTATGCTCCGGTTTCCCCGGCGCAACTAGGCGATGTCAAAGACAAGCATCTCTACTATCTCAAGACCGCTTCGCCTTTTGAAATACTCCAGGACCACCAGGGCGGTGTCGAGCCGGTCAAGCGGGACCTGCAGGCGGTCGAGTCGGTGATGACTTCACTGCAGCTAAACGTCGAGGTTATGAATGTCCTGATCGAATTCACCCTGATGGTCTGCGACAACAAGATCGTCAAAGCCTTCATGGATACTCATGGAGCCTCATGGCGCAGATCCAAGATCGAGACTGCCGAACAGGCCATTGCCAAGGCCCGCGAATACCGCAGCTTCCAGAACGGTTCGACCATCAAGATCGAAGACGACAGTACGACCAAGGACTACAAGCCTTCGCTCAACCAGAGCGACCTCGATGACATTCTCGACTCATTCAACTAAAGGAGCACAAAATGGAAAAAATCAACCAAGTGGCAATCAAGGATCTCGAAAAGATCAAGCAAAACAACATCACCCAGCTCATGGCGACGACAATAATCCAGGATGCCCTGAAAAAATACCGGCTGGAAAGATTGGACATCGAGAACAACTGGATCGAGTTCATCAACTACCATGAGGACCATAAGCCCTGTGTTGGCTGCATGGGACTCGAAAGCTGCCCCAAGGCATCAAAGGGCTACGTCTACCAGATCGAGACCGACTCCAATGGCCATATCAAACTGATTGCGGCTCCCTGCCGGTTTGGCAAGATTATCCAGCAGCAGCATCGGATACTTTCGAATGTGGTCGTGTCCAACATCGACAAGAAGATCATCCTGACCCGGGCCAAGGACATCGATCTTTCCAGGCATGAAAAGCTCAAGGAAATATATGTGGCATTCAACCAGAACATCAACGCCGGGAAGAACACCGGGATGTTCATCAAGGCTCCGATGTCCAAGGAAAAGCTCCTGGTTCTAGGATCCATTGCCCGCACCTATGCCCTGGAACACAAGATCGGCTTCATCAACTTCCCGAATTTCATCATCGATCTCAAAGGGCGGATGGCATCGAGCGACTATCTCGACTCGCTCAACAACATCAAGACGGTGGAATATCTTTTCCTCGACGATGTGGGCAACGAGTATGTGACCAACTGGTCGCGCGACGAAATCCTTTTTAGCATCATCGCCTACCGGCTCCAGAACGATCTTGTCACTTACATATCTTCGGAATACGATCTTAAGCAGTTGGCCAAATACTACACGATCCGATCAGGGGACGAATATCGGGTCAAATCGCTGATCGAAAAAATGAAAGCGCTTTGTGATGCCTGATTCAAATTTGTGTGATTAAATCACAATTTTAATAATAATTTATCCCGAATTATATTTAAATATTTTTCAATGTATGCTACAATTACTCATGTTATAAAAGATAAAAGGAGCTTATAGATGGTTAAATGCATTGGTGTTTTAACTTCTGGTGGCGATGCGCCAGGAATGAACGCAGCTATAAGAGCTGTTGCTAGAACTTGCTTGAACAAAGGCATCGAAGTTTATGGGGTCCGTCAAGGGTACAAAGGTCTTTACGAGGGGGATTTCATGAAATTCTCGCTTTCTGAGACCCGCAATATCATCAATCTTGGTGGAACTATCTTGAAATCTGCACGTTTCCCGGAATTCAAGGATCCGGAGATTCGTAAAGTGGCGATTGAGCAGATGAAAAAAGTGGGAATGGAAGCTTTGGTTGTTATCGGTGGCGACGGTAGCTACAATGGAGCTTTGAAACTTACTGAAATGGGAGTTAACTGTATCGGTCTTCCAGGAACTATCGACAACGATATCCCGGATACTGATTTCACTATCGGGTTCGATACGGCATTGAACACGATTGTTGATGCGTTGGACAAACTTCGCGACACATCTTCATCACATCAAAGATGTACTGTCCTGGAAGTAATGGGGCGACGTTGTGGTGATTTGGCGGTTCATTCAGGGATTGCCTGTGGAGCGGAAATCATCATCACCAGCGAAATTGGTTTCGACAAGGAAGCGGTAATCGAGAGATTGAAACAATCAAAGAGATCTGACAAGAAACATGCGATTGTTGTAATTACCGAACATATCACTGATGTCAACCAATTGGCAAAAGATATTGAGGCGGCAACAGGGTTTGAAACCCGGGCAAACGTCCTGGGACATATGCAACGTGGCGGACGTCCTTCAGGTCGTGACCGTGTCTTGGCAAGCCGCATGGGTATCCTTGCAGTTGAATTGTTGGAAGAAGGAAAAGGCGGTCTTTGCGTATCCGATGTCAAAGGTAAGTTGGTAGGATTGCCAATCGAACAGGTATTGGGACACAGCCGCGAAATCGATTTTAGTATTTACGAAGACGTAATCAAACTTCGTTAATATATCAGAAAATTAATCAGAAGAGAATTAACTTAGATAAGGTGAGGAAACTAAACTAATGGAATTTAAACAAGAACAAAAGAAAAAAACACGTGTTGTCTGTACAATCGGACCTGCAAGTGAAAACGAAGCGATGATGCGCAAGCTGATTCTGGCTGGAATGAATGTAATGCGTCTTAACTTCTCTCATGGGGATTTCGAAGAGCATGGTGGTCGTATCATTACTTTGCACAAGTTGCAAAAAGAATTGAACAAGAACGTGGCAATCCTTCTTGATACAAAAGGTCCAGAAATCCGTACTGGAGCTTTCGTTGGAGGATCGACTGAATTCAAAAAAGGTCAGACATCTGTAATCACTACTGAAGACATCGAAGGAACTTCAGATCGTTTCACAATCACTTATAAAGAATTATACAAAGACGTAGTGCCTGGCGGTTTCATCCTGGTTAACGACGGTCAAGTTGAATTATTGGTTGACCACGTTGAAGGAACTGACATCGTTTGTGTCTGCGCCAATGACGGTGTTGTTAAAAACCGTCGTGGAATCAACGTTCCAGGTATCAAATTAGGTTTCGAATACCTGAGCGACAAAGACCGTGGCGATATCACATTCGGTTGTGAACAAGGTGTGAACTTCATCGCGGCATCATTCACTCGTCGTGCTCAAGACGTGTTGGATGTTAAAAAACTGTTGATTGAAAACGGTCGTCCAGAAATCCAAATCATCGCTAAAATCGAAAACAGCGAAGGTGTCGACAACATGGATGAAATCCTCGCAGTAGCTGATGGTATCATGGTTGCCCGTGGTGACTTAGGTGTTGAAATCCCGGCTGAAGACGTTCCAGGAATCCAAAAGGAACTGATCCAAAAATGTCGCGCCGCTGGTAAAGTTGTAATCACTGCAACACAAATGTTGGACAGCATGCAAGAAAACCCACGTCCTACTCGTGCGGAAGTATCTGACGTTGCCAACGCAATCTATGACGGAACTGATGCAATCATGCTTTCAGGTGAATCCGCTCAAGGTAAATACCCTGAAGAATCAGTTATGACAATGACTAAGATCGCTGTCAAAACTGAAGAAAAATTGAACTATTCAGCATTGCAAAGATTCGCTGTAAAAACTGCACAACTTAGCACTTCTGAAGCAATCTGCATGTCAGTATCTGACATCGCATCACGTTTCGATATCAAAGCGATCGTTGTCTACACTGAATCAGGATCGACTGCACGTCGTGTTTCTCGTTACCGTCCACAAGCCCGTATCCTTGCTTGTACGCCACACGAAGAAATCACCCGTACATTGGCCTTGAACTGGGGTGTCAAAGGTATGGTTTGCCCGCCGATGAATGACCGTTCAGCTCAAGTTGAATACGCTAAAGTGATCTCTAAAGAAGATGGATTCGAAGCTGGAGATAAAATTATCGTGGTAGCTGGTGCTGCTGGGGTAAAAGGAACCACTTCATTCCTGGAAGTCGTAGAACTTTAATAATAAAGATGAGCCTGTCTCATCTTTTTTTTTTGTACCGCTTACATCCGAAATATCGAATTTAGTAGAAACTATCGTTGTTTTTTTATTTGTATCGATATAAAATTATGGTATAATATCTAGGTTAATGAGGAGATTATTATGAATATTAGAAATATTGCAATCATTGCCCATGTCGATCATGGGAAAACCACCTTAGTCGATCAGTTGCTGAAGCAATCAGGAACTTTTCGCGATAATGAACAAGTAGCAGAAAGAGCGATGGATTCGAACGATATCGAACGTGAACGCGGTATCACCATCCTGGCTAAGACAACAGCCATCAACTACAAAGGAAACCGCATCAACATCATGGATACCCCAGGCCATGCCGATTTCGGCGGGGAAGTTGAACGGATCATGAACATGGTTGACGGAGTATTGCTTGTCGTAGACGCCTATGAAGGGACAATGCCCCAAACCCGTTTCGTATTGAAAAAAGCGCTGGCTGCCAAAGTGAAACCGATCGTCGTTGTCAACAAGGTTGACCGTCCGGTTGTGCGCATCAAGGAAGTAATGGATGAAATTCTTGAGTTGTTCATGGAACTGGGTGCGGATGACGACCAGTTGGAATTCCCGACTGTCTACGCTTCAGCTTTGCAAGGGACATCTTCGATGTCTGATGACATCAACAGCCAACAGGATTCAATGGATCCGATTCTTGATCTGATTCTTTCTGAAATCCCGGAACCTTTGGTCGATGAAGAAGGACCTCTGCAATTCCAACCGGCTTTACTGGACTATAATAACTTCGTTGGCCGGATCGGAATCGGACGGATCCAACGCGGTTCGATGAAGGTCAATGACATGGTGTCATGCGTGCGCGCCGATGGCAGCAAGGTCCAATTCAGAATCCAGAAACTTTATGGTTTCCTGGGATTGAACCGGATCGAAATCGAGTCAGCTTCAGCCGGAGATATCGTGGCGATTGCCGGTCTTGAAGATATCGGAGTCGGTGAAACAGTATGTACCATCGGCAAAGAAGAAGCGTTGCCATTGCTCCATATCGACGAACCGACCATCCAGATGGTATTCGGTACGAACACATCACCATTTGCCGGTAAGGAAGGTAAATTCGTAACTGCCCGCCAGATCGAAGAACGCCTTTTCAGAGAGACAAACAAGGATGTTTCACTGAAGATCGAAAGAATTCAAAACGCCGAGGAATGGATCGTTTCAGGCCGCGGTGAGCTTCACTTGTCGATCCTGATTGAAAACATGCGCCGTGAAGGTTATGAACTTCAGGTTTCAAAACCTAAAGTAATCATCAAGGAAATCGATGGTGTCATGTGCGAGCCTTACGAGGAAGTAAATATCGAAGCACCTGATGACACTATCGGTTCGGTAATCGAGTCACTGGGATTGCGTCGTGGGATACTGGAAAACATGGGAACAAACGAAGGACTTACTTCGGTTACCTACACAATTCCTTCACGCGGGATGATCGGTTTCATGACCAACTTCCTGACAATGACAAAAGGATACGGAATCATTTCTCATTCATTCCTGGAATACCGCGAAATGGAAGGGGAAACCGTTGGTGAACGCCAGCTTGGTGTCCTTGTTTCGATCGACAACGGTCAGACCACCGCATATGCCCTGGGTTCAGTTGAATCACGTGGGGTTATGTTCGTAGGCCCTGGAGTTGAGGTTTACGAAGGTATGATCATCGGTGAACATTCACGTGACAATGACCTGGTTGTCAATGTCACAAAAGGTAAACAGCTTACCAATACCCGTTCTTCTTCGAAGGACTCTACTGTCGTATTGAAAAAGCCACGCCAGTTCAACCTGGAAGCCTGCCTGGATTACATCAACGATGACGAATTGGTTGAGGTTACTCCAGAAAATATCCGCCTGAGAAAACGCTACTTGACTGAACAGTTGAGAAAGCAACATGCGCGTGGAAAATTCCAATAAGAAAAACTGAGATGGAAGCATATCTGCTCCCATCTTTTTTTGCTTTTTTGCCGATTTGAATGTTGTGGATGCAGGGACGGCCACTTAATTTATTAAAGTTTTGCCACACTTTAAAAAATTTTTGCGAAAAGTTCAAAAAACTTTTTATGTTTTCTTAAAAAACATAAATAACTCCACAAAAAAGTTTATATGAGTTATAAAAATTGTGCATCATTATAATTGAAAACACTGTATATTCACATATTGCTTTAATTTGATTCTTAAAACACTGGTGAAATTTTTGATATAATTTATAAATATCACATGTATTTATCGTGTTTTTTTACCAATTTAAGAATTTTTAAAGAAACTTTTTAAATTTATTTGTATACTTTTTATAACTGTGTTATATTTTCATTATGAATTAAAATACCAGGAGGGATATTTATGACAACAACAATCAACGTCCAATTCAATGAGAAAAACAGCGAAGTAAAAGAGATTGAAAAAGCAGTAAGGGAAGAATTGAAGGAACAAGGGTACAAAGTCACTAAGATGGAATCTTTGGAAATCTATTTCAAACCTGAGATGGCGGCGGTTTATTATGTGGCCACTTTCAAAGATGGTCAGACTGTAAAGAACGAAGAAGCATTATATCTGTAAAAAGAGCGCAAGCTCTTTTTTTTTTGATTGTAGAATATTTTCATGACAACGGTCTTGACCTTGATGGCACTGGAATTGTCGGATAAGAAAAAATCGCAGCAAGCTGCGATCTATATGAACTTTGCGTAGGTCTCCTTTAAAAGTGCGATCGATCTGTCAAAGTCCTTCTGTTCATCGGCGGTCAGTTTCAAGTTGACCAGGTCGACAACCCCCTCTTTTCCCAGGACTGTGGGTACTCCGGCGAACATGCCGCTGTTTGAGTACTCCCCGTCGAGCAAAGTCGAGACGGTGATTATGCAATTCTCATCCCGCAAGATTGCCTTTATTATCGCCGCGGTGGTCGAGGCGATTCCGTATTGAGTCGACCCTTTCCGGTTGAAGACTTCATAGCCGGCTTGAATTGTCATGCTTTGAAGTTTCTCTTTGTCAAGCCCGCTGAAAAGCTCTGCGTTGTCAGCCATGATGTCCTGGATGTCTTTTCCCCCGATGCGGACGCTGTTCCAGGGAATCAGCATCGAATTGCCGTGTTCGCCAATGGCGTATGCTTCGACGCTGCGGGGATCAACCTTGATCGCACTTCCCAGGATCATATGCAGCCTGGCTGTCTCCAGCGCGGTTCCGCTCCCGATAACCTGGGCCTTGGGCAGTTTCGACTCCTCATAGACCACATATGACAGGATGTCCACTGGATTTGAGACCACCACAAACATCCCGTCAAAGCCGGATGCCATCACATTTTTTACGATTTCCCTGGTGATGTCGATGTTTTTTGCGAGCATTTTCAAGCGGTCCGCTCCGGTTGTAGGCAATGCCGCAGTGATCACGACGATATCGCTGTCGCAACACTCATCATAATTACCGCTTCTGACCCTGACATTGCGGTTCAGGTACTGGGTGCCATGGCTGATGTCCAGCGCCTCCGCATAGGCTTTTTCCTTGTTGACATCCACGAAAACAATTTGAGAACACACTTCCTGAACCGCCAGGGAGTACCCAACCGCGCTTCCGACTATGCCGGCTCCGACAATAACTACTTTGTTTCCTCTTATATTCATCGTCAATCTCCTCTTATAATATGTTTTAATTATACCAATCCCGGATGAGCTTGACGAACATTCAATATCCTAATTGCGTCAGTTTGGGCACCACTATTTGCCGGCTTGGCTGTCCAATCAGCTATCCCTTTCTCTCATTTCATTGACTTTGATATGAGAAAATATTATCATGTATAAAATAGATGCGGGTTTTATTACAGATTGTATCGCAAATCTATTTGCCGATGGGAGGGGTCATCTATGATGGAAAATAAATATTATAGTGTGGATTTAATGAAATTCCTGTGCGCGGTGATGGTGATTGGTGTCCATACGAATGTTTTCATGGAATACAGTCCCGATCTGCGTTTTGCCATCGTCCATATTGTCGCAAGAATCGCGGTTCCCTTCTTTTGCGTGAGTGCCGGATATTTTTTCACTCATAGGATTGCATCGACAGCGAACAAGAAAGACTATTTTCTTGGCTATTTGAAGCGCCTGCTGATCCTTTATCTTGGCTGGAGTCTCGTTTACTTCGTCTACGATTTTTTGTATATATTGAACTATCAGGATAGCCCGGTTGTCTTCTTCCATTCAAACAATGTGATTGACGCCATCCTCAAATATCTGGTCCTGTTTTTCTTTTTCGGTTCGCATTTCCATCTCTGGTACATCCCAGCTTTGATGCTGGCAATATCCTTGTTGTATGTGGCAATACGCTATGATAAAGTTAAGCTTTTTCTAATCCTGGCCGGCGGGTTTTACCTGATTGGACTTTCGGGCAATTCCTATTACGGGCTTTTCAGGGATAACCCGCTCGTCGGTCCTGTCTACAACGTGTATTTCGACATCATGTTCACAACCAGGAACGGGCTACTGTTTTCCTTTGTTTTTGTCATGCTCGGGGCAGTCATCAAATTTCATCCAGGTAAGCTCTCAAGGCGTACTAATCTGGTACTTTTCCTGATCTGCCAGTGGTTGATGTTTGTCGAGGTATATGCATTGAAGTGCACCGGAATCCTTGGCGATGTCGACATGTACCTGATGATGCTGCCGGCAGTTTACTTCCTCTTCAGATTTTTGCTGCAATGCAATCCCGATATCAGGATCTTGAAATCATTCGATTTTCTTTACTATTCAATCGGCATCTATTTCATTCACGGGCTTTTTTTAATCCTGTTTGAAAAACTATTCGGTATGCTTGATATAACCGATACCAACACTCTTGCTTTCGTGCTTGTATTCGCCTGCTCCTTTGGATCGATCTGGATGATAAGAAGATTCAAGATCCCGATACTAGTCCAGCTTGTCAAGTGATTTCACCCACCTTGATTTTTCCAATTATATAGGAGAAAGAAAATGAAAAACAAAAAAGCCATATCACTGCTAAATATTTTGACGGTCTCATCATTTGTTTGCTTCGTACTTGTATTTGGATATTATGTGTTTTCATCGATTGACCCTGATTACATTCAAGGTCTGGTTTTTGCCATACCTTTTGTTGCGTTTTTAGGAATATCCCTGCTGGAAAACAGGAAAACAATTGGGAAAAAACTCACAAATGTTTTTACAATGCTTGTATTCGTTTTTTCCGTGGTGGTCATGCCGATCAACTTTTTATTTATTACCTTCGATGAGGCCACTGCGTCCATAAGCGACATATCAAAGTATGAAAGGGTCATGGACGTGGTTGGGTATCCTGATTACGAATTGGTGCAAAACTTTCCTGGGGAGATGCCTGAAGCTTACAAGTTAATCAATTTCAGGTATAATCCGGCATTCATGCAGGCGGATGAAGAATTGATATTGGATTATCAAACATCCAGTGAAGAGCTCAAGGGGTTAGCCGACAATTTTTCAACTGCCGCAATCTGGTCTGGAACCCCGAATGACGAAGAATGTGTGACCAATGGATTGGATACCCTGGATTTCAGGTGGCTGATGGAAAAAGATGAGGTCCCATCCGATTTGTTTATCTATCTTTTTTACAGCGAGCCTGTCAGGGGTGGCTATAACAATCACGCAAGATTTTCATTGGCTGCAATCAGTTTTGAAAATAGTGAAGTATTGTATTACATGGAGGACTACTGATATTCAATAAGCATCAAAATTGTCCAAAAATTGAATAAATAAAACAATCTGATAAGGTTGTGTAAAAATCATACCGAAAATCCAGGAGGGAACATCAGTGTACCGCCTGGAAGTTGTTGGGTATGATTTTTTAATGGTTGATTGTTCATATTCAGGTATTATGGTGTGCTGGGAATCCTACCGTAATTATAGGAAAAAGTGAGTGTTGATCTGTTCTGTTGCCAGGATGTTGTCCCATTGAGCAGCCTTGGTCAGTATTGCCATAGATGTTCGAATGTATGAAAAAAACCAAAAAAATATGATGGTCTTGAAACCGTGTCCAGGCACCCGTTTCGCGCCAATTTTCCCATAATTCACACAATTTACAACAATTTAGCTATAGTCTATTTTTTCCAGCCGTGCTATAATAACTTTTGTTTTAAGGAGAATGTGAATGAAGAAAATTATACTGACTTTATCGGTATGTTTTTTGCTTACAGGATGTTCTGGCAATGAAAATAAGGATATAATTATTGAAAACAATCTCGGCCTTCATGCACTTGTCGATGGCGACGGTGACATGCTTGTTGATTTTAAATATATAGAATTAGATAAACTTAAAAGCAATTACGTTGGAATAAGTGAAGAAAATATCGAATTAATAAATGAATCTGGCAAAATCATCAGCCGGTTTGAACTTGGTGAATTGAAGGTTGTAGGGCAGCTTTTCGCGATTACAACCGGGGAAAATGACGATGGAGTGACAACGATATACAATCAGGATGGCAAGACTGTCTACCAATCGGGCGACGGCGTTGAAATCATGGTTGACGATCTTTTTGTGGTAACCCAGAATAATGAGTCGACAATAATCTCACAGACGGGAACAACGCTTTACTCGAGTGATGAGATAATCGAAAACATTTCTTTAAGCGATGACGATCTTTACGTCTCGCGAAGTTCCGGGAATATAGTCCTGGATTATGACAACCCCGATAATTTACTCGATCTGGGTGTGTTGGGAAGTTTTGAAGTCGTGGCTTCAAATGAAATAGTTGGCGATGTTTTGTATGACAAGTCCAACCGCCGGATGGTTGTGGTTGATCCGACCGGTGTCATTGTCTGCGATATGGTATGCGTTTTTGACCGCTGCTATTTTGATGAAAACAGAAACCTGATTCTGGTTGAGTCGACCGACAATATCATTGTCGATATCGACAATGGATTGCTTGTAGATCTCAACAGCTACTATTATGACAGCGGCTCATATGTGATCAAGAACACAAGCAAGGTGTACGGACCCCATCAGTTCTATCATGACGGGGTGGTGGTTGAGGTCAATGACATTCAGCTGGCTCCTTATGGCAGCTTGAGCGTGAATGGACTGGTTCCTGTATATGTCCGCGATCAGGGGTTCACGTATTACGATTACGATGGCCAACAGGCAATCATGGATTTCTATGACGAGGTTTCGCCATTTACAAGCGACAACGTCGCAATTGTCAGACGAGACAGCCAATATGCCCTGATCGACAAGGATGGCAATGTCCGGATTTCGAACAAGGAAGCCATAAGCATAATATCGCCGGGTTACTACGCAGCCTATAGCGACAATACCAGCTACCAGGTCATGTCACCGGGGGGAGCTTTGCTTATAGATGAAACATTTGTGGGCAGTGGCGAGATTTATCGTGACGGTGATCACTTGATTGGTGTTTTTGCCAAAGCTGGGGTATACTATGTATATGACATGGCCGAAGGTACGGAAATCCTCCACTACGAAGGAGAAGTTGTCTACCTCGATGGTTTTCTGTACGGGAGCGACACCGTGGTTTTCGATCTTGACGGCAACATTGTTTATCAAAGAGGTGAATAGATGAATTATTACACAATTTTTTTAATAGAGATTTTGATCATGCTGACATTGTTCAGGATCATCACGATGGAACTGGAGCATTACCAGGCGCAGAAACGCGCTCTTGGCTATTACTACAACCGTTTTGCCAAACCTTTCCATTACCGCCGCAATACCCTGATGATCATCGCTGCCGGCCTGACATACCTGGCCATAAGTGATGCCCAGCTTGGATCGCTGCAGTGGATCCTGGAGATATTGGGGCTGGTGGCGACGGCTACCCTTGGCGATGTGTTGAGCCAGTGGCTGGGATACCAATATGCCAAACGCCGCTTTAAAAAGCATATTGTGGAATTCCAGGAACTGCTAGGGCAGATAACTGAAGCGAAAAACAATCCCGATTACAGCGAGAGTGTCGATATCGCCTCGCCCAAATATGACACCAACGAGGTGATTGAAAAGTACCTCGAACCCGAAGACCATCTGGCTGTCATGGCAAGTGACGGAGGCAAATTCCTGAAAATGTTGCGCAACCTGCCACCGATAACGTACCTTGTCGATATCAACAACCAGGCCCAAAACAACCAGTTCGACGACCAGGTCAAGATCACCAAGCTGACAGCGGAAGGCCAGATGCCCTTCAAGGAGGAAAAACTTGATGTTGTCATCTCCGCCATGGCCAATTACGACAAGTATGAAATGTGGCGCATTTTAAAGCCCGGAGGCCGGGTGATCATCGAGCAGCTGGGAACCGACAACTACAAGGAAATCATGCACTCATTCATTCCTTTCAGGATCAAGGGTCACTGGGACCTGAGCTCCGCCCAGGAAACCTTGCGCCAGATCGGCTTTGATATCGAGGAGTCTTATGAAGACCGCGGATTCATCCGTTTCAACTCGATCAAGGCCCTGGTCAATTTCACCAAAGGCATCGTTCCCGCCAAGGTGGAAACAGCCGAATCATTCATGTCATTCTACCTTAATGCATCGAAGTCGATCAAGGAAAAATCGTATTTCGACCTGACGACTTACCGCTTCATTCTTGTGGCAAAAAAGCCGGAATAATATAAAAAATGCGCTTTTAATCGGTTGATTGTGTAAGCGCATTTTTTTTGTAAAAAACCCTTTTAATTCAAGTCTTCAAGTGCTATAATTATTTTATAAATTCAAGGAGGAAGTCAAACAAATGGCAGAAAAATTATCATTCGTAGTATCTGATCCAGTAGGATTACATGCTCGTCCAGCTACTATTTTAGTAAACCAAGCAAGCAAATTCACATCTGATATTACTTTAATCTACAACGGTAAATCAGTTAACTTAAAATCAATCATGGGTGTTATGTCTTTAGGTGTACCTACTAAAGCAACTGTTGAAGTTGTAGCTGAAGGTGAAGACGAAAAAGACGCAATTGCTTCAATCGCAAAAGTAATCAAAGAACAAAAAGTAGCAGAATAAAATTTAGGTCCCCGCTTGGGGGCTTTTTTTGTAGGAGGAATTATGGCGAAGAAATTCAAGACCAATGCGCTTCGGATCCTGGACAGACACAAGATCGATTATGAAATCCAGGAGATCGGATACGAAGAGGACATCGCCCTTATCGACATGATCAAGGCCAAGGCGATTTATCCCCTGTCCAACCATCTCAAGACAATCGTCTGCAAGGGCGACACTGGGTATCTGGTTGCCTGCATTTCGATTGACCGGGAAATCGATCTAAAGCGACTCGCCAAGGCAAGTCGCAACAAGCGGGTTGAACTGATCAACATGAAAGACCTGCTGCCACTGACCGGATACGTGCGGGGCGGCTGTTCGCCGGTGGGACTCAAGAAGCCCTTACCGGTTTATTTCGACGACGTCATCATTGATATGGAGACCATCCTGATTTCGGCAGGCCAGCGCGGTTACCAGATGGCGGTAGGCCGGGAAGATCTTGTCAGGCTACTTGATGGAACCGTTGTTAAAATCACCCGCGAACAGTAAAGTCACGGGTTTGTTTTTTGTGATGATTAATCCAGGCTTTTTCTTGGTAAATGAATTCCATAGGTGTCAAAAACGACACGGTGAAGCGCATACAAAGAAAAAAATAGTAGTTTTGAAAACCTATATTTGATATAATCTTCTTAGAGGTGATGATATGAATTATAAAGAGGAATTTAATCGCTGGAATTCATTTGCGAACTTGGATGCCAAGTTGAAAGCCGAGTTGCTCGCAATGGATGAAGCACAAAAGGAAGATGCATTCTATACCAATGTGGAATTTGGTACGGCGGGAATGCGCGGTATTTTAGGGGCAGGTACCAACCGCATGAACATCTATACAGTTCGCAAGGCCAACGTCGGTTTTGCCAAGTATGTGTTGGACCTTGAAAACGGAAAGGAACGTGGTGTTGTTATCGGTTATGACAACCGCCACATGTCATATCGCTTTGCGATCGAATCGGCGCTTGTTTTAGCCACTTACGGCATCAAGTCCTATATCTTTGAGTCATTGAGACCGACTCCTGAATTGTCTTTTGCAGTCCGTCATTTGAAATGTGCGGGTGGGATCATGATCACCGCCAGCCACAATCCAAAAGAGTACAATGGCTACAAGGTATACGATGACACGGGTTGCCAGCTGATTCCTGAATGGGGGAAGATGGTTGTTGATTACGTCAATGAAGTGGAAGATGAGTTAAATATTGAACTGATTTCAATGGATGAGGCTTATCCTTTGATCAACTGGATCTCTACCGAGGTCGATGAGGCTTATTATGAGGCGGTAATGGGGATCGTCATCAATGATGATGTCAAAAAGGACGATTTCAAGATTGTCTTCTCACCTCAGCATGGGACTTCGAATATTCCGGTGCGCACAGTGTTGCCACGTCTGGGGTACAATCTGATTCCGGTGTTGGCGCAATGCGCACCAGACCCGGATTACACGAACACCAAAACACCAAACCCGGAAGAAGCCGCCTCTTATGAACTTTCGATCAAAAAAGCGCAGGAAACAGATGCCGATGTCGTTGTCATCTGTGACCCGGACGGTGACCGGTTGGGAGTCGTTGCCAAAAGAGGCGACAAATACGAACTTATGTCAGGTAACCAGTCGGCGGCAGTGTATCTTGAATACATCCTGTCACAGCTCAAGGCAAAAGGACAGCTTCCAAAGAATGCGGTAATGTACAATACGGTCGTTACCAGCGACCTTGGGGAACTGGTTTGTCGCAACTACGGTGTCGAAGTCGAGAAGACTCTGACCGGTTTCAAATTCATCGGCGACAAGATCCGCAAATACGAAGCGACCAAGGAAAAACAATTCATCTTTGGTTATGAAGAATCATATGGCTGTGTTGTCAAGGATTTTGTCCGCGACAAGGATGCCATCCAGGCTGTCTTGCTGGCGGCTGAAGCCGGTGCCTACTACAAGGCGCAAGGCAAGACATTAATCGATGTGCTGGATGAACTGTATGCCAAATACGGTACATTCAAGGAATCACAATTGGCCTTGAAAAAGGGCGGTAGCGAAGGTGCAAAAAGAATCAAAGAAATTATGGATAATTTACGTCAAGACGCTCCTAAAGCTATCGGTGGAATTAACGTTGCAGCCGTTGAAGATTTCAAACTAAGCGAACGTTATGAAAATGGTGAAGTCACACCTATCGATTTACCAAAATCTAATGTTTTGAAATACTATCTTGAAGACGGTTCATGGATTGCCGCACGACCAAGCGGTACCGAACCGAAATGCAAGTTCTACTTTTCGATCAAGGGCAACAGCGTGGCTGATGCCAGTGAAAAAACAGAGATCTTGCATAAGGATATGTTGAAGATTATTGGCGAATAATTTAAAGGAGACGGTTTTGATACCGCCTCCTTGTTTTTTTGTCTGAAAATTCAAAAAGGAGAAAGCATATGTTGAAAGTGGATTTGATTAATGATTTTTACGCTGGAAATTCCAGCACTAGCTACAAGCTGTTTGGAGCTCATTTTGAGAATTATGATGGCGAAGATGGAGTCCGCTTTACCGTTTTTGCGCCCAATGCGATAAGTGTCCAGCTTGTCGGTGATTTCAACGACTGGGATGGCAGCGAACATTATATGGAAAAATATGATGATGGCGGAATCTACACCCTTTTTGTCGAAGGTCTTGAAGAATTCGAGATCTACAAGTACCGGATCGAGACGCACTCGCATGCGACAGTCGACAGGAGCGATCCATACGCATTTTTCTGTGAGGAAAGACCGGCAACGGCATCGAAGACTTATGAGATCGAACACTTCACCTGGTCGGACAAGAAGTGGCTTGAAAACCGCGATCTCAACTTCACCAAGGCGATGAACATCTACGAGGTCAATATCGGTTCTTGGCGGATGAAAAAGGAATTTTCCGATGACGGAAGCGAGGACGGGGAATTCTACAGCTATGAGGAAATGGCCGACATGCTTATTCCGTTTGTGGTGGAACAGGGTTACACCCACATCGAACTGATGCCTGTAACCGAGTTCCCTTTCGACGGATCATGGGGTTACCAGACAACCGGTTACTTCGCTGCGACAAGCCGCTATGGCGATCCAAAGCAGCTGATGCACTTCATCAACAAGGCCCACAAGGCCGGAATCGGGGTCATCATCGATTTTGTGCCGACCCATTATGTCAAAGACGGCCATGGGCTTTACCTGTTTGACGGGGGGACGGTCTATGAAAGTGACGACATCAACCGCCGCTATTCTTCTTGGGGCAGCGTCTACTTCGATTATTCGAAAAACCATGTCCGCTCGTTCATGCTCTCGGCAGTGAACTTCTTTGCGACCTATTTCCATTGCGACGGGTTCCGTTTCGACGCCATCGCCAACATGATCTATTACGACGGCAACCGCAACGCCGGAGAGATGGGCCATTCGATATCATTCATCAAGCAGATGTGCGATACGATGCATCATCTCCATCCGACTGTGATGCTTATTGCCGAAGATTCGACCGACTATCCGGGTGTGACCAAATGGCCTAGTGTGGGCGGGCTGGGATTCGATTACAAATGGGATTTGGGCTGGATGAATGACACGCTCAAATACATGGAACTGGATCCTTATTTCCGTTCGAACAAGGACAACCACAACCTGATCACCTTCTCGATGCATTATTTCTACACTGAAAACTTCCTGCTGCCATTCTCGCATGACGAGGTGGTCCATGGCAAGAAGACGATCCTTGACAAGTGCTGGGGTAATCTTGAACAGAAAATCGCCCAGTTCAAAGTGCTCTTCGCCTACATGATGACCCATCCGGGCAAAAAGCTCAATTTCATGGGCAACGAGATTGCCGAATTCAAGGAATGGGACGAGAAAAAGGAAATCGGCTGGTCAATCCTGCAATACCCGCTTCACGAGGCGGCATTCAGGTTTGTAAAACAGCTCAACCACCTGTATCTCGACTATTCATGTCTCAGTGGGACCGATTATGACCACAACAAGTTCCAGTGGCTCATTGTCGATGACAATCTCCAGTCGGTTTTCGCCTATTACCGCAAATCGAACAAGGAAAACGAGCCGGGTCTGATCACAATTTTGAACTTCGGAACCAATCTGCATCGCTATTATTCGGTTCCGGTTCCTTCAAAAGGCGTGGCTCGGGAAATCCTCAACTCCGACCTGGAAACATACGGCGGCCAAAATCTCGTCAATCCGGATCCAATCAGGACCCATCAAGGCCAAAATGACGATAAAACCCACTATTTGCCTGTCCTTATCGCACCCTTTAGTGCGTTAATTTTGGAATTTGTGGAAGAAGATGATACAATCAGTTAATAGATATGATTTAGTGATTTAATAGAGTGATTTCATAGGGGGGAATTTCTATGTTCAATACTAAAGAGGAATTCAAAAACGAATATTCAAACAGAATTGTTGAAATGTACGGTCGGGAAACCGACGAATCGGACAAAACCGAAAAGTTTCTTGTGCTCGAATCGCTGATTCGGGATTACGCCTCAGTCAACTGGGTCCAGACCAAACATGCGATCGCCTGCAACAAGCCCAAGGAAGTCCATTACTTTTCGATGGAATTTTTGATGGGGCGGATGCTCACAAGCAACCTGATGAACCTGGGCATCTACGATATGGTCAAGGACGGGCTCAAGGAACTGAATATCGATGTCCATGAACTTGAAGAAATCGAGACTGATGCAGGTCTTGGAAATGGCGGCTTGGGAAGGCTGGCTGCCTGCTTTCTCGATTCGCTGGCATCGCTCGATTATGCCGGACAGGGCCATACCATCCGTTACCAGTATGGATTGTTCAAACAGAAAATCGAAGACGGCTATCAGGTGGAATTGCCTGACAACTGGATGGCGACGGGCTTCATGTGGGAAGTGCGCAAGCCCAAACACAAGAAGGTGGTCAAATTCTATGGCCACATCGAATTCAATGAGGAAACTAAGCGGTTCGAACTCCAGGATGCCGAAGAAGTCTATGCGATTCCTTATGACGTGCCTATAGTCGGTGCGGACACCAAGACTACCAACACGCTGCGCCTCTGGAATGCCGAAAGTGCCGACAGGATTCCCCGCGGTCAGGATTTTTCGAACTATATTGCCAATGTCCGGGATATCTGCCAGCAGCTCTATCCGGATGATTCAAGCTACAAGGGAAAGATGCTCCGGCTCAAGCAGGAATACTTTTTCACTTCAGCTGGGGTCCAGGCGATTGTTTCCAAACATCTGCGGATCAATGAAAGTCTTGACAATTTCTACGAGCAGCATGTCATCCAGTTAAATGACACCCATCCGGTTCTCGCTATTCCCGAACTGATGCGGATCTTGATGGACGAATACGATTATGTATGGGAAGATGCGTGGGCCATCACGACCAACACCTTCGCCTATACCAACCACACTATCTTATCCGAGGCCCTGGAAACCTGGCCAATCGACATGGTAAGACAGCTGTTGCCTCGGATCTACCAGATCATCGACGAGATCCATCACCGTTTCAACGCCTTTTTGCGGGCCAATTCATATGAGCATCTGGCCAACGATGTGATGATCCTCAAGGACGGCTATGTCCATATGGCGCGTCTGGCTATTGTGGGAAGCTTCTCGGTCAACGGGGTGGCCGCTTTGCATACCGAGATCCTGATCAACCATGAGCTTAAGGGTTTTGCGACCATCTTCAAGGATAAGTTCAACAACAAGACCAACGGGGTCACCCACCGGCGGTGGCTGCGCTATGCCAACGGCCAGCTGGCCAGCTTACTTGATGATACGATCGGCACCGATTGGGTAAAACAGCCCCAAAGGCTGGAGGATCTGATCGCCCATGTCAACGACCAGGCGGTCATCGACCGTTTCTTCCAGGTCAAGAAGCAGCGCAAGGAGATCCTGGCCAGGTGCATCAAGGAATGCAATGGTGTCGAAGTTGACACCGATTCGATCTTCGATGTCCAAGTCAAGCGGCTCCATGGCTACAAACGCCAGCTGCTCAATGTGTTCAACATCATGGCTTTGTATTTCGAGCTCAAGGATGACCCGGACAAGGTAATCGTGCCGCGGACCTTCATCTTCGGGGCCAAGGCGGCTTCAAGCTATCATTTCGCTAAAAATGTCATCAAGCTGATCAACTCGGTGGGTGATGTAGTCAACAACGATCCTCATGTGAGCAAGTTCATCAAGGTTGTGTTCATCGAGAACTATGGCGTATCCAAGGCGGAAATGATCATGCCTGCCGCCGACGTGTCGGAGCAGATTTCCCTGGCGGGAAAAGAGGCTTCAGGAACCGGAAACATGAAGTTCATGATGAATGGCGCCCTGACATTGGGAACCCTTGATGGTGCCAATGTCGAGATCAGTGAGCAGGTCGGTTATGAAAACTGCGCGATATTCGGTTTTACCAGCCGGCAGGTATCGAAGATCAAGGCTGATGGCAGCTACCAGGTATGGGACTACTACAACAACAATGGGATGATCAAGCGGATCATCGACAGTCTGACTGACGGAACCTGGTCGAAAAACCGGGAAGAATTCCGGATTGTCTTCGACGAGCTGATGCGCAAGAACGACGAATATCTGGTGCTGGGCGATTTCGATGCCTACCGCCAGGCCCAACAAAAGGTTGACCGGATGTACCAGAACAAGCACCAATGGGGCAAGATGATGCTTATCAATATTGCCAAATCCGGCTATTTCTCATCGGATCGGACCATCCAACAATATGTCGATGATATCTGGCATCTCGACGACCTTTCAAAATTCTACTGATAAAAAAAGGATACTCAACTTTGGGTATCCTTTTGGCTGTGGCGCTCGATGAAATCGAATATGGTATTGAAGTATTTCTCAGGTTCAGCCAGGTAGCTTCTTCCATGCTGGCCTTTTTCCACAAGGAGCAGTTCCTTTTCGCTTTTACACGCCTCGTAAAGCTCTTTGGACATTCTTGCGGGGATGAAGGGGTCGTCAATGCCGTGGATGAACAGGGTCGGTGTGACCGATCTTTTGACCATGTCGATAGGACCATGGCGGAAATCATTCTTGTTTTCGATGGTGTTGAACATATTCACGAAATCAAGCAAAGGCCGGGGCGGAGTGTGGTAGAGGTTCTTGAACTGGAACTGATACAACTCCCATGGTGTGGTGTAGGAACAATCGGCGATGGCTGCCTTGACGTTGTCGGGCAACTGCTCCCCGGTGGCGTTTAGAATTGTCGCCGCCCCCATGGACACCCCTAGCAGGAAGATTTGCCCGTCTGGCTTGAGGGCATTGGCCAGCTCGATCCAGCCAAGCAGGTCGTAATGGTCATCCCATCCCATGCCGATCATCTCACCCTGGGATTTGCCATGGGCCCGCAGATCCGGGCTGAGGATATTGAAGCCATGCTCGAAGAGCACCTTGGCTACGGGACCTTTGCGATAGGCATTCGAGTTGTAGCCGTGGATTAGAATAATGGTCTTGTCGGAGTTGTTTTCCACATAGTAGCCATGGAGGAGCAGGTCATCCCTTGATTTGATGTAGATGTCCCTGAATGCGACCTGATCGAAAAAATCCCGGTCCACGATTTTCTTGTCGAGCGACTTGTCGGTTGTGGTTTTCTTGAGTATTTTCGACTTGTCGCTTTGTTTGGACATGATTTTTTTGTATACGTGATAGCTGCCCCCAAGCAGGAAACAAGCCTGGAAGATCAGGGCGGCAATCAGCCACTTCATCATTTTCAAATTGTTTTTTTCATTCATAATGTTTTCCCCCTGTTTCCTAATTATATCACAGTTTTGATGTCCGTATCGTTATTTTGATAAGTTTGGCCAAACAATCAAGCTGGGTATTTAAAAATATTGGTATTTGCGCTATAATCTTTGTGTATGGATTGATTTTTTAGTCTGTTAAGGGGAAAAAATGGAAGAATCTGCAATCAGAATGATTGCGCAGCTTATCGGCCTTAGAAAGATTGTCGTGAAATTGTCGAAACGTTATTACGGCGGGGTTTCAAAGACATTCTATCTGCGCAATCTTGATAAAAACACGCTTGTCAAGATCGACTTCGCCAATGAGGGCGAGGATCACGATTATCATCATTATTATTTCAACAACATTCCAGACATTAATCTGGCGGACACTTATCAGGTTGTCGACGCCTACGGCCTGGCGAAAATCCTGACTTTCACCAAATTGGTGCAGATGGATGATTTTGACGGGCACTTCTATTATGACCGGGATGATTTGGGGGCGAGCTACACTCCCGCTTATACGGAGTTTCGGCTGTGGGCGCCTACCGCCATCAAGGTAATGGTCAAGATGAAAAAGGGGAAAAATGTCAGCTCACGGGATATGGAACGGACCGCCAAAGGCGTTTTCTATGCCCGGGTTAACGGCAACCTTGACGGGTGCGAGTACAAGTATCTGATCAAACATGATGAAAACTACATCGAGTCGGTCGACCCATATGCGCTAAGTTCGACTGCCAATACCAAGTCTTCGATTGTGATCAATCCCAAGCGGCTGGTCCAGAATCTTTCGCACCACTGTCTTGATCGGGGGATCTCCCGCCAGGATGCGATCATCTACGAGGCCAGCGTCCGTGATTTCACGATGAGCCCGTCCATCAACGCCAAAAAACGCGGCAAGTTCCTCGGTTTCGTGGAAAGGGGACTCAAGACGCCCCAGAACAAGGCTGCCGGTCTTGATTATCTGATCGACCTGGGGATAACCCATGTCCAGCTGCTGCCGATTTTTGACTTTGCGACAGTTGATGAAAACAGGCCGGAAGTCCTGTACAACTGGGGCTACGATCCGGCCCAATATGGCCTGCCCGAGGGGAGCTATGTGAGTGATCCCAATGACGGCTACAAACGGATCATCGAGTGCCAGACAATGATCAAACAGCTCCACCTTGCAAAGATCAGGGTGGTCATGGATGTTGTCTACAACCATGTCTATGACATCAACGATTCAGCTTTTGAAAAAACCGTGCCGGGCTATTACTTCAGGAAATATGAAAACGGGATCCTGTCGAACGGTTCGTGGTGTGGAAACGACCTCAATACGACCGCCAAAATGTGCCGCAAGTACATTGTCGATATGTGCGTAAGATGGCAGAAGCTTTACGGTGTGGACGGGTTCCGCTTCGACCTGATGGGAATTCTCGATGTGACAACTCTGAACATGATCGCCCAGAAATGCCAGAAAAAGGACGGCGACTTCATCATCTACGGCGAAGGCTGGGATATGGATACGGCCCTGCCGGTGTCCCAAAGAGCCACCCAGTTCAACCACTCGCTTATGCCAGACATCTCGTTTTTCAATGACGATTTCCGGGACTGCATCAAGGGCGGTTCGAGCGCCAATGAGCTTCCCAACAAGGGCTATCTTGCCGGAAATATGTACAATGCGGAAATATCCTTAAATTACTTGATAAATGTCAACCGGTATACTACAATAAACCAGTCTGTCAACTACATCGAATGCCATGACAATGCCACAACTTTCGACAAGCTGCAGGTAAGCAATGGCGAAGAGAATGATCTGACCCGGCTAAAGCGTCAGCTGCTTATGAATGAGTTTGTCCTGGTGGCCCAGGGAATCCCGTTCATCCATTCGGGACAGGAATTCTACCGGCACAAGATGGGCCTGAACAACACGTACAACGCGCCCGATCGCATCAATGCGCTGGACTGGAATCGCAAGGATTATTTCCTTGAGGATATCGATACCATCAAGAAACTGATCAGGCTGCGCAAGGAAAACAAATGCTTCAAATACAATACAAGAGAGGAAATCGATGCCTTCGTCGAACTCAAATGCATCAATTACAATATGCTTGTCTATACCCTGACCCAAGACGAGGGGTATTATGAAAAGATTGTGATCTATATCAATCCTTCCTACAATTCATATCAGGTTGTCATGGAAGAAGATGTCGAGTTTATCGGAGGCGATGAATGCAAAGAGAGCGTTATCGGCCCGCTTTCATTCACGGTTGTAGGATACATCGCGAAGTGAAATTGATCGTGGGGTTGGGAAACCCCGGTAAAAAATATGAGAAAACCCGCCATAACTGCGGGTTTATGGTGATTGACGAACTGGCCCGCCAGCTCAATATCCCGGTCGAATCGAACAAGTTCCAGGGGATTTATGGCAAGGGCAAAGTCAATGGGGATGATGTGATCCTGCTCAAGCCCCAGACGTACATGAACCTTTCGGGCGATTCGCTCATCCAGTTCATGAACTATTTCAAGGTGGCTGTCGAAGATATCGTGGTTGTCTATGACGATCTCGACCTGCCGGTTGGCAAGATCCGCCTGAGAGCCAAGGGTTCGCCCGGGGGCCACAACGGAATCAAGAGCATCGTATCCCATCTCAAGACCCAGAATTTCAACCGGGTCCGGGTCGGCATCGACAAGGACAAGTTCATACCGGTTATCGACTATGTGTTGGGAAAGTTCACCAAGGAACAAGAACCCCTGCTTCTTGAAAGCATCGCTCAGGCCAGCGCGGCTTTGAAAGTGGCGATCCAGGATGACTTTTCCAAAGCCATGAATCAGTATAATCAGAGGTGAAAAATGAATAAATTGATGAGCATTATCAAAGACAACAAGGCGGTCAATGCCCTGCTGGAGCAAAAGAATAATGTGCTTGTTAATGACATCTATGATGAGGCACTCCTTATATCCAGTGCCTTTTTGAAGTCTAAACAGCCATTGTTGATAGTCAAACCGAACTTCTATGAGGCCAACATGCTCTATGAGCTGGTCAGCGCCTTTTTAAACGAGGATGCCCTGTTTTTTGGCAGCGACGAATCGTTCCGCGTCGAGGCGCTCGCCTTTTCGCCGGAGCTCCAAAGACAGCGGGTCATGACCCTGGATGCCCTGGCTTTTTTAAAACCCAAGGTGCTTATCGGACATGTCCATTCGCTTATCCGCTATGTGCCATCTAAGGAAACCTTCATCGAAAGGACAATCGAGCTGTCGGTAGGACAACGCATCGACATCGACCAACTCCAGGGGCGACTTGTGGATGCGGGCTACAAACGCGCTTTTAAGGCCGACCAGATGATGTACTATGCAAGGAGGGGCGGAATCATCGACATCTACCCGGCCAACTTCGACCACCCGGTCCGGATCGATTTTTTCGATGACGAGATCGACGACATCCGTTTTTTCAACGAGGAGAACAACCGCTCGATTGAAAAAGCCAGCAATGTACGGATAATCCCGGCCAGCGACGTCCTTTATGACCGGGACTTCTTGAAACAAAACAAAAGCCGGATCGAACAGCTTGCCCGGGATACTATGCCCGAAGTGCTCGAGGAATGCCGCGACGATTTCCAGGAGATGGTGGCCCTCGAACTTGAGAACCTCAGGAATTCAAGCGATTCGCTGATGTACAAATACTACAGTCTCGATCAAAGCGCCAGAAGCATTTTCGACTATCTCGAGGGCTATCAGGTGGTCCTATGCCAGAAAGAGGCGATCGAAAGTGGCTATGTGCGTTATGTCGAGGAGAACTTCAACTACTATCTCGAGCTGGTCGCCATCGGCAAGGCCTTCAAGGATCTCGATTATTTCCTTGATTACAACAAGCTGATTGATAAGCATACCTGCATCGAGAATTTTTCAATGGATCAAGGCGATGTCATCTTCAACACCAGGCGGATCGGCGAACGGTTCGACAACGAGAACATCCTCCTTGGCGGGCTCAAGGACTATCTGTCTTCTTCAAAGGTCCTGGTCTGTGTGGAAAACGGCCATCAGTCGTCATTGATGAGCGAGTTTTTTGAGCGCCACAATCTGGGATTCACCTTGGTTGGCACGAAGGATGCTTTGAGTGAGGGCATCAACCTTTATGCCGGGACAATCCCATTCGGGGTGGAGCTTCTTGACGAAAAGGTGGTCATCATCACCGCCAAGGAGATCTTTGTCAAGACCGCCCAGAAGATCAAGCACTTCCAATACAAGGAAGCCAAAACAATCTCGAGCTACCAGGATCTAAGCATTGGCGACTATGTTGTGCACGACAACCACGGGATCGGGCAGTACCTTGGCATCAAGACCCTTGAAGTCCAGGGCTATTCGAAAGACTATCTCCACGTGGCTTACGCCCAGGATGACAAGCTCTATATCCCAGTCGAGCAGTTCAAGCTGATCCGAAAGTATTCTTCAGCCAGTGGCAAGGCACCCAAGCTCCATAGCCTTGGCGACAACAAATGGCAGCGCACCAAACAGAAAATCAAGAACCAGATCGATGACATCGCCGAAGGTCTTATCGAGATCTACTCGCAAAGGCTCAAGCAGGTCGGATTCGTCTTTCCCGATGACAACCAGGAACAGCTTGATTTCGAGGCCGAATTCGGCTATGAGCTGACCCGCGACCAGCTGCGTTCGGTATCTGAAATCAAGAAGGACATGCAAAGCCCATTGCCGATGGATAGGCTGCTTTGCGGAGATGTCGGCTTTGGCAAGACCGAAGTCGCGTTCAGGGCCGCGTTCAAGGCATGCAATGCCGGCAAGCAGGTGGCCTATCTGTGTCCGACGACCATTCTGTCGATGCAACATTACAATACTGCCAAAGCCCGCTTCAAAAACACCCCGGTCAATATCGCCCTGCTCAACCGTTTCACCAGTGCCAAGGAGAAAAAGGCGATCCTCGAAGGAATCAAAAGCGGCATCATCGATTTTGTGATCGGTACCCACCGGATCCTTTCCAAGGACATCGCGTTCAAGGATATCGGACTGCTTATTATCGATGAGGAACAGCGCTTCGGGGTCAAGCAAAAAGAGGCAATCAAGCAGTACCGCAAGACCATCGACGTCCTGACCCTTTCAGCCACACCGATTCCCCGGACGCTCCACATGTCTCTTATGGGCATCAGGGGCTTCTCGCAGATCAACACGCCACCCAATGACCGCCTGCCGGTGCAGACCTATGTGATTGAAAAAAACAACACATTGGTCAAACAGGTCATCGAACGGGAACTCGCCCGCAACGGCCAGGTGTTCTACCTCTTCAATGACGTCAACCGGATCCACAACCTGGCATTCAACCTGCAGCAGATGTTGCCTAAGGCAAGGATCGCCATCGGTCACGGCCAGATGTCCAAGGCGGAGCTCGAAAAGGTAATGGTCGATTTTGTCAACCATGAATATGACATCCTGGTATGCACGACCATAATCGAGACCGGGATCGACATCACCAACGCCAACACGATAATCGTCGAGGACGCCGACCATTTCGGCCTCTCGCAGCTTTACCAGATAAAGGGCCGGGTCGGCCGGGGACGGAGGACCAGCTACGCCTATTTGATGTACCAGAAAAACAAGACACTCAACGAGGAGGCCAGCAAGCGACTCAAGGCCATCAAGGAATTTACGGAGCTGGGGTCGGGTTACAAGATCGCCATGCGCGACCTTTCAATCCGCGGTTCCGGGGACATCCTCGGGGGCAGCCAGTCGGGATACATCGATACGGTCGGATTCGACATGTACATGAAGATCCTCCAGGAGGCCATCGAGCTCAAAAAAGACGGCATGGTTACCAAGCCCAAGGAAAAGGACATCATCACCACATCGCTCAAGATCGACGGCTACATCCCTGAAGAATATATCGACAGCGACATCGAGAAGCTGGAGCTGTACCAGAAAATCCAGGGGGCGACCACAATCAATACAATCGACTCTTTGAGAAACGATTTCCTTGATTACTATGGCCATCTTCCGGAAGTGGTCGAAAACCTCGTGCTCAAACGGAAGCTGGACATCCTGGCGACCAGAGAGAATATCGAGGATATCAGGAATGAAAACGATGCGATCGTCATCGTGTTCAAGGAAGAGTTCGCCAAGAAGATCAAGGGAGACGAGTTCTTCGTCGACATCAACCGCCTCTTCACCAAACCGAAGTTCAGACAGTTTGAAGGCAAGATCACCGTCGAGGTTAAAAACGACGAGAATGCCTTCAGGCGCATCATCGAACTGCTCAGTCTCTATTCATGATCAATCAAAAAAAGAAGCCCTGATGTCAAATCATCGTGGCTTCTTTTTTAATTGCACAATTTCAATCGTTGAGTGAAGCGCTGATTTCTTCCAGGTCAAATCCCAGCAGGAAACCCAGGGTGAGATAATCGTCGAAGGCGTCTTCATAGTCTTTGAAGCTGTAGGACTGTCTGATCGCAAAAATGTCCTGGTAGAGTTTGAAAAAAAGGTCGACCAGGGTGATCTTTTGGGGAATCTCCCGGTAGCTCTTGATCGCATCGACCCGGATCTCGTAACCGATGGCAATCAGGGTCTTCAATCCGTTGAGATAGCTCTCCTTGAGCTCAGCGCTTTCAACTGCGCTCTTGTCCCAGAAACAAAAGACCTTGGCTTCGCTGGCGATCGTTCCCAGGTCGCTGGCCATGGCCAGGACCTTCAAATCGACCAGTTTGGTGTTGTACAGTTCATGGTTCTTGATGTAAGGGACAAGTTTGTTTTTCACGTATGTCTGGTAGAGTTCGTTCTTTTCTGTCATCATGATCACTCCTATTCGATATAGTCTTCCTGGATGAACTCGGATAAAAAGCTGTTGTTTGTATAATTCTGGATCAGATCCATTATTGCGGGGTCCTTGAGATGGAATTCGAAAGTCACATCATTCCCGTAATCCTTGGAGATGATTGCGACATCATGGGAATTGAGAAGATGCTCGATCTTGTTGGCGAAATGATATTCGACTGTGACCTTGTATCTAGCAACAAGATGCTTCTCGATGATTGTCGCTTCCTTGATCGCATCGGATACGCTCCGGGTGTAGGCCCGGGTCAGACCGCCGGCGCCAAGCTTGATTCCCCCGAAATAGCGGGTCACGATCGCGATGATGTTGGTGAGCTCCTGTTTTTGCAGGACATTGAGCATCGGCATCCCAGCGGTCTTGCTTGGTTCGCCGTCATCGTCGAAGCGTACCGCCTGGTTTATTATGTAGGCGACACAGTTGTGGGTGGCATCGCTGTATTTTTCCCTGTGGGCGGCTATGATATCCTTTGCCTTTTCTTCATCGTCGCAGGGGATCAAGGTGGTGATGAAGGTCGATTTCTTGATCTCCCACTGATAGGTGGTTGTCTCTTTGATTGATTTCATTGAAAATCCTCCAAGGCCATTATAGCACTAAATTGTATAAGAAAAAAGTGGGCACACTTGCATGTTTCCCGATATTTTTGTAGAATTGTAGTAGACATGGAGGAAACGAAAATGACAAAAATAGCGGTATTGGTGGACAGCGGCTGCCAGATTGTCCCTGGAAGCATGGACAATGAAGGGATATTTTCAGCCAGCCTGTCCGTTGAAATAGATAACAGAAGCTACCGGGATCTTATAGAAATCACAAGCGAGGAAGTATTCAACAGGATGGCAAGAGAGAGCGTCCTCGTCAAAACTTCACAGCCGGCAACCGGCGATATCATCGCCCAGATCCAGGCCATCAAGGCGGCCGGCTATGAGCATATAATCGCCATTGCCATCGCCACCGGCCTTTCTTCGACCCTTGACGGGATGGCACTTGGAGCGGGGATGGAACAGATGCCCATCACCCTTATCGATTCCAAATCGACTGCGGCCAACCACCGCTACCTGGCCTTGCTGGCAAAAAGGCTGATCGATCGGGAACTGCCTCTTGACCAGATCGAATCCATTTTGAAAGAGGCTCGCGAAAATGCGGCGACTTTCATAACCACCCCGAATCTCGACCAGCTAAAAAGGGGCGGGCGGATTACCCCGGCTGTAGCGATGCTCGGCAAGATGCTCAAGATTGTCCCGATCATGAAACTCAACCATGAACTTGGCGGCAAAATCGACAAGTACGCCCAGGTGCGGACGGCCAAAAAGGCCAATCGGCAAATCGTAGATGCCATGGTGGATGAAGGGGTGAACAATACTGATTACCTGGTCACAATCCAGCATGTCCTGGAAGAGGATATGGCACATCAGATGAAGGACTACCTGATCGAAAAAATCGGTCCGTGCGACAATGTCGAGATTGCCTTGTTGCCTTCGGTTGTCGGGGCCCATATGGGGATAGGTGGAATCGGATACCAATACATCAAATTGGTTGATTAAAAAAACCTGGTCAATGTGCCAGGTTTTTAGCTTGAAGTAAGCAAAAGCAGATAATCATAGGTTGTCGACTGCTGCTCGACATCGCAGATGATCAACAAGCGGTCGTGGGGCAGAATCATTGTCTTGCCGTTGGGGATGATCTCCTGGCAACCCCGCTTGATTGAGACAAGCAGGACATTGTCGGGCCATGAGATGTCCCTGACCAGCGTGTTGGCAAGATGGCTGGAATCATGGACAATGAAGGTCTGGAGGACCTTGTCGTCCGCCATGTTTTTCTGGTACTCGAAATCACAGTTGCGCCTGAGCAGGTTTTCAAGCAAGCTGTCGTAGATCGGTTTTGAGTGGCATAATTCGGACACGACAAAAGACACGATCGAAACCAGCGAGATTGCCAGCATGCTTGTAAGTGAACCGGTCATTTCGAAGATCAGGATGATTCCGGTCACCGGAGCCTTGACTATTGAGCTAAAAAGCCCTGCCATGGCTACAATAATGAAGTTGTCGACATAGATTGGATCCACCCCGAAGCTGGTGATGGCGACATTGGCTACAATTTTGCCGATAATGCTTCCAAGCACAAGCATCGGGAAGAAGATGCCCCCGGGTGCTCCGGAATTGAAGGAAATCTGGGAGAAAAGGAACTTGCCGATCAGAAGCGCGACCAAGGTTATAGTCGTGAAATTGGCGACATTGAGCTCCTCGATAATCGCATCTCCGCCCCCTAGAAGAATCGGGTAGGTGTAGGCGATAGCTCCCGCCATCATGAAGGGGATAAGCAGTTTTGTGAACTTGGTCAATGACGGATGGCTGTAAAGTTTCTGGATTTTTAACAGGGATCTGTTGTAGATCACTCCGGCCAGTCCCAGAATGACACCAAGGACGATCAAAAACGGAAAGAAATCGGGATTGAACGAGCGGATTATCGCGAAGTCGAAAATCGGTTCCATCCCCAGCACATAGGATATGAAATAATCGGCAGTGAGCGACGAAGTCATAACGGCCAGCAACAAGGCAATCGAAAACTGCTTGTGGACCTCCTCGATCGCGAACATGACCCCGGCCAATGGCGCATGGAACGCCGCCGCCAATCCGGCGCTTGCCCCGCATGTCATCAAATAGCGCTCCTCGTTTTTGGAACGCTTGAGCGTCTTCGAGATGCCCTTGCCAATCATCGCTCCTAGCTGGATGCTTGGTCCTTCGCGGCCCAGGGAAAGACCGGCGAAAAGGGAAAGGAATCCCCCGACAAACTTGTTTGCCAGCACCCGGTACCACTTGGTTGAAAGATGTCCGGTCAGCTCGGCTTCAAGCTGCGGGATTCCGGAACCTGAGATCAGCGGTTCCTTTTTTATAAGCCGCGAAACCAGATAGGCCAAACCGGCCAGGGCGGCAAACCACAGTCCTATAAGAATCAGGTTGTTTCTGGTCGCCCCGATTATCAGATGCAGGCAACCATCACCAAACTTGAGACACCAGCGATAGGCGACAATCACCATTCCTGAAAGGATGCCAACGGCGAAAGCCTCGACGATCAGGCGAACCCTGGCGTTGTCATCAAACGATATTATTTCTTTAGTCTTATGTTCCATATATAAAAATACCCCCTTGCAAACAGTCTTATTATATGCCTCCAAAAACCGAATTTCAAAGGTAAATCTTATTTTTTTAAAGTACAAGCGCTATCATTTTTTTATCGGGGCGATTGCAGGAGTTTGAACCGGCCAGCCAGGCTCTTTTTGTCCAGGAAACGGTCCGGATTGCTCGAAGCCATGATGAGAATCTCGATGCTTTCGGGCTTGTAGGGCGAAAGCAGTCCGATCATCGCCTTGATTGTGCTTCCCGAGGTTATCACATCATCGAAAATCAGGACCTTCCGGTTTTTCAGCCGGTTTCCGCCGCTTATTTTCAGGACATCCTTGACCAGCTCCCGTTTTGCCTGGCTGGTCTGCTTGTAGAAGTTCTTCTTGGTTATCCCAGTGAAGATGTCTTGCGAAAAAGTCCTGGCTATTGAAAGATTTGGGCAGAAGTCGCGTCTGATATTGTCCTGGTCGCTCGATGGTGCGACCACTATGACATGGGAGGCGTACTGTCTTTTCAAACTGGCGACATGGTTGGTCAAGAAAGTGTCCTTCAAGGCATAGTCGCCTTTGCCCTTGAAGTCGAACAGCAGTTTTTTGAAAAAGTCATTGTATTGGTAAAGAATGGTCATCGGGATATTTTCAAGACAAAAATTGCCTGACGTTTCCACGAAGGAATGCAGGCAATCTTGACATATCGGGGGATGGAAAAGCAGGGTGTAAAGGGTGCAGTCGTCATCCAGGGAAGAAAAACATATCAAGCATTGGCCTTTTTGATCGCTTGGATACATTGTCTTATCTCCTTTGTCTGAATTCTTGCATATATCCTGATAACCCCGCCGGGATATTCCTTTTTGCGTCCTACCCGGCCGCAGATCTGGATCAGGGTCTCAGTGGAAAAAGCCGGATGGTCGCCCTCGACGACAAGCACCTGGACATTGGCAATCGTGATGCCCCGCTCGAGCAGGGTGGTGGTCACGATGCAGTCGCAGTTGCCGTTTTTGAGCTTTTCGATCAGCCTTTCCACTTCGGGGACTTTCGAATGGGCAATCTCGCATCTGATCTTGAACAAGGTCAAGAAACGCTTGATTGTTGCCGTTCTGGCGATGGTCGCAACAAACACCAATGCCGGCTGGCGGCTTTTCTTCCAGGCCAGAATATCTCTGGCCATCATCAACCAGGCAACCGGCCAGGGCATACACAGGCACTTTGGCACTGGCAGCAGGTGGCCGTGAAACCGGCGGTTGAGCTGGAAATCGCTGTGGGCATTGGTTGCCGACATCATTATGCAGCTGCCTTTTATCGCCTGGAAAAACAGGCTTTCAAGCAGCTCGTTGCCCGCAAACGGGAAAGCGTCGACTTCGTCGATGATCATCAGATCGAATGCCTTATGGTAGCGATAGAGCTGGTGGGTCGTGCATATTATGAACTGGCCCGCAATCGTTTCGCAATGGCCCCCGTAAACGAGGGTTGGCAAAATATTCGAGAAATCCCTTTTGAACCTCGCCCCAAGTTCCTTGATAAGCTCCTTGCGGGGAGCCGTGAAGCAGACGCGCTGATTGTTGTTAAGGGCGAATTTTATCACCTCATAGACAATCTCGGTCTTGCCGGCCCCGCAGACCGCCTTGACTGTGGAGTCGCGGCCGTTCTGGTGGTTTTCAAGGACGCTATGGGAAAGATCCTTCTGGGCGGGTGTCAAATCAAAGTCTAGATGATAATCAACCTGGCCGGATCTGCCTTCGTGGATCGTTTCGAGGCGTTCGTCGACGTATGTCCGCTGGAAAGAGACGCACTTGCGACAGTAATACCGGCCGTTAAGACAATAGAAATAAAGCGGATCATCATTTTGACATTGAGGACATCTCATTTTCATCACCCACTCAAATCTTATCACGCCCGGCCGTTTTTTTGGTTCCATCTTTGTTTCATCTTTGCATTTTTTCTCCCACTAAGATATCATTAAATTAACAAGAGGAACTAACAATGATAAAACAAACAAGGCTTTTTGTCGCCGATCTCGACGGCACTTTGATAAACTCCAGCTACGAAATTTCACGCTACTCGATTGAAACCCTGAATGCCCTGATCTCCAGGGGTCTCAATTTCACCTACGCCACGGCCAGATCATTCAATTCGGCAAGCAAATTCACCCATGAGCTTGACCTAAAGTGGCCGGTGATTGTCTACAACGGGGCGCTGATTGTCGATGGGAAAAGCGGGGCGATCATAAATGTCCAGGCATTCTTGCGGGAGACTTCAAGGAAAATCGAAGCCACCCTGGAGTGCTTCGGGATCAATCCCTTGGTCTACACCCTGATCGACAGCCAGGAAAAGGTGCTGTGGCATTGCGACCGGCAAAACGATCATGTTAAAAGCTATATCGAATCACGCAAGGGCGACCTGCGCTTCGAACCAAAAAGAGATGGCGAACCGATCTATCAAGGTACGATATTCTACTACACGGCAATCGATGACAAGGTGAATCTTGAGCCGGTCTACCGCCATCTTTCAAAGCTTCCGGGTCTTGTCTGCAGCCTGAAAAAGGAACTTTACTCAAACGAGTATTTCCTGGAAATCATGCCCGAGCTGGCGACCAAGGCCAGGGCGCTTGAGCGGTTGAAAACAATCCGCCATTTCGACAAGCTGGTCTGTTTTGGCGACGAGATCAACGATCTTGAAATGCTGCAAATGGCGGACGTGGCGGTGGCTATGTCCAACGCAATCGATCCGGTGAAGCAGGTCGCCACCGACATTGCCCAATCCAACGACCAAGACGGTGTGGCCCGGTGGATTGGTGCGAATTTTCAGGATTTTATTGACAACTGAGCATAATCATTTATAATTATAGACAAATATCAACGGGAGCTTGTGACCAGGCTGAGAGGAAATTGGAATTTCGACCGTACCTGATTTGGGTAATGCCAACGTAGGGATTGAACATAGATTTTAAAATTTATGGGATGGACCTTTTTGGTGCATCTTTTTTTGGTTTTGGAAAAAAGATACTCCATTGATATTGATGACCATAAGGAGAACAATTATGAGTGTCAAAAAAATCAGTTTTGCGGGCTTTTTGATCGCCTTGGCGATCAGCCTTTCGTCTTTGTATGTGCCTACGGCCTTCGCCAAGGCTTTCTTCGTCCAGCATTTCATCAACCTCGTGGCGGCAGTCACCCTGAACCCGTTTCTGGCAGTGATGGTGGCTTTTTCGACATCACTGGTACGCAACATCTCGGGTACCGGTACGATCCTTGCCTTTCCAGGAAGCATGATCGGGGCGTTTTTGTCGGCGGTTCTATATGCCCGCTACAAGTCGGTGATCGCGGCCTATGTGGGTGAGATCATCGGAACTGGCTTGCTGGGATCGCAGGTAGCCGCTCTCCTGGGGGACCTGGTGTTAAACAAGAAAGGAATGGGATCCGTTTTGCTTGTCCCGTTCATGGTCAGCACCCTTGTCGGGGCGACGCTGGCTTTGACGTTGATCTATGCCATGAAAAAGCGCAACATCCTCAATATCTTCAACCATACACCAAAAGGAGAAACCAATGAATAAGCTTACCCAGATGGCTTCAGCCAAACAAGGAATCATCACCAGACAAATGGAAATCGTTGCCAAAAAAGAAGGAATCGATCCTGATATCATCAGGGAAAGAGTGGCGGCGGGAACAATCGCCATTCCGGCCAATTTCAACCATGCAAGCCTTGAACCCAACGGAGTGGGACAGGGGTTGAAGACCAAGGTCAATGTCAATCTTGGAGTTTCTCGCGATTGCGCCAATTACGACATGGAATTACAGAAGGTCGAAGTGGCCCTGGAAAATGACGTCGAGGCGATTATGGATCTTAGCAACTACGGCAAGACTTACGATTTCAGGGAAAAGCTGATCGAGGTGAGCAGCGCCATGATCGGAACGGTGCCAATCTATGACGCCATCGGCTATTTCGACAAGGACCTGATCGACCTTAACGCCCAGGATTTCTTGAAGATCCTGGAAATCCATGCCAGACAGGGGGTTGACTTTGTCACAATCCATGCCGGAATCACCCGAAAGGTTGCGAAAGATTTCAAAAAAAGCAAGCGGCTGACCAATATCGTGTCCAGGGGCGGATCCCTGCTTTTCGCCTGGATGGCGATGACGGGCAATGAAAATCCTTTCTATGAACACTATGACGAAGTCCTCGATATCCTGGCCAAGTATGATGTGACCATTTCGCTGGGTGACGCTTTGCGTCCGGGCTGTCTCCATGACGCCACCGATCCTGGACAAATCGGGGAGCTGATCGAATTGTCATTGCTGATCAAGCGGGCCTGGGATAAGAATGTCCAGGTGATTGTCGAAGGTCCGGGCCATATGGCCATCGACGAGATCGCCGCGAACATGAAGCTTATGAAGCGTCTTTGCTTTGATGCGCCGTTCTATGTCCTTGGGCCCATCGTGACCGACATCGCACCGGGTTATGACCATATCACCAGCGCCATCGGCGGGGCGATTGCCGCATCAAGCGGGGCTGATTTCCTGTGCTACGTCACACCGGCGGAGCATCTGCGCCTGCCTGATGTTGCCGATGTCAAGGAAGGGATAATGGCAGTCAAGATCGCCGCCCATGCGGCCGATATCGCCAAGAAGATCCCGGGAGCCAGGGACATCGATGACCAGATGGCAAGAGCGCGTAACCTGGTCGATTGGGAAGGAATGTTCGAATGCGCCCTGGATCCCCAAAAGGCCCGCGAATACTACAACTCGATTCCCGCGGCCCAGCAGCACACCTGCTCGATGTGTGGCAAGATGTGCGCCGTGCGGACGACAAACAAGATCCTCAACGGGGAGACGGTCGACATTTTTTAACTATGCCGACGTTGCATCCGTGTCGGTTTGATGATGCGGGGCACCATGTAAATCTAAATCAACTGCCTGCGGGTTTGATTGTCACGACGTGGCACTGATGCGGTTTCATCCAAATAAAAGCCAAAAAGCCAGTCGGAAATGACTGGTTTTTAGCTTTCGCACCAATAATCGAAGGGGGCCTGGTTGGTTTCGATGAACCAGCGGTTCTTTTCCTGATATAGCTTGATTCTCTTGTGGGCCACCTTGCACTCGTACAGGATGCCCCCGCCTCCGGCCAGGCTCGCAGCCGGGGATGTGCGGTAGATCAGGTCTATTTTATATTTGACACCCTCGTTCCAGACAATGTAGAGCGGGCGGAGCTGGCCGGTCATGTTGATGTAGGCGATGACTCCGACATAGTGCTTGAATACCTGTTCCATAACTAGAAATAACCTTTGGGTGCGATGGTGTGGTCGCCCTTGGGATTGAAATCGGTCAAGAAGCTTTGGGCCTTGACCAGACCTCGGGATATGCTGTAGTAGCCGTACTTGGCCCGCAGGGAATCGATGGCCGTTTCCAGATTGTACATGTCAATCTGGCTGTTTACATCCTCGAAAAGGGATAGCTGGTATCGCCGGTTATCATCGATCAGGTCGCTGACCCGGACGCCAACGGACCGGTAGCTGGCGGACTCATCGCGGTTTTTTGCAAGCAGGTCATCGATGGTGGCCATTATTTCCTGGCACAGGTTGGTAGCCTGCTCCCGCTTTTTCTGGCGGGTGAAGCTGTGGAGCTCCTTGTCGCGCAGCGAAAGGGTCACCACAAAGCCCTTGAGGTTCTGGTCCTTGAGCCTTGAGGCGACGCTGTCGCAAAGGACAAGCAGGACGCTGCGCAGCTGGTCGAGGGTGGAAAGATCCTTGATGGCGGTCACCCCATTGCCGACCGACTTGACGATAGTCTTGCTTGTGGCAAGCATGACGTCGGACATGTCGAAGCCGTTGGCAAACAGCCAGAGGACTTCACCCATCTTGCCCAAAAGCGATTTGATGTAGTCTTTCGAACAGCGCGCCAGCTGGCCGATTTTGGTTATGTATACCTGGTTTAGCTTGGCTTTGGTCGCCTGGCCGACGTAGAACAGCTCGCCGATGTCCAGGGGCCAGACTATCTCCTTGAAGTTGTCTTTGGAAATATGGACCAGGCCATAAGGCTTGAACATGTCGCTGCCCATCTTCGCGAAAATCTTGTTGAAGCTGATACCTACGGAAACCGTAAGCCCGATCTCCATTTTGATGCGCCGCTGGATCTGCTTCGCGATGTCAATCGGGTCGCCAAAAAGCTTCAGGGAATCGGTTATGTCGAGCCAGGCTTCATCGAGGCCATACGACTCGACCTGGTCGGTGTATTCGTGATAGATGTCCTTGACCTTGGTTGTGTAGTACTGGTAGTCGCCAAATTCGGGATGGATGATCTTGAGTCCCGGACATTTTTTCAGGGCATCGCGGATCGGCTCCCCGGTCTTGATCTTGTATTTTCTAGCCACAAGATTCTTGGCCAGGATGATGCCATGGCGGTTCGACTCTTTGCCTCCAACGGCCATGGGAATCTTCTTCAAGGCCGGATTTTTCATCTCTTCAATCTGGGCGTAACAATGGTTGATATCAATATGTAAAATCCATTTGTCCATAAATATTCCTCCAAAAGTTGCGTATAAACTTATTTACGCAATTATATTAACACCGGAAGTTGCATATTTCAATATCCAGGTGCTTTTTATCGTTTTAGAGTGCAAAAAAGTTGCTTTAAAGACGAAAGATGATATAATTTTCCTATCGATATTCCGGCTTTGATAACGGATGAATATGGAGGATTTATGTTTAAAGATGAGATGAGACAGGCCCGCAAGAAAATGAAGATATCGCTCGAACAGCTAGGGGGCGTTGTGTCGTGTTCGAAAACGACCATAATGCGCTATGAATCCGGGGCCATCGCTTCCATTCCCAAGGACAAGATGGTGGCCATCGCCAAATATCTCAATATGGATGTCGACCGGTATCTCGATGAGGCTGTCACCCCGGCTTTCACGCGGCCCTTGCTTGGTCTTGTCAAGGCCGGCTATGACCTTTTTTGCGACGAGAACCATATCAAGGAGATTCCGGTGAGCCAGCGGGAGTATTACCAGGGCGACTATTTCCTCGAGGTGGTCGGGGACTCGATGACGGGCTTGCACATCTATCCGGGCGACCAGGTGTATATCCGGAAGCAAAGCGATGTCGAATCATCCCAGATCGCGGTCGTGCTGATCGACCAGGAGGAAGCGACCATCAAGCGGGTCATCAAAAAGGGCGATGTGGTGATTCTCGAGTCGGCCAACCCGGCTTATGAAAACCGCTATTACACAAGAGAAGAGGTCGAGAACAGGAAAATGGAGATCATCGGCCGGGTCCTTTTTGTCAAAAGGGAATTTTAGGTATGGCCTTTCTTGATTTTGGATAAAAATAATCTTATAATATATTACAATCGAAAGGAGCTTCCAATATGGCAAACAGAAAATTAGGAACCAAATGCATTCGCTCGGGCTATGTACCCAAAAAGGGGGAACCCCAGGCTTTACCGATAATCCAAAGCACCACTTTCAAATATGACAATTCCCAACAGATGGCGGAGTTGTTCGATCTGGAAGCAAGCGGCTATTTCTACACCCGGCTGCAAAATCCGACCACCGACAGTGTGGCGGCGAAAATCGCCGACCTCGAAGGCGGGGTTGCGGCAATGATGACCAGCTCGGGTCAGGCGGCCAACTTCCTGGCAGTAATCAATATCGCCAGTGCCGGTGACCATGTCCTGGCTTCAAGCAGCATCTACGGTGGGACTTACAACCTTTTTGGCGTGACTTTGAAAAAACTGGGCATCGATTGCACCTTCGTCGACCAGGATCTCGGTCTCGAAGAGCTCCAGAAGGAAATCAGGCCCAACACCAAGCTGGTCTTCGGGGAAACGATCGCCAACCCGACAGTAAAGGTGCTTGATATTGAAAAATTCGCAACCCTGGCCCATAGCAACGGAGTCCCGTTGCTTGTCGACAACACCTTCGCGACGCCGATGTTCTGCCGGCCGTTCGAATTCGGGGCGGATATCGTCACCCATTCGACAAGCAAATACATGGACGGCCACGCGGTATCCCTGGGAGGATGCATCGTCGACAGCGGCAATTTCGACTGGGAACAGAATGACAAGTTCCCGGGACTGACGACTCCTGATGATTCCTACCACGGTCTTATCTACACCAAGAAATTCGGCAAGGGCGCCTTCATAACCAAGGCGACAGTCCAGCTGATGCGCGATCTGGGATCGACTATGGCTCCGATGAACGCCTTCTTGTTGAACCTGGGACTTGAGACATTGCACCTGCGGATGCCTTGCCACAATGAAAATGCCCTGGCAGTTGCCAGATTCCTGAAAAACCACCCCAAGGTTGCCTGGGTGAATTTCCCGAGCCTCGAGGATGACAAATATTATGACCTGGCAAAAAAATACCTGCCTGAAGGAAGCTGTGGCGTATTGGCCTTTGGTCTCAAGGACTACGACATTACGACAACCAGATTCGTCGACAAGCTCGAACTTGTCTCAATCGTGACCCATGTGGCCGATGCGAAGACCTGCCTGCTCCATCCGGCCAGCCACACCCACCGCCAGATGACCAAGGAACAGCTTGAAGAAGCCGGAGTCGCTCCGGATCTGATCCGCCTCTCGGTTGGCATCGAGGATGTTACCGACATCATCGCCGATCTCGACCAGGCCCTTCAAACAATCTGACAACCCGGCACCTGTCGGGTTTTTTCCTGTCAGGAATATTAAATTCAGGTAAAGGTTTTAACGGCGATTGTACACAAATACCTTTGAATTTATAGCTGTAAATTGTTATAATAAGGCTGTTATCAGCTTAAAGGAGTAAAATATGGCAAATAATGATATGAACAAAGATAAACAAACCAATAATGAAAATATGACAATCGTCGATTTGCAAGACCAGACCGGTGAAGATATTGTCGTCGAGCAGTTCGACGGGCAATACCAGGGTGAGGTTCTGCCTTTTTCAACGACCCCGCAGGTCAAGAAAGTCGGCTTTTTCAAGAAGATAAAATCCGTATTCGATGATGAAAAAAGGGAGCTCAAGGAAACCGGAGCGCTGGCTGACAAGATCATCGCCCTGGAGGGTGAATATGCCTCTTATAGCGACGAACAGCTCAAAGCCAAGACTGTCGAGTTCCAGGAAGCGATCGCTTCAGGGAAAAAACTTGATGACATCCTGGTGCCGGCCTTTGCCACAGCCCGCGAAGCGGCATGGCGGATTCTAGGTCTCAAGGCCTACAAGGTCCAGCTCATGGGGGGGATGGTCCTCCACCGTGGCGACATAGCCGAAATGAAGACCGGTGAAGGTAAGACCCTGACCGCAATCTTTCCGGTATACCTCAACGCCCTTGAAAACAAAGGGGTCCATGTGGTCACTGTCAACGATTACCTTGCCGGACGCGACAAACAAAGCAACGGTCAGGTATTCGAATTTTTGGGACTCACTGTCGGGCTCAACAAGCGCGAGCTGACTCCGGTGCAAAAACGCGAAGCCCATAACTGCGATGTCACCTACACAACCAATGCCGAACTGGGATTCGATTACCTGCGTGACAACATGGTCACCAAACTTGAAGACAAGGTGCTTACCCGGGGATTGAATTTCGCCCTGATCGATGAGGTCGATTCGATTTTGATCGACGAATCAAGGACGCCGCTGATAATATCGGGCGGAAAGAAAAACACGGCCGCTTTATATATCCAGGCGGACAAGTTCGTCAAGGGACTGACCGACGAGAAGGATTACGAGGTCGATCTGGAAACCAAGACCTGCACATTGACTGCTTCGGGAATCGCCAAGGCGGAACGCAAATTCAAGATCGACAACCTTTACGATGTGGCTCACACCTCATTGGTGCACCATATCAACCAGGCATTGAAGGCAAACTACACCATGACCCGCGATGTCGAATACATGGTGGCGACCGACGATGGAAGCCGCGACATCAAAAACGCCAAGATCATGATCATCGATTCCTTCACCGGACGGGTCATGCCAGGGCGGGCCTTCTCCGACGGGCTTCATCAGGCAATCGAAGCCAAAGAGGGAGTGCCAATCAAGGAAGAGACCGAAACCCGGGCTACGATCACCTACCAGAACTTCTTCCGCCTGTTCAACAAGCTTTCCGGGATGACCGGAACCGCGAAAACGGAAGAAGAGGAATTCCTGCAGATCTACAACATGAGGGTCATCGAGATTCCAACCAACCGTCCGATCATCCGCGACGACCGCAATGACAAGATATATTCGACCAAGTCGAACAAATACAAGGCCCTGATCAAGGAAGTCAAGCTCCGCAATTCTTATGGACAGCCGATCCTTATCGGTACGGTGTCGGTGGAAACTTCGGAAATCCTGTCACATATGCTTCTAAAAGAAAAGATCCGCCACAATGTCCTCAATGCCAAAAACCATGCCAAAGAGGCCCAGATAATCGCCAATGCCGGACAAAGGGGAGCTGTAACCATCGCCACGAACATGGCCGGACGGGGAACCGATATCCGCCTGGGTGAAGGTGTGGCCAAAATCGGCGGTCTGGCAGTCATCGGTTCGGAACGTCATGAATCACGCCGGATCGACAACCAGCTGCGTGGCCGTTCGGGCCGTCAGGGGGACCCTGGTTATTCGACCTTCTATGTCTCATTCGAGGATGATCTGATGATCCGCTTCGCCGGAGAGAGATTGCAAGGTTTCGCCAAATACCTCGAAGAAGACACCGCGATCGAGAACAAGATGGTATCCAAAGCGATCGAATCGGCGCAGATGCGTGTCGAAGGTCAGAACTTCGATGCCCGCAAGCATGTCCTTGAATACGATGACGTCATGCGCCAGCAGCGGGAAATCATGTACAAGGAACGCGACGAAATCATGGCGGCAACCGATGTCAGGGATATCGTCAAGACGATGTTCAAGACCGCAGTCTCTCTGACGATAAACCAGTGCACCGACGAGTCGGGAAATATCGACGTCACCAAAGTTGTGGAACAGGCTTCCAGACAATACGCCCTGTTCACCAAGCTGAGTGTTTCGGGACAATCCGCTCCTGATCAAGAAAAGCTGATCCAGGTGCTCACCGACGAGCTGTTCGATATCTACAACTCACGCTTCAGGGCCGATCTGGAAGATGAGGCCAGACTGCGCTATGAGCGCAATGTGCTTCTAGGTGTCATCGACTTCTCATGGATCAACCATATCGATGCCATGACCAAGCTGCGCAACGGAATCTACCTTCGCGCCTATGCCCAAAGAAACCCGCTTGATGAATACACCGAAGAGGCTTTCTACATGTTCGAACAGATGACCAATGCCATCGCCGTGGACATCGTCCGCAATATCGTCCATATGGGAATCCGTCCAGGCAGCGACATCGAAAACCAGATCCCTCATATCGAAAAGGAACTTGATTTTTCCTGATGGAACTGTTTGAAATAAGAAACGGGCTTGACCAGGCCAAAATCCTGTGCGACAAGCTCAAGGATTCGCTTGATATCGATGGTCTGTCTCGGGAGATTGAGGGTCTCGAGGTCCAAACCATGGCTGGAGATTTCTGGGCGGATCCCACCAAGGCGCAGAAGATCGAAACCAAGTTAAGAGCGATGCAGAAAAAATACCAGTCTTACGTCGATCTGACGACGACTTTACAGTCGCTTGAGGATGTCTATGAACTGCTTACAATCGAAGACGATCCCGATTTCAAGGATGCCCTGGAGCATGATTATCTTGATTTTTCCAAGAAGCTCCATGACTTTGAAAACGAGCTTCTGCTTTCGGGCGAACATGACTCCAGCGATGCGATCATCGAGATCCATCCCGGGGCCGGGGGAACCGAGAGCCAGGACTGGGCCAGCATGCTTCTTCGCATGTACCAGAGATACGCCGACAAGAAGGACTTCAAGGTCGAGATTCTTGACTACCTGCCTGGCGACGTGGCCGGGGTCAAATCGGTCACCTTGAAGGTTGCCGGCTACAATGCCTATGGCCTTCTAAAGGGCGAAAAAGGGGTGCACCGGCTGGTGCGCATCTCGCCATTCGATTCGGCGAAACGGCGCCATACTTCGTTCGCTTCGGTCGACGTGATGCCTGAGATTTCCCAGGATATCCAGATCGACATCAATCCGGCCGACCTGCGAATCGATACTTTCCGCTCTTCAGGGGCGGGGGGGCAACATGTCAACACGACCGATTCGGCGGTGCGGATCACCCACATTCCGACCAATATCGTCGTATCATCACAGGCCCAGCGTTCCCAGATCAAGAACCGGGAAACCGCGATGATGATGTTGAAAAGCAAGCTCTATGAGGCGATGCTCGAGCAGCAAGCTGACCAGATTGACAAGCTCCGGGGCGAACAGAAGGAAATCGCCTGGGGATCGCAGATCCGCTCGTATGTCCTCCACCCGTATTCTATGGTCAAGGACCACCGCTCGCTTGAAGAGACTGCCCAGGTGGAGAAGGTGCTCGATGGCGATCTGGACAGTTTCGCATATGCCTACTTGAGGCATATGGTAAACGGTGGAAGCGATGACTAACCGCTTGGCCAACCTGATGCTGATGGTTGTGGGCAATGCCCTGCTGGCTTTGGGGGTCGTTGCCTTTGTCAAGCCCTATGGCTTCATTCTGGGCGGGGGTACGGGAATCGGCCTGATTCTTAGCTACTATACCCACTTGCCTTATTATGTCTACGTCTACGCATTCAATATTATTGTCTTCATTGCCGGGTATTTTGTCCTTGGCAGGAAGTTCGCCATGGGAACGGCATTGTCCACAGTGCTGTTCCCGACTTTTTTGACCCTGCTTGAAAAGATTCCGGGAATAACCAGCCTGTCTGACGACCGTCTCCTGGTTGCGTTTTTCGGGGCGATCTGCATCGGGGGCGGGGTCGGCCTGGTCATCCGCCTGGGCGCAAGCACCGGGGGGACCGACATTCCGGCCATCATTATCGCCAGAAAGACGAAGCTCAACCTTTCGGTTGTGATCAATTCGATCGACATCGGGATCCTGCTTTTCCAGTTCGCCTTTTCCAACAGCGAACAGATTCTCTATGGCCTTTTCATCGTGATTTTGAATTTCTACATCATCGACAAGGTCATGCTTCTAGGCAAATCCAAGATCCAGGTCCAGATCATCTCCCCCAGATACCTGGAGATCCGCGATGCCATCTATAAAAACATCGACCGGGGCTGCACCCTTTACAAGATCACCACGGGGTACAAGCAGGAGAGTTCATATGCGGTGATGTCGGTGGTAACCTATCGCCAGATCCACAGTCTCCACGAGGTCGTGCTGGCCATCGACTCGGAAGCTTTCATGATTTCCAACGAGACCCACAGCGTCAACGGCCGGGGATTCACCCTGCCTGACATCATAGCCGAAAAAAAATGAAAAACGAGTCCTTTATCGGGCTCGTTTTCTGCTTATCAGCTGTTCCAGGATCCTGCTCACGCCATCCTGGTCGTTGGTGTATTCGCTTGTTTCGTATCGTGATTTGAGAACACAAGGCGCGTTGGCCAGCAGAATGCCTTTGCCAACCGCTTCTATCATCCCTTCGTCATTGTAGTTGTCACCAATGGCGATGGCTTGTTCTGGTTTCAAACCGTAATATTTCAAAATCAGGCCAACCGCTTCCTTTTTGGAAGCGCCTTTTGGCGTTATCTCGATATAGTCTATCTTGGATCTGGCAATATCGACCTGGTCTTGGTAGATGGAAAGTGAAGCCAGGATATCATCGATATCATCCAAAGAGGAAATTACAAGAAGCTTGTTGACATTGGACAGGTCGATTCGATCAAAATCCACGACGGTAGGAAAGATATTTGTGATCCTTGACTCGTTTTGGCTTGGACAATCATGTTTTTCGATGTACCACTCGTCTTCCTGGTAGATTGAAAGATGGCTTGACGTCTGTTTGAGCATGGCTGTTACTTCTTTGACAATGTCAGCCGGTATGGTCTTATTGTTGATGATTTGGTCTTGATGGATAATATAGGCGCCGTTGTAGGCGCAGATTGGATAGTCGATCTCCAGCTGATCGGTAAAACAGGTTATCCCTTTAGGCATCCTGGCGGACACGGCGACAAATGGCACTGGAAGATTTTTGATGGCATTGGCGTTTGTTATGGACAATTGATGGTCATCTCCAAGCAAGGTCCCGTCCAGATCGCAAAAAACTATCTTGTAATTCATTGAATCAACTCCTCAGTTAAATTATAATGGTTCCGATTCCAAAAAATAGTGACAATTATCAATTGTTGCAGTTATAAATGTCATATATAATGGAAAACAGGAAAGGGGGCATGTCCAATGAAGTCATTGATCAAGATAATGGTGGTTGTGAGTCTCACATTTTCCGGTCTGATCTTCCTGTCGTATACCGATTCATCCCGGCTGAACCAGCAGCACTTTTTGATCGGGGCGACCTATATGGAGCTCGACAAATCGTTCTTCCAGGTAATAAACAATGAGATCACCAAGGCTGTAAAGGCCAACGGCGACACGATAATCACCCTTGATGGCTGCCAGGACAGCCAGCGCCAGTCAGAGGAGATAAGATACCTGATTGCTCAGTACATCGACCTGCTTATCGTCAATCCGGTAGACGTCAAACAGATCGAACCGGCCCTCCAGGAGGCCAAGGATGCGGGCATTCCGGTCGTCCTGGTCGATTCGACCATTTCCAATCCGGACCTCTATGATTGCCTGGTCATTTCGAACAACTACGATGCCGGAGGGGACTGCGCCAGATATATGAAATCTTTGCGCGACCAGGCCAATATCCTGATCCTCGAGCACAATCAGGTGATGGCGGCCAAAGCGCGGATTGACGGCTTCAGGGACGTTATTGAAGGCGATCCAGACTACCGGATCGTCGCAGAGCTCGATTGTCTGGGCCAGACCGACCTGGCCTACAATCAAGTGGCCGAATATCTAGGAGTCAACCCTGAAGTCGATGTGATCATGGCGCTCAATGACACGAGTGCCCTGGGAGCCCTGGCGGCAGTGGAGCTGCTTGGCAAGGATATCCAGGTCTATGGGGTCGACGGGTCCCCGGAAATCAAGAAGTTGCTTGTTTCCAATCCCAATATCATGGCGACCGCCAGCCAGTCGCCCCGACAGCTGGGAGGTCAGGCGATAACCAACGGCTACAGGCTGATCGGCCATGAAAGCGTGGAGAAGACCATCAGCCTTGACACCACTTTGATCACCAAGGAAAATGTGGCATATTCCAATATGCTCGGGTGGCAGTGATGAAGCTGATCAGATACGTCAACCTGCGCAACATCAAATACCTGATGCTTATCGTCAATTTCATCGTCATAACCTATATGGCCTGGATCATTCTTTCGACGACCAACTATGTGGTGAACAATTCGCTATCGACGATATTTCTAAAAAACATCGAATCCCTGCCCCACCGGCCCGAGGTGGTCTACTTTGGCACAACGATCCTGTATCTTGCCCTTTTTAGCATCATCATCTACTTTGAAAACCAGAAGATGAATCTCAACCAGGCGATTATCACGATCGTATGCGAGCTGGTCATCTATTTTCTGATCGGTTACCTTGTCTATTTTGGCTACACGGGATTGATCCTGGTGATCTTCGTCGATTTCATTTCCAAGATAAACAAGAACCACTCGATTCCCAGCATCCTTGTGGTCATGTTCATTATCTCGACTTTTTCCCGGTACAATGTGATTTCGACATTCGTGAAAATCCCGAGTTTCACCAGCTATGTCGAGTTCAATCCCGCAGCGAGCGTCAATTCGATCAATCTGCTTATGAGCGTTTTCGACGGGATCAACTTCCTGCTTTTCATCATCTATCTCCTGGCCTTCATCGCTCACCAGATCCGGGAAAACGAGAGGATCGCCAGTGAGCTGGTCATGATCAATTCGGTCAACGAGAAGCTGAAGGTCTATGCGACCCTGACCGAGAAGATCGGGGAAAACAATGAACGCAAGCGGCTCGCCCGGGAGCTTCATGACACGCTGGGCCATGCCCTTACCGGGATTGCGGCGGGAATCGATGCCTGTGTCACTTTGATCGATGTCGACATCGATGCCACCAAAAGGCAGCTGGACACATTGTCAAAGGTGGTGCGGGAGGGCATCGGCGATGTCCGCAATTCCCTGCAAAAGCTCCGTCCCGATGCGCTTTTACAAAGCAACCTGAAAGAGGCGCTGACCAAGGTGTGCGAAAATTTCGGGGCCGCCAGCCAGGTCGCAATAGCCCTCGACTACAACCTGCCCGATCTGGACCTTGACAACCTGCGCGAAGATGCCATCTTCAGGACCATCCAGGAAGGTATTACCAATGCCAAACGCCACGGCCAAGCCAGCCAGGTTTCCATATCGCTTAGTCTGATCGGACAAAGCATCGTGATAATCATCGAAGACGACGGGAAAGGCTGCGGTGAGCTAGTCGAAGGTTATGGCATCAAGCAGATGAAGGAGCGCATCCAGGCCCTGAACGGCACGGTGGACATCGACGTTTCGCAAGGATTCAAACTTATTGTGACATTGAAAATGCAGAGGGGGTAAAACAATGATAAAGGTAATTATAGCAGACGACCAGGAGCTTATCCGGGAATCGCTTAAAATCGTGCTGGGTGCCCGGGAGGACATCCAGATTGTCGCTACGGCCAGGGACGGTCTTGAAGTGCTCGACTATATGAAACTCAACCAGGCGGATGTGATATTGATGGATATCCGGATGCCCAACATGGATGGGGTCCTGGCTACCAGGGAAGTCAAGGAGCTCTATCCCGGAACGAAGATCATCGTGCTGACGACCTTTGACGACGACGAGTATGTCTTTTCCGCCTTGAAAAACGGGGCATGCGGCTACCTGCTTAAGGGGATCTCGATGGACAAGCTCTATGATTCGATCAGGGAAGTGTACGAAGGGGGCGCAATGATCAATCCGGACATCGCGATGAAGATCCTCCAACGCTTTTCAAGCGAGGGGAATCCCAACACGATCAGTGTTTCAGACGAGGATTGCCAGAGTCTTAGCGTAAAGGAGAAGCTGGTGGCCCAGCAGATCGGCTTTGGCCTTTCCAACAAGGAGATCGCCGACAAGCTCCATTTTTCCCCGGGGACCGTTCGCAACTACATCTCGATCATCTTGAACAAGCTCCAGCTGCGGGATCGGACCCAGGTGGCGATCTGGGCGGTCCAGACGAATCTTATCAACGAGGATTTTTCCAGTGAAACGTAAAATCATCATAATCCCGCTGGTGGTGATCATTGCCCTGTCGAGCTATTACTACAACCATCTCCAGCGGCCCGACAAGCTGACTATCGGCCTTTTTGCGGGCAATCCCTGGTCGGATGCCAACTTCAACATCTATGACGTCATTGATAAGCTTAAAGCTACCTATCAGGACAAGTACGATATCGAAGTCGAATATGTCAGCGGCATCTTGAAGGAGGATTATTCCAATTATCTCAACTCACTGATTGTTGCGGGCAAGGAACCTGACATCTATCTTGTTTTCGAGGAGGATTTCGCCTCACTGGCATCAATCAATGCGCTTTGCCCCCTTGATGACATGATCGCCCAGGATCAAAGTTTCGACCTGGAAAGCTACTACCAGGCCCCTTTGAAAGCCGGCGAATACAAGAATAACAGGTATGGTTTGCCAGTCGACTGCGATCTCGATTTGCTTTTTGTCAACGAGACATTGCTTGAAAAAGAAGGAATCACAATCGAAGGCCGGCTTGATCTTGAGGAGTTCTACCAGGTCTGCCAGCAGGCTACCAGGGATACCAACGGCGATGGGACTGTTGACCAGTTTGGCTGTTGCAACTATGACCTGGGTGATGTGTTTGACGCCTATGGCATCGATTTTTTCGCTCAGGGTTGCTTTACCATCGACCATGCTTCGACCAAAGCGGCAATCGAGTACTACAAAAAGCTTACCGCCCTCAACGGCCGGACCACTCTGAGTCTTGATGACTTCGATCTAGGCAAGGTGGCGTTTGCGAAGCTGCCGTTTTCCCAGTTTCGGACTTATCGCTTCTATCCCTACAATCTCACCCGATACTCGACTTTCAAATGGGATTGCATCAACCTCCCGGCTAACGGGGTCGATTCCGGGGGCTGTAGCGCGCTGCTGATGGGGATCTCATCCAGGTGCCAGGACAAGCTGGCCGCCTTCAAGTTTGTCAGGATGTTGAGCTATGATTCCTGTTTCCAGCAGGACTACTTCGCCACCTCGCAGGGCATATCGCCCCTGGTGAGTGTGGTCAACTCAAAGGCGACCAAGGACCTGCTAAGCGGACAGTCGCTCGACGTGGATTTCGATTTGGCGGTCATCGACCGGGGCATGGAAGAAGCTGCGACGTCCCAAAACATTTCAGGCTACAATGATCTTTATGACCAGGCGCTCTTGAAATTAAGCGGTGCCCTTACCACCGACCAGGATATCGACCTTTATCTTATCGATGTTCAGAAACAGATGGAACAGCTGATGATCCAGGCAACCAAATGACAGCCTATCCGGCTGTTTTTTTTGTGACTTTTGTCATTTTTACGGGTGATAAACGTAAACAAAACATGTTACATATCCCAATGGGAAAAAAGTAAGCGCTATTATACAATGGTTGTTGTCAGGAGGGAAGATGATGAAATATGTAGTGATGGTCAGCCATGGCAAAATGGCTGCGGGAATCAAGGACAGCCTGGAGATGCTTGCAGGCAAGCGCGAGGAAGTGCTTTGCCTGGGGCTTCTTGAGGGACAGGGAGTCGACGGGTTCAAGGAGAATCTAAAAGTTCTGCTTGAAAGTGTGTCAAAAGATGACGAGTTGATAATACTAGGGGATATCATCGGCGGTTCGCCGCTATCGACGACTTTAAGCTACCTTGATGAAGCCAAGCTTCTTGGTCAGGCAGTGATCATCGGGGGAATGAACCTGCCGCTGGTGTTAAGCTGTGTATTGATGAAGGACACAATGGCCACAGACCAGCTGGTATCGGCAATTATCAAAGAAGCCACCGGTTCCATCAAGGAGTTCGTGCTGGAAAGCGGCGAAGACGAAGACATTTAAAGGAGAGAGAGAAAATGGCGATTTCATTTATTCGGATTGACGATAGGATGATCCATGGTCAGACGGTGACCCGCTGGTCACTGGAGTATCCATGTGACGGGCTGATCGCGGTCAATGACAATGCGGCAAGCAATCCGGTGTTAAAGGCGGCGTACAAGTCGGCCAGCGACAAGAAAACTTTCATATGGACTCTGGATGAATTCAAACAGAAGGCTCAAAAAGTTTTGGACAGCGATTCACGGTACTTTCTGATCACCAAGAATCCCATCGACCTGGAAAAGATCCTGGTCGAACAGGGATTCGATCCGGGAATCAAGGATGTGATCGTGGGGCCGTGCAACGACCGCGAAGGGGCGATCAAGCTTGGCAACAACCAGTCGGTCACACCCCAGGAGGCTGCGGCTTTGGAAAGCATCATGGCCGCGGGCTACAATATCGAATTCGCGCTGATCAAGGAAGCCGCAATCGGCAACTGGCGCAAATTCAGAGGAAAATTCGGTTACTAGAAAAGGAGAGAGATTATGGAAATAAGTTGGTTACAAGCAGCATTGCTGGGATTGTTCGCCTGCCTTTCATCGATGCCTGGTCTTGGCGGGACTACATTTGGGAATTACACTTTGGGAAGGCCTTTGGTGGCCGGAATGGTCGTGGGAGCGATTCTTGGCGATCTTCGCACCGGAATCATGGTCGGAGCGGCGATGCAGCTGGTCTATATCGCCCTGGTCACACCTGGAGGAACGGTCAGTGCCGATGTCCGGGCCGTGTCTTATATCGGGATCCCATTGGCGATGGTTGCCTTGAAGGCTTACGGATTGGATCCTGCCGCCACTGACGGGGTGTCACTGGCAACCGGATTCGGGGTTCTGGTCGGGACGGTGGGAACCGTGCTGTTCTATCTGACCGCGACCATGAACCTGATCTGGCAAGGGATCGGATGGAACGCGATCGACAAGGGGAACTACAAGCAGATCTACCGGGTGAACATGCTTTATCCTTGGGTTTCGCATATTATCTGTTCATTCATTCCGGCTTTGATCATGTGCCGTCTTGGGGCGCCGGCGGTCGACGCCATCAAGATGTATCTGCCAATGGACGGTCTGGCGATGAAAACGATCTTCACGGTCGGTTCACTCCTGCCTGCGGTCGGGGTAGCCATCCTGCTAAAACAGATCTGCCTGAAAGCTACCGACTTCATTCCGTTTTTCTTTGGCTTCACTTTGGCGGCTTCGATGGGATTGAACCTGGTGAGCGCCACTGTCATAGCGGCAATGTTCGCTTTTATCAAATACGAGATCAAGACAGCCAAACTGGCAACCAGATCCGCTACTGGAGCGACCCTGGACGAAGAGGAGGATATCTAGAATGGAAAAACAATTAAGCAAGAAGACTTTGAACAAATCATTCTGGCTATGGTTCTATGGCAATCTGACCTGCTTCTCTCAAGAACACATGCAGACATTCGGTTATCTAAGCGCGATGCTTCCAATCTGCCAGGAACTGTATGCGGGTGAGCCCGACAAACTGGCGCGCTCGATGAAGACATACACCGCCTTTTTCAACACGGAACCGCAGATCGGGGCTGTGGTGGTCGGGGTCACTGCCGGACTTGAACAGGCCAGAGCCAACGGTGAACCGGTTGATGACGAGACAATCAATGGTCTAAGAGCCGGATTGATGGGGCCCCTGGCCGGAATCGGGGATTCCCTGATCGTCGGTACGGTCATTCCTATCCTTTTGGGGATCGCCCTAGGTCTTGCCAGTGGCGGTTCGATCATCGGGCCATTGTTCTATGTCGTTACCTGGAACCTGTTTGCCCTTCTGGGGATGCGCTTCATCTATTTCAAAGGTTACCAGCTTGGGGGAAAAGCGGTGGAAATCCTGGTCGGGGAAAAAGCCCAGGCCATCCGCGAGTCGATCCAGATTGTCGGTGCCATGGTCATCGGTGCGGTGGCAGCTTCATGGATCAATGTGTCGACAGCCTTCAGGATGCTTGATGCCAACGGTGAAGTCATTGTCGATCTGAACAATTCATTGAATTCCGTCTATCCCAAACTGCTCACAGCGGTGACTGTAGTGATCTGCTGGTGGCTGATGTCAAAACGCAAGATCTCGCCAACCAAGGTGATGGGAATCCTGGTTGTCGTGGCTTTTGTCGGGGTGCTGATCGGCTTTTTCAATCCGGGACTGCAATACTAGAGTATGGATCATTTAAGCGCATATGCGAAGCTCACTTACCATCGGGTCATGATCGCAAGGTTGCAAAAGTGGCTCCTTGATTGTCTGATCGGCTTGTTTATAGCCGTCTTGGCCTTGCTTGCTTTTATCGATAACTCTAGCCTTGTCGTAATTCTAGGAATCGTGGCGGGAGTGTTCCTGGTTGCCAGCCTGGTGGTTGGCTATGGGATCTTTCAAGGGCAACAGGAATTCAACAATATCATGGAACACCAACGAAAAAGCTGAGGACTTATCTCAGCTTTTTTTTGGCGATCACCTGTTCTTTGTAGCTGTTCGATACCTTGCGGGGGGCAATCTGTTTTACCTGATCCGGTTCGAAGTAGGTCTCGACATAGCCGCAGCTTGGGCAATAGGCGCACTTTAGCTGATGGACCGTTTTGGTGTAGTCGCTTTGATCGATGACCAGCTCATGGCTTAGAAGCAATGGCCCCTGGTTTAACTTGAGATGGCAGTTTTCTAGCATGACAGACTGGCAGCGGATGCATTTTCTTTCCATGGTGGCATCCTCCTTTATTTGATTATATCACAATGAGTACCGGGTTTAAGTCCAAATGTGTTAAATTAAGAAATCTCGATGAAATTGTTGTCTGAAAAAATTAATTTGTTATAATAGTGTAGAAACAAAAAGGAGCCAATCAATGATCAGATTAGAAAATGTATCAAAAACATATCACCGGGGCATCCGGGCTTTAAATAATATTTCGCTCACAATCGACTCTGGTGAGTTCGTATATGTAATCGGGACAACCGGTTCGGGAAAATCGACATTCATCAAGCTTTTGTACCGGGAAATCAAGGCGTCCAGCGGCCTGGTCGAAGTGGTCGGTCTTGACGTATCGAAGATCCCAAACCGCAAAGTGCCTTACTTCCGCCGCAATATCGGCATTGTTTTCCAGGATTTCAGGCTGTTGCCAAACAAGACAATCTTTGAAAACGTGGCTTACGCCCTTGAAGTGATCGACACACCCCGTAATGAAATCCGCAAGAAAGTCCGCGAGACTTTGGACCTTGTCGGCTTGTCGGAGAAAATCAATGCCTTCCCGAATGAACTTTCAGGCGGACAGCAGCAGCGGGTGGCCATCGCCAGGGCGATTGTCAACCATCCCAAACTGCTTATCGCGGATGAACCGACGGGAAATCTTGATCCGGACACTTCGGTCGAGATCATCCAGTTGCTCGAGAAGATCAACGAAACAGGGACGACTGTCCTGGTTGTCACTCACGACCGCGAGATTGTCCAATCGAACAAGAAAAGGACAATCGTCATCGACAATGGATATATTGACAGCGATACAACCACAGGGGGTTATGGAATATAATGCGTGAATTAATAAGTACAATCAGAAATCTGCCGCGGCACATGAAAACTGCGGTCCAGAACATAATCAGGAACAACGTGATGTCGTTTTCATCGATCTTCGCGGTGACCATCACCTTGGCGATGATCGGAATCGTCGGACTGGTGGCATTCAATGTCCAGGATATTTCCACCTCGATCGAGGAGGAAATAAGCATCTACGTCAAACTTGACCGGACCATCGACGACGCTCAGGCCGAGCAGGTCGGTGTGGCGATCCAGGAGCTTGACAATATCGCCAATGTCGAATACTCATCTAAAAGCGACGAGCTTGACCGGCTGATCGAATCCCAAGGGGAAGCTGGAGCGGCTCTTTTTGAAAGCTACCGTGAAGACAACCCGCTGGGAGCGGCCTATACCGTTACGGTAACCAATCCGGCTTTGATCCAGGCTACGGCTGAAGAAATCACCGCTATCGAAAATGTCAACACTGTCGATTTCGGCGGCAACTCGACTACCGACCTGATCAAGACGCTCAATACCGTGCGCAACGGAGGAACCATCTTCGTTGTAGCCTTGGGAGTTATCGCCCTTTTCATGATTGCCAACACGGTCAAGATAACAATCGACACCCGCAAGACCGAAATTTCAATCATGAGGATGGTCGGGGCAAGCAACTGGTATATCCGGGTTCCGTTCATGCTTGAAGGAATGATTATCGGACTGGTCGGGGCGCTGCTGCCTTGTATCATGCTTTTCTATGGCTATGACTACATCTACAATGTGACCAACGGAATGGTCGTGACCCAGATGCTTTCACTTGTGCCTCCAAGCGCAGTGATCGCCCAGCTCGTTGAGGCCCTGGTTGGCCTTGGAGCCGGGGTCGGACTGATCGGATCGTTCATCTCGATCCGTCGCTATTTGAAGTTCTAATGAGCAAGCGTACCATCAAGCGACGCTGCTACCAGGAGCAGCTCGAACATGAAATAATCTCGGTCCAGACAGTCTTGAACAAGATCATGAAGCTGCCGACCTATGAGAATATCGACCAGGAGTATCTCAAAAAAGACCTGATCTCCAGCCAGGTCGATCTCGAGCTGGCTTTGGCTTGCCTTAGCATTGTGCTGCGCAAGATGCATGAAAACAGCTTTATCCGGCTGGAGCGGGATATCCGCGAGGATATCAATTCGATCATCCATGCCAACCGGTTCGAAATGGTCAACCAGGATGTGATCCAGGTCCATTCGCACCAGGGCTACGAGGAAGTCCGGGTCTCGGTGCTGCTTCGATACGCGCGAAAATTCATCGATAATTGAAAAAACGTCCAGATCATGGACGTTTTTTCATATTATCTGTTGTCGATTTTTTCGGGATACATGTCATGGTTGGACATCCGGTTGAAAGCAACCTGGTGCCAAGGCGTGCCTGGTTTGCCATAGTTGACATAAGGGTCGATCGAGATTCCCCCTCTTGGAGTGAACTTGCCCCAGACCTCGATGTATTTCGGGTCGAGCAGGCTGATGAGGTCTTTCATGATGATGTTGATGCAGTCTTCATGGAAGTCGCCATGGTTGCGGAATGAGAATAGATAGAGTTTGAGCGATTTGCTTTCCACCATCTTGATGTTTGGCACATAAGAGATGTAGATCGTCGCGAAATCTGGCTGATTCGTGATCGGGCAAAGGCTGGTGAACTCGGGACAGTTGAACTTGACGAAGTAGTCATTGCCAGGGTGCTTGTTGTCGAACGACTCGAGCACGTCCGGGTCATAGCTGGTCGGATAAGATGTGTTCTGGTTGCCAAGAAGAAAGAGGTTGGCGTCGGTGCGGTTAGATTGATTCATTATATTCTCCTGTAAGCGCAGGGTCTGCGGTGTTGTTTGCGGCGAAGGCCTCCGCTCGCTGGATGCAGGTGCCACATTTCCCACAAGGGATGGCCCCGCCCTGGTAGCAGCTGTAAGTCAGATGGTATGGAGCCTTGAGCTCCAGTCCCAGCTTGACAACTTCCTCTTTGGTGTTGGCCACAAATGGCGCCTCGATGGCAACCTGTTTGCCACTGCCAATCCAGATCGCCTGATTCATGGCCTGGTTGAAGGCGTCGGAACAGTCGGGATAGGCGTCGCCGCTGGCATCGTCCTGGTGGGCTCCATAGTAGATGATCGAGCACCCGTCGATAAGTGCGAGTGAAGCGGCCGATGAAAGGAACAGCCCGTTGCGAAAAGGCACGTAGGTCGAAACCGGTTTGCCATCAGCCTTGGCCAGCTGGCTGGCATAAGATTCCTCGGGGATATCCTGTGATGAACCCTTGAGCAGGGAACAGTCGCTGTTTTTGAAGATCAAGGTGAGATCTAGCTGACGATGTTCGATCCCATAGTATGCCGCAACTTTTTTAGCTGCCTCGATCTCGCGGTCGTGCTTCTGGCCATACCAGATGCTAAGCGAGACCACGTTGTCTTTGTCGTATTTGTCGATTGCCAGGGCGATGCACGTTGTCGAATCGATGCCGCCGCTGGAAAGTACCATTACTTTTGTCATATTGATCACCTCTGGATTTCCATCAAGAATTTTAACTGGCTGTTGGAGTCATCCTGGAAAACGCCCCGCCAGGTGTTGGTTATTGTTGTGCTGGTGACATTGCCGATGCCCCGGGCGGTCATGCAGCTGTGGCTGCCCTTGATGGCCACAGCCACGTCTTCGCTTCCGGTGACCATCGTGATGATCGAAGCGATGTCCGATCCGATGCGCTCTTGAAGCTGGAGCCTCTTGCAGGCCATGTCGACGATCCGGGCGATTTTGGATAGCCCGATGACCTTGCCGCAAGGAATATAGCCAACGGCGATCTGCATGTCATACATCAGCGCAAGATGATGCTCGCAGTAACTGAACGCCGAGATGTCCTTGACGATGACCATGTCCTGGGCTGTTGTCAGGTCAAGGTCATCACTGAACGTCTTGTTGAACATGTCTGCGATCTGTTCGTTGGTGTAGTTGATGCCCTCGAAGACTTCGCTGTACATTTTGGCCACCCGCTGCGGGGTCTCCTTGAGACCTTCGCGCTCGGGGTCTTCACCGATCGCTTCAAGCAGGCCTTTGATGTGGTATTCTATTTTTTCCTGGTCGATTGCCATTGTCATACTCCTTTTGATTGGGGATTCCATATATATTTGTGGATCTGCAGCTGGACTTTAATTTTCATCATTCCTCTTTCAAGCAGCCACTCCACCAGGTTCGATGTTTCCACCTGGCCGTAGACCGGCGAGAAGATCACGTTGGTCTTCGTTGGAAGATCATGCGTGTTCACGATCTCACAGGCTTTAAGGAAATCCTCGAAACTGCCGATCACGAATTTCACGGCATCAGCCTTGGTCAGATGTCTGTAGTTTTCAGTCCGGTTGTGCTGTTCCATCAGGCTGCCTGGCAGCTTGTAATCGAGCGTGAAGATGATGGGAACATTGTTTTTTTGGCGGTAAGCAGCCAGATCATCGATCGCCATCGAGCCGTTTGTCTCGATTTCAATCGTGCATCCGGTATCCTTGAACTGGTCGAACAGGTGTTCGAGGTTGTCCTGGAGCAGGGGTTCGCCCCCGGTCAGGGTCACATGGTCCACTTTCGAATTTGCCACGTAGTCTTTCAATTGCTCTGCCGTGATTTGCTCGGTGGCGCACTCCAACTTGTTGGCGTAGAGGGTGTCGCAGTAACTGCAGGCAAGGTTGCATCCGGCAAAACGGATGAACACCGCCGGATAACCCTGAAATAACCCTTCGCCGTTGATCGATATGAATTTTTCAACTACCGGATAGGTGATCGCCATAATCAGGCCTCCCTGTAGATGGCCTGGTTGACCGGTGTCTCGTAAATCGCCACCTGGTCGACATCGAGGCCGTGGCTTTTGATCTTCTTAAAGAAGTAGTAAGCCAGCCGTTCCGCGGTCGGCTGGAAGTCAAGCTCGCGGATCAGGAAGTTTGACAGGCTCTTAAGCGCGTTTTCGTCGAGGCTGCCTTTTTTGATAATCAGGCTGTGGTCGAAATAATCGACTTCCTCATTGACGATGGCCTTGAGCGCCTTGAAATCGATGACCATGTCGGTACAGGGTCCTTCCTCGATCAATTCTTCCGATTTTATGGTCACGATGATTTTCCATTGGTGGCCATGGATATTCTGACATTTGCCTTGGTAGCCGCTTAAAAAATGGGCGGCATCAAGTGTTGTTTCTACTGTTAGATAGTACATATATTCTCCTTTACATGAAAAAAGCAGCCATTCCGGGCCGCAAGTTTTTCCATGACGAAAAAACAAGCCCGAGTTTTGTTTTACGACAGGATGGTGCAAACGAACTGTCTACTGCTATAGTATATTGGTTAAGCCCAAAAGTCAAGTCAAGATTGTATTGATTTGGAAACTATTGTGGATAATTTGGAAATGGCCAAACAGGGTGCGACATTTTTTGAATATTTGGATAAAAAGTTTGAAAATAGGGAGATTTAATGGTATCATTTACTAGAAAAATTTGGAGGATCAGTAAATGAAAAAAAGACCGATAGTATTATGTATTATGGATGGATACGGTTTGGCTACCCGCATTGATGGCAATGCAGTCAAACTGGCAAATACACCTAACTTAGATGATTTGATGACAATATACCCGACAGTTACCCTGCATGCCAGCGGTGAGGAAGTGGGATTGCCTGAAGGCCAAATGGGTAACTCGGAAGTTGGCCATCTCAATCTTGGAGCCGGACGGGTTGTTTATCAATCACTGACTTTGATCAACAAGAAAATCAAGGACGGAGAATTCGCTCAAAACGAAAAGTTCGTGGCGGCATTCGACAACGCCAAAGCCAACAATGCGGCATTGCATATCATGGGATTGCTTTCTGACGGTGGGGTCCACTCTTCTAACGAACATATCTACGCATTGCTTCAGGCTGCCAAAGATGCGGGAGTGAAAGATGTTTTCGTCCATGCCTTCCTTGACGGACGTGACGTTGCTCCTGATTCAGGGGCGATGTTCGTTGAACAGCTTGTTGCCAAGATGGAAGAAATCGGAATCGGGCAAGTGGCTTCGATTTCAGGACGTTACTATGCGATGGACCGTGACAAACGTTTCGACCGCGTGGAACTGGCTTTCAATGCGATGGTAAACCATGAAGGTGCATCATTCACAGACCCAGTCGCCTTCGTTCAGGATTCTTATGCGAAAGATGTCTTGGATGAATTTGTCATTCCAGGATACAACTCTTCGGTTGCCGGGCAGATCAAAGCCAACGATTCGGTGATCTTCGCCAACTTCAGACCTGACCGCGCCATCCAGATCGCGACAGTCCTGACTAACGATGGGGCTTACGATTACGAATACAAAAACGTGCCGGCGGACCTGACTTTCGTTTGCATGATGAAATATGCGGACACCGTAAAAGGTGAAGTCGCTTTCGCTCTTCCAGTGCTTAACAACACTTTGGGTGATTACCTGGCGAAAAAAGGATTAAAGCAATTGCGGATCGCGGAAACTGAAAAATACGCCCACGTTACATTCTTCTTTGACGGTGGGGTTGACAAGGAAATCGAAGGTTCTACCCGGGTCCTGGTGAACTCGCCTAAAGTTGCGACATACGATCTGCAACCCGAAATGTCGGCTTATGAAGTGACTGAAAAACTGCTTGAAGAACTTGACAAGGACATCCATGATGTTGTCATCGTCAACTTCGCAAACTGCGACATGGTAGGACATACCGGTGGCGTATCAGCTGCGATCAAGGCCGTGAGCGTTGTCGATGAATGCGTCGGAAAAGTGTACGACAAAGTCGCGTCACTCCATGGTACAATGCTTATCACTGCCGACCATGGTAATGCGGAAATGTTGCTTGATGAAGACAACAATCCGTTTACCGCTCATACTACCAACCCGGTTCCATTGATTGTGACCAACACTCATCTCGAACTCAAAGATGAAGGTAAATTAGGTGATTTGGCGCCGACAATCCTGAAACTTTTAGGGGTTGAGATCCCTGAAGAAATGGATGGCGAATCATTATTAAAATAAAACTTCTGGTTGCCCTGGCAATCATGGTGATATTGAGTGGATGTCAAAAGACATCCACTATTGTTATCGAAAAGAACGACCAGCTTCCAGACATCAGCGAAGTTGATTATCAAGGAATCCAGGAACTCAAAGACGCCAACGAACCTTTTGTCCTGCTTATCGGCCGGCCAAGCTGCCAGGACTGCCGCGAATTCTACCCCATAGTGGAGGAATACCTTCAAGCCAATCCCGGGGTCTATATTTATTATTTCAATATCCAGGAATACCATGACAAGGCCAGCCAGGGCGAACAGGACCAGAAGGATTACGACATCCTCAAGGCCGAACTCGATTTCTCCTGGGTGCCGACACTGGTCCTGATCAAGGGCGACGAGATTGTCGACAATTACATGTATCTGTCAAAGGAGTTCTATCAGCTCGATGACAGCGATGAAAGAAAGAAAGCAAAAGAAGAATACATCCAGGAATTCCATGAATGGATGGAGAAGATATACAAGTAGGTGAAGAAATGAAAAAATGTCCTCGATGCAAAAAAGACATTAACGATACCGATTCAAAATGCCCGCACTGCGGCTACCGATTGGGGTACCATAATGATAACAATCAGCCAGACCAGAACCAAAGAACCCCCAGACGGACGACTTTTGTCCAGCGGATGATATTCTACTCCCTGATTGCCGGCTTTGTATTCGGTCCGTCATATTTCAATATGTACAACAGGTCTTCTTCTTACAACAATGTGGCCGACCAGGATGTCGCATCAAACGAGATGCCCCTTTACATCTATACGAGTCTAGAGACATATCAGGCGGATTTTCCTCAAAGCGCCATTGTCTCGAGGCTAACCGGATTCGAAGATGAATTCCAATCCTACCTGAGCTCCCTTTCAGGAGAAATCACCGGTGTGAACCACCAGGTGACCATCACGAATACTTCAGCCGCCTATGTGCTGGCAAGCTATGATCTTGACATTGACGGAACATCATTCAAGGTCGAACTCAATTACAACAGCGCCAGCGAAGACAGTTCGCTGCTTGTAAGTACGAGCAGCTACAATCTTTCAAATCTTGATTACCTGCGCCTTAGCGAAGGCAACAATGAAGCTTTCCAAAAGCTCACCGGCTACCTGGGTCTTCAAAGCGAACCCCTATACGCTGAGGCAACCGGGGAGTTCAACGCCATCCTTGATGAGGGCATTGAAGGCGACATGGTCGGTCGCTACGGCTTGGGTGTCACCGTGCACAACAACGGTTCATCGCTTAACGTGTACTATGCCAGCGACCTGGTCAGCCCCGGGGAGACTCCCGGCTATGTCCTTGACTTGAAGTTCACCGGAGCCATCAGTGAAGGGATTCTTGGCACACTGAGATGAAAAAGATAGTATTCTGCGATCTCGACGGTACCCTTGTCGAGAAAAACGAACTCATAGAAAAAGATATCATCAAGCAGATCCAGGAATTCCAGAAGGAAAACATCTTCGTGATCAACACCGGCCGGAACTTCGATGAGGCTTCCATGTTGATTGAAAAGGTCGGGATTCCCTTCGATTTCATGATCCTCAACAACGGGGCCCATATAATCGATGGCAATTGCTTTGACCTGATGAAAAACGTGATCGACAAAAAGACCGGTCTGGCGGTGATTGAAATGATCCTTGGCTACGACAATCTCGAGGCCACCTTCAACAACGGTGAAGGCACCTATACCTTGAAACATGGGGTAACACACGTTTTGAAAGACGGTGAATTCATCGCAATCGACGCCGATTTCCTGGAGACTGCGAAAGGTGCTAAAAGCTTCGACATCATCAACTGCAACCAATACGACCGCAATCTGGAAACCGTTTATGAAGTCATTTCCAAACTTGAACAGTTCGAGGTCAGTCCGAACCTTAACGATATCTATCTCGATATCTCCTCTAAAGGGGCAACCAAGGGAAACGGAGCCAGGACATTGATGGAGCTGCTTGATTTCAAAGGCATCAGTTATGGCATCGGTGATTCCTACAATGACCTTTCGATGTTCGAGATTGTCGACCATCCCGCAACCTTCCACCACTGCCTCGATTCGATCAAGGAAAAGGCCGAGTATCTGGTTGCGACTGTCAGTGAATTATTAAAGAAAGTAGAGTATTGATATGGGATTCCAAGACAAATTCCGCCCGGTAGTTCCTTATGTGGCGGGCGAACAGCCAAAAATGGCTAACATGATAAAACTGAACACCAATGAAAATCCTTATCCGCCGTGTCCACAGGTGGAAGAGGTGCTGAAAAACTTCGACTATGAAGTGCTGCTCAAATATCCAAACAGCGACGGGTACGAGCTTCAGGTCGCCCTGGCTGACTACTACCAGGTCAAGGAGGAGCAGGTATTTCTGGGCAACGGTTCCGACGAGGTGCTGGCTTTGATCTTCCTGGGTCTTTTCAACGGAACTGACCCGATTCTTTTCCCGGACATAACTTATTCGTTCTATCCGGTTTACTGCGACCTGTACAAGATGGACTACAAGACAATCCCTTTGAACGGAGATTTCACCATCCCCTTCGAGGGGTTCAACCAGAAAAACAGCGGGATCATCTTCCCGAACCCGAATGCCCCGACGGGGATATTCGCCGGGCTGGACCAGGTCGAGCAGGTGTTAAAAAACAACCCGGATTCGATTGTTGTGGTCGATGAGGCCTATATCGACTTTGGCGGGACAAGCGCGCTTGGCCTGCTTGACAAATATGAAAACCTTCTTATAACCCAGACATTTTCCAAATCCCGCTCGCTTGCGGGAATCCGGCTGGGAGTGGCGATCGGAAGTCCGGTTGTGATAAAACAGCTTTACGATATCAAGAATTCGTTCAACTCCTATCCAATCGACACAATTGCCAAGGAAATCGGAGTGGCTTCGGTCAAAAACAGCGATGACATGAAGGAAAAATGCCAGAAAGTCATCAAGACCCGTGACAACACGGTTGCCAGCCTGCGCCTTCTTGGCTTCAGGGTGCTCGATTCAAAGGCGAACTTCATCTTCGCATCGCATGAGAGGATCCCGGCTGGGGAACTGTTTCTTGCGTTGCGGGAAGTTGGAATAATCGTCCGCCATTTCAAGGCGCCTCGCATCGATAACTTCCTGCGGATCACGATCGGCACTGACGACCAGATGGCCAGATTCATCGAATTCGTGAGCGATTATTGCAAGAAAAAAGAGGTCTGATGGCTTCTTTTTTTTTTTTAGAGGAGGGAAATCATGGAAACAAAAAACAAAATCAATACCTTAAAAGAGCTGGCCCTGGCATTTTTTGCGATCGGCACCTTCAGTGTCGGAGGCGGTTATGCGATGCTGCCGCTGCTTGAAAAGGAGCTGATCGACAAGCGGGGCTGGCTCGACGAAACTACTTTGCTTGACTATTTCGCGATCGGACAGTCGACTCCGGGGATCATCGCCATCAACACCGCAACTTTGGTTGGCTACACCCAGGCGGGCATCCTGGGAAGCATTGTAGCCACGGGGGCGATGATTGTCGTGCCCACAATCATCATCCTGGTCATCGCCGCCTTTTTTGGCCGGTTCGCCGACAATATCCTGGTCATCAGGGCGTTTGCGGGAATCCGGGTGATGGTGGTTGTACTGATCATCAATTCGCTGGCCAAGATGGCCAAGGCAACGATAAAAAAACCGCTGGCGGTCGCACTCTTGTTTGGGGTCTTTGGTGCCATCGCTTTTGGCGGTCTCAATCCGATCATCCCAATCGTCATGGCGCCGCTTTTCGCGCTGGGACTAAGGGACTAGGAGGTCTTATGGAATATCTGTTCATCTATCTGAACTTTTGCAAGATCGGCCTGTTCACCATCGGTGGCGGACTTGCGGCCTTGCCTTTGCTTCAGGATTTCGTGTTGAAACAGGGCTGGCTGACCCTCGACCAGTTCGCCAATATGATTGCCATATCCCAGGCGACCCCCGGACCGCTGGGGATCAATATGGCCACCTATATCGGCTATAGCCAGCTGGGGATTGCCGGCAGTCTGATCGCGACCTTGGGAATGGTCACGCCTTCGTGGGTGATCATCATGCTTATCGCCCGGGGTCTGGAAAACTTCAAGGACAACAAGTGGGTCCAGCTGTTTTTCACCGGATTGCGTCCGGTTGTCATCGGAATCATCCTAGCGGCGGTCTATTCCATCGCCAGGCTTTCCTTCTTCGATTTTGAAAAAAGCGGCCTGGCCATGGTCGATTTCAAGGCGGTCATCCTGTTTGTTTTTCTGTTCATCCTTTCCAGAAGGTTAAAGCTCCATCCAAGCATCTACCTGCTTATGGCCGGCTTGCTGGGGATTGCGTTTTTTTAGTGGCGAACTTCTTTGAGAAAACAAGATTCAATCCGTCTGAAAGTTCCGGGTTGAAGACAAAACCATCTACATCGAGCTTCTTTAGACCGGACAGGGAAGTGATCCTGTTTCTGGCCAACAATGACACCATCGTCCCCCGCGCCTGTTTGATATGGGCCGAGGGGCGTTTTGTCTTATCGCCGTCGAATTCGACAAAGTCGACGAAGTACGCCCGGGGATGGTCGATCAGCCGGGCGAATTCCTGGGAACAAAGCAGAAGCAAAAAATCCTCGTTTTCAAGCAGGGCATTGACTGGCTGATGGTAATCATACAGGTTGATATCCGGGAGGTCGCCCATCGACAGGCGGTAGAAGGAGATGCCGTCACTTGGAAGCAGCAGGCCATAGAGCGGGGAGATTATCCTGAGGTGCTTTTTGTAGTAGTCAAGCTTTTCGCTATCAAGATTGCGGTTGAACTGCCTGAAAACCATGCCGTCATACATGGTTATCGCCGGGACATTGTGGTCCTTTTTGTAGCGGTCAAACAGGCTGGCGGCGATCTTGGAAGACACCTTGAAAATCCTTTCAAGCTCTTGGGGATCCAAAGCTTTAAGCCGGTTGCGCAGGATTGTCGCACCCTCTAAAAAGTGGGGGATTGTTGTCTCGATTGGTTTTTCTAGAAGCGGTTTTTGGATTTTCTGGGTTTTGGCATCGCCGACGATAATTTTCATGGGATTTTCTCCTTTGTTGTGTTATAATCTTAAGCGGTGATAAAAATGAACAATACGATAATAATAGACAAGATTATTCTCCATATGCTCGATATGGAACATTCAAAAATTACATATTCCAGCCAGCTGGTTGCAATCGATGAAGCGTTGATTGAATACTATCGCAAGAAGCTTGAAAAAGTATTCGCCAACAGTAATATTAAAGAAATTGTGGTCGGAAGTCAACATCATGTGCTGACCATGGCAAGCGACATGATTCTTGATGAGGAAAGCTTCATCACTGTTTCTTCCAAGATGGCCGATGACATCTATGGTTTGTGTACCCACATTGCGCAGATGCCTAGCAGCAATCTCCTTTTTATCGAATGCAAGTTCGACGGTGATAAGCATGTCGTGATGATCAAGCTCAACTACAAGGTCACTCCGACCATCAAGATCGATGAGATCGACGGCAAGACCAGCCTCAAGGTCGTCAATGTCCAAAGCCTGCCACCCCAAGGTGGAGCGGTGGAGGAAGCCATCATCGTCAATGTGGAACAGGGACGGCTCTATCTGATCGAGAAGAAGTTCGAGATCGACGGCAAGGCCGATTTCTATTTGAACGACCAGTATGTCAAAGGGGAACCTAAGCTGTCCGATCGCGAGAAGCTGTCATTGCTCAACAAGGCAGTCAAGAAAGTCGACAGCCAGCTCAATGTCTTTCCGGGTGATCCCGGGGTCATGGTCAAACAGGAGCTGATCAACGCCGTGGAAAACTTCGAAAAGGTCAAGCCGATGGAAATAGCCAAGAAGGTCATGGGCAGCGACTATCAGGCCCAAAGCGAAGTGGAGACACTCCTTCTTGATCTTGGTTTCACTGTGGATGATGAGATTGTCAACATTCCCACCTCGATCGACAAGATGGCCCGCTGCAAGCTGATCCTCGATGACCGCAGGACCATCGAACTGCCCCTGGACGAGTATCTCAACCTGGTCGACTTCAACACCCAGATGGGAAGCGACGGCAAGACCGAACTCATCCTTAAAAACATCGAAGAAATCAAGGTAAAGTAAAAACGCCGGTTGTATTCCAGCGTTTTTTTTATGCTTTGATTCTAAAACGTTATCATTTCCTGAAGGCCATGACCCACAGGCCTGCCAGGATCAAGAGGGAAGCGACCAGGAGTTGCCAATAGGGGAATATGAGACTGGCCGCGACGAACATGCCGGTGCCAATGGGCAGGGTCAGGTTGTCGCTGCCTTTTTTGCCGACCAGCTCAAGCAGGGAAGCAAGAAGGGCGGTGTTGATGGCAATTCCAATGGTCATGATCATCGATGTGTCCGGTTCGAACAGTAAAAGCGCCCCGAAGGTTATCGCAAAGCCAATCAGGACAACGGTGAGACTGCCGACAAAACTTTTCTTCGGTGCGATCTTGAACGGGCGCCAATGGCCCCATTTGCCTCCGGTTATCGCCGCCAGCCCGTCACCGTAGCCAAGGATCATAATTCCCGTGACGGGAATGACCGGCATCTCAATCACGAAGCCGATGGCGCTTAAAATCATGATGCTCAAGGGATAGAAGACGGTGCCCCAGCTGTCATCGTCGCGTTCCATCGCCTTGACCAGATTGAATCGAAGCGACAACAGATTCAAGACCAGCAGTCCGGCCGGCAAAAGCAACAGGGCAAACAGGTTCGTGAAAAGCAGGGAGATCAAAATCCAGTTGCCCGTGAGGATATGGAGCATCTTGCGCGACACTTCTTTGGAGCGCGTCGAAAAGTGGTCGAAGACGACAACGATGACCAATGAAGCAAAAACATAGATCACCGATGCCAGCAGCGCGGTAATGTTTTCCAATTTCTTCCCTCCCATCCCTGTTATTTTGATTGTTCCTTTTCTACTTTCATTTTAATCCAGCTCAGTGACTAATGCAAAGAAAAAAGTCAGCCGGGGGCTGACTCACTGGTTCAGGTAAGCTTTGAGATGTTCGATATATTCCTGGGAAATGTCGTTGAGATAGAGATTCCTGTGCTTGATGTAGCCGATGGTCATCGTTTCGTCGACCACGAGGGGAATCGAAAGATACTCGCTGCCGTTGAGCTCCTGGGAGATTATCCCCGAGCAGATCGTGTAGCCGTTGAGGCCGACCATCAGGTTCAAGATCGTGGCCCGGTCGGAAACCTTGATGACCCGCTTGATGTCGTCGATGGAGATGACCTCTTCGGAAAGAAAGAGGGAGTTGTCGCCCTGGTCGAAGACACAGCAGGGATATTCGTCAAGCATGTCCAGGGAAATCTTCTCAAGGCTAGCCAGGGGATGGTTCTCATGGAGATAGACATGAAGGGCGCACTCCACCAGGGGGACGAACTCGAGATTGGCTTCACTCAGGATCTTGTTTATGATCCGCTGGTTGTTGGCGGTGGTGTAGATGACCCCCAGGTCCGACTTGAAGTTCTTGACATTGTCGATCACATCCCGGGTCCGGGTCTCGAAAATGGAGAACTCGTACTGGTCGAATGAATGCGACTGGAGCGTCTCGACAAAGGCCTTGACCGCGAAGGTGTAATGCTGCAGGGAAACCGAGAAGTACTGCTTGTCGTTCTTGCGCACAAACTTCTCTTCAAGGAGATTGTACTGGTCGAGCACCTGCTTGGCGTAGGTCACAAACTCCTCGCCTTTTAAGGTCAGCTTGACTCCGCGGTTGGAGCGGTTGAAGATTGAAAAGCCCACGGTGTTTTCGATTTCCTTGATCGCCGCCGAAAGGGTCGGCTGGGAAATGAAAAGCTTGTTGGCCGCTTCATTGATCGAATTGGAAGAAGCTACGGTAATCAGGTATTCTAATTGGATAATTGTCATGTTTGCCACCTCTATTCTTATCTTAAAATGAATCCGGCCAATAAGCAAGGGTTAATTCCAGGCCGGTATCTGGTAACCTTCGTACGTGTCCAGGATGACCTGTTTCACCGCGTCGCTCTGGTAAAGTTCGACAATCTTGAGATAGGTTTCGTTGTCCTTGTCTTCGCTTCTTGCGGCGATGATGTTGATGTATGGATTTCCTGCAGTCGCCTGCTCGACATAAAGGGCGCCATCAAGTGAAAGGTTGTTGTCGTAGGCATAGTTGTTGTTGATCACCCCGATTGCCACGTCAGCGAGCAGGGAAGGGATCAGCGATGCGTCGACTTCGCTTATTTCCAGGTTGTAAGGGTTGGCAGTGATGTCCTTCAACTCGGGGCTGTAGCCAACAGATGGATCGACCGTGATCAGTCCTGCGGCTTCAAGGAGTTTCAAGGCCCGCCCGCCGTTGGTCAGGTCGTTGGGAATGAGGACCTTGGAATCTTGTTGCAGTCCGTCAAGTGTGCTCAGGTTAGATGAGTAAAGCGCCATTGGGCCGAACACCGTGTCGCCGATGGCAGTCAGGTCGTAGCCTTTGGTCGCCACCTCGTTGTCAAGATAGGCGTAATGCTGGAAGGCGTTGAGGTCGATCTCACCGTCATTTAAAGCCAGGTTTGGCAGAGTGTAGTCGGAGAAGTTGACCAGTTCGATGGTTATCCCTTCGTCCTTTGCAAGCTTCGCCACTTCCTCGAGGGCTTCGTTGTTTTCCCCGACAACCCCGATCTTTACCGTATCGTTTGAAGTTGAAGAAGCACATCCGGTAAGGGTGATACCCAAAGCTAAAAGCGCCAATAATTTTTTCATTTTTCTATGTCTTGCTGGCCCTTTTTGCCAGCAAATCTCCTGTCTTCTGGATTAAACTGATGAATATTACAAGAAACAACACGCAGACGACCGTCACGTCCTCAAGGGAACGCTGGTAGCCATAGCGGATGGCGAAGTCGCCGATCCCGCCGGCTCCCACGGCTCCGGCCATGGTCGACAGACCAATCAGCGAGATTATCGTGATTGTCGTGGTTGAAATGAGCCCGGGCAGCGATTCGCTCAGGTACACCAGTATGATCTGGAATCTCGTGAAGCCTAGCGAAATGGCTGCCTCGATCACGCCCTTGTTGAGGGAGTTGAGCACCGATTCCACCTGCCGGGCGTAAAAAGGGATCACCGAAAACGTCAGCGGGACAATCGCTCCCTTGACCCCGATCGCGCTGCCCACAATCAGCCTTGTCAGCGGAATAAGCAGGGCTAAAAGGATGATGAAGGGAATCGAGCGGAAGAAATTGGTCACCTTGTCGATCACAAAGTAGAGCGGCAGGTTTTCAATGATTGCTCCCTTCGCGAAGACAACCAGACAGATGCCTAGAACCAGGCCGATGGCCAGGCCAATGGCACTCGAAATCGCCACCATGGTGATCGTCTCACCTAGGCTTTTTAAAAAAACGGGCCATAATGTGACTATGTTCATGATATCTCCTTCCTTTCGCTCCTGATGCCCTGGCTTTCCAGGTACCCCAGCCCGGCTTCAAGATTCTCATCGCCGCCGGCGATCTTGACGATCAATCCACCAAAAGGAATTCCATTGAACACCTTGATGTCGCCTAGAAGGATAGTGATGTCCAGGTCGTATTCCCTGATCAGGGTGTTGATGTAAGGGGCGTTGACCGCCAAGTCACTGAAGGTCATCTCATAGATGAGATCGTCCTTTTCAAGTGAGAGCTGGTCCTTGATCTGGTCGAACTTCTCGAGATTCGAGTCGCTGTTGATGAACTTCTTTGTTTCCGGGTGGTTGAGCAGGTCGATCAGGCTGCCCTGGGTTACGAGTCTGCCCTTTGTTAGAAAGATGATTTCCTGGCAGATCTCCTTGACCACGGCCATCTCATGGGTGATGACGATTATGGTCAGCCCATATGATTCGTTGAGCCGTTTGAGCAGGTTCAATATCTCCCGGGTGCTTCTGGGATCAAGGGCGCTGGTGGCCTCGTCGCAAAGCAGGATCTTGGGCCCGGTCGCCAGGGCCCGGGCGATCGCCACCCGCTGCTTCTGTCCGCCCGAAAGGCGAGCGGGGTACTGGTTGGCAAACTCTGACATGTCCACCTGTTCGAGAAGTTCCTCCACCTTTGACCTGATGGCCTGCTTGTCCTTGGTCACGTTTGCCAGGGCCATGGCGACATTCTGGAATACGGTCTTGGAGTTGAACAGGTTGAAGTGCTGGAAGATCATCGCGATGTCCCGGCGGATTGATGATAGCTGTTTGAGGTCCAGGCCAACGATGTTTTCCCCGTTGTAGAGAACCTCGCCCGTGTCGGGAATTTCCAGCAGGTTCAAACAGCGGACCAGGGTCGACTTCCCGGCCCCCGAATAGCCAACCACGCCATAAATCTTCCCTTTTTCAAAACTGATGCTGATATTTTCCAGGGCGGGCTTGCCGCCGTATGATTTCGAGATGTTTTTGATTTCGAGCATTTGAGTTACCTCCTGATGAAGACAGTATAACTCCAATCGAAAAAAAGTGTTAGTGCGGATTTATTGGGACGGGCTATAGATTGAGGCTATAACAAAAAAAGACGGAAATTCCGTCTTAGAATGTCACCGTCTTGTTGATGGTAAAATAGTGGACGTGGTTGACAATCTCATGATCAGGGAAATGCCTGCTTACGAAATCGCGGTAATAGTTGAGCTGGGCTTCATGGATTTCGATGAGCTGCTGGTCGCTTGAATCGCGCCTTACCTGGTCGGTCTTGTAATCGATTATATGGATGGTGTTGCCCGCAATGCCCAGGGCGTCGATAATCCCATGGACAATCTGCTCGCCACTTGCAGCCGTGATCTTTTTTTCCTGGTAAAGGTGATCGAACCGGCACAGCATCCCGAACAGGTCGCTGTTGACAAAGTCTTCAAACAGGTTGAAGCTCTTTTCGATAAGCTCAATGGCCTCCTGGTCGCCCGCAAATTCACAGCGTTTGATCTGTTCGAGTTCGCTTTCAAGATCGATGTTGATGTCCTTTTCAAGCAGTTCGAGAACCCGGTGGATTATGGTTCCTTTGGTGGTTGCCGCCAAAAGCGTATCCCCCTGGGTGAAATCGTAACGTTCGTAATTTTCATCCTGGTGGCTTATCAGCTTGGTGATGGACACACTCTTTTCTTTCAAAGAGGCATTGATGGAATCCAGATCGAACATGTCCGTCTTGACGACTTGTCTTTTCGGGGCATGTCTGATCGATGAAGGTGCCATCGCCTCAAGCAGCGTTGCCGGGTAGAATTTCAGTGAGAAATCGCAATCCCTGGTGTTGCTCTGGTTAAGGAGCGCCTGGTTGTTGACGTTGTATATCTGGATTCTCTGGAGCATCGCCTTGAACTGGTCTTCGAACTCGAGGGGCCCGCTTTTTCCGATTGTCCCGCTTTTTAGCTGTTCGAGGATGCTGGGATGGCGGATGATGGCCATCATCGCCCAGTCAAGGTAGTTGTTCGACTTGGCCAGATACCTATTGATGATCACATGTTCCTGGTCGCTGGCAAAATAGTCGTTCTTGATGGCGGTATCGGCCCAGTCCATTATCTTGCTGGGGTCCTTTACCTGGCCGGAGATGATCAGCTTTTCCTTGGCCCGGGTCAATGCGACATAGAAAATCCGCATTTCCTCGTCGATCATGTCCTTTTCGATGCCTGATTTCAAAAGCGACTGATAGCTGTTTGGATAGCGCACCGATGCGCCCAGGTGGTCGTCGTCTTCGAGGTAGAGCACCGGCCGGGTGGTCAGACCATAGTTTGAAGCATAGAGGATTTCCTCTTTCTGGTCGGCGGAGTTGAACTGTTTGTGGCTTGAAGCCACGATCACGACCTTGGCCTCAAGTCCCTTGGATTTGTGGATGGTCATGAACGATACAGCATCGTTGTCGCTTTGGGCCATCTTGCCCGGGGCGATGTCGCCTTCGTTTTTGATCAGGGCCTCGATCTGGCTGGTGATCTCGACCAGGCTCAACTCGCGGTAATCTTCAAGCAGTTCCAAAAACAGGTCGATATTGGCGACCCGCTGCTCGCCGTTTTTAAGGGCCGCATTGAAAAGGCGGTAGTCGCTTTCATTCACCAGCCGGGCCATCGTCTGGTCCAGATAATGGTCCTGGCTGTATTCGATCAGCTCGATAAGATAATCATAGCAGACCTGGAGCTTTGTGTTTGAAGGGTTGTGCTCCAGATAATCCCTGATGTTTTCGAACAGGTCCTTTTCGCCCTTGAGCTCGAGGAGCAGGTCGGGTGCAAAGTTGCAAAATGAGAAGTTGTTGAGCAGGATCGATGCCAGGGCCAGGTCATCCTGGGGGCAGGCCAGAAACTTCACTACATTGACCAGGCTGGTCACTTCGACACTCGAATAGAAACCGTTGGAAAGGACGATCTGGTTGGCGATGCCAAACTTGTCGAAGATGTTCTTGAAGATCATTATCTGGGGCGTCGAGCGCAACAGGACCAGGATATCCGAGTATTTGTAGCCGCTTTGGACAAGTTCCTTGATCCGTGAACCGACTGCCAGGGCCTCGTATTCATAGGGGCTGTATCTTCCTTTTTCCTTGGCCACAAGGAGTACCTCGGTCTTGTGGTCGAGTTGGGACTGGAATGAAGAAGGATCCTTGACCTTGTAGAGGTCGGGCTTGAGGTCGTAGTTGAGCTGGGCGTTGGGATCCTGGTAATATTCCAGCCCGCCGATGCGCTCGTCCATGACCTGGTTGAAGATGAAGTTGATGCAATCAAGCACGATCTTGTGGGAGCGGTAGTTGTAGTTGAGCTCGATGCGCTTGTTGGGATTATGATCAAGAGCGAAGCTGTCGTATTTTCCCTTGAATATTTTGGGATCGGCGTCGCGGAAACGGTAGATCGACTGTTTCATGTCGCCTACCATGAAGCGGTTCAAGACCGGCTGTTCGACATTGCCGATCAGGTCGATCAGGTTCTCCTGGATCGGATTCGTGTCCTGAAACTCGTCAATCATGATTTCCTTGAGACTGTCATATAGTTTCTTGGAAACGCCGATATCCTTTTGGAGCAGCCTGATGGCATATTGTTCCAGGTCGTTGAAATCAAGACAGTTCTGTTTCCTTTTCAAAGAAGCGTACATGTCCTTGTATTCCAGGGCCAGGGATATGAGGTATTGAAGATCGCCCAATGAAAAGCTGGCAATCGCCTCGCGTTCTAGTTGCAGGGGCGTCACGATCTCGCCAAACACCTTGATGTATTCGTTTTTGATGTCCTTGGAAAGATCCGTATAGCCTTTCTGGACCTCTTCGTCATAGCCCCATTTTTTCCACTGCATCATGTACGGCTTCTCGATTTCGAACTGCAAGGTGATGATCCGGTCGAGAGGCTGGCTTCTAAGACATTCCTTGATTGACTGGTAGTAGTTGACCAGACTGTGATACGGACTGATCTCATGGGGTTTCTTGTCTTCCTTGTCGAAGAAGTGGTTGAGTCCCTTGTCCTGGCAGTATGTCGCCAGCAGGTTGACCCTGGTAAGTCCGATGTCGCAGGCCTCTTTTAGCTGTGAAATGATCAGGTCGCTCAGGGGTCCTTGGCTGTATGTGCTAAACTGGTCGTATAAACCAGGCAGAACGCTATCCATGTAGCCTTGAAAGTCGCAGATCGTGTTGGTCAGTCCCTCGAGCATCGAAATTGTCTTCTTGAGGGAATTGAAGTTGTATTTGGGATAGCGCCGCCTGACAAATGACTGGAACGTTTCGTCATGCGCCCATTTCTCGAAGACCGCCTCGAAGGCGTTGTTTTTAAGCAGGGTGTTGTCGGCGAGCACCGAGAAGCTACTGTCGAGATCGATCAGATAGCCGTACTGTTCGAGCAGCTCGAGACAGAAGGAGTGGAAGTTGGTTATGTAGGCCTGGGGCAGCAGGTCGATCTGGCGGGCTAGATGGGCCTTGATCTTGGGATCGGCCGTGGCGATGATTTCCTCTTTGAGGTCTTCACTTAGACGCTGTTTCATCTCGCTGGCCGCGGCCTTGGTGAAGGTCAAAACGACCAGTTCGTTGACGTTGTTGCCCTCGATAAGCAGCGAAAGGATCCGGGATACCAGAATCTTGGTCTTGCCCGATCCCGCCGGTGCGGAAACGAGGATGGAGCAGTCCCGGGACATGATCGCCTCTATCTGTTTGTCGTTGCAGCTACTTAGATTCATTTCTCTCTACCTCCTTTTCGAGATTGCGGTATTCGTTGTAGAACGGATCGAACTTGCATATCGCCTTATAGTCGCAATAGGTGCAAGGCTTGAGATACAGCTTGTCTTCGATGTCCGAGACAATCGGGGCGATTGGAATCATCCCGGCACCCAGGTTGCCGTTTAGTTTTTCGATATAGTGGATTATATCGTCCATAAGCGTTTCGAGCTCACTTTGCGACCTGACCGGGGTAGTGCTGGTCCAGCTCCCTTTCTTGGTTTTCTTGCCTTTGAAAACCTGGGCTTCGTCTCCGTCTTCGACGTCTTCAAGCATATCTGAGTAGGCCTCGTCAAGCAAAGCGACCATCCGCTTTTCCTTGAGCAGGGCCGAGCTGTCGAATGACCCGCTGGAAACAAGGTCCTTGGAATTAAGCGTCACCGGGGCATAGTTGAAGTAGAACACGCCCCCGGCCTTGAGGTTGCTTTGTCTGGCCATCATGTAAAGGTAGACGATCATCTGGATGTTCACGCCAAGAACGAGGTAATTCTCATCGAGCTTCTTGGCCGATCCCTTGTAGTCGACAACTCCAACGTAATCTTTGAGGGCATCGACCCGGTCGATCTTGCCATGGAGGAAAAGATCTCCGGTGTCAAGGCTGGCATATTTCTCAGTGGCAATAATCGAACTGTGGCTCAGCTGGTGCTGCCTGTTCAAGATAGCCAGGGTGACTACCATGTCATCCTGGATGCGGCGCAGCAACAGGGAGTTGTAGCCACTGGCAGGAATCCGGTTGTCTGATACAAACTGGTCGGTCAATGATTTGAGGTGTCCTGGCAGCTTTTCGAAGTCGTAATTCTCGATGAACTCCTGGCTCTGTTCGATCAGGTGGTGGATCAGCGTTCCGGTCTGGTTGGCCTGGATTTTTGCCTCCTGCAAGGGGCGCAGGGAGGCATGGTAGTTCAAAAAGTACTTGAAAGGACAGCTGTTGTATGTTTCGATCTGGCTAGGCGAGAGCTTGCTTACCGCCACCACACTGCTTAGCGGTTCGGGCTGGTTGGCACTTGCCTGGAATCTGTCGATCATGTCGTTGATGGCACCCTTGCTTTCAAGCACAGTCCCATCAAGATAGAGATTGGCTGCCATCAGGGGATGGGCGGTGTCTTTGTAGACTGGCTCTTTTTGCCACTTGTAGCGTTTGAACAGATTCTTCATCGTCGATGAAAGAAGGAGCGGTTCGCTTTTGCGGTTGTACATCCCGCCACAAAAGACCATCTTTTCAACCCCGCTGGCAAAGAGGGCTAGGATCAGCCGGTTCTGGTTGTCGAGAGCGTCCTTGATTGTCGGCAGTCTGAGTATCCTGAGTTCGTCGTCAAGCAGGATCTTGTTGTTCTTGATTTTCTTGGGATAGACATCCTCGTTGCATGAAAGGACGAAGACCTGTTTAATGTCCAATATCTCCAGCCAGGGGCTGGAAAGATCAAGCAGGTAGACATGGCTGGCCAGGGGCGCATTTGCGACTGGCTGGGGTTCGATTTTGCCTATAAGCAGGTCGAAGAAATCGCCAAGTCGCAAGGTTGAATCATAGCGGCCCAGACTTGCCAGCTGGCTTTTTATCTGCATGGTCGAAGTCACGGGGACGAAGTGGTCATCGAGCAGTCTGGAAAGCCTCGACACATGATCGCTAACCTTGGCTCTTTGTTCCATGAAAAATCCATCAAGAATTGTTTCAGGCATGATGCCGGTCTTTTTGAAGTTGATCTGGTCAAGCTTCCCGAATCCGCTTTTTACCGCCGGGTTGGTCAAGAAGGCCTGCAGTGCAAGCGAATCGTTGTTGACCAGGTAGTTTGAAAGTGAAAGCAGCGCCAAATAAGGGTTGTTTTTCTGGGATAACGCCCCGTTTGAAGGGATCTTGAACTCTGCCAGGGTCCGGGCCATCTTTTCCTTGGAAATGGCATCGTTGGTCACGATGGCGATATCGCGGTATTCAAGTGTTCCTTTTTTGACTTCCTCGAAAATCTTGGATGCCACCTGGGTGTATTGCATCGAATCGACACCCAGATCCAACCGGAAATAAGGAGTAGGGATATCTGACTTGCTGTCGCTAGAAAAAAAGTGGGTCTCAAGATGTTCCCCCAGGTCACTTTGGCTGTGGCTTGAATGTTCGAGCCGGGTCACCTTGGCATACCGGGCCAGTGATTCGATCAGGTTGTCCTGCCTTAGCGTGCACCCTTCCAAAGCGAAGTACATATGCCATGAAGAGATACTATCGTCCAGGCAAATAGCTATTTCGTCCTCGAAACCAAGCCGGGTATTACCATCAAGGAAACTGTCAAAATCACTGCATATCCCCTTGAATTCGTCAAGCTTGGTCTTTGAAAGGGGACTGGTTTTCTCGTATTCGAAGGTGCACTTGTAGTCGTGGGCCATTTTGATGAATCCAAGCAACTGCCTGGTGGTGGCGATCGATGGCTTCTTGAATGTTGTGAAGTCATTCGCTTCCAGGTAGTCCATCAAAAAAAGCAGGCTGGCGTCCTGGTCGGGCAGCTTCAGCGAGTTTAACCGGTACATGTCTTTCAACCGGGCGATCATCTCATTGTATGTCACGATCTCTACGTTGAAAAGGGAGTCGGTCGCCTTCAAGAAGGCTTCCTCGACCAGGAGTTTGTCTTTTACAATCACGTAAAAGGGAGCAAAGGGACTTTCTTTGCTGGAGTCTATTATCTGTTTTATTGTTGTCTTGTTCAGGTTTGTCATATTTTCACCTCGACTACCATTATATCAAAGGCACTGGTTAAAAGGAATGTAAAACAAAAAAATGGAAACCGGTAAAGCGGCTATGTTAGCCCATAAAGATGTTTATCGACTTTTCCTCTGAAATTAGGTGTATAATGAAGAAGAGGTGGGATAACCATGGAATTAGAAAAAATCAAGAATGAACTGGATACTTTAAACAGCGATGATTTAAACGCCCTAATTGTTTTCATTCAGGACCGTCAACTTCTAAATCATTACACCGAGATCCTTGTGGATGCATTAGAAGCCAAACACAACGACTCAATTTCGTGCCCTCGTTGCGGACACCATCATATTAAACGAGATGGACACTACAAAAACAGAACACAACGATTTAGATGCATTGATTGCGGTAAAACTTTCACGCCATACGTTGGTACAATTTTGGAGAACACCAAACTTTCTTATATAACCTGGCTTAAGTATCTGATAATAATGAGCCATGACGAAGATTTAAGGGACTGTGCCAAATATGCAGGAGTGTCGTTAAAATGCAGTTTTTTCATGCGCCATAAAATATTGAACGCGCTGGCTCACAGGATGGAAAACGTTGAGCTTAGGGGGATTGTGGAATTAGATGAAATGAGCGTAAACATCAGCTATTCCGGGAATCACAGTAAACAGGCGGAAAAACCATTACCCAGGAAGCCCTATAAAAGAGGACGAAAAGGTAACCGCAGAGACAAGAAAAACCAAAATATAACCGATGCCGTACAAATAGCAAGCGCAGTTGACAGGAATGGCCGTATATTGCTCAAGGTCGCTAAGATCGGATCAACAACGCTGGATAACGAAACTACAACCGCTGTATATCTGAAGCACCTTCAAAAAGCAACAACACTTTGTACGGATGGATTATTCGTATATCGACGATTAAGCGAAAACTTACAAATTGAGCACTATGCTTTTCCAGCAAAAAGTAAAGCAAAACGAGGAATCTATCACATAAATCACGTCAATTACGTGCATTCACAAGTTGAAAAGTATATGAAAAAACACAATGGGATATCTTCAAAATACCTCAACGAATACTTGGCTTATATCGCATACATGATTGAAACAAGAGCTAGAGACGTCCATGATTATTTTGTAGATATCTATCAATGCCATTGTGATTTTAGGCGAGAAAATTATATTGGAACAGGCTTCATCTATGAAAGCATTGCTTTGGGCTAACATAGCCGGTAAAGCGGTTTTGAATGACAATACAGCCCAGGTAATGATTTAAATACTTTGTAAATCACGCAGATTCTTTTAAATAGGTTGAAATTAACTGAATCTGTTGGGTTTGATATTTTGGCGTTCAACAACTATCGATGTCTACCTGAGTTAAGTTGTCATTCAAGATAGAAATTGATAGGTTGATGAAGAAACAGGAATATAACCTCTAAAATTAAGATAATTTAAGTAAAATGGCTCTATAATGCGGTTTTTGGACCATAAGATTTTCGTACTTAAACAGTCAGCCACATGATGGTACCGGAAGCAAAACCGCCTACGCAAACTCCTTTTTCTCTTTTGGCGACACGGATGGTCGTTTCATTCTAATAACCAAGGCAACGATAATCGTTGTAGCTTGAAACAATCATGTTCGGTTACAACCGTAGTGAAATAAACCGCTTATAACAAAGGTTTTTCTCTTTTTTGATGAAATTCTTTCTGTATATCAAATTGATTTGCCAAAAGTAAATATGGAGACTATAATTAAATTACGAAGGAAGTGTTGATTAGATTACACTTCACCTTGGCAATGAAGTGTTCGCCAGCACCTCCAAATATTATCAACTATGTCAGACAATTTGTATGATTCGTATTTGAAAGAGGAGTGAGTAATGTGTTTGAAAAAGTATTGATTGTCGCCCAGGTACCATTCAGTGAAATCCAACTGGTCAAAAAAGCCAAACATCTAAAAGACATCGGAGTCAAGGAGTGCGTCCTGGCTCAATGTATCGCCAGTATGGAAGAAGTTAGCGCAATGTCGGTTCAATTCAGCGAATACCTGAATGAGAATATGGAAAAACAGGTCCAGATCCTCAAAGATGAAGGATTGGAAGTCGAGTCCCTGAAAATCATCGATACCGACATCCTGACGCAGATCGACATCGTGGCCCGGGAAGCCGGCTGCAAAGCGATTGTAGTCGGAGAACAACGTCAAAACCTGATCGGTGAATTCATGCTCGGAGGGGTCGCCTATGAAGTGATCCATAAAGCCAAATTGCCGGTCATCGTCTTCAAAACCAGTGATTCGACCCCGTTGATGCGCAAGATGAACTCTCATGTGCTCTTCCCGACTGATTTTTCCGATAATGCCGCTCTGGCTTATGAAAAGCTCAAAGAACTTGCTGTAGTTGGAATTGACAAAGTGACTTTGGTGACTGTAATCAAAAAGACCTGGCTCGAACCATATCTTAACCGGGATATCGGTGAATTCAAAACCAGCGCCATGGAAAAACTCGATGCCATGAAAGATGAACTGATTGAATTGCGGGTTCCTGAAGTGGACACCCTGGTCCTCCACGGCAATCCGGCTCAGGAATTGCTTCATCTAATTGATGACAAGGAAATATCCCTGGTGGTCATGGGTTCTCAAGGCAGCGGCTTCATCAAAGAAGTCAGCCTGGGAAGCCTGTCCCACAATATGGTTCGTCATGCTGACGCGCCGGTATTGCTGGTTCCCGCCAAACGTGATTAGAACCAACTGAATATTGATGCTTTATGAAAAACAAGCTTACGGGCTTGTTTTTCAATGCCTGTTGAAAATATCCATAGATGTATAGATGAGTCACATTGCAGACTGATATAATAATGAATTTGTTTTGGACTCTGGATATGGATTGAACAAGCAATATTGTGGATTTGTGCATCAAGTGTTTCTGTGCTGGTCGCGAAATTTGGATGTTGGTTGCCATGGAGCACACGATTATGATCCTGCATAAACCCAAATTGCCAATAAATGTGAAAACACAAAAAAACTGCAACGGGCACGGTTGATAAACGGTTCGCTACAGTATCAATATTTATATTATATTTCGTCCAGGTCACTCAGGAACATGGAATAGCTCGCATCGCTAGGCATTCGCCAGTCGCCCCGAGGAGAAAGCGAAACGGTCCCGACCTTAGGTCCGTCAGGGATGCAGGAACGCTTGAACTGCTGGGTGAAGAAGCGGCGGTAGAACAGCCTGAGCCATTTGAGAATTGTTTCCTTGTCGTACTTGTCCTTGTAGGCCAGCACCGTCTTGCGATACAGCTTGCGGGGCCGGTCATTGAAGCGGATGAAGTGGTACAGGAAAAAATCATGGAGTTCGTAAGGTCCGACGATATCTTCGGTGATCTGGTGGATCGTATCTTCCTTGACCGGGAGCAGTTCTGGTGAGACCGGAGTCGCCAGGATGTCTCGAAGTGTCTCGCTTAGCTCGGTCGATTCCACCAGGCTGGCCACATAGTCGACCAGATAGCGCACCAATGTCTTTGGCACCGCCATGTTCAAGGCGTACATCGACATATGGTCGCCGTTGTAGGTCGACCAGCCCAGGGCCACTTCCGACAGGTCGCCCGTTCCTATGACCAGGCCGCCGATCTTGTTGGCGGTGTTCATCAGCACCTGGGTCCTGGTCCGTGCCTGGACGTTTTCATAGGTGATCGAGTGGTCGTTGACATCGTGGCCTAGATCTTTGAACTGGGCCATTACGGTATCGGTGATGTCGGTTTCCTTCTTGGTCACGCCCAGTTCGTCCATCAGGATATGGGCGTTGTTTTTGGTCCGGCTGGTCGTCCCGAAACATGGCATCGTGATTGCCGTTATGTTCTTCGGGTCGCGCCCCATCTTCTTGAAGGCGAACGAACAGACAAGCAAAGCCAGGGTCGAATCCAAACCGCCGGAGATACCGATGACGACCTTGTCGATGCTGGTAGCCTTGAGCCGTTTGATCAGTCCGTACATCTGGATGTTGAAGACTTCCTGACAGCGCAGGTGGCGGTCTTCAAGGTTGCCCGGGACAAACGGATTCTGGTCATAGCTTTTTTCGAGTTCCAGCTGGTAAGGCGGCAGGTCGAATTGAATCGTTTCAAACTCGAAGCTGTTTTCATAAGTAGTCATCTCGAGACGCTGGCTTTGGAGTTTGAGCAGGTCGATGTCCCCATAGACGATGCCACTTTCAAACAGGTCCGATTCCTTGATGAGGCTGCCGTTTTCGCAGATCAGGTTGTGGCCGGAAAAGACGAGGTCGGTAGTCGATTCGCTTGCCGAGGCGCTGGCGTACACGTAGCCACATATCAGGCTGGCCGATTGCATCTTGACCAAATCGCGGCGGTATGATGATTTGGTTGTGATCTCATTGGAAGCCGAAAGGTTTAAAATGACATTGGCGCCGTTTAGCGCCAGGGAGACGCTTGGGGGATTTGGAACCCACAGGTCCTCGCATATTTCCACTCCGAAGGTGAATTCGTCCATCAGGCGGTTCTTGAAGACGAACTTCTTGCCAAAAGGCACCTGTTTACCGTTGAAGGTGATGGTGGTGTTGGTCTCCGGGGCCCTGGCGAAGCGGCGTCCCTCGTAAAACTCATGATAATTGGGGATATGCGTTTTCGGGACGAAGGCCAGGACTTCACCTTTGAAGATGATCGCGGCGACGTTGTAGATCTTGTTGCCATGAGCCAAAGGCAGGCCGAGTGCCACAACCATTTCTTTTTCCCGGGTCGCTTCCAGGATTCTGACCAGCTCCTGCTCACACTTGGTAAGAAGCAAATGCTGGAAAACCAGGTCTTCCAGGGTGTATGAGCTTAAAGTCAGCTCATTGAAAACCAGGACCTGGCAATTGTTCTGGTATGCCTCTTCGATTCTTTCTATTATGGCTTTGGTGTTTCTGACCGGATTGGCGATTGCCGTCTCGATATTGGCTGCGCCGACGCGGATATATCCATCTATCATTGTTTTACCTCCAATTTTTTTCAATTATAGCATTGTTTGCATCCAAAATTCAATATATACTTAAGTCATTGAAGCTGTCCAATCGGACTTACAGGAGGTCACAATGTATCAAGCCATCAAACTTGCAACCTATATAATCTGCATCATGATTTCGATGTACTCGCTCTCTTCGATTCGCTTTGACGATTTCATCCGCAAAGGTCAAGAGCGCCTGTTCTACGTTTTGTTTATTATCGTATCGCTGGTGCTGGGCTACAACCTGGCCCAGTTCATCCTTGATTTCACCACGATCCATTTCTGATTTAATAGGCCGGATCTATCCGGGTCCAAGCCGGGCTGCCAGGAATGGGTCCGTTTACAAAAGGACGGGTGCAACTGAATATGAATGGATTATTCAATCTAATTTGAAAACGGGACGAAACGGCACCGTAATTTAAAATTGCTTGAAAATATCGGAGAAATTGTTAAAAAATAATTGCATAAGTTTTCAAACATGGTAAAATGATGTGGAAATTAATCAAGGAGGAATTACGAGTGCCATTCTCAAAGGAAATTGGTATCGACTTAGGTACTGCAAATATATTAATCTATGTCAAGGGTGAGGGGATTGTTGTCAACGAACCTTCGGTTGTGGCGATAGATGAGGAAACCAAACGCGCATTGGCGGTTGGTCAGGAAGCCAAAGACATGTTGGGGAAAACTCCAGGCCGTGTCAAAGCCATCCGTCCATTGAAAGATGGTGTCATCGCGGATTTCCAGATCACTGAGATCCTGCTGACTCACTTTATCAACAAGTTAAACCTTAAAGGGATCTTCACCAGACCGACAATCCTGATCTGCTGCCCTTCAAACATCACTTCGATTGAAAAATCGGCAATCAAGGATGCGGCGCAACGTTGCGGAGCTAGAAAAGTGTTCATCGAGGAAGAACCTAAAGTGGCTGCCATCGGTGCCGGGCTGGATATCTCAAGACCGACAGGGAACATGGTTATCGATATCGGTGGGGGAACTTGCGATATCGCCGTATTGTCTTTAGGGGAAATCGTTACGAGCTCTTCACTGAAGATCGCTGGTGACCGTATGGATGAGGAAATCATCAAATTCGTCAAGGAAAAATATAAACTGCTGATCGGTGACCGCACTGCGGAACAGATCAAGATGCAAATCGGATGCTGCATCAAAGGGATGTCGAACAAGACTATGGAAGTCCGCGGACGTGACCTGGTTACCGGATTGCCTCATACAATCACTCTTACTGCCGATGAGATCGAGCTTTCACTTCGTGAAACTTGCCAACGGATCCTGCGTGAAACCCGCATCGTCCTGGAACAGACACCTCCGGAATTGGCTGCGGACATCGTGGAACGCGGAATCTTCCTTACAGGCGGGGGAGCCTTGCTTATGGGATTGGACAAATTATTGGAAGACGAACTTTGCGTACCGGTATTTGTCGCTGAAGACGCTTTAAACTGTGTTGCCAACGGATGTGGCGTCATGCTGGAAAACCTTCACTACGTAAAATAATGATCTTAAAGGGAGCCTTGGCTCCTTTTTTGTTTTCAGGATGGGAAAGCGCCAATTGCATGATTTATTTTCCAGCCTAAAAATGATACAATGGAATATATCAAATGAAAGGCAGGTTCATTATTGAAAAGATAATGAGTTAGTTATGGATAACATCTACCAGCAACTGTTGTTGCAACTTATATTGATTTTACTGAATGCTTTTTTTGCGATGAGCGAAATCGCGGTCATTTCCTTCAATGACACGAAACTCGAAAGGATGGCTAAGGACGGAAACATCAAGGCGTTGAAGCTGGCCAAGCTCTTGCAGGATCCCGCCAAATTCCTGGCCACCATCCAGGTGGCCATCACCCTTTCGGGCTTCATGGGTTCGGCCTTCGCGGCCCAGTCGTTTTCAAATGGTCTGGTTTCATTGCTGGTCAAGTTGAATGTGACTGAAAACCTGGCGCTTCTAGAAAACATCGCGGTAATCGTGATCACCATCATTCTTTCCTACATTACCCTGGTTTTAGGTGAACTCGTGCCTAAGCGCATCGGCCAGCGATATGCCCAACAGATCGCTCTGTTTGCAGGAAGCATCATCAATGTCGTGGCCAAGATATTCGCACCATTGGTATCTTTTTTGACCCTGTCGACCAATCTGGTCTTGCGGCTGTTCAGGATCGATCCCGATGCCATATCGACCGATGTGGGCGAAGAGGAGATCCTGATGATGGTCGATGCAAGTTCGTCAAGAGGCGTAATCGACGTGGAGGAGGCCGAAATCATCTCCAACCTGTTCAAGTTCGATGACAAGTTCGCCTCGGAAATCCTGACCCACCGTTTCGATGTCGTCTATCTCGATGTCAACGACGACTTCGAAAAATGGAAGGAAGTTGTGGATACCAACGAGCACAACCTCTATCCGATCGTCGACGGGTCGATGGATGCGATCATCGGCGTGGTCAATGCCCGGGATGTCTACCGCACCCTTGACAAGCAGCGAATCCTGGAAGAAAAAGCCAAAAAGCCCTACTTCGTCTATGAAAACATGAGAGCCGACTACCTGTTCGCTTCGATGAAAATCAAGCAGGAACAGATGGCTGTGGTCCTGGATGAATACGGCGGGGTCAGCGGGATTGTCACCCTGTCGGATCTGTTGGAAGAGATAGTGGGCGAGTTTGTCGAGGAATCGCTCGACAACCAGATCAAGCAGATCAAGGAAGGCCAATGGCTCGTCTATGGGACGACCCTGGCACAGAATGTCGATGATGTGCTGGGCACCAATTTCGCAAGTGAAAACTATGATACTATGGGCGGCTTCATTTTCCATCATCTCGAAAACATCCCAGCGGACAACACCCAACCGGAATTTTCAATCGGCAAATACCACATCAAAGTGGTTGAAGTTAAACATCACCGCGTCATCAAGGCGCTCATAAAGGAGAAGATTCATGAGTAAAGTATTGTTTTTCGATGTTGACGGGACCCTGGTCCAGAACGACAAGGGAGTCTATAAGATTCCCCCAACGGTTATAGAGAAGCTAAGTGAGATCAAGGAAAAGGGTAACCACCTCTTCATCGCCACCGGGCGGCCATACGCCTTCGTGAATGAATATCTCACGTCGCTAGACTTCGACGGCTTTGTCATGGCCAACGGGTCGCATGTCATGGTCGAAGGGAAATCGATTTTCGAGAACTACCTGGGACATGAAAATGTCGAGGAAGTGGTAAACTATCTAGAAAGCCATCAAGTCGAATATATCCTCCAGGACAACAAGTACGGCTACCTCAAAGCCGAGTTCACGAACCTGTGGGAATTCTACCAGCGATGCAATATCAAGGAAGACCATATAGTCAGCGAGTTCGACAAGGCGGTCTACCACAAGATCATCAAGATGGAGATTTCCCTGCCGGCCCAACTGGCCGATGAGTTCATTTCGCTGATCGAAGGCAAATTCAACTATGATTACAACGGCACCATCAATGCTTTCGAGGTGTACTCCAAGGACATCACCAAGGCCCAGGGAATCGAGAAGACCCTGGCTTACTATGATCTGGAAATCAGCGACAGCTTCGCCTTTGGCGACGGTCACAATGATATCGAGATGATCAAGGCGGTTGGCTGTGGCGTGGTCATGGGTAACGGTGTCGATGAACTAAAACAGATCGCCGACTATGTGACTGATGATTTCATGGACGACGGCCTGCTCAAGGCATTGAACAAATTTTTCTAACATAAAAGGAACCCGGGAGGGTTCCTTCGGTTTCTGAACTTTGAAATATTTCAAAGACAAATTTGGTTTTTATATTTGATGCGATGAGCATAATGATTTTAACATAATGATTTTATCTAGTTGCCGTTTGTTGCCACTCGTTTAGTTATTATATTCCAACACTTTGCTGAAATGATTTGTAATTGATATTTGTAAATAACATATCTATTTATGACTTAACTGGAGGATGATGAATTGGTTGTTATAGACGTTTTTGGAAAAATAGATAAAACGCTAATTTCTGATAAATTAAAGGTATACATTTCAAATATTCCTGATGATTGGAAGAATGATCTTAAACTAGATATGTTACTTGAAATTAGCCAACAAAAAATGGATATCGAAGATGATCTTATAAGACATGGGAAAACATATCGAACGGAATATTCGTTCCAATACCTCAAGGATATTGTTCAAAGTATACTGAATGGATTCTCAACATCTGACTTGGATTCTATCGATTCGTGTCTGCAATATCTCGTGGATAATCTCGTTTGCATGTTTTTTGACTATGAATACAATGATATGCCGTTCTTCGACTGGACAAATAATTGTTTTGATGGCCGCTGTTGTGAAGAAGATTACGCCGAAAAATTAATATATTTTGGTAACTTTGTTAACCATAATGTAAAAAATGGCATATCTGTACGATGTATATATTCTTCGAATATGGAACCATTTGCAAATACTCGAATATTATCTCAACTAAGTTTTAATATCCATTCCGAATTTGAGAAGCAAATTTCAAAGGATTATTATATTAAAGAACTAAAAGAAATGGGTTCACGTATAGACTGCATATTAAATTCTCCTAATGATTATAATAGGTTAGATTATATTATTAACGCTATTTACAAGGATAATTGTTACAACCACAATCACTATATGAGAACATTTACTTTGCTTGAATTGGTATTACTAACCAGAAAGCAAGGCACGAACGAAATTGACACTCTTCTGATTCCTTACCTGAACAGTGAATATGGTAATAGAACCGTAAAATTAGCTAAACTATTAAGACAAATGAGAAATAAAATCGGGCACGGTGATTTCGAAGGTTTCAATAAAAAGGCAGAAGAATACGCCCAAATTTTTATGAAAGATTTTTTGTTTGATTATAGTGAACACAGTCGACTAGGCTGGATATTGGTAAATATTTGTTGTTTGTTGGATGATTTGCTGAGAAGTGTGCTTATTCAACAAATTAACGCGCAAAATCACAACTAGTGAAATAGGTAATGATGACGATGAGCTCAAACATATCGCCGACTACGTGACCGATGACTTCATGGATGGCGGTTTGCTCAAGGCATTGAACAAATTTTTCTAATATGAAAAGGAACCCGGGAGGGTTCCTTTAAACTATTTTTTGGTGAAGTAGAAGTAGATGCCTGGTTTGAAGGCTTCGACCAGGGCCATTTCCTCAGACGGTATGGTTGCCACCAGGTTGCGTTCCCCATCGTTCTTGATATAGTCGAGTACGATTTGCAGTTCGCCCCGATAGTGGGCCAGGTTGTCGTTGACAATGACGATGTCCCCAGGTTCGAAGTATTCCTTTTCAACCGGACGGTGGGGAATTTCCTTTCCTTTGTATTTGATCCGTGGGTAGCTTGAGCGGATCATGAAGCTTGAATAGTCAGGCCGGTCCATATGTGGGAAGAAATCAAGCAGGATTTCCTTTTCCAGGTCGCTTGCACCTTCTTCAAGGTCAACCTTGAATTCCAGGTATTGCCAGTTGACTTTGGAAAGGGCCACCAGTTCCTCGTCGGTTGCGGGATAGTTCCCGATCAGGATGTCATCAATCTGTCCCAGGGCAATAAGATGACGCGCCTGCAGGTCGATTGGCAAGCCGCGGTGGATTTCCACGCTAGGCAAACCACAGAACACCTGCCATGGGCCGATGGTGTTTTCATTGTTCGAAGAGACGAAGGCTGCCGTCACCAGGTTGAGGTCCTTCCATTTCTGGTTGAGATCCTGATAGAGCTGCAGGTCCAAACCGGTGTAGCGTTCAGGATAGAAGTTGTGGCATACCTGGATGGCATCACGGTTGCCACCTGAGGCAATCATGTTGTCCAGGCCGGCATTCATGCTGGCATTGAATTCGATCTTGATGTTGTCCTGGTTGCGGGAAATAAGGATATTGTCCTGCAGGGAAAAATCGCCATCGAGCCGGATGATGTCGACACCAAGGTCGATTAAAGGCTGCAGGTTGGTAGGGGTAGCTCCGATCTCGGCGAAGATTTCAGGGTTGGTATCGACAGCCAGTTCGAAACCTAATTCGTGGCAGTATTGGCTGAAGTTCTTGAAAACCTTGAAATATTCTGATCTGGTCTGTTTGTCTACTGATAGAAAGCAAGTGAAGATACGGGTGTAGCCAAGTTCGCTGGCTCTTTTGACATAGGCATAGACTTCATCTAAATCGCTCTTGTCGGGGTAAACTGAAATACCTAATTTGTGCATGGTGGAATCTCCTTTATCTTTATGATCCTATTATATACCTATTCCGTGAAAACAGTTATAGTTTTCAATATATGAAAATATATTTTAATAATTTAAAATTACTTGATTATTATATCGGGTTGCGATTGACTTTGATGGCATAATTGGTAATATTTAATAAGCAGACAACAGGAGGTAAAAACGATGATTGTGAAAGTGTATGATAATCTAACACCGGATATAAAGGCGATCCGCCTGCAGGTTTTTGTGGAGGAACAGAGCTTCGTCAATGAATTCGATGAAATCGATGATACGGCGCACCATCTGGTCATGTACCATGACAAGATCGCGATTGCCACCTGCCGGGTCTATTACGATATGAAAGACAAATCATGGCATGTCGGCCGGATTGCGGTCATCCAGCCGTGGCGCAAAAAGAAGATCGGGAGCCGGATCCTCAAATGCGCGATCGAATATGCCAGACAGCTTGGCGCCCATGAACTCTATCTTTCCGCCCAGGTGAGAGTGAAGGAATTCTATGAGCAGCTGGGATTTGAAATTCTCGGGGACGAATACCTCGACGAGGAAGTGCCCCATGTGCTGATGGTCAAAAAGATCGACCGGATATAAATATGTCTTGTAATTGATTTGCGGTTGGGGTATTATTAATTGAGTTGAAAAAATATGAAAAATGTGATATATTTGTTACACAAGAAGGAGGTATAGTATGTTTGGTGATTTCTTATTGATAATTGAATTTATCATCGCAATCGTTCTTGCTATACTATGTTTATTACAAAGTGGAAAATCCGAAGGTGTCATCAATGCCTTGACTGGGCAGTCATCGGCGTTGTTTCAGGACCAAAAGGAAAGAGGCATCGATCTGATCATGACTCGTGCCACCACTGGATTGGGGATTGCGTTTTTCGTAATCGCGATCTTGTTAAGAATGTAGTAAATTAGGACGATACTGTCCTATTTTTTTTGGCCTAAATCAAGGAGGCAATAATGAAAGAGAAAATTTTAGAATATTTGAAAGATGAAAACAATCTGCTCCGCACCATCGACCAGATTGCGACAAGCTTCAAGGTCGACAAGGGCGCCAACAACAACGAATTGTTGAAGGCATTGAACGAACTGGAACTGGCTGGGAAGATCTACCGCAACAAGTTCAACCAGTATTTCCTGATCGAACAGCTCGACATGCGTTTAGGAACCCTGTCGGTCCATGAACGCGGCTTTGGCTTTGTCAAGATCGGCGAAGATGAGAAGGATGTCTTTATCGACAAGTCCAACATCAAGGATGCCTTCGACAAGGACGTGGTCCTGATCAAGCTGACGACACCTCATGGGGCAAGCCGTCCTGAAGGGGTTGTTGTGGGAGTAATCGAACGGGGCCGCAAGAAAGTTGTCGGTCTGGTCAAGAAAAACAGCCATAACCATCTTTATGTCGAATGCGACGACAGTAGGTTCAAGGAAAAGATCTATGTCGATGCGGCCCATGCCCATGGGGCGATGCCGGGTCACAAGGTTGTCGTCGAGATCAAAGTCTACAAGCTGCCGCTAAAAGGCGATATCGTCAAGATCCTGGGCCATGCCACCGATCCAGGGATCGACATCCTCTCGATCGTCTATGACCACGGGGTGGACATTGAATTTCCCAAAGCGGTGTTCGACCAGATCGAGAATATCCCTGATCAGGTTATCAGATCCGAACATGAAGGCCGGCTTGATCTGACCGACATGACTATCGTTACCATCGACGGTGACGATGCGATGGACCTGGATGATGCGATATCACTGGAAAAACTGCCTAATGGCAATTACTATCTGGGTGTCCATATCGCCGATGTTTCCCATTACGTGACTGAAGACAGTCCCCTGGACGTTGAAGCGGTGGAGCGTGGTACTTCGATCTACCTGGTTGACCGGGTTATTCCGATGCTCCCCCACAAGCTTTCCAACGGGATCTGTTCCCTCAATCCTCAGGTGGACCGGTTGACGATTTCCTGCTTTATGGAGATCGACCATAAGGGGGATGTGCTTCGCAGCGAGATCCACCCGTCAATCATCAAGTCGACCCATCGGATGACCTACAATAATGTCAACAAGATTCTGGCCGGGGACACCCAGTTGATGAGCGAATATCATGATGTGCTCGAGATGTTCTACCAGATGGAAGACCTGGCGGCAATCCGCCGGAAGTTCCGGGACCGCCGCGGTTCGATTGACTTCGACATTGATGAAAGCAAAGTTGTTGTCAATGAGACCGGCTTCCCGATCGATATCGTGGTCCGGACAAGAGGTATCAGCGAGCGGATGATTGAAGAATTCATGCTCGTGGCCAACGAGACAATCGCCCAACGGTTCCACTGGATGGAAGTGCCGTTCATTTACCGGGTCCATGAACATCCTGATGTCAAGAAGCTGGTTAAATTCTTCTCGATCGCTTCGGCCTTTGGCTACCGGCCTCATGGTTCGCTGGATGACATGTATCCAAACCAGCTGGCGGCCATTATCGAGGACAGCAGGGGCAAGGATGAACATCAGGTCATCGCGACATTGATGCTCCGTTCCATGGCCAAGGCCCGTTATGACCAGAGCTGTCTGGGCCATTTCGGTCTGGCTGCTGATTTCTATACCCACTTCACTTCACCAATCCGCCGTTATCCGGATTTGCTTGTGCATCGGCTGATCCGCACTTACCTGTTTGAAAAACGGATGGATATGAAAACAATCCGCCACTATGAATCGGTCATTCCGGACCTGGCACTTAAATCGAGCGACAATGAACGGCTGGCAATCGACATCGAACGTGAAGTCGAGGATATGAAAAAAGCCGAATTCATGGAAGCGAAGGTCGGGCAGGTGTTCGATGGTGTCATTTCCTCGGTCACGAACTTCGGAATGTTCGTCGAACTGGAAAACACAATCGAAGGGCTGGTCCATGTGGTCGACATGGTTGACGACTACTACTTCTATGATGAAGTGAAGCTCCGCTACCTGGGTCGCCATACCGGTAGTGTCTATGGCATGGGGCAGAAGGTCAAAGTCAAACTCAAATCGGCATCGAAAGCCGAGAAAAGGATCGACTTCGAACTGGTGACCAAATCGAACAAGAAACGCCGCGTCAACCCAAGCTCACAGAAACAGCATAAAGGCAAGGAAGAGTTCGGCAAGAAAAAACCGAAACCGGACAACTTCAAAACTAGAAGCCGCCATAAAGGCAAAGGTGCTCCCGCCAAAGGCAGCTCAACCAAGAGCTCGAACCGGAAAAGAAAAAGTTCAGGAAATAAACCTGACAAGACTTGACAATTTGATTAATTAAGCTACAATATAGTATACGCATTGAAGGAGGTGATATGGATGAAGATTATTTCGAACAACAAAAAAGCTTATCATGATTATTTTATTCTTGATACTTTTGAGGCTGGCATTGAACTTAAAGGGACGGAAATTAAATCGGTCCGGCTAGGCAATGTCAACTTGAAAGACAGCTACGTGCGCATAAAAAACAATGAAGTCGAGATCGTCAACATGCATATCTCTCCTTATGAAATGGGTAATATTTTCAATCACGAACCGACAAGAACAAGAAAACTCTTGCTTCACCGTAAAGAGATCAAGAAGATCGAAACCAAGCTTAAAGAAGGCGGACTGACTGTGGTTGCCACCAAACTTTACTTCGGTGATTCTTCGAAGGCAAAACTGGAAATCGGGATAGCCAAAGGTAAGAAACTTTACGACAAGCGTGAGGACTTGAAAGCTCGTGATGCTAAACGAGAAATAGAAAAAGCATTAAAGAATTACTAACGGGGGTGTCCTGGATTCGACAGGGGCTAGTTTGACCTTAGTTGCAGCCGTCGGCATACGTTAAGTGCACAAACAAATAACTGGAAACAGAAATCAATCTTTAGCTTTCGCATAGTCAATATAGACTGAAAGCACCACGAGTTTACGTTCCTGTCGTAGGCTTACTGGTCCAATAACCAACAGGATAAGGATCAATGGTGCTCGAACATTGATCTCGAAAACCTCAGAGATCGCCTGGTGAACACTTGTCAGTTGGTTTTAGCCCGGTTAAATCCTCTCAATTGACTAAGCTGTAGACGCTTTGGAGGAGCAGTCTTTGGACAGGGGTTCGATTCCCCTCACCTCCACCAATAGTAAAAAAACGGCCATTTAAAGCCGTTTCAAATATCCGTGACTCTATCTAGCTCTATTTTTGAGCATGAATAGAGTCACTTTTTTTATCATAAGCAATAATAAACTAGTTTCATCTTTGCAATAAGAAAGCGATGGAGTTGATTTTCAGTGAATTTGCGTCTGATATTATTGAATATCAACATTAGAGTAAATCACCCGGTAGTATATTTCTATACTCGTTTTGATAATTGCAAGGAAAGCTATAGTCAATATCACATGCAGTTCTTGGGGTTGAAAAAACGCAAAGCCAAATAAAGAAATAAATAATATAATATCTAGTTTCTTCGATGATTTCCAGGCAGCTGTATGCTTGATTTGTTTGCCTCTTTCATCATTATTTACTAAGTACGAATTCTTCCATATTTCAATAATATCTCGTTTACTCATCTTTTTGGTCCTCATCATGAATGAATAAAACATCTACAGTAACTTCCAATACCTTCGCTAATTGAAACGCTAATGATAATGTGGGATCATATTTGTTGTTTTCGATTGCGTTTATTGTTTGTCTTGATACGTTGCACATTTGTGACAATATCTCTTGTGAAATACCTTTTTCTTTCCTTAATTCTCTAATATTATTTTTCATAATTAAATGCCAAATTACCATGTTGGACTTACATGGAAATAATTGACATAAGGCCTCCTCTAATTCGATATTAAGTAAATAATTAATCCAGCTACTATGCAAATTAGCAATGAAAAGCCGGATACTTTGATGCCTTGCTTGCCTTCGGGATCATCAACTTTAATTTTATAGTAATATCTAGCCAGATGGAAGACAATGTTTTGACTGATAAGTAATAAAAACATGCCTGAAGATTTTATCTCATTGGAAATTATGCATTCAACAGTCCAATATATAAATTCAAAAATAATTGAATACAAATATACGATTTTAATTGCTTTTAATGTGTGTGTTAATTCCATTTCATCCATTTTTTTCATAGTGTTTCCTCTTTCTAAATATGTAAAATACTTTTTACATAATCAGTGTATCACCATTAAAAGTCAATGTAAATAACTTTTGACATTGATTGAGAAATTTATCAAATGGGATGCTTGCAAAGTCGTGGCAAAGGATTAAAGGCAAGATTTTACTTTTCAAATCTGGGACAGTGGGTTTGGCCAACAGCGGACTGGAAACTTACGGGAATTCTATGTCCGCCAAGTAGGGTAGCCAAGAAAATGGGCCTAAACTATGTCAGTTATGATTTGTCCCGCTGGAAAGGTAAAATGCGCTCGACCTTGCTCGAGCAACGCGGGGTAAATTCGCAAAACATCGAACCGATAAGCTAACATCTAAGCTCCCAAATCATCCAGAACGCGGCCAGCTCCCCGCCACGCTCACATCGATTGAGACAAACACCGATTCCCTGACCGGGAAAGTTTCGACATCACAGCCTGAGAAATATCTCCGCTTCGATGAAGAATACTTACATATCGGGGACACACAGAGCAGCTCTGAAGTAGTGGTAGGAACGACTGAAATTGCATTATGGAGGGCGGATATAAAATCGCTTGTATCTCAATCAGGAGTTCAATTTCAACCAAGGTGTGGTCGCTGATTGCCTGAAAAACTGTGCCTTCAAGTTGGACTATGATCCGGTACTCGGCTTCACAATCAGTTAGGAGGAGAAGATGGCAAGTTTTACTATCCAGCAAACAATCAACTCCTGGTCGTATGTCCATCTGGTGATAACCGAACAGCCGATAGCTTCGGAGGAGATTGCTAACAACTATTCCGATGTCGACTGGCGCCTGGAAGTGTACCGGCAGTATTCCTGGGTCACTTCAACGGCGAATGAATATTCCGGTGTGGCGGAGCCACTCTGTCCATTCGTTTAGAGCCACCTTTGTCCGCTTTCTAGAGCCGGGGTGTCCATTAACGAGAGCCAGTCAATGACAGGCTTTCTGATAATCATTTGATTTTTGAATATACTTTCCTCATCGACGAACCTTGTAACAAGATGCTATATGAACTGTTAATAATCCTATAAGTATTTCATCTGCAACGGTACCTTCACCCAAGCGTTGATACCAAACCCTCTGGTGACCAATGACTACACAGTATAGTTGAGTGCCTGTTACACCTAGACTCCATTATTTCAAGGATATCAGACAGAATTTTTTTGATACATTTAGCGGTGCGAAACGTTTCCCTATAAATGCCTAGGCACGAAATGGGAGGATTTTCCAATTGGAAAATCACAACTGAATATTCAATACTTGGAATGATGGCTGTCATGTTAGCCTGAAACAAGTAGTCTGATACTCCTACACGCATGAGGTTATAACAGTAAAATCATGTGTGAGCTAGGTGAAGTCGGCTGAACAATACCTAAGTGATATATCATATGGTAAAGGATAGGCCGGGACGCTATAAATTATCTATGGTGAGAATGTCCGTGTAAGGACTGACGAAACTGCGAATGTACGGGTCTAGAATATCGTGCTATTGAAAGATAGTATGTTGCGTGCGCAACGATGAATATCGAAAAGTAAGAGTCATTGCTATGAAATTCGAGATACTCGACAATGAGGGTATAATTCATCAGGCTCATAGCAGGAACCTAAGGATATATGTAAAGCTAGAATATTTGGAACGTTGTAAGCGAGAAACGTCTATCAAACGACTGTTATCGGGACGGTAACTATAAGTGTAAACGAAATGTTTTTATTCTCGTGAAAGTAGGGGCACAGTACCGATGAAGCCACGAAAAATGGTGGAGGGATAGCCCCAAGTCTGGTTCTTTAAAATTAGTTACAGTTAAATTAAGCTCACAGGGTCTGATAAGATGATGGGAAACAATTGTTCTAAATGAAAGGAATAATCCATCGGTGAGCACGGAATTACGAAACAACGAATATTACAGTATGCAGGAAACTTTTGACTGGTTGTATCAAATGAGCTTAAACAATGATACTTACGGAATAGATCTTTATGATCTGGTCATATCCAGAAATAATATTCTTCTCGCCTATCGAAACATCAAAAGCAATACCGGAAGCCACACAAAAGGCACTGACGGTCTCACTATTGATGATTACAAGATAGAAAACGTTGAGAGGTTTATTCAGGATATTAGACTATCGCTATTGGACTATAAGCCAAAGACGGTAAGAAGAGTAGAAATACCCAAACCTAATGGAAAATTACGACCGTTGGGAATACCGACGATGCATGACAGGCTGATTCAACAGATGTTCAAACAGATACTTGAACCAATCTGCGAAGCGAAGTTTCATAAGCATTCATATGGTTTTAGAGCCAATCGCTCAACCCATAATGCTTTGTCAAGATGTTGCTTTATCGCCAATAGAACGCATAATCACTATGTTGTTGATTTGGATATCGAATCGTTCTTTGACAATGTCAATCATACCAAGTTAATCAAACAACTTTGGAATATCGGCATCAAGGACAACAAGGTACTGACGATTATAAGTAGAATGCTAAAAGCTCCCATCAAAGGAGTAGGTGTCCCACACTGTGGGACACCACAGGGAGGATTATGTGGATATCGGCATAATCCTCCTTGCGGCATTGCGTCACAACCAGATGGAGTATTTCTATAGTGACGTCCTTTTAAGAGGGTATTATCCAGGATACGCCCTGAGGTTCTTTCAGGACCGCAACATCAAGGTTGAGTTTGGCGAACACGATGAAGAGGACCTGAAAAACACCTGCGACTTCTTCTCGTTTTCCTACTATTATACCCGGATCGTCACTAAGGAAAGTTTTGAAAATGGGAACGAGTCGATCAGGAATAAGAAATTGCCGGCCAATCCTTGGGGCTGGACTATCGATCCCATCGGCCTGAGAATCCTGCTTAATGAATTCTATGACCGTTACCAAAAACCGATCTACATCACTGAAAACGGGGTTGGATATTATGACAAGCTTGAAGACGGACAAATTCATGACTCATACCGGGTGGATTATTATCGCGACCATTTGGCGCAGGTAAAAGAAGCTATCAAGGACGGTGTCGATGTCCGCGGATTCTATGCTTGGGGACCAATCGATATTGTATCTTGCTCTTCAAGCGAGATGAGCAAAAGGTACGGTTTCATCTATGTCGACTATGACGATTATGGGGCTGGCAGCGGAAAAAGGATTAAAAAAGACAGTTATGAATGGTACAAAAAGGTGATCAGTACAAATGGAGAAGATCTGTCCTAGGAAGTTCAGGCCTCAGAATTTTATCCGGCTTCTGATAGTCACCTTCGTGGCGGTAAATCTGTCAGGATTGGCGATAGCGTTGTTTCTTGAAGCCAATCTTGGCAGTGACACCATAACTGTATTCATAGACGGCGTGCATCGGATCTTGAATATCGGATACGGGGACGCTTCCCGGATCTACAACATCATTTTGTTGGCCATCGCCATTATGCTATCCAGGAAACATATCGGTTGGATGACAATTGCTTATGCGATGACTATCGGCTATGCCCTTGATTTCTACGGCAGCCTATTCACTATGTTCAATTTGAGCTGTACCGGCCTTTCAGGGAAATTGGGAATGATATTGATTGCCCAAATCCTTTTCGGGATCGCATATGCACTGCTGATAAGTTTTGGCAAAGGGATGAATCAGGTTGACGCCATCGCCTTCTATATCTGTCAGAAATGGGATTTGAAGTATCTTCATGTGCGGATCGCAATGGATGCCATGCTGCTCGTTGGCGGCTGGTTGATGGGCGGGGTAGTTGGAATCGGAAGTTTGATAGCGATGATATCCACAAGCTTTTTCATCAATTCAGCTTTGAGGGCAATCAAAAGACTGGAATTTGTGAATATTGGAAATGATAATGAGGCCAGTATTTAGACGAATAATCATACGCTGAATTCTTCAAAGTTAAGAAGTCGCCTAAAGGTGGCATAACCGTGATCTACAAAGAAGGAGCAATCCGTAAAGCCAAACGGTATCTGGGATATTTTGCACTAATCCCCAACAGGAAAATGGACACCTTTAAAGCGCTCCATCTCTACTTGATGAAGGACGTAGTCGAGAAATGGTCGGATAATTGAAATTGAACTATCAAGTTAAATGAAGTGATATATGATTGTCAAGTTATCTGGAATTCCGGGTAACTTTTTTTGCATATTTGACGCCTACATTTAATCCCTCCAATTGGAATATGCAGTCACAGCTTTTGATATGAATCTGCACTACTTTTAATTTCAGGTGGAACCGCATGATTTGAAGCCACGTTTGAACGTTGGCAGGAAATCGTCGGATACGGATAAAATGACTGGTATGAGTTGTGCTGGTGGCGAGTCTATCTTGCAGTCTTGAAATTGAAGGCAGGCCTTTCGATGTACAATGTGGTATTGCCTGGTGTACAATGTGGCAGGTGCACTCCAAACTCCTGTGTTCAGACCTTTTTCGGGTCGAAAAATGGATGGTGGTTAGACAAATGACACTTCATTTGGCGGCTGAGAGAATATTGTCCGGATATCAGGTGGTAACCGTTTATTTTCATATTGGCATCGTATGTTTGCACTGTTCGGCCCATATATTGGATCCATATAAAATCGGATAAGACAAAATTAGGGTACGAAAATTACCCGCCTTTGTTGTCTGGTAGATGTTGATTGCACAATATATTCCGTAAAAATTTGTGATGTCAGCCTAAAAAACAATTCTGCACTTGTACTTAAGTGACATTGACAGTAGAGAATGACATGTTATAATGTAATAAGAAGTTATTATCGCGATAACTTCTTGTCACAGGAGGAAAACGTATGAAAGAATTAGTGATGATCATTAGACCTGAGAAATTAGAGGTAGTCAAACAAATCGTCGATGAAATGAACTACGGCGGAATGACAATTACAACCGTGATGGGATGTGGTAGTCAAAAAGGGGACTTATCTCATTTTAATGAATTACGGGGACTGAAAGTTTCAATAAATTTATTACCAAAAATCCAGGTTAGTGTTGTTGTTGAAGACGACGATGTTGAGGCACTAATTATGAACGTTCAAGAAAAAGTCGCTACTGGACATGTCGGTGACGGTAAGATATTTATTAAACCTATTGATAATGCAATCAGAATTCGAACAGGTGAAAGAGGGGCTAAGGCTTTATAGATAGGGGGAATTGTCTTGAAGAAAAACATCATCGAAATAAAGAGCGTGAATAAATTATATGGTGCGAATCATGTAGTAAAGGATTTGAATCTTGATATCTACGAAGGGGAATTCCTGACACTGCTTGGCAGTTCAGGATGTGGTAAGACCACAACTTTGCGGATGATTGCCGGATTTGAACAGGTGTCGAGCGGTAAAATCAAGATTGAAAACGAGGAAGTTGAGGGCAAAGAACCGTTTGAAAGAAATGTGAATACGGTATTCCAGTCTTATGCGCTTTTTCCTCACAAAACCATTTTTCAAAACATCGCATATGGTTTGAAAATCAAGAAGGTTTCCAAAGAGATCATAAACGAGAAAGTAAATGAAATGCTCAGTCTGGTCCAACTTGATGGATTCGGGGACAGGTACCCCGACCAGCTCTCTGGAGGACAGAAGCAAAGGGTTGCGATTGCCCGGGCTTTGATCAATGAACCGAAAGTCCTCTTGCTTGATGAACCGTTGGGCGCATTGGATCTGAAACTCAGAAAACAGATGCAGCTGGAATTGAAGCAACTGCAGCGGAAACTGAATATCACTTTCGTCTATGTCACCCATGACCAAGAGGAGGCGCTGACTATGAGTGATCGGATTGCGGTCATGCACCAGGGTGTCATCGACCAGATCGGGACCCCGGAAGAGATATACGAGAAACCAAAAACGAAGTTTGTCGCCACATTCATTGGTGAGACCAATGTTTTTGACGGGTATGTGGAGGACAAGAATTCAAGTGGAATCAAAGTGAGGACCGAGGAGGGTTATTTCGATTCGATTGATGATGACTTCGAAAAAGGGGATCTTGTCAATATTTCAATCCGGCCGGAAAAGCTCAGATATTCAATGGAGCCAGTTGGCGGATTCGAACTGTTGGGTGAGATGTCAACCTACGTTTACGTTGGTTCGATAATCAAGGGGATCGTTACCTTGAGCAATGGCAACCGGGTTACCATTGAACGTCTTGCCGGTCAGGAAATGCCGTTGATCGGCACTCCCTTGTATCTGCACTGGCATCACGAAGATGCCGTCCTGTTTCATTCACTGGACAATGCAATCTACCAGATGATTGAAAACACGCCTCTGGTTGAAAAGGGGTGAGCTTATGTCTAGGTTGAAATTCAAACAGTTCATAATGCCGATGATGGCCACTGTTGGCCCAGTCAGCTTGTGGATGATATTCTTCATTGCGATTCCGCTGGTCGGGATCATGGTGATGAGTTTTTGTTCGATCGATCAGTATTACAATGTAGTACTTGATTTCAGTCTGAAGAATTACCAGAGATTGTTCGATATGAACTATCTGCAGATATACCTGCGTTCATTGTTCATCGCGTTGATGACAACTGTCGTCTGTCTGCTTATTTCATTTCCGTTCTCTTTCATAATTTCCCGGACGAAATCGAAATACAAGAACGTTTTGTACATGTTGGTGATTGTCCCTTTCTGGACAAATTCATTGATCAGGATCTATGGATGGCGAATGCTGCTGGGAACTACCGGATGGATCAACAACGGGCTGATCGCCCTTGGATTGATAAAAGAACCTCTGGACCTGCTGTTCAATCAGGCGACTACCATTCTTGGGATGGTGTATTGCCTTATCCCTTTCATGATATTGCCATTGTACACTTCTTTGGGGAAAATCGATAATTCCCTGCTGGAAGCAAGCAGTGATCTGGGTGGCAAGTGGTATAACACCCTCAAGGAAATTATCATTCCGCTTTCGATGTCGGGTATCTTTTCCGGCTCGATCATGGTGTTCATACCGACTTTGGGTTATTTCTTTGTGTCTGATATTTTGGGGGGTGGTAATACCGATATGATCGGTAACTTAATTGAAAGACAGTTCCAATCAGGAAACAACTGGCCACTTGGGGCGGCATTGTCAATCATCTTGATTATCATCACATTGCTTTTGGTACAGCTGTATCGCAAGTTTGGTGGCAATATGGAAGATTTGGGAGGTTAGGGATGAAGAATACTAAAAGGAAGTTTGTCGGATTTTTGAAAGTCATCAATTGTACCCTGGTATATTTGTTCCTTTTCTGTCCGATCATCGTCATCATTACCAATTCATTTAACGCAAACACCACCAAACCGTACTTTTCATGGAAAGGGTTCACCTTCGATTGGTATCTGAATTTGTTCGACAACAGTCAGATAATCGAATCCTTCAAATACACCATGATCATTGCCCTGGTTTCCACAATCCTATCCGTGGTGATCGGGACACTTGGTGCTGTGGGGATGTATCGCTACAAGTTCAAGGGCAAAAATATCATCGAGGCCTTGCTTTACATTCCGGTTGTGATTCCGGAAATTGTTCTGGGTATCTCATTGTTGACACTTTATGCCAATACATCGATACCGCGTGGACTGATCACCTTGATCCTGTCGCACGTGACATTCTGCGTTCCATTTGTCATTTTCAATGTAAGAACCCGGCTTGCCAATTATGACTATTCAGTCGAGGAAGCAAGCATGGATCTTGGAGCCGGGCGTCTTAGAACATTTTTCGAAATCACGTTGCCGATGCTGGCACCGGGAATCTATTCGGGGGGCCTTCTGGCCTTCACCTTATCAATTGATGATGTGATTATCTCCTACTTTGTCAATGGTCAGATAAAGACATTCCCATTGAAAATCATGGAGTCGATCAAATCGGGGGTTTCTCCGGATATCAATGCCTTGTCGACATTGATTCTGATGGGAACAATTTTAGTAGTGATAGTAAGTCAGTCAGGTATTTTAAAATCTAAGAAGAAGAAATTTTAAGAGGGAAAAATCATGAAGAAGAGTCTGAAATTATTATTGAGTTGCACTATGGTTGCAGGATTATTGACAGGATGTTCAAGTTCTACTTCGAGCGGGGAGGAAGTGAACATTTACGCATGGACGGAATATATTCCCCAATCGGTATTGGACAAGTTCGAAGATGAAACAGGGATTAAAGTTAACCTGACAACATATTCGTCAAACGAAGATATGCTTGCCAAAGTAAAATCGGAAACAGAAGGGACCTACGATCTGGTCCAACCGACAGATTACATGGCGGAAATGATGATTGAACAGGGACTGGTCCAAACCATCGATTTCGACAAGGTGGCCAATGCCTCAAATATTGATGAGGCATATCTAAATCCTAGCTATGATCCGACTGGAGAATATACGATTCCTTACCTTGGGGGTTTGATGGCCATCGCAGTGAATACTGCGAAAGTCGACAAGACGATCACATCTTATGCCGATTTGTTTGCCAGCGATTTAGGTGGTTCCCTGGTTGTTCTTGATGACTACCGGGCAATCATCGGTATGGCCGCGGTTTCGTTAGGTTATGATTTCAATGAAACGGACCCGGACAAATTGCAGTTGATTGAAGAACAGTTGCTCAAACTGAAGGAAAATGTGAAACTTTATGATTCCGATTCACCGAAATCGGCGCTTATTTCCGGTGACTGTACCGTTGGTGCGGTTTGGAACGCTGAAATCGCCTTGGCAATGAACGAAAATCCAAATATTGAAATCGTCTATCCTGAAGAAGGGGCATTTGCCTTCCTTGATAACTGGGCGGTTCCTACAGGGGCGAAGAACTATGACAATGCCATGGAATTCTTGAATTTCATCTGCGAACCTGAAAACATGGAAATGGTACTTGAAGAATTCCCATACATGTGTCCCAACGGTGCAGCTGTCGAATTGATGGGCGAAGATTATGCCAACAATCCGGCAACAAACATTCCTGCCGAAGCTGTTGCAATCAGTCATTCGGTGGCAAATCTTGACGTTGATACACTTGCTACCTATGACTCAATGTGGACTGCACTCAAGGAGTAGCATCATGGAGATAAAAAAACTGTATATCGACGGTGAATGGACCGAATCACCAAAGATTTTCGAGGTCACAAACCCTTTCGACGGCAATGTGATCGGCAAATGTTACGAGGCACTTGAGGCCCAGACGGAGGCCGCAATTCAGGCGGCAAAAAAATCATTTTACGTCGACCGGACCTGGCGTGATTTCGACAACCAGGATCGTTCGAATCTGATTTTGAAGATTGCCGACAGGATGGAAGAGCTGGCCGACGAACTGGCATACTTGGACTGTGTCGATTCGGGAAAGCCGCTTCGGGAGGCGGAAGGTGACATATCCGATGCGATAAACTGCTTCAGATATTATGCCGGGGCCATCAAAGTCCCAAGTGGTGGGAGCTACCAGGTCAACAAAGGATTTGGGGAGATGCACACTTACACGATCCATGAACCGGTCGGGGTGGTGGCCCAGATAACTCCATGGAATTATCCGTTGCTCATGTCGGTATGGAAACTGGCGCCGGCTTTGGCGGCAGGAAACAGTGTGGTATTCAAGCCGTCTCCCAAGGCGCCGCTTTCGACAATCAGATTGTTTGAGATTTTCGACGAAGTCGGCCTGCCCAAGGGATGCTGCAATCTGCTTCAAGGGGATGCTCTGGTCGGTACGATCATGTCCAAATCAAAGGATGTCGACATGATCGCCTTCACCGGAAGCACCAAAGTGGGGCAACTGCTTATGGCAAATGCCGCCACCAACATCAAAAAAATCGGTTTGGAACTTGGTGGAAAATCACCGAATGTCATCTTTGATGATGTTGATCTGGATTTCGCGGTGGAATGGGCTATGATCGGAATATTCTTCAATCAGGGCGAAGTATGCTCAGCTGGTTCGCGGATCATAATTCATGAATCAATCAAGGACAGTTTCCTGGAAAAATTGAAAGCCAAGGTTTCGAACATGAAATATGGCAATCCTCTTGACAACCCGGATATCGGAAGCCTGATATCCCGCCCTGATTTCGAAAAAGTCATGAAATACATCGAAACAGGGAAAAACGAAGGAGCTACGCTTGTATGTGGCGGAAGACGGCATCTTGAAGATGGCTGTGAAAACGGTTTGGTCGTCGAGCCTACTGTCTTCGCTGATTGCCACAGCGATATGACCATCGTGAAGGAAGAAATATTCGGCCCTGTTGTGACAGTGCAGACTTTCAAGTCGGAACAAGAAGCCATCGAGCTTGCCAACGATACGCCATATGGACTGGCGGGCGCGGTTTTTTGCAAGAACATTTCCAAGGCGATGCGGGTTGTCAGGGAAATCCGTGCCGGAATCACCTGGGTCAATTGTTACAATCCGACATTCAATGAAGCGCCTTGGGGCGGTTACAAGATGTCAGGAATTGGCCGGGAACTTGGAATCCAGGGTCTTGAAGAATATCAGGAAATCAAGCAAATAAACATAAACCTTACCGAGGAAAATCTTGGTTGGTATGAGAATTAAGGAGAATAAAATGAATTATACAGAAGTAAGCAAAGATTTGGAAAAAGTTCTCGGGTACATCAAAAGTGATGAACTTACCCAGGAACAAAAAGACGAGATGACCAGGGAGACAATTTACCACTTTGATAATTACGTGTCTCCTGGATGGTTGAAATATAGAAAATCGGTATCGACTAATTCGGCAGTACTTGAGTGGAAAGACAAAGATGCAATCTGTACCGGATTGAACGGCGAAGAGTTTATCGACTGTCTTGGGGGATTTGGAATCTACACATGCGGACATCGCAATGATTTCATTGTCGATATCGTCAAAGCCCAACTCGATCATCAGGCATTGCATTCCCAAGAGTTGCTTGATCCTTTGAGGGGTTATCTTGCCAAAGCCATGGCGGACATCACGCCTGGTGACCTGGAATACTGTTTCTTTACAAACGGGGGTGCCGAAGCAGTCGAGATGGCCTTGAAACTTGCAAGAATAGCAACCGGAGGCCGTTACTACATATCAACGGTCGGAGCATTCCATGGAAAAAGCATGGGTGCGATCTCGGTTGGTGGGAAAAACACCTATCGGATCCCATATACACCGATGGTCCAACAGGTTCAGCATGTTGAATACGGAAATGCCCGAGATGCCCGAAAAGCCATCGAGAACTTGATATCGGTAGGAGAAAAAGTGGCTGCCATGATCGTCGAACCGATCCAAGGTGAGGCGGGAATCAAAATACCGCCAAAAGGTTATCTCAAGGAATTGAGAGCCATCTGCGACGAATACGGAGTTGCCTTGATTTTTGACGAGATCCAGACAGGGATGGGACGTACAGGTTCAATGTGGCGTTGCGGAGCCGAGGATGTTGTTCCTGATATCATGTGTTATGGAAAAGCATTCGGCGGTGGAATCATGCCGATCACCGGTATTATCTGTCGTCCCAACATGTGGACCCAGGAGCTTATCGACAACCCATGGTTGCTCGGTTCACCGACATTCGGAGGAAATCCTTTGGCTTGTTCGGCAGCTTTGGCGACAATCAAATACATGCTTGACCATGACATTCCTGGCCAATGCAAGAGCAAAGGTGAAATCCTGAAAGCGGGATTGGAACGTCTGGCGGGAAAATACCCTGGCCTTATTGACGAAGTCCGTGGGACCGGACTGATGCTTGCTGTCGAATTCAAAGAAAGTGACATCGGCTATGAGGTTGCCAAAGGCATGTTTGCCCGAGGTGTACTGACTGCCGGGACGCTTGTCAACAGCAAATGTATCCGGTTCGAACCGGCGGCCGTAATCACGGAAGAACAAATGGAGCAGGTTATTGAAAGAATGGACCTGGCTTTGGAAGAGACTTCGAAAATCTATAGCTGATAGTCCTGGAAACCTGATTTAAGACGACTGAACAAAACGGGAGATTGGTTTCCAGTCAGGCTGTCTTGACAGCAACCCATATATTCATGTGGTTATTATTGATGAAAATTGCACCGGACTCTTATCAGAGTCCGGTGCAATTTTCATTTGCGCCCGGAATGTCCGGGAATCAAAATGCGGTGATGGAATTTTCCCGCTCATAAAGCAAAAATACTCGGCTATATGGATCGCCATTTCTATGATCTGGAGAACTATTTTCCAACCATCCCTGCTCAAAGACAGGATGATGCTAGTGCTTTTGTTTGGAGAGACACCGGTTAGTCTGGATACCATCGCCAAAGATCTTTTCGTGGCGAAAAGCACTGCCAAATTGGATATGGACAAAGCTCTGGCCAAGTTGAAGGAGATGCACGTTGCCTTCGAAAATTCTCAAAAGCTTACATATGTTGTAATCCCCGAGAAAAGAGGAAGGCTGCTCGCATGTTCTTGATGTATTACATCGAGAAACCATTGATGGTATGAGTGATCATTGCCAAATTCATCGATGAATAACTATTTCTGTTGGAAGCAAGACCATAAAAAATCTCCAGTCAGAGAAGCGTGTTTCGTGCTTGTCGGATTGGAGATTCTTTATTATACGAATTGTAATTAAACTGGAACTACAATCTGTTTGTCTTTTGTAAGATAGATCTTGTCAATTTAGTTTTGCCAATCAGACTTTCAAAGTCTTTTAGCTTCCAGGACCAATTATGTTCTCCCACTGTCCCAGGCAAGTTGATTCTAGTCCCACTTGATAGTTTAAGTATATCCTGAACTTGGACAATGGCGACCATCGCCTCACATGCAAAAGTGCGGTAGTAGACTCTTTCACACATATTTTCACCAGGGTATCCGAATTTGTCGAGGATGTCTTCTATAGAAAATCGCTCATCCAACGATAGTTCATCCTTCCATGCTTCAAGAGGGTTATTGTCATGAGTGCCAGTATAAGCGACAGACCACTCAGGAATCTGATAATTTTCCTTTTCTTCATTTGGTCCGAATCCATACTGGATTATTCGCATCCCCATCATATTGAATTCATCACGCAAGTCATGAACCTGTGGTCTCAATTCACCTAAGTCCTCGACTACAAGATTCAATTTGGGAATTTGCGAATATGCAACTTTGAAAAAATCGCTACCCGGTCCTTCAACCCACTTGCCATTTCGAGCCGTTTTATCTTTTGCAGGAATTTGCCAATAGGTGTCAAAAGCCCGGAAGTGATCGATTCTAAGAATGTCAAACACTCTGCTGTTCCATTTTATCCGGTCCATCCAAAATCTGTAGTTGGTTTTTCTAAGATGATTCCAATTATATATAGGATGTCCCCAAAGCTGGCCTTCATCGGTGAAGTAATCAGGCGATGCACCCGAAACATATAAAGCTTCATCACTTTCATTTATCAAGAATTCATCGCGATTGAAAAATACATCAGCCGAATCAAGACCCACATAGAATGGGATATCTCCCATTATCGACACTTCATGTCTATGTGCCCACTCTTTAAGCCTATCAAACTGACGATAAAATAGAAATTGAATGAATCTCTGATAAGTTCTCTCATCCTGTAAATTTATCATGTTCAAGTTTGAATTTACATCTTTAGGCCACTCTGTCCATGGAACCCGTCCCATAAACCTATTTATTGCCATGAAGCTTGCATATTCACCTAACCAGAAAGCCTCATTTTGGAACTGGTGGAAGTCATGTTTGATTTTAGCATCATCCAATAATTTGAATCTAGAGAACGCCAATCTCAAATATGCATCTTTGAAGGAACGAACCTTTTCATAATCAACACTGCACGCTTCTTCGTTAAATTCAACAACATCGTCGAGCAACCCGTCTTTGACCAGTTGCTCAAGTGAAATGTATATTTCATCACCCGCATATGACGAGTATGGAGTGTATGGGGAGTTGGCATCTGAGGAAGGATTCAATGGCAGAATCTGCCAAATTTTGAATCCGGATGCCTTCAAAAATTCCACGAATTCATATGACGATTCACCCAGATCACCTATGCCATGACGCCCCGGAAGTGAAAATATCGGCATAAGTACTCCTGCTTGTCTGTTATTTAAGTTTCCATATTTCATCATTGTATTGTCCTATCGTGCGATCCGAAGAGAAATATCCGGCTTTCGCAATATTTGCAAGCATTTTTTTAGACCATGAGTCGGTGTCCGTATAATCACGAAGCATCCGATCCTTGGTTGCGATGTATTCTTTCAAGTCTAGCAACGTCATAAAGTAGTCTCTTGTACTAAGTTCCCGATATACTCTGTAAAGACTTTCCATGTCACCGATTGCGGCCAGTTCATCACCGACAATGAAGTCGACAATGTTCTTAAATTCAGGGTTTGTTTCCAGAATTTTCTTAGGGTTATAATCTTCTTTTTTATAATGTTCGATTATATTATCCGAAGACTCCCCGAAAATATAGATATTATCATCTCCTACAAGATCGTGAATTTCAACATTCGCACCATCATCGGTGCCAATAGTGACTGCACCATTAAGCATGAATTTCATATTGCCTGTTCCGGAAGCTTCCTTTGATGCCAGAGAAATCTGTTCTGAGATATCAGCTGCCGGGAATAATTTTTGAGCGATGGTAACATTGTAATTTTCAATCATGACCACTTTGAGATAAGGCGATACATCCTTATCATTATTGATAATTTCGCTCAAAACCAAAATAAGATGAATAATGTCTTTGGCCAGTTGATATGAAGGTGCAGCCTTAGCTGCAAATATGCAAGTAAGAGGGGTCTCAACCTTGTTTCCGGCTTTGATTTCCAGATATTTTGAAATTATATAAAGCACATTAAGCTGTTGTCTTTTGTATTCGTGCATTCTCTTGATCTGGATATCAAAAATCGAATCTGGATCTATATCGATTGCCTGATTTTCTTTCAAATAGCAAGCAAGATCTCTCTTCTTATCTGTTTTTATATCTCTAAGTCTGCCTAGTGTCATTTTATCATTCTGGTATTCCAACAAACCTTCAAGAAGTGTGGCGTCTTTTTTAAATTCAGATCCGATTACAGATTCAAGATACCTTGACAAATCATGATTACACTCAAGCAACCATCTTCTAAATGTGATGCCGTTTGTCTTGTTGTTGAATTTTTCCGGATACATTCTGTAAAAATCGACCAGTTCCTCATCTTTTAAGATGTCGGTATGCAATTTTGCAACTCCGTTGACACTATAGCCAAAATGGATGTCCATATGGGCCATATGGACCAGGTTATCATTGTCGATAATCCACACTCTCTCATTATCACTTCTTTCTTTGATAATCGCATCAAGAGCCTCGATAATAGGTACAAGCTGCGGGACAACTTTTTTCAGATAATCCAAAGGCCACTTTTCAAGTGCTTCTTTCAATATAGTATGATTTGTATATGCACATGTTTTTTCTACGATTTTTACTGATTGATGGAAAGTCAGACCTTCTTTCATTAACAATCTAATCAGTTCAGGAATTACCATAGATGGATGAGTATCGTTTATTTGTATTACAACATGTTCATCAAGCCGGCTGATATCATAGCCGTTTTCCTTGCATGAAGACAGAATATACTGCGCTCCACAGGATACCATGAAATATTGCTGATAAATCCTTAACAACTGACCTTCAATTGTGGAATCATCAGGATACAAGAACAACGTAAGACATCCAGTCACATCACTCTTATCGAAATCAATTCCCCTGGTCACAAGTGAATCATCCACGCTATCAAGATCAAATAAGTGAAGCGTGTTTTTGTTCCCTTTGTAACCTACAATATCGACGTCATACATTGTTGACTGAACTGTGAAATCTCCGAATTCAACATCAAATTTACAGTTAGTTCTATTTAGCCAACTGTTATCTTCAATCCACGGATCAGAGACTTCTTTTTGCTTGTTGTTGATGAATTTTTGACGGAACAGTCCCAAGTGATAGTTAAGTCCGATTCCATCTCCAGGCAGATCAAGCGTCGCAATTGAATCAAGGAAACATGCAGCAAGTCTTCCAAGTCCACCGTTTCCAAGCGATGGTTCAAGCTCGATTTCTTCGATTGCGCTCAGCTCTTTCCCTGACTCTTTTAGAATCTTTGCAACCTGGTCGTATATATCCAAATTGATCAGATTGTTTGACAGCAATTTACCAATTAGAAACTCCGCCGAAAAATAATAAACCTTTTTTGTTCCTGAAATCACCTTTTTGTCATCCAGAAGCAATTTAGTCATATTCAACAAGGCAAAATATACCTGTTCGTCGGTCGCCTCTTCAATACTGACTTTGAAATTTTCTTTTAAAATACTGTTGATTTGTTTTTTGATTTCCATAAAATATCCTCCCTAGATATAAGCTAGCACTTACATTTTCAATAAGCAACCGGATACAAAAAATACGATATCAATATAAAAATTTTGATATAAAATGTCTTCAATGATCAATTGCATCCTAAGCTCCCGCAAATTTTTATAACAACAACTATATTTTAGTGTTTCAAACCCCCGAAGCCTTGATATATTGCCATTTTTTCATCGGTTAACGCTCATAAAACCTTGCATTTTACCTGAAATGTTGTTATAATTATTATAACAACAGAGGGGTGATTTGGATGAGTTATGAGGTTATTCAGAAGGTTGGTCAGTATCAATATATTTATCTTGCTGAGGGATTTCGCACGAAAGATGGGCAGGTAAGACAAAAGCGTCGTTCGATTGGGAAAATCGATCCTAAGACTGGACAAAAGATCTATAAACCCGAATATTTGGAAGAGCTTCGTCTAGCGGGTCAAGTGATAGAGATCCCTTCAACCGAGAAAGTGTTCTCTATCGACGATATCAAAAAGTCATCAGTGCGTTCATATGGGCTTTTCCATTTGTATCGCACCATTGCTGAAAACTCAGGTTTGATCGATGCTTTGGAGCGATCTATGCCAAACCACTGGCAAGAGATATTCATGCTTGCTTGTTACATGATTTCCACTAGCGACCCGATGATGTACTGTAATGAATGGATTTCAGGAACACAATCATACCCTGTCGGTTCATTGACATCGCAACGCATAAGTGAGCTTTTGATTTCTCTTACCGCAAATCAACGGAGTGATTTTTATCGCCATTGGTATACTGCAAACAAAGATGATGAATACCTGGCTTTGGATATAACTTCAACGTCATCTTATTCGGAATTGATTGACGATGTGGAATGGGGCTATAATCGTGATCATGATAACCTGCCGCAGATCAATATCTGCATGCTCATGGGAGAATCCAAAAGGCTACCTTTGTTCCAAACCATATTCAGTGGCAGCCAGAAGGATGTCCGTACTCTCAAAAACACACTAGATCAATTTGAAGCTACAACTGGAAGCCGGGCCATCACCGTAGTTATGGATAAAGGTTTTTACAGTGCTTCAAACATCAATAAAATGCTTGATGAAAGAGGTGGCGGACCGGTAAAATTCTTGATCTCAGTACCATTCTCGTCTGCCTTTGCCAAGAACCAGGTAGAAGGCGAACGGAAAGACATCGATTGTGTGGAGAACACAATTGTCATCAACGGAAATTCAATGCGAGCAGTAACCAAGGAACGTTCTTGGGATCCTAAACACAAATTGTACACCCACATTTACTACAGCGCTAAGAAGGCTGCGGGAATCCGTGAAGACCTTTATTCATCAATAGCCGTGCTGCGGCAAAAGGCTACTGAAAATCCTGAAAAATGGCTACATGACACAGAATGCAGTAAGTATCTGATTATCCGCAAATCAGAAAAACAGGACAGTGGATACACTGTCAACATCAGGACAGACGTTGTTGAAAAAAGTCTTAAAACCGCAGGTTGGGTTGTCTTGATAAGCAATGACATCAGCGATGCTCAAAAAGCAATTACGATATATCGGGATAAGGATGTCGTGGAAAAAGGCTTCCTCCGTCTAAAAAATAACATCGACCTCGGAAGGTTGCGAGTACATAGCGACAATGCGATGCAAGGGAAACTATTCGTCGGATTCATTGCATCAGTAATCATGTCAGAAATCAACAAAGTGATGAATGACAAAGGACTGTACAAGAAACACACGATGAAGGAGCTTCTCCAAATCCTTGCAAAGTTGCGCATCCAGGATATCAACGGCCAAAGTATCATCGCCCCAGTAACGAAGGAACAGCGAAATATCTATGAAGCATTCAACATCCCGCTGCCTTAGGTGTTGTTATAAATTTACGCGGGATTTTAGGTTGCATCTTGATAAGAACTGTGTGCATTGTAATTAAAAGGTCGCCTCCAAAAAGGCAACCTTAAAGTAACTTAATAAATCGCCAGCTCACTGTCAACATCGAAAAAGTGCATTTGATTGGCATCGATAGCAAAAGTCATTGTTTCATTAACTCCAGTATTGCATCTTGGATCAACACGTGCGACAAACTTTGTGTCTGCAATTGAGAAATGCAAGTAAGTATCCGACCCAAGCGTTTCGATAACATCTATCTCACACTCAAATTGTGTATCAGATGAAGCCGCTATGAAGAGTTCTTCCTCATGGATGTCTTCAGGACGAATTCCCATGATTACCTGTTTACCGACATAATTCAAACTTTTCAGACGATTTGCTTTGGCGACTGACGGCTTGACAAATATGTTGTTTTTCACCGCTAAAAAGATTTCGCCATTTTTTTCGATGACGTCAGTTTTGAGAAAGTTCATTTGCGGTGAACCGATAAACCCGGCTACAAAAAGGTTCTTTGGTTTGTTATAGAGATTTGTCGGTGAATCTATCTGCTGAACAACGCCTTTTTGCATGACAACAATTCTTGTACCAAGAGTCATCGCTTCTGTCTGGTCGTGAGTGACGTATATGATTGTGGCCCCAAGCTTTTTGTGCAGCTTGGCAATTTCAGTTCTCATTTGAACCCTTAATTTTGCATCAAGATTTGATAATGGTTCGTCCATCAAAAAAATCTTGGGATTTCTTACCATCGCTCTACCCATGGCCACACGTTGACGTTGGCCACCGGAAAGTGCTTTGGGCTTGCGTTTGAGCAAGTTTTCAAGATCAAGAACTTTGGCGACTTCTTTTATAGCCTTATCTATTTCATCTTTGGGAACATGACGGACCTTGAGACCAAAAGCAATGTTGTCATAAACACTCATATGCGGATATAATGCATAGTTTTGAAAAACCATGGCAATGTCACGGTCTTTTGATTCCACATCATTTACAATCTGATCGTCAATCTTTAACAGTCCATCGGATATGTCTTCAAGACCTGCAATCATTCTCAATGTTGTCGATTTACCGCATCCCGAAGGACCGACAAATATGATAAATTCCTGTTCTTCAATTTCAATATTGAAATTCTTGACTGCTTCAAACCCATTAGGGTATGTTTTACAAATATTTTCTAGTGATAAATTAGCCATATCTAAATTTCCTCCATACCTGAATTATATTCAACATCTTTTTGAAAGGGTATATAAGATTTTTTGTAAAAGTGCCAATTTTATTAAATTTTCAACAATTATCTAATAAATTTGTCATATCCCTTTCTTTGCACTATGTTACAATGTGAGAGAGGAGGATTTTGAATATGGATGATATTTCGATTGAACAAACTGTTACCGGACGCAGACAGCTCAAACTGATTATAATAAGAAATCTATTGACTGCCATCGGTATTTTCTTCATCATGACAAGCACGGTTATGATATTTTTACTGCCTCTTGGTCCTTTATTCTTATACCTGGCATATTGCGTCAACAATGCGAACAAAACCCAATACGACTATATAATTGTCAACGATGAATTTGAGGTCGCCCGCATCATGAATTTCAACAAACGCAAAGTTGTGTTCAAAGGGAATTTCAATGACCTGGAACTTGTTGCAAAAAATAACAAAGAGCTAGTTAACAGGTACCGTCTCAAAAAAGTTAGAATTTATAATTTCTTATCACCGGATATGACCAAGCGGCAAATTGCCCTTGTATTTAAAAGCGGTTTGAACTACGCATGTGTTCTGACGGTTCTTGATGACAGGCTTATCAAGGCAATCAAGATGCGTGCCAATTATCTGGTGGATGTTAAGGAGTAGGTTATGGATAAAGTTTTAGTAGTTGATGATGACAGGATATCACGTCAGGGAATAATATTTTTATTGAATTCGATGAATTATGAATTCGAAATACACGAAGCTGCCAATGGGCAAAAGGCATTGGAGTGTCTTAAAAACACCGAGATTGACTATTTGCTTACAGATATACAAATGCCTTTCATGGACGGGCTCGAACTGATCAAGGAAGCGTATAAAATATGCCCTGAACTGGGAACGGTGATTTTTTCCGGTTACAGCTTGTTTGATTACGCAAAAAAGGCGATAACACTTGGAGTACAGGAATACATCTTAAAACCGGTTGATCCAAACGAATTCTACAATTCCCTAAACAAACTGATTGATGAGAAAAAACAACGACTTGAAAATCAGGCCATGGCCGACTTCAATGAAAACCTGATCAATGAGCATCTTCTTGTAAGTGTGACAAACGGACGAAATGTCGCCTCTCTTGCCAAGCAGTATCCGGACATGGATGTCATTGGATATCTTGGCAAGTACAAAAGTCTTATCTTGATATTTTTCGAAGATGTCTTTTTCGCTTCCAATGCAAAACTTGATTTCCTGGACCTTACCGAAATAGGATTCAGATATTTGAATATGAATCCAAGCGAATCTCTGCTTTTTCTTGAAGATGACAACAAAGACAAACTGATCGCTCTTGGAAAATCAATCATAACCTATATCGATGTCAACTTCGCAAAAAAATGCTTCATCGCAGTTTCTATAGTCAAAGACAACGATTTTTCTTCAAGCATCGAAGAACTGGAGGATTTGATGGAATCCCGTTATTATCTCCCACATACCCGAATTCTTTACCATGGTGACGACATAGATAGGGAATTCAAAGAACTCGAACTAGATAAAATACTAGAAAATGTGAAGAATAACATCAGAACTCAAAATATAGATAAAATAAGATCAGACATCCATAAATACTTTAAAGACTATCTTGAATGCAAGAATTTTTCGACCGAATATTTCAAATTCACGTTTGCGAGTGTCATAAGGGAAATTGCACAGTCACTGCCAGAGCTCACCCAGCAGGAATTAAACCGAAGGATAGTCGAATATTATCATGCCCGGAACATCAAAAGTATTGAAAGAGTTGTAGGATTATTCGTAGATGACTTGGAAAAAACAATTGATAACAAACTCAATCTGATTCATAAAGAAATCGAAACGGTTCAAAGGTATATCTATGCTCATTACTCTCAAGATATCTCAGTCGACATGCTGGCAGATCTTGTCTGTCTGGCACCAAGCTATCTGTCTCATATTTTCAAAAAAGAGACCGGAGTCAATCTCTCAAAGTTCATAAAGTCGTATAGAATGGAACGGGCACGTGACCTGCTTGAAAATTCACACGAGAAAATCATATCCATCTCAACCAGTGTAGGATACCCGAACGTATCTTATTTTTGCCAGTCCTTCAGAGACTATTATGGCGTATCTCCTCAAAAATTCAGAAACTCAGGTTTGATAAATGAAAATGATTAAACATATTTTCAACGACCTTTCTTTGCGAGGAAAACTGGTGGCCAGCTATATTATCATTGGAATAGCCCCGTTGCTCGTAATGGGATTTCTTGCATATCAGCAGATTTCCAATATGCTTATAGTGCAAGAAAGTGAGAATATGGAAAGCTATCTGATTCAGGCAAAACTGACTCTGGAAAACGAGATAAACGTATATGATAATCTGTCAAACTACCTGTCCTACAACAATGAAATAAAGAATGTAATTGAGATAAGCCAAACAAATGATGATAAGTATCAGATTTATACTCAGTATCGTGATATCCTTGACCCCACAATCTCGTCCATATTGTATTTCCATGATGATCTTGAAGCAATCACCTACTATGTACCAAATCTGAAAGTCGATTACGCCAACACTCTTGTGAGCTTTCAAACTGCTACAGATCAATTCTGGTATGATGAAGTCATGAGTGATTCGAACATTCACTGGTTTATTCAGGACCAGACCATTTTTTCAATAAGGAAAGTATATATCCAGTCCGATATGACTGCAATATTATATATCCAACCTAACTTCAATGATCTGATGGCTACCTTGACTTCATCACTGCCCGATAATTACGGTGTGAACATTTCCAAAAACGGTGAACAAGTTTACGGTTTTGATTCATTTTCCAATCCGGATATGATCAGTACAGTTGACAACATCCAAAACAGCTCCGACTATATCTATCAAAGCAGCGAGGTCAGCAACTCGAATATTTCGCTTAATGTCTATAGACCGAAAAGTCTAGCTGTGAACAACTTGAATCCGATTTTCGCTTCAATAGGGTCCACTGTCGCCATTGTTGCTATTGCAACAATGCTTGCACTGTTCTTGATATCAAGATACATTGTCAACCGAATCAATGTACTTGCAGATTATATGCAAAAAGTGGAGAAAGGGAACTTCAACATTTCATTGTCATCGGACTCGAAAGATGAAATCGGCGAACTGATCCGAGGCTTCTCGCAAATGACCGGCCGTATCAAACGATTGATCGATGATCTGTATATTTCGAAGATCAATCAAAAAGAATATGAACTTCGCGCACTGCAACAACAAATCAACCCCCATTTTCTATACAATACTCTTTCAATGATCAACTTCAAAGCGATTCAGGCTAATAATCCCGATATTTCAAGAATCACACTTTCATTGGCGGCATTCTACCGTACAGCTCTAAATCGGGGCAACAATATTTGTACAATTGCCAGTGAACTGGCAAATATCAGGGCATATATTGATCTTGAATTGATGATGCATGATCACAGTTTCGATGTCGTCATCGAAGTAGATGACAATCTCAACGATTACGAAACCCTGAATCTTATTTTGCAACCCTTGATAGAAAATGCGATCAATCATGGAATCGATTTGCTGGAAGATAAAAGAGGTCTGATCAGGGTTCTTGGCACAATGGCAGATGGCATTGTTTATCTTATTATCGAAGACAACGGAGTGGGAATGACCCAGGATACCATTGATACTATTCTGACAACCAATTCAAAAGGATACGGGGTATTCAATGTCCATGAACGAATCAAGCTTTTTTATGGAAATGATTATGGTGTCCATATGGAAAGCATTGTGAATCAAGGTACTTTTATAACTGTCATCTTCCCGGCCAGAAAATTCCAACTAAAAGAACAGTAGCGTATTAAGGTAATGATTTGCTTTTCAATCATTATCTTTTTTTATTTTCAATGTGTTAAGAAATTTAATATTTATCACAAAAAGGTGATATTCCGCCTACGGAAGCGCTTGCTTATAATAATGATATAAACCAAAGGGAGGAAATTAATATGAATTTCAAAAAAATAATTGCCAGTTCTATTACGGCAGCAATGTTGTTAGGTGCGGTCGGATGCAGTTCCGGTGCGAATGACAGCAGTGATGAAGAAAGCATTACCGCTACAATCACAGTATGGTCGCCTGCTGAGGACCAATCACCAGACAGCGGAGAGTGGTTGCAGACCCAATGTGAAGCATTTAATGAAGCTCATGAAAACTGGGATCTTGAATTTGAATATGGCGTATGTTCAGAAGGGGATGCCGGTACTACCATCACCCAAGATCCAAGTGCGGCAGCAGACGTTTATATGTTTGCAAACGATCAGTTGCAAACATTGATTGATGCTCAAGCTATCTCAAAACTGGGTGGCGATGCATTGGAAAAGGTTGAAACAAACAACTCTCAAACAGTAGTTGATTCGGTATCGGTAGATGGATATGTTTATGGTGTTCCTTTTACAACCAATACTTGGTTCATGTATTATGACACTTCAGTATTCAGCGAAAGTGACATAACCAACCTTGATACGATGCTTGAAACTGCAAAGGTATCATTCCCATTATCAAACGCATGGTATAATGCTTCATTCTTCTTGGCTAACGGGTGCGAAATGTTCGGTGCTGACGGTACTGATAATGATGCGGGAATCCAATTCGGTACTGACGAGGGACTAGCGGCAATAAACTATCTAGTAGACTTGGTTGCCAACAGCAATTTCGCAAATGATGCTGACGGTTCAGGTATCGCCGGACTTCGCAACGGTACTTATTCCGCATTGTTCTCAGGAGCATGGGATGCGTCTGCAGTAAAAGAAATATTAGGTGACAACTTCGGTGCGGCCCAACTTCCAACGATCACAATCGATGGTGAAGAAAAACAATTGGAATCATTTGCGGGGTCAAAAGCTATTGCCGTAAATCCTAACTGCGAATATCAAGAAGTTGCCGTGGCATTGGCATCATACCTGGGATCTGATGAAGCTCAACTGGCTCATTACTTGTCAAGAAACATCATTCCTTGCAGTTTGAATCTTCTTGACAATGAAACTGTCGCAGCTGATCCGGTCGTTAAAGCGCAAAATGATACTATGGCCAATACTGCATTCATTCAGCCTACAGTTGCTGGAATGGCAAAATTCTGGGAAGCTGCAGGAGTGTTCGGTCAATCTCTTGTAAACAAGGAAATCACTCATGCAAATGCCAGCGAAAAACTGACGGCTTTTGTAGCAAGTATGAACTCTGACACAATCACACAATAAACACATAGCATTGTGTAAAGCCCCGGGAAACTGGGGTTTGTTTTCAAAAATTACGGGGAGATACATTTATGAACATTTTCAAAAAAAATCCCACAATGAAGAGCGCTTGTACAGTAACAAGTGCCATTAGAAACGGGGATCTTAAAACACGCTTGTCGATGGTAATCATGGGAACAGGGAATTTTGCCAGAGGCCAGATTATCAAGGGTTTGATTTTTTTGATTGCCCAGGTTGGCTATCTGACATTCATTGTTGCAAAAGGTGCAAATTTGTTCTTCGAACTATTCACACTTGGAAGCCAGGAACAAGGAGAGGTTTACAATGAAGCCAAAGGTATTTACGAATATGTCCAAGGAGATAACTCACTCACAATTCTCTTGTTTGGAATAGCTACAATATTCATCACCGTCTTATTCCTCCAATTATGGCGTATCAATATGAAATCCGCATATACAACGCAATTATTGCTTTCTCAAAACAAGACACCAAAAACTTTCAAAGAAGACATCAAGGAACTGTTCAACACCAACCTTCATAGTTTGTTGTTGTTTGGGCCTTTGACCGGGATTTTGTTGTTTACAGTATTGCCGCTGATATTCATGATATCAATGGCCTTTACCAATTATTCGAAAATTGACTCAAAACTGATATTGTTCGACTGGGTCGGACTGAAAAATTTCATCGATGTATTGAATCTCAATTCATCACTTGGTCAGACTTTCTGGTCTGTTGCAGGTTGGACTATAGTATGGGCAGTTCTGGCTACAAGTCTGAACTATGTTTTCGGAATGCTTCTGGCGATTGTCATCAACCGTAAAGACACCCATTTCAAATCATTCTGGCGTTTTACTTTCATCCTTTCAATCGCAGTACCACAATTTGTCTCATTGCTTATAATGAGAACAATGCTCCAGCCAAATGGCGCAATAAATACCTTGCTTATGAATGCCGGACTTATAAGTACTCCGATGCCATTTTTCACTGATGCCCTGTGGGCACGCGCAACTGTTATCATAATCAATCTATGGGTTGGTATACCCTTCACATTGATTCAGGTAACCGGCATTCTGCAAAACATACCTTCGGAACTTTATGAGTCAGCCAAAGTGGACGGTGCGAACAACTTCACCATCTTCACAAAAATCACTTTACCTTACATGTTGTTTGTGACCACGCCTTACCTGATAACCCAGTTCACAGGCAATATAAACAACTTCAATGTGATATATCTGCTTTCAGGTGGCGCACCTACTCCGGTGGGATCGACGGCCGGGAAAACAGATTTGCTTGTGACCTGGCTGTATAAACTTACCATCGACTTGCAATATTTCAATTTGGGAGCTGTAATCGGTATTTTGACATTTGTAATCCTGTCAATCATATCATTGGTTACTTACCGCAATACCGGTTCCTACAAAAATGAGGAGGGATTCATGTGATGAAAATAGAAAAACTTCCAAAATCGTACAAACGCAAACGACTTGTCAACAATATCGTGGTGCACACTATTCTGGCTGTTCTTTCCATAATATGGGTACTCCCTATCTTTTGGGTAATAATGACTTCATTGAGGCAAGAACCTGGATCATATGTGACAACCTTCTTTCCAAAAAATTTAACGTTTGACAACTATGTCAATCTTTTCACCAACACAAATATTCTTAACTTTCCAAGAATGTTTGGAAACACACTGATTATTGCCGTGTTTTCATGCATCATATCAATATTCTTCGTACTGTCAGTTGCATATGTTATGAGCAGGTTGCGTTTCAAAATGCGTAAACCTCTTATGAATCTTGCGATTATAATGGGACTATTCCCTGGATTTATGTCCATGGTTGCGGTATATTATATACTAAAGACGCTTGGACTTTCAGAAGGAGTGATGATCCGGGTGGCACTTGTTCTTGTATATTCGGGCGGGTCCGGGCTGGGATTCTTTATCGCGAAAGGGTTCTTTGATACGATTCCAAAAGCACTCGATGAAGCCGCCTATATAGATGGTGCAACCAAATGGCAAGTATTCACCAGAATTACAATTCCACTATCCAAACCAATCATTGTTTATACTGCAATTACCGCATTTTTAGCCCCTTGGCTCGATTTTATTTTTGCCAAAGTTATTGTCAGAGCTAATTCGCAGTATTATACTGTAGCTTTAGGTTTGTGGAAAATGTTGGAAAAGGAATACATCGACAGCTGGTACACCAGTTTTGCTGCAGGGGCCGTTTGTGTTTCCATCCCGATTGCAATCTTATTCATATTCATGCAAAGATTTTTCGCTGAGGGTATGTCAGGCGCCGTGAAAGGATAACTATGAAAAAATTCGGATTGATTTTCTTATCATTGATACTAATATCTGGGTGTGTTTCTAAGTCTCCAGCCGATTCCACTGACCAGGCTGGAGACAGTTTGGCAAGTTCAACTCCATATGGCAAGTATGATGAAACAGTAACCTATACTTTGGCTAATGAGTCATCGGTAAATAATTCAAACATGCCTGACGGTGACACTTACGAAAACAATGCCTATACACGCTATTTGAAGGAATATCTGAACATTCAGAATATTGATGTTTTTGAAAACAGCGGTACTAACTATGACAACGGTATCAACTTGATGATAAGCCAAAACAATCTACCAGATGTATTCATGATATCCTCTCAGGAACAATTGCAGTACCTCGTCGAGCATGATATGATTGCCGACCTGACTGATTGTTATCAAGATTGCACTACTTCTACAATAAAAGAAATTTACAGTTCTTACAATAGCGATGTGATTGGAAGTGTGACCATTGACGATAAAATTTGGGCACTCCCCGGACTCAATATCGATGATGGACCAAATTTGCTTTGGCTTAGAAGCGACTGGCTTGAAGAACTCGGACTTGATGAACCAAGTTCTATATATGATATCGAAGATATCGTATCCGAGTTCATATCAAACGATCCTGACAATAATGGTGTAGATGATACTGTAGGACTTGTACTTTCAAAAGATATTGCGGGTGAAAATGGAGCAAGCGCCAAGTATCTTATGGATATTTATTTTGCAGCATTCAATTCTTTTCCGAAACAGTGGCTTATTGACGATGACAGTAATTTAACCTATGGATCATTGACTCAGAGCACTAAAGAAGCTCTTGCATATTTGGCTGATCTCTACCAGAGAAATATAATAGATCAGGATTTCATGCTCAGGGATGATTCGAATATTTACAATTTAATTGTCAACGGCCAATGTGGTTGTTTCTTCGGCCCTTGGTGGTCGCCAAACAACCCCCTGGTCGATGCAGTCACAATCGACCCGGATGCCACTTGGACCCCTTATCTTATTTCTACGGATAATAATGTCACGACATACCACTCGACAAATCCGGTTGACAAATATATTGTAGTCTCAAAAGATTTTGATCATCCGGAAATCATTTTCAAAATGGCATCGGTTATTTTTGACTACACCCGTTATGAAACTGACGATGCGACTGAAATCAATGATTACTTTTCATTGAATGTCGATCCGACTGCCCGTCCAATTGCAATCAACATAGATTATCAGGATGCACTTGTGAAAACTACAAGCAATATTATCCGGGCGATAAATTCTAATGACATTTTTGAGCTTACAACACTCGAACAATCATATATGACATCAATCACCCGATATCTAAATGGTTCAACATCCCCACTAGATTGGGCGGTATACACTTCAAGAATAAGTGCAATCGAACTGTTCGACCAAGACAAGCTTGTCCAAATCAGTTCTGTTTATTCAGGCAATTATGGACCATGTGAAACTATAAAGGCTGATCTGGATCAATATGAGCAAGATGCGTTCATTCAAATAATATCCGGATACAAAGATATTGACTATTTCGATGAATTTGTCCAAACATATCTTGAAAATGGCGGCCAGGACATAATTGATTATGTCGAAAATCAGTTAGACTAAACTGTATATTTGCATGAAAACACAAACTGCCGTCGCATAATTGAAATACGACCTCCAATAGATTTATTTTAACCTTTTTCCACAAAAGCATACCACTTCCAACGGCTCAATAAAATTGCTTGTGGCAAACTTGTAGCCTATCAAACATTCAGCCAGTAAGAAGATGAATTAATTACCATGGAAATAAGAATATTTATCTAAATATTGTTAGAATAATAGAGGCAATTTTTCTTGACTGGAGCAATTTGTATTTAATAACAGTCGATTTTACGGAATAAATTCGTATGAAATCAAAAACTGGTAGTGTCAAATTCGTTATGGAAAAACAGTGATTTTTTCATAATAGAGTTTCGTGTTCGTTTTGTCGGTAATACCTAAGCGCTTCTTCCATGAGGATGTTCCACTTGTTTGGCATGTTATGAGTTTTCTTCAAACAATCCAATTCAACTGGTGGCTTGTATCCCAGGGAGGTGTGATTTCTTAGGAAATTGAAATATGTTGTGAACAGACACATGAAATCATTTGCGCCATCCAATGAGTTGAAGCCATTTTTGATCGCGTAGGTTTCTCCAAATGTTCTATTCAAACGCTCTATTATTTGTTTGGCAGGGCGATGTTCTTTTGATACAGGATCATCATTCGTAAGTCCAATTACTTGAGTCACTTTAAAAAATACTCTTTTGATTTGAAAATACTGTTGAGCGGCTTTATATATCGGATTTCCGTCAACAACGATCTCAAAGTCAGTCGGTAACTTTTTGAATTTTCTCATGACTGAATAAAAGGCATTTATAGCCGCAAAGGTATCTCTTTTCATGAAAATTCGATACGAAGTTATTATTTTTTTCCTAACATCGCACATGAAAAATACATAGGCTTTTTTTCCTAAAACTTTGACGTATGTTTCGTCTCCGCAATGATACGAGTTCAAATCGTGCTTGTAGTTATCCATCCACGGAAATAGGAGATGGCTGGCTGCCTGAGCGTAGTTAGCTATTGTTTGATGGGATATTTTGATATCGTGAATCTCGTATAAAACCAAAGCGGTTTTTCTAAGAGACAGGCCATAATTAACGTAATACGTCAACGCTAGGCCTAAAACATGCTTAGAATTGTGGATTCTGGAGAGATCAACTTTTGATGGTGCTATTTTCAGCTGGATGCTTTCAAGTTTTTCGATTGAAGCATCGAAGACGCGGGTTATGTAGTGAAGCGAGAATTTAGAAGGATTTACCTTGTATTTCTTTTTATCTTCTTTTGTTAGTTTCTTCAACTCACTCTTATAGTGAGAACATCTAGAGTTTTGACATTTATAGACATCAAAACCATCACGTGATTTGATCAACGTCAACTTGCGGCCGCAGTGAGGACACTTGCGGATCAATTGTTGCGAATAACTCTTATTAAGTGAGAAAGTCGTATCACAAACTTTGCACTTAACTTGGGATTTCTTGATTCCGTTGTTGAAAGTCAGGTATTCATGAGTGGCGCCGCAATGTGGGCAAACAGTATCTTCAGATGGATAGTCTTTGCCTTCATGTCTAAACACCGGTTTCAAAGGTCGTTTATGTTTGGATTCATACTCATCCCTGGCCTGTTGAAATGGGATGGGGATTAATTGCGGTTCAATAACAGGAAGCGGATGCATTTTGAAACGACGATATGGTTCACTCTTACTTGAATCCGTACCATCACTGGGAAGATGCTTTAGCAGGAAACACTCAAATTTGTACAAAAATCTACGAATGATATTTAAAAAATTGATTATTAATGATATAATTTTGACCATGGTAACAGTCCTCCTTATTGTGGTTTAGACACTTACAATTATGAGGCTGTTACCTTTTTTTGTAAACAAAATGGTCAAATTATAGGGTGAAATCCGGGGGAATTCACCTAAATATATAAAAAACCAAGGTAGAATGCGGTTTTCCAGTTAATTATGGTTGTAAATAACTAACTGGTTTTGACACTACCCAAAAACTTATAGGGGGTGAATTATGGAACGCTCAGCCATCAGAATGGTTGCGCAATTGATTGATCTTAAGAGTATTATTGTCAAGCTTTCAAACAATTATTACTCAGGTCAATCGGATAAATTTTATCTGCACGATCTTTCCAAAAACACATTTGAAGAACTAAATATCGATGCGCATAGTGAAGATGAAAGCTACAATTACTATATCTTAAGAGACATTGAAGGAATTGATTTGACACATGATTATCAAGTTGTCGATACCCATGGCTTGGCCGAAACCCTGACCTATGGCAACCTGATTCACATGAAAGACTTCGATGATGAATTCTATTACCCCAATGATGACCTGGGGGCGACATATGCCAAGGAGCAGACCGTTTTCAAATTGTGGGCGCCCACAGCGCTTCATGTCATGGTCAAGATCGAACGGCAAGAAAGTTTTGAAACCCATATGATGACCCGGGGTGACAAAGGAGTTTTCAGTGTGGAAGTCAGTGGTGATCTCGACAAAGTGAGCTACACTTACCTGGTCAAACATCATGATGCGTATATTGAAACCATCGATCCATATGCTCTGGGGTCACGTTCGAATTCCAAAGCTTCGGTGGTGATCAATCCTGAGAAACTGCTCAAAGAATCGAATCGGGATTTTCTGATTCCCAATATCAAGAAACAGGATGCCATTCTTTATGAAATCAGCGTCCGGGACTTCACCAAGAGTGAAAGCATCAATGCCAAGCTGCGCGGTAAATTCCTGGGCATGGTCGAACGCGGCCTGGTCACTGAAAACGGAAGTCCGGCGGGACTGGACTATCTGATGGGACTGGGTATCACCCATGTCCAACTATTGCCGATCTTCGATTTTGCGACAGTAGAAGAAAATAATGTCGACACCCTATACAACTGGGGTTATGACCCAGCCCAATACGGGGTTCCCGAAGGAAGCTATTGCACCGATCCCGAAGATGGATACAACCGGATTATCGAATGTCAGACCATGATTGCCAAACTGCACCAAGCCGGATTGCGGGTTGTCATGGATGTGGTCTACAATCACGTCTACGACATCAACGCCTCGGCATTTGAACGGACGGTTCCGGGTTATTATTTCAGAAAAGACACCAACGGCTATCTTTGCAACGGTTCCTTGTGCGGCAATGACTTCAACAGTGATGCCTCAATGGCCCGAAAGTACATCGTCGACATGTCCAAACGGTGGCAACAGCTTTACGGAGTCGACGGCTACCGGTTCGATCTGATGGGGATTGTCGATGTCGTGACGCTCAATAGTATCTACGAGGTTTGCAGCAATTATGACCCCGACTTCATCATGTATGGAGAAGGCTGGGATATGAATACCGCTTTGCCCGAAGAAATGAAGGGCTATCAGTTCAACCATGCCCTGATGCCCAATATCTCGTTTTTCAACGATGATTTCCGCGACTGCATCAAAGGCGGTTCGTCGGATGAGGAATTAGGCAACAAAGGCTGGATCGCTGGAAACATGCACTATACGGAAAATTCGATAAATTACCTGCTAAATACCAATCGTTATACTACAACTAATCAATCAATCAATTACGTTGAATGCCATGACAATGCGACAACATATGACAAGTTGCTCCTCAGCAATGGCGATGAAGGCGAAGCTGTCAGAAGAAAACGCCAGCTGATGATGACCGAATTCGTGCTGGTTGCTCAGGGCGTTCCGTTCATTCATGCGGGTCAGGAGTTTTATCGTCAGAAAAACGGTTGCAATAACAGCTACAATGAGTCAGATGCGATAAATGCGATTGACTGGAACCTGATTGATGATTGCGAGGAAGATCTGAAAATTATTAAAAAAATGATCGAACTACGCAAGAAAAACAAATGCTTCATGTATAATTCGCGAGAGGAAACCGAGGCCAATATCGATGTCGAGTGTGTTGATTTCAAGATGTTGATATACAGGCTTGAACAGGATGAAGGAGAATATGGCCGATTTGTCATTTATATCAATCCTTCGGATGTTTCCTTTGCGGTGGAAACCGAAAAAGGAGCCGAGTTCATCGTTGGCGATGAATTTGAAGACGGAATGATTATGCCGCTTTCATTCACGGTCATAGGATATAAAAGAAGTTAAATCGACTATCGGGTTGGTAAATTCTGGTATCCGGTTTCTCAACTATTTGAAGATTGATATCGATGATGTCGTGATTAGCTGTTATCATCTGGATTTGATGGTGAGCAAGATCTTCCTTGCGTACCAAAGGATCGGTCGGCACCGCAGCGGCACCAAAAGCAATGCCGTCCAGCACAAGACACAAAACTTCAACCGGACTGAGTCGAAATCGACCGGTCCCCAGGCGCGGAGGCAGCATATATTGAGGATGATTTTTACAAAGCGATGAATCCGTTCAACTAGAGGTACCAAGTGAATTAATTACCGAACACTATTAGTACGGCAAGGCCATCAAGGCTTTGATCAGTCAGTCCAATGATATCGGTGCGGATGATATTGAAGATGAGGCATTACTTGGTTCCAGTGGCTTTTAGGAGTATAAGCAACCGATATTGGTGATGAAATCGAATTTCTACGAAGCTAATTAATTTTATGAATTGATTGGCGGCGTGTGTCTATACATATTTCTGTGGCGATATTGCATTCTATGATTATATAAAGTAGCCTATGTTCTTGGGAATTTACGAATATGATAGTCTTACACATATGATAACGTCCAAGAATAGGCATATTAACACTGTCAAAAATATGAGATACATAGAATAAGTTCGCATTAACTCCATATTTGAATCATGTGTATAGTTAATTGATCTAAATGTTTATGTTTAAACAAAAACTCAGCTAATATATTTCTTTTTTTTAAGTCATTCGAAACCGGTGATTGTCCACTATACTGACAATTATCGTGACTCTACGGGATTTGTTTGTTATCATAAAATGGTTCCATCGATTTGTTATCGATGATGATATAATAGCATAAGAACCAAATTGGAGATATAACATGCAGGAAAGAAGAAACAATATCCTAAATGAATTGATTAACGCAATCGGCTTTGTCAAATCGGGTGATATGGCTAAAAAGTATGGAGTTACCGCTCGGACAATCCGCTATGATATCCATGATCTCAACAAACAGCTAAAGGATTCTGGCGGTTATATTGAAAGCGATACCCATAATGGTTACCGGATCACCCCCGCTCACAAAGCAAAAATACTCGCCTACATGGATCGCCATTTCTATGATCTGGAGAATTATTTTCCAACCATGCCTGCTCAAAGACAGGCATATATAGCACTTGTGCTCCTGTTTGGAGAGAAACCGGTTAGTCTGGATACCATCGCCAAAGATCTTTATGTGGCGAAAAGCACTGCCAAATTGGATATGGACAAAGCTTTGGCCACATTGAAAGACATGCACGTTGCCATTGAGCACTCTCAAAAAGGCACCTATGTTTTAATTCCCGAGAAAAGGAGAAGGCTGCTCGCTAGTTATTTCCTGATGTATTACATCGAGGAACCGCGGATGATATGTGTGATCCTTGTCAAATTCATCGATGAAGACCTTATGTCGATTTATGAAAAGATGCTTCGTCTGATTACCGAGGGAATGTTCAGGTTTGGGTTGAAAACCAAAGATATTTCAATCTCCTTGTTTATCATCACCTGTCTGATTGCCCTGGTTAGAACAAGAAATGAGCACCTTGTCGACAGTTCGGGGGTTATCGAGAATGAATTCATCAATTACATGATTGAACAAAGCGCACCCGAATTTACTTTGCCACTTTCCCAGTGGAAAGAGCTTGAGTACGAATTTGTCAACCGCACCCTTGAAAGCATAAGTGAAGTGGATGTGCTTGAAGCTCGAAGCGTTCTTGAAGATTTTTACGAGATTTCCTGGAACGAATATTTTTTGCGCTACAGTGATGGGATAAAGGACATGCTCCTAGGTGAGACAACCAAAATCATTTCCAAGGCCAGTAAGAATATCATGGAGCGCAACAGCTACACCCAGGCAATCATCCAAAAGCATCCATTTGCCTTTGAAGTCGCCCTTAACCTGCGGGGGTTGATCCACAGCAACAATAAATACGTTCCCATCGATGATATGGCCTCAATAGCCCTGATAATCGACAGCGCCCTGCATCTTAACGATGATCCGGTAAAAATTGCGATCATCAGTGAATTTGGCGATATCGTATTGAACAATATCAAGAGGAAAGTCGAGAACATGGCTCAATACCGTAGCGTCGAGCTGTTTTTGCATAGCCAGTACGAAGTCGATTATCTGATGAATAATGACCGGATTGATTTTGAACTGGTGATCGCGACGAATGAAAAACTCAAATCAAAGGTTGAATCGTATGGGATTGACTACGTTTTTGTCACACCTTTCATCGACTCGAAAGATAACCAGAATATAAGCGACTATATCGTCAGGGTGATCGAACATAAAAATGAAACAAACAAGAATATGGCGCTGTCAAGACTGGCACCGAATATCCATTTTGACGAACTTGAAACTGTTGACAGGAGCAACATTTTGAATATGACGCCGATTCGCCACGCATATCGCCTCAAAGAGGACATCCTTGCCGTAAGACTGAACCAGGATGAGGACTATATCGGTTGTGTGAAACTCAAGAACAAGTTCACCTATCTCAATGATGATATCGGAGCTGTTATCATCTATTCAAGCAAAGGAAGCAACCGTGACAACCAAAATGCGGTCTACATCATGATTGAATTGATCGCCAGAAACATCGATTACAGAAAAATAGCATCGATTAAGAATGATGGTGAATTTGTCGAACTGATGCTTAATACGAATTACAATTAGAAGGCCGAGGCCTTCTTTTTTGCGTTCGATTCATTTCCAACTGATAGTAATTCGAAGAATTGTGAAAACGCAATCATTGCCATATAATGAAACCATAGCATCAAGCAGGAAAAGAGATAACATGTTTAAAATATTTGGGAAAAAGAAAAAACCAAATTCCGGGATTGAATTCAAAAATATCAGAAGACTGGAAGAGGGGTTCTTTGAAAATTTCGATCTATATTACAATATGTACACCGGCATAATCAGAAAAGATGACTACCGCAATGTCGACAATGTGGCAGTGAGTCTGATGAAGGTTTACAATTCGCAAAAGAATATAGATAAATTCTTCAATCATCAAAAAGAGCTTGCTGCTAACAAGGATGAAGAACTGTTTCTATTGGCAAGCAAGACTTATCTCGAACGGGGCTGCGCTGTAATCCATGAGATTTTACGTGACTGCAACGAAGGTAAGGCCCATTGGAAAGACAATGGAACCTTTGAAAAGTCGGATACTTCAGCCAAACTTGAAAATTACTTGCAGTTGAGGCATGAATTTGCCAAGGCCAAAGTAAGCCGGGACAATGCCTATGAAATAATGATTTGTCCAAAAGCATAAAGCAATAAAAATACCAAAAGGAGAGAATAAAATGACAAGAGAAAAAGAAAATTTTGTAGAAAAGCTGCAACGGATTCTTGGTCCAGTTGGCCAAAAAATCGGATCTCAAAGGCACTTATCTGCCATTTCCGCAGGAATCATCATGACAACTCCAATCACCTTGTTGGCGGCATTCATCAACATTATCGCCAACCCGCCGGTAACCGAGGAATTGCTTGCCCGAGGTGGGGTGTGGTCGCTTCTAAGTGGCTGGTTCAATTTTGCGAACAAGTATTATGATGTGATCATGACGCCTTACAATATGACAGTCGGAATTTTCGGTCTTGTTGCCGTTATGGGTATCTCATACAAACTGGCCAAGACATATCAGATGGATGCGATAAGCAATTCGATAGTCGCAGCAGTTATGTTTTTGCTTGTAGCCTCACCGATGACAAAAATTGATGGAACGAGCGTATTGCCTGGAGCGGCCCTGGGATCAAGCGGGTTGTTTGCCGCAATGCTTATCGGTCTGCTATCGGTTGAAGTGAACCGTTTTGTCAAAGACAGGGGCTGGGTCATCAAATTGCCTAGTTCGGTTCCCGCGGAGGTCGCTGTACCTTTTACCGCAATCATTCCAGCGGCATTCAACCTGGCAATCTGGTACACGTTAAGCCTGCTTTGCCAAAACTACGCCGGGTGCATCCTGCCGGATTTCCTAACCAGCATCCTTAATCCATTGTTTAACGTTGCAATCAATCCATTCACAGTTATAATGATCGTCCTTTTTGGGAATCTGCTGTGGTTGTTTGGAATTCATGGTACCAGTGTTGTCTACACAGCCTTGATGCCGGTTTTGATGATGAACATGATGGCAAATGCCGAAGCTTATCTCAATGGTGGCAACCTGGTTCTGTATCCGACAATGCTTCTTTTCTGGATGTCTATTGGAGGTACGGGTTGTACCCTTGGCTTATGTATCCTGATGATGCGCTCCAAATCAGCTCAATTGAAAACCATCAGCAAGCTGGCGATCGTGCCAAACTTCTTTGGAATCAACGAACCAATCATTTTCGGGGTACCTATTGTCTTGAATCCGATCCTGGCGATACCATTCCTTTTGGTTCCTGCAGCCTGTGGGATCCTGGGATATAGCCTGCAGGCTTTGGGTATTTTGGATGTGTGGCATGTCGTAATCTGGACCATGTTGCCTTTAGGTATCCAAAACTTCATTGCGACAGGCAGCTGGGTAAACAGCGCCTTCGAATATTTCCTAATCATAGTCCAAATCGGAATCTGGTATCCATTCTTCAAGACTTATGAAAAAACTCTTGTGGCCAAAGAACAGGAAGCCCAAAACGAAGAGATTGAAACACTGGAAACCGCAAAAGCTATTTAAGTAAAGGAGTACTGTAATGACAAACAAATTTCCAAAAAACTTCCTGTGGGGCGGCGCTACTGCCGCCTGCCAGGTCGAGGGCGGCTACAATCAGGGCGGCAAAGGGCTGACGACGGCCGATGTCATAACTGCCGGAAGTCATGAAAGAGTCCGAAAGATCACCTGGCGCAATGTATTAACCAATGAAACCGGCTATAGTGATGTCGGGGGATTCTGGGGCAAGCTTGATTTTCCTCCTAACTGCATCCCGGATGTGATCGAAGGGGAATACTATCCGGCCCATAATGCCAGCGACTTCTACAACCGATACAAGGAAGACATCGCCATGATGGCTGAGATGGGTTTCAAATGTTACCGGATGTCAATGTCTTGGGCGCGGATATTCCCCAACGGTGATGATGAACACGCCAACAAGCAAGGACTTGATTTCTACCATCGAGTCTTCGACGTATGCTACAAATATGTGATCGAGCCGGTCGTAACGCTTGCCCATTACGACACGCCGTTGCAGTTGGCAATCAGATACGGCGGCTGGAAAAACCGGGCAGTAATAAAAATGTTCGAGAAATATGCGCGAACCGTATTTGACGAATATAAGAATAAGGTCAAGTATTGGATCACTTTCAATGAGATCAATTCGGTCGTTGTCGAAAGCTTCAAAAACGCCGGAATGATGAGCGAGAATGAACAAGATCTCGCCCAGTGTGCCCACAATCAGTTTGTTGCAAGCGCCAAGGCGGTCATAGCCAGCCGGGCCATCAATCCCCAGGCCAAAGTTGGCTGCATGATCGCCTATACCATGGCCTATCCCAAGACATGCAACCCCAAAGACCAGATGGAATCGATCTTCAAGTCACATGAACACTCATTTTTCTCTGATGTTATGTGCCGGGGCTTCTATCCTGCCTACAAATGGAAAGAATACGAAAGAAAAGGCATTGAATTGGATATCGATGAGGATGACCTGGAAACGATTGAAGAAGGAACAGTTGATTATATTGCCTTTTCCTACTACAGTTCGGGCGTCTGCACAACTGAAAAACAGGGAGATCTGGGAACAAACGTGATGATGGGTCCTGTCAATCCATATCTCAAGGTCAACGCCTGGGGCTGGTCCATCGACCCCGAAGGACTTCGCTTTTCACTCAACACCTTATATGAACGATACAACAAGCCGTTGTTCATCGTTGAAAACGGTCTGGGGTACAAAGACGAGTTGATCGATGGAAAGGTGGAAGATGGCTACCGGGTGGCATATACCAAAGCTCATCTTGAATCGATCAGCAAAGCCATCAATCTCGACGGTGTCGAAATCATCGGATATACAACCTGGGGCTGGATCGATCTGATATCACTGGGTACCGGTGAGATGAAAAAGCGCTATGGATTGGTTTATGTAAACAGGGATGACCAGGGTAACGGCGACTTCAAAAGAATCAAGAAGAACAGTTTCTACTGGTACAAACAAGTAATCGAAACGAATGGAAAGGATCTGGAATATTATGAAAATCATTAAATTGTTTTGTGCAGGAGGCATGTCGACAAGCATGCTGGTTCAAAAAATGGTCGATGAAGCCAAAAAGCAGAATTTGGATCTTGAAATCTCAGCCCATGGGGTCAATGATATTTTCTGTGGCGAGGTTCAGGCCGACTGCATCCTCTTGGGACCACAAGTCGGATTCCAATTGAATAAGGTTAAGATATCCCAGCCAAACACCCCGGTCGAGGTAATCGACATGGTCGCTTATGGAATGATGGATGGTAAGAAAGTTATCGCTCAGGCAGTAAGAATGCTCAACGACTGATGCCAATCTAACTAGCGTAACCAAGTAACTTATATTGAAATGAATAGATAATGTTGCTTATGCAGTAAATGGACTATTCTGATTGATCGGTTTTCCTTCTAATCCGGGATTGTCATTAAGTAATATAACAAAAGTTAAACTTCGCTTTCAAAATATGAAATTGCCGGCGTCAAAATTGATGTCACAAAAAAGAACGAATATATCAATGTATTTACAGTTGTGCAATTTCGTTAAAAAAATTCTTGGCTGTAATTATCGAATTTGTGGTTGACTTTTTAACTGATAGTGCTATCATCTCGAGTTTGACACCAAAATGCGAAAACCATCGATATATTCGAGGGTTTTCGCATTTCTCCGTGTTGTGTAATACCTAGTACTTTAAAAATTTTTTAATTTCTTCTCTGGTTTTGTATTTTTTGCTCAAATCAATGCCGAATTCCTGTTCGATGTGCTTTATTACCTCATCTCGGTATAGGAATTGATAAATGTTTTTATCGATGTTTACGCAATTATAATTTTTCAGTGACTCAATCATTGACCCGACGCTGTATTTGCTTTGTAATCTCTTTTCTAATAATCTTATGAGCACAAGGGCCACGAAGCATGTGAGGAAGTGAGCTTCAATGTGTTCAGCGGTCCATACGTAAACCGGACGTGACTCGAAATTTGTTTTCGATACCCTGAATGTGTCTTCTATCTTAATCAGGCCACGGTATATATTTCTTATTTCGATGTCCTCTAGGTTTTTTTCGCTAGTGACTATTGAATAATAGCCATCATATTTGGCGTCTTCATTTATTTTCTTTTCGTCCAATTGTAGCTTCTTTTTTGTTTTGACTTCGCCGGTATTTTTGTCAAATTCGATATCTTGAACGTATGCAGCGGCTCCGTAACTTGTAGCCTTGGTATATTTTCCAGGCGCTTTGATCAGATCTTGTGCTTTGGCAATGAGCAAGTCCCGTTCCCGTTTTTGTTTTCTGGCGTATTTGGCTGAATAGTAAACCATTTGTTTTTGGTAGATCGTGTACTCCGAATCTCGTTTACCGTCCCGTATCAATCTTATTTTCTTACCGTACAATCTTGATTTATGAATAAAAGCTATTTCCTTCCCGTTTTCCTTTAGAAGATTAGCTTCGAATCCTTCTGGATCCAGTGCCCACTTCTTGAATTCCTTATCGGCACCCCTGATTGACTGGCCATAAACGTAGCCGTCCATATTTCTGGATTTATCGTCATTTTTGCCGGCAAGGAAATAGATGTTGTCGGAAGTGTTAAGCCCTCTGTCAGCCACGATAATTGTGCGATTTATTCCGAATTGTGCTTTGGTTCTTTTTACGATCGGTCTTAAAGAGGTCTTCTCTGATTCGTTACCTGGGAATAGGTCATACGCTAGCGGAATACCATTTGAATCCATCAACAGTCCCATCTCGATAATCGGATCGGGCCTTTTGTTTTTTTCAGGACCTCTTTTTCGATAGCCCTTTTCGATGATGTTCCCTTCTTCGTCAATCAGGTCTTCGTCATTGAATGCGATCTCGAAATAGTAATTGGTGCAGTCATAGAAGGCCTGTGAGGCATCTCGCTTGTAACTGTCCCTAGTGTTGTGCCAGAGCCATGCTTCAATTTCTTCCTTGAACTTGCTGTAGAAATCAAGGGATTTGTACATGTCCTTTAATGAGAAGTTGTCAAACGATTCGAAAAAGGAAGTCCTGTTTTCAAATGTCTCCCGTTTGGAAGACGGGTATAGGATTCGAGAATATACCAACAGCTGGAATATTTTATTGAAGTTATATTCCACATTGTGCTTTCTGTTCTTAGTCTTGAAGAAATCGGTTAATTTCGTATCGCTGTAAATTGATTTGAGAATACCATAACCCACATTATAAAGGTTGTTGCCATCATCGATGGTATCGGCTGAATTAATCTCAATAGTTGTTACAGAATCGGCATTGACTTTCTCGGTCATATCTTGGGCCATTTGAGTGAAGTGAGCGATAGGGTCATCGTATTGACCTGATAACTCGTCAAGGAACCCTAATTTTTGGATAGTCCGTTGTTTGACCTTGCCATCAACTCGGAAACCTTCAACAATCGATAAATAAACCCTTCCATTCTTGTACTTTGCTTTCTTTAGAAACATAGAAATCAGCCCCTCTAGCCAATTATACCACATTGCAGAACATTACATAACACAAAAAGTACAAAGTATTGACATTTTTTGGTAATAAAAAAGACGCATTCCATCAAGGGAAAACGACTAAAATTATGTAAGATTATGTATGTCCAGGTGTCAAACTCAGGAGTAAGAATGCTCAACGACTGATGCCAATCTAACTAGCGTAACCAAGTAACTTATATTGAAATGAATAGATAATGTTGCTTATGCAGTAAATGGACTATTCTGATTGATCGGTTTTCCTTCTAATCCGGGATTGTCATTAAGTAATATAACAAAAGTTAAACTTCGCTTTCAAAATATGAAATTGCCGGCGTCAAAATTGATGTCACAAAAAAGAACGAATATATCAATGTATTTACAGTTGTGCAATTTCGTTAAAAAAATTCTTGGCTGTAATTATCGAATTTGTGGTTGACTTTTTAACTGATAGTGCTATCATTGATGTATAAGTTCGGATTGTAACTGCTCGGCAGGCAACACCTAACATCACATAATCTATGTTGAACTTGCTTTGACATTTTTGTGTGGTGGATAGGTGTTTTTTATTGGAGGTGGATGTGTGCTGATTAAAAAAATGTTTAACAATAATGCTTTACTTGCTGAAGATTCCCAGAAAAATGAAATGATACTTATGGGCAAGGGGATTGCCTTTAAGAAAAAAATCGGAGATCTTGTAGAAGCTAACTTGATTGAAAAAAAGTTCGTTTTCGATGCTTCGAAACTCAATAAGAAATTCGAGCAGCTTTTCGATGAGATTCCATTGCAATACGTCGAGTTGTCTGCCAACATAATCGAAATGGCTCAAGGTGAATTTGAAAATGAATTTGATCCCAATATTTTCATTGCGCTGACCGATCACATCGCCTATGCCATCCGCAGGTATCAGAACAATCAAAAACTCAAGAATATCCTTCTCTGGGAAATCAAGAAGTTCCATCCCAAGGAATTCGAACTGGGACTAAAGGCTCTGGAAATCATCTACTATGAGACCAAGATGTCGATGGATGAGGACGAGGCTGGATATATTGCGATGCATATAGTGAATGCCCAGCAAGAAGGTGAAGAAATCGAACAGACAATCAAGGTAACCAGGATGGTCGATAATATTTTGCATATTGTTGAATACCATTTCCAGATAAGTCTTGATGAACAGTCATTGAATTACACCAGGTTTGTGACTCATATAAGATTTTTTGCACGGAGACTTTTCTCCAATGAGATTAATTGTTATACGGATTCAATCCTTTACGAGCAAGTGAGCAGCAGGTATCCTGAAGCTTACCAGTGTGCTTTAAAAATAAAACGTTATATCGAAGAGTACTGCAATATAAAATTGACAATGGACGAAATGGTTTATTTTATCTTGCATATAAATCGTGTCTGCAATAGAAAAGTGAATAACTGACTACAGGATTGTAACTGCTCGGCAGGCGAGACCTGACAATTTACCGCGTTTTTTCGCGTTATTTTTGTCGGGTTTTTATTTTGGTTTTTACTGATTCAATCAGAGGAACATATAATTATTATACAGGAGGAGCTTAAATGAATAAGCATGAAGAGATCGCCAGACAGGTGGTCAAGGAAATAGGCGGTGTTGAAAATATCGCCTCGGTAACAAATTGCATGACAAGGTTGAGATTCAACCTTAAAGACGTGAAACTGGCGAACGAGGATAACATCAAAATGATCAAAGGGGTCCAAGGTGTTGTCTACAAAGGTGGTCAATATCAGGTTATCATTGGAGCTGACGTGTCTTACGTCTGTGATGAAATCAAGAAAATGGGGAATTTCAGTGATTCCAATACAAGTGCATCAGACAAGGATACGACTGTTATCAATAAGGTGCTTGGAGCGATTACTGAAATCTTCCAACCGGTAATTCCTGCAATCTGTGGGGCCGGGATGATCAAGGCGGTTCTTGCATTATTGGTGACGTTCAAGCTCGTTACCAACGCTTCACAGACTTATGTTTTACTTAACATGTTTGCCGATGCTGCATTCTATTTCTTGCCGCTAATTTTGGCGTTTTCTAGTGCAAAAAAATTCAACTGTAATCCTTATGTGGCAGCGGTTCTGGGCGGTATTTTGATTCACCCGACTTTCTCTTCTTTGCTTGCCACAGGTGAACCAATCAGCTTTATCGGACTTCCGATAAAAGCAGTGTCTTATGGTAGTGCGGTAGTGCCACCGATATTGATCGTTATGGTGCAGTCGTATATTGAAAGATTTGCGAAGAAGATCAGCCCGAATGCAGTCAAGATCTTCTTGGTGCCGTTGATCACATTCATGGTTGTGGCTCCATTGGCACTGATCGTGATTGGTCCGCTTGGATCGATGGTCGGCGGTGTACTGTATTATGTTTTTGATTTCTTAAACAACGAAGCACGTTGGGTTATTCCGGTTCTTATGGGAGGATTATGTCCATTGTTTGTCATGACCGGGATGCATTACAGTTTCGTTCCAGTTCAATTGGCCCAATATGCAAGCTTGGGATATGGGACACTGCTTGGCCCAGGTATGTTAGTGAGCAACATCTCGCAAGCAGGTGCATGTTTCGGGGTTGCATTAAGAACTAAAAACAAAGAGTTGAGATCGACAGCTATTTCTGCAGGAACCACAGCATTGTTCGGAATCACTGAACCGGCTTTATATGGTGTAACCATGAAATTGAAACGCCCATTATTTGCGGTAATGTTGAGTGGTGGTCTGGCTGGGTTATGGGCCGGACTTACCAATATGCGCACCTATGCAAGTGCATCTGCAGGTTTGACTGCGCTTCCTGTCTATATCACCGATGATTTGTCAAATGTCGTTAATGCCGCAATCGCAATCGTAATCTCGTTTATTATGTCTTTTGTCTTCACCGTTATATTTGGTCTAAAAGAAGATGAGCCAACTGAAAACGTCGAATCTACGCAATTGCCTAGAACTAGAACCGCTTCACTTAACGAAGTGAAGAACGTGGCGGCAATATTCGCCCCGATGACTGGCGAACTAAAGAAACTGGAAGAAGTTGACGATGAAGTGTTCTCAAAAAAAATTATGGGTTCGGGTATCGCTGTCGTACCGTCAAGCGGTGAAGTTGTCGCACCTTTCGATGGAGTTATCAATACTGTTTTCCCTACCAAACATGCAATTGGTATGACAAGCAATGATGGTGTCGAAGTGATTATTCATATCGGGTTGGATACAGTCGAATTGGAAGGAAAATATTTCGAATCGCATGTAAATGACGGACAAAAAGTAGCTGCAGGTGACAAAATCATCAGTTTCAATTTGGGTGAAATTATTGGAGCAGGATACGATATCACAACACCGATTGTCGTTACCAACTGCAACAATTTCCTGGATATCATTGAGACAGACAGGTCGAATATAAACCAAAACGAAGAACTTATTACGGTTTACAAATAGAAAGGATCATACATGAATTACAAATTTCCAGAAAACTTCCTGTGGGGTGGTGCCACTTCGGCCAATCAATGTGAAGGAGCATGGAATGTAGATGGCAAAGGGCCATCCATCCAGGATTACATGCCTGATGGCATAGTCAAGGGCCCAACAGATGCAGTGGAATCAAGGAATCTCAAGCTTGAGGGCATCGACATGTATCGAACATTCAAGGATGATATCGCTCTTTTCGCTCAAATGGGTTTTAAGGTTTACCGCATGTCAATCGCGTGGAGCCGGATATTTCCAAGAGGGGATGAACATAAGCCAAACGAACAGGGGCTGAAATACTATGATGCTGTTTTTGACGAGTGCATCAAACACGGGATCGAGCCGTTGGTCACTTTATCCCATTATGAAACGCCATATTATCTGGCAAAGAAATACGATGGCTGGAAAAGTCGGGAAATGATCCATTTCTTTGAGAAATACGCAACTATGGTATTCAAGAGATACAAGGGCAAAGTCAGATACTGGCTTACATTCAACGAAATAAACAGCTTATGGCATTTCCCATTGATGGGGGCTGGCATATTGACTCCAAAAGAGAAATTGACCAAGTCCGATCTCTATCAAGCCGCCCATCACGAACTGGTTGCCAGCGCATTGGCGGTTAAAATAGGTCATGAGATTGATCCGGAAAACAAGATCGGCTGTATGGTATTGGGGATAACATGCTATCCGATGACTCCATCACCTGACGATATTATCGCCACAATGCAGGAGAATTCCAAAAACATGTTCTTTTCGGATGTCCAGATGCGCGGAACATATTCCAGGCATGCGCAAAAAATGATGAAATTGGACAATGTTGAAATCATCAAAGAACCAGGCGATGATGAAATATTGATGAATACCTGCGATTATCTGTCGTTCAGTTACTACATGTCAAAATGCATTTCCAGGCATCCGGAAAAGTATGAAAAAGGCAAGGGGAACCTTACCTCGGGTGTTAAAAATCCATACCTCGATGCAAGCCAATGGGGCTGGCAGATCGATCCACAGGGATTAAGATACACCTTGAACAACTACTATCAAAGGTATGACAAGCCCATATTCATAGTCGAAAACGGGTTGGGCGCCGTCGACACATTATTGTCTACTGCTAAAAACGATTACTATGTTGAAGATGACTATCGCATAGATTATCTAAATGACCATTTAATAGAAGTTTGTAAAGCGATAAATGAAGATGGCGTAGACGTTCTAGGCTACACTTCGTGGGGTTGCATCGATCTGATCAGCGCCTCGACCTCCGAAATGAAAAAGCGGTACGGGTTCATTTACGTTGACCGGGACAATGACGGCGGTGGCACATTTAAAAGATATAAGAAAAAATCATTCCATTGGTTCAAGGAAGTTATCGCTTCAGATGGTGATAACCTGTTGTGGTGACCTGAATAAGTGACATTGGTCGGTCAGTTTGGATTCAAGAAACGTATCCTCAATTGTTATGGCGTAGGTAAGTTGTGATATAGATTAAATTGTCGAAACTGTTGCCTGACACGAAAAGGAATAGTAATGAGCGTGCAAATTTTGCACGCTCTATTGTTGCTTATAGATAACAGATCACATCGTCTTCAACTGTTTCAATCATAGCTGGTGAAATGACACCAATATCCAGAAGGTGAACTGTTTTCAAACGATGGTCAAACATTCCAATCTTCGCTATGCCTTTGAATTCCTCTTTTTGGGAATGCTGTCCCGTTATCCAATACATAAGCAGTCGTAATGTGTGTTTGATTGTAGGGTTTCATTTCGATACTTTAAAATCCCAAAGAGTATCGGCAGTAAGGAAATCACCATCGCCATTGTTGACAGTTTCTCCATGTTCTTTGTCCCCAAATGTGAATACGTCGACTACAACTTCTTAGAATTCCTTACATAATTTCATTTTGCGATCAACCAGTACCCGTTTGCTATTTACTGTATTTTCATCCTGATTTGTGGCTGAATGATCTTTTGCAAGAAATGCTACCATAAGTTTTTAAGCCTACATCAAAATAAATAACCATTCACAAACTATTCATTGATAGGTTATTGATCATCCAAACCTTTAATATTATCCTGTCAAATATGCCGATATCTCAATATGGCCTTCTTGTTTGTTATACCAGAAACTTGGTCGAAAAGTAAATTGATATAATTGTAAAGTCAAGCGTACTTGATTAGGATGACAATGTAGTCACTATGAGTTTTCAAACCAATATTCAACAATAAGATCAAATATTAATACATTTTTCTGAAATATTATTATTGCTTGCTAGGAGTTTTGGTTGTGATTTAAATTCTTAACGCTGCTAATAATCAAACTTATCAAACACATCATTAAAATTTGGTAAATATGTTTGAATAGGTTGTATAATGTGTTATAATTTAACTTGAAGATACTTGTACGTAACATTTTACACTGCAATTAATGTATAGTTATAATAATGTGTAAATGAAAATCAAAATATAATTCTTGAGTTATCAGGGATGTTAGGAGTGCAATAGAAAATTTTTATGATTAAAAAGAACATTCTTGTAATTGCTAATATTGTACTACCTTTGTCATTTGGGGCTTTGTTTTATTATTTTTTAGTACCCGATGCCTATTTTGTCCGTATATTAGATAGATTGTTTGGTCGCTCTTCCACTGTTTCTATTACAATACCCGAAAATATTTTATTTTCATTTGCCAGGTATTATTTTCTAGATATGATTTGGGCATATGCTTTGGTTATGGCTTTGTACTTTATTTTTGGTAATAATGCAGCAAACTTGGTTAAGATATTTCTATTGGCTTTTTCTTTTTCGCTGGCCATGGAACTGCTTCAATTGACTTCTTTTGTTAAAGGGACATTCGATTTGATTGACATTGGAGCCGAGTTTTTAGCTGAGATATTTGCTGTATTTATTATAATAAAACTCGAGAGGAAGAAATTAGAATGAAAAAGAGAAAGGGATTCAAATTTGCAACAATGTTTTTGTGTCTATGTCTTTTCGCCTCCATGTCGCTAGGTAGTGGAACTAGTGATTCAGGAGATGATAAAGACATTGTGTCGGGAGACGAATCTTCTGACACGGACAGCAGTTCATCAAAAGCTGTAACAATTGACCAGCAGGTTCTTGTTGACCAGAATGGTATTGTAATTACCGCCCAGGAATATGTGACGGACAGCTTTTGGGGGGATGGGGTTTCTATCTTGATAGAGAATAACTCGGATCAAAATGTAACGATAGGATGTACAGCAATGATTGTTAACAATTATATGATTTCCGACCTTTTTTCTGAAGATGTCGCTGCAGGAAAAAAAGCGAATAGTACAATATATTTGTCAAGTTCGGAACTTGAAGCCGCGGGCATTGATACGGTCGGTCAACTTGAAATCTATTTCCATGTGTACGAATCAGATACATGGGATGAAATTTTTGATACGGGTGTTGTGACAATAAAGACATCTGCATATGACGACATGGACACGACTCCTAATGACATTGGAACTGAGTTATATAATTCAGGTGGAATAAGAATTGTCGGCAAGACAGTGGATGAAAATAGTTTCTGGGGAGCTGCCATTCTTCTTTATATTGAGAATAATTCAGGACGAGATATCGGGATAAGTGTGGAAAACATGTCTATCAATGGATACATGATTAGCGCGTTATTCTCTACTTCTGTTTATGATGGTAAGATGGCAATAGATGATATTACGATATTTTCAAGTGACCTTGAAGAAAATGGGATCGACACTATTGAAGATGTTGAATTGACGTTCCATATTTATGATGCCAATACATATTCCACAATTGCGGATTCGGATACCATCAGTTTTTCAGCACAGTAGTCTTAAATGAGCTTGAATGATGATGTGATCAGCATCAATCGGATAATTTGATGGAGGATACCGGAATAATTCTTGGTATAGCTCTTCAAAAAAGTTTTGTAGTCATATTTGTAAACTGCGACGAACATATTGTAGCGTACTTGTACGCATGAAAATTGATGAGGGGGACTTATTTATGTTCAAACAAAGAAGTAAGGTTTTATTCGTGGGGGCACTGCTCGCAACATTGTATACTGTTTACCTGATGGTATATTTCGGTAATTCGATGAACAGTTCTGATAGTGCTGAGGCAGTAGGTGGGGCACTTGCTACTGCATTGGTTACACCTCATATGCTTGTTACTGGTCTTGGGGCGATCTTTTCGTGGGTTGGTTTTGGAACTCGGCAGGTTTGGGGCGCTTTGGTAGGAGCTATTTTATACTGTGTGGGAGCGCTGATTTTTATCTTTTATGCCATGTTCTCAGCGCCATTGATCATTTTGGGTTTTGTAGGATATGCTAATCAACGAAAGTTGAACAGAACACCAGAAATGAACAAAGTTAATTGAGTCGGGAATATTGCATCAAACAGACAATTTTCAAAATTAATAATGATTGGTTTAGAAATTGAAATGTGTTTTTTGCAATTATTGCTGTTGATTGGATGAATTTGAATTTTGTTCTAGTTTCGGTTTTGCCGAGCGGTAGGATGTAAAAAAACCTTTTGCATCGCTAAAGTCATGATTTCACTTTAATATGCAATTTTGGACAGAACAATAGGGCTAGTGTTTAACTACCCCCGGTATCATCAAACGATATTTTAATTCAAACAGCTTGATTTCAAGCACAATAAATCATATGTGCAAGAGGACGGATATAATTTGCTTATATCCGTCCTCTCTTTTTGGATTTTTCAAGTCAGAAGCTTATGCTAGTCGTTAAGGATAGCGCCAAACCCACATTCCGATTCACATGCTCCACAATCAACGCATTTTTCTGGGTCAATGACATAGTAGTTTGCCCCTTCAGGACTGTAAATTGCTTCAACAGGACATGCGCTTTTGCAAGCACCACAGTATTCACAAGCTTCAGAATCAATTTTATGCATAAATTTTCTCCTCTCATTTATGAGTTAATTATACGCATTATGGAAAATTATTCAATAATCGGGGTGATTTGGAATAAAATTACTTTTTATATTACGAATTAGCGTATCCACAACCCAGTATCATGACTAATATGCAAAATAATAATAACAAAATAATAAATTTTTATTATCCGAACCAAGAAAAGAAATCGTGGACATGCTTTTGTTCATGTCGTATTGTTAAATTGTAAAGAAGGAGGGTAAAACCATGGATGACAAAGATAAAACAATATCAGAATTGCAACAGAAAGTTTATTAACTGGTCGATTCATCTCTATGACTAAAGTCACGAGTGTTCTCGACCAGTTAATAAAAACTAAGTTATTGCGACATTTGAAAAAAATCTTAATTAGCCACCAGATACATCTTGGTGTTTATTGTTGGTACCGAAGAAATATTACTTACATTCAAAAAGCCGATGTTTGGTAGTTTTTCAGAAGTGACGATTATCGAATATCGAAATCGCATGTATTTGATGGTTAATTGAGAAAAAAATTTACTTGGCATAGAAATCAGATAAAATTGTTACTACTGTTATTCTCGGATAGTATTAAAAACGAAACCGGATTGGCCCATTCGTTTAGGTTGGACCAATAATAAAAATGATAGAAAAGGGACGAAGGTGTGAAAATATTATGTTTGGAATACCGAAAAATAGACTTTCACCGGCAGTAAAAGTGATATTGATATTCGGTGTCATAAGCATGCTGGGCGATATTGTCTATGAAACGGCAAGAAGCGCAAACGGCCAATATCTAAGTCTGCTGGATATAAGCGCCACCCAGGTGGGGATAGTGTTTGGCATTGGCGAGTTTATCGGATATGTGCTCCGCCTTGTGGCAGGATTGATATCTGATCGAAGGGGACGGCACTGGACCTTCATATTTTTGGGCTATGGCATGCTTCTGGTCGTTCCGGTTATGGGATTGACGATGAACTGGAACCTGCTTATCGTGTTGATCCTGATGGAACGGATCGGAAAAGCCCTGCGCAGTCCGGCCAAAGATACGATCCTGTCGGGAGTGGCCGAAAATCAGACGGTGGGTATCGGCTTTGCATTTGGAATCCAGGAAGCCCTCGACCAGATCGGGGCATTTGCCGGGCCTCTTATTTTCACTCTTGTTTTTTACCTGACTGGCAGGAACGGTGTGGTTGAGTACCAACTGGGATACAAATCACTGGTGGTTCCCTTTGCGATTTTGATGATATTCCTGATCTACGTCTATAGAAAAGTCAAGCACGACAATCTGATAAGCACAGCTGTGAGAAGTGAATATCATCATGAGAACCATAAACCGCTCTTCTGGATCTATACGGCCTTCACATTCTTCTGCACGTTGGGCTTTGTCAATTTTGCCACCATCGGCTATCATTTGAAGGCAAGCAACCTGATGTTGGATGGAACTATCACCCTGGTGTATTCGATAGCGATGATTGTCGATGCTTTTACAGCCCTGCTTGTTGGAAAGTATTATGACCGGCTAAAAATCAAGACTGGTTCAAGAACGGGCGGGATACTGATCCTGATTGCAATTCCCGTCATTACAGTGACATTGCCGATCCTGACTTTGAGCAAATCTGGGATATTGATTGTAATGGGAATGGTCGCTTTTGGGATAGTCATGGGAACCCATGAAACAATCATGCGATCCGCAATCAGTGATATAACCCCATATCAAAAAAGAGGCAGTGGCTATGGCGTGTTCAACTCAAGTTATGGATTGGCGCTTTTATGCGGTGCGGCATTGATGGGATTGCTTTACGACATGAACATGAGCGGAATAATTATCGCATTCACCTGTATGGTGGAACTGGTTGCCATTGGTCTCTATTTCATTATGAGAAACATGGTCAAAGCTATGGAAGACATTGAAGGGGATATCCAGTCATGAATCTAAAAGAAACAGCGTAGGTAATGAAAATATATATCCCTGCCCTTTATTTAGCATTGAAAAGAAAGGACACGCCCCTGATTGCCAAAATAATTGCGGGTCTGACTGTTTTCTATGCCTTGTCACCGCTCGATCTGGTCCCGGACTTCATCCCGGTGTTGGGTTATCTCGACGACCTGATAATTCTCCCAATATTGGCAGGTTTGGCAATAAGACTGATTCCCGCAGAAATCATGGCGGAATGCAAAGATGAAGCAGCCCACATGTGGCGCGTCGGCAAACCTGAAAAGTGGTACTATGCCTTGCCCATAGTAGCAGTGTGGCTGGTGGTCCTGTGGTGGATTTTTGGAAAACTCCTCCGCTCAATAGCCCCTGGCCATGGAATATTTCCTTGAGTTTGAAATTTTTACTGGCGCGCAGCCTTTTAGTCCAACAGGGGATGTCTTGTCTGGAAACTTGTCCTGACAGTCATATTCCGGCCGGTTGATCATCCTAACCAGAGTGCAAAAATTCAATAAACTTATCTGACGCCATAGTTGTAATATGGCGTTTTTAGATATGCCATATTTGATTTCGAAAGCCGGAAACATTATGGAAATGCATCCAAGTGATATTGGCGCTTTGGCGAAAGTACTGCTGCAATATTAATTTTGGTAAAATTCCAATCATTATAAATACATTAGAAATAATGTGGTATAATGAAACAAAGTGATACAGTTAATTTTTGCGTAATTTGACAATTCTAATCCGAGGTGAGAGTCATGAACAACCGTCAAATGCAAAACAAGTGCAATATACTTCTTGATAAGATAATCTCTTTAAGAAAGGAAATACTTCTTGAAGGAATGGAAACCTTGAAGCAGTGGAGACCATCGATCACAAGGCCGCTGTTTATCCCAAGTGCCGCAAATCTGGCTTTCTACCTGGCGCTCAGGCAAAGAGACATAAGCGAAATCCAGGCATCTCTGGCACCTCTTGGCCTCTCTTCGCTGGGAAGACTGGAATCAAGGACAATCTATAATATCGATGCGGTGATTTCAAGCCTTAGCCATATCTGTGATAGGAGTGAAAGTGTCGGCGTTGAACTGGATAGATATGATTTACACAGGATGGGCGAATGGCTGTTAAAAAGGAACACCAGGCAGATCTTAGGTGAAGTTCCAGCTGGCAGGTCGACAAGGATAATGGTGACCCTTCCAACCGAAGCAAGCAGTGACTATAAGCTGGTTTACGGACTGGTATCGCGGGGCATGAATATCGCCCGGATCAACTGCGCCCATGACAGTGGAGAAGTTTGGGCAAAAATGATAAAAAATGTCAGGAAAGCTGAAAAGGAACTGAACACTATCTGCAAAATATCCATGGATATCGCCGGACCGAAAGCAAGAATAGACCGCCTGATGACCACAGTTAAAAATGCCAAAGTCAAAATTGGCGATACGTTCATCATAACAGACAATATCAATTTCAGTGATGACTATGATGCCAGCATCGTGTGTGGCTGCAGCCTGCCTGAAATCATCCCCTGCCTGAAGGTGGGTGAATCGGTTCTGGTAGATGATGGCATGGTCGAAGGTGTCATCGAATCGGCAAACAAGTCCGGAGTTCTCGTAAGAGTCACCAAACTGCTCAACCCAAATGGAGTCAGGCTCAGAGTGGAGAAGGGACTGAATTTCCCCAAATCTCAACTGGATCTCGATATCCTCACTAAAAAGGACAAGATAGATCTGGATTTCATCTGTGAAAACGCCGATATAATCGGACTCTCTTTTGTAAGGGATGGCGCCGATATAAGGATCCTGCAGGATGAGATTTCCAAAAGGGTTGGCGATCAAAGATCGAGCAACGTTATAATCATGGCAAAGATCGAGACGGTGAAAGGGTTTGAGAACCTGCCGGAAATAATCGTGGCCGGGGCCGGGAAAAACCCGTTTTGTGTGATGATAGCGCGGGGCGACCTGGCTGTCGAAGCGGGATATCTGAGTCTGGCCGAACTCCAGGAAGAGATACTTTGGATATGCGAGGCGGCGCATGTCCCGGTGGTTTGGGCGACCCAGGTGCTGGGAAGCATGATAGCCACAGGAATCCCGACCCGGGCGGAAATCACGGATGCCTTCATGGGAGGCCGGGCTGAATGCGTCATGGTGAACAAAGGCGATTTCCTTCTTGAAGGAGTGAGCGCCCTGGATGATATTCTTAAAAGAATGCAGGTCCATCTCCACAAAAAAACGCCGATACTTAGTGCACTGGATCAACCTCATTAGGATTAGTAGCTTCGGTGCGTTTCCATTGAAACTAGGCGCAAACGAAAAGGGTTTAAGATTCCTGCTCAGTAGAGGTTCACAAGAGGAGTGGTAAGGATGTTTAATGATCCCAAGGGTCCTGTCGAGCATTATTCATGGGGCAAGTTCATAATAAGGGGCGAGGAGCACTCGCTAGAAGGTGATGTGAGAAAAGGGAAAGGCAAGGATATAAGACTGGTAGGGGAAGAAGTCAAACGGTGGAAAGATAGAAAAGGACATATGTTAAACCAATCAATGGTGGAAAAGGCCATTGACAAGGATATTGATATTGTGGTGATCGGCAACGGCGCAGATGGTGCCTTGATTGTGCCTGAAGATGTAGTATCTTATCTCCTTGAAAACGGGATCAAAGAGGTTATCGTTGAAAAAACGCCTGAAGCATGCAAAATATACAATGGACTGTTTCATGATGGCAAGAAGGTCGCCCTTTTCGCTCATGGCACATGTTGATTGGTTGTCGGTTATCGCAACATTATCCATTTGTGAATATCCAGTTGTCATAATCTGGTTGAAATCCATCCGATTTCTTGGTGTCGTTTGATTGGAACTTCATTTATAATTGGAGTAGTCGGAAGTAATCCGGGCAGGAACATCATCCGGGACAAGACGTACGATGCAATCATGAACAACATCGATTCATCCATCCACAGGAATATCATAATCTACATGGCATTAAACCGGCTCAACAAGAGTCGAATCCAAAATATCGGGGAAACTGCCCGGCGAACAAACAATGTAATCGTCTTTTCCTTAAATTCCATAACCCTTATCCAGGTGCAGAGAACCTCGTGCTTTCCAGGCGGGAAAAGCAAAAATGGTGCGACGAAATAACCAGGCTCATGGATCAGGGAATTCCGGTGTTCAACCTAAAAGTGCCTTTCCTTATCTGGTTAGCGGCAAAGCCACCAGTGTGCGGCATGGATTATGCCAAAAGGGATGAATTCGATCTCTATTACAATATGCTTCTTCAACTTGTTGCCATTAAACTAGAACACCGGGTCGATTTCATCAAGTTCGGCCATACAGGTGAAGACGCGAAGTGCCTGATTGGATGCGATCTTGATGAGAGACACATGATCGCATTCTCCAACAACGCATTGACGACATAGGTAATCGGATTGCTTTCGCCACTGCTCGAAGAAGACAAAGAATGTGAACTACAAAGTGTTCAAGCGATAAACTGTTACATGAATATCAAAAAGGCTGCAGCAAGAAAATTGTTGCAACCTTTTTATGCACTTGAATCAGTATGACCATCTCTCAACAATGGCTGCATTCTAAAAAGACGGATCACGGCTAAAGGAGAAGTCATGTCATGAAGTAGGACTGGAAGCTGTTGCAAAAGGATTTTCAAGTAAACAAACAAAATTATTATCTAATGAGAATATTTTCGCTAATGTGTAAATTAATTTGATGATATCGCTGTTTTTTTTGGAATATTATTATTGCAGTAATATTGATAATTTTGCCTGGCTATGTGATAATCATATTAGGACATATGACGTAATAAGTAAATCATGGGAAAAATTATAGGGAGAACGGAGGCAGCTATGGGCGCAAAAGGGAGCGGCATCCTCGAATTTACTAATGATCTTGACAATGAATCCATTTCGCTGCACCGCGTTTTCTCCGCTGTCATCCGATATGAAGATTCATTCAGTGCAAAAATACCGGAAATCGGAAAGCCTGGACAGGATTTCACGGTAGAAGTAACAAGCTGCCCGGGTGAATACAATCAGGTTTCAGCGATGCTGACCGACCAATCCGGAACGGTAATGGCATACGGCCGGATCGGGGATCCCAAGAAGGGACCCAAGACGTTCAAAATCCCCGTTGAAATGCCTTTTGAAAGTTACAATATTATTGTTTTTGGAGAACAGATCAACAAGGGCAAGGCAACTGATTACATAAGCAACCTGGTGAATGGGACTGTATCTTTGAATCCTGATATCAAAAAGGCGGATGAACCAAAGGTGAAAGTCCATGGCGTCAAAGTGGCAGCGCCAGAAGGGCTTAATATCACCAAAACCAGAGAATCAGGAGAATTGATCCAGACAAGCAAAAATGGCAATATTGACGATATCGTCTTCACTGCCAATGAAGGCTACTATTTCCCTGATGATTATGTGAACAAGTTTGACAAAGACGATCTATCCGGCCTTCAGGTAATCAAATACAGCGATACGATGATTTCGATAACCGGCAAGATGGAAGATGATGTGCAAATCACGATGCTTCCTGCAGTTTCCAAGTCTTTCATCCCGTTTGAAAAATCCCTGCAGGATCCTCCGGTTGACCTTTTCGACGCCAGCGAAGGAATAGGCAATACAACCACTGGAATGGAGTATTCTTATTCCCTTGATGAACCTGAGTGGCTAGGCTGTGATGAACTGATCACAAAAGTGGCACCTGGCATATGGTATGTAAGGTATGGTGAAACAATGCATCTGGCAGCCAGTGAGCCGGCAATCATCGAAGTAACCCAAATTCCTGAGACATTTAAACCGGGACTGATCCACAAGGCGGACGGTGAATATGTGATTGGCAGCAACCAACCGCTGCGCTTTGTCTGCGAAGGGCTGATAGACGATTGCCGGTTGATCTTTGTCGACGGAATGGAATTGGACAAGGTGGAGTTCACATCTGAATCGGGCAATACGATAATCACTCTTTCATGCGATTATCTGGATGCCCTGGAACCAGGGATTCATCAACTTGAGGTGGTTTATGACTTTGATGACCATCGGGTAGCTGAATTTGAAGTGATTCCAGGCAATGCAGTCCTGTTTAAGGGAGAAGATTCCATGTTTGAGGATCAAACATCTCAAAAAGAATTCATTGGTACCTTGCAAGAAACCGAGGAAAATCAAGTCTTCGAACCCGGGGCCCTGATGGGTGCTATAATGGAAGACGATGTGACCACCGATGATGTTTACGATGTCATGGATGGATACATGGAATCGCAAGAAGACTATGTAACCGGGGAAGACGAGGAAAATGACCCTGATGATAATGTTGATCAGGTTGAATCGGAAGTACCTCAAAAAGCAGCTTCAACTGCCGCCTATATCGGAATGTCGCTTTTGAGTCTGGTCGTAGTTTCGCTACTGAAAGGCAAGAAGAAACGGGATAAATAGTATTTTAACAGATATGGACAACTGACCTGGATGGTTTGCCGGGCTGGTTGTCTTTTTTTGCTTTCATACTACCTGGAATGTAAATGTCTTGGAAATCAATACCTTAACAACAAAGCATAAAACAATTGTTTTAGTTGACATATCGCAATGAAAAAGGGCAATCTTGCATGATTGCCCTTTAGGCATATTTTATTTTCTTACAAATATCTGCGAGGAAAGTTTCATTATGACCGAGAAGCATGTTTATTGGACTGTTTATTTGCTTGATGTCATGAATTTGATGGCTTTTATCTCCATAAGGATGATGGGGATGTTTTTTGGCTTGGACAGATCGATGTCAAGGAGCGACTTGATCTTGTTGATCCGGTATGTGACGGTGTTTTTATGGATGTTCATCGCATCGGCGGTCATGATCAGACTGCCCTGATTTTCCAGATATTTTTCCAGTGTCGGAATCAAAGTGGAATCGTTGGCATTGTCATATTCTAGGACCTTTTTCAATTTGTCGGGATAGGCCGACATGATGATGTCACTGTTTTCGATCATGAAAAGAAGCTTGTAAACCCCTAGATCGTCGTAACAGACGCAATCCTTCACCAGTAAGCCTCGCCGCCTTGCCGATACTACCTTTTCAGCCTCGATATAACTGTTTTTTATCGTGAAGATATCCGCTGTGCTGTTTCCAATCCCGATGGTCAGGGAGATCGGTTTGATATAATAGTTTTTGCTTTTGATATAATCGTTGATCTGCTTGGCGATCTGATTCAGGGCGTTTTTCGTCCCCTGGTGGAGTCTGACGAAGTCTGGTTTGTCGATGTCTTTGATGATCAATATCACCTGATCGTCCTTTTGGATGTTCATTTCGCTTCGATGTCCAAGTTCAGGATTGCTTTTTACAAGGTTGTAGAGCTTGCTTTGGATATCATCCATAATCTCGGATGGGATGCTGGCAGTCAAGACTTCATAGTTGTCGATGCTCAAAATATAGGCGAAGTGACTTGTTTTCAGGTTGATGTTCGCATTCTGCGCCATTTTCATCAGGTCGTTGCGGTTGGCGTCTTCATCAAACAAAACCTTGTGCATGAAATCCTGGGTGCCCTTTTCAATCAGGGTCATTTTTATCAATTCCTCACACAGTTCCTTGTTCACATCGATATAGCTAACTTCCCAAGGCAAGGTAAAGACGGGAAGGTTCAATGATTCGCAGTAAGCTATTATGTCGGCAGGAATGGAGTAAATATAGCGCCCCAGAAAGAAAACCAGGCCAGCTGCTTTAAGCTCATAAACATCGTCGACAAGGTCTTTAAGGGTGAAAAAATTGTGCTTGGCCCCGTGTCCTACCACAAAGAACAGGACTTTTTCATTTTTTTTGAAAAAGTTCTTTTTCAGGTTAGGGGAAGTTTCGGCCAGGTAGATCCAATTGACTTCGCGTTCCAGGCTGATATTGTCAGTGAGCAGGCTGCTTTTTTTAAAAGAGTTTAAAGCGGCCACATCTTTTAATGTGAATGACATGCAATTTCCTCCATTTGTTACGTTTTTTTCATTCTAAACGATTGGATGGCGAAAGTACATCAAAAAATACCATTTCGAAATAAGTGGGACGGTTTGTTCGCAGAGAACAATAAAGTTTGGCATCCCCGCACATAGTTAACCATTATCACTTTGGTATAATTGCACTATCTTAAATCGATGACGTTCGGGATGGACCTCAGGTTAAGAAAAACATACATGAAAAGCGAGGAAATTGAAATGAAAAAAGTATTGGGATTATTGTTGGCGGGTTCGATTGTATTGACGGGATGCGGTTCTGGGGAATCACAGACTGATTCATCAAACGTGTTGCGGGTGGGGATGGAATGTGCGTATGCGCCGTTCAACTGGACTCAGGAAGCCGCGCAAGTTGGGGATGGTTCATCAGCGGCCCCAATCTACCAATCCGATTTTTATGCATACGGCTATGATGTCATGGTGGCCCAGATGATCGCTGATGAACTGGACATGGAACTGGAAGTCCATAAGGTCGAGTGGGATTCGATTGGTCTGGGACTGACTTCAGGCGAGTATGATGCGATCATCGCCGGGATGGGCTACACAGCGGAGCGGGATGCCAGCTATGACTTCACCGATCCTTATTACTTCCGGGAAAACGTGATTGTAGTAAGGGCGGACAGCGAGTACGCTTCCTTCACCAAGCTGTCGGATTTCGCCGGAACTGGAGCGGTAGGGACAACTCAGTTGGGAACATTCTGGGTGGATATCATGGAACAGGTTCCTGACTACACCCCGGGGGCATTCTACGGTACGACGGCCGAATGCTTCATGGCGGTGTCAAACGGGGCAGCCGATTTTACCATTATTGATTTGCCGACTTCGCAGTCAGCCTTGCTGACCAACTCGGATCTCAAGATCCTGGAGCTGGATGAAAGCGACAACCTAACTGATCCAACCGGTGCGACAAATGTCTGCATCGCAGTGAATAACGGTGACAGTGAGTTGCAAGAAAAGATCCAAGGTGTCCTTGACGATATGGGATGGGACAAGGAAAAAATGAACGAGATGATGGAACTGGCAATCGAGTTGCAGCCAGCGTCAAACTAAGATGAAAGGAGAATTCATATGCATTACGTATCCTTAATCGCCCAGCCCGATAGCACAAGTGGCCTGTTGGCGTGGATGTTGTTTATCATGGAAAAATACCGGGGCCTGTTCATCTCCGGGACAATCAATACTTTGTATGTGGCAGTAATTGGAACCATTCTTGGATTCCTGCTGGGAGCAGTCATTGGCATTGTCAGTGACGCCAAGGCTTCAAGCGATGATGCGATTTTGAAGACGGCATTTTTGAAAATCCTCAAACTGGTTGCTGCCTTATTAGTGGAGATATTCAGGGGCACTCCGATGATTGTCCAGGCAATGATAATCTACTATGGACTGCTTCAGGCGGGTTTTGCGATAACTTCCGTGACTGCCGGGATATTGGTAGTGATTCTAAACACCGGTGCCTATATGGCTGAAACCGTCCGGGCGGGTATCAAATCGATTGATCCAGGCCAAAGAGAAGGGGCGTCTTCTCTGGGAATGTCAGGTATCCAGACAATGATATCAATCATCTTGCCTCAGGCGATCAAAAACATCCTGCCGGAAATGAGCAACCTGTTTTTGACCAACCTCAAAATGACTTCGGTGCTCAATGTGATCGGCGTCTCGGAATTGTTTTTGATGGCCAAGACGGCCGGAGGGACATATTACAAGTATTTCGAAAGCTATCTGGTAATTGCGGTAATATATTTCGTTTTGTGTTTTGTATTCAACCGGATCTTCCAGCTGGCTGAACACAAAATGGCGGATAAAGACAATTATGTCCTGGCCGCCGAGTTTATGGAAACAGAATAGGAGGTCACTATGGAACAATTAATTCATGTTGAAAACTTAAGCAAATCATTCGGTGACCATGAGGTTTTAAGGCGCATCGACTTCACGGTGGGAAAAGGTGAAGTAATCTGCATTGTCGGTTCATCGGGGTCCGGGAAATCAACGCTGCTGCGTTGCATCAACCGGCTCGAAGTCCAGACAAGCGGAACAGTCTTATTCCATGGCCAGCCGATCAGAAACAATCCAAAAGAGATCAATGAATTCAGGGAAAAGGTGGGGATGGTCTTCCAGTCATTCAATCTGTTCAACAACATGACGGTCCTGGAGAATTGCATGATCGCAACCCGGAAAGTCCAAAAGATCTCCAAAGAAGAGGCTTACAAACGGGCGATCGCCAATTTGAAGTCGGTCGGAATGGCTCCATATATCAATGCCCTGCCTTCCCATCTTTCGGGTGGTCAAAAACAGCGGGTGGCTATTGCCAGATCGCTTTGCATGAACCCGGAAGTGCTGCTGTTCGATGAGCCGACCAGCGCCCTCGATCCGGAAATGGTCGGGGAAGTGTTGGCGGTGATGAAGGAGTTGGCCAAATCCGGATTGACAATGATCATAGTGACCCACGAAATGGCTTTTGCCAGGGATGTATCTTCAAGGACAATCTTCATGGATAAGGGATATGTCATCGAGGACAACAAGCCGGAGGTCATGTTCACCAACCCGACTCATCAACGGACTCGGGAGTTCCTGACCCGGTTCATGGCGGGGTGATTTATATGGACAATATAGTAATCACCTTTGCGCGGGGCTTTGGTACCGGAGGCAAGGAAATAGCCAGCAGGCTGGCCAACGAGTTGAATATCAGCTGCTACGAAAATCGAATCTACAAACTGGCATCGCAACTAAGCGGCTTGGATGAGGAACTGTTCGAAAAACAAAGTGAAAGGCTGGCGGACAAAAACGGGATTCTAAATATTCTGAAATCCCTGCCAAAAACAAAGCACTACATTGCCCGCAATGAAGAATTCAACGGGAATGATATTCTGTTCCATTACCAAAAACAGATTATCAATGACCTGGCCAACAGCGAATCTTGCGTGATTGTCGGAAAATGTGCCGACTGGATCTTAAGAGGGCGCCAGAATGTGATATCGGTCTATATCGAGGCACCCCGGGATTTTTGTCTCAGGCGGACGGTCGAGAACATGCATGTCAGTGAAGAAGTGGCGACGAACACAATCAAGAAGACTGACAAGTACCGGGCGGATTATTATGCCTATTACACGGGAGGCAATTACTGGACCAATCCGACCAATTATGATTTGACATTGAACAGCGAAAAAATAGGAATTGAAAACTGCGTCAGCCTGATCAAGGAATATATCAAAATCAAGTATCCTGATTATTTCAATGACGCAACAGTTTCAAAAAAGGAGGAAATATAGATGTTGAAAGACTCATTGCCAAGAATCATCAGTGAAGAATTGCCAGGGGCAATAACCAAAGAAATTTTAAAAATCAGGGAAGAAAACACTTCGGGTGCCATAAAACCCCTTTACCCTTTGTCCATCAAAGAGGGTCAGGGGGCCATGGTTGAGGACTTTGAAGGAAACCGCTATGTCGATTTTGTCGGCGGAGTAGGGGTTTTGAACATCGGCTATTCCCATCCGGAAGTTATCGAAGCAGTCAAGAACCAGGCAGAAAGTTTCTTCCACTCGATGTACAATATCACGACCCATGAAAACTACGGGTTGCTTGCCAAGAAACTGAATGGTATTGCGCCGACAACGGGATCTACACGCAAGACATATTTTGCCAACAGTGGGGCTGAGGCGGTTGAAAATGCCATCAAAGTGGCAAAATCAGCAACTGGACGTAAAAACATCATCGCCTTTACCGGAGCCTTCCATGGTCGGACATTGATGGCGGTTACCCTGACTGCAAAGAAATCCCTGTCAAAAGGTATCGGTGCTGATGCTCCGGGAGTTTTCAGGGCCAAATTCCCCTATCTGTACCGCAAGCCGGAAGGTATGACGCAACAGGAAATGATCGATCACTGCATCGAATCGATAACCCAGATATTCGAACACTCGGCACCAGCGGATGAGGTGGCTGGAATCATTATGGAGCCTCTTCAGGGAGAAGGGGGATTCATCCCCGCTCCAATCGAATTCGTCAAAGCTTTGCGTAAGGTCTGTGACGATCATGGAATTGTCCTGATCGCCGATGAAGTTCAGACCGGATTTTGCCGGACGGGCCGGATGTTCTGTACCGATTATTGGGCGGAAGCTGGGGTTCGCCCGGATATCATCTGTGTTGCCAAATCGATTGCAGCCGGAATGCCACTAAGCGGAATTGTAGCCAACGGGGATATCATGGACAAGGTCTTGCCTTCAACCATTGGCGGAACATTCGGAGGTAATGCCTTGAGCGTGGCAGCCGGATTGAAAGTGATTGAAATCATGGAGCGTGAGCAACTTGACAAGCGGGCCTTGGCTATCGGTGACGTTGTGAAAAAACGCTACAGTGATTTCACTGAGAAATACGATTTTGTCGGGGACTATCGGGGGATTGGAGCAATGATCGGACTTGAACTGGTCAAAAACAAGGGTACCAAAGAGCCATATCCTGAAAAAGTCAACGCGGTCATTGATTATTGTTTCCGCCATGGCCTATTGATCGAAAATGCCGGAGCATATGGCAACGTCATCAGATTCCTGGCTCCATTGGTCATAACGGATGAACAGTTGCTTGCAGGCCTGGATATCCTGGATGATGCCCTTGAAAATGCCCAGGCATAGAAGAAGGTGGAACTATGAACAGCTTTAAAATCGCGCCAGAAATTTCAACATATGATACTGTAGCGGATTTCGTCAGAGAATTCCCGTTCACAAGTAAAGACCTGGTTCTTGCAAGCAAACGACTTTATGAAAAGTACCTGGAAAAACATCTAGGAAGTGCCACCTTCATCGACTTTCGCAGCTATTTTGATGGTGAACCGACCAGCCGGGATATGGAAAAAATGCAACAGGATTTGAGCCTGCTTAATTATGACCGGGTTATCGGCATCGGCGGCGGCAGCATTCTTGATGTGAGCAAGCTGCTGGTCATTGACAATTCAATCTCTTTGGAATATCTGTTTATGAAAAAAGTTGAACCGCATCGGACCAAGGAGCTCATATTGATACCCACAACTTGCGGGACCGGGTCGGAGGTGACAAACATTTCCGTACTGGCAATCGAGTCTTTGGCGACCAAGTATGCGCTGGCTCATGACGCCTTGTTTGCCAATCATGCCGTTATGATCTTTGAACTGCTCAATGACTTGCCTTACGACGTCTTCGCTGCCAGCAGCCTGGATGCTCTGACTCATGCCATCGAGTCTTTCCTGTCGCCATTGGCTACGCCAATATCACTTAGCCAATCGAGATTGGCAATCGAACTGCTGCTGGAAAATTATCTGGAATTGACAGCCATGGGGACAAAGAGATATAAGGAAAAACTTTCCGATTTCTTGATGGCCAGCCTGGTGGCTGGTTATGCATTCGGGAATTCCAGTTGCGGTCCGGTTCACGGCATATCTTACCCTTTGGGCACGAAATACCACGTACCCCATGGAGAGTCCAACTACACTTTCCTGGTTGCGGTTTTGAAACAATATCAGGCCCTTGATGATTTGGATGGAGAATCCCGATTTGACAGCTTGAAAGATATTGTCGCAAAAATTCTCCAATGCCCCAAGGAACAGTGGCTTGAGAGCCTGGAAAATATGCTGCTCACAATCATCCCAATCAAAAGGCTGAGCACATACGAAATAACATTGGGTGAACTAGGTGAGTTCACCGACAGCGTCTACACCAATCAAAAGCGGTTGCTTGGTTGTGGGTACCTTGAGTTCAATCGTGATCATATTTATGAAATATATCAAAGTGTCTTCTGATTGTGAATTTTGTCAGGTCAACTGTGTGGCTGCGTGATCTGGAAATGAGGTCACAGGATGTGGTTTCCAATCATTTATCATTCATTAAAGAATCATTTCTATAAGTGTTCAGATCATACCTAAAAAGAGGCAAGCCATATTGGTCTTGTCTCTTTTGCGAAATTAAATAAGATTCATTATGAAAAACTAAAATCATTCGATGCCCACCAGGATGTCGGACCCGACCACTCTGACTGGAAAAGTACGGGCATCACCGGGGTTGACCTTGATAAAGGCCATTTTGCCAGGAACCACTACCTTGCCGGTTGTCACATCAAATGTGGTCTTGTGTCTCGGGCAGGTGATTCCATTGCCCGTAAGAATACCGTCGAAAAGTGATCCGCCCATGTGGGGGCACTTGTTGTCAAGGGCATAGTAAGTTCCTTCGACATTGACCAGCAGGATGGTCATGTCTTTTAGCGTAATTTTCTTTTTCTGGTTTTTGCCAACCTCGTCGGTTGTCGCAATCTTGATGTATTCCATAGATTCCTCCGCTTATAGTGATTTGATGCGAACTGCTTTAAACAATTTTACGATCCAAATTATTAATGATTTGTTGCTTCCTACTTTATTTATACACCCATTGATTAGTCATTTCAACTTTTAAGTTTGAGTTGAATCATTATTTGAGGATGATTGGTTACATGGTTGTTGCTAATGTGGCTAAAAGTTCAACATGTATTTAATCAACCGGCAGCAAAAATCAAGAAGTTATTAAACACCATGATATCGGTTACAATTTGGGATGCAAGCGCTTTGAATTTGTTATATTATTAATTCATGTTTTCAAGGAGGAGAATTCAATGAAGAAATCAAGATTGGTTTTATCGGCTTTTATGGCCCTTGGACTGGTAGCTTGCTCAAGTGGCGATACTGGAAGCGACACCATCGAAGGTACATACACTTATCAGGTGACAGGTTATGACTGGGGTTCAAGCGTAAACAAGGCAGTATTGACCCTGGATCACAAATTGAGTGAAATCGACGCGGCGGACCTTACAGTTACCGAAACAAAATCAGCTACTGACTGGACTGATGCAGACTTTGCAGTCAAGGTTTCTGACTTCACAAGAGAAGTCACAAATGTCTATCTGTGCGACGAAGACGGTAATGCGGTTGAAGGCGACAGCAAATATGTGGCGGTTGAAATGTATGTGAGCCCTGATGACGGTTCGCCGTTCAACTACTCAATGACTACATCGCGAAATTCATGGGCAGATCCTTATACTCTGACATTCGCGTTGGCTGAAGGAGCTACTGTTGATTCACTTGGAGAAACGGTAACAACATTCACAATCGATACTGAAGCAACAAGCTATACAACTTCGGCAGATATGTTTGAAGCTGATACATTCGAAGCGACAGATGGTGTGACTTACAATTACGTGACTTATGAACCAGCTGAAAAATCAGATACACTGTTCGTATGGCTCCATGGTGCCGGTGAAGGGGAAACTGAAGGTTCATCACCGTTGATTCCGGTTTTAGCAAACAAAGTTACAGCTTTGGCTGGAGAAGAATTCCAGACAACTATTGGTGGAGCGGCAATCCTGGCGCCTCAATCACCAACTATGTGGATGGATGACGGTACTGGAAACTACACTTCTGACAACTCAAGCATGTACACTGAAAGCTTGATGGAACTTATCGAAAGCTACAAGGCTGAATACGGTGCGACTCAAGTGGTTATCGCCGGATGTTCAAATGGTGGTTTCATGACTATGGACATGATGATCAACTACCCAGACTACTTCGTGGCTGGAGTGCCTATCTGTGAAGCCAAGACAGACGATTTGATCACTGATGATCAAATCGCAGCATTGAAAGATCAAAATATCTTCTTCATCTATTCTGAAGATGACACAACAGTAATCCCTGCAAACTGTGAAATTCCAACAATCCAAAGATTGATGGATGCCGGAGCTCAAAACGTCAAAGTATTCTCACCTGAACACGTGGTTGACACATCAGGTATGTACAAAGATGCTGATGGTAATCCATACCAATATTCAGGACACTGGTCATGGATCTATTTCGACAATAATGAAGCTGTCGATGATACAACAGGTCAAGATTCTTGGTCTTGGATCGCTGAACAGCTTAACTAACATCATCTCTCCATTAATATATTCCTTATCTTGAAGGTGTGACCCAGGAAGAAATTCCAAGGGTGGCACCTTTTCCTATTCTTCCCATATCGGGATTATGAAATGATTGATCTGGCGGCAATTAGCTGAACATTACTATTGTCATGAAATTATATTTTGTTATAACACTTATTGACGAAATATATTTTTAGGTGTATGATTTGTCTGTAACAAGATTGCCTACCTGCTGGATGAACAGGCAACAATAAAAGACAAGGAGAGCGAAATGGTGGATGATTTGAAAAGAAGATGTGCCAGAGAGGCATTGAAAATGATTGAAGACGGCATGGTGGTCGGACTTGGGGGCGGGAGCACCATATCCTACCTGGTCGAGTATATCAAAGCTGCGAATCTCAAGGTCAAGGTTGTAACCCCATCGGTAAACACCAAACTGTATTGTCTAAATAACGGACTGGAAGTGCTCCACACGATGGCTACAGCCAAAGTCGATATCGCCTTCGATGGCTGTGACGAGGTCGATAATGACCTTAACGCCTTGAAAAGCGGAGGCGGAATCCACACATTGGAAAAACTCGTGGCCGCTATGGCTGAGAAATATGTACTGCTCGTGGACGAGTCCAAAGTGGCGGATCAGCTTGCTTTCAAACACCCTGTCGTCCTGGAAGTTCTCCAAGACGCCTTGAGCTATGTGGATGTCCAGGTGAAGGCCTTGGGTGGGAAACCGGCCATCAGAAAGAGCACGGCCAAGGATGGTTTCACCATTACTGAAAACGGCAATCTTCTAATTGACGTTGAGTTTGACACGGTGGAAGAAATCGCTCGACTTGAAAAACAGCTAGAAGGAATCTGCGGTGTCATCGAGACCTCGCTGTTTGTGGATGTGGCCACCATGGCCATTGTGGTCGGTGATCATGGAATCCGTAAAATCACAAAAAAATATGAAGGAAAGAGATGAGAATACTATGGAAAAGATCAACTGGGCGATACTTGGCCCTGGAACAATAGCTGCCGAGTTCGCTGGGGCCCTTGAACAGGTTAACGGAACTGTCTATGCAGTAGGGTCGCGAAATAAGGAGCGGGCCTTGAAGTTCGCTGAAAAGTTCAAGGTTGAAAAGATATACGGGGATTACGGTGAGATGCTAAGTGATGAAAACATCGATGTCGTCTATATCGCGACACCACATTGCAACCATTATGAGTACATCATGAAAAGTCTTGAAAACAACAAGCATGTCCTTTGCGAGAAGGCGATCACCGTCAACTCCACCCAGCTCAAGGAAATAATCGAGCTTGCCAGGAAAAAGAATCTGATTGTCGAAGAAGCGATGACCATTTACCATATGCCGCTGTACAAGTTGCTAAAAGAGCTTGTTGATGATGGCAAGATCGGTAAAGTAAAGATAATCAATGTGTCCTTTGGTTCTCTTAAGGAATATGATGTTAAAAATCGTTTCTTCTCACCGGATCTCGCTGGCGGGGCGCTGTTGGATATCGGGACATATGCCCTGTCGTTCACCCGTTATTTCCTGTCGCAACAGCCCGATGAAGTACTGACCACAGTCAAGAAATTCGAAACCGGTGTCGATGAACAGTCAGGGATAATTCTCAATAACGGAGCCAATGAGATGGCAGTGATCTCACTTACAATGCGGGCCAAGCAGCCTAAAAAAGGCGTTGTTGCCGGTGAACTTGGCTACATCACAGTAGATAATTTCCCACGGGCAGACAAGGCGACAATCACCTATCCCGATGGCACTATCGAGCTCATCGAGGCCGGGGAAACTACAAAGGCTTTGGTCTACGAGGTCGAAGACATTCAGGAGATGATAATGAAATCCAAGGCAACGGACACCTTAAGCATGACCTCTGATGTAATGGATATCATGGATGAAATCCGTAGCCAGTGGGGATTGAAATACACTTTTGAATAACCTGGATTTCAATACAGCAAAGGAGGGAATATCGGGATGAAAAGCGAGAAAAAGGTGCTCGACAAGATATTTGCGGTATATGACAGTCTTTATGAGGCCGAAAAGCGGATTGCCGATTATGTCATCAACAACCAGGCCAAGGTAATTGAAATGACCGTCTCGCAACTCGCAATTATCAGCGGGGCCAGCGAAGCCACCATAATCAGGTTTTGCAAGAAGTGCGATCTCAAAGGTTTCCATGACCTTAAGATCAACATCGCCAAGGAGATGGTGGAATCGGAAGAGACCGCCACTTCAAATGACATCGATCCTGAAGATATCTCCCAGTCGCTAAAAAACATCCTGGCCAACAAGATCGATGAACTCAAACAGACGATATCGATGATGGACGAGACAACGATCAGGAATATCCTGGATGCCATCAAGAATGCCCGGATCGTCCAGCTGGTGGCGGTGGGCAACACGATTCCCGTTTCCCTTGATGGAGCATACAAGTTCAACCAGTTGGGCATAGCGTCGGTGGCCAATACGATCTGGGAAACCCAGCTGGCATTCTCATATACCCTAACCAGTCAGGACGTGGTAATTGCGATTTCCAATTCAGGCTCGTCAAAGAAGCTGGTCACGCTCCTTAAAGTGGCAAAAGACAAAGGGGCCACAACAATTGCCATCACTAATCATGATAACTCACCTGTGGCCAACACGGGTGATTATCACATCACCACCGCCACCAGGGAGAAACTTTTCCTGGATGAATTCTCATTTTCTCGGGTATCCGCAATGACGGTGATGGAGGTTCTCTACCTGCTGCTCACCGCGAGCAAGAAGGATGCCTACAGCTGGATCAGTGAACATGAGCATTCAATTGCCGATGACAAGCTGTGATCGTCTAAAATGAATTAAAGGAGTCTTATATGAATGAAGATATTGTGATTCAAATAAATGGTTTGAAAGTCAATTATGGCAAACAGGAAGTCATAAGGAATCTCGATGCCACGATTGCAAAGGGCAAGATTATTGGACTGATTGGGCCTTCGGGATCCGGCAAGACAACCCTGGTCAAGTCGATAGTCGGCATAAGTCAGTTTCAAAAAGGTACGATAAAAGTGTTCAATCATTCGGTGCCTTCGCTTGATGTTATGAGAAAAATAGGCTATATGGCGCAAAATGACGCCTTATATGATGATCTTTCAGGAATGGACAATCTTGTTTTCTTCGGAAGGATCTGTGGCATGACAGGCAAACAGGCAAACAAAAAGGCCTTGGAACTGCTCGAATTTGTCGGACTGGAGCAGGATGGCAAGAAGGTGGTTCGCGACTATTCCGGTGGGATGAGACGGCGTCTGTCGCTGGCAATTGCCCTGATCAACAGTCCCGAGTTGCTGCTTTTGGATGAACCGACCGTTGGAATAGATCCCGTTTTGCGCAATAAGTTTTGGGATGAATTCAAATATTTGAAGGACTTCGGCTGCACGATTCTTGTCACGACACATGTGATGGATGAAGCGGTCCGCTGTGATTCAATCATGCTGATGCGGGATGGGGAAATCATTGCGACAGGAACACACGAAGAACTTCTGCGCGCAACAGGGACCGACAACTTGAATGATGCTTTTCTGGCCTACTGCCATGATGAATGGAAGGTGGCTTAGGTGAACAGTTTCGTCATCGCTCAAAGGGTGATCCGCCAAATTTTAAAAGATCCTCGGACAGTTGCGCTCTTGCTTGTGGCGCCGATCATGATGATATTCCTGCTTTACACGATTTTGGCCGGTCCGGCAATCATTCCATCCATCCATCCAGACATTCGACCTGCCTTCAGCCCTGGATGATGAATTGAACAATGTCGCTACGGTTGAAGATGGAGTTGATCTTGACTTGGCCTTGAACCTGCTTGAACAAGGAAAGATCGATGCGATCATCACCTATGACAATTACGACTTGACCGTCTATGTCGAAGGAACCCAAAGCGAAGTCACCGGAGCCGTCAAGAAAGCTGTGGCTCAGGCTTGGGAGTCCTATGTTCCCCGACAGCTCCAGGCGCAGATAAACGACCAGCTGTCAGAACGACTGGCTCCTATTCTTGGAAATTTGGATCCGGGTGACTTGCCGGATCTGAAAATAACTTCAAGCTTCCCGACTATCGACTACCACTTTCTGTTTGGCAATAGTGACGCGAACAGCTTCGACAATATAGCGCCATTGCTGATGGGATTCTTTATTTTCTTTTTCGTGTTCATCCTGGCCGGTGTCGCCTTTTTGCGGGAACGGATTACCGGAACATTGGAACGGCTGCTTGCAACGCCGGTGCGACGTATCGAGATAGTCATAGGATATTTTCTTGGTTTTGGCTTTTTTGTGTTTCTGCAGACGTTGCTGATGCAAATCTTCATGGTCAAGGGGCTAAATCTGGAAATAAGAGGATCATTCCTGGTGGTATTGCTGGTCAACCTGCTGCTCGCTGCGGGATCATTGGCCCTGGGAACTTTGCTGTCGGCGTTTGCCCGCAACGAACTTCAGCTGTTCCAGTTCATTCCGATTGTGATAGTGCCTCAGATTCTCTTTTGCGGTCTTTTCTCCCTCAATGGTGCGCCGGTCTGGCTCACTTTTCTTGCCAGGATCTTTCCATTGACTTACGGCGCCCAGGCCTTGCTTGATGTGGCGTTGCGGGGATATGGATTGTCCCGGATCATTCCTGAGCTGGTCGTATTGTTTGGATATATGGTTCTTTTCCTGGTGCTAAATACTCTGGCATTGAAGAAATACCGGAAAATATAAGGTGTAATCTGAATATTGTCGCTTGCTCGCTAACAGCGGTAATTATTTTTGCGATGATACCAACTGTCCATAAAACAACAATCTCATCGTCCAGCCTATTTGGGAATGGACAACTACGACTGCATGTGTTAGAATTTTGAAAACCTGGCGGATAAAAGTACAGGAATTTAACTTATTAATTGGTAGGGGAAGATATGAATAAATACATTTTACGGTTTTCTAAATTGATTTTTGGTTTGTTCCTGTTTGCCTTGGGTTCATTTTTGACAATCCAGGCAAATCTGGGCCTGGCACCGTGGGAGGCCTTTAGTATGGGCGGTTCGTATCTTACAGGTCTGTCTTATGGCGATGTCGTGGTTTTCACCGGCCTTGCAATTATTGCGGTCGATTTCCTTTTGAAGGAGAAAATCGGTTTTGGCACGATTTTGAATGCGATATTGATCGGAAAGTTTGTCGATCTGATCCAGTTCACCAATCTGGTCCCCAAGATGGAAAGCTTGCCTCTGGGAATCGTGATGCTTATAACCGGACAGTTTGCCATCTGTCTTGGCAGCTATTTCTATATCGGGTCGGCTCTTGGGTGTGGTCCCCGGGATGCATTGATGATCGCCCTGGCCAAGAGATTGCCAAAAGTGCCGATCGGTGCGATCCGCGGTCTTATCGAGGGGGCTGTGCTGGTTATCGGCTGGCTTTTGGGAGCCAAGGTTGGAATCGGGACGGCTATCTCTGTCATCTCAATCGGTTTCGTGCTCGAGTTCACTTTCAAGATATTGAAGTTCGATGTAAAAAGTGTAGAACACGAAAGTATCAATGACAGCATCAAGGCTCGGGTTGCCAGAACATAAAACAATGGAGTTAACGGACAGGCTAAAGGATATCCTTGGTCTGTCTTTTTCGTTAATCAAAGTCGCATCAAACAACGGGTTGAAGATCAAGGATTGGCGGAAAAACGGCATTGGATATTTGGTGTGGATTTGGTTGTCCGGCTTTGAAAATAGATGGTTTTCGATACATTTTTTTATGAAAACGCTTTATTATCGGCATTTCTATAACACTGATAACAGAATTATTATTATTTTGAAGAAAGTTTGTTATCAGTGTTAATAGGTGGCCAGGAATCGTTGTAGAATCCTTTGGTTTTTATATAATGGACCTGTAATAAATAATCCAAGACAAAAACCAAAGGAGAAATCAATCATGAGTACACAACAACAAATCAACGCAGCCGCAAAAGAAAAATTCCAGGAAGTATTCGGTCAGGCATCAGCTTACCAACCAGATGTCAAAGCAGGCGATTTTGACAAAGCTGAATACGTGAACAAATTGAAAGAACAAGTGGAAAGCGAAGAAGCTTCGCTAAAAGCGCGCCAGGTGCTAAGAGATCAGATCGCCAAAGAAGCGAAAGGAAATATCACTGTTTTCTTTGGTGACGAGGACAATTACCAAGTTGAAAACAGCGAATTGGATTTCGACAAGGAAGAATATTCAGCCAAAATCAAGGAACAAGTTGACCAAGCCATCAATAAGTAATTGCCAATTCACACGAGAAGGGAAATCCCTTCTTTTTTCTTCGCTTGAAATCGCATGTGTTTTCAGTTTTCATGGTTCGAAGATAAGATTTTAATCAGCTTGATAAAATGATATAATGAACTGAGAAGGTCACTTGAGTAAAAATAACTAATTGGAGTGCAAACAGGAGGGTAAGCAATGATATTCCATCGGATCGAACAGACGCATTTTTCCGCAGCGGAAAGCGAAATCATCGAATTCATCCTTAACGAAGGGATGAAAATAAAGGACATGTCAAGCTATGACATCGCCAAGGCCACATTCACATCGGCACCGTTGCTTGTGCGCATTGCCAAGAAAATGGGATTTGGCGGCTGGACCGAGTTCAAGAAAGCTTACCTTGAAGAGCTCGAATACCTCAACAAGGAGACGGACATCGATGCGAGCATTCCCTTTACCATCTCCGATGATATCATGACAATTGCCGACAACATCGCCCAGCTGCAGATTGCCGCCATCAAGGAAACTAAGGCCTTGTTGAATCATGACGACATCCAGGCGGCTTTGGTGCTGCTTCGCGATTGCAAGGTCATCGATATCTATGCCACGTCCTACAATCACCTTATCGCCAGACAGTTTTGCGTGGCCCTGGGCTATCTTGGCATCATGGCAAATATCGCGACGACTCCAGGAGACGACCAGATCCAGGCAGCCATGAGTGACAAGGACCACTGCGCCATTGTGATATCCTACTCGGGTGAGACCAGGTCGATCCTCAATATCCTGGATATCCTGAAAAAACGCCAGGCCAGGACGATCGGGATCACCTGTCTGGCCGACAATACCCTGTCGAACAATGCCGACGTCTGTCTGCGGATGACATCGAAGGAAATGATCACCACGAAGATAGGACAGTATTCGACATCATCTTCACTGGGTTATATTCTCAATGTCATCTACTCGGGGATATTCTCATTCAACTACGCAAAGAACCTGAACTCCAAGATGAAAAACTTCCGGTTTGTGGGATTCCAGAATTCCGGCTATGAATTTATCGACGAGAAATAATTACATACTAAAAGTTTTATTTTTAGTGAAGCTAAAAAAGACCGTCCCAGGCAATCAAATGCGCCTTACGGTCTTTTTTAACATTTCAAAATGTCAGATTGAATTGCGAACGACGCCTAGCGGTCAGCCCATAAGGCGATGCGTTTTGCTGGCTTTTACACGGTTGGCTGAGACATTCTTCTCTTTTCGACAATTGCCTTCAGACTGGCATTATCATTGATGATGATCAGCTTGTGTTTCTGTTCGACAAGTCCCTTGTCGCTTAGCGTTTTTAGCACCCGCGACACGGTGACCCGGTTCATCCCAACGATTGTGGCGATCTGTTCATGGGTGAAGTTTGCAACCTTGCCTTCCTTTTCGTTTTCCAGCAGAAATGCGGCAACTTTCTGGTTCCGGTCATAGAATCGATCTTTCCTGATCAGGTTGGTCAGATGGTCGCACGATTTTGATATCAGCTGGATAAAGGCGATGGCCAGTTCGGGCGATTCCTTGAAATAAGGGTAGAAACTCTCCAGGTCACACACAACAAGTTCGGTCGACCCGATGGCTTCGATGTTGACTGGCCGCAAGGAATCCGTTACCATCGAAGATGTTCCAAAGATGCTTCCTTGCTCGAGCAGCTCGATTGTCACTTCACCGCCATCAAGCGAGATCAAAAAGACGCGCACTTTTCCGGAAATCACGAGGTAGATGCCACGGCTTTTTTCTTCTTCAAGATAGATCGTTTCCTGGTCCCGATATCTTTTTGAGGTGCCGCAATTGTAAAAATACCGGTACAAATCCTTGTCCAATTTCATAATCTTTCTCCTTTTTTTAATTGTAGCATGGGCTACATAATTTATACATTAAAAATGGTAAATTGATACCAGTAAAGGAGGAAATTATTTTATGAAAAAAGTGATTTTCATATTGACTGGTAATCTTATGATGGCGGTTGCCATCGCCATGGTGATCCTGCCCAGTGGAATATTGACTGGAGGGATAACCGGAGTGGCAGTGGCGGCAAATCACTATTTGCACCTTCCCGTGAGCTTGGCAGTTGGCGTGATCAATTTCGCGGTCTTGTTGCTGGGTTATGTAACGTTGGGTAAAAAAGTCCTGGGCAACACTCTTATAAGTGTGATAAGCTTCCCGCTGCTACTAGAGGTATGCGGTAAAGTTCAAAATGTCATCAGTCTGGAAGAATATCCATTAGCTTCAAGCATCCTGGGAGCTGCGATGCTTTCAATCGGCCTGGCTATGATCCTGAAACAGGATGGGTCGACAGGGGGTGGGGACCTGCTGGCGATGGTCATCCATAAAAAGACCGGCGTTTCCTTAGCGGTAATGGTCAATGTGATTGACGGAGCAATCCTGTTGCTTCAAGCGACATTCAGACCTATCGGTAGTGTCATCTATGGAATGGCGATGATAGCGGTTATGACCATTGTTTTGAATTTACTGATGTCTGGCAATTCGATAAACATTAATAAGTTATTGGATGGAAAACCTGTCCATGTAATCAAGAAAACATATTTGTTGACACAAACCAAAAAACAACGTCCCAATGAATGACTTGGGTGCATTATTCTTGGGGGTAAAGAAAATAATTTTCAAAGCAGATATAAGATGTTTACCTCAAGGTGGATAGGGTATATAATTAACCTGTGTACCTCAAAAGGTGAGCATGATTGTCAATGTCCTGTTGAGATTCAAAAATGACTGCCCGGTTTGGGGTTTTGACACCACCAATGTAGGAAAGAGGAAGATGTATGAAAGTAAAATTGGAAGATGTGATTGATGCGCTGGAGTCGGCGAATCAGGAATTGAGTTTCTACTACGAAAAGCCGTCGGGTAAAATCATAATGAGGGGCAGCTTCGGTAGCTTTTCCTTGATCGATGATGATGATGACGAAGACTTGGAGTACGATTGGGATGAGTATGTGCCATTACCAGGCCAATATGAGATAAATGAGTATGCCATGATGGAAGATTTCGTCGCGAGCCTGCCTGAAGGCAAGGCGCAGGATGCCCTTGACAGGGCTCTTCTTGGCAAAGGAGCCTTCCGCAAATTCAAGGACAAGGTAAACCAGTTGCGACTTGCTGATTCGTGGTACAAGTTCCGGGATAAAAAATATGAAGCGGTAGCCTTGGAATGGTGCCAGGACAACGACATCGAGGTAGAAAAATGATGAAACCCGTTATCTGGGTGATTCATCAATTAATGATGAGATATCAATTGAGTTATGAATATTCTAAAAACAAAATGGGAGCGAATTGACTAATGAATGATGTGGAAATCGAAATCGAAAAAATAAGGTCCGACAACGAGCGTCACCTGGAGGTGTTCAAGCGGTGGCTGGAAAATCAGGGACTAAAAGAAAAGACAATATCCCAGCATATATGGAATGTGGATTTCTATATCAACGATTATCTTTGTTACTACGATCCAGAACCGATGAGCTACGGACTTCATTCTGTCGAAAATTTTTTTGGCTATTGGTTCATCCGCAAGGCAATGTGGTCAAGCAAGACCGCAATCAATTCGACAGTCGCAAGCATCAAGAAGTTCTACAAGTGCATGATGGAACAAGGCGCCATAACCGAAGATGAGTACAATACTTTTCTTGAAGTAGTTAAGAGAAGAAAGAAATACTGGCTCAGGGAAATGGAAAAGTACGATCAGATGGTCGAAGACGAGTATGAAAATCTCTATTGCGATTTTGATGACGATGAAGACGAGTATTCCGGAGTCGAAGATGACGATGATTTGATATTCTGATTGTCGGTCATATGCATATCCGATCTACAATCAATATGATGATGATTGCAGGCAACAATCCCGGGCGAGACTCCACCACATGTGGATCTTGCCTCTTTTTAGTAGATTGGCCGGTTGACTTCTCGCAATATAAGCAAGCAACTTCTGATGGGGTTTGCCAACTGGCTGAACTAATATTATCGAAGGTCGGTAATACCAGGAACCTAAGACCGGTTAGGGTGCGGGTGATTCGCGGTCTCAGGGGGTAGAATAAGTTCCATAATAACCGTTGTTTTTTTAAAACGCATCATGTTTCCATAAGCTGAAAGCCCGGACAATTTGAGCTGTCCGTATCGTTTTACATTTACGACAAAAATATCGATATTTTTTGTCCTGTTTAATACTTACAAATATGGGGGTATAATGTGGTAAAGAAAGGTGCTTGTTTGATTTGAGGCAATGCACATCACTAGTGTTTTTCAGGTTGGCACTTAAAGTAAAGAGATGCTGGTAGACACTTCACAATAAATGCAACATTATCCCAAAACAAATTGGCATCATCTTTGCTTGTTTTGACTGTAAGCGGTATCTTGATCATTAGTGTTTTCATGACCATGGTATATTTCTATTATATTGTGTTGGGATTCGATGACCCAATCTCCAAGACCCTGGTGGTCCTCGATATCGCAATCATCGCTTTTGGCTATGTGGTGCTGGGATTTTTGGCATCCCGGCTTTTTAACTCCAAACTAAGCGACACCCAATCAAGGCGATTATCTTGCTGGCGCTTCTAAGAGCCAATATCGAGCTTGCCATGAACACTATGCTATCTGCCGATCTGCCAATCCCTCTTTTCTATCTTGATGGTTTGGTGATATTTGGTTATTGGCATGGATGGCGGTCAAAAAGTTGCCTTATCACTATTTTGTAGGTGTTCTTTGCGCTTTGTTCTGGCATCTGGTTTTCATTTTCATAATGGGCGGATTGGGTTAACTGTGATTTGTGACTGTCAAGTTTACTTGGCCGCCAATGCGTAATTTTGTGTTGCAGTACTTGATTTGTAATGTCGCATTCACATTTGGGTTTGAGATATCGCTGCCCTGGGAGGTCAATTCATGGAGGAAGAATACAGTATTCATTGGAACAAATCGGATAGAATCACCATTATTACCGGCTGTGACTCGGGAATAGGAAAAAGTCTGGCCGATTATCTAAGCAAACAAGGCCGCAAGCTGGTTATTACCTATCTTGAGGAAAATCACTTCGCCAACGACAACTCAGTCACCGCATTGAAGGTGGATCTGACATTGCAGGAAGATGTCGCCGGATTTGTCGGCTTCATTAAAAGCTTGCACGATGATGGCTTTGTCATTGATACCGTGATCACCAATTCCGGGGTCGCCCTGGGCGGACCGATCGAGGACATCCCGATGGAATTGTATCGCAAGACATTCGAGATCAACTTCTTTGGGGCAATCAGTGTGATCAAAGCCGCCATTCCATCGATAATCGAAGCGGCTGGAACCATAATGATCATCGGTTCGATGGCCGGAAAAATCGCGATGCCGTTTTTGTCACCATATGCCTCAAGCAAGTTCGCACTCGAGGGATTTTGCGATTCGCTGCGTCGCGAGATGAATCCTTTTGGCGTAAAGACAATAATGATCGAACCGGCCGCCGTTGCCACGCCCATCTGGAACAAGGCATTGAAACAGGACATATCGTTTGTCCAGAAAAAATACATGGACAGTCTCCAAAGCTTCAAACGCAACTTCATCGAAGGTGGCAACAGCGGAATGGATGTTGATATCTGTGCCAGCCAGATCGGCGATATCCTCAGTAAGAAAAAACCAAAAGACCGCTACATCATTGCCGGCAACAAGTTCAACTCGCTACTGTCCACCCTGGTGCCCCAAAGTATCATTGACAAGGTAGTGGTCAAGATGTTTGATATGTACTATGGCAAAAAAAGCTGAGCAGGAAGATCAATTCAAACGGTAGATGAGTCAAGCGACATCAATCCAAATCTTTTAGAAAATGTGGATCTTCTTAACGTTCTTTTTACAGATATCCATGAAAAAATGACACATTGCCATTGTGTTTGACAGAAGGCAATGTGTCATTTTTGTTTGATCATTTTTGAAAAAGGGTTATCAAATAAAAGCGGAGAAGGAGATGGGTTGGGATGTCACGTTATCGCGTTGGTGATGTGGCTGATTGTTTCGATGTTCACAATCGGGTTGCCCGAGACATTGAGATTATCAAACGATTCGAAATCCTGAAGCGGACTGATGTCGGTAATCTTGTTGTTGTTCAAGTACAGTTCTTTGAGCGATTTCATGTCTTTTAGAGGACCGATGTTGGAAACGTTGTTTTGATAGAGTGACAGGTATTCGAGCTGGCTCATGTTCATCAATGGTGTCAGATCAAAAACTTCGTTGTAGGTCAGGATAAGCTCCTTAATGTTTGAAAGATTCTTCAGCGGGTCAATGTCGGTGATTTTGTTTGATATGGCTGAAAGATATTCAAGGCTGTTCAGGTTTTCGATTCCTTCCAGGTCGGATATCTCATTTGAGGATATGGAAAGCCGCTTTAGTTGTTCAAAACCCTCCAAAAAGGTGATGTCGCTGATATCGTTTTGATTGACTGAAAGATTCGTTATCGTTTCACTGTTGGCAATGGTGGCAAAATCGATTCCCGGCTGTTGGTAAACCCGGATGTTTGTCAGATCCGGAAAATATTTCAAGTCCTCAAGCGACTTCATGGTCCCATCCTGGGAGTATCTGGTTTCGTTGTATTCGAAAGTGTCATCTCCGTACAGGGTCACAGTTTCACCGGATTTGCCGTTTCCCGAAAGGGAGAGAAGGATATCCGAAGCGATAATTATGCCAGTATAACCCTCCAGGTCGGATTCGTAAATCACGTCCAGGTCTAGTTCCTCCTGGAGCATGCTCTCAAATGTGGCATCTTCAAATATTATGGGCTCAGCCTTTGAAGTTGAACTCCCGCTACAACCGGATAATGACGCCAGGGACAGGGTTGAGATGAGTGTCGACCGGATAAACATTCTGGAGAATTTCTTTGATGTTATCATAATGTGCCTCCTGATTTTTCGTCTTTCATTCTTCGATAGGCCAATCTTTTGCATCTACCTTTACATAGGTGTACTTTTCATACCCTTCATCCTCGTTTTCGTCGTTGTAATATCTGGTCAATATCAGCTTTTCGTGATTACGGCGCGGGTAAAAAACACCCCCGCACATATCATCGATATTGTCTTTCCATCTGGAACCCTTGAATTCGTAGTAGTTGTAGTATATTTTCTCATCTTCGATTTTGTAGAATTTCTTGGCAACCGCATGGGTGTCAGTGTCGTCAAAATACCTATAAAAATACATCTTCTCAGGTGTTATTTCCAGGTATACGTCTTTGTTTTCACTAAGATCGGTCACATCACCAGACCAGTCGGACTCCACCTGGAGCCAATATCCCTCAATCTCCCCAAGCTCAGTTGTTGAAGTTGAATTGGTGCATCCTGATAAAATTATAGCGGCGATGGGCAAAACAACTGTTTTTCTCATATTCTTCTCCTTTAAATACTTAAAGTCCCCAAGTTCTCTCTTTTAATTATACTACATTAATCAAGAATCTAAAATTGATTTCTACTTTTGATTATGGATATGTATGCATATTATTGTGGAAGCTGCTACTTAAACAAAAAAAACGGACCGTGAGGTCCGTTGACAATGTTACAGTCTATATTTTCTTTACGAATTCCGATTTGAGCTTCATAGCTCCAAACCCGTCAATATTGCACTCGATATTGTGATCACCTTCGACGAGGCGGATGTTTTTGGCTTTGGTACCCATTTTAAGTGGTTGTGAGCTGCCTTTGACTTTGAGACCTTTGATAATGGTAATCGAATCTCCATCGCTCAGGATGTTGCCATTGGCATCTTTGACAACGTTCTGTTCGATTGAGCTGACTTCGCTTGTAGCTGACCATTCATGGCCGCATTCGGGGCAAACATAAAGGTTGCCGTCCTGGTAAGTGTATGCTGAGTTGCATTGAGGACAATTAGGAAAATCTTGCATATTGTATACTCCATTCTTTGTTGATTTGGCAAAATGATGTTTTGTTATTTGCCGTGCCTGCACATGATAACATATCAAATAGGCGATTACAAGCTGACTCTTACTTTTGAATAAGCATCTTCCCAACCAGGGAGCTCCTTATCAACTTCCCACACCCCGGCGCAAGAGAATCGTCCATTGCCACAAAATCAATAACGGTGGCTTCTTTGTCTTTGGCATGTACCGGCTTGAGTGCAGACAACACCATGGCAACTGTCAAAACAAATGCCAAAAAGAATTTAAAAAAAATTCATGATGATTATTTCAGTCTCTATATCGGATATATAATTGAAAATTGAATTCTAAAACATTTATGATTGAAGTATAAGGATTTGTGGCAACACAACGGTAACACGCACTTGCTGGTTGAGATTTTATAACTAGATTATACAGTTGTGTCATTTGAGTTTGGAAAGCTACTATTGGATTTAGACGTCGCTGTTTGTGAGGACAAAAGGTTTGAATATATTTCTTTTTACCCTGTTTTAATGGTTGTGTTGACGTGATATAATCTGCTTAGAATCAGACTAAATCATACTGTACATAATATTGGCAATTGGAAATATTGGTGTGGCCACATCTTTCCCGGTTCGCTTGTTCTTGATTTTCGAGATATGATTCACAATCAGCCAAGCTTTTATCTAGGTCACTTTTTCCAGTTGATCAAAAGCTTTTGCACTCCAAATAATATTTCTTCGCATAAGAATTACTCGCATCTATCAATTTTTACAACTGGTTTGTTCCTTGTTTTCTTGCACACCATTTGTGCTAGTAAAAGCCATGCCGGCATGGCCAATCTAGTATTGTCTTTATGCAGAATTACATATTATTTGTTGCAACATCGTTGGCCCGGAGATGGCTACGGCCAATTTCCACATGATTGATTCAAATTTTGCCTCAAAGGCAATTGAGGAAGGTAAATTATATGCGAATCAGATATCTATATTACAGAATCCGCCAGATGGTCATGAGCTTTGTCATGGTAGTTATAAATCCCCGGGACTCCAAGTTATTAGTGGGTCCCAACAGCATCTACAAGTTGCCGGAACTTCTCAAAGCGAATGGCAATGACCGCGTTGAGATTATCACCACAAACGGTTTTGTCAGACGTGGCACCCTGGCCAAACTGATCAAGGATATGGAAGATGCGAACATCAAGGTTATAGTCTATGGTGCGGTGCCACCCGATCCGATGATCAGCTGCTGTGATGAGGCGGCCAGACTTTACCGGGAAAACCGATGCAATGCAATCATCGCGATTGGCGGAGGATCGGTCATTGATTGCGCCAAGATGGTTAGTATCCGGATTGTTAAGCCGGGCCGGCCCCTGAAAAAAATGAGCGGCATCCTTAAAATCAGGAGAAGACTGCCACCGATTTATGCCGTTCCCGCCACGGCCGGAACAGGTTCAAAGGCTTCGGCCACCGCCGTGATCACTGATGACCAGACCCATTACAAGTATACGATAAATGATCTGTGCCTGATACCTGGATATGCCATCCTTGATCCGGTTTTGACCATTTCGCTTGCTCTTGAGCAAACCTATCTTACGGGCATCGATGCCTTGTGCCATAGCGTTGAAGCCTACACAAACCGGTTTGTATCACCCAAAGCCAAACGCAATGACACCAAGGCAATCAAGATCATCTATGACAATCTGGAACTGGCAGCTCAGGACGGGAACAATCTCCAAGTTCGCCAAAACATGCTTCTGGTAGCGTATTATGCGGGGGTTGCTTTCAGGAATGCCTATGTCGGTTATGTGCATGCGATTGCCCCACGGATTGGCGATCTCGATCACAATGCCGTACGTCCTGGAGCGTTATGGAAAAAGTTCGGAGAAAAAACTGGCGGAATTGGCTGATCTGGTCGGGATTGACGGTGACAGCAATGAGGCGAAAGCCCGGAATTTCATCGATTCCTTGCGGGCGTGGAACCGGTCGTTTGGCATCCCTGAAAACCTGGAAATGCTCAAGGAAGAAGATTTTGGGACAATAATCAAACGGGCCCTGGCTGAAGCTAATCCGACTTATCCGGTGCCAAAAATCTGGGGCACAGCCCAACTTTCACAGTTGTTATTGGCGATGCGATCCCCGCCAGCGAATGGATAGACCGAGTGCAACGGAATATTTAACTGCGAATTTTTTTAATCGGTTGGTGGAATCTTGAATGGTTTTTGGACTTTGATTTTTTCACTACGTTGGATAAAGAAGGTGGATTTGATGAAAAATCGAGAAAATTTATTAACTGGTCGAGAACACTCGCGACTTTAGTCGTGGAGATGAATCGACTTTTTTGTGACTCTTTTCAACTGTGTTCTATTGGCTACATATATTGTTAAAATTATGGACTAAAAGTGCTTTAAAGCTGTAATTTTTTGCAACCATATGTTAAAATGTATATGAGGTGATAAATGATGGCTGATATTAATTACGGACGTGGTTATGTCTATTCGATTCAATACCATCTGGTCTGGTGTGTGAAATACCGTCACGATATTTTGACTGGTCAAGTTGACGATGATGTCAAGAAATTGTTGACTAAGATTGCAGCTGATAATGACATAAATATCATTGAAATGGAATCGGATAAGGACCATATCCACTTGCTTATCGATTGCAAGCCCCAACACCATATTCCCAGTATGGTAAAAGCGTTCAAAGGGTTATCTGCAAGATTTCTGTTCAAGCAACACCCTGAGCTTAAAAGTCGTCTATGGAAAGGTCATTTGTGGAATCCCAGCTATTTCGTAGCCACCGTTAGTGATAATACTCAAAAGCAGATAATAGATTATATAAAAACTCAGAAGAAGAAATAAGGTGATGATGATGTTGCACCATAAGGCATACAAGTTCAGGATCTACCCTGATAGTGAACAGGTAATACTGATCTGTAAAACGATCGGATGTGCCCGATTTGTCTACAATCATTTCCTTAATCTGTGGAATGAGGCGTATGTCAATTCCGGTAAAGGTCTGTCTTACAATTCCTGCTCAGCCATGCTTCCTCAAATGAAACGGGATGATAATACGGAATGGCTAAAGGAAGTAGACAGCATCGCCCTCCAATCATCGGTGAAGAATCTTTCCGATTCTTTCGCGAGGTTCTTTAAAAAGCAAAACAGCCACCCGCGATACAAGAGCAAGAAGAATCCGGTTCAAAGCTACACTACAAAGAATGTGAACAACAGTATCGCTGTAATCGGCAAGTCGATCAAGTTGCCTAAGTTAGGTCTGGTAAGGTTCGCCAAGAGTCGGGAGATCAAGGGAAGGATAATTAAGGCGACAATCCGGAAAAATCCCAGTGGCAAATACTTTGTTGCAATTGTTGTTGAAGAAAAGATCGAACAATTGCCCAAAGCGAATTCGATTATCGGTATTGACCTTGGCATCCGTGACTTCGCGACATTTTCAAATGGCAGAAAAGTCGCAAATCATAAGTTCACTGGCAAGATGGAAAAGAAACTAATCCGCGAACAGAAAAAGCTGTCAAGACGGGCACGCCTAGCCAAAAGCAAAGGAATCAATCTTCTTGAAGCAAGAAACTACCAGAAACAAAGACGCAAAGTGGCATTGCTCCATGAAAAGGTAATGAACCAACGCAATGACTTTTTGAACAAGTTGACAACCCAGATCATCAAAAACCACGATGTAATCTGCATAGAAGACTTGAACACATTAGGAATGTTGCGTAATCATAGACTGGCTAAAAGCATATCCGATGTTTCCTGGTCGGCATTTGTGGCTAAGCTTATCTACAAGGCTGAATGGTATGGCAGAGAAATCATCAAGGTGGACCGCTGGTATGAGTCCAGCCAGATATGCAATAAATGTGGCCACAAGGATTGCAAGAAACCACTCCACATCAGGGAATGGACTTGTCCTAATTGTGGCAGTACCAATGACCGAGACATAAATGCAAGCAAGAACATCCTGAAAGAAGGACTGCGCATAATAGCATCAACATAAACAACTACTTAACCGTAGGGACTACGGGGATAGCTTGGTAAAGAAGAGAAACCGCTGATTATGGTGGATGCACCATAATCAAGTAAGCTCTGTTCCCAAGAATCCCGTGACTTTCAGTCATGGGAGGTTCAATGTTATGGTTGCCACGTATGCTTGCCTTGGCGTTTGTCGGCTTCCTGTTCCTGTTTTCACTTGATGTATACCAGCCCGGAATGGGCATTGGTGAACTGTTGGTTGGGATGTTGATGCATAACATACCTTCAATAGTTTTGCTTATTGTGATCTCTCTTGCCTGGAACCATGAGATCATCGGGGCGCTGGGTTTTTTTGGGGCGGGGTTGGCCTATATCGGACTTGTTTTTTCCAACGTGATAGGCGGCGACCTGCAATGGTACATTGCCATTTCGTGGAGCATGACCATCGCCGGGCCGGCATTCCTGGTCGGATGGCTGTACTGGCGCAACTGGCAGATCAGGAAGAAAAAAACGTAAGTGGCGCTAAGAAAACATTCAAACCAGACAAATTGATTCGGTGATATTTTGGAATTTCCTTGATTGATGCACTGGTGCACTTTTGAAGGAATTATGTCAAATGGAGGTTAAAATGAAAAAAGCGGCATTCAGCGTCTTTGTCGATGCTTTGATCTTGCTGGCGATCGGAAGCATCCTGATGTTGTTTCCCAGCCAGTTTCTTGGTTTGCTCAGGTTTCAAGTGGGCTTTGATCTGGTCATTGCCCGGACCCTGGGCTTGCTGGTGATTGTCCTGAGCCTGTATTACATGCTTATCGGCCGGACCAATCTAAGGCCGTTGGTCATATTCACGGTGGTTGGAAGGCTGATATTCTTCTTAGGGACAGTCGTATTCTTCATAATTGGCTGGTCTGGACCCAATATCTTTTTGATCTCGGCCCTTGATCTGGTCGGGCCAATCTGGACCCTGTGGGCCCTTAGGGCGGACAAGGCAATATCAAATAGATATCAGTAGCCTAGGATTGCAGGAAACAAAAAAAGTCGAAAATTTCGACTTTTTTGCTGTTAATCGTTGCTTGTGTCTGTTCCGTTGGATGCGATGACTTTCTTGTACCAGTAGAATGATTTCTTAGGTGATCTTGTCATCGGTCCTGTTCCATCATCGTATTTGTCGACGTAGATGAAACCATAACGTTTGCGCATTTCACCGGTTCCCGCTGAAACCAAATCGATACATCCCCAAGGAGTGTATCCAAATAGGTCAACTCCGTCCTCTTCAACGGCTGTTCTCATGGCATCGATATGTTGTGCCAGGTAATCGATGCGGTAATCGTCATTGATTGAACCGTCCGCTTCAACTGTGTCAAGGGCACCAAGTCCGTTTTCAACGATGAAAAGAGGCAGGTTGTAGCGTTCTTGCAGTCGGTTCAATGCCAGACGCAATCCCTTAGGATCGATCTGCCATCCCCAATCAGATGCTTTCAGGTATGGGTTGATGACTGAAGTCGACATGTTTCCGTCAGTAACCTTTTTGCTTTCATCGGCAGTGACAACTGATGATGAGTAGTAGCTAAATCCGATATAGTCGACAGTTCCCTCTTTTAGTAGTTCCAGGTCACCTTCATGGATGTCGAGCTTGATGCCTTTGCGTTCATATTCCTTAAGCTTGTAGGCTGGATATTCGCCACGGCATTGCACGTCGGAGAAGAAATGGCGTTGCTGGTCTGATTTCATCAACAGCAGTTCGTCGTCAGGATTGCAGGTAAGCGAGTATGTTGAACCATAAGCGGTCATCATCCCGATCTTGAATTCAGGGTTGATCTCATGTCCCATCTTGACAGCTGAAGCACTGGCCAAAAACTGATGGAAGGCACCTTGGGCTTTGCTTTGGGCGTCGGCCTTGCGAACCCCACCGGCGAATACCGGCATGTGGTCCATGATATTGATTTATAGCGATAGGTAAGACTTTGATGTTATCTCCATCTTTTCCCCCGCTCCACACCGTGCATGCGACTTTCACCGCACACGGCGTTCCATCTAATTCTTCTTTAATTTATTTCAGTTAAATTACATCTCTTACGCAACATGTTCAGTTTTTTAAGCTGTGTTTTGTTTAGATTGAACTTTTTCAATAGCGTTTTTTCAGTTTCCTGATTATTACCGTGTATTAGTTTATGTACTTCTTTGTGAATAATGATTAGATTGTCAAAATTATCGGTTCCACCATCTCCAACGGAAACAATGTGATGACAGTGTATTTCCTCGGCCGTTAGAAACAACTGGGTGATTCCACAACGCCCTTTTTGCATTGAATACTTTGAGATTGTGTTATCCCGATATTCCACACTTCCGTTTCCAATTGGCAGTTCCAGCAACCTCTTCATAACTGAGGTTACATTATTTTCTAATCGTTTATAAACTAATTTGCGCCCCTCTTGGGTATAGTTGCATATGTTTTGATTGAAGTTTGTCTTCAATTTCCACTGCGTATCCGCCAGTGGAAACAATGAAATGGCTCCAATCGTGAATGTGCGATAGTTATTCTTAAATAACTTCTTATACAACGGTGGGGGACTCCTGGGTACTTCATATTTAGCTATTGGTTTCAATCGGTTGTACAAGGTCTTGAGCGTCTGATGGTAAACATTTCTAAAATCTATATTTACATGTGTTGCAGCTTCATAATAATTTCTTATCCCCAGTATATATGAATTATAATTGTGGATATTCTTGGAAATTGTATGACGCTGTATCTCGATAACTCTTTTCCTTATTTCCGCTTTGATTTTTATTTTACTTTTCGCCGATACAAAGGTATTCGCAACGTACTTCTTGCGCTTTGGTACCAGCTTCATTTCAAACCCCAAATAGTCCGACCTACGTTTCCTTAGATTGGTAATCTTTGACTTTTCAGGTGAAACATTAAGTTTAAGTTCATTCTTCAGATATTCCTTGACCGCATGATATATCCTTACCGCATTTTTATAACTGCAAGTGAAGACTCGTGCGTCATCGGCATACCTTACCGCATACATTTCTTTTAGATTGGTTTTCTTGAGTACTCTATACTTATATGGACATTTATAATCAGCATTGAATGTTTCCCATTGATTGCTTATCCACCAGTCCAGATCGTTCAACACTACGTTTGAAAGTAATGGCGAAAGCACTCCTGCCCTGTGGTGTCCCACAGTGTGGGACACCTACTCCTTTGATGGGAGCTTTCAGCATTCTACTTATAATCGTCAGTACCTGATTATCCTTGATGCCGATATTCCAAAGTTGTTTGATTAACTTGGTATGATTGACATTGTCAAAGAACGATTCGATATCCAAATCAACAACATAGTGATTGTGCGTCATATTGGCGATATGGCAACATCTTGACAAAGCATTATGGGTTGAGCGATTGGCTCTAAATCCATATGAATGCTTATGAAACTTCGCTTCGCAGATTGGTTCAAGTATCTGTTTGAACATCTGTTGAATCAGTCTGTCATGCATCGTTGGTATTCCCAATGGTCGTAATTTTCCATTAGGTTTAGGTATTTCTACTCTTCTTACCGTTTTTGGTTTATAGTCCAATAGCGATAGTCTAATATCCTGAATAAATTTCTCAACGTTTTCTATCTTGTAATCATCAATAGTAAGGCCGTCAGTGCCTTTAGTGTGACTTCCGGTGTTGCTTTTGATGTTTCGATAGGCGAGGAGTATATTGTTCCTGGATATCACCAGATTATAAAGATCTATCCCGTAAGTATCATTGTTTAAACTCATTTGATACAACCAGTCAAAAGTTTCCTGCATACTGTAATATTCGTTGTTTCGTAATCCCGTGCTCACCGATGGATTATTCCTTTCGTTTAGAACAATTGTTTCCCATCATCTTATCAGACCCTGTGAGCTTCATTTAACTGTAACTGATTTTTAAAGAACCAGACTTGGGGCTATCCCTCCACCATTTTTCGTGGCTTCATCGGTACTGTGCCCCTACTTTCACGAGAATAAAAACACTTCGTTTACACTTATAGTTACCGTCCCGATAACAGTCGTTTAATAGACGTTTCTCGCTTACAACGTTCCAAATATTCTAGCTTTACATTTATCCTTAGGTTCCTGCTATGAGCCTGATGAATTATACCCTCATTGTCGAGTATCTCGAATTTCATATCAACGATTCTTACTTTTCGATATTCATCGTTGCGCACGCAACATGCCACCTTTCAATAGCACGACTTTCTAGACCCGTACATTCGCAGTTTCGTCAGTCCTTACACGGACATTCTCACCATAGATAATTTATAGCGTCCCGGCCTATCCTTTACCATATGATATATCACTTAGGTATTGTTCAGCCGACTTCACCTAGCTTCACACATAATTTTACTGTTATAACCTCATGCGTGTAGGAGTATCAGACTACTTGTTTCAGGCTAACATGACAGCCATCATTCCAAGTATTGAATATTCAGTTGTGATTTTCCTATTGGAAAATCCTCCCATTTCATGCCTAGGCACTTATAGGGAAACGTTTCGCACCATTGAAAGTCATCCAGTATTTCACTTTGTCTTTGTAGCGGGTGAAGATTGTGCGGACATAGTTTTCATAGAAACCGATACAACGACGATCCAGCCATCCGCCATATTTGTTTGCCAAACCCAATGGTGTTTCGTAGTGGGAAATGGTGACAACAGGTTCGATGTTGTATTTCAACAATTCGTCGAATACCGAGTCATAGAAAGCCAAACCTTTTTCATTAGGTGTGGTTTCATCACCTTCAGGGAATATTCTAGCCCAGTTGATCGACATCCTGAAGCAGTTGAATCCCATCTGGGCGAACATCGCGATGTCTTCCTTGTAGTGGTGATAGAAATCAATCGCCACATGTGAAGGATAATATTCACCTTCATGACATTCCAAAGTCGCTTCTTCAGGGATCGATTCAAAAGGGAAGACCCCTTGTGATTTCTTTGTGCCATCAGGCATTGTGTATGTGATCCGTCTAGGTTCCGTGTGGCTGCCGTTAGTCATCACATCGGCAGTGCTAAGTCCCTTTCCATCTTCCAGGTATCCACCTTCAAATTGGTTGGCAGCCGTAGCCCCGCCCCATAAAAAACCTTCTCTAAAGCTCATAAGATTCCTGGTATATTATAAATGACTTATCTAGTAGTCAATTTATGATATACATTTTCCTTTCTTTTATTTTTGTTATAGAATTGAATTGTGAATGTGTACTTTGATGTTTTATTCCTGTAGCTTGACTACCTCGAGGAGGAAATTGCCACATCTTCGTATCTGAATTGAAATTAGTTAGATAAGTCTTTGAACTTGTATTTTGCACCAGGATCTTTGATACCTTGTATGTGGATATATCACATCTCACCTATTACGAAAGGACGTGTTATCATGTATTACATCGGTATTGACGTAGGTAAATTCAAACACTGTGCCTGCGTTGTTGACTCAAATGGCGAAGTGTTGGTCGAACCTTTTTTCTTCACCAATAGCCGTAATGGATTTGACTTATTTCTTAAAAACACAAGAAAATTCAATTCTTCAAGGCATATTGTCGGACTAGAGGCGACAGGTCACTACGGTGACAACATCGTAAATTTTCTAGTATCAAACAGCTACGAAGTCGGGATGATAAATCCTTTGACAACTGATGCCAAGCGTCGTGGAAAAATCAGGAAGACCAAAAACGATAAGAAAGATACTTTCCTGATCTGCTCTGTGCTGTTCGACAAGAACTACACCAAGGTTACAAAACGCAAGTTGGCATTGAAACAAGCCAAAGAACTTACCCGGTATCACGCAACACTTACTGAAGATATCAACCAGCTTAAAAACAGACTTCAAAAGTGCATTGATACCGTAATTCCTGAAATAAACAGTTGGTTCAAAACCAAGTATTCTCGGGCTTACATGGCTATTTTAAGAGAGTTTGGGAACTCATACAATCTAGCCAATGCCAATCTTGCTCATCTTAAAAATGTCTTGCGGCAACAAGGAAAAGGTAGAACTGTGAAGGTTGATGCCTTGGCAATTCGCGAAGCAGCTAAACAATCAATCGGCGAGAACAACGAAATAATTACCATGGAAATCAAAATGCTTATTGAATCCCTTGATTTATCTGAGCAGCACTTGGAAATAGTGGATAAAAAAATAGAAGAACTAGCCATCGCACTAAATTCTCCTATCTTTACTATCCCTGGCATTGGTATATACTCAGGAATGTCAATATTAAGTGAAATTGGGGATCTCGACAATTTTAGCTCCCCAGCTAAAGTTATCGGTTTTGCAGGTGTTGATCCTGGAACATATCAATCCGGAGAATACAACGCCCCACAAACTGCTTTGTCAAAACGTGGTTCACGTTATTTGAGAAAGACACTTTACCAATGCATTCTTCCAGTATGCACCCACAACTCCACTTTCAATAGTTATTATAACCTAAAACGTTCTCAAGGTAAATCACATCGCTGCGCTCAAGGACATTCGATTAGAAAACTAATAAGAGTAATTTATAAACTGTTATCTGAAAACATCACGTTTGACGAATCGGAACTCAAATAATTTACAACTGTAAAATAAATTCCAAGGCCACTGTGTGGTTGTTTTCAGTGTACACAAATTCACTTTTCAAAAATCTAATAATAAATTCAGCTAATTATCAAAAAACACTTGATTTAAATATAGTTAGCTCCTCGTTTTTTTATCATTCTACCTTGACAATATGAGGGATGTTAAATTCGTTCAAATTATGAAAAAATTTTCTTAAGGTTTTTTGTTTTTAGGAAAAGACTGGATCGGGGGGACAATGTGCCTAAAGAAAATAATCAGATATCATAACCAAACAAGCGTCCGGTAGTGCTTAAGTTGCAAACGACCTACCTTTGAAACCGGATGTTTGGAAAAGTCATGGATCAAGCGCCATTTTTGTTATTGTTAGGGTTTACAAAAATGTTCAAATAAGGTAGACTAGGGCTATGTAACTTGGTCAAAAGAGCGATCTGCTGATTGAGCGACTAAACAATTGTTACTGACGCCAAATATCGGATTATGAGGCGAAAGGCCGGCAATCTTCATATCCATGGGATTATTGCGCCTTTTTTCGGGCGCTTTTTTGTTGGGAGGAAAACGAAATGGAAACAAAAGTAGCGATCATTGGAATCATTGTGGAAAACACCGAATCGGTTGAAAAGATGAACTCCATCCTGCACAACTACGGGCAGTATATCATCGGAAGGATGGGGCTGCCATATCGGGAAAAAAGCATTTCGATCATCTCGATAGCCATCGACGCTCCCCAGGATGTGATTTCCGCCCTGTCGGGAAAACTGGGAAACCTGCCCGGTTTATCGACCAAGGCGGTATATTCGAAGGTCAATTTCAAAAAAGAGGATTAAGAATGAAAGAACTTATCGACAAACTCGCAAAGCAGCGGGTTTTAACCAAAGAAGAATTCAAGGCTTTGCTTGAAAACCAAAGTCCGGAACTGTCGGACTATCTGTTCGCTAAGGCCCGAGAAGTCCAAGGGGCAAACTATGGCAACGATGTGTACATCCGCGGCCTGATTGAATTCACCAACTACTGCAAGAATGACTGTTACTACTGCGGCATCCGCAAAAGCAATGGCTTTGCCAACCGCTACCGGCTTTCCAAGGAACAGATTCTCGAGTGTGCATCTACGGGTTATGAACTTGGCTTCAGGACTTTCGTGCTCCAGGGCGGCGAGGACCCGTACTACAGCGATGAAAGAATGGTAAACATCGTCAAGGCGATCAGGGAAGGCTATCCCGATTGTGCCATCACCCTTTCAATCGGGGAAAAAAGCAAGGAAAGCTACCAGGCATTTTTCGATGCCGGAGCCAACCGCTATCTCCTGCGTCACGAGAGTGCCAATGATGATCACTATGCCACGCTCCATCCTGCCCAAATGACGTTGGCCAACCGCAAGCAATGCCTTTTGGATCTCAAAAAAATCGGCTACCAGGTGGGATGCGGCTTCATGGTCGGATCACCAAACCAGACTATCGACAACCTGGTCGAGGATCTGATTTTCATCAGGGAGCTCGAGCCCCATATGGTGGGAATCGGGCCGTTCATTCCCCATCACGACACCCCGTTTGCCAAGGAAACTCCCGGAACGCTGGAACAGACCCTGTTTTTGCTTGGCATCATCCGCCTGATGCTTCCCGATGTCCTGCTGCCGGCCACTACGGCCCTTGGCACAATCAATCCCAAAGGCCGGGAACTGGGAATCCTGGCAGGAGCCAATGTAGTCATGCCAAACCTCTCGCCTGGGAGCGTCCGCAAGGATTACATGCTCTATGACAACAAGATCTGCACCGGAGACGAGGCAGCCGAATGCCGCAGCTGCATGGAAATGCGCCTGAAACGGATCGGTTACCAGGTCGCTGTTTCCAGAGGCGACCACAAATCTATCAAATAAACCAGAGACTGAAGGGGAAGAAGAGTCTGACCCGTTAAGAAAGGAAACCAACTATGTACGACGTATTATCACCCAAAGCCCAGGAGTTCATTTCCCATGAGGAAATCCTGGACACCTTGGAATATGCCAAGGCAAACAAAAACAATGCCGAGCTGATCGATGCCATCATCGCCAAAGCAAGACTTCGCAAGGGCCTGAGCCACCGCGAGGCGGCGGTTCTGCTCGATTGCGAAATTGAAGAGAAAAACCAGGAGATCTACGACCTGGCCAGACAAATCAAGCAGGATTTCTATGGCAACCGGATCGTGATGTTCGCACCGCTTTATCTTTCAAACTACTGTATCAACGGCTGTGTCTATTGCCCGTACCATCTCAAAAACAAGACAATCGCCCGCAAGAAGATGACCCAGGCGGAAATCGAGAAGGAAGTGATCGCCCTCCAGGACATGGGCCACAAGCGGCTCGCCCTTGAAGCCGGGGAAGACCCGGTAAACAACCCGATCGAATATATCCTTGAGTGCATCGATACAATTTATCGCATCAAACATAAAAACGGGGCCATCCGCCGGGTCAATGTGAATATTGCAGCAACGACAGTTGAGGACTACCGCAAGCTCAAGGACGCCGGAATCGGGACTTATATCCTCTTCCAGGAAACATACAACAAGGAAAGCTATGAAAAGCTTCATCCGACCGGACCTAAGCATAACTACGCCTACCATACCGAAGCGATGGACCGGGCAATGGAAGGTGGCATCGACGATGTCGGGCTTGGTGTTCTTTTTGGACTGGAGCTTTACCGTTATGAATTCGCCGGTTTGCTTATGCATGCACAGCATCTTGAAGCAGCTTTTGGGGTCGGACCGCACACCATTTCAGTGCCGCGGATCCGCCAGGCTGACGATATCGACCCGACCGAGTTTGAAAACGGAATCGATGATGAGACATTCGCGAAGATTGTCGCCTGCATCAGGATCGCCGTTCCTTACACCGGGATGATCGTGTCGACCAGGGAAAGCAAGGAATGCCGAGAAAAGGTGCTTGAACTTGGGGTTTCCCAGATCAGCGGCGGTTCGAAAACAAGCGTCGGGGGTTATGCCGATCCCGAACCTGAGGAGGAAAACTCGCAGCAGTTTGACACCAGCGACAAGCGGACCCTTGACGAGATCGTCAAATGGCTGATGGATCTTGGCTACATTCCAAGCTTCTGCACCGCTTGCTACCGCGAAGGGCGGACCGGGGATAGGTTCATGAGCCTGTGCAAAAGCGGTCAGATCCAGAACTGCTGCCATCCAAATGCCCTGATGACCCTCAAGGAATATCTCGAGGACTACGCATCACCGGAAACCAAAGCAACCGGAGAAAAGCTGATCGAACAGGAAATCGAAAAGGTGCCAAACGAAAAGGTCAAATCAATCGCCTTGGACAACCTCAATCAGATAGCCAAAGGAAGCCGGGATTTCCGGTTCTAGGGAGGAATTGGAATGAGTATGAATTCATCGCCCAGAGCCAACCGGGTCCATATCGGATTTTTTGGCAAGCGCAACTCGGGCAAATCGAGCCTGGTCAACGCATTCACCAGCCAGCAGCTGGCGGTTGTATCCGATGTCAAGGGTACCACAACCGACCCGGTATACAAGTCGATGGAGCTGCTGCCCATCGGTCCGGTTGTCGTCATCGACACGGCCGGAATCGATGACGAAGGGGCCCTTGGCAAGCTTCGGGTCGATAAAAGCCGCCAGGTGTTAAACAAGACCGATATCGCGATTCTCGTCGTTGATGGCACCATTGGTCTTGACGATTACGACAAGGAGTTGATCGGACTTTTCAATGAAAAGGGAATCGGTTATCTTGTTGTCTACAACAAAACAGATCTGATGGACATCGTGGAAATAGACGATGAACATTCCATGGCGGTCAGCGCCTTGACCGGTGCGAATATCGAACAGCTCAAAAAACGGATAGCCGCCATGCCTTTGAATAACCAGACCAAACTCAGGATAGTAGGGGACATAATCAACCCGGGCGATTTCGTGGTCCTGGTGACCCCAATCGACAAAGCTGCGCCACAGGGCCGGCTTATCCTGCCTCAGCAGCAGACAATCCGCGACATTCTCGAAGCTGATGCGACCGCGATTGTCGTCAAGGAACATGAGCTGCGGGCGACTTTGGAAAACCTTGGCAAAAAGCCCAAACTTGTGGTGACTGACAGCCAGGTGTTCGCCAAGGCTGCCGCCGACACGCCTACCGATGTCGCCTTGACTTCGTTTTCGATTCTCTTCGCCCGCTTCAAGGGAGTGCTCAAGACCGCTGTCAAAGGGGCGAAAGCGCTCGATTCGCTCAGCGACGGGGCGACCATCCTGATAAGCGAGGGCTGCACCCATCATCGCCAGTGCGACGATATCGGAACAGTCAAACTGCCCCGCTGGATAAAAAATTACAGCCAGGCCAGTTTCAACTTCGAATTCACTTCCGGAGGCGAATTCCCCGAGGATCTAAGCATTTATGCGCTGATCGTCCATTGCGGGGGCTGCATGCTCAACGAGCGGGAGGTCATCTACCGCCAGAAGTGCGCCCAGGACCAGGGCATCCCATTCACCAACTACGGGACCTTGATCGCCTACATGCAGGGCATCCTTGAAAGAAGTGTGGCGATGTTCCCGGAAATAGCGATGGAGCTGGAGGACTAGAGAATGCGCACTGAAAATGACAGCCTGGGTTCACTGAAATTGGATGACGATTGTCTTTATGGCATCCAGAGCGCCAGGGCCAGGGAGAACTTCGCCCTGGGTTGCAAGCCAACCAATATCGACCTTGTCCATGCGTTAGTCAAAGTCAAAAAAGCGGCAGCCTTGACCTATGTCAGCCTCGATGTCAAAGCGGACATTTATCAAGCCGTCGTCTCAGCCTGCGACCTGGTACTGACAGGAAAACATGATGATGCCTTTGTGGTGGATGCTCTTCAGGGCGGGGCCGGGACTTCGACAAACATGAATGTCAACGAGGTGCTTGCCAATCTCGCACTGGTCTCCATGGGCCACAAGCCCGGATCATATGACATCATCCATCCCCTGGATGATGTCAACAAGGGCCAATCGACCAATGATGTCTATCCGACCGCCTTGCGGATCGCTTCTATCGAAAAGCTCCGCATTCTTAGCGGTGCCTGCGAAAAACTCCAGAGCGCCCTGCAAAACAAGGAGCAGGAGTTCGACCATATCGCCAAGCTGGGCCGGACCGAACTTATGGATGCGATTCCCATCACCTTAGGTCAGGAATTCGGGGCTTACGGCCAGGCCATCGCCCGGGACCGCTGGCGCCTTTACAAGGTCGAGGAACGTTTAAGACAGGTAAACCTTGGTGGTACGGCGGTGGGTGTCGGGTCCAATGCTTCACGAAAATACCGCTTCGGGGTGATCGAACAGCTCAGGTCCATCACCGGCATCGGACTGGCAGTAGCCGAATATCCCCTCGACATAACCCAGAACAACGATGTCTTTGTCGAGGTTTCGGGCCTGTTGAAGGCGTTGGCGGTCAACCTGATGAAAATAGCCAATGATCTGCGGCTGATGAACTCCGGACCTCATGGGGGCCTCGGTGAAATCATCCTGAAGCCAATGCAGATGGGCAGCACAATCATGCCCGGAAAAGTCAACCCGGTCATTCCGGAGATGGTGATCCAGGTGGCCATGAAGGTCATGGCCAATGACCAGGCGATATCAATGGCTTGTAGCCATGGGGAATTCGAACTCAATGCCTTTTTGCCTTTGATTGCCGATTCCCTGCTGGAAAACCTGGATATCCTGATCAACGCAGTCTATCTTTTCGAGACAAGGTGTATCGAAGGAATCCAACCGGATCAAAGACGTTGTCAGGAACTGCTCGACCGTTCATTCGCATTCGCCTTTGGCCATGTGGCAAAACTGGGGTATGAAAGAATTGCTTCAATTATCGAACAGGCCGGGGGCAACCCGCAAAAAGCCAGGGAAATAATAGATGATCTGGCGAATAAAAAGGAAGACCAAAACAACTGATCTGGGCTTTACCGGTTTCTGATTGCAATAAAAAAGATGGAACTTTTCCATCTTTTTTACTTCCTGGATACAGGGCTGGCATGTCAGACAAGCCGGAATTCCTGCCACTTGAGACTGCGGTAACGCTTCATTATCAGGATGGTTTTGACCGACCAGTCGCCCACCATGGCAATGGCGATGCCCGTAACCCCAAAATCAAGGTACACCCCGAAAAACAGGGAAAAGGCGACCCGGCAGATGACTGTGGAAAAAATCGAGGCATACATCGTGTATTTCACGTCCCCGGCAGCCCGCAAGCCTGTAGACAGGGCGAATGCAGTCGGGCACAGCAGCGAGTTGAAGGTGTTGTGGATCAGACAAAGGAGTATGACCAGATTTATCGTTTCCTGGGGGAGGCTGTAGAGTTTAAGCACCAGGGGGATGGCAAGCAGGAAAAAAGCGTTCCAGGCAATTCCGCCAAGATAGGTAATCCGCAGCAGTTTTTTCATGTAATACGTCGCCGCAAGGTAATCGTTGGCTCCGACACATTGGCCGATGACGGTAATGAAGGCCGGCCCCATGGAGATGATGAACAGGGCTGCCATGGCCCAGAAACTTTGGGCAACTCCATTTGCGGCAATCTCGCTTGTTCCAAACAGGGCGACAATCGAACTCAAGGCGACCTTGGCCAGCTGGAAGAGTCCGTTTTCGATGCTGTTGGGGATGGCCACGGAGGTGATTCTGGAAATCATTTTCTGGTTCCATTGTTTCATCCCGGACATTCTTATATGGATGACGTTTCTCGAATCAAACATGAATGCGAGCATGATGATTGCGGCGATGCACCGTGAAATCAGCGAAGGGTAGGCCACCCCGGCCACCCCGGCATGGAAGACGAAAATCCCGAAATAGTTCCCGATAACGTTGATGATGTTCATCAGGATGGAAACATACATTATCGTCTTGGTTTTGGACATCGTCCTAAACAACCCGGCACAGCTGTTATAGACTGCCAGGGCCGGAAATGAAAAGGCTGAGATCGCCATATAGGTCACACATGCGCTCATTACATCACTTTCGACCCGGCCAAAGACCAGATTCAAAAGGAAACGGTTGGACAAAAGGATGATGACCATCATGACGAAGCTGATAAGGGTAGTCACAAGAACCAGCTGAGAGGCCGCCAGCACGCTGTTTTCAGGATCCTTCTTGCCCAAATACTGGCTGGCCACAACGGCGCCACAGGCCGCAAGGGCGGCAAAGATCATGATGAACAGGGTATTGAGCTGGTTGACCAGGGAAACCCCGGAAATGGCAGCCGGTCCGGCATAGGAAACCATCATGGTGTCGGCCACCCCGACAAGCAGGACGAGGAGCTGCTCGATCACCAGGGGAATGATGAGATTCCTCAATTTGATATTGGTGAATATCTGCCTTTCCTTGCTTAATTGGATTTTCGGTTCGATCAGTTTAGCTATCATAAATGTCCCTCCCAAGTTCTATTGTTTCATAATAGCACTTCTAAGTGAGTTGTGGGCAACAATTTCTTATTTTTAAGCCTGCTTTCAGGATTTGAAAATTTTCTGAAGGGGCAAAGGTATCCTTAACGATAAATGATTAACGTTAAAAAAACATAAAAAAATCCCTCTATCCAAGACGGTTTTCGTCTGTGATTTGGGAGTTTTTTTGAGCCAGTCGAACCAATATCTTGGTATTGGCAAAGGAATCATTTGTCTTCCAGTTTCTTGTTTAGTTTGGCCAGCTGGTCGATTATCAGCCAGTTCTGGTTGATAAGCACGCTCATATGGGATTCCAGCAGGCGGACCCGGTAGTCGGATTCGCCTTCTTCGAGTGACTGGTCGAGCATGGTTTGGAGATGACTGATATCTTTGAGGTTCTCGGTGATGGCACTGACTACATCTTCTTCGAAATCGACTTTTTCCTGGAAATCGGCAATCTTATTTGTCTTCAACATGGTAAAATCCTCCTTGGTTAGCTGATGTTGCTGCAGGCAACACATGATGTTTGCCTTGTAACTTAATTTTACCATTATCCACTCCAAATATCTTCCTTTTTGAATGATTACTTGCATGATTTGCCATAAAGGGCGATAATGATATTGAATAATGGATTCTATTTTTTGGGGGAATTTCAAATTTTCCAAAGCGCTATGATCAAGGAGGGTAAAGAAGTGAGACGGGCAAAACAATATATCATCAATGCGGCAGTTGTCCTGGCTTGAACCTATGCATATTTTAATCTGGCCATAGAAATCACAAATGGTCTCGACCTCCATTCGATCAGCCGTGATGACGTAGTCTTTCTGGCATTCATTCTTGGGTATCTTGGCATTTGCCTGTTGCTTCTTCTGGTGATGGGACGTATACTTTCTGGAGCAGTTCTGTCCAGATAATAAATCGGCTTGCAGATAATGATGTGATTTGTCATCCAAATCTCAAAGGTACGGTGTTCCTGAAAGTGTTACGACTACATCAGACCAGGAAAGGATTGAATTTCGGTCCATAGAAAATGCCTTCTATTGGCGACTTGTTTAAATATAAGTAAACTAAGATTTTTTGGAGGTGACTTCATGGACAAACCATTGGCGATATCCGTGATTGCTGTCGGTCTGATTGCAGGACTTGTTTTCAATCGGCTGTCCAGCCCTGGCGATTCCTGTACGATATTCACAGTGCAAAAAGGCGAGCAGGTTTACTTTGCAAGCAATGAAGACTGGCATTCCGGCGACCTTTACCTGGGCTTTTCACCGGGCACCAGCGGGAGTTACGGGGTGATGAAAATCGGCTACATGGTTGATGGAGTGCTGGGGTTCCAATCGGCAATCAACGATCAGGGCCTGGCCTGGGCGATAAACAGCATCCCAGCCACAAAAATGACATACGAACAAGACAAGCAATACAATATTGATGAGGACAACTATTTTTCCATGCTGGAGCATGAGGTCGCATCGGTAGAAGAAGCGGTGGCACTTGCGGAGAAGTTCGAGTTCTGGGCCGATATGAAGATGCAGATCCATATCGCCGACAAGTCGGGCGTGGCTGTTGTCATCAGCCCGGGCGCGCAAGGAAAGCTGGTTTACAGCTGGAAGCCAAGCGGCGATGGCCATCTGATTTCCACGAATTTCAATCTGGCCAATCCTACCAGCGGATATCAGGATGGCAGATATGAAACGGTGGAAGAAATGCTTGAAGATCTTGATACGCAAGACCTGGGACATAAGGCGTCGGATATTTTAAACAAGGTCAGTCTCAATACCCTGACAACCTATACCATGATCTCATCGGTCACTGACTTGAGCAGCGGCGATTCGGTGTTCTACTACATGTCACAATTCGACGAGGCGGCCCGGTTCAATATATATGAACAAATCAAAAAAGAGGAGAGGGTCGTATCGATGAGGGAAATGTTCAGTGATGTGACAGTTGCGGCCGGAGACAAAGCCTATAGAAGTTTTGAACTGCGATTCACACTGGCAAAGGCGGCGGTCATTGCCACTGGTATCTGTGTTGTTGTGGGGATAATCATCATTGCAAGAATGAAAACCAGGCAAAGGAAACAACGCAATCGACCGTAATGGCAAGTGATGGATCAAGCAATATCAGGATGGCCGCCCAAATCCAAGCAGAGAAATCCTTAATCGAAAGCAAAGCAACAGGAATTTTGGGCTTGTCAATCGAAACAGAAGGAGGCAGTGAGGCAATATGGGTCTTTTCAATATCAAGATATCGATAAGCGAAAAAAGGAATCCAAAGGTTCAACATGTAATGATTTCAAAGAATGTGAAATTGTCATCCTGGGGCGCCGTGTACATGTCGCTTGTAAATGCCGACTTTTTCCCTTCAAGTTTTTGTCTCGAGAATGGTGATTGTGTCATTTACATTGACCCGTTGAAAGTGGAATCAGGCAGAATTGCGAATTACGTTTTGATCACCCATGGCCATCCCGATCACTTCTCCCTGGAGGATATCGGGGAACTGAGCGATGATAACACAGTAATAATCTGCCCCAAAAAAGTTGCCAAAAAATTGTCCGGATACAAAACCGAAGTTGTCAAACCAGGCGAGTACCTTGAATATGGTGACTTGAATATTGAGACGGTAAATGCCTACAGCATCGGTTTTCCATCCCATTCCAGAGGTAATGAAAACGTCGGATATGTAATTACAATCGACGGAATCAGAATTTACCATGCCGGGGATACCGATTTGATAGTGGAGATGGAAAAGCTGGATGGAATTGATGTGCTCCTGGTGCCTATTGACGGTGGTAATCTTACAATGAGCACCCAGGAAGCGGCAAAGCTGACAAACATGATTAAACCAAGGATGGTGATCCCGATGCATTATGTCATCAATGCCAGAAAAGCGGATGAGTTCAGGCAATTGGTTGACGAAGGCATAGAAGTTAAGATATTGTCAGATTGACAACCTTGGCTATTTCGGTGCAAAAATTTGGCTATGGGATAACGGCCAGGTCATATGCCAACTCCCCCGTGGGCAAACCAATAATAGATAGAACCATGGTAGAATGCGGTTGTCCTGTAAATTATAATGACTTAATGGTTTTGAGACTACCTGGATTTGATGGAGGACTGTAAATGAGCGACATTAGTGATGAATTAATTGAATGTTCAGGTGAGGTTATCGGGCAAATCTGCAGTACTGGAACTCATACAAATATGGTGTTCGACAGGCCATTCTTTGATGCGAAGTTTGTGGATTTGAAATTTGATAAATGCACGTTTGAGAAAATCGATATCAAAAATGTTTCTTTCAGTGGATGTGTGTTCAATGGATGCAAGTTCAAAAATGTCAATATCCAGGAGGGATTGTTTGATAATTGTCAAATTACCGCAGGTATTTTTTCTAAATCCACATTGGATGTGCATTTCAATCGAAGCAAATTGACTACCACCCAATTCATAAGTTGCAATCAAAATCCGTTAGCCCCCACAGATATAATAAGTAAAAATAGAGGGAGCCTGCATAGATTAAGGGGTGGACCGAGGGAAGTCAAATCAGATATCAATTTCGATGAAGTCCAATTTTTCATTGTGGATTTCAATGATGTGAACTTGAAATATGCAATATTTGACCGATGCCAATTCGATAATGTTGAGTTCTACAACAGGACCAAACTGGACTTCGCAAAATTTGAAAATGTAATAAAGAAATTCGCAATCAAATTCCGATGCGAAGAGCGAGTAAGACTTTCTTACTACGATGAAACAATCAATAATTTTAAAGTAAGTCTGGATGAACACACAAAATTCCCCGAGTACAAAGAAATCAAATTTCTGGTAAAAAACAGGGATGACAATCACGATTTTTTCGGGTTGCTCAAATCGTATGAAGAAATATATTCTTACTATAACAGTAATGATTTCGATGCGAACCTGGTAGGCGATTATTATTACATATACAAATCCTTGCTGTATTTCACCCTGGAAGGAAGAGCGCGTCTGTTTTCAATCTTCATCAAAATGTTGAATGGGTATGGAGAAAAGTGGCATAGGGGACTTTTCTGGTCACTGGGGACAATTTTCATCTTTGGAATCATTTATCTGACTGGCTTGCAGGTCAGCGGGCCGGGCCTGTCGCATATCCATACCATAAGGTACGAACTGCTTTCCATTTTTATGGGAAAGGAAAACCTGGTCGAGTTGATAAGTGATTATGGTTATTGTCTATACTTTTCAATGATGACATTTACGACAGTTGGATATGGCAATATGCAGGCAATCGGATTCGCCTCAAGTTTTTTCAGTTTCGTTCAGATGTTTTTTGGCGGTTTGCTTATGACTGTGACCGCAGGAACCTTGCTTCGCAGAATTGTCAGATGAAATGATTGTTAAATTTGATATGCAGTCAAAAAGAATTAAGCCAGTGCGATTATAACAAAGTCACTGATGGGGTCGCCATTTTTGAAACACTAAAAAAAGCCCCCTGAAATGGGAGGCTCGAAATATCAAAAAATGGTGCCGATGACAGGAATTGAACCTGCGACCTGACCCTTACCATGGGCCTGCTCTACCAGCTGAGCTACAACGGCGTAAGAACATTATAGAACAATCGTAAAAATATTTCAACAAAAAAATGACTCAACTGAAACATTTATTTTTGAGATGGAGATTGCAATCAAAATAGTGATAAATAAAAAAGTGAAACGCTCAGGCCTCACTTTTTTCAAATTCGCTATTCTTGATGGAATCATCGACAACTTTTTTGAAGTAGCTGTTGAATAATCGGCTGTAAAGGACGATGATGTTGCCAATCATTGCTGCTGAAACGATCGTACCGATTCCGATCCCGATAAGATGTCCTGCGAACATAAGGGAGACGGTTATGGTCGTCATGATCATGACACAGTCGAACATCAGCTTGGTCTTTCCAAACTCCCTGTCGATTTTCTTGGCAATGGCGTTGACCAGCCCGTCTGCCGGATTGGGCACAAAATCCATGGCCACAACCATATATGCTCCAAGAGCCGTAAGCATTATCGCTCCAAGAAGCAAGGCCAGCGCCCATGCCATTTCCGGGTTTTCGATGACAATAAGCCGGTCGTAAAAGTCGATGATCATTCCCATGAAATATGAAAAAGGGATCTGCAGCAGGACCTTGATGGCCACGTTGCGGTAGATAAGCAGCTGGGCGAGAATGAAGGCGACATAAAGGATGGTGGTCGCATTGCCCAGGGTAAGACCGCTCATCTGGGCTGTGGCATAAGGAAATGAGTTTATGGCGGCAACACCCAGCCCGGTCTTCGTGTTCAAGACGATGCCCAGTCCCAAAATCAGGATTCCGGCAAAGTAGAAGAAAATTCTTTTTATCATAGATACCTCCGTGTCTAACCATTATAGACCACTTTTCTTTATTATTGCAACAATTTCCGTAATTGAAAACGCCGGCAGTTTTTTGCCCGATTGATTGTCAGTATGACATCTTAACTTGCAATTCTTCCTATTTCTAAGTACAATTTCAGTATAGGATCAGTAATTGTTTCCCAAAAACATTCGGGATTATGAAAAGGAATGGTGAAAATGAATCTGGAAAGACAAAGAGCGTTTGTCATCCGCTTTATATATTTGGCTATTTTACTGTTTTTGGTATATGTTGGAATCAAATATGTCCTCTCGTTTATCATGCCGTTTATCATCGGGATGTTTATCGCAATGGTTTTTCGCAGGATCATCGACATGATCCAGGCCAAATTCAAGATCAAGCGGGCGACGGTCTCGATCGCGGTGCTGCTAGTTTTCTATGTGCTGATCGGTTTGACCATCGCAATGGCCGGTTTGAAGGTGGTCTCCTTTACAGCTGTGCTGTTCCGTGATCTTCCGGATATATACACTCAAAGGGTGGTGCCGGCCATCAACACCATTGCGAGCTACTTCACCTCCCGCCTGCCGGGACTCGCTCCGATGATCAACGATTTTCTGACCAACTTCGACGAGTCGATTTTCACTGTGATCTCCAGTGTCTCTTCAAGCGTTGTCGGGATGCTTACCGGGGTATTGAAACAGGTTCCTTCGTTTCTCATAAAATTCGTCTTCACGATAGTCGCATCTTTTTTCTTCACCATCGATTACTATAAGATCATCGATTTTGTAACAAGGCAATTCGGGGCGGACCGCCAGGTGCTGGTAAGCAGCGTCGGAAGGCATACGATGGTCACCTTGACCCAGTTTTTCAAGGCCTACGCAACAATCATCTCGATCACATTCATCGAAGTCACAATCGGCTTGTGGATCGCCGGAGTTCCGACTCCTTACCTTTTCGGGGCATTGATCGCTTTGGTCGACATTCTTCCGATACTTGGAACCGGTACGATTCTGGTTCCGTGGATGATTGTGTCCCTGGTCAACGGCCACACCTACATGGGTATCGTGATCGGGATCCTTTACGGGGTGATCACCGTTGTCCGTCAGGTCATCGAACCGAAGATCGTCGGTCATCAGATCGGATTGCATCCGCTTATCACCTTGATACTGATGTATGTCGGGGCCCGGCTGATGGGGCTTTATGGCTTGTTGATCATGCCGATATTGGCGACGGTTCTTGTCAAGCTTGATGACGAGGGCATTATCCGCTTAATAAAAAAATAGATGTGAGACTCGCGGCTTATGGCTTGCGAGTTTTTCAATATTGGACAATTGCCATGATTGTATGGCGAAATGTGTTAGAATGATTGTACAAACTACAAAGGAGAAACAGATGACCATTTTAGATAAACTTCAGACTTCAAAGGATTTCACCAATGTCGAGCAGGAAGTAGTTGCCTATATCCTGGCGAACAAGGATGAGATAATCGATCTGACTATCCTCGATCTGGCCAATGTGACCTATACCTCAAACGCCACAATCATCCGCCTGTGCAAGAAACTCGGTCTCAAGGGCTTCAGGGACTTCAAGCTGCAGTTGATCAAGGACCTTGAACGGTCCCGCAAGCTCCACAGGGAAGTGGACATGGACTATCCCTTCGACCCGGACCAGACATCCCAGGAGATCATCAAGACCATGGCAGATCTTACCAAGGAGTCAATTGATGTGAGCTACGAGTCGATCGACTTTCACGAGCTTGAAGACGCCATCAAAATCATCATGGAGGCCCAGCGGGTCTATCTTTATGGTATCGGCGATTCCCTGATCAACGCGATCGGCTTCTCCAACCGCCTGGTCAAACTCAAGATACCGGCCATTATCGCCAACATGTATGGGGAACAGACGACCCATCTTGACAGCATGAAAAGCGGCGATGCGGGAATAATAGTTTCATACTCAGGCAACATAAACAACCCGATTTCCTCGATTGTCCAGGCCCGCAAGAGGGGCTGCAAGTTCATCATGATCACCTCGAAACAGCCAAGCAGCCACTTCGACTGCACCATATCATTTCCCCCAAAGGAATCGATCGATGACAAGGTTGCCACTTTCTATTCGCAGATCACCATAAACTTCATATTCAACTCTCTTTACGCATTGTTGTTCACAAAAAAAAGAAACTAAAGTCCGAATTTTTCAGGATCCGATGACAATTTTGGAACTTTAGTTTCTCCTAGTTGCCTTAAACCGGTTAAATCAAAATAACGTGATATAATGATGAGGAATCAAAAGACCTATCAACAGGGACGTAAAGAATAATCTAGAAGGAGACTATATGAAATTTGGAATTATCGGATTTGGCAGAATCGCCCGCAAATTTGCCAACAGCATCAACTCGACTTCAGGCGAGGTTGTTGCGGTGGGGTCGTACTCGCTAAGTGAAGATGACAAATATCTTCAAAACAATCCATCTGTAAAACTGTTTTGCGACTATGAGTTGCTCCTTGACGATCCCCAGGTAGAAGCCGTATATATCGCCTTGCCCCATGCCATGCATTTCGAGTGGATCATCAAGGCATTGGAAAAGAAGGTTCCGGTGCTGTGCGAGAAACCGGCAGTATTGTCCAGCCAGGATATGGCAGAAGTGGTGGCAACTGCCAAGGACAATCAGACTTATTTTCTTGAGGCGCTCAAGACCCTTTTCAATGAGGGAATGCAAAAGCTTATCGGGGATCTGCCAATGATCGGCAAACTCGATAAGATCGAGGCGAACTTCTGTTTCGATGCCACTGCCATGAAGGGTACTTCCTCATACCTTTTCGACCAGAAACAAGGGGGCGCGCTCAATGACGTCGGGCCGTATCTTATCGGCTTTGCCAATGCCTTGAATCCTCATGAAATCGTCAATGTGGAATCGGCATTTCGCAAGGACGGCAATATCGACACCTACTTTGAATCGACGGTAAGTTACGCCAATGGGGTAAGCGTCGTTTTGGAGGGGGCCATCGACCAGACCAAGGATCGCTATGCCCTGTTGACCGGGGAAAAGGGACAGATCATGATTCCGATGTTCAACCGGATCACCCAATACCGGATAACTTTAAAAGACGGTACATTCATCAGCCGTGATTTCACAATCAAGGGTGATGACATGACCATGGAAATCCAGGCGGTGATCGATGACGTGGCCCAAGGCAGAAAAGAAAGCGGGGTCTATAACCTGGAGGCCCATCTGAAAAATGCCAAGCTGATCGGGAATATCCGGGCCAGCTTTGAAAGCTGATGACATGAAAAGACAATCTAAAGAAACCAAGGAGAAAATCCCATGATCAATATCGCCTATATCGGAAATGGCAAGAGCACCAACCGCTATCACCTGCCATTCGTGGTCCAACGCAAAGACAGGATCAATGTCTCTAAAATCTACGCCCGCAACCTGGCAAAAAAAGAATGGGAGCGGGTCGAGGGGGTCGAATACACCGACAATCTTGATGATCTGCTTCTCGACAAGGACATCGATCTGATCGTGATATGCACCCGCCATGACAACAACCTCCATTACGATTATGCCAAACTGGTTCTTCAACACGACAAACACTGCCTGGTTGAAAAGCCGTTCATGGAAACAGGTGAACAGGCCCGGGAGATTTTCGAGCTGGCCAGACAAAAAGGCAAGATCGTCCAGGCCTACCAGAACCGCCGCTTCGACAGCGACTTTCTTACCGCAATCGATGTGATTGAAAGCGGCAAACTTGGCGAACTGCTGGAAATCGAAATGCACTTCGACTATTACCGGCCCGAGATTCCCGAAAGCGTGGACTGTTTCAGTCCCTCCCTTTCGTATCTTTATGGCCATGGCTGCCACACCATCGACCAGGTGATCAGCCACTTCGGGACACCCGACAGGATCAATTACGATGTGCGTCAGCTGCTAGGCCCAGGGCGGATGAATGACTATTTCGATCTGGACCTCTATTACGGGGTGTTGAAAATCTCGGTCAAATCCAGCTATTTCCGGGTCAAGGAACGGCCCAGCTTTGTCGTCTACGGCAAAAAGGGCTGCTTTGTCAAGGAGAAAAAAGACCGACAGGAAGAACATCTCAAGATGTTCTTCCTGCCTGACAATCCTGATTTTGGAGCTGATCTGCCTGAACATTATGGAACCATGACTTACTACGACGATCTAGGGATATACCACGAAGAGAAGGTCATCTCTCAAAAGGGAGATTATGGCCGGGTCTACGATGACCTTTACGAGGCGATAGTCAACAACAAAGCGCCGACAATAACACCAGAACAGACATTGGCGCAACTGGAAATACTGGAAACTGGTGTTAAAAATTTGAAATAGGGAGTTACAATGAAACCTTTTACTTTGGAAGAAGTGATCCAACACGAAAAGACACTTCAATTTGAAAAATTCGAACATGACGATGCCTTGAATCTGGGACTTATCATCAACGATTATGTTAAAAACAACTTTGACTTGCCGGTGGGAATCCGGGTCGTCCATCACGGGCTGCTTGTCTTCCATTTCCTGATGAACGAGCGCAAACGGGAAGCGACATGGCTGGTCCGCAAGGAGAACACCACGATCTCAAGTGGACACAGTTCCCTTTACGTCGCCTTGAACGCGGACAATGAAGAATATGAAAACTGGATATCGGACGATACGCACGCGATTTGCGGAGGCGGATTCCCGATCATCGAGCAAAAAGAAGTCACCGGAGCCATCTGCGTTTCCGGTCTGGAACACAATGAAGACCATCAGGTGATCATCCATGCCCTGTCGAAATACCTGAATAAAAGCAACGGCGGCCAGTAACTGGTCGTCTCCACATTTAATAATATTCTATCACAGTGATAAAAAGTTATTGATTTATTGATGAATGATGTTATAATCATCTTAAATCCGGAAGGGGTTGATGATTATGAAAATCGGCAAAAGATTGATCAAGTCGCTTATATCCACGCTGCTTTGCTTCGCAATTGCACCATTGCTGCCTCAGGGGGCGTTGTTTTACAGTGCCATCTCGGCACTGCAGTGTCTCCAGATTGACCAGAAATCAACCAAGTCGATGGCGATGCAGCGGACCATGGGGACGTTCATCGGGGCGTTCTATGGCCTGGGTGTCCAGTTATTGGCGCAAACCGGACAGTTTTCCAATGAAAGCTACATCTATTATCTGGTTGTCGCCTTTATCACGATGATGGTTCTCTACACCGCCTCAAGGATGGGATTCAAGAATTCCGCCTATTTCAGTGCGGTTGTCTTCCTTTCAATCACCGCGGTCCATCGCGGCGACAATAGCCTGCTGGAATTTGTCTTGAGCCGGGTTGTGGCGACCCTGGCCGGCGTTGCCATTGGCATCGGGGTCAATTCGTTCGAACTGCCAAGAATCAAGCAAAAGGACGTTTTGCTTGTGTCGGGCCTTGATGGGACGCTCTTCAAAACCGGCGAGAAGATTTGCGATTCGACCCGGATCATGCTCAACCGGATGATCGACCAGGGGGCCTTGTTCACCGTCGCATCTTTGCGCACCCCGGCATCGATTATCGAGGCTACCCCGGGCATCAACCTGGATTTGCCGGTTGTCGCCTGCAACGGGGCGATCCTTTACGACATCAAGAAAAACAAATATCTCAAGTCGATGCCCATTGGCAGGGAACTTGGTCATATTGTAAGCTGTCTTTTGAAGTCACAAGGCATCCATGTTTTTACCAACTGCCTGATAGATGATGTTTTGCTTATCTATTATGGCGAGTTCAACAACCCGGTGGAAAAAGAAATATTCGATAAATGCAAGACTTCGCCTTATCGCAATTACGTCCATGAAAGCCACTATCTTGATGCATCAAAGCCCCTTTACTATATGGCAATCGACAAGACCGAAAAGTTGGACAAGGCGGTAGACGCGTTGAAAAACGCCCCATTCGCAAGACAGATCAAAGTTCTGTTCCATCCCGCTCCTGGTTATCCGGGTTACAGTTTTCTGAAAGTCTACCGCCATGATGTCTCGAAAAGCGCGATGCTTGAATATCTCCAAGTTCTGATCAAGGCAAAAAGCATTGTGACATGCGGCAGCATTGAAAACCAATACGACATCTTCGTTGAAGAAGGCGATTTCAACACCACAATCACCAGATTGGAGCGGGTTTTCAAACCGCTTTGGCCAATCGGGATCAATCCAGGTTTTCCTAAACCTTTGGACTTTATTGAATTGATATTTTTTACTTATCGTAATATAATTGGTAAAAATGTCTGAAGGAGAAAAGAATGGAAAGAATAACCAGCTTCAGTGTGGACCACGAAAAACTGCGCCAGGGAGTCTATGTATCCCGGGTCGACGGGGATATCACAACCTATGATTTGCGGATGACGATTCCCAACCTGGAAAAGGCCATCGACCCCAAGGGAGCCCATGCAATCGAGCACCTGGGAGCGACAATCCTGCGCAACGGGGATCAAAAGGACAAGATCATCTACTTTGGCCCGATGGGATGCATGACCGGATTTTACCTTATTGTCCGCGATCTTGGCCTTGAACAGGTAGTTGATCTGGTCAGGGATGTCTGTGAAAAGATTGTGGCCTGGGATGGTGAAATTCCCGGAGCAAGCGCCAGCGAGTGTGGCAACTTCACTTATATGGACCTGATTTCAGGCAAGGAAGCCATCGCGCATTATCTTGATAGCGAGTGGGAATTCGAATATCATTATCTGGACCAATGAATCATCTGAAAAGATGATTTTTTTTTGATAGAGGTCTTTTTTTGCACCTCTATTTCAAGTTGGGGATTATCGCATCTTTTATGTGCTATAATGGAAAACAGGAGGGCGCGAGGCGACTAATGGAATTAGAACTTTTGGAATTTGTCCAGGACCTTGACCTGGGGAGCTACTATATATATCTTATCAAGGAAAAAAACCGGGAAATCGGCCGGATCGTTTTCAGGCTGGGAACTTTAGAAGACCATCGGTACGACGGTCATGTGGGCTACACGATTGATCCGGAGTTTCAGGGAAAAAACAAAAGTCTTGAAGCTTGTAAGCTTTTAAAAAAACTGATGGTTGAAGCTGGCTATGAAAAGGTGATTCTCACCTGTGACCCGGACAATGTCGCCAGCAGGAAAATAATCGCCAAACTGGGGGCGGAGCATCTCGAAACCGCACCGGTTCCCAAAAGCTTGAAGAAATTCTTCAACCGGGATGAAAAAGTCAAAGAAATATATTTATGGAGGTTGCAATGAAATTTATTCATCTGGCCGATTTGCATATCGGCAAATATCTGTTCAATACAAGCCTGCTTGACATCCAGAAAGACCTGCTTGACCAGGTCCTGAACCTGGCCAGGGAGAGGGAAATAGACGCGATTGTGGTTGCGGGTGATGTTTTCGACCGGGCCATCGCACCAAGCGAGGCCTTGCGGGTCTTCAAGGATTTTCTGGTCAGGGCGGTAAGCGCCGATTTGAAAGTGCTTGTTATCGCCGGAAATCATGATGGTCCGGCCCGGCTGGAATACCTCAGCGAGCTGGTGGCTATCAGCGGCGTGCATCTCGTGGGTGAGTTGACCAGGGAAATAGCGAAGATAACCATCAAGGACGTGGACTTCTACCTGCTGCCGTTTTTAAAACCGATCGATGTCCGCCTGCTGTGCGAAGCCGATGTCCACAGCTATAATGATGCCTACAGGCATTACCTTACGGCCCAAAAAATAGACTACACCAGGGACAATGTTCTGGTGTCCCATCAGTTTTTTGGCAGCTCGTTTGAATCGCTTCAAAAAAACGACCTGGCTGGAGCCTTCAGTGTTGGCAACAGTGAAATGATCGGGGTTGACCTGATTGAAAACTTCGATTACTGCGCTCTTGGCCATCTCCATGGCTCCATGGCATTGAAGAAGCAGGAATGCCGCTATGGCTCGAGCCTGATGGCGCTGTCGTTTGACGAAATCAACCAGGTCAAATCGGTGCCGGTGGTGACCATTGCAAACAAGAAGGTGGATATCGAGTTTGTGTCGCTCAAACCGATCCAGAACCTGGTTGAAATCAGCGGGACTTTCGATCAGCTCAACCGCTTGGAGTTGGCGAACGCTGATGATTTTGTTTCGGTCGTCCTGGAGGACCAAAGGCTGATCCTCAATGCCCGGGACCGGCTGAAACTGATCTATCCCAACATCATGCAGGTAAAATACGCAAATCCGATCGCCCTTGACAAAGAGGCTGTCTTGAAAAAGCCTAAAAAATCAGCGAGCGTGACTGAGCTTTTTGGCGATTTCTACGCCCAGATGCACGATGGCTTGGCCATGGACGACACACAAAGCAAGATCGTCAATGATTTCTTTGAAAGGAGCGATAAAAGATGAAACCGCTGAAATTGGAACTGAGCGCCTTCGGGCCTTATCTTGACAAGGTGGAAATCGATTTCACCCGCCTCGACGGCAACGGTCTTTATCTGGTCAGCGGCGACACCGGATCGGGGAAAACGATGATTTTCGACGCGATCGCCTTCGCCCTTTACAACAAGACCAGCGGGAACAACCGCACCAGCAAGGATCTGCGCAATGTGATGGCAACCGACCAGCTCACATACGTCGACTACACCTTCAAAATCAACTCTTCCATCGCCCGGATCAGGCGGGTCCCCGCCCAGATCCAAAAGCTGGCCGAAAAGGACAAGAAGATAGCCGCGAGCTACCGATTTTTCCTCGATGACAAGGAAATGAAGTTCGAGGGGGGCAATGACATATCATCGATTGTCGGGGTAACCTATGACGAGTTCACCCAGATAGTGATGATCGCCCAGAATGAATTCATGGCCCTGATCACCCAGAGCGATTCAAAGCGGACCGACATTCTCAAGAAGATCTTCAAGATTCCCAACATGAATTCTTTCACAACGATGCTTTCCGATAATTATCAGGAGGCAAGATCCGATCTGGACCGCTTCAATGACAATATCGTCGATATCCTTGAACTTTACCAGTTTGAAAACCGGGGCGAGGATGAAATCTTAGTCGAACAGTTTGAACATAAAAAAGGCGAATATGAAAATGACAAAAACACTCTTGAGACCCAGGTGACTAAGCTGGAAGAGGAACTTGCCATAATTGACAGACAGGTTCGTGAGATCAATGAGACCAATGCCCTTTTTGAAGCCCTGGCCAAAGCCGGGGAAGGAAAAAGCCAGCTGATGGCAAGTCGGGACATCACTCTTGAGGACCGGTTGTCTCTTTACAAGGCTGCCGCCAAAGTCAAACCGGAATATGAACTGATCCAAAGCAACGACCGGGAAATAGCCACCCTGACTGCAGCAATCACCAACCTTAAGAGTGAACTTGAAGAAAACAGGAAGACCATCATCGAGCTCAAAAAGGAAGTGGACCGCCGGGACATCTATCTCGAACAGACAAAGGTTCACCAGAAAAGTGCCAACGATCTTGAGCAACAAAAAATCCAGCTCGAAAAGATCCGCTCCCTTGAAGGCGATATCGCCAATTTCACTAAGAGAAACAAGGGGCTTTGTGGAAAGATCGAACTCCTGTTGCAGGCTCAAAAGGATAACCAGACAAGCCTTGTCGCCTTGAAGCAGTATCTTGAAAAAGAGACTGCCATGGCTACAAGCAAGATCACTTGGCAAAACGAGATCGACCGGCTACGCAATCAGGCGGACACAATCCAATCCCGCCTCAGGGAAAAAGCGAACGAGAAAACAATCCGCGAGATGCACCTTGAAGCCTTGAGCCACTATGAATCGCTCGCAAATGAGCTTCGTCAAGCCAAGCAGGCACTCAATCAGGCGCAAAAAAGGAAAAACGATTATGCAATCGGGTATATCGCCGCCTCGTTGAAAGACAACGAGCCTTGCCCGGTATGTGGTTCTTTGTCCCATCCCGATGTGGCGCCCGTTTTTGAAAGCGACATCTCCCAGGAAAATCTGGATTCGCTACTGCAAAAACAGGATGCAATCCAAGGCGAGCTCAACAAGGCGATATCAAAAGGAAGCGATTTGAACGCCAGTTTGAAAAACGCTCAAGAAAAGCTTGAAACGCTCGAACTGGAGCTGGGCAAGCCGGACGATTATGACGCACTCGATGAAAAAAACAGGGCCGGACTCAAGAAAGCCAATGAAAGGCTGGCAGATGTCAAATCCTACTTCAGGGGGCTTGATGCCATGAAGGAAAAACTTGGAAAACTCGAACAGGCAATGGAGCAGGACTCAGCCACTTTGACAAGTCACAACAGCGAGGTCGAAAGACTCAACGGAGTCATTTCATCCTTGCAGGGCCAACTTGACGAATTGCCACGTATTTTGAAAACACCAGAAGAGCTTGAAAATGAAATCAGGGAATGCCTCGCGGCGGCAAAATCACTCGAAGACAGAATCGCTTCCAACCAGAACAATTACCACCTGGCAGAAAATCAGATTACCCGGATTGAAACATCATTGCTAGAAAAAGCCAGCCGGAAGGATCAATTGGAAATAGCCAATGCCAAGAACCGTTCCCAATATGAACAAGCTTTGAGCTTGTTGGCTTTCCCAACGGAATCCGTGGAAGCCGCTTTCGCCCAGATCGGACTTATCGACCAGCTTGAAATGGAGAAAGAAAAATACGACCAGACGCTCAACAAGATCGAATCGACAATCGAGTTCTACAAACAACAGACCAAGGACAAGCAAGTTGGTGACCCGGCACCACTGAATGAACAGACATCCATCAAGAAAGAAACGCTGGACGATATCAAGGACCGCCTGACACAGGTGACAAGCCAGCTTCTGACCATAGTCAATGACACAGGCAAACTCAGGTCATGGCTGCAAAACCGCAACGAGGCCCAGGAGAAACATCATACATACTATGACCTTTACCAGACTGCCAAAGGGAGTCTTGCCGGTCAGAAGAAACTGGCCTTTGAAACATACCTGGTTTACTCCTATTTCGAGGAGCTGCTTGAATACGCCAATGTGATCTTCGGGGAGCTGACCAACGAGAGGTATCAGTTTGTCGCAAGCGAACCGGACAACAAGAAAGTCACGTCGGGATTCGTTCTTGGCATCCTTGATCGGGAAAATTCGAAGACCCGGCTGGCCCGGACGCTCTCAGGAGGGGAGACTTTCAAGGCAGCCTTGTCGCTGGCAATCGGCCTGTCACGGCTTGTCCAGGACAAATCGGGCAGTGTCGAGCTCAATTCGATCTTCATTGACGAGGGATTTGGAACGCTTGATGACAACTCCTTGAATACCGCCATCAATACGCTCCAGTCAATCAGACTTGAAGACCAGATGATCGGAATCATCTCCCATGTCAACCTTCTTAAAGAGCGAATCGACAACAAGATCCTGGTGCGCAAGGACAATGAAAAAAGTGTGATCGAGATAGTCGAAGGGTGATCTGCTACGATCATGCATATGAAAACTTTAGGTTGGTCCGATAGCTACCATAAAATTTAAATTATTAATAATTGTAACGAATTTGCCTGTGTTTTGATGATGTCGGCTTCACTATTGTGATATAATCGAGTTATGAAAAAGGATGGGCAAACATTATGGCATACAAATGTAAAATAACTGTATTGAAAAGGGAATGTTACAAGGATCTCCAGGAAAAATATCTTGCCGACCCACAATTGGGACCTTGTAATCTGTTCAAGGAAGGTGATGAATTCATTATCGACAACAAGGATTTCTTCCATATGATGGATGGTAAATTTTGCAGTGAAGCCTGGGATGCCATCAGCCGTTATGTCTATGCGGCCTTACAAGGCGGTTCGATCATGAATGGGTGGACCAATGATGATAAAATGATGATCGCCTGCTGCAATGACGGAACCAGACCGGTTGTTTTCAAAATCGAACGTATCGATCTATGACATAAATCATTCTTTCAGGAATGCCAAAAATGAATCGAAGAGAAGTCAGGGTGGAGGAGGCGAAGTAATGATTATCAATCAATTGAAGGAAATGGAAGATTTTACGGATATCGAACGCTCCATAGCTGAATATATCCTCCAAAACATTTCAGAAATTCATGAACTTTCAGCTCAAAGTCTTGCCAATAACACTTTCTCATCCAAGGCTTCAGTAATCAGGCTGACTCGGAAGGTGGGGGCGAATAGCTATAAAGATTTCAAAAGGATTTTGGAATCCGAAATCACTGAGCTGTATCGCATTTCCGGGATGGTCGACGACATCCCGATCAAGGCAAACAGCACCTATAAGGAAATCATCAATATTGTTCCCAGCATCTACGAAACTGCGGTGACCCAGACAAAGCTTAATCTCGATCACAATGTGATGGTCAGGGTAATCAACCAGCTAAGCAAGTCGAGCAAGATAAGTCTTTATGGAATCGGTATAACCCACACCCTGGCCCGGGCGGCCGCATTCAAATTCATGACGCTTGGTATCGAAAGCCAGGCCTATGCGGGAATCAATGAACATTATGTGGTGTCAAAAAAAGAAAACATTGAGGAAACAATCGTGGTCATCTCATTTACCGGAGGCAACAAGCACGCTGTCGAAGTCGCCAAATACATGAAAGGGCAGAAGAATGTTGTCATCGGTATCGGAGGGAACGACCAGCTTGAATTGAAACCCCATTGCAGCGAGTACATCGAACTTGATTTGAAAAACTTCCCCCTGGTCTTGAGGTGGTCTATGCTTTCATTTCGGTAAACTATGTCCTTGATATTCTTTTTTCCGCCTTATTGGTGAAAAACTACCAGACCACCATCGATGCGGCAAAAGAAATTCTTGATTTGAAAACCAAGTAAGGGGTTGTAAGATATTTTTTGGACAGACCTTTTAAGATTGTGCTATGATTTTCATGGTGCGCTAGTTGGGTTATGTTCGAAAGCAATTATCCTGAGTATTCAGGATACAAATATTAATGGATTATAAATATCATAGATAAGGAGTTTGTATTGTAATGAAACGGATTTTACCGAAGACAGAAAGACACTTTCATATCATAGGATGGACGATGTTTGTCTTGTGCAGTTTGGTATACATTACCGCAAGTTTAAAAGCGGGAGACATGATCAGTCTTTTCGGTGGAATATTGTTTCTGTTTGGCTGCATTTTCTTCTTGATTCCACTTCTGAATGATAAGGCGAAATAACCAGGAAAGTGAATTGTCAATAAGTGGTCAAAATGACCTTGATATTTCTAACTGAACAATCATCCTAACGATAAATGGTTACATTTGAATGACCAGGCGACAATTTCGCGGATATCAGCCAAAGTCTTGCTGTACCTGCAAGTAATATGGCTTCTATATCAACGGCCAGTCATACCTGTTGAAGGCGGTGGCTGGATTTCTAAAACAACGATCTCAAATCTCTTCAATATGACGTGTTGGCAAACTTGGAAAATGTGTTTTCACCATAATGACAAATAACAGTTAAAAAAATCTTCCCGATATAGTTATCGAAACTGTATCGGGAAGATTTTTTTGCCCGTAATGCGTTCATGGGCCCTATTTGGTCCAAACTGATCAAATGACAAAAAGTTTTCAGTCTTTTTATGGACCAACGGATCATAACGCTTTCATAATATTTAATCGCTCTTCCTGTTTTGGTATATTCTAATCATCAAAACAAAGAGAGGAGATAGATGTATGGATGTAAATAAATTAGCTAGAGAAATAATTGATAATGTCGGTGGCAAATCAAATGTTGAAAATCTGACCCACTGTGCGACAAGACTGAGATTCACTTTGAAAGACGAAAGTCTGTTAAACGAGGAAGTTCTTAAAAGTACTGAAGGTGTTTTGGGTACTGCCAATGCAGGCGGAGTTTTCCAGGTCATAATTGGAAACCAAGTTCCCAAGGTGTATGCTGCCATCACCAGTGAAGGAGATTTTGCTGCTGAAGGTGAATCGTCAGATGGATCGAACAAAAAATTCGTGGAAAAACTGTTAAGTTTCGTATCAGAGGTGTTCACCCCGATATTGCCGGCAATCATTGGAGCGGGTCTGATCAAGTCGGTGTTGGCAATTGGAGTTCTTCTGGGGATTGATACAACCGGAAACACTTATTATTTTGTCAACTTCATTGGCGATGCACCACTATATTTCTTGCCGATCATGTTGGCTTTTACAGCGGCGAAGAAATTGAACGTCAATCAGTTCCTGGCAGTTGCGGTTGCCGGAGCGATGATTCACCCAAGCTATGTAGCCCTGGTTACTGATGCTTTCAACATCAACTTCACATCATTTTTAGGGTTGCCGGTAACTTTGGCAACTTATACATCAAGTGTATTGCCGGTACTGTTCATGGTATTTGCGATGAAATATGTGGATATGATTTTGGAAAAAGTCATTTCCCAGATGTTAAAATTCTTCTTTAAACCATTATTCACCATTCTGATTGTTTCACTGATCACCTTCGTAGTTTTAGGACCTTTAGGATTTATTGTCGGGGTAGGAATATCTACCGGATTGGATATGCTGACATCTTACAACAGCTGGATCGTACCGACAATTATCGGGGCAATTTTCCCATTGATGGTTACCACAGGAATGCATTATGGTCTTGTTCCGTTCATGATTCAAGGTTACGCTACTGTAGGTTATGAAGTGATTGCCACTCCTGGTAACCTGCCAAGCAATATTGCCCAAGGGGCAGATGCATTGTCAGTTGCTTTGCGGACAAAAAATCCAACTATGAAAAAGACTGGTTTCACAACCGGAGCTACGGCTTTGTTGGGGATTACCGAGCCGGCATTGTTCGCAGTCACTTTGAAATCGAGAAAAGTATTGTATTGTGTTATGGCCGGTGGGGCCCTGGGTGGTTTATACAATGGGATCACAGGTGTAAAAGGATATGCATTTTGTGCGCCGGGATTATTGTCTCTTCCCGCATTTGTAGGACCTGAGGGATGGACCAACGTGACCAACGCCATCATCTCAATGATCATTGCCTTTATTGCGACTTTTGCCTTGGTATTTGTCTGGGGTTATAAAGATCTGGAAGGAACTGAAGAAGTTGTCGCATTCAGTCATGAAGAATCTGGCATTTTCAGCCCACTTTCAGGTGAGGTGGTTGACTTAAGTGAAGTGCCTGATGAAACATTTGCTCAGGGCATGATGGGTGAAGGAATCGCCATCAAGCCGGATTCAAATGAAGTGGTGGCGCCGTTCGATGGTGAAATCGTTTCAATCTTTCCTACCAAACATGCCATCGGTCTTAAAAGTGTCAATGGAGTAGAGGTTTTGATCCATATCGGTATCGATACAGTCAATCTAAAAGGAGAACACTTCGAACTTTTCAAAAAAGCCGGGGACAAAGTCAAAAAAGGCGATCTGATCGTCAAATGTGATTTTGATGCGATCAAAAAAGCCGGATACGAGACAATCACTCCGGTGATCATCACCAATTCAAAAAATTATTCAAATATTGATAAACTTAAACTTGGTAAAGTTTCTACAAAAGAACTATTGATTAAAATATAATGAGGTGTAACTAATGTTCAAAACAAACAATAATTTTCCTGAAAACTTTCTTTGGGGCGGTGCTTTAGCGGCCAATCAGTGTGAAGGTGCCGCCGATCTTGATGGCAAGGGCTACAGCACGGCAGATGCCCTTGCTCAGGGTGTCTTCGGGGGTTACAGCATTCCTCCAAAGGCACAATACCAAAAAAAAGAGGCAATCGACTTCTACCACCGTTACAAGCAAGATATCGCACTGTTCGCCCAGATGGGATTCAGAGTGTTGCGCATCTCGATTGCCTGGTCAAGAATATTTCCCAATGGTGATGACTTTGAGCCCAACGAAAAGGGGCTTCAGTTCTATGATGACTTATTGGACGAATTGCACAAATACAATATCGAACCCTTGGTCACATTGTCTCACTATGAGATGCCACTTCATCTGGCTACTGAATACAATGGCTGGGCCAATCGCAAACTGATCGATATTTTTGCCAGGTACGCCACAACCATATTCGAAAGATATAAGAACAAGGTAAGATACTGGCTGACCTTCAATGAGATCAACATGATCCTTCATGCCCCGTTCAATGGCGGGGGAATAATGGGTGATCATAAAACGATTGACAAGAGCACTCTTTATCAGGGGGTCCATAATCAACTTGTCGCAAGTGCCCTTGTTACCAAACTCGGACATGAGATAAATCCTGAATTTGAAATCGGGTGCATGGTCGCGGGTGGGCCGATGTATCCATTGTCTCCCAAACCGGATGATATAATTGCCGCGATGGAAGAAGATCGTTATACTTTGTTTTTCGCGGACGTCCATGCCCGCGGGAAATATCCGGCATACATGGCTCGCTACTTCGAAGAAAACGGGATCGAACTTGACATAACCAGCGAAGATGAAGAGATTCTCAAAAATACGGTTGACTTCATTTCCTTTAGCTACTACATGAGCTACTGCGCTACTGGGGATGAAGAACTTAAAAAACTTTCGCGAGGAAACATTCTAAGCGCTGTAAAGAACCCTTACCTAGAAGAATCGCAATGGGGCTGGCAGATTGATCCTCAGGGTCTGCGGTTCACTCTCAACCAGCTTTATGACCGCTACCAATTGCCTCTTTTCATAGTTGAAAACGGGTTTGGGGCCCGGGATGTACTGGTGGAAGACAAAGAAGGTGGTTTCACGGTCAATGACGATTACCGGATCGACTACATGGCAAAACATCTCTCGCAGGTCAAAGAAGCTATAAGGGACGGTGTCGAGGTTATGGGGTACACCAGCTGGGGACCAATCGATATAGTTTCCAACTCGACCGGTGAGATCGCCAAACGCTACGGTTTTATCTATGTCGACAGGCACGATGATTACACCGGAACATTTGCGAGGTACAAGAAGAAAAGTTTTGAGTGGTACAGGAACATTATCGCTTCAAACGGAGCTGATCTGTAATATCGCATGATAATTTCCGATTATTTATTACATATATTTTAATTGATAATGAAAGAAGGATTAATATGAAAAAGACATTACGCTTGAAAATGGCCCAATGGCAAGGCGGCAATCTGCCTGAATATTATCTGGGACCTCAGATATTGTCATTTCTTGCACCAAAAAATGACAATACCATTGAAAGAGAAGTTCTGATCCAAAAACCGGATGGAAATCCTCTAAAAAAAGAGGATGGTCTGGTAGCCAGATCAATCCTGATGGATAATATTGCTGCTGCCAACAGGGTTCTTGACGAAGAACAGCCTGACCGGATCGTTGTGTTCGGTGGTGACTGTCTGGTATCCCAAGCCCCATTTGCCTACCTCAACAAGAAATACAACGGAAAGTTGGGTGTGCTGTGGCTTGATGCCCATCCTGACCTGTCGAATACGGATATGTATTATCACGGCCACGCCATGGTGTTGGGAAATCTGATGGGTGCGGGTGACAAGGGGCTTGGCTCAACTGTCGAGGTGAAAATCAAACCGGAAAAAGTGATGTATGGGGGTTTGATGGAGACTACTCCTGAAGAGGCGCAGTGGATTGAAAAGCTTGATTTGCGTCACTGTGGCCCTGAAGCGCTTAAAGAAAACAGCGATCTTATCATCGGCTGGATCAAACAAAACAATATCGAGCATTTGGCTGTTCATCTTGACCTTGATGTCATGGATGTGACATGCTTCCGGTCGCTTATGTTCTCGAAACCGGAACCTGACCACTGGGAAATCCCCGCACCATCAGGGAAAATGCGCTTTGAAGAGCTTGCCCGTATTTTCAAGGATGTGTCGGCGAACACGGAAATTGTCGGATTGACTATTGCGGAATATTTCCCATGGGATTGCATGAACCTCAAGGAGTTCATGGAGTCGCTGTCGATATTTGAATAAAATATTTGGGAAAAGACTGGAGGGAAAACAATGAAATTTGTCGAATTGAGTCACCGGATCTCCAACGGAATGGTAACTTTTCCGGGCGTCCCGGCTGTTAAGATCGATACATACATGGATATGGAATCAAGTGCCAAGGAATTTGGAGCCAATGCCGGAGCCTTGCTTGACCGCATTGAAATGGTCAACATCAATGGGACCTATCTTGATGCCCCGTTGCACAGATCTCCAGATGGTTATTCAATCGCGGATATTCCGCTTGAAAAACTGGTTGACCTGCCATTTGATGTGGTAACCATGAAAGAGGGAAGTGACTGCTTTGATGCCGGAGATATTGAAAATATCGGGCAGGCAGGCGGGGCGGTAATCCTCAACAGCGGCCACTATAAAAAATTCGGAACTGATGCATATGCCCAAAATCCGCCATACCTGACCTTGGAGGCGGCTAAAGCACTTGTTGCAAAAGGGGTTGTCTTTATCGGAATCGACTCTCCTTTGATTGATAATATGGAGACACTCGGGACAATTGGCTGCACTGTACATGATGAGATATTGTCGGCAGGTGGTGTGATATGTGAAGATATGACCAATCTGGATGCCCTGGCTGGGGTGTCGGGAACATTGACTGCGGTTCCAGCTCCGGTAGAAATGGCCAGCTTCGCTGCTAGAGTCTTTGTGAAAAATGAATAAATCAAATTAGACTTAGTGAAACAATGAGTTTCTCTAAGTCGTTTTTTTTCGAGTTAATTTTGACTTATTCACAAAAGCTCTTAACTTAGGTGAACCTTGGACTGTTTTTGATGTCAATTTCATGGATACCGACAAGGGCATGGAATTGGATATGAATATCGGTTTCACCAATGGTGGTAAATTCCACTGTCCGATTGATGGTTGTAATGAAAGCGAAACCGCATATGATACAACCAAACGGACCCGGAGACATCTTAATTTCTTCCAATGCAAGACATTCATCCATGCTGACTTGCCACAAGTACATTGCGATTATCACGGGCCTCAAACTGTTCAAGTGCCATAGGCAAGACCGGGATCGGGTTTTACCCTGCTTTTTGAAGGTTGGGTAGTGGAGTTGTCCAAGCATCTCCCGGTTTTTCGCATTGCTCAGATGATCGATGAGCATTATATACGGCTGTGGTGTTTTATCAAGCATTACGCCAATGAGGTTTGGAAACTAGAAGATTATTCGGATGTTACAGCCGTCGGTATCGACAAACAAACAAGAAATGCCACAACGACATCACTCTTGGTGTTGATCTTGCAAAGCGCAAGGTAATCAACGTTACCCCAGGAAAAGACTCTAAAACAGTGGATAATTTCGTCGTGGACTTCAAATAACATGGCGGTGATCCCGATCTTATCAACATCATTACCTGCGACATGTCGTTAGGCTTCAAAAAAGGCATCAGAGGAAATTTCAAAAACAGCCATACTGTTTTCGATAAATTACATGGAGTAAAACAAGCCAACGAGGCAGTAGACAAAGTCCGCAAAAAAGAAGTCCGCACCAATTTCTTATTAAAGAAAACAAATACATCTGGCTAAATAATGAGAGTAACTTGACCGATAATCAAAAGCAGAAGAAATTTGATTTAGCCAAGTTAAACCTAAAGACAGCCAGAGCCTACAATATGCGCTCCGCACTACAAGACGTTTATGAATCCAGCGACACCGTTGAAGAGGCAACCAGAGGACTCAAAAAACTGTGCTCATGGATGATCCATTCCAGACTCGAACCAATGAACCTTAGTTCCCGGGTGGTTTTTCTAACCACATATCAGGTTTTCGGTATTCTGACCGGGCATTCAATACCGAATGCTTTGTAACAGTCATTCGCCTTCTTGAAAGCTTCTTGAGTGATTACAGCATTATCATATACTTTGCATTTTTGGTTTCGCAGGTTCAGGAACAAGGATTGAGGATTCATTTTGGTACCCTTCAGCTTGTCTTGAACCATCTTACAGAACACAGTTGCGATGAACGTTAACAACAGGTGGCCTCTGAAGGTGTTCTCATTTTGCACTCGCAAGGGCAATAGATCCGCATAGTTCTTGCTGATGTCGAAAATTTGTTCAACCTGTTGCCGGGTATAGTAAAGCGGCAGGATTTTATCCTTCGCTATGCGTCTCGATGAGACCAAAATGAATATTCCTTTGTTTTTCATCTTCTCGTAAACGTCTTCATCACTGAGTTTTTGATCTTTTGCCTTCTGGAACAACTTATGGCTTTCGCTCGATTTCCGATCAAGGTCAAGACCGATGTAGGCATATCCGGTGTAACCTTCAACAAGTTCGCACTCAACCCGTTTGATATAGGCATAACGGCTGTTATAGCTTACGAAATTCTCTTTATCCTGGATGCCATCGAGATGGTTGTTTACCAGGTGCTTGTATAGCTTCAGGTTTTCCTTAAGTCTTGTGACGAATGATATCTTGTTCTCATATAGGTGCAGGAGATTACCATCCGAATAGTATCCGGCATCAAGAATGGCAAATTTAGTGTTGACGCCACTTTCCTTCAACTCAGCTATGGTTCTGACCAATGTGGGTGTATCGATGACGTTGCCTGGACAATAACGGAAGTATATCGGCATTCCGGTATCCTGCTGGGTCACATAGATCAGCCTTACCTCATTGCTTATATGACCGTTATGGTTACTGATGGCCGTCAAGGGAAAGTGGATATCGTTAGGAAGTCCAGTGCTGTCAATCAGTATCCCGGTTTCCTTGATTGTGTTGTCTTTACTGAACAGGAATTCCAAATATGCCTTGAAGAATTCACGCTCCGAGTATTCATCCCCGATAGCGGTGAGAAAATCACTAATCCGCTGGCTGGTAAGGTTTGCCTTTGGATACAGGATTCTCGCATAGTTGCCTTCGAACCAGTCAATGGCGTTGCAGTTAGCCATGTTACACAATATATAGTAGGAAAGCATCGCTTTTAGGGTATCCGGATTTCCGTATCCGATCTCATCTACTACTTTATCCAAGCCTGTTTGCTTCAGATATTCATTGATGAAGAAGCTGTCTCCGAAGTCCAGGATAAGTTTCATCTTTCCTCTGTCTCCGTTTGAATCGGGTACAAAATCCACAGGTGATTTGCCATAGCCGTTTTCAACGGAATAGGTGAACACACCAAGTGACCGGTTCTGAAAGATTCCGCGCTCTTTATCAAGAACTCGTCCGAGATTAGTATACGTTTTCTTGACTTTCTTTCCCTCACGGATCGAGGTGCAAACCTTGCCATATTCAATTCCGTTTTTGATATCATAAGCGATAAACATGGTTTTCTCCCTTCGTGGTTAGAAATATCTTCTAACCACATTATACCACATTTGGCATAAAAAGGAAGTGTTCGAAAGTTAAAAAATCAAGTAAATATAAGGGTTTCCGCGTATTCAGTCTAATGCAAAGGCAGAGTGGTTAGAAACTCTACCCGGGAACTACGGATGAAGAAATTCGCGAAGTTAGCCCGCAATCACTGGGAGTAAATTCTCAACTATTTCAGATTCAGGTACACCAATCCCATGCCAGAAGGAATGAACAGTATTATCCAAAACATCAAGACCAGGGCAAGAGGATTTCGGATGACGAATACTTCAAAACACTGATAAATTTGATGTGGCAAGCTCAATCTTGAAGCGGTTGTCGCAAAGGGTTAATGGCAGCTACCAACACCAAATTGCAAAGCGCCTATCATAGTTGCCTTTAAGTATAAAAATTTGCGACTAATGACACTTAATTTATAATAGTAAAAAAAACTTTCATACATATTGACAATTGTCGATATAAGGAATAGAATCAATATATTGAAAGTTATCGATTTGAGAATTTGACTGTTTGAGTTATTTGAAGAGATCGATGATTAGAAATGAAAAGAAAAGGGGAATAGGGATGAGGAATAAAGAAAAAATGATTGTTATTTTAGGATTGATGGCCTTTCTGGCAAATGGTGATAATTATGCAGCCGCACCATTAGTAATTAAGATTGCTCAGGATCTAAGTATCACAGTCAGTTCGGCAGCAACTTCAGTTACTGCATATATGCTTTCGTTTGGAGCGTTCACGTTGTTGTTTGGGCCGTTGTCGGACCGTTTTGGTAAAGTAAGGATTATCAATATTGCATCAATTGGAACGGCCATATTCTCGATGTTGGGAATATTTGCCTTCAATCTGCCGTCTCTTGTCTTTTTAAGAGCGGTTAACGGGGCTTTTGGGGCAGGAATCTTCCCTGTGACCTTGGCTTTGGTAGGTCAGAGTTTTGACAAAAATGAACGTCACAAGGCATTGGCAAAAGTCATGGGAATGATGTTCTTGGGTGGGGCTATGGCGACCATTATTGGGGGAATGCTTTCCTATTATGGTTCTTGGAGAATGGTTTATTTTGCCTATGGATTGGCAGAATTAGTTGTTGCTTTGATAATGTTCAAATTACTTGAAAGAGACCAGGGCGTTGTCGAGAAGTTGGATCTTATCAGTTTCTACAAAAAACCGCTTGGCAACTTCAATTTCATGTCAATTGTTGCAACTGTTTTTTTACTGGGATTCTCGGTATTTGGAAGTTTTACGTATTCAGGTACATTAATATCACAAGGGACGGGTTATAATGTCTTTCTTGTCGGGTTGATTTTATCGCTTTTTGGGGTTGGGACAGTAGTTGGAGGAAGAACGATTCCAAAAATAAAAGCGAAAATCGGTACAAGGTTGTTATTGCTTGCAGGAGTTATTGGCGCCATATCGCTTCAATTAATCTATCGTTTTGATAATGTTGCATTGGTATGTCTGGGATTGTTTGGTTTTGGAGTGGCTTTCATTAGTCTGCAGTCGACTTTGATTAACACAGCACAAGGACTGTTGCCGCAAATGAGGGGAACTGCGATGTCTATGGCATCATTTAATATGTTTGTAGGCGGTGCCATTGGAACAAATATTAACGGTATCCTGATTGATACTATGCCGGTAAATCAGATTTTCTTCAACAGCAGCATTATAATTCTTGTTGTCGGCTTTGTGGCCATGTTTCTGGTGGGGATAGGTGAAAAGAATGTGCAGGCAATATTGGAAATTAAAAAATAGACCGGGCGCTAATAATTGCGAATTCGTTTGAGTCGTTGGTTAGTAATGAAGGGATGCTACAATTGATCTTTCAAAATACAGCATATATTAAAGTATTTGAGAAATGGTTGATATGCCTTAAAAAAATAATGCATCTGACGCCAAATTTAATATGTATAAAGTTTCACCCTATGTAATATTGTTATTGTGACTCTTAAAATGACTGTTTTATCGCAACTTAAAATTTTCGGGTAGCATATTAAGAATAAAAAGGTCTTAAATCGGCTGAAATATAAATGATATCACCTTGTCTCGATACCTCGTTTTACCCATCACTTCTTGAACCTTCAAGTTTGTAGACGGTTGGGCAAGAAACGGGGTTTTTGAGTCTATAAGCTTAGAGTAAGCCCTTTCATATTTGATTGAGCAATTGTAAGGTTTGTGATAGAATATTTGTGAAGATAAGTTGAGTATGAATCATTATATATGACAATTAGATCAAGGAGGTCATAATATGTACGATTTAACAGGCAAAGTAGTAGTTGTCACCGGAGCCTCATCAGGCATGGGTGAAGAGATTGTCCGGCTGTTTGTACAGCAGGGAGCGAGTGTGGTGGCTGCGGCACGCCGCAAAGAACGTCTGGATGCACTGGTTGATTCGTTGAAAGATGCGCCAGGTAAAGTTGTAGCCTATGCAGGCGACGTTTCCAAACGTGAGGATGCAGAGGGCATGATTGATGCCGCTGTCGAAGCTTTTGGCAAGCTGGACCTGCTGGTAAACAATGCCGGTGTCATGGATGACATGGCACCAATAGCCAGCGCGTCTGACGAGAAGTTTGAGAAGGTAATGGCTGTCAATGTGTATGGACCGATGGCTACCATGCGCAAAGCCTGTCAGGTATTTTTGCAGCAAGGAAATGGAGGCAATATCATAAACATTTCCTCTATAGGCTCGATGCATCAGGCGGCAGGCCCTATCTACTGTGCGTCGAAAGCCGCTGTGAATGCCATGGGCAAAAACACCGCCTATATGTATCAAAAAGAAGGCATTCGCTGCAATATGATTGCACCGGGCGCAATCCAAAACACCGAAATCGGTGCAGCGATGGGTGCGCCTAACATGGAAGGTTATCAAAAAATTCAGGGCATATTGAATCTGGCACCCCCTCCAGGGGAACCTTCGGATGTTGCCAAGGTTGCGCTCTTCCTGGCGAGCGATATTGCCTCATATATCAATGGGGCGGTCATTCCTGTCGATGGCGGATGGATAGCTTTCTAAAAGTATAATTAATCCCATCAACATATGGGGCATGATGCAAAGGGATGTGTTTTTGCAACGCTAAAAATCATCCTTAATTTTCAAAATGTTTTGAGTCTACAATCTTTGGACATAGTTTAATAACTCCCTTTTCGCTGGCTTTAGTCGAACTATCTATGAAGAGGGGGATAAACTATGTCCATTTGATTTCAATCTTTAAGAGTCCTGCTTAAACTGTAATTATCATGGAATCATTATTCATTAAATTCGATTTTGTTAGGAATGGTTGCATTATTCTTGTCAATGCGGCTTAAATACCAGGTGTTTGCGTTCTAGGTGGGGACAAGAATGTTGTCATTTTGAAAAATGCAGGACCAATCAGGGAAGATAATTTTCTAAATTTAAAAAAGTATGATACTTTTTTTTGAATTTGGTATTATCTTTGTGAGGATCCGATCTGTTCGGATCATTTTAGGAGGAAAAGATTATGGGATTTGGAAAAGATTTTTTATGGGGTGGCGCGGTAGCCGCCCATCAGCTTGAAGGTGGCTATGATGCCGGAGGCAAAGGTCTCAATGTGGCCGATGTTCTCACTGCCGGGGCGCATGGAGTGCCTCGAAGGATAACCGAGGGAGTTGTTCCTGGGGAAAACTATCCCAACCATGAGGCAATCGACTTCTACCACCGCTACAAGGAGGACATCGCCCTGTTCAAGGAAATGGGATTCAAGTGCTTCAGGACTTCATTGTCTTGGACCCGCATCTTCCCGCTTGGAGACGAGGAAAAACCAAACGAGGAAGGGCTGCAGTTCTACGATGACATGTTCGACGAATTGCTTGCAGCCGGGATCGAACCGGTCATCACCCTGTCGCATTTCGAGATGCCTTACCATCTGGCCAAGGAATATGGCGGATTCTACAACCGCAAGGTAGCCGACTTCTTCGTGAAGTTCGCCACTGTTTGTTTCGAACGCTACAAAAACAAGGTTAAGTACTGGATGACCTTCAACGGTGCGAAACGTTTCCCTATAAGTGCCTAGGCATGAAATGGGAGGATTTTCCAATAGGAAAATCACAACTGAATATTCAATACTTGGAATGATGGCTGTCATGTTAGCCTGAAACAAGTAGTCTGATACTCCTACACGCATGAGGTTATAACAGTAAAATTATGTGTGAAGCTAGGTGAAGTCGGCTGAACAATACCTAAGTGATATATCATATGGTAAAGGATAGGCCGGGACGCTATAAATTATCTATGGTGAGAATGTCCGTGTAAGGACTGACGAAACTGCGAATGTACGGGTCTAGAAAGTCGTGCTATTGAAAGGTGGCATGTTGCGTGCGCAACGATGAATATCGAAAAGTAAGAATCGTTGATATGAAATTCGAGATACTCGACAATGAGGGTATAATTCATCAGGCTCATAGCAGGAACCTAAGGATAAATGTAAAGCTAGAATATTTGGAACGTTGTAAGCGAGAAACGTCTATTAAACGACTGTTATCGGGACGGTAACTATAAGTGTAAACGAAGTGTTTTTATTCTCGTGAAAGTAGGGGCACAGTACCGATGAAGCCACGAAAAATGGTGGAGGGATAGCCCCAAGTCTGGTTCTTTAAAAATCAGTTACAGTTAAATGAAGCTCACAGGGTCTGATAAGATGATGGGAAACAATTGTTCTAAACGAAAGGAATAATCCATCGGTGAGCACGGGATTACGAAACAACGAATATTACAGTATGCAGGAAACTTTTGACTGGTTGTATCAAATGAGTTTAAACAATGATACTTACGGGATAGATCTTTATAATCTGGTGATATCCAGGAACAATATACTCCTCGCCTATCGAAACATCAAAAGCAACACCGGAAGTCACACTAAAGGCACTGACGGCCTTACTATTGATGATTACAAGATAGAAAACGTTGAGAAATTTATTCAGGATATTAGACTATCGCTATTGGACTATAAACCAAAAACGGTAAGAAGAGTAGAAATACCTAAACCTAATGGAAAATTACGACCATTGGGAATACCAACGATGCATGACAGACTGATTCAACAGATGTTCAAACAGATACTTGAACCAATCTGCGAAGCGAAGTTTCATAAGCATTCATATGGATTTAGAGCCAATCGCTCAACCCATAATGCTTTGTCAAGATGTTGCCATATCGCCAATATGACGCACAATCACTATGTTGTTGATTTGGATATCGAATCGTTCTTTGACAATGTCAATCATACCAAGTTAATCAAACAACTTTGGAATATCGGCATCAAGGATAATCAGGTACTGACGATTATAAGTAGAATGCTGAAAGCTCCCATCAAAGGAGTAGGTGTCCCACACTGTGGGACACCACAGGGCAGGAGTGCTTTCGCCATTACTTTCAAACGTAGTGTTGAACGATCTGGACTGGTGGATAAGCAATCAATGGGAAACATTCAATGCTGATTATAAATGTCCATATAAGTATAGAGTACTCAAGAAAACCAATCTAAAAGAAATGTATGCGGTAAGGTATGCCGATGACGCACGAGTCTTCACTTGCAGTTATAAAAATGCGGTAAGGATATATCATGCGGTCAAGGAATATCTGAAGAATGAACTTAAACTTAATGTTTCACCTGAAAAGTCAAAGATTACCAATCTAAGGAAACGTAGGTCGGACTATTTGGGGTTTGAAATGAAGCTGGTACCAAAGCGCAAGAAGTACGTTGCGAATACCTTTGTATCGGCGAAAAGTAAAATAAAAATCAAAGCGGAAATAAGGAAAAGAGTTATCGAGATACAGCGTCATACAATTTCCAAGAATATCCACAATTATAATTCATATATACTGGGGATAAGAAATTATTATGAAGCTGCAACACATGTAAATATAGATTTTAGAAATGTTTACCATCAGACGCTCAAGACCTTGTACAACCGATTGAAACCAATAGCTAAATATGAAGTACCCAGGAGTCCCCCACCGTTGTATAAGAAGTTATTTAAGAATAACTATCGCACATTCACGATTGGAGCCATTTCATTGTTTCCACTGGCGGATACGCAGTGGAAATTGAAGACAAACTTCAATCAAAACATATGCAACTATACCCAAGAGGGGCGCAAATTAGTTTATAAACGATTAGAAAATAATGTAACCTCAGTTATGAAGAGGTTGCTGGAACTGCCAATTGGAAACGGAAGTGTGGAATATCGGGATAACACAATCTCAAAGTATTCAATGCAAAAAGGGCGTTGTGGAATCACCCAGTTGTTTCTAACGGCCGAGGAAATACACTGTCATCACATTGTTTCCGTTGGAGATGGTGGAACCGATAATTTTGACAATCTAATCATTATTCACAAAGAAGTACATAAACTAATACACGGTAATAATCAGGAAACTGAAAAAACGCTATTGAAAAAGTTCAATCTAAACAAAACACAGCTTAAAAAACTGAACATGTTGCGTAAGAGATGTAATTTAACTGAAATAAATTAAAGAAGAATTAGATGGAACGCCGTGTGCGGTGAAAGTCGCATGCACGGTGTGGAGCGGGGGAAAAGATGGAGATAACATCAAAGTCTTACCTATCGCTATAGATCAACAACCAGATGAACTTCAAGAACGACCTGTTTGGCTGGTGCGATTCGGGCGTGCTGTTTTCTACGTTCGAGAATCCTGAAGAAGCGATGTACATCACCGGGCACAACTGCCTGATCGCAAGCGCCCTGGCGGTAAAAGCCGGTAAGGCTATCAACCCGGATATCCAGATCGGGTGCATGATCGCGATGGTGCCGATCTATCCGTTCTCATGTCGTCCTGACGACATCATGTTGGCCCAGGAAGCGATGCATGACCGTTTCTTTTTCGCCGACGTCCAATGCCGCGGCCACTATCCGGCTTACGCTTTGAAACTGTTCGAACGCAAGAACTTCAACATTCAAATCAGTGAGGAAGACAAGAAGATCCTGGCTGAGGGGAAAGTCGACTATATCGGTTTTTCATACTATATGTCTAACACCGTGGATTCGACTTCATTCAAGGACATCTCGACTTCGACTGACGGTTCATCGGAACATACGGTGAAAAATCCGTTCATCAAGGAATCGGACTGGGGCTGGGCAATCGATCCGGTTGGAATCCGCTATTCCCTCAACATCTTCTATGAACGCTACGAATTGCCTCTTTTCATCGTGGAAAACGGATTCGGGGCAATCGATGTCAAGGAAGAGGATGGCAGCTGCCACGATCCATACCGCATCGAATACCTGAAAGCCCATATCGAAGAGATGAAAAAAGCGGTTGAGCTTGACGGGGTTGACCTGATGGGATACACGCCATGGGGCTGCATCGATCTTGTCTCATTCACGACCGGGGAAATGAAAAAACGTTACGGCTTCATCTTTGTCGACAAGGACAATGAAGGAAACGGAACCCTGGACCGTTCTAAAAAGGATTCATTCGACTGGTACAAGAAAGTCATCGCCTCTAACGGGGAAGATCTCGACTAGTTAAAAAGCATGGGAAACCATGCTTTTTTTCCTGGACTTACATAATTGGCCGGCATCTAAATGATAACCTTGAAAAATCCTGGAATTATAGTATTATAATAGTATTGAAATTAAAGGAGACACCTATGGTAAAAATTAAAAATGATGCAATCTGTTCCATGGAGGAAGATTTCGCCCAGTGGTATACAGATGTATGTAGAAAAGCGGAGCTGATGGATTACAGCTCGGTAAAGGGATTCATAATCTACCGTCCCTATGGATATGCGATCTGGGAGCTGATCCAGGAACACTTAAACAGACAATTCAAGGAAACAGGTCATCAAAATGTTTACCTGCCTCTTTTGATTCCGGAATCTTTGCTTCAAAAGGAAGCTGACCACGTCGAAGGCTTCGCACCTGAATGTGCGGTAGTGACCCGTGGCGGTCTTGACGAACTTGAAGAAAACCTGGTCATCCGCCCGACTTCGGAAACGTTGTTTTGCGAACATTATTCAAAAATTGTCAACTCTTATCGCGACCTGCCAAAGCTTTACAATCAATGGTGTTCGGTCGTGCGCTGGGAAAAGACGACCCGGCCGTTTTTAAGAGGAAGCGAGTTTTTGTGGCAGGAAGGCCATACGGTCCATGCCACTCCTGAAGAGGCCCATGAAGAGACTTTGAGGATGTTCAAGGTCTATGAAAACATGGCCAGGGACCTGCTTGCAATACCGATGGTTACCGGTCTGAAGACTCCAAAGGAAAAGTTCGCCGGAGCCGAGGAATCTTATACCATCGAAGCGTTGATGCATGATGGCAAAGCATTGCAGTCGGGAACGTCGCATTACTTCGGTGACGGGTTCGCCAAAGCCTTCGACATCAAATTCCTTTCGAAGGAAAACAAACAGGAATATGCCTACCAGACTTCATGGGGCGTATCGACAAGACTTATCGGTGGGGTCATCATGGTTCATGGTGACAACAACGGTCTGGTCCTCCCTCCTCGGGTTGCCCCAGTGCAGGTCATGATCGTTCCGGTCATGCAACAAAAGCAAGGGGTCCTGGAAAAAGCCGATGAGCTCAAAGCTCAGCTCAAAGCGGCTGGAATCCGCGTCGAAGTCAATGCTTCCGACAAATCACCGGGATGGAAATTTGCCCAGGCGGAAATGCAGGGAGTTCCATTGCGAATCGAAGTGGGACCACGCGATATTGAAAACGGCGAGTGCATCCTGGCCAAAAGGATTGACGGTTCCAAAGAAAAGGTGGCTCTTGATGACAATCTCCCGGCTACAATCAACACGCTGCTCGATACAATCCATGAACAGATGTATCAAAAAGCCCTGGCTCATCTCAACGACCATATCACTCCGGTGACAACTTATGACGAGTTCAAGGATGTCCTTGAAAACAAGGGCGGATATGTCAAGATGATGTGGTGTGGCGATGTCGAATGTGAGGAAAAAATCAAGGAAGACACCTCGGCTACTTCACGATGCATCAAGACCGATGAAGAGCCTTTTGGCGATGTCTGCCCGATTTGCGGGAAACCGGCTCACCAGGTAGTTTACTTTGCCAAAGCTTATTAAAAGGACCAAGCGGTCCTTTTTTTTGACAAAGAAAAAAGACAAGTTGGTTGACTTGTCTTAATCGATGATAGTGATCGAGGTGATTACCGGCTGTGAAGAAGCAGGTACGGTTCCGTTGCTGTCGGTTACTGGCGTGTTGGCCGCAATCGAGTCAACCACGTCCATGCCCTCGTACACATAACCAAAGCAAGCGTATTTGCCATCCAGGGATGTTGTATCGGCCTGAACGATGAAAAACTGGGATGAAGCCGAGTTGGTCGCTGTTGAGCGGGCCATGGAAATCGCCCCGCGGGTGTGAGACAGCGGGTTTTCAATGTTGTTGCTTGAAAATTCGCCCTCGACATTCATGTCTGAACCGCCCATTCCGTTACCCAGCGGGTCCCCACCCTGGATCATGAAGCCCTCGATGACCCGATGGAAGGTAAGACCGTCATAGAAACCTTCATTTACCAGATTGACGAAATTCGTCACTGTCGCCGGAGCGATATCGGCGTTGAGTTCCGCCTTGATTGTCCCGTAGTCCTGGACTTCGATGGCGACATGGACTTTGCCGGTCAGAGTTTCGGTGTTGTCAGCGGAAATCAGGCTTGAATCCGACGTGGATGATGATGAACCGCATCCGGCCAGGGCAATTGCCAAACCGGCCGCAACAAATAATCTCAATAATTTTTTCATGATGTTCCTCCAAATTCAACTTCAATTATACCGGCTTATCATTCGCTTGACAATGTTTTTGTCGGCTTGTATGCTATAATCAAGCAGGAGGTAATTGAAATGCTGCAACTTACAAACGAAGAAAGACTGTTGAAAATTCCAAATCTGAAAAACTGCCGCGATCTGGGAGGCTATGAGACCCAGTCGGGCTATTATACCAAAGCCCATAAATATCTGCGCTCAAGCAATGTCGCAACGTTGGAAGCAAAGGACATTGATGCGCTTCTTGACTACGGCGTCGATGTCGTGGTCGATCTGCGGGGAAGCTTCGAGCAGGAAAAACAGCCCAACCAGCTGGTGGAGTTCGAACAGGTCACTTATTACCATGTCGACCTGCTTGATCTTGGAGATCTTGGGGACGTCGATGAATCAATCAAGAATTACGATGAACTCACCGGCTACTACCGCTTCATTATCGAGGCGGCCAAAAAGCCGATCCGGAAGGTCTTTGAGATCTTCCTGGACCATCTTGATGATACAATCATGTTCCACTGTTCCCAGGGCAAGGACCGCACCGGAATCATCGCGGCGCTGCTTATGGATTTGGCGGGTTGTTTCGAATACGACATCGTATCCAATTACTCGTCAACCGCAACCTATATAAGCGAAATGATGCCTTATCTTGAGGCCCTTGTCGGGGATGAAAGCAAGCAGTATCTTTCAAGTCATCCCAACCACATGATCGAACTGCTGGGCTATATCTATGAAACATACGGGTCAGCCAGAGGGTATCTTCTTGATATCGGACTTAAAGAGGACCAGATCGACCAGTTGGTTGAAAATTTCATAATTTAGAAGTTTTTTCAAGTAAATTTTCCTTTACTGATGTATAAAAAGCAGGAGGAAAATTTATGAGTCTAACTTTTAAGGAAAAAGAACGCGAGTTGAAAGATGTCTTCAAAGCCTATCACAAGGCCAAATCAAAACTGTTTTACCTGGAGCATGACCTGTACATGCCCACAACCAGCCTGGTTGTCGTATCCCAAAGCAAAAGTCCTTATGTCAACAACCAATATGCCAACCGGCTCAACCAGAAGATTGACGATTACGATGAACTAAAGGGCATAATCCGGTCGTTTGAACTGATTGTGTCCAATCTCACCTTTGAGTCGAAGCACATCATCAAAAGCGAGTTCATGGACAACTCGGCCAGGGACTGGTGGGAACAGCTCTACTCCCGCTCGACCTATTATCGCCTGAAAACCAGGGCGATGGAGGAGATGCTATATTATCTTTACATCTAGATTAACTTATTGTTAATCTTTTTCTTTTATTGATATTGGGTTGTTTGACAGTCAAAATTGAAGTATAATTATTTGGTGAGAAAGGAGAATGGTCAGATGAAAAAAATATATCGTACTGATGAGAATGTGATTACTGAAAGAACGGTCTATGAACCAGGATCCTGGATTAACCTGATCGCTCCAACGCGCGAAGAGGTAAATGAGATAGCGATGCACTTCGACATCGATCTGGTCGACCTGCGGGCGGCACTCGATGAGGAGGAAAGTTCCCGGGTTCAGGTCGAACCGAATTACACCCTGGTGCTCATCGACGTCCCTCTTGAAGAAATGCGCAACAACCGTCAGGCGTACACGACTATTCCCTTGGGAATAATCCTGGTCGATGATATCATTATCACCGTCTGTTCCAAAGAGACAAATGTCTTGAACATATTCCTGCGCAATGTGATAAAAGGTTTTTCAACGAAAAAGACGATGCGTTTTGTCTATCTTATCATTCTCAAATCAGGATCGGTCTACCAGAGTTATCTCCGGCTGATTGACAAACGGCGGACCGTAATCGAAAAAAGGGCGATCGAAAAGGAAACGGAAAACACCGACCTGATCGACTTGCACGAGCTGGAATCCAATCTTGTCTACTTTTCCACCTCGCTTTCAGCCAACATGCTTGTCCTTGAGAGGCTGACCCGTTTCGAACGGCTCAAGCAGTATTCCGAAGATAAGGACTATCTTGACGATGCGATGATTGAAAACCGTCAGGCGATCGAGATGGCCAACATCTACCGGATCATCATCAACGGGACCCGGGAATTGATCTCGACCATTGTCAACAACCGTTTGAACAATGTGATGAAACTCTTGACATCGCTGACTCTGGTGATGTCGATTCCAACTATCATCTCGGGGATATACGGGATGAACGTGTCGGGCAAATGGATGCCCCTGTCAAGTACCCCGTATGGCTTTTACATAATCGTTTTTGGCATTGTGATGATATCGGTTTTGGTTCTGATCATCCTGCGCCGGCGCAAAATGCTCTGATCTAAGAATCTGTTCTTAGATTTTTTTGTTTCCGTCCCGTTCTGGCGGTTGAAAATTTTTTGATGTCAAATTTCGCCAATTATGTTATCATTAACTCCGAGGTATAAAAAAATGTTATTTATATTTGATTTGGATGATACTATTTACGACTACATGGATCCCTTCAAAAAGACCCTTAAGGAAGTGCTGGGAATTGAAGATCCTGCCTTGTGCTGGGATCTTTATCAGTCGTACCGGCGGTTTTCTGACGAGGTTTTTCCCATGAGCCAGGCCAAGACAATCTCCCTGGAACAGGCCGGTCATCTTCGTGCAAAGATGATGGCCAAACATCATGGCATCGCGATGGACAATACGGCTGCAAAGGTGTTTCATGATACTTACCGGCAAAAGCAAGGATGCATAGAAATCCAGCCGGTAGTCAGGGAAATCCTGGCCATGCTAAAACAAAGCAGGCATAGAATAGCCATAATCACCAACGGTCCTGGTAGCCATCAGGCCAGAAAAATAACCCAGCTCAACCTGGAGGAATATTTCGATCCCCGCCATATATTCATCAGCGGCCATTATGGGTTCGACAAGCCCGATCACCGCATTTTCGACATTGCCATCAACCGGCTTGGACCCCAAAAAGAGGAAGTCTACTATATCGGTGACAGCTACCATGCTGATGTTGTGGGCGCCAAGAATGCCGGGTTGCTTTCAATCTGGCTAAAAATCAGGGATTTCAAGGTTGATGATCCGACAGTCAAGGCGGATTACATTGTTGAAAGCTACGAGCAGCTTAAAAATCTAATCGAAGCGCTAATAGGAGGTTAGGATGAAATTAGTATCCTGGAACGTAAACGGCCTGCGTGCTGTTTTGAAAAAAGATTTTATAGACATATTCGAATCCATCGACGCCGACATTTTTTGCATCCAGGAAACGAAGATGCAGGATGGTCAGGCCCAGGTCGACACGCCAAATCACTACCAGTATATCAATTCGGCCAAAAGAAAAGGCTACAGCGGGACTATGGTATTCACCAAAAAGGAACCGCTGGCTGTCACTTACGGTCTAGGAATCGAGCATCTCGACGATGAGGGACGGCTGTTGACACTTGAATACGAGGGCTTTTATTTGATCAACTCCTATACGCCAAACAGCCAGGATGAACTCAAGCGTCTTGATTACCGCCTGGAGTATGACTATGCTTTGCATGACTATATGGAGAATTTGGCCCAGACCAAGCCGGTCATCCTTTGTGGCGATCTCAATGTGGCCCATCAGGAAATAGACCTGAAAAACCCGGCCCGCAATCACTTCAATCCCGGTTTCTCCGACCAGGAGCGGGATTCGTTTTCCAGACTTTTAAGCCGCGGTTTTGTCGACACTTTCAGGTATCTCTATCCAAACAAGAGCGATATATATTCGTGGTGGTCGTACCGTTTCAAGGCCCGTGACAAGAATATCGGCTGGCGGATCGACTATTTCGTGGTTTCCCAGGCTCTGGAAGGCAAAATAAAAGAAGCAAAGATCCTGAATGACATCTACGGTTCCGACCATTGCCCGGTCGTTCTCGAACTCGAATGTCACAAGTGGTAGAACTATGAAATATGTCAAAAAGATAATCCAATATTTCAATTCCACCAAAACTACCCGTTCGCTGGCCAATGTGATTCTTTTCATCGGTTTCTTGCTGCTTTTGACCAATCTCAACAGCTCGTACAGCGACATCGTATCTAAGATATTTAGCATCATCAAGCCCTTTGTCATCAGCTTTGTCATCGCCTTTGCCCTCAACAAGGTGGTTGATTTTTTAAGCCGCTTTTTAAAGCGTGGCTTGGCCGTTTTTGTGGTCTACCTTGGCATTTTGGCCTTGTTTATCGGCCTTATCTTCCTGCTCATACCTATGCTGATCTCCAATGCGACGACCATGGTGCCCCAGATCACGCGAGGGTTGCGTGAGATCGAGCAGTGGATAACGCTCAATACCAACTACGATATCCAGCCCTTGATTTCCCAGGCGATAGCGTCGATAACAGATTTCTTCCAGAACTTCTCGTTCATGAATGACGCGTTGGACTTCGTGTCTAATGTGATCAACAACACCCTGAATTTCGTCGTCTATTTCATCCTGGCCATATACATGTCTTACAGTTATCCTGTAATCAGGGGGAAAATCAAAAAAATCGCCGGGGTCATCGACGAAAACCTGATTGGCTATTTCAAGGATATCGAGGCGGCGCTTCAGTCGTACTTCAAGGCGTTTGCGATCGGCGCTTTTATCCAGGGCCTCGAGTTTTGCGTTGTATATCTGATCATCGGCAACGAGAACTGGCTTGTCTTAGGTATCCTGGGTGGTCTTGGTTCGATCATCCCTTATGTCGGGGCGATGAGTGCAAATCTTATCGGGGTGCTCGCTACATTCTACCTTGGTGTGGATCGGGTTGTTTTCCTCCTTATCCTTATAGCCATCCAGTCGAATGTCGATTCATATGTTATCGGTCCAAGAATTTATTCGGCGACTACCGGCCTGACTTTCATCTCCATTCTTTTTGGCATTTTTGCCGGATCCGCATTTTTCGGGGTGATCGGGATGCTTATCATGATTCCGGTCCTGATAATTGTAAAGACATGCCATAATCGCTATCTTGAACAAAATAAAAAGGTCGAGGTATAAAAATGGACTCGCGTTATGTATATAAAAAATATTTGGAAAAACAGAACTATGTAAAGAACCTGTGGCTCGCCAACTTTGTCCAGGTCCTGGCATTGTTGACGTTTTTCACTTTCATCATGGAGATTGTCATTTTCTATGTGATTCTCTCGCAAAAGCTTTTACTTCATCCGGTGCATGTCTACTGGATCAAATTCATCCTATTGCCGATATCGCTGGAACTGGCGATTGTCGGGGTCAGCTACCTTGTTTACACTTTCGCCAAGACGGGCATCTATTTCAAACAGATGATCCTGTCGATCTGCTTTGTGGTGTACGGATTTGTGGCGGTGTGCATGCATACCGGTTTTGTGGCGATCCTGGCCGTGGGGGTCATCCCCATTCTTGTGGGGGTCGTCCATGAGCGTTACTCGATATTGTTTGTCAATTACATCCTGACAACAGCTCTTTATTCATTCGGGGCTTTCAACACGATTTTCGACCCCTGGAAAAATATTGACGGGGTTTACATTATCAATGTGGCAGTTGTTCTGTTTCTTTATTTTGTCGCCTGGATCCTGGGCATCTTCATCATCCGCTATTACCGTCTGCTGTCGAAAAACGACCTGATGGACAGTGTTGACCGCTTCGAGATCAATGAACGGGTCCACGTTGAGGGAATAGAATCGGTTGTCAGCTACGTCGATTTGATGGCGGCGCTGACCAGCTTCGACTTTGTCAATGAAGAATGGTCCATCGCCCTGATCGACATCGCCGATTTGACCCATCTCAACCGCCGCTATTCGTTCGAATATGGCGACAAGCTGCTTGTGCAGATCGGCAGTATTCTCAAAAAGCGCGGCATCAATGGTTCGTTCTACCGTTATGGTGGGGACAAATTCTGCGTTGTCTACTCGGCGGACAATTCAATACCGGTCGACGAGTATCTTGAAGATGTCATCAAGGAATGCCAGGTGGTTGATGACAACATCTCCCTGGCGGTCGGGTTCAAGCAATATGATCATGAGCTTACATTGGAACAAAACCTCAATGAAGCCTATATCCAGCTGCAAAAAGCCAAGAAATCAGCTTAGGTGAGTGATCATGGAAGAACTTTATCTCGAACTTGAAAGGGACTGGGGCTGGAAAAAAGATGTTGTCGCTTTCAAGATGGATGGCGATCATGAATTTTTCCGGGCCTGTCTCAAGGCCTTTTCCCACGACTTCACCTTTGAGCGGCTCTTGAAGGCCTGCAAGAAAAAAGATTATGATGATCTTCTTATCCAGGCCCATACCCTCAAAGGCGTTAGCTTGAATCTGGGGCTTTCGATGATGGGTGAGGATCTTGGAAAGCTGGTTGAAAAGCTCAAGGAGCACGATCATGAAAACATCGATGAGCTGGTCTCAAGGATTTCTCAGTGGCAGAGCAGACTGGAATTTTTGTGTGCAAAAATGGACCTATAAAAGGTCCATTTTGTGTTTTACAAGCAAATAGTCGGGATCCTCGTCGCTGGGAACCACCACCTGCCAAGAAGAGTGCAGCACCTCGTTGATAAGGGCGATTATCTCATTGCGGTTGGCACTCTTGCCTTCCTGTTTGAGCTGGACACCCTTGCAAGAACAGCCACCGATGGCATGGATCGAGTACTCATATCCCTTTTGCTTGAGCAAGGTATTGACCTTGGCTATCTGGTTGAAGTCGATCATAAAAACACCTCACCTTTGCTTTCTTTATGACTTTATTATAACACATTTCAAAAAAACGGGAAATAAAGGTCATTCTATTTTCATTATCAGGTTAATGTTATATAATGAAGTAAAGAAAGGGATGCACATTTGCACGAGGTATATGATGATGAAAGATGTGAATGAATTGTTGAAAAAAGCCCTGTTGGTGGCAGTCGGTTCGGTTTCCATGTCGTTGGAAAAATCCAAGGAACTTATCGATGAATTGGTTGAAAAAGGCGAACTCACAGTCAAACAGGGAAAGGAATTGAATCAGGAGTTAAGCCACAAGGCCAAAGAAAAAGTGAAGGCCAAAGCCCAGGATGCCCTGGATATCGAACCGCTCAGCCCTGAATCAGTCTTTGAAAATATCGACAAACTCTCGAAGGAACAATTGATGCAACTCAAAGCCAAATTGGATGAACTAGAAACGGGTGAATAATATGAAGAAAGGTCGGCTCAATCAAATACTCGCGGTATTGAAAAAGCACCACGTCAACCGCTCCATGACTCCTCTCAAGCTGCGCAACGTCTTGGATGATCTGGGACCGACCTTTGTGAAATTTGGCCAGATTTTATCGATGCGCCAGGATCTCATACCGCTCGAGTATGTCAAGGAACTTGAAAAACTGCGGATGGATGTCAAAGCGATGCCTTTCGAGGTTGTTGAAAAACAGCTGCATCTTGCCTACCAGGATGACTACCACAAATATTTCAAAAGTGTCAACAAGACACCTATCGGATCGGCTTCGATCGCCCAGGTCCATGAGGCCTATCTCGAAGATGGCAGCCATGTTGTGATCAAGGTACAACGTCAAAACATCTACAGCCAGATGGAACAGGATGTCAAGATCGTCAAGCGGCTCAGCCGTTTTGTTTCCCTGGTAAGCGACAAGATCAAGCCCAAGGAAGTGAACATGCTTATCGACGAGATGTGGAAAGTCGCCCAGGAAGAGATGGATTTTGTGGTCGAAGCCAACAATATCGAAGAGTTCTACAGCAACAACAAGCAATACAACTATATCCGAGTGCCTGCGGTCAATATCCCGCTGACCCGGCCGACAGTGCTTGTCATGGAACATGTTTCCGGCTTTTACATTGACGATTTGGACAATCTTGAAGAGGCGGGTTATGACATCAATGAAATAGCCCATCAGCTGACAGTCAACTATATCAACCAGATCCTTGATTTTGGATATTTTCACGCCGATCCCCATCCGGGAAACATTATGGTTGATGATGGCAGGATAATATGGATCGATTTCGGGATGATGGGACGGATCACCAGCCGCGACCGGAAGCTGGTTGGGGATGCCCTGAATGCCATTCTCGAGCATGACATCTATCAGCTCAAGATGGTTCTTTTGTCGTATGGCAAGATCCAGGGGGAAATCGACCATGCCAAGCTGTACGATGACCTGGACTTGTTTGTCACCAAATATGTCGACATCGATTTTGCCAAGATCAATCTGGGTGTCATGGTGGAAGAGCTTTTCTCACTTACAAGCAATCACGCCATCTCGATGCCAAGCGGAGTGACGATGCTTGCCCGGGGGATAATGACTCTCGAAGGGGTGTTGGCGACAATCGCACCGGAAACCAATTTCATGGAAGTGTTCGCATACCGGCTCCATCGGATTGATGGCGACCTGATAAAAAAAGAGTTCCAGACAATGCTCAACAACACGATTCTTTCGCTCCGTTCCACTCCAAGCATTCCCAAGAACATAAACAATTCACTGCGGATGTTCCTGCGTGGCCAGACCAAACTTGCGGTTGAATACAATTTTGGCTATCCGGCGACAAAACTGATAAACAGGATTGCCTATCGGTTTGTCCTGGCATTTTTGATCGGCGTGTTCCTTCTTTGTGGAACAATCGCTGCCGTCGCTTCATTGCCTCAATGGGTTCTTGGGATGCCGGCTTTGAGCGTTGCATGCTTTGTGGTGGCGTTTGGTTTGGGGGTCCGGCTGTGGTGGAACTTCAAAAAAAAATAATGAAAAAAAAGGAGACGATGATGAAAGGATGCGTCCATTACTACTATGGCGATGGCAAGGGCAAGACCACGGCGGCTATCGGTCTGGCATTGCGAGCGAGCAACAAGTTCCTGGTGCTCTACTGCCAGTTTTTAAAAAATGAACGGACCAATGATATCGAAGTTTTAAAAAAGGTTGATAACATAGATGTTTTTGTGTTAAATTGGAATTACCCTTTCACTTTTTTGATGGACGAAAATCAAGCGGCGGAATCAAAAAACAAGCTTGGAGAGTACTTTGATGATATTGAGAGAATTGTAAGTTCCAATTCCTACTCGATGGTTGTTCTTGACGAAATCGGGGATGCAATCAGTCTCAACTATATAACCATCGACAAGATGCGGCATTTTCTCAAGAACCGCCCATCCAATGTCGAGGTTGTTATGACCGGCCATCAAAGGATAGCAAATCTGGAGGATCTGATCGATTATCAGACAAACCTGGTCAAACAGAAACATCCCTACGACCGGGGTCAGGCAGCCAGAAGCGGAATCGAGTTTTGATAGCGCTGGTAAGAGCTTAGAGGATTGACAATAATTGGGCAGCCGCCCAATTTCTAATATTTAACAGGAGGCTGGTTATGAAAGAGATAGAACCGATAGTATTAGTGACCAATAACCAGACAACAAGCAGTTGGTTTCAACAGGAATTCCCGAGAAATACGGTATTGATTGAGGAAGATAGTAATGATTTGAAAGATGTGCTGGAAAAACCGGCTGCCCTGGTTTTTATCGCATTGGATGACAATAAGGCTTTCGATTGCCTCAAGACCGTCAAAAACGACAACAAACGGGTGGCGGTAATCATCCAGAGCGACAGCGACGACGAAGAACTGATAGGCAGGATGGTTGACCTGGGTGTCGATGACATCATCAAAAGCGACCACAATTCGACCTTGTTGAAAAACAAGATCAAAAAGATCATTGGTCCGACGGACACTATGGATCTCAAGTCGTCTTCAGGTTTTTTAAGCACCGATGAATTTTTTGACACCGGCCAGCAGCTGATCAATGGGGCCGATCCGACGTTGTTGAAAGTCATCAACCTGAACATCAACGGCTTCAAATTTTTCAATGAGCGCTTCGGAATCGTCCAGGGCAACAACCTTCTTTTCGAGCTAAGCGCGATATGCGAGATGGTCATTACCGACTGCGGCGGTTTTGGAACAAGGATAAACGGAGATGAGTTCGCCTTTGTCCTGGAGATCGATGATGTCAACTTCACCAAATTCAAGACCAGCCTGGTCGAGGCGATCGAATCGCTCGAGGCTCCGCTGACTTTGAGGATGGGGGTGTACTCGCTGCCTGAAAAGATCATTCCCATCCGCATCGGCTATGACCGCGCCAAGATCGCCAGCGATCTTGCCATGAACAACGAGATGCTCAACATCGTCCATTACCACGATGACATGCGCAAGAACCAGATGTTTGTCCAGGAAATCATATCTTCTTTCAAGATGGCACTCGCAAACAGCCAGTTTGAAATATACTATCAGCCAAAATTCAACCTCCATGATTATTCCATTATTGGAGCTGAAGCGCTGATTCGCTGGAACCACCCCCGCTATGGATTTCTTGCTCCTGACAAGTTCATTCCGATACTCGAAGGAAACAACCTGATCAAACAGCTTGACTATTTTGTGTTTGACCAGGCATGTGCTTTCATCAGTGAATGGCTGGAAACCCATCCCAATCTCATCCCGATATCGGTCAACCTGTCCCGCATAGATATCTACGACACCCAGACACTGACTTATCTTGAAAAACTTCTTGAAAAGTACAAGCTATCTCCAGAGGCCTTGCATCTCGAAATAACCGAGAGCTATGGTATCGATGATGACTTGCTGATTGAAAGGGTCCATGAGCTTAAAAACAGCGGTTTTGTCATCGAAATGGATGATTTCGGTTCGGGCTATTCATCGCTCAACGTGCTTGACGAACTGCCGGTAGATGTGTTGAAAATGGACTTGCGTTTCATCCTGAACCGGACTAAAAACAACCGGGTCGTCGACTATGTTGTCGATCTGGCCAACAAGCTCGATTTGCAGCTCATTGTGGAGGGGGTCGAATCGCTAGAACAGATTCAGTCACTCCAGGAAATTGGATGTATTTACGGCCAGGGCTATCTTTTCGCACCGCCATTGAAGTGCGATGATTTCTGGGAAATGCTTGAAAAGAACAAAATCGAAAATCACGACGCCATGGCGACCATGCTTTTCAGGGGCCGTTACTACGATAAAACCTATGCCACAATCCCCATCCCGATCATCCATCTTGATGAAGCATTGTACATAACTTATTTCAATGATGTCTTGAAAAAAATCGTCAAGACTACCAAACTTAAGAACACTTTCAAGGTGGGCATGAACGTGGCTGGTGTCCTTAGAGACAATTCTTATCTTGATTTGATGACGACCATCAGGAGTCTCAAGATGCACCAGAACAGAAAGATTTCCCTGGAGGTGGAACTCAAATACCACAATCCCCAAAAATTAAGTTTCGTGATCCAGAAAATAAAGAGCGAAACCGGACATTTCTACCAGCTGTTCCTGCTGACCAAGAACTAAAAAAGATTCCCGGTTTGGGAATCTTTTTCTATAGATAGGTTTCCAGCCGATTTAAAAGATGCGGGATGCGCTGTTCGAAATTGACGCCGTACCATGAGTGGGTGGCATCTTCGATGGTGGCTTTGATGCAGGTCACCACGTAATATTCGGCCAGTTCGATGGCATCAGCCAACGACAAGCCCCGCATCAGACTTCCCACGATTGTCGAGGCAAACAGGTCACCTGTGCCGTGGAAGTGGTTCTCGATTTTTTCGTTTTCGATGAATTCGAAAAGTTCCTTTTCCGAATCATAGTAGTAGACCCCGATCATCCCCTCGTTGAGGCTCACACCGGTGATCATCGCTTTTGAACAGCCCAGTCCCACCAGGTCGACAAGGGCCTGTTCGATGTCTTCTTTGGTGTAACGATCATAGATCCAGGGCCTCTCGAGGAGCAATCCGACTTCGGTCAGGTTGGGCATGATGATGTCGCCGTGGCTGACGAGTTTTTTCATGGCAAGGGCATATTCCAGGTCGAATCCGGGGTACAGCTTGCCTGCGTCGCCCATGACGGGATCGATTATGACGACATTGGCGTCAGTCTTGAATTTCCCGATCAAATCGATAATCAAATCAATCTGCTCAGTTGTGCCAAGATAGCCGGTGTAGATGGCGTCGAATTCCAGATTCTGGCTTTGCCAGTGGTTGGAAATCTTGGGAATGTCCTCGGTGAGATCGCGGAAGGTGAATCCGGGAAACAGGGTATGGGTCGACAACACTGCCGTGGGCAGGATCCGGGTCTCGATGCCAAGCGCCGAGATTATCGGCAGGGCGATGGTCAGGGAACATTTGCCCACGCAGGAAATGTCTTGGACTGTCAGGATTTTCTTCATTGTTGATTGCCCTCGATTTCTTCTTGGATTTCCAAAAGCTCAAAATAATATTCGCTTTTTTGTTCGAGTGATTCATGGAGCTCTTCACGTCTTTTCGAGAGTTTCTCTATTTGTTCATATTCGCTGGCTGTGCTAAGCGATTCATCAATATCGCTGATTTCATTTTCCAGGCTGTCGATTTGTCCAGGCAGAGTTTCCAGGTCCTTTTTTTGTTGGAAAGAGAGTTTCAGCTTGGCTTTTCTGGTTTGTTCTTTCTGGGTGATGTAGGCTTCCTTCTTTTCTTTTATCACCGTTGTGAACGAGTCGATGTTTTGCGAATAGCCGCCATTGAGGTAGGTTATCTTATGGTTCTTGATCACGAAAAGTCCGCTGCATACCCGATCGAGAAAGTAACGGTCATGGCTGACGGTGATCACGATGCCAGGAAAACTGTCGAGAAAATCTTCGAGAGTCCCCATTGTCTGGATATCGAGGTCATTGGTAGGTTCGTCGAGAATCAGGACATTGGGACCCTGCATCAGGATGGAAAGAAGATAGAGACGTCTTTTCTGCCCCCCGGAAAGACGGCCGATCAGGGTGTGCTGAAGCAACTTGTCGAAGTTGAACCGTTCAAGCAGGTCATGGGAAGCGATAGTGCCCTGGTCGGTTGCCAGGTTGAGGGCGATCTGGTCGATGTAATCCTTGACTTTAAGATTTTGATCAAGATCATGGATGCCTTGTTTGAAATAACCGATGTTCAAAGTCGTGCCATGGACAACCTCGCCTGTATCGGGTTCGATGAACTTGGCGATGATATTGAGCAGGGTCGATTTCCCGGTGCCGTTGTCGCCTAAAATCCCGATCCGGTCGTACCGCTGGAAATTGTAGGAAAAGCTGTCGAAAAGTTTCTTTTCATATGATTTGGAAATGTCGATCAACTCGATTGTTTTTTTGCCCAAACGGGTCGTTTTCTCGAAGATTTCGATATCCTGTTTGGTGGCGACATCGCTTAGGGAACTGAGCTTCTCGAAGCGTTCCAGCCGCGATTTCTGCTTGGTCGATCTGGCCTGGACTCCGGCCCGGACCCATTCAAGTTCCTTTTTTAAAAACTGTTTGCGCTTGTGCTGGGCGGCCAGCATCACACTGGTCCGCTCCTGCTTTTGTTCCAGGTATGATTCATAGTTGCCCTGATATTCATAAAGCTGGCTCTGGTCTATTTCGATGATTTTTGTTGTGACCCGCTCCAAAAAATAGCGGTCATGGGTAACCAGAAGTAGCGCCTTGTTGAAGCGGATCAGGTACTTTTCCAGAAAATCGATCATCCTGTTGTCAAGATGGTTGGTTGGCTCGTCAAGAATAAGCAGGTCACAAGATTTGACCAGCACCAAAGCCAAAGCCAGGCGTTTTATCTGTCCTCCTGACAGGTGGCTGATTTTCTGCTCATGGGAATCGAGCCCGAACTTGTTGACAATGGCCTTGAGTTCATATTCGTTGATTCCCTCCTGGAGATTGTCGTGGATGACCTGGGTTATCGTCTTGGTGCCCTCGAACTGGGGATTCTGGTCAAGCATGGCAATCTTGAGATCCTTTTTATAAATGATATCGCCCAAAAAATCGGTCCTTTTGGCAACGATGTTGAGCAAGGTCGATTTTCCGGTCCCGTTGACCCCGACTATCGCGATCTTGTCATTGTCTTCGATATTGAGTTCGATATTGTCAAGGACGAGATTCTCGCCTTGGAATTTTGTTATTTGTTTGCAGCTTACAAGCATAGTATTCACCTCTAATAGCTATTATTGTACCCGAAATGGCTGCCAATGACAAATGGAATTGTATCAAAAAAGGAATCGAATCCATTAATCGGTTGATGTCAATTAATAGATGCATATCGATATTCAGGAATATTGTGTTGTGATATACTTTCATCGAGGTGAAGAAAATGAACATATTCTCTAATTTATTTGGTGGCATGAATATCAATGACGCCTATGCCAAGTCAAAGGAAAACGGAGCAGTCCTTCTCGATGTCCGCACGAAAGAGGAATTCAAAGGAGGCCATCTCCCTAGAGCGATCAATGTGCCGGTGGAAACCCTTGATGGAAGCAAGATTAAACAGATATCCGATATTGAAAAGAAGATTTACGTCTATTGTCATTCAGGAGCGCGGGCCCGTAATGCTGTCACTGCCTTGAAACATGCCGGATACACCGATGTGACTTCAATTGGCGGAATCAACGCCTACAAAGGTCCGATTCAAAGATAGGGAACTGCGGTTCTCTTTTTTTGCTTCTCATGGAAACACGGGGTTAATTAAATCAATATTTCGGGATATTTCTTGAATTTGCGGTCGATTATGCTAAAATATTTGATAAAGAACTAGGAGGAGTGTCAATGTATTGTACCAGAAAATTAACGGATGATATGTTTTACGTGGGGGGGAACGATCGTCGTTTAGCTTTATTTGAAAATATTTATCCTTTGCCCCTGGGAGTCAGCTACAATTCTTATTTGGTTATGGATGAAAAAACAGTCCTGCTCGACACCGCCGATGAGGCGATCGCTAATTTGTTTTTGGAAAATGTCGCCACAACTTTGGCGGGGCGCAGCCTTGACTATCTGATTGTCAACCATATGGAACCCGACCATGCGGCTTGCATCAGTGAGATCATCGCCCGCTATCCCGAGGTGACAATCGTCGGAAACCAGAAGATCATGGACATGATCAAACAGTTTTTCAATATCGATGTCACTGACCGGGCCCTGATAGTCAAAGAAAACGATGAGCTTAACACCGGCGAACATACTTTCAAGTTTTTCATGGCGCCAATGGTTCACTGGCCTGAGGTCATGGTCACTTACGACCAAAAGGACAAGATCCTTTATTCGGCCGATGCGTTCGGGACATTCGACCCGATCGACGGTGACCTTTATGCCCAGGACAAATTCACTTGCGACAATCTCATGGAATTGCGCCGTTATTACGCGAACATTGTCGGAAAATACGGACCGCAAGTGCAAATGCTTCTAAAAAAGGCGGCGAAGCTTGATATCGCGATGATCTGTCCGCTCCATGGACCGGTCTACAAGAAAAATATCGATGTTCTTATCGATAAATACCAGAAATGGTCGACATACGAACCTGAAAGTCCTTCGGTGATGATTGTCTATGGTTCGGTATACAACAATACAGCCAAAGCGGCGGAAATCATCGGCAGCGAATTGGCCACGGCCGGGGTTGAAGATGTGCGCATCTACGATTCATCTAAAGTCGATGTTTCCTATCTTATCGCAGAGGCGTTCAGATGTTCCCATATCGTCCTGGCTGCAGCGTCTTACAATGCGGGAATATTCACTCCGATGGAGAATTTCCTGATCGACCTCAAGGCCCACAATCTTCAAAATCGTACAGTTGCGATTGTCGAAAACGGATCATGGGCACTTTGTGCCGGTGACAAGATGACTGAAATCGTCTCATCGATGAAGAATATGGATATAATCTCCCCGCGACTGAGCATAAAGTCGTCCCTAAAGGAAGAACAGATGGAGACAATCAAGGAAATCGTTCAAAAAATAAAGGAATCCCTATAATGAAAAACGGCCCTATCTGTCTGATAGGGCCGTTTCTTCGAATTGCCTGTAATCGAAAAGAGTCTAACGGTAATCAATCAGTCTTTTTCTCAGGTCGTTCATCATGTTGAATGTCTTTTGATCGTCCGCGAAGTAGAAGTCGTCAACCTCTTCTGCGTTGCTTAAATTTTCCCAATAATCGATTGTCTGTGTCATCGCCGAGATAAGCAAGTCCAGCTCTTCTTTGGATAATTTGATGTCTTTGTTTTCCATGAATTTTGCTCCTTTCAAATATCTATCACGAGATTATTATAACACATCAGCTACTGTAAACGCTACCATTATTTGGATTTATTTCATTTTAGTGGTAATAATGTGTATTTTTTAGTCAAATCTAACACTAGTGTTGCATGAAAACAATATCAAAGACATTTAAGGGCTTTTCCGCGGCTCTAAATCACCGGCAAAGTGGATGGAGGTGTGTTTTGGAATATGTCGGCAATTGGACATTTTTGTTTAGCTATTTAGGAAAGAATAATTTTTGGATGATTTAACCAATCTAAATCATAAATTACTATCGATAAAAAGACTCCATTGAATCGATGCTTTTTTGTCGTGGGTGAAATTAGATGCATTGTAATGGGATTAATCGCTAGCGAAGCCATTGGATAAATGATATCATTTTAGAGTACGAAGAAAAGGAGAGATTCAAATGAACATAATTAAACGAACTGGGGAAACGGCCAGCTTTGACATCACTAAAATCATTCAAGCGATTGATGCGGCCAATAATGAGGTGGAACCAGCTCACCGCATCAGTGACGTCCATATCAGGAATTTGGCCAACCAAGCTGCCGATCATATCAAAGAAGGTCACAACGTCGAACAGATCCAGGATATTGTCGAGAACATTTTGCTTGAGGGGTCAAACTTCGAACTCGCCAAAACATATATCAAGTATCGCTACAAAAGGGCACTGGTGCGCAAATCAAATACGATCGATGCCCAAATATTGAGCCTGATTGAAACTGAGAATGAGGAAGTCAAACAGGAGAACTCGAACAAGAATCCGACCATCGTTTCCGTTCAACGCGACTACATGGCCGGAGAGGTAAGCAAGGATATAACCAGACGGTTCCTGCTTGACGAGGACCTGGCCAAGGCCCATGATGATGGAATAATCCATTTCCACGATGCGGATTATTTCGCACAGCACATGCATAACTGTGACCTTATCAATCTCGAAGACATGCTCCAGAACGGTACGGTGATTTCCGGGACTATGATTGAAAAGCCAAAAAAATTCTCTACGGCATGCAATATCACAACGCAGATTATCGCCCAGGTTGCCAGCTGCCAGTATGGCGGGCAATCAATCACCTTAAGCCACTTAGCTCCTTTTGTGGATATTTCCCGGCAACGGATCATCAAAGAGATCAACGAAGAGCTTCAGCTGACAAATACAGCCATGGCCAAGGAACAGTTCGACAAACTGGTCAACAAGCGGCTTAAAAACGAGATCAAGCATGGGGTCCAGATGATCCAGTACCAGATCATCACATTGATGACAACCAACGGACAGGCGCCTTTTGTCACTGTTTTCATGTACCTCAACGAACTTGAAGAAGGTCAGACAAAAGAGGACCTGGCTTTGATCATCGAGGAAATGCTCAAACAGCGCTATCAGGGAGTCAAGAATGAAGCGGGAATCTGGATCACTCCGGCCTTCCCGAAATTGATTTACGTCCTTTCAGAAAACAACATCAATGAGGATTCCAAATATTTCAAACTGACTGAACTGGCGGCAAAATGCACGGCCAAACGGATGGTGCCCGATTACATTTCCGAAAAGAAGATGCGCGAGCTTAAAAACGGCGATTGCTACACCTGCATGGGGTGCCGCTCGTTTTTGACGCCATACCGCGATGAGGACAACAAGCCTAAGTACTATGGCCGATTCAACCAAGGGGTTGTTACAATCAACCTGGTCGACATCGCTCTTTCTTCCAAAGGCAACATCAACGAGTTCTGGCGGATTTTTGACGAACGTCTCGAACTGTGCCACCGGGCCTTGTTGATCCGTCACAACCGCCTTAAAGGGACCCTTTCGGATGCCGCACCGATTCTTTGGCAATATGGGGCTTTGGCCCGCCTTGAAAAAGGTGAGAAAATCGACAAGCTGCTTTACAATGGCTATTCGACAATTTCCCTGGGGTATGCCGGATTGTATGAGTGTGTCAAATACATGACTGGCCGGAGCCATACCGATGAGGTGGCCCAACCGTTCGCCTTTAACGTGATGAAGCACATGAATGACGCCTGTCATGAATGGAAAGACGCCCACAACATCGACTTCAGCGTTTATGGAACACCGTTGGAATCGACGACATACAAGTTCGCAAACAAGCTCAAGGAACGCTTTGGTGTCGTAGCCGGGGTTACCGACAAGAACTACATCACCAATTCTTACCATGTCCATGTGACCGAGCCGATTGATGCGTTCACCAAACTGTCTTTCGAATCGAAGTTCCAGGAACTTTCTCCAGGGGGAGCCATTTCCTACGTCGAGGTTCCCAACCTGCTCAACAATATCGAAGCTGTAGTTTCGGTGATGAAACACATCTATGACAACATCATGTATGCCGAATTGAACACCAAATCGGATTACTGTTACAAATGCGGTTTCGACGGCGAAATCGTGATCAAGGAAGATAACGGCAATCTTCACTGGCACTGTCCAAGCTGCGGCAATGAGGATCAGACGCAGATGTCGGTAGCCAGACGGACTTGCGGCTATATCGGAACCCAGTTCTGGAATCAGGGCCGGACCGAAGAAATCATGGAAAGGGTGCTTCACCTTTGATGCACTACGGAAATATCAAGAAAAACGACGTTGCCAACGGGACCGGGGTCAGGACCACACTTTTCGTGTCGGGGTGCCGGAATCGCTGCAAAAACTGCTTCAATCCCGAAACGTGGGATTTCAATTACGGTCAGGAATTCACCAGGGATGTGGAGGATGAAATAATCGAGAGTCTCAAACCCGCACATATCGCCGGGCTAAGCATCCTTGGTGGCGAACCGATGGAACCGGAGAACCAGGTTGAACTTTTGCCGTTTGTCAGGAGGGTCAAAAAGGAGTTTCCCGACAAGACAATCTGGATCTATACGGGTTACACCCTGGAGAGCGACCTTCTTGATCCAAGCGGAACCAAGCATACCGAGGCGACAGTCGAGCTATTGAAAAATGCCGATGTCCTGGTTGACGGCTTGTTTGTCGAAGAGCTCAAGGACATCACCCTCAAGTTCCGCGGGTCATCCAACCAGAGAATAATCGAATTGAAAAATATAATGCTATAAGATTGCCGGACCAGGCGTGCCTGGTCCGGTTTCATTTTTGGGTGATTCAAGCGCACTTGACCACCTGTTTCAAAAAAAACATGAAATTCCCAAAAAAGTTCTTGCATTAATGATGACGGGATGATATTATAAACGGGCGTTACAAAAACAAATATGGCCCGTTGGAGAAACGGTTAACTCACATGCCTTTCACGCATGCATTCACGGGTTCGAATCCCGTACGGGTCACCATTTATAATTCGGGGGTTTAGCTCAGTTGGGAGAGCATCTGCCTTACAAGCAGAGGGTCGGCGGTTCGAGCCCGTCAACCCCCACCATTTAACTTTTTAGATATCCTGGTTGCAAGACCGGGCTTTTTTTTACCCAATCAAGGTGCTTGAACGAAAAAAGCTGTCAGCCAGGCCGACAGCTTTTTTGAATTATTCTTCTACCAAAGAGAAAGAATCTTTACCAACACCACATAAAGGGCAAACAAAATCTTCAGGCAAATCTTCCCATTTTGTTCCTGGAGCGTAGCCGTTATCCACATCCCCTTCAGCTTCGTCGTAGATCCATCCGCACACATCGCATACATATTGAGCCATAATATTTCTCCTTTCTCAAATACATGTTAATGATACCATAGTTACCAAAGTTTGTCTTCATATTTGAACTACAAAATGATTGTGAAATGATGAAATCAAAAAAATGAGCAGTAAATTTGTAAAAAAATTCTGATACGCTATAATCATCTCAAGGAGGTTTAATATGGAAAGAAAAAATATTGCAACAATGGGAGGCAATCCGATCACGTTGGTTGGAGAGGAAGTAAAAGCAGGGGACCAGGCTAAAGATTTCACGGTATTGGACTCCAATCTCAATCCGGTAAAATTGTCAGATGCAAAAGGTAAGAATGTGATCATTTCCGTTGTCCCAAGCGTGGACACATCGGTGTGCGCCGCCCAGACAAGGCGCTTCAACGAGGAGGCGGCCAATTTCAATGATACGGTTATCTACACCATTTCAGTCGATCTGCCCTTTGCTTTGGGACGGTTTTGCTCTGCTGAGGGTATTGACAAGGTATTGACCCTGTCCGATCACAAAGACCTGGATTTTGCGCTGAAATACGGTTTCTTGATCAAGGAGCACCGTTTGCTTGAAAGAGGCATCGTCATCGTAGACAAAAACGGCACTGTAAGATATGTCGAGTATGTGCCTGAAGTAACAACCCATCCCGATTATGAAAAAGCTTTGACGGTTTTGGCTTCGCTTCAATGATAGAAAGCATGAAAAAAGAGTGTTTGGGGGAAACACTCTTTTAAAGTTTAGGGCAATGTTATTGTTTAGAGGAACATCAAGGCTGATTCATTACCCGCTTTATGTCCATATTATATAATGATTGGAAGAGGAATTCAAGTTATTTCTGTAAAATATTACAATGTAAGCGCTGTGTTGTGAATTACTCTATAATTTCAAAAAAATGAAAAAATAACCAGTTTTGCCAAGTATTTGGTATTATGTTTTCGAGGAGAATGAAAATGGATAAAATAAGAATGGTATTATGCGATCTCGATGGGACATTGCTGACATCTTCAGGGAAGGTAAGCGAGGCGACGATCGCCAAGATAAAGGAAATAAAGGCCCAGGGGATCCTGTTTGGCCTGGCGACCGGAAGGGATGTCGATGTGTGCGAACCGCTCTATGAGACCTGGGGCATCGACGGCCTTGTCGACATCATGATGGGAATCAACGGGGCCCATATCGTCGATTACGTCAAGGATGAGGAACACTTCTTCGACTATACGGATGGTCAGGATTTCTTCAAGGTCCTTGACTATTTCCAGGGGCTGCCGGTCAACTTCGCCATTTCCCATGAGGGGATATTGAAGGTGGCATATGAAGATGACTTCAACGAGGAGTTCGAGATCATCGAACAGACCCCGGTAAGGGTTGTGGATTACAATGAGCTGCTCAAGAATGAACATGCCAAGATCCACGTGATCTTCAAGCGGGAATACCTTGACCTGGTTTCCGCCAAGGCCAGGGAATTTGAAGACGACAAGCTGGTTGCAGTCAACACCGCTTCAATCATGTGGGAGGTGTTCTCGAAAAACATTTCCAAAGCCAACGGCCTGAAACACCTGGCGGACACCCACGGGATGGAAATAGCCAACATCATGGTATTCGGTGATGGCGACAATGACTTTGAGATGATCAAGGCTGCCGGAGTTGGAGTGGCAATGGCTAACGGATCGCAAAGAGTGCTGGCTGTTGCCGATCACATTACCCAGTCGAATGATGAAGAAGGTATTGCCAATTTCCTTGACAAGTTTGAATTCTAAGAAAAAGAAACCTGTCCAATTGAGCAGGTTTCTTTTCTACAGGTCATCTTTGAATGTTTCATAAAGGCTGGTAAGCAGCTTTTTGATTTTCGGGTCTTCGGGATCGATATCCTGATTTTTGAATCTGGTCGCCAGGGACATGAGATCCATCATGTTGATATCCTTGTTTTTCATAATCTTGTTTGTCAACCCCTGATATCCATATTTTGACATCAGTCGGCCCATCAGTTCCTGGGCGGCGGCCCCGTCGAAATTGCCGTTTTTAAATGGATTGGCTTCGTTTTTGCTCAGGGAAAAATCACCAAGTGATATCTCAATGCCAAACCGGCTCAGTGGCAGCAGGATGTTGTAGAGGTTAAGGTCGTTGACCTCGATTTGACTCACTATCCCGATCTGGTTGAGCTTGTCGATGACCGATTCCTGGATTTGGTGGCACAACGACTCGAATCCCTTGAACTCCAGTTTTTGCTGATCGAAGATGGTTTCATAGACCATATCCATCTTTGCCCCGGCATTTTCGTCTTCTCCAGGTTCAATAGTCACCTGCAGTTTGCCAGGATTGATGCGGTCGGTTGCAAGTTCTTTTGACAGGGGATGATAGTCCGGCTTAATGTCACAGGTATCAATATCCCAGTCGGGCAAATCCCTCTCAAGAAGCTCCACGCCTTTGACAATTTGTCCCAAGCGGGCGAAATCCTCGATTTCATAGATTGATCCCAAATCGAACTCGCTGATGTCGAAGTAGTCGTCATCGGGAATGAAAACCAGGCTCAGCGATTTCTTGAAGATGCCCTCTTCCTTTGAATCCAAAGAAACCTTAAGGTCGATAATGCTGGCAAATACATCCAGGCAATAAGCCCCGTTATCTATGGTGTAACAAAAATACGCATCATCAATGAAGATGGTCTTTGTTCTGGAAAACAGTCCGATCAGGCTTTCAAGCTTGTTCTTGATGGCGGCCAAATCGCTTGGTAGGATTTTAGCTGGGAGCAGGAAGTCCTGATGGAGTCTGCTTGCAAGATCGCCTTTCTCGCTTCTTGGATATAGATAATCGGAGATGTTGGCGCTTGTTACCCTTATATTGAAGTCTGTATTGTTGATTCGATAGACGAACTCACGAGGCAACTGGGCGATTGTGGTGTTTTTGGCCTTGGTCTCAGGCCAGCTGTTCTCATTGTCATAGAAACCATAGTCGATCGAGTAGCCAAGGTCCAGCACATACAAAAGGGTGTAATGGAGCTGTTCCAGGGTGCAACTGGCGGCAATATGGAATTTTTGATCATTTGTGATTAAATTGTATATTTGCATATAAAAACCTCCAAAAAAATAGTACAATAAACAGGAGGCAGACTCAACCAATAATCGAAGGAAGTGAAAAATGAATCAATATCAAAAACAGCTTTTGAAGTACAGTCTTGACGAACTCGACTATTTTCTTGATGAGATTCCCGAATACAACCTGGAAATCATAGATGAAGATGATTGTGTTTCTTTGATCCTGGCACAGGGTGAGTCCACGATTTTGAAAATTGACATGGCTAAACCGGACCTGGAAGACCTGGAGCACTTCACTTCTTGCATCCTTGTCGGTGAAGACATCGAGAATAAACTTGATATGCTTGGCCGTTTTGATCTGCCTTTGGACGCGTTGCGCTACCGGGACAGTTACGGCGAAATCAGATATCACTACTTCCTTGATGAATCATCCAATGACCAACTCGATTGGACTTACAACTATCAGGAAATCGACCTGTCAGGCAATTTCGTACTTTCAGGTGAATTTGTCGAGATAAGTCGGGGGAAAATCGCTTCTCTGATTGAAAAAAAGCGAGGCCGGGTCATGGGCGCAGTCTCCATGAAGACCGATTATCTGGTCGTCGGATCGAACAACTCCAAAAAATGGAAATTTCAAAGCTATGGCACCAAGATAAATTCCGCTTTGAAAATCAACGAATCCAATGGGAAAAAGGTCCGTTTTATCCAAGAAAAAATGCTTGTCGCACTGCTTGTCAATATGGGGTTGATCCAAGCTTAAATCCTTACTGGTAAAGGATGACGGCAAAAATGGTTTGGCGACAAAAATAAAATGTTTGACATCCAAACAATTATTCGCTATCATATTTGCGAGGAGGATTTTATGACGAATACAAAGCAAGTTGTGAACGTCGGAATCATGGTTGGATTATTGATTCTTGCTTCACAGATATCGTTCAAACTCGGACCAATTCCGATTACCGCCCAGACACTGATGATAATGATAATTGCGACTTTGATGCGTGTCAAAGAATCGATTGTCGTTGGTTTGGTGTATCTTTTGATGGGGGCAATTGGTTTGCCGGTATTTGCCTCAATGAATGGCGGTCTGGCCTATCTTTTAGGACCGACCGGGGGATTTTTAATCAGTTTCCCAATCATGCTGGGAATCATAAGTTACGCTCTTTCTTTCAATGACTCATGGTATGTAAAAGTGCTAAGCTATCTGGTAGCTAGCGCGGTTTGTTATATCATCGGGGTCGAGTGCTTCATGCTCTCGACTGGTTACTCATTGGCTCAAAGTCTTAATTTGTGTGTTTACCCGTTTGTTTTGGGCGATTTATTAAAAATTGGTTGCGCTGTGGTATGTACAGCGAGACTTACCCAAATCAATTTTATATTTAGAAAAAACTAAGGAGAAAAAATATGGAATTTTCAAAATTAAAAGAAGTATTAGTAGAAACATTGAACTGTGATGAAGACAAAGTGACTTTGGAAGCGTCTTTGAAAGAAGACCTTGAAGCTGATTCTTTAGATGCGGTTGAATTGGTAATGGCTTTGGAAGATGAATTCGATATTGAAATACCTGATGAAAAAGTGGCTGGATTCGTGACTGTTCAAGACATCGCTTCATATATTGAATCTGTAGAATAATTATGGAAGTTAAAGAACTTTTAAATTTATTTGAACAATCATCTTTTACATCTTTCGATTATGAAGATGGTAATTTTAAATTGAAAGTTTCTCGCGGGGGTTCAACTACAACTAATGAAGTTAAAGTAGTTGAACCTGCTTTTGTAAACAAGGCGGAAACAATCAATCAACCTGTTCAAACCCAAGCCAATCCAGAACCAGTAGAAGCTGCAAAAGAAGCGATCAGCGGAACACCGGTCATTTCACCCTTAGTGGGAATCTATTATGATGCGGCCTCACCTGAAAGCGAGCCGTTTGTAAAATTGAATCAGCGAGTTGAAGCCGGACAGACAGTCTGCATCATCGAAGCTATGAAAGTCATGAATGAAATCAAAGCTCCAGTAAGCGGAGTAGTCACAAAAATAAATTGCAAGAATGAAGATTTAGTCGAATTCGACGAAGAAATTATGGTGATCAGTTAATGTTTAAAAAAATATTAATTGCCAATCGCGGGGAAATTGCGGTTCGCATCATCCGGACTTGCCACGAGATGGGAATCGAAACAGTGGCGATCTACTCTACCAGTGATCGCGACTGTCTTCATGTCCAGTTGGCGACCCAGGCAGTATGTATCGGGCCAAGCAAATCAAGTGAATCTTACTTGAAAATGGATCGGATCATCCAGGTGGCTATGGCTACCGGATGTGACGCCATCCACCCGGGATTTGGTTTTTTATCGGAAAACGCGGATTTTGTCGAGATGGTTGAAGCCTGCGGTCTGGTTTTCATCGGGCCAAGCGCCGCTTCGATCAACGCATTAGGAAACAAGATGGCAGCGCGGACCCTGATGATAGCCGGGAATGTTCCGGTTGTTCCAGGTTCGCTGGCACCATTGAAATCGCTAAGTGAAGCAAAGGAGATTGCCCTCGAGGTCGGATATCCGATCCTGATCAAGGCAAGCGCCGGTGGCGGTGGACGCGGGATGCGCATCGCCCATGACGAAAGCGAGATGGAATCGGCTTACAACCAGGCCAAACTGGAAGCCAAACAGTGCTTCTTGAATGACGAAGTCTATCTTGAAAAGCTGATCTTGAATCCAAAACATATCGAGATCCAGATTTTAGCAGACCACTTCGGCAATGTCATCCACCTTGGTGAGCGTGATTGTTCAATCCAACGCCGCAACCAGAAAATAATCGAGGAAGCGCCTAGCTGCGTGCTTACACCGGAACTTCGCGAACAAATGGGGCTAGCGGCAATAAATGCGGCCAAAGCGGCTGACTATACCAATGCCGGAACAGTCGAGTTTGTCTATGTCAACGGCGAATTCTACTTCATTGAAATGAATACAAGAATCCAGGTCGAACATCCGATCACGGAAATGATCACCGGTATCGACATCGTCAGGGAACAGATCCGGGTTGAGGCCAATCTGAAGCTCGCCCTGACCCAGGAACAAGTCAAATTCAATGGCGTTGCCATCGAATGCCGGATCAATGCGGAGGATTTTCGCAAGGGATTCATCCCGACACCAGGCCGGGTTGAAAATCTCCACTTCCCAGGTGGGTTTGGGGTTCGCATCGACAGCTTGCTGTATCAAGGTTACCGGGTTTCGCCTTTCTACGATTCCATGGTTGCCAAAATCATTGTCCATGGTTCGACCCGTCTTGAAGCCATCCGCAAAATGCGCCGGGCTTTGGAGGAACTGGTCATCACCGGTTTTACAACGAATCAGGAGCTGTTGTATATGATCATGCACTCCAAGGACTATGTCAAAGGCAATTTCGATACAGGTTTTATCGAAGCTCACATTGATGAATATCTCCAAGAAGGGGCTGAATAAAATTGGAAAAAAGCTTTAAGAAACAAAAAGACAAACTGAGTATTTTCAAGAATTTGCGCCAACGCGACCGCAAAAACAAGAATACCCGAGAGATTCCCGAGGATCTGTTTAAAAAATGCCCGAATTGCGGCGAAATCCAGACTTCGGTTTCCTACAAGAACAATGTTTGTCCAAGTTGCGGTTTCCATTTGCCAATGAACGCCTATGAGCGCATGGATATGATATATGACGGCCGCTACAGGGTGCTTTTCACGACCAGGGAAGCTCCAAATCCTTTGGACTTTCCAGGATACAGTGAAAAGATTGATGATTTGAAACAAAAGACCAAGCTTGATGAGGCAGTTGTCTGCTCAACCGGGCATATTGGTAAAATAAGATGTGTAGTATGCGTTATGGACAATCGCTTCATGATGGGATCTATGGGTTCCATTGTCGGTGAGAAAATCACCAAGGCGATCGAGTACGCTTTAAAAAAGAAACTGCCACTGATAATTTTCACTACCAGTGGTGGAGCAAGAATGCAAGAAGGTATTTTTTCCTTGATGCAGATGGCGAAGATCAACGGGGCGCTGGCCAGATTCAAGGCGGCAAATCTGTTGTATGTTTCCTACATCACTCATCCTACATATGGAGGAGTGTCGGCATCGTTCGCTCCAGTGGGAGATATCGTGATCGGGGAACCATTTGCCATGTACGGTTTTGCGGGCCAAAGGGTTATCGCGTCGACCATCAAGCAGAAGTTGCCAGATGATTTCCAGACAACCAAGTATAATATGGATGCGGGATTCATCGACCTGATTTTGGAAAGAAGCAAATGCAAGCATACATTGGAAAAAATCTTGGCGATGCATCAAGGTGTCAGACATGGGTAGATTTGAAAAAGTAGAAAAGGCGCGCGATCTTAAGCGCCCGAACATTTATGATTATATCAACAATATTTTCGATGATTTCATCGAGCTAAAAGGTGACCGTTGCGGCGGTGATGACAGTGCAATCATTGGTGGCATCGCATTTTTGAACAACCAGCCTGTCACGATCGTTGGACACCTGAAAGGCCACGACCTCGATTCCAACCTGAAAGCCAATTTCGGGATGGGGTCGCCATCGGGCTATCGAAAGGCGTTGCGCCTGATGCAACAGGCCAACAAGTTCAACCGGCCGATCATCTCGTTTATCGACACGCCGGGCGCTTATCCTGGAGTGGAGAGCGAACAAAAGGGAATCGGTGAGGCAATCGCCAGATGTATTGAAGATTCTTTCAATTACACGGTTCCAAAGATCTCGATCATAATCGGTGAAGGTGGCAGCGGCGGCGCTCTGGCGTTTGGTGTATGCGACCAGGTGGTGATGCTTGAAAATGCGGTCTATTCGATCCTTTCACCCGAAGGCTTTGCCGCGATTCTTTTCAAGGACAAGGACGGCAGCCGCAAAGAAGAAGCGGCTGAATTGATGAAACTGACCGCCCTTGATCTTTTCGAACAGGGGATCATCGAAAAAATCATTCCAGAAGGTGATCTTAATTCAAATAATTTCGTATATGATAAAATCGGCAATTACCTGTCTCAGGAAATCCAAACATTATCCAAATTGGACAAGAAAACCTTGTTGAACAATCGATACGAAAGGTTTAGGAAATATTAATGGACTATGAATTGATTGAGGATCGAGGTCAGGTAATAGAGCAGTTCATGATTCTGTATGCGCAGATCATGAACGCTCAAAAGAAATATTTAATTGATCATGGGGTTGACGACATATCGGTGCAGGACATCCATATCATCGAAACGATTGCTCTTTCCAATAAGCCAACATTGTCTTCGCTGGCGAACGTGACAAGTCTTACAAGAAACAAGATAACCAAAGGGACGATGTCCGTCGAGTTGAAAAAGCTCGAGAATCTGGGCTACATCAAGCGGGAGCGTTCGCGCTCGGACCGCCGGGTGAGCTATTTCTCTTTGACCAAAAAGGGCATGGCGGTCATGAACATCCATGGCAATTTCCACAGCCAGCTCAATGAACTTGTCGCCAGACACACCAGTGAAGTCGATGTTAAAGTATTGATCAGATCTTTAGATGCCTTAATTGGTTCATTAGATAATTTAGTGTAGAGGTAAAAATGGCAGGACTAAAAATAATTAAATCAGGTTCTTATCTTCCAGAGAACGTAATCACAAATTTCGACCTTGAGAAGATGGTTGACACCAACGACGAATGGATTCGTCAAAGAACCGGAATTATCTCTAGACATCAGGCAATCGAAGAATCGGCTATTGATATGGCTGTCAAAGCGAGCATTCCTTGTCTTGATGGAATTGATAAGAGTAAAATAAAATATGTAATTGTTGCCACCATGACACCGGATTATTTTACGCCATCTTGTGCTAGTATTATTGCTGGCGAATTGGGGATTGAAAATGATGGAGTCATGGTTTTTGATTTATCGGCCGCATGTTCGGGCTTTGTTTATGGTCTCAACGTGGCAAGCAAGATGCTTGAAAGTGACGAGCTGGCGCTTGTCATCGGGGTTGAAAAACTCACAAAGGCGGTCGACTTCACTGACCGTTCGACCTGCATCCTGTTTGGTGACGGTGCCGGAGCGGTTGTCGTTGGAAGAAGCGAATGTGACTACAAAAGTCATGTCGGTTACAAAGGCAATATAGATTCATTGAATCTGGCCACTTGTGAAGGTGCCAAATTGAAAATGGCCGGACAGGATATCTTCAAGTTCGCGGTGCGGATCGTACCTGCGACAATCGAAAATCTTTTAAAAAGCAACAATCTGACAATGGAAGACATCGACTACGTGGTCTTGCATCAGGCCAACGACCGCATCATCGAATCGGTGGCCAGAAAGTATGGCGAGCATCATGACAAATTCGTTTCCTACATCGCCAATGTGGGAAATACATCAGGAGCAAGCATCCCGCTGGCTTTTGACAGATTACAAAAGGAAAAGAAACTGACCGCTGGCAAAGTAATGATGATTGGCTTTGGCGGAGGTCTTACATGGGGAGGTTGTATCGTTGAATACGCGCTTAGATAAGTTATTAAACATTAAATATCCAATCATCCAGGGTGGTATGGCAAATATCGCTACGGGAGAATTCGCGGCGCAAGTCGCTAATGCAGGCGGACTAGGTCTTATTGCAGCCGGATCGCTTGATCCGATCGGTCTGGAAAGGGAAATCGAGATTGCCAAATCAGTCACTGACAAGCCATTTGGTGTCAATATCATGCTGATGAACCCTCACTGCGACGCTTTGGTTGATGTTTTGATCGCCAAAGGGGTCAAGATCGTCACTACCGGTGCGGGAAACCCGGCCAAATATATCGAAAAATTCAAAGAAAACGGGATCAAGATATTTCCGGTAGTTCCATCTGTGGCACTGGCCAAAAGGATGGAAGGTTTGGGAGTCGATGGAATCATCGTCGAAGGAACCGAAGCCGGAGGACATATCGGGGAGCTGACAACCATGGCCTTGGTGCCACAGGTGATCAAGGAAGTTAAGTTGCCGGTCATCGCTGCTGGGGGAATCGCTTCAGGAGCCCAGATGCTTGCTGCATTCGCTTTAGGGGCAATCGGAGTCCAGGTGGGGACTATTTTGCTTGGAACTTATGAGTGTCCGATCCATGAAAATTACAAACAGGCAATTTTGAAAGCCAAAGACACTTCAACAATCGTAACCGGAAGAATCGCAGGTACACCTGTTCGTTCGATCAAGAATCCAATGACCAAAGAATATGTCAAGCTGGAAAAAGAAGGTAAAACGATGATGGAACTGGAATCATTCACACTAGGGTCGCTTCGTAAAGCGGTCAAGGAAGGGAATGCCAAAGAAGGTTCGCTGATGGCTGGCCAAGTTGCCGGAATGATAGAAGAATTAGACACAATCGGAAACGTTTTTGAAAAACTGATGAAAGATTGTAAACAACAATACCAGAATATTGAGGAAATCGTAAATGGTTAAAATTCGTTCAAAGACCATTCTGCCTTTGATTCAAGGTGGAATGGGGGTTGGTGTTTCCTTATCGAGACTTGCGGGAAATGTCGCCTTAAACAACTGCATGGGGGTAATTTCAACTGCACAGATCGGCTTCCGCGATTTTTCAAAGCGGAGCCAGTTTGATAAGAACATTGATGCTTTGAAAGAGGAAATCAAAAAAGCCAAGGAAATTTCAAAGGGCAACGGGATGGTTGCCATCAACGCCATGGTTGCGGGTACCGATTACAAACAGATGATCACAACCGCTGTCGAAGCCGGTATCGATGCCATCATTTCCGGGGCAGGTTTGCCTTTGGGATTGCCTGAACTTGTCGGGGACGCCGATGTCGCACTGGCACCGATCGTTTCTTCGGCCAAAGCATTGAATCTGATCATGCGCGCCTGGCTAAAAAAAGCCAACCGCCTGCCTGATTTCATCGTTATCGAAGGTTTCAAAGCCGGGGGTCATCTTGGCTTCTCGAAAAAAGACATAGCGACTGGAAACATCCAGCCTCTAGAAGACATCCTTAAAGACTGTCTTGACCTTTTGAAGAAAAAGGAACTTGATATCCCCGTTTTCGTGGCCGGGGGCATCTATGACAAGGAGGACATCAAACATTTCATGGATCTAGGAGCAAGCGGAGTCCAAATGGCGACCCGTTTCATCGCGACCGATGAATGTGATGCCAGCGATGCTTTCAAGCAGGTGTTCGTCGACGCTTCAAAAGAGGATATCGATTTTGTCATCTCTCCGGTGGGTCTTGACGGACGTTGCATCAACACCAAATTCACCAAGGCATTGAAAGAAAGAAAACCGGACATCGTCACATGCACGAATTGTCTGATTCCTTGCAATTATCCTGACACGCCTTATTGCATTTCCCAGGCGTTGGTCAATGCTGTCAACGGCGACATCGAAAACGGACTGGTTTTCAGTGGTGTCAACGGATATCGGATCACGGAGATCGTTCCGGTCAAACAATTGATTGATGAATTGATGGGGGATTACAAATGAAAGTAGCATTCTTATATTCGGGCCAGGGATCGCAATTGGTGGGGATGGGACAATCGTTCTACCAAAGCAATGAAGATTCAAAAGAGTTCCTGGACAATGTCGAGATCGATTTCGATCTTAAGAAACTGATGTTCGAAGGGCCATTGGAAACATTGAGTGAAACCGAGTTCACCCAGCCTTGTCTGGTGGCATACCATATCATGGTTACCCGCTTGCTCGAAAAAGCCGGTGTCAAGGCAGATTACACTTGCGGACTTTCACTAGGAGAATATTCGGCGCTTTATTATGCAGATGTCTTCGATGACTTGACAGTTATCGACTTGACGCGTTTTCGCGGGGTGGCCATGACCAACGCCGTAAAAGGAATAGAGTCGAAGATGGTAGCGTGCCTGACTCCTGATGTGGAGCTGATAAGTGAACTGATCGGCCAAGTCGACGCCGGTTATCTGGCAATTTCGAACTACAACTGTCCTGGCCAATACGTGGTGGCAGGAGAGGTGCAGGCAATCGACCAGTTCAAGGAACTGGCTGATGGCAAAATCAAACGTCTGATCGAGCTTAACACCTCAGGCCCTTTCCATACCAAACTTTTAGAACAGGCAAGCCTTGATCTTAAAGGGAAGTTTGAAACGGTGACTTTCAATGAAAACAGCATTCCGGTGATAATGAACACGACCGGTCAACCGCTGGTATTTGGTGAAGTCAAGGACTTGTTGGCGCGCCAGGTCAAAGAACCGGTTCAATTCGAAAAGACGCTGAACTATCTGGTAAGCCAGGGAGTGGACACTTTCGTTGAAATCGGACCGAACAAGACATTGAGCAATTTTGTTAAAAAGGTTGATCGCAAATTGAATACATATTCGATTGTGGATCAAGAAAGTTTAGAAAAGGTAATTGAATTATGGCAGACAAAGTAGCATTAGTAACAGGTGCCACTCGCGGTATCGGCAGAGCTATCGCCGATCATCTAACAGGCGAAGGTTATATCGTGTACTATAATTATCGTTCAACCATTGATGTTGAGACAAGCGATCATGTAAAGACAATCAAGGGTGATATCGCGTCACTGGAAGATTGTTCAAGAATGATTGATGAAGTAGTGGCGGCAGAAGGAAAAATCGATGTCCTGGTAAACAATGCGGGAATTACCCGTGATGGCCTGTTGATGAGAATGAAAGAGGAAGATTTCGACATGGTCATCAACACCAATCTAAAAGGTGTCTACAACATGTGCAAGGCCGCGGTAAAACCGATGATGAAGAAACGTTTCGGCAAGATTATCAACATCTCTTCGGTTGTTGGAATCACCGGCAATGCCGGACAATGCAACTACGCAGCAAGCAAAGCTGGCGTGATCGGTTTCTCGAAATCGTTGGCCAAGGAAGTTGCTACCCGCAACATCACGGTCAACTGCGTGGCGCCTGGTTTCATCCAATCGGACATGACCGATGAATTGAATGACGAACAGAAACAGAACATTATGAAGAATATTCCAATGCAACGCTTTGGAACTGTGGAAGATGTGGCGAAGACAGTAAGCTTTTTGGCTAGCGACAATGCGAGTTATATTACTGGACAAGTCATCAGTGTTGATGGGGGAATGGTTTAATGAGAAGACGAGTTGTCGTGACGGGAGTTGGAACTATCAACTCTTTGGGACATAATAACAAAGAAACATTTGAAGCGATCAAAAATGGCGTTTGCGGAATCGACCGCATCACGGCTTTTGACACTACTGATTTTAAAGTGAAACTGGCGGCTGAGGTCAAAAACTTCGACGCAACCGAATATCTTGACAAGAAGGTTGCCAGCAAGACTGACCGTTTCATCCAATTGGCATTGATTGCCGGTAGGGAAGCATACAATGATGCCAAACTTGATGAAGTTGACAAAAACCGTATGGGTGTCAATGTTTCATCAGGAATCGGTGGTATCGACACAATCGAGACAAACCATTCGAAAGGTTTGAAAAGGGGAATGGAACGCGTTTCGCCGTTCTTCGTTCCTAATGCCATCGTCAATATGGCAGCCGGACAATTGGCTATCGCAACCGGAGCCAAAGGGATGTGTACCTGCGTGGTTACCGCTTGTGCGGGAGCTACCAATGCCATCGGTGACGGATTCAGGGTGATCCGTGACGGTTACGAAGATGTGATGCTTGTCGGTGGGGCTGAAGCCTGCATAACTCCTCTTGGAGTGGGTGGTTTCTCGGCACTTAAAGCACTTTCGACAAGCGAAGATCCAAACCGCGCTTCTATTCCTTTCGACAAGGAAAGAAACGGATTTGTCATCGGAGAGGGTGCTGGAATCCTGGTGCTTGAAGAGTACGAACATGCCAAACAACGTGGTGCGAAAATCTATGCCGAAGTAATCGGTTATGGAACAAGCTGCGACGCCCACCATATTACCGCACCATTGGAAGATGGAAGCGGCGGGCAAATGGCGATGGAAAACGCATTGAAAGATGCCGGAATCCAGCCAGGGGATGTTGATTATATCAACACCCATGGTACCTCGACTCATCTAAACGACAAGATCGAGACAAAGGCGATTGCCAATGTATTTGGCAAGGACGTTGTAATCTCTTCGACCAAGGGTAACCATGGTCACTGTCTTGGGGCTACCGGGGCAATCGAAGCGATCATTTCAATCGATGCGATGAATGAAAACATCGTCCCTCCGACAATCAACTACAAAGTGGCTGATGAAGAATGTTACCTTGATGTTTGTCCGAACACGCCTCGCGAGAAGGACATCAACATCATCCTTTCGAACTCGCTTGGTTTTGGCGGTCACAACGCCACAGTCATTTTCAAGAAGGTGAAATAAGATGGAACTAGACAGCAATCAAATCGCTAAGATCAATCCCCATCGTTATCCATTCGCCCTGGTTGATCGGATCATCGATTACAAACCGGGTGAGATGGCGATCGGACGCAAATGCGTCAGTGTCAATGAGATGCAATTTTTAGGGCACTTCCCTGAATATCATGTAATGCCTGGGGTCCTTATTGTCGAGGCTTTGGCTCAAGTTGGCTGCATCGCCATCCTGACAAAAGAAGGCAATGAAGGGAAACTGGTTTTCTTTGGCGGGGTTGACAAATGCCGCTTCAAGGGCCAAGTGAAACCTGGTGACGTTGTCGAACTGCACTGCACTTTGACCAAACAGCGTGGAGCAATCGGCAAAGGCGATGCCAAAGCTTACGTTGACGGGAAACTGGTATGCCAGGCCGAACTGACATTCGCTATCAGCTGATCCACCTCGATCAGGTTGATTCGACCCAGCGGTTCGCATTGGCCAACCTTGGCAGTTTTTCAAATAACACGTTGATAACCTGCACCAGCCAAACGGCTGGCTATGGCAGGCAACAAAGCAAATGGCTGGATTCTTCAAAAAATCTGGCCTTTACTTTTGTCTTCGAATATGAAATCCGGCCCGCCCAAAGTCACCGCATCGCCCTTTACATCGCCAAAGCCGTCAATCAGATGCTCCATGATTTCAATCTGGCAACCAAAATAAAATGGCCCAATGACATCTACCTGGACAGAAAGCTGGCCGGGATCCTGATCGACTATCGCGACGGCAAGGTGATTGTGGGAATCGGGATCAACCTTGACGAGGATTTTGAACATTTCGAAAAAACCGGGATAAGTGTGGAAAAGACGCAACTGGCAAAGATTGTCGCTTCTGGCATCCTGGATACTCTCGACGAGGATTACATGGATGTTTTGAGATACTGCAATGAGAATTCGTATCTCTACAACAAGGAAGTCGAAGTCAGGGACCTGGGGCGTATCGTGGTCAAACACCTGGATGAATCAGGCTATCTCCATTATCTAAAAGACGGGAATGAGCGGACAATCAACCTGACCGTGTTTTCACTCAAAAAGTAGATCGGTTGCATTTTCTGCCATTTAGTTCTATAATCATGAAAAGGTAACTAGAGGTGGATTATGAAAAGACTGGAAATAGAGACATTTTTCGATACCTGCTATCTGGGTGAAAATCGGATCAACAACCGATTTTCCTTCGTGGATGGAGTGGTGGAATGCGTCGCTTCCTGCCCGGATAACCGGGTTTATCTTGATTTTGATGAGAATGTGGTAACAGACAAAGAACTGGAAGAAATATTTGCGCAAATGGATTTTCCCATTTACTCAACCACACTAAAAGCCATCTGAAATGGTGGTTTTTTTTGCGCAATGTGGCTGAATTTTATTGATGTTTCCAATGTTTTTTGTCATTTTTAGAAACGCTACCGATTGACAGTGGGGACAAAAGTGCTATAATCTTGGTAGAAGGTAAAAGTTAATTTAAAAGGAGATGGATATTATGAGATTTTTACCGCGACTTAGTTTGTTTGATGACATTTTTGATGACATTGCGCCATCTGGCGAAAGCTTCAAGGTGATGAAAACCGACATCAAGGAATCGGACACCGATTACACACTTTCTTGCGAATTGCCTGGCTATGCCAAAGATAATATCAGTTTGAGCCTGAAAGACGGCTACCTTACCGTCAAGGCGAACAAGGAAGAAAACAAAGAAACCAAGGATGATGAAGGTGTTATCATCAAGAAAGAAAGGTATTCGGGATCTTGCACCCGGCAGTTCTTTGTGGGCAACGAAGTAAGCGAAGAAGATGTTGAAGCAACTTTCAAAAACGGCGAACTGAAAATCAAAGTTCCTAAAAAGGAACCGGCAATTGAAACCAAGGATGTCAAATCAATCGAAATTAAGGAATAAGAAAAATCCTCCCCAATGCGGGAGGATTTACTGTTTTGTCGTGTATGCGACCAATAGTTTGATTGTATTGATTACGCCATCGATATGGCTGCGTTCCATGCCATGTGATGCGTGGACCCCGGGACCGATAAGCGCATGTTTGGCGTCGTTGCCAGCCCGCATCGCCGCGGAGGCGTCGGAACCGTAGAACGGATAGATGTTCACTGCATAATTGAGTTCTTCCTGCTTGGCCAGTGCCATCAGTCTGCTTGTAATTTCGTAATTGTAGGGACCGCTGGAATCCTTGGCGCAGATGGAAACATCATACTCGCTGCAGCTTAGGTCGTCTCCGATGCATCCCATGTCGCAGGCGATCAGCTCGTCGACTTCGGGAATGAAGCTCGCCCCATGTCCCACCTCTTCGTAAGTCGAGAAAATGAAGACGATATTCTGCAACGGCTTCAGGTTGTTTGCCTTCATATAGTCGATATAGCCGAATATGCAGGCAACCGACAGTTTGTCGTCGAGAAAGCGGGATTTGATGAAGCCGGACGCTGTCATCGTCGTCTTGGGGTCGATGCAGACATAATCGCCGTTCTGGATGCCAAGATTCTTTATATCCTCTTTGGTCTTGACAACCTCATCGATCCGGATCTCGATATTGTCGATGTCCCGCACCTTGGTGGCGGCGTCGCTGTAGACGTGGGCAGCCGGAGCGGTTGAAAGGATCGTCCCGGTGTATTTCCTGTCATCGCGGGTGTAAATGGTGCAATAGGCCCCGTCCAAAGTCGGAATCAAAGGACCGCCGATGTTCGTCACTTTAAGGGTCGTGTCTTTGATCGAGCGGACCATCAGGCCCAGAGTGTCGACATGGCAGGTGACCCCGAGTTTCTTACTGCCGCTTCCTTCAAGGTAAACCATCAGGTTGCCTTTTTTTGTTTTCTCATAACGCAAGCCGTAGCGTTGCGCTTCCTGGGCGATCCGGTCGACAACCTTGTGGGTGTAGCCACTTGGAGAATCAATGGCCAGGATTTCTTTGGTCAATTCCAATATGTATTCTTTATTCATAGTTTCCTTTCCAAAGCCTCTAAAATATTGTGATTTTATCTTAACGGCTGATAATATATGGTTCGATAATGCCTTTGAAAAAGAGCAGGAAGTTTTCCTCGCCCCAGGTGTTGACCTTGAAGAACATGGCCTGGGAACCGCCGGCAGTTATGGCGGTGACGAAAAGCTTGTAGTCACTTTTGATCAGGGTCACATTCAGGCTCAGCCGGTTTTTTCCAAGGTAAGAGTACCTTTCATAGACCCGGACGGCCACCTGGCAATTTTCATCCCGATAATCGGTGCCATCTTCAAGTGATGCTGAAAAGTTCTTATTAAGAATCGTCGATTCGATCACATCGAGTATTTCATTGAAGTCTCCGGAAAGGTAATTTTCGATTTTGGCCATTTCAGTTCTCCCTGTCTTCTATTTTTTAAGTTCACCATCAAAGGTGGTGATAGGTGCATATAAGTCGGGACGGCGGTCGCGGAATATGCCCCATTCGAGTCGCTGTTGCATCAGGGCATCAAGATCAAGCTGAGCGACCAGCACGGTTTCCTCGTCACGCGTCGCTTCGGCTATCTTTTCTCCGGTCGCATTGGTTATGAAAGAGGAACCGTAGAAGGTGATAGTCGAATCTTCGATTGTCTCGCTGCCGATCCGGTTGGATGCGACAACTGGCACGAGGTTGCAGGCCGAATGACCGATCATGCAACGCTGCCAGTGATCTTTGGAATCGACGTCCGGATTCTCCGGCTCGGATCCGATGGCAGTCGGGTAGAAGATGATCTCAGCTCCCATCAATGCCATTATCCTTGCCGCTTCGGGGAACCACTGGTCCCAACAGATGCCTACGCCAATCTTTCCAAATCGGGTATCCCATACCTTGAATCCGGTATCGCCAGGAGAGAAGTAATACTTTTCCTCATAGCCCGGCCCGTCAGGGATATGGCTTTTGCGGTAAACGCCAAGCACCTCTCCGGAAGCGTCGATGATGGCGATCGAGTTGAACATCGCATTGTTTTTTCTTTCATAGAAGCTGATCGGCAGGACGACATTGAGTTCCTTGGCGATGGCTTTGAAGTGGCTGATTGCCTTGTTGTTATCCAAATCCTTGGCATATTGGTAAAAACTGTCGTTTTCCTTCTGACAGAAATACAGTGTTTCAAACAGCTCCTGGATCAGGATGATATTGGCTCCCTGAGCGGCAGCCTGACGGACAAGCTTCTCCGCCTTTTTGATGTTGTCTTCAATCACATTGGTGCAGCTCATCTGGGTGGCTGCAACTCTCACTAGTCTCATAAATGTCCTCCTGGCTGGAATTTTCTAAGTGGCATCTGTTGGGTTATGCAATGGACATTGCCACCCTCCTTTATCAGATCCATTCCATCGATGGTCACAACCTGGTGGTCGGGATAGAGATGGGCAAGGAGCTCGATGGCCTTCTTGTCGGTTTCGCTCGCGTCACCGCCAAATACAGGCAGGATGATGCCTCGGTTGACGATGTAGTAGTTAAGATAGCTTAGCGTCAGTCGGATGTCCTTGTAGAAACGGGCTGGGGGCTGATCGATTTCGATTATCTCAAGATCGCGTCCCATCGCATCTTTGGTGTTGCGCAGGATTTCCAGATTCTCCTGGGAAATCCGGTAGTTTGGATCTTCCTTGTCCTGGCAAGTCTGGATCAGGATCACTCCCGGTCTTACAAAGCAGGCGATATTGTCGATATGGCCGTCGGTCTCGTCGCCGTACAGCCCCTGGTTCAACCAGATTATCTTTTCAACACCAAGGAGCGGCTTGATTTTCTTTTCGATATCCTCCTGGGTCATATGGGGATTGCGGTTCTTGTTCAAGAGGCATTCCCGGGTCGTCAGCAGGGTCCCCTGACCATCGACATGGATCGAACCGCCTTCAAGTACGAGACCACCGTCGATCCGGGAGATATTCAGGTTTTCGAGAATTTCTCCGGCCACCGCATTGTCCAGGTCATAAGGAGTGAAACGTTCACCCCAGGCGTTGAATTCCCAGTTGATTCCGGTAAGATTGTGGTCCTGGTCGTAGACAAAGGTCGGACCGTTGTCACGGCACCAGGCATCGTTGTGGGGAATGCTTAGCAGTCTGACATTGTCATGGGTCAGCTCATTTGCCTGCTCAAAGGTATCTTCATTGACGATGACTGTAACCGGCTCGAACTGGGAGATGGCGTTGATCACATTGCGATATCCATTCACTACCTCGTCGTAGTTGTCAGGCCATACCAGTGAATCTTTGACCGGCCACTCGATGAATGTCCGTTCGTGGGTTTCCCACTCGGCAGGCATGAAATATTCGTTATTTTGCATATTAAAACCTCATTTGTTTTCTTTCAATAAAATAGTACTTATACAATCTAAAATTATACCATCTTCCATTTTGACTGTCACTACCCAATATATTCAAGGAGCGGTTTGAATATGGTAAGAAATGTGGTGTTCGCCAAAGTAATCAGAGGTTTGGATGGGAATATATATTAGAAACAGGGGTGAACATATGATAAACAAACAAACCGAACAATGGCAGAAGCGAATCTGCGCCATCTTCATCGAACATCTCAAAACCGCAAAGGAAAACGCAAGGAAGGCAAATGGCACCAAGCTGGTCTGGATCCGGCCTTGGAGAAACATAACGCAAAAATCGTTTAGCTCCGGTCACGTATACCAGGGCTTCAACCAGCTGCTGTTGAGCCTGGTAAGCCATGTCATGGAATATCCCGATTCCCGCTGGCTGACCTACAATCAGCTTGTCTGCCATAACAGGGAATGCGAACCCGACAAGCAGTGGCACATCCCCGAAAATAAGATCGCACTTGAGGGCGGCCATCTGTTTGCCATCAGGTATCTCAAGATAAGATACCGCCTGAAGAACAAGCCCAAATATTACTCCGCCAAAGAGAAGGATGAACTGATCGCTAAAAGCAGTGGCCGGCTTCATGAATCGGATTTTACGGTCACTAAAAGCATCGGCTATCATCGAGTTTACAATGCGGGAATTGTGGAAGGGATCGATCCCGACCAGGCTGAAAATTTTGAGCCTGAGGAAGGTTTTGAAAAAGGGGCGGTTGGCCGGTTTCTGGCAAGCGAGCATCTAAGAGTTGTCCATGCCGCTCAGAATCGGGCATTTTACGACTGGGGGCAGGATAAGATCGTCCTGCCACTGCGTTCATCTTTTAAAAATGAAAAGGCTTATTATGCAACTCTTCTTCATGAGATCGCACATGCCATCGGTGCAAGTCACCGTCTAGACCGTTCCTTAGAATCCTTTGAATCATCCACTGAAAGCTATGCGATTGAGGAACTCGTGGCAGAACTTACAAGTGTGTTTTTGGTCAGTCATCTCAAAATCACCAACATGGATGATGGTTTTGGCGAGTTCGACAACAACCTTGCCTATCTTGACAGCTGGATTGCGACCTTGAAGCAAAGACCCGAAGTGTTGTGGGACGTGCTCGAACAAGGAGCTGCAGCGTTCGACTATTTCATTGAACACAGCCAGGAGTGATGTATTTTGATCTGACTCGAATAAAACTGTCGATAGGATCCAAGACAACCATTCAGTAACAGTCACTTGAAAACGGGTTCCTGTTGTAATCTTACTTATTTTGTAGCATTATTTTCATATAAGTGCAATTACACAATGAAAGGGAAAATTTACGATGAAAGCATTTGCGAGCGATCTGGACGGCACCTTGTTTTTCGATGATATTCCAGGCAATTTCAAGGATAGTGATATAAGGGGAATCGGAAAGTTCAAAAGGAAGGTCACCTGTTTGGCCTGTGCACTTGAAGGCTGTACAGCGGCGTAGTCAAAGGTGTTATCGACTACGATTTTTGTGTTGTGTCTTCCGGAGCGCTTATCGTCGACAAAAACGCGGGGTGCGATCTATGAACAGTGCATCGATTACGGTATTGTCAAACGGATATTTGCGAATTTCCATGAGGAGGTCAATCTCTATGTCAGGCCAAAAAGCAGATGTACACCCTGAAGCAGGGGCGGCCCTGAAATTTTACAAAAACACATGCATATCAGGGAACTCAGTGGAATAGGTGATTCGTACAATGACATAACGATGCTTCTAAGCGTAGATTATGCGTTCGCTTTGAGCCACTTTCTAGAATCTCTTTAAATCCATACTACCGCGTGGCCCAGGCGCTGGAAATAAACAGCACAAGCCAAGGCCTGACAAAAGGGCATTGTAATGTTGTGATTTCTATCCTGGTTATGCGATAAATGCATATTATAAATGCCCTGCAACCATGCTCCAGTTTCAACTTTTGAAATTGGGACTTTTTTGGCGGGGGATTATTGCACAAAAACGATTCGTGTGCTAATCTTTGCCTAACGGTTTCATCAAAGATGGAACATGTTGGCAAGGAGAATGATTATGAAAAAAATCGCGTTTTTTGATATTGACGGCACTATGGTAAATGTTCCGGATGGAATGATGCATCCAACCAAGAGAACTTGCGAGGTGCTAAAGCAATTCCAAAGCCAGGGCAACTATATAGTTGTCGCCACTGCCAGGACCCAGATACCTGAAAGTGTGAAGGATATTGATTTTGATGGTTACATATGCTCGGATGGCCACTATATCGAGTTTCAAGGTGAAGTGCTTGTCCACAATATTTTCAGCGAAAAACAGATTGAAATGCAATTGGAAGTGTATGAACAATTCAATGGCAGCTGTGCCCTTGGCGGCTACGGCGGCAACTGGGTAAGCAGTCATGACGATCCGTTTTTGCAAAAACATAACGAGATTTATACCGGGTCGGCCGACCTTACCGGAATACCTCTGGTAAAAGACAGCTGGGGTGAAGTGGCAGCCAGTTCAGTGGCGGCAGTATTCGGTGACGCCGCTAGCCTTAGAGGGGCGAAGGAAAAGCTTCCGTCGAACTGGGCGATAACAGCATATGAGGATGATGTCGACATCCGGATGGACGTCCATCTTGAAGGATTCTCGAAGGGGACTGCCTGCGAGTATCTTTTCAGACATCTCAACATCGAGACACAAAACACCTATGCCTTTGGTGACGGGCACAACGACATTGAGATGCTTAAACTTGTCGGACACGGCATCGCCATGGGCAATGCGAGCGAGGCGGTCAAGCAACACGCCGACCATGTTACCGATACGGTCAACAATGACGGGATCGCCGCGGCTTTTTGCAGGCTCCTGAACATCTGATTATCGAGGAACAAAGCGATTTTCAGCTAATTTCAAGTTGCATCTTGGAAAATTTCCAGGATGATAGTATAATCATGATGGCACTCGGGCCAGAAACAAGTGGGAGAGAATAAGATGAAATTTGAAAACGTGAATGTAGTAAAAGAAGCGAACGTTTATTTTGATGGAAAAGTAAGCAGCCGGACAATTGAATTTCCTGATGGAACAAAGAAAACGTTAGGATTCATGCTTGCTGGAGAATACGAATTCAAGACTGCTACTGAAGAGTTGATGGAAGTCCTTAACGGAGCGATGGATATCGCATTGCCAGGTGAAGATGAATTCAAAACCTACAGCAAAGGTGAAAGCTTCACAGTGGCAGCCAACAGCAAGTTCAAGGTAAAAGTGTCTCAGTTCGCTGACTACTGCTGTTCATACAAATAATAACCGGAAAATCGCATAATAATGCCTTTGACGCAGCTTATAAAAAAAAGCTGCGTCATTTTCAATTTCAATCACTAAAAGTGAGGATGATCATATCGGTGGTTATGGATTTGATTAAGTGATACAATGACAATATATAAATCACATCTAAAAATAGTAAGAAAAGGAGTGGAATATCATGTCACAACTGAAATTGTTTGAACCATACCTTCTGAAGAATCTTGAGCTTAAAAACCGCCTGGTCATGCCACCGATGTGCATGTACTCGGCCAAAGAAGACGGCCTTGTCACCGACTTTCATACCACCCATTACACTTCCAGGGCGATTGGCGGGGTCGGATTGATCATTGTCGAAGCGACCGGGGTAATGCCAAACGGTCGGATTTCCGATGGGGACCTCGGGCTTTGGGATGACAGCCAGGTTGCAGGCTTGCAAGGATTGGTGTCCAAAATCAAAAGTTACGGCACCATGGTGGGTATCCAGCTCAACCATGGCGGCCGAAAATATGACGGCAAGCTCCAGGGAGTTGGCCCTAGCGCCATCGCTTTCGATGAGAAATACAAGGTTCCTGCTGAGTTGACCCGGGATCAGATCAAGGAAATTGTTGCTGCCTTCCAGGCTGCGGCCCGTCGGGCCGATGCGGCTGGTTTCGATATGGTTGAAATCCATGGTGCCCATGGTTATCTTATCAACCAGTTCCTTTCACCGCATTCAAACCATCGTACCGACGAATACGGCGGTAACCTTGAAAACCGCATCCGCTTTTTGAAGGAGGTCATTTATGCAATCAGGTCCGTGTGGCCGTCAAGCAAGACCATGGGGCTGAGGATATCAGCGTTGGAATATCTTGAAGATGGTTATGATCTGGATGAAATGGTCGAGATATTAAAAAAGATCCGCGATGACATCGATGTGATCCACGTAAGCACCGGGGGCAACGGAGCGGCGGGCTACCATGTCTACCCGGGCTATCAGCTAAAACCGGCGGAGATAATCAAAAAGGAAGTCGGTTTGTCAACCATCGCAGTCGGTCTTCTTGATGATGTCAAACTGGTCGAAGAAACGCTGAACAACGGAAGGGCTGACCTGGTGGCCATCGGGCGGGGCTTGCTTGCCAATCCTTATTTTGCGATGCAGGAAGCTGCCAAAGCCGGGCTGGGCGAAATGATACCTTTCCAATATGCCCGGGCTTTTAGAAAGTAAATTAATTGTCTTAGAAAAACGGCTGGATTCAGCCGTTTTTTATAGAAATGAAGTTTCCAAAATATATTGATTATCGATATAAAGGGAGTATAATAGTAGGTGTATCGATAATCAATATAAAGGGGGTATTGTATGGCAAGGATAGAATTTGACACTTTGACACCGCAGATGTTCTACATCTTGCTTGTGCTGGACCGGCCGCGTCATGGTTACGAAATCATGAATGAAATATCAAAAATGACTGAAGACAAAATCAAGGTTGGAGCCGGTACGCTCTATACGCTTCTGGGACGTTTTCAATATGATGGCTTCATCGAACTGGTTGAGGAAATCGACCGGAAAAAAATATACGTGATCACTTACAAGGGCAGGAAAAAACTGGACCTTGAAGTCGAAAGACTGGAGCGGATGATAACTCATTATATGGGGGTATACAATGATAAAAAGCAGATATAAGATCATCAACTACAGCATGTTTGATGAGGAATCGTGGATTGAAATATTTGAAAAAGAGGCCGCCAAGGGCTGGCGGCTTGAAAAAGTGGGAATGTTCCTGTTCAGGTTCACCAGGATTGAACCTGCAAAGCTGAGGTTTTTCATCGACTACAATCCGGCCTATGAAGACTATGTCGAAATGGTTAGCTCTCTTGGCTATACTTTTATCGACAATTACGGCAGTTTTTCTTTCTGGTTGAGCGAAGATGAGCAGATTGAAGAACTGCAAAATGATCCTGTAGCCAAATCAGCCGCGATAAAAAATGTGCTGGCAACACCGAAAATCGTATTTTCAATAGTAATGGGTCTGCTTCTCATTTTATTTTGTGACCCCGGGGGAATCACCAGTGACAGCGTGCGACTGGACATAGGCGGGGCCATCTTGTATAAATACCTGTTGTTATATAGTTTGTTCATGATTTCATCAGGAATTGCGCTATTATCCGGCGCGGCCGCGGGAATGTATACCAGAGTAAAATTTTCCCGACAAGCCAGAGGTATTGAAACTTCACCGATAATCTTTGCCGTTATAAGGTTTCTTTACCATGTTTCAAGGGCGGTTGTGATCATCATGATTATTCCTTTTTTGATCTGGGTTTCATTGTCTTCCAAGGCGGTTACTCTGGTGATCGTGTTGACGCTTATAGGAATCAACATCTATTTGTCCAGAATATACAGCAAGAAGCTCTTTGTCTCATCGAATGAGCGACAAAGAAAAATTCACAGCTCACTTTCGCTGGCTATCGCCCTGATTATTCTTGCAATCAATGTTTTTGATCCTTTCTCGTCATCACAAACTGGTGGAACTGATTCTACCGGCAGTGTTCAAAAATCAGCCAGCAATGAAGGATATTACCATAAAGATATTTTCTACGATGAATCTTGCTTTTATGGCGATGATGGCGGAGATGATCTTGATCAAGCAAACAATGACAGTTATATTGAAAGGTTGTATGAATGCAGGAATGCATCAATCGCAAATGCCATCTACGAGTACCAGATCGAACAGACAGAACATGACAGCAGGATTCCTTCTGAAGAAGAACTCATGGCGATGACAGAACCATTCGACTCCAATCGTGACGTTGAATACAAGTCATATGCTGCTGCCATATTGTCAATGGATGAGATTGAGTCATCAAAGATAGATTCCGGTTATGGCATTGACAACAGCTTTGTGATGATCAAGGACAATCGGGTGCTCTATGTTGAGTTGAATGAAAGATACGAAATTCCAGAGCTGATCAATGCGTATTTTTGACCCTTTTTCCAACTGGAAATTTAGTTTTCTCAATTGTCAACCTAAGAAAAAGAGTATTGTCGACAGTAACGATCAAAACGGGTTTTTAATCTAACCGGAATGAAATGATACGGATTATTGTTTTGCTGCACAAATCGGTAAATAATTGATTTTCTAGCTGATACTAACGGCTAAAAACCAATTTCAAAAGAATTTTTAGTTCCAAATGTACAAGCTTGTTGTAAATTATGATAATATATCTTTGTGGAATGTACCAATGTTAGGGGGAAGTCGAATGAAGCTAAAGGAATGTCCTTATTGTAAACGGGAAATGGCTGAAGGCTATATTCAAACCTTGGGTACGAGTATTGCTTGGACACCGAAAGAAAAAAGACTTAGATTATCAAAATTACGCCATAAAGTGGAAAAATACGAAACCAGGCTAGGTAAGTATACATATATGCGTGGTGGAGTGGTAGTAGCCTATAAGTGTGATAATTGCAACGTAGTGATAATCGATGATCTGAAAAATAATGATTATAAGTAGATTTCAATATCTATCATTTTGGTATGTCTACCTTGATAAACAAAATCCTCTTAAAAAGAGATGATGCGATAATGTCCAATTCTGCTGATTCAATATAATTTCAAGCTATATGTCAATAGGAGGCGGTGAAACCTATGGGTGAAAAACCAAAAATAAAGACGATAATCAACGGTCCTTTCATGGTCAAAGGGCTGACCGAACTAATCGGTAGAAATGGCACCACTATCCCAGTCGAATCCCAGACTAGCCTTTGCCGCTGTGGCAAGAGCAAAACCAAACCGTTTTGCGACGGCGCTCACGTCAATGCCGGATTCATAGAGAACAGGGTAAAAGTGCGTGATGGCAGATTCAAATCCTACGTTGGCAAAGAAATAACCATCAATGACAATCGGAGGGCATGTTCTCACCCAGGAACATGTTATCTGGAATTGCCGACTGTATTTGATATGGGAAAGTGCCCCTGGATCAATCCTGATGGCGACACGGTTGAAAATATAATTGCGACGATAAAAAAATGCCATTCTGGAGCTTTGAGTTATACCATCAATGGCGAGACCTTCGATAATTTCTGCGATGAACCATCAATCAAGGTTGTCAGACACGGTCCTTATGTTGTCCAGGGATCGGTGGAACTGATTGATCAGCGCCAACCAGTGTCCAAGGAGCATTATTGCCTTTGTAGCTGTGGCAGAACCAAAAACCAACCTTTCTGTGACGGCACTCATCTAAAACGTGAACCAAGGGACAAGAAGCAATAATAGCTTGATGACCACCATGGAAACAGGCATTTCTGGATATTTCAGGAATCACTCTTACTGTTGATTTCGATGAAAACATCATTGATACATTTATCTTATCCAGTTATTAAGCCTCCATCAGTATAATCTATCAAATACGTGGTATGTTTGTTTTCCAATATGCCGCAAATAGATATGTATTATTAAATAAAATGTTTGGAGCTGAAGGTTAGATAATATTTTTATGATTATGCAGCCATTGGGAAAGGGAATATAGTATGCTCAAATTCAAACAAGTAATGACGGATGACGAAGAATTGATTCGGACAATGGCAGACTGGTATAACGATGAGACCATCCAGCATTTAATCAAGCCCAATTTAAGTGAAGGTCCGTTCGAATTCTGTACTCCAGAAGACATAAAGGAATCTCTAGGATTGAAAAACAAGTTTTATTTCATCGCATATGATGGAGCACTTCCTATTGGGGAGGTTTCGATCATGATTGATCCAGGACATCTGGCAAGAAAGGTTCCAAATACAGCTTGGATTTCAATTGTTATTGGTGAACCTTCCTACAGAGGAAAAGGCTATGGTGCAAAGTTGATGTCTTTTCTTGAGCAGAAAGCTTTGGAGTTGGGCCTGGTGCGGATTGAGCTGGGAGTTTTTGATTTCAATGTGACTGCGGTAGAGTTTTACAAAAAACTTGGATACGTTCCTTTTGCAGAATACAAGGATTTCACCTACTGTAATGGTGAATGGCACACTGATATCAGGATGGAAAAAGATTTGTGAGGTACCATTAGCACGTGTGAATCAAACTTTTTTACAAATAATTAATGCAATTTTCTATTGAGAATTGTGTTTTTTATTTGCTTGATCATTCACAAGTGGATAGGTTATTGGATAACAGTTGGAGTAGCCAATTGGGTTCGCAACATTGAAACAACGGTAAGCGTAAAATATACGACACCTATAATTGAAAAGAGCCATGTAGTATAATGTAGTCACCAAGCTGTCTCTAAATGGGAAAACAGGAGTTCTGAGCCATGTACATCTACTATATTTGGACTGGCAATGCGATATTGGGTTACGCCTGAAAATATGTTAAAATCAATAGATAACTGGCGCTGTTTCTTTATCTAATGGCATTTTTGTTCGAAGATAATGCTTGTTTATCTGCTTGGTCTTTAAAAGATACTTAAATGGTTAATAGAGTAATAAATCAATATAGGGGAGGTTGAGTATTATGCGTCATAAATATTATGACAGATAGACTAATTTTGAGAAACTATATCATTGATGATGCTTATAGTATGTATAATAACTTCTATTGCGATGAGCAACTTTCAACATATATGGCATGGTATCCACACTCAAACGTGGAATGCACTAGAAATAAACTAGTAACCCAAATAATTCCATATATCGGTAATCCAAATATACTTAATGTCGCAATTACAAAGAAGGAAAATCCCGAAAATATAATTGGTAATTTCAAAGCAGTCATATGTGATAATAATGCTACAATTGGTTATATTTTAGGAAAAAATTTTCAGCATCAAGGTTACATACAAGAAACATGTAAATCAATATTCAACTATTTATTTGATAAGACCTCGATTGACAAAATTTGTGCCTGCTTCGAAAAAGAGAATATAGCTTCCGCAAATGTCCTGGACAAGCTTGGATTTATCTATGTAAAAGATGAAATTGAGAAACGCAAAATTGATTCCGATGATGGGGACATAGTCCACTGTCTTGGTTACGAACTTACTAAAGAGGTATGGCTGAATGTGAATAAATAGCTTTCTTTGAGAAAATAGATTAATTGCAACGCTGTAAATTTAGAGATAGTATCGAAAATTTGAAATACATATAATTTAATTTGTGTTTTTGAAAATAGGTATACTTCGACTAGTGATCAATGGATCCCTGTTTGAAAACACAAAGAAACCGCTTATTAAGCAGATAATTTATCAAATGGCACCATTAGCACATGTGCGTCGAACTTTTTTGCCAATAGTTAATGCAATTTTCGTTGGAGAATTGTGCTATTTTATCTGCTTGATTATTGACAAGTGGATAAGTTATACTAAATTAGACAAGAAGATAAGGACATGTTAGAATCTTGTATAATATCCGTTATGGCTGGAATATGCAAAGTTGTGGAAAAGGAAAAATCACTTCCAATGAAATTAATGCTCGCATTATGAAGATGCTTGAACAAGCGATTCAACAGGATGGTGTGGTAAACGTATTTGAACATTCAGGCAAAAAAATCCGGAGATTTCACTACTTTCGGATGAGTATATGGCACAAGTACGGAAAATGAAAAATAAAAATATTGCAGCAGAACTATTGCGTATCATGTAAGAATATAATATCCGAATATTTGCAAGAACCGGTGCGGTTAATGCCTAACTTATTTCTGAAAAAACGCAAAATGTTTTGAAACGCTATAACAATCGAATGATAACAAGTGCAGAAGTTATTGAAGAGCTTTTGACTCTTTCAAAAGAAATGACTGAGGCCTATGTTGATGGTAACGAAAAAGGTTTGTCACCTGAAGAATTGGCATTTTATGATGCGCTTGTTGCAGACCCAAAAGTCCTACAAAATATGGTGGATGCTATTTTAGTCGAAATGGCGCACGAATTAACTACATTGATTCAAAAAAGCAGAACGCTTGACTGGGATAAAAAACAGTCTGCAAGAGCCTATGTGAGAACTCAGGTAAAGCACTTGCTAAGAAAATACAAATATCCGCCAGACCAAGCAAAAAATGCTATTAATACAGTCATAAAGCAGGCAGAGCTGATGAGTGCAAATATCGTATTGTGATGGGTACTTTTCTATAGTATAAGAGTATGAGAACAATATCGGAATTTATTACATTCGACCCGGAGGTAACTATTCGGATTCATCATTTAAAGCAATTTATAACTAATGTTCGAATAGATTAATCTAGCTTTATTTCTGCTAAATTTTACCACTTCTAAACGCTTTTTATAAAAGTGTCGGGAATAATGTTGCCATTCCACGTAAGCAAAGGAGAGTTAGGGATGTATAAAATCATGATAGTTGAGGATGACAGTGTCATTGCTTCAACGCTTAAAAATCATCTGGAAAAATGGGGTTATCAGGTTAATTGTATAACTGATTTTAATAATGTCCTAGTTGACTTCTCAGCTTTTGCTCCGGATCTGGTTTTGCTGGACATATATTTGCCTTCATTTGACGGCTACCACTGGTGCCGGGAAATCAGAAATATCTCGCAGATTCCAATTGTCTTCATTTCCTCAGCTAATGAAAACATGAATATTGTGATGGCAATGAACATGGGCGGTGATGATTTTATAAACAAACCCTTTGATTTGAATGTCATCACGGCCAAAATCCAGGCAATTCTACGCAGAACATACAGTTTTGCCAAGGATTTTCATCTGCTTACCTACAATGATGTCATCTTGGACGTTGCTAATGCCACTATTTCCTTCAATGATGCAGCTTTGGAGTTAACCAAGAATGAAGTCAAGATATTGGAGTTGCTGTTTCAAAAGCCCGAAACGATTTTGTCTCGGGAGGAGATCATGAACTTTCTTTGGGATGACCACCAATTTGTCGATGACAATACGTTAAGCGTCAATGTCAATCGTCTACGCAAGAAGCTGGAAACAATCGGGCTGGATGATTTTATCAAGACCAAAAAGGGAATGGGGTATCTGATTTGATGTTGAAATATCTTAACTATCGCAAATTCATATACCTTGTCTTTACCATCTTCATCATCTTTGAAGTGTTGGTTTTCTCTCTGGTTCAACTCGAGACTTCAGTGATTGAGTATTTGACTTTGGTTTGGTTGGCCTTGGTAATTGGTTTTGGCATTTTTGATTTCTTGGCTTTCAAAAACCGGTACCACAATGTCCTCAATTTAAAGAATTCAATCGATGTTTCTTTGGATACATTCCTTAAGCCCAAAGATGTTATCGAAAGAGAATATCAGGAGTTGATTGATCAGCTCAATAATCTGATTAGAGATACCAAACAAGTCAATCAAAACAAATATCAGGGCTTGATTGACTACTATACGATCTGGGTTCATCAGATCAAAACTCCGATTTCAGCCTTGAAACTTTTATTGCAGTCACAGTGCAATAATCAGGAAATGGTGCTGGAACTTTTGAAGATTGAACAATATGTCAATATGGTGCTGCAGTATCTTCGGCTTGAAGATATCAATAACGACTTTTTGTTTGAATATGTGTCACTGGATAAGTTGGTCAGTGAGGTTCTAAAAAAACAAGTCACTTTCTTTGCCCATGGCAAGGTCAATCTGGAGTACAATCTTGATGATACCAAGGTCTTGACTGATGAAAAATGGAGTTCCTTTGTGATAGAACAGGTTCTTTCCAATGCCATCAAGTATACTAAGCAGGGAACGATTTCAATTTATAATGATAATTCCCGACTCTATATCCAGGATACCGGGACTGGAATCCAAGCTGAAGATTTGCCCCGGGTCTTTGAACGGGGCTTCACCGGTTTTCAGGGTCGCCAGGACAAAAAAGCCAGTGGGATCGGATTATACCTAGTCAAATTGATTCTAGACAAGTTAAATCATGGCATTACGATTGATTCCGTAGTCGGTGTTGGAACTACCGTATGCATCGATTTCTATAAAAAAAGCATCTTTATCGAGTAATCTTACAAAATTGTAAGATTGGAAACGGGAAATGTAAGGAACATCGATGGATGGACATTTCCTTTTTTTAGTAAACTGATAAAGAAGGGAAGGTAATACTTATGACATTATTAAAAGTAAACCAATTAAAGAAGATATATACAACCCGTTTTTCAAAACAGAAAGTAGAGGCTTTGAAAAACGTCAACTTTGAAATTGAAGCCGGTGAATATGTCGCCATCATGGGCGAATCCGGCAGTGGGAAAACCACCTTGCTTAATATCCTGGCTTCACTTGACAAGCCAACCAGCGGGGAAGTCTTACTTGAAGGAGAAGATATCACCAAAATCAAGGACAAGGAAATATCATCGTTTCGAAGAAAGAACCTGGGCTTTGTCTTCCAGGATTTCAATCTCCTGGATACTTTGTCAGTGGAAGACAATATTTATCTGCCATTAGTCCTGTCCAAGGAAAAATATCCTTCAATGAAGGAAAAGTTATCCGCTTTGGCACCCAAACTGGGGATTGAAGACTTGCTGGAAAAATATCCTTATGAGATTTCCGGCGGTCAAAAACAGCGGGTGGCTGTAGCCCGGGCTTTGATCACCAATCCCAAGATCGTTCTGGCTGATGAGCCGACCGGAGCCCTGGATTCCAGATCAACCGATAATCTCTTGGAAATCTTTGATGAAATCCATAAATCCAAGCAGACGATTTTGATGGTTACCCACTCAACTAAGGCAGCCAGCTATGCCAGCCGGGTCCTGTTTATCAAGGACGGGGAAATCTATCATCAGCTTTACAAAAGTGATCTTTCAAACAATCAGATGTACCAAAAAATCTCGGATACCCTCAAGATGATTGCCACTGGAGGCCGTTAAAATGGGATTCTATCATAAACTGGCCCGAACCAATATCAACCAGAACCGCAAGTTCTACTATCCTTACATCTTTTCGGCCATCTTCACCAGCTGTCTGTTCTATATTGTCAGATCGCTTTACTACAGCGAATCGCTGGCTAATAGGCCGACCCTTAGCACTTTCATGTCGATGGGGACTTATGTGATCATGATCTTCGCCACGGTTTTCCTGCTTTATGGCAATAGCTTTGTCATCAAAAACCGGAAAAAGGAAATCAGCCTCTACAATATCTTAGGTATGGAAAAACGTCATGTCATGGTGATGATGCTGCTGGAAACTATGATTGTGGCTGCTGTTTCAATCATCGCTGGCGTGATTATGGGGATCTTGCTTGGTCAGCTGATGGATCTTTTGATCACCAATCTGATTCATGCTCCAATCGAGTTCGCCTTGAGTGTCTCGTTTAAAGGGATTCTTGAAACAGCCCTTTTATACCTGACCATCTTTTTGGTTTCGATGGCTGTCAATGTGCTGAGTGTCCAGTTGACCAAACCGATTGAACTGTTAAAAGGGGGCAATATTGGGGAAAAAGAGCCCAAGACCAAACTGATCACGACCATGATCGGACTGGTTGCTCTTGGTGCCGGTTATTATATCGCCCTGACCATCACTGATCCTGTTCTGGCAATCGCTTTGTTTCTTGTGGCCGTGATTCTGGTGATGATTGGAACCTATTGTCTTTTCACCGCTGGGAGCATTACTTTGCTCAAACTCTTGCGCAAAAACAAACGGTATTATTATCAGACCCGTCATTTTACAGCAATTTCGGGACTTTTATACCGGATGAAACAAAACGCCATCGGTCTGGCCAATATCTGTATTCTTTGTACCTGTGTCCTGGTGACTTTTTCCTCGACTTTTTGCATGTATATTGGCATCCAGGAATCAGTTGACGGCCAATGTCCGGCTGACCAGATCATGGTGGGTTATGCCCGCGAGGTCGAAAACAACTTTGAGGAAATTGCGACTGCGCATCTGCAAGATCTTGACTATTATGATTACTTCTCCTTTGATTTGCTTGATACAATTGGAATCTATCATGATGGTCATGTAGTCTTGGAAGCGACTAGTAGTGACAGTTTCAACGATACCATCAATCTCAACGCTTTAAGCCAGGATACTTTCAATCAAGGTTTCAATCAAAGTATCGAATTACAGTCCAACCAGGTTGTTCTTTACACCAGTTTCGACTATCAAGAGGACGACATCTGGATTGATGGGGTTGATTATCAGGTGGTTGGCACCTTTGTGGATCCGCGGATCATGGTTGGCAATTATTACGCACCTCGACGAATGGCGGTCATCTTCGCAAATGGCCAGATTGCAACAATTCCGGCTCTAACTGAGCTGATTCCCGGCTATGCCATCGGACTAAACAGTGATGATCCCAAGCTGGAAGCTACTGTCGATACCATCAAAAATGAATTCTTCAATCAAGAAGGTCCTCGTTCTGTCACTTTCTTGAATCATGATGCTCAACTGCAGGATAGTTATGAAGTGCTTGGTAGTCTGCTTTTCATCGGGATTTTCATGTCGGTGATGTTCCTGATGGCGGCAATAATGATCATATACAACAAGCAGCTTTCCGAAGGGTACGAGGACCAAAACAAATTCGAGATCCTTCAGAATGTCGGAATGAGCCAAAAAGAAGTCAAACAGGCAATCAAAAGCCAGGTACTGGTATTCTTCTTTTTGCCATTGATAGTTGCCATCATCCACCTGGCTTTTGCCTTTCCGCTGATCTTGAGAGTGCTTAGGATGGCCCTGCTTGGCAATGTCCAAACTTACTTTATAATCACCATCATCACAGTGGCTTTCCTGGCAGCAATCTACTGTCTGGTCTACCTCCTCACCGCACGCACTTATTATCAAATTGTCAAAAAATAAATTTCAATTCAATTCCAACAACTTGCTTCCGACCAATAGCGAAGAGACCTAAATGGTTCTCCACTATTAGTCGGAATCTTTTTTTTAACCTGGGAGTGTCAATTTAATATAAATAGTTGCTCCCCACCTAAGATAGCGAAATACAAGAGCAAGAGCCAAGTGCAGTTGAATCACAACCAGTAGCACCGCCAGGAGTGAGTGATCCGGTTATAAAAAGTGTTTTGGTAGCTGCTATCGATTCGATTATCAACTTGTCGGAAATCGGATCCATAATTAATTGGACCGGGAGAGATAACAGCTAAGGAAAAAATGTCGAGTGGAACCAGCGGTCAGGGCAAGTATGAATTTATTCAAGACGTATCCTTGAAACTACGCGATGAGATGGAAATCCGTGATTATCAGCTTCTTCTTTGCGATATCTGAATGCTCGGACAAATATTTGTGTGATTCATGGGCAACTGTCCTATCATGCAGGATATATTAAGTCACAAGTTTTAACTGATAATCTCATGAATAAAATCTAAAAAATTCTAAAGATTATATAATTGTTGTTCATTATCTTAATTAGCCACCAGATACATCTTGGAGTTTATTGTTGGTACCGAAGAAGAATTACTTTCAGCCAAAAAGCCGATGTTTAGTAGTTTTTCATAAGTGAAGATAATCAAATATCGAACTCACATGTATTTGATGGTTAATTAAGTTCATTATTATATTCATGTGTGTTACGATTTATTATAAAAAATAAAATGAAAAAGCACTCACTTTTAGCGAAGTAAGTGCTTGAAATCAAAATAAGGGAGGTTGAGTATTATGCGTATAAATATTATGACAGATAGATTAATTTTGAGAAACTATATCATTGATGATGCTTATAGTATGTATAATAACTTCTATTGCGATGAGCAACTTTCAACATATATGGCATGGTATCCACACTCAAACGTGGAATGCACTAGAAATAAACTAGTAACTCAAATAATTCCATATATCAGTGATCCAAATATACATAATGTCGCAATTACAAAGAAGGAAAAGCCAGAAAATGTAATTGGTAATTTCAAAGCAGTCATATGTGATAATAATGCTACAATTGGATATATTTTAGGAAAAAATTTTCAGCATCAAGGTTACATACAAGAAACATGTAAATCAATATTCAACTATTTATTTGATTACACCTCGATTGACAAAATTTGTGCCTGCTTCGAAAAAGAGAATATAGCTTCCGCAAATATCCTGGGCAAGCTTGGATTTATCTATGTAAAAGATGAAATTGAGAAACGTAAAATTGATTCCAATGATGGGGACATAGTCCACTGTCTTGGTTACGAACTTACTAAAGAGGTATGGCTGAATGTGAATAAATAGCTTTCTTTGCGAAAATAGATTAATTGCAACGTTGTAAATTTAGAGGCAGTATCGAAAATTTGAAATACATATAATTTAATTTGTGTTTTTGAAAATAGGTATACTTCGACTAGTGATCAATGGATCCCTGTTTGAAAACACAAAGAAACAGCTTATTAAGCAGATAATTTATCAAATGGCACCATTAGCACATGTGCGTCGAACTTTTTTGCCAATAATTAATGCAATTTTTGTTGGATGATTGTGTTTTTTTGCTTGATCTTTGACAAATGGTTAGGTTATTGGATAACAGTTGGAGTAGCTAAATGGGTTTGCAACATTGAAATAACGGCGATAAAACTAACATTTAAAATTATCGTGGCAAGATAGTAGGGCTGAAACTTCTAAGATACACACGTTGCGACTGAGTCAAAGCAGTGATCGTACTGTCGCAGGCAAGTCAACTTATTAGCAAAGATGCAATTGCTAAAAAAGTAGTAGAGAGTGCTTCTCTTGTTCAATAACCAGTTTTTGTACATGAATGAAAATGTAAATTTGTATTGTCACTCATATACAAAAAACATAAAAATGACTGCGATTGTATTCCTGAAGATGGTTACATATGTTATAGTAGTTATGCTTGTTGTGTATAAAAAAATCATTCAACCAGAAAGGGGGAGGTTTAATGAGGATATCTGACATGATCTCATTAGGTGAGCGCTATTTGATATTTGGAATAATTTTGGCAGCATTTTTAACCACGTTAGTTTCGTTTGTGTATTTTGTCTTTTACAAAAGGATTTTTAAGGGAAGAAAAACTGTCTCGAAATCGATGATGATCTGGTTTATCGTATTTGTTTGTTATTTAGCTGTAATTTTTGGCGCGACGATGTTAAATCGGGTGCCATTCTATGAGAACTCTCAAATACATTCGCTTTTTTATTCGTATAGAGAAGCTTGGGTGAATTTCAGACCTAGAGATTGGCGGAACATTATCCTGAATATTGTTTTATTTGTGCCTCTTGGATTCTTGCTTCCAGTTGGAATTCAAAGGTTCAGGAAATTTTGGATAACATATCTTGTTGGTTTCTTAATGAGTTTAGTAATTGAAATCATACAGTATGTTTTAAGAATTGGGTTATTTGAATTTGATGATATTTTTGATAATACAATGGGAGTGATGATTGGCTATGGGTGTTTTGCACTTTTATCTACGATAATTTCAAGCTTCAAAGGGAAAAAGCATGGTTTTAAAAAGACTGCAGCATTGCAACTTCCTTTTATTATTTTAATTGTAACTTTTACATCTATCTTTACTGCTTATTCTCGCCAGGATCTTGGTAATCTGTCCGTTGAGTACATTTCAAAAGTGAATCCTGATATATTGAGTGTAAGTTCTGAGTATGACTATAGCGACAAGCGTGCAAGATGCAAAGTCTATAAGACAAAAAGATTCACTCAGGTAGAAACATATCAATACGCGGAAAAATTCTTTGAATCGCTTGGAGATACAATAAATGAGAGTCGCACGCAGATATATGATGAGACTGCGGTTTATAACAGTTTTGACGGATATTCATATTGGATGGATTATCTTGGTGGTACGTATCATATTTCAGATTTCAATGCTGATTCTATGGATTCACCAAGCGAAACGGTCTTGAATGCGACTGAAGAAGATATTGTGTTGGCACTTGGAAAATACGGCATTGAACTCCCAGTTGGTATGGATTTCACCAATAACGGGGAAGGTAACTATACCCTAACAGCAAATGGCATCTCCAAAGGCGAAACCATCTGTGATGGCACGATTTCATGCACATACTATGAAAACGGTAAAATGGGATCAATCACCAGTGACATAATTCTATGTGAATATTATAAGGACTGCGACATCATATCTCAAGAAGAAGCATTTGAGATGATTGAGGATGGAAGGTTTTCTATCAATTCAAATTCGAATGAATTGAGTCTCGACATCGGCGAAGTTTCACTTGAATATTTGGTAGACAGTAAAGCGTACTATCAGCCGGTCTATGCATTTGAGACAAATGTTAGTGGCTGGAATTTGGTAATTTATATTCCAGCCATCTTATAAATAAGATTCAATGTTTTGCAATTACGGCTTGTTGATGGCGAAACTTTTACATTGAATTTTCGAACTCCAAACATGTTTATGAATTACATTTCAGACATTTAATGTTTTTAGAGTGAATATAGTTCGACTCATTTACCGCCGGGTCCTGTATAAATGCACAAAAAACCGCTTAACAAGATGATGATTTATCAAATGGCACCATTAGCATATGTGCCTCGAACTTTTTTACCGATAATTAACGCAATTATCGTTGGAGAATTGTGTTTTTTATCTACTTAATCTTTGACAAGTGGATAGGTTATCAGGATTGCATTTGGAGTAGCTAAAAGGGTTCTCGACATTGAAATAACGGAGATAAAACTTACATTCAAAACTGTCGTGGTAAGATAGTAAGGCTGGAATTTCTAAGATACACACGTTGCGACTGAGTCGGAACGGTGACCGAGTTTTCGCGGCAAGTCAACGTATTAGCTGAGATACAATTGCTCTAACAAGTAGTGGAGAGCTCGTCTATCGTCCGATAGCCAGTTTTTTTAAATTAGTGGCAATATTAGATTATGTTGTCATTAATTTGCAAAAAATGCAGAGGATTAACTCATTAGTAAGATTCCCGATATTTTAGCAAATCACGTATACTAGTGTGAATTATGATATAATTAATTAAAATTTGTAAATAAAAAATATATCGGTCAATGTTTTTGTAATAAATATGTGGAATTTTGTAATTAATTTACTTTTAAATTGTTATATATATGAGAGAGGTGGAGGTATGAGAAATGATGATTTCGAAATAGTATATAGAAAATACTATCAGCAGTTATTTCTGTACGCACTGTCCCTCACTAATGACAAGGAAGATGCGAAGGATGTTCGTAAGCGTCAAATAGAGCGGTGGAAGAATATTCTGATGCAAGGAAAAAGGAATCCGCGGACAATTTATTTCTGTCTTTGGATTCCTAATTTGAGTTCTTTGATTTCTTTGGCCGTCAGTTGGCGCAAATATTTGGGCAGGTCCTTGTTGTATGGTAATAGCTTTCTGATTTCGACCTCATCACTTGGATCGATGCTTGGTAATCTTTCCAATACGTACTCCATGTACATGTATGCTGACAACCCGTTCTCTTCAGCACTTAGTAGTAACGAGTAGATGATTGCCGCAGCTTGGGCTCCTTTGGGGCTGGTATAGAACTTGCAGCGATTTCTAGATACCACAAATGGTCTGATAACTCTCTCGGCGCTTGAATTGTCGAACGGAACTTTTGGATTATTGAATACTTCACGGAATTCCTTCTCATGGTTCAATTCGTAATTAATTGCCTTGATCAACGTAGGTTTCATATTCACTTCAGGTAGCAAGATTATTTCTTTAAGGTACGCTAAAAAATTGTCATAAATAGGCTTTACGATATCATTTCGGCCCTTATGAACATACTCAAAATATTTAACTGGATTTTTGCAGTGTTTTGACTTAGCGGTCGTTTCAATCTTGTTTTTTGCTTCGAATATTTTCTGGTAATAACGATAGCACGTATATTCGTAACTTTTGCTTTTATCACTACCTTTTGGCAATACCTCAAGGGCTTTACGGAAATAACGGAAGGCGTGGACGTGGCAAAAACAGTTGGTGACATTATCAAGGGCCTCGTAGGCCCCATATGCATCGGTTACCAGGTAGTTCGAATAATCTCCGATGAAATCTTCGACAACACGTTTTGAGCGAGTGGGATCATAACGATATAAGATGATCGGCACATCATATTGGCAGGTTCTTACCACCCACATGTAGGATTTACTTTGAGCCGTCTTGCCCTCTTCATTTAAAATTTGGGTCGTGGTTTCGTCGCAGTGTATCACATTCATGGCCAACAGATCCTTGCGCATGCATTCGAACAGTAAACCCAGATGTACCGAGGCTTTAATCATCCAATTGGCCATATTTTGTCTAGGGATGACAACATCATTCTCCAGGAATCGTTTTTCCTGAGCGGCCAGGGGCAAACCCTTCAAATATTTCATATCCATTATATTCGCAATCAGCGAAGGTGAAGCAATGCTCCCCTTGATGACAGGTTGTCTGCCCGGAACTCTTTTATAAGATGACTTGCCGTCCAGGTTATGTTCCTGGCAAGCAACACATTCGTATACTGGAGTACGGTATATATTCATTTCCACTTTGGCTGGGGTATAGACGAGTTCCTTTCTTTCATCGTACTTTTTTATTTTCATGGTTGTACCACAAAGGTCGCAGACATCGAAATTTTCTGGTGTCGGCTCGTCAATGACATTGGTTTTTAGGTGATCGTAGTTAATGTGCTTTTCTTTAGGGATTCTTACTTTTCTTTTGTACCCTTTGATTTCCTTGACTTCTATTTCTTCAGTCTCAGTTACCACACCAAAATCGATACCAATCAGACTGAAAAGGTCGGGACCTTGATTGTATTCTTTTATATTATTTCTCTGAGAGGAATATCGGGCGTTTTCTAATATCTTGATATATTCGTTTTTCTGTTGCAGTTCCAATTTGCGTTCGTTGATTTCACTAATCAGCTTCTTATTTTCGGCGATCAAAGTCTTTTCTTTAGCAGTGAATTTCTTTTCTTTGGCAGCCAACAACTCATTTTCTTTGATAAGTTTAACTTTTGAAATACGGTCGGATTCGATTTTCTCACAAAGCTCTTTTTCTCTATTTTTGAAAGCAGCAATCAGCTCTTCTTTAGACATATTTTCCATCAGCTTTATCATCGAAATCCACCTCGTTTCTCTTTGAGAGTATACCATAAAAATGGCTGTAAGTCTTGATTTTACGGCAATTTATTAAAGATGTGAATAACTTAAAAAGATATAAAAGAAACCCACAAATTATTGTGAATTACTCCTATATCTTTCGCTAAATTATTACTGAAATATCCTTGAACGCCCGCTTTTGTTCAATCTCCAGACCATCAAGTAGCCAGTTTAGCTGCCGCAAGTCAACGGTCATCGAGCTGATATCATCTTGGGCCTTGGGCCAATAGAATCGATCAGTGTTCAACAGCTTCTTGGAGTGGATGACAAAACCGTTTTTATCAAACTCCAACATCTTGATAGTTCGCTTGTTGCGGCTACAAAATATGTAGAGATTATTGGCGGTTGGATCCAGGTAAAGATTGTGGCTCACCATGGCGCTCAATCCCGCATAACTTTTTCTTAAATCCGTTGCTCCGGGTACCAGATAGATATTGTCGAAGTCCTCAAATTTAATCTTCATTGAGCAACCTGATAAGCTTGGCCAAAGTCACCAAATCCGTTGAATCATCAACTTTGATGCAGGCTTTACCAATGGAGATTTCAAACCCGTCATTACGAATGGTTGGAACGCAATCGACTAAGCTGAGCTTCACCAGCGGGCTGTTGACTTCGCTGGCACATTCGCTTATCCTGGATTTTTTACGATAAGGCTTCGAATATTTGTGGTAGCAAAAGGCATTAAAAGAAACGTCATTGGCTAAGCACCATTTCTTGATTGGTAAATCACTATTGGCGGCATCTTCGAAAAACTGATGCCACTGTTCTTGAGAATACTGACTCATATCACACCTCCAAATTGATGTGATCATTGTATCAACAAAACGACAGGAATCCTACCACCGCTCTATTTGGCGCGTACGGATGTTCTAGCAAACGCGTTTGTACGAGCATACCTGAGTTTCAATGGAGGAAACATCAGGGCATGGCTCTATAAAGTGATTAGAAATGAATGCTATAATCTGTATAAGAAAAAGAAAAATGAGATTAACATCGATGTCACTGTTATTGAACTTTTAGAACAAAAAGATGTAATCTTGGAAAATATTATCAAAGATGAGAAGAGGTTGTGGTTATACAAGAGAATTTTTGAATTGAAGCCCCGTGATCGAGAAATTATGGTGCTTAGTCTTAAAAATGAGTTATCCGATAAAGAAATATCTGACATTGCTAATGTCAGTATAGAAAATGTAAGAGTGATAAAACACAGGGTGAAAATGCAATTGATGGAAAGTGTGAAGGAGGAATACCATGAATGATGAAGAGTTCAACGAATTGTTCGAGCATGAAGATTTGGATGATAATGAGTTTAAAGAGATTGAAAAAAAAATAAATCGACGAATTAATCGTCGCATTTATATCCGGGTTATTGCAGTTATGTTGATCATTTCCATAATTTTATCGGCAGGCTTTTTTGGGACTTCTTATGGTCTAAACCTCGTAAATTATAATCCTGAGGATGAAACAGGATTGGTAATTCCCGATGAAGGGATAAACGGCTTTAATATGCTGACTGGGATATTTCTTAGTATGTATTTCCCGGGCGTCTTTTATGATGGGATTGATTATAACAATCTTGGATTTGGGAACTATACAATTAATGCAAAAATGCAGCCATCTTTTTCATTTTTAACTGTCGATGGAATTCCCAACACTACTCTGACTATTAATCGTTCGTCCTTGGAAATCGACAGTTCTTATGATCATATATTTAGTAGGGTTTACGGGGAATATTATGATGATTCAATAGAAAATTTTGTTCAATGGCAGACTGCTTATAACCTTGCCGATATTGAAGAATTGCCTGAATCAGCTATTTTAGACGTCTCTTTGAGCTTTGCAAATACAATATCGGTCGAAGAGGTAATTGATTTTGTAAATAATTATAATGGTTCTAGATTCGTTTGGTTGGCTACAGGAGTGGATCAGGGAACGGATATTGCAACTGGAATTTCTCTTTCTGACACAATTCGCTATGACTTGAACGAAGAATTCAGCAATAAATATCCTGGGTTATATTTTAATGAATATAAAGCTAGTGACATAGTGCAAAGTTATCTTTCCAGAATGAAACTGCTCCTGGATCATAAAGATTTTCTCTATTTGATGTATTCGTATTTTTCATATGATTACAGTGGTAATAGTGCGGCAAAAATGTATGAGGATTTATCTGCACGGTATGAGGATGCGATGGAGAATGGTGTCTCCGGGATTGGTGTGCGAGTTTACGTTAAAAAACAGGATTTGCTGACAATGATTGATAGCAATGAGTTGTATGGAATGTATATAAATGATGTTAAATTTTCTAGATTGCAGAGATAACTATTTGTGTTCAAGGAGAGTTAAGAGTCGAACCTTCATCGCATTAAAAAGGTTCGACTTTATCATCTGAAATTATTGCATTTTTACTTGAATGTCTAAAAGTTTGGCTTATTTGCCGCTGGATGACTTTTTGAAAGCACAAAAAAACCGCTTAATTAGCGGATAATTTATCAAATGGCAGGGGCGGCAGGAGTTGAACCCGCATCAACGGTTTTGGAGACCGGTATTCTACCATTGAACTACGCCCCTATTTTAATTGGTGACCCGTACGGGATTCGAACCCGTGAATGCATGCGTGAAAGGCATGTGAGTTAACCGTTTCTCCAACGGGCCAAATTTCAAGTGCCCATAAATATTAACATGCTTCTTCACCCTTGTAAAGGTTTTTTTGGAATAAAATTCATTTATTTTACCGTAACACAAGTTTGTTGAAGAGTATTAAACCCTACTGATGACAATTTCGTTGAATCTATCTTGATAATTTCAACTTCTTACAATTTCGGGATGAATAATGACTATTCAAATATTTCGCTGTGCAGATTATTTGGCTGTATTTCTTATCTTTTAAGGCAATTCGTATGCTGGGTTATTTTGCAATAATTGGTGTCAAAATTATTAATTTATTTTGATTTTATCAGTTATTTATGTAATAATACCTTAGAATATAATTGCTTAAGGAGATAATTAATGATATTAACACAAAACGTAACACTTAGATATGGAGATCGGGCATTATTTGAAAACGTATCAGTGAAATTCACGGCAGGTAACTGCTATGGGATCATTGGTGCCAATGGTGCGGGAAAATCGACATTCTTGAAAATATTATCAGGCGAAATTGAACCGAACAAAGGTGATGTTGTCATCGAGGCCGGTAAACGATTGTCATTCTTGAAACAGGACCATTTCGCTTATGATGAGTTTGAAGTAGTCAAGACCGTTATCATGGGGAATAAAACCCTTTATGATATTATGGAACAAAAGGAAGTATTATATGCCAAAGCTGATTTCACCGATGAAGATGGAATCAAATTGGCCGAACTTGAAGGTGAGTTTGCGGAGATGGACGGGTGGAATGCCGAAGTCGATGCCGAAATCCTGCTTAATGGTTTGGGAATCACCAGCGAATACCATTACATGAAGATGAAAGACCTTGATGGGTCTCAAAAGGTGAAAGTCCTGCTGGCTCAGGCCCTGTTTGGAAATCCGGATATCCTGTTGCTCGATGAACCGACCAACCACTTGGATATTGACAGCATCCGTTGGCTGGAAAACTACCTGCTTAACTTCCAAAATACGGTAATCGTCGTATCCCATGACCGCCACTTCCTGAACAAGGTATGTACCCATATCGCGGATATCGACTATTCGAAAATCCAGCTTTATGTGGGTAACTACGATTTCTGGTATGAGTACATGCAGATGCAGGCAGCTCAGGCCAAGGAAATAAACAAGAAGGCTGAAGCCAAGAAAAAGGAATTGGAAGATTTCATCGCCCGTTTCTCGGCCAACGCTTCAAAAGCCAAGCAGGCGACTTCAAGAAAGAAATTGTTGGACAACCTAGAAGTTGTCGAATATAAACCATCACTGCGCCGTTATCCTTTTATCGAGTTCAAAGCGGAACGCGAAGTTGGAAACATCATCCTGAATGTTGAGAATCTGACCAAGGTTGAAGACGGTCAGACCATCATCAACAATGTTTCTTTCTCGATCAATCCAAAAGAGAAAGTGGCATTTGTCGGTGACGAAAAAGCGACAACCGCATTTTTCAAGATCATCACAGGTGAGGATACTGATTTTGAAGGATCTTTCAACTGGGGTGTTACGACTTCACAGTCATATTTCCCTAAAGACAACTCGAAATACTTCAACGACAGCGATCTTACCCTGATCGACTGGCTACGTCAGTTCGCCAACAAGGACATGTATGAACAGGACCTGCGTGGCTGGCTGGGAAGGATGCTTTTTAGAGGTGACGAGGCTTTGAAAAAAGCCAATGTCCTTTCTGGAGGAGAGAAGGTGCGCTGCATGCTCGCAAAGATGATGATGAGCGAATCAAATGTCATCATTCTCGATGAGCCGACCAACCACTTGGACTTGGAAAGCATCCAAGCCTTGAATGAAGGGCTGATCCGCTTCAAGGAAAACATGCTTTTCACTTCACACGATCATCAGTTCGTCCAAACTATCGCTAACCGTGTCATTGAGTTCAACGAAGAAGGAATCCTTGACCGTCTTGGAACTTTCGACGAATACCTCGATTACAAAGACCAACAAAAAAAGAAATAAGCTTGATTGAGTCAGCCCTTGCGGTTGGCTCTTTTTGTTGTTTCCAAAAAAATGATTTTCAGTGGTGTATACCCTTACATTATTGCTATGTATTGTCCACAATATGTGGTAGAATGGAGATATAGAAAATCAAGGAGGATTTTGTTATGAATTCTAAAAATATCACAAATGTTGTTGTATTGGGGCATAGCGGTTCTGGAAAAACAAGCATAATCGAAAACATGGCCTATCGGGCCAAGCTGATCGACCATCCAGGCAGCGTCCTGAAGGGGAATACGATTTTAGATACAGATCCTTTGGAAATCGACCATCTCGCAACAAACAGTCTCAAGACCATAGCGATCGAGTGGAACGATGTGAAGCTCAACATCTTCGACACTCCAGGCTACTTCGATTTCGAGGGCGATGTCGATTCGGCGATAAACGTCTGTGAAAACGCCCTGATTGTCACCACGGCCCAGCCTACTGTCAATGTCGGATTGAAAAAGGCGATGAACAAGGCCAAGAATCTGCCGAAGATTATTTACGTTTCGCATCTCGACAATGAAAACTATTCCTACAAGGATAAGTTGGCGGCTTTGAAGGCGACCTTTGGCAAGGATATCGCGCCGATCCAGGTGCCGATAATGGAAGATAATGTCATGGTCGGATATGTCAATGTGGCAAAGATGGAAGGGCGGATGTTCGACGGTGACCATACCATTGAAGCCCCGATTCCTGAAGAAATGCTCGATGAGGTCCTGGAAATCAAGGACATGATCGACGAGGCCGTAGGCAACACCTCGGATGAGCTGCTTGAAAAGTACTTTTCTGACGATGACTTCACCAAGGAGGAAATCTCGGATGCCCTGCGCAAAGGGGTTATGGAAAAGACAATCATTCCGGTGCTTTGCGGGACCGACAAGATCGGGATATCGATTGTCCTTAATTCGATGGTAGCCTTCTTCACCCGGATCGATGATTATTCGAATCATCTGATTGTCGGTGAGGATCTGATTGACTATGACGATTCCAAACCGACCAGCCTTTACATCTACAAGACCAAGTATGACCCGTATCTGGGAAAACTGTCATACTTCAAGGTCCTGGCCGGAGTTGCCAGACCGGGACAAGTCTTGATCAACCATATCGACCAGGGTGAAGAGAAGATCAACAAGATCTTCATAAACAAAGGCAAGGGAATCGAGGAAGTCAGCGAGATCCATGCCGGTGATGTGGGGATTCTCAACAAGATCACCAGCGACACCAATGACACCCTGTCCCAAGGGGACAAGTTCATCGATCATCCCCATATAATCTACCGCAATCCAAACTACATCAAGGGGGTAAAAACCCTTTCCAACGAAGACAAATTCAATGCGGCGATCACCAAGCTGCTCGAAGAGGATCTTACCCTCAATTACAAGTTCGACAACGAGACCAGCCAGCTTTGCCTGTCAGGTCTAGGCAAGGTGCATCTTGACACGCTCAAGGAACATCTCGCCGACCGTTTCAAGGTGGATATCGAATTCGAGGATCTGGTAATCCCATATCGCTCGACCATCGACGGTTCTGCGAGCCATCGCCACCGCTTCAAGAAACAATCGGGCGGCCATGGCCAGTTCGCCGAAGTGGAAATCGAATTCTCGCCAAATGATGATTTTGACACTCCGGTAATATTCAAAGAGAAAGTGGTCGGCGGAGCGATCCCAAAAACCTACTTCTCGGCCGTTGAAAAAGGGCTCAATGAGGCCTGTGTCAAGGGGCCGATTGAAAACTACATGCTCGTCGGGGTCAATGCGGTTCTGGTCGACGGGAAATATCACTCGGTCGATTCAAGCGAGATGGCCTTCAAGACAGCAAGCTTCAACTGCCTCAAGGAGGCATTGGCCAAACTCAAACCTTATGTTCTCGAGCCGTATTACCAGATGAAAGTTTACGTGGAAGAAAACTATCTAGGCGACGTGATGTCCGATCTTCAGGGGCGCAAGGCGCTTATCGAAGCCACTGATTCCCTGGAAGACAACCTGATCTTGATCAAGGCGACAGCGCCGCTTCGGCTTATCAGCGAGTATGCGGTGGATCTTAAAACCCTGACCCAGGCGGAAGGATTTTTCACGATGGATTATTTGGAGTACCGCCGGCTAATAAAATAGTTGAAAACATTCACTTAATTTGATAATATTTAGTCACTGGAGGAAGATTGTATGCAAATTAAATTCACAAAGATGGAAGGGATTGGGAATGATTATATCTATATCGATGGGATCAACCAGGACTTTTCAATCAACGAGAACGTCATCAAAAAGATATCAAAACGTCATTTTGGTATCGGAAGCGATGGTGTGATCATTATTCGACCTTCAAGTGACTGTGATTTTTTGATGGAAATGTACAACGCTGACGGATCAATGGGAAGGATGTGTGGCAACGGCATCCGCTGTTTCGCAAAATTCTGCTACGATCATAAACTTACCGACAAGACCCATCTGGTTATCGAAACCGGGGCGGGAATAAGGGAAGTCGATCTGATCATGGATGATGGCATCGTCATCGGGGCCAGAGTCGACATGCAAAAACCGGTCCTGACCTGTTCGAAAATTCCGGTGATCTGCCAGGAAGAGGAAATGATCGACGAACATGTCAAAATCGGTGACAATGTTTATGGCCTTACCGCCATCTCGATGGGCAATCCCCATGTCGTAACGTTTGTAGGCAGTCTTGATTTTGATCTGGAAAAAGTGGGACCGGAATTTGAAAACAATCCGATGTTCCCGGAATCAGTCAATGCCGAGTTTGTCCAAGTCGTTTCCAGATCCAAATTGAAAATGCGGGTCTGGGAAAGAGGTTCACACGAAACTCTCGCTTGTGGCACCGGAGCCTGCGCGGTTATGTACGCCGCTTATTTGAACGGCTACGTTGACGAAGTTGTCGATGTCGAGCTTCTTGGAGGGACCTTGAAAATCGAGTACGACAAAAATACCGGTCATATATTCATGACGGGTGATGCGACAACCGTATTTGAAGGAACGGTTGAATTTTAGGAGGAAAAAAATGGAAAGCGCGCAAGAAATAATCAAGTATATTGGCGATGCGGTGAAAACCACGCCAGTTAAAGCATATGTCAATGGGAAAGACTTGCCAAAGGCCGAGGGATTGAAGGTGTTTGGAAGCAAAAAAAGCCGAGTGATCATCGGGGACTTGAAATTGGTGGAAAAATATCTTGAGGACAACCAGGATCAAGTTGAAGATGTCTACTATGAATATGACCGCCGCAATTCGGCAATCCCGCTGCTGGACACCCGCAATATCAATGCCCGCATCGAACCGGGTTCATTCATCCGCGACAAAGTTACAATCGGCAACAATGCTGTCATCATGATGGGTGCGGTTATCAATATCGGTGCTGTCATCGGTGATGGGACAATGATCGACATGGGCGCGATTCTAGGTGGCCGGGCTACCGTTGGTAAGAACTGCCATATCGGGGCTGGAGCTGTCTTGGCCGGTGTCATCGAACCTCCTAGTGCTTCTCCGGTCATCGTTGAAGATGATGTTGTCATCGGGGCCAACGCAGTCGTGATCGAAGGTGTAAGAATCGGCAAAGGTGCCGTTGTCGGAGCCGGGACAATCGTGACCAAGGATGTGCCTGCCGGGGCGGTTGTCGTTGGCAATCCGGCTCGGATCATGAAGGAACAAAAAGATGCCTCAACTGAAGAAAAAACTCAGCTGATGGATGATTTAAGGAAATTATAATGATCGAATTTGCCCAAGTGAAAACTTGGCGGCAAGATCTTCATGAGATTCCTGAAGTTGGTCTTCAAGAGTATCGAACCAGTGCTTATTTGAAAGACCAGCTGGAAAAAATGGGCTATGAGACTATCCCGGTATTAGATACCGGGATACTCGTTTATATCGACAACAATGCCGCAAAGACGGTGGCCTTTAGAAGCGATATCGATGCCCTGGCAATTGAAGAAGACCCGTCCCATCAATGCAGGTCCAAAACCGATGGGATGATGCATGCTTGCGGCCATGATGGACACATGAGTGCGCTGCTTGGTTTGGCGGCCCTCTTGAAAAAAAACGACAACAAACCGGATTACAATGTGTTGCTGATATTCCAGCCGGCCGAAGAATCGCCCGGAGGTGCCCGTCTGATTGTGGAACAGGACATCCTGGAGAAATACAATGTCAAAGCGATTTTCGGGATGCATCTGATGCCTTCGCTCGATCAGGGAGTTGTGGGATGCCGGCCTGGCCCTTTGATGGCCCAGGCTGGCGAACTGGACGTGACAATCGAGGGGAAATCGGCCCATGCCGGGTTGCCCCACCTGGGAATTGACACCATCTCTATCGCCGGCAACCTGCTTGGTCTATACCAGCAGATATTGCCAAGACAATTGCCCCCATTCGAGCCTTGCGTCTTGAACATCGGCAAGATCGAAGGTGGCACGGTTCGCAATATTGTGGCGGCAAAGACAAAAATGGAAGGGACCTTGCGGGCCTTCAATCCGGAAGTCTTCGCCCAGGTAAAAAAGGCGATTTTCTTTCTTAATGCCGGTTTCGAGAAAACCTACAACTGCAAGATCACAACCAGCCTGCCTGACGGCTATCCGCCGGTGATCAATGACAGGAACCTTTATCGCCAGTTTAGAAGTCTGGTCGGCAAGGATTATCTTGAGCTTGAGGAGCCGATGATGCTCGCTGAGGATTTCGCATTTTACCAGACTCGCGTGCCGGGGATCTTTTTCTTCATGGGGACCAGAAGCGAAGTTCACCAGTCGAATCTCCATACCGCGACCTTCGATTTCGATGAAGCGGTATTGCTCAAGGCAATCGATCTTTATGCTAACATATTATTCAATATCAATTTAGAGGAGCTGTAGAATGGAATTTTATCAAAGAAGTTTAGAAGCGTTCATTGAAGCTTATGGCCGGTTTGACATCACCTTCGACCATGGCAAAGGGGTTTATCTTTATGATGTCAACAACAAGAAATACCTGGATTTCTATTCAGGAATCGGAGTCAACGCCTTAGGTCATGACCATCCCGATTATACCGAAGCACTGTGCAAGCAGATCCACCGGGTGTTGCACGTATCGAACTATTTCAACACAGTCGAATCGATCAAGGCGGCGGAACTGGTAAACAAGACGACCGGACTTTCAAAGACATTCTTCACCAACTCGGGTACCGAGGCGGTCGAAGGGGCATTGAAACTGGCTAGAAAATACTACTATCTAAAGACAAACAGGGATGATTCCCAAATAATCTCATTGCGCCATTCATTCCATGGGCGGTCTACCGGAGCGGTGACCCTTACCGGGAACCCAAGCTACCACAAAGGTTTTGGTCCGTTGATAAGCGGGGTTGTCTATGGTGACATCAACGATCTCAAATCGGTTACGACTTTGGTAAATGAACAGACTTGTGCGATCATTGTCGAACCGGTCCAAGGCGAAGGTGGAATCCATGTCTGTACACCTGAATTCCTTAAAGGTTTGCGGGCGATCTGTGACGAGTATGACATCTGCCTGATTTTCGATGAGGTTCAATGTGGTATGGGCCGGACCGGAACGATGATGACTTACCAACGTTACGGCGTTTATCCGGACATCGTAACCCTGGCCAAGGGTCTTGGAGCCGGTGTTCCAATCGGAGCTTTCGTAGCCAATGAAAAGGTTGCCCAGGCGATGAAACCAGGTGACCACGGATCGACTTACGGCGGTAACCCATTCGCCACTTCGGCCTGCGTCAGTGTCGTTGGCATTTTCGAAAAGGAAAATATCCTGGACAATGTCAATGCCCGTTCAAAATACCTGTTTGAAAAACTTGAAGAGCTGAAAGTGAAATATCCTTGCATCAAGGAACTTCGAGGTCTTGGCTTGATGGTTGGTATCGAGCTGGACTGTGAAGCCAAACCGGTGATGAAAGGTCTTCTTGATAAAGGTGTCATCGTGGTCACAGCCGGGTTGAACACAATCCGACTGTTGCCGCCTTTGGTCATCACAGATGAAAACATCGATGAGTTCATCGCGGTCTTTGATCAGGTACTGTCTCAAATATAAAGTGTGGATTTTTCCGCACTTTTTTCATTACATTTTCAAGGAAACATCCCCGATAAGAGGAATAAGTCTTGAAGGGGTGAAAACATGCGAAAATACAATTATTATATTCAGGATGACCCGAGCAGCTGCGGGGTCTACTGTGTGGCGATGGTCCTGTCATATCATGGCCGCAATGAAAATATCCTAAAGCTAAAACAGGCCATCAATCCGCACTTTGCCGGTTCAAGCGTATCGGGAATGATCCGTCTGCTCAAGGGATACAATATCGAGGCCAAGGGATACCAGAGCGATCTTGACTCATTTTTGGACGAGGCCAGTTTTCCAGCCATTGCGATGGTTGACAATCATGGAAACAATCATTATGTCGTGGTCTACAAAAAAACAAAGAAAAACCTGCTTGTCGGCGATCCCCAAAAAGGGAAAATCAAGCTAGCCCGTGAACAATTCGCTTCGATGTTCAAGGGTATTGTCATAAATATTGAACATGTCGGCCGCTATGAATCCAAAAACAAATCAAATTCCCTGGTCGCGCTTCTTGCGGGCAATCTCAAGGAGGACCGATTTGGAGTGGGCAGGCTGATTGGCTTTTCGTTGCTTATTTCATTGGCGACCCTGGCAGTCTCGTGGTATTACAACAATATCTTCCAGGAAGAAATTGCCGGAAATCTCCTGCTGGTGGTCTCGGTGGCGTTCGCCGGGTTGATTGTAATCAAGGCGCTTTTGGAAAAGGCCAGAAGTTTTCTTTTTTTTAAGCTGCAGCGCGGAATCATGGAACGATTGGTATGTCGGACCGTGGAGAATATTGTCTATCTCCAGCCGTTTTTCTTTCAAAACCTCAAGCAAGGTAAAACCCTGACCCAGATAAACAATCTGTTTGTGCTTAGCGCGACGATCTGCACCGGGTACACGACAATCACCTTCGACCTGGTCCTGGTTGTCTTTCTTTTCGGGACGATAGCATTGATTTCCTGGCAGGTTTTTGCAGCCATTATCATTGCTATGGTGCTTTTTGCCTGGGGACTGTTTCGACTTCTGGAGGTACTTAAGAAAGTCGAAGGTGATTATCTGGAAAACGAGGAAACTTTCAACGAGACGGTTCTCGAGCTGATCAACAATTACCATTCCATCAACCAGTATTCAATGAGATCATTTTTCAAGAAAAAAGTCGGCTTCCATTATGATGCCTTTGCCTGGGATTTCCAGGAAAAAAACATGATCCAGGTCAAGATCTCCCTTCTTGGTGACCTGATTGTCAGCCTGATGGGGGTTTTGATAATAATTTTGGCGACATTGCTGCCATTTGACAAGTCCTATCTTATTTTGATATATTTATTGTTCACGCTGGGGGCCAGGTTTTTGATGAATATCGTAACCTTCGCAATCAACTTTCCGGAAATGGCCCTGATATTCGCAAAGTACCAACTGCTGCTCCCGGACAAACCGGAAAACAGACGGCGGCTCAAGAAAACAATCAGGTCAATCGAATGCTGCAATCTCAAATTCGGCTATGGTCGCAATTTGATATTTGACAACTTCAATCGCAAGATCACAGGCAACACAATCATCACCGGTGCCATCGGCAAGGGGAAGACAACCCTGAGTCTGCTTCTTTGCGGCGATCTGGAGGCTCAATCCGGGGAAATATTGATCAACGGAGACAATCTTGGCGAATATGACAGCCGGCATCTTAAAAGAAAGATTGTCTATCTCGACAAGCAGCCGACGTTCTTCAATGAAAGCCTCAGGTTCAACATCTTGCTGGGGGGCGATCAGGAAAAACTGATGATCGAGCTTCTGGAAAAATTCAACCAGTCTGCGTTGCTGGACTTGCTGGAATGCCAGCTCGACCAGGACTTCCTTTCGGCTGGCATGGCCCAGATTGTCATGATTGTAAGAACCATATGCCAAGGAGCGGAAGTCATCATCCTGGACGAGGCATTGAGCAACATCGATCTGCCAACTGCCCAAGTTATCATTGACTACCTGGAGAAATTGGATATTATCGTACTGATGATAACCCACAATACAAAATTGATGAATTTGTGCGTTCTTTATGATAGAATAGATTTAATTTAGAAAAGTAAGGTGAATTGAATGGAAATAGATTTAGCGTTAATAAACCAATCGGAAAAAATTGAAGAAGATTACAGCGGGGATTTGAACAACATCGTTTTGAAGACCTGTGAGCTGTTGAATATCGAAGAGGACCTGGAGCTCTCATGCATCATCGTTTCTACTGAAAAGATCCACGAGATAAACAGGGAATACCGGCATATCGACCGGCCTACCGATGTCATTTCCTTCGCATTGGAAGAGGGCGAACAGATAGTCGGAGGGGAAATCAGGATGTTGGGTGACATTTTCATCTGTGACGATTATGTGATCAATCAGGCCAAAGAATACGGTCATTCGCTAAGAAGAGAGTTCTGCTTCCTTTTCACCCACGGCCTGCTTCATTTGCTTGGCTATGACCATATGAATGACGAGGATGAAAAAGAAATGACCGATCTCCAGAAGCTGATCCTGGATGGTCTGGAAATCAAAAGGGGATAGTATGGAAGACAGAGAACTTATCGAACAGGCAAAAAAGGCGTCTGGCCATTCCTACAGTCCCTATTCGAATTTCGCCGTTGGTGCCGCCTTGCTACTTGTTGATGGCCAGGTGGTGCTGGGGACGAATGTTGAAAACGCCGCCTACGGTTCGACAATATGTGCGGAACGCAACGCTTTGGGAGCGGCCATTTCCAATGGCTTTAAACCTTGCGACATCAAGGCTTTGGCCATCTACCATGACGGTGAAAAAATCATCCGGCCATGTGGAGCCTGTCTACAGGTGATGGCAGAGTTGATGGGCCAGGACGGGCTTGTCATCATGAGTTCAAATCAAGGCTATGAAAAATTGAGGGTGAAAGATCTGATGCCCTATGCATTTTCCAAGGAGGATATAGATGTTTAAATCAGGATTCGTATCGATTGTAGGGCGGCCCAACGTGGGCAAATCGACCCTGCTCAACAATATATTACAAACCAAGCTGGCAATCATGTCGGATGTGGCCCAGACTACAAGAAACACGATCCAGGGGATCTACAACCGCGACGATGCCCAGATCATCTTCATGGATACTCCGGGGATCCACAAGCCTCAGGACAATCTTGGATCATTTATGAATACCACTGCCATCAACAGCATATACGGGGTGGACATTGTCCTGTTTGTCGCTCCGGCCAATGAAGAAATAGGTCATGGCGACCGGTTCATCGTTGAAAAACTCAAGCAGGTCGAAGGACCTAAGTTCCTGGTGCTAAACAAGATCGATCTTGTTTCCAAGGAACAACTGATCCAGAAACTGACGGCTTGGCAAAAGTTGATGGATTTCGACCAGATCATTCCTATAAGCGCCAAATCAAGTGAAAATATCCAGGTGTTGATCGACCAGATCGTCAAATATCTTGGCGAAGGGGTGAAATACTATCCAAACGACCAGATCACCGATCACCCGGAAAAATTCATAGTAGCTGAATTCATCCGCGAGAAGATCCTCTACTTCACCCATGACGAGGTGCCCCACAGCATCGCCATTGTCATCGAGAGGATGCAGGAAATCGATGGGGAAATGGAAATAATGGCTTCAATCGTGGTAGAGCGGCCGACCCAGAAGGCCATAATCGTTGGAAAACAGGGAGCGATGATCCAGAAGATCCGGACCAATGCCCGCAAGGAAATCCGACGGTTCTTGCAGATGCCAGTCTACCTCGAACTGTTTGTCAAGGTCGAGAAGAACTGGCGCAACAAGCCGAAGTACTTGCGGGAATTTGGCTACAATGAAGACGACTACTGATTTCGAGGTTGTCGAGGGGATTGTCATCAATGTCCAGGCGTACCAGGACAATGACCAGATCATCACCATCTACACTCAGGAGTTCGGGAAGATAGCTTTCATCGCCAAAGGGGTCAAGAAGATCCTTAACAAGAATGCCTCGAGCTGCCTTCTTTTTGCCAACAGCGAGTTCACCGTGGTGTTGAAAAAGGGGCTGTCCCGGTTGATCAAGGCGCAGAATATCAAATTTTACCGCTACATCCACTCCGATGTAGCGGTTCAAAGTTTTGGCGTTTACATTCTTGAATTTTTCTACCGCTTCCAGGAGACCAATGTGCCAACGGCAAGGCTTTATGGTGTGCTAAAAAAAAGTCTTGAAGCACTGAATAACGGCCATGACCCAAGGCTGGTCTATCTGTTGTTCAATACCTTCGTGCTGGGGTTGCTAGGCTGCAAGGTCGAAGCAAACGGCTGCCATGTCTGCCACAGTCCCAGGGTTGCCGGGATATCATATGAGGGCGGGTTTGTCTGCAAGGAACATCTCGATTACAAGGCGCAGAAATATCCGCCACGATTTTTGAGAGAGTTCCGCCAAGTATGCACCAAAACAATCGATGATATCGATAAAATTTCGATCGAATCGCAAGATTATCTTGAATTGATCAGGATAATTGATTATTATATTGAAGAATATACCGGGATGAGATTCAAATCTAAGAAATTCATCAACGAGTTTTTGTAAAGGAGTCATAATGAGCGAATTATTACCAGTGTGTAAACAGGATATGGAAGACAGAGGATGGCAGGAAGTCGACTTTGTTTTCATCAGCGGGGATGGCTATGTCGATCATCCTACTTTTGGCATGGCGATTTTGGGCCGGGTGCTGATGGCACACGGTTTCAAGGTGGCTGTATTGTCACAGCCGGATTGGCATGATGTCGAGAATTTCAGGATATTCGGGCAACCCCGGCTTGGATTCCTGATCTCTTCAGGCAACATCGATTCGATGGTCAACCACTATACGGTTGCCAAAAAAAGACGACATAACGATGTCTACACACCTGGCAATGTCGCGTTCAAACGGCCGGATCGGGCGACCATCGTCTATTCCCAGATGGCACGTCAGGCTTCTTACAAGGACACACCGATCATCATCGGCGGGATCGAGGCCAGCCTGCGCCGGATGGGCCATTACGACTACTGGTCGAACAAGGTCCGCAAGTCGATCATCATCGACGCCAATGCCGATCTGCTTGTTTACGGGATGGCGGAAAACATCATTGTGGAAATCGCCCAGGCTCTCGATTCCGGTTTGGATATCGAGTACCTGACATATTTGGATGGAACGGTGTACAAGACCAAAGACATCGACAGTGTCTATGAAGCGACGATGCTGCCCTCATTCCAGGAAATATGTGATGACAAAAAAGCCTATGCCAGAAGCTTTTTGATTCAGTCGAAAAACACCGACCATTTCAAGGGCAATACGCTGGTGGAGACTTACCCGGGCTGGTATGTTGTCCAGAACCGTCCGGCGCGGCCACTCGAGCAAAGCGAATTCGACTGGGCTTACTCGCTGGGCTATACGCGTAATGCCCATCCGATGTACCAGAAGCATATTCCGGCCATCGACGAGGTCAAGTATTCGCTTATATCCAACCGGGGCTGCTTTGGCTCTTGCAGTTTCTGCGCGATAACCTTCCATCAGGGCCGGATCCTGCAGGTGCGCTCGCACGAGTCAATCATCCAGGAAGCCAAGGAACTTATCGCCGACAAGGACTTCAAAGGGTACATCCATGACGTGGGCGGGCCGACCGCCAACTTCAGACACCCAAGCTGCCAGGGGCAGCTGACCAAAGGGGTCTGCATCGAGCGTCAATGCCTCCATCCGACGCCATGCAAGAACCTGACCGTCGACCATGGCGACTACCTGGCACTCCTTCGCAAGCTGCGGGAGCTTCCGGGGGTCAAAAAGGTCTTTGTCCGCAGCGGTTTGCGGTACGATTACCTGATGTATGACAAGGATGACACTTTCTTCAGGGAACTGGTGGAGCATCATATTTCCGGCCAGCTCAAAGTTGCCCCTGAGCATATTTCCGACCATGTTCTCGATCTTATGGGCAAACCGCATCGGGGTCTGTATGAGAAGTTTGTGGCGAAATACCACCGGCTTAACAAGGAAATGGACAAGAATCAGTTCATTGTCCCTTATCTGATTTCTTCCCATCCCGGTTCGACGCTGGATGATGCCATCGAGCTGGCGGAGTATCTCCGTGACATCAACCATCAGCCAAAACAGGTTCAGGACTTCTATCCGACCCCGGGAACGTTGTCGACTACCATGTACTACACCGGGCTTGATCCGCGGACGATGAAGGAAGTGTACGTTCCCAAAAATGCCAAGGAAAAGGAAATGCAGCGGGCATTGATGCAATTCCGCGACCCTAAAAACTACGATCTGGTCTACAATGCCCTGGTTCAAGCCAACCGGCTCGACCTTGTCGGCCACTCGCCAAAATGTCTGATCAGGCCAAAGGGCAATCGCGGCCATAAAAACACCAAAAGGGGCTAGACGATGAGAAACGAAGAAGTTTACGTTACCAGTGGCACCCACGTCCACTTTGCCATCTATCTTCCAAAAATCATCATCCGCTGCCGGGCCATTGTCCAGATCCACCATGGGTTTGAGGAATATCACGAACGTTATCATAAATTCGCTTCTTTTCTTGCCAATCATGGCTATGTGGTTGTTGCGGCCGATTTTGCCGGGCATGGCCAGTCGCTCGACAATTTCTCCCAAGGACAATTCTCCGCCTTCGACGGTACGATCTCCCTGGTCGATGATGTCGAGAAACTGCGCGACATCATTTCCGACCGGTACCCTTCGCTGCCGTATTTCATGCTTGGCTATCAGCTTGGATCTGTCGTTTTGAAAAAGTACATATCCCGCTTCGGGGATAAAATCGACGGATGCATTCTGCTGGGTACAAACGGACCAAATCCGTTTTGTCATTATCGGCTGGCTTTCCGCTTGTCTTCGCTTTTTTTAAGAGACGATGCCAAAAACAATTTCATCCATAAAATAATCCACAACCGGTTTGGAAAATCGAGCAACGCTCTTGATTATATTAGCCATGACCCACAGGAAGTGGCGAAGTACTACGACGACCCATTCAATCATTTTGCCTACACGAACAAATCATATCGGGAAATCATGACGATGATTGACCAGGGCGCTTCGTACGAATACATCAAGAACATCCCCACCGATCTTCCAGTCCTGCTGCTTTCAGGCCAGGATGATTTTTTTGGAGGCTATGGCAAGGGCGTCACGTGGCTTTACAGCAGTTATAAAAAACAAGGCATCAAAGATATCGAAATGAAGATATACCCTGAAATGCGGATGGATATCCTTCATGAAATCAAACACAAGGATGTCTATTGGCAGGTAGTCGACTGGCTCGAAAGGCACACCTACTACTAGTACCCTTATAATTGGTTGACAAAATCCGGCTGTAACTTGAGTTTGACACCCATAGTGTGTAAAAAACCGTTGAAACCTAGACATAATAAGGGTTTCAGCGGTTTTTGATTTTGATTTTTATGTTGTGAAATAGATCCGAATATTAATTTTTCAAAATTTTTTTTATATCTTGGCGAGTGTATACTTGACGGTTAAAATTTATCCCATACTTTTGACCGATTTCATCCATTATCTTATTTCTGTTTCCTGGAATATAATTATTATTGTTTACGTTAATGAGGATACACTCCCTCATTGCTTCGATTATCGATGATACGGCGTGTTTTCTGCCTAATTCGTATTCCAGTACCCTCATTATTGCCAATGCGATGAAGCACGTTAGAAAATGACTGTTTATCCTTTCTTCTCGGCTAAGATAAACCGGTCTTGCTTTGAATTCTGATTTAGTGATTTTGAACGATTCTTCAATTCGCCACAAGCCCCTGTATATTTCTATTACTTCTTCAGATGATTTCTCGATTTCGCTTGTTACTATCGAATAATATCCATCGAATTTCTCTTCTTCAGAAATTTTATCCAGATCAAGCTCCAAAAACTGTTCAACTACTTCTCCGGTAATATCGTTGTAATTTGTCTCGTTGACAAACTTCGCTGCTCCATAACCCTTAGAACTCTTGTATTTTCCTGGTGACTTAACGTAGGATTCGGCTTTCTTGATGGCTTCGTATCTTAGAGCTTTTGCCCTTTTGTCGTAATCAGGACTATAGAAAACTATTTGTTTTTGTGGAACACTTGCTCTCTTCTTTTCGCCATTTGTGTCAGTATAATTGATATATTTTTTCTCAACTCTTTCTTTGTACTTAAATCCGCTCTCGGTAATCACGTAGCCACTTTCGTCCAATACATAATCTTTGAATTTGGCTGAAGAGCCCCTGATGGTTTGCGAATAGACGTACCCATCTCTTTTTCCGACAAGCTGATAAATATTATCGCTAGTATTGAGCCCGCGATCAGCTACCACAATTATCTTATCGATTCCATTGTTCTTTCGAAGTCTTTTTACCTCAGGAACTAAAGATAATTTTTCTGATTTATTACCAGGGAAGATATTGTAAGATATCGGAAACCCATTTGAATCCATTAGTAATCCCATTTGAACAATGGGAGTTTTTCTTTTCTCCTTGCTAGGACCTTTTCGTCTCAACTCATCTTCTTGATTTATCTCGAAATAATAATTGGTGCAATCATAATATGCGAGATTATCGTCTCTTCCATATTTTGACTTGATGGATTTATTGATTACGGATTGGATTTCTTGAGATAGATCGGAAACCTCTGAAAGACAACGGTAAATATCATGAACTTCAAAATTGAACCGCTCAAAAAATTGATCCTTCTTAGAAAAGTTCTCGTTTTTTGATCCGGGATGGATAATTCTTGAAAATACTAGAAGCTTTATAATTTCATTGATGGTGTATTTTGAGATAGACTTCTTTTGATATTTGACAAAGTAGTCATAAAGCCCGAGGTCATTGTAAATCTGCTTAAGCGGTGCATAGCCGAAATTGAAAAATCGGTTGGTATCGAAATCAATGTCCTTAGTGCGCGAAAGCTCGATAGTGACGTTATCAAGTTCAGGCATTAGCTCTTTTTCGAATTTCTTAAGGTTATCAGTGAAGTATTTGATAGGGTCGTCGTAAGTAGCCATCAAATCATCCACATAACCCAGTTTCTTAATTGTAACTTGCTTGATTTTCTTGCCTTCTCGGTAAGAATGAATGTACGATAAATAGATTCTATCCTTGTTTTTAGTCTTCTTTAGGAACATGAAATCACCTGCCTAAGCCAATTATACCACATTTCAATACATTTCACAACAATAAAATCAGAAAGTGTTGACAAAAATAGCGAACAAAAGTTCGCATAGAATCAATGGAATATATGATGTTTTAGCAAAAGGTTACACATTGAGTTGTCAAACAAGGGAGTCCTGCTGCTTTCAGGCCAGGATGATTTTTTTGGAGGCTATGGCAAGGGCGTCACGTGGCTTTACAGCAGTTATAAAAAACAAGGCATCAAAGATATCGAAATGAAGATATACCCTGAAATGCGGATGGATATCCTTCATGAAATCAAACACAAGGATGTCTATTGGCAGGTAGTCGACTGGCTCGAAAGGCACACCTACTACTAGTACCCTTATAATTGGTTGACAAAATCCGGCTGTAAAGGTATCTTATTATCGAATAAAAATATTTAAAATGAAGGCTTGGGCATACCAAGTCTTTTACATTTATATAAAAAAGGAGATGTCTTATGAGTAATTACGATATGGAAAAATTGGTCGCCCATGCAAAGAGCCAGGGGTTTGTCTACCAGGGTTCGGAAATCTATGACGGGTTGGCGAACACCTGGGATTACGGTCCGTTGGGGGTTGAACTGAAAAACAACATCAAGCAGGCCTGGTGGAAGAGATTCATCCAGGAGTCGCCTTACAATGTCGGATTGGATTCGGCTATCTTCATGAATTCAAAGGTATGGGAAGCTTCAGGACATGTCGACGGTTTCTCGGATCCGCTGATAGATTGCAAATCGTGCAAAACGCGCCATCGGGCCGACAAGCTGATTGAAGCATATGACCCGGAAGTCCATAGCGAAGGATGGGAAAACGATGAAGTGATAAAATACATCAAAGACCACAACATCACTTGCCCTAACTGCGGATCAGGGGACTTCACGGATGTCCGCCAGTTCAAACTGATGTTTGAAACCCATATGGGGGTTGTCGAGGATGCCAAGGATGTGGTTTATCTGCGTCCGGAGACGGCGCAGGGGATTTTTGTCAACTTCAAAAACATCCAGCGCACTTCCCGCAAGAAGGTTCCTTTCGGTATCGGGCAGATCGGAAAATCATTCAGAAATGAGATCACTCCGGGCAACTTCATTTTCAGAACCCGTGAATTCGAACAGATGGAACTTGAGTTTTTCTGTCAGCCGGGAACTGATCTGGAATGGTTCGAATACTGGAAGGAACAATGCCGCAGCTTCCTGCTCGATCTTGGCTTGAATGCGGACAATCTCAAATTCCGAGACCACCAGCCTGAAGAGCTGTCATTCTATTCTAAAGCTACCTGCGATGTGGAATACAATTATCCATTCGGTTGGGGCGAGCTTTGGGGAATCGCCGACCGTACCGATTACGATCTGGGACGGCATCAGGAAGTTTCCAAAAAGAACCTGGAATATCTTGATCCCACAACAAATGAAAAATACCTGCCATATGTAATCGAGCCTTCAGTTGGAGCGGACCGCCTTTTCTTGGCGCTTCTTTGCGACAGTATCGAAGACGAGACTTTGGAAGATGGAACCATAAGAACGGTCATGCATCTTGATCCAAAAATCGCCCCGGTGAAAGTTGCCATCCTCCCTTTGACCAAGAAACAAAGTGAAAAAGGGGAAGAAGTGTATGCGAAACTGATCAAGCATTTCAACTGCGAGTTCGATCTTGCCGGACAAATCGGTAAACGTTACCGCCGTCAGGATGCGATTGGAACGCCTTATTGCGTGACCGTCGATTTCGACACTCTTGAAGACAATACCGTGACTGTAAGGGAACGGGACAGCATGGAACAGGTTCGGATGAACATTGACGAGCTTGAAGCATACTTCAATAATCTGGTTAAGTTTTAGAAAGGTCTGATTTGATGGCGCGTTTGCCAAGAGAAAAAATTCAAGAAATCCGGCAGGCGGTCGATATCGTTGATGTCGTGGGCAATTATATCGCCCTGGAAAAAAGCGGCCGCAACTACAAAGGTTTGTGTCCGTTCCATGAGGATTCCAATCCTTCGCTTTCAGTCTCGCCAGAAAAGCAGATTTACCATTGCTTTGTCTGCAATGCCGGAGGCAATGTGTTCGACTTTGTGGAGAATTACAACAAGATCTCCTTTATCGAATCGGTGAAAACAGTCGCTTCCATGGCGGGTATCGATTTGTCGAGCTATCAGCTTGATCACCAGGCTTCTCGCTCAACACCGAGTGATCCCCTATACACGCTACAGGATGATGCGATGAACTTGTACAGCTTTTATCTGTTCACCAATCAGGGACTCATAGCCAAGGAATATCTCAACAAGCGCAACATGACCCAGGATGTCATCAGTTATTTCAATATCGGATATGCGCCCCATGGCAATGTCCTGACCAAGGCATTCACTCAAAAGGGTATCGATTTCAAGACAATGGTCCAGACCGGCCTTGTAATCGAGTCGTTTGATGGGCGGGACCTGTTCGAACACCGGATAATCTTTCCCATCCACAACATGGCCGGGCAGGTGGTCGCTTTTTCGGGCCGGATATTCGATGACAATCCCAATGTGCCAAAGTACATCAATTCACCCGAGACGAAGATTTTTGTTAAGGGGAACATTCTCTACAATTATCATCGGGCAATCAAAACAATCAGGGAAAAGGATGTTGTTGTCATATGCGAAGGTTTCATGGATGTCATTGCCTACTACAAGGCGGGGATTGAAAATGCCGTAGCCTTGATGGGGACGGCATTTACGAAAAATCACCTGAGCGCAATCAGGCGGCTGACAAAAAACATCATCCTCTCGCTGGACGGAGACAAGGCCGGCAAGCAGGCGACAGTCAAGATCATCGAAGCGCTAAGCAACCAGGATTTCAATATCCGGGTTGTCAATCTTCCTGAAGGAAGTGACCCTGATGAAATATTGGAATCCAGTTCAAAGGAGCATCTTGCAAGTTTTGTTGCGAATGCGCCCGGCGCATTCGAGTTCCTGCTCGACCATGAAGCCAGGACGACAAACCTCAACAATTACGAAGAGAAAAAGCAGTTTCTTGTCAAAATGACGGCCCACATCCAGAAGATGGACAATCAGTTTGACCGGGACTACTATATCGATAAACTGTCGAAGATCGCCGGTGTGGCCCCGTCTATTGTGGAATCATTGCTTAAAAGCAGCAAGCCTGTTGCCAACGTGGCACCTGCGGGTTTCCAGCCCCGATTTGTCAAACCGGCCAAGGTGATCGACAAGTATGACCAGGCCCAGCAGGGGCTGTTGTACTACATGCTCCATAACAAGAAACTCGCAAAGATGTACGAATCGAAGCTGGGCTTCATGATCGACAAATCATACCAGCTTATAGCCAATTATATCCTGGATCATTACAGTCGCAACGAGTCGCTGGATGTGGCGGATTTTCTGGAATGCCTCCCTGACGGGAATTATCAAAAGGCCATCATCGCCATTGCCCGGCTTGATTTGCCTTTGGCAAATGACTCTCATGCGGTTGAGGACTACATTTCCCTGGTCAAGGAAAAAATCATCATGGAAAAAATAGACTTTCTGATCGTTAAGATGAACGAAAGCATCGATCTGGAACAAAAAAACAAATTAGCTATGGAAATTATAAATTTGAAAAAAGAGGTAAAAAATGGCGGCAAAAGTTAAAAGACCTGCGGCATTATCATTCGATGAATTGAAGGAAATGATTCTCAATGATGCCAAGGCGGAAAACAATATATTATCGCAGGATGCGATAGATGACTACATGTCAACGTACGATTTGTCGGATGAATTGGCTGATGAATTGTTGTCGTTCATTTCCGAGAACAACATCACTATCGCTGACGGACTTGACAGCCTTGATGACGAAGATGTCAATCTGATGGAAGATGATGAAGATTTCGACATGGATGAGGATATGGAAGAGGATATTCCGGAACTGGATTTCGAAGGTGATTTCGACTTGTCTACCGGAGATACTTTCAATATGTATTCGACCAAGGAAGCCGATGATGAATACGACGGGACCAAGCTTGGTGCCAATGTGAAGATCAACGATCCGGTCAAAATGTATCTCAAGGAAATCGGCCGGGTTGACCTGCTTTCCCAAGAAGAGGAAGTGCATCTGGCCCAACAGATCCTTCTAGGCAACGAGGAAGCTAAAAAGCGTCTTGCTGCTGCCAACTTGCGTCTGGTGGTTTCGATTGCCAAACGTTATGTCGGGCGGGGCATGTTGTTTTTGGATCTGATCCAGGAAGGAAACATGGGTCTTATCAAGGCAGTCGAAAAATTCGACTACACCAAAGGATTCAAGTTCTCGACTTATGCGACTTGGTGGATCCGCCAGGCCATCACCCGGGCGATCGCCGACCAGGCTCGGACCATCCGGATACCGGTCCACATGGTTGAGACAATCAACAAGCTGACCCGGATCCAACGCCAGCTCATCCAGGAATTGGGGCGTGAGCCGACGGCTGAAGAAATTGCGGAACAGATGCCGGGAATGACTCCCCAAAAAGTCCGTGAAATCCAGAAAATATCGCTCGAACCGGTTTCTTTGGAAACACCAATCGGGGAAGAGGACGATTCCCATTTAGGTGACTTCATCGAGGACGAAGGTGCAATGAGCCCGGATGACTATGCGGCTAGCGAACTGCTAAAAGACGAGCTAAGCGAAGTCCTGCTTGAGCTGACTGACCGCGAGGAAAAAGTGCTGCGTCTTAGATTCGGTCTAGATGACGGGCGCACCCGCACTTTGGAAGAAGTGGGCAAGGAATTCAATGTAACCCGCGAACGGATCCGCCAGATTGAAGCCAAGGCTTTAAGAAAGCTGAAACATCCTTCGCGTTCGAAACGGTTAAAAGACTTTTTGGACCACTAAGCCATGAAACTCTCTAATCGTTTGAAAACCCTGGCGGATCTGATTGAAAAATATAAAAAGGGAGAAATCCTGGCCGACATCGGTTCCGACCATGCCTATTTGCCCTGCTTCCTGGTGGGAAGGGGAGTCGTGAACAAAGCATATGCTTGCGACATCACACCAGGCCCGGTAAAAAGCGCCCAGGAAACAGTAGCGTATTACCACCTTGAAAACCAGGTAGAGGTGCTTATGGGTGACGGGCTTGAGCCGATTATCGACAAGAGGGTCGACATGATCGCAATTGCGGGAATGGGCTCTTACCTGATCAGTGACATTCTGGAAGAAAACAAAAATTATCTCCAACATGTCAAGGTCCTGTTTTTGCAACCCAATGCCAATATCGACCACCTTCGAATGTATCTTTACGAAAACAACTACCTGATTGTCGACGAGGCGATTGTCAAGGACGGCAACCATATTTATGAGATGGTCGTCGCTATATTTGATGAAACCCAGCGTGTCCGGGACCTCAAGGGTCTCGCTGATCTGCGCAATATCGAATTCGGTCCGGTTCTCTCTAAGGTTCAGTCACCGCTTTTTGTCGAAAAATGGAACCGGCAGTACCGCTTGTATAATGATGTGGTCAAGGATATTGAAAAGACTAATCCCCGTTATGAGGAACTTGTCGAAAAAATCCGGATGATCGAGGAGGTTCTTGATGAAAATCTCGACCGTCGTTGATTATCTTGAGCAATATTTCCCCTTTTCTATCCAGGAAAGCTGGGATCGTTCCGGCTTGCAGATTGGATCTTTGGACAATGATGTCACAAAGGTCCTGGTCTCCCTGAACTGCGATCTGACCGCTGTCGAAAAGGCGATTGAAAGCGACTGCGAGCTGCTTGTTACCCATCACCCTTTTTTGCTTAACAAGTTTGAAAACTATGATACCAGTCAAGCTTATACCAAGGTGCTCGCAAAGGCGTTGAAACACAATCTGACGATTGTTTCTTTCCACACCAACCTTGACAAGGGAGTGGAAGGCTGTTCGATGAATTATTGGCTCATTTCGAAGCTGCCAGTAAGCGACATTATTAATTACGATGAAGCAGGGATCGGAAAGATGGCAGTTCTTGATGGGGAATATGACTATTCTGATTTTGTCGACCTTGTCAAAAGCAGCTTCAATCTCGAACATCTGCGAAACAATGAGCTTCCTGGCAGGAAAATAAAGAGAGTCGCACTTTGTGGCGGATCGGGCTTTGATGACATCCACAAGCTTTCAAGCAAGGTGGACTGCTTCATTTCCGGCGACTGCAAATACCACCAGGCCCAGGACGCGACTGCGCTCAATCTTGCGGTCATTGACGCTTCCCATCATCTTGAGGTCATCATGGAAGATAAGGTTGCTCAATTGCTTGGACATTTCGACCTAAATATTATTACGGCCAAAAGCCGCGACTATCTCGTGGTAAAATAAAAATCCAGCTTTCGCTAGATTACTTTATCCAATTCAATTTTGGGTTTTTCATAAGTTGATTTATCGCTGGGGTCGAACTTTTCTAGAAATTCGATCACCTGGCGAGTCAGATAGGTTGGTGTGGAAGCTCCAGAAGTTACTGCACCAACCTTTTTATCAAGCAAATCATCGGTGTCGATGTCCTGGACGGTTTCAATCATGAAAACCGCGGCCTTGGTCTTTTGCCGGGCGATCTGCGCCAGTTTGCGGGAATTGTTCGAATGGGGATCTCCCACTACATAAATTATGTCGACATCCTTGTCGACATTGCCGATTGCTTCCTGGCGGACTTTGGTGGCATCACAGATCTCATCGGCGAGTGTCAGGTCCGGGAATTTTTCCTGGGCCGCTTCAAAGATGTTGAAGATATCGTAAATCGACATTGTTGTCTGGTTGGTGATCAGGTATTTTTTATCGGGATTGAGTCTGTCGAAGTCGCTCGTTTTTGTAATCAGATGGATCCTTGCAGGATCGATGGCGATTGCGCCTTCGCTTTCGGGATGGCCCGATTTTCCCACATATAGGATTTCAAATCCCTGTGTAAGTTTTTCCTTGATCAGTTCATGGGTCCTGATCACATCAAGACAGGTGGCATCAACCACATTCAGGCCTTTGGCCAAGGCCTTGTCGATTACGCTCTGGCTTGTTCCATGAGCGGAAATGATGACCGTACCGCTCTCGACCAGGTCGACGAGATCTTCCCGGGAAGCGCCTTTTTTGTCGACGGTTTTGATGTTCATTTTCTCAAGGGCGTCAACCACATACTGGTTGTGGACGATCATGCCAAGTATTGTCACCGGCTCCTTAGAGTCGCGATATTTTTTGGCCATTGAAATGGCTCGGATAACCCCTTTGCAATAGCCACGGGGTGTTATGGGAATGACTTTCATTTTTTCACCTCGATTCATTATATCATGACTGCAAATCAACTCAAATTGTTTTGTAAAAAAGTTGTAATCATTATTTAAAGATGGTATTATGCTTTAAGCATCAAAAGGAGGTATACCATGGATTTCAAACATTTTAATTTCAACGATTCCTGCAATCAGGTAATCGATGAACTCAACTTCAAATCACCGACCAAGATTCAAGAAAAGGTCATTCCTTTGGTAAAAAAAGGACGGGACATAATCGGGGTTTCGCAAACCGGAACCGGAAAGACCCACGCATTCCTGTTGCCGATCATGGATGGTCTTGATTTGGAAAACGAGTCGGTTCAGGCTGTCATCACGACACCTACGCGCGAACTGGCCCAGCAGATTTACGACCATGCCCGACTTTTTTCAAAATATGATAATAGAATAAAAGTCTCGCTGATAACTGGCGGACTTGACAAGGCAAAGGCGGTAAGCAAGCTGGCAACCCAACCCCATGTGGTTATCGGGACACCGGGCCGGATCCGCGACCTGTCGCTAAACGAACAGGCACTGTCGATTACAACCGCCAAAACCTTCGTCATCGACGAAGCCGACATGACCATGGAATTTGGCTATCTCGAGGATATCGATGCGGTTGCCGGAAAGATGCGTGACGATCTCCAAATGATGGTATTCTCGGCAACGATTCCGCAGAACCTTCGTCCGTTCTTGAAAAAATATATGGACAGCCCGGTAATCGTGGAGATCGACGACCATCTCAAGACAAGCGCTAACGTGCAGCACATCTTGCTGAACACGAAGCATAAGGACCGATTCAACCTGCTTGAGGACATCATGAAGGTGCTCGACCCCTACATGTGCATCATTTTCTGCAACACCCGCGAATCTGTTTCACAAGTGGCCAAGGCTTTGCGTGAAGACGGCCATAAGGTCGGGGAAATCCATGGGGATCTAGAACCAAGGGAAAGAAAACAGATGATGCGCCGGATCAAGAACATGGAGTATCAGTACATCGTCGCTACCGACATTGCCGCTAGGGGAATCGACATCGATGGTGTTTCCCATGTAATCAATCTCGAACTGCCTGAAGAAAGTGATTTCTACATCCACCGATCAGGTCGTTGCGGCCGCGGGAAGTATACCGGTACCTGCATTTCCATGTATGACAGCACCGATGAAGAAAACCTGGCGATTCTTGAGCGCAAAGGGATCGAATTCAAGAACCAGGTCTTTAGAAACGGACAGTTTGTTGAAACCGGACTGCGGGAAAAACGCAAGAACCGTCCAAAACATCAGACCGAATTGGAGAAAAAAGTCCAGGCCATTGTGAAAAAACCGCAAAAAGTCAAACCTGGGTACAAGAAAAAACGCAAATATCAGGTGGAACAGCTTGTCCGCAAGGAAAAGCGCAACACGATCAAGCAGGATATCCGGCGCCAGCGCAAGGAGCGATACAAACAAGCCCAACGTGACAAGAAAGCGGCGGAGGAAGAATAGGTGATTATCGGCTCACACGTCAGCCTTAAAGCCCCGGACATGCTTTTAGGCTCAGTCAGGGAAGCGTTAAGCTACAACAGCGATACATTCATGTTCTATACTGGTGCGCCCCAGAACACCCGCCGCAAGGATATCTCCGAATTCAAGGTTGACCAGGCCAAGGAACTGATGGCTCAAAACAATATCGATATGGATAATGTAATCGTCCACAGTCCCTATATAATCAATCTGGCCAACACAATAAAAAAAGAGACTTACCAACTGGCGGTCGATTTTTTGAAAATCGAGATTGACCGTTGTGAACAAATAGGAGCGAAGACCCTCGTTCTCCATCCCGGCAGCCATGTCAAGGCCGGTGATGAGGCAGGCCTTGACTCGATCGTAGCCGGGTTGAACCAGGTGCTAAGTGACGACCAGAATGTCGTCATCGCCCTGGAGACGATGGCCGGCAAAGGGAGCGAACTTGGCCGTGATCTAAAACAGCTAAAATACATTTTCGAACATTGTAAATATGCCCACTTGCTGGGAGTGTGTCTGGACACCTGCCATCTTCATGACAGCGGTGTTGACATTTCCAAATTCGACGAATTCCTTGATAAGTTTGATAACATCCTGGGTATCGACAAAATCAGATGCATCCATATCAACGATTCGAAAAACAAGATTGGCATGGCCAAGGACCGCCATGAGAATATCGGTTATGGCTATATCGGGTTCGACAACCTGCATAAAGTCGTGACCAATCCCCGGGTTTCACATATCCCGATGATTCTTGAGACGCCTTATCACAACAACCAGCCTCCTTACAAAAAGGAAATCGAAATGCTGCGCAGCGGCAAGTTCGAACACTGGTTAAGGGACAAGGAAATATTGGTATAGAAAAGGACAATCGCTTAGTGGCGATTGTCCTTTATCATTTGGAGTATTTCCTTTTTGAGTTCTTCGACGAGATTTTCCTGGGGTATTTTGCGGATTATTTCACCCTTTTTAAACAACAGTCCTTCATTGATGCCTCCGGCAATTCCGATATCGGCCTCGCGGGCTTCACCTGGACCGTTGACTGCGCATCCCATGATTGCGATGGTGATATTGGCTTCTAGATTCGAGATGAAATCCTCGATTTCCTTGGCGATTGGAATAAGGTCGATCTGGGTCCGTCCGCAAGTCGGGCAGGAAATCAGGGTCGGGACACCTTCGATGAGCTGCAGTTCCTTCAATATCGCCCGGGCGACTTTGATCTCTTCAACCGGATCTTCGCTTAGTGACACCCGGATGGTGTTTCCTATGCCCTGATAGAGGATAGTGCCGATTCCAATGGCGGATTTGATCGTCCCGCCAAACAATGTTCCGGCTTCGGTAACCCCGACATGCAAAGGACAAGAGAATGTCTGGCTGGCCAGCTCATACGCCTTTATGGTAAGAAGGGTGTTTGATGATTTCAAAGAAATGCAATAATCATAAAAATCCAGCGATTCGAGAATGGCGACGTGTTTCTGGGCGGACTCGATCATCCCCTCAGGGGTGGGACCGCCATATTTCTGGAGGATTTCCCGTTCAACCGAACCGCTGTTGACACCGATTCTGATCGGGATGTTTTTTTCCTTGCATTTCGCCACAACGGCCTTGACGTTCTCGATCGAGCCGATATTGCCCGGATTTATCCGGACCTTGTCGATTCCCGAATCGATGGCGATCAGTGCCAGTTTGTAGTCGAAATGGATATCGGCAACCAAGGGCAGGTTGACCTGGCTTTTGATCTGCTTGATGGCATAGGCGTCATCCTGGTTCAAACATGCCAGTCTGACAATCTGGCACCCGGCTTTTTCCAGGGCGTTGATCTGGGCCACTGTGGCAATTACATCTGATGTCTTTGTGTTGGTCATCGATTGGATGATGACCTGGTCATTTCCACCGATGATGATGTTGCCTACCTTGATTGATCTGGTCTTATTTCTTTGCATACATTGTCTCCTTGAATTGGCTTAGCAGGCTTTCAAAATAGCTGAATGCCTCATTGTATATTCCATCGTCCAATGGATCGATATGGGCGATTTTGAGCAGGTCGACCGGAGCCATTGAGCCCCCTCCTTTGAGGAATTCCAGATAGGAAGCGACCTGCCCCTGGTCGCCATCCAGGATCCGCTTGACGATTGCCAGGGCGACGGTCATTCCCAGGGTGTATTTGTAGACGTAGAAGTTGTAGTAAAAGTGAGGGATGTAGTAACATGAATGGCCGGTCAGTTCATCGAGCTTGACTTCTTTGCCAAAATATTCCTGCGAAAGACTTGTGTAGATGTCAGTGATGGTTTTCGACGAAAGTGGTTCATCAGCCGCGGCTTTCTGGTGGAGCTGGTATTCGAACTCGCCATACATCGGCTGCCTGAAAAGCAAGCCGACACAGTTTTCAAGCTGCTCATAGATGAAGTAGGCTTTTTGCTCCGGACTGGTTGCGTTGTTGATCATATGGTTGATCAGCAGCGTCTCATTGACGGTCGAAGCTACTTCGGCAACAAAAATCCGGTAATTCGAGTTCACGTATTCCTGGTTGTGGTTTGCAAGATAGCTGTGGACACTGTGGCCTAGTTCATGGGTAAGGGTCGACAGGGAGTTGTAGTCATCGACATAGTTCATCAGGATGAAAGGCTTGGTCAGATAGCTTCCACCTGAATAGGCTCCCGCCCGTTTCTTTTCGTGGGGGTAGAAGTCGATCCACCTTTCGTCTTTCGCCTTGGCGATGATATCAAGGTAATCCTTGCCAAGGGGCGCCAGGGCGCTTTTGATGATGTCGAATGCCTCGTCAACGGTCACCTTGTACTCGCTGGCTCCAACCAATGGGATATTCAGGTCATAGTTGCACAGCTCATCGAGACTTAGCAGTTCCTTTTTCAGGCTGTTGTACTGATGGAACAGGGGGCGGTATCTGACATTCGCCATTTCCAGGATCTTGAAAAACAGGTCCTCAGGCACGTCATCGTGGTAGACTGAAGCGCTCAGGGGCGAATCGAACTTCCTGATCTTCGCATAGATGGCATCCTTTTTCATGATTCCAGCCAGAGTTGTGGCAAATGTGTTTTCGAACTTGCGGTATTCCTGGAAGAAATTATGGTAGGCCTGTTTCCGGACCCTGCGATCCTTATTTTTAAGGAAACGGGTCAGAGTGGCTGCGTTCAAGAATTCCTTCTTGCCGTCGACTTCGACCGGTTCGAAATCGAAGCGGATCGTGTCAAAGACTTTCGATGACAGCGAGCTGATGGCGTCGAACTGGGCGATGAGCTGTTCGTTGTCTTCGCTAAGGAGGTGTTCCTTGAATTTGATTATTTCATTGATGGCATAACGGTATGGAGCGAAGCGGTCTTCCTGGAGATATGTGGTGACTGGATCACTGGCTTCAATTATCTTACTGTCGATGAAATTGAGCTCGACATTGCCCTGGTTGGCCAAAGACATCACCTGAGCCATCAGGCTCTGGAGTTCCTGGTTTTCCGGCTCGACATCGCATGCCAGATGGCAGTAAGTATAGAGCTTCTCAAGCGTTTTGGAATACTCGTCCTGGTTCTTCAAAAACGAGAAGAAACTATCGCTTGAGCCTGTGAAAGAATCCCTTGCTTCCTTTAGAGTTTCCTTGAATTTCACTGCCGATTCATAATCAAAATGGAATGATTGGATGTCAGGATAAATTGTAGTCAAATCGAATGTGTATTGGGTTGAAATATCTTTTCTTTTCATATATCCTCCATTGGACCTCTTTTTTTTGAGGCGCGATTGTTGTGATTCGGTCTATAAAAAAAACTCTATCGATTAGATAGAGTTAACTAATTTTGCTAATCTAGATTTTTTTCTGCTAGCAGTATTTTTGTGGTTGATTCCTTTAGTTACAGATGCATCCAATTTTGAAGCAGCCGCATTGAATGCAGCAACAGCTTCTTCTTTATTTCCAGCTTCAACAGCAGCGTTGACTTTTTTGATTGCTGTTTTTAATGAAGATTTAAATGAAGCGTTTTTTGCTCTTTTGATGTTATCAGTTTTATAACGTTTAATTTGTTGTTTCATGTTTGCCATTAGTATTCACCTCCGTTTATATGCCACTATATTATACTTAAAATATCGGATAAATGCAAATGTTATTTTTTATTTTTTAGGCTGCGTTGATTGAATCGATCAATTCGGGCTTTTTCACATTGACCTTCCATTTTCGCAACGATTAATTCACTTGTTGTTACATAGTGGCTGTGCTATAATTTGAGTAGAATGATACTTTATCCAAGGAGGAAATAACTATGGGTATTTTAAAGAGATTTTCGGACATCATGTCGGCCAATATCAACGCTTTACTTGACAAGGCCGAAGATCCCGAAAAAATGATTGACGAGTATTTAAGAGACATGAGAAGCGACTATCAACAGGTCAAAAGCGAGACTGCAGTGGTGCTCGCGCAGGCGAAAAACGCCGCCAGGGAAGTTGTGGAGTGTGAACAGGACATCGCCAACCTTACCGAATATGCTAAAAAGGCTGTCAAGGATAATAATGACAGCGACGCAAAGATATTTTTGGCAAAGAAGGTCCAATCGCAGGGAAAATTGGAATCATTGAAAAAGGAAGCGGCCATATTTGACCAGAATGCGGTCAAAATGCGCCAGATGCACGATAAGCTTTTCAGTGACATCTCGATGCTTGAACAAAAACGTGACATGCTCAAATCGAAATTGAAAATGGCAAAGACTCAGGAGAAAATGGCCGACATGTCCGGGAAATATGCCGGTTCTACTGCAATGGAATCTTTTGAAAACATTGAAGACCGGATCAATCAGGAAGTTGCCAAGGCCGAGGCATTGGCAGAATTGTCATCATCAACCCAGGACCAGGATGTCGAATCTTTGAAAGAAAAATACCAGGACACGGAAGTCAGCCAGGACGTTGATGACGAACTTGCAGCGTTGAAGGCGGAAATGGGGATTCAATAATGGCTTTGTTCGCAAATCAATTTCAAAGTGTCGTCGAGTGGAATGAAACCCGCGACGATGTGATTTTTTTCAAATGGCAGAACAACGAGTTGAAAAAAGACTCCAGGCTGATCATCCGTCCTGGTCAGGATGCGATATTCCTGTATAACGGCAAGATTGAGGGGATATTCGAGGACGCCGGGTCATTTGATATCGAATCGCAGATAATTCCATTTTTGACAACTTTGAAGTCATTCAAATTCGGATTCAACACACCTTTGAGAGCCGAAGTTGTCTTTATAAACACCAAGGAGTTTCTGGTAAAGTGGGGAACCAAAAACCCATTGAACCTTAAACATCCTCAATTGAGTGGGGGCATGCCGATACGCTGCTTTGGGACTTTCGCATTCAAAGTTGCGGACCGTGATGCATTTATTGAAAAGGTCGCCGGAATCCGCCAGACATTTTTCGTCGATGATGTCAAGGAAAGGATGATTTCCATCCTCAATCCCCTGCTGATGAGCTGGATTGCCAAGGAAGGGCATGACATGTTCAACCTGCAGGCTGATGGCGATAAGATTTCCAAAGGAATCAAGGGTGATCTTGATTACGATCTTTTGAAAATTGGCTTGACGGTCACTGATTTTCGCATCGAAAGCTTTTCTTATCCAGAAGAGATTGTCAGAATGCAAAACAAGGTGGCCGGTCAGGCGATGGTTGATAATGTCTTGAAATATCAAAATGTTGCCTTGGCCGACTCGATGGAGAAGGGTACCGGGAACAATATGGCTGCCAACATGGCCCAGATGCAAATGGGAATGATGATGGGACAGGAAATGGTATCCCAGATGGAAAAACAGAAATCAGGCAATGTAGCTTCGAACAACGGAACATATCCGAACTTCTGCCCGAATTGCGGGGCCAAGACAAACGGCAGCAATTTCTGTGGCGAATGCGGAGCCAAACTTAAGTAGCATGCAATACAAATGTAAAAACTGTGGCGGCAACGTCCTGTTTGATCCCGACAGCCAGAAAATGGTCTGCGTTCAATGTGCCTCACAGAATTCGCAAGATATTCTGCCCGGCAATTTAGACAACTGTCCCAATTGCGGGGCACCATTGGAAATCACCGGGCAGACAACTTCGGGCAAATGCAATTACTGCGGCACATATTTGATATTTGACAACCATCTGCAAAATGATTTTCTTCCTAATCTGGTATTGCCTTTCAAGATTTCCAAGAACAAGGTCCGGGATCTGATCAATGACAATTTTGGAAAAAGGATTTTTGTTCCGGAAAACTTTTTGAACTACAAATCATTGGAAAAAATAGAAGGTGTCTATGTACCTTTCTATCTTTATGATTATATGACCCATTGCACCTTGGAGGCGGTTGGAATCAAGGACCGTTCCTGGCGCCAGGGTGACTATATCGTCACTGAACATCGTCATTACCGCATTTCGCGGGATCTCGACATTCCATTTTCCAAGGTTCCTGTCGATGGTTCGAAAGAGCTTGATGATGCGAAAATGAGTCTGGTCGAACCTTATGACTATCAACATCTCCTAAGCTTCGATTCACAATACCTGTCCGGTTTTTTCTCGGACCAGGCCGATTATAAAAAAGATGAACTTGAAAATCAGGCCCAGATAAAAGCCAAAGATTTTGCGGGAACGATTTTGAATCGCTCGGTTTCAGGATATTCGCGGATTGTCAAAAGCAAGGAACAAGTCGATTGCGACAACTTGGACAGCTACTATGCGTTGATGCCGATGTGGATATACAAATACAGCTTTCTTGAGAAAGAATACGATATATTCATCAATGGCCAGAACGGCAAAATAATCGGGGAGATCCCGATCGACAAGAAGAAGGCGGTTATCTACTTTTCCCTGTTTTCGATTGTTACGGCATTGATCATCTCTTTGGGTCTTAATTTGATGGGGGCGATATGATGACGATTGTAAAGAGGTTTGTGCCGGGACTGATTCTTGTTGTGATTCTGGCATTGGCGAACATCGTTGTGGGATTTTTCCCGCAGGACACATTTGAGCGAACAAACAGCGAGACTACGACAACCCAGCGTGTTTTTGACTACGGCGAGGTTTTGAGCGTAGATCAGGAGGCTTCGCTTGAAGAGTTGATTGCCACCAGGGAAAAGCAGACCAACAGCGATATTGTTATCGTGACACTCGATGAGTCTTTGGAGGATTATGCCAAAAGTTATGATCCGTACGCCTATGGCAATGACTACACGATGATTTATGCTGACAATTTTTATGAGCAGTATATTTTCGGGTACAACGAGCCTTACGGCAACGGGGTGATGCTTGTTGACAACTGGTTCAGGGAAGATGACGGATACATCTATTCGTGGATGTTGACCAGCGGCAATGCAATGTCCAAATATTCTTCATCACAGATTGACAGTCTTCTAAACGAAGCCCTGGCAAATGTCGATGATGATCCTTATGGGGCCTATACAAAATTTATAAACCTGTACTATCAGGATATGAGTGGCAATTTTGTGGTGATGCCAAGTTATTATCTCATCGCTCTGGCCGTGGCTTTGTTAGGTGCGATTATCGCTACGGTATTGCACTTGAAAAGAAACAAAGGAATAAGCACAGTAACTCCATACACTTATTCGAGCCAGGAACAGACGATAGTCAAAGAGTCGAAAGATGACTACACCCATACAACAATAAGCCGGGTTTATTCACCAGTGCAAAAGAGTCGATCCGGTGGTGGTGGCGGAAGCCATTCATCAGGCGGCGGACATAGTTTTGGTGGTGGCGGCCATCGGCGTTAAGAGAAAGGTACTTATGGTACCTTTTCTTGTTAGAATATCAATTGGGCTGGTAAACACATGTCATGTATTCAATAATGTGCTATAATGTTTGTGCAAGAGAGGAGTCTATTAGTGAAAGTAAAAGTTTTATTTATGGGAACTGCATCTTTTTCCAAAGCTGTTTTGGAGAAATTGATTGAAAATGAATATGAAATTATCGGAGTTGTCACACAGCCAGACCGCGTTGTAGGAAGAAAAAAGGTTATGACATTTCCTGAAGTCAAGGAAGTTGCAATCGAACACCATATTCCAGTTTTCCAGCCGGAAAACATCAAAAAGGATTACTCGGATATTTTGCAGCTTGATCCTGACATTGTGATTACTGCGGCTTATGGCCAAATAATTCCCGAGGTCATATTGGACATGGCGCCGCTTAAGGCTATAAATGTCCATGCCTCGCTTTTGCCACAGTATCGGGGCGGGGCCCCGGTCCACCAGGCGATAATCGATGGCAATGACAAAACAGGTGTCACCATCATGTACATGGTTAAAAAGATGGATGCTGGAAATATCATCTCCCAGCGAGTTGTCGATATCCAACCGGACGAGACAACAGGCGAACTTTACGAACGGTTAAGCGTGGTCGGGGCACAGCTGCTTATCGACACACTGCCTTCGATCATTTCAAGGACCAATGATTCAATTGTCCAGGATGAATCCCTGGTGACGTATGCACCGGTGATCACCAGGGACAAGGAGTACATTTCTTTCAACCAGCCATGCAACGATGTATACAATCTTGTCCGCGGACTTAATCCTTGGCCTGGCGGGTTTTCCAGGTTCAATGATCTGAACATAAAAATCTGGAACGGTCATTGTGAGACAAGACTTGTCGAATCAATGCCAGGCGAGATAGTTTCCATAGGCAATGAGGGAATCGGAGTCGCCTGTCTAGATGGAATATTTTTCATTGAAGACATCCAGATTCCAGGTAAAAAAAGGATGCCGGTGAAGGATTATCTAAACGGCAAAAGCATCTTCAATATTGGAGAACGCTTCGAAACAAAATTGTAATTTTGAAAAAAATAACAGAAAAAATCAAGTGGCATTTTCCGACCGTGGTTTGCATGTTGGGGAGTGCTTGGAGATTAAAGAGGTAAAGATGGACTATAGAAAAATTGGAACAAGAATAAAAACACGGCGTGTTTATTTGAATGAGACTCAGGAGAATGTGGCCATCGGTGCAAAGGTAACCAAGACATTCATCTCTAACATTGAAAATTTCAAGGCGGATAATATCGATATCGGCAAACTTCATGCCATATGTGTATATCTGAGCCTGGATTTTGGGATGTTTGTCAAAGAAGTGTTGAAAAACGATTAGAATTATGTGGGGGAATTATGAATACGGACTTATTTAGATTTATAGATGCCAGCCCTTCGCCATTTCACGCTGTAAATCAGGTGAAAAGAAAGCTGGAAGATAATGGATTTGTAGAATTGCATGAGTCCCAAGTCTGGGATTTAAAGCTATCAAGCAAATATTTCGTCACAAGGAATGGTACGTCTCTGATTGCTTTTACGACGCCAGAACGGTTTGAGTGTTTGAAAATCACTGCTGCTCACAGTGATTCTCCGACATTTGTGATCAAGGAAAATGGCATTATCCACGACAAGACGATCAACCGTTTGAATGTTGAAAAATACGGCGGTATGATAATGTCATCATTTTTCGACCGGCCGCTTTCGTTGGCTGGACGGGTGATGGTTGGCAAAGGCGGCAACATATCGTCGCAACTTGTGAATATCGACTCGGATTTGCTGATGATTCCCAATTGCGCGATTCATCTCAATAAGGAAGTCAATGACGGATACAAATACAAGACCCAGGACGATATGTTCCCGGTTATCGGCCAATCGCTAAAGCGGTTGAATTTGAACGACATATTGAAAAAGCAGTGCGGGATTAACGATGAAATCCTGGGTTACGACCTATACCTGTATAACCGCCAAAAGGCGGGTTACTGGGGTATGGAAAAGGACTTTCTCTATGGCCCTAGAATCGACAATTTGGAGTCGGTTTTCGGGATATTTGAGGCGTTCACCAAAGTTCAAAGCAGCAGCTCGCTCAATGTGGCAATCACCTTCGACAACGAAGAAGTCGGATCATCGACCAAGCAGGGAGCAAATTCGACTTTCCTGATTGATACCCTGAACCGTATCAAAGAGAAATTCGGACTGACCAACGAACAGTATTATCGGATGATTGCCAAGGGAATGATGGTATCTTGCGACAACGCCCACGGTTTTCATCCTAATTATTCCTCTTTGTATGATCAAAATGCCCCAAAATTGAATTTTGGGGTGGTAATCAAGCACAATTCAAATCAGAAATACACCACCGACAGTTTTTCGAGTGCGATTTTCAAGTCACTGCTTAAAATTGTCGACGTTCCATTCCAGGACTATTATAATCATTCCAATCAGCCGGGCGGATCGACATTGGGAAACCTTTCAAATACCCAATTGTCATTGAATACCGTCGATATCGGGCTGGCACAATGGGCGATGCACTCGGCTTTGGAGTCTGCAGGATCCAAGGATCTCAAATACCTTGTATTGGGACTGGTCGCATTCTATCGACATGATCTTGAAGTTGAAGGCGGTGAAGTCAAAATCGCCAAGGGGGTCTGAACATGGAGAGAAGACAAGGAATAAGTTCGGTCATAATTGAATATCTGCGAGTCATCATCATCACGGTTGTGTGCGCATTCATCGTTCTTCAATTTGTCCAGATATCTCGGGTTAACGGAACATCTATGGTTCCAACCTATCATGACGGCGATATAATCCTGGTAAACAAGTATTTTTATCATCATGAAAACAATCCCCAAAGGGGGCAGATTGTAATAGCGCAGTATGATTCAGCAACAATAAGCGATCGCTATATTATCAAGCGTATCGTTGGTATTGGCGGCGATCACATTGTGATAAAGGACAATGTCCTGTATGTCAATGACCAGATGATGGATGAAAACTATATCTACGAAGAAATGGATACCGAGGATCTGGACATATATGTCCCGGAAGGAAAGATATTTGTGATGGGGGACAACCGCAACAACTCTCTTGACTCAAGAATAATCGGCTATATCGATTTTCAGACACAGGTGATTGGCAAGGTTGTTTTTACGATTTTTTAAAAAAAAACGGTGCTGGTTTCGGATTGTAGAAATAATATGATTGAATATTTGATTTGACTTGAAATAATTACCCAGTGTGATACAATTAAACAAATTTTATAGGAAAGGGTGTAAAAAATGGGTTATAAATTTAAGATTACAAGAGGGAACGCGATATTGAATTTCTCGGAAGAGTACTGTCGTTCTCGTAGTGAGATTGTTGAAAGTGAATCGTTCTTCCGTGTGATAAAGGGTTTTGTTAAAGACTGCAAGCGCAAGGAAAATACGATTTATACATATCTTAAAGTTGTAAGTGAAGATACGAACGACTTGGCTAGGGATTTGCAGATAACAATCAAGCTGCTTCTTGTCATGTCGACTGAGGAAGTTGTGGATACTCATCCGCATTTCGCGGACTATTTCCGTGATACTCGCGAATTCAACAAGACAATCGAAGAGTTGTATCTGTTCTGGCGTCGTTTGCAACGCTATTCAGTTGTCTTCAATGATTCCACTTCAAAGGGATATCAAAATGTCCAGTTCGGAGCGGCTCAGGAAAACTTTTCGCAGTTGGTACTGTCGCTTTACAGGACAATTTCTGAAAAAGTCACCAAAAGGACTTTGCGAGTTTATCGGCAGATTACTGCCGGTGTGAACGCTGGACTGCGGGTAACTAACACCCGTTCTTTCTTACCTTATGAATATCGCAATCTTGATGTCATTCCATTTATCGAGACCGTGGTTATTCATCCGCCATTCATAGCTTATTCAAAACGCAACAAAAGAAGCGGTGTCTTTCCTGAAAACCGGGTCAATCCGATTGAAAACATGAAATTCGACCCGGACAACTGGTTCTGTTATCCGGCCATGGTTGGAGACTTGCTGACATTCATCTATTTCAATGTATCGTTCATGGCTCAAGGAATTGCGCTTTGCAACCTGTTTGAACTGGCAGGCGAAGATGTCTACCGCAACCGGAAACCGGATTGCATTTATGTCTACGGCTATGAAGACGGTCAAACCAACCAGTCATTCTATCAGGATGTTGACAATGATATGATCGTTGCGGCGCTTTCGGCATCGGACGAGTTTGATTATTTTGGCTATATGAAAAAGATGGTATTGACTTTACATAACGTCCGCAAAATCAACCAAAAACAGTTGCCAATTCACGGGGCGATGGTGAACGTGACCATGCACAATGGTGAACAGAAAAATATCGTGGTTATGGGCGACAGCGGTGCTGGAAAGTCAGAAACAATTGAACAGATCAAGGTTTTTGGAGAATCTTACATCCGTGAGATAGTCACAGTTTATGACGATATGGGACTGTTGAGCTTCGATGATAATGGGAAAATAGTCTCTTCCGGAACTGAAATCGGTGCTTTTGTGCGACTGGATGATCTGGATGCCGGTTATTCATTCAAAGAACTTGACCGGTCGGTATTCATGAATCCTGACCAGATCAATGCTCGGATCATAATTCCGATAGCCGATTATGAAGACGTAATCGCCAAACATCATGTCGATTATTTCTTCTATGCCAACAACTATGAACCTGACGGTCCGGAAATTGAATTCTTCTCAAACAAGGATGAAGCGCTCGATACATTCCGGGATGGAGCAAGGATGGCCAAAGGTACGACGACCGAAATGGGGATCGTCAAATCTTATTTTGCCAATCCGTTTGGTCCTGTCCAGCTTGAAGACCAGTGTGAGGTCCTGCTCAACCAATACTTTGAGCAGTTGTTCGAACAAGGTATCCAAGTAGGCCAATTGCGTACTCGTCTGGGTATCAAAGGCAATGAGCATTCGGGACCTAAGGCTGTTGCGATCGCATTGTTGAAACTGATTACCGGAGAAAAGGATCTAAAGGAATTGCCGGAATTGGAAGAAATCTAATATTAATTGTAAAGAAGACACCGTTTTACGCCTCTTCGACGTTTCGGTGTCTTTTTAATATGAAAATTTTAATTTTTAATTGAAATCGGATCTTGCGGTTTTTCACCCTTTTTGAAGTCGATGATGACACCGGGTGTGTCTTCATGGCAGGCAGGGAACATCAGCTGGATTGCATCATCGATAAGAGTATCCAATTTCATATCACTGGGATGCTTGAAGTCCGTGAAAACCATGAATTGACACTGAAACCTGATGGTGGGATCCTCTTTTAAAATCGACAATAATGACATTACTTTTCTGACCAGGTATGTGTATTTTCTTTTATAGTTTGAATCGATGCTATTGTCAGTGTATAAGAAAAGATCATATTTGTCGTTATGATGATAATATTCGATCATAGCGGTACCACAATATTTTTTGAGCCCGCTGTAAATATGTTCCGCTACCTCTTTCCACTTTTCTTTTTTCTTGTAGGTTTTGCGAAGCAACATGTATACGTTTGTTTGTTTGTTCTTATCGATGCTTGAGCTGTTTACTTTGTTTATTCCTACTACAGGAGTGTGTCTATCATCATCACTGAATATTTCGATTTTGTCAGCGAAAAACAATTTATGTTTTTTCTCACTATCGAAAATCGAATTTGCCAGCGTCCAATCTCCATCTCTTGTCCAAGTTTGTATTCTATAATTTATTACTGTCATTTACTGTTTATTCCCTCCAATGATTAACACATTATCACATAATTGATATCAATGCACTAAAAACAATCAAAAATTATATTATTTATTGTTTTTATTAACCAGTCGAGAACACTTGTGACTTTAGTCATGTAGATGAATCGACCTGGTGTGCATCTTCCAAAATGCGATAGATGAGCTACTTATATTATCAAATATTTCTCACTAAAAGTGGCTTGAAACTATATTTTTTAACAACCACATGTTAAAATGTATACGAGGTGATGAATGATGACTGATATTAATTACGGACGGGGTTATGTCTATTCGATTCAATACCATCTGGTCTGGTGTGTGAAATACCGTCACGATATTTTGACTGGTCAAGTTGACGATGATGTCAAGAAATTGTTGACTAAGATTGCAGCTGATAATGACATAAATATCATTGAAATTGAATCGGATAAGGACCATATCCACGTGCTTATCGATTGCAAGCCCCAACACCATATTCCCAGTATGGTAAAAGCATTCAAAGGGTTATCTGCAAGATTTCTGTTCCAGCAACACCCTGAGCTTAAAAGTCGTCTATGGAAAGGTCATTTGTGGAATCCCAGCTATTTCGTAGCTACCGTCAGTGATAATACTCAACAGCAGATAATAGATTATATAAAAACTCAGAAGAAGAAATAAGGTGATGATGATGTTGCACCATAAGGCATACAAGTTCAGGATCTACCCTGATAGTGTACAGGTAATACTGATCTGTAAAACGATCGGATGTGCCCGGTTTGTCTACAATCACTTTTTGAATTTGTGGAATGAGGAGTATGCTGGTACTGGAAAGGGTCTGTCTTACAATTCCTGCTCCGCCATGCTTCCTCAGATGAAACGGGATGAAAATACACAGTGGCTCAAGGAAGTAGACAGCATTGCCCTTCAATCATCGGTGAAGAATCTTTCCGATTCTTTTTCTAGGTTCTTTAAAAAGCAAAACAGCCACCCTCGATACAAGAGCAAGAAGAATCCGGTTCAAAGCTACACGACAAAGAATGTTAACAACAGTATTGCCGTAATCGGCAAATCAATCAAGATGCCCAAGCTAGGTATGGTCAAGTTCGCCAAGAGCCGGGAGATCAAAGGAAGAATAATTAAAGCGACTATCCGGAAAAATCCCAGTGGCAAATACTTCATTTCTGTTGTCGTTGAAGAAAAGATCGAGCAATTGCCCAAAACGAATTCGATTATCGGGATTGACCTTGGCATCCGTGACTTCGCGACATTTTCAAATGGCAGAAAAGTCGCCAACCATAAGTTCACTGGAAAGTTGGAAAAGAAACTTATCCGCGAACAAAAAAAGCTGTCAAGAAGGGCACGCCTAGCCAAAAGCAAAGGAATCAGTCTTCTTGAAGCAAAGAACTACCAGAAACAAAGACGCAAAGTGGCATTGCTTCATGAAAAAGTAATGAACCAACGCAATGACTTTTTGAACAAGTTGACAACCCAGATCATCAAAAACCACGATGTAATCTGCATAGAAGACTTGAACACATTAGGAATGTTGCGTAATCATAGACTGGCTAAAAGCATATCTGATGTTTCCTGGTCGGCATTTGTGGATAAGCTTATCTACAAGGCTGAATGGTATGGTAGAGAAATCATCAAGGTGGACCGCTGGTATGAGTCCAGCCAGATTTGCCATGGATGTGGCCACAAAAATGGGAAAAAGCCGCTCCACATCAGGGAATGGACTTGTCCTAATTGTGGCAGCACCAATGACCGGGACCTAAATGCGAGCAAGAACATCCTAAAAGAAGGGTTACGCATAAAAGCATCAACATAAACAACTACTTAACCGTAGGGACTACGGGGATAGCTTGGTAAAGAAGAGAAACCGCTGATTATGGTGGATGCACCATACTCAAGTAAGCTCTGTTCCCAAGAATCCCGTGACTTTAGTCATGGGAGGTTCAAGTCACTTAGATACCTAAAAAACGATTATGTGTGTATTATTGTTGCTTGCGATGGAATTGTTTAATCAGAGTGCGTTAAAATTGTGTCAAGCGAAATTGATAATGTCTTAAAAATTGTTAAACATTAGCACTGTTTTCACGGTGCTTTTGTTTTGCCAAGTAATTCATATAGGAAGCTTGTTTCCATGGATGACTCAATGGCGGTATATATTGCTTTTTCTTCTTTGGCTTGGTAGCCTGTTCTTCATCAAAGTTCTTCGAATACATTTGCCGATCAGGCACGTTCTCGAGTAAATACAGATTATCCAAGATATTCACATAGAGATTTCCATCGTAGGCTTCGATAACCATACTATCGGTCTTGTTTTTAAAGAATACCCTTACATCTTTATCTGTTTTAGGTATATAGTAGGCATTCTTGTATTTTATGCAATGTCCGCCATCGATTTTTCTTGGTGAAATGACAGCGAGCGTCTGGTTGATTTTTTCCAAAGATGGTTGTTTTTCGAAAACTGTTTTGGTACTATTTAGTCGTAGAGCGAATTTGTCATTAAGTTTTTTTAGGTAGGACTTCAGAAACTCGTTGGCATCCTCTATTTTCGTTATATTAGCGCGGCGCAGGTCGACAGGTAATCGTGATTGAAATGTTTGGTTCATTCTCTCTACACGGCCTTTGGCTTGTGCTACGCTAGTTGTTTTGATTTCAACACCCAATTGATGGCAGGCGTAAGAAAATTGCGTGAAGGTATCTTCGTCATCGAATGCGGTGTTTTTTCTTTTGTATTCGAAAACTGTCCGCCTGTCGGTGTAAAACATAGCCGGGATGCCATAATCAGTCAATATCTGATGGAATACATTATAATAGCCCTTTAACGTTTCCTGGGTGTCGAAATAAGCTCCAACTACTTTACTGGTTGAATCATCGACGGCCAGGTGGAGATGCCAAATCTCACCAGGGACCCATTCAAAGCTGCTTGCATCCATCTGGATCATCTCACCGAAGTATTTACTCCGTGGACGGCGAGGATGAGCCTTGTTGCTTTCAATAACGGCTATAGATTCCTTTAATTTATTGGCAGCTTTTGCGGATTTGGTTTTATCCAATTTGGCCGCTAAAGCAATTCTCATGGCCTTCTTGGTCTTTCTTCTGGCCCTTGGAGACAAAACGTATTCTTGCTTCAGCCAGTTATTGATGGTTGTGTCGGAAACTTTTATCTTTAGTTCCTCCTCGACTATTTCGGCAAAATGAGCCAAATTGGCATCGGTGTACTTAGCGAGATACAAGTCAATAATCATCGCCTTTGTTTCGGGATCAAAAGTATGTGCCGGTAGATTGCCGCGGTTGCCATGGACAAAGCCTTGTTTACCAAATTGTTTATATTTCAAGATTAGCCGGTTGACTGTCCTGGTTGAACAGTTAAGTCTCGTAGCCGCTCGCTTCTTGTTGCCGTTGGTTTCAACCAGTTTCTTGATTACTTTATATTTTTCTAATTCGTTCATTCTAAGATCAACCTTTCTCATCATCTACCTCCATAAAATCATAGAGGTTTATGATACCATATTTCCAGGATTTGATATAGGACCTTGGGACATAATCATCTTCCTTACATTAAGACAATATCATATTCGTTCTAGAATTGTTTAATCAGAGTGCGTTAAAATTGTTGACAATATCGATATATTTAGTATAATCATATAAGCAGCTCTTACTAGGATCAAAGAGTACTCGACTTTGACCTTGGTTTTTGCCGTGAAAAAAATAGAGGAGGATTAGCAAATGCTAACAAAAGCTGAAAGAACTTCAATCATGCAAGAATATGCAACACACGAAGGTGATACAGGTTCACCAGAAGTACAAATCGCTGTATTGACTGCAGACATCAACAAATTGAATGGTCACTTCAAAGATCATCCAAAAGATTTCCATTCAAACCGTGGATTAATGAAAAAAATTGGACACCGTCGTAACTTGTTAAGATACTTGAAAAACAAAGACGTTGAAAGATATGCATCATTGATCAAACGTTTAGGTTTAAGAAGATAATCACAATAGAGAACACCGCTCAATGGACATTCCTGAGAAGGGGTTCTTTTTTTTTAAACTTTTTTGATTTTTTTAAAGTAATTTCATTTTTACCAAGGAATAGTATTTTGAAGGAGGTAAAATGGCGACAATGCGCATCTTGAATTGCCGGACTTTAAATGTCTGAAGATGCCAAGGAAGGAGGAATGGAAAGACAAGAAAGGATGATTATAATTCGGCTTTGGAGTGAATGTGAGATTGTGAATATAATTCAGATTAAACAGATGGCGTCTGAATTTTGCTAGGTAACTGCATACTGGTTATCTTGGCTATGTTTTTGATCGCCCAACCCAGTTGTACATGTAATGATATTTTGATGTCATCCAGATGGGGTCTGCGCATATTCGAAAACAATCGAAAAGTCTAATCCGACAACCGTTGAGTGTAACTTGCGAATAATCACAAAGTGTGATTAAGAAAACTATTTGAGAAGGAAAAACGAAGATAAAATGAAAAAATTTGAAGACAAACTTAAAAAACAAATATTTGAAACCGACCGAGTATGTGAAGAGGGTGGAAACGATGATCAGGAATTCGAACAATATTTCGAGGAATATATCCGTCCGTTAGTGGATCGTCTCAAACTGCTATGCTTCTTCAACAGCTATGTGGCAAATCGGACGGATAAATAAGAAGAACGTGTCCGGCTGTAAAATACAAAAACATTATGAAGAAAATATTGAAGACGAAAAATGGAGAAAAAATGAAAAATTTTGAAGACAAACTTAAGAAACTGATATTTGGAATAAAACGACTTTATGAAGAAAGTGAATATGACGTCGAGACATATGTCCATTCGTTAGTGGAGCAGACACATCAACTATGTTTCTTTCACATCTATTTGACACAGCACACAGATAAAAAGGAAGTGTTCTACAATTTGAAGAGGCGCCCGAGACGATATCAGCTGGCATATTTCAATATCGGAAGAGGTTTTCCCAAGGAGCTGTGCGACGGACATTGGTGTTATGTTTACAATGATTATGGGCTCAAGATGAATATAATACCATGCACCTCGATAAAGGACGATTCGCCGGCCAGTCCTTATGAGATGGATATCGCCATCAAGACATTCCGTGGGGCCGATACGGTGCGTTTGCAGCTGGCAGATTCACGCATGGTCGACGTGCAGCGCCTGGATATCAGAAAGGAATTTGTTGATGTTTTGGAATCGACAGAGGCCATCAAAGAAAGATTCTTGGAATTTATCGATTAGACACAAAAGACCCGATCACTCGGGTCTTTTAGCTTTGATAAAGTTGATTATTACGATCATGGCAAGTGTTAAGATGCAATACGCAAGCGCTTTTTGGTCAAATGATTTGATCAAAACAACCGCGATCATGGCACCGATGACGAAACTGGCAATTATTTTCAGGTAGAACAATCCGTTGCGCATATACTCATTGTTTTTCTGGACAATCCCGAAATACAGGTTGTTGGCCATAAGACGGATGTTGCCGGTGCACATTGTCGAAGCATATGGCAGATTCTTGCTGCTTGAAAAACTGCTGACTTGCAAAGCGCACATGAAACCGATGATGCTGTTGAATGGCAGGTCATTCAAAGGTATCATCAAAAGCAGCATAAATACCGCAAATTCAATGATGATGATAAGAAAATGGAAGTTTGTTTTCAAACGTGGAATCAGCTGATGTTTTATCATGCTTGATAAAAAAATTCCCGCCCCAAAAGCGATGATGGGAAAAAGGTAGGTTATTGTCTCATAAAAATCAAGGTCGACCAGGCTATAAGCCAGCATCACAATGTTGCCTGTCTGGGCGTTGGCGAATACATGACCTTTCAAAAGGTATGTGTAGATATCCAAAAATCCGCCGATTGTCGCTAACAGATAGCTGGTCAGGTAATTATCGAAATAGTCTTCGCTCATAAAAATAACATGTGACTGGCACATGTTATAAGTTCAATAATTTTTTTGTATCTCGAGCAATAACCAGTTCTTCATTGGTGTAAATAGCGTACACTTTAACTTTTGAGTTTGGAGTTGAGATCAGGCGGTCTCCGACTCCGTGTTCGTTCGCTTCCTTATCCAGTTCGATTCCAAGTGCTTCCGACAACAAATCGCAGATTTCCTTGCGGGCAAATGATGAGTTTTCACCGATTCCCGCAGTGAAACAGATAGCATCAACGCCACCCAGGGCGATGAAGTAACGGCCGATATAGGCGATAACCCTTCTAAAGAAAATATCCAGGGCGAGTTTGGCTCTTTCGTTTCCTTGACTTGCCGCCTGTTGTATATCACGGAAGTCCGAAGATACGCCGGAAATTCCCAACAGACCTGATTCCTTGTTTAACATGTGAATCACATCATGCATCGTCAATCCCAAGTTTTCAACCAGGTAGTCGATTACCGAAGGGTCAACATCACCTGAACGTGTCCCCATCATGATTCCCGCCAGTGGGGTGAACCCCATTGAAGTGTTGATCGAAATGCCATCCTTGACAGCACTCAAGCTACCGCCAGCACCAAGGTGGGCAACGATTATCTTGGAATGTTCCGGTTTTCCCATCATTTCAATGGCACGTTGGGAAACATAAAAATGACTTGTTCCATGCGCTCCATATTTACGGACCATGTTTTCTTCATAATATTTGTAAGGAATTGGGTAGATGTAACAGCGTTTCTCCAATGTCTGATGGAATGCTGTATCGAACACCGCAACCGCTCCTGCACCAGGTATTGCCTTTTTGAATGCGAAGTATCCAGTCAGATGATGCGGATTGTGCAAAGGAGCCAGCACTTTCAACTCGTCAATTTTCTCTACGACATAATCATCCATGATTTGGGAACTATTGAAATAAGAACCACCTTGGACCACTCGGTGTCCTACACCCTTGATCTCATCTAGGCTTGAAACTATGTTTTTCTTGATCAAAGTGTCAAGCAAAAGGTTTACTGCCGCCTCATGGTCTTTGATTGGTAGAACGTCTCTATTTTTCAGGTCCTGATACTTGATGGTGAAGATTGCGTCATCAAAACCGATTCTTTCAATTACTCCACTGGTTATTACTTCCTCGTTGTCCATTTCAAACAACTGGAACTTCAACGAGGAGCTCCCAGCGTTTACTGATATTATTTTTGCCATAACAAATCCTCCTAAACATTGATATTATAACACTATTACCGATAAAATCTATGGGAATTGACTAAAAAACCAAGTTAATTAAATCACAAAATGAAATTTATTTTTCACTTTGCAATTTTTTTGTTGCAAGCCGTGGCAATTTATGATAGCTTTTACTATTATTTCGGGCATAATTTGTGTATAATATAATTTGTTTAAAGAGAGGTACGTTATGGAAGATAGTCTTTCGGGCAAAAATATTTTGATCCATTGTTACAAACATGATGGCAGTATTCATCGTTCTTGGCAAACCGGCCTGGTTTTGGAAGAAACCGATGAACACTTTATCGTCATCAATAATAAAACACTTGTTACTGAATCGGATGGCCGGATGTGGCACACCCGCGAACCTGCGATTTGTTATTTCCCTAAAGATAAATGGTTCAATGTAATATGTATGATCCGAAAGAACGGAGTCCATTACTACTGCAATATTGCGTCGCCTACAATCTATGATGGTGAAGCTCTAAAATATATCGACTACGACCTTGATCTCAAACTCTTTCCCGATGGCCGGTATCGGGTCCTTGACGAGGAAGAGTACAAGCGTCACAAGCAACTTATGAATTACAGCGACAAACTCGATTCGATTCTCAATCGTCAGCTGGAGTTGCTTATTGAAATGGCAGTGAACCAAAAAGGACCTTTCAATCCTGAGTTTACCAAGCACTGGTATCATGTGTACCAGGATTTAAGGGAGGACTATGTATGGAAATAATTTGCAACTCAGTAGAAGAGACCTTGGCACTAGGCAAAAAGCTTGGTGAAAACCTGAGCCGGGGCATGGTGCTGACCTTGAGTGGCGATCTTGGCGCAGGAAAGACCACCTTCACCAAAGGCATAGCCAAAGGAATGGGTATCGATAAAGTCGTATCATCACCGACATTCACCATTTTGAAGCAATATCAAGGCAGGCTCAATCTCAATCATTTTGACGCCTACCGCCTCGAGGGGCAGGACATAGACCTGGGATTCGAGGATCTGATTTACAGCGATGATGTCTCGATAATCGAATGGGCGGACTTTATCGAGGAAATACTACCTGAACAAAGGCTTGATATAGTGATCGAATACTTGGATGAAGTCAGCCGCAAGGTCGTCTTCAAGCCGTCAGGACAAAAATATCTGGAACTCGTGGAGGTATTGCCATGAAAACAATTGTCTTGGATACCGCAAATAAATATCTGGCAGTGGGCCTTTTTGAAAACGGCAAATGTCTTGGCAAGTTTCAGGATTATGGCAATCGGCGCCAGTCTGAGCAGGCGTTGGAAAAATTGCACGAATTGTTGGCTGCCAATAAACTTTCGGTTTTGGATTTTGATGAGATTGTCATCACCATCGGACCAGGTTCATATACAGGTGTCCGGGTTGCCCTGACGATTGCCAAAACTATAGCTGCCACTACCAATATAAAAATCAAGGCAGTCTCTTCACTCAAGGCCATAGTTGAAAATGGAAGCGGTATTGGTTTAATCGATGCCCGTTCGAAAAAGGCGTATCTGGGAATATACAAATCCGGCAAGCCCATAGTAAGGGACTGTTTGGTAAACGTAAGTGAAATAGGTGAGTATAAGGACCGATATCCTGATCTGGATATATTTGGAGATCTGGAGTTGATCGGTCAAAGCGACAAACCTGTTGATTTAGTAAAGAATATATATGAATGTTCTAAAGGAGAAAAATACGTCGAAAATACTGATAATCTCGTGCCGTATTATATAAAGGAAGTTTTTAATTAATGAAGATTTTGAAATACAAAAACAAATATTTTGATGATGTTTTAGCGATTTACAACCAGCTTTTCCCAAAATTGAGCGATGAACAGCTCGATTTTGAGATCAACAAGAATCCTTTCAGTGAACTCTATCTGATCGGGAAAAATGAGAATATTGTCGGCTTTGTCCAGTATTATGACCAGGATGACAATTATGAGATCGCATACATTGGAATACTTAAGAAATACCAGAGGCAGAAAAATGCCTCTAAGTTGTTATCTTTTCTGGTCGAGCAGGCAAAAGATAATGATCTTGACAATATAAATCTTGAAGTTAGAACAAAAAACCAAGATGCCATCAAGCTGTATCGGAAATTTGGTTTTAAGATAGCGACTACAAGAAAGAACTATTATGCCAATGGTGATGACGCCTATTTGATGATGAAAGGATTTGAATAATATGAGCTTGATTTTGGCGATCGAGTCTAGTTGCGATGAGATGGCGATGGCCGTTTTAAAAGACAAACGCGATTTTTTAAGCAGTGTTGTCGCTTCGCAGATTGATATTCATGCAAAATACGGTGGGGTTGTTCCCGAAATTGCTTCAAGAAAACATGTCGAATCCGTAACTGTTGTCTTAAAAGAAACTCTCGACAAGGCCGGAGTGACGATGAACGATATCGATGCGATTGCGGTAACTAAAGGTCCCGGACTGGTCGGCAGTCTTCATGTCGGGCTTCAGGCGGCTAAAACCCTGGCCCTTACTTTCGGTTTGCCTTTGATCGGGGTCCATCATATCGTCGGACATATTTTTTCCAACAACATCTTTGAAGATATAATATATCCCTGCATCTGTCTGGTAGTTTCCGGGGGCCACACTGAATTGGTTTTGATGGAGTCGGAGTTCAATTTCAAAATCATCGGAACTACCTTGGATGATGCGGTAGGGGAGGCTTATGACAAGGTCGGCCGGGTTCTCGAGCTGCCCTATCCTGGAGGTCCGGTCATCGACAGGATGGCGGCAATCGGAAAAGCATCATATGATCTGCCCAAGCCACTTGATGATGGAAGCCTGAATTTCAGCTTCTCCGGGCTCAAATCGGCAGTGATCAACTTGAACCACAAACATGTTCAAAAAAACATACCGATCAACAAGGATGATCTGGCGGCTTCATTCCAGGGGGTCGTTGTGAATTCTCTTGTTTCCAAAACGATGGCGGCGCTGGAAAAATACGGCGTCACACACCTGATGTTGGCTGGAGGAGTAAGCGCAAATAGCGGACTGAGGGATGCGATGAAATCGGCTTGCAAAGAGAAGGAAATCGATTTGCGGCTGCCACCCCTTTCACTTACCGGTGACAATGCGATGATGATTGCGCTAGCGGCAAAGTTAATGTATGATTATAATGAATTCAGTGATTTTAATTTAGGAATCAGCCCAAATATCGATATAGAAAACGAATCAAGGAGCATATAATGGAAAAAGTAATTTCAAAAGCGACAATGTCGCGGTTTCCCACATACCTTAAAGCATTACGCCAGATGGCCTTGGAAGGGAAACAGAATGTCCTTTCCAGTGAGCTTTATGAGGTGACTGGAATCCAGGACACAACAATCCGTCGCGATTTGACTTATCTTTCAAAGGATGAGAATTTTGGCAAGCCTGGCAAGGGCTACAGTGTCAAACACCTGATTGATGGCCTTTCCGAGGTTTTGGGAGTCGGTTTGGAGTCTCCGATCATTTTGATCGGGGTCGGAAATCTTGGTTCGGCGATTTTAAAATACAACAGGTGGCAGTATACGGTAGGAAAAATTGTCGGCTGCTACGATATGGACCGCAATAAAGAGGGTGAATTGTTCGGAGTGAAAGTTCATCACATCGATGATTTGGAGAAGACTTTTCCTGAAGATTGTGAAATTGCGATTCTTGCGATTTCCCAGAATATCCAGGAGACAGTCGACCGGCTGATGGATTTGGGAGTCAAGGGAATTGTCGACTTCACCCACAGCCACTTCACGGTCCGCGAAGGAATTGAGGTAAAACCGGTTGATGTGGTTGCCGCAATTCAGGAGTTGGCACTCAAAATTCACAGCAAGCGCTGATAGTGCGCTAAAAACAATAAAAGGAGAGATATGATGTTTGAATTTAAGACGGTAAGAGAACTGTATGAAATGTTTCTGTATGGTGAGGAATTGGAATTTGAAGGATTGGACATGATTGAACTTGAGGGTTGGGTCAAAACCAACCGCAACAGCGGCAAGATCGGCTTCATTGCGCTTAATGATGGAACATACTTCAAAAACATCCAGTTGATCTATCTGGAAGAGACTTTGGAAAATTTCGACGAAGCGGCAAAATTGACTACTGGTTCTGCGATCAAAGTCACAGGCAAATTCAAGCTGACTCCAGAAGGAAAACAGCCTTTCGAAGTGGAAGTTACGGAATTGGTTGTTGAAGGAAAATGCGCTGAAGATTTTCCACTGCAAAAGAAACGCCATACTTTGGAATATCTGCGTGAGATTCCCCATCTGCGCCCCCGTGCCAACACATATCTGGCGACATTCCGGGTCCGCTCGGTTTTGGCAATGGCTATCCATGAGTTTTTCCAATCACAAGGATTTGTCTACGTCCAAACTCCGATCATCACGGGAAATGATGCCGAAGGTGCCGGAGAAACGTTTACCGTTACCACAAGATCTGATGACAATTATGACAAGGATTTCTTTGGAAAGCACGCTTCACTGACAGTTTCAGGGCAGCTGCACGTCGAATCATTCGCGATGGCATTCAGGGATGTCTATACTTTCGGACCTACTTTCAGGGCTGAAAACTCAAACACTTCAACTCATGCTTCGGAGTTCTGGATGATTGAACCGGAAATCGCTTTTGCGAACCTTGAAGACGACATGGACCTGATCGAAGACTGCGTCAAGTTCTGCATCCAATATGTCTTGGACAATGCACCGGCGGAAATGGAATTCCTCAATGATTTCGTTGACAAACAAAAGACATTGGTGACCCGCCTTAGTGCCGTTCTTAACAGCGAATTCAAACGTTTGGATTATACTGATGCCATTGAATTGCTCCAGGAAGCGACTGTCGAATTTGAAAATCCGGTTTCTTGGGGGATTGACCTGGCCAGCGAACATGAAAAATATTTGTGTGAACAGGTGTTCAAAGGTCCAATCTTCATCATCAATTATCCTAAGGACATCAAAGCATTCTACATGCGTTTGAATGATGACAACAAAACCGTTGCCGCATGTGACTTGCTTGTGCCGGGAATCGGAGAATTGGTCGGAGGTTCTCAAAGAGAAGAGCGTTATGAAGTTCTTGAACAAATGATGGAAGAAAAAGGAATTGAAAAAGAAGCATTGCAATGGTACCTTGACTTGCGCCGCTTCGGTGGAGTAAACCATGCCGGTTTTGGAATCGGGTTCGAACGTCTTGTAATGTTCATGACAGGTGTTTCTAATATCCGTGACGTTGTCGCTTATCCTAGAACTCCTCGCAATCTTAAGTTCTAAAAGGCCAGGACGATGAACGACTATGATGTCATCAATGCCTATTATCAGCTTCTTTTCAACAACTCGCGCTATTTTGTCCTCGATTACCTGCTGGATGAACAAAGAAGGGCAATAATCAAGGAATGGTTGACCTTCAACGACATCCATCTGGACATCGTAGATGAAATAACCGAAGGCATTCAACGTGACATATTAAACGACAACAACGAAGAAGACACATTAAGACACTTTTCAAAAGATTCCGTCAACCAGCTTCAGGCTTTCAAATATATTGAAACGCGCAAATATCAAGTTGTCTTTTTCTCGGGACTAGACGAGGATTACGAGGTCAACCGGATTTTTTCCAACCTGGACTACGTCCGGTCGCTACAAAGTGACAAAATAAGGACTTTTACCAGCCGCAAAATTCTGTTCGAAAATGAACTTCTTTTTCAGCGTCCCTACAACGCCCTTATCAAAGGGATCTTGAATATTGAAAAATGGCCGGGTATCCTGGTTTTCAAAGATGACCAATACCGCTTTATAAAGATAAGGGAACCTGAACATATTGAAGAAGCTTTTGCGATGATCGACAATGACACTATATTTGGCTATGATTTTGAAAATACGGATTCCTATTTCTTTCATCTAAGCGATCTTCATTTTAAAAACAACAAGGCCACTGAGAAGCACAAACTGCTTTTGCTTTCTTCAATCGACCAGATTATAAAAAAAACCGATTCATCATATCCGACCAAGTTCCTGATTACAGGGGACTTGATGAATTCGCCGACGGTTGCCAATATGTATCAGGTAACGAGTTTTATGAACATGTTAAAAAAAAGATATAATGGCAAGGTTGATTTTGTCCTTGGCAACCATGATATAATCACTCATGGATTGAATCTGTTCCGCACTCAAAAGACAAAAATAGTCGCCTATTTGCTTGGTGACAATATCCGGGTCATTGAAAGCGAGAAGATAATCATCGTCAAGATAAATTCGATGGTTGAAGGCAATTTTGCCAGAGGATCGGTTGGACAAATCCAGCTTAAGGAAATCGATGAGGAACTTGAGGCGATTGATAATTTGCAGGATTACACATTGATAGTCATGCTCCATCACCATCTGTTCCCAATCCATCGGGATGAGTTTCTAAAACAAAAGTGGATCGACAATATGTTCATCGGACGCTATATCGACAACTCCAAGGCGCTTATCGACTCCGATTTGTTGCTTTACTGGCTAAAGTCATACGATGTCAAATACGTTTTGCATGGCCACCGCCATTTGCCAAGTTGCATCCGCCATGGCAATCTGACTGTAGTTTCGGCCGGTTCATCGGCCCAAAGCTACGTCAAAGAGGAAAAACGCCATTATCTTAGCTACAATATTTTGAAATATTCCCATAAGCGTCGCAAATTCCGTTATTGCATCAGCGTCTATGAGGATGTAAAAAAGACAGGAGGACAGCGTCTGAAGGTGACGTTAATATGATATGAGTTTGATTGAAGGCATGAAAGATTCGTCATTGGGGGCGGTCATACTATATTCTTTTACCAAAGGTTACGGTTCTTGCGAGATCAGCCTGTATGATTATGTCCTGCCCCTTATTTACAATGACACATTCAAGGATATTTTATTGCAATGTGACTCGCTGGATCAGGCAATACTTAAGGCTATCGATTGCAAGAGTGGTTTTTTGCTTGAACTTAAAGAAGATCATGAAAAGTACGCTCCAGCGACCAACCAGGCACTGGGGATCTTGATGATGCAAAACGCAGTGGAATATCGAACAACGTCTGGAAAGACAGTCGCGATTTTGAAGGATGCTCCATTTTTGGATGTCAACGAAGCGATAAGACTGGGCCAATTTGCGAGGGAAAATGAGGAGTTCTTGAAAAACGTGTTCAACTGGGAACCGGTCAGGATTGCGATTCTGGATTCCAACAGCATCGGCGAAGATATCGATTTGAGCCGGTTCGGGTCTTATGGTGAATTTTGCGATTACCATGACGCAGAATCTTTGCAAGGAGTGGCCAAGGACCATGATGTGATCATCACAAACAAGGTGCTTTTGGACGGAGATTCATTACAGGGATTTGATGATTTAAAGCTAGTCTGTGTAACTGCCACGGGATACAACAATCTTGATCTTGAATACTTGCATGAGTGTGACATTGTCTCTTGCAATGTGAAAGGCTACTCGACCAAAGCTGTTGCCAGTCACGGCTTGAGTTTGATGATGGCTTTGAACAATCATCTCCTTTACTACGACAATTTTGTCAAAAGCAAGGAATATTCAAGCGGGAATTCATTTTCCCACTTTGCAAGCACTTTCTATGAGCTTGACAACAAAGTTCTGACAATCGTCGGTATGGGTGCTATCGGCCAGGAGATGGCCAGATACGCAACTGTGTTGGGGATGAAGGTTCAGTATTACTCGACTTCGGGGATGAATTCTAATCAGCCCTATGAAAGAGTGAACTTCGCTACGACCTTGGCAACCAGTGATTTCATTTCAATCAACGCCCCTTTGAATGAGTCGACACTAAACCTGTTCGACTATGATGCGTTCAAGATGATGAAAAAGGGTGCTTTTATCATCAATGTCGGACGGGGCAAGATCATCAATGAAGCTGATCTGGTAAGGGCCTTGAACGAAAACGAAATCGCAGGTGCTGGCCTGGATGTTTTTGAGAGCGAACCCTTGCCACAAGATTCGATCCTCTTCGAGGTTTCGGATCCCAACAAGTTGATTTTGACGCCCCATATAGCATGGGCGCCTTTTGAAACAAGGAGCCGGGTAATCGATGAAATCCAGAAGAATATAGAAGCTTTCCTTATCAACCTGAAAAGAAACCGCTTGTAAAAGGACGTAAGTCCTTTTTTTTAATTTTATTTGATAAAATCGAATGTTTTTGTTTTATTGTTGGAAAAACTATGTTATAGTAATTAAACGAAATGAAAGGATGTATAAATGGAAAATTTTAGTAAACTAGGACTCTCGGAAGAGGTCTTAAATGCAATAAATGATATGGGATTTACTTCACCGTCAAAGATTCAAGAAGAGGCGATCCCGTTAGTGATTCAAGGTAAAGATATTATAGGACAGGCACAAACAGGGACTGGGAAAACTTTGGCTTTTGGTGGTGGGATACTCTCATTAATCCATAATAACAACTCAAAAAATCCTCAGGCAATTATCATTTCACCAACTCGCGAACTTGCAATGCAAATCTACGAAGAGTTTGGACGAATTGGAAAATATAACGATGCAAAAGTCACTTGTGTTTATGGTGGCAGCGATATCGAAAGACAAATCAGGACAATCAAGAAGGGAATTGACATCGTCATTGGAACTCCCGGAAGAATCATGGATTTGATGCGTCGTAAGGTGTTGAAACTTAATGAAGTCCGTTATGTCGTTTTGGACGAAGCTGACGAAATGTTGAATATGGGATTTGTGGAAGATATCGAAACGATTCTTCAAACTGTTCCTGAAGATCATCAGACTGTATTGTTCTCTGCAACAATGCCGGCGGAAATCAAAAAAATCGCTCAAAATTATATGAAATCTGACTATGATCATGTCAAAATCGAGTCAAAAACACGTACCGCTTCAACGGTAAAACAGTACTATTATGAAGTCAGTCCAAAAGACAGATTTGAGGCGCTGTGCCGTTGTATCGATCTGGATGGCGTGAAATCAGGAATCATTTTCTGCCGTACAAAGAGATCGGTTGATGAAGTCTGTGAGAAAATGCAAAAGGCAAACTACAAAGTTGAAGCTATGCATGGGGATCTGACTCAAAATCACCGCAGCAACACATTAAGAAAATTCAAGGACAAGACGATCAATTTCCTGATTGCGACTGACGTTGCAGCCAGAGGTATCGACGTAGACGATGTTACTCATGTAATCAACTACGAATTGCCTCAGGAAATCGAATCATACGTTCATAGAATCGGTCGTACCGGAAGAGCCAATCGTGAAGGTAAGGCTGTGACTATTGTCGTTTCGAAAGAGAAAGGTTTCCTGCGTCAAATCGAGCGCTCGACCAACTCAAAAATTGAGAAACTTGAGGTTCCGACACTTACCCAGATCAATGAAAATAAAGTTTTGTCTTTGATCAGTGAAGTAGAGGATGCGATTTTTGCCGGCAAACACAAAAAATTCAAATCACAAATCAATGAAATCGATCCGAACATCAGGGATGATTTTGCCGCGGCATTATTGTACATGCTCAATGAATCAAATCCGGGATATAACTATACTCGTGAAACCATCGATCAAGTGGGACACAATAACAGCGGTGATATGACTCGTATTTTCATGACTTGTGGCACTATGGATAAGATCAATCCAGGAGCGATTGTCGGTTTCTTATGCAACGAGGGACGGATTCGCAAAAGTGATATCGGTTCAATAGAGATAAATCGCAAGAACACATACGTTGATGTTAACAGTTTCGTGGTACAGAAATTGATCAAGAACTGTTCGAAAAAGAAAATTCGCAATCGTCGCGTCAATATCGAAATTTCAAACAATCAAGATTAGTATTTTACAAGACAAACTTCATGTTTGTCTTTTTATTTTTATCGCCAATTAAGCGCTTATTTCTTATACATTACATCGCCTTAACATATCCATGAGTATTTTACTATAAAAAAACATTGAATGGAAGGGTTTTCAGGTGTATAATTAACGTATGGTTAAGAAATAAGGAGGAACATATATGAAAAAATATGTTTACATGTTCAGGGAAGGTAACGAAACAATGCGTGGCCTTCTTGGGGGTAAAGGTGCAAATTTGGCAGCTATGGTTAATCTTAATTTGCCCGTGCCTCAGGGCTTCACTGTCACAACTGAAGCTTGCAATGAGTACTACGCCGATGGAAAAATAATCAATGATGAGATTAAAAGGCAGATTGACATTTGCCTTAATGAACTCGAAAACGTAACGGATAAAACTTTGGGTGGAAAGGAAAACCCGTTGCTTGTATCCGTAAGATCAGGGGCTAAATTCTCAATGCCAGGAATGATGGATACGATTTTGAACCTCGGGTTGAATGATGAAACAGTCGAGGTTATGGCGAAAAAAACTAATAATATCCGTTTCGCTTATGACTCGTACCGCCGTTTCATCCAGATGTATTCCGATGTTGCTTGTGGAGTTGACAAGGAATTTTTCGAAGAAATTTTATCAGAACTAAAAGAAGATAATGGTTACGAATCGGATCTGGATATCACAGCCGATGATTTCAAAAACCATGTTATTCCTGAATATAAGGCGGTCTTCAAGAAAAATATGGGTCGCGATTTCCCACAGGATCCAAAACAACAGCTGATGGGGGCGATTTTGGCTGTTTTTAGCTCATGGATGAATGATAGAGCAGTGGTTTACCGTAACCTTAATAATATCCCACATGATCTTGGCACCGCAGTAAACGTCCAGGAAATGGTATTTGGAAACATGGGTGACAGCTCAGGAACCGGAGTTTTGTTCACTCGTAATGCTGCAACCGGTGAAAATCACATTTATGGTGAATATCTGATCAATGCTCAAGGTGAAGATGTTGTTGCAGGGATCCGCACACCGTTGAAGATTGACCGTCTTGCGGAGGATATGCCTCACATTTATGATCAACTTATCCAGATTGTAAAAGGGTTGGAACTGCATTACCGTGACATGCAAGACTGTGAGTTCACGGTTGAAGAAGGCAAACTGTACATCCTTCAAACCAGAAATGGTAAAAGAACCGGTCATGCGGCTTTGAAAATCGCTGTCGATCTTGTTCATGAAGGTCTGATCAACAAGCCAACTGCTTTGACAAGGGTTGAACCTGATCAAATCGATCAGCTTTTGCATCCAAACTTCACCAAAGATGCATTGGAACAGGGTGATGTAATACTTACAGGATTGCCAGCGTCTCCTGGGGCCGCATCTGGTAAAGTTTATTTGACAGCTGATAAAGCGGTCGAGTATGCTCAAAAGGGTGAAAAAGTAATTCTGGTACGCCACGAGACATCTCCAGAGGATATCAAAGGTATGGCGGCCTGCCTGGGGATTTTGACTTCGACAGGGGGGATGACATCGCATGCCGCTGTTGTTGCCAGAGGTATGGGGCGTGCTTGTGTTGTCGGCGCCAAAGGACTTTCGATCAACTATAAGGAGAAATCATTCACAATTTCCGGAACTGTATATCCTGAAGGAACTGAAATCTCAATTGACGGAACAACGGGAAATGTGTATGCCGGTTCCCTGGCGGTCGAAGAACAAGAGCTTACCGGTGATTTTGCGGAACTTATGTCTTGGGCGGACGAAATAAAAACACTGGGTGTGCGCGCGAATGCGGATACTCCTCACGATGCCGATACAGCAATCAAATTTGGAGCTGAAGGTATCGGTTTATGCCGGACCGAACATATGTTTTTTGAGGGTGACCGGATCGAATATGTAAGACAAATGATCCTGTCTGATACTTTGGAAGAACGCGAACTGGCGTTGGATGAATTGTACAAATTCCAGATTGAAGATTTCAAAGGAATTTATCGGGCGATGGTTGGATTGCCGGTCACCGTACGTTTGCTCGATCCTCCTCTTCATGAATTCTTGCCTCACACCGATGAAGAGTATCAGGTCGTTGCGAACAAGCTGGGTAAAACACTGGCACAAGTGAAAGTCAAAGGTGACAGCCTTCATGAAGCCAACCCGATGTTGGGACACCGCGGTTGCCGTTTGGCAGTCACTTATCCGGAAATCTACAATATGCAAGTTCGGGCAATCATAAATGCGGCAATCGATGTTCAAAACGAACTTGGTGTCAGCATCGTTCCTGAAATCATGATTCCACTGGTTGGTCAGGAATCAGAAATCATTTATGTAAAAGGCAATATCACAAAGGTAATCGAGCTGGAATTGGCTAAACGATCTTCCAAAATGGAATATAAAATCGGTACGATGATTGAGATACCTCGGGCTGCTTTGACGGCTGACAGCATTGCTAAACATGCGGAATTCTTCTCGTTTGGTACAAATGACCTGACCCAGATGACATACGGCTTCTCGCGTGATGATATCGGAAGTTTCCTTCCAGATTACAAGGATAAAAAACTTGTCCAAGTTGACCCATTTGTTTCCCTTGATCAATCAGGGGTTGGTCAATTGGTTAAAATCGCGTCTCAAAAGGGGCGTGAAGTCAAACCGAATCTTAAATTGGGTATTTGCGGTGAACATGGCGGGGATCCAGAATCAATCAAATTCTGCCATGGTGTCGGCTTGAACTATGTTTCTTGCTCACCATACCGTGTTTTGGTGGCTCGCTTGGCTGCGGCACAGGCTGCGGCAGAACAAATCCTGGTTGCTCACTCAACCGAAGATATCCTGGTAAAAGACAAATGATCTTGAAAAGCCCTTATTTAAGGGCTTTTTTCAAGTAAACTTGTCTTATTTTTTGCATTAATATCGGAGGTGATCTGATGAATTGGCAGATAATGACAGGTGTTGTGATATTTGTGATTTTGTTTGTTTTCGACAATTTTGTATTTCAGGTGAATCTGGTGCTCTATATGATAATTTTGGGTGTGAGCATATATTTTATTATGGCGGGGCAGAAAAGACGCGAATGATATATCTTGGCATAAAGTGGTTTACAAAGGCGGATAAATGAAATAAAATGAAATGGATTATGAAAGGAGAATTGTGATGTTTGATGTGACGGCTTTAGGGGAGTTGCTTATCGATTTTACGGAAAGTGGGATGTCCAAACAGGGGAACCAGTTGTTTGAAGCCAATCCTGGCGGTGCCCCTTGCAACGTGTTGGCCATGCTGAGCAATCTTGGAAACAAGACAGCCTTTATTGGTAAAGTGGGAAACGATACGCTTGGCAAGGAATTGAAAAAGCGGGTTGGTGGATTGGGGATAGACACTTCAAATTTGCTGCTGGATGAAACTGTACATACCACTTTGGCTTTTGTCCATAATTTTGAAAACGGTGACCGGGATTTTTCTTTTTATCGCAATCCGGGAGCCGATATGATGTTAAGGGCTGACGAAGTGTATGAATCGCTGATTTCCAAATCGAGGATATTCCATTTTGGAACATTGTCGATGACCCATGACCAGGTCAAAGAGGCGACTTTGAAGGCCTTGGATATCGCAAAAAACAGTGGCTGTCTGATTTCTTTTGATCCCAATTTGAGGGAGCCGCTGTGGGATAATCTTGAGCAAGCCAAACAGGCTGTCTTGAAAGGTCTCGAGTATGCGGACATCCTTAAAATATCTGATAATGAGATTGTCTGGCTGACAGGGATTGATGACTATGACCAAGGAGTGGCATGGATCAAGGAGCGTTTCGATATTGACTTGATTTTGGTGACGCTTGGAAAAGAAGGTTCGCGGGCTTACTACAATGATATTGTCGTGGCAGTGCCGGGCTTTGTCAATGAAGGAACAATTGAAACGACCGGTGCAGGAGACACTTTCTGTGGCACTGTGTTGGATTTCGTTTTGAAAGTCGGATTGGATAAATTTGACGAGAAAACCCTAAAAGAGATGCTTCTTTATGCCAATGCTGCCGCGTCCATCATAACAACCCGAAAAGGTGCGCTGATGGTAATGCCGAATCGATATGAAATTGAAGAAATGATTGATAAATGACACCTTGCATTGCGGGGTGTTTTTCCATGGCTTTAGGAATTATTTACATCAATGGGTAGTAATTATCCTAAAAAATTAGTATAATATTACTTAAATGGTGGACAATAACAAATCGCATAACGTGACATGATTCCTAATAATTTTAATTAATTTAAGATAAACTATGTCAATTTGGGATGGTTTGAGTTGGCCTAGGGTGTTTATATCAGGGAAAGGTTGGAGCTATGAAAAAAATAATGGTAATCGCGACCGGCGGGACAATAGTTGGAACTGGCGCTGTGGGGAAGTCCAAACTATATGAGGCGGGGCAAATAAACATTGACGAAATTATTTCCACTGTTGGGAATATCGGTGAATTTGCAAAAGTAGAAGCCATCCAATTGTTCAATGTGGATAGCAACGATCTTTCTTTGGACGATTGGCTTAAGCTCAAAAACACGGTAAACGAAGTTGCAAGTAGGGACGATATCACAGGTATTGTAATAACCCACGGCACCGATACGCTGGATGAGACAGCTTTTTTTCTTAATCTTGTATGCGGGACATCCAAACCGGTTGTTTTGACTGGGGCGATGCGACCGGCTACGGCAACAAGTCCTGATGGTCCGATGAATCTGTATCAGGCTATCGCTCTTGCAAGTTCCGATCAAGCAATCGGAATGGGGGTTGTGGCGGTCTTTTCCAATACCATATACTCGTCACGTGATATCCAAAAGGAGAATAATTTCAAGACTGACGCTTTTTCTAAAAGAGATTTTGGCTGTTTAGGGTACATGCTTGATGAAAAACCTTACCTTTTTTCAAAAACATACAAGCGTCACACATATACTTCTGAGTTCTCTCAAGTGCACTTGGAAAGACTACCTGCGGTCGGGATTAGTTATTTCTACGTTGGTGCACCTGCAGAAGATTTGGAAAAGATTGCCCAGGACAAGGATGGTATGGTTATTGTTGGAAGTGGAACAGGAAACTACTCCAAAGAGTGGATTGCCACTATTGAAAGCCTGATTGAAAAGGGCAAAGTAATCGTCCGGGCTTCACGGGTCAACAATGGAATGGTGTTTGAAAATATCCATTTTGATCCTAGCAACCGTTGCATCAGCGCCAACACTCTGACCGGTCCTAAGGCTAGGGTATTGTTGATGCTGGCGCTTTGTATGACTCGCGATATTGGTGAAATCAAAAGAATTTTTGGAGAATACTGATATGTTGAAAAAATCCGACATTGAATCGATTGTGCTTTTGGCGCTGACTATGGAAAGTCAGTGTTTCGAGCATCCTCATCTAAGTTATCGCGAATACCTTGCTTTGGAACGGGATTTCAGGATTTTTGGTTTTTCTGGCATCAGTGAACTGATGGAAAATGATTGTGACGCTATTGTCGAGCGGCTGAGTCTGGGAGAGGAATTGGTCATGAAAGCCAAGAACCGATTGCAGGAAATCGGTGCGGTTTTAAGATATTTGGATAGTCTGGCGACAAGAGGAATATACGTTGTTACCAAATTTGATAGGGAATTCCCTTTTTTCATTAAGCAGAAGGGTAAGGATAAATCAGCTTTTTTTCTGTATTATTCTGGTTCGCTAAATAATGTAGTCAAGGGTATCCGCATTTCGGGTTTGACTGATTGCATGAGTGATGAGCGAAGAATAATCGAGCAGCTGGTTTTAAAGATGAAAAAAGAGAATAAGCCATATATCAGCATTGGGGAAAAAGGGGTAGACCAGCTCGGTTTCAATCTTGCGTTGAAGCACAATGTCAATATCGTTTTGATTGTGTATAACGATTATTTTGAATTGTTGAACAGATACCAGGATCAATTGAAAAATAAAAAAATGGTTATCCTGTCCCAATTCGAACCGAATTCAATTTATGATCCGACCAATGAAATTGTCAGTGATGGACTTTCCTCGCGTTTTAGCGATTTCAGGATCATTATGTCAAGTAAGTTGAACAGCGGTCTGACGTGGTTCAACGCGATTCAGAATTTGACATTCAAATGGACCCGGATTTTTGTAGTCAACAACAAGTGCACCGGAAATCAAAAACTTCTAGAACAGCATTATGTCAAGTTCAATCCGGTTGATAGTGACAGTGAGTTTAGTTTTGAGTATATTTACGAAAAGAATCGAAGATTATGCATAGTCAACCTTGAAGAGTTCACTCAAATGTCAATTTTCGATTTTATTCCAGGAGGAAGCGATGATGAGCAGATTACAGCAATCTAAAATTACTGCAGGCCTTATTTTGATTTGTTTTGTGATCTATTTGTACACGACATTCAAATACGGCATGTCGATGAATGCAGTTGAGGGAATAGAGGCTGGCGGATTCAATCCGCTTTATGTCGTATATTACCATCAGTATTATCGCCTGCTTACTGCAAATTTTATCCATTTTGGTATATTCCATCTGCTTGCAAACTGTTATTCTCTATATGCCTTTGGAATGTTTCTGGAATATGTGATCCGCTTCAAGCGCTTTTTGTTGCTAACGATCTTCAGCCTCTTGTTCACGACATCCATACCGCTGTTGATTTATTTCATCAATGGTTTTGGAGCCAATACTGTTTTGGGTGGGATAAGCGGAGTTATCTTTTCTTATCTGGGGGCATTCACCTATCTTAGTTTCAGATACAGGGATGTTTTCAAAAGGATTTTCAATCAGCTGATCCCTATTTTGTTTTTAAACTTGTTCATATCTGTTTCGGTGCCGTCTATTTCCCTGGTCGGACATCTGGGTGGCTATATAGGGGGAATAATCATCATGTTTATCCTTGAACGTTTTTATCCATTATATAAAAGAGAAACCAGTTAGAAATTGGAGAAGATTATGAAAAAAAGAGTAAGAAAAGCAATAATTCCAGCAGCGGGTTTGGGGACCAGGTTTTTGCCGGCGACCAAAGCGCTGGCAAAGGAAATGTTGCCGATAGTAGATGTTCCAACTATCCAATACATAGTCGAAGAAGCTGTCAGAAGTGGGATAGAGGAAATCCTGATCATAACCAACAGCAATAAACATGCCATGGAAAATCATTTTGACCGTAATTATGAGTTAGAGGAACGGTTGAAACAAAGTGGCAAGAACAGTGAAGTCAAGATGATTACGGATATTGCCGATATGGCCAATATCTATTATATCCGTCAAAAAGAGCCAAAAGGTCTGGGGCACGCCGTTCTTTGCGCCAAGTCTTTCATTGGTGACGAGCCATTTGCGGTGTTGCTTGGAGATGACATTGTCGTCAATGACAGGAACCCGGCATTGAAACAGCTCATAGATGCTTATGAACAAACAGAAGCATCGGTTGTCGGGGTTCAAAAAGTTGCTCATGAACTGGTGAACAAGTACGGGATTGTGGAACCATCGCTGTCGCATGCTGCCAAAGGTCGTCTGGTAAAACTGGCAGGCATTGTTGAAAAGCCGGATATTGACAAGGCGCCAAGCGATATGGCTGTATTGGGTCGTTATGTACTAAATCCGGAAATATTTGATTTGCTTGAAACACAACCGGCTGGTGCGGGAAATGAAATCCAGCTCACTGATGCAATCATGCGTCTTATGGATCGCCAGGCAGTATATGCGTATGATTTTGAAGGGGTCCGATACGATGTTGGCGACAAGTTCGGTTTCATCAAGGCCACTATTGACTTCGCTTTGGCCAGGGATAATCTAAAGGAGCAGGTCGAACAATATATTGTCGAAAAGGCTAAGGAAATTTATGAAAATAATTGATAAAATGAAACAGATTAACCAAAGAAATGAGGCCCGGGCCTATTTTAACAAGAACAACAGCTACAGATTTTCCATAAAGGATTATATTATAACTTTTTTGATCACGCTGCTGATCGGCGTGGCCGGCTTGATTTTGATTTTGAATGTTGCGGACACTCTGGGGATAAATTTCAGCTTTTTCTATATTTTGCTTGGATATGCCGCCGCAAAAGGGGTTGTCAAATACAAAGGGAATGGCGGAGACAATCTGGCAGCTACAAATGGAGCTTTTGGATTGTTCTTGGGAATGATATTGGGATATGGCTTGTATCTGGGGACTATTATCAGTTCTTTTGTCGGTACTGTAAACTATTTTGATCTCTCTTTATATGTTCAGGGATTCCAATATTTGTTTAGCGCGAGCTTATTTCAAACCGTTTTTAGTTTGTTAGGTATTTTCACGGCCTATTACATGATACGTAACAATTGAAAGTAAGTAATGGATAGGTAATTGTCAATTTTTCTTTTATTGTGTATAGAAAAGTAGTATAATAGAGCAGTAATATAGAGGAGGAAATAGCAAATGGCTAAAAAGTTTTTATCAATGGATGGTAACCAAGCAGCGGCTCACGTCTCATATGCGTTTACTGAAGTTGCAAGCATTTATCCAATCACACCTTCTTCTCCAATGGCTGAACATGCAGAAGCATGGGCTGCAAACGGAAAGAAAAATATTTTCGGAACTCCGGTAAATGTCATTGAAATGCAATCTGAAGCAGGTGCTGCAGGTGCTGTCCATGGCGCATTACAAGGAGGAGCTTTATCAACAACATTTACAGCTTCTCAGGGATTATTGTTAATGATTCCAAACATGTATAAAATTCAAGGTGAATGTCTGCCTGGTGTTTTCCATGTTGCAGCAAGATCTTTGGCTACAAGATCATTGAGTATCTTTGGTGACCACCAAGATATTTATGCGTGCCGTCAAATCGGGATGCCAATGATTTGTTCTCATTCGGTTCAAGAAGTAATGGACTTAGGTGGTATTGCACATTTGGCTGCAATCAAGGCTTCAGTTCCTGTTATGCATTTCTTTGACGGATTCAGAACATCTCATGAAATCCAAAAAGTAGAAGTAATGGACTATGATGTCCTGGAAAAATATCTTGATAAAGAAGCTGTTGCCAAATTCAAGGCCAATGCTTTAAATCCACATACAAACCCAATTTTACGTGGTGGGGCTGAAAATGATGATATCTACTTCCAAGGAAGAGAAGCTCAAAACGCTCATTATGATAAAGTTGTGGAAGTTGTTGCTGATTATATGGACAAAATCTCGCAAGAAACCGGCAGAGAATATGCTCCATTCACATATTATGGTGCTCCTGATGCAACAAGAGTGATTATTGCGATGGGTTCAGTCACTGAAACTATCATTGAAACAGTAGATGCTATGAACAGACTTGGTGAGAAAGTTGGTTTGATCAAAGTCCATTTATATCGTCCTTTCTCAGCAAAATATCTGTTGAAAGTTTTACCTGAAACAGTGACTAGCGTAGCTGTTTTGGACCGTACTAAAGAGATGGGCGCTACTGGGGAACCATTGTACCTGGATGTTGTGTCTGTGTTGAAAGACGTAGATCACGTCAAAACAATTGTAGGTGGACGTTATGGACTTTCTTCTAAAAACACACGCCCTCAAGATATCAAACCGGTTTATGATCACATTGCAAAAGAAGAACCTTTCCATGGATTCACAGTCGGTATTATCGATGACGTAACTAACTTGTCATTGCCTGCTGATGAAGAATTCAAAGTTGTTGCGGATTATTCAGGTTGTCTATTCTACGGTTTGGGATCTGATGGTACGGTTTCTGCAAATAAATCGTCAATCAAAATCATCGGCGACCATACTGATTTATATTCTCAAGCATATTTTGCTTATGACTCTAAAAAAGCCGGTGGGGTAACAAGATCTAACTTGCGTTTTGGGAATTCTCCAATCAAAGCCACTTATTATGTGAATCAGGCGGATTTCATTTCTTCGTCTTTGGACAACTATGTACTCAAATATGACATGCTTCGTGATTTAAAAGAAGGTGGTACTTTCTTGTTGAATACCGAATTCACTCCTGAAGAAATCGTTGACTACCTGCCAAACAGAGTTAAGAAACAACTGGCTGACAAAAAAGCTAAGTTCTATATCATAAACGCCAATCAAATCGCGGAATCGATCGGTATGGGTCGTAGAACCAACACAATTCTGCAATCTGCATTCTTTGCCATGAACCCACAAATTCTTCCTATCGAAGATGCTGTAAGCTATATGAAAGAAATGGCTAAAAAATCATATGGTGCAAAAGGTGATGAAATTGTCGAGATGAACTACAAGGCAATTGACGCTGGAAAAGACCAAGTGGTTGAAGTTCCGGTTCAAGCTGAATGGTCTTCATTGACAGTTAATACTACTAATACTAAAACTGGTGATGAATACTTTGATGAATTTGTTTCAGTAATCAATTCACTTGATGGATACGATTTGCCTACGTCTGCGTTTACGGATAAGCTTGACGGTTCATTCAAAACCGGTATCGCTTTTGAAGAACACCGTGCAATCGCGACTCAAGTCCCAAAATGGATCAAAGAGAACTGTATCCAATGTAATACTTGTGTTATGGTTTGTCCACATGCGACAATCCGTGCATTCTTGTTAACAGATGAAGAGATGGCCGGTGCACCTGAAGATATCAGTGATGACGTGTTGACTCCAGTCGGTAAAAATGTTGAGGGATTACACTACAGAATCCAAATTTCACCTGATAACTGCGTAGGTTGTGGAACTTGTATGATTGAATGTCCAGGTAAAAAAGGTGTAAAGGCATTGGAAATGGTGCCTGTTCATGCTGAGCTGGTTCATGCTCCATTGGCAAACTACCTGTACAAAGAAACAAAATATCGTGATGACAAATACCCAGCAGTGTCTGCAAAGGGAGTCGGATTCAAACGTCCATACTTTGAAGTGTCAGGTGCCTGTGCGGGATGTGGGGAAACTCCATACTACAGATTGGTTACCCAATTATTCGGTAAAGACATGTTGATTGCCAACGCTACAGGATGTACTTCAATCTATTGTGGTTCTACACCTTCATCACCATTCACTGTGGATGAAAACGGCGAAGGACCTGCTTGGGCCAACTCACTGTTTGAAGACAATGCGGAATATGGATTTGGTATGCGTCTTGCAAGCAACTATCAAGAAGGTTATATCTTGAAAGTCATGGAAGACAACTATGATGCTCTTGAAGACGATTTGAAAGCAGTTATCGATGAATATCGTTCAAACAAGGGTAATCGCGAAAAAGAACGTGAAATTGCTCCTAAATTGATCGAATTGATTGATGCTTCTAAAAATGAAGGAATAAAAGCTCTAAAAGCAGTTGAACGTGATCTTGTTTCCAAATCACAATGGATCGTCGGTGGTGACGGATGGGCTTATGACATCGGTTACGGCGGTGTAGACCATGTTCTGGCAAATGATGAAAACGTAAATATATTGGTATTGGATACTGAAATCTATTCAAATACAGGTGGTCAGTCATCTAAATCTTCACAAGCTGCTTCAATCGCCAAGTTTACTGCTGGTGGTAAAAAAGGTGCGAAAAAGGATCTGGCTCAAATCGCAATGGCTTATGGGCATGTATATGTAGCCCAAATTGCAATGGGTGCCAATACCGCTCAAACAATCAAAGCTATCAAAGAAGCGGAAGCTTACGATGGACCTTCATTGATTATCGCCTACTCTCCATGCCAACAACATGGTATCAAGGGTGGTATGGCAATGCATCAACGTCAGGAAAAAGCGGCGGTTGATTGTGGATACTTCAACTTATTCAGATTCGATCCACGCTTGGAAGCCGAAGGTAAGAACCCATTACAAATGGATTCAAAAGCTCCAGATTTTACAAAATTCCAAGATTTCTTGAATAGTGAAACTCGTTACGCTCAATTGGCGCGTATCAATCCAGTTCATGCACAAGAACTTAAGGAAAAGACTGAATCAGATGCTGTTAAACGTCGTGCTCGATTAGATCGTTTGGCTGCTGAAGTTATTTTATAATTCTTAAAAAGCGCATAATTTGCGCTTTTTTTCTTTTGACTGCCACACTACAACGCATGTGGACAACAAAATATTTTCCATTTCCAATTGCAATCAAATTTATCGAAAGTTTTGGATTTATTCTCTTTACAATCAAAAAAAAGGATGGTAAGATATTAATGCACTAGGAAATAAACTCATATGGATGAAATAATATTTTCATTAAAGTATTGACATTTATTACTCTATGTTGTAAGATAATCAAGTCGACTCAAGACGAGTCACAGTTCATTGAAAACTAAACAGAATTAAAAACACAACGTCAATTATTCAATAAGAATAAAGATTTAAAAAGAGCTAAACAAACATTATTGTTTACATAAACAATGGAGAGTTTGATCCTGGCTCAGGATGAACGCTGGCGGCGTGCCTAATACATGCAAGTCGAACGCTTCGATTTATCGAAGAGTGGCGAACGGGTGAGTAATACATAAGTAACCTGCCCTTAACAGGGGGATAACTACTAGAAATGGTAGCTAAGACCGCATAGGTGGATTGATCGCATGATTGATTCATTAAAAGACCTTTCAAGGTCTGGATAAGGATGGACTTATGTCGCATTAGCTAGTTGGTAAGGTAACGGCTTACCAAGGCGACGATGCGTAGCCGGCCTGAGAGGGTGAACGGCCACATTGGGACTGAGACACGGCCCAAACTCCTACGGGAGGCAGCAGTAGGGAATTTTCGGCAATGGGGGAAACCCTGACCGAGCAACGCCGCGTGAAGGAAGAAGGAATTCGTTTCGTAAACTTCTGTTATAAAGGAAGAAAGATGACATCAGGAAATGGTTGTCAAGTGACGGTACTTTATGAGAAAGCCACGGCTAACTACGTGCCAGCAGCCGCGGTAATACGTAGGTGGCAAGCGTTATCCGGAATTATTGGGCGTAAAGAGGGAGCAGGCGGTAACAAAGGTCTGTGGTGAAAGCCTGAAGCTTAACTTCAGTAAGCCATAGAAACCAGGTAACTAGAGTGCAAGAGAGGATCGTGGAATTCCATGTGTAGCGGTGAAATGCGTAGATATATGGAGGAACACCAGTGGCGAAGGCGACGATCTGGCTTGTAACTGACGCTGAGTCCCGAAAGCGTGGGGAGCAAATAGGATTAGATACCCTAGTAGTCCACGCCGTAAACGATGAGTACTAAGTGTTGGGGGTCGAACCTCAGTGCTGCAGTTAACGCAATAAGTACTCCGCCTGAGTAGTACGTTCGCAAGAATGAAACTCAAAGGAATTGACGGGGGCCCGCACAAGCGGTGGAGCATGTGGTTTAATTCGAAGCAACGCGAAGAACCTTACCAGGTCTTGACATATGTCTAAAGGCTCCAGAGATGGAGAGATAGTTATAGATATACAGGTGGTGCATGGTTGTCGTCAGCTCGTGTCGTGAGATGTTGGGTTAAGTCCCGCAACGAGCGCAACCCTTGTCGTTAGTTACCATCATTAAGTTGGGGACTCTAACGAGACTGCCAGTGATAAGCTGGAGGAAGGCGGGGATGACGTCAAATCATCATGCCCCTTATGACCTGGGCTACACACGTGCTACAATGGATAGTGCAAAGGGAAGCGAGACCGCGAGGTGGAGCAAAACCCATAAAACTATTCTCAGTTCGGATTGTAGTCTGCAACTCGACTACATGAAGTTGGAATCGCTAGTAATCGTGAATCAGCATGTCACGGTGAATACGTTCTCGGGCCTTGTACACACCGCCCGTCACACCATGAGAGTTGATAACACCCGAAGCCGGTGGCCTAACCGCAAGGAAGGAGCTGTCTAAGGTGGGATTGATGATTAGGGTGAAGTCGTAACAAGGTATCCCTACGGGAACGTGGGGATGGATCACCTCCTTTCTAAGGAGAACCGTTCAACTTGTCGGTTGGACAAAAGCAAAAGTTGTGAAGAAATTCTGTTTAGTTTTGAGTGAACTGAGAGGTTGCTCAAGAGATCATTGAAAACTGGATAATAATCGAAAGATAGAAAAGAGATCGAGGAAATGAAAATTTCCAAAATTATAACCAGATAGATTTAAAACAATTTATGTGGTCTTTCTAGAAAAAGTCGAAAAAAAACTAAGAAAAAACTAAAACTAAAAAAGTTTAATCAAACACCAATAGGTAAAGTAAAAAAGAGCGTATGGTGGATGCCTAGGCACAAAGAGGCGATGAAGGACGCAGCGAACGGCGAAACGCGACGGGGAGCAGTAAGCATGCAATGATCCGTTGATGTCCGAATGGGGGAACCCAGTCAGTGTAACAGCTGATTATGCATAAGTGAATACATAGCTTATGCAGGCGATACGCAGGGAACTGAAACATCTAAGTACCTGCAGGAGAAGAAAATAAACAATGATTTCCTAAGTAGTGGCGAGCGAACGGGAAAGAGCCCAAACCCGACATAGTCGGGGGTTGTAGGGCTGCTGATAACGACACGAAATCATTATAGAAGAATCAGCTGGGAAGCTGAGCCAAAGAGAGTGAAAGCCTCGTATTTGAAATAGTGACGAAGTCAAAGCAGTACCTGAGTACGGCGGGACACGAGAAATCCTGTCGGAATCTGCCAGGACCATCTGGTAAGGCTAAATACTCCTTTGTGACCGATAGTGAACCAGTACCGTGAGGGAAAGGTGAAAAGAACCCCGGGAGGGGAGTGAAAGAGATCCTGAAACCATATGCTTACAACAAGTTAGAGCCCGTTAATGGGTGATAGCGTGCCTTTTGTAGAATGAACCGGCGAGTTACGATATGCAGCAAGGTTAAGTAGGATATACGGAGCCGAAGCGAAAGCGAGTCTGAATAGGGCGAGAGTTGTATGTCGTAGACCCGAAACCGAGTGAGCTAGCCATGACCAGGTTGAAGTTGGGGTAAAACCCGATGGAGGACCGAACCGACCCCCGTTGAAACGTTGGCGGATGAGTTGTGGCTAGGGGTGAAATTCCAATCGAACTCGGAGATAGCTGGTTCTCCCCGAAATAGCTTTAGGGCTAGCGTCAAGGTAGAGTAATATGAAGGTAGAGCACTGAATGTATGATGGCCTCATCTCGAGGTACTGAATATAATCAAACTCCGAATGTCATAAATATATACTTGGCAGTCAGACAGTGGGTGATAAGGTCCATTGTCAAGAGGGAAACAGCCCAGACCATCAGCTAAGGTCCCAAAATATACACTAAGTGGAAAAGGATGTGGAGATGTCCAGACAACTAGGAGGTTGGCTCAGAAGCAGCCACCCTTTAAAGAGTGCGTAACAGCTCACTAGTCGAATGACTCTGCGCCGAAAATTTACCGGGGCTAAGTGTAATACCGAAGCTATGGATTAGAAATAATGGTAGGGGAGCGTTCTATATGCGAAGAAGTCAGATCGAGAGGACTGGTGGAGCGTATAGAAGAGAGAATGCCGGTGTGAGTAGCGAAACGGTGGTGAGAATCCACCGCACCGAAAACCCAAGGTTTCCAGAGGAAGGTTCGTCCGCTCTGGGTAAGTCGGGACCTAAGGCGAGGGCGAAAGCCGTAGTCGATGGACAACAGGTAGAGATTCCTGTACTTGTCATGGAAGTGATGGAGTGACGGAGAAGGCTAGCTAAGCATACTGATGGAATAGTATGTGTAAGCAAGGTAGCAGGTAAACAGGCAAATCCGTTTACCAGTAATGCGAATATGCGATGCGGATGGAAAGCTACGGCGAGTACAGAAGTTAGTGAGGCCAGCTTCCAAGAAAAGCTTCTAACGATAATTCATGATAACCCGTACCGAAAATGGACACACATGGGTAAGGAGAGCATCCTAAGGTGAGCGAGAGAACTATAGCTAAGGAACTCTGCAAAATGACTCCGTAACTTCGGGAGAAGGAGTGCTTATAGAAATATAAGCCGCAGTAAAACGGCCCAAGCGACTGTTTACCAAAAACACAGCTCTCTGCTAAGTCGAAAGACGATGTATAGGGGGTGACGCCTGCCCGGTGCTGGAAGGTTAAGAGGATGAGTTAGAGCAATCGAAGCTTTGAATTGAAGCCCCAGTAAACGGCGGCCGTAACTATAACGGTCCTAAGGTAGCGAAATTCCTTGTCAGGTAAGTTCTGACCCGCACGAAAGGCGTAACGATTTGGGCGCTGTCTCAGCTGTAGACTCGGTGAAGTCTTAGTACCTGTGAAGATGCAGGTTACCCGCGACTAGACGGAAAGACCCCATGGAGCTTTACTGTAGCTTGATATTGGATTTTGATGCAAGATGTACAGGATAGGTAGGAGACTATGAGATATGCACGCCAGTGTGTAAGGAGTCGCCGTTGGGATACTACCCTTCTTGTATTAGGATTCTAACCGGATGCCATTAGCTGGTGACGGGACAGTGTCAGGTGGACAGTTTGACTGGGGCGGTCGCCTCCCAAAGAGTAACGGAGGCGCCCAAAGATACCCTCAGCTTGGATGGAAATCAAGCGTAGAGTGCAAAGGCAAAAGGGTGTTTGACTGCGAGACCTACAAGTCGAGCAGGGACGAAAGTCGGGCTTAGTGATCCGGCGGTACCGAATGGAAGGGCCGTCGCTCAACGGATAAAAGCTACCCTGGGGATAACAGGCTGATCTCCCCCAAGAGTTCACATCGACGGGGAGGTTTGGCACCTCGATGTCGGCTCATCGCATCCTGGAGCTGAAGTCGGTTCCAAGGGTTGGGCTGTTCGCCCATTAAAGCGGTACGCGAGCTGGGTTCAGAACGTCGTGAGACAGTTCGGTCCCTATCTGTCGTGGGCGTAGGAAGTTTGAGAAGATCTGACCTTAGTACGAGAGGACCGGGTTGGACATACCAATGGTGCACCAGTTGTCACGCCAGTGGCATAGCTGGGTAGCTAAGTATGGAAGGGATAAACGCTGAAGGCATCTAAGTGTGAAACCCACTTCAAGATGAGACTTCCCATTACGCAAGTAAGTAAGACCCCTTAAAGACGATAAGGTTGATAGGTTAGGAGTGTAAGCATGGTGACATGTTCAGCGGACTGATACTAATAGGTCGAGGACTTAACCAATTGGACAAAGACAACAAACAACAATTCGATTATTATCTAGTTTTGAGTGATCTCAAGAAAACTCAACAATCTGGTAACGATGGCATGATGGACACACCTGTTCCCATCCCGAACACAGAAGTTAAGCATCATAACGGCGACGATAGTGCAATGTGCGACAATAGCAAGCTGCCAGTTTGAAATCAAGGACGTAAGTCCTTTTTTTTATATTATATATTGGTAACTGCCATAATATATGGCAAATATTGTCTTAAAGTGTCAAGCGAAATTGATAATGTCTTAAAAATTGTTAAACATTTGCACTGTTTTCACGGTGCTTTTGTTTTGCCAAGTAATTCATATAGGAAGCTTGTTTCCATTGGATGGCTTAGTGGCGGTATATAATGCTTTTTCTTCTATGGCTTGGTAGCCTGTTCTCCGTAAAAGTTTTTCGAATATCCAAGATAGTTTAATATTGCCGCTCCGAACAAGATGAGTGATGGTTCAATATATTTGCCATCTTATTTACCTTCAAACTTTCTTGAGGTGTAAGATTTGAAAAGATACAGCCGATTGTTATTATTTGGCAGCTGTATCTTTTTTTGCTATTCTTAACTTAGAATATATCCTTTAGAAAGAAAAAAGATAGAAATCTCCCCAACCACAGTTTGATTTCTATCTGCTCATAAGAACAATATGATTATAATAAAAAATGGCGGAAAAATCAATCCCTTATTTGAATGACCATATGCCACAGGAGCATAGCTTTTTGATTTGTGAAAAGATAGTATTTTATCTGGTATGTATAAATTTGGTGTGTTATTGAGTGACAAAATTTCTATATTTCACAACTGAAAATTTCAACCTAAGCCATGTGGTCATTCAAAATTTTCATAGCCTTCTTGGTCTTTCTTCTAGCTTTTGAGGATAAAACATATTCCTGCTTCAACCAGTTATTGATGGTGGTGTCAGAAACTTTGATTTTCAGCCCCTCCTCAACAATTTCGGCAAAATGAGCCAAATTGGCATCGGTATACTTAGAAACATACAAATCAATAATCATTGCCTTAGTTTCGGGATCAAAAGTATGTGCAGGTAGATTGCCACGGTTGCCATGGTGTAGCTAGCCAATTTATATTTCAAGATTAGCCGGTTGACTATCCTGGTTGAACAGTTAAGTTTCGTAGCTGATAGCTTCTTGTTGCCATTAGTTTAACCAGTTTCTTGATTACTCTATATTTCTCTAATTCATTCATTCTAAGATCAATCTTTCTCATCATATACTTCCTTAAAATCATAGAGGGTTATGATACCATATTTCCCGGAAATGATATATGGCTTTGGGACATAATCATCTTCCTTACAATAAGACAATATCATATTCGTTCTAGACATAATATAGGCAAATATTGTCTTAAAGCTTTAAATTTATGCGTTTTTATAATATAATTAGTTAAGGTGATTAGATGAAAATAAAATTATACGTAGGTAACGAAAACACGGTAAAGTTATCAGGAATTGGTAAAGCTTTCTACCATCAACAAAAAGCATTGGAATTGAACAACATCGAATATACAACTTCCGTCAAGGATAGAGACTTTGATCTTGTTCACATCAACACTCCTTTTGTCAACAGTTATTTTGAGGCTAAAAAGGCAAAACGACAAGGAAAGAAAGTCATAATTCATGCGCACTCCACCGAGGAGGATTTCAAGAACTCATTCATGTTTTCAAACGCCTTGGCTCCTTTTTATAAAAAATGGCTTATAAAGTTGTATACTCAGGGCGACCATATCATAACTCCGACTCCATATTCAAAAAAACTTTTGTTATCATATGGTATCGAGATTCCAATCACGCCAATTTCCAACGGTATTGATTTGGATAGATTCAAAAACTCCAGCGAATATGAACATCAGTTTGTGTCCGATTTCAAGATAAATCCGGAAGATAAAATCGTAATATCTGTCGGATGGGTTTTTGAACGCAAAGGCTTTGATACATTCATAGAAGTGGCAAAGAAATTTCCTGACGTAAAGTTTATTTGGTTCGGAGACGTTGAGAAGTCGGCGCCAACTGGAAATATATTGAAAATTCTCAGGAATTTGCCAGACAATGTACTGATGGCTGGTTACGTTGATTCAACAACGTTAATTGGCGCGTATTCAAGGTGTGACGTTTTCTTCTTTCCGTCCAGAGAAGAAACTGAGGGTATAGTCGTCCTTGAGGCTTTGGCTTGCAAGTGCAAGAATGTCTTGTTGCGTGACATCCCGGTTTTTGATGGCTGGATGCAAAGCGGAATCAATTGCCATATGGGTAGTGACCTGGAGGATTTCATTCATCAAATGAATGAAATCATTTATAATGATTCAAATAGTTTGGCAAATGCCGGTTATGAAGTAGCTTCACAGCGGAATATAAAAGAGGTTGGTAAACAGTTGATAACTGTCTATCACGAAACTTTGAACAACAGGTAATCTTATGAATAATCGGAAAACTATTTTAAGGAATTTATTGCTTGTCCTGCTCGTCTCCGGGGCCTCTATTTATCTTCTATTCAAGGATAATTTGGGTGATGCTTTGAGGGCACTGAAGAATGCGAATTTGTTCTTTGTATTTATCGGCTTTTTTGTGATGTTCTGTTATTTTCTGGTTGACGCACTTATATTGACCAAGTTTTCCAGAATGTACAATAAAAATTATAAATACAAACAAGGTCTTAAAAATTCCTTGTCTGCTGCTTTTTTTAATGGTGTAACTCCTTTTAGCAGCGGCGGGCAATTTGCTCAAGTTTACGTGTTTAACAAACAAAAGGTTAAACCTTGCGAGTCTTCGAGCATATTGCTTATGGGATTTATTGTCTACCAGACTGTTTTGGTCGCGTTTTCGATTGTTGTCATTGCTTTTCGCTTCAATGCTTATAGGGCGCTCTATTCGGACGTTTTTCTTCTGACTTTGGTGGGTTTCCTTGTCAATTTTTTTGTAATCGTCGGATTGTATCTTGGTGCAAGTTCGTCAAAATTTCAAAAATTCATCTCAAACGTAGTAATCAGGCTTCTGGCCAAGGTGAAAATTGTCAAGAATTTTCATGACACCAAGATCCGTTTTGAGGTTCAGTTGAATAACTTCAGAAAAGAAGTAAAACATCTTAAGAAAAACAAAAGACTGTTGGTTGAGGCTTCAATTGGAAATGTCCTCAAACTTATTTTCATATATTCAATTCCCTTTTTTGCCGGATTGGCTTTGAATGTCCCTTTGGACTTCTATCAGCTTTTTGAATTCATCGGGATATCTTCGTTTATTTATATGGTTACCGCATTTGTTCCGGTTCCTGGTGCTAGTGGGGGCTCTGAAGGAATATACTTCATTTTGTTCTCACCACTTTTAGGTGGGGTGTTGACACCGACAACTATGCTTTTATGGAGGATCATTACATATTATTTGGGATTAATTTTGGGAGGTCTTGTCTTTGCGTTAGATCGCGAAATTAATGGTTAGGAGAGAGAATTTGAGAGTAGCGTTATTTTCAGATACATATTTGCCGGATCTAAACGGCGTCGCCACCAGTACGAAAACATTGCATGATGCGCTGGTTAAAAACAAACATGAGGTCATTGTCATCACTAGCGAATTGCCTAGTGACAGCGATTATAAGGATGATATCAATGACAATATTGTCAGGGTTCCAGGCTTGGAAATGTCATTGCTTTACGGATATCGCGCCTGCAACATATATTCTTATTCTGGGATGCGGGAAATTCGGGATTTCCAGCCAGACATTGTCCATGTACAGACTGAGTTCGGTCTAGGAATATTCGGCCGACTTGTTGCACAGGAACTTGATTTGCCTGTTGTTTATACTTACCATACAATGTATATTGATTATTCTCATTATGTCAATCCGATCAATAATGAGGTATTGGATGATTTTTTGAAGAATATCATTTCAAGGCTTTCTAATCTGTACGCCAACAAGTGCTCACAACTTATAGTTCCTTCACAGAAGACCGCCGACGCTTTGAAAAAGTATGGGTTGAAAAAGAAACCGCGGATCATACCGACCGGATTGGAATTGGAAAGATTCGATCCTTGCAATGGATCTCCTGATTTGGAGGCCAAGTTGATCGAAAAGTATGACCTGAACGAAAAATTTGTCATGATTTTCCTGGGGCGGGTAGCCAAGGAAAAATCAATTGAGTCATTGCTGGAAATGGTGGCGAAACTCAAACAGATACGTGATGACTTTGTCTTGTTGGTCGTCGGTGGAGGAAATTATCTTGAGGAATTGAAAAATCTCGCTGCTGAGGCTGATATTGAAGATCATGTCATCTTTACAGGTCCCCAATTTGGTGAGCTTGTTCCTGCCCATTATCATATTAGCGATGCGTTTATATCGGCATCGTTGTCCGAAACCCAGGGGTTGACATATATCGAGGCTATGGCCAGTGGAATACCTGCTTTGGCCCGCTATGACGAGAATCTTGAGGGTGTCATCAAGGAAGGCGTAAATGGCTTTTTCTTTAATGATACGGAGGGATTGTTAAGGATAGTTCTTGATCTGATGGATAAGGACATTGAAAACTTGAAAGCATCATCCCTTGAAGATAGCGTCCGTTTTTCTTCGCAGAAGTTTTATGAGGATATTATTACAGTTTACGATGAGGCAGTTGTCTCTAAAACCTACAATTATGAAATTGCAGCAATCAAATCTTCCAAGCAGAATTATTTCGATGTCGATTTCAAAGTTGATCAGACCGTGATCACGCTTGAGCTGGCAGCGAAATTCATCGATGAATATGAGCTGTCAGTTGGCAAAGTCATCAACAGGGAAATATTCAATGTGCTGAAGAATTTGGAACAGATTACAATCGCCTATAACAAGGCACTCAAGTGGCTTGCCTTCAAGGATTATCCAGAAGCCCAGTTAAAAGAAAAACTTGTTGATGCGGGATTTTTTACTGATGAGCAAATAGATACTACGATTGAGTTCCTTAAGGAACGGGATCTCATAAATGACGAGCGCTACGCAAGCGACTATATTGAGATTTGCACGAGGAAGTCGATAGGTATCAACCGGGCTATCTATAGTTTAAGAAAAAGCAAGGTCCGTCTTGATGCAATCGATTATGCCATTGAGAATCTCGATGAGCAAAATCAAATCGAGAGCGCAAAAAGCATGATAGAAGACATATATGCCACGGAATCGACCAAGTCATACCGTTCATTGATTAATGCCATCCGCAATCGACTGTTCAACCGCGGCTTTACCCCGGAAACGATTGATATCGCCATGGGATCGATCAATTTGCGTTTCGACATCGTGAAAGAGAAGGAAACATTAGAAAAAGAACTGATGAAGTGTCAAAGAAAATACCAGCGAAAATACCAAGGAGATGAATTGATACAACGCTGTATCGATGGCTTATTGAAAAAAGGCTACCGGTATGAAGATATTAAGGAAATAGTAGAAAGAGGAGAAGTACTTGATGATTAATATAAAAGACTTGAAAGCAGGAGATGCCAACGTTACGTTTGATTGCTTGATCAACCGGGCTATCGTCGGAAAGACGAGCGGAGCCAATAGGACCAATTACATTACCTTGACATTGCAGGATGCAACAGGAACACTGGATGCGAAGCTGTGGTCTGCCACTGATGAACAAATAGAGAAGTTTGTGGGAGGCGCTGTTGTAAGGGTGACCGGGGATGTTATCAAATACAATCTGGATCGTCAGATGAAAGTAGCCAAAATCAAGTTCATCTCCGATGACGAGAAGGATGCTATCAGATATGTGGAATCAGCCCCAATAGACAGCGATGTCCTGGTTGAAGAGGTTGAGAAATACATCGGTAAAATCAAAAACAACAGCATTTTCCTGATTACGTCGAAGCTGTTCAATGAAAATCTTGATAAGCTTAGGGTGTATCCTGCTGCAAGTAAAAATCATCATGAATTTGTATCCGGCCTTATCTACCATACAGTAACGATGTTGGATATCGCGAAATCTTTACTGGTCATTTATCCCCAGTTGAACTCTGATTTGCTTTATTCAGGGATTGTCCTTCATGATTTGGGTAAAATAATTGAATTGTCTGGTCCTATAGTTCCGGAGTATACTCCTGAGGGCCGTTTGGTCGGTCATATCTCAATTACCAATTGCATGATCAAATCGAAGGCAGATGAGCTCGGTATCGAGGGAGAAGAAGTCTTTTTGCTCCAACACATCATCCTCTCACATCACGGGAAGCAAGAATTTGGATCTCCGGTATTGCCTCAGCTAAAAGAGGCGGAGATCATATCTTTGATTGACAATATCGATGCAAGAATGCTGATGATGGATAAGGCGTTGGATGTCGTGGAACCTGGAGAATTCACTAAAAGGATTTTTTCGCTTGAAAACCGCAGTTTCTACAAACCCAAAATATAAACTATTCATAATAAAAGCGGCCACCTTTTGGTGGCCGCTTTTATTATGGTGTATCTTAATTATATTGAATAATTTTGCTTTTATTTGACAATCAGATTGTAAACTGCCTCGAGATCACACTCTTTTGAGTTGTCAGTAAAATTGATCTCAAACGTATCAGATTCATCATATCGGGGAATCACATGAAGATGAAAATGTTCGATTGTCTGTCCTGCGATAACACCAGAGTTCGTGATTATGTTGATTCCGTTGGAATTGAGTTTGGTCTTCAGCATTTTTGCCATGTTTTGCGCCACTTTAAAGGCCTTGGTCAGGCTATCCTGGTCAATTTCCAGAACGGATGGGGCGTGGGTTTTGGGAATCACAAGGGTGTGCCCCAAAGTAGTCTGCGACAAATCCAGAAAAGCAATGCAGTCTTCATCCTCATATAACACTTTTCCTGGAATCTCATGGTTGGCAATTTTACAAAAAATACAGTTATCCATATGTTTCTCCTAATTTATTTTTACTCGGTAGCATAAGTAGCATCAATAACCTCTTTGATCAAAGGTTCATTGACATTGAATTCATACGTGTCCAAATAGTATTTTTCGCATTCTGTTGAAATGCCATCGCTGGTCATCAAGGTTGAAACTACCTCGGCTTTTGACTCGTCATCAAGTTCAGTGTTGTAAACATAAACAACAACGAATTTTCCGTCGGTGGTGCTGATAACTTCCTGGTAGATTCCATCTGTCGAAAAGCTGTCAAGTTCACCGATTATATTGGTGTCAAGGTCGGTGTTGTCCTGAGTTACAATTCCTACATCTAGTCCGTCCTTGTCACTGATTGCAGTATCAAAATTTTCGTTCGTCGTTGAGCTGATAAAATCTGTAGCCTCAATTTCCGTGTTGAATGTGACAGTCTTAAGGTACTTGATTTTATATTCGTCCTTAAGGGTTGCAACATTATCGGTCACGTATTTTTCGATCAGCAATTGCTGCAGTACCGAAGGTAAAAGGGCTTCTTGGGTGTATTGGTCTCCGGATTCGTATCCAAGGGAAGTCGCATAGCTATCCAAATCGACACCTGCGTACGTTGTATAAGTATCGATGGTTTCCTGAAGCTTTTTATCAATGGTATCCTGATCAGTTATTTCGATTTGAGCAATGTGGGTCAATGCGAAATCAAGGACCTGTGAGCTTCCGTAGTTCTCCATATAATAATGGTAAATATCATTTTTAGTTATAGTTGTACCATCGATCTCGACCAAAGCCGAGGTACCGTCTGTGACTGTCGATATATATGTCTGGTTGGATGTGCATCCGGAAAGGATGACCGCACCTAATGCAAATGGAATAAATTTTTTCATTAGTTGTCACCTCTTTCTTGAGCTCTTGTTTCTAAGGCGTCAGCCACCATCTCCTGGATTATTGTTTTTGCATCATCATCCTTATAGGTTATCTCATAAGTGTTGAAGGCAAGATATTCCATATAGCTATCGTATGTCAATAGTGGTGAGTCGATGCCAAGTGTTTGGACTTTTTCTTTGATTGTTTCGCTGTCGGTGCTGTCACATCTGAAAATGGAAATTACAGTGCTGTTGGCAAGCCAACTTGAGGTTTCCCCGGCATTCAAACCGATTACCTCATCCGTTGCACCATCACCATATGTGGAATCTAGATCCGTGTTTATATCAACGATGCCAAGACTTCCACTTGCGGTCGCTGTTGAGTCGGATGAATATTCCGCTGCAATAGTCGCGAAATCTTCTCCGGCAGCAATCTTTTCATCAACTGCATCGAGTTTGGCTTTCTCATCATCTGTAAGACTGTCGGCATTTTCAACTGTTATTGAAATAACACTTGCTGTTCTAGGTTTAGCTACACTGATATAGTCCGCCAATACTGTGTCAAGATTGTTGTCGATATAATCTTGCAAAAATGCGATATATTGATACTGGCTTATCAGGGACTCTTCATATTCGTCCATTGATTCATATCCATAATATGCTAACGCCTGAGTAAGATATTCATCAGCCGAATCACCGTAACTGCTCTGATAGCTCGCTTCGATTGATTCTCTTGTTATTTTCGCATCGTTTTTCATATCTTCGGTTATCGGAAAATATTTTTCGACGATTGCTTCAATAACTACAGCATAATAAGCGTTTTTACCGTTGGTGGTTTCCTTGATCTTGTTGAAAATATCATCCGCAAGGATATTATAGTCTGTAAGCGAAGCTATTACGTCCTGATTGTCAACCTTTGGTATGGAACCGCCTGATTGGCAGCCGGTTAAAATTAGTCCACTTACTAAAAACGGCAATGTGATTTTTTTGAAATTCATAGTTTCCTCCTTGTGTAACATCCTGATTATACTATTAAAGCCCGGTCATTTCAATTATTTTGGGCCGAGCTTTTTTGTGAATTTGTGGTAAAAATATCGTGGATTGTCTTAATTGCAACCAAAACCGGAATTGATATCAGGATTCCCAAAGGTCCAATCAAGGTGTTTCCTGTCAATATTGCAAATAAAATTTCGAAGATACCAAGATTGATTCTTTTTGAATAAATCTTGGGAACAACAACGTAGCCAAAAATATTCGACTGGATCAAAATCAAAAAAAGTAGAATTGCAATTTTTGCAAGACCAAGATTCAATGAAAGGATAATTCCCAACATATTGATAAACACAGGTCCGAAATAAGGAATAATTGAAGTCAAACCAGACAGAATGCCCAATATTATGAAGTTCTCGTTTCCTATCATCAGATACATGATTGCGGTAACCAATCCCTGATACAAGGCTGTGATGAAAAATGCGATGAGCCACTTGTGCAGCGATTCATTGATGGCAATTATATACCTTGGCATTTTTCGGTCGATATGAAATGAAATGCGGTACATGTACAGTTTGACTTTTTTATAGTAGATCGAGACGTATATACCGATGATGAAATAGATGATGAAGCTCAGAATTACTGATATTAGCTCATTGAATATGCCGATGGTTGTGTTGATGACAACATCATTAGTCAATACTTGGGAAATGTCATTTTGAATCTGGGTTATTATTTGCGAGATATCCAAATGAAGATACTTCAAAATCAGTTCCTGAACTTGGGCCAGTCCAGAATTGAAGCTTGGAAGCAACTCTACGACATTCATATAGAACAAAGGGATTGAATAGGATATCAAAACGATCATACCAATGAGAATCAGCGTATAGACGAACGCCACACACACATTGCGATTATTGTAAAATCTGTTTGTCAGACCAATTAAAGGTTCGAGGACGAAAGCGATGATGCCACCATATATGAAAGGTCTGGCAATGGCAAAAAGAGTGGAAAATATCTTATTAAAAAAATCGAGATTAAGATGAACAAGCAAGATTGACAACAATACTATAATGATATTGATTCCTATTAATGTCAGTTCTTTGGATCTTAGATAATCAATTATTTTTCTTATAAATTTCATAGAATCACCCCATATGGATATTATAACACGATAGTAATCTATCAAGCCAATACTATTTGTTGTTGTGGCAATTGTTACATCACTAAAACGAATTATTTTATCAAATTAAGAAAAAATTATTAGAATGGAATTAAATTATCATAATTGTTGTAATTTGTACTTACATTTAGTATTATATTGAAGTATGAAAGGGGCAGTAATATGGCAATATTGAAAATTAATAACCTTCACGTCGAGGTTGAAGGTAAAAAAATATTAAAAGGCGTAAATCTCGAAATTAATCCCAATGAAGTTCATGCAATAATGGGCCCAAACGGTAACGGTAAGTCAACTTTATTATCGACCATCATGGGTAATCCTAAATATATTGTAACTGAAGGTTCGATTGAGTTGGATGGTAAGGAATTGGTTAAGATGAGCGTAGATGAACGCTCGAAGGCTGGTTTGTTCTTGGCAATGCAATACCCTCAGGAAATACCAGGGGTAACCACATCGGACTTCTTACGGGCGGCAATGAATGCGCGCCGGGAAACACCGATTTCACTGTTCAAGTTCATAAAAGAACTTGATGGTGCAATTACAGAATTGAAAATGGACGAGAATCTCGCTCACCGTTACTTGAATGCCGGCTTCTCCGGTGGTGAAAAGAAACGCAATGAGATTCTGCAAATGAAGCTATTGCAACCGCAAATCGCGATGCTTGATGAGATAGATTCAGGCCTTGATGTCGATGCTTTGAGAATCGTCGCTCAGGCTATCAATGAAATGCGCGACGGTGAACGCAGCATGATGCTGGTTTCTCACTATGAAAGAATGTTCAAACTGGTTGAACCTACGCACGTTCATGTTATCGTTAACGGGGTGATCGTATTGGAAGGCGGTCCTGAAATCGTTGACAAGATCGATACCGAGGGATATGACTGGGTTAAAGAATTGGGGATTGATATACAACAAGAAGAAGACAAGAAACCGATTTTATTGGAAAATTGTGCACACGCAGGTAGATTTTAATGAACGGCGCTATCAATAATGTTATTGTAATCGACAATGGAATTAGTGTTATTGAAAGTGATAACAAGATAAAAATTGTTGGCAATAATATCATTGTCTTACAACCTACCAGTCTTAAAGTTGTTTACAAATCAACCCCCGGTTTAAATAATCTGGTTTTCAAAATTGAAGCCCAACTTGATCTTTACGAGTTTTATGAATTTCTTGATGACAGTGATGTTGAAAATGAATATCAAATCGAGTCTCAAGTCCAGGTTAATCGCTATGTTGAAAACCGCACTCAGGAAAAACATGTTTTGAATATAACTGAAACAGTCAACGTTGAGGATGCGATGATCAGAAGCGCTTATCTCGATTTGGGTGCAACCAATTGTCAAAACAAGATCAATTACAATTTGCTTTCGCCAGGAGCCCAGGCGCATGTCCACTTGGGTGTATTGAGCGATGGCAGCAGGAAAAAGTACGACATTGAATTGAATCACCTCAGCCATCATACTTATGGTAACATGGACAATTACGGCATTGTTAAAAACACGGGATCTTTGATTATCAACGGTATCGGTAAAATCGCCAAAGGGTGTCTTAAATCAAGCACTCACCAAATCAACAAGATTATTGTTTTTGACAAGAAGTGTCAGGCACAGGCAAATCCATATTTACTGGTGGATGAATACGATGTCAGCGCGTCTCATGGTGCCAGTGTTGGAAAAATCGATGATCAGCAGTTGTTCTACCTGCAATCGCGAGGCCTTTCCCAACAGCAGGCAATGAGCCTTGTTACTATCGGTTATTTCAAACCGGTAATCAACTACATCAATAATGAACAGATCAAGGAACAGGTTGCCAATTTGTTGAATGAGAAGGTGATTGGCTGATGCTTGATATCGAAAAAATCCGCAAGGATTTCCCCGTTTTACAGAATGCCACAATGCAAGGCAAGCCGGTAGTTTATCTTGACAATGGTGCTACGACGCTCAAGCCCCAATCCGTTATAGATGCAGTTGTTTATTATTACTCCAATTTGGGAGCCAACGCCCATCGTGGCGACTATGACCTTTCTTTGGAGGTTGATCAGCTGTTTGAAGGAGTAAGGGTAAAAGTGGCGGATTTGATAAATTGCCAAAAGGAAGAGGTTGTTTTCACTTCCGGCACCACTGATTCGCTCAATATGGTTGCATACGGCTATGGGTTGACCCATCTTGGTGCAAACGATGAAATCCTGATCAACTATTCCGAACATGCCTCGAACACTCTGCCTTGGTTTGAAGTTTCAAAACAGACCGGATGCCAAATCGGCTATATCGACCTGGACGCAGAAGGTAAGGTGACTTTGGAGAATGTCAAAAAGGCGATTAAGCCAAACACCAAACTTGTTGCCTTGGCACAGGTGTCAAACGTGCTTGGGTATGAAATAGATTTGAAGGACATTATCGCGTTTTTGCATTCCAAAGGAATAGTGGTGGTGGTGGACGGTGCCCAGTCGGTTCCCCACCAAAAAGTCGATGTGCAAGATCTTGATATAGATTTTTTGGCTTTTTCCGCTCATAAGATGTGCGGTCCGACTGGTGTAGGAATCCTGTATGGTAAAATGAGTCTCTTGGAGCAGATGAACCCGACCCGTTATGGAGGTGGCTCGAATGCCCGTTATGACAAGGATTGTCAGTTGAAACTTAAGGACATCCCGACGCGGTTTGAATCAGGCACGCCCAACATCGCAGGAGTGATTGGTTTTGGTGCCGCAATCGATTATTTGAATTCGATTGGTTTCGACGAAATCCATAAATACGAAATCGAACTGCGGAAATATGCGATTGAGAAACTGAAGCAAGTTGACAAGGTTATTGTCTACAATGAAAATTCCACAGGCCCGATTGCCTTCAATATCAAAGGGGTCTTTGCCCAGGATGTCGCTTCACTTTTCAACAAAGAGGGAATTGCAGTACGCAATGGCAACCATTGCGCCAAGCTGCTTCACAATTTTTTAAATACTAACCAAACTTTAAGAGCGAGTCTCTATCTTTATAATTCCTTTGAGGATATTGACCGGTTTGTAGAAGTATGCAAGAAAGGAGATGAATTTCTCGATGCCTTCTTTTAATGAGGAAGAATTATTCAAAGCAATCATTTTGGATCACTACAAAGATCCTCGTCATCATAAGCTTGTCGATGACGGTGAATATAAGAAAATCAACATGGATTCGACGACTTGCATTGACAATATCGACATCCAGCTGCTGATGGATGGTGACACTATAAAAGATATTCGTTTTGACGGAGAATCTTGCGCTATTTCAACAGCGTCGACTTCAATTATGACCGAGCTTCTGATCGGTAAAACCCGTGATGAAGCAAATGATATTATCAAGAATTTTAATAACATGATTTTTGAAAAAGATTATGACCCCGAAATTCTCGAAGAAGCAATTGCGTTCAAAAACACCCATAAGCAGGCAAGCAGAATCAAGTGTGCCACTATCGGTTGGAATGGAATTGAAAAATTATTGAATGAAAAATAGGTGGTATATATGGAAGAAAAAGAAAAAAGCATAACTTTTCAAACTGACGATTTTGGTGTCGCGGACGTAGTTGAAAACTACTACACATCTTCTAAGGGTTTAAAGGAAGAAGTTGTTCGTGAAATGTCAAAGATCAAGAACGAACCCGAATGGATGCTGGAATATCGCTTGAAATCATTGAAAAAATTCAAGGAAATGCCTATGCCGACCTGGGGTGTCGATCTGAGTGACATAGATTTTGAAGAGTATACATATTACATTAAACCCTCGCAAAGACAAACCGCATCATGGGAAGATGTGCCTGAGACAATCAAAGATACTTTTGATCGACTTGGACTTCCTGAGGCGGAACAAAAGTTTTTGGCGGGGATGTCGACTCAATATGAGTCGGAGGTGGTTTATCATAACATGCTCGAAGAGCTGAGTGAAAAAGGTGTCGTTTTCCTTGATACCGACAGCGGGCTAAGGGAATATCCCGAAATGTTCAAAAAATATTTCGATACGGTAATTCCATACACCGACAATAAATTTTCGGCTCTAAATGGCGCATTCTGGTCTGGTGGATCATTTGTCTATGTTCCTAAAGGGGTAAAGCTGGATAAACCTATTCAGTCGTATTTCCGGATCAACACTGAGAGTTCAGGTCAATTTGAACGGACACTTATCATCGTTGATGAAGGTGCCGATGTTCATTATGTAGAGGGCTGTACAGCTCCTTCATTTTCCAAAGATGCGCTGCACTCAGGAGTTGTCGAGATTGTTGTACTCGACGGGGCCAAGTGTCGCTATACGACAATCCAGAACTGGTCGCATAACATCCTGAATCTGGTAACTCAAAGAGCCAAGGTTGGAAACAACGCAACCATGGAATGGGTGGACGGAAACCTGGGTAGCGAAAAGACAATGAAATACCCTTGTTGTGTATTGGCAGGGGACAATTCGAAAGGTAGCGCAATTACAGTTGCCGTTGCCCGCAACAACCAGGTATTGGATTCTGGTGCGAAGATGATCCATCTGGGAAAAAACACTTCAAGCACGATTGTATCCAAGTCCATCGCTTTAAATGGAGGGAAGGCCAATTATCGCGGTTTGATCCGTCATAACCCTTCAGCACACAATGCCCGATCAAAGGTGGAGTGCGATACAATGATTATCGACGAGAAATCAACTTCGGATACGCTGCCAACGAACTTGTCATTGAATGCGGATTCGATCATCGAGCATGAAGCAACAGTATCAAAAATTTCAGAAGAGCAGTTGTTCTATCTCATGTCACGCGGGCTTAGCGAAAAAGAGGCGGCCGAGATGATCATTATGGGCTTCATTGAGCCGTTCTCAAAAGAATTGCCGATGGAGTATGCGGTTGAATTGAACCAACTGATCAAAATGGATTTTGGAGACAGCAAAATTGGGTAAGGACAAATTGCGGCGTATCATGATGAAAAGACGCAACGATTTGTCAGTTGAAGAATTTGAAAGGCTGTCCAACCTCATTTTTAATAAAGTGATTAATGATGAGCGTTTTATAAACGCTCATCATGTAGGTTTATACGTAAGTTTCAAGAATGAAGTTGACACTTTGAAACTGATTGCTTATTGCCTGAAAAACGGCAAGAAGGTCAGCGTCCCTCGGGTGTCTAGCGAGTTAATGGATTTTTATGAAATAGACAGACTTGATCAGTTACGACAAGGAACTTTCGGGGTGCTGGAACCAACAGCCAAAAAAGTCACGAAAAAGAACGATCTCGACATCATCTATGTACCTCTCTTGGCATATGACCAGGCCAATCATCGCATCGGATATGGCAAGGGTTACTATGATCGCTATTTGAGTGATTTTGACAATCTAACAATCGGATTGGCTTTCAGTTTCCAAATGACGGATTCGATTGATATAAATCCGTTTGATTTTCCTCTTAATTTTATCTATAATGAGCTTTGAGGAAAATAAATTATGTCTAGAGAAAAAAAATTGATTTTTAATTCATTAATATTGATGCTGGGGACTTTCCTGCCACGGATGGTGAGTTTTTTTACTACACCGATAATAACGGCCAATACAACCAGTGACGGCTATGGCTATTATCAGCTGACCACAACGACAGTTATTTCGTTGATAGTCCCAATTATTTCGCTCCAGATCGAGCAATCGCTTTATCGCTTTTTGATCGATGCGAAAGATGAACAGCAGAAAAAAACAGTTATAACAACCGGGTTGACTTTTATTTTTGCGATAATGGCTTTGGTTGGCGTAATCGGAATCATTATACCGATTTCGATTTATCCGGGCATCTGGAAGTTTGTTTTGATATTTTACCTTTTTTCAGAAATACTGGCCGGGCAGTCACGGTTCATATTGAGGGGATTTTCAAAGTATAAGGGTTACTCAACCCAGGCGGCTCTGATTGTTTTTGTGAATTTCATATTCATCTTTGTCAACCTGGTTGTATTCCATCTTGGTTATGCTGGAATTATACTCTCTTTGGCTTTGGCCAATCTGGTCGGAATAGTGTATGTTGTGATTGTCGGTCAGGTATACAAGTATTACCGTCCAAAGCTGTTTGACAGCAACTTGTTCAGGGACATGATGCATTACAGCCTGCCGTTTTTGCCAAACAACATTGCCTGGTATCTTAATACCACTTCGGATCGCTGGATGTTGAATTTGTTTTTCGGTGCCGCGGCAACCGGTATTTATGGTGCGGCCAATCAGATCCCTTCGCTTGTGAACCTAATCTACCCGGCTTTCAATATGGCCTGGATGGAGTCGGCAATCAAGAGTGCCGATGACAGTGACCGCGAATCATATTATCGAAAGATGTACCGCATCCTGTTCCGTCTGTTGGCGGCAGGATCGGTAATGCTGATGATTATTTCACCGGTACTATATCAGTTGCTTATTCGCAACATCAAACTTTATGAGGGGTTCAAATACACATCCCTTCTAATTGGAGCGGTATTCATATACAGTCTTGCCCAGTTTTTGGGCAGCATTTATATCGCACTCAAACAGACGAACAATATGACAATCTCCACGACGGTGGCTGCCGTTGTCAACATCGCTATCAATTTGGCATTCATGCCTTTTTTCGGGCTGGAGATAGCTGTATATTCGACTTTCATTGCCAATTCGGCATTGCTGCTTTACCGAATGTACGACATCAACAAACGATTCATGAAACTTACAATCAACAAGCGTCAAGTGATATTCACTGCCGTTGTGATGACTTTGGTGGGATATGCTGTCATTTCGTCAAACATTTATTTTGTGATGGCAGGTATCGTGGTTGGCCTGTTCTTCGTCTATGTCATGGCTATCGACCTTATCCTGGACATGGCAAAAAAAGTGATCAGAAAAGTTAAGTAGGACGGATTGATTCGTCCTTTTTTAGTAGGCGGTTGAGAGCAACAGTTTCTTCTTTCATGGTTCAAGCATACGGTAAGTTTTTAAACTAACATTTTCATTTTTGGATGTTGGACTTGTTGAAGAAGATGATAAAACCGGCAATAATTGCGATTTTGTCTTTATCAAACATTTGCATGTGTTTTCTGATGCGAGACAATGGTGCTGATTATGCGGGTTATTCTTCAAGTATACGTGCTTCAATTTACATCTACAAATTTGATAAAAACGAATTGACTACAGGATACCATGATAAAAATGTATATCTTTGTATGTTGGCGGATTTAGCGATGACTTAATCTTAACTATGGTAATTATGATTTTCGTATTGACCTTGGAAATATTGACGAATCGAGATTAGGGTAACTAGAAAGCAATTCAGTTTATTAACTGGTCGAGAACACTCGTGACTTTAGTCATGGTGCGAAACGTTTCCCTATAAGTGCCTAGGCATGAAATGGGAGGATTTTCCAATTGGAAAATCACAACTGAATATTCAATACTTGGAATGATGGCTGTCATGTTAGCCTGAAACAAGTAGTCTGATACTCCTACACGCATAAGGTTATAACTACAGCGCTAAAAAGGCTGTGGGAATCCGTGAAGACCTTTATTCTTCAATAGCCATGCTCCGGCAAAAGGCAACTGAAAATCCTGAAAAATGGCTACATGACGCGGAATGTGGAAAGTATCTGATTATCCGCAAATTCGAAAAGAAGGACAATGGATACACTGTCAACATCAGGACAGACGTTATTGAATAAAATCTTAAAACCGCATCGACCTTGGTAGGTTACGAGTTCGCAGCGATAATGCGATGCAGGGGAAACTATTTGTCGGATTCATTGCATCAGTGATCATGTCAGAAATCAACAAAGTGATGAATGAAATGGGCTTGTACAAAAAACACACGATGAAAGAGCTTCTCCAAATCCTTGCAAAGTTGCGTATCCAAGATATCAACAGCCAAAGCATCATTGCTCCAGTAACAAAGGAACGGCGAATCATCTATGAATCATTCAACATCCCGCTACCTTAGGTGTTGTTATAAATTTACGCGGGATTCTAGGTATTAACTTTAACATCTTATCCTGTAAAAATAATTGTCAAAGATAATAATGGGTCTGAAATAAATATTGGGGTAATAGCCAAATTTGTAGAATGGTAATAGAACATAATTTTTAATACTATACTTGAATGTCTATAAACCACAGGAAGCGTATTTTGGCTTGCGAAGATAGTTGTAGCTAGACGCATTATTTGGACACGATTGTTATAAATATTTGAAATTTTACACATCTAGTCATACTTGTTCTTCAAATTATTTGGTGGTAACCCTTTGTGTTAAAAGGAAAAATGTAAATTGTGTTTGATGTGTGAGAGGTATTAAAAATGAGACTATATTTTTTCATGGAATTCTATTTAACTATACTAATAATTTTTGCTATCTTGCGGCTTGCAAAAAAAATATCCAAGAAATTGCACTCTGCTATTAGTTTTTTTGGATGTCTTTTTCTGATTTTAATCTATATTGCAATTGAGACTATGGACATCGGTACCAGCTTTAGCTTGATAACTTCAACTAATGAATATAGAAATTACTATTATCTATTTGTTTTAACTTTATCTTCATTCCTTATGATAAGTGGTGTTACGCTTTACAAGGATAGATAGTGAGTATAATTTATAGGATCTTAGCCCCTTAGCATTTACACGCATGTGATAATTTATTGTGGGCCTATTGCGAATGAATATTGATTTACGCAATTTCTGCTAGAGAATTATGTTTTCTATGTGTTTGATTTGTAATGAATCGATTAATAAAATATTTTTGTTGTAAACATCGTACCGCAGAATACAAAAAACACACAATTGTTTTTATTGCTCATTATGACGGATATTGACTCCATCAATTTCCTGTGATAGTATTAAGCTGTTGGGATAAGGAGATAGATACACGATGGCGAAATGGTCAGAGGTTCTAATTAAGGGGGCATTCATACTATTTGCAAGTCGAATATATTTTTTGGTTATCAGTGAATTCATCTTTATTGTGGATAATTTTTTTATTCATGATAACACTGTGCTTGAGTTATTTTCTATTTTGATATATATAACTATTGTTCTACCGATATTGTTGGTTTTTTCGAGAAGAATATCATTCTTTTGATTGTTGTTTTTCAGGCATCTTGTAGAATTAGAAAGCAATAAAAAAGCAAGACAGACAGTTGTTAAAACAGAAATTAAAAATACGATGTCCTTTGAATGGATAATCATTGAACGGATTGAACAAGATCAGGTGGTATTAAATGAACAGTCAATGTGTTAGTTTAGTTAACAAATACGATATTTATGCGAAAGGTGATGTTAAAAAAATATTGATACAATATATGAAGATGAAATTGACGCTTCAATTGTATCAGGTGATGGGACTTCTGAAAATCCATACATATTAGATTATGATAAAGCTCCAATGTTTAAAGAGTATATTGAGGAAAAAGCGGAACAGGTGTTATATTCATTGAATAATTCGGAAAGTATTTATTCCCTGAGTTCAATTTTTGACGGAGTATTGAATGGTACATCGCACTATTCTCAAACAAATGGTGCATATTGGAATTATAAAAGTGATGCACCTAGTGTAATTTATAATGGTAACATTTGGATGAGAAAAATAGAATATATTTCTAAAGTTGATGTTATATATACTTGTGCTGGGTTCAGTTCGGGGTCCTTCATAAATGAATTTAAGGGCACTATACCAGTCATAGCAGGTAAATCGTTAGAATATGCAATTAGCTATTTGGTAAAAAAAGGATTTTCGACAGCAGTTGCAACGGCGCTAGCTGCATGGGTTGGGGCGGGTACAACATATTTTTCTGCAGCAATATTATTATCTGAATTTGACACATATATGTCTCAGAAGCCATACATTGATGCTCGTAATGCTGGGAAGGGGATAATACATTCACAGTTTTACACCTCATATCAAGGCCAATGGTATAGTCACAGCTTGACTGATGTTTGGACAAATTATCCGACTGCTAAAGAGCCTAATACTTATTACGGAAAGGGCACTTATGTGAGTAAATAACTATGGGAATATTTTATCTTGTTGAATGCATTTTGGTTTTGGTGATAATTTTTGATGTTTTTAGAATTTTCGGGAAGATAGCAAAATTATTGCACGCTAGAATTGTCGTTTTCTCTGGAATTCTTCTAATAATGATTTATTTAATAGTTGATATTATGAACATTGATACCAGTATGATAACATCCACTAATGAAAATAGATCATATTATCTCGTGTTTTTGTTAACTATGCTCGTTTTCTTGACTTTGAATTCTATTACGCTTTGGGGGGATAGAAAACTAAATTAAATATTTCTATGAAGGACACAATTATAATTGAAATTGTGTCCTTAACCAATTATATATTGTTTCAAACTTGAACAATATACAATGTTATGACAGGCCTAATATTTATAAAAAGTTCGAACAATTTGGATATCGGGTAAATAAATTGAAAGCAAAAAACGGCCATAATAGCCGTTGTTGTTAGTATGGTGCGGGTGAAGGGACTCGAACCCCCACGGTTACCCGCCAGATCCTAAGTCTGGTGCGTCTGCCAATTTCGCCACACCCGCAATATTTAAAATGGTGACCCGCAGGCGACTCGAACGCCTGACCCTCTGATTAAAAGTCAGATGCTCTACCGACTGAGCTAGCGGGTCAAAAAAGTTGGCTGGGGTACCTGGATTCGAACCAGGGAGATGACAGAGTCAAAGTCTGTTGCCTTACCGCTTGGCTATACCCCAATAGATGGTGGAGGAGGGCGGATTCGAACCACCGAACCGAAAGGAACTGAGTTACAGTCAGCCGCGTTTGGCCACTTCGCTACTCCTCCATATGGTGCCGGCTAAAGGACTTGAACCCTCAACCTACTGATTACAAGTCAGTTGCTCTACCAATTGAGCTAAGCCGGCATTTTTGATTGCTTATAATAAATGGTGGGGGTTGACGGGCTCGAACCGCCGACCCTCTGCTTGTAAGGCAGATGCTCTCCCAACTGAGCTAAACCCCCGTTTGTCAGTGCCAATATATAATAACAAACATTGACTCATGTGTCAAATGTTTTTTCGAAAAATACCGTAAAGAAAAAAAGGTGGAGAGAACGTTCCCTCACACCTTTGCAATAAATTATTAGCAACCAGGTTTTCCTAACAATTTGAACATGTTAGCTTTATAAACTTCAACACCAGGTTGGTTGAATGGATTGACTCCTAAGAAGTAGCAGCTCATTGCGCAAGACAATTCAAAGAAGTAAACCATGTATCCAAAGCCGTAAGCATCCATTTTTTCAAGGTTGATCAAGATATTTGGTACATTTCCAGTGTTGACATGGGCATCGATTGTGCCTTCTGCAGCTTTTTTGTTTACGTAATCAACTGTTTTTCCAGTCAGATAGTTTAAGGCATCCAGGTCATCAGCGTCATGTGGAACTTCGATATCCAAAGCAGGATTGTCAATTTGCAATACTGTTTCAAACAATACCTTTGATCCATCTTGTACGAACTGTCCTAATGAGTGCAAGTCTGTTGAGAATGTTCCCGAAGTAGGCAGAATTCCTTTTCCGTCTTTACCTTCAGATTCACCATACAACTGTTTCCACCATTCAGCAACCATAGCCAATTGCAATTCGTATGTCACGAACATTTCAGCAGGGTAACCTTGTTTTCCCAACAATTGACGGGCTACACCGTAACGATAAGAATCATTTGTTTCGATATTGTCGTCGTTATATTTTTGGCTTGCATCCAATGCACCTTTCAACATCGCGTCGATATCGATTCCGGCCATTGCGATTGGGAACAACCCAACTGCAGTAAGTACCGAAAAACGACCACCGACGTTGTCTGGGATTACGAATGTAACGTATTCTTCGTTGTTAGCCAAGGTTTTCAAAGCACCTCTTGCTTTGTCAGTTGTCGCAACGATTCTTTGTCTTGCTATTTCTTTACCCTTTTGGTTTTCAAGCATTTCCTTGAAAATTCTAAAAGAGATTGAAGTTTCAGTAGTTGTACCTGATTTGGAAATAACGTTGATCGCAAATTCCTTGTCTTTTACATACTCAGCAACTTGTTTGATATATGTTGAAGAAAAAGTGTTCCCAACATAGATGATTTCCATTTTGTCTTTTCCGTATAATCCGTTTACTGCATCGATTGCTGCACGTGCTCCCAAATAAGAACCACCGATTCCGCAAACCAACAATACGTCAACTTCTTCGCGCAATTTTGCTGCGGTTTTTTTGATCAACTCAACTTCGGCTTTGTCATGGTCAGATGGCAAAGTCAACCAACCTAAAAAGTCGTTACCAAGTCCAGTTCCTTCATTGATCATTTGGTGAATTTCTTTCACTTTGCCAGCGTATGCTGACAGGTCTTCAGCCAATTTAGCTTGCGATAAATCTAAATTAATCATTTCTTTTCCTCCACTATTCCTTTTTCAATCCAACCATCCAAAAGATCGGCCAAAGAATCAAATCCTTTAGGCGTTTCCTTGATCAGCCTTCTTGGGTTTTTATAGTAAACTCGATTATTGCGGCGGTTTCTGCGATTAACGGCTTTTAAGCTCAACTTTGCATGATTGTCTTGGTCGAAATCCAACACCTTGACTTTCACAACGTCGTCGATATTGACGAATTTTTCAATTGATTTGACAAATTTGTCGGATATCTCGGAAATATGAATCAACCCGGTTGAGTTGTCAGGCAATAGGGCGAATGCCCCATAAGGCTGAATTCCGGTAATTTTGACAGAAATGATGCTGCCTCTTTTAATTGATGTATCCATAAAAACCTCCTGCAAATGATTATATCATAATTCAAAAACTATATGTATATTTTTTCAAAAAAGTAAATTAAATTACTACTCAAAACAAAAAAACAATGTCCCGGTTTAGCGGCACATTGTCAGCTGTTCAATCAATATCTCGACAAGCTTTTCGAATATTTCCTGGGTCTTTGTATCGAAGCGATCAAACTCCGTCGAATCAAGATCAAGGACCCCGATACCGATATCATTTATATATATCGGGATGACGAGTTCGCTGTTGGTAGCGCTGTCGCAGGCTATATGGTCTTCGAAGCGGTGAACATCGGGAACGTTCGTAGCGCTTTTTTCACGGTAAGCCTTGCCGCAGACACCACGGTTATATGCGATCTTTTCGCATGCCACCTTGCCTTGGAAAGGTCCCAGTTGTAGGTGTGCTCCTTTGTCCAGATAAAACCCCGCCCATGAGATGTTTGGGAAAAATTGCATGATAAAGGCGCTTGTGTTGCTGTAAAGTGTTATCACATCATCATAGTTTTTGATAAGCGACCGGTATTGTTGTAATACTATTTCCATTGTTTTCTCCTTGTATAATACAGTTTGTAGATGGACAAAATGGCATACTTGCTGAGTTTGATAATTATCAAACTTACGATCAAAGATGCTCCAAAAACCGACCATCCTGCCAAGTCAATCATAGCGACTTTGATGATGCTTTTCAATAGGAACAGTGAAACAATGAAAATGCTGAAACTTGAAACCAATATCAAAATGCGGAATCTATTCAGTGGCTGATAGATTTTAAAGAGGGTGTAGAAATAGTTGGCACCGTTGTTGGCGACGCAAATCATGGCGATCTGGAAGGTATCCAAATCCAGGTGGCGGCCAATCAGAACAATAAAAACCGCATTTATGCATATTGAAATAGCGACAGGCAAGGAGTGAAGAAATATTTTGAAGAAAAAATCATCGTTGATTCGGTTGTAATTGGGCTCATATGTCAAAAAGAAGGTCGGCAATCCGACGGCAACACCCGAAATCAGACTTAGTTGCACCGGTTGGAAAGGGTATTGAATTGAAAAAAGTATGGCACATAATGTCAAAATGATTGAAAAGAAGGTCTTGATCAGGTAAATAATAGCTGAATTGGAAATGTTGTTGATGACACGACGCCCTTGTTGCAATGCATCTTTAAGAGAACTGAAGTCGTCGTCAAGGAGAATGATGTTGGCAATATTTTTGGTTGCCTGTGATCCGGATCCTAAAGCGATCGAACAGTCGGCGTCTTTTAGCGCCAGCAGATCGTTTATGCCGTCTCCTGTCATTGCAACGGTCCTTTTTTGCTGCTTGAAGTACTTTACAAGAATCCTTTTTTGTTCGGGTGTGGCCCTACCGAAGACATTGTACTCCAGCGCCTGTTTTTCAAGTTCCGGTTTTTCAAGATTGGAACAATTCAGTCCTTTGATATTGGTCAAACCGCATTTCAAAGCAATATTGCATACGGTATTGAAATCGTCACCGGAGATGACCTTGATTTCAACTTTGTTTTCTGCAAAAAAATCAAACAGCTCATTGACATTGGGGCGGAGAATATCGGAAAGGATGATCAACGCCACCAGCTTGATGTGCTGGTGTTTTTCTTGCCGGTATGTCAGTGGCGAGTAGCCTAATCCTAGCACCCTGTATCCTTCGGTCGTATAGTTGCTTATAAGCAACAGCTCATCGGGGTCAAGCTGATCGAATATTGATGTTGGAGCACCAAGGTAATAGGTCCCGATACCCTTAAAAGTAACAAGGGAATATTTAGTCACGGAGTTGAACTGGGACACCAGTTCGCATTTGTAATTTGTATGAATTGGAAAATGATCTTTTAGTGCTCGGCCTGTCTCATTCACAACTTCCAGGTGACTAAGCATATTGCCGACCACCTCTTTTGTGTCAAGGTCGGTCAGATTGATGATGTCATCGACACGGATCTTGCCTAACGTCAATGTTCCGGTCTTGTCGATGCATAGCGTGTCGACACGAGCCAACGTCTCAATCGAGTACAATTCCTGAACGAGGATGTTCTTGTTTGCCAAAATTATAGTTCCGATTGTCAATGAGATTGAAGTGAGCAGTACAAGTCCCTGAGGGATCATGCCTATCTGGCTCGCCGTCATGGCGATAATGCTCGCATTGAGACCCAATTTCAAAACATAGAACGATTGCAAGAACAAGATGAACCCCAATGGGATGATAATAATAGATACCACTTTTAAAATTTTGTTCAAATAGCGATATAGCTTCGAGGTATGAAGGCGGAATTGTTTGGCCTCCTTGATGATTTTTTCAATATAATTGTCGGGGCCAACGTGGTCAACTTCGCAATAAATTTTGCCATTGATCACTATCGATCCCGAGAGCAAATAATCACCAATTGTTTTGAATATTCCGTTGGCTTCTCCGGTGATCAGTGACTCGTTGATTTCGCCGCTTCCTTCCAGAATATGGCAATCGACACCGATATGGTCATTGGCTCCATAAACGACAACGTCATTGAGTACAATTTGATTATCAAGTATTTTTTGAACCTGGCCATCCCTGACAACCGTGGTTATTGCAGGTTTGGTGCTGGATAACCGGTCGAGAATTCTTTTTGCCCTGATTTGCTGAATGATTCCTATTGTGGTGTTGATGACAAAGGTCGTTCCAAACAATGCGTTGCTAAAGGACCTGGTAGACAATACCAGAACAAGCAAAAAAAGGTTGAGAAAATTGAAAAAAGTGATAATGTTGTAGAAAAAAATATCTTTGTAGCTACGGCTGTTGGATGCGTGGAAATTGTTGACTTTACCTAAGGCCACTCGGCCTTTGATTTCGTCTGAACTCAAGCCGGATATTTCGCTAAGTGCCATCCTTATCACCTCTTTACCAAATTATATCACACTAAAATTCTTCAATAAAGTTGAAATATATTGTATACAATCTTTGCGATATTTGCTATAATACAGTGTGTACATTAAGTTGTAGGAGGTACTTTATGGATAGTAATATTCAAAAATTTTATGAAAAAAGTATTGATATTAATAAAATCGACGATGAATTTTATAATATTTACGATGTTAAAAAAGGATTGCGAAACGAGGATGGAACAGGTGTCCTTGTCCGATTGACAAAAATAGCCGATGTTGTCGGCTATGAAAAAGTAGGGGACAAGAAAGTTGATGTCGAGGGTAAACTGTTTTATCGCGGATATTCGGTCGAAGACCTGATAAACGGCGCTGAAGGCCGAACTCATCTTTTTGAAGAAGTCTGTTTTTTGATCATCTTCGGTTATCTGCCAAACCGGGAAGAACTTGAGGTTTTCAAAAAAGAGATGTCATCACGTTATGACTTGCCAAACAATTTCCTGGAAAGCAATATCATAAATACGGAATCATTCAATATAATGAACAAGCTTCAACAGGAAGTTTTGATGCTTTATAATTTTGACAAGACTCCTGAAGATATTTCGGTTGAAGCGACAATAGACAAGGGTCTGGATCTGATTGCCAAAATACCATACCTGGCAGCCTACGCATACCGGACCAAATCATACAAAATTGACAAGAAATCGCTTGTCATCCATCATATCGACCCTAATCTGTCAATTGCCCAGAATATTCTGCTTCTTTTGCGTGATGATGGGGTTTACAGCCAAAAAGAGGCGCAGATTTTGGATAGTTGTCTAGTCGTCCATGCCGATCACGGCGGGGGGAACAACTCTACTTTCACAAATGTCGTTATCTCGTCAACCGGAACCGACATTTACTCCGCTTTTTCAGGGGCAATCGGTTCACTGAAAGGACCGCGTCACGGAGGCGCCAACCATTCCGTCATCAAACAGATGAATCTGGCAATTGAAAGACTGGGACTTGAACCCGATGATGAACAACTTGAAAAGCTGATCAATGACATCCTGGCGAAGGAATTCAATGACAACAGCGGCCTTATCTATGGTATCGGCCATGCCGTTTACACATTGAGTGATCCTCGCTGCAAGATTTTAAAGAAGAACTGTTACGAGCTTGCCATTGAAAAGAACCAGCAGGCCAAGTTTGATTTCTATGAGCGGTTTGAAAAGATGGCAATCAAAATCATCAAGGAACGAAAGGGTTTGAATCTTTGCGCCAATGTCGATTTCTACTCGGGATTTGTTTATCAGATGCTAGACATTCCTGAAGAACTTTATACACCATTGTTTGTAATCGGCAGAACTGTCGGCTGGCTGGCCCATAATGTCGAAAACAAGGTTTCAACCAATAAAATCATCAGACCGGCTGCCAAATTCGTCGGCGAATCCAACGAAGTCTATCTTCCTTTGGAAAAACGATAACAATATGATCAAAAAAGCTCTCGCTCATATCGGTTGATATGAACAAGAGCTTTTTTCTATAGTTTGACTTCGTGGTTCCAAGCGAACTTGTCTTCAACGTCACCCCATTGGATGCCAGTCAGCGTATCATACAATTTTTGAGTAAGTTTCCCGGTCTTGAAACCATTGATTTGGACTTCTTCGCCCTTGTAGCACAATTGCCCAATTGGTGAGATAACGGCGGCAGTTCCGGTTCCAAACGCTTCTTTCAAGCGTCCGGTTTTAGCCGCATCCATCAGTTCGTCGATTGAGAGTTTTCTTTCCTCAACCTCGATGTTCCAGTCCTTCAACAGGGTGATAATCGAATCACGGGTGACCCCAGGCAATACGGAACCGTCGATTGGAGCGGTTACGACCTTGTCGTCGATCACGAACATAGCATTCATTGTCCCGACTTCTTCGACGTATTTGCGTTCAACACCGTCAAGCCAAAGGACTTGGGTGTAGCCATGAGCCTGGGCCTTTTCTTGAGCGGCGATACTTGCTGCATAATTCCCGCCACATTTGGCAAAGCCGGTTCCACCTTTTACTGCTCGTACATATTCGTCCTCAACCCAGATTTTAACCGGATTCACTCCTTCGGGGTAGTATGCCCCAACTGGAGTCAGAATGATGATGAACTTGTATGATTTAGCGGCATGGACACCAACAGAAGTTTCGGTAGCAAACATGAAAGGACGGATGTAAAGAGATGTTTCCTTCAATGAAGGAACCCAGTCCTGTTCGACTTTAACCAGTTCATCAATGGCCTCGATGAATGAATCCTCATCCAATGTTGCCATGCAAAGGCGTTCGTTTGATCTGATCATCCTACGTGCGTTCATTTCCGGCCTGAATAATGTTATTTCACCAGTCTTATGACGGTACGCTTTAAGCCCCTCGAATGTTTCTTGAGCATAATGCAAAACCATTGTGGCAGGATCGATCTGCAAAGGAGCGTATGGAACGATGCGGGCATCATGCCAACCTTTTCCTTGGGTATAATCCATTAAAAACATGTGATCGGTAAAATATTTGCCAAAACCTAATGAAGTTTGGTCAGGTTTTTGTTTCAATTGTGTAGCTTTTTCGAATTTGATATCCATGCGATAACCTCCAAATAAATTAAATAAACTATACACCGATTTATAGCGGAATACAAGATTTTTTAACAAAAACCAAAATTCAAATATTGAAATTTTTGAATTGCATAAAATAATGAAAAAACAGGTTATCCCTGTTTATTGGTATTTGTTCTTGTCATAAATCATTTTGAGACCTTTGAAAGTGAGATTTCTATCGTAAACATCGATTAAATCTGTTTCGCTGGAAATCACTCGTCCCAGACCACCGGTCGAAACCACAAGCAAGTCTGCGCCATATTCCTTCTTGATCTCCGTTATCAGTTTTTCGGTTAAACCGATATAGCCGATGATACATCCGGCCTGCATTGAGGGTACCGTCTCCTTGGCTATCACATTTTGGGGCATGGCTATTTCAAATTCGGGAAGCATGGCCGCCTGGGCAGCCAGGGCCTGACACATGACCTGGATTCCAGTTGAAGTGGCTCCGCCAAGGAAACATCCTTCACCATCCACCACGTCGAATGTGGTCGCGGTGCCAAAATCGATCACCAGACATGCGCGCTTGTATGTATTGTGGGCGCCTACGGCATCGACCAGCCGGTCGGCCCCAAGTCCTTTTGGGTTAGGAATTTTCAGCTTGATTCCCGTCTTGATTCCGGGACCGACGATAATCGGATCGTGGTTCAAATACTTCTTGATTGCGTTGGTGAAAGCATGCATGATCTTTGGAACAACCGAAGAAATTATGACATCTTCAATTTCTTCCACCTTCACATTGTACACATCCAAAAAACTATTGATCATGAAACCGTACTCGTCAGATGTTCTTTGGAGCTTGGTTGTAAGCCGATATTCAGCGATGATCTGGTCATTGTCGAATATCACTAGGGTGATATTGGTGTTTCCCATGTCGACAGCAATTAACATATTCTATTCCTACTTTCTTAGATATTTCAAAATCGGGGTGCTTACAAGAGTTGCCAAAACCGCACCGAGGAGGGCTTCAATAATGCTGTTGGATGCAAGAATGCCAAAAATGATCCCCGCCAACGCGTCAATCGAGACATCATATAGGGATGCGTAAGCCTGGCCAAATAAGACATATATCGAACCAAGCACAAATATCGAATGGAATAAGCTGCTTGCAAGAGCCACAATTGGAATGTTCAAAGCAAGATTCGGCCTGATTTTCTGAAGCAAGGCAAACAAGCAGCCGGCCAAGTATCCAAGAGTCATCCGAGGGATTATTGCAATGAATGCGCTAAACAGGTTGCCTGAAACGAAGGGGCTGAAAAGAAATGAACCCGGGGTCAGGTTTACTGTCGCATTGGTTATGCTGGCGATGCCAAAAACCAATCCCAACAAGGCGCCGCGGTTTTTCCCTAAGATTATTCCCGCAATTATGACTGGGATATGAAGCGTGGTCGCGTTGATTGGACCAATGGGAATGAATCCCAGAAAGGGGACCATGAACAACAGCAGTTCTATCGCAATGAACATCGCTGTCAAGGTCAGTTTTTTTGTTTGTTCGTTTCTCATATTATCCTCCACTACCGATCCTGTCCGGTGTTATATCAAAACAAAACTAAAATCGTGTGAATTATATCAAAAAAAAATTTAAAAAACAACCTGAAAAACTTTTAGGGATATGCTAAAATGGAGTAAGAGGTGATCAATATGAAAATAGCTGTTTTATGCAAAGATGGTTTTGAAGAATTGGAAGCTCTGGGAATCGTGGATATGGCGCGCCGTGCCAATGTCCAATGTGACATCGTCGGTTTTTCCAACAGGATGGTAAAGGGAAGTCACAATATCAATATCGAGGCTGACCTGGATTTTGGGGAGATCAAATCCGATTACGATGCGATTGTGATTCCCGGAGGAATGCCGGGTGCCCGCAACCTGCAAGATGATGATGCGGTTGTTGAACTGGTAAAATCCCACTATGAAAATGGCAAGTTGGTTGCTGCAATCTGCGCCGGTCCCATCGTGTTGGCCAAGGCAGGCATCCTTGAAGGAAAGACAGTCACTTGCTACCCCGGATTTGAAAAGGAACTGATCGGTGCGAATTACCAGGAAAGTCTTGTAATGGTTGATGGAAATATAATAACTGCCAAAGGTCCGGCAGCGACATTTGCTTTCGCGTTTGCCATTTTGAACAAGCTGGGCGTTGACACTGCGAAGCTAGAAGACGGAACCCAATACACTTACTTGAAATCGAACATCTAATAAAAGAGGATTAAAAATGCGAATTCATTTTTAATCCTCTTTATCTAGTTGGTGATTTTGAACTGATAGATTTTCTCTTCCTCGCCCCAAGGATGGAAGCCCCGCCCAAAATAGCTCAAGCCGTATTTTTCATAATAATTGTCAAGATTGGTGCACAGATAGAACTCCTGATAATTGTGTGCGGTCAGATCCTTTTTGATGCGATCGATCAGGATGCTGCCGTAGTTGTTGCCCCGGGCGTCTTTTTCAATATATAGGGAACAAAGCCAAGGGGAAAGATCCATGCGCGAGATGAAATCATTGGGGACGATGCCCGCACAACCGATTATTTTATCATCATCAAGCAGCAAGTACCAATTTGGCAAAAATGAATTCATCGAGTGTTCTATGCAGTCACGATAAACCATTGAATTTTCATCATTGGCCCAAACGTTTGAAATATACTCGATAAATGCTTCCTTGTCCATTTGATTGTCTTTGATTGAAATTACTTTGACCATAAACGTATCACTCCTTTAATTAGATTATACTCCTTTTTCATTCCAAAAGAAGAATTTTTCGATATGATCCGCAAAAAAGTTACTTATGTATAATTTGAATTAGATAATGGATTACAATCGCGATAAACAAAATCTCGATCAATCCGGTGTAATAACCGGTAAAAATAAGCATCAAAAATAAAATCCCGATCAGGGAATCGAAAAAATAATCGCCAATAAGATGCATCTTTAATAGACAAATCAGGGCAAATGCACTAATATTAGGAAAGACTACATGAATGATGCTGAAAAAATCTAAATGAGAAATATTGTACGGGCTGAAAAATCCAACCAAGGCCATCAGGTACGATATCCAAGCCAGAGCCTTCTGCGTTTTGGTCAAACTCAAAATAATCACAGCGGCGAAAATGACCGACGTTGTTGATAGAACCCAGCCATAATAAATAATCGGAAAATCACTATGGTAAGACAAATAGGTGTAATTATCCAAAAAAGGGTCGAAAAAAAATAATGTCACAAAAGAAAAAAGCAGGACAAGCGAACCAATCAATTTGAAATTTTCCATAAATAATTTTGTAATTGTTTTCATCCAGTTAATTTTACAATATTTATGACAAACTTGTAAAGTGGCGGTTTTCTTAATTTATTTTTGACTATTATTATGGTATCATTAGTTTAATGTAAGTTAACATATTATAATTAGAAGAGGTAAAATATGAATAAAAATTTAGTTAAAATACTCCCGCTTGGCGGTCAAGCCGAAATGGGCAAAAGCATGTACTGCTTTGAAGTCGACGGCAAAATTTTGATTGTCGACTCCGGAATCCGATTCCCTGAAGTGAGCAAACTTGGGGTGGACATAATCATTCCAGATTTGAGCTATATAACTGAAAACAAGAATAGAATCGTTGGAATTGTCATCACCCATGGACACGATGACGTTATGGCGGCATTGCCATACCTGCTTGAAGTGATCAGCGTTCCTGTTTTCGCTCCGAGTCTGACCGGTTATTTCATCGAACAAATGCTGGAAAAATTCGAAAAACAGTACAAAAAGTCTATCAGACTTGATTTGCATACTGTTGAAGGAACAAGTAGTGTCGACATCGGTGGCATCAAGGTTGAATTCTTCCCGGTTACCCATTCGATTCCTGGTGCTGTCGGGCTGGCAATCGCGACAAAAGCCGGTTATATCGTATACGGTTCAGAATTTCTGGTTGACTTGTCGGCGCCCAATGGTTTCACATTGGATATGACAAAGATGATGGAAATCTGCAAAAAAGGTGTATTGGCTTTGATGGTTGAAAGTTCTTATGCCAAAAATGAGGGTTACACATCACCAAAGCACAAGCTGACCAACCAGATCGAACACACTTTTGAAGAGGCACAAGGGCGGATAATCATTACATCTTATGCCCAAAACGTCTATCGGACTCGCGAAATCATCGAGTTGTGTCGCAAGTATCGTCGCAAACTTGTGTTCTATGGCCGTGACAACTATGACACGACCAATACGCTTTTGAGAATAAACAACAAGATCAACCCGCCGATATTTGAAAAACTCAATGAGGTGGTTGTCGACAAGTCGCACATCGTCAAAGATGACAATATCGTTGTCTTGCTTACTGGAGCGCCTCACCGGATCTATCACGATCTGGTTGATCTTGTCGATGGCGGCGACGACCTGCTTAAATTCACGAAAGAAGACTGTGTCGTTGTGGCATCGCCGGTAATACCGGGTACTGAAAAAATAGCGACAAAAGCTCAAAACGAGCTGTTCAAGACACCTGCGAATGTTAAAATCCTGAAAAACCGGCAATTGCCATCGATGCATGCGTCATCTGAGGATATTAAGTTCATCATGCAGTTGTTCAAACCCAAATACTACATTCCAATCAAGGGAGACTATTCGCATCTGATAGACAACAGGAATGTTGCACTGTCGATGGGAATCAAGGATGATCGCATTGTCATTATCGACAACGGCGAACAGATCACTTTTGAGGGATCTAAACTGGCAGGATACCGTGATACTTTTGAAATACCGGATGTCATGATTGACGGGATTGGGATCGGTGATGTCGGTGAAAAGGTTATCGATGATCGTATCCAGCTTTCGAGCGATGGTGTTGTTATTATCGGGGTCACTGTCGATGGCAAGACCCGCAAACTCCTCGCCAATACCGATATCCAGACCCGTGGTTTCATATATCTGCGTGATAGTGCCCACGTTATCAATGCGATGATGGATATCACGAACAAAACTGTTGAAAAATACGAAAATAACGGGGATGTCGAAGTGAATACGATCCGTTCTCAAATAAAGGACAAGGTGGCTAAATATGTCGCCAAGGAAACTGGGAAAAGGCCAGTGATATTACCAATCATCATTGAAATATAGCAAGCGTGACTTGCTATTTTTTCAAAAGGAGGCAAAAATGGCTAGAACAAGCAAGAATACCAAGTCAAAAAACAAAGGCACCCATCTTTCAAATGAGCTGGTCAACCGGATCATCGGGCTGGTTGTCGCTTTTTTGGCAGGAATCGGTTTTTTCAAACTGGGACTGGTAGGTTCCCTGGTTGATGGGACTTTGTTTTACCTGTTTGGATACTTCAGCTTTTTGATCTACGCGCTGGCGCTGGGTTATGCGGCAGCCGTAATCTATCGCGGCCTTCAACCAGTGATGGTCACCGTGAAGATGATAGGTCTTTATCTTGGGCTCTTGGGGATTTTGCTTATTGTCGCAATTCCTTCAAGTCTTAGCGGTCTTGCAACGATTTCAAAATATCTCCAAGGTGATGTCATCAGCCACGGCGGTCTTATCGGTGTGAGCTTGTTTGCCATGCTTGGAGTGTTGTTTGCTGCTTCGGGAACGATTGTCTTTAGCTCGCTGCTGATCCTCTTGGGACTTGGAATTATCGCCGGTAAGTCGTTTGTGGAATATCAAAACAAGATTGTCAATCAGACCAAACAGATCAAAAAAAATATCCAGAAAAACATCTCTGACAGCCAGAAAGCCAAACAAAAAGAAAACATCCGCAAGATCAATGAGAAAATCATCAAGGATTATAACAACGAATCGCAAAAAGCGCCTATCCCTGAATCGGGATTGAATCCTGAACCGCCAATCGATAACCCGGTTCCAAACGTCAAAAGCTCAAGCAATCCGGCGGCTGTGGTCGAAGCCTATAAGGATGAACAGGAAAAAGAGGAATTGAGTTTCACTTCTCATGTAAAGATAAATGAAAATTATCAGCTGCCACCTCTGAGTTTGCTTAGCGATTCCAAAAACAAGAGTCCTAACCGCAATCGGGAAATGGCCTTGAAAAACGCCGATCGCCTGGCAAAGGTTCTTCAGGAGTTCGGGGTTGTCGCCAAGGTCAGCGATATTTTCATCGGACCATCGGTCACCAAGTTTGAATTGACGCTCGAACCCGGGACTAGGGTGAACAAAATCACCGCACTTCATGACGACATCAAGCTGGCCCTGGCAACAAAGGAAATCAGGATTGAAGCACCGATACCGGGAAAAGCGGCTATCGGAATCGAGGTTGCCAATGAACAATCAAGCAATGTGTCCTTCAAGGATGTGCTAAAAGATATTCCTGCCAGTCTCAAACAAAGCAAGCTTCTGGTGGGGCTTGGAAAGGACATTTCGGGCAAATCGATATATGTCCCCTTGAACAAGACCCCTCATCTGCTTGTGGCTGGGGCTACGGGTTCAGGTAAATCGGTATGCATCAATACGATAATCTGCTCCTTGCTGATGAGGGCAACTCCAGAAGAGGTGAAGCTGATTTTGGTCGACCCCAAAAAGGTCGAACTGTCGATTTACAATGATATCCCGCACTTGCTTTCGAAGGTCGTTACCGATCCTAAAAAAGCAGCCGCGGTTTTGCATGAGCTAGTGGCTGAAATGGAGTTGCGCTATGACCGTTTTTTAAGCTGCAATGCCCGCAATATCGAAACATACAATGAATTCATTGAAAAAGGGATCATCCAGGATCAGGAAAAACTACCTTATATCGTGGTCATTTTAGACGAAGTGGCCGATTTGATGATGGTTGCCAGCAAGGATGTCGAGGATTGCATCATGAGAATCTCGCAAAAAGCCCGGGCTGCAGGAATCCATATGATTTTGGCAACCCAGAGACCATCAACCGACATCATCACCGGAGTCATCAAGGCCAATATCCCATCGAGAATCGCTTTTGCGGTATCTTCAAGCATCGACTCCCGGACGATTCTCGACTCGACCGGGGCGGAAAAACTGCTGGGAAAAGGGGACATGCTCCTTTCAATGCAGGGCTCAAGTGTGCTTACCAGGCTTCAGGGCTGCTATGTGTCAGACGATGAAGTGCAGTCAATTGTCGATTATGTCAAAAGCCAGCAGGATGCCAACTATATCCAAAGATTTGAAGAAGCAAAAGTCGAAGCGGGCTCAAGTGTTGGGGATTCAGTTGAAAACGATGATGAGGACTATGAAAAATGCCGGGATTTTGTAATCCAGGTACAAAAGGCGTCGACATCGCTGCTTCAGCGTCATTTCCGCATCGGCTACAATAAGGCGGCCCGGATAATTGACCGTCTTGAGGCTGAGGGGGTGATTGGCCCCCAATCGGGATCGAAACCGCGTGAAGTATACATCCGTGCCAATCAGGAGGAAATTTAAATTATGGAAAGATTCAATTTGCCTGGTTATCAGCTAGGTATAATCAATACCAAAAAATTCAAGACATCAACTGTCGTTCTTAGGTTGGTGGCGCCGCTTTCGAAAGAAACCGTTACAGTGCGAAAACTTCTTTCATCATTGCTGATTGAAGGAACATCAAAACACCAAGGTCTCCAGGAACTGGTCCGTTATGCCGAAGAATTGTATGGATTGAATGTCTCGATTTCAACCGGGTACACCGGTTGCGATCATTACATCTCCATATATTCCACAGCTATCAATGACGAGTATCTGCCAACCAAGGAGAATATTATCGAGAAGCAGATCTGTCTGATCAATGATCTTTTGAACGACGCCTATTTGAAAATGGAAAGTTTCAATGAGAACAAAATCAAAATTGCCAAAACTAATCTTGTCAATCAGATCAAGAATCAATATGATGACAAGATCATCTACTCGATGAACAAACTTTATGAAAACATGGGTAAGGACACTCCCCTGGAAATCAGTCCCTCAGGATATATCGAGGACATTGATAAAATAAGCAGACAGGATCTTATAAACTGTCTTGAAATGATTATCAAAAAAGACCAGAAGTTCGTTTTTGCCTGTGGTGATTATCACAATGACATCAAGGATGTTTTTGCCCGGGATCTTATATTTCCCGAAAACAAAAAAAAATACCCTGCCGTCTATCCTTTCCTGCCGACCAGGGATCATCTTCAGGATCTCGTCGAACTCCAGCAAGTAAACCAGGCAAAACTGAATATGGGATTTTCGTCGAAAGTGTCCATCTATGATCCAAGGATACATGCGATGATCATGTTCAATTTCATTCTTGGCGGTTATTCGCAATCATTGCTATTCCAGGAAGTCAGGGAAAAACACAGCTTGTGTTATTATGTTGGATCGTCCTATGACAGTTTCAACTGCGTTTTGACCATCTATGCTGGTGTCGATAACGCAAATCTGGAAAAAGCCAGGGAACTAATCTTTGAACAAATCGAAAGAATCAAAAATGGCGATTTCGATGATGAACAGATAGATCTGGCCAAAAATTACTACCGGGCCCAGTATCTAAAAGGCAATGACGAGCCGCGGTCCTTGATCAACCGGACATTCAACCGGTCGCTGGCAAATCTGGACATTGACGAGGAAGTGTATATGTCCAAGATCCAAAGCGTATCCAAGGCGGATTTGTCCGATGTTGCAAAAACCATCAGGCTCGATACGATATTCACTTTAAAAGGAGGTGACGCCAATGGATAAGAAGTATTATCACACTTTGAAAGAAACCCTGTTTCATGAACTGCTGGACAATGGGCTCAATGTCTACCTGCTTAAAAAAGAAGGCTTTGTCAAGACCTATGGTATCTTCACCACAAATTTCGGTTCGAATGACAATGAGTTCATTCCCCGGGGCCAAAGTGAATATATAAAGGTCAATGACGGAATCGCCCATTTTTTGGAACATAAGATGTTTTTCACCAAGGATGGCACAGATGCCAGTGAGATGTATGCCAAACTTGGAGCAAGCTCGAATGCATACACGACTAACACACAGACCTCTTATTTGTTTTCAACCACTCAGAAGGAAAACGAATGCATCGAACTGCTTCTTGATTTTGTGCAGGCCTTGGATCTGACCGAAGAGGCGGTTGAAAAGGAAAAGGGAATAATCGAGCAGGAAATAAGGATGTACGACGATGATCCTTCCTGGCGGCTATATTTCGGATCAATCGCAGCATTATATGTCAATCACCCAAACAATACCGATATCGCGGGGACAGTCGAATCGGTCAATCGGATAACCAAAGCGGAACTTGATTTATGTTACAACACTTTCTATCATCCCGACAATATGATGCTGTTTATCGTAGGTAATATCGACATCGAAGAGACCATGGAATTGATAAGGTCAAACCAGCATCAAAAGCAGTTCGCTCCAAAGCAGGAAATTGTCCGCAAAAAAGTTGACGAGCCAGAACACATTGCAGTCAAATATCAGGAAATCAAGATGGATGTCAATGTCGAAAAGCTGTACTTGTCAATCAAGGTCAATGAAATCCTCACCGACCCGCTTATGGCATTGCGCCGGGACATAGCCTTCAATCTCTTCTTTGACTGCGTATTTGCCAAATCATCTGATCTTTACAACGACTGGATGGAAAAGGGGCTGATCAACAGTTCATTTGAAACAAACTTCCATCAAAGCCGGGACACTGCTTTCATTCAAATGGGTGGCGATAGCGATGATTTAAAGATGTTTGAAAAGACTTTGCTTGGTTTTGTTAAAAACATCGATCAGACAACCATTGATGAAGCCACCTTCCTGCGCCTGAAAAAACGGGATATCGGAAACTTCATTCTGGCTTTCAATTCTAATGAATCGATTGCTTCAAACTTCAGCCGTTACTATTATGAAGGGGTCAATTCCTTTGAGGTTGTCGATGTGATGCAGGACATCACATTGGATGAAGTATTGGCAGTCCGAAAATATTTCAAACAAGAATTGATGGCTGTAACGATTATCAAAAAATAAGTTGTCAAGACTATTATTTAAAAAATTATATGCTATAATGTAATTGACCAAGGGGTACATAAATTTCCTACATATTGAATATGGGAGTCTGACTAGACTGGCGGTGTTGAAAGCCCACCTTTGAGTGGGGATCCTAAAACCATTCTCAAGACACCCACCTGTACTTAACAGGGATAATTCAACAACTCCTTGGTTATTATAAGGAGTAAAATGGATCAAAAATTAATAAATCGGATCAACGAACTTGCTCGAAAGAAGAAAGAATCGGGCTTGAGTGATGATGAACTTCACGAACAACAGTTGCTGCGGCAACGTTATCTTGAGGAGTTTCGGGCTGGTTTCAAGCAACGGCTTGATAGCGTCAAAGTAATTGACGAAGACGGCAACGACATCACACCAATCAGAAGAAAACCGGAAACGATGAATTAGCGAAGCGGCAGCTTCGCTTTATTTTTTTTCTAATTTTGATAGCGACCGTCTTCTATTGAAAATGTGTTTTATTTTTAATTTTTTTGTGATATAGTTAGAAAGTAACTATATAGGAGGTAATCAAATGGAATACGTATTTTTAGTTGTGGGGCTTATTGTGGGGTTGGTTGCAGGTTTCTTCGCTGCAAGATACTACTTCAAAAAGGAACTGCAAAAAAATCCGCCAATCAATGAAAAAATGATCAGAGCGATGTACTTGCAGATGGGTCGAAAACCAAGCGAAGCCCAAATCAAAAAAATCATGCGTGACATGAACAACCAATACAAGTAACAAATGCGCTTATTTATCACCAGGCATTCAAAGACGATTTGGAATGAACAAAGACTGTTGCAAGGGCGCAAGGATTCCAAATTGACGTCTAAAGGGATTGAAGAAGCTCAGATTCTTGGGGAGTTTCTCAAAGACGAGAAAATTGATGTCGTTTACAGCTCACCAATAGACCGGGCATATCAAACTGCGAAGTTGATTTTCCCGGATCATGAAATAATCAAAGATGACCGCCTGATGGAAATGTCATTTGGGGATTATGAAGGGAAAAGTGTCACAAAACTTATAAAGCAGGATGATTATCATGGTCTGTGGCACAAGCCACATCCGGACTTGCGACTTCCCGGCGGCGAGTCTTATCGGGAAATAAAAGACCGGCTGCAGTCGTTTTATGATGAAATTATAGCCAGACATCCCAATCAGACTGTTTTTGTCGTAACCCATGGAATGGCGTTTATAGTTTTGCAGGCAGTGATTCAAAATCTTTCAATCGAGGATTTGACATTGATTAACCAGGAAGTTGTCAGAGGTTGTTCCTTGACTGAGATAATTGTGGATAATAAGACAACGATTAAAAGAATTGGCGACTCTAGCTTCCTGCCAAGCGATAATTTGATAAGTTTTAACAAGTAGACAAGACCTGTCTGCTTTTTTTGTATCAAAAAAGCCAGCCAAATGGCTAGCCAAGGTAAGTCACTTTATTTTCAGTATGGTTCAACAGTCTGCCGATATTGCTTTTGTGGCGATATATCAGCAATGACATTACAAGGATATTGATCACTTTACCGGTGATTGAGATATCCAAAAAGAAAGTCACTATGATCATGAATGTCGCAGTAATGATTGAGGACAGCGAAACGTATTTGCTTTTATAAAGCACGAGCATGAATATCAAAAAGCCAGGCAAAACGAACTGTGGTCCGATGGCAATCTGCAGTCCCGCCGCGGTCGACACGGCTTTGCCGCCCTTGAAAGAAGCGAAAACCGGATAACAATGCCCAAGGACACAGGCCAAACCGGCAAAATAGCGCAAGTCCGGGTACAAGTCGAAGCGCGAACTAAGATATCCGGCTATAAGCGTGGAAATCAAAGCTTTGGATGCATCCAACAAAATTACGGATATTCCGACTTTTTTGCCCAGAACCCGTCCGGCATTGCTTCCGCCCAGATTTCCTGAACCATAGTTGCGGACATCCTTCTTGAAAAATATCTTGCCAATCACCAACGCAAAAGGGATTGATCCAAACACATATGACAGTGCGATTATTAATATTTCTAACATTTTATCACCCATGCCCATTATAGCGAAATCTTTTCAAAATGCAAATACCTTTTGCAAATCACCACGAATTTTTATATAATGGATTAGTTAAGGAGTGTGATTTTGTGGCAAATAATCAATACGATGAATCGAAAATCCAAATACTTGAAGGGTTGGATGCGGTAAGGAAACGTCCTGGGATGTACATTGGGTCTACGGATGTTTACGGTCTTCACCATCTGGTTTGGGAGATTGTCGACAATGCCATAGACGAAGCTTTGTCAGGATATGGCAATGAAATAATTGTTACTATAAATAAAGACGGCAGTGTGACAGTTAAGGACTTTGGACGGGGGATGCCCACAGGCATGCATGCAAGTGGCAGACCAACCCTGGAAGTTATCTTGACTGTTTTGCATGCTGGGGGTAAATTTTCCAGCGAGGGCGGATACAAGACTTCGGGGGGGCTCCATGGGGTCGGTTCTTCGGTTGTAAACGCGCTTTCGCAGAAATTGGAAGTTACGGTCAACCGAGATGGAAAGATTTTTCACCAGATTTTTGAGAACGGGGGCAAGGATATCGGCCCTTTGGAAGTTCTTGGAAAAACAAATGAGACGGGAACCACCGTCACTTTTTGGCCTGATTCTCAGATCTTTTCAACTACCAATTTCAATTATTCCACCATCAAGGAGCGTTTGAAGGAAAGTGCCTTTTTATTGAAGGGAATCAAGATCACGGTCAACGACTTGCGGGTGGACAAGACAGTTACTTTCAAGTATGAGGATGGTCTCAAAGAGTTCATCGCTTATCTAAATTTTGACAAGAAACCGGTCACCGACATCATTTCGCTTTCGGGCGTATTCGATGATATCGAGGTTGAATGTGCCCTGCAATTCACGGACGGATTCCAGGAAAACACTCATGGTTTCGTCAATCTCGTTCGCACCAGCGAAGGCGGGAGCCACATTACCGGGTTGCGTTCGGGTCTTACAAAAACATTCAATGAATTCGCACGCAGTTTCAATATCCTTAAGGACAAGGACAAGAACCTCGAGGGCAATGACATCCGCGAAGGCCTGACTTGCGTCCTTTCTTTGAAGATTCCCGAACACCTTCTCCAATTCGAAGGACAGACAAAGGCGAAATTGGGGACTCCTGAGGCGCGGCTGGTCGTCGAAAACGTAGTCAGCGAGAAGCTTTTTTTCTATTTGCAGGAAAACAGCGAAGTGGCCGGCGAACTTATTGAAAAAGTGCAAAAGGCGGCCCGGGCCAGGGAAGCGGCCCGAAAAGCCCGCGAGGCGGCAAGAAAAAGCAAGAGCAATCGGGTCGACAAGATCCTTTCGGGGAAACTGGCACCTGCTCAATCAAAAGATCCCAAAAGAAAAGAGTTGTACATAGTCGAAGGGGACTCGGCTGGCGGCAGTGCCAAACAGGGGCGTGACCGCAAATATCAGGCGATCCTGCCTCTTAGAGGGAAAGTGATCAACACCGAAAAAACAAGCATGGAAGACGTTTTGAAAAATGAAATATTCGGCACAGTCATTACTACTATCGGTGCTGGAGTCGGCAGCGATTTCAGCGTAAAAGACAGCAACTATGACAAGATCATAATCATGACCGATGCCGACACTGACGGGGCCCATATCCAGGTACTTCTTTTGACGTTCTTTTACCGGTATATGCGTGATTTGTATAACGAAGGGAAAATCTATATTGCAGTTCCGCCACTTTACAAAGTATCCAAGAAAACAGGAAAGGGCGAAGATTCTATCTATTGCTACGAAGATGAGGAACTTGATCAGGCAAAGAAGAAGTTTGGCAAAGGTTACTATATTCAACGATACAAGGGATTGGGGGAAATGAATTCTTCCCAGCTTTGGGAAACGACGATGAATCCGGAAAACCGGACCCTTATCCAGGTCACCATTGAAGATGCGGCCATAGTTGAAAGAAGAGTTTCGGTGCTGATGGGTGAAAAAGTCGCTCCTAGAAGAGAGTGGATCGAGGAAAATGTCCAATTCACCCTGGAAGATGATTTTTTAGAAGAGGTGGCAAATGGAAGATAAGAAAATAATTCTAAGTCTCGACAATATCATGTCGGACCGCTTTGGCAAATATTCGAAATATATCATCCAGGAAAGGGCTCTTCCCGATGTTCGTGACGGTTTGAAGCCGGTTCAACGCCGGATTCTTTATTCGATGTATAAAGAGGGCAACCTTGCCTCAAAGCCTTACCGCAAGTCAGCCAAGACGGTCGGAAACGTAATCGGTAACTACCATCCCCATGGGGACAGCTCGGTTTACGATGCGATGACCAGACTTTCACAGGACTGGAAGATGTCGGCACCACTTGTCGACATGCAAGGAAACAACGGGTCGATCGACAACGACCCTGCTGCGGCGATGCGTTATACCGAAGCCCGGTTGTCGCCATTGGCAGCAGAACTGCTTAACGACATCGATAAAGAAACAGTTTTGATGGCTTTGAACTTCGATGATTCGGAGTATGAACCGACCGTATTGCCGGCAAGCTATCCAAACTTGCTTGTAAACGGGTCGACAGGGATTTCCGCGGGCTATGCCACCGATATACCGCCCCACAATCTAAATGAAGTTGTTGATGCGACAGTATATCGGATCAAGCACCCAACCTGCACGCTTTCAAAGCTGATGGAATATATCAAGGGGCCCGACTTCCCGACCGGAGGAATAATCGAGGGCGTTGAAGGAATCAAAGCGGCCTATAAAAAAGGACGTGGCAAAATCGTTTGCCGCGCCAAGTGTGACATCATTGAACAAAAGAAGATGAACCAGATTGTTGTCAGCGAGATTCCCTATGAAGTCAACAAGGCTGAACTTGTCCGCAAGATCGATGAGATCAACTACAATCGCGATGTTGAAGGGATTATCGAAGTCCGGGATGAGTCGGACCGCAACGGATTAAGGGTCGTGATCGATCTTTCAAAGGAAATCGATGCCCAGAACACCTTGAATTACTTGTATAAGAATACGGAATTGCAGAAAAATTATAATTTCAACATGGTCGCCATCAACCATAAAAGACCGGAACAAATGGGTCTGGTCGACATTCTAGATGGCTATATCGACCACCAGATCGAAGTTGTAACCAACCGTTCTTTGTTTGATTTGGCCAAGGCGAAAAGCCGGTACCATATAGTGGAAGGTCTGATCAAGGCGATTGACATCCTAGATGAGGTTGTCAGCTGCATTCGACACTCGAAAAACAAATCCGATGCCAAGGAAAATCTCCACGTCCGTTTTGACTTCACCCTAGAACAGGCGGAGGCGATTGTGATGCTGCAACTTTATCGTTTGACCAATACGGATATCGAAACCCTGGTCAGCGAACAAAATAGACTTTTAGACACGATCAAGGAGCTGACCAACATCCTGGACAATGATGATGTATTGCGTGAAGTCATTGTTGCGAAATTGAAGGATATAAAAAAGGTCCATGGCTTTGTGCGGCGCAGCGAAATCAAGGACGAAGTGCTTGAGGTCAAAATTGACAAGAAAGCGATGATTCTTGAAGAAGATGTCTACATTTCGGTAACCAGGGATGGATATGTCAAAAAGATATCGCCCCGTTCTTACAGTGCGAGCAACACGCCTTTTGGAATCAAGGATGGCGATTATCTGGTAAAAATGGCCAAGGCAACAACTATCCAGACACTTCTTTTGTTCACTGACAAGGGAAATTATCTGTTTGTTCCGATCCATCAGCTTGAAGAATTCAAGTGGAAGGATGTGGGAAAACACATCAGCTATCTGATCAAACTCGATTCAAGCGAACAAATTGTCGATGCGATAATTGTCGATGATTTTGCCAAGGAACTTTTCATCATTATTGCAAGCAAAAACGGAATGATAAAAAAGACCGCTTTGAGCGAATTCGAAGTGACCAGGTATTCACGGCCACTTAAATCAATGAACCTAAAAAAGGGGGATAAGGTTGTCTCAGTCAATCTCACCCCCGGCAATCTTGGAGTCATCGTCGCAACGAAAAACGGATACAGCAACGTTTACTCGGAGGGACAGGTTGCGCCTACTGGCATAAAGACCGGTGGAATCAAGTCAATAACTTTGAAAAATGACGAAGTTGTTTCGTGCAATGTCTTCAATCCGGTAATGCATCAATCATTAATATTGATAACTGTTGACAATCGTCTAAAAAGAATTAAAATAAATGATATTCCTGTCACAAGTCGAGGAGTCAAAGGGAACCTTTTATTCAAGAACCTGAAGACCAAAGTCTTTGCCACTTACAAATGTCTGGTGTGCGATCTCAATGATGAAATCAAGATCCACACTGACAAAAATGAATACAGTGTCATTGTCAAAAGTCTGAGCAATTCAAATCTTGACAGCAAACCTAATGGATTGTCCAAAGGCAATGAGATTGTGGAATATGTATATTATGATCAAGAGTCAAATACCAGTTTTTATGACAATTTAATACTTGACAATTACAGTAGCTGGTTTGAAAATAAAAGTGTGCAAACCAAAGACAATGATGACAGCTTCGAGCAAATGTCGCTCGATGACTTATTTAACATGGAGGATAAAAATTGACGCAAATAAAATGTTATGGCTGCGGTGCAGTCATTCAGACGACTGACCCTGAAAGTATCGGCTACACTCCTGAATCAGCCCTGTCACGAGACCATGTCTTGTGCCAGCGTTGTTTCCAGATGAAAAATTACCACAAGCTTACAAAAACCCAGATGACACGGAACGATTATTTCGCCATCCTGGAAGAAATCTCGAACAAGGACAATCTTTATATCTACCTTATTGATCTGTTTGACTTCAACGGCAGTCTTATAAGCGGATTGAACCGTCATTTGAACAGTGAAAACATCCTGATTGTCGGAAACAAACGCGATGTGCTGCCAAAATCAATCAAAGACCAGAAGATCGAGCACTGGCTGCGACGCCAGCTCAACAGCGAAGGCTTGAAATATCTTGATGTGATCCTTTCATCGGGGAAGACGAATTACCACCTTGATGAACTAATCGACAAGATCAACCGCTATCGTTTAGGCAAGAATGTTTATGTGATCGGGGTAACCAATGTCGGCAAATCATCGCTGATCAATGCTCTGTTGAAACATTATGCCAACGAGAACAATCATCTGATCACGACAAGTGAATTTCCGGGTACCACACTTGGAATAATTGAAATCCAGCTTGATGAAAAATCCAGCCTGTATGACACGCCGGGCATTGTCAATGAACATCAGATGGCCAACCAGTTGGCTTTGGATGACTTGAATGCCATCGTCCCCAAAGGGGAACTGCGGCCAATGAACTTCCAGATCAACTCCGACCAGACACTTTACTTTGGCGGACTGGCCCGGGTTGACTACTTCCAAGGGGAAAAAACGCCATTTGTCTGTTACTTCCCTAGGGATATCAAGATCCACCGGACCAAGACAGCAAATGCAAAAAGAGTCTACCAGAACGATGCGACGCTATCACCCAAGATTGCGGGCATTGATGATGTGGAACAGATGCAATCATACACATTCAATCTTGACGGTACCAAACAGGATATAGTTATCTCCGGCCTTGGTTTTTTTACAGTAAGCCAGAAAAACGGAAAAGTAAAAATCATGGTTCCAAAAGGAATCGGTGTCTTCGTTCGCGAAGCGTTAATATGAAAGGAACAATATGTTGACAGGAAAACAAAAAAGATATCTCCGTTCAATCGCCAATAAGCTAAAACCGCTTTTTCAAATTGGGAAAGATGGAATCACGGCAAACCAGGTTGAAGCGATTGACGAATATCTGGAAAGAAAAGAATTATTGAAAGTCAAGTTGCTTGAAACTTGTCCGCTTTCAAAAAATGAGGCGGCAATCGAACTGAGCGCAAGGACAAAAAGCGATGTGGTCCAGATAATGGGAAACACTATCGTTCTTTATCGCAAGTCGCCCGAAAAAATATATAAACTGCCATGATGAAGATTGGGATCTTCGGGGGCAGTTTTGATCCGATCCATAAAAGCCATATCGATGTGATTGAACATTCAATCAGGCAGCTCGATCTTGATTTGCTGCTGGTTGTCCCGACCAAAAACAACCCTTGGAAATCGAAGTCGTATGCATCTAATGAACAACGAAAATCGATGATTGAAATGGCGTTGCGAAAAGTCGAAAAGGCGATACTCGAGACAATCGAAATAGACAGCGACATGGATAAGGTTGACTATACTGTCGATACAATCAAACTTCTTAAAGTAAAGTACCCTGAAAGTGAATTCCACCTTATCATGGGCATGGACCAGGCAAGCCTTTTCCATAAATGGTACCAGGCCGAAAAGATAGCCGAGCAAGTAAATCTGGTCTGTTTCTTGCGATTGGGATACGAATACAATGAGAATATCGACAAGTACAATTTCACCTTGCTTGATATGGAACCTACCAGCATCTCGAGCAGCGATGTCCGGGCCGGGCATCTGGAATACCTCAGTAAAAAGGTACTCAGATACATATCTCAAGAAGGGATATATCTAAATACGATGATTAAGCCTCTTATGTCGCTTCGCAGATACCAGCACAGCCTTTCGGTTGCCAAACTTGCGGTGGAGCTGGCCAAGGCGAACAACATTGACCATAAAAAGGCGTACATTGCTTCGATATTGCATGATATTACCAAGGAGCTAGAGTCCAAAAAAGAATTGAAGATAATGAAAAAACATTACAGTGACTTCATGAGTCTGCCTCATGAAGTCTGGCATCAGTACACCGGGGCGTATATGGCAAGAAAGCAGTTCCTGGTCGAAGACAAGGAAGTTCTTCAGGCGATTGAGAACCATACGACCGCAACAACGAAAATGTCCAAACTCGACAAGCTCGTGTATGTGGCGGACAAACTTGATCCTATGCGGGATTATGACACCAGCGCTCAAATTGAACTGGCCAAAAAGGACATCGACGTCGCCTTTGTTGAATGCTTAAAAGATTTTTACGCTTTTTCAAAAAAGAAAAACCGGAAAATAGATAATTGTTTTTATGATGTTTACAATAAATACGTAGGAGAATTAAATGGATAAATTAGAAATAATCGTCAAAGCTTTAGATGAGAAACTAGGAAGCGATATAGCTGTCATTGATATGCGTGATATCAGCGCGATCTATGATACTTTTGTATTGTGTTCAGCCAACAATGAACCGATGATGAATGCTTTGGTTGACAATGTTGAACAAAAAGCTGCGGAACACGGATACTTTGTCAAAAGAAAAGAAGGCAAAAAGAACAGCAAATGGATCCTGATTGACTTTGGTGACATCGTTGTTCATGTGTTTGACAAGGATGAGCGCGAGCTTTACAATATCGAAAAATTGTGGGCTGACATGCCACGGTTGGACGTTGAGGAGATGCTTGACTAATGTCATATGAAAATTTCGCATTTTATTATGACAGTCTGATGGATAATAAGTTTTACAACGACTATTATCGGTTCATCAACAACCATGCCAAGTTCCAGGCGGTACTTGAACTTGGGTGTGGTACCGGTTCGATGGCGATCAAGATGGCCCGGGCTAAAAAAGAAGTCTATGCCACAGACCTTTCAGATGAAATGCTTGAGGTGACGCGGCTTAAAGCGATGGAAGCCAATGTCGATTTGATGTTGAGAAAGATCGACATGCGCGACTTCGAAGTCGGTTTTCAGGTTGATCTTGTTACGTGTCTGTGTGATTCTTTGAATTATATTCTGGAAAGGGATGAAGTTTTCCAGGTTTTTCAAAACGTCAATAATTCTTTGAAGGATGATGGTACATTCATCTTCGATGTCAATTCCATGTACAAGGTTGAAAAAGTCATTAACGATTACCACGAAGCTCAAAGCGATGACGAGTTTGATTTCAACTGGGACACCAAGTATCTTGGTGATGGCCTGGTCGAGCATTTTGTCAAAATATTGAACAAAGAGACCGGTGAACTGGTGAATGAGCACCACATCCAAAGGACTTTTCCGGTTGATGTCTATCAGGAATTGTTGGAAAAGGCTGGCTTCAAGGATATCGAACTGTACAGTGATTTTCAAGATTATCAGTTAGAGTGTCAGCGGATCGTTTTTGTTGCAAAAAAGGGAGCTAGATTATGATTGGAATTATCGGAGCCATGGATGAAGAGGTAGCTGCGGTTATCGCCCAGCTGGATTCAAAAAAGACTGAAATTATGTATGACATCAATTTCACGTTGGGAAAAATTAGTGGGAAAGATGTTGTGGTGTGTCAAAGCGGGATTGGCAAAGTCAATGCCAGTTTTTCGACTGCGATTCTGATCGACAATTTCGATATCGAATATGTGATCAACATCGGGACTGCCGGCGGCTTGAATCTCGAAGAAAAACAAGGTGATGTCGTTGTTTCTTCTGGAGTTGCCAATCATGATTTTGATCTGACTGCATTTGGACGTCCAATCGGCGAGATTCCGGATATGCCATCAGTTTTTTGCGCCGATTCTAATCTGGTCGCCAAGACAGTTGCAATATTGGATAATGAAAATGTGCCTTACCATCTTGGTCTTATTGTCAGCGGGGATCAGTTCATCTCCAGACAGGAACAAGTGGATTATGTCAAAAAACATTTCGAAAATCCCTTGGCCGGTGACATGGAAGCAAGCGCCATTGGCCAGATTTGTCATAAGACAAAAACTCCTTTTATCGTGACGCGTTGCTTGTCCGATATTTTTGGATCGGGCGAAAACTCTTTGCAATTTGATGAATACCTTCATAAGGCAGCAAAAATTTCCGCAGATATTTGCGTAGGGCTGATCTGTGATGAATAATATTGAATTATTGGCTCCAGCTGGAAGTTTTGAGGCGCTTGTCGCTGCCATCCAGAATGGAGCTGATGCCGTTTATATCGGAGGATCAAGATTTTCAGCCCGCGCCTTTGCGGCGAATTTCGACGACCGGGAAATTGTTGAAGCCATAGAATATGCCCATCGCCACTTTGCGAAGCTTTATGTGGCGATAAACACGATATATTACGACAATGAAATCGATGAGCTGTTGCGCTATGTAGAATTTCTTTACGCAGCAAGCTGCGATGCGGTAATAATTCAGGATATTGGTCTTTTTTCTATTATCAAGGATCAGATTCCGGGGATGGAAATCCACATTTCCACGCAGATGTCGTTGAATAATTTGGAGTCGGTCCGATTTTTTGAATCATGCAACGTGGATCGGGTGGTGTTGGCGCGCGAGAATTCAATCGAAGAGATTTCATACATCGCCAAAAACACAAAAGTCGATCTCGAAGTGTTTGTCCATGGAGCTATCTGTGTCAGCTATTCGGGTCAGTGTCTCATGTCATCGAATATTGCCAAAAGATCAGGCAACAGAGGAAGCTGCGGCCAGCCGTGCAGGCTGGAATACGAGCTGATCAAGGAAAATCAAGTAATCGAACCAATCAGTTATTTGCTTTCTACCAAAGATCTTTGCACGATTGAAAACATTGGTGAACTGATCGATGCCAATGTCAAATCGTTCAAGATTGAAGGGCGGATGAAAAGACCCGAATACGTGGCAGTCATTGTCAGGGCCTATCGCAAGGCAATCGACAGCCATCTGCAAGAAGAGACTGTGGATCTAGAGGGCGATATAGCCGACATGAAAAAAATGTTCAATAGGGGATTTACAAAAGGCTATCTTTTCAATGATTCCAACAATATGGCTTTGGACTTTCCTGGCCATCAGGGAGTTGAGATAGGTAAAGTTGTTGGATACAATAACAGGACCAAAAAAGCGGCAATCCGGCTGAATGGGACGCTTAATCAAAACGACCGGATCCTTTTCAAAGATGTTTCATTGAAAAGGACCATAACAAAGCTGTTTTTGAACGATTTGCTGGTGAACCAGGCAAATGCGGGTGACATTGTGGAAATTGAAATGGACAGCCTTATTCCTGCAAACACTTCTGTCAACAAGATATATGACACAAAGCTGATTGACCGGGCAAACAAGTCATATCAGAAAGAAACGGTAAAAAAAGGCATCCAATTCCGGTTCAAGGCCGCATTAAACGATTATCCGGTTTTGGAATATCGATTTGAAAACACCAGTGGCGAAGTTTTCTTTGATGATATCATACAAAAAGCCCTGAAGCGTTCGATTACCCATGAAGATGTCATAAAACAGCTCTCAAAAATGAATGACACCCAGTTTTTTCTGGAGGATATTGTCATTGATATGGACGATTCGGTATATTTCCCACTGAAGATTCTAAATCAGCTGCGTCGCGATGCTGTGGCACAAGTGGAACAAAAATTGCTGCAAAACCGGCAAGCAATATCCATAATCAAACCTGAACTGTCTTCTTGCGAGCATTCCATCAAGGACATCATTGTGAAAGTGACGGATTTAAGCCAGCTAAAAGTTGCGCTAAAACATACAAAGAACATCTGCTATCCTGTCGACAAGACGACGTTGGATGTCTTCGATTATTTGGCTGACAAGGATATCAACCTTTCTTTGGCAACGACATATCGCTACCAGGAAGAAACTGTCGCACGAATTAAGAAACATCCTTATTACAGCGGGATCAACAAAGTTTTTATCGGTGACTATCGAGGATTGTCACTATTCGAAGACAAGGAAACCATTGTCGATAGCAACTTCAATATCGTCAACAGCCACAGTGTCAGCTTTTTTGCAGGAAGACCGGTAAACCTTTCAAGTGAAATATCCGCCAAACAGATCAACCGGATCAAGACCGAAAGTGAACTGTATTTCCAGGTATATGGTCGTGCCATAAACATGGTCACCAGACATTGCGTCATTTCCCAGCATTATTTTGGCCGTAAAGTTGAAGGTTGCAACAAGTGCAAGGATGGTGCTTTCTTTTTGAAAGACCGCCTTGGCGAATTTTTTCCGGTCAAGACAAACGATTTGTGCGATAACATCATCTATCACAACAAGCCGACGATGATTAATGATATCAAAAATCTTAATGTGGATCACATTGTAATAAGTATCACTGATGAAAATGAAGCCGAAATCGAGGAAATAGTAACCTATTATCTTAATCTACTAAAAAACGGCACTAAAATAGATTTTGATTTTAGAAAATACGTAAAATTGTACTATAATGACTGATTATTTTTCTTGCAAGCGTTATCTATATTTGCTAAAATTGTGTTAGGAGGAATCGAAATGGCAATTGATATGGAATTAGCTAAACGTCTTAAGTCATATCGTAATTTTAAACACTTTACGCAAAAAGATGTTGCTAAACATTTGAATGTTCCCCACTCGGCAATTTCCGATATTGAAAATGGAAAACGTGATATCACCGTTGGTGAGTTGAAGGTTTTCTCGAATTTGTACGGTCGTTCGGTTGAGGAAATCATGAGTGGAAAAAAATATGACTATTATAATATTGCTAATATAGCTCGTTTGTTGACAGAACTCCCCGATGATGATTTGAAGGAAGTCATGTTTCTTATTGAATACAAGCGCAAACGCAACGAAGAAAGAATTAGCGAACAAGGTCAAAAAAAATAGTTTTTTTGTTTGATAAAAGCAGATACGTCAAGGTAGGATAATCCTTTTCGCTATCTGCTTTTTTATTGACTGGTCGAGAACACTCGTGACTTCGCTTTTTTAAGGTTCGTTTCTCAATCACGAAATAACAGATCCCTGATTTCTTTCAATGTTTTTTTCCCTTCCATCAAGACCATATCTGTCACATCTAAGTGTGTTTTAAAGTGGTAAAATCTCACATCGATTTTTGCACCCCATTCAACAATGGCGTATGTGCCAAAACCGTAGTCGGCCCGGTTGATCATCAGGCTGCCCGGATTGACGAATACTAGGCCATCTTCTTCGACGTAGCTCGGGATATGGGTATGGCCGTGAAAACAAATTATCACGTTGTTTTCTCTCATGTATTTTTTTAGCTCTTCATAGCTGTAGTAGACGTCCCACAGGTGACCGTGAGTTACCAGGATTTTGCCTTTTTCAGTAGGAACTATAAGGTTTTCAGGGAAGTCACCCAGGTCGTGATTGCCCTTGACCGCATGGAATTTTTTCAAAAGCGGGTCGCCCATTTCCAAATTGCTGTCACCGCAGAATATATAGTGATCCAAGTACGGGTACCGGTCCACCAACTGCTTCAAGATTTCATTGTCTCCGTGACTGTCGCCACAAACAAGTAGTTTGATTTTATTCATATATCTCTCCTTGAAGTCATTATAAGGTAAAATTTTAATATTTAAAAGTGGAGATGGATCTGTTGTTGTTTCTAGACTAGAAAAACGAAAGGAAATTGATTCTGCCGTGCTATAATGGAAAAAAGAGGAGGAACGATTATGTATAAAATTATTGCCTGCGACCTTGATGAAACGCTTCTGTCTTCGGATCGCTTAGTTTCTAAAGGTAATGTCGATGCCATCAAGAAAGCTCGGGATCTTGGCGTCAAGTTTGTTCTAGCAACCGGTAGAGGATTCAAGACAGTACAAGGAACACTTAAGGAGCTGGGGCTAGACAACGCAAAGGATGAATATGTCATATCTTTCAATGGTGGGGCGATCACCGAGAACTACAACAATCGCCTGTTGAGTTTCAATGGAATTTCATTTGAATTTGCCCAAAAGCTGTTTAACCGTGGATTGGCTTACGATGTTTGTATCCATGTCTATTCTAAAGATACGGTTTATGTGTATAACATGTGTGAAGATGAAGTTGCATATCTTAAAGGCCGGATGGATTTTGTGGAAATCCAGGATGAGAATATCGATTTTTTAAAGGATGAGGACATTGCCAAAGTTCTTTATATGAACCGTGACATCAATTACCTCAACAAAATTGAAAATGATCTTGCAGACATCACCGGTGAGGCCGATGTTAGCTACTCAAGCAACCGTTATATCGAGTTCAATCGCAAAGGTGTCAACAAAGGGGCGGGTTTGCAAACCCTTGCCAAACTTTTGGGAGTCGATATTGAGCAGACAATGGCAATAGGGGACAACCTTAACGACTTGGCAATGATCAAAGATGCCGGCCTTGGAGTGGGTGTGGCCAATGTGGTAGAAAAAATGAAAGGTGACTGCCAATTCATCACCAAAGCCGATCACAATCATGATGCCATCAAAGAAGTCATTGAAAAATTCATATTTGATGAAGTGAAATAGCCGCAAAACGACCGTTGTTTACAGTGGAAAATTTCATAAGTTGAAAATGTTTTTTTACAAGTCTCGCTGTTTTTGGATGTTAGTCCAATTTGAAGAGCAACGGGCAGGTCAAAAACAACGATAATATCACGTTAATTTTTTGGCGGTTTTAAAACACATTATCAAATTCATGCTAGTCCTTTTACTTGCTGCGCAACGCTGAATATTTTTTCGCCGGGAAAGTGTTTACATTTTTTCTTGAAACCGGTATAATATTTTTATAAACAAAAAAGGAGTGTATTACAAATGAAAAGTATCTTATTAGTATGTGCGGCTGGTATGTCTACTAGCTTACTTGTAACAAAAATGGAAGCTGCAGCGAAAGACGCTGGTATTGAAATCAAAATCTTCGCTTTACCTATTTCTGAAGCACCAAATGTAATCAATGATGTTGACTGCGTATTATTAGGCCCACAAGTTAGATTCCAAAAAGCTCAAATTGAAAAACTAGTTGCTGGACGTTCTGGCGGATCAATTCCTATCGCTGTAATCGACATGCGCGATTATGGAACAATGAACGGAAAATCAGTATTCGAATCTGCAATGAAAATGATGGGTTAATCCCTAAAACAAGCCTCGGCTTGTTTTTTTGTTTTCCAGTGTTTACAATTAGACAGTCTAGGAGTATAATGAGTATATAAACATAAAGGAGTGTACAACAAATGAAAAGTATCTTATTAGTATGTTCTGCAGGTATGTCTACAAGCTTACTTGTTACAAAAATGGAAGCTGCAGCGAAAGAAGCTGGGGTAGAGGTGAAAATTTTCGCATTGCCTTTTTCTGACGCACCTCGCGTTATTGATGAAGTTGATGTTATCTTATTAGGCCCACAAGTACGATTCCAAAAAGCTGCAATCGAAAAATTGGCTGCTGGACGCAGTGGAGGGCCTATTCCTGTTGAAGTAATCGACATGCGTGACTACGGTACAATGAATGGTAAATCTGTTTTTGAAACAGCGATGAAATTGATGGGTTAATGAACTGATTAATATGGGCTTTTGCCCATATTTTTTTGTTATCCGGAATGATATCGCTTTATTTTGAAACGATTTTGGAAACATCCCTAAATATGGCAATGTTCTTTCTTGAAATCAATAATTGAATACAATTTTTTATTTCTTTTTTTAACTTCTATGTTATAATGTTCTCTCGTTTTACAGTTTAAAGACGTGGAAACAGGCAAAAGCCCCTACAAATAAGGGGTTTCTGCCTGTTTTTTTGCTATTTCATTTTCGTACTATTTCTTGAATTTGCTATTCGTGTAAATTTTTTTAAATATTTTTGCGTCAATATTTCTCTAGATGGTTGGAAGCCAAATACTTCACCCAATTCATCAATTGCCAACGTTCGTTTGAATGATGGAATGTAGTTGTTTCCACCTACATGGGTTACGTTTAATTTTCTTAGTGTCTCTATGATTTCGCTACATGTGTATTTGCTTTTCAAATATTCCTTTTCCAATATACGGTATACCAGTAATGCCATAAAGCAGATAAGCAGGTGACCGTTGATTGCATCTTTTCTTGATACATAGATTGGTCTGGTTTTAAGTTCGCTCTTCATTATTTCGAAGCTCTCTTCTATCTCCCAACGGCGCTTATTTGCGCTAATGATTAATGACATATTATCATCTGTCAAGTCGGTTGTGACCGCATAAAATCCGTCGTATTTGGCATCCTCTTCAACTTTGCTTTCGTCAATTGAATAGTAAGTCTTATCTGCCACTTCACCATTTTCTGTTGCCTCTATCTTCTTGATATAATATTTTGGATCCCGTGGATTACTGGTTTTAATTTTCCCGGGATTTTTCAATAGCTTCCGCGCTCTTTCCAATTTCTTTTCTCGGATATAACTTTGATATTGTTTGAATTTGTAGCTGAACGAAACAATCAAGTGTTCTTCCAGGGTGTATTTGTCTTCGGTTTGTTCTGATTTTTTGGTTGTCTTTACCCATCTATCCTTGTAGAACACCACATCTCTAATATTGTGTTCTTTGCCATCTATTATTATAGTGTCATCGAGCTTGCTTATATCGAATAATCCCGGCTGACCAATGATTTTCCATCCTTTGGGGTCTGTGGCCCATTTCTTCAAAGTTTTATTCAATTTTTTTATCGGCTGGGTAACTATATAAGCACCATGAGCTTTTCGGTCGTTATAGACCTTGTTTTCCCAACCATTAAGTCCGGCATCAGCACACACAATAAACTTGCTGAACTCGAAGTCTTTTTCAATCTGCTGCTCTAGCTCTCTTAAGGAAAATTGTTCGTTCTTATTGCCTTCAAAAGTGATGTCCGCAATCGGGATCCCATCTGCATCCATAAATAAGCCGTATTGAACAATGGGGTTTGGGCGGTTTTCCTTACTTTTCCCGTATTTTTTATAATCGTCTTCTTCCTCAACTTCAAAATAGAAGTTGGTGCAATCATAGTAGAGAATACTGTTGTTTCTTTCCATGACATTGGTGCTGTTCTTGTATAATTCACTTTCAAAAAAATATCGTTCTTCCGCTAAAACTGGTAAAGATCGATACACATCCTCCAGCTGATATTGTGGAGAATCCAAAAAGTGATGGGCATCCCTGAAAGAGGAACGTTTAGAACCTGGGTAGATGATACGGGTGCAAACCAAATCACAAACAATCTGATAGAGATCAAACTGGAACTTGCGGTCATTCTGAATTTTATTGCAGATGTCTTTAATACCGAGTGATGAAATAATATTTTTAGGATAGAGATAGCCAAGATTGAACAATCTTTCTTCATCTAGAGGAATCAGCTTAGACGGGGAAAATTGGATGGGGATTAGAGCTTTGTTTTCCTTGTCCTGATCGCGTAGCTTAGAAACATAAAGATTAAGGTTTTCAATTACGACATCGCGGGAGTCGGTATCGTATTTCTTCAATAGCGAATCCAGAGAACCGAGACGTTCGACAACAAAAGTCGATCGTTTTTTTGTTTTAGGATCGGTAAAATCATCGATAACAGAAAATGATTCAGAGTTCTTTGATTTGGAAATTTTTATGCGTTTAGCCATGGGAATATCACCTCAGGTATATTATACCACACGGTACCCAATAGTACGAATATAAATTTAATAAAATTTGACAAAAAAAGCGCCTACTTTAGGGCGTTACCGAGTTTATAAGGTTGTGCAAGTGTAAAACGTCCGAATTTTTTATTTCTTTTTTTAACTTCTATGTTATAATGTTTAAAAAATGGAGGTATGTATTATGGAAAAAGGCGTTATTACTGTGGTTGGGCAGGACCAAATCGGCATTATCGGAAAGGTTTGTAGCTTTTTGGCTGACCATCAAATAAATATATTGGATATTTCTCAAACTATCATAGATGAATATTTCAACATGATGATGATTGTGGATGTAACTTCAAAAGGTGATGAACTTGGCGATATCGCTAGTGATATCGCAAAATTGGGAAAAGAAATTGGGGTTGACATCAAGCTTCAACATGAAAATATTTTTAGAAAAATGCACCGGTTGTAGGAGGAATTATGATTAATATTTTTGAAGTCACTGAAACAAATAAAATGATCGAACAGGAAAACTTGGACGTTCGTACAATCACGATGGGGATCAGCCTTTTGGATTGCATGGACTCTGATGTTGACGTTGTTTGTGAAAAAATATATGCAAAAATTACGAGATTGGCTGGCAAACTGGTATCAGTTGGGGAGTCGATTGAACACAAATACGGAATTCCTATCGTAAATAAAAGAATTTCAGTAACACCTATTGCTATTGTCGGTAACAGCTCTTGCAAATCGACTGATGACTTTGTGAAAATTGCCAAGATGTTAGATAAATGCGCCGAAGAACTTGGTGTCAATTTCATCGGTGGTTATTCGGCTGTTGTCACAAAAGGAATGACTCCTAGTGACAAATTACTGATTGATTCGATCCCTGAAGCTTTGAAGGTTACCGGTCGTGTTTGTGCGTCTGTAAACCTGGGTTCTACTAGGGTTGGTATCAACATGGACGCAGTCAAATTGATGGGTGAAATCATTGTAAAAGCTGCTGAATTCACTAAAGAGAACGATTCAATCGGATGCGCCAAATTGGTAGTGTTCACGAATGCTCCTGATGACAATCCGTTTATGGCTGGTGCGTTCCATGGTGTTACCGAGGGTGATGCGATCATCAACGTAGGTGTTTCGGGTCCAGGTGTAATGCGCAATGCCATTGCAACAACAAAAGGTGAAAGCTTCGATGTTTTATGCGACACAATCAAAAAGACAGCATTCAAGATTACCCGTGTAGGACAACTTGTAGCTATGGAAGCCTCTGAGAAATTGGGTGTTCCTTTCGGTATTATCGACCTTTCTCTAGCGCCAACTCCCGCAATTGGTGATTCAATCGCTGACTGTCTTGAACAGATGGGATTGGAATCTGTGGGATGCCCGGGAACTACGGCGGCATTGGCCATTTTGAATGACCATGTAAAAAAAGGTGGAGTTATGGCAGCCAGCCATGTTGGCGGTTTGTCAGGTGCCTTCATTCCGGTATCCGAAGACCAAGGTATGATAGACGCAGTTCTAAGAGGATCATTGAATTTGGAGAAGTTGGAAGCAATGACATGTGTGTGTTCGGTCGGTCTTGATATGATCGCGATTCCAGGAAGCACAACTCCTACTGTCATTTCAGGAATTATCGCTGATGAAATGGCAATCGGTATGATCAACCAGAAAACAACAGCCGTAAGAATTATCCCGGTAATCGGCAAAGATGTCGGGGAAACAGTAGAATTCGGTGGTTTGTTGGGTTATGCTCCAATCATGCAAGTGAATAATTTTGAACCTGCGGAATTCATCAATCGTGGTGGAAGAATTCCTGCGCCTATTCATAGCTTTAAAAACTAGAGGTTTGATTTTGGATAATCTATTAATATATAGTGATTTTTTAGCAGCTGATCTTAGGATTTTAGCTGCTAAAATTGCTAATGACCAAGCTGATATCATATTTGTAAAGGAACTGCTAAAAAGATGTGACAAGCTCAATCTAAACGGCAATTTGTGGCATTCATTAATCACTTTGGAGCTTATGAAGAATGAAAACGTCTTCTCATTGGCTCTCGAGAGGAAACAACCGATTTCCAAGGAATTGGAATCAGTCACCTTGGCGGACATCAAAATAATCTTTGATCTGTTCAATCATAAGTTTGATCGCAATGTTCCCGGTCTCGAGCTGATTGAAAACTACAACAAATCACGGCCGGTTATCAACAATGAGATTGATAAGATTTTCAACGACTTACAAAAGTCGCTTTTTGATGCGTCAGACCATTTTGAGTTCTACCGGGTCATCCATGACCATTACAGCGATTTTGGAGTAGGTATGTATGGACTTAACAAGGCATTTAGATACAACGGCGATCATATTGAAGAAATCAAATATGTAGGAAATTCATCTCTCGATGAGATCGTCGGCATGGATCTCCAAAAGGACCAGCTTATCGCCAATACCAAGGACTTCATTGACGGTAAGATGGCAAACAACGTTCTGTTGTACGGAGATGCGGGTACCGGAAAGTCTTCATGCATCAAAGGGCTGCTCAACCGCTATTATAAAGATGGATTGAGAATTGTCGAGGTTTACAAGCACCAATTTATCGCATTGCCTGAGATCATTCAGGAATTGCAATCGCGCAATTTCAAGTTCATCCTTTTCATGGATGATTTGTCATTCGAAGAATTCGAGATCGAATACAAATACCTAAAAGCTGTCATTGAAGGCGGCCTTGAAAAAAAACCGGACAATGTTTTGATTTATGCAACAAGCAACCGACGCCATCTGATCAAGGAAACGTGGTCGGACCGTGACGGTGATGAAGTCAAAGTCAACGACGCATTGCAAGAAAAGCTTTCGCTTGCAAGCCGTTTTGGAGTAACTATTTACTTTGGAAAACCTAATAAAAAAGAATTTTTCAATATAATTGATGGACTTTACCTTCAATATAAGTGTACAATGGATAAGGAAAAAGTATATCAAGAAGCATTGAAATGGGAGATCCGCCATGGCGGTTTTTCTGGCAGAACTGCACGGCAGTTTATGATGAATTTGATTAGCCAACAACAAGGAGATAGTAATGATTAATTTGGATAGAGAATTACACGAGGAATGTGGTGTTTTCGGTATAACCGGTATCAACGATGCGGCTCAGTATACCTATTATGGATTACATTCTTTGCAGCATCGCGGCCAAGAAGCGGCAGGGATACTAGTCAGTGGTAATGACGGATTGAATATTCGCAAAGGTGAAGGATTGGTTTCTGAAATATTTTCAAGCTCAAGAATCCAACGTTTGCCGGGTACTTCGGCTATCGGTCATGTCCGATACTCGACAGCTGGTGGGGGAGGAATGGCCAACGTCCAACCATTGCTTTTTAGAACCAATGAAGGTTCTATGGGAATTGCCCATAACGGAAACCTGGTCAATGCCAATGATCTAAAAGAAGACCTGGAAAAACAGGGAAGCATCTTTTCATCAACTTCGGACACTGAAGTTATCGCTCATCTGATCAAACGCAATTATGGCAACATGATAGACCGTATCTGCAATGCGCTTAGAGCAGTCGATGGAGCTTTCGCTTTGTTGATACTGTTTGAGGATGCCCTATACGTCGCAAGAGACAAGTACGGATTAAGACCATTATCGATCGGTCAGCTAAAAAACGGGGCATATGTTTTCTCCTCGGAAACATGCGCATTCGAGATTATTGGTGCCAAATTCATTCGTGATGTTCTGCCTGGAGAAGTAATCCGGGTTAAAGACGGTGAATTGAAATCGACAACTTACTGCAACAACATCTGTGACAAGATGTGCGCGATGGAATATATTTATTTTGCCCGTCCGGATTCGGATATCAACGGTGTCAATGTACATATGTCGCGCAAGGCAGCAGGGAAGAAGCTTTACGAAGAAGCACCAATCAAAGCTGATGTTGTCATAGGTGTGCCTGACTCTTCAACGTCGGCCACAATCGGGTTTGCCGAAGTTTCGGGGATTCCTTACGAAATGGGATTGATCAAAAACAAGTATGTGGGGCGCACCTTCATTCAGCCGACTCAGGAATTGCGTGAGCTGGGTGTCAAAATGAAGCTCTCGGCGGTTTCAACAATTGTTAAAGACAAAGTCGTGGTGATGATCGATGATTCGATCGTACGTGGAACTACTTCAAGACGAATTGTAAAACTTTTGAAGGAAGCCGGGGCAAAAGAGGTTCATGTCCGGATCGCTTCTCCTGCAATCAAATATCCGTGTTTTTATGGCGTTGACACATCCACAGTTGACGAGCTGATCTCGCATCGGTTGAATGTCGATACATTGACCGATTTCATCGGCGCGGACTCACTTTACTTCATTTCCGAAGAAGGGATAAGAAACTCAATTTTCCCTAAAAAGGATCATGATTTGTGCATGGCGTGCTTCAATGGCGACTATGTCACAAGACTATATGAGGATTACCATAAAGCAAATCGCGAAATCAAATAAGGGAGAAATCCCTTATTTTTCGCATATCTATATGTTCGCATAATATATATTATGAAAATATCTGAATAAAAAAAGCGGACAATTCCGCTTATATAGTGCTGAAAATAAGTGCCGTGAAAACGACAAAAAGGAAGACGTTGATTATTATTAGCATCAACAATATCTTCAACCCGTTGGATCGATAGTTGACATGAAGGCTGTAAATGTTCAAGGACAACAACAACGATGCAAATACGTACATGAACATGCTTGGAAGAAACATATCAAACCATATTGCAATATAATAAAAAACTGCGCTCATCAATGAGGTCAACAATGAAAGTATGACCAGCTTTTGCATCCTTTCCATCATACCAGCAGCTCGAATAACGATCTTTCTTTATCAGTTTGAGGAATATCGAAATTTTCGCCTATAGTGTTTCCAATATGATCGAACCCGTTGAATTGTCCCAGATGTCTTGGGCCCTTGAATTGCTTAGAATAAATCAGCAGCGGCACGTTTTCGCGGGTGTGGTCGGTACCGCGAAAAGTCGGATCGTTGCCGTGGTCGGCGGTAATGATAAGCAAATCGTCGTAGTTCAAGGCGCCAATCAAAGGTTCAAGCTGGTTGTCAAATTCCTTGATCGCGTTGAGGTATCCTTCACGGTCGCGGCGATGGCCATACATCGAATCGAAATCAACCAGGTTCACAAATACCAGGCCGGTAAAATCGGAATCGGCAAGCTCGATGGTCTTGTTCATCCCGTCTTCATTAGAAACCGTAGGAATTGATTTGGTTATGCCTTGGCCGTTGAATATATCGGATATTTTTCCAACTGAAATCACCTCATATGACGCCTCAATTAAAAAATCAAGCATTGTCTTTTTTTCTGGTGAAAGCGCATAATCGTGACGGTTTGGCGTCCGCTTGAATTTGCCAGGACTTGTTTCCTTGAATGGTCTGGCAATAACCCGAGCGACTTTCCATTCATCTTTCATAAGCAATTCCCGGGCTATCTTGCAGGCAGCGTATAGTTCGTCAAGGCCGATGATATCTTCATTGGCAGCGATCTGGAATACTGAGTCAGCCGAAGTGTATACAATCCAATCGCCTGTTTTTTTCTGGTGTTCTCCATATTTTTCCAATATTGTCGTACCGGATATGGCGATGTTTCCGACGCATTTACGGCCGGTTTTTTCCTCGAACAATCTGATGAATTGTTCCGGGAACCCGGTCTGAGTGAATGTCTTGAAACCCTTAGTTGAAATAAGTCCCATCATTTCATGATGACCAGTTAGCGTATCCTTGGCTTTCGATTTTTCCTCAAGGATTGCGCTGTAGGCCAGCTGGTTTGTCAGCCGGTATATTCCATTGAATTCTCCAAGGCTCCCAAGCCCGAGACCTTCCAGTTGAATCAGATTCACTGAGCCAGGATCTTCGCTGGCTAAGATATGTTTAAGCGTGTTTGCTCCCTGGTCACCGTATTCAATTGCGTCAGGTGCTTTGCCGATTCCAAGCGAATCAGCTACAATTAGAAAAATTCGTTTAAATTTCATCATTTACCCCTTCTTCTGTTAAAAAACAAATTGTATTCGTCCTTCAATTTTTGTTTAGAAACGTGTGTATAGATCGTTGTTGTTGAAATGTCGCTGTGTCCAAGCATTTCCTGGATTGAACGAAGGTCAGCTCCATGTTCAAGAATATGGGTTGCGAAGCTATGCCTGAATGTGTGCGGTGAGACTTTTTTGGACACGCCACTTTGAGCGACGCATTGTGAGAAAATGTTGAAAAAATTCTCTCTGGACATGATGCCTCTTTCACTTAGAAAGAGATAATCGTAATGTGATGCATATTTGTATTCCGGTCTGATATAATTCAGATAATTCTTTAGAAGTTCGATAACCAGTGGACTTAACGGAAGCAGACGTTGTTTTTCGCCTTTGCCAAAGACTCTGACCATCCCCTTTTTCAAGTTGATGTCCCCCACTTTCAAGTTGACGAGTTCACTGCACCTGATTCCTGTTGCATAAAGCAGCTCCATCATCACAAGATTGCGGTCACCGTTATTCGAGGTTGTGTCAATGCTCTCAAGAATCATCTTCACCTCACGATAGCTAATACTTGCGGGGAGCCGATGTGGAATCTTCGGAATTTCGAACTTGTCCATCAGATTGACCGGAACAATGTCTTCCTTGACGAGAAACTTGAAATACGTTCTTAGGGTTGCGAGCTTTCGCGATCTTGTGCTTATCGCATATTTTCCAAGAGTTTTGATGAAAAGCCGGATGTGTTCATAATTCACTGAATCCAACTTGTCCAATTCCAGCTTCTCAAGAAACCCGAAAAATTGCTTTAGATCATTTTCGTAGGCTGCAATCGTATTAACGGAGAAACCCCGTTCTACTATCAAATATGTTTTAAACTCAATCAATGTGTCGCCTAGTTTCATTCGAACCTCCAATAATAATCATAAGCTGTTTTTTTATTGAATCGCCAACGAGATGAAAACATCTAGTCTTTGATAATAAACTCTTTTTTCTTTTCCTCCAGATCGGAGGCCTTGATAATCTTGACGCTGCTATTTATTTCTTTCAATTTTTCAATCAGACTGTCGACATCGCTTTTTTTCTCGTCCGTCTTGATTTTATCGAATAATGAAAGTTGCTGGTTATAGTCTTTTCGTTGAATCGTGTTGTTTAGCGAAACGCCAAGCAGTCTAACAATCATTCCGTTGTAATTGTTGTCAAAAAGCATCTTCGCAGTTGAAATGATATCTTCAAAATCATTTGTGAATTTGGCAATGATTGTCTGACGGGTGATTGTCTGGCAGTTTTTATATTTGATGGTTATCGAAATGGAATTGGAGATCAGATCCCTTTTCTTGGCTCTTGACGACACATGGGAAGCCAGGGATGAAAGTGTGTCGTCAAGATAGTCCTGATCACTGGTCATCTGGTCAAGCGTCGTCGAATTGCCAACTGAGCTTAATTTTTCCTTGCCAACCACCGGTTCGGTGTCAACACCGTTAGCCTGGCGATAAATGATGAATGCCCTGTTTTTAAAGATGGAAGTCAGCAAGTCGTAATTATGGTAGTTAGCCAGATCACTGATCGTATTGAAATTATTGTCTTTTAAAATAGCCTGGCTCTTTTTGCCAATGCCATAAAAGCAGCTGATATCCAGCGGCCACATAACCTCACGGATGTTTTTCTTGGTCAGAATGGTTATGCCCATCGGTTTTTTGAGGTCGCTTGCCATTTTTGCCAAAAACTTGTTGTGACTTATTCCAATTGAACATTCCAGATGCAGCTTTTGATATACGTCCTGCTGGATCCTTTGGGCCAGTTCATAAGGGTCGCAATATTTCTTTTCCTTAAACAATTGCGTCACATCCACATAACACTCGTCTATCGAACCAACGGCCAGGATTGGAGAATATGATGCCACAATCGAGAAAAATTGATTTGACAGATCATTATACAGTTTGAAATCCGGCTCCCGGACAATCAATTCGGGACAGATTTTCTTCGCCTGAAACAAAGGCATTGCGGAATGAATCCCCAACGCCCTTGCCTGATATGATGCGGTTGTGATAATGGAACGCGGGTTGTCGCGGGTTATGACCAGTGGTTTTCCCGCAAGCTCCGGCTCGATGCATACCGCCGCCGAAGCAAAGTAGGCATTCAGGTCAATGTGAAAAATCACTCGCATAGAAGTTCCTTTTGCGCCTGAACAAGGTAATTTCGGGCATGTTCGAGAGATTCTGGCGACAAGTTCTCCGATGAGATAAGTTTCGCCAATTCTTCAACCTGGCCATCGAAATCCAAGTCTGATATTGTCACCCGGGTGCTGGCATCCTCGACTTGTTTTTTGATGAGAAGATGGTGGTTGGTGTATAGCGCCACCTGGAATAGATGAGTTATTACGATAACTTGACAATTTTGTGAGAGTCGAGCCATTTTCCGACCGATTGCCGCCCCTACCTTTCCGCTGACACCGGTATCCGCTTCATCGAAGATTATCGTCTGGACTGGACTTTGGTTGAGCGTGATCGCCTTGATGGCCAACATTACCCTTGATATTTCACCGCCAGATGCCACCTTGATCAAAGACTGCAAATTGACACCGACATTGGTGCTGATCAAAAACTCCACTTGGTCAAAACCATCCTTTGTCAGCGGAATCTCTTTGAAAGAAACTTTGAATTTTACGTTGTTGAGATACAGGTCGTTTAGTTCTTTCTTTATGTTTTTTTCGAATACCTTGCTGGCATCAGCTCTTTGTTTGGAAATCTGTCTAGCCAGATCTTTTAACTCTTTTTCAAGTTTTCCAATTGTAGCCTCGAGTTGCGCTATCTTGAAATCCCGGTTTGAAAAGGCTTCAATCTTATTGACCAGATCATCCCGGGCGGCGATGATGGCTTCCCGAGTAGGGCCATATATTTTCTTTAGATGGTTGAATTTGGAAATCTTGTCCTGGATATCAGTTATCGCATATTCATCGAAATCGTAAGATTGGATCCTTGATGATATCCTGGTCGCGTTGTCTTCCATGGTGTATAGACAATTGTAGATGTTGTCGTATTCGTCATCGAATTTTTCAAGATTGTTGAGTTCTGCCAGATAGCTCAGGCTGTCGTTAATTGAGTTCAATCCATTTTGAATCTGATAGGAAAATTGTTCGAAGTTTTCGGAAATTTTCGAAAAGTTGTCCGATCTTTGCTTTTGCATTAAAAGATCGTCGATATCGAGATGGTCGATATCTATTTCTTCGATTTTATCAAGACGAGTCTTATAAAAATCCAACTGCTCGTCAGAATATTCCTGGGCCTGAAGTTCATCAAGCTGTCTTTTTAGGCGGGTATACTCCTGGTATTTATCCTGATATCCTCGCTTGACGAGATCTTTATCCTTGACAAGATTGTCGATTATGGCCAGATGATTTTTGGGGTTGAAGAGAAATTGATTGTCAAACTGGTTGTGGATTTCGATAAGATATCCGGCCAGTTTACGTATCAGTGTTTGGGTGGTATTGCGGTAGTTTAGTTTGAAAGTTGTCTTGCTGGAACGGTCGATAGTTTTCGAGATGACTATCTGGTTGTCATATTCCAAATCGTGGTCAACAAAAAAGTTCCTTACCGCGTCGCTTTGGGTTGAGAAAATACCTTCAATCACCGCTTTTTGTGCGCCATCCCGGATAAGTCCGGTATCGGTTCTCCCCCCGCATAGCTGGTTGATGGCATCAATGATGATTGATTTCCCTGCCCCGGTTTCACCGGTCAAAACGGTCATTCCTGAATCGAAGCTGATATTCAGTTTTTTGATGATTGCAAAATTTTCAATATACAAGCTTTCCAACATATATTACCCTCTAAAACAATCGTGTGCTTTTTTAACTAGATTTTCAATGTCAATCTCGACATTGTTTTTCCCTTTAACAAAATAGCTTAAAAATTCGATGTTGCCCTGGCCACCGGTTATAGGTGAATATTCAAGGCCCTGAAGGCCTAGATCATTGCAATTGGCGTATTTGATGACACGCTCGATTGCCTTAATATGAACACTTGGATCCTTGATGATTCCTTTTTTTCCGATATCTTCGCGGTCCGATTCGAACTGCGGTTTAATCAGGGCAATAACCTGGCTACCGTCTTCAAGAATATCCTTCAGAGGTTCGAAGATAAGACGCAATGAAATGAAGGACACGTCAGTGCAGACAAACGTCGGAACCCCGCTGCTAAAAAGATCTTTCTGGACATAACGGAAATTCGTCTTTTCATGGACGATGACCCGGGGATCATCGCGCAGCTTCCATGCGAGCTGGTTTGTCCCCACATCGATGGCATAAACAAGCCTGGCGCCATTTTGCAAGCAGCAATCGGTGAATCCGCCCGTGGACGAACCGATATCGACAACAATCTTTCCTGACAAATCGATATTGAATACCTGCAAGGCTTTTTCCAATTTGAGTCCGCCTCTTGAGACATAAGGCATCACTTCGCCCTTTACGGCAAGCTTGGAGTCGACCGGTATTTTTGTTCCGGGCTTGTCAATTATATCGTACTGGTCATGGACCAACCCGGCCATTATTGCCCTCTTGGCTTTTTCACGGGAATCAAAGAATCCCTGCTCGACCAGCAATACATCAATTCTTTCTTTTTTCATCAGACATTACCTTTTCTATTTCCATCTCCAAAGATTTCAGATCGATTTTTTCGTGTTCAAAAATTTCTGTGATGGTTCCCTGAGGCGGATAACCATCCTGGATTCCTACAATTTTGAAGGCGCATCTTGCGCGATGTTCCATCATATATGCGGCAATACTGTAACCTAAGGAGTTGCATACAAGGTCGGTTTCATAAACAATTACCGGTTTGATTTCCCCTGCCAGTTGGGCGAGGAATTTTGAATCCATTGGTTTGAGGAATCGGGCATTGATTACTCTTGCTTTATATTTATGCGCTTTGAAATGTGAAATTACTTTATTTACATTATCACCATAACACACAATCGTCAGATCATATTCACTCTCATGGCCAGTGGCTTCCCATGTCCCGATATCTATAGTCTTATCAGTGGAACATGGAATGTCTTCGACACTGTTACGCGGCAAGCGGATGAAATAAGGCCGGTCATTCTTGATGAAAGCAGTGTTCATCAAAAGCTTTGCTTCATAGCTGTCGCGTGGTGCGAAAAGAACAATATTAGGTAGTGGCAACAAAAAGCCGATATCGAAAACGCCGTGATGGGTCGGTCCGTCACTTCCGACGACCCCGGCTCGGTCAACGGATATCAGACAGGGAATATTCATCCTTGCCAAATCATGATTGAGCTGATCATAGGCTCGCTGCATGAATGATGAGTAGATTGAAAGGAACGGTTTTTTGCCTCCTATGGCCAACCCGCTAATCGAAGTTGCCCCATGTTGCTCAGCGATTCCTACATCGATAGCTCGCTCCGGGAATTTGTCGAATATGTGGTCCAGGCATGACCCCTTGATCATTGCAGGTGTGATGGCGACGATATCGGGGTCACCTTCCATCTGTTTTTCAAGATGGCTGGCGACAATGCAAGACCAAGATGTCTTAGAAGATTTACTGATATGAGTGAGCCCGGTTTTGACATCAAAAGGACCGATCCCATGCCAGCAGCCCGTGGTATCGTCTTGGGCCTGCTGATATCCCAGGCCTTTCTTTGTGTTGAAATGCAGTACGATTGAATTTTTGGATTTTTTGGCTATTTTAAGGGCTTTAATAACCTCGTTTAGGTTATTCCCATCGACCGGTCCGTAATATTGTAAATTGAAATTCTGAAAAATAGAATCAACCATTAGGGAACGCCTAAAAAAATCTTTTATGTTTTTGGCTGCGGAAAAAAACAATGAGGTTACGCGATTTTTTCTTGCAAAGGGCCGCACATCGTTTTTCAAGTCGATGTATCTATTTGAGATTCTCACCTTTGCTAAAAATTCATGGAAGCCTCCAACAGGCTGGGATATCGACATGGCATTGTCGTTGAAAATGACGATAACCTTGTTCTTGATGGATCCAAGATGATTCAGCGCTTCCAACGCTTCTCCTGAGACGATTGAAGCGTCGCCGATAACTGCTATGACTTCATTGTCTCCGTGATTCAAATCGCGGGCGATGGCCATCCCGATTGCGGCGGAAATGGATGTTGACGAATGCCCGGCTTCGTAACAGTCATAGACGGACTCATCCCTTTTTTGAAAGCCTGATAGGCCCTGATATTGACGCAAAGTGCCAAAATATGGAGCTCGTCCGGTAAGAAGCTTATGTATGTAAGTCTGGTGGCCGACGTCGAAGATGAATTTGTCGGATGGTGCATCAAATACGTGATGCATCCCTACTGTAAGTTCCACAATTCCCAAGTTGCTCGAAAGATGCCCACCGGTTTTGGCGACTGAGTTGATAGTGAATTTTCTCAGTTCACAGCATAGTTCATCCAGCTGCTCGAGATTAAGGTCCTTTAGGAAAGTCGGATCCTTGATATCTTTTATATTCATTATTAATGATCACGTCCCTTGATTAAATTTACAATTGCCTCGATGTCCTTGGCTGGACCGTCATGGCTTTTGAGAAACTGTTTAATATTGCCAAACAGCTGGTCAATTTTTTCTTGAGATCTTTCAATCCCCATCAAAGAAACATAGGTCGATTTGTTGTTCGAAACATCGGAACCAACAGGTTTTCCCAACTTTTCGAATTGTCCGACAACGTCCAGTATGTCATCTTGAATCTGGAATGCCAGGCCAAGATCGAAACCGGTCTGCAGGTATGGCTCCGGGGTGACATTGGCGATTATCGCCGCCATTTTGAAGCTTACCGCAATAAGAGCCCCGGTCTTCAATTTGTGCATGTTGTTCAAGATGTCTATATTCACCAATGAATCTTCGTTAAGTATGTCAATTTCCTGACCTAGAATCATGCCGTTGATTCCTGATGCGAAGTACAGGCTGTCGACAAGCTCAAGTTTTGCATTTGCATCTAGGTGCCTGTTGGCGATGATAACGCGGCAGGCTTCGTTTAATAAGCTGTCTCCAGCCAGGATAGCAATGGATTCCCCATAAACCTTATGACAGGTAAGACGGCCGCGGCGGTAGTCGTCATTGTCCATGCCCGGAAGATCGTCATGAATCAGTGAGTATGTATGGATCATCTCGATTGCACAGGCGACATCTAGATATTTTTTATAGTCCACTGCAAGCGAATTCAAGGTGGCGATAAAAATCAAAGGCCGGATTCGCTTGCCTTTGCCACTAAGGGCATAAATCATCGCTTCCTTGACTGCGCTGTCAGGCAGTTTTGCCATCAGACTGTTCAAACTTTGATTGATTTCTGTAATGTAATTTTCCATTTTAACCCTCTGGTGTATAATCTTCCAATCCATTGGCAGTCATTATCTTTGCGACCCTGTCTTCGATATTGGAGAGTTTTGAATTGCAGATTTTCGACAATTCGATTCCCTCTTGGAACAATTCGACACTCTTTTCCAAAGACGTCTGCTCGCTTTCGAGTTGGCTGATTATTTCATTCAAGCGACTCATCGCCTGTTCAAAAGATATGTTTTTATTTTCCATTATTCTACCCTCGCATTTATGCTTCCTTCACCAAAAGTGACGGTGATTTCGTCGTTTTTTTCTAGTTGCTTGGCTGTTTTTATGATCTCGTTGTCTTTTCTTACAATCGAATACCCGCGATTCATGACCTTCAAAGGACTCAGATTGTCTAAGCTTTGCAAATTGTGTTCCAAACGCATATGGGATTTTTCCATTTTGCGTTTGATTATTTGATTGATTATCAATTGCTTCTTGCCTATCTCATTTTGCTGCGCCTTGATGAAATCAGTTGTCAATGATATGAAACTGTGGTGGGTGTTGTTGAAATCGGATTTGTGATCAGTGACAATCGATTTTATCGAATGATTTAGTCTGTTGGTCATCAGATCCAAAGACATCCGTGAAGATGCATAAAGCTTGTCGGGATTTTTCAATATGTAGTTGTTTTCCAACATTGACAATTGCTTTTTTGCGAAATCGAGTTCGCGTTTGATCAAGCTGAACAGTTTGGCATTTTTGGAATTGATATCGACAAGCAGACTGTTGACATCAACCGTGGCAACAACAGCAGCTGCGGTTGGTGTAGCTGCCCGATAGTCGGCAACAAAATCGGCTATCGTGGTATCGGTTTCATGACCTATCCCGGTAATGATCGGAATAGGATAATTGTATATGAATCTGGCTAGATTCTCGTCATTGAAACAATACAAATCCTCGAAGCTTCCTCCGCCCCGTGCGATTATCACCAAAGGAAATTTCAATGGAAGTATCCTGGTCAAGGTGGCGATAATATCATCGACGGCTTGTTGACCACTAACCTTCACGGGAAAGAAAAACATCTGGCAAAACGGGAATCGGTTTTTTATAGTCCGGTATATGTCTGCCTGGGCTGCAGTGTTCCCGCCACAAAGAATAGCCACGCGCGAAGGCATGGAAGGTATTGGCAACTTGTGTTCCTGGTCGAAAAGACCCTCTTTGGCCAGCTTTACTTTCAATTGCTCGAATTGCTGGAATAGTGATCCGATGCCATCCAACTGGATATCCTTAACATAAATATTGTAGGTGCTTGAACCTTCATAAATGCCGACCCTGCCCTCGACGAAGACGCTCATGCCATCCTCAAGCCGGAATTTTATCTTTGAGGTAATGCTTCTGAAAATGACGCACTTGATGACTGAACTTTCCTCTTTCAATGTGAAATATATATGACCTTGTGAAGTGTAGGCGACATTGGAAAGTTCGCCTTTTACCAGGACATTGTTCAATTGCACATCCTGGGCGATATATGCTCCAAGATAGCGATTGAGGCCGGATACCGTAAGGTATTTTTGGTTATCCAATTTGGTTCAGGACTCCGTTGATGAATTTGTAGGAATCATCGTCACAATATTTTTTGGCGATATTGACAGCCTCGTTGATCACAACCGTTTTTGGAGTCGTGTTGGTAACTATTTCGCAAACGCCAATAAGCATGATCGCCAATTCCATTTTTGAAAGTCTCTTGATAGTCCATCCAGGTTTCAAGTTTTGTTTGATCAATACCTGATAGTCTCTAAAATTACCTAGGGTGTTTTCCACTAAAAACAAAGCATCGTTGATCTCATGTTGGCGGTCTTTCAAACTCGGATCGTTGACCAGATTGTTGATTACGTCTGTCCGGTCATTCGATTCCATCAGATATTGGTAGATGGCAATAACGGCTTTTTCGCGGATTACCTTTTTTCTTACTTTTACTACTTCGCTCATTTTTTTCTCCTTCAAAAGAAAATGTTTGATTTCCATCAAACATTTAGAATTTTATTGCTTTAACATCAACATTCACGAGGATGTTCTTTATTCCCGTCATCTCGAAAGCGTCGCTGTGGATTTTGCTTTGCAAGGTATGAACAACATTGGAAACATTTTGGCCATAATTGACAAGAACTTCCAGTTTGACGTTGACCTGGTTGTTTTTGGCAATCTCGATATCGATTGGATTTGACCCGCCCGGAACTCTTATAGTAGTGTTTCCAGCCAGTTCAACGCCTTCTAGATCTTTAATGTTTTTCGCAGCAATAGTTGCGAATACATTTTGAGATATAAATACCTTTCCGTAATTGTTTTCTTTTTCAATCTGATAATATTCTATGCTCATATGGGTAGCTCCTTTATTATTATCATTTTATCAAAAATCTCGGATTTTTCAAGTAATAACACTGTTTGCTTCAAGACCTAAAAGGACGCAAAGAATCCGTTAAGTCATCATTGCGTCCTGAATTCAAAGATTAACTTTTTCTAGATCTCGTCCGTAATTCTATCAAAACAATTATGTTTGCGCAACTGCAAATATTGATAGTTACAATTACCTGTTAATTATGCTCTACCTTGGTATTTTCCATCAACGGTAGAAACAAGAACTGTTTCCCCTTCGGAAATGAACAAAGGAACCTTGATTTGATAACCTGTTTCAATAATCGCGTTTTTAGAAGCACCTGTAGCAGTGTCTCCTTTGACTGCTGGTTCAGTCTCAATAATTTTGAAAGGAACGTTGACTGGTAAAGAAACACCCAATACCTCTCCTTCAAAAGAAGTGACTTCGACTTCGTCGGTTTCCTTCAGGAAGTTGATTTCCCATTCCAAGTTGGCAGCTGGAATTTCAATTTGTTCATAAGTTTCCAAATCCATGAAAACCAGGTTGTCGCCATCTTTGTAAAGATATTGTTTTTTGTTTTTGTCGATATGGGCACGGGCAACTTTTTCACTGTTTCCAAAAGTCACTTCAGTGGTTGAACCTGTTCTAAGGTTCTTCATTTTTACGCGGATGTTTGCTGCGGCGCGAGCAGTTTTATTATGAGAGTAGTCTAATACTACATAAAGGTTACCTTCGTATAAGAATGTAATCCCTGGTCTTAAATCTCCAACACTAATCATTTTAAAATCTCCTTTGCAATTTACCGTAACATTATAACAAGAAACATGCGGCTTTGTAAACAGTTAATCATCAAATTCAAATGAATTGAAGCATCGATTTTCACTGTCGAATGTTGAAATTATATGATAATCACAGGTGTTTTTCGTAACGGTTATCGATATTTTCCATAGTGAGTCCAATTCTTGCGGTGACGCTACTATCCCGAATTGGCTTTGCTTGTAGCTGAAATTCATGTTGACAGGATTATCCTTTAAATCGAGTAGTTTGATAGTATTGGCAATATATTCGAGTTCGAGCCGGTCGCTTATTGCCGTTTCATTTGACCGATAAGAGCGATTTGCGACCAGCGCATTAGTATAAATAAGAGTTATCGCAGAAGTTGCAAGAGTGAAATAGACCAATACTATTATCAATACATTGCCACTATTGTATGATTGCCGTCTCATCCGACTCCACCTCGTTTTGATAATCCGATCCCACCAAGAATGTATGGATTTTCCCCTGCTTTTCCAGTTCGAGATAAATCAGATTGTCTTGCAAATAGAACTCAATCCGGGATATGTTTTTTGTGTAAATCACATATCCTGGTGTGCGCACAAGTACATCTTCATCCAAAAAGATCTGATTCACATCGCCTTGGCTGTCTTCGAATTCCAAAGTCGTTCCATAGCTTATGTTTCTTGCGGTAACCAGAGTGTCTGCCAGCTGATATATAGCCACGTTCAGACTGTTGTCGATATACTTGCCCTGAAGTGATAATTTCAGTGTTCCAAAGATGCTCAAGCTGGAAATGACGATAATGGATATTCCAAAGGCAAGTAGCGATTCCACCAGGGTAAAACCATCATTGGAATTCAGGCAGATTCTTTTCATCAATAATTACCTCGTTATATTCTGTTATAAGCAGCGCGCTTTTTTTTAATGTCTGGTTATATACGCTCATCAACATGACAACTGTCGTCATAAAGATCGAAAAGGCAAGCAAGCTGCTTATAAGGCTATTGCCACGGTTATTTTGCATAACAGTTCCCGGTTCCAAGGTTGAAAGTGAGCTTGACTTGATCCTTTGAGTTTTTCAAGTAGATGGTATTGGCCCGGGAGATGTTGCCCGCTTCATTGAACCATAAGCAAAGATCTTTGGAGAAGTGGGCCTTGGCCAATGTGTATTCTTCCAACAACTCGTTTTGGCACCTTATTTCCAGTGAATCTTTATCGAAATTTAGCTCTACTCTCCTGCGGTTGTTTATGGCGTATGATTTGGCATAATTGACATAGACAATCAAATGGTTTGCCTGAGAAAGCAAATCAGGTGTCAATGTCATATTCACCAAAGGTATCGAAAACACTGTCAGCAGCATCATGATTGAAAATGAAAAGACCATTTCAATCAATGTGAATCCCCTGTTATCTCGCATAAGCCTGGCCGTCCTCGATATATATTTCCATTCCATTTGGACACGTTGCCTGCTCTTTGGTCAGGTAAGGGTGGCTGCCGCTGGTAAGGTCATCGATCGAATCGGGCAAATGTCCGTACTCGATTTCATAAAGAAGGATCTGGGAGTTGACCACTTCGACCTGAGCTTTGCAACCACGGTCTTTTACCACCGTGTTTTTGCTTGTGACATTTGGAATTACAAGCAAAAACAGCACCAGGACAACACTTAAGCAAAATATCATTTCAATTAATGTAAAACCGTTCTTATTCATATTGATCTCCTTTTTTACATAAGTTCGATTGAATTCATCAGGGGAAGGATGATGGCAAGATAGATGCTGACCATGAATATTCCCACAAAACCAAAGACACATGGGGTGATGACAATTGTGACACGTTCGATCAGACTGTGAATCAGCTTCTTTTGGATCCGGATATAAAGATCGAGGTTTTTGTTTTCGAGGTTGTTGACTATCATGAGAAAGAAATAACTCTTGAGATAATCATTGAAATAGCTAAAATCCCGGACAGCCTGTTCGACCAGTGAACCTTCCTCTATGCCTTTTTTAAGTTCATAGATGATCATTTTTAGGTCACTTGAATCCATCTGGGAATAAAGAATGTGGATTATGTTGCCAGTATCATATCCACTTTTGACCAGTTCATTGTAGTATATAGCGAACTTCAACGAATAATAGCTTCTTATAATCCAACCGAACCCGGGAATTACATTGAAAAAATCAATGATTCCAAAATTGTTTTTCCTTATTCCATAAGCAACCATTCCACAAGTTGTGACAATGGATAACAAAACAGCCAATATCGCCAATGGAAATAGATTCAAAAAGGAAAACACAAGGTTGGTGAAGATTGTCGGCTCGATATTGAAGGATGTGAATAGAAGGTTTATCTGGGGCATCAGACTGAATATCAAAAATATGCAAAAACCACTCACAAATAAAATAAGGATCATGGGGTAACTCAACTTGTTCAATAGGAACTTTTTGGTTTCAATGTTTTCGTTGGTAAGGCTGAGAGCTTGCCTGATGGCAGCGGCGGTATTGAGGCCATTGTCAAAAAATTTGAAATATTCAATAAAAACCTTCGGCAAGCCCGTTTTGATTATGGCATTTTCAAGACTCTCGCCTTCCTTGATTTTCTTGGTGATTAGCTTGAAATTTTTTGATGGATATATTGTCATTACCAATTTCAAAGCGTCATCGAGATAGAAGCCTTGTTCCAGCAGCAGAGCCAATGTTTCGAGTCCTTTTAGATCATAGTTCATTTTCAAGCTGCTCCTTGAATTTTGCTGAAATATGACCGGATTCATTTAGCTTCTCGATATTTCTTGAAAAACTGTAAATTTCGTAATCACGGTTCAAGAAATAACTGTTGAGATTCTTCCCGTCGATAAACTCGCTAAGCAATAGCAGGTCTTTGTGTTCGTCGAAAACAATTCGCTGGCAGCAGATGCCCTTTATTATTTCCGAAAGGTCATATCTGGTGATTCCAAGATTCATCAGCCTGCTTAGTGCCTGAAGGCAATTCGAACTATGAAGGGTACTTAGTACCAAATGGCCGGTCAATGACGCTTCCACGACAAGCTTGGCCGTCATCGAATCCCGGATCTCACCGATCATTATGACATCCGGGTCATGGCGCAATATCTGTTTGAGGGTCGTCTGATAGCTTATCCCCATTGACTCATTCAACTGGATCTGTAGGCAGTAATCCTTTGGCATCTCGATGGGATCTTCTATCGTTATTATGTTCCTGTGGAAGTTTGCATCAAGATAGTCGAGCAAGGCATAGAGTGATGTGCTTTTTCCCGATCCGGTCGGACCACATATCAAAAACAGGCCGTTTCGTTTTGCCGCAATTGATGTGAGAAATTCATTTATCCTATAGTCCTTGGAAATTGAATTCAGATCTATCCTGGAATGGTTGTTCAGGATCCTTATTACAATTGAATCCTTCTTGTTTGCCGGCAATGAAGATGTCCTGAAACTGTAATTGCAATCGTTGAAATCCAGGCTGAAGGCTCCGGTTTGAGGCTTGAGCTTGAAGTTGGTGTCGATTCTGCTAAAATAGCGGATATAATTGAGCAACCTCAATCCCTGTTGGTATGGCAGGTTTCTATAGACGACCATCTCATTGTGAATCCTAAGACTGATAAGACATTTTTCTTTCATCACGAAATGAATGTCGCTTGATCCTTTGGCTATTGCGTAATTGAGAATGTTGATTAATAATTTATGCATTTACTCATCCCCCTTTATAATTAATACCGAACAAACAATCCGATTACTTTAAAAAACAAAAAAACTGCCAGTCTCCTGGCAGCCCAAATCATTTTCCTGATATTAGACAATCCTTGAACAGCAGTGAACTAGAAGCGATTCCGCTGTAAGAGAAGTATTGGTCACAGCCGATGGCGACCAGCTGGTCATTTAAAAGATCGAACAAGTTTCCCGAAAGCAGGATAAGATTGACCGGACCGGACACCTTTTTGCTGTCAATCTTGTGTCCAGAACACTGCAGTGAGAAGTCCCCTGTCAAGGTGTTCATTCCTGAATGAAGCCCCTGGATATTTTCGATGACTATTCCAGATGATGCCTTTTCAAGGAGTTGTTCAAAACTGTCATTTCCAGGTAGAATGAAGAAGTTGGTCGGTTTGATGCCAACTTCGCCTTTGTAGCCGTTTTTAAAGCCGTTCCCGGTTGATGATGCATTTGCTTTCTTTCCAGTTTTAAGGTTGTGCATAAATGTTTTTATGACACCGTTTTCCACAACAGCCTTTTTCAAAGCCGGGGTTCCCTCATCGTCGAATGGCGTCGATCGAATGCCGTTGACCAGTTGGGGGTCGTCGATTATTGTAAGGTTCTCATTAAAAACCAACTTGTTCAGGCTGTCCTTGAATTTTGACAATCCCTTGTTGACCCGGTCGCCACTTAGACTGGGGATAAGTGAACTCAAAATGCCTATCATCGCCTCATTTTTGATGATGACGTTATATTTGCCTGATTTGACAGTCTTGGCGTGGAGCATCGAAACCGCCTTGTTTACGGCTTTTTTGGCAATGGCATCGACCGAAAAATCATCGATGGCAAATTTCACCTGGTAATCAAAACCGGTTTTGGTGTCATCTCTTTCACAAACCATCAATGATGAAGACAAGATGGCATAATTGTTTTTTTGTTGCAAATTGAGACCATAGGAATTGACGATTCTGATTTCATTCTGCGATATCGCAAAGTTGGTGGACATGACTTGCTTGATGCGGCTGTCCTGTTCCAAAACGGCTTTTTCCAACCTTTTTAACAATGAAATGATATCCTGGGTCTGAATGTTTTCCAGCTCGGGATAGTAAGTCTGGCACGAATTGTACTTACCGGCACACCGGTTGAAAAACACGTCATCGTCATTTTCGATCGTCCTGGCGCTGGAAATGATCCTTTCAAGTATCTTATCGGCTAGTTCATCGTTGAATTTCTCGATAAAAGTTGTTCCTTCTTTACCCTGATAAATCCCCCTGATTGCCAGTCCCTTGATGTTGGTTGAATTGTAATCGTCAACTTCTCCTTCAAAAAGACTGACCTCGATGTCTTTGGTTGTCGCCTCATAAAGCTCCAATGCTTCGATGTTAAGATCTTTGGCTTTGGAGAATAGTATGTTGTAGTCCATCAGATATTGCCTCCCCTTCCACCTACTGTCATATTCTTTACCCGAATCGCCGGCTGGCCGACATCTACTGGAATTGAACCGCTGGCTGAGCCGCACATTCCCTGGGCGCGGGTAAGATTGTCGGCAACCATATCAATGTCTTTAAGCACCTGGGCACCGTTGCCAACTAGTGAAGCCCCTTTTACAGGCTTTGTAATCTTTCCGTCTTCAATCAGGTATCCTTCCTGGACAGCAAAATTGAAATCACCGGTTGCCGGGTTCACCGATCCGCCCCCCAAGCTGGCTGCAAACAAACCGAATTTCGTCGCACCGATCAGTTCATCTAGCGAGCTTTTTCCGTTGGTGATGAACGTGTTGTTCATTCTTGAAGTCGGCTGGAAATGATAAGACTGGCGCCGGCCGCTTCCCGTTGATTTTGCGTTCATCTTCAATCCGTTGAAGTGGTCCACCAGATAGCCTTTGAGAATGCCGTTTTCAATCAGGACGTTGCGCTGGGTGAAATTCCCCTCGTCATCGATATTTGAAGAACCCCAGGCGTTCTTTATCGTTCCGTCATCGACCGCACTGACAAGTTCACTGGCTATCTTCTCGCCAATCTTGTTGGCAAAAATGCTCTGGTTTTTAGCCACGGAAGTAGCCTCAAGAAGATGGCCGCATGCCTCATGGAAAATCACCCCTCCAAAGCCATTGTTGATGACAACATCCATCACGCCGCTAGGACATTCCAAGGCGAAGAACATCTTGATCGCCTTTTCGCTGACATCCTGGCCAAGTTTTTCCAGATCGATCTCATCATAGAATTCCAGCCCTTTGCTGGCTCCGGGTGCGCTGTAAAAATCCTGAATGTGACCATCTTTTTCAACAATCGACGTTACAGCAATTCGTGTCTGGACCCGGCTGTCTTCGATATATTTTCCTTCGCTGTTGGCTATGAGCACTTTTTGGTGACTGTCGCTGTAGTTCACGTTAACCTTGGAAACAAGTTCGCTGTATTCCTTGGCGCTTCGATACAGTTTTTTAATAATGGATTTTTTGTAATCCAGATCGTAGTCCTCAGGGTATTTTTCAATCGGATGATTATTGTCGTAGAAAATATGACCCAACTCCACGGCTTCAACCATCGGTTCGCCATGAAAGTTGGCCGCAAGATCTCGGGCCAGATTGACAAGACTTTCTGGATCATTGTTGTTGGTTGACCCATATACGCTCATTTTGCCATGGTAGAGGCGGATTCCGATTCCGTATGAATTTCCGCTGTTGACTTTTTCAATTTTTCCATTGATTTGGGAAATTGCCGTTGAAAACTTGTCTTCTTCAAATATTTCGGCAAAGTTGCATCCCGTTTCCAGTCCGGCCGCAATGACCTTCTGGCAGGTTTTGATATCTAACATATTGTTCTCCTTGTATATTATAAATGACTTATCTATCTATCAATTTACGATATACATTTTCCTTTTTTTGATTTTTGTTTGGCTGATGGAACTAATTTTATCAAATTTGCCAGAAATTCACAAATATTACACACGAAAATTAAAAATATGATTAAAAAACAAGAACATCACCGTTCTTGTTAGTATGCTTTTACCACATTCTTGATTCCGGCCCTTTCAATGACTTCGTATAGTTCTTCCAACTCAATCCTGTTGAGCGGCTTCAAATCGGGCGACAGCAAGAAATCGCTTGCCAGATTCTCGTATTTGCCGCTTGCTAGATAATTGTAGTTTAGCAGCTCGTACTGCACATCAGGAAAACACTCAAAGATGAACTTGGCGATAGCTTCGATGTTTTCGAGATTGGCGGTGATACCCGGAATCAAAGGGGTACGGATAACGACTTTCTCCTTGTGGTGTCCTTTAAGAATGGCTGAGATGTTGTCTTTTATCACTTTATTGTCGACACCGGTATGGCGAAGATGATTTACGCCATCGAACATCTTGAAATCCACATAAATCGTATCGAGCAACTTGAGAATCGGCAATATTTTGTTCAATGGAGCGTACAAAGAAGTTTCAATTGCGGTGTTTATATTTGTTTCCCTGCAGTGTCTTAGAACTGATTTCAAAAATTCAATTTGCATCAGCGGCTCGCCCCCGGAAAAGGTCACACCGCCTTTGCCTTGATAAAAGATCCGATCCTTGCTTATCATATCCATAACTTGGGATAGTGACACATTCTCGCCGATTGAAACAACCGCATTCGCCGGGCATGTTTTTATTATTGGCTTAAAATCACTTCGTGACTTCAGGTTGAAAAACGGCTGCCCATCATATTTTATGACCTGGTCATTTTGAGCCACTTTGAGACATCTTTTACAAGAAATGCAGTTGTTCTTGATGAATGCAATTTCAGTTTTTGGATTTATGCCTTCTGGATTGTGACACCAGGAACATCGAAGGGGACAACCTTTGAAAAATATGGTAGTCCGTATTCCCTGACCGTCATGGAGCGCAAATCGCTTTATGGCAAATATATTCCCCTTAGCTGAATTCATGCCACGTCCTCGCAATTATCTCGTTTTGAAGCTTATGGTCAAGTTCCACAAAATAAGCGGTATATCCGGCAACTCGAACGGTCAATGAACAAAATCTTTCCGGGTGTTTCTGGGCTTCAAGCAATGTCTTTTTATCGACAACGTTGAATTGGACATGGCACACTTTCAGGTCGACAAACCCCCGAAGGAGTGAACAGAACTTATCGATTCCTTCGCTTGTTTTGAAAAGGTCAGGCAAGAATTTGAGATTGAGCAAACCGCCGTTTGTAGTGCATCGATTCGGAATCCGCGCCACCGATTTCAAGACTGCAGTCGGGCCCTCCAGGTCGCGTCCGTATACCGGTGACATACCGCCATCGGCCAATGGTTCTGTCGCTTTGCGACCATCCGGGGATGCCCCTACATTTTCTCCCATTGGAACATGGGCCGAAACAGTGTACATACCCTGATGATATTTTCCTTGACGGAAATTTTTATATCTTCCTAATCTGTCTTTGAAATACTCAGCCCAGTAAGCCCCGATCTGGTCAACCCACTCGACATCATTGCCGTATTTTTCACATTTGTTTTTTACAATGGTCGCCATGATCGGATCTTCATTGAAATCTGACCTTAGCGCGCTGATCATTTCATCCTTGGATATCATTTGATCCTGATAAACTAGCTTCTTGATGACGGCGAGACTGTCGGCCAGGTTGGCAATCTGGATTAGCTGAATTCCTGAAAGATTATATTTCGCCCCGCCTTTTGTGACATCCTTCCCTTTTGCCATACAATCGTCAATCACAGTTGACAAAAATGCGGTAGGTAAAAATTCCTGATGGGCTTTTTCAATCACCTCGCATGACTCAACCATTTTATCCATGAAGTGCTCAACCTGTTTTCCCAAAGCGTTTTGGAGATCCTGGTATGTCGCATAGTCACTCAGACTGCCCAGATCAAGCCCCATTTGCTTGTTTGTAAGCAGGCATTTGCCGTTGTTAAGGGTCAGTTCAAGAACCTTGTTGATGTTGAACATCGCCGCATCGGACCAACCCAGATTGTTACCCTGAGTTGTCAATTCGACGCAGCCGACAATGGCGTAGTCGTGGGCGTCTTGTTTTTCGATGTCCAATTCATTTATCATTGGTTCGATGATAGCTTCGTCGTTGAAGAATTGGGGCATCCCACTTCCCTTGCCCACGACTTCTGCCGCCTTTTTTAAAAATTCATGGGAAGTTGCCTTGTTGATGCGGACCGAAAGGTTTGGCTGTGGTAATCCGATGTTTTCTTGAGCCTGTAAGAACAGGTAAGAAAGATCGTTGGCGCAATCTTGATTAAGACTGTTTCGGCCACCTAGTGCGATGTTGAAGCCGATGGGGAATCCGGCGAAATATTTTGCACTATGTTCATTGCGCATATAGACCACCTGGTTGAATTTCAAAAACAGGCATTCAATCATCTCAAGCGCCAGATCTTGGTCGATGACCCCTTGGGCTATATCGTTTTGATAATAAGGCAACAGGTATTGATCCATCCGACCTGGTGAGAATGATGATGCGTTGCTTTCCATGTGCAAGATCACAAACAGGAACCAGACTGCCTGAAGCGCTTCATGAAATGTGTTCGCGGGGCGGTTTGCCAGATTGTTGCAGTTGTTTTTTACCATGATCAAATCACTGTATGCATTAGGATTTGCCACAATCCTGTCTTCGATCAATCCGCAATAGCGAAGCATGAAATTCTTGGCACCTTCAAGTGAAAGCAATGTGCATTCGTAGAATTCCTTTTGATCATCCTGGCAATTCTGCAATCTCATTGCCGCATCTTCGTAAAGACCGGAAACACCTGATTTGAGCCATTTTTCCACATTGGGACAAATGTGGCCTTGAGCATGGTCCTTCTGGTTGATTTTAACGACCTTTTCAATCGTCTGGAGCGAACTGCTGTAGTTGTTGTAGATATGATCTTCCATTGAACGATTCAACCAGTATGGGTGAATGACATTGCGGAATGTTTCCTTGTCGCACTCTTTGACAATGAAACGGTCCTGGGGCCGTGACTCAAGCGTATCAAGTTCTTTAAGAATCCAGGAACATCCGCTTTCTGGAAACACAACCCCGTCGCGCGGATTGGCAGTACGATTGCCCACAATCAACTCTTCGTCTTCGATTGATATTTCGATGTTTTCCAAAGCGGCCTTCAAGGCCAATGCCCGCTTCTTTGGAATAGAGCACTGCGGGTTTTCCTGATATGTTTTGGTGATTATTGAAGCCTGTTCGAGCGATAGATAACGTTTTTTTGATTCTAGTTTGTCTTTTAGTATTGAAATCCGTTCCCTGTTTTTCATGTTCCACCTATATTATTCTGATATCTTTTTTTTCCAACTGTTCCAATATGTCCTTATGGGGCGATTCGCTTACAAGCAATCCGTCAACCTTGTTTATCTCAGTGAAGATGAAATTGCCATATTCATTGAATTTGCGGTTTTCGACCAAAAGATATGACTTTTTGGACATGTCAATTATTCTTTTTTTGAACAGCCCGTCATCAATCCGGTACGTTGAAACTTGATTCAAAAAAACATCAATACCAGTAAGACCGACAAAGGCTTTGTCAATTATAAAATTATCGAGGATGGCTGTTGCCAGGGCGTCGTTAAATCCATCACGGTCCTCGTTGATGTGTCCGCCGATAAATATCAGACTGATATTTTCACAATGTGAAATCAAATTCAGGATCTCGATCATGTTCGTTATGATTGTAACATTGAGGTTTTGGCGGGCCAGTTCTCTTGCCAATTCGACATTTGTGAGCGATATGTCTAGAAATACCGTGTCCATTTCTTCGATCAAGCCAATTGCTTTTGTTGCAATCGCAACCCGTTCGCGATCGGGAAGCTTTTTTCTTTGCAAACTGGAATGGAGATGGACGTTGGTGTTTATCCTCATCGCCCCGCCATATGTTTTTTCAAGCAAATTTTGCTTTTGAAGTATTGAAAGATCCTTGCGGATGCAATCTTCGGAGACGTCGAATTCATCGGCCAAATCTTTTACCAGTACCCGCCCAGTCTTATTCACTTTTGAAACTATTCTTTGATGCCTTTCTTTTGCAAACATGTGATCACCTCTTGTTTATTCTTGTTTGCTATTGATATTTATCATTTTACAATAGAAATCAATAGTATTCAATTGATTTCTCGAATTTTCAACAATATGAAAATACACAAAACTTAAATTCCTAGAAATCCTATAGTTTATATATGTTTCTCGGTGTAACATAAATTACACTCTGTACTTGAAATAATGGCATGTTGTGATATAATTATGGTAGCTAGTACGATGAAAGGAGAAAAATATGGAAAACGAAGAATTAAAAAAGGAGGCTGTTACATTGCCTTTGATCGGTGAAAAGGCGCCTTCATTCAAAGCTGTCACAACCCAGGGTGATATTTCATTCCCGGAAGATTACTTGGGTAAATGGGTAATCCTTTTTAGTCACCCCGCGGATTTCACTCCGGTATGCACAACTGAATTCATGACCTTTGCAAGCATGCAGGATGAGTTCAAGGCATTGAATACCGAACTTATCGGCCTGTCTGTTGACTCTCTCTATGCACATATTGCATGGTTGAGAACTATCCAGGAAAAGATTGAATACAAAGGCATGAAAAACGTGGAAGTGAAATTCCCGTTGATCGAAGACATCAAAATGGATGTTGCCAAAAAATTCGGGATGATTCAACCGGGGTCGTCTTCAACCCAGGCTGTTAGAGCCGTGTTCATCATGGATCCCGAAGCTGTTGTGCGCACTATTCTTTATTACCCTGCTTCGATGGGGCGCAACTTCGATGAAATAAAACGGATCATCATCGCCCTGCAAAAAGCGGACAAGGAAGCAATCGCAACTCCAGCCAACTGGCAACCAGGTGACGATGTTATCCTGCCGCCACCGGGATCTTGTGGAACAGCCAAAGAAAGAATGGAAAGTGATGAAACCGGAAAGTATTGCCTTGACTGGTTCATGTGTTTCAAAAAAGAAAGCTGAAAATCAAATAGGTATAATAGTTTGGAAAAGGACCGGCAATGCCGGTCCTTTTAAGTCTTGATTCATTTCAGATCAAATCTATCGCTGTTCATTATCTTGGTCCATGCCTTGATGAAATCTTCTATGAATTTCAATTTTGCATCATCGCTGGCATAGACTTCGCAGATTGCGCGCAGTTGGGAATTCGAACCAAGCACCATATCAATGCGGCTGACCTTATAGGCAACCTTTTTTGCTGCCCGATCGATTGCCACGTATTCCCATTCCTGATCATCAGCCGGTTGCCACATGTATTTCATGTCCAAGAGGTTGATAAAGTAGTCCTGTGAAAGAGTGTCAGTCTTATCGGTCAATACCCCAAGTTCACTGTTGTCATAATTGCACCTGAGAACCCTTAGTCCGCCAATCAGGACAGTCATTTCAGGGGCGGTCAAATCAAGCAGTTGTGCCTTATCGACAAGCAGGTGTTCTTCTTTGATATCATATCGCTGTTTTCTATAATTTCTGAATCCGTCCACTTTTGGCTCGAGAACGCCAAATGAAACAGCGTCGGTTTGTTCTGCCGTTGCATCATTGCGGCCTGGATCAAATGGCACATCGATATCATAACCGGAATTTTTGATTGCCTGTTCTATTGCTGCACTGCCGCCCAATACTATCAAATCGGCCAATGATATTTTGGTGGAATGACTGTTGTCAAATTCAGTTTTGATGTTTTTCAGGACATCCAAAATCATATCGAGCTCATTGGGATTGTTGACCGCCCAACGATTTTGGGGCACCAGAGAAATTCTTGCCCCATTTGCCCCGCCCCGCTTGTCCGAGTTGCGGAATGTAGAAGCGCTGGCCCAGGCTGTCTTCACTAGTTGCGATATTGTGAGTTTGGATTCCAGCAGTTTTGTTTTTAGAACTGCTATGTCATCGGGACCGACCAGATCGTAGTCAATTTCAGGTATCGGATCTTGCCAAATGAAGTCCTCTTTTGGTACTTCCGGTCCAAGGTAACGCGATTTTGGTCCCATGTCCCGGTGAGTTAGTTTGAACCAGGCTTTTGCAAAAGCGTCCTGGAGCAAGTCGGGGTTTTCTTTGAATTTTTTTGCAATTGGTTTGTAAATTGGATCCATCCGCAATGACAAATCTGCGGTGGTCATCATCGGCATGAATTTCTCGTCGGGATATTCAGCCCCGGGAACAGTCTTCGCTTCTGGATCAGAGGGGTGCCACTGGAAAGCTCCTGCAGGACTCTTGACCAAATTCCAGTCATATTTAAACAAGGTATTTAGATAATTGTTGTCCCATTTGACCGGGGTAGAATTCCAAGCTCCTTCAAGCCCGCTCGATATTGTGTCCTGGCCAGTGCCTTTTCCAAAACTGTTCTTCCATCCAAGTCCCATTTGTTCGACTGGAGCAGCTTCGACTTCGGGCCCTAGATGCTCAGGTTTGGATGCACCATGGCACTTGCCAAAAGTGTGTCCACCGGCGATCAAAGCAACTGTTTCCTCGTCGTTCATCGCCATTCTGGCGAATGTTTCCCTAACGTCGATTCCCGAAGCGACTGCGTCAGGTATTCCATTTGGCCCTTCGGGGTTGACATAAATCAGGCCCATCTGGACGGCTGCCAATGGATTTTCCAGATCACGTTCCCCTGAATAACGTTTATCATCGAGCCATTTTTTTTCACTGCCCCAGTATACATCCTCTTCTGTGGTCCATATGTCTTCGCGGCCACCGCCAAATCCGATTGTCTTGAATCCCATCGATTCCAAGGCGCAGTTGCCTGCTAGAATCATCAGATCAGCCCAGGATATCTTAGCACCATATTTCTTTTTGACCGGCCAAAGCAGCCGCCTTGCCTTGTCAAGGTTGACGTTGTCAGGCCAGCTGTTTAACGGCGCAAACCGCTGGTTGCCGGTCCCGCCTCCGCCACGACCATCGCCCATCCGGTAGGTACCGGCACTGTGCCAGGCCATCCGGATGAACAAAGGTCCGTAATGTCCATAGTCGGCAGGCCACCATGTTTGGGAATCGCTCATAAGTTTAAAAAGGTCTTCCTTCAATGCGAAATAATCTAGTTTTGCGAATTCATCTTTGTAACAGAAATCCTTGCCCATCGGACTTACTTTTTGCGAATGCTGTTCAAGAATTTTTAAATTCAACCGGTCCGGCCACCAATCCTCGTTTGCGGTCGTCTCCATTTTTCTATGTCCCACAGCACCGGTTACGGGACACTTGCTTTGCTTATCCATATATGACTCCTTTCAGTGCAATACACGACATGTAAGCGCTATCTATAATCATAATAACACGATGGTTGTGATTTGTCACTAAAATAAAAAAGCCGCCAAGCGGCTTAGTTCAAGTAATAATTGGTTTTTTGTTCCTCTTTTAAAGTTGTCGGTTCACCATGGCCGGGATAGACAACGGCATCGAAATCCATCTTCTTGATCTTGTCAATTGTGGTGCGGGTATCGAAGCGCGATGAGTTGGGAAAATCATAACGGCCTATCGCTCCTTTGAAAAGGACATCGCCTGAAAACAGTGCATTTTGATCCTTGAAATATATCATGCAAGAATCGGGTGTGTGACCGGGCATGTGCAGGAATTCGAAACTGAATTCGCCTATCTCTTGAATTTCGTCGCTTGGTGTCATTTTGGCTGTCAAAGAGATGGCGCTGTAATGTCTGGACAGATTCATGTCTGGATCATTCACGGCACCAATCCCTTCTGGGTGGATATATACCGGCATCTTATACTTTTCGACAAGATAGTCAACTGCCCCGATATGGTCGAAATGGCTGTGGGTAAGCAAAATAGCCAAAGGCTGCAATTCATTTTCAATCAGGAAGTTATTGACTTTCTTCCCGATATCTCCTGGATCTATTATTAAACAATGCCTGGTCGATTCGTCATATATGACATAACAGTTTACTGCCATCGCTCCTAGTATCAGTCGCTTGATTTTCATTGTATCCCCCTTCTATTTTTTTGATTATAAAAACAACCCGTTAAACAAAAATAAGCCATTATGTGGCTTATTTTTTTTCTTTGTGAACTGTTTTTTTATTACATCTTGGACAGTATTTATTTACTTCCACTTTTTCTGGATGATTTCTTTTGTTTTTAGTTCCGATGTAGTTTTCTTCACCACATTCAGTACATTTAAAAGTAACGTTATCTCTCATATTTTTAACCTCCTGTTTATAAGTCTTACTGATACATATTAGCACAACCAGATTCTAAAATCCAGTCATTTTTTTAAATTCCATATAATTCTACGTACTTGTCCAATACAGCCCGGACAACATCGCCCGCGGAATGGGTTGAAGAGTTTCCCGAGACGTTGACATCCTGCCGATAAGCGAAGCAGGCGAAGGATAGCACCGGATTGTCAGCCTCGTCGACTATATAACCGACAATCAAGTGGTTTGGATGGTCGTCATTGCTGGGATAATCGTATACCTCGGCAGTACCTGTTTTGGCGTACACTTTGTAGGATGTTCCCGCAAAATAGTAGTAGGCAGTCCCGCTGGTGCGAGATACGCACGCTTCCATTCCGGCCTTGATTTGCTCAAAAGCGATGGTCTGGTCGGAAACGTCATCAAGTATCTCGGTAGGTTTTTCATAAACAAATATTTTTTCCCCGGTGTCATCGTAAACATATGCATCATTCAAAAAGTGAGGCTGCACCCGATAACCGCCATTGGCCAGGGAACTGACATACTGTGCAACCTGGATCATGGTGTAGGAATCATATTGGCCTATGAGTTCATCTAGCAAGAACCCAGGGCTTGTCGATGACCCGACATACCCGAGCTGCTCGTTGGGGATGTCAATCAGTGTCTTTACACCCAGTCCCAGCTCCCCTTGCGAAAGACGTGCCTGAACGAAGGCCTCAGGATTGATGTACAACGCGTCGCCATAAACGTAGTTGGCCCCGCCAAGCATCATGGCGATCCGGAACATGTAGACGTTTGATGACATGGCCATTGCATCAACCTCGTTGATAAGACCCATGTTTTTCCAGGAAGACTTTTCCTTGGTGCCTTTGATCTTGATAGGCGTGTCCATAAGGTAAGTGTTTGGAGCTATCAGCCCGTACTTGAATCCGATGTAGAGCGATGACCCTTTGATTGTCGAACCGATCAGGTTGGCGTCAAGATAATTGCCTGAAGAGTAATCGTAAACCTCACCGGTCTCCTTGTCGATTGTCTGGCCGCTCATGGCAAGAATCGACCCGTCGTTTGGATCCATCAGTGTCAAAAACATCTTGTTGAAATACTGGTTGCTTGAGTTGTTTTCCACCAACTCATTTTTTATGAGCTCATCTGCATACTGCTGCAGTCGCCAATCAACAGTCAAACGCAAATTCGCTCCTGAAGCACCGTTTGAAATGTAGTCGATGGTTGAGTTGCCGTACGCATCATAGGTCAGGGTGTATGATGAATCGGTTCCCCGGAGCAGGTCTTCGTACTGCTGCTCGATACCTGAAACACCAACCCTGGCATCGTTTGGATAGCCAAGTGCCAAAAGCTCATCTTTGATTTCGTAAGGAAGACCCTGTTTCTTTGTTGTCACTTTGCCTAGAACCTGTTTGAATTCACTGTCGTAATTGTAGGCCCGGGTCCAGTCCTTGGTAACCTGAATCCCTTCAAGCATGTCAAGATTGGACGCTATCAGACTTGCTTCCTCAATTGAAATATCCGAGATGATTACAGATGACGAGCTTGTGTAGTTGATCATATACGAAAGACGGGCTTTTTCAAGTTCATCCTTTGTCATGTTCTCATTCAAGAAATCTTCATCGATTCTTTCAAGAAGCAGCTTGTAGTAGTTGTCGTCATAATTTTCACTATCCTTTGCCTTCAACTCCTCTTTTTCACTGGCAGAAACAATTGCATCAAGGGTGTCTTTATAATAATAAATATAATAATCCTTTTTTTCGCGCAAAGTTATCTGTGAATCATCGAATTCCACATTCGCACTCAAAAAATTGATAATGGTATCAATCTGGACACTCTTCTGGTCACCCTTATAATAGGTTACATTGATTATGTTTGTGTTGGATACCAATGTCGTGTAATTGACATCGACAATGTTACCCCGGGGTGCATCATTGGTATATACGACCCGGCCATAGGTGTCCAGGACCAAAGAGTAATGGTCGCTTTTAACCAACTGGATATAGCCTAGTCTGAATATCAGGGTAAAAATCAGACATAAGGCGATTACAAAAATCACTTTCAGCCGGAATATTACCAGATTGTTGATTTTGGTTCGTTCTTCATAGTTTGCCTGGGATATTCCCTCAAACACATGATCTTTAGGTTTTTTCAATTTCATTTTCATTCTATCACCGTCAATAATTATAACTTAATTGCCGATTCAAGTAAATGATATTAAACAAGAAACCGCATTATGTGAAAATAACAAAAAAGTCCTTGAAAGGACTTATTCGAATTCATTATTTAATGCAATCTCCCGGATCCATTGAGCCGATTTCTTCTCTTCTCTCTGGTATCCTTTGTCAAGGCAGACGCGGACAAACCCGTAACGGTTCTTGAATGCGTTGTACCAAGACCAGTTGTCGATGACACCCCAATAATGGTATCCAAGGCAATTTGCCCCATCTTCAATCGATTTTACAATCCAGATCAGGTGGTCACGGACAAACTCGATCCGGTAGTCATCCTGGATAACCCCATCTTGATAGTATTGTTCTTCGCCTTCGACACCCATTCCGTTTTCGGAAATGAAGAACGGCAGATTAGGACATTCCTTTTTGATTTTCATTCCAAAATCATAGATGCCTTGAGGGTAGATTTCCCAACCGCGGTGAACATTCATCTTGCGTTCTGGCCAGATATAAGGCTGGGCGATCATTGGGTTTCCGGACTCGTCAAATTCGCGTTCAGGGGCCTGTACCCTGGTTGGCTGATAATAGTTGAATCCCAGCCAGTCAACAATTCCCTGAGCCAGGATATCTTCGTCACCAGGACGCCGTCCCATATCGATGTTCCATTTGTTTTCCACTGTGTCGATAACATCTTCAGGCAGGTGACCGTGAGCTACAACGTCGAGCCACCAGCGATTGTGAAGACCGTCAGTCATCCTGACTGCTTCCAAATCCTCAGGAGTCGGGTCAGGTTTGGTGTAAGGCGGCGCAAAGCAGTTTATCATCCCGATCTTCGCATCATTGGCGATCTTATTTGCCGCTTTCAATTTGCGGTAGTTGTACACTGCCAAGCTATGAGCAAGAGTGATGTTGTATTGGACCTTTATTGAAGTCGCAAAATCCTTTACATACGGATACCAATTTCCGTGAAGATATTGTTGTTCAGGCTCAACAATCGGTTCATTGAAAGTAAACCAATATTTTATCTTGTGACCGAATTCCTCCATCGCAATTTTGACGAAGTTTGCATATGCTTCGACTATTTCCCGGTTGGCCCATCCCCCTTTTTGATATAGGTATTCAGGCATGTCGAAATGGTACATGTTCATGTAAATATCAATTCCATTATCATTGGCACAGTCAATCAGCTTATGGTACCAGGCAGCACCGGCCGGATTCAGCTTTCCGTCCCGGTCGACCAGTCTTGTCCATTGCATCGAAGTTCTAAATGACTTGAAGTTCAAGCTTTTCAAGACTTTGATGTCTTCTTCGTAGCGGTGATACATGTCGTTTCCAACATATGATCCGACATTGTTGAAAAAATTGTTGATCTCCAGATCGGATGTCATATCCCAATAAGAACGCAGTCGCCCCTCGATATTATAAGCGCCTTCGGTTTGGGGACCGCTCATTGCAGCGCCAAAGAAAAAATCTTCTGGTAATTTATAAGTCATAATAATCCTGGTATATTATAAATGACTTATCTAGTAGTCAATTTATGATATACATTTTCCTTTCTTTTATTTTTGTTATAGAATTGAATTGTGAATGTGTACTTTGATGTTTTATTCCTGTAGCTTGACTACCTCGAGGAGGAAATTGCCACATCTTCGTATCTGAATTGAAATTAGTTAGATAAGTCTTTGAACTTGTATTTTGCACCAGGATCTTTGATACCTTGTATGTGGATATATCACATCTCACCTATTACGAAAGGACGTGTTATCATGTATTACATCGGTATTGACGTAGGTAAATTCAAACACTGTGCCTGCGTTGTTGACTCAAATGGCGAAGTGTTGGTCGAACCTTTTTTCTTCACCAATAGCCGTAATGGATTTGACTTATTTCTTAAAAACACAAGAAAATTCAATTCTTCAAGGCATATTGTCGGACTAGAGGCGACAGGTCACTACGGTGACAATATCGTAAATTTTCTAGTATCAAACAGCTACGAAGTCGGGATGATAAATCCTTTGACAACTGATGCCAAGCGTCGTGGAAAAATCAGGAAGACCAAAAACGATAAGAAAGATACTTTCCTGATCTGCTCTGTGCTGTTCGACAAGAACTACACCAAGGTTACAAAACGCAAGTTGGCATTGAAACAAGCCAAAGAACTTACCCGGTATCACGCAACACTTACTGAAGATATCAACCAGCTTAAAAACAGACTTCAAAAGTGCATTGATACCGTAATTCCTGAAATAAACAGTTGGTTCAAAACCAAGTATTCTCGGGCTTACATGGCTATTTTAAGAGAGTTTGGGAACTCATACAATCTAGCCAATGCCAATCTTGCTCATCTTAAAAATGTCTTGCGGCAACAAGGAAAAGGTAGAACTGTGAAGGTTGATGCCTTGGCAATTCGCGAAGCAGCTAAACAATCAATCGGCGAGAACAACGAAATAATTACCATGGAAATCAAAATGCTTATTGAATCCCTTGATTTATCTGAGCAGCACTTGGAAATAGTGGATAAAAAAATAGAAGAACTAGCCATCGCACTAAATTCTCCTATCTTTACTATCCCTGGCATTGGTATATACTCAGGAATGTCAATATTAAGTGAAATTGGGGATCTCGACAATTTTAGCTCCCCAGCTAAAGTTATCGGTTTTGCAGGTGTTGATCCTGGAACATATCAATCCGGAGAATACAACGCCCCACAAACTGCTTTGTCAAAACGTGGTTCACGTTATTTGAGAAAGACACTTTACCAATGCATTCTTCCAGTATGCACCCACAACTCCACTTTCAATAGTTATTATAACCTAAAACGTTCTCAAGGTAAATCACATCGCTGCGCTCAAGGACATTCGATTAGAAAACTAATAAGAGTAATTTATAAACTGTTATCTGAAAACATCACGTTTGACGAATCGGAACTCAAATAATTTACAACTGTAAAATAAATTCCAAGGCCACTGTGTGGTTGTTTTCAGTGTACACAAATTCACTTTTCAAAAATCTAACAATAAATTCAGCTAATTATCAAAAAACACTTGATTTAAATATAGTTAGCTCCTCTTTCGAAAAGATTATAATATATATAGTCTTTTAAGTCAATAAGTACCGTACTTTTAATCGGCGCAATTCGATTTTATATTCTTGTAAAAAAAAAATAACTCGTTACCGAGTTATTCATCAACAGACAAGATAGCCATGAATGCTTCTTGGGGGATTTCCACCGACCCTACCGCTTTCATTCGTTTCTTACCTTCTTTTTGTTTTTCTAACAATTTCTTCTTGCGGGAAATGTCACCGCCGTAACATTTGGCAAGGACGTTCTTGCGCATCGCCTTGATAGTTGTCCGGGCGATAATCTTCCCTTGCAGGGCCGCCTGGACAGGCACTTCGAACATTTGTCTAGGAATGAGTTCCTTGAGTTTTTCGCAGATGACCTTGCCCTTGTTGTAAGCGAAATCCTTATGGACAATGGTCGACAAGGCATCGACAATTTCGCTGTTGAGCATGATATCCATCTTTTGGAGTTTGCTTGTCCGATAACCGATCATTTCATAATCAAAAGAGGCATAACCCTTGGTTGAGGATTTGAGTTTGTCAAAGAAATCATAAACAATCTCCGCCAAAGGCAAGTTGTAGACAATGTTTCTTCGCGTCGCATCGATGTATTTGATATCGACGTACTCCCCACGCTTGTTTTGACAAAGTTCCATTATGGCCCCTACGTATTCGTCAGGTGCCATGATAGATGCCTTGACATATGGCTCTTGAATATGGTTGATCAGCTGAGGCGCAGGCATAAGCGAAGGATTGTCGACAACGACCATTGAACCGTCAGTCAAATAGACATGATAGCTTACTGATGGAGCGGTTGCAATAAGTTCCAGGTCAAATTCGCGTTCCAGCCTTTCCTGGATGACATCCATGTGGAGCAATCCCAAAAATCCGCAACGGAAACCAAAACCTAAGGCTTGTGATGTTTCCGGCTCGAAAATCAATGACGAATCCGAAAGTTTCATCTTTTCCAAAGCTTCTCGCAAATCCTTGTATCTGGCATTGTCGATCGGGTAAAGACCGCAGAATACCATCGGATTCAATTGGCGGTAGCCAGGCAACTGGACCTTGCTTTCATTCTCCAATGTTGTAATCGTATCCCCGACATGAACGTCCTCGATGTTCTTGATCGAGGCGGATATCCATCCTACTTCCCCTGTGACCAATTCATCTTTTTTGACTTCCTTTGGTGTCCGGACACCGACCTCGACAACTTCATATTCGGCATTGGTAGCCATGAATTTGATTGTGTCCCCAACTCTGATTTTACCTTCAACAATGCGGACAAAAACCATCACTCCGCGGTAGGCATCGTAAAATGAGTCGAATATCAACGCCTGAGTCGGATTGTCGATAGACCCTTTCGGGGCCGGGATTTCCTTGACAATCATCTCCAGGACGTCCTCGACGTTCAGACCGCTTTTTGCGGAGATAAGCGGAGCATGCTCAGCTGGAAGGCCGATGACTTCCTCAATCTCCTTGATGACCCGTTCGGGGTCCGCACTAGGCAAATCGACTTTGTTGATTACCGGCAATATCTCCAAGTTGCCATCCAATGCGAGGTAAACATTGGCCAAAGTCTGCGCTTCAACTCCTTGAGCGGCATCAACTACCAGAATGGCACCTTCGCAAGCTGCCAGGGATCTCGATACTTCATATGTGAAGTCGACGTGACCTGGCGTATCTATAAGGTGGAAGATATATTCATTGCCATCCTTTGCCGTATATTTCAATTGAACGGCGTTCAATTTTATTGTAATTCCTCGTTCTCTTTCTAAATCCATGCTATCTAAAAGCTGAGCTTTCATTTCTCGCTCGCTTACTGTTTTAGTTAACTGTAAAATCCGATCGGCCAGGGTGCTTTTGCCATGGTCGATATGTGCGATAATTGAGAAATTACGTATTCTACTTTGATCTAAAGTCAATCTGTTCACCCACTTTCACATAGTGATTATATCAAAAAGCTCAAGTGATGACAATTAATAATTTAGATTCTTATCAGCTCTCAAAATATCGGTCCATGAAGATGATTTTTTCGCAAACAATCTTAAGTTTACTTTTCTCATCGCTGCAAATTCGGCCTTTGATCGCCAGTTTGCTGCCCTTCTTGCATATGGATTTTGCCGTATAGGCCGGTTCCTCCCATAATATTACGGGAACATAAAGGTATTTTTCTTTATGCTGATCCCGAGGAAAGTCTCTTTCTACTTTAATTATTACAACTGTTTCTTTTTTTCCTGTGCTTGTCGTCGGCAGATCATATATTGTGTCCACTTCCCCGGCAATTGTTGTTTCATTTAACATTCTTCTCTCCTGCTTTAAAATTTTTCAATGTCACTTGCATCCTCCTTGTAACACTCTTTAAAGTTATTCTCATTTAAATCACAATCTGTTCACATCATCAATTAATGCTCAATATAATTCTCTACAAATGAAACCTTCTCACAAACCAGTTTGAATCCGTGTGTCTCATCATTGTCAAGCCGCCCTTTGATGGCGATCATTGAGCCAATAGTGCAATAATCATTTAACATGTTTGCATTTCCTTCGTTCAGGACAACTGGAATGTAATCGAATATTACCTGATGATCGGTAACATACTTGCTTCGTTCCACTTTAATCATGATTCTTGTTTCCTTGATGCCAAAATCATTGACGCGACTATTGAAAATCTCATCGATTTTGCCCACAACCACAGTACTGTTTAACATAATACACCTCCTTTCTCTTTTATATTACATTGTATTTTTCAATTAGTCAAAACGCTGGACTGCTCAAATCCGATATTCAGCGTATCATATATTTGTATATGGAAGTTAATTTCAGTATTGTTACATTTTTTAAACATTAGTGTACTCAGATGAGGTGTGATTTGCATATTATCTCAATTTTGTCTTAAAATTTTCAATATTTGTAATTGTAGAAAATTTTTTTGATATGTACAAAGCGACCGCTAATTTGTTACAGAAAAGTTTAATTGTAAAAAAAACAGCCATCCAAAGGATAGCTATTGATCGCTCTTTTCGACAACAACATAAGTTATAGCAAGTTCTCTTTCGTGGGAAATTGAAACATGAGCGTTCGGGTAATTAAGATATGGCCGGCCGTTATCATCATTGAGCAAAGTCAATGATTTGTAAGTATGTTCAAGATCAAGGTGACTGGTCGCTTTGTAGAATGACTCCTTGACTGAAAAACGGGTACCCAAATATTGTCTTTTGATGTTTTTATTGGTGATTTTTTGATATATGTCAAATTCAACGTCCGAAAGAACCTTTATTGCAAGACTATCGTCGTCCACGTTGATCCTTGTCAAATCGACGATATCGCAGCCAATTCCTTCAATCATCAGTTTTTGAACTTGTCGTAGAGATTCATCAGTTCCTCAAGAGATGTGTCATCCTTGATCTCCTCAGTAACCGAACGGGTGTCAGTCTTACTTTCTTTGAAGTCCAATCGGAACTCGCCGGTTCTCTCCTCGATAATCTTCAAATCGGCATCAGTGTCATCAATGATTTTGGCGATGTTTCTGATATTTTGGGCAACTGTCTCATCTTTTATTTCGAGTTGTTCAGGTTGACCCATAGCCTCACTGGCCACTTTGATTTCATCGACTTTCTTGGAAAGATCGGGAATCATATCCTTTGTCTGTGAAATTGGCTCAGCTTCATCTTCTTCAACAGTGACGTAAAAAGGAGAAAAGACATTGATAAGACCGTCTTCTTTTGGCGCCTTGACTTTTTTCTTTTTGACGTCATCCTTGTGATCGGCTGTTCCATCGGTATTGCTTTTGCCAAAAATCGGTGAAATCACCTGAGTCATTTTGTATTCCTCGACTTTTGGTTTTTCTTCTTTTGAAAACTGAGGTTTTACATCAAGAGCAGCTTTTTTTTCTACTGGCTGTTTTTCTCGCTTGGATATCGTCAGATCTTCAGGCACAATACTCTTTGATTTTTGTTGAACTTCCACAATGGCTGGTTGAACCTTTGAACTCACTTTTTCCTGGCGTCTTTTTTCAACTATAAGATCAGGAGTTGGTTCTTCTTCTTCTCTAAAAAGATTCAAAAAATTCTTAAACATTTAGCTCACCATACCTTTTGTAAAAATGTTCACCGACATTATACAGACTCTCGTCCAATACAAGGATACCTTCATAAGGAATATTCAAAAGATTGAGCTCTTTGCTTGAGCAAATCATTCCTGCGCTTGCTTGACCACGAAGCTTTGACGGCCTGATTATCAGGCCACTGGCCATGACGGCGTTTTCTTCGGCAACGACGACCATCTGGTCTCTGGCAATGTTTTTTGCACCGCAGACTATCTGCACTGTCTCATAGCCTTTGTCGACCTGGCATACGTGCATATGGTCTGAATCGGGGTGCGGCAAACATTCCACGACTTTGCCGACGATGAAATGATCGTTGCAATCGCTCGTTACCGAGTCCAAACCATTGTCTTGCAATATCCTGTTGAGATCCATGACAAATTCAGGACTGATGTCAATTTTGCCGTTGCTAAGGTTATTGAAATATTTGGATGCATTCAACAAGTTGTACCCGATTACCTTGTCCCCGCTTTTCAGGATAACAAGATCACCAGACACTTGATAGTTGTCTGTTGTTCCCGGTCCCAGACGGACGAGCAATACGTCACCGGACCCCTCTAAATTATAAAAAGCATGTAACAGCATATGTTATTCCCCCAGACTGTTGATGAATTTTTGAACTTCTTCTTTGGTTTTGCGCTGCTTCGAAATGAATGTCCCGATCTTGTTGCCTTGAGAGTAGGCGATAAACGAAGGAATCCCCATAATCCCGTTTTCAAGACAGATATCAAGCAGCTTGTCGCGGTCCACGTAGTACCATTGGTAATCCTGGTTCTCACTTACAAGCTGGTTGAGGAATTGTTTTAGAAAAAGACAATCCCCACACCATTCGGCGCTGAAAAGGACAATTGATTTTGGCGTTTTGGCGATAAGATCGTTATACTCTCGGGCGCTTGTTATTTCAATGATAGTTTTCATCTAGTACCTCACAATAGCTTTGTAAATCGGTCCAAAGGCACTGAACTTTCTTTCGTATTCAGTTTGGATATTTGTTTCATTTTCAGCCGAATTATGCAAATCAAGACTTACGTATTCCAAATGAAGCGGGTATTGATTGAATGTGATCAATGAGTATTCGAACAGCAACCTATTGTCGGTTTTGAATTCGATTATCGCATCCTTGTCAAGAACCAAATGATAGATATCAAGAAACTGCGGTGACGTCAGCCGGCGTTTTGCATGACGGCTTTTTGGCCAGGGATCCGAGAAATTCAAAAACAATTTGGCCACTTCACCCAAAGCGAAAATCTCCTCAAGCAAACTGGCATCATATTTGATGACCCGCAAGTTTTCCAGAACCGGCAACTTGCTTATTTTGGTGACTGCGGCCGCCAGGACCGAAGGATACCTTTCAATCCCGATGAAGTTGATATCAGGGTATGCCTGGGCATTGCCGTAGATGAAATCACCCTTTCCCATTCCCACTTCAATGTAGATGGGATTTTCGTTGTTGAAAAGTTGCTTCCACTTGCCATGATGCTTTTCCGGTTCCAATACGACCAGATGCGCATTTTCTTTTAAAATATCCATTGCATTTGGATTATTTCTAAGTCTCATTTGTATTCTCCTTAAATTTGATTATATCACAGATTTTCTTTCAAGTCGATTAATTCTTGTGCAGTTAGTTTACGAAATTCACCCAACTGTAGGTTATCGTCCAATTTCAGATTCCTGATCTGGGTCCGCTTGAGATACAGAACCTCCGAACCTATCGCCAGGAACATTTTCTTGACCTGATGAAATTTCCCCTCGGTTATTTCGACTTCGATCAGGGAATATTCTTCGTTTGCCTCGATTATCTCGAGTTTGGCGCTTTTGCACTTATATCCGGTATCGATGGTGATCCCTTCCTTGAACAATTCGACATGCTCGTCATTGATGGGCCCTTTGACTTTTGCAAAATATATCTTTGGATGTTTGCGTCTTGGCGCCATCAGCAAATGCGCGAAGCCGCCATCGTTGGTGATCAAAAGCAGCCCTTCGGTGTCCTTGTCGAGGCGACCGACCGGGAAAAGTTCGTAGTTGTCATAACCTTCGATCAGATCAATCACGGTCTTGTGCGACTGGTCGACAGTTGCGCTGATATATCCGGCTGGCTTGTTGAGCATGAAATAAACAAAAGGCTCATGCACGACTTCGACATCGTCCACATAGACCTTCTCCACCTGGGGATCTATTTTCAAATCATCTTTTTTTATAACTGTTTTATTTACTTTAACATGACCTTTGCGGATCATCTGTTTTACTTCCTTACGGGTTCCATATCCAGTGTTGGATAACAATCGGTCTAATCTTACTTTCATAATACCACCTTAAAAATCTTCCATAATTATATCAAAAATTAATCCACTTTAGTATCTGTTTTTTAGATTTCAGGAAACTAAATCAAAAAAGGTCTTGCGACCTTTTACATATCGATGGTTACTGTGAAATTCACCTGATAATCATTTTCACAAGCCAATTGGACAACACTTTCCTTATCCTTGAACTCACCGGCAAAACCTTCGTAATCGATATGCCCGACCCATGGTTCGATTGCAAGAAGTCCACCGACATGCTTGCTCGCCCACAGTCCCAAATGATCGAAACCGGTCATGGTCACGTGGATTGCCTTGTCATGGTTGATCGATTTGAGCGAAACGGTTTTTGACTTGAAGTTCTTGAAAACTATCGCGTCGTTGGCAAAAAGGCTTTGTCGGACAAAGAAACGGCGCTCGTTTTCAAAAAAAGGTCTTGTTTCATGAGACATGCATTTCTTTTCCGGAAGAAGGACCTTCTGTTCGAGAGTCTCCTTATGCGAAAATTCAAGATAATAGTCATCACTTGATTCCTCGTCTGTAAACGGACAGGCAAAAGCCGGGTGACCGCCGATCTGGAAATAGATATCCTGGCTGTCAATGTTGACAACCTTGCAGGTGCAGCTAAGGCTGCAACCCTCAAGCTCATAGGAAATGATCAGTCTGAACTGGTATGGATATTGGGTTATTATTTTCTCGTTTGATTCCAAAGTGAAGTCAACCCGCACCGGGCTTACCTGGTCGGTGATGAAAACATTGTGACGGGCAAAACCGTGCTGGGTCATATGATATTCCTTACCTTCGATCAAGCAAGTGTCATTGTTGAGTGCTCCGACTATCGGAAACAGGATCGGTGCCGAAGATCCCCAAAGCGACTTGTCCCTTTTCCACATGTAATTGATGTTGTCACCTTTTCCGATGATGCTGATGATTTCAGCACCCTGGGGATTCAATTCTACTTTCAACATATCATTCTCTAAAAATGGCATAATATTCTCCTTTTTTCATTGCTTAGAACATTATACCAAAGATTTGGATGGTTGTTAAGGTTGCAGGCAACAAAAAAGGCTGCAATGTCTGCAGCCTTGAACAATTATTTTTCCGATTCTTTTTCGTGAATTTCGCTTATAATCTTTTCGATCTTGTTTCCGTACTCGATTGATTCATCGATCTTGAAGATAAGTTCGGGAACCTTGCGGACCTTGAGCTTCTTCGCCAACAAAGAGCGAATATAGCCAGATGATTTTTCAAGCGCCTCAATACCGCGGCGTTTGTCATTTTCATTGCCTAAAAAAGTGACAAAAACTTTCGCAAACGACAGATCGTTTGTAGTCTCAACCGCAGTCACGGTTACAAACCGCAAATTGCGATCTCTGACTTCGGTCCGGAAAATCATAGAGAGTTCCCTTTGAATTGTTCCGTTTAATTTTTGGATTTTAACAGACATGTTAACACCTATCTTTCTACTTCTTCCATGATGTAACCTTCGATTACATCTCCTTCTTTGATATCATTGTAATTTTCGATGCTCAATCCGCATTCGAAACCGGTATTTACCTGTTTTACATCATCAGTGAAACGGCGAAGTGATCCAAGTTTACCTTCGTAAATGACGATTCCATCACGAATCAGGCGGATTCCGCTGTTGCGCAGCAGGTAACCATCAGTCACATAACATCCGGCAACATTTCCGACTTTGGAAACCTTGATGACCTGACGCACTTCAGCCTGACCTGTAACTTTTTCCTTGAACTCAGGTGCAAGCATTCCAGTCATGGCAGCTTCGATTTCCTCAATCATCTTGTAGATGATGTTGTGCAAGTGGATTTCCACTCCTTCTTCATCTGCCTTTTGACGGACTTTGGCATTAGGACGGACATTGAAACCATAGATCAACGCCTTAGAGGCGCTGGCCAAAAGGACATCGGATTCGGTTATTGAACCGACTGTCGAACGGATTACATTGACACGGACACCGTCGATATCGATCTTGTTCAATGAGGCTTTCACCGCTTCAGCCGTACCTTGAACGTCGGCTTTGACAATGATATTCAAATCGATGATCTGACCTTCCTTGATTTGTGAATAAAGGTCATCCAAAGACATTGCGGCGTTGCTTGAGCGTTGTTCTTCCTGTTTGGCTTTAAGACGGGTTTCCCCAACCGAACGGGCTTTTTTCTCCGAATCAAATACCTTGAACCGGTCACCCGCGCCAGGGACGTCGCTCAACCCGGTGATTTCAACCGGAGTTCCAGGCAATGCGGATTTGATTATGCGACCGCGATCATCAAGCATCTGGCGGACCTTACCGAAGGTCGTCCCGACTACGATCGGATCACCTGAACGCAATGTTCCATTTTCAACCAGCAAGGTTGCAACCGGTCCGCGACCTTTGTCAAGTTTGCCTTCGATTACGGTACCGTACGCCAGACGTTTCGGATTTGCCTTGTAATCCTGCAATTCAGCAACTACTGTCAATGTTTCCAGCAGGGCATCGATTCCGATGTTCATTTTTGCTGAAATTTCGCAGTAGACTGTATCGCCACCCCATTCTTCGGGCATCAGACCCTCTTCGGACATCGCACCCTTGATGCGTTCAACATCGGCACCTTCCTTGTCGATCTTGTTGATGGCAACAACAATTGGAACGCCTGCAGCTTTGGCATGGTCGATCGCTTCTCTTGTTTGAGGCATCACACCGTCATCCGCAGCGACTACTATGATTACGATATCCGTAACCTGCGCCCCGCGCGCCCGCATCGCCGTAAAGGCTTCATGGCCTGGAGTGTCCAGGAATGTGATCTTTTTACCATCTACCGAAACCTGATAAGCTCCGATATGCTGGGTGATCCCACCGGCTTCACCTTCAGCTACCGTTGTTTTTCTGATTGTATCGAGCAATGTTGTTTTACCATGGTCAACGTGCCCCATGATAGTGACAACCGGACAACGAGGAACGAGATCCTCTTCCTTATCCTCTTCAATAAACTCTTCAAAATTATTTTCATCCACTTTTATTTCTTTTTTGGTCTCAAAACCGTACTCCAAGCAGATCAATTCAACTTGTTCATCTGATAAAGGTGTATTGATTGTTACCATGATTCCCAGTAAGAATAAAACTTTGATTATCGAAGCGGGTTGTTGTCCAACTTTCTCAGCCAGTTCGCTGACTGTGATCCCGTCTTCATAAACGATAAAACCGTCAACCAGTTGTGGTTCGAGTTTTTTTGGAGCTGCCGGACGTTTGCCTTTTCCTCCCCGTCTATTATGCTTGCTTTGATTCTTGTTTACTTTCGCCATAATATCACCTACCCATTTCTTTTTTTATTTTAGCATAGAATCCTTTATCCATTATTCCAACAGCCATGCGGTTGTTTTTACCGATAGCCGCTGAAATTTCCTCACTATGATATTTTTCTATAAATTCGACATTGTAAAATTTACATTTATCGCTGATCTTTTTTTTAGTGTTATCGCTAGCGTCTGAAGCGATTATCACAAAATAGACTTTGTTTTTTCGAATATCTTCGATTAAGGTCGAGCCGGTGGATATCTTCCCAGCCCTATTACATAAACCTAATGTACCTTTGATTAGATCATCCATTGACATATTTTTTCAATTCCTCGTAAATTTCATCGGGAATTTCACATGATAACGACTTGTTGAGACTTCTTTTTTTCTTTGCGAGTTCGATTGCTTCCAATGAGCGTTTCAAGTATGCTCCCCGGCCATTGAGTTTGCCAGTAGGGTCAATCATGATTTCGCCCTCTTTGTTTTTTACAACCCTGATCAACTCTTTTTTTGGCAGCTGTTCATTGGTGGCAACACATTTTCTTAATGGTATCTTCCGCATGAAAATTCTCCTTAGTCGTAATATTCGTCATAAGCATCATAGTCGATATCTTCATCGTATTTGCTATCATACTCATAACTATCTTCGCCTTCATCTTCTTTTGTGATTACAACGGCTTCATGTTCCTGTTCACCTTCTCCGATTTCATCTTGGAAATCGGCGAGTTTTTTCAACAATTCCGATTGTTCCTCGTTGAGCACCTTGCGTTTTTCAGCCGGCTTGCGGATTATCTTGGCTTTTTCTGCCGCCTCGTGGCTTGAAATCTGATCATCCGGCGTTTCAACCACCTTAACAGGTTTTGGCTCAACCGTTGTCTCAGGCTCGCTCGTTTCGACAGCATGCATCATCAATTCCTTGAAATCTTCAAGAGAAGCGGCTGGCTGTTGTTTTTCTTTTTGTGCAAACAGATTCATTTCATTTGCTTCGGACAGTGACTTGATGTCGATTTTCCATCCGGTAAGGTGTACGGCCAAGCGGGCATTTTGCCCTCTTTTACCGATTGCCAGAGAAAGCTGGTTGTCAGGAACAATAACGGTCGCGGAATGCTTTTCTTCGTCAAAAATAACTGATGTGACATCACTTGGAGCCAGGGCGTTGGTGATGAAGGTCACCGGGTCCGAAGACCATTCGATGATGTCAATCATTTCGCCGTTAAGCTCATCGACAACGTTTTTGACGCGTGATCCCTTGGGACCAACACATGACCCGACCGGATCAATGTTTTCATCCCGTGAGTAGACCGCAATCTTGGTTCTGTCACCTGGTTCGCGGGAAACCGCCTTTATTTCCACCAGACCATCGAAAACCTCTGGAACTTCAAGTTCAAAAAGACGTTTAACGAAATTTGGATCCGTACGGGAAACAATCAGGTGGGTACCTTTGGTGTCGCGATCGACTTCGGAAACGTAAACTTTGGTCTTTGTCCCTTCAACCAATTCCTCATTGGGAATCTGGTTCGCCTTCGACAGGAACGCCCCGATTTTGCCGATTTGAATGATGGCGAAGCGGGGTTCGACGCGCTCAACGGTTCCGGTAAGAATTTCGTCTTTTTTGTCATGAAATTCTTCATAAAGGGCTTCTTTTTCCGTCTCCCTGATTTTTTGACGGAACAATTGTTTGGCTTGGTTTGCCGCCAGACGTGAAATGATATCCACGTCGATTTCGGTTTCGACAATGTCACCGATTTTGTAGCTTTGATCGATTTCATGAGCTTCATCAAGACTCATTTCGATATCTTCATCATCAAGGTTGTCGACCACGGTCCGGATTTCAAACAAACGGAACTGTCCTGTTTTAGGATTTAGATCCACGCGGACATTCGCTTCGGGACTCAGATAGATTTTCTTGTATGATTTTTCAATTGATTCTTTAAGCATTCCTAAGAATACGTCCTGTTCAATCCCTTTTTCTTCGCATAATGCATTCAATGCATTCATGAATTTCTTACTAGCCATGATTCCTCCTAAAATTTGATAGCTAAGCGAATAAACTTAATGTTGTCATAGTTTACAGTGCATTTTTTCTTGATGTTTTTTTGCCGGTATTCGATCTCGATGTTCTTGTTGTCATCGACACCAAGAATCGTTCCTTCAACTTCGTCCAATCCCTGGGTTGGATTGTTGAACTTGGCATAAACGTAATTTCCAATATTCTTGACAACAGCCTCTAAACTTTTTAACGGCTTTTCCGCTCCGGGCGATGAAACCTCAAGATAATACTCGTCCTTGATCGGATCCTTTTCGTCCATCAGAGCCGAGATCGCTTCAGATACGGTGACACAGGTATCCATATCCAATGAACCCTCGTTCTTTTCGATGAATATTCTAAGGAAAAAATCATTGCCTTCCTTTACATATTCAATATCGTCAAGATATACGTCGTTAGCGGACAAAATGCCTTGTATCATTTCCTTTATATTATCAAGCAAATTCATAAAACTCACCTCTTTCCAATAATAAAGAGTGGGTTTCCCCACTCGTTACGTCATATTTATAAATGTATTGTAACATAAACATTTGACAGAAGCAACCATAATGTTAAAATAAACTCATTTGGTTTTTTTCCTGTAAATCCTTAAATACGCCCATATTTTCCAGTGTTTTTACATGAGAGTTGTTCAGCTTGGTCCGTCTGATGACATCCTCCTTGGAAATGAACGGCTGGATGTCACGGGCTTCAACCACGGTATTTGCCACGTTGACGCCTAAAGCATCGACTGCCGCAAATGGCGGAACAAGGCCCAATTGGTCGACAGGGTCGAGAATGAACTTGTCGCTGGAAGAATATTTTAGTGAAATCGGGCTGAAATGGAATCCCCGTTCGATCATTTCCAAGGCGATTTCAAACATGTCGGAAAGTCCGATTTCCTTGTTGCTTGCCTGGTTGGTTGATTTTAGATCGTTGAGTTCCTGGTATCGCTTGATTATCGCATCTTTCCCCCTTACCAATGTGTCCACTTCGAAAAAGTCGCATCGAGTCGAGAAATACACCGCATAATACTCGCGAGGATAGTACACCTTCCACCAGGCCACCCTGATTGCCGAAAGCACATAGGCCACCGCATGGGCTTTTGGGAACATATACTTGATCTTTTTACAAGAATCAATGTACCATTGGGGAACATTGTGTTCTCGCATCAATTCCTCGTATTTTTTCTCCGGGAAGACGCCGGGGGCCTTCCCTTTGCGGACGCACTCCATGATGTCGAAGGCATCCTTGTTAGGCAATTTCTTGTCGATAAGGTAGGTCATGATGTCGTCACGACAACCGATTACCTCCGACAGGGTGCAGGTCCCCTCCTTGATGAGCTTTTCGGCATTTCCTAGATAGACATCGGTACCATGGGACAATCCCGAAATGATGACGAGGTCGTTGAATGATTTTGGCATTGTCTGTTTGAGCATGCCCCTTACAAAGGTAGTTCCGAATTCGGGCAAGCCTAGAACCCCGAGTGAGACATTTATGTAGGAAAGATCGATTCCCAAGCTTTTCGTGCTGGTAAATAGCTCCATGACCTTCTGGTCGTTGGTAGGAATCGATTTTGGATCGATCTTGGTCAAGTCCTGCAAAGCCCGGATCACTGTGGGATCGACGTGGCCTAGGATATCGAGCTTCAGTACATTGTCATGAATGGCATGGAAGTCGAAATGGGTTGTCCGCCATGTAGCACTGATGTCATCGGCTGGAAACTGGATGGGAGTGAAATCATAGACATCCATATAGTTGGGAATTACGATTATCCCCCCCGGATGCTGTCCGGTGGTACGCTTGACTCCTTCGCAACCTGCGGCAATGCGCTCCAATTCCACCGAACGGATCTGGTCCTCTTTGCCCATAAGTTCGGCGTAGCCTCTGGCATAACCATAGGCCGTCTTTGAGGCTACGGTCGAGATTGTTCCGGCTCGAAACACATTGTCGACCCCGAAAATGACCTTGGTGAATTCATGGGCCTGGGGCTGATAATCGCCTGAGAAGTTCAAATCGATGTCGGGAACCTTGTCGGCATTGAAGCCCAGGAAGGTTTCGAATGGTATATTGTGGCCGTCGCCCTTCAAAGGATGATCGCATTTTGGACATGGCTTGTCAGGAAGATCATAACCTGATGCGACACGTCCATCTTCGATGAACTCGCTGTACTGGCAGTTTGGACAGACGTAATGGGGTGGCAGCGGGTTGACCTCGGTGATGTTCGACATGGTCGCAACGAATGACGAACCGACCGAACCCCTTGAACCTACCAAATAACCATCGTCGTTTGATTTCTTGACAAGGAGATGGGAAATGTAATAAATGACCCCAAAGCCGTGTTTGATGATGTTGTTCAGTTCTTTTTCAAGCCGGTTTTGGACTATCTCCGGGAGAATCTCTCCATATGTCTGGTGGGCTGTCTGGTAACATATTTTCTTGAGATTCTCATCCGCTCCGTCGATTTTTGGAGTGAAAAGCTTGTCGTGGACCGGTTTGATAACCTCGACCATTTCAGCGATCCGATTGGTGTTTTCGACAACCAGCTCATACGCCAGATCCTCACCCAGCCAGTTGAATGCTTCAAGCATCTCATCGGTTGTTCTAAGCATCTGGTTTGGAGTCCAGGCATCAGGCCGGTTTCGCACGCAAAGGTAATGGGCCCGGTGGTTGAGGCCGATTGTCGGATTGGCAATAAAGACGTCACGGTAGATCTTGTCTTTGGCGTCGAGAAAGTGGACATCACCGGTGGCCACTACGATCTTCTTGAGTTTCTTGGCCATCCTGATGATCCGCAGGATCGATGTCTTGAGATTGTCCTGCGATCTTATTTTGCCCCGGTCAACCAGGTGATGGTAGTCTTCCAGGGGATTGATTTCGATATAGTCGTAGAACTCCATGGTTTTTTCCAAAACCCGGTCACAGCTGTTAAGTCCGGCTTCGAAAAGGTCGGAATTGAAAGGCCCAGAACCGAAAATCATCCCTTCCCGGTAGTGCTCCAGTCGATCCTGGGGAATCCTTGCGGTCTGATGGAGATAGATTGTGTTTGACTCGCTTATCGCCTTGAACATGTTTTTAAGCCCGAGTGGATTCAATGCGATTGCACTCATCGGATAAGAGAATACCAGTTTGTGGACATCATTGACTTCCAGATTGGCAAGATCTGACAGCTGGTAGCGCCCGCTTTGCATGAACTGGTGGAGCAACACCCCTAAAAGATGTGACAGGACCTCGGCGTCATAATCGGCCCGATGGGCCACGCCGTCATCGTAGGCAATGCGGAATACCCTACAGCATTGGCCAAGCCGATATGATTTCATCGGCTTTAAAAATCCTTTGCACAAAGCCAGGGTGTCGATTACCGGGTTGGCAATCTCCGGCTGATCGTTGGCCATAAAGGCCTCGTTCAAGAACCCGATGTCAAATGTCGCATTGTGGGCGACCAGGATGGCATCATTGAAAAATTCGCGAATAAGATCCAGCCGGTCCTTTATCACCGGCTCATCTTGGACCATTGCATTGGTGATGTTGGTCATTTTTGAAATGTAATCGGGAATCGGCCGCTCGGGATTGACGAAGAACTGGAGACGGTCGACAACTTCGCCATTTTTTATTTTTACGGCACCAAATTCGGTAATGCCATCATGGATTACCGAAAGACCGGTGGTTTCCAAATCGAAACAGACATAGGTCGCATCTTCAATCGACATGTCCTTGAAGTTGTAGACAATCTGGAAGTTGGGATCTATTTTATTGAACTCAACTCCGTAGAGGATCTTTATCTTGCCACCGGCACTGCCTTGGCATTCGGGGAAAGCCTGGACATTGGCGCGGTCGGTGATTGCGATTGCCGGGTGCCCCCATTCGATTGCCCTGGAGATGTAGTCTTTCGCATTGGAAATACCATCCATGGCCGACATTTTCGAATGGACTGACAGTTCAACCCTTTTGACTTTGGCGTTGTCCTGACGTCCTGGTGGCCCTTTGATGATTTCCACATCTTTTGCAAAAATGATTGTATCCTTGGCGAAATCGTCGTAGCGCAGTTCCCCGCTGACCTTGACCCAGACTTTTCCTTTGGAAAGTACTTTGATCGAATCGCTGTTGGATTTGTTTTCGAAACGCTTGACCAGGATCGAAGATGTGTAGTCCGTCACTTTCAAAGTCTGGATTTTTGTTTTTTTGCGTGTCTCGATTTCCTCGACTCCAAAGACATAACCTTCTATAGTGATATTGGGCTCCATTGTCCCGGCATGAATCTCGTCAATCTTGTATTTGATGGCCTCCTTGGCAGAATAATTGAAATAGCTCTTTTTGGCAGGAACTTCGGCTTTTGGCTGCGATGGAGGGATGATTGCCGTGGCCTCGATTGGAGCGCTCATTTCTTTGATAAGTTCCTGGTATTTTGGGTCCGTCTCATCTAGAACGAATTCGACGGGCATCGTGATTCCCGCCGCCTTGATCCTGTTTTTGAGATGTGATCCGACTTCGCTGGAACGCTGCAAGATCAGCTCATTGAACAGTTTGATCTTGATTGTCAATTCGTCGATCTGGATATTTTTAAGATTGATGCTTGAAAAAGAAGGATACTTGGTTGAAAACTCGTTGATGAAGTACCCAAGATAGAGTTCAAGATTATGCTTGTCATATTCATCCTGTTCGTATTCGAATTCGAATTCAACCGGATAAGGGAAATTATCCTTATGGGAATTCAAAATGAAGTATTCGTCGAAGGGCAGCAGACTTCGGTTGTTTATATAGAAACAGTAATTGTTTTGTTTGTCCACATTCACCCGCGTCAGGCTGGCATGATGAAGCTGGTCGACTTTCCCTTCGATTTTCAACTGTTCCAATAATATGGCGATTTTGTCTTTCATTGCGTCCTCCTAGAAAAAAAAGGGTACATACCCTTTAACTGAATATTTTTGTAATGTCTTTGACCGTAATAAGAATCATCAAGCCAAATACCAGAGCTAGTCCGGCAAGTTGCAGGAAATATCTTATTTTGATTGGAATCTCTCGCCCGATGGCCTTTTCGACCAGGGCGAAGATGGCTTGTGAACCGTCCAGACCGGGGATCGGCAAAAGGTTGAATATCCCGATATTGGCTGAAAGCATGGCGACAACCATCGCCAGCTGGGCGGCCCCCTGGTCACGGACCTGTGAGGTTATATTGAAAATCCCTACCGGTCCTGAGACCTGGTTGATTGTCTGTTGGTCACCGGTCACAACCTTGCCAAGTGTTTCAAGCACACTCAGCGAAACATATGCCAGACTTTTGGTAGCACTTGTAGCGGCTTCGTTTAACGGCAGCCTTTGAGTGCTTGCCTGGATACCGAGTAGATATGCCTTGGTATCTTCGTTATACAAGGCATATACGACAGTGGTTGCTTCATTGTCACCGCTTAAATAATCGACATCTACTTCAAGAGTGCTTTCCCCCGAGTATTCAAATGACTGGATGAACCCGACAAGTTCGTTGTAGGTTGCCGGTTCAATCATCTCACCGTTGATCTCGACGGCGGCAATCTCATCCCCAGCCTGCAATCCGGCTTGCATGGCAGGTGAATTTTCGACTACAGAGCCGATAATCGGCAAGTCAACGACTACCGGTTGCAGGGAGTAGACTGCGAATATGATGGCAAAGGCCATCAAAAAATTCATGAAAACCCCTGCGAGCATCACAATGACTTTTTGGTAAGTCTTAATGTTCTTCAAAGAACGGTCCGGATCAACTCCTTTGAAAACGTCGTTAACTTCCTGGTCGGCCTCGCCATACATGGCGACAAATCCGCCAACCGGCAATGCCCTCAATGTATATTCGGTTTCCTTGCCTTTTTTAGAAAAAATCTTTGGTCCCATCCCCAAGGCAAACTCGGAGCAGTATACTCCAAATGATTTGGCAGCCAAAAAGTGTCCCAGTTCATGGATGAATATTATCGAACCTAAAACAAGGACAAAGACTATGATATCTATAATTGAGTCCATATTTCCTCCCTATCGTATGCCCCACATGATCAATCCCAACACAATCGAGTTAAGGATCAATGAATCGGTCCGGTCGAGTACCCCGCCGTGACCTGGGAGCAGGTTTGAAAAGTCCTTGGCTAAGAACGTTCTCTTGATTATCGAGAATGTCAGGTCACCGATCTGGCTGGTGATTGTCAAAAGGACACATGCCAGAATAAGCGAAAGGTTGCTTGAGAGTATCCCGGCATAAAGGCCGTAACTTATCGAAAGCAGACTTCCCAGAAGAATTCCCCCGATTGAACCTTCAACCGTCTTTTTAGGTGAGATCCGCGGTATAAGCTTGGTTTTCCCGAACTTGACTCCGGCAAAATAAGCTCCGGTATCACAGCCAAAAGTTCCCAGCACCAGCAACATGACATAATCCAGTCCCAGATCCATGCGGATATGGTAAAAATAATGGAGTCCTGAAAATATTAGCACTCCAGCGAAAAAAAGATAGCTGATCCGGCCCAGATCAAGAGTCTCGTCGAACATTGCTGCCACAAGCAGTTCGATCAACAAGATCAGGAAAAAAGAAGTCGATATGACCAGCTGGTTGGCGTAAAAATAGAATCCCAGTCCCAAAAATACCATCACCAATGGATACAGGTAGAACCTGAATCTTGGTTTGGTTGCGATATGGACCATCTCGAAGCCTGAAACTATCACAACGCCCAGCATGAGAATATTGAAGAAAACTCCTCCTAGAAACAACGCCGGCAAAGCGACGACGGCGATAAGCAGTCCGGTAATAATTCTTGTCCTCACTATTTCAGTCCTCCAAAACGGCGATCCCTTGACTGGTATTCATGCAGGCAAGCGTGCAGCTTTGCCTCGTCGAAATCCGGCCAGAAGGTATCGGTGAATATGAATTCGGCATATGCCAGCTGCCATAGCAGGAAATTGGAAAGACGCTGCTCTCCTGAAGTGCGGATCATCAGATCGCAATCAGGCAGATCCCTGGTCATGAGATAGCTCGAAAACATCTTCTCGTCCAGATTTTCAAGTGCAATCTTGTCATCCTTGTAGTCGGTTGCGATGCTTTTGACCGCCATCAGAATTTCATCCTGACCGCCATAAATGAAGGCAAAACACAGGATCAGCCCTGTGTTGCCCTTGGTCTTTTCAATGGCGTTGTTTATGATATCACGGGTGCGCTGAGGCGCCTTTTCAAGATGTCCGATAATGGCAATCTTGATATTGTTTGCATTAAGTTCCTCGAAATATTGGTTGAAGAACTCCTCTGGCAGTTTGAAAATGAAATTGACTTCACTTTCAGGCCGGGCAAAGTTTTCGGTTGAAAAAGCGTAGACTGTCATCGCCTTTACACCAAGGCGGTTACATTCCAAAGCAATCTTGCGGATTGTCTTGGTGCCTTCTCGATGACCGAAAGTTCTTGGCATGTTTCTTTTTTTTGCCCACCGTCCGTTGCCATCCATGATGAAAGCAATATGGCCGGGAATCTTCTGTAATTGTATGTCTGTCTCTTGTTTTTTTGTTTTTTTAAAAAACATATAGTTCCACCTCGCTCATGACATTTTACCACATTTTGCCTTCAAAATAAATAAAAAACTGCCCGACTTGGGGCAGTATGATTATACAGTCAGAATGTCTTTTTCTTTGACTTTTCCGATTTCGTCAACTTCTTTGACAAATTTGTCAGTCAGTTTTTGAATTGTGTCCTGACCGCCTTTGATATCGTCTTCAGAAATATCCAGTTTTTTGATTTCGTCGTTGCAATCGCGGCGGATATTGCGGATCGCAACTTTGGCTTTTTCCGCGAATTTCCATACATCTTTGGCGTATTCCTTGCGTCTTTCTTCAGTCAAGGCCGGCACATTGATGCGGATCACTTCACCGTCATTTTGAGGAGTCAGACCGAGATTGGCTTCGAAAATTCCGTGCTCGATGTCTTTTAGAGACGAACGGTCGTAGGGTTTTACCATCAGCTGACGACCTTCCACGACTTTGATGCTGGCAACCTGGTTGATTGGAGTCGGTGAACCGTAATAATTCACGTGAACACGATCAAGCATCGTCGGATTGGCCCGACCGGTTCTGATTGTAGCCAACTCGCGGTTAAATGCTTCAATCGCTTTTTCCATTCTTTCCTGACAATCTTCAATAATGATTTCTAACATATTATTCACCTCGATAAATTATAGTTCCGATTTTTTTACCATCACAAGCTTTGGCGATATTGCCTTCTTCTTGCATGTTAAACACACAAATGTCAATGCTGTTGTCCTTGCATAATGTAATGGCCGTCTGGTCCATGATCTGGAGATCTTTGGCAATTACATCATTATATGTGATCTGATCGTAACGAACCGCGTTGCAGTCAACTTTAGGGTCAGCTGAGTAAACACCGTCAACCCCGTTTTTAGCCATCAACAATACGTCGGCATTGATTTCAGCGGCGCGCAGTGAAGCGGTAGTGTCCGTGGTGAAAAATGGCGAACCGGTTCCGGCTCCAAAAATCACAACTCGGCCCTTTTCCAGATGACGGACCGCTTTGCGGCGGATGAAGGGTTCGGCGATCTGGCGCATCTCGATCGCAGTTTGCATCCGGGTTTCAACCCCGATCTGTTCCAAGGCGTTTTGGACAGCCAGACCATTCATGACAGTCGCCAACATCCCCATGTAATCGGCAGTTGAGCGTTCCATTCCCATGTTTTCACCGGTTTTGCCACGCCAGATATTGCCCCCGCCGCATACGATGGCGATTTCAATTCCCAAGTCTTTGGCATCTTTGATTTGTCTGGCGATGTTGGCAACGGTAGTTGAATCGATTCCGGTTCCCGATTCTCCAGCCAAAGCTTCGCCGCTTAATTTTAATAATACTCTATTGTATTTCATTCCTATTTCCTAAAAAAAGACACAGTAAGTGTGTCTTTTACCCTTTCAGTTGAGCAGCTACTTCTTCAGCAAAGTCAACGACTTTCTTTTCAATACCTTCCCCAACTTGGAAACGGCTCATTTCTAATACTTGCCCACCATTTAAGTATTGAGCTACTGTCTGATCAGGATTTTTAATGAATTCTTGATCAACCAAGCACATTTCTTTCAAGTTTTTATTCAAACGACCTTCAACCATTTTTTCAATGATGTTTTCTGGTTTTGGTTTAGCCGCACCAGCGTTTTCTTCTTTGGCTTGAGCCAACAATACTGCGCTTTCGTGTTCCAACACTTCTGCAGGAATCGCTGTACGGTCGATGTATTGCGGGTTGGCAGCAGCAACGTGCATCGCAATGTCGCGGGCAACTTCAGAGGAAGCACCTTCAACTTTGACAACAGCCGTCATTTTTCCACCCATGTGTGAGTAAGCACCGAATTCTTGAGCATCAGATTTTTCGATTAACACGAAACGACGGAAAGAAAGTTTTTCTCCGATTTTCCCAGAAGCTTCAGCGATGAAAGTAGCCAAATCCTTACCTTCAACGTCGATAGCCAATGCCGCGTCCAAATCAGCTGGTTTGTTTGCGACAACCAGTTGAGCGACTTTGTTTACCAAAGAGATGAACTCATCGTTCTTGGCTACGAAGTCAGTTTCAGAGTTGACTTCAACCATGGCAGCTGTGTTACCTTCAACTACGAATGCAGTAAGTCCTTCAGCAGCGATGCGGTCAGCTTTTTTAGCAGCTTTCGCGATTCCTTTTTCCCTTAACCAGTCAAAAGAAGCTTCGATGTTTCCATCGCACTCTTCCAATGCTTTTTTGCAGTCCATCATCCCTGCACCAGTTTTTTCACGTAATTCTTTTACTAATTTTGCGCTAATTGCCATTATATTTTCTCCTATATTTTTTAAAAAAGAGAAAGACAAAGCTTTCTCTTAAGTTAGTTATTTTAATCGCTTTGATTATTTATTTTCTTCTCTTCTAGGTCCACGGTTGTAGTTGCGGTTTTGTTGTCCTTGACCAGCTTTGTTACGTGGAGTTCTCTTTGGACGGTTACGGCTGTTTTCTACAGAAGTAACTGCATCATCCATTGAAACTTCGCTTTCGTCTTCATCTTTGACGTAAGCAACAGTCAAAGGTTCGTTGTTAGCTTCACAGATCGCATCAGCCATGGCAGCAGTAATCAATTTTACCGCACGGATAGCGTCATCGTTTGCAGGGATTACGAAGTCAACTTCATCAGGATCACAGTTAGTATCAACGATACCGAATACTGGGATTCCCAGGATTTTTGCTTCAGCAACTGCATTGTGTTCAGCTTTTGGATCAACTACGAATAGTGCCGCAGGCAATCCTTTCATTTCTTTGATACCACCCAGGTTTTTTTCCAATTTCGCTGCTTCTTTGCGTAACAGGATAACTTCTTTTTTAGGCAATACTTCGAAAGTTCCGTCTTCTTCCATTTTTTCCAAATCAATCAGACGTCTGATTCTTTTTTGGATTGTTTTGTAGTTAGTTAAGGTTCCACCTAACCAACGTGAATTTACGAAGAATGCGTTTGCACGAACTGCTTCTTCAGCGATTGCATCACGAGCTTGTTTTTTAGTTCCTACGAAAAGGATTTTTCCACCTTTAGAGGCGATTTCATTCATTGCTTTGTAAGCTTCATCGATCTTTTTAGATGTTTTTTGCAAATCGATAATGTAAATTCCATTACGAGATGTGAAGATGTATGGAGCCATTTTCGGGTTCCATCTTTTTGTTTGGTGACCGAAATGCACACCAACTTCTAATAATTTTTTCATTGAAATTACTGACATGTAACTTCCTCCTTTGTTGTTGTCCTCCATTACTTCGAACGCCAATCACCGACATCGATCGGCACTCGATGGGCGAATCCATAATGTGTGTATTTGAAATACCTTCGATATACTACCATGGATTGACCAAAAATTCAAGTGAAAAATGGAAACTAATCTCCTTTTTTATTGCGGATGTTTGCTTTTTTGTATACGGCAACGAGGTGTTCTTTGGTGATGTGGGTATATATCTGGGTTGTCGACAGGCTGACATGGCCCAATAGTTCCTGGACAAAGCGGATATCGGCCCCGGCTTCAATGAGATGGGTCGCCAGCGAGTGACGTAACATATGGGGATAAAGCCGCTTGGAACTGCCATATTCATTGCCGATTTTGTTTATTATCTTTTCTAGTCCCCTGGTTGTCAGCGGATTGCCAAAACGATTCACAAAAACATATTCGTGAATGAAATCGCATCTGCAACATAGGTTGTTGCGGGTAGCCATAAGATAACCACGCAGCAGATCAGCCACAGAGTCGCAATAAGGGACAAACCGCTGCCTGTTGCCTTTTCCGATGACGCAAATCATCTGGTCATCAAGATCGATATCGCCTATCTTCAAACTAACCAGCTCACTGGCGCGCAAGCCACAGGAATAAAGCATTTCCACAATAAGCTGGTTGCGCCTTTCAAGATCGCTTGAAGACGGGAGGGAGTCGAGGAGTTCATTTACCTCATCGAGATAGAGAAATTCAGGATCTTTGCGCCGGGTTCTCAACGAGTCGACCAACTTGAACGGATTGGCTTTTAGATAATCCTGATTCACAAGATAGTTGAAAAACGAACGTTGGACCGACAGGCGGTGGTTGATGCTGTTTTTCTTGAGCTGTCTGGAATTCAAGAAGACCAGGTAGCCCCGGACAAACTGGTAGTCCACCTGATCGATTGAAAATGATTGCGACTTCAAATAATCAAGAAACTCTTTGATCTCGCGACGATAAGACTCTACAGTCTTGGAAGAATAGGCCTTTTGGTGCTGGAGATAATCAAGGAATTCACTTTGATAATCAGTTGATTTCATGGTCTTTGACAAATTGCTCCATGACCTCAAGGGCCCGAACGCCATAAGCCTCTTTGCGCATCTTCTTTTTGACCCGGACTTCAAGATCCTTGATGATACCAAAATTGGCTTTCATCGGCTGGAAATCTTCGCCACTGGCATGGGTGATATAATAGCTTAAAGCTCCCATTACTGTTTCTTGCGGGAATACGATCGGTTCCCTGTCATGGATCTGGTTGAAGACATTGAGCGCCGCGACCAGACCTGATTGGGCCGATTCCACATAACCTTCGACTCCGGTTATCTGTCCTGCCAGGTATACCTGGTCGTCGTTTTTCAGGCGGTAAGTTTGCTCAAGATGGACCGGCGAACAGATGTAGCTGTTGCGATGCATTACCCCATAGCGGACAATATTGGCATTTTCCAGTCCGGGAATCATCTGGATTATTCTTTTTTGTTCCGGCCAGGTCAGATGGGTCTGGAAGCCGACGATATTGTACAAGGAAGCCTGGGCATTGTCCTGGCGCAGCTGAACCACGGCATGGGGCCTGATGCCTTCAGGGGTGTTCAATCCGACCGGTTTCATCGGACCAAAAAGCAAGGTCTGCTCCCCCCTTCTGGCGATTTCCTCAAATGGCATGCAGCCTTCGAAAAACTTCTCCTCGAAATCCTTGGGCTTGACCACCTGGGCGTTGATCAGTTCATGGTAGAACTGATCGAACTCTTCTTTGGTCATCGGACAGTTGATGTATTCACCATCCCCCTTGTCATATCGCGATTTGAAATAGGCCTTGGTGAAATCGACGCTGTCCTTTTCGATTATCGGAGCCGCCGCATCGAAAAAATAGAAATAATCGCTGCCGATTTTCTTGGCGATCGCCTCAGCTAGGGGCTGGGAAGTCAGCGGTCCCGAGGCGATTATTGTCAGTCCCTCGGGAATCTCTGTCACTTCCTCATGGATGACTTCGATATTCTCATGATTGTTGATGATGTCAGTCAACTCTTTCCCGAATCCAACTCGATCCACAGCCAACGCTCCCCCGGCAGGAACGGCATGTTTGCGGGCGGTCTTGATGATGATCGAATCCATCATCTCCATTTCCCGTTTCAACACCCCTACGGCATTTACAATATTGTCGCCCCGCAATGAATTCGAGCAGACAAGTTCACCATAATAATCGGACTGATGGGCCGGGGTCTTTTTGACCGGACGCATCTCATAGAGCCGCACTTTTATATTTCTTTTGGCCAGCTGGTAGCTGGCTTCGACACCGGCCAGGCCGGCTCCGATCACATTGACATAGTTTTCCATTATTTTCTCCCATAAAAAACAATCATAACTATTTTATGATTGTTTTGCACTTTGGATAATTTGAACAACACTTGAACTCACCGAAGCGGCCCTGCTTGATGACGATTGGTTCGCCACATTCAGGACACTTCTCATCAGTCACAACCGGTTCTTTTTTAACCGTAGATTTCTTTTTGATGTATTTGCATTCCGGATAGTTCGAGCAAGCCTCGAATTTTCCGAATCGTCCGGTCTTGAAGATCATCTTCGATCCGCACTGCGGACAAACTTCCCCGGTCTCTTCGACCACGACCGGGTCTTTCTTGATGTATTTGCATTCCGGATAATTTTCACAGGCAACGAATTTGCCAAAACGGCCGTTGCGCTCTACCAGGTCATGGCCACATTGCGGACATTTTTCCCCGGTCTTTTTCGGTGCGATAACTTCCATCTTATCATAGGCATTGTCCACCAGCGGCTGGAACCGGTCCAGGAAGGTACGCAAAGTCTTCTCGTATTCGTTTTTGCCTTCGGCGATCTCATCGAGTTCGTGTTCCATGGTCGCGGTATATTCGACGTTGATGATGTCGTTGAAATATTCCGTGAGCTTGTCGTTGGTAAGGGTTCCGCTTTCGGTCGGGAAGAAGGCCTTGTTTTCAACCTTGACATAGCCTCTGGCTTGGATCGTGTCGATGATTGTCGCATATGTGCTTGGCCGGCCGATGCCCAACTCTTCCATGGTTTTGATCAGCTTAGCTTCGGAATAGCGAGCGGGCGGTTTGGTGAAATGCTGGGTCTTTTCAATCGATTGGCTGGCGATCATCTGCTCCTCTTTCAAGTCGGGGAGGATTTCGTCGGTTTGCTGTTCGTAAGGACCGTAAATCTTCAGGTAACCATCAAAGTTCAGGATTGAACCAGAACTGTTGAACTTGTAGCCGTTGTTGTCAAGCACCAGGCTGGTGGCATCCAGTTTGGCACTTGCCATCAGCGAAGCCAAAGCTCTGGCATAGATGAGCGAATACACTTTGAACTCATCGTTGCTCAAATGTTTTTTCATGGATTCCGGAGTCCGTTCGACTGATGTCGGGCGGATTCCCTCATGGGCATCCTGGACATTTTCAGTCTTGGTAGCCTTTTTGGCTTTTCCCAGGTATTGCTTGCCATAATGTTCCTTTATGAATTCATTGGCGCTATCGACAAAGGTGTCCGACAAGCGGATCGAATCGGTACGCATGTAGGTGATAAGACCGACCGTCTCATCACCGATGTTTATCCCTTCGTAAAGCTTCTGGGCCACGGACATCGTCTTTCGCGCCGCCATGTTCAGTTTGCTTGATGCCTCCTGCTGGAGGGTCGAGGTTATGAATGGCGGTTTGGAATTTTTCGACTTGCGGGTCTTCTTGATGCTTTCCACCTTGAACTGCTTGTCAAGGGCATTGTAGATGTCAAGCGCCTGCTGTTCATTGGTGATCTTGATTTTCTTGCCTTGTGATTTGTTCAGCTCTCCGCTGAAGGCTATGTCATCTTCCAAGAATGAAGCGACGATTTTCCAGTACTCTTCAGGAACGAATGCTTCAATTTCCTTTTCCTTTTCGCAAATCAGCCGCAGAGCCACCGATTGGACCCGGCCAGCTGACTTGGATTTGATTTTCCGCTGCAGCAGCTTTGAAAGTTTGAATCCGATGATCCGATCCAATACCCGCCGGGTCTCCTGTGAATGGACCAGGTCAAGATCGATCTTGCGGGCGTTGTTGAGAGAATTGATGACAGCGTCCTTGGTTACCTCGTTGAAGACGATCCGGTTTGACAGATCCATGTCGACATTGAGGACTTGGGCGAGATGATATGAGATCGCCTCTCCTTCGCGGTCGGGATCGGTTGCCAGATAGACGAAGTCGGCATCCTTGACCAGCTTCTTGAGTTCCTTGACAGTTTCGTTGTTTTTTCTTGGAACCACATATTTTGGTTCGAAGTGGTTTTCGACATCCACACCAAGTCCTTCCTTGCCTGAAGTTCCCAGGTCGCGGATGTGACCTTTCGATGACGTCACAATATAATCAGAGCCCAGATAATGCTCGATTGTTTTTGATTTCGATGGTGATTCGACAATAACAAGTTTCTTTCCCATGCGCTTACCTCCGTACTTTTATAATAACAAGACAAAAAAATTTGTCAAATAAAAAAATTTCAGTCCAGGATGTCGGCTACTCCTAAAACGAGTTTAGCTCCTTGAAGAATAAGCAGGTTGCAGCCCCGGAAATCATCGAATCTTCCTGGCACGCAGTAGATATCTTTGCCAGATTCCAGACCGAAGCCAACAGTGATCATCGTCCCCGATCGCTCCTTTGCTTCCACAACCAGGATCTTGGAGACCAGTCCGGCAATGATCCGGTTGCGACTGGGGAAATTGCCCGGGCTAGCCTTGGTAAGATCGGGATATTCGGAGATGACCAGCTGCGACCTTTTGAGCAATTCATAAATATCTTTATGGCGTTTGGGATAACAGTTGTTGATTCCCGAACCTAGAACCGCAACCGTATTCCCGGCGCAATCAAGTGCTTTTTGGTGGGCGAAACAATCGATGCCCAGGGCCATTCCCGACACAATCGTATATCCCATCCCGACCAGTTCCCTGGTAAAGTGATCGGTGGCCCTTTTGCCATATTCGCTTGCCTGGCGCATTCCAATCACGGCAATCAGGTCACCGGAAAGCAAATCCAGGTCGCCATGATAAAACAGCACAAAAGGCGGACAGTTGATGTTTTTTAACTGTTTGGGGTAGTCTTCATCGATGATTGTCACATACGGCGAGTTGACTTTGGCGTTGGTTTCTTTTTGGATCCTTGGGTCCACTTTCTCCTTGTTGTGCAATGCATTGTAAATTTTGGTAAAATCGCCTTCATATTTCAAGGCAAAATAAAGCAAGATTTCACGCATATCATTTTCCTCCTAATGACATATGCTTGAAATCTTAGCGTTTTACTTCTTATTGATTATATCCTGGACCGGTTTGAAGCTAAGCCGATGGATCGGGCAAATTCCATGGTTTGCCAAAGCTTCCTTGTGCGCTTGGGTGACGTAACCTTTGTGTTTTTCGAAACCATATTCAGGGTAAGTCAGTGCGTGTTGTTCCATCAGGCGGTCCCGGGTCACTTTGGCAAGGATGCTTGCAGCGGCTATAGTTATCGATTTTCCGTCACCCTTGATGATCGCCTCATGGGCGATTTCACCAAGAGGCATCGCGTCGGAAAGGACAAATGTCCTGTCTCTTGTGATCCTGTGGACGCATTTTTCCATCCCCAGCTTGCTGGCTTGGTAGACATTCAAACTGTCGACATCTTCAACTGATATTACTTCGATATGGTAGCTTATGGCGCTTTTTATAATCTCATCGTAAAGCAGGTCGCGTTTTTTGGCAGTCAGCTTTTTGGAATCGTTGATCAGGTCGTTCTCATAGTCGTTTGGCAGGATGACCCCGGCCACGACCAGTTCGCCGGCCATCGGGCCCCGGCCCGCCTCGTCCAGGCCGATTATATAATCGTAATCCTGTTGAAGGTACTTGTTTTCGTATTCGCGCATCATTCGAAGCTGACCTTTCCAATCGAACCGTCGTTTATTTCGCTGAAAACCAGTTCCATGACCCGGTCATAATCGACATCGCCGCGGTTTGGCTTGATCTTGCGGGTCGATGCGATGACTTCGAAGCATCTATGGAGCCAGTCCTGCTCGAAATCGATCTCCAGCTTGTAGCGTTCCTTCAAGAGATGGGGATAATTCTTCCCGAGATATTCCATCAGGTAGATGAAAAGCTCATCGAGAGGCAAAATCTGCAGTTTGATCGAGCCGATAATGGCGATATTCCGGGCGGTGACTTCATTGTCGAAACGCGGCCACAGCACCCCAGGCGTGTCGAACAGTTCGAAATCCTTGTCGACCTTGATGATCTGCTGGGCTTTTGTCACTCCCGGACGGTTTCCAGTCACGGTCGCCTTGCGCTTGGCAATCTTGTTGATGAATGTCGATTTTCCCACATTCGGGATGCCGATAACCATGGCGCGCATCGGTCTTGGACGCAATCCCCTGGCCGCTTCTTTTTCCATCTTCTCCTTGAGCACTTCCTTGCACAGGTCGATAACTTTCTTGTACTCGTTGAAGTTCTTGAGATTGACAGTTATGACATAATAACCCTGGTCCCGGTAATATTTCTCATAGTATGCGACTCTTTTATCGTCGGCCATGTCCTTTTTTGTCATGACGATCAAACGGGGTTTGTTTTTGATGACCTCGTCAAACATCGGGTTTTTCGACGATACCGGCGCCCTGGCATCGACAAGTTCGATTACAATATCGATCACCTTCAGTTTTTCACCTATCTCCCGTTTGGCCTTGGCCATATGTCCGGGATACCATTGGATGTTTTTCATAATAGCCTCCTATTTAAACAAAAAGGAATGGTTCCCCATTCCTGAATGATTATCTTCTGATTTCTTTGATTCTAGCAGCTTTACCAGAAAGACCACGTAAGTAGTTAAGTTTAGCACGACGTACTTTACCAACTTTGACAACTTCGATACGGTCAATCAATGGTGAATGCACTGGGAATGTTCTTTCAACACCAACGCTGAATGAGATTTTTCTTACAGTGTAAGTTTCTGAGATTCCAGCACCTTGGCGAGCGATACAAACACCTTCGAACAACTGGATACGTTGTTTGTCACCCTCTTTGATTTTTACGTAAACTTTTAAAGAGTCCCCAGCTTTAAATTGTGGGATGTCAGTTCTTAATTGTTTCTTTGTGATTTGGTCGATTACACCTAAATTCATTTTCTTTCTCCTTTTAACATGTATAGTCTTATTAGTTCATTCGATTAACCAGCGGAACTAGTGCAGTCTTAAAGACTTGAACATTATTGCATACTTCCAGGGATTTTGCAACACAAATTATTGTTTTTCTTTGCTTTCGATGATCTGGGAAAGCATTTTGCTCTGTTCTTGAGTAAGTTCAAGCTTTTCAAGAAGATCAGGCCGGTGATTGTATGTCTTTTCCAATGATTTGTACAGACGCCATTTGCGGATGTTTTCGTGATGGCCGCTCAAAAGGATGTCAGGTACGACATTGCCGTCATATTCGTAAGGCCTTGTGTACTGGGGATATTCAAGCAGACCGTTGGCAAAAGAGTCGTCCTCATGGGAGCTTTGCCGGATTGCCCCTTCGAGCAGGCGGATGGTGGCGTCACAAATGACCATTGAGCCAAGTTCCCCGCCGGTCAAAACGTAATCGCCGATCGAGACTTCCATATCCACATAATCGCGGACCCGCTCGTCAAAGCCTTCATAGTGGCCGCATATGATTATCAGGTGTTTGAACTTTGCGAACTCCTGGGCCACCTGATGGGAGAATGTCCGGCCCTGGGGCGACATCAGCACGACCGTCGAATCGGGAGTTGTTATTGTTTTCAAACACTCGACAATCGGCATGACCTGAAGCACCATGCCCTGTCCGCCTCCGTAAGGAGTGTCATCGACATGATGGTGTTTTTCCGTAGAGAATTCCCGGAAATTATGGACATTTATCGTCGCAACTTCACTGGCGATCGCCCGTTTGATGATCGAGGTGTTCAAAAAACCCTCGAACATCTCCGGAAACAGCGTCAAAATATCAATTTTCATTGATCAGACCTTCCATATTGTTTATCACGATAACCTTCTGGTCGATGTCGACCTCCTCGATGAAGGCATCCACATAAGGGACCATCGCTTTTTTGTTTGACTTGGTTTTTAGCACCAGGATGTCATGGGCCTGGGTTTCCATCACATCGACAACTTCCCCTAGTACCACGTTGTCGCCATCGACGATTTTGCACCCGATCAGATCGTCGAAGTAGATTTCATCTTCGTCAAGGAGCTTTTCGTCCTTGAAGGCGAAAATATCGATTCCTTTGAATTGTTCAACGGCATTGATATCCTGATAACCCACAAAGGAAACCAGGTAGTTGTTTTTGTGGATTCTTGACGTGGCGACAGTCAGCTCCAATTCCTCTTTATTATATGAAATAAAGAGCTTGCTGCCCTTGGCGAAGCGGACATCCCCGTAATCGGTTTCCGATTTGATCTTCAATTCGCCTTTTAATCCGTGAGTCGTCAGAATTCTGCCAACTTTCAGTTTTTTCATATTACCTCCTAAAAAAAGCAGATGTAGTCACATCTGCTTTACTCGTACGATTCGAACTGGATATCCAATTTTTTTTCATCAAAGCGGCTTGAAACAGCCATCACCTGACGAATCGAATTGGCAATCACACCTTTATGCCCAATTAATTTTCCTAAATCATCTTGCGACGAATAAACATGCAAAACCACGGTTTTTTCATCTAATGAAGGCATTTGACGCACTTCCAATTTATCACTGTTGGCAACCAGGCCAACCGCAATAGTTTTAAGAATTTTGGCATAATCCATAATTACTTACCTTGTTTTGAATCAACGAACTTCTTGATAATTCCTTCTTTAGCTAAAAGGTTTTTAACTGTGTCAGTCGGTTGAGCTCCATCAGCCAACCATTTCAACGCTAATTCTTCGTTGATCTTAACAGCAGCAGGGTTTTTAGTAGGATCGTAAGTTCCCAATAATTCGATATACTTTCCATCACGTGCAACTCTTGAATCAGCAGCTACAACTCTATAGAAAGGAGCTCTTTTCGCACCCATTCTCATCAATCTTAATTTAACAGCCATTTAAATATCCTCCTAATTTTTTTAACTGTCAAGTGTTAAAGCTTAACACCTGCAATCCTCAATCAATTTATCATATAAAAAAGATGCTGTCAAGTGTTTTTCCTTGACAGCTGGTTAAATTATCTCTTTTTCTTCTTATGCCGGATTTTTTTTCGGTTGGGATCAAAGCCGCTTGGCCCCTTGGCCGGACGCTGGGTCGGCATTCCGGTGTTCGGATCGATGTTTCCTAGCATCTTCATCATTTTTTTGGAATCCTCGAACTGTTTTAAGAGCCGATTGATGTCGGCTACCGATTTTCCGGAACCTTGGGCGATCCGCTGCTTTCTCGATGCGTTGATGATTGAAGGATCGCGGCGTTCCTGCTTGGTCATCGAGTAGATAAGCGCCTCCATCATCTTGAGACGCTTGTTGGTATCGTCGTCATCGATTTTGGGGATGTTTGGCATTCCGGGAATCATCTTCATTATTCCTGAAAGCGGCCCTAGCTTTTTGAGTTGATGCATCTGCGAAAGCATGTCATCCAGACCGAACTGGCCGGATTGGAGCTTCTGGAGGGTTTTCATGGTGTCTTTTTCATCATAGACATCCTGAACTTTTTCTACCAGTGTGACAACGTCACCCATTCCCAGGATCCGATCGGCCATCCGATCAGGATAGAAAAAGTCAATCTGGTCGAGCTTTTCTCCGGTACCGATATACTTGATTGGCACATTTGCCACCTGGCGGATCGACAGTGCCCCCCCACCACGGGCGTCCCCGTCGAGTTTGGTCAAAACGGCACCAGTGATGGATAGCTGTTCATTGAAAGAGGATGCGACATTGACAATGTCCTGACCGGTAAGTGAATCGACTACAAGCAGGATCTCGCTAGGCGCGGCGATCTGTTTCAGGTCGATCAGCTCGTCCATCAGCGCCTCATCGATGTGGAGCCGTCCGGCCGTATCGATGATGATTACATCGTTGTTTTGTTCCTTGGCCAAAGCGAGACCTTCCCTGACGATTTCCTGGGCCGATTTGCTTGTCCCCTGCTGGTAGACAGGAACATCAATCTGCTTACCTAGGGTGATCAGCTGGTCGACTGCGGCTGGCCGGTAGATATCGGCAGCGATAAGAAGCGGTTTTTTCGCTTCCTTTTCCTTGATGTATTTGGCGATCTTCCCTGAGGTGGTTGTTTTCCCGGAACCTTGGAGACCGACCATCATGATGATCGTTGGTTTGTGTTCGAATGAGACCTTGGCCACCTCGCCACCAAGCAGGTCCACCAGTTCGTCATGGACAATCTTGACGAGAACCTGTCCCGGTTTCAAAGAACCGATGACATCCGCTCCTACGGCTTTTTCCTTGATGTTGGCGATGAAATCCTTGACGACATTGAAATTGACGTCGGCTTCAAGCAATGCAAGGCGGATTTCGCTTAACATCTCCTGCATGTTTGCTTCGGTAAGTTTGCCTTGACCGGATACTTTTTTTATCGTCTGCGAGAGACGCTGTGACAGTGATTCAAATGGCATAATATAACTCCTATACTTTTCTCAACATTTTTATGTATTCTTCAATTTCCGGATTCTCCTTGGCCAGCGAGGCATCAAGTTTCTCCAGCAGGCTAAGACGCTCCATGTGTTTTTCCAACAGATGGAGTTTCTCTTCGTATCTTTCAAGCAGGGACACTGCCTTTTTAAGATTGTCGTAAACCGCATTCCGGCTCACATCCAGATCCAGTGCAATTTCCGAAAGGGAAAGGTCGTCTTGATAGTAGAGCTTGAGATAATTGCGTTGTTTGTCTGTAAGCAGTTCCTCGTAACAATCCATAAGCAGGTTCACTCTTGCCTGTTTTTCAAGACTGTCAGCCATTGTCGACAATCCCTTTGCACAAGCCATAGATATATTGCTCGAGATCGAATTCCTGCAGGTCGTCAAGTCCTTCGCCCAGTCCGATGAACTTCACCGGAATGTTCAAGGTGTCCTTGATCGACAGGACAATCCCGCCTTTTGCCGTTCCGTCCATCTTTGAAAGGACGATACCGGTGATATTGGTGATTTTCGCAAATTCAGTCGCCTGCATAACCCCATTTTGACCGGTGGTCGCATCGATCACAAGCAAGGTCTCATGAGGACCGTTTTCTACTTCCCGGGTTATGATCCGGTTGATCTTCTCAAGTTCCTTCATCAGGTTGACCTTGTTTTGCAGCCTTCCGGCCGTGTCGATAATCAGCACATCGAAGTCCTGTTGCTTGGCCTGTTTCAAGGCATCGAACACAACTGATGCCGGATCGCCGTTTTCAGGACCTTTGACAATGGTCACCCCGACCCGGTCAGCCCAGACGGCAAGCTGGTCTGTGGCTCCGGCCCGGAATGTGTCACCTGCGGCAACAATCACCTTCTTGCCTTCATTTTTAAGCCTATTGGCCAGTTTACCGATTGTCGTCGTCTTCCCGGCACCGTTGACTCCGACCATCAAAATGACAGTCAGTCCGCTTGGCGCATAATTGATTTTTGTCGACATCACGCTTTCATTGGCATAGATCAAAAACATCTTGTCGATGATGATGTCATTGATCAATGAAGGATCCTTGATGTTCTGGATTCTCACTTCGTTCTTGATTTCCCCGACAATCTTCATCACCATCGCGACTCCGACATCGGCCATGATCAGGATGTTTTCAAGCTCCTCGAAGTATTCATCGTTGAGCTCCCGAAAGCGCGCCGCCAGCTCATTGATCTTTGTCGAAAACGAGGCGTTCGACTTGTCAAGCCCGGCGATATATTTTTCATTCTGTTTGGTGGAAGTTCCCACAAACATCTCTTTGATATTCTTGAATATTCCCATAATTACTCCTTATCTTCACTGCTGGTCAGTTCGATGGCGTCAGACAGCTCCACCCCAACCAGCTTGGTAACTCCCTGTTGTTGCATTGTTGCCCCATATAAAAGATCGCACTGTTCCATTGTCCCCTCGCGGTGGGTAACCACGATGAACTGGGTCATTTGCGAGAAGCTTTTCAGGTATCTGGCAAACCGGTCGACATTGGCAAGGTCGAGCGCCGCCTCGACTTCATCGAGGATGCACATCGGCACCGGTCTGACTTTCAGGATCGCAAACAGGCACGAAATGGCAATAAGCGCCTTCTCGCCTCCCGAGAACAAGGAGATGTTCTGGATCGCCTTGCCTGGAGGCTGGACATTGATGTCGATCCCAGTTTCAAGAAGGTCGCTTTCGTCTTCGTAAATCAACCTGGCGCTTCCTCCCCCGAACAAGCTTCGAAAGACCTCATTGAACTGCACGTTGACAAGATCGACTGTCTCCTTGAACTTGGTAACCATGATCTCATCCATTTTCTTGATTGCCTGAAGCAAAGCATCCTCACCCTGGATCAGATCATCGCGTTGGCTGGTGAGATGTTCGTATCTCGATGAAATCTCGCCGTACTGGTCAATCGCATCAAGATTGACATTGCCAAGGGCCTTGATCGACTGGGTAAGTTCGATGACATCTATTTTGGCGACCTCGATATCGACTGTTTCATCGCTGTTTTCAAGGGCGAATTCATATGTCATCTGGTATTCCTGGTTGAGCCGGTCAAGATAGCCGTTAAGCCGGTATGATATCTTGGTCAGCTCGATGTCCAATGCGCTTTTGTTTTCCTGCTGTTCTTTAAGCGAGCTTCTTAAATCCTTAAGCACCTTCTTAATGGTGTCGCTTTGTTCAAGCAGTTCCATCTTGAGCTGGCGCTTCGATTTGATCTGGGCGCTAAGATCATCCCTTGAAGCCGTCGCCTGGTTGAGTTTTCCGAGGATGTCATTTGACGCGCCATCGGACATCAGCTCTTCGAAGTTCATCTTCTCATTGGTAAGTTGTTTGTACTGGGCGGTGTTTTCATCAATCGCCTCTTTGTAATCGGTGACTTCATCCTTGAGTTTCGAATATTGCAGCTGCAACTGGAAAAGCTCGCTGGACAGCGATTTGACTTCATTGTCATAATCGTTGAAGGTATTCTTTTTCGATGCGATCCGTTTTCGGAAATTTTCAATTTCAATTTCCAATTTGTCCAAATCGCCCTGAAGATTGATATTGATCTTAGGGTTCCGGGTGCCCCCGCCGGTCAATGAACCGCCCACGTTGACTACATCTCCATCAAGCGTGACAACGCGATATCTACCATAAAGTTCCTTTGAAAGGCCATTGGCGCTGTCGAGACCTGTGGTTATCAGGATATTCCCTAAAAGGTTTTCGATAATCGGCAAATATCGAGGATCACATTCCACAAAGCTGCTTGCCCTGCCCAGGAATCCGGGAAACTGACTGGCCACAAGCATGTGATTTTCATCTACGAGACGCGGCTTCATCACATTAAGGGGCATGAATGTCGCCCGGCCGGAGTTGTTTCGCTTAAGGAAATTGATCGCATCTTTGGCGGTTTGATCATCGATGGTTACCAGATTCTGGTAAGCGTTGCCCAACACGGTTGAAATCGCCAGCGAATATCTCGACTCAACCGAGATAAGCTCCGAGATTGTGCCAACCAGTTTGGGAAACGAATTTCGGGCTGTCAGGATCGCCTTGACTCCGTTGTTGTAGGCGGAAAAATTGATCAGCTGGTTTTCAAGGTTCTTGTATTCGTTTTCCTTGTTCATCAGCGCCACCAAAAAGCTGTTGATTTCGTTTTTTTGTTGTTCCGCATCTTCAACTCGAGAGATACGCTTGTCGTTTTTTTGCCGGATGTTTTCCTTGAGACTGTTCAGGCGCTTGACCCGGTCATTGTAGATTGTGACCTGGGTGGCGATATCTCCTTTGAGCTTGGCGATCGCCGCCGCCTGGTCATCCTTGGAATAATCCTGGGCTTCCTTTTGTTTGATCTCCAGGTCCTTGAGGGCCAGCTGATGCTTGGACACGTCCTCGACGGCTTTAAGATACCGGTTCTGGAGCTGGTCGACTTCCTTGTCGATCGACGACATCAAGGCTTCCAGCTTGTCATTGTTGTTTTCATTGATGACGATATCTCCGTTGATTTCGCCCAACTTCTGGGCCATGATTTCGATCTGTCCGGTCAGTTCATCCTTCTTGATCAAGGATGACTTTATGTCATGGACCAGTACCGCGATTTCAATGGCGGTAAGCTTGACTTTAAGTTCCTGGAACTTGAGAGCCTTGTCGTATTGTTTTTTTAGCGGCTTCAGGTTTGTCTCGATTTCACTGATTATGTCCTTGATCCGGTCGAGATTTTCCTGGGTTCTTTCAAGTTTGCGGATTGTTTCCATCTTGCGTTTTTTGTATTTGGAAACCCCTGCCGCCTCTTCAAAAGTGACTCTCCGTTCAGTGGGCCGGCTGTCTGCAAATGTCGATATGTTGCCCTGCGAGATTATCGAGAGCGAATCCCGCCCCATACCGCTGTCAAGGACAAGATTGGTGATATCCTTCAAACGGCAGGGCTGGCGGTTGAGCAGATATTCGCTTTCACCGTTTTGGCGATAAAGCCGCCTCGTGATCTCGATATGTTCGTAGCCAAGATTCAGATAATCGTCATTGTTGTCAAACAGAAGCGTCACTTCAGCCAGATTCTGGGCCTTGCGATTGGAAGAACCGGCGAAGATGACATCGCTCATCGTGCCACCCCGCAGACTTTTTACCGACTGTTCGCCTAGCACCCATCTGATGGCATCGGAAATGTTCGATTTGCCACAGCCGTTGGGACCGACAATTCCGGTTATCCCCGGTTTCAGGGTAACCGCCGCCTTATCCGCAAAAGATTTAAATCCGTGAATTTCAATCTTTTTTAAATACATATAATTCCCCTATCTTTTAATATTCAAGCGTTCGATCGCCCGTTGGGTGTAAGCCGGAAGGCTTACGGTGAAAACCGAACCGACGTCCACTGTTGATTGCACGTCGATTTTGCCCCCGTGCAGGTCGACGATTGTCCTCACTATCGAAAGTCCCAGTCCGTTTCCTTCGATGTTGCGGGATTTGTCTTCCCGGTAGAACCGTTCGAAAATATGGGATATGACTTCCTTTGACATTCCCAGTCCGGTATCTTCGACGCTTACATCGATTGATTTTGGATTCCTTTTGACACTGATTGTGATCAGGCCATGGTCAAGCGTATATTTGATCGCATTGGATATCAAGTTCGTCCAGACTTGTTCAAGTTTGCTTTTGTCGCCGTAGACAAGGACCGCCTTTTTTGGAAAATCGAATTTGATCTCGATGTCCTTTTTCAAGGCGTTCGATTCCATCGAATTCGCCACCATCGTAAGCTGTTCAAGAAGATTATATTCTTCAAGATCCAATTGGGCCTGTTCGCTTTCAAGCATCGTCAGCTGGAGCATGTTTTTTGAAAGCTGGGAGAGCCGACTGGAATTGTAGATGATGATGTCGACATATCTTTCAAGCTGGTCGCGTGGGAGTTGTGATTCGTCCTTGATGATTTTCGCGAAACCCTGGATCGATGTCAATGGCGTCTGGAATTCGTGCGAGACATCAGAGATGAATTTCTGGCGATAAACTTCCTGCTTGCCAAGCTGGACCGCCATCTGGTTGAATGCCTTGTTGAGCTTGGATATCTCATCATCGCCCGTATATGATACCCGGACACCATAGTTTCCGTTGGAGACATCATTGGTAGCCTTGATCAGTTTTGTGATCGGGCGCACGATCACATCGGCAACCACAAAAAAGACGATAGTCCCCATCAAAAAGATACCCGAGAAAACGATAAGCATCGAATTGAGATATGACTGCTTGCGCTTTAAAGTATCCTTCTGGATAAGCAGGTAGGCATCGCTGTCAAGAATCTTGACTTTCCTGCCGTAAATCACTTCGGAGTTGGTGGCCGTGGCTATGGTCACATCCGTATTGAACAGGTTGGTTATCTCAGTCAGGCTGATTCTTTGGTGGGGCGTGCCATAGTAATAATTCTGCTGATTGTAATAGAGGGTGATCGCGCTGTCAAGCGAGCTGGAATAGTCGCTGAGGATTTCGTAGAGTTTTACATTGGATTCTACTGAACCCGCGGTGGCCTCGAGAAAGTCGAACTCCTTTGCCAGCTCGCTTCCGACCTGCTGGTCGACCTCGGTTCCGTTCATATTGAAGGCGACTATTCCGGCAATCGGGAATGAAAGCAAAATGGTGATCAAAAAACCCAAAATAAGTTTCGAATAGATCGATTTCATTTGCCTTCAACCTCGGCCTTGTAGCCCAGTCCACGTACCGTAACAATCTTGAAACCGGGAACGTCCTTGAGGTTTTCGCGGACCCGCTTGATATGGACGTCAACAGTCCGGTCGAAGCCGTCATAGTCCATGCCCCAGATTTTTTCAATCAGCTGTTCCCGCGAAAAAATGTGGTTCGGTGATTTTACCAGTTCGAAAACCAGCTCGAATTGCTTAAGTGGCAGATGGATGGTTCCTCCGCTGTAGCGGATCTCGTATTTGTCCCCGTCGAATTCGGTCTCGTTGATCTTGATTATGTTTGACGCATTGATTGAATAGCGTTTCAATACGGCCTTGATTCTGGCGATAAGTTCGCTCGCATCGAAAGGCTTGGTCACATAGTCGTCGACTCCGATTTCAAATCCCCGCAGCTTGTCTTTAGATTGGGATTTGGCGGTAAGCATGATGACTGGAACGTCTTTGATGTCCTTCATTTTTTCGACCAGTTCGAAACCGTCCATCTTTGGCATCATCACATCGATCACACCCAGATCGATATACTCGCTTTCAAGAATTTCCAAGGCCTCGAAACCATTGGCGGCCTCGAATACTTCAAATCCTTCTTTTTTAAGGTAAAACTTTATCAACTCGCGGATATCCTGCTCGTCATCCACGACTAAAATTTTTGATTTCATAGCGACCTCCTTGCAAGTGTCTTTTTATGTATTCACTTCATTATATCAAATCCGGCAATGTCTGACAATTAAACTTCAAAAAACTTGCCTCAATGTCTAGAACGAATATGATATTGTCTTAATGTAAGGAAGATGATTATGTCCCAAGGTCCTACATCAAATCCTGGAAATATGGTATCATAAACCTCTATGATTTTATGGAGGTATTTAGATGAGAAAGGTAGATCTTAGAATGAACGAATTAGAAAAATATAAAGTAATCAAGAAACTGGTTGAAACCAACGGCAACAAGAAGCGAGCAGCTACGAGACTTAACTGTTCAACCAGGACAGTCAACCGGCTAATCTTGAAATATAAACAATTTGGTAAACAAGGCTTTGTCCATGGCAACCGCGGCAATCTACCGGCACATACTTTTGATCCCGAAACAAAGGCGATGATTATTGACTTGTATCTCGCTAAGTACACCGATGCCAATTTGGCTCATTTTGCCGAAATAGTCGAGGAGGAGCTGAAGATAAAAGTTTCCGACACAACCATCAATAACTGGCTGAAGCAAGAATACGTTTTGTCTCCAAGGGCCAGAAGAAAGACCAAGAAGGCCATGAGAATTGCTTTAGCGGCCAAATTGGATAAAACCAAATCCGCAAAAGCTGCCAATAAATTAAAGGAATCTATAGCCGTTATTGAAAGCAACAAGGCTCATCCTCGCCGTCCACGGAGTAAATACTTCGGTGAGATGATCCAGATGGATGCAAGCAGCTTTGAATGGGTCCCTGGTGAGATTTGGCATCTCCACCTGGCCGTCGATGATTCAACCAGTAAAGTAGTTGGAGCTTATTTCGACACCCAGGAAACGTTAAAGGGCTATTATAATGTATTCCATCAGATATTGACTGATTATGGCATCCCGGCTATGTTTTACACCGACAGGCGGACAGTTTTCGAATACAAAAGAAAAAACACCGCATTCGATGACGAAGATACCTTCACGCAATTTTCTTACGCCTGCCATCAATTGGGTGTTGAAATCAAAACAACTAGCGTAGCACAAGCCAAAGGCCGTGTAGAGAGAATGAACCAAACATTTCAATCACGATTACCTGTCGACCTGCGCCGCGCTAATATAACGAAAATAGAGGATGCCAACGAGTTTCTGAAGTCCTACCTAAAAAAACTTAATGACAAATTCGCTCTACGACTAAATAGTACCAAAACAGTTTTCGAAAAACAACCATCTTTGGAAAAAATCAACCAGACGCTCGCTGTCATTTCACCAAGAAAAATCGATGGCGGACATTGCATAAAATACAAGAATGCCTACTATATACCTAAAACAGATAAAGATGTAAGGGTATTCTTTAAAAACAAGACCGATAGTATGGTTATCGAAGCCTACGATGGAAATCTCTATGTGAATATCTTGGATAATCTGTATTTACTCGAGAACGTGCCTGATCGGCAAATGTATTCGAAGAACTTTGATGAAGAACAGGCTACCAAGCCAAAGAAGAAAAAGCAATATATACCGCCATTGAGTCATCCATGGAAACAAGCTTCCTATATGAATTACTTGGCAAAACAAAAGCACCGTGAAAACAGTGCTAATGTTTAACAATTTTTAAGACATTATCAATTTCGCTTGACATTAAACTTCAAAAAACTTGCCTCAATGTGCTTATGAAAAAGCCACCCGATCCTTAGACAGGGTGACCTAATCGATTAGAATATTTCGATATTTGAAATGACTACCGAACTGTCTCCGGTTTCAAGATATGTCACTTCAACACTTTGACCGGCCTTAAGCAAAGGAAGAGCGCTGTTTAGTGAGATGTCAGCGATGAAAATTTCATCCTGTCCTTCGAGTTTGAAATAGTAGGTTGAGTTGCCTTCGATTACCGCCGCGGTTATTTCGCTTACGACACCTTCAAGCACAGTCGCATCGCCCACTACCACGTCGCCTCCATTGAGGATGCCGTTTTCCTTTAACAACTGGACATAGGCGGTCTGCGCACCAAGAACACTGTCACCGGTAGCCACAATCTGGTAGTTTTCAACAGATACGAAGGCATATTTCTTTACCAGGTTGGCATTGTCCTTGAGAGACAGGAAATATGTCGGAATGCCACTGCTGTTGATAAGGATTGGGAATGTGGCATTGTAGCCCAAATGCTGGACTTGTCCTTCAGCCGAAGACATTGCCGAGAATTCCTCGGCCCCTGAGATGCCATAATATTTGGATTCCTTGGTTCTCAAATTCACCAGAGCGAAACCGACATTCGAAGCGTCCGAAGTTGCCGAAGTCAATCCGGTGTAGAAGTAGACATCATCGTTGAGCGCCACATAATTGTAGCCCTCAGTTGGCTGCAATACGCCTTTTTGGGCAAGCACCGAATTGAAAAATCCATTTTTGTATTTACCCCAGTTGATCAGCTGAGCATTAATCAGTGAGGCCGGATAGACCCGGTCGACCCAGTTTGGGACCTGGTCGATGTCATAATATTCGCTCGATCCATCGATCGCATTGACCAGCACCGCTCCGACAATGTCCTTGCCCCCGAAAATACCTATGGTGAAATTGTAGACAGGAGCAATGTAATAAGGTGTTCCGCTTTCGTCTATCTCGAAAGACAGTTCCTCGAACATCAGCGTCGGGTAATTGAAACGCAAGTGACGGTAGATATTGCGGAAAAGAGGTTCCGATTCGGAATATTTCATTCCCTCATCGAGTTCGACCACCTCGACTTTCTGGGTGACCATGTTGACAGTTATGTATGCCGGAAGACCGTTCTTGCGGTTGGTGAACCAGCGGATCAGATCGGTGTACTCAAGCGGGGTCACCCGGTATGGGGTGTTCTTGTAGTTGATCTGGATGTAGTCCTGATTCACTTCGAACTGGGACACGTAGTCGACAATCTCCCCCATTTTGCGGTCACCTAGCACAATCGACGACTGACGGTCGACAACCGGAATCGCATTGAACGATATTGCTTCGTTGTCGGCGTAAAAATCGGCAGTGTCATCAAGGATCAGTTGGTCTTTGTAACGATCGGCATTGAATATCTTCAATCCGGTCAGTCCCCCGAACACGTTGTAGAAAAACAAGGCCGCCGCAAGGATCAGAGGCAATTTCACAAAAATATTGAACCGTGCTGTGAACATTACCGCCAAAAAAGCGTAAATGACAAGCAGGAATATCGCAAAACTGATAAACTCGACTGAGCGCAGGTTAAGCGGGATCAGCGCGAACCACTCCATCAAAGCTCCAAGAACCAGAGTGATGACCAGGGCATATAAGGGACCCAAAGGCCGCGATGACTGCCATTTCTTGACAACGCTGAGTGATTGAATCCATTCATTGATCTTTTCATTGAAATTATCCATTATCTGCCAACTCCTTTAACATGTTCAATATTTTTTCAACCTCGTCGAGATCCCTGGCCCGCGCCCCGGCAGCCTGCCTGTGGCCTCCGCCATTGAACTTCTGGGCCACTGAGCGGACATCGAGGTTGCGCGAACGCATCGACACGCGGTAATTGTCATTCTTGGTGTCCTGGGTGATTGCCGCCCAAATTTTGTATTCGGTTATCCCGGCAAGCAGGTTGACATTGTCGCTGCCCTTTTCCCTTGATATTTCAAGGTTGTCAAGATCATCCTGGTTCAAGATGAAATAGGCCACGGCTCCTTTGACCTGGTATTTGTTGTATATATATTTCTTGATTTCCAGATTCTTGGCGCTCATGAGATACATGTCGTCGTAGATCTGGGATATGTTGATGCCGGTTTCGAGCAAAGCGATAGCCGCCTTGAATGTCTCGGGTGTTGTTGAATCATACAAGAAGCGGTTGGAATCCCCGATGATTCCAATGTACAGCAGTCGGGCGGCTTCCTTGGTAAGTGAGCAAGGATAGTCCCTTACCAGGTTGGCCAGGATTTCACATGTGCTGCTTGAAAAAAGCTCGAGATTGTAATGGCCGAAACTATCGACAACGACATGATGGTCAATCTTGATGATTTCCTTCGCTTTTGAAACATCCCCGTCGATGCGGTCGAAATTGGCGGTATCCAGCACGATGGCAAGATAATCGCTGGCATTGTCGTCAAATGTCCGGTAATTATCAAACTTGAAAAGACCTACCACATCGAAATCAAAGTCACCAGCCAGAGATATTTCCTTATCCACGAAATTGTCAACCAGCCACTGGCAAAGACCGAACTGGGCTCCAAGACAATCCAGGTCGGGATTGACATGGCGGAACAGCACAATCCGGTTGTATTCTTTAATTTTATTCAATATCTGTGTATTCATCAAATTCCTCCTACGCCCATTTTACCAAAGTTATGCCATAATTTCACTAAGTTTAACCAAAAAAGAACGTATTGAATACCGATTTGGATACTAAGACCCACAAAAAGGCTCCAATAAGCAAAAAAGTCTCCTGAGAGACTTATCTGATTTCATAGATTCGGCACACATCGCGCGCAATCATGATTTCTTCGTTTGTCGGAACAACCATGACTTCGACTTGCGAATTAGGAGTAGAGATTGTCCGGATTTCCTTCGAACGGATCTCATTAAGTTTTTCATCCAGATGGGCTCCCAAGGCACGGGATACGTTGTCGATGATTATCCTTCTTAAATATGATGCGTTTTCCCCTACCCCAGCGGTAAAGGCGATTACGTCAACTCCACCAAGCTCCATGACGTAGGAACCGATGTATTTAGACACGATTCTGGAATACAGAAGTCCAGTCATCAGTGCGCGTTCGTCACCTTTTTTAAAAAGGGCGTTTTCGATATCCCTTGAATCCGAAGAAATTCCAGAAACGCCAAGCATTCCCGATTCCTTGTTCATGATATCCAGGAATTCGTCTGGAGATTTGTTCAGTTTCTTGCACATGAAGGGGATGATTGAAGGGTCGATATCCCCACACCTGGTACCCATCATCAGACCGGCAAGGGGAGTGAATCCCATCGAGGTGTCGATGCACACTCCATCCTGGACCGCCGAGATGCTTGCACCATTTCCAAGGTGGCAAACGATTATGCGGGATTTTTTAGGACTGCCCATGTGTTTTATGATCTCCTGAGACACGTATTGGTGGCTTGTCCCGTGAGCTCCGTATTTTCTGATCTTGTAGTTTTCATAATACTCGTAGGGCAATGCGTACAGATATCTTTCCGGATCAAGGGTCTGATGGAAAGCCGTATCGAAGACAAAGACGTGCTTCGAATCCACGCCTAGCGCTTCTTTGAATGAACGGTACCCCACCAGATTGGCTCCATTGTGGAGCGGTGCTAGTTCGATCAGACTTTCAACGACTGCCACATTTTCATCAGTGCAGATTGCCGAATCTTTGAAGAAGTCGCCTCCCTGGACAACCCGGTGACCGCAAGCGGCGATATCCGACAATGAAGCCACTGCGCTATAGTCAATCAGCGCTTTGAGCAACATTTCAACACCAGCCTTATGATCGGGTATTTCCTGGGTGATCTGGTGCTTCTTGTTGTCTACTACTATTTCAAAGTTACCTTCATTTTGACCGATTCTTTCAACGATCCCTGAAGATATAACTTTCTCGCTAGGCATTTCAATCAATTGGAACTTCAACGATGAACTGCCCGCATTTACTGCCATTATTTTTGCCATATAAAAACCTCCGGGCAAGATTATAACAAAATCGCCATTAACATTACAACAGATATGTGTAACAATTGCATGATTATTTTTGTCATTTCTTGATAATTTTTTAACTTATTAAACATCATGAAAACAAAGCTTAATTTTACTTAAGCTTTGTTTGAATATTATTTGAATCTTGGTTTCTTGTGGTAGTGAGTGTGGAGATAATGATGGGCCACGTCGCTGTTTGGCTCCTTCAAGAATTCTTTATAAAGGTTTTGCACCTGGGTGTTCTGATGAGATTTGCGGACCTTTTGCGCCTCATCTTCGGCAAACAGGGCTTTGGCTCTTAATGTCATATAGTCGATGCCGCTGTTGCGGATCTGGGCTGGGACATAAGACTGTCCTCCACCGTTGACGCATCCACCAGGGCAACCCATGATTTCGATAAAGTGATATTTCGAAACCCCATTCTTGATGTCTTCAAGAAGCGGTTTGGCCAATTTCATCGAATGGGCCACCGCGACATTGATCTGCATACCCGCAATTTCAATGCTCGCTTCTTTGAGGCCATGTTCACCACGGACCTGGGTGTATTCGATCTGCTGGAAGTCTCCGTCTTCTAGAACGTCTTTTGCAGTTCTCAAAGCCGCTTCCATAACTCCTCCGGATACCCCGAAGATTACCGCTGCACCAGTATATTCACCAAACAGATCCTGGTCGTATTGTTCATCTTCAAGGGCCTTGAAGTCGATTCCGTACATCTTGATCAGTTTGCCAAGTTCCCGGGTAGTCAGGACATAATCGATGTCCTGAACACCGTCAACCAGATTCTCCTCACGACGGGCCTCGCCTTTTTTGGCGATACATGGCATGATTGAAACAGTCACGATTTTTTCTTTAGGGATGTTGTTGACATCCGCGAAGCGCGACTTGATCATCGCTCCTAGCATCATGTGTGGTGATTTGCATGTTGAAAGATTGTCCAGAAGTTCTGGATATTCCATTTCACAGTAGTTGATCCAACCTGGCGAACAAGATGTGATCTGTGGCAACACTCCGCCGGTTTTAACGCGGTTGATGAATTCGGTAGCTTCTTCCATGATGGTAAGATCGGCTCCGAAGTTCGTGTCATAGACACGGTCGAATCCCATCAGTTTGAGCGCGGAAACCATTTTTCCAGTCGCCCGGGTCCCAATCGGCATTCCGAATTCCTCACCAAGGCTGGCACGTACTGCCGGCGCTGTCTGGACAACCACATATGTCTCAGGATCATCCAAAGCGTTGATTACATGATGGATTTCCTCTTTTTCATACAATGCCCCTACCGGACACACGTTGATGCACTGACCGCATTCGATGCAGTTGACATCGGCGAAAGAACGGTCGTAAACCGGTCCGATTTTGGTCTTGAAACCACGGTTTTGGAATCCCAAAATTCCAATCCCCTGCATTTTCTGGCAAGCCGCCACGCAGCGACCGCAAAGGATACATTTTGAGGTGTCGCGGACAATTCCTGGCGCGACATCATCGAATGATGGTGTTGTCTTGCTTCCGGCATAGGCATCTTCACGGACACCTGTTTCCTGGCATAATCTTTGCAATTCACAGTTTGTATTGCGGATGCAGCTCAAACAATCCTTCGAGTGGTTTGAAACGATAAGCTCGAGGATCTGCTTGCGGGCATCCATCGCCTTTTTTGAATTCGTCTTGATTTCCATCCCGTCAGTAACCGGGTAAACGCAAGATGCGACAAGCTTGTTCATCCCTTTGATTTCAACCTGACACACGCGGCATGAACCCGTTCCGGTCAGATCTTTTAAATGGCATAAGGTTGGAATATGGATATTGTTTTCGCGAGCAACATTGAGAATTGTTTGGCCGGCGTTGGCTTCATATTCACGATTATTTATTTTGACTTTTATTTTTCCCATTCCGGTCTATCTCCTTTCGATTGCTTTGAAATGACATGCGCTTATACATTGGCCACATTTGATACATTTTTCCTGGTCGATAACATATACCGCTTTTCCAAGTTCTCCGCTAATAGCGCCCACTGGACACTGCTTAGCGCACAACCCGCATTTGCGGCACAGTTCAGGGTCAATAATATAGCTTAACAAGTCCTTGCAGACTCCAGCCGGACATTTCTGGTCTTCAATATGGGCCTTATATTCATCCCCGAACAGTCTTAAAGTCGACAGGACCGGATTTGGTGCGGTCTGACCCAACCCGCATAGGGAAGTGTCCTTGATCACTTGAGACAGGGTCATCAGTTCGTCAAGAGTTTCCTGAGTCCCCTCACCTTTGGTGATCGACTCGAGCAGTTCGTAAAGGCGTTTTGTTCCGATCCGACAAGGCGTACATTTTCCGCAGCTTTCATCAACGATGAAATCAAGATAGAAGCGGGCCACGTCGACCATGCAGTTGTCCTCGTCAAGGACAATCATTCCGCCCGATCCCATCATCGAACCCAGAGAAAGAAGTTCGTCGAATCCGATTGGCGTGTCAAGATGTTCCTTGGTCAGACATCCGCCTGAAGGGCCACCGGTCTGCACGGCTTTGAATTCCTTGCCATTAGGGCACCCGCCACCGATATCATAGATGACTTCGCGCAGGGTTGTCCCCATTGGAACTTCAACCAGTCCTGTATTTTTGATTTTACCACCAAGGGCGAACACTTTCGTTCCTGTAGATGCCGGAGTTCCGATTGATGAGAACCATTTGCTTCCCTTAAGGATGATCTGGGCGATATTAGCGTATGTCTCCACGTTGTTGATGATTGTCGGTTTGCCCCAGACACCTGAAACAGCCGGGAATGGCGGTTTTGGCTGTGGCATCCCGCGATGACCTTCAATCGAGCGGATCAATGCAGTCTCTTCACCGCAGACAAAGGCACCGGCTCCAAGACGGATTTCCAATTCGAAATCGAATCCGCTGCCAAAAATATCTTTGCCAAGCAGTCCCATTTGTTGAGCCTGTTCGATTGCGACTTCAAGGCGTTGTACCGCGATCGGGTATTCGGCCCTGATATAGATGTAACCATAGTTGGCACCGATTGCATAGGCGGCAATCGCCATCGCTTCGATGACACTGTGAGGATTCCCTTCAAGAATTGAACGGTCCATGAAGGCACCCGGATCCCCTTCATCGGCGTTGCAGATGACGTATTTCTGTTCGACAGGCTGGTCATGGGCGAATTGCCATTTTTTCCCGGCCGGGAAGCCACCGCCACCGCGTCCGCGAAGTCCTGATGCGAGAACTTCATCGATTACTTCCTGCTTTGACATTGAAGTGAGCACTTTGGCCAAAGCCTGGTAACCGTCCTTGGCGATGTACTCTTCGATGTTTTCAGGGTCGATTACACCGCAGTTGTTAAGCGCGATCCGTTTTTGTTTGGCATAGAAAGATGAATGATTGATGTCCATGACTTTCCCGTCCTTGACATCGTTAAGCATTTTCTTTTGAACCGGACGGCCTTTGAGGAAATGCTCAGTTACGATTTCCTTGATGTCCTCGACACCGACTGTCTTGTAGATGATGTTGTCAGGATAGACAGCCACGTTTGGACCGACCCCGCACAATCCCAGACATCCGGTTTTGACAACGCTGATCTCGTTTTCCATCCCGGCATGCTTGATTTCCTCTTTGAATTTTTCAATAAGTTCGCCTGAGTTACCGATAGTACACCCGGTACCCGCACAGACTACGACTTGGATTCTTTCCATCCTATCGGCCCTCCTGAAGCAGATATTCTTCAATCACTTGATTGTTTTGGAGGTGTTTGGCAACAATCTGGTCAACCATTGTCACATCCACGTTTTTATAAACAACCTGATTTCCTTGGGTGTCCACCACCTTGACCAATGGTTCAAAACCGGTCACTTCAATTTCTCCATCCTGGCTAACCAAAGCATTGATTTTCAATTCATGGACTTGTTTCACTAACTTGAGCAAAACATTGCGCGCGCCCGCTGCGATGCCGGCGGTACCCATGGCAACAACCACAAAGTAGTCGTGTCCATCGTCAAGGCGCATTTCCATCTTGTTTCTGGCTTTGGTGCGCAGTTGATTTAGTTCTTCAACTGTTTTCATTTAATAACTCCTTAATATTCTTATCTAGATTCGACTTGTCTTTTTCCAACTGATAAACTTCCTGGTCAATCTCATAGCGGATTGAAACTTCGTGATTTGTCAAAAATGACGTCAAAATTGTCGCTTTCAAATCACCAAGGGGGATTTCCTGATTGAACATGGCAAGAACTTCCGTGCCTTGTTCAATCGGTCTGATCGAGTAACTGCCCTTGCCCTGCATGAAAAATGAAAAATGACCCAGACCATGATCGGTCCCAATAAGCTCATTGGAATACTCCTTCATGATCGAGGTACCATTATCAACTATTTTCAAGGTCAAAGGGGCAGTTGTAATAGTAACGACAATATGCGATGATGAAGCATTGATGCTGTTGATTACCAGCTCAAGAAGATGCAACGAGAAATCCTTATGCATTAACCCGTTCTTCTTTGATGTAGTTGAGCACCAGCATTTTCAATTCTTCCAGCTGTTTTTGGCAACCAAAAACGGTCTCATCGACACTTACAACCGGAGCCAAACCGCAGGCACCTACACAACGGGTCGCATCGATTGAAAACAGACCATCGCTACTTGTACCGTTTACCGGGCAACCTGTCATTTCACTAAGCAAATCCAAAATAGTCTGTGAACCATTTACGTAGCAAGCAGTACCCAGACACACGCCAATCACATGTTTTCCCTTTGGTTCAGTTGTGAACTGGGAATAGAATGTGACAACTCCATAGATGTCCGCTGCCGAACGATTCGTTGCCTCTGATATGGCTTCAATCGCCTCAAAAGGAATGTAACCCATCTCTTTTTGGACATCATGAAGCATCAATTTTACCGGACCGGGTTTGTCCTGATGCATCTTGACGATCTCATCGATTCTAACCAAGTACTCTTCTTTTAATTTTTTCATTATCTCACCTCTATCGTTAATTTTATCACAACATGAAAGTGCTATCAACCATTTTTTAGGCAAAATAATGCTTTTGTATTCTTATACTTTGATTAATTGATGTGTTACTTAAAGAAAAAAACCAAGCAAAAAATGCCTGGTTTAAAAGAAATCCTCGTCGGTTTTGAAATAGTCATCGTTGATAATCAGGGTCTCCACATGGTCGACACATTCGTTAACCAGCGTATCGAAATCAAATGAAGATTCGTATTTGGCCGCTTTGATCCGGGTCGGTTTTGTGGCTGGCTGCTTTGGCGTGAAGATTGTGCAGCAATCCTCGTGCGGCCTTATCGAAATGTCATAAGTCGCAATTTTTTTGGCGATTTCGATGATCTCCAGCTTGTCAAGGCAGACAACCGGGCGGATCACCGGAGTTGTGATCACCTCGTTGATTGTCGCCATCGAGTGAAGTGTCTGGGATGCGACCTGACCGATACTTTCCCCGTTGACAAGGACAAGGCAGTCGTTTTTGGCGGCGAGCAACTCGCATACCCGGTACATCATCCTTCTCATGACCGTCATTGCGTATGATTCGTCACAATTGTCATACACCGCCAGCTGGAGCCGGGTGAACGGAATCACGTGGACTTTGATTGTACCGTGGCCGAAGTGTCGCAGGACATCGGCCAGGTCGATCACCTTCTGCCTGGCAAAATCATTGGTGTACGGCGGCGCCGCGAAATGGACGCATTCGATATCGACGCCCCGTTTCATTGTAAGATAACCAGCTACAGGCGAATCAATCCCCCCGCTTAACATTAGCAGGGCTTTTCCCCCGACACCAACGGGATACCCGCCCGCACCTTTGATTGTGTTATCCATGACATAGATCGCATCATGGCGGATTTCCACCCGCACCAGGATTTCAGGATCGATGACGTTCACCTTGAGTTCCTTTTTGGTGTTGTGGAAGACATGACCGGCGATCTCGCGGTTGATTTCTAGCGAAGACCCCGGGAAGGTTTTGTCGGAACGTCTTGTGTCAATCTTGAAAGTCGATCCGGGATTGTCATCGATGATCCTGACCACAACCTCTTTGGCTTTTTCCAGATCCTTTTCCACCTTGTAGGCAACCGAGAACGAGTGGATCCCAAAGACATTCTTCAACCTGGCGACGACCTGTTTTTGATCGGTGTTGTTCAGGATCACATACATCCGGTCATGTTGGAGCTGATAGGTCAGATCCGGAAATGATTCGAGCTGTTCCTTGGTGTTTTTCAACAGCTTTCTGGTGAACATTTTGCGATTTTTTCCCTTGGTTGTCAATTCACCAAAGCGGACTAATATATAATTTGCTTCCATTTTTACCTGCTTTTTCTGATATTTTCTTTTATTTCTTTTAGGGCCTTGGCCAAAAGGGAGACATCCTCGAGGCTGGTTTCGAGTGAAAAAGACACCCTAAAAGCGCTTGAGGCCACTTGGGGGCTTAAACCAAGTTGTTCGATCACCCTGGATACTCCTGGATTTTTCGTGGAACAAGCCGACTTGGTCGAAATCAAAAGACCGGATGATTCTAGCTCATGCAAGATGACCTCGGGCTTGTAACCGACCATCGCCAGAGACACGATCGAAGGCAGACAGTCATCGCTGCTTATCACAACCATATCATCGATGTTGGAAACCTGCTCGATCAAGTGACTTTTGAGTTTCTTTGTATGCTCGAAATGGCGCAATTGGTTTGCCATTGCCATTTTGATTGTCTTGGCGAAGATGATGTTGGCGGGTGCGTTATGGGTCCCCGCCCTGATTCCAAATTCCTGGTTGCCACCATGGATCAGCGGTTCGAGATTGATCCCTTTGCGCCTGAACAGCAGGCCGGATCCCTTGAGACCATGAATCTTGTGGGCCGAAAATGAAGCCAGGTCGATGCCTTTGAGGTCGCAGTTGATTTTCCCTAGCGACTGGACCATGTCGACATGCAGGAAACATCTGGGATGGCTGGCCACAATCGCCTTGATTTCTTCCAGTGGATTGATCGCCCCCACCTCGTTGTTTACATGCATGAGACTCACCAGGATTGTATCTTCCCTGAAAGATTCCTGGAGATCGGCGGGATTTATCTTTCCGCTCTTGTCGACTGGAAGATAGGTAACCTCGAAATTGAAATACATCTTGAGAAAATCAAGAGTGGCCATGATCGAGGAATGTTCGACCTTCGAAGAAATTATGTGCCGGCCCCGGTTCATGTATTTAAGAGCTATCCCTTTGAGGGCCATATTGTTGGACTCGCTTCCTCCGCTGGTGAATATCAGCTCTTCTGGCGTGACATTCAACAAGGCGGCGATATTGGAGCGGGATTTTTCCTGGAGCCGGTTGACCTCGATTCCCTGGAGGTAGAGGCTTTCGCTGTTGTAAAAATATTTTTCAACAAGCTGATTGTTGGCTTTTGCGATCTCATCCGATACCGGCGTGGTCGCCGCATAATCTAAATAAATCATTTATTCCCCTTCTTTGGACATGATGAGCTTCTCATATGAACCAGGAGCGATTTTCTCGATGATGTCGACCGCGACTTTCAAGGCGTTCGTGTACTCACCGTTGCGATAAAGCAATTCCGCGCGGGTCAGTTCGGTGTTGACCTCGAGAAAACTGTGGCGATAGCGGTTGCCGAACATGATGGCTTCTTCAACCATCTGGGCTGTGACAATAAGATGGTGGACATTGTCATACAGCTTGTAGATGACATCGCGGGCGGCATCGACGGTAAGTGAAAGTTCTTCAAGATTGATCGGCCGGATCCTGGTGACTTTCAAAATTGCCTCCGCTTTTGCATATGAATCTTCGATATAGTCCTTGTAGGACTCGTTGATCATCGGAAGGTTGTTGTTTGAAATTTCCGATTTTATTTCCAGAAGGACAATCGAGATATTGTCAAGTTCGTCAAGAGCCCTTTTTTCCTGGATCTTGAGGTTCTCATCAAGAATGTAGTATTTCTCGATATTGCTTGCTACATGGTTGCAATGGGCGATCAGGTCATCGAAGTCGCGAAGCATCTTCGAAAAGGCGAATTCCTTTTCATCGATAATGCGTTCGAGTTCACTCTGACGTTTCTGGATGTCCTTGATCGCAATAAGATCCTTGTCAACTGCGATTCCATAGTTGTCCAACACATAATTTTCCTTCAAATGGTTGTAATCCCGTTTGACTTTGATGGCTGTCTTTGCAAGGCTATCAACCGCTTCGAAGCACTTGTCCTTGCGGCTGGCATAACTGTCGAAAGCCACCTGTTCTTCGGTGAAGTCGCTAAGCAGGCCGTTTAGATCCTTACTTGTCAGGGAGATCTTTTCCTCAAGTCCGACGAGATCCAGATTCTTGAGCTGGGCGGATTGGCCAGCCAGGTCATCCATGATTTTATCGAACCGGCTCGATGCGTCAAGCAGGTTGATCGCAAAGCCCCGTTCGACCAGCTCGTCCTTGCGTTTGGTCACCAGTTCCACCTGTCCTGGCAGGTAGTTCTTGGCCAAATCAGTCAATTTGGAAATTGTGTCAAGGTTATCAACCAGAAAGTCGATTTTGGAAGCGACCGCCTGGGTGAATGATTTGGCCTCGAGATATTTCTGGGCGTTCATCATCTCTTCGATAGTGACGAAGTCCTGGTCGATCTCGTCGATCTTTTCCTTGACCAGCGGCACGAAATCCTCAATTTTGTAGCGCATGGAATTGTAGCGGTCAAATAGGTTGCGGAAGTTTTCCTTGGTGGCGATGATCACCAGCCTTTGGTCATTCTCGATTTCCGTGATCTGTTCAATCCGGCCAAGAAGCTCAGTTGAAGCGGCGCGATATTCATTGACCACCTTGTCAAGATTGCGCAGGTCCTTTTTCACCCCTCTTAGTTTGCGGTAATAGGTTCTTTCATCGAGATCCCGGAGCAATGTGAGAATGTCGTTCTGGGAGCTTGTCTCAATCTGATCATACTCATCTTCGAGCCCCTGATATTGCTCGAGGATCTCGGTTGCGTTTTGCCCGATGGCTTTGACTCTTCCCAGCCGGTAACGGATAGGCAGGGTCCGGATCGAATTGATCTCGTCCTCGAAGAACAAAACTTTCTTCCGGTATCTGCGGATCAAAACGCCCCGATAGAAAATCCCGAAAGCAAGCATTGCCACTGCGCCAATTGCAGCGACGAAAATCATTGTATTGTCACCGCTTGTTAAAAAGCGGTTCATTAAATCTTCCATGGTGTTTCCCCCTTGATGATGATTTTGCGATCATTGTCGAGCTGGTAGATGAGCTGATCGAGTGAATCAAATTTTACTTCTTCACGTATGTATTTCAAAAACTCGACCTGAACAACATCGTCATAAATATCCTCGAAAAAATCAAAGACATTGACTTCAAGAACCAGCTTGTCCAAAGTCTCGACGGTCGGATTGAGTCCGACATTTGCCATAGCCAGGTACGTCTTTTGTGCAATGATGATGTTCACCGCATAAACACCCCGTCTTGGCACAAGATAACTGCCATAATCGATATTGGCTGTCGGGAACCCGATCTGTTTTCCCAGCTGTTTGCCATAAACAACCTTGCCCGTTATCTTGTAGGGACGTCCCAACAGGTTGTTGGCCTGTTCCACGTCCCCGTTTTTCAGGAGCTGTTTTATATAGCTTGATGCGATTTTGTGATGGTTGTACTCCTTTTTGGCCACTACCGAAAGCGAGAACAGGTTGCCATACCTGGAAAGTGTCTGGCTGTTGCCAAGCCCTTTTTTGCCAAAGGTGTAATCAAAACCGCAAACCAGATGTTTGAAATTGAGTCTGCGCAGATAATTTTCTATGAAATCCTCGGCGGAGCAATTCTTCAAATGTTCATTGAACTCCAGCACTATGAAATAGTCCAGACCAAGCAACGCCCCGAAGGTGATCTTGTCATCAAGCGAGGTCAGGTATTCTTCCTTCGCTCCGGTCAAAAAAGTCTTGGGCTGGATATCGAATGTGAGCAACGCGGTTTTGCGCCGTTGCTTTTTCCCTTGCAGTTTGACTTCCTCAAGCAAGGCGAGATGGCCCAGGTGCATGCCGTCGAAAAAACCCAAAGCAACCACGCATGGTTCAAGTTCGATATCGACATAGCCATTGAGTCTGATCACTTCCATCAAAAAAGACCTCTAACGCTGCGCAAAAAGCCTGTGCCGTCACTGCGGTAAATTGCCAGGATTTTGCCATCTTTGTTGTAGATTGCGACTTCTCCTTGCAATGATGATTCAATCGGCTTGCCGTGGATGACGATTTTTTCATCGACTACCAAAGCCGGAAAATCCTTAAGCGCCGTCTCAACGGGCAATATGACATATTCGTTGTTTTTGAGCTGTTCGACACTAACCGCATCATCGATCGAGAAGTTGCCGGCTTTCAGGCGCACCAGGTCGCTCATCAGACCGATTGTTCCCAGTTTCGCGGCTATATCCACGCAAAGCGAGCGGATGTAGGTACCTTTCGAACAGGCGACCTTGAACTCGATAACATTGTCCTTGTAGCCAATCAGTTCGATGGCCGTTATCGTGATTTCCCTTGGTTCGATGTGGACCTCTTCATTGTTGCGGGCATATTCGTAAAGCTTCTTGCCCTTGACTTTCAATGCCGAGTAGATCGGAGGGACCTGCTTCGAGACTCCCATAAAACTTTCAAGAGCCGCCACTATCTCTTCTTGGGTATACTCGCGCACATCCTGGCGTTCCAGGATTTCTCCGGAAATATCGTAAGTGTCACTGGCAAGGCCAAGAGTCAGCCTGGCCTGATACACCTTGGCGTCATTCGAAATGAACTGCAGCGCCTTGGTCGCCTTGTTTACGCACAGGACCAGCAAGCCGGTCGCATCGGGATCGAGAGTCCCGCCATGGCCGACTTTTTTTGTATGCAAAACCTTGCGCGCGATGTTGACCACATCATGCGAAGTATATCCTTTTTCTTTGTTTATCAATATTATTCCATTCATTTTATCACCTTCATCCATTTTACCAAAATTCACGTCTGTTTACAATTAATCTGTTTAATTTGCCCCAATTAAATGCCACCCAAATTATTATATCGGTTGCTTTAATTGAAAAACTTCGATATGATTATCCGGGTGATAAAATGACAATGAGAAAAGTATTAGGCTGTATCCGAAAAGCCGATGAAGAATTTAAACTGATTGAAGAAGGTGACCGCATCTGTGTCGGTGTTTCCGGCGGCAAGGACTCAAGCCTGCTGCTGTATGCCTTGGGTCTTTACCGCAAGTTTTGCAAGGTCAATTTTGAAGTTGTCGGAGTCCATGTGGAAATGGGCTTTGGCGGGATGGATTTCACTCCTGCCGATGAGTTTTTCAAGAAAAACGACATTCCCTTCTACCATGAGCCAAGCAACATTGCTCAGATTCTTGAAGCGCAAAAGACCGAAGATGGCCGGCTCAAATGTTCCCTGTGTTCCAAGCTGAAAAAAGCCACCGTCATCGAAGGGGCCAGAAAATATGGCTGCAACAAGGTCGCATTCGGCCACCACGGTGACGATGCGGTCGAAACGCTGTTCATGAACATGATCTACGGCGGGGCAATCGCCACATTCGTGCCCAAGATGTACATGGACCGCACCGATGTCACTTTCATCAGACCGCTGGTTCTGGCTTATGAAAGCGACATAGTCGCCGCAGGCAATGAAGCCAGCATCCCTGTGGTTGTCTCGACCTGTCCAGAAGACAAACAGACAAAGCGCGAGGAGTTCAAGCACCTGCTTAAAGAGCTTTACGAGAAATACCCGATGGCAAGACACAACCTGCTGCTGGCTCTAAAAAACGAGGACCAGATCCGTTTGTGGACCCATGAGGACTAGAAAGATGATGGAAGTCATCTTTTTTCTTTGTGGCTGGAAATTCAGGCATCAAAAAAGCATCCTAAAGATGCTTGATTACGAAATATTTTTTCTTGCCGCGGCGGATTACCGTTGCTTCGTTGTTGAAGGCATTGGCTTTGGCAATGACAAATTCAAGATCTGTCACCTTTACTCCGTTGACCAGGACCGAACCGCCTGATACAAATTCACGGGCTTCGCGTTTCGACTGGGCCCCCTTGCAGGCTACCAGTGCGTCAAGGATCATCATGTCCTCGCTCACTTCGACGCTTGGAACGTTGGCAAAAGCGGCATTGATGGTGTTGATGTCCAGATTGGCGATGTCGCCACTAAACAGGGCAGCAGTCACATCAAGGGCTTCCTGGTAAGCGTCCTCACCGTGGAGATAAGTGATCACTTCCTGAGCCAGTTTTTTCTGGGCCAGACGCAGATGTGGCGCTTCTTTGTGTTCCTGCTCTATTGCTTCGATCTGCTCCCTGGTCAAAAACGTCAGGAATTTGAGATAGTCGATTACCTTGTCGTCTTCGGCGTTGAAAAAGAACTGGTACATTTCATAAGGCGATGTTTTTTCACGGTTGAGCCAGATGGCTTTGCCTTCGGATTTTCCAAACTTGGTTCCATCCGACTTGGTCAGCAGCGGCATTGTGAAACCATAGCACTCGTCACCGCTGGTCTTGCGGATCAGTTCGATTCCCGCAGTGATGTTGCCCCACTGGTCCTGCCCGGCAACCTGGAGGTCGACGTTCTTGTTTTCATGAAGCCATTTGAAATCCATCGCCTGAAGCAGCATGTATGAGAATTCGGTGTAAGTGATTCCCGTATCGAGGCGACGCTTGATGATGTCTTTTCCCAGCATGTAGTTGATGTTGAAATACTTCCCGATATCACGCAAAAAATCGATGAAGTTGATGTCCTTGTACCAGTCATAGTTGTTGACAACCTCGAATCCGAAGATGTCGATCGCCTGTTTTTTAAGGCATTCGAAGTTGTGTTCGACTTCCTCTTTGGTGATCATCGGCCTTTCGCTCGAAGGACGCGGGTCACCTATCAGTCCGGTTCCACCGCCAACAAGCAGGATCGGATTATGACCGGCGTTTTTCAGCCGTTTCGAAATCAAAAATGATGAGTAATGGCCAATATGAAGACTGTCTCCAGTCGGATCGGTACCGATGTAGAATGTCAATCCCCCCTGGTTGAGTTTCTCTATCAATTCGGGCGAGGAGATATCCTTAATTAATCCGCGCCACAAAAGTTCTTCGTAAATATTCATAAATAACCTCCTAATAAAAAAGGGTTCATTTCCATGAGCCCTTTTCTCACTATTACAAGTATAGTGGAATTGTCCTAAAAAAACAATCTTATTTTGTAGAATTTCTCTTGATCAGAAGATGCTTGACAATGATCGCATTGCTTTGCACTTCTTCATTGTTGAGGAATTTGGTCAGCAGCCGCACCGCCAATGCTCCCATGTCGTAGACAGGCACATTGAGGGATGTCAGTGTCGGACGGGCGATTACCGAGTATGACGAATTCAGCATCGCCACGATTTCAGTCTGCTGTGGCACAGGGACGTTCAGGTCATCCAAGGCGTTGACAATTGCCACTCCATCCTTGTCGTAGCCACAAAGGATGACTTCGTGGGTCTTGTTTTTGAAATACTCGACAAACTGTTCGTAGTTTTTTTCATATTCGGTCGAACAATAGACGCTGTTTGCTTCGTCGAACTCAAGATCGAAATCCTGGTAGGCTTCCTGGATCCCTTCCATGATCTCGTCGTTGTTGACAAGGTTCTGTTGGGGATGGACATAAAGGATGTCCTTTTTACCTTTTTCCAGGTAGCTGGTGACGATTTCCTTGGCCGCCGATTTGACATCGATCGATACCGAACCGATCTTCTCATCGTCGATTCTCTTGCCGATGACAACGGTAGGCAGATGGTATTTTTCAAGGGCCTGAAGGGTCTTGTCGATTCTTTCGTTGTTGAAAAGGATGACTCCGTCAACCCGTGACTTGACAACGCGTCCCACGACATCCTTGATCGTGTTCTCGTCACCTAGATCATCGGTTGTGAACATGTTGATATTGTACTCTAAGTGGCGTCCGGTATCCCCGATCCCCCCGATCATGTCTTTGACATTGGCAAAGAGCGATTGCGGGAACAGGATGGCGATGGTCGTGGTCTTGCTTGTCGCCAGACCGCGGGCCACTTCATTAGGTTTGAAATCCAATCTTTCGATAACATCGAGAACTTTCTGTTTGGTCTTTTCTCGAACTACCGGGGAATTGTTTATAACGCGTGATACGGTGGCTAACGAGACCCCAGCTTCCCGCGCAACATCATAAATAGTAATTTTTTTCATCTTAGTCTCTTAAATCTTTTAAATCAACTCTTAATTCTTTAGATTCTTCTTTCATTTCATCGATATTTTCATTCACATCTTCCATCACGTCCACAAAATCTTCATCATTGTCGAAGTCCGGCGTTCTATCGCATTCCTGACTTTGGCAACCCGGATTTACTGTTTCATCGTTGAATTCAGCGTCCAGATCAAGGTCCGACATTGTTTCTTTGACATTCTTCACTTTGGAAGCCACGGTGTCCTTGATTGTGTTGTATTGGGAAGATGATGTAACTTTGTCTTTAACTTCCTTGTATTTCTCTTCAGCCTTCATTCTGGCTTCGTCGTAGTCGAACTCGTCAATTGATCTTCGTACGTTCGACACGGTGTCATTAACCGCCTTGGAAACATCGTCCTTGGTCATGTTTTTTGCCATGTCCGAATAATCCTTGGCGTACTTCTTGATGTCTTCAACTGTTTCTTTGCCTTTTTTAGGTGCGAGCAAAAGACCGGCCACAGTCCCTAAGACAGCCCCAAAAATGATTTGATTGAATTTCATAATGTGATCTCCTTTATTTTTTCTTGTCTTTTCTTGATTTGATGATGCTTGCCGCTGTCTTGGCCACGAAGTCGCCGTGTTTGACAGGGGCCCGGTTAAATAAGCGATTAATAGTTTCCAATGGCGCGTTAAGCAGATCCAGCTTGTAGTTGATATCTTCGAGAATCTTGTTAACCCGGTCAGTGGTTTCGGGCAAAGTTGCCACAATTACGTTCAATGAATGGATCAATGCCGAGCTTCTAAGAAAAACCAGACCCAAGGCCATGATCGCAAAAGCACCGGAAAGGATCAGCACACTGAAGCATACGTCCATCACACTCATTATATCACCTCACTTACAAACATTTTATCACATTTATGGGCAATATTGTAGTTATTTTTTTAATTCAATCACTTTATCTTTCAATTTGTAGATATCTTTTGAGGACATGAACAGGAATACGACATTTTCGTATTTGGCCAGCTCGCTAGCTCCGCTTTGATTTGCCTCGATCACCTTGGCATTTTTGGCCAGATTGGCGATATCAAAGATGTCGATGTCGATCCCTTCTTCTTTCTTGGCATTGTCGGGAAACGGCACGAAATACGGATAATCGCACTTTTCCATGGCCGCTGCGAATTCATTTTTGAACTCGGCGCCGCGGGAAAACCGGTCCGGTTGGAATATTCCGACAATCTTTTTGCCAGGATAACGGGCCCTGGTCGCATCAATAACGAAATTGATCGCGGTGGGGTGATGGGCATAGTCATCGACATACACATTGTCCCCGATTTCCTGGACACTGTAACGGCGCTGGGTCCCTTTGAAGGTCGCCAGTTTCTCCTGGAGATAGGCTCCGTCCATGTTTTCAAGATAACCCAGGGCGATGATCGCCAGGGAATTGTAAAGCATATGGTTGCCATAAAAAGGCAGGTTGAAATGACCGAACAGCTCATTATGGATGACAACATCGAAGTGGAGCCCGTCGCTTGACTGGATCACATTCTTGGCCACCACATCGTTGTTGGCCTCAAGGCCAAAGCGCAGCACATGGCTGGTGATGTCGAGTTTCTTGATATTCTTGTCATCGCCCCAGACAATGACCGTATCCTTTACCTGGTTGGCGAATTTCTCGAATGACTTGATGTAGTTTTCCAGATTTCCAAAATAGTCGACATGGTCAAGCTCGATATTGTTGATGATAGCGTACTTCGGGAAATATGAAAGGAAATGGTCCTGATATTCGCATGATTCGACGATGAAGTACTTGCTGTCTTTCAGGCCGTGCCCTACGCCGTCACCGATAAGCACCGAAGTCTTGTCGAAATCCTTGAACACATGGTATGCCATTCCGGTTGTCGTCGTCTTGCCATGGGTTCCGGCAATCGAGATTGTCTGGTAGTTCTCCATGAACTTTCCCAGGAAGGTGAAATAGCGGTCATAGGTGACATTAGGGTTTTCCATGACAGCCTTGACTTCAACGTTCGACTCGTCAAAGGCGTTCCCGATGATGACATGGTAGCCATCCTTGATGTTATTTTTGTCAAATGAATAGACCGGAATATTGCGCAGGGCCAACTGATCCTGAGTGAAGATATATTTGTCGATGTCGCTTCCGGCAACCTCATGACCCAGATCATGCATGATGCAAGCCAACGGCCCCATTCCCGAACCTTTGATTCCAATAAAATAATCCATCTTATTTCTCCTTTAAGATAATCAGATTCTTGTCAAAACCATTCAAAGATATCGCACCGTCTTGTGTGACAAGCACCAGGTCCTCAATCCGGATCCCGATTTCGTCTTTTAAATATAAACCCGGCTCGATCGAAAAGATCATCCCTGGCTTGACTTCCATATCGAAGTTGCTTGAAACATCGCCGTATTCATGGACTTCACGCCCGATGAAATGGCCCAGGCGGTGGTTGAAATATGTCCCATAACCCAGCGAGTCGATATAATCGCGGGCCGTTGCATCGATCTCTTTGAGGGTCACGCCCGGTTGGATCATGGCGATCGCCTTCTCGTTGGCCGTTTTGACTATCTCGTAAAGATCACGGTGTTTCGTGGACACTTCCCTGTAAAAGAAAGTCCGGGTCATGTCGGAACAATAACCATCTTTGATACATCCGATATCGACAATTATGCTGTCACCCTGGGCAAGTCTGGTACTGTCCAGTTCATGGTGGGGATTGGCTCCGTTCTTGCCAAAGGCGATAATCGGTTCGAAACTGAAATCATCAGCTCCAAGTTCATGGTAGATGCGTTTCAACTCATCTTTGAGCTCCACTTCACAAAACATCCCTGTGGCAATCTTATCTTTAATCAGTTCCATGGCCCGGTCGTTGATCAGGGATGCTTTTTTCATAAGGGATATCTCCTTTTCATCCTTGACCATCCTGACTTCATCGACGCACATTGATCCAAGCGTGAAATGGATATTGTCGAAAACAGCCTGGAATTCAAGGAGGAACCTTGCTTCAAGCTTCTTGTCCACGCCCAGCCGGTCGATCCCCTTCAATGCGGGGGAGATGGCCTGGGCGATGGAATCGGTGTCGCTATACCAGATCAAAGAACAGTCAAGCTTCGAATCGAGGAAAAACAGGTTGTTCAACACCAATGTCAGCTCCCCGGTCTTGGTGACAATCAGTCCAAAGAATCTCTCTCCGGGGCGGTTTTGATAGCCCACCAGATAGTCGATTGTATGGTAGTCCGTAATCAAAATCGCATCAAGCTGGCGTTTGATGATCCGCTTTACGACCGATTCAACCCGGCTATTCATCTTCTTCGACCTTTATTCCAAGTTCTGCCAATTGGCTTTCACTTACTCTTTGAGGCGCCTGGGTCATCGGACACTTGCTTGCCGCGTTTTTAGGGAAGGCGATGACATCGCGGATTGACTGCGAATTGGTCATAAGCATCGCCAGGCGGTCAAGACCCAAAGCGAATCCCCCGTGAGGCGGCGTTCCGAATTTCAATGCGTCGACAAACCAGCCAAACTGGCTTTGGATCTGTTCGGGTGTGAATCCCAGCGCTTCGAACGCTTTTTCCTGGAGCTGTTGTTCATAAATCCGCTGCGACCCGCCTCCAAGTTCATATCCGTTCAAGACGATATCGTAGGCGTCGGAAAGACAGTTGTCCTTATCAAGAAGCAACTTGTCTTCATGACCGGCAAGTGGCCTGGTGAATGGATGATGTTTGGCATAGTATCGGTCGGTTTCCTCGTCGTATTCGAACATCGGAAAATCAACCACCCAGGTGAAGGCGAATTCATTTGGATCATAAAGTTCCAGCTCTTTGGCCAGCTTGTTGCGCAGGTTACCCAAAGAGTCGCAGACGATTTCATAGCTGTCGGCCGCAAACAGGATCAGATCGTTTTCCTCACCATCCATTGCATCTTTTATTGATGCCAGCTTTTCTTCGGTAAAGAATTTGGCAACCGGTCCGGTCAGCTGGTTGTTTTCGACTTTGAGATAAGCCAGACCTTTGGCCTTGTATGTCTTGACAAAGTCGGTCAACCCGTCGATTTTCTTGCGTGAATAGTCCTTGGCCACGTTCTTGACATTCATGGCCTTGACACATCCGCCGTTTTGCAACGCCGTTTCGAACACCTTGAATTCGACATCCTTGACCATCTCGCTTAGATCGACAAGTTTCATTTCAAAGCGGATATCCGGCTTGTCGACTCCGTAGTTTTCCATCGCTTCGTGGTAAGTCATCCGGCCGATGGGCAAAGAGATATCGATGCCTTTTACATCCTTCATCACCTTGGCAATCAGGCCTTCACCAACTGCCATGATCTGGTCAGTCGACATGAATGACATCTCGACGTCGACCTGGGTGAACTCCAGCTGGCGGTCCGCCCGCAGGTCCTCGTCACGGAAACATCTGGCAATCTGGTAATAGCGCTCGAATCCTGAAACCATCAAAAGCTGCTTGAAAAGCTGAGGAGACTGAGGCAAGGCATAGAAAGAACCGTTGTGGACCCTTGAAGGCACAAGGAAATCCCGGGCCCCTTCAGGTGTCGAAAGGTTGAGATATGGTGTTTCAATGTCGATGAAATCCATATTGTCTAGATAATCACGGATCGATCTTGTGATCTTGTGGCGGGTGATGAGCTTTTGTTGCATCACCGGCCGGCGCAGATCAAGATAGCGGTACTGCAGGCGCAGCTCTTCAAGCGCATCAGTGTTGTCGGCGATTATCATCGGCGTCAGGTTGGCTTCGTTGATTACCTTGAGCTCCTTGGCCTCGATTTCGATCTCCCCGGTAGCCATGTTGGGATTTTTCGACTCCCGTTCGATTACTTTCCCCAATACAGAGATTATGTATTCGTTTTTGACATCGCGCAAGACGCTCTCGAAATCTTCCCCGAATACGATCTGGGTCACCCCGTGGCGGTCGCGCAGGTCCAAAAAGGCCAGCGAACCCAGATTTCTTTTCTTAGAAACCCAGCCGATCAGTTCGACTTCTTCGTTTATATTGGCGATAGTCAGCTCGCCGTTGTTATGTGTTCTATTCATGATGATGCTCCCCTGTTGCGATTTCTTTTTCCAAATATTTGACAATGTCACCAAGATCGACTTCAGCCTGTTGCTTGGTCGCATTGTTTTTCACGATCACGACTTCCTTGTCCAGCTCGCTTTCACCCAGGATCAGGGCGAATTTAGCCTTGAACCGGTCAACCGACTTGAACTGTCCTTTCATCGATCGCTGCTGGTAATCAAGATCACTCTTGAAACCGTTGGCCCGCAGCATTGCTGCGATTTGAACCGCCAGATCAAGGGCTCTTTCGCCTAGAGGCATGAGGTATACATCCAGCCCGTCATCAACGCCTAGTTCGTCACCAATGGCCAGCATCATCCGCTCAAGCCCGAATGCGAAACCGACTCCGGCACTGTCTTGTCCGCCCAGTTCACCGATCAGACCGTTGTAACGGCCTCCTCCCCCAAGGGTCGCTCCGTTGCCTAGACGGGGATCATCAGAGATGATCTCGAAAACGGTATGGTTGTAGTAATCCAGGCCGCGTACCAGTGACGGATCGACTATGTACTCGATTTCCAGGTCGTCAAGCAATGAGCAGACCTTGTCGAAGTGGGCTCTGGCCTCGTCAGTCAGGTAATCGATCGTTTTTGGCGCATTCGTCATCGATGGATGCCCCTTGTCGACCTTGCAATCGAGAATCCGCAAAGGATTGGTCGCATAGCGACTCTGGCAGTCGGAGCAAAGTTCTCCCAAGACTGGCTCGAAGTGGGCCATCAATACATCCTTGTAATTCTGACGGCTCTGTTCATCTCCCAATGAGTTTACATGGAGCTTGACATTCTGGATTCCCAAAGTGTCGACCAGGGTGATCGCCATCACCATGCACTCGACATCGAGATAAGGCGATTCGATTCCCAGCATTTCCACCCCGAACTGGTGGAACTGCCGCTGCCGCCCGCTTTGGGGCCGTTCATAGCGGAACATCGGTCCCATGTAGAACAGTTTCTGGATTTTTTCTGGCAGGGCGTACATCTTGTTTTCTATGTAGCTGCGGGCAACTCCGGCCGTACCTTCGGGACGCAGGGTCATAGAGCGGCCTTTTTTGTCGGCAAATGTGTACATTTCCTTGTTGACCACATCTGTCGTCTCCCCTACCGAACGGACAAAAAGTTCCGTGTGCTCGAAGATCGGTGTCCTGATTTCCTGGACATTGTAATATGAACAGATCGATCTAATCAGCTGTTCAAGCTCTTGCCATTTTTTTGATTGTTCCGGCAGGATGTCTACCGTACCTCTTGGTGCTTTTATCATAGTATCTCCTTATCTTAACTAAAAAACGCCCTTAAAATAAGGACGTCAAAAACGCGGTACCACCTTAATTCGTGTGATTCACACGCACTCTGTCTTAACGCGACCAACGTTTACTTCTACTCGATTCAAAGTAACTCTTCCCGGGTGTCCCGCAGACGTCAAATCAATATTTTCACCAGCCATATTGTCTCTGCAATCTTCTTCCTGCTTAATCCCGTTCCCTAGATTAACCACATTATATAAAATGAAGCGTCAAAAATCAAGAGAAATAACTATCCGCGATAGTAAAACTCAACCCCGACTGTCATTCAGGGTTGAGTAGGCATTTTTTCTTGGTCTTTCCTGTACATATCTGCCAGGTAGCTAAGCAGTATCATCAAAGCCACCACGGATCCCAGGATGATCTTGCCATTGAAACTGATTGCGAACACCGCCACATATCCCAGGTATGGGATTGTGAACATTGGCACCCCGACAATATTGTCATATGCCACCTTGGAACCATCGGCAGTATTGTTGGCATCGCCTTTGGTCGTGTAGAGCATCGCCTCCTGGTCCACTTCAATAACCCGGTGGGTTACCAGAGTTGAACTGGATATTTGGAAGGTGATTGGATCACCAACTTCAATCGAATCAAAATTCTTGTTTACGAAAATCAGACTGCCCACATGGTAAGTAGGCTCCATCGAACCCGACAACACCACATAAGGGCTGATTCCCATGATTCTTGGAACATACAACAATGCCATAAAGGCGACTACAATGACGATAACTGTATTGGTTAAAAAATGGATGAGCTTCACCATCAACGGCTACCACGTTTTTTCTTGAAAACAAGCAGCCAGAGAACGATTCCAGATGCCAACAGTGCTATTACCGCAGCGGCTGTGACGCTGGTTGTATTCCAGAAGCCCGGTGTCAATGGCACATCATCGTCATCGATTATTGTTCCATCGTCATCGGTTGTAGTTCCATCATCGTCATCGGTTGTTGTTCCATCATCGGTTGTAGTGCCGTCGTCATCGGTTGTTGTTCCGTCATCGGGGGTAACAACAGTTATTTGATTTCCGGTACCTGGCACAACAACGACTGAAGTTGAAATACTACCGGAACTTGAACTTCCACCACCTGGCGAGCTGGCAAGGGTCGATGTGTAATGGAAGCTGATTTGAATACCATCCTGGGTGATTGTTTCGGTTTTGACTGCCGCATCGACCGCGTAATCCGGGATTTCCATGGCCAGGACACTTGCTGGAGCATTAAGATTGGTTGTCTTGACAACCGACGTTGCCAGAGGTTTGTCATTTTCATCGAGATAGTTTATCTGGTATGTTACCGAATCGATAATCTTGCGGTACTGTGCGACAAAGGTGTCTTCCCTGGTCACTGTTTCAGGCACATCAAGGTAAAACCCGGTAAAGAAATAACCTTCGTTCACATCGATGGCCGCCTGGATCAGATCCGGATCCAAAGTTGCCCCATATTCCAGATTGAGAACAACCCGGTCCTGGGAAGCGATGCTTCCCTGACTACCGGTCTTGAACGTTATATCGTAACTACGCAATGCATTGGCTGGCAACAGGGTAAAGAACATCATCACGACGATGCCAATCATCACTTTCAATGATCTACTTTTCATGTTTACCACCCCTTTTGTACAGTATCAGCACTAATCCCGCTGCCACGATCAAGCCACCATAGACAAGCGGTGAAACCGATTCGTCGCCGGTTTTGACAATCTTTGGCAAAGGCTGCTCGACTGAGAATATGAAATTGACTACCCCGGTTTGCCCTTGATATTCGTTGTTGGCCGAATCCCCGTCCAGTGAAAGGGTGACATTGATTGTCTTTGATGCGCCGGCATTCAAAGTCCCCAACAGGATGTTGTTGTCATTGGTCAGAAACTGCAACCCGATGGTCACTTCATCATTTCCGACTTCGGTTTCAAAAAACGGTGTTGTCCCATCGGCGATGGTGAATGTGTACACCGCATCCCCGTCACCTTTGTTTGCGATATTGTCGAGAATCTCGCTTGACATATAGAAACGCATCTGTCCGCCACTGCCATTTACCAGATTGAAAGTGACTGTTCTTGATTCACCTGGAAGCATGTTTTCGAAATCCGGGGCATTACCGTCAAGCATTATGAATCTGTTGGCATCACCTTGATAGGTGATCACATCCGCTGCAGCCACATTGTTCATTGACAGAAAAGCTACAAGAGTGATGGCCAAACCAATTATCAGTTTTTTCATTTTCATCCCTCTTTTCTACAATCCGATTGAAACAATGTTCTCATCAGCGTCAAATTCAACATCAACGCCCCATTCAGCCTTGAAAGAGTTCTTGGCATCAAAGGTCTGAACGCCATAACCGAAGAACTCGAGATGGACGATCTTGTCAGCGTAAAGATTGTTGTTTTGGGTTACATCCAGATAAGTGTACGAATCGATGACCGTAGCATACTCTCCTGGATCCAGCGGTCTGGTGTAATACGCATATGTGACTTCGGAATACTCATCACCGTCAAAAACAAGCCAGCCGTTCGCTATCGTGAACTGGATTTGGGCGGGATCGAGGTAATTTGGATCATCCCGGTCGGTTGTGTTTTTGGTCCCGTCTTCATCGGCCCAGTAGCGGTAAATCGTCACCCGGACGTAGGCTGTCGTATTTTCGGTGTTTTTGATCGCCAGTCCGCCATCGATGACATCACCCGGCATTCCATACACCTCACTCTCCAAAAAATTGTCAGACATCGTGCTACCGTCACCATTGACAAAATCTATGCCAAGATATGGGGTGTAGATAGCTTTCTGGGTTTCAAAACTGCTTTGAATGACACTGTAGGTGCCACGAACGCTAAAACCAACTACTCCTAGTATGAATATCATTCCTATTATTATCTTCTTGTTCATATTTTTCACCTCTATATCACTTGTATTTTAACGTTAACCAGTCACATGTCAGTCACATCTCTATCAATTGTTGTTTTAAAGGAAATGAATTGTTACCCTTTATAAAAACGGGGAAATCTTGTATAATTACCATATGTGAGCAAACCGCAATTGAAAATCCGGTTTATGGATCTTTGCTCAACGATAAGAGGTGATATCCAGATGAAATTCAAATTCCTGATCATCGCAGCCATGCTTTTGAGCGGATGTGGTACCAACGCCCAGACACCATCCCCTTTGAATCTCGCTTCTTCCTCCAATCAAGCCACCTTGAAAAGCGAACCGGTTTTCTATCTTGCCAGCTTCAATGAAGGAAAAACCCAAGGCAACGATGCGGTGGAAATAGACCTGACCAATGTCGTCAAAGGGTATTTTGGAGTGAAATACACCGGAACCAACGACAGGCCCAAACTCCAGCTGACACTGCCTTCAGGGGCCATCTACACATACAACCTGACCGGAAAAATCGACTTTTTCAATCTGGTCGAGACATCAGGAACTTATGGGATCACGGTTTATGAAAATATCGAAGGCAACCGCTATGGCAAGATATTCAAGACCAGCTTCAAAGTTGAGCAGGAAAACGGATTCAATGCCTTCTTGTACAACAACCAGTATGTCAATTTCGACAAGGACACCCAGGTTGTATATGTTGCCAGCGAGCTGGTCACAAATGCGTCGTCAACCCTGGAAAAGATCCAGCTAATCTTCGATTACATTATAACCAACTACGATTATGACTATGAAAAGGCTAAAAGTGTCGCCTACGATTATATTCCGGATCTAAACTCTATCTACCAATCCAAAAAAGGGATATGCTTCGATTACGCGTCATTGCTTGTCGCGATGCTGCGCACCCAGGCTATCCCGACCCGGCTGGAATTCGGATATGTCAAAGACACATATCATGCCTGGGTCAGTGTCTATACGGATCAGACCGGTTGGATCGACAATTTCATCTATTTTGAAAACGAGAAATGGCAAATCATGGATCCCACCTTCATCTCGCAAGACCCAGGCAACAAGAAAATCCAGGAATTCACAACCGACAGCGAAAATTATGAGCTGAAATACATCTTTTAATGGAGGCGGCAATGAGAAACGATTACGATCTAATCATAAATTTTTCAAAGCAAATGTATCTGATTTCCACCAGCGGCCAAAGTTTCTTGGCGGGACTTAGATTGCTTGAAACAAACACCACACAAATGCGGATGAAGTATCTGTTGAACCAGGTAATCGCCCAGCTCGAACAAAATGACATCATTTCCGCCCTGGAAAGCACCGGATTGTTTGACCAGCTTTATCTTGACCTGGTCAAAGCCGGCCTGCATTCGGGAAATCTTGACGAAGTATTTCTTCACCTGACAAACTATTACAAGCAACTTGATCAAAGCAACAGGAAATTGAAAAGGATGTTGAATTTCCCCATTGGCATTAGCCTGGTCATGATAGCCATAATGACCATCCTGGTTACCAGGATTCTCCCGGTGTTCAACGACCTTTATGCAAGCATGGGAGCACAGCTGACCGGTGTTGCCAGGATAAGCCTTCAGCTGGGATACTTCATCAATGATTACCTCACTTACTTCATCATCATTGTGCTATCTGGTATGCTTTTGTTGCTGGGAATGATCCGGCAAGACAAGGTTGGGATATTCAAAAAGGCAAAGGCTCTCAATCGGGCATCCAATGAGCTTTTTGCCGTTTCCACCCTGGTAAAGGCCGGAGTTTCTTTCGATCAGGCAGCTGGAATAGCCAACATGTCCAAATCGGGCGTGATCGAGGCGTTTTCTTCCCGGCTCGAGCCTCTTGAGCTGTCCTTGTTGGAAATGAGCATCCAGAACGGAACCCATGAAAAGGTTCTCGAAATGCTTTTCGACGAGTATCGCCAGAAGGCCAATACAAGGATGGATGAATCATTGGCCAAGTTCGAACTATACTTTGGCACCGGTTTTGTCGTCATTGTGGCAATCATCCTGCTCTCATTGATATTGCCGCTGTTCGCGATTCTTTCAGACTTATGAAGATGGTAAAATTGTCGCTGGTCATTATTGCATTGGCCCTGGCAATCATATTTGTCAACCAGTTCAATAAGACCAGCCAAAAAAACGCATTGCATGCACTCGAGCAGTCGATCAATGACAAGATACTGCTTTGTTACATCAATGAGGGGCGTTATCCCGAATCACTGGGATATCTTGAGGAAAATTACGGCCTAAGCTTCGATAAGACAAGATATCAGGTTTTTTTGATCCCGATTGGAGAAAACATCATACCTGACTTGACGGTATTCGCCTATGAATAAAAGCGACTTGTTTTCATACCTCATTACCGGCATCTTTATATTCACCCTTGGCGCCATCTGCATCCTGGTGCTAAACATCACAAACAAGACAGCCATAGCCCAAGATGCCCTTGTAGATGAGCAGTTTGTGATCAGCTTCATAAACGAAAAGATCAAGCGGGCCAAATCGGTTGAAATAAAAAAAGATGATACCCCGGACATTCTTGTACTCGAAGATGGTTCTTCATATGTGACCTACCTGTACAACAACGATGGTTACCTATGCGAGCTTTATCTGCCGGCCGGCCGGGAATTCGATATGGAATATGGGGACCAGATATGTTCCATGGAAAAACTGGACCTGGATCTCATTGATGGCCTGCTTGTAATCAACGAAAACTACTACTTGAGCCTGGAGGGCAAGCCGTGAAAGATAAGATAAGCATGCTCGAGCTATGTGTCAACCTTCTGGTTTTCGCAATCGCCCTGGCGCTGGTCATCCAGATCATGATGAAAACAACTCTCATCAATTACCACAACACGATCAAGGCCAAAGCAATCATCCAGCTCAACAGTATCGTCGCAATCCTTCAAGAACATCAAGGCGATCTTGAAGGTTACTACCAAACCAGTGATTCGCTAATCCTTTTTGACAGCAACAATATAAACACCACGGACGATTATTATTATTGCGTAAAAGTTGAAAACAATTTCCCGATATTCCATCTTGATGTTTACGACAAATATGACAACCTGATCATCGCGACTGACTACGAGGTGGCTTATGAAGATTAGAATCGGGCTGACAAGCCTTTTCAATATCATCATCATCCTGGTATTGATCACATTGACATTCAACTCATACATCCAGACCAAGGCCAGCCAAACCCTGATTGACCAGAACCTCGCCCACAACCTCACCTACCTTGAGGCCAGGTCGATAATCAACCGTTTCATCAACGACAGCCGGGAAATTCCGTTGGCAACCCTTCAGGAACAATACGATTTTCAAATGGAAGCAAATGTGATAACTTTCCAGGAGGTCATTGACTATGGCCAGACAGTCACATTGGTTTACGATTATAATGCCAAGCAAATCATCTCCTTGCAGGTCCAAAACAATTCGGATTACCAGCTAGATGACTTGGCTCCAGTCTACACAGGAGAATGATATGGAAATTACTTCAATTCTGCACCGGGCAATAACCATGCAGGCTTCGGATATCTTTATCGAAGCCAACATCCCAGTCAAGTTCAAGAAAGACAATCAACTGTGCCCCTTGAACAATGATGTACTCACCACCGAAGACACCAAACAGCTTATCAGCCAGATTTACGAAATCGCCAAGCGCGATGTCGATATCCTCTTCAATGACGGCGATGACGATTTCGCCTTCTCGATAGCCCACCTTTCCCGCTTCCGGGTGAGCATGTTCAAACAGCGGGGTTCACTGGCTTGCGTGATCCGAATCATCGCCTTCAAGCTTCCGGATTTCCAGGAATTGAACATTCCCGAACAGCTGATTGCTCTAGGCGACCAGACCAACGGGCTGATCCTTTTCACCGGACCTTCAGGAAGCGGCAAATCGACAACCCTGGCATGCATCATCGACTACATCAACCACAATCATGCCCGTCATGTCATCACTCTTGAAGACCCTATCGAGTATCTTCATGTCCACAACAAATCGATAATCACCCAGCGGGAGATCGGCAATGACACCAACTGTTATCTGACCGCCCTGAGGGCCAGCCTGCGCCAGTGTCCCGATGTCATCCTGCTTGGGGAGATGCGCGACCATGAAACTATCGAGACTGCGATAACCGCAAGCGAGACCGGCCACCTGGTGTTTTCCACACTCCATACAATCGGCGCAAGCAATACAATCAACCGGATCATCGATGCCTTTCCAGCCAATGAGCAGCCGCAGATAGCGATGATGCTCTCACTGACCCTCAATGCGGTCGTGTCGCAGCATCTCGTTCCCGATATTTCCGGCAAGCTCATTCCGGTGTTTGAAATCATGATTGTCAATCCGGCCATCCGCAACCTTATAAGAGAAAAAAAGATCCACCAGATCGACTCGATCATTGAAAGCGACCGGCAAAACATGGTGACCCTTGACAACAGTCTGCTGCAACTTTACCAGGACCGTATCATATCCAGGGAAACAGTGATCAAGTACTGCAAGAACAACCAATATATCACCCAGAAATTGGGATAGAAAAAAGGCATGTTGTGTTAACACTATCCGTTAACGAACATGCCTTCATGCTGTCATATTAAGAATATTGTTCGATTGCCGCTGCAGGCCAACCAGTGATCATGCCACCTGGGTTGGTTGTAGGTGTCACATTAGCTGCTTGAATCGCTTCAGCCTTTACAGTTATTATGTAATCATCGTTTGTGCTGCTGTTGGTCAAGCTGCTTGGGAATGATACTGTAGAGAATACAGTTACGTTTGCGCCAGCTGCCAAAGAGTTCTTATAATACACATATGCACTTTCTGAACCATCAGGATTACTTGTCAAACTACCGATAAACCAATCGGTTGTCTCAATATTCAAATAGCTCAACAGAGTAGCTTCAGAGATGACCCCATCGCCGCCTGTATCTATTGTCTTAAGAGTAACCAGTGCGCGGACATAACAATCTTCAGATCCAGCCATTACTGTAATTACAGGCTGTTTGGAATAGACATCGCCAGGCATTACATCATTGTAATCGTAACCGTCATCAGTAGCCGTACCAGCCTTAACGCCAGGTCCTGCAACTGAAGTTTCTCTTAAATCGATGTCAACATGTCCCATTGTGATTGTGTTGGTTTCAGTTTTGGTGTAGTCAGTGAAGTATGCCAGCGTGAATCCGACAGTGGCACTGAGTGCAATCGCTGCTGTAGTGACAATTGCAGCAATTTTCTTGTTCAATTTCATAATATTTTCTCCTTTTTTAATTATGTTTAGTGATCGTTGAATTAATCAATTAATATCAAGGCGCTGGGTATCCGGCAAGGGTTTTCAAAGCTGTTGCCTTGTCAGTTCCAGCTGGCAATGATATTTGAACACCATAAGCAGTTGCATCTATTTCCAATTTTGGTAAGTTACCTGAACCATCAGGAACCAATCCGAAGGAAATCAACACTTGGGTGAACAATGGTGATGTCGTTGCTTGAGCTGAATCGGCTACAAGATAAGAATTGAAAACAAAGAAATCATTGTCTGCAGGCACTGTCGATTCATTAGACCATTCGTCTACTGCCGCTCCAGTGTCAAATGCGATGCTGCCATCTCGAAGATATGTCGCAAATGTTGCATAAGGAACTACAACATCGTTAACCTTGTAGGTCAATTTCATTGCCACGTAGGTGTTGTCGCTTCCGGTCATGGCTTTGATGGTCGGATCTTTAGGCACAGTATCTCCTGGCAAGTACTCATTGGCTATGTTGTAACCAAGGGTTACATCAGCTGATTTAGGTGATGTACCGCCCGGCCAAGCTTCTGAAAAATCGTATCCATCCCATGCCGGTTCTCTTAACTCAATGTCGATTCCCCGTGATGATGTAAAAACGTTTGTTGCCGATGATGTGGTATCAGTCAAAAGAGCCATAGTCAATGACAGGGTAAGACCAAAAACCAATGCAAAAATCATTAAATACTTTGTGAATTTCTTCATGTTGTCATTCTTCCTTTCCTTAATAGTAAACTAACATGATTATGTAACAAATAATACGGATATTATGGTAAGACATTTTCGGGTTTTCGTGTTCGCCTTGAGTTATTGTCTTTACCTCTAATTTCAATAACATAATATTATTTACCTGTCACACTGAAGTCACAAGATTGAAAAACCACAAAAAAACTTGGCTCAGTTAGACCCAAGTTTTTGACTGTTGCAAGTTATGTAGATGTCGTTTTTTTTCAGACCGCGGTAAAAATATTTCTCGATTCTCTCGATAACCAAGGTTGCATCGTCAATATTGCACATGCTAAGAAGACAGCTGTACTGATTGGGCGAGACCTTGGAAACCGAATCGCTGTTGCGCAGTGCATCAATCAAAACATCTTCAACACGGTCCATTCCCCTATTCAAGGTATCCCGGAAGATCTTGGAATGGCCGTCAAACGGTTTCATCACATTAACCGAGACCAGAAGCAAAGTCGAATCGAACGAGTGTCTTTGCGCCAGCCGAAGCTCAAGATTGCATAGGTTTTTAAATGCTCCGTAATCACATACAAGAACGTTATTTGATTGCAGCGGAACAATGTCCTGTTGGACCTTGTCGATTGATTCATTGGCCTGAAGAAACTGGCTTAAAATCTGTTCATAAGTCTTGATCAGCTTATCGCTTGGCAAAACCCCAAGCTCATGATTAAGAACATATTTGGCTGTCTCATATTTGACCCGGGCCAGTTCAAACTCATTATTTTGGCCCAGTGCCATTATTTCATAACGGTAAAAATCCTCTTCTGTATTGTCAAGAGTCAATGCATTGTTGGAATAAAAATAAAGCTCATCATAAAGTTTCTGGTTGTAAAGCACCTTCAGGAAATCTTTGGTCATTTTCAAAAAAACATTGTGATAATACATCGAATTCTGCATTATCAAGGAATCATAATCAAAATGGGCAAACAGCCGGTCCTGATATATTTCCGTAGCTCTTTTGTAACGACTTATCTTCGACTCTTCGTCCATTTCATCACTTACCGAACTGACCAATTCGTAGAATTCTTCGAAATCGACAATTAGTTTTACATTCGAGTTCCAGAAATAAGTCCCCGATCCCGTCATTATAAGATCATGATCGGGCCATACCCGCTTCATTACCGTCCGCAACCGGTAGACGAGGTTTTTAAGCGCCCCGATCGGGTTGGAGCTCTCGTTCTCTTCCCATAGGTAATCGCACAGATCCGAAGAAGGGATGATGGTGCTGTGATGGGTCACAAAATACAACAGCAGTTTTGATAGTCGTTTGGATTTAAGCATGCTCAGATTCAGCTGACCTGTCTCATTACTGATTTGAAATTCACCAAAGGCTTGGACATGTAAAACACAAGAATATTCCATAAAATCACTCCCCAAATATAATAAGTGTGTAAAATATGTACTTTAATAGTCTTTAATCATTAGTGACTATTAGCAACATCATTGTCCTATATATACTATTATGTTACTACTAAAGGTGGTAAAAATCAACCCACTAGATTCAACATAATAAAATAAGTACCACTTATATACAATGAAAAAATCCACCAAAAGCCCCAAAGGCAATCAGTGGATTATCCGTTTGACATCATAGATGCCTATTATTTTTTCGAGATTGACGAAGGCTGTCGACAAGGAATCGTTGTCTTCGACTGCGAGCTTTAGCTGGATGAATGCTTCGGCATCCTGGCTTTCCGCATTGATTTTCAAAATGGAAATCTTGCTTTGCCCCAGCACGTTGATGATTTCATTGAGCAGGTTGCCCCGGTCAAGTCCGCGGATCTCGATGTCGACATCAAACTTGTGATTGAGCGTCTGGGCATTGTCCCAGTATACCGGGATAAGCCTTCGTTTGATCTCTTCGTTCTGGACATTGGGGCAGGTTGAGCGATGGACCTTTATCCCCTGTCCTTTGGAAACGAATCCGACAATATCATCGCCGGGAATTGGATTGCAGCACTTCGATAAGGTAATTTTTATACCGTCGATGCCCTCAACGACAACTCCAGTCTTGGAAACATTGGCCTTGGCCTGGCTGGCCTGGAAATTGGTGTTGCGCTGGAGCATCTTGGAGATGTTGTCGATCAGCCCGCCCCGTTTGGGGATTACCTTGTCGATGACCGACATTGGCAACAGATTCTTCTTACCGATGAAAAACAGGATGTCCTCGAAGCTCTTGGCCCCGAATGCCCCAAGGTATGTCTTGTAGGTCTCCTCGTTAAGGTATTTGGCTTCATCGAGATTGCGCTTGCGGATCTCGTCCCTGAAGATCTTCCGACCAGCTTCGACCATTTCCTTGCGGCTTTGGGCCTCTATCTTGGTGATGTACTGGCGGATCTTGTTGCGGGCTCCGGTTGTCCTGACGAACTTGAGCCAGTCCCGGTTGGGAGTGGCGTTCTTGCTTGTCTTGATTTCCACGACATCGCCGGTGTTGAGTTTCGTGTTGATTGGCACCATGACATTGTTGACCAAAGCACCGACACACTTGTTGCCCACTTCCGAGTGGATCCGGTAAGCAAAATCGACCGGTGTGGCCCCATTGGGAAGTTCGATGATTTTCCCCTGAGGTGTGAGCACATAGACATTGGCCTCGAAGATATCCCGTTTTAGACTGTCATAGAATTCCTTGGCATCACGGTCCTTGATATCATCCGAAAGAGTGATGAAATCCCGAAGCCACTGGAGCTTCTCGCCGATTTCCTGCTGTTCCTTCTGTGACGAATAGCCCCTGTTTTCCTTGTAGCGCCAGTGGGCCGCCACCCCGAGTTCCGCCAGTTCGTCCATTAGCTCGGTCCTGATCTGGAGTTCATAGGTGTGCCCGTCATCACCGATTATCGAAGTATGCAACGACTGATACATGTTGGGCTTTGGCATTGCGATGTAGTCCTTGAACCTTCCGGGAATCGGACGGTATTTTTCATGCATCAGACCCAAGATCGAGTAACATGACTGCTTGGTGTCGGTGATGATGCGCAAAGCATACAGGTCGTAAATCTCATCGAAACGCTTGTTCTTGACGAACATCTTCTTGTAAATGCTGTAGATCGACTTCGGTCTTCCCACAATCCGGTAGGAGAACTTGTTTTCATCAAGAAGCTTGGAAACATCATTGATCATCTTATCGATGTAAATCCGGCGCTGTTCCTCTTTTTCCTTGAGCAACAAAACGATGTCGTTGTAGGCGATCGGATCCAGGTATGAAAGCGACAAATTTTCAAGTTCGGTCTTGATGTCCGAAAGCCCCAGCCGATGGGCAATCGGGGTATATACTTCAAGCGTTTCGCGGGCGATACGCTTCTGGCTTTGAGGCTTCATGTACTGAAGGGTCCTCATGTTGTGGAGCCGGTCGGCGAATTTGATCAGGATGACCCTGATATCGCTGGCCATGGCGATGTAGATCTTGCGGTGGTTTTCCGCGTAAACCTCGTCTTCATCTTTGAAGTTTATCTTGTTGATCTTGGTGACCCCTTCGACCAGGGTCGTAACTTCATCACCGAATCGCTCGACCATCTCTGGCCGGGGCACATCGCAGTCTTCCATAACATCATGGAGCAAGCCGGCGGCTATGGTTTTAGGTCCGGTCTGCAATGTAGCCAGGATATAGGCAACCCACAGCAAATGGTTGGTGTATGGTTCCCCGGAGCGCCTTTTCTGGTCGGCGTGTTTAATCATGATAAATTCATAGGCCCGGTTGATCAGATCAAGATCTTCGGGGTTTGTAACATAGGTTTTTACGACATCCATTATGTCCTGGAACACCACGACTTCATGGGCCCCTTTACCGCTTTTAAACATAGTCCGACCTCCTTTTTCAAATTTGACTTTTTGTTTTATCAGTATTTCAACAATGAAATGACATTGTACCCTTCAAGATGCTTAATGCCTTCAAGTTCTTCAAGCTCGATCACAAAAGCGACACCTGCAACATTGCCACCCAGCTCTTCAACAAGCTTGATGGATGCTTCGATTGTTCCTCCGGTTGCCAGCAGATCGTCGACGATGATCACGTTTTGCCCCGGCTTGATGGCATCGTAGTGCATATGAACTTCATTGCTTCCATATTCCAGATCATATTTGTATGAAATTGTGTCGCGAGGAAGTTTGCCTGGTTTTCGGACCGGTACGAATCCCGCTCCGATTTCATAGGCCACCGGGCAGCCGAAAATGAAGCCCCTTGATTCCGGGCCGACTACGACATCAACCTTGACGTCGAGCGTGTTGGTCCAGTCGACAAAACGGGTGATGGCATATTGGAATGCCGCCCCATCCTGCAGCAACGGGGTGATATCCCGGAACAGGATCCCCTCCTCGGGGAAATCCTGGATCGCCGCTATATATTTCTCTAAGTTCATTTATGTTCCTCCATATGTACATTCTAACATTGATTTTTGATTATTTAAATACCTTTTATGCCACTAAGGTGGACGTTGATGCTTTTTTTGTTTCGAAATTCATTGATGGTCAGCTTTCCAGCGAAACTGATTGAATTCAGGCTGCCAAGCTGTGCAGCAAGATGACCGTGATTGAAAAACAGGCAGTCGATCGAACCCGCCTTGAACTTGAGGTGCTGCCCGTTGGAAAGGGTGATCAGGTTGGTGATTGTCACATTTTCAAAATAGAAATCGACATTCTCGAAGCCGGGCCCAAAAGGCTCGAGCGTTTCCAGGTCGGTGATGTTTTCCATAGTCAGCTCATTTGACGACACCTTGATGACATCCTTGATTGGCGCGGTGAACTTCTCCTGTTTTAGATATTGTTCAAGTCTTAGTTTGAATTCCTTGAGGTTCTCCTGTTTGAGCGAGAATCCCCCAGCCATATCATGCCCGCCATAGTGGTCAAGGAGATCGTCGCAGTAATTAAAGGCCGCGGTGATATTGATGCCCTCAACCGAACGCGCCGAACCTTTGAACATTTGCGAGTGTTCATCGTAAGTCATCACGAAGCTTGGCTGGTTGTATGTGTTCGTGTACCTGGATGCGATCAGACCGCTGATGCCCTGATGCAGTTTTTTGCTTGCAAAAAACAAAAATTCTCCCTCATTGTTTTTTTCCATTATCTGCTCATAGTAACGCTGGGTCATCTCTTTGCGCCTGGCGTTGACATCCTTGATTTGTCCCGCCAGGGCGATGTTGTAGCTTTGGCTTTCAAGCAGGGCGAAATAGCGGACTAGCTTGTTTGGGGAGATCATCTCCGGCAAGCGGCCCAGAGCGTTTATTTTCGGGATAACCTGGAAATTGAGCAATGTCGGATTGATTGGGTTGTTGTTGTCTTTTAACAGGGTGATTGTCTGGTAATTGTTCGTATTCATGAACTCGATCGCTTTTTTCACCAGGGCCCGGTTTTCATCGATAATTGGCATGACATCCGAAAGGATCGTGATCCCGGCCAGGGAAAACAGGTAAGGGTCATGTTTTTTCAAAAGGGCGCTGGCCAGCTTGTAGGCTGTGAACCCGCCACTTATTTCCTTGAAAGGATAGTTATAAGATGTCTTGGGATGGATGATGCTCATTGCTTCGGGCTGGGTCGCCCCCACTTCATGATGGTCGGTGATGATCACATCAATTTCCAGCTCGTTGGCCTTTTCGATGGCTGAAAACGCCTGGATTCCGTTGTCAACGGTGATGATAAGACTGTATCCCTTGGAGTGGATCTGTTCAACCCGACTGCAAGTCAATCCGTAGCCGTCAAAAAAACGGTTGGGGATATGGAACCCGACCTCGACGCCAAGCTGTTTGAAGGCGTTGACCAGAATCGAGGTCCCCAGGATTCCATCGCTGTCATAGTCGCCATAGATGCATATCTTCTCCTTGTTGGCAATCGCTTCGAAGATCCGCTCAAGAGCCATTTCCCCTTCGTCAAACAGTTCGAAACTGTGATACTTGAGCCGGGTCGACATCAGGTCCTGGTATCTTTCCTGGTCGACCTGGTGAAATGCGAGAATCTTGGCAACCAGCGGGCTTACCTTGAATTCCTGGATATAATTCTGATATATATCGCTGTCATAAATTTTAAATTCCATACGGCTCCTTTCAATTAAAAAGATAGTTGGCGTCCAACTATCTGGAAATCAATTCATCAAAGTCTGATATCGTTAAATTTCTTGCCTCTTTAATAACTTTGACACTCAAATAATCGTAAATCGTTGAAAAATCCAAACTTTCAATATGATCAATCAAAGTATACAAAGGTAAATTATCAATATTTCTCCATTTCACTTCGAGAAAATACTCCTGCAGCTGTTTTGCAGTTATCTGGATTTCATCAGTTGAAAGCTCCCTTGCTTTGAGTTTCAATAAAAAAATCAGATCCTTCTTTGAGAAGACATTGTTATCTACCATATAATTCCTTCCATGACTACTTCAGATAGTCATTAATGCGTTTAAATATTTTACTAACTTTTTCCATTGGTGAATTGAGCGATTCCATTTCGCGCAAAGTTTCATCAAGATCCTTATTGGTCTGGTTGACGCTGTCGGAAAAATCCCTGATCTTCTTTTTGTTTTCGATGCTGGCCCGATCGAATCGCAAAATCAAAGCAACCCCAAAATACACAAGCAACAAAACACCCAGTATCAATGCCAAAACCTTAATAATATCCGCGACCACTTTTCTTCACCTCGCTTAGTACAACAAACATTATACTATTTTTTTATCCGGATTTAAACCTTTTTACACAAAAAACGGGCTGTAACGCATTAATTTGAATAGTTCCCTGAAATGTAAAAAATGCACCTGACTCATAATGAGTTTAGGTGCATTTTTTGGTATAATTAGACTATGTTAAACATCGAAATGTTGGAGTCCAATTACCCCAAGTACAGTGGTAATTATAGCGCATTTCAATTCAAACTTCCACTGGATATTGATATTATTTTACCAATTGACGATCCAGTGACATCATTCGTAGAGATTATGAGAGGAATTGACACTAGAAAGTATTTTTCAGATAACTGTCAAAGAGGTAACAAGGGCTACGACCCTGATATGATGTTGCAAGTTTTATTGTTTGCGTTTATGAACGGTAATCCCAGTCTTCGTGACCTTGAGGATTTGTGCAAATTTGATATTAGGTATATGTGGTTATCGAACGAGGAAAGACCATCTCATATGGCTTTTCAGCGTTTTATCAATAACCGTTTAGCTTTGAAAATAGAAGATATTTTTTATGATATCACAAAAGAAATAGTCAAGCTCGAGGAAGTAGATACCTCGATTATTTATATCGACGGAACTAAAATAGAAGCCAATGCCAGAAAGACAAGTTTCGTCTGGAAGAAAGCAGTATTAACCAACCGGGACAAGCTTTATCTAAAAATAACTGAAGCGATATCGGACTTGGCTGGTCTTGGTTTTACCGACTATCAGGCTGCACCAAATTACCAATCGGATTATGTAGGAGAAATCGCTGATGACCTCATGGAGCACATGGTCAGTGAGAATATCGAGATTGTATATGGCAAGGGTAAACGGAAAACCAAGGTGCAGTCGGCTTATGATAAAATCTTGGAGTATTTCATCAAATTGTTTGAATACGAAGAGAAGTTGGAGATTTGTGGTGAGAGGAACAGCTATTCCAAAACCGATCATGATGCCACAATGATGAACATGAAATACGACTACTATAACCAAACCGGAGTATTCAAGCCAGGCTACAATCTTCAGCTAGGAGTCAGTGATGAATATATCGTCCATCTAGACGTTTATCCCAATCCTGGTGACGTGAAGACCTTTATTCCCTTTATGAAGTCCTACAAGGAGAAATACGGATTTCTTCCTAAGTGGCCAGTTGGCGATGCCGGTTATGGAAGCTATGAAAATTATTTCTACTGCCTGGAAAGTGGGATGAATTTGAGCATGAAGTACAATATGTACGCAAAGAAACATGATTCCAAATTCAAGAAGAGGATCTACAACTCAATCAACTGGCCAGAAAATGAGGAAGGCTACAAAATTTGCCCTGAAGGCAATGTCTTTGATCAGTACGTAGATGACAGTTATGAAACCAAAGGGAAGTATATCCAGATAACAGCCAATTACCGATGCCAAGGCTGCAGTGACTGTTCCAATATGTCACTGTGCACCAAATCGGTGGTTGAAAGGAAATTGCGACGAAATTCGGTTCTTGAAGAATTCCACAGTGAAGTCGATAAAAATCTTTCCACTGAGTTTGGCAAGGAACTGAAAAGGCAGAGAAGCATCCAAGTTGAGGGAGCCTTCGGAGTCATCAAAGAAGACATAAAATATACCCGTTTGAGACGACGAGGTGCTAAAAGTGTCAAAATCGAGCTGTATTTGGTAGCTCTAGGGTTCAACCTTATGAAATTTCACAATAAAAAGAATAGAAAACAAAGGCTGATTGTTTAGGAAAATCTAAAACCAAAACCCATTATTTGAAATGATTTTTTAAACATGCCCTTAAACCGTGGAAACTAATCTTCCATTTTTTGATTTGCCTAAATTCATTAAAAATCATTTTTGACAGAAAAAAAGCTGCAACGAGCAAAGGTTAAAAACCTTTATTCGTTACAGCCTCTTTAGTATGTTTTTGTCAGTTGTTCGAAACTCTTGCGAACTGGCCGTTCCATTCTTGTCTGCCCATAGCCAAGTCCAATCACCGAGATGACTGTCTCATTGGCCGGGATTTCAAGAAGCAATCGGATTTTCTTTTCGTCGCGGATGCCCATGACCAGGGTTCCAAGACCAAGATCGCTGGCTTTTAACATCAGGTTCTCGCTGGCAAGTCCGGCATCGTAAATGCCCCAACCGTTGAGCAGTTCGTTGGATGGTGAACCGTTACGGTCATAACCCGCCCGATCCTTGATAAAGCTTACCACTATCACTACCGGCGCATCGGCCACATTTTTCGCATTGAATTCCGGCAGGCATTCGTTCTTGAATCTTTCCAGCATTTCTGGCGACTTCACGATATGAAACCTGGTCGTCTGCGAATTTTTCCAAGACGGCGCCAATGACGCGCTGGCTATTATCTGTTCAAGAATCTGGTCGCTCACCGGACTGTTTTCATATTCTCTTATTGAACGGCGCAGCTTAACGACTTCATTGAATTCCATAGTTTTCCCCTTATTTGTTTGCTTCAACCATCAACTCGCAGATGCGATTTGAGAATTCCACCGGATCTTCCAATGTGAACCCTTCAATAAGCAATGCCTGATCATACAGCAACGCTCCGTAATCCTTGACCTTGTCCGGATTTTTTTGGAAGATGGACTGCAAAGCGTTGAAGATGGCATGGTTCGGATTGATTTCCAGAATTCTTTTCGCCTTGGCTTCCTGTGAGTTTGGCATCGCCGAGAGCACTTTTTCCATTTCCAAAGACAATCCGTCACTTGAAACTATGCACACTGGATGTGATTTCAGGCGTGATGAGATTTTGACATCTTCAACCTTGTCCTTCAATGATTCCTTGAGCGCTTGAAGCAAGTCGGTGTTTTCCTTGGCTGTCTGCTCCAGTTTTTCTTTTTCCTCTTCGGTTTCCAGATTCAGGTCACCCTGTTGGACGTTCTTGAACGGTTTTTCATCGTAGTTCATCATCATCTGCAATGTGAACTCATCGACATTGTCAGTCAGGTACAATACATCGAAACCTTTGTCCTGGACAAGTTCCACCTGCGGCAGTCTGGCAATTTTCGCCTTGTCCGAACCAGAAGCGAAGAATATTTCCTTCTGGTCTTCACCCATCGCTTCGACATATTCTTTCAATGTGATCATCTTTTCATGTTTAGCCGAATAGAAAAGCAGCAGGTCTTGCAACTTGTCTTTTAGCATCCCGTAAGAGTTGTAGATGCCAAATTTAAGCTGGATTCCGAAGTTCTCGAAGAACTGTTCATATTTTTCGCGTTCGTTTTTAAGCAGGTTTTCCAGTTCCCTTTGGATCTTCTTTTCAAGCGAGTTGGCGATCGATTTCATCTGGCGGTCCTGTTGCAGGATCTCACGTGAGATGTTCAATGAAAGGTCTTGCGAATCTACCAGACCTTTGATGAATCTGAAGTGTTCTGGCACCAGGTCACTGGCCTTGTCCATGATGAAGACCCCGCGGCTGTAAAGCTGCAGTCCTTTTTCATAGTCGTTCGAGAAGTAATCCATCGGCGGTTTTGAAGGGATGAACAGCAAAGATGTATACGAGATGTTTCCTTCAACCGATGTGTGGATGACCTTCAACGGTTCATGATAGTCGTTGAATTTGTCCTGATAGAATTCGCTGTATTCCTCATCGGTGATCTCGCTCTTGTTGCGTTTCCACAGTGGAATCATCGAATTGAGTGTCTGGATCTCTTCGACATCCTCATATTCGTCTTGTGCGTCCGCTTTTGGCTTTGACACGCTCATGGCCATCTTGATTGGATAGTGGACATAGTCCGAATATTTCTTGATCAGCGATTGGAGTTTGTACTGGTCGAGATACTCGTCGAAGTTTTCGTCTTCGCTGTTGTCCTTCAGGTGCAAAGTGATCGTTGTCCCGTGGCTGGCAACGTCTGTTTCGAAAATCTCGTAACCGTCGACCACCTGAGAAACCCAGGTATAGCCCTGGTCTTCACCGAATTTCTTCGAAGTCACCTCAACTTTGTTTGCAACCATGAAAGCGGCATAGAAACCGACTCCGAACTGGCCGATGATATCGATATCGTCATGTTCCTTGTCGTTTTGCGCCTTGAAGGCGAACGAATCCGAATTGGCGATCGTTCCAAGGTTGTTTTCGAGATCTTCCTTGTTCATCCCGATTCCGCTGTCCTTGATGGTGATCGTCCTTTTTTCCTTGTCGAAGCTCAAGGTGATCGAAAGATCATCTTTGGCGATTGACGAAATATTTTCAGTCAGCGCCTTGTAGTACAGCTTGTCGTTGGCATCCGATGCGTTCGAGATAAGCTCGCGCAAGAAAATATCGCGATGGGTGTAGATCGAATTGATCATCAAATCGAGCAAGCGTTGTGATTCAGCTTTGAACTGTTTTTTTTCAGTCATGTAATTTCCTCCTTAGCACTCTTAATGGTGATTTGCTAAAGATATGATACAACGGTAACTTAGCACTGTCAAGAGAAAACTGCCAAAGTCGCATACTAGGTAACTGTAGAAATGGCAAAAACTCGAAGAACACATTAAGAATTCTTCGAGTCATATTCGTTAATTACATTATTCAGACACAGGATTATTTATGATATTTCTTGAATATCCTGAATCAGACAGCCAGTATGAAGGAACCTTCGTAGCTACAAAAGTCACATCATCGTCAGTGTTGGTAATTGTAATGCCAATAGCTGCCAGATTGACAATATCATCCTGGCGGATGTCAACAAAATTTAGATCATCTCTGCTTAATGTAACGATAATCGAATCAGGTGAAATCGGATCCGAGTCCGGATTTTGAAGCGCATTGGTGTATCTTACCAGCCAGGCGTCATCACTGACAACCCTATACGTTCCAATTGATAAGCCTGAAATTATATCCGAGTCGCTTGATCCTTCGCGAGGATAAAGGGCGACATTGTAAGTTTCAACCACATTGCCTCCTCCGTCAAGTTTCTGGATTTCATAGCCGAATCCCTGTAGTGCCGAGATGTCAATCTGTGAGTATTCGACATCGATAATCTGGGTTATCTGGAATTCTCCTTCAACGATGTATACGTTGAACTGGACATCCGAACCGGTTGCAAGATTGGCAGTCACATCATTACCATTCGCATATACACTCACGTTATATGTGATCACGTTTGTATCTTTGGTTGTTGGAGTGGTTATGACACTTGAGGTGCCGCCATCGAGACTGTAGCTCAGCGTAGGAGCAGTGCCCTGGACAACCGGGTCAACTCCTGGCACATAAGCCGGATCATTGCAAACCCAATTTACTGTTTCATTTATGTTATCCACTGTGAATGATTCACCTTTGAAGATGACCTCATCGTTTGTAGTCACCTGAGGTACGAATACAAACACTTTTGCGGTGTCCTCAATTACAAGCGGCGCTGTGACAGGAGTGCCTGTGCTGGTTGGAAGTGCCGTTTGCGTTTCCACAACAGCTTTGATTGTATACTCATGGGTTCCTGTCAAACCAGACGTGTCAAGCGCGTCGGGATACCATGTGAAACTTCCAGTTGTGCCACCGGCCGGTATTGTATATTCACCAATCAAGGTGGTTCCATCATATATCTGATAAGTGACGTCCGCATAATCGTTGCGATGTTCTCCTAGGTCATAGGTGACCCCGTCAATCTGATATTGGATACCTGATGTTGATACATCATCGAAGAAGGCCGTGACGTCTTCAAGATTGTTTGTGATGTAGATCGCCTGATCATTCGCTGTGAATTCATAGTCCAAAGGAACATTGACAGTCGGTTCGGGGAATGGTTTGATTTCCTCATCCTCATAATACAAGGCCGAATCGGGAGTGTTGGTTTCAACGTTGTTTCCGCCGATAAAACCAGGTATATCAGTCGTAGTGAATGAAACAACTAGTTTGTTACCCTGAGTCGGGATAGTACCATCGCCATCTATGCAGGAGTTTGCCGCATAATCGAATCCAGTGACCGTTATCGTTTTTGCAACCGAATCGATTGTTGCAGTTACATCGACGCCTTTGGTCAGTTCCACTCCTGTGGAAGAGAAAGTGCCGCTGCCGGTATATGCATAGGTATACACATGGACATCTGCCAAGGCCGGAACAGTCAATACGTCCGAACAGTAATCGACAAGTTCCGTATCAGTCGAAAGAATCGAGTTTTGTACAATTCCGTAATTTTGAACAGTTTCAAAAACATTTTGCATATCAAGAGTATCAGCAACATTATAATAAAAATCATTGCTTTCCTGAGTTCCCAATGATGTATAGCTGGTCGCATAAGGATAATTTGAAGACATAGCCTTCATGTAATTGATTGTATCATTGTCATTAACATTAGATGTTTTGACTGTAAATATTTTTACACCATTATCTTTCAGTTCCTTTGCAACTGTAATTGCAGCATTAGCAACAGTAGGACTAAAAGAACTTGCAGTAGTTGGTACACCATCGGTGAAGAATAAAATCACCTTCAAGTGTCCATTTGAAGCAGTTGCATTATATATCTGTCTAGCAATTTCCATACCAGTATCAGCTGAAGTAGCTCCTTCTGGTTTAAGTGAATCAATGGCGTCATGGATATCCGAATTATTGGTTTCGACTCCTTTGACTACCCTACTGACCAAATTTGTATAGCTCCAACCCATAACGGTATTGTAAGGCCAACCAGGAGTATCCTGATATGTTGATGGGCTGGGCCCTGTATTTCCATCAAAGGCTTCTGTAACTTGGTAACTTCCACCTCCGGGGGTTGCATACACGGAGTCCGGATCAGTTGCGAATCCCACAATGGAAACTGTATCACCTGTCGTTCGATCCAAAGCATCGATCGAATCGACGAAATCATGTGCCGCATCCTTCAAAGCTTCCATACGGGTTTTGCCTGAGGCAAAATACGAATCCATAGACCCTGATTGGTCCAACACCAGAATAAAGTCAACCGGCACATCTTCAGATGTGACCGTTATATCACCAGTGACATAGGTTTCCAGGTTAATGGTATAAGTGCCATCCCCATTGTATGTAGCTGTCTTATCCATGTGAATTGTATCCAGCTCTTCTTGTGTAAGGGCATCAACGTTATTTGGCAGGGATATGATGCCCAATGTAAGAAACAACACGAGACCCATTTTTATGATGTTTTTAATTTTCATATGTAGCTATTCTCCTTTCTATGATTTTGAAATCCTAATCTTCGATGAATTCAAGCATTGTGGAATCAACATCGCCGATATCCAGGTTTGTCCCCTGAATCGCATATGCATTCACATTGATTTCAAAATCTTTGAGATTTTCTTCATATATATTGAACTTTACCTTGATTTCGCTAAACAGTGCGTCCGTACCCGATGTGCCATCGGTGGAAAGAAGGTCCGCAATGTCATCAGCGCCATCAAAAATATAGATCTCATACTTGTTTTCAGGCGGGGTTTCACTGTCGGGAATCTGATGCCAGTTGGAGCTGATCACCAGATCATCAATCAGGGTGCTTGTAAGTTCCGATTTATCTACATTTATGTATGTACCGGTCGCATCCTTAAGCAGGAATGAGACTTTCATTGCCACATAACAGTCTTCACTGCTCTGATCGAGTTGGATCTTTGGATCCTTGACGATTGTGTCACCCGGCATGTAAGTTGTCGCCTTGTTGAAACCCAGATCCAGACTTGTTGAGTCGTCTTTGGTTCCCAAGCCGTGTTCCCAACCATCATCATCAAAGCTGTATCCATCCCATCCCGGTTCACGCAACAGGATGTCCACTTTTCTAGTCGAGGTGAATATGTTTTGGGCCGGTCCCGAAGAATCAGCAAGCAGAGCCGTTGACGAGCTGACTGTAAGCAAGATCAGCGAGAAAACCATTCCTGTAAATATCATGTGTCTTTTATTCATTATTATCACCTTACCTCTTTTGCAATATAAGTTGATTGATCATTATAAGCTGACCCCCCAAACCGCCTGAGGCGAGCTTTGAGTTCCATCTGTCTGGTTGGCGGCGATGCCTTCAACCATGACGTTCATTTCCAGATGTTCGTTTGCTCCAAGGCTGTTGGTGTAAGTCACTCCGGTAAACAACGGTGTTGTCAGTTCGCCGGCGTTGAGTACTGTTTTGTAATAATAATAGTCACCAATCTTTTGCCAGTTGGTAAGATCCAGGTTTTCATAAACGATGGCCCCATTGATATCGGTTGGAACAATCTCATCGAGGTCGTTTTTCAATACCGGAACTAGTTTCACTCTCACATAAGTGTCGACCGTGTTGAGCGGTGATCCGTCGTCGTATGTGTCCTTGTTGGCAACCTGCACGGTTTTGGCCGCTGTACCCTCAACCAAAGGCAGTGTCAGACCTTCACCCTGAGCTCCGGTGCCGTCTTCATAAAATGTGCCTTCATCGCCGTTTTCAACGACCGCGACATTCACATATCCTGCATCAAATTTGTTGGTAGCATAGTCGGAGTCATTCAAAAAAGCCAGGGTGAGCCCTACTCCCGCAACAAATAAAGCTATTATTAGAATAATCCATCTTTTTTTCTTCATATATACCACCTTTATTCTATAAGCCATTTTCATACAAATATCACTATTCTATTCATTCAAATACTAACCCTTTGATGTCACATAGCAGTCACACGAATTTCAAATCAGCTCTTTTTGGAAATGAATTATTTTCATAAGAACAGCTATAGCACCTTTAGAAAATTGAAAAAATCCAACTGTTGATGTTAGCTGGAAAACTCAAAATAAAAACCCCGGCCATCATGCCACAAAGGGCAATTGCCGGGGTCAGTCTATTTGTTTTTAATCGTCACCGAAACATACGCCGATGGCTTTGGCCGCCATCACAAGTTCTCCATTAGGGTCGACATGTTTTTGTTTCCCTACTTTGGCCTGGCCGATCACTTCTTCAAGTGAACTGTAAGTCATGTCGTTGCCCTTGAGAGTCACGACATTGCCAAACAGTCCCTGGCTGATAAGTTCAACCGCTTTGATGGCGAATCGAATCGAAATGATCCGGTCGTAGGCATCGATATCGCCCCCCCGGATGATATGGCCTGGGTTGACGGAACGGACTTCATGGTTTTCAATCGCCATTTCCAGGTCGTCAGCAACCTTGTGGGCGAGTCCCGAATAGCGGATCGGATCGGGAGAATCCTCGACAATCTTGCCGATAACCTTGGTCCCATCGGCATACTTGGCCCCCTCGGCCACGGCAATCACGGTATAAGGAAGTCCCTGCTCATCGCGCTTGGCCACATGTCTGACAATGCTTTCGATAGAAAAAGGGATTTCCGGAATCAGGATGCATGAAGCGTTTCCGGCCAGTCCGGCATACAGCGCAATCCATCCGGCATCACGGCCCATCAGCTCGCAACAGATGACCCGATGATGCGACTTGGCAGTTGTATTGAGCCGGTCGATAAACTCCGTTCCCACACTCATTGCCGAGATGAATCCATAAGTAAGATCAGTCGCCGCCAGATCGTTGTCCATCGTTTTTGGAATCCCGATGACATTGACACCCTTGCGGGCGAAATCGCGCGCTGAGGTGAGCGTCCCGTCGCCACCCAACACAACCAGGACATCGACTCCGGCTTGCTTGAGGTTTTCCACTCCGACATCGGATACGTCTTTCTTGACTATATTGCCGTTTTCATCCTCAAAGGGCATGTCGAACAGGTTGGTCTTGTTGGAGCTATAAAGTATGGTACCACCTTCTTTGTAGATCCCTTCGACTTTCTGTTCGGTCAGCTCGATGTAATTGTTCTTGTAAAGACCATCATAACCGTAGACATAGCCAATCACTTCATAGCCGTATTTGCCAATAGCGGCTTTGGTCACTGCTCGGATTACCGCATTGAGCCCAGGACAGTCGCCCCCACCTGACAACAATGCAATTTTTTTAACTTTTCCCATATGAATTTCCTCCAAACTCTTACTTAATTATACAATGTAAGCGGTTCAATTTCAACATGAAATGTTTACTTGTTATTATAATTCCAAATAATGTTTACAAATTGCCCTGATTGTGGAAATAGATAAATTATCTTAAGTCAATCGAAAAGTTAGAGAAAAAGGACTTACGAGGCATGCGTAAATCCTTTTGAATTCCATTAGTCTTGTTTTGGTTCTTTATTTTCCTTGTGTTCTTCACTGCTTACCGGTTTTGGCAACAGCGCCTTGCGTGAAACGTTGACCCGTCCCTTGTCGTCGATCTCTGTAACTTTGACTTTGACGATATCGCCTAGCTTGAGCACGTCTGCCGGATTGGCCACGCGTTCATGGGCGATTTTAGAGACATGCAACAGTCCGTCGGTATTGCCGAACAGGTTGACAAAGGCCCCGTATTTTTCAAGACGGACCACTTTGGCATCGTAAACTTCACCGACTTTGGCTTTTTTGACGATCGCTTCGATCATCGCTTTGGCCTTGTTGATGGCTGCATAATCGTAGTGATAGATGATCACCGTACCATCCTGTTCGATGTCGATCTTGACATCATCTGATTTCTCGATAATTTCGTTGATCACCTTGCCGCCAGAACCGATGACTTCCTTGATCTGGTCGATTTCGATTTTCATCATTGCCACTTTTGGCGCATATGGTGAAAGCTCTTCGCGTGGTTCATTGATCGCACCAAGCATGTTGGCCATGATCTGTTCACGTCCGATTTTAGCCTGAATCAGGGCTTCTTCAAGGATTTCCTTGGTGATCCCATCGATTTTGATGTCCATCTGCAATGCGCAGATACCGTTTTTCGTTCCGGCAACCTTGAAGTCCATATCTCCCAGGTGGTCTTCCATCCCCTGGATATCAGTCAGGATAGTGTAGTGGTCGCCTTTTTTCACCAATCCCATGGCGATTCCGGCAACCGGATTTGTAATAGGCACACCAGCGGCCATCAGGGCCATCGATGAGGCGCAGATTGAAGCCTGTGATGATGAACCGTTTGATTCAAGTACTTCGGAAACAACCCTGATCGTATATGGGAATGCTTCCTCGCTTGGGATAACCTGAGCCAACGCTCTTTCTCCCAGAGCACCATGTCCGATTTCGCGACGTCCTGGCGCACCGATACGGCCAACTTCACCTACTGAATATGGTGGGAAATTATAATGATGCATGAATCGTTTCTGGTCTTCCAGTCCCAATCCATCGATTTTTTGATGTTCGTTCAAAGCTCCCAAAGTGGCGATCGACATTACCTGGGTCTCCCCGCGGGTGAACAATGCCGAACCATGAACACGAGGCAGAAGATCGATTTGTGAATCCAACGGACGCACTTCATCAAGTTTGCGGCCATCGGGACGGATCTTGTCCTCGGTGATCAGACGTCTTACCTCATCCTTTTCCAGGTCATGCAGAATGATGTTGACCTGTTTGAGGGTTTTGGCTTTTGTCTTTTCATCCTCGTATTCCATTCCTTCAAAAACAGCCAGGTTGCGTTCAACGATTTCATCAATCGCCCCATAGCGTTCCAGTTTTCCTTCGATGGAAACGGCTTTGACCATGTCAACCAGGGCCATTTCCCTGACTTGGTCAACCAGCTGGTCATCAAGTTCGAAAAGCGGAATATCGATTTTCGCTTTACCGCATTCCATGACAACCTGTTCCTGGAAGGCAATAAGTTCCTTGATTTTCTCGTGACCGAAAAGCAATGCTTCAAGCATGATCTCTTCGCTTACTTCCTTGGCGTCGGCTTCCACCATGTTGATGGCATCCTTCGTTCCGGCAACCTCAACATTGATAGAAGAGTTTTCCAGCTGTTCTGGCGTTCCGTTGACAATGAACTCACCGTCAACCAGCCCGACATTGACACCGGCGATTGGCCCGTTGAATGGGATGTCAGAAAGGCATAGAGCCAATGAAGCCCCCAACATTGCCGCCATTTCCGGAGTCGCATTCTGGTCAACCGAAAGAACAGTGTTCACCGATTGGACCTCGTTTCTGAATCCATCCGGGAACAAAGGCCGGATCGGACGGTCGATCATCCGTGAAGTCAGGGTTCCATGTTCGCTTGGACGCCCTTCGCGCTTCAAGAATCCCCCTGGAATCTTACCTACCGAATATAATTTTTCTTCATAGATGACAGTCAAAGGAAAAAAATCAACGTCCTTAGGAGTTTTTCCCGCAGTCACTGTCGATAAGATTACTGTATCATCATAACGCACCAGAACCGATCCGTTAGCTTGTTTTGCAAGTTCCCCAACCTCAACACTGAGCTTCTTGCCATAAAAATCCATTGAATATACTTTCTTATTCATCGTTCCACCTCATTTACCTCAATATTATACCATAGTTACAAATAATTAGAAAACATTTTTAATTTTACTTAGGAATTATTATAAAAAAATGCTATAATACCAACAGAGGTGAAAATTATGAACGAAAATGAAATCAGAAGTATCGAAAAATATGAAAGGAAATTCGCGGAAGATCCAGCATCTTTCAATGACTACGAAGCCAACGACTTCATCAAGTTGTTAAAATCAAGCAACAACAATGAACGCGCTATCGAAATCGGTCGCACCTTCATCAGTGCAGCCCCTAGTCTTAAAATGTATAAAAACCAATACGGTTATGCTTTATACAATAAATTCATCAACATAGATGATGATAAAATCGAAGCCAACGAAGAATTGTTCTTCTCTGTTTTAAACGACATTCTTGACGTTTGCAAACAAGAAAGATATTCTCCTGTTGAAGCGGCAGTGAACCGCGCCATAAAATATCTGACAAACAAAACCAAAGTCGATCATGACAAGGTTCTCGAACTTTACGACCTGTTGGATGTCAACCTGATTTCCGACAAGCCTTTTACTTCGGATGAAGGCAAGGAATTCGAATCTAAAAAGGAAAGACATTACCGTCTTAAAGTCAAAGAATTGTACGAAGCCAAAAGATATGCGGACTGTGTTGAATTCGCCAACCAGGCATTGGCTAATATCACGAAATTCCACTTCAACAACGCGCAATGGGTGAACTACTACCGTGCCTGTGCCCTGGTTGAACTGGGACAAAACGAAGAAGCGAAAGGAATCTTCCTGGAATTAAACAACCGCATCCGCGGAATCAACTTCCTGGAAATCATCGCCCGCAACGAAAAAGAATTGGGAAATGTGAAAGTTGCCAACGCCTACACTATCTACGAATTCTTCCTATCAGGATTCAAAGAAAGCCTGATGCCTTTATACAACCGCGTGTTGGAAATGGCCAAAGCTGCCGGAGTAGATGCGGTAGTCAACGCCACTGACAAATTCCTGCAAGTTCTCGCAAAAGAAAGCCAAAAGGAATACACTCCTGTAAATGTTGTCGAAACGGACAAAACGGCTTCACAATTATACGACGATTTATATAATAGCTTAATGGACAATATCGAAAAGTTCGTTGACCGCCATGAAGGCAATGTGCTTCACTACAATGCCGCAAACAAATACGGATCAATCTCTTATCCAAACGGCGAATCAGTATTCTTCAGACAATCGGACTTCATCGAAGATGAACAAGTGCGTCGCCGTGACCGCGTAAGCTACACACTGATCGAAACATATGACCACAAGAAAGACCGTCTTTCTTCAAGAGCGATTTTGATCGAAAGCATCGAACCAGATTTCAACTTTGAATTTTAATCAAGATACAAAAAAGAATCACTTCACTAGTGATTCTTTTTTGTATGGTTATTGAGATAGTTTTCAATCGCCTCGATGGCGTCCTGGGAGATCACATGTTCGATCCTGCAGGAATCCTCATTGGCGGTCGCTTCATCCAGTCCAAAGACTTCCACAAACATCTCCAATAGGACATTGTGCTTGTTGCATATCTGCTTGGCTGTCTTCGTGCCAAGAGGTGTCAGGGTTATGTCGCCATAGCGCTCATAATTGATATAGCCCTGGTCCTTGAGCACGTTAAGGGCATTATTGACGCTAGGCTTGGACACATTTAGCTGTTCAGCCAGAAGCGAGACCCTTATTTTCTGGTTGTTTTGACTTGTTTCATAGATCAATTCCAGGTAATTTTGCATTGCGATCGACATATCCAACATAGCTGCACCTCCAATTAATTCAAAATATTAAAGAAAAAAAGGGTCGCCCCTTTTTAATGTACAAAATCAACCTTGATGACATCAATCTCATAAGGGTTTGCAACCCCGACAGTGATGCGCTCCCCTTCACCGCGGCCGAAAAGAGCCTTGGCAAGTGGCGATTCGTTTGAAATCTTCCCGTGGAAAGGATCCGTTTCAAATGAACCAACTATTTTATAAGTGTAAGTCTGATTATCCGACAGATCCTTGAAAGTAACCGTCGCTCCCGGACCGGCGATATGCGAATCCAGATTGTCCTCAATAATGACTTCGGCATTTTGAATCAGACGCTCGATTTCTTTGATGCGCCCTTCAACTTCCGCTTGGCGGTTCCTTGCCGCATCGTAGTCGGCATTTTCCGACAAGTCACCTTGAGACCTGGCGAGTGACAACTCTTCAATCACTTTAGGCCGTTCGATATTGATCAAATCTTCACGTTCTTTTTTCAGATTATCTAATCCATCTTGGGTAAGAAGCACTTTATCTTTTTCCATGTTTTCACCTCGTTGTCTTAATATATCATAAATGGAAACAAATCACAATGATTATTTGCGCAATTTTCGTGCCATATCATGGACATCAAGCTTGAAATCGACCTTTATTTCCAGCAGTTCCATCGGGTGGTTGGCCACTTCAACGGCTTTTCCATCGCTGTTTATTATGCTTGTAACTATCATTGTCCGGTTTTCATGATGAGGCGAAAAGAATTCGACCTGGTCGTTTACTTTGAAGTAATTGCGCTGTTCCACTGTCGCGACCATTTTTTCCGGGTCGAAAGCGACAACCCGCATGCAGAAGTCCTGGGTGGGATGTTCGTCACGCAGATTGAATAGCTGGTCGGTCTCATCGGTACTCCCATCAAAAAAACCTTCACAGGTGGCCCGGTTTGCCGCCTTGTCAAGCTCGTCCTTGTAGAAAGGAGACATCACGAAATTGTCAGGATCCTGACAATAGGCATCGATAAGCTTGCGATAGGTCGACACCACGGTCGCAATATAATGGATCGATTTCATCCGTCCCTCAATCTTGAACGAGTCAACCCCAAGCTCGATAAGCTTGGGTATTTCATTGATAAGACACATGTCTTTTGACGACATCGAAAATGGCGGCATTTGCGCAGTGTTCAGCTGATTGCCGTCTTGGAAAAGGTCGTAATACCAGCGGCATGACTGGGAGCAGCCCCCGCGATTGGCATCCCGGGCCGAAAAATAATTCGAAAGCATGCAGCGGCCCGAATAGTTGATGCACATCGCTCCATGGATGAAATATTCGATGTCGACCGGGCTTTTTTCCATGATATCCTTCAGGTCATCATATGACGTTTCCCGGCCAAGCACGACCCGATCCATTCCCAGTTGATGATAGAATCCGATTGCTTCGCTGTTAAGCGTCGACATCTGGGTCGATACATGGATTTCAAATCCCGGATTTAATGACTTGGCGATCATCATAATGTCGATATCGGCCACGATGATCGCATCGACTCTGGCATTGTCAAGAGCTTTCAGGTATTCTTTGATGCCATCGAGATTCTCGTTGTGAAGCACGATATTGCAGGTTACATGCACCTTTGCGCCGTGGCTGTGGGCGAAGTTTACCGCCTCGATGATGTCGGGAATAGGAAAATTTGAAGCCAGCGAACGCAGCGAGAATTCCTTCCCGCCGATAAACACCGCATCGGCCCCGTACAAGACGGCAACCTTGAGCTTTTCAAGATTGCCTGCGGGTGCAAGCAATTCCGGTTTCTTGACGATGACCCGTTTGTTCTCGACGACATCACTGATTTGTTTTTTCATCATCGATCCTCCTTACATCATCAATTTTATATACTGTCTTTTCATAGGTGAAACTCTTGTAATAATTAATCGTATCATCCAAGGCTTTAAGCTGTTCCATATGCTGACCCGGGGCATTGCAGGCTTTCACGTACAGCTCGACCACCTTCAAATATATATCGTCATCGATAAACTGGTTGTCGATGATGCCATAGTCGAAAGCCTGGTATTCCACAAGGTTGTCAATGCTCTCGAGCATGTTGACGCTGACTATATGGGTACCGTACCCGTCTTCATAGATGTGGCTGGAAGAATCGATATTGTTGGCCTTTATTGTCAGATTCGCAAAAACATCGACTGGAACAGAGATGCCGGTGACCTTAAGGTAGTTGGAAACCAGATGTCTTTTGGAATACGCCATGTATTCACAGCCGTGGATCTGGACCCAGCATGCCATGGTCGTGTTGGCTTTGATTTCCTGCTTCTGGGCCAGTGAAATCTCCCGGGCCAGAAAAGCTCCGGAAATCCCCAGCTTGTTATAGATATTCAAGCTGGCGTAGTTGGTGTTGAGAGTGTCGGGATGGTAGACAAGTTCGACATCCCAGCCCATTTTTTTTACAATAGAATGGACGGCAAAATCCTGGAAGACCAGACCGTCGACCCCGATGGACTGCAGCCTTGCCAGATGGCTTTTCAGATTTTCCAGCTCGTGCTGTTCGATCAGGGCGTTGACATAGACATGGAGCTTCTTGTCCTTTTTCGATCCGTTCAACTTCACAATCTGTTCGTATGTGTGGTTTGGCTGGGTGCGCAGTGAAAAGATTGGTGCTCCGACCAGCCAGATTCCCACTTCCGGGGCATAGATTACCGGAGAGTCAACATTCACGGGAGTTATCGCAAATTTCATTTATTTCCTCCTTATGACGCAGATGCCATCACCGATGGGATGGTACTCCACTTCGTACTCGTCATGGTTCAATATCCAATCCTTGAACCTTTTTATTTTCTTGACCAGCTGTTTTGTATTTCTGTTTTTGATCTGGTCGATAGCGAAGACCATGCCATGGAAATCGAGGTTGTCGACCACGCAAAATCCGTCTGGTGCGACCACCGCCATATACTTTTCAAAAAATTTCTGGTATTGGGCCTTGGCGGCATCGATGAACAGGCAATCGAAACTCCCGATTTCCAGTTTCTCCAGTGGAAAATCCAGGGCATCGTGATGGTGGATGGTTATCCGGTCTTTCAGCTTCAGGGCCGCGATATTAGCGCAGGCCTCATTGTATCGCTCCTGGTCGATTTCCAGGGTTTCCACCCTTGCATTTGTGTTCAGGGCGATCATCGCCGCTGAATAGCCCACCGCGCTTCCGATTTCCAGAACACTGGTCGCCCCGTGTTCCTTGATGGATTCGATCAGAAATTCCAATCCCTCCTTTTGCATGATCGGAATGTTGTTGGCCAGGGCCTTTTTTTCAATTTCTTCAAGATAGATCATTAGTACCACTTATTCTCCTGTACGACTTTAATATGTTCCTGATAGGTTTTCGAGTAAATTATGCTGCCATCTTCCAAGGCAAAGAAATAAAAATAATCATTTGGGGTGTAGTTTAGCACCGAGAGGAAGATTGCCTTGTCGATTGTCGCAATCGGACCGACCGGCAGTCCCGGATAAAGATAGGTGTTGTATTTCGAGTCGGTCTTCAGATCATCGTTGGTGACCGCCACTTTGGTCTCTTCATTGGCGTAATTGACAGTCACATCCGACTGGAGCGCCATATTGATTTCCAGACGGTTGACAAATACTCCCGCGATCATCAGGGCGTCCTCGCTGTCGAGACTTTCCGCCTGCACGATTGAGCTCAATGTCACGAATTCATGGACGGTTAAGGTTTTCCCGCTGATTTCAAATGACTCCATTGCCTCTTGCATACCAGCCAGGTTGGCATCGGTCTGATTCAACATCGCCTTGGCCAGCTGGGCCAGGGCGTCCTCGCCTTCCTGGACGAAATATGTCTCGGGAGCCAGGTAGCCTTCGAGAGGATACCTGATCTCAGGGTCCAAAATATCATCTTCCAGCCACCAGTACTGGTCGATCCAGTTGGCAAGATTGTCTTGATTGTTGATATAGGAAAGAAACTTGTCCCCGTCAAGACCCAGCCCGTTCAAAGTGGCGACGATTTCGCTGATCCGCTGACCGTCAAGCACTGTGACTTTGGCCATGATGACATAATCAGTGTCGCCACTTGAGATTATTTCCATAATCTTTTTAAGATCCATAGTCGCATCCAGCTCATAGCTGTTTGCCTGGACCGAACTTATCCCGTTTAGCTTGCAATATATCTTCGCCACCAGGTCATTGGCAATCAGCCCCTGACTTTCAAGCTGGCCAATGGCATTGTTCAATCCGGTGCCGCTCTCGATCGTGAATGCGACCTTCTGCTCCATCTTGGACATGGAACCGAGATTTGCCTGGTAGAACGCGATGGCTCCCATAGTAAAAAGCGCAACAACAATTGCGATTGTGATTAATGTTTTTTTCATAAGGTATCCTCTAACGTTGTGATTATATCACAACCTCCACCAAAAGTTTTCAAAAAAAACTAAATTTTTTCAAATTTAGTTTCCTTTAATTACAGTTTTGATTCGAATTTGGTCAGACAAACCGGTTCATGGACGAGATAACCATGGTTGAGATCCATCAAATGGATCCGTTTTTCATCAACCAGGCGGTATGATTCGATTGACGAACCGTCCCCGCAGGCCACAACGGCCAGGGTGTTTTCATAGACAAGCAAATCGACCGGGTTGCGTGAAGTGTCGCAGAAATCGCCATATGTCAGGGTGTGATCCTCGTTGACCTTGAAGATCACGATCGAATCGTCTCCGCTGTTGAGCACGTACATGAAATCCCCCTCGGTCGAAAGCTCGAAATCGGTGGCCAGGTTGCTCACATTTTCCCCTTCTTTTTTGTAGGAATCGATTGTCTGGATCAGCGTGAACTTGTAGCCGTCGACCTGGTAGACATCGATCGTTGAAGCGAGCTGGTTGAGAATGTAGGCGTATTTGCCATCATAGCTGAAGACCATCTTGCAAGGGCCATTGCCTGGCTTCACCTTGAATGAATGCGCTTCATCCTTGGTGAAATATCCTTCTTCGTCATAGTCAAGGAAAACGACTTCGTCGAGACCTAGATCGATGTAGACGATCTTGTTTGTGTCATTGTAGCTGTGGATGAAGATCGGATGCGACTGGGCCTGATACTTCTCATCGAGCGAAGATCCTTCCTGGATGAAATGACCTTTTACTTTGACCAGTTTCTTTTTGAGTATCCTGATCGATACGACATCCCCATTATGGTAATCGGCGCAGAACACGAAAGTGGCATTGGTATCATCACCGTTGGCACATCCATGGATGTAGGTCTTCCCTTCGTCGCTGGCCCGGGACACCAGGGCTAGAAGATCCGCTGTGGCCGAGTAGGAATTGATTCCGCCTTGGCCTTCGATTGCCTGGGGATTGCGGTAAGTGATGCATACGAATCGTCCATAGTTGAACGAATAAATCGGGTCAACCGGGGTGGAGAACAGGTTGCGCGGCAAAATCTCACCACTGTCCAAATCCACATGAAATGTATGAATCCCCCGGGTCTGCTTGTTGCCATGAAGATTGGCGAAAAAGGCAGCCGTCCGGCGTCGTTTAATCAGTTTCTCGGTTCCCAAAAAAGCGTCAAAAAATCTCATTTATCAAATCACTCCTTTATTTGCTTTTACAATTATACCATACTTTTAAAATATAACTATCATTTTTACCTAGGCATTAGGGATTTTCCAATCTTAAAAAGGTGACGGCTTGCGCCATCACCTGTTCGTTACTCTTCTTCGGCCATGTAAGCGTTGAACACTTCTTCGATGAAATCCCATTCTTCCTGGGTTTCAACATCTTCAAGAGTTCCGTCATCATGGAAAACACTTGTGAACACTTCGCCTTCTTCTCCTTCGGGATCGAAGTAAAGAACGTAGTTCTTGTCGCTGTTTTCGTCTTTTACCGTGAAAAGCACTTCGAAATCCTTAGAATTCCCCTCAGCGTCTTCAATTGTGATGATTCCTTCATCCAACATATTATCCATAACTATACCTTAAGCGAGTCAAGATATCCTTGCAATATCGTGACTGCCGCCATCTTGTCGATGACTTCCTTTCTTTTTTTTCTTGAGATATCCGCGAAGATCAGCGCATCCTGGGCGATCTTGGTCGTGAGACGTTCGTCCTTGAGGATTACCTCGATGCCGGGGATCTCCTGTTCGAGCATTTCCTTGAAATCCCGGGAAATCAAACAGCGGATACCTTCATCGTTGTTCATATGTTTGGGGTAACCTAGCACGATCTGTTCAATCGCGTTTTCCTTTACGAGCTCTTTTACCCGCCCGAGAGGCTTGGTGTAGTCGCCTTCACGGAAGCGGAAAGTCTCCACTCCGTGGGCAAGCATCCCCAGGGCGTCGGACATCGCGATTCCGCATGTCCTCGAACCCAAATCCAATCCTAAAATTTTCTTCATTTATTTCTCCAAATATGCTTTGACCAATTCCTCGATTATCTCGTCCCGATCGATCTGTTGGATCAAATTGCGGGCATTGCGGTAGCTTGAGATATAGGCAGGATCATTCGAAATCAGATAACCGGTTATCTGATGGACGGCATTATAGCCCCTTTCATTCAGTGCATCAATTACTGTCTCCAATGAGTTGCGGATTATTTCTCGCCGCATATCCTCAGACGAGAATACTTTAGTTTTTCCGATATCTTTCATCGTTGGCGCCCTCCCTGATTCTAAGTGAATTATAGCACATCTTTATGGCAATTTGAAACAAAATTGTTATCTGACAATGATATTTTCAAGATTTGTTTCAATCGATTTCAGAGCCGCTTCATCCTGGCAACCGCCTTGGGCGAAATCCGGTTTACCGCCACCACGGCCATTGGTCAGGGCATTGATCGCCTTGACTATCGCTCCTGCCTGATAGCCGGCTGCCACCAGGTCCTTGGTCACCCCCACAAAATAGGCCGCTTTTCCAGAGTCAACGTTGGTCATGATGACGATTCCCGATTTGAGCTTGTCGCGCAGATCCAATGCCAGCGCCTTAGGCTGGTTGCCTTCAAGGGTCTGGTTGGTATACAACACCTGCACCCCGTTGATTTCAACCGTGTCGCTTACCAGCGATTTGGCTTTCAAGGCATTTAGCTTGTCGAGTGTTTCATCGAGTTCCCTGGCAGTCGCACCAAGTTTTTCCAGAGTCATTTCAACCCGGCTTGCCACTTCATCGCGGTTTTTAAGCTTGAGCAGTTCAGCAACCTTGTCGACTGTCAGTTTTTCCTGTTTGAAGGCCTTGTAACCGGCCGCACCGGTCATTGCTTCGATCCGGCGGATTCCCGAACCGACCGACTCCTCGCTTGCAAGGGAGAACATCCCGATATTCAATGAATTTTCGACATGGGTTCCCCCGCAAAGCTCTTTTGAGAAATCACCGATGGCAACTACCCGGACCTTATCGCCGTACTTGTCGTCGAACATCGCCATCGCGCCCGATGCCACCGCTTCTTCCTTGTTCATCTCTTTTGTATCGACGCTTGTCCCCGACATGATGACTTCATTGACCCTGTCTTCGATCTCGTTGAGGGTCGCATTGTCGATTTTCGAGAAATGGGTGAAGTCGAAACGCAGCCGCGAGGCATCGACAAACGATCCGGCCTGACCGACATGTTCTCCCAGGACATCTTTTAACACCTGGTGGAGGATATGGGTTGCCGAGTGATTTGCGGCAATCTTCAAGCGGCGGGTTGCATCGACCTTGGCTACAAGTTTGTCGCCGAGCTTCAATTCACCTTTGATTGTTTTGACAATATGGAGATGTTGGCCATTGGGAGCCTTGATCACGTCAGTGACTTCTAGTGAGACATCGTCGTTTTCCATAATCCCGGTGTCACCGCATTGACCACCCATCAAGGCATAGAAAGGTGTGTTGGCCAGGACAACCTCACCTTTATCGGTGATCTTGTCGGTTGCAACACCATCTTCAAACAGTCCCACAACCTCGCTTTCAAGTTCAAGATTGCAATAGTCGAACTTCGAATCCGCAGTGAAGGCCATCAGATCGGCTTGCTGGGCTTTCATGGAATCCATGTCTTCCCTGGCGTTGCGTGAGCGCTGCTTCTGGATTTTGAGCTGCTCCTGGAACCCGGCTTCATCGACTTCAAGATCGTTCTCCTGGGCGATTTCCAGAGTCAGTTCGAATGGGAAACCGTATGTGTCATACAGCTTGAAAGCATCCTCACCGGAAATGATGCCGCTGGTGTTGGCTTCGATAATTTCGCTGATGAGCTTTTCGCCATGGACCAATGTCTTGTGGAAGGCCATTTCTTCCTTTTCCACAAGCATCGCCACAAAATCGACTTTTCCCAAAAGATAACCATAATAGTCCTTCATGATGTCGGCCACAATTGCCACAAGCTGGTACATGAATGCCTTCTCGATCCCGATCTGCTTTCCATAACGGACCGCCCGGCGCAAAATCCTTCTCAACACATAACCGCGTCCGGCATTGTCGAACATCGCTCCGTCGCTAAGCGCGAAAGTGACAGTCCGGATATGGTCGGCGATGACGCGATAAGCCATCTTGTTTTCGCTGTATGGAATTTTGGCCATTGACTGGGTCGCTTCGATGATTGGCAAGAATAAGTCGGTGTCAAAGTTGGTTTCCCCACCCTGGATTATGCTCACGAGCCGTTCAAGGCCCATACCGGTATCGATGTTTTTTTGCGGAAGTTCCTTGTAGTCATCTCTTTCAACCCCTTCTTGGGCGTTGTATTGCGAGAACACCAGGTTCCAGATTTCGATATAGCGGTCGTTTTCCAGCTCTTCTAAGAAAAGCTTCACGCCAAGACCCTCAGGGTCGTACAAGTCGCCACGGTCATAGAAGATCTCGCTGTCAGGACCGCATGGACCATCCCCGATCTCCCAGAAGTTTCCGGCTGTCTTGAGCATATGGCTTGGGTCGATTTTCTTGACATCGACCCAGTAGTTGTACGCTTCCTCGTCCTTGTCGTGGACCGTGATGTAAAGCTTGTCCTTTTCAAAGCCCAACCATTTATCGCTTGTAAGAAATTCCCAGGCGAAATCGATGGCTTCAAGCTTGAAATAGTCACCAATCGAGAAGTTCCCCAACATCTCGAAGAACGTATGGTGTCGGGCTGTTTTCCCGACGTTTTCGATGTCGTTGGTCCGGATTGATTTCTGGGCGTTGCAGATTCTTGGATTTTCCGGTTTCACCGATCCATCGAAATATTTTTTCAATGCCGCAACTCCGGCGTTGATCCAAAGCAGAGTCGGATCGTTGTCGGGAATCAATGAATGCGAAGGTTCAATCTTATGACCTTGGCTTTCAAAATATTCCAAAAACATTGCACGTACTTGATTTCCTGTTAATTGTTTCATTCTCTTCCTCCAAAAAAATATAAAAAGCCGCTCCTATCTAGGAACGACTTCGTCGCGGTACCATCCTAGTTCACCCAAAGGTGCCCTCAATTAGCCTTTAACGGGGCTTAACCGGTAAGGATTAGTTACTCTTGAAAGTAGCTTCGAACTGCTCGCCTTGGATATTTGCACCGGACATATCCTCTCTAAAAAGGCTCGCAAGTAGAATTCTTTCGCAACGATTTATTCCATTATAGCCGATTCCCTTGAAATATCAAGAAATTAATTTTCAAAATCGCTCATTGTCAAGGCCCTGTCATAGAAATAGCCAAGACTTGTTTTGCGGTTGGAATCAAAGTTGCGGCTTAGTCCCTTTAAAAAGGCGTCATATTCGCCCAGGATGAACAGCGACTGCTTGGCCCGTGACAGCCCGGTGTAGATAAGATTGCGCCGGAGCATGATCGAGTAGTCGAAAAGTACGGGCATGATGACGATCTTGAACTCGCTGCCCTGGGACTTGTGGATCGACATGCAATAGGCATGGGTCAGCTCGACAAAAGTGGAACCGTCATATTCGACAATATTGCCGTCGAAATCGACAATCATCCCATCCTTGAGATAGTTGAAATTGTCTTTCCTGTTGATCTGGATGATATAGCCGATATCGCCATTGAAAACCTCGTCTTCCGGCCGGTTTTTAAGCTGAAGCACCTTGTCCCCTTCCCTGAAAAGGCGGGTCCCGATTTTCAACTCGACCTTGGATTCGCTTTCGGGATTGAAGAGTTCCCTCACGTTGATGTTGATGGCGTCGATTCCGGCAACCCCCTGATACATCGGGGCAAGGATCTGGATGTCGTTCTCGCTATATGACGATGCGATGGCCTTGGTTACGATCGTCGTGATGTTTCTTATCACCGCGTTTCTTGGACATTCGAAAAAATTGATATCCTTGTATTGGCAAAACCGTTCTTGCTCGATTTGTTTGTCGTTGATGATCTCGTGGGCAAGCTCGATGATCCCCGAACCGCTGGCCTGGCGGAATACCTCATTGAGACAGACCGTCTCCAGTCCAACTTCCATCAGGTCGTTGAGCAGGTTGCCTGGCATGACCGAAGGGAGCTGGTGGTGGTCGCCGATGACCAGCACCTTGAAAACCTCCGGAGTCGCCTTGGCCACTGCCGCGAAAAGCAAGCTGTCGACCATCGAAAACTCGTCAATGATCAGCACTTCGACGTCCAGGGGATTGGTCTGGTTATGGGCGAACTTGTTTGTGTGAAGATCCCATTTCAACAGCGAATGGATCGTCACCGCCTTCACTCCGGTAAGTTCGGTGAGCCTCTTGGCCGCCCGTCCGGTCGGGGCAAGCAAAGCTATCCGGTCCTGGGGGTAAAGCTGGCGATAGATCGTAAGAAGTCCCCTGACAACCGTGGTCTTCCCGGTTCCAGGTCCTCCCGTCAAAATCGAGAAGGAGTTTTTCAAGAAGCTGTTTATGGCATCAAGTTGAGCAGGAGCGTAGTTGATGTAGTGTTTTTCCTGGTACTCGCCAATGGCCTGGGCCACTTTGGCTTCGTCGATAGCTTCACTTTCCATCGCTGCAAGATTCTTGACATAGTTCACCACGATGTTCTCGCTTTGATAGAGATCGAAATCGTAGTAACGTCCATCGAGAAGGATAATCCGCTTGCTGGCGACGCACTCTTCAAGATATTCATCAAAATTTGATTCATCGAAGCCCGGGATCTTGTTGACGACGATTTTTTTCAAGGTGGCATAGTCGCAATAGACGCTACCACTGCGATAACAGTACTGTTTCAAACTGTCGGTAAGTGCCGCCTCGAGGCGTTGCTGGTCATCGAGAGCGAAACCGATCTTGAGTGCCAGCTCGTCGCAAGTCTTGAAACCGATCCCGTCGATGTCATACATCATCGAATAAGGCTTGGTCGACATGACTTCGAGGGTCTTGTTCTTGTAGAACGACCTGATAGGCAAAAAGTGCTTGAGGTTGAGATGATGCTCGTAGAAAAACTGCATGATCTCATTGTCGGATTCGCTGGCGCCAAGCCCGGCGATGATCGTCTCCTTTTTGGCTTTGGTCATCCCTTTGACCCCATCGAGCAGATCGGGATTTTCTACGATGTCCAGAAGACAGTTTTCACCAAGGGTTGCCACGATTTCTTCCGCCTGTTTTTTGCCGATTCCTTTGAAAAGCGGGGACGCCAGATAGGCGATAACCCCCTGTTCACTGGAAGAAAGAATGACCTTGTACGATTCGAGCTTGAACTGGAAACCATAACGGGGATGGTCGACAAAATCGCCCCGGATCTGGTAGTAATCGTAGAGATTGGGATCAAGCATGATGCCTGAAAAGGTAACCAGGTCCAGTTCGTCCCTGGCCTCGAAATCGGCGACAACAAAATTGGATTGCTCATTATAGAAGCGGATTTTACGGATATGGCCTGTGTATTCTTCCATCAGGACTCCCGTTAATATTCGCTTTGGTATTCAGAAAGGTCCAGATTCAATTCCCCGAAGTATTTGTTGAAATCAACCCCGACGAACTTCGCCAGCTGAGCCATTTCCGCCACTGTCTTTACATCGACGTCGATTCCTTCAGCCACCCGGGTCGCATAAGCGGCCACTTCCTTTTGGCCGTGGGTGTAGACCTGGTTGCCTGGAGTCGCAGGTGTTTCGCGAAGTTCCTTAAGGAATGTCGAAAGGTGCGCTTCTATCGCATCAGCATCACCGAAGATGTTTGGATCGATGGCGATAAAGCCATGGCATGTCCCTCCCACATCACCGATATGGGTGTGGTTCGAAGTGAGACCCAGAGAAAGGATCGAAGTGAAGAATTCGGCCATCATCCCATAACCGTAACCTTTGTGGGAGCCGGTCTGTTCGATTGCTCCTCCGATTGGCATGATTCCCCCGCCTTTTTTGTTTGCGATATTGTCAAGGACGTATGGCGCATCTGTCGACGGGTTGCCATCCTTGTCAAGCGCCCATCCTTCAGGAAGCTGCTTTTCCGCCTTGCGGTACATTTCCAGTTTCCCGCGGGTCACGACCGTGGTTGAAGCATCGAAGAAGAAAGGATATGGTTTGGCCGGAGCCGCGATGGCGATCGGATTGGATCCCAGCATGGCCATTGTCCCGAAAGTCGGCACCATGATCGCTTCCGAGTTGGTGAAACTCATCCCGATCAGCCCCTGGTCGCTGGCCATTTTCGCATAATATCCAGCAATACCGTAATGGTTCGAATTGCGGACTGTTACAATAGCCATCCCGCTTTTTTTAGCTTTGGCGATTGCGATATCCATCGCATCTTTGGAAATGATCTGACCCATTCCCGCGTGACCGTCGATCACCGCCGAAACCGGAGTCTCGAACACTACCTCGCCTAAGGCATCGACCTTGATCATCCCTTTTTCAATCCCCTTGTGATAGCGGGAAAGGCGCTGCATTCCGTGTGATTCGATTCCATATAGATCGGAAAGAAGCAGGACATCGGTGATGATGTTGGCCTGGGAGCTGGTGAAGCCGAATTTCTCGAACGACTCCAGGCAGAAATTTTGTAAAACTTGATGTGGCAGTTTGATATGTGACATAAAATTCTCCTTGATTTAGATTTTTCTTATCTTATCACAAACACCAAAAAAAAAGAAGAGGCTATTTGCCTCATAAATGGGATTTGACAAGCATTGCCGCCCCGATTGCACCGGGCAATTCCAGCTTGGCTTTATACACCGGAGTCTTGTTTACCATTCCAGGATAAAGCAGGTTGTTGAACCGGACCGTCAGATCCGCCAGGAAATAATCGGCCGAGTTCATAACGCCCCCACCCAGCACGAAACAGTGGGGATCGATGGTCAGGGCGATGCTTGAAAGCATCGTCGCATAGGCGTCGATCGCCCGGTTGGCGATGATGGCCCCCTGGCGGTTGCCCTGATGGGCGAACTCGAAAACCTGCCCGGCATGTTCGATATCCTTGGAAACCATAGAGCGTCCGATCTTCACCAGGGCGGTCCCGCTGGCCATTGTCTCGATCGCTCCGGCATTCATCGGTCCGTTCTTGATGCCGTTGGAATCGACGATCATGTTGCCCACTTCTCCAGCATGATTGTTGTTGCCCGAAATCACCTGACCCTGATAGATATAGGCACCACCGATTCCAGTCGAAATGGTGATGTAGTAGACCGACGGATAGCCAATGCCTGCCCCGACCAGCGCTTCAGCCAAACCGGCGACATTGGCATCGTTGTCGATAAAACAGGGCTTTTCAAACTCCTCTTCCAACATTTCGCAGATATTCAATTTTTCATAGCCAACCAGATTGTTTGCGTAGGTGATCACTTTTTTGTGGGGATCGACCAGTCCGGGAACCCCGATTCCGATTCCGGCCACCTTGTCAAACCCGCCGCAGCCACCATAGTCGAGTCCTTTTACCTGGTCTGTGATGACCTTGACAACTTCCTCCATGCCCTGTGAGGCATTAGAAGGACCGGCAGTCTCCGATAGTATTTCTCCCAGCTCATTTGCCAGGATGGTCCGCACATTCGTGCCTCCCAAATCAATTCCGATATAATATTCCATTGTGCACCCTCCTTGCAAGATTATAACACACGATTTTTTAAACATTGATTATTTGACAAATCATGCAACTCTTAGATTTCAATTCCCAGCGACTGGCTTTGACAAAGGGTCGCATAGAAGCCATCAAGGCCTAACAGCTGGTCGTGGTTGCCCTGTTCGATTATCTTTCCGTTGTCAAGCACGATTATCTCATCGGCATTTTTGATGGTATTCAAACGGTGGGCGATGATGAAGGTTGTCTTGCCTTCCATCAAAGTGACCAGGGCGTCCTGGATGATCTGCTCCGTTTTCGTGTCAATCGAAGAGGTCGCCTCATCAAGAATCAGGATCTTCGCATCGGACAGGATGGCCCGGGCGATTGCGATCAGCTGGCGCTGCCCCTGGGACAGGTTCGCTCCGTTGTCGACCAGGATTGTCTTGTAACCCTCGGGCAAATGCCTGATAAACCCGTGGGCATTGGCCAGCTTGGCGGCTTTGACAACGTCTTCAAAAGAGGCGCCGGGTTTGCCATTGGCGATGTTCCTCTCGATTGTCTGTTCGAACAGGAAGGTATCCTGCAGGACCATGGCGACGTTTTTTCTTAGCCAGGCCAGATTGTATTCACCGATTTCCCGGTTGTCGATGGTGATTGATCCGCTGTTCGCCTCGTAAAACCGGTTGAGCAGGTTGACGATTGTCGTCTTGCCCGATCCGGTTGGCCCGACTATGGCAGTGACCTTGCCTGGATGGGCAACCAGGTTCAACCCCTGAAGGATCGGTTTGTCCAAGTCATATGAAAAAGAAACGTCCTTGAAGACCACCTCGCCAAAGATGGTCCCTCCTTCAATCGTTCCCGAGTCGACTTCAACCGGCTGGTCGATGACATCGAAGACCCGTTTGGCCCCGGCCAGGGCCGACTGAACCGAATTGAAGGTGTTCATCATCTGGTTGATTGGCCGGACAAACGAGCGCATGTAAATGATGAAAGTGAAAATGACCCCGATGGTGATGTTGTTGCCGTTGAGATACAGGATCGCTCCGGTGATGGCGATGATGAAATAAGTCAGGTTGTTGACTAGGTTGTTTACCGGACCAAGCATCCCGGAAATGCTTTGAGACAAGATGGCGCTGGTGCGAAGTTTTGAGTTCTCTCTGGCAAATTCCTCAAGAGTCGCCTCTTGAGTGTTGAATAGAATGACCAGTTTCTCGCCGGCGATATGTTCCTCAATGTAGCCATTGAGCTTTCCTAACTGGTTTTGCCCCTCCACAAAATAAGGCTGGGCCTTTTTGATGACCAGGCGGCTCAAAAGCAGGACCAGCGGCAAGGTCGTCAATCCGGCTCCAAACAGGATCGGGTTCAAAATGACCATCGCCACCGACATCCCCACGATGCTTATCGCCCCCATGAAAAGCTGCGTGATACTTTGCGAGAGAGTGACATTGATGTTGTCGATGTCATTGGTGGCCCGGCTCATCAAATCGCCGCTGTTTTGGATGTCGTAAAAACCAATCGGCAGGCGAGCCATTTTGACAAACAGGTCCTGGCGGATCGTTCTGGTAGTCGCCTGGGCGATTTTGACCATCAGGCGGTTCTGGATGAAGGTCGTCACCACGCCAATTGCATAGATGGCGATCATGATTGTGCAGATAAAAAACAATCCCGATACATCCTTGGTCTGGATATAGCTGTCGATGGCATATCCGTTGATCCGCGTCGCGACTATGTCGATGGCAACCGAAATCGTGCAAAGGACAAAAGTCGCGACAAGCACCCATTTCAAAGCGCCCATATACTTGATTATCCTTTTTAGGATCTTGCCGGGATTCTTGATTTTAGACGGTTTTTGCATCCGGCCCCCGTGGCCCATTCCCATGCCCCGGCCCGGGTTGATTTGAACATTGTTAGCCATTTGTAAGTCCTCCGATTTTCTGACTTTGGGCGATTTCCTGATACAGCTGACAATTTTTCATAAGAGTCTTGTGGTCACCTTGGCCCTGGATTTTGCCTTCGTCAAGGACAATGATCATGTCCATGTCTTTAATGGAAGATATCCGCTGGGCGATCGTGATGATTGTCGTCTTTTCCAGGCTTGCAAAGAGACGGCTTTGCACCCGGGCCTCGGTGGCTAGATCAAGAGCGCTGGTGGCGTCATCGAGAATCAGGATGTCGGGTTGCTTGATGAGCGTACGAGCCAGTGAGAGCCTTTGTTTCTGCCCCCCGGAGAAGTTCTTGCCCCGCTGGTAGACAGCACTGTTCGCCCCATCTTGCTGGGCAGATACAAAATCGCCGATCTGGGCGGTTTCAAGCATGTCCCCCACAAGTTTTTCGTCCGCTTTTGGGTTGCCATATTTCAGGTTCTCGTCAATCGTGCCCGAAAAAAGAAGGCTTTCTTGCAGGACATAACCCAAATGACTGCGAAGTGAGAACAGGTCAAGTTGCCTGATGTCCTTGCCTCCGATTCGAAGTGTACCCGAACTGACATCATAAAGCCGGCCCAGCAGGTAGGTCAAAGTGCTTTTGCCTGAACCGGTCGGACCGATGATGCCCACTTTCGTGCCATAAGGGATCTTGATACTGATGTCCCTTAGCACATATTCAGCCTTGTCACCATAGGAAAATGAGACATTGTCAAGCTCGATGTCATATCCGGCAAGAGGTTGGGCATCAGGCGCGTTTTCAATGGCAATCGGTGCATCGAGAACCTCTACTATCCTTTGGGTTGAGGCCTGGGCCTTGGAGAAGTTGACAACGATTGTAACCACCATGATCAGCGCGTTCATTATCTGGATGAGATAGTTGACAAAAGCCATGATCTTGCCGATTGGCAGGTCGCCATTGATGACCATGTTGCCACCAAACCAAAGCACGGCAACGACCGAAAGGTTCATGATCAGTGTGACCACCGGCCACAGGATCATGTTCATGTTCTGGGCGGCGATCGATTTTTCCATCAGTCCTTCATTGGCCTGATCGAACTCGTCAAGTTCGATCGACTGAAGATTGAGAGCCTTGATCACCCTGACTCCCAGAATATTCTGGCGCAGGATGCGGTTGAGACCATCGAGCTGGTTTTGGACTGCTACAAACAAGCCAAACGAGCGGCGCAGGACAAGATAGGTTGCCATAAGGATAAGCGGCAGCGAAAGCAAAAAGACGGTCGAAAGACCAAGCGACGAGCTGATTGCCATCACTATCCCACCGACACAAAGAAGCGGCGCCCTGACCATGCCTCTTAGCATCATAAGCATCATCATCTGCACCTGGTTGACATCGCTGGTAAGCCTCGTTATCAGCGAACTTGTCTTGAAGCGGTCCAGCTCGACAAATGAGAATTTCTGGATTTTTGTGAATATTCCCTGACGCAGTCTGGTGGCCACATCAATAGCTCCGTTTGAAGCGAAGATGCCACAAGACACCCCGCCGATAAGTCCTATCACAGCAGCAAGAATCATCTTCAGCCCGGTGATATAGACGAAATCAATATCCCTGGAGGCGATTCCCACATCGATGATGCTTTCCATAAAGCGGGGCTGCATGAGATCCATGATCACCTCGACAAACATCGCAACGGGAGCCAGAATAAAGAACCAGGCGGTCTTTTTTGTAAGATTATTCCTGATCACTCTTATCATAAAGTCCACCTCCTTTTTTAAGATTGATTGTCACCTTTTCCATCAGGGCCATCAAGGTCTTTTGTTCAGGTAAGCTAAGACCATTCAAGGCCAGACTGTCGGTGTTCTGGTTTACAACCTTGATTTTCTTGGCCATCTCCCATCCCTTTTCACTTAGAAAAACATTTGAAATCCGCCGGTCATCAGCTGAAGCCTGCCGGAAAATAAGCCCCTGGTTTTCCATGGTGGCGAGTATGTTTGTCACTGTCGAAGCCCTGACTTGACAGTTGTCGGCCAGTTCCTTCTGGATGCAGCCGTCATGATCTTCGAGATACTCGATTATCTTTGGTTGGCCTCGGCTTAGACCGATGGCCCGAAACTGCTCATGAATGACCTGGCGATGGGTCTCCCTGAGCCTTCGAAATACTTGAAAAAATCCCCTTTGCTCCATAATCCCTCCTATATAGTTAGATATCTAATATTTAGTTATGAAACCAATATATCACACATGGGTCCCATTTTCAATATGAAAGCGAAAACAGCGCCCTGATGAGCGCTGATTTTTAAAGATTTATTTTGACATTGCCAAACAACTTGTTTTTGATTGCCAGAAATTCCTGGGGAATCGGTGCGATTATTTCCTTGTCGAGCAGGTAATCAAGTTCGCCCCAGGTCTTGACAAACTTGACCTTGTAGGCATGGAGCAGCTGATTGTTCAGGCCCAACTTGGCTTTGATTTGGCGGTTGGCCCCAAAATCACCGTATTTGCGGTCCCCGATGATCGGATTGCCGATTGATGCCAGATGGATCCGGATCTGGTGCATCCGCCCGGTCACCAGTTTGACTTTCACCAGCGAGTAACTGTCATTGGCCAAAACCGGATTCACGATTGTTTTCATCATCAAGGCATTTGGATCATCCTTCTTAACGAAGATCACCCGAGCCTCGTTGTCAACCTTTTTGACATAACCGACCAGCTCCTGGGCCTTTTCTAGCCTTCCGGTGGTTATGGTCACATATTCCTTCTCGACACAGTGGCGCTGCTTGATCATCTCGTTGAGAATCTGCAAGGCTTTGAGCGTCTTGCCGAATATGACAATACCTGAAGTGTTGCGGTCAAGCCGGTGAACCGGGCCGGGCATGAAACTCGATTCCCGGGAAAGGTCGAGCTCCCCTTTTTCACTTAGATAATAAAGGACCTGGTTGGTCAGGGTGTTGGTTGTCTCATTGACATCCTCGTGGACCAGAAGCCCAGCGGGCTTGTTGACGATAAGCACCTGTCTGTCCTCATATAGAACATCGAACTGCTTTTTAACCTTGATCACTTCATTGACAGCCGAGAATTCGTTGAACTTGTCCTCGTAAAGAAACAGGGTGACCAGGTCACCTTCTTTAAGGATATAATTTTCACCTACCCGCTGTCCGTTGACCTTTACGTCCTTTTTCCTGAACATCTTGTAGATGAAACTTGCCGGAGCGTTGACAAGCACTTTTTTCAAATATTTGTCAATCCGCTGATTGGCATCGTTGCTTTTTACCTTCAATTCTTTCATATGCGTACCTCGAAGCCATTATAACAAATTATCAAAACTACTACAAATCAGAATTGAAAAGATGTATAATTGGCAAATAAGGAGAATTGAATATGGAAAAAAAAGTTAATGGGGAAACGATTTTCCAAGGAAAGATTATCAGGGTGGAAAAGGACAAGGTGCTATGTCCAAACAACCTGATTGCCACCCGCGAGGTGGTCCGCCACAACGGGGGCGTGGGCATATTGGCCCTTGTTGAAAACAGGATCATCCTGGTGAAACAGTTCCGCTATCCATACAACGAGGACACGTTGGAAATCCCGGCTGGCAAGCTGGAAACAGGCGAAGATCCGCTCACTTGTGGCATCCGCGAATTCGAGGAGGAGACCGGATATCGCACCGAAAGTCTCACCAGGTTTGCGACCATCTACCCGACTCCGGGCTACTGCGATGAGATCCTGCATCTTTACGAAGCCACCGATTTCGCCCTGGTCGAAGATCCGCTTGCCAGCGACGAGGACGAATTCATCGATGTGATTTACATGGACCTGGAAACTGCCCACAACAAGGTTGTAAACCAGGAAATCCGCGACTCGAAAACAGTGATCGCCATCAACCATGCCTACATCCGCCATCTTGAAGCAAAATGTAATAAGTGATTTTCACGCATGATTATAAGCTTCAAACTGAATGGGGATGGCACCAGTTCCGGTGCCATTTTTGCATGATCAACCTATGCCCATGACAAATTGTCCAGTTGGAAAAAAAAGGATTAAAAAAATATCTTCAAGGAGGAGACCAATGAAATTCAAAAAAGAAGCGGCCGATGCGAAAATCAGACAGCTCCAGCACTACTATCAGGAGAACTTCGACGAGGAAGTCGGCTTAATCAAGGCTGAAATGCTTTTTGAATATTTTGTCGAACTTATCGGCGATGATATCTACAATCAGGCCCTCGACGATGCCAATGACTATTTTAAAAAGCAACTCGGTGACATCCAGCTGTACTATTACAATCTTTACCGCGGCGAAAACAAGTAAGCGGGGCAAAAAAGAGGCGTAACGCCTAAGGATAAAACCTTGGAAGTTACAGCCTCTTTTGCTTACTTGATTACAATAAGTTCATAGTCGCGGCTGCCAAGCCCGATTTCCTCTCCGTATTCCAGACAGGTCTTGTATTCCGATTCCGGTGTCGAGTTGACGAAGTGGTCACCATGGTCATGGAATCCATGCGAGTGCATGTTGTCATGGAGCTGGCTGTTAGGCAGCGGTGTCGCCTTCAAACAGGCATCAACGCAGGCCTGGTCCAAAGCCAGCGGATCAAACGAAGCGAACATCCCGATATTTGGCAGGATTGGCGCATCGTTTTCACTGTGGCAATCACAGTTTGGCGAAACATCGACTACCAGCGAGATGTGGAAATGAGGGCGCCCGTCGACTACCGCCTTGGTGTATTCGACCATCCGGTGGTTAAGCTCCTTTGGAGCTGTCCAGGAAGCAAAGACGATCGCGTCGAAGTTGCAGGCTCCGATACAACGACCGCATCCGACGCATTTTTCCACGTCGATATGCATCTTGCGGGTCGCTTCATCGAACACCAATGCATCATTGGCACATTCGCGCAGGCATCGTTTGCATCCGACACATTTTTCGATGATGACTTCCGGTTTCCCGTTTTGATGCTGGTCCTTCTTGCCGGCTCTTGAGGCGCAGCCCATCCCGATGTTCTTGATCGCTCCCCCAAATCCGGTCATCTCATGGCCCTTGAAGTGGCTAAGCGAGATGAAGATGTCGGCATCCATGATCGCATGGCCGATCTTGGCTTCCTTGATGTGTTTGCCCCCGATTACCGGCACCGAAATGTCGTCGGTACCCTTGAGCCCGTCACCGATGATCACCGGACACCCGGCTGAAAGTGGCGAGAATCCGTTTTCCCAGGCGCATTCGAGATGTTCGAGGGCATTTTTCCGTTTGCCCGGATAGAGGGTGTTGCAGTCGGTCAAAAACGGTTTTCCGTTATACTCCTTGACCAGATCAGCCACCGCCTTGGCGTAGTTGGGACGTAAAAATCCCAGGTTACCAAGTTCGCCAAAGTGCATCTTGATCGCCACAAACTTGTTGTCAAAATCGATATTGCCGATGCCAGCCTCTTTGAGCATCCGTTTGAGTTTCAATGGCAATCCTTCATGGGGATTGGCCCGGAAATCAGTGAAATAAACTTTTGTTTTTTCCATTATCTTCTTCTCCTTTAACATTTCTTGCTTCAATTATACTCCTTGAAGCACAATTTTTGGAAAAATATTCTAAGAATTCAAACCTATTCGAATCGCGTAGCAACGTTGGCCAGCTCTTCGATTATGGCGATATGCTGCGGGCAAACCTGCTCGCATTGGCCACAGCTGATGCAATCGCTGGCCTTGCCAAAGGTACGGGCCAGGTTGCCATAGTATTCACGCTGCGGTGTCCAGCCCTTTTCCTTGATCTCCTGCAAATCGGCATTGTAAAGCGAGAAGTATCTTGGAATCGGGATGTTCATCGGACAACCATCGACACAATAGGCACATGCCGTGCAAGGAACGGCGATAGAAGAGTTGATTATCTCGACCGCTTCGCTTACCAGCTTGTATTCCGTCTGGTCGAAAGGCTTGAAATCCATCATGTAGCCGGTGTTGTCAAGCAGCTGTTCCATGTTCGACATCCCCGAAAGGACCATCATCACATTGTCGAGACTGGCGACAAAACGGATCGCCCATGAAGGGATTGAAGCCTCCGGGTTGCATTCCTTGAACAGTTTTTCCACCGGTTCAGGCACCTTGGCCAGGGTTCCCCCTTTTACCGGTTCCATAACGATCACCGGGACACCGTGCTTTTTGGCAACCTCATAACAAAGACGGGATTGGACTCCCTCGCTGTCCCAGTCGAGATAGTTGATCTGCAGCTGGACGAACTCCATCTCCGGATGCTCGCTTAGCACCTTGTCAAGCAATTTGGCATCGTCATGGTATGAGAATCCGATTTTCTTGACCAGACCTTTTTCCTTTTTGTCCATGAGCCAGTTGAAACAGTCAAGCTCTTTGAATATTTCATAGTGGTGGACTCCGATATCGTGAAGCAGATAGTAATCGAAGTACTCGACCCCGGTCTTGCGCAGCTGTTCATTGAATATCGCATCGCGGTCCTCCTTGGTCTTCAAGAAACCGGCATGAAGCTTGGTCGCCAGTGTATAGCTCTCGCGGGGATGGCGGTCGACAAGGACTTCCTTGGTTGCCGACTCGCTGGCAAAACCGCAGTACATCCAGGCCGTATCGAAGTAAGTGAAGCCCCTGTTCAAAAACTCATCAACCATCGCTTTGGTGAGTTCCATATCGATCTTCGACGGATCGTTTTCATCAAGCGACGGCAGCCGCATCAATCCAAAACCTAATTTCTTCTCAGTCATAATTTTCCTCCGTTTTTCAATTCAGTTAAATTTTACATCTTTGACCCAACTTTAAGTCAATGATTAATTATCACAAAAGACAATTAAAGTCGCATATGCCAGATATGACATCTTAAAAAGTCTGTAACAAAACGAAAAAAGACCTTGCGGTCTTCATCGATATTAATTGGGGGTGCCTGGACGCGAATTTCTGTTTTTTATAGCAAGGTTCAGTCGGTTCAGCGCTTCTTTCAAAACGCTTTGAGGCACGGCAAGATTGATCCGCTCGAAACCGGCACCCCCAATACCAAAGATATAGCCTTCATCAAGCCATAGTTTAGCCTCGTTGATCATGAATGCTTCCAAATGCTCGGCATCCATGTCCAAGCCGGAAAAGTCCACCCAGGCCAGGTACAGACCTTCAGGTTCCACCAGCTTCACTTCCGGGATATTCTTACTTAAAAAGTTTTGGAGCAGGTTCTTGTTTTTTTCCAGATATTTGATCAGGTCATCAAGCCACTTTTCCCCATGGAGATAGGCGGCCTTGGTCGCTTCGATGGCCAGGATGTTCGGTTCCTCGTTGAATCCCGATTTCCTTTTGGTAATGATAAACCGTTCCTTCAGGGAATCATTGAAAAACAGGATGTTGGCACATTGCAACCCGGCCAGGTTGAACGTCTTCGATGGCGAAGTGGCGATTATGGAGATATCCTTGAAACGTTTGTCGACATTGACAAACGGGATATGGACATGGTTCTTGAAGACGAAGTCCTGATGGATCTCATCACAGACAACTAGCACTTCGTGTTTCAGACAGATCTCCCCGATCTTTTTAAGCTCTTGAAGACTCCAGACCTTTCCGATGGGGTTGTACGGGTTGCACAGGATGAACATCTTCACCTTGTGGTTGATGATTTTCTGTTCAAACAGGGAGAAATCAAGCTGGTAGCGACCGTCCTTGAAACTCATCGGACATGAGATTTTCTTGCGGCCATTCTGTTCGATCACCTTGTCAAATGGATGGTATATCGGTTTGTTTATCATGATCGCATCATTGATTTGGGTATAGGCGTTGACCGCGATATTCAAGGCAGCAACGACACCTGGAGTAGTGACAATATTGTCATTGGTGATGGCAAGATCATGGCGCTTTTTCATCCAGTTGCACACCGCTCCGTAATATTCATGATCACAAAATCCATAACCGAAGATTCCATGCGCGGCTTTTCTTGTGATAGCATCGATAATTGCATCAGGGGCTTTGAAATCCATGTCGGCAACCCACAAAGGCAAGAGCCCCTCGGGCTTGTTCATTTTCTTCCAGCCGTCCCATTTGATGCAGCTTGTATTTTCACGGATGATCACTTGATCGAAATTTTCCATTGAATGTTCCTCCTCTAACTGCTGTAATCATACGACAATCTTATCGCGATAACAATTGATTATCTTTCGATTGCAAAATGACTTGTTTTTGAAATTACCGAGGCAAAAAACTTAATAAAATGAACCGATTCGCCTGTTTGGTTCATAAAGTTAACCGCGGATCCAATGTTTTTATAACGATGCGATTTTTGCAATATTATCAAAAAACAGCCCGACTGGGCTGCAACACAGAAAATGCATAATAATTTGTTTTGTTAACCCAGACAGGGCGGATTCAAAGTCAGTTGTCAACCTCGATTAATAATCGCAGGCGATATCACCAAACGGGATGATCACCTCGGGATTGGCCGGATGTTCCTGGAGCGTCTTTTCCATCCAGATCACATCACGCCACTGACCGAGCTTGAAGCCGCATTTGTGGAAATGCGCCACAGTTTCATAACCGAACTTCTCATGGAAGCGGACGCTTTTATTATTGGGATAGGTTATGCAGGCAATAAGCGTACAGATGTTCTGCCTGGTCAGGATTTCTTCCATCTTTTCATAAAGGGCCTTGGCGACGCCCCCGCCATGGAAGCTTTCGCTAAGATAGATCGATGTTTCCACCGCCCACTGATAAGCCGCCCTGCTTTTGAAGGCCGCCGCATAACAATAACCGGCAATGACCCCGTCGACTGTCGCCACCAGGTAAGGATAGCTTTGTTTGGTTGTCATTATCCGGTTTTCGAATTCCTCCAGGGTGGGCACTTCATATTCGAAAGTTATCGGAGTCATCACAACGTAAGGCTCATATATCCCAAGCAGTTCCCTGGCATCTCCCTTATGCGCGATGCGTATTTCCAATTTATCCATATTGTTCCCCTTCCACGTAATTGAATCATTTTAATCCAGTCCTCAAAAATGTTGTCATAATGCCGGACTGTTTTTGCAACATTATGAAATCAGATGTATTTTGCAAGCTTGATGGTGATGTATTCGAGAACTTCTTCGAGAAACCGGTCCATTTCAGCTTCGCTTAGATAAAGATACTCCCGATCAAGATCGTTTGACTCCTTTTTATAGAAATCGATGATGAAATGAATCTGGGTGATAACCGCCCCACTTGGGTAGTAATCAAGAAAATCCGGAAACTCCTCGATACCGGTAAAAACCTGGAAAAACAGGCTGGTGGCATTATCCCGGAAATAGATCCGATCAAGGTCATACCAGTCCTTCTTGATCGTCCAGATGAACTCATCGTCATCTTGGAGTGGTTGGTAAAGCGGGTCATTGTCGATTTTGTCCTGGACCAGCCGTGAGAACTTCCGGTCGGTAAGCAGATGGACATAGTAGCCAAGATAGAACGACCATTCCCTAAGAGCCAGCCCTTCTTTGACCAGGTATTGATTTGCGAACCGACCAGCTTGGATATTGAGTTTGGAGCCGTCGCACCAATGCGTTACGCTCGCCGGCGGAAAGAAGCTGGTTCCGTCCTCATCGGCCAATCCGCAGTCCGGTCCGATATTGCCCACCAGAAAAGCCTCCTGATCGACCTCGATGCCCTGTTCGATCAGCGCCTGGGCGATCCTTATATGCAAACCCCATGTCGCCATAGAATACCTCCTTACAAATCATGAAAAAACATACTGATACGATTATTGGACTGGTAAAAGTGAATCAGCGCACCCATTCCATTAGTATCGCTTAGAAAATTGTAGCACAACCCCAGGTATTTGCCTAACCATTTTTCATGTTTACCTTGAAACGGCCATTGAGCTGACATGTTTGAAACATATGCGATCACTTTATTAATCAAGCAAAAAAACGGAACAAGTCCGTCTAATCGCGATAGTTCTTGAAGTTTGTCAGTTTGATATGGTTTTCTTCGATTATGCTTCTGAGTTTTTCGCTGCATAGAAATTCGCATTCCATCGGTCTTACCAGGGTGAATGACGATTTTCTCAGGATGTACTGGTCAAGGTAACCAGGATGGAAAACCATCAGCGAACATCCGTGGCCCTTTACAACCGGCAGATTCTCTGCGAAATAGGCTATCGGGTCATAAAGGTTGTTTTCATCCATCTTCGCCATTGGCAATCCATGGATGCCCGTAGCCTCTTCCCACTTTGGATCGAAGGGATTGACATAGAAAAGATTGTGGCGTCTGGCGACATTTTCCAAAGCCTTGAAGAAATTCCCGGAAAACACGGCATGGCCTTCGAAATAGTCCGGCAATTTCCCGGTTATTTCCTGGAACCGTTTCAGTTGCGCCTCGATTTCTTTCTCGCACTGGGCGATATCAATCGTATCCTCTTTGCGGCCCCGGATTTCCCTGCTTGAACAGAAATCACCATTGGCATCAACCAGGGTCGGTATCTCCTTGGGATCGCTTAGCGGCTTGCCCACGCAGATATTGGTGTGCTGCCCTAAGGCAATGTCTTGATTCTTGACCAGTTCGTATCCGTGCATTGTGGCAGGCATATTCACCATCATCCCGATGCTGGTTATCACCCCGTCCTCGGCCGACTTCACCAGCCCATGGTTGACCGCTTCGGAAAAGCCCAGGTCGTCACCTCGCATTATTAGTTTCATAATTTGTTTATCTCCTTGATTATTTTTTCCTGTTGTGTATTTAAATTTTCCTGATACTTTACCGGATATTGCCCATCGATATAGTCGATTACTTTCTGGCCGTTAAACGATGCATAAAGGCTCAATTCCGGAATCAAAACGACAGTCAGCGGATTGGATATCCGTTTGAGCAGGCTGGATTGTTCGAAGCGGATCTGGGGTTCGAGCAGTATCAGGGATATGTTTCCCTCGTCTATGAACTGCTCGATCTCCTGCGATTCGACCAGCCAGTCGCGGCAGAGTTTTTTTAGCTGCCTGTTTAGTTCAATCAAAAGCAGGTCCGACATGATTCCGCCCTGTCCATGGAGCAAAATGACCTTGAACGGATTTTCTTTGACATGACTCCTGTGGAGTTCCTTCGCTTTTTCAAGCACTGCGGCTCCGTCCATCCGGGTATAATCCTGGCTTTCGATCACCAAAAACGGCAAGTTCATTGCCCGGCATCTTTTCTGGTACTCTTCTTTCAAATAACCGATATGGGGCGCAAGCAGGAACACGTCACAGTGGAGCATTTCCAGATGGGCCCGGGTCATGTCGGTCGCCTTGACATTGCATTCCTGGCTCACATCGGCCTGAGCCATCTTGTTTACCATGATGCTTGTCGACATCCCCGCCCCGCATACAAGCAAGATTCTGATCATCGCTTTGCCTCCACTATCCTTCGAAACTGGTCATAACCAGGATTGTTGATCAGCTGCCACTGGATCTTTTCATCGGTTATCAAGGTGGAAATCAGCCCATAGAATTCGTCAAGCTGCTTGTCGATTGTGTTCGCCAATGAAGCCAGAATGATGATCCGGACTTCTTTTTTGTCCCAGAGCAGCGGCTTTTGTAGAAGCGTGATCGATACCAGGGTAGAATCCCCCGGGGCTTGAGTCCATGGGGAAAGGCAACCATATTGTTGAATTCGGTCGCCGCCAGTGCTTCCCGCTTGAACACCAGGTCCATAAAGCCCGGATCAAGATCGTATCTCGCTTGAATCTTCAAGACGATATCCTCGATGGCCTGTTCCCTTGAAGAATAATTCTGATTGACAAAAAACAGATCCTCAGGGAAGTGGTTCAATACATTCACCGATTCGAGTTTTTCTAGTTTCGATTTGATCAATGACACATCGGAATTGTCGACCAGGGAATTGATCAAAAACACCGGTATCTTAAGATTGCGGTCGAGTGGAATCGTCGTAAAGACGCAATCGAAATCATCGATTTCGAGGCTGTCAAGCTGGTGGGCCGAAGAGACCTCGAGCCTGTCGATATGGTTGGAAAAATTTGTCTGGAAAAAGTGCCTTAGAAGCATTGCGCTTCCCGCACCGCTTGAACAGACCAGAAGAATATTTTTCCTGGTTGTATTGATCAAATTCTTTTCCAAGGCCAGGTTGATATGCAGTGCGAAATAGGCAATCTCCCCTTCAGGCAGGCTGCAGTTGAAATGGTCATTGATCACCTGGGTCGACTGCATCGCAAGTTCATAGCTGGCGATGAATTTCTGCTTGATTTCATTTATCAGCGGATTGTGGAGATAAGTATGATAACGGATCCGCTTTTCCAAGGCAATCAGATGCAAAGACAAAGCGAGCTGGAGGTTGAGATCCTTGGTGAAGACGTATCTTGTCTGTCTTTCGAGCACTAAAAGCATATTGTTGACCACATCATATGTATTCTGGTCGATATAGACAAATTCTTCGCTGTTGGCCTTTTTCGAACAAAGGTGGATGGTGAGATATGCCGTTTCCGCTTCGATTATATCAACCCCAAGCAGTTTGGATATCAATTCCATTATGGCACAGGCCAACGGATACTCTTTTTCCTTCTTGGTCTCTTCCAGCCAGGTGTCCAGGATGTGCGCATATTCCTGGTTTTGCATCCTCGAATAGGCGATATAGAGATGGACAATTATGTTTTCCAGGACGTCATCGGCAATCCGGTAATCGAAGTCCCTGATGCAAAGGTGCACGATATCCCTGATCTGGCCATAAGCCCTGGATTCCTTCTGGAAGTCCTGGAAATGGGCTATGGCCCGCCTGATATTGATTTCCTGGCCTTCGAGATACAGCCCGTGATAAGGCTTGTCCATTATGGTGACATCGTATTCGCCAAAGTATTCGCGGACCTTCTTGAGCTCCTGTTTGAGCTGGCTTCGTGACAGATACAAGGCGTCGCAAAGATCATCAACCTTGACAAAAGTTCCACCGGCACTCAACGCAATGAAGATATAGGAGCAGCGATCCTGATTTTCATCCTGACTGTTCTGTAAAAACCGGATCAGCGCCTCAGGATCGCTCACCTGAAGCCGGTAGCCAAAAGATCCCGATTCGATTATCGCCCCTTTGATCTGGCTGTTGATCCTGTTTATCAGGTTGCGGATCGTCCTAGAGCTCACTTGGAGAAGAGCCTGCAGATCAGCTGACTTGAGACTCTGGTGGTTCATCAGCTCCAGCAGAATTTTCTTGTGTTTGTCATCCATAATTTTCGCCCCCTGATTACCATTTTATCACATGGACCAACTCCACAAAAGAAAAACCACTGACACTTTTGTCAACTTTTATGCTGCGAGCTGATCGTGGTCTGTAACGTGACCTGTTGATGTTGAAGATGCGATTTTCTCCTCCTTGAGGGCCATCTTGTCCTGGACTTTGAAAAATGGCATATATGCCAGCACTGAAAACACGATCATGACAACCTGCCAGATCACTCCAGATATTCCCGTCATCAGCCAACCATCAAGCAGGATCGGTGTTCCGGTAGCACCCATGGCGATGCGGGGCAAGGATACCAGTCCGACATTCATTACAAAATAAGTGGCAACCAATATGATCTGGGGCACTATGAAAAAAGGCAGTGCCATTATCGGGTTGAGCATGATCGGCATCCCGAACATGATTGGTTCGTTGATCGAGCAAAGTGAAGGCAGGATGGCGATTTTACCCAATGCCTTGTAGCGTTGGCTTTTTGAAAAGAAAAACATGTTTATGGCCAGTCCGATTGTGTTCCCGATTCCTCCAAGCATCAAATAGAAAAGCAGACCCAGGGTAAGAACGTTTGTCATTGGCATACCCGCCGCGAAATTGGCCTGGTTTTCCATTCCCGGTTGCAAGAACAACATCATCATGATTGGAATCGCCACCTGTCCCCCATGGATTCCGAAGAACCAGAACGCCGAGGCGATGAAATTCAGGACCATGAATGTGACCAGCGAACCTGAAAGCGAAGCCAGCGGTGAAGCGATAAGCCCATAGAACCACTCGCTGAATGAAAGACCAACTGTATTGGCGAAAATACCGTTTACACATAAAAAGAATGCAGCAATCACGAATCCGGGAATAAGGGCGGAAAATGATTTGGCCACTGTCGGAGGCACCCCGTCTGGCATCTTGATCACCCAGTTGTGGCTGACTATGAAGGTATAGATATAACCGACCAGGATTCACACCAGAAGGGCGGTGAAAAGACCTTTTGAACCAAGATAGTCGAATGATATCATTGTAACCGGATTGTCATTAATCATCACTGTAGTCAGCGGGCTGATGATGAAGTACGACATCAGTGAAAGCAGACCCGCCAGGATGGCATCGTTGGTCATACCTTCGTTGCGCAAGTAGGCATAAGCCCCGGCAAAAGCCACATAAATCGCCATCAGATCGGTTGTGAATTTTGAAACCAACGCCAGGATCGGGGCCAAATTCATCGCAGCCAACAAGTCCTGATATGGTTTTACCTGTAGTGTCGTCACCAGAGAAAATATGGCTCCGATGATGATGATTGGCATAATCATGTTGAAAGCGGTCGATACGGTCTTAAGCAGCTTGTTGCTGCCGATCTTGTTGGCAAGGGGAGCAAGGATTGCCTCCATTTGCGTCATTATTTTTTCCATTTGCTTCTCTCCTTTTCATTTTGGGTTCTTTGATGAAGGTCATTGAAATAACCGATCAGACTTTGGTACAGTCCAGCTGTTGCAAGCATATCCTCACAGCAGATCAGCTCCAGGGTGAGCTCAATATCCTGATTGATCATGCCAAGGTGAAGTTCGCTGGCAGCAAGCAGACAATCATTGGCCTCCTTGAAACATCGGTTCGCCTTTTGAGACTCGCCTTGTTTCAACAGGGCCAGGGTTTCCAGGTATTTTGTCTTGGCAATGGTTGCCTTTTCAATTGTCGTTTTTGCATTCTTGTTGTTCTTCATCTTCTTTTCCCCTGACTCCATTCTACCTCAAATCCAAGAAAGTTGAAGTCAGTATTTTGCCGGTTGGGTGGCAAAATTGAGATGACAGACATCAGGCAATCAAAGAGCGCACCAAAAAAGGAGCTCAGCGGCTCCTGTTTTTCTGGAAATAGTATTCCTGGAACTCATAAGGACTAAGGGGCTTGGAAAAGTAGTAACCCTGGATCTGGTCGGCTCCAAGAGCTTCGAGCATCAGGATCTGTTTTTTTGTCTCAACACCTTCGATGATCACATTTTTTCTTAGCTGATGGTTGAAATCGATGATGGCCTTGACCATCGCATATGTCTGGGGATTTTCAAGATTGTCGGTGAAATACTTGTCGATCTTGATCGAGTCCATCGGGATTTTCGCAAATGTCATCAGCGAGTTGTAGCCGGTGCCAAAGTCATCAATCGATATCGAGAACCCCTCCAGTCGCAGCTTTTCCAGGATGGCATTCAGCCTGTTGGAGTTGGCGGAGAATACCCGCTCGGTAATTTCCAACTTGATGCTTTTCGGGTCGATCTTCTGGCCATTCAAATAGGAAGTCAGCCAGTTGACGAAGCTGTCGTCCTCGATTTCCCGCACGGTGATATTGATTGATATCTGGATCTCGATCCCGATTTTATGCCAATGTTTGAGCTGGGCCACACATTGGATTACAACCCATTTGGTTATTTTGGGGATCAGCCCGATTTTCTCGGCGATTTCGATGAAGATTCCCGGACCGACCGGCTCCTTGGTTTTGCGGTCCCAGCGGATCAGGGCTTCGACACATTCGACCTTTCTAGTCTCAAGACTGGTGATTGGCTGGTAGACCAGATAGAACTCATGATTGTCCAATGCCGACAACAAGCAATTGGCCACCTCGTAGCTTTGGCGGTTGTAGATTGCCTGGGAATTGTCATAGTAGAATATCCCCGAGCCATACTCCTCGCCCTGGTCAAGCGCCATCCGGGCATTGTTTAGCAGCTTCAACGGCTCATTGTCGCCCTTGTCGTTGAACACGACACCAACCTTGGTTACCAGGTTGAAATTGTAGTCCCCTATGGAGATATTGTTGAAACTGTATCTTGAAAGGCAATCCAACTTGCCGATTGATTCCTTGAAGTCCTTCGCATTGATTGTGAAACAGTATTCGCCAAAGCCGATCGAATACATCTCTTCAAGGCCGAGTTCCTTGTTCAATGTGGCGATAACTTTGTCGCTTATCAGTTTGGTCATTTCCAGGTCGACGTATTTTCCAATCCCATCCAGATTGTCGATCTTCACTATTACAAGATAGAAATGTTCAAAGTTGGCAACCATATCAGCCAGCTTCGAGACAATTAAGCTGCGGTTGAACAAACCTGTAAAATCATCACGGGAAGTGCGATCGAGCAGGTTCCTGTGCAAGTTTTCCTGGTGTGCAAAAAAGGCTCCCGAAACCTGGGAAAAAAGAATATATATCAAAAGCCTGGCCACCATATTTTCAGGTTCCTGAACGATATGGTTGGAGACATCCATTGGCATCATCGGCCCCATCAAAAATGCTGCCCCCAAAGCAAAGATAAGGCTGTTTGTATGAAAGTAGTAGCTGGCACCCACAATGGTGATAAGATTCAACTGCTCCCATGTGTTATGAGTTCCGCCGCTGATAAACACTCCAAGGTACAGGCCAATCAAAGCCACGGTAAGACCCAAGACCTGGTATCCCGTTCCCTTGATATGCCGGTCTTTGATCAACAGGTATAATTCTTTCATCGCTTCCTCCTGAATCATTAGTTTAAATAATAGTTTCTTTTTTAACACTTGTAACTATTATAATGTATTTTCCATTACAGTGCAAATAATTTTGACGTTGAACCTCCCCTGACTAAATTCACGAGTGTTATCGACTGGTTAATAAAAAAAAGACAGTTTTAATCTGCCTTTTCATCTTTGTAGAAAAACGCCAACCCCAAAGCCACAAGCGCGGCGGCAGTGGTGAGATAATACATGAATTGGAACCCTTGAAGGCCGCCGAATGTGTCAATCAATTTCCCCGAGATAACCATGAACATCAGCGGCGAAAGCCCCCGGGCGAGCATCGCTGAAATACCATAAGCCGAAGAGACATAACGCTCATCGACGATTTCCACAATGATTCTTACCGAAAGGAGAATCATGACAATCATTGTCACACCCTGGAAGAAGAAGACGACCATGATCATAAACGGCGAAGGCATTGTCGAGTACCAGACATAACGGATTATTGTCATGACCGCCGCAAATATCATCAACGTCCGGTATGAAAAACGCCGGAATACCCGATCAGAGAACAGGATCATCGGTATCTCCGAAAGCACACTTAAAAACAGCGTGGTTCCGACAATGGTGGTTGTTCCCCCAAGTTCCTGGATGAACAGCGGCATGTAGGTGAACTGGGCCTGGAATGATCCCTGATACATGAAGAGGATCATCGTGAACAGGATGAATTTCTTGTTGGAAATCAAAGCCCGTAAAACTTCCTTGGTAGTCACCTTATCGTGGTGTTCACTGTCATGAAGGACGATATCGTTCATTCCCGTGAATCCAAATATCGTCAATGCGATACCAGCGACAAAGATATAGTAGATCATCATCGGTCCGATATTGTCGTAGACAAACCCGGCCAGCTGGGCAGCTAGCGCAAAACAGACCGATCCCCATACCCTGATTGAACCATATGAATATTTTGAAGCTATTGCCAATCGGTCCGAAAGTGCCACTGTCCCGTTCATGAACCCCTGGGTGAACCCGTTCATCAAAAACAGAAATATGAACGATTTGGTGTAACCAAAAAGCAAACCCGCAACAATGGCCAGCGACAGTGTTGTAATCCCCACCTTTTTAGGTGATCGGAACTTGTCCGCCAAAAATCCGGTAACCGGCTGCATGAACATTGAGAAAAATGCCGCTGATGACGAAATCAGCGAAATCTCAGTCGCCGAGGCGCCTTTGCCAGCCAGGATGACCGAGATGATGCTGATGAACGTCCCGAATGAAAAATAGAACATCCCGTTAGCCAAGGCATAACGAAAATAACTTCCTTTGCCAAACATATAAAAACCTCCCTAAACTTTCTCATAACTCAAACTCGAATTTCATTAAGAGTCTGATTACTATTAAACCATACAATAATAGCCGAGGGAGGATATTTTACAAAAATGAAAATGTTTTCATTTCGCCGATGCAATTGTCTTGCCACAATTCGGCCACAAAAAAACTAACCGGTTAAGGTTAGTCGTTTTAGCTAGTTTATATAATTATTTAATTACAGTAACGTTAGCTGCTTGTTCACCACGATCAGAAGTAACGATATCGAATTGTACACTATCTCCGTCGTTTAAAGTTTTGAATCCTGTAGAGTTGATTGCTGAGAAGTGAACGAAGATGTCGTTTTTCCCACCATCAATTGTAATAAATCCAAATCCTTTTTCTTGGTTAAACCATTTTACTTTTCCTGTTTCCATCGTAAAGAAACCTCCTGTTTTTATTAATAAAAAGCCTTATATAAAAACAAAGCACCCACTAATGACTATAATATAGACAATAGGTGGGTGAACACTGTAATTGAATATTATTGCTAGTTATCGTAAATTTAGAATACCATGAATCGTAAACAATTACAAGTATTTTGTTCAAATATATTAATTTATTTTTCAGACCACAGCTTTTGTGGGTATTTACCCGCGCTGATCAGCTCACCCAACTGGCTGATTACTTCTTGCTTGTCGGCAGCATAGGTAACGCCAAACCATTTGTCGGTCGTTTCGAGCAGTTTCACCTGGGCCAGGTTTTCCTGGATCAAACTGTCGACAAAGATCGGCAACAGATATTCTCCGGTTAGCTCGTCCTTGGTCGAGTCAGCCAGAAAGTCGACAAAACCTTGGTGCAATTTTGCGATAAAATCGGGATAACCGCCCCACATATTCATCGACACATGGCTGTCAAGACAAGCGATCACATCGGTTCCATTGTCATTATGGATGATTTCCCCGGCTTCATTTTTGTAGATCCCCTTGGTTTCGACCACCTTGGAAAGTTTGCTTGATTCGTCAACGACACAGATCCCTCTGGTCACCGCTCCGTTGTCGGACAAGGTGTTTTTCAGGATGAATCCCGCCATGCACAGGTCAATCGGCGCCTTGATTTCGTGTTCTTGAGTCAGGTAGTCATAAATCAGCCTGAAGGCTGTCTTGCCATAGTAGTCATCGGCGTTGATGATCACGAATGGTTCCTTGACCACATCCTTGCAGCAAAGGACGGCCTGTCCCGTTCCCCATGGTTTGTTGCGCGCTTCAGGCAACGCAAATCCTTCAGGCAGGTCACTTAGCTCCTGGAAGACATATTCCACTTCCGTTACCTGGGCGATGCGATCTCCCAATGTTTCCTTGACAATCGCTTCAAGATCCTTGCGGATGATGAAGACGACTTTGGAAAAACCGGCCTCAAGAGCATCGTAGATCGAATACTCCATCAGGATTTCGCCATTAGGTCCCATTTTTTCCAATTGTTTGATTCCTTCACCATAGCGGCTCCCCATTCCGGCTGCCATGATAATTAAAGTTGCACTCATAATTCAATTCCCTTCTTAAACGTCTATGCCTATTTTACCACAATGTCCATGATGTTATCCAGTAAAATTTTATTTACCAAACCCAAACCACAATCAAAGCGGCTTTTCAACAAGCTCCCGCAGACCCTGATAGACCATGACCATAGCCAGGGTGTCGAGTTCGCAGTACTTCAACAACCCCACTTCCAGCGCATCCCGTTCGGCTTTGGACATGTCGGTGAACTGCATCTTGTTGTAGGCCATCAAGGCTGCCCCGCCGTTTTTCAGATACTCGTCTTCACTGAGCCTCTCAAGATCACCAAGATCAAGATCGTCGAACACAGCAGGAAGCAAGGTGTAGGGATCCATTACCTTTCCGTCTTTTTCCACATACCAGGTGAAGTCCCTGAAATTATGACTCCTGATGCCCCTTTCGCTTCCATAGATGGGAGTGGAATAGAGCTGTTTTAACCGCTTCGATGAATTCATGAAGGCCGGCAGGACGTATTTGATTGAAACCGATCCCTTGGTCGCCGGATCGTAGTGGTACTTCTTGATAATTTCGCACAGGTCGACCATGTCCCTATGCCCCTTCCAGCTTTTCAAAGACCCCGAAATCGAGTGGGTGATCGATTCGATGAAGGCGCAAAGTTCATCCCTGTCTGTTTCCTGGGAATCTTGCAGCTGGCTGTGGATCATATTGAGATAAGTGTTTTCATGAGTGGCGTAGCGAAATATCGTACCATTGTCATTTTCCAGCTGCCTCTTGAGTTCGCGCAGAAAATCGAAGTTGGGAAAGTGGCCCGGATATGCATCAAGGAACTCTCCGAAGTGTTCAAACGAACCGTCATCGTTCATGATATGATGGGAAAACTGGAAAGCGATCCCTTCATAAGGATGGCGCCCTTTGGTGAAGGGGATGGGCACCATTGCGGTTTCGAAATCGATGAAATGAAGCGGATATCTGTGACCGGCCAGCTCGCTATGCAATCCGTCCTGGACCACAAAAGGTGTGTTGTCGTCGTCTTTGACCTTGGCCACCTGGAGATGATGACGGCCACCATTGGACAACCATCCATCGCCTGCAAAAGGCCCAAAGTAATCTTCAGGCACATCCTCCATCAAAAAGACGCCCTTGTTGAGCAATTCGTCCTTCCGCAAAAAATTCCAGATATCGATCACCAGGGGTTTTTCCAACTGCATGGAACTTAGCCCCGCCTGCTCCTTCCAGCACTCATTAAAGCCATGCTTGCCGCCTTGAACAAGCTTTTCTTTGGCTGGCCGGTACTCGCATTTCTGGCATGCTTTTGATAAAGGCATGGAGATTTTGGTGTTAAGCAACAGGTTGTTCTTGAGCATTTCGACAAACGCCTCGAATTCATAGCTTCTGCCATTGAAAGTGACCGGATTGTCATAGATCAGGTTGCAGATATCATTACCTGCAACCTTGACAAGCAGCCACTTTTCAAGATCCTGACGGTTTAGCTTGCCGACAGCCACCCGGGTTTGACCCTGTTGTTTTTCAAGCTGGAATTTTTGATTGAGCCCGTCGACCGGGCAAACAGCGTTCTTGTCAACAAGCATGAGGTAGCCAAACACGGGCCAGTCCAGGGCCCGGTCGGCCACATATTTCTGGAAGGCCAGATCATAGAAATACCCCTTCCAATCGCGTTTCACTGTGTTCTTGTTGGTCAAGAAGGTGTCATTATTGGCATTATAGCTTTTGGCCTTGACTTCGATAAGCTCGACGATGCCGTCATGTTTGTGGAGGATATCGACCCGGACAAACAGGGTGCCAAACTTCAACGCCGCTTCGAAGATTACAACTTCATCCTTTTCGAGCAGCTTCGCGGTCTGTTCCAAGGCAAGTCCCTGATCCAATTGATCGATCATGATCCCTTGGGGATAATAGGCCCGGGCCAAAGCCCCAACCTGGAATCCGCCATCAGCCAAGGCCTCGAGAAAGGGATCAAGAGTTGCCGTGTTGACGTAGCCTGGATTGGTGGCGTAATACAGCTTGGTTGGACAAGTAAGTGCCTGGGCGAAAAGCGATTTGGTCAATATGTTTGTAGTCATTGTCTTCTCCTTATTTCCCTTGTTAAAAAAGGACAAACAAAAGCTTATCCTTTTTTGATTGATTATTCAGTCTCTTTTTGCCGGGATGAGCAACACCGCGCACGGCGCCGTCCTTGACAGGTGATGGGACACGCTCCCTAGATAGATTTCCTTGATGAAGCCCCGTCCTTGGGATCCCATGACCACCAGCTTGACATCTTCCTCTTTGATGATCTTGAGGAGTTCCTGGGTTGGCGAGCCATAGGCTACTTTGACTTCAATGTTCGGTATATTGTATGGGGCCAGTTCCTCTTTTAGCTGTTCTAGTTTTTCCAGGGCCATCTCCTTGAAGTCATCCACCGGTTTGGACATATACTCTTCGAGCCAGCTTTGCTTGATGACATGGACCAGGGTGACTTTTTCAACGTCATATCTGGCCATTTCCTTGATTTTCTCGAATGCCAGATTGGCATTGTCGGAAAAATCGGTTGGAAACATGATATGGCGGGTGAACTCGCTTGGCATATCATCACGCTCACCTTCACCCGTTGTCTTGATGACGAATACCGGCAGTTTGGTCCTGTGGATCACATCGTAGGCGACCCCGCCAAAAAGAAATTCCCCAATCATGGTGTGACGGGCTGAACCGACCACGATCAGCTCATAACCTTCGCTCTCCCCAATCTTGTTGATGTCCTTTACGATATCCCCGTCAATCAGTCTTTTTGATTTGACTATCAGGCCGACTTCCATAAGGATCTTGATTTGCCTGTCGAGATTCTCCTTGAGAAAGTCGCTAAAATGCAGGGATACCAGGGACATTTCCTCGTAACTGGTGACGCACTGTAAAAGCAGGCATTCCTTTACTCCCAGTTCCTTGAGCTGACGGGCTTTTTTGACCAGTTCTTCTTCATTGAATGAAATTTCCGCAACTATAATAACTTTGTTGAACATATGAACCACTCCTTCTAGATATCGTCAAATGGAATTACAATCAGATTACTTGATCAGTTCAACCAGTCCCTTGGCCCAGGCAACCGCCTTGGACTCCTCATCAAGCGCCAGGGGCCCTTCGGTGTCGAGCACGTAAACAGCCAATGGCTCACCGACCAGATTGCCACCGTATTTAAGGGCCGCTTTTTTCAGGTCGTCGATTCCATAGCCGAAATTCTTTGCCATGAATTTCAGGAACTTGTTGTCGATCTTGGCGACATCGGCCCTGGTATCGAAAATGGCGACTTTCATCCCAGGATTTGACTTGATCGCATCGATCAAAGCCGACTTTAGTTCCTTGGTTGCCCTAAATGCCCTGGTCGGGCTACCGAAGAAAGCCAGGTCGTAATCCTTGATCATGTCGAGATGGCAGCTGTCAACCTTGCTTAGCCAGACTTCATTTTCGGATTTGAGGCTGTCGGCTATCACCTCCGCAATTCTTTGGGTGTTCCCAAAATATGAATCATAAATAACCGCAATTTTCATGGTTGCTCGCTCCTTCATCACCTGAGATAAACAAAAACACTCCAAAAATACGCTTAACGGTCCTTTTCTAGCTCCATTATAACACAGAAAAGAAAAAAGCAATTGTAAAAATTGCTTTAACTTGATGAATTATGACGGTATTACCGGATGAAATTCGTCCTTACCCGTTCTTCTTTTTCCGGCAGCCCATTTTTATCCTTGGCCATATCGATCGCTTTGATCAAGAAGGCGGCATTTCTACCCAGAGTCCGCATTGTCTGCAGGCCTTCGAGATCCTGCATGACTTCCTGGGCTGTGTTTCCATGGACCATGTTCCAATACTGGCTGGTGACAATAGGCATCTGCGAAATGGCGAAATATTTGTTTAACATGTCGAAGGTCGCGCTGTTGCCCCCGCGCCGGCAGCTTACCACCGATGCCCCGATCTTCATCGTCTTGTCGAAAGGGACACTGTAAAACAGCCGGTCAAGAAACGATACCAGCGTGCCATTGGGCGATGCGTAATAAACCGGCGAACCGACGATAATCCCGTCAGCAGCCTCGAATTTGGGGGCCACCTCGTTGACAATATCATCGAAGACACATTTTCCAGTCGACTTGCATTTGCGACATCCGATGCATCCCCGGACATCCTTTTGGCCGACCTGGATGATTTCACTTTCCACACCATTATCTTCCAAAGCATTCGCCACTTCATTCAAAGCTGTATAGGTGCAGCCCTTGGCATTGGGACTGCCGTTGATCAACAATACTTTCATTTTACTCTCCTTTTTCAAATATCAATAACACAAATCATACAATTATCGTAAACCTTCAAGTTGCGGTGGTCAAGTCAAAACGACAGTTTAGTGGATATACTTGTCCACCTGTCCGTATTCGAAGGCACCCTCATTTTTGGTGGCGATATTGAAATGGTGTTGCTTGATACCTGTCATTGAACTTCTTGTAGAAATGGTTAAGATTGGAGAAGCCAACTTTTATCGCAACCTCGTTAACCGGCAAATCGGTGTTTTCGAGATAGAAGCATGACATGGCAAGACGTTTGTCGGTCTGAAGTTCCTTGAATGATTTGCCGACCTTCTCCTTGATCAGTCCAGAGAGATATTTGGGATTGTAGCCGTACTTCGCTGCAAGTTCGTTCAAGGAGATTGTGGCATATTGGATTTCGATGTCGCTAAGAATCTTGATGAAATTGTCATTTTGCCCTGTTGATGTCTTCACGATATGGCTTTCTGGGTTATCCTGATACAGCTCCAAAAGCTTCATGAAGATGATTGCGATGTAAGAGTCGATCACTTCTTTGGCGTAAGGTCCCTGGTCATAGTACTCCTCAAGGAGCGAATCGAAAAGCTGCCTGATCAGATTGGACTGCCCGCTGTCGAAAACGAGATAGTTGTCATGGGCGTTGTTGCTCGAAAGGGCGTCGATGATGAACTTGGCGATTATCGATTGCTTGTTGATCCGGTTGATGAAACCGCTGTTGAAAAAATCGTTTGAGAGCGAAATGTTGATCACAATATCATCAAAACCGGTCTTGAGCTTGGAACGGACGACGTTCTTGTCAAATATGCAGACATCGCCCTTTTGCAGGGTTATATATTTGCCTTCGATGCAGTATGTGCATGCTCCCGAATAAATGTAGTTGATGTTCACATTGGAATGGACAAAGAATGGCACGAATGTGAACCGGCTGTCCTTGCGGATCATTATCTTGTTCTCCTGAAGCTTGTCCAGTTTGAAATGGAAAACTTCCTTGCCGTCGATGAAACTGCTGTTCATCGTCTCATATATGGAGGAAAGCTGCTGGGGATTGTGACGATAGTTCATTTCCGCCTCCGAGAGTTCCCATAATTTTTGGTTCAATTGTCTCTTGTTCATTGTTATCACCTGACTTTTTGCCATAATTATAGCATATTTATGACATTGTGAACACCGGTAGCGCAAGGATATAATGTAAACGTAATCAATCAGCTGATGATTATTGAAAAATAGCTATCGAAAAACAAAAAGGAGAGAACAAGAATGGATTATCAACAACTTGCCGCAACCTTATTGCAACAGGTCGGCGGACAAAGCAACATAAGTGATTATACCAACTGTGCCACCAGGCTGCGTTTTACCCTCAAGGACTCAGCTAAATTCGACAAAGATTCAATTGAAAAAAACAAAGGAGTGCTTGGAACCGTGATTGCAGGCGGCCAGCACCAGGTCATCATCGGTCCCAATGTGGCTCATGTGACCAGCGAGCTTGCGAAACTTATGGATGCGAATCCTTCCAAATTTGACGAAGATGAAGGCAAACTCGAAAAGGCAACCAAATCAAGATTGAAATTTGACAGTATGCTTGACACCATATCAGGGATATTCACCCCGATCCTTCCAGCCATCACCGGCGCTGCCATGGTCAAGGTCCTCTTGATTATCCTGACAATGGCGGGAATCCTCACAAAGGAATCGCAGACATATGCCGTTTTGAGTTTTGTCGGCGATACCCCATTTTACTTTTTGCCAGTAATGCTTGCCTACCCGGCAGCAAAAAAATTCAACCTCAACCCGATGATCGGGTTGATGCTCGCACTGATTTTGGTCCATCCGACCTATTCAGCACTGGTCAGCGCCGGTAATCCGGTCACTATATACGGATTCTTCCCAGTGACTTTGGCAAACTACGCCTCGACAGTCATCCCGGTCCTGCTTGTGATTTATATCGCCGGCCATATCGAAAGGCTGGCCGACAGATATTCTCCCGAATTCATCAAATTCTTCATGAAACCTTTGATCACCATCTTGGTGATGGTACCGGTCGCTTTTTGCGCCGTCGGGCCGATTGGAACATTTTTAGGAAACTATCTTGGCGGGGCATTGACCATCTTGCAGGTAAACGCACCTTGGTTCTTGCCGGTGTTCTTCGGGGCTTTGGCGCCGATTGTAATAATGTTCGGTATGCATTACGTAGTCACCATTCCACTTGTAATCACCGCCATCACAACTAACGGCTTCGACATGATCGGGCCCGGATTCCTTGTTGCCAACATCGCTCAGGGAGCTGCAGCTTTGGCCGTAGCGTTGATCGTGAAAAAGGGAGATTTCAAGGCTCTAGCATCATCAACTGGAATAACTGCCTTATTGGGTGTTACCGAACCGGCCATTTACGGTGTGAATCTCCGGTTGAAAAAGCCATTTGTCGCCGCAGTCATCGGCGGATTGGCAGGAGGACTTGTCTGCGGCCTGGCCGGAGTTAAAAGGATCACATTTGGACCAACCGGTCTGACCACCATTGCCATTTTCATCGATCCCAACAACACGAACAACTTCCTGTTTGCGATTGCCGGCATCATTGTCTCGTTCATTGTCGCTTTTGGACTGACATTCTATTTGATCAAGCGACAACCTGAAACATTGAAAGGAGTCGAATAATAATGCATAAATTCCCTGAAAACTTTCTTTGGGGCGGCGCAATTGCCGCTTCACAGGCTGATGGAGCCTACCTCCAGGATGGCAAGGGTCTTGACAGCCAGGACCTCCGCTACTTCGATGCCAACTGGAGCCGCAGCCAAAGAGACGAACACCGCAATATCAACATGACCTCGGAACTTTTCGAACAGGCACTCAACGCGACCCAAACCAATCATTACCCATTCAGATACGGAATCGACTTCTATAACAGATGGCATGATGACCTTGACCTTTTCGAGGAACTGGGAATCAAGGTGTTCCGCACTTCGATCAACTGGGCTAGGATATTTCCTAACGGCGACGATGCGACATTCAACCGGGAAGGTATGGAATTCTATCGCAACCTGTTTAAAGAATGTCAAAGAAGGAACATCAAGGTGTTTGCGACAATTCTCCACTACAACATCCCCGTCAACCTGATCACGAAATATGGAGGTTGGAAAAACCGCAGAGTAATCGATTTCTACGTACGTTACGCAACCGCCCTTTTCGAGAATCTGGGCGACTTAGTCGATTACTGGCTGCCTTTCAATGAGATAAATGCGGCAAGGTTCAACCCGTACAACGGCTGCTGTCTGATTAAGGACCAGGAAGATGATTATCTCAATTCCATCTTCCAGTGCACCCACCACCAGTTCATCGCAAATGCCTTAACAATAAAGGCTGCCCATAAGATAATTCCCGGATCGAAAGTTGGGGGAATGATTGCCAGATTCACAAGCTATCCAGCCACCTGCCAACCTGAAGATGTGATGCAATCAATCCTCGATGAAAATTACAAGAACTACTTCTACACCGATATCATGGCTAGGGGCTATTATCCAAGCTATGCGAAACGCATGTTTGAACAAAACAACATCGAGATAGCAATGGAGCCAGGCGACCTGGAAATCCTGAAAGAGAATACTGTCGACTTCATTTCCTTTAGCTACTATATGTCTATGGTTTCCACCACTGACACATCACATGAAAAAACCAGCGCCAACCTTGTTTCAGGCAACAAGAACCCATATCTTAAGACAAGCGAATGGGGCTGGCAGATCGACCCTAAGGGGCTGCGGATTTCCCTTAACCAGATGTATGACCGGTATCAGCTTCCCCTGTTCATCGCTGAAAACGGTCTGGGAGCCAAAGATGTGTTGGCTCAAGATCTCAAGGTCCATGACGACTACCGGATCGATTATCTCAAGGAACACTTCATCGAAATGTCCGAAGCTTTAAAAGACGGGGTCGACCTTATCGGCTACACCATGTGGGGACTGATCGACATCATCTCTTGTGGTACAATCGAGATGTCCAAACGATACGGGGTCATCTATGTCGATCAGGATGACTATGGCAATGGTACACTTGCCAGATACAAGAAAGATTCATTCCATTGGTATCAAAGTATTATCAAAAATAACGAACTAGAATAAAAGCAAAAAACCAGGGCATCGTGTCCTGGTTTCTATTTATTGCTATCCTTCTTTGTGTAGCATTGTTGTAATTTGGATAAAACATAATAGCGATAGGTAAGATTTTGATATCATCTCCATATTTCCCCCGCTCCACACCGTAACTGTAACTGATTTTTAAGAACCAGACTTGGGGCTATCCCTTCACCATTTTTCGTGGCTTCATCGGTACCGTGCCCCTACTTTCACGAGAATAAAAACATTTCGTTTTCACTTATAGTTACCGTCCCGATAACAGTCGTTTGATAGACGTTTCTCGCTTACAACGTTCCAAATATTCTAGCTTTACATTTATCCTTAGGTTCCTGCTATGAGCCTGATGAATTATACTCTCATCGTCGAGTATCTCGAATTTCATAGTGACGATTCTTACTTTTCGATATTCATCGTTGCGCACGCAACATACTATCTTTCAATAGCACTCGATTATAGACCCGTACATTCGCAGTTTCGTCAGTCCTTACACGGACATTCTCACCATAGATAATTTATAGCGTCCCGGCCTATCCTTTACCATATGAAATATCACTTAGGTATTGTTCAGCCGACTTCACCTAGCTTCACACATGATTTTACTGTTATAACCTCATGCGTGTAGGAGTATCAGACTACTTGTTTCAGGCTAACATGACAGCCATCATTCCAAGTATTGAATATTCAGTTGTGATTTTCCAATTGGAAAATCCTTCCATTTCATGTTTAGGCATTTATAGAGAAACGTTTCGCACCCTTATTTCATTCAACGCTATAAACGATACCCATATTTTGAATTGATAACTACAGCAGCTACATTACTATGCTTATTCTAATTACCAATGTTATTAATTAAGTTCATACGCTCTCATGAATTCAGGATTAAACACATCGACGTCAACAGAACTGTCATATACTTTTCTTCCTTCACTATATGTATACAATACATTATAAGCATCATCAATAACCACTACATCAGCATCTTTGCCAATATCAATCGAACCTTTTTTTGTATGCCATGGATTCGACACGGATTTTCAGCACTTAATCTCATCACCTTTTCAATTGGGATATTCAATTGCTCTACGAGATTTCTTATTCCATAAATGACACCTTGCGAACTTCCACAAAGACGTCCCTGATCGCTTAGAACAAATCCCTCTTTGGTTACATTGATATATTCCATGCCCTGACCAAATCCTTTGTAGCGCCCGACAGGTGCTCCGGACATCGGCGTGCAATCCGAAATCATCATAATCTGGTGATTATCCTTGGTTTTCAATATCAATTGGACCATTGGTAGACTGACGTGCATTCCATCACATATCAGTTCACAATCAACACCATCTCTCATTAGGCATGCACCCAAAACTCCTATATCCCGGTGATGGAGACCTGTCATAACATTACATAGATGTGTAGCTACACTTGCACCTTTGTCTATTGCGTCATTTGTCATTTGAAAGTCCATATCGCTATGGGCGATTGCAACTTTAACCCCATTTTCCAAAAAAATTGCCGTCAGTTCTTCAGTTCCGGGAATTTCCGGAGACAGCGCGACAAGTTTCAATAATCCCTTGCCATCCTCAATCATTTTTTTTGCGGTGTCTACGTTGGTTTCCGGCCAGCCGGTTTTTACACCTTTTTCCCCAACCCGATTCAGCCACGGTCCTTCGCTATGTATGCCAACTATCTTAGAACCATCCTGTGGCGTTTGAGCCATTGTAGCGATTGTCGCAATTGCCCCCAAACCGCAAGTGGGAAATACGCTTGTGACACCTTGACTTGCCAACCCCTTCAAATACCCCTTTATTTCTTCATCACAATTATCAATCAAGGAATATCCTTTGGTACCATGATTATACGTGTCGAAAATGCCCGGTATGATCCGGTTGTTTCCAACATCAAGATCAGCAACCAAATTTTTTGATACCGGAAACAACGATTTGATTAATCCATTTTCAATTAAAATATAGCCATCAAGAATATGGTCTTTACAAACGATTCTTTTAGATTTTATTATCATTTAAAATATTTTCTCCTTCTTAAAATTGAAGAAGCTGCAGAAGGGTACCCACAGCTTAACTACTAGAATATTCCAACAAATGGACCTAACAGGGAGAAGACAAGTATTCCAATGATCAACTGGGTAAGACGAACCCCTTTTTTAATCAATCGCATCAATGAAAACAGCAGTAAAACGCCAAGTAGTCCAGTAAAAATTGAATTAATTATATCCAGCAGAACGACAGACGCCCCATTCATTTCGTATGATAGCGTTAAAGGAACGTTAACTGTTGTAGCCACCATTGCCCCGACCATTGTCAACCCCAATACTGAAGCAGTAATTAGAAACATATGAGAAACATAAAGAAATAGCTACAACTCTATCAAAATAGGTAAAATTAACTGTTTTAGAAATCTATATAAAATTTCCTGAAAGCCCAGATTATTTGAAAATCAAGAGTTTGAATTCTCTTAAAATGAAGGAATATTTTATTTATATGCTCACTAAAGGACGTTTCCTCAGTAAAATATTTACAATCGCCCAAACGCAAAGGAGCTGGCATAGAAATTATTGCGATATTTTTAAAAAACAAGTATATATAGGCAAGATATGCAGTCGAATCACCAAATTGACGAATTAGAACGGTTCAGTGTCAATCGGTTTCCGCTCTGTAATATCCCAATTACACTACACATATCCGCAATAAACTCTATCGTTTCAAGTAGAAATCGTGTTAAAATGTCGTGAAGAATATTTTGGGAGGAATTGTTATGAATAATTTAATCACAATTCAAGAAAACGTTATGTTTGTCATGAACCATTGCGGCGGGGTCTTCATCGAATGGGTCGTCAACTATGTACCTCCACTGTTGATGATGATGATTATCCTGAATACGTTAGTATACACATTGGGAAGCAAGTCACTACACAAACTAATGCCTTTGGCCGAAAAATCCTCAATATTCAGATATCTTTTTCTTCCGTTTTTCGGTTCTGTCATTCTAGGTAACCCCCTTTCATTAGCCTTAGGAAAATATCTCCCGGAAAAATTTAAGCCAGCCTTTTTTGCAAGTACCAGTTTTTTTTGTCACACTTCTAGCGGTGTTTTCTCACAAATCAACCCTGCGGAAATTTTGGTCTGGGTTGGGATATCAACTGGAATTTCGCAGCTTGGATATTCGACAGTACCTTTGGCAATCAGATATATGATCGTTGGCATGGCAGCAAATTTTATTTCCGGGCTTGTAACCGAAAAAGTCACAGGACACCTGAGCAAGTCTAAAAAAATTGCCTTGAGTGATCATTACGAGGACAGCAATGATCGAGACAGGCAAAGTGATCTCCAACAACTTGACAACAAAGATAACCTCATAAAAATCACCAGAGGTTATGCAGGTTATGGCGGTCCGTTGATTGTCGGGCCTACGAAGAATCGAAACAAAATAATCTATTTTGTCGGCGGAGACAAGCCTGAACTGATTCGAAAAATTGAAAAACTGACCTGTTGCACGGCCTACGATGGTTATAAGGATGCGATTGATGAATCACAGATATTTCTGGCAATTGTGGATTGCGGGGGTACATTGAGATGCGGTCTATTCCCTAAAAAAGGAATTCCGACCGTGAACATTATGCCTGCAGGAAAAAGTGGCCCCCTGGCAAAATATATCAATGAGGACATCTACGTTTCCGATGTCTCCATCGAAAATATAATATCCATTGACAATAGCCCTTACACGAAACAAGATTCCCAGATGACTATATCCAAGATTATTTCATCGATTGAATTTCAGTTTTCCAGGTTTTTGAACAACCTTTTTAAAGCCTCGAAGGATTCACTTGATGTGATAATGAAAACAGTCCTGCCCCTTGTCGCGGCAATTTCCTGTATTGTAGGAATTATTGAGGCCACTGGAATAAATTCCATCATTGCCCATGGCTTGAAGCCTTTTATCGACACCCCGATGGGGTTGGTTTTAATCGGAACAATTGCCTCAATTCCATTGGTTGCCCCGTTGCTTTCACCAGGTGCCGTGATGGCCCAAGTGGTCGGCGTCTTGATTGGGGTCCAGATCGGTGCAGGGATAATGGCGCCAAGTCTGGCATTGCCCGCATTGTTTGCAATCAACACCCAGGCAGCCTGCGACTTTATCCCCGTTGGTCTAGGCATGGCAGAAGCCAAAAAGGGCACCATTGAAATCGGTGTCCCGGCAATTCTCTATTCACGTTTTTTGACCGGCTTTATCCGGGTCTTGATTGCCCTTGTCGCATCGTACAATCTCTACCCTTGATGACTAAAACCCAAGCTCCTGCAAACAAGCTGAAGCTTGGGTTTTTCTAAAGTTTTTTAATCAACACTTCATGCTCTTTTTCAAATCCCGGTTTGTTCAACAGTGCAAACATGTTTTTCTTGTAGGCTTCAACCCCCGGCTGGTCAAATGGATTCACACCCAAGATATAACCGCTCACACCACAGGCAAACTCGAAGAAATAAAACAGTTGTCCAAGAACATACTCATCCATTTTTGGAATTGAAATAAGCAGATTTGGAACTCCACCTTCTACATGAGCAATAATGGTCCCATTTTGTGCACACTTGTTGACAAAGTCCAAAGGTTTTTCAACCAGATAATTCAACCCATCCAGATCGTTGGTTTCCAGATCTATTGTGATATCCTTATTTACATTTTGAACATTGATTACCGTTTCAAACATGGTTCTGCTACCATCCTGGACAAACTGGCCTAGTGAATGTAAATCGGTAGAGTAATCAACTGATGCTGGATAAATACCTTTACCGTCCTTGCCTTCCGATTCTCCCATTAGCTGTTTCCACCACTCACTTAGGTAGTGTAGATTGGGTTCATAGTTCGCCAATATTTCAATCATCTTCCCTTTGCGATTTAATATGTTGCGTAAAGAAGCATATAGCAAAGCATCATCGACATCATTCTCGATTATATGGTTGCGGTAATCAAAGGCACCTCGCATAAGCTCATCAATGTCGCTGCCGTTGACTGCGATTGGCAGCAATCCTACCGCGCTTAATACAGTAAATCGTCCCCCGACATTATCAGGGATTACGAACTTTTGATATCCCTCGCTTGTTGCCAGCTGATATAGAGCTCCGCGAGCTTTGTCAGTTGTTGCATAAATTCTCGATCTTGCATGATCTTCACCGTACTTTTCGACCAGCAGTTTTTTTAGCAACCTGAAGGCCAGCGCCGGCTCTGTTGTCGTCCCTGATTTGGAAATGACATTTATTGAAAAATCCCGATCGCCGATGACTTTTATCAAGTCAAAAAGGTAGCTCCCTGAGATGTTATGGCCGGCAAAATAGATTTCGATATCGCCCCGGGTCTGGTTTGAAAAATTGTCATTGAGAAACGAGATTGCTGCCTTGGATCCCAGGTAAGAACCGCCGATTCCAATAACGACAAACACCTTTGAGTCCGCCCTGATTTTTTGGGCGGCTGTTTTTATATTCTCAAACTCTTTGTGGTTGTAACTTACTGGCAAATCAACCCAACCCAGCATTTCATTTCCGGTCCCGGTCTTGTCTAGGAGCGCCTTTTTCGCCACTTTGGCTTTATCCACCATTATTTCTATTTCATTGTCATTGACAAAATTCTTGGCATTGTCATATGAAAATTTAACTCTATTCATGCTACACTCCTTGATTGAAAATCTTAATTTTGGTTCCGTTTCCAATATCCGGAATCTGATTTTTTTCGACTACAATCGTTCCCGGCAGTACACTTTCATTTTCGCCGGTAAAAGCAATTGTCAGATGGCCAAGTGATTCAAGGTTTTTTTGGGCCACTTCACCGACTGCTGTTATTTTGTAATGATTGGCCCCGATTTCAATAGTCTGGCCCACTGCGATCACATCGCGAGCCTTTTTTATGTCGATAGTGTAACAGTAATCCTTCAGTGTCGCCGGCGCATTTTCGCCAAAGAAGATTACAATTCCTTCCGCTAAAAAGGTGCTTGCCAAGGCTCCATAGCCGTTTATTGTATTTTCATAAATATATTTCATAATACTTATTCCTTTCAATTTGCTTCATTGTTAATCATGTTTTGCTTCATTGTTAATCATGTATAGGTAGTAATCCTTGCTGCATGTCAGATTGCTGATCTGGTCAATCATATTCTGATCATGTGAAAGATTGAGAATCTCGTTGTAAACTCCAAACAATATCTCATCGTTTATCTCATCATTCTCAGGCAAACCCAAGATCAAAATCAGCTTGGATTCGGGATCTTTTTTCTTGCGCGGCACAACCCCCATTGCCAGGACGACATGATCGCCTTGATAGGTAAAATGTGGAAAGCAGATGGAATTTGACACTTTCAATGAGCCTTGTTGCCATCTTTTTTGATAGGCTTTGAAAAAATCGTCATTAACGACGCCGTCGCTTTGCAGGTATTCGATCATCATCAAAGCATTTTGGTGATCGTTTTTATCCTGATCTAGCAAGAAAAAGCGGTCCGATTCTAGAAGAGTGACTAGATAAGAATTGATGTTAGTATTGATTGAAAAATCAAGATGTTGCGAATATAATACTCGTCTTATCGAATTGGACAACTCCTGGTCATCGCAATATTCCTTTACCTTCACTACCGGAAGATTGATCCTGACATCTAGGTCACAGGTTGTCACAAGCAGCGAAAATTGGCTACAGTCAAGATTTGCCAATTCATAATCGCTGATCAGCTGATATGTTGTGCTATCCGGAAAAATACGACGCAATTGCATTTCCAGCATCTTGCCGGTAATTCGGTTGTCTCCAGTTACCAACGCCACCTTTTTTTTGTGGCTTAGCTGATTGTTTTGTTCGTACATAACATTAAGGTAGATTGTAAGATAGTTGAATTCCGTCGGGGTCACTTCCAATCCTGTATTGGCATAAATAACCTCGCAGGAGATTTGTGCCATATTGAATGCGACTGGGTATTTTTCCTGAAGATCGACTATCGTGCTGTTTTCAAGATGGTATTCATATTTCAGTCTTTCAAGCATGAAATTGAGATGATACATGAAATCCTCGAGCATATCCGTCGGGATTATGTTAAAATTCATCCGCAATTTGATCTCATCCAGAATTTTTGTAACCAGCTCACCTGTTTGGGGACTGACGTCAATCTTGCTTCTTACATTTTGAGACATAGGGGTCCGCATTCCTATCAGCGGAATAGCAATGTAAATCATTTCTTCTTCGCTGAATTCTATCATCAACATCTTCGCGATTGATTCACAAAAGTTGCGCACCAATTGAAAAATCGGATTGTCCTTGATATGGTAGTATTTGGGCTCGAGCTTGGAAATCGGATAGTCATTGATGTTACGATCCAGGGCTATCACGAAAGATTTGGTGAAATTATCCCGGGTCATTTTTTCGATCTCGTTGTCTTTGAAAAACAAGCTAAGTAAATCGGCGATATCATGATCGAGATTATACTTGGCATAGTTCAGTTGATAAAAATGATCCTGCAGGAAACAACGAATATGGAATTCATCTCCTTCAAGAAAAATACCGTTATTGGTCTTTCCGACAATCTCCAATCGATATGGTTTTAGCAGACTTTTCAACTTATTGACGTCATAGACCAGAGTCGTCCGACCGATGTTCAAATCGTTTGCCAGATCATCAAGTATGACCGGCCCCGCGCTGTTAATCAAAGTGGCAAATATATGCGCCAAGCGCAAGACCGGTGAATTCATACTAAGGTAATCATTTTCAAGCAGTTTCCTGCGTTTGACAAAAAGGACATTGTCCAGAATATAAAGCCGGAGTCTGCCCCCATTATTGTTGATGATTGCGACACCTTCCAGCAGCTCATTGATATCGCTAATAGCCGTCCTCACGGTGCGGGTGGAGACATTGAGCACCCGCGCCAATGCTTCCAGATCCATAATCTGGTATATTTCCAGCAATTCTACAATTTTACTATTGCGATCTTGATTTTCTAACATTGCAATGTCCTCCACTGACTAGATTATATCATATTAATTAAGCAGTGGAGTCCTTTAGGTTTATTACCCGCGGGTTTTTCCACCTGCCACGTTGATGGTTATCCCATGAACGTATGACGCTTTGTCGCTAGCGAGGTAACAGACCAAATCTGCCGCTTCTTTGAGTTTCCCTGATCTTCCCAGCGGTGTTGTCGTGGTAGAGGAGTATCCGCTTCTTAGCTTGTCCACCGAGATGCCCCTTGTATAAGCCAGAGCTTCTTCGTAGGAATCGGTTCTTAGGCCAGTGGCCTCCATGATCCCAGGCGCGACCCCGACAATCCGTACCCCTTTTTTACCAAGTTCCTTGGCCCATGAACGGGTCAGGGAATTCACCGCATTCTTGCTTGCCGCATAGATTGATTGCCCTTCGGAACCTTCCAGCCCGCATTCACTCGACATGTTGACAATGACCCCGGAACCTTTTTTGACCATTTCCCGACCAGCAATCTGTGCAGTCAGGTATACGCCTTTTACGTTTACATCCATGATTTTGTTGTAGACACTTTCATCGAGCTCGAATATTGACAAAGGCTGCTTGTCATCGACCAGAAGCCTAGGAATATTGATCCCGGCGTTATTAACAAGAATATCAATTGAGTCGAACTTCTCCACTGTCTTTTTGACCATGTTTTCAATCGACGTCTTATCAGTCACATCAGTAGCGACGTACAGGTAGTTGCTCATAGTTTCGAACTCTTCAGGCCCATTGCTGGCCATGTCGGCCACAACGACATTAGCATTCAGATCCATAAACTCCTTGGCGATAGCCTTTCCGATTCCTGATGCTCCACCTGTCACAATAACGGTTTTTCCTTCAATATTTAACCAATCTTTCATTTTTAATCTCCTCATATTTTTTACTTTAATATAATCCGATGCTGGCAATCCATGCCACAAGAACGCGAGGCACACCTGTCAAGAATCTTGAATACAGTACCGATGGAACTCCGACTTCTACCGTTTCCGGTTGCGCATCCGCCAGCCCCAAACCTACTGGAATGAAATCACATGCCGCTTGGGTATTGATTGCCATCAATGCCGGCAATGCCAATGAAGGTGGAATGTTTCCTTTTCCGATTTCTACTCCAATCATCGTTCCGATAACCTGAGCAATTACAGCTCCTGGTCCAAGCAATGCCGAGAGAATCGGGATGGAACAGATGAATCCCAAGACAACCAGCCCGAAACCATTGCCAGCCAATGGGGTGAGCATCCGTGAGAACCAATTCCCAAAACCAGAACCGTTGATAACCCCGATAAGCATTGCAACGAATGCCATGAACGGTAGAATCGTGGTTATCAATGTCTGGACAGCATCGCGACCTGATTGATATAATATGTTAACCACTTTACCAACGCCCATACCAACCTTTTGGACAATTGTATTTGTCGAGTTGGCACTGAGTGTTTCCGAGACCTTCTTGTCAGAGCTGTATTTGAACTCACGCTGTTCTTTTTGGTGGTTTGAAACAATCACATTGTCTTCATTTTCCGCCGAAGATATTTGATTGAGTCCAACAGCTGAAACATAAATATCTTCTGTGATGAATTTTGCCAGCGGACCAGATTTTCCAACCGGCATTACATTGATGGTAGGAATTCTTTTTTGAGGATAGATGCCACAGCGCAAAGTCCCGCCACAATCGATGATTGCCAGGAACACTCTTTCATCATCCACTCCCTCTTTGAATCCGTTGACTGCTTTGCATCCGGTCAGCTCGACAATTTTGTCGACAATATCAGGACGGGCACCACCACCGGTGATGAATAACAATGTGTCTTTTTGTTCGGTAGGTTTGACGGTCAAAGGGCCACCAAATCCACCACTTCCTTTTACGATCTTAATTGCATTATAATTAGCCATATTCCTATCCTCCTATGCCACTACAACCTGGGTATCGTCCAGTTCGATTTTTGTTTGTTTCATTACCATTTTTGTTGTCAAATCGGTTGCCCATCCCGCAACAAAGTTCATAACTAGCCCTACCAGCAGGTAGCGCACCGCCAATGGGGTTGTTGACAAACCTAACTGACTTACACCGTTGGCAATTCCCAGGTATATGAATATTTCACCGACGTTGATATGGGGGAAAATTCCGCTATTGGTATGGCAATGGAATGACGCTGAAGCATAATAGCTTGGCTTCATCCGCTCCGGCAAGAATTTTCCGATCGACAATGCCATCGGATTACCCAGCATGAATGCTGCGACAAACGGCAGAATACCATATGCCAACACGACATTTTTAGAACACAATCTTGCAAACTTGTTGATTCTTTCCTGACCTATAAATGCGATCAGAGCATTCATAAACACCAACAGCAATAATACTTTGGGAACAATTCCAACCACCCAAGATGCGAATGTTGCCGCACCCGAATCGAACAGACCCATAAAACCTGATGCCAAATCCACTAAAATTTCCATATTCTTCTTCTCCTTAAATTAATCGATTTGTTTTTTTGTAAACTTTTGAAACAACTTGCTTATACCGCTTTGTTTTTCCTGGATTTCGCCACCTTCCTGGAAAATCTGATAATTGTTAGCCGCTTCGCTAACAGCTTTGGTGATTGAGCGCGATAGTCGGATGCTTTTGCAGTATCTTGAATCGATGTTCCCGATGGGCAAGCCCTCGAATCCGCTCAGTGACTTGAAACGGGCAAATACAGTTACTCCCTGCATAATTTTGCCTTCTATGATTCCACCATCTTCGCCGACACTGAACATAACGATGGCTCCTGCAAAGAAACTGCCCTTATAGGAGCCGATTGCGACCCTGCCTTGGTTTTTCAATAACCGGTATGCGCTATTGAAGCTTTTAATCTGCATGAAAGTAAACAAATACTGCAACATGAACGCAATAACAAAAATAATAATCAATGGCACTAGATTCATAACTGATCCTCCTTTTTAACCATCAACCGAATGTAACCGGTTATACTTTCCTTGGCTGATTACAATTTACCATTTTCATTCGTTTTATTTAATACGGACAATTTCCCTGAAAGTGAAATCAAAGCGCTATCAAGGGGTTTCGCCGAATTTCAAAGTAAATGAAAAAAAGCGGCCTATTCAAAGTCGCCTATTTCGTGGGTATGTGCCCCAAACAAATTATTCAAAAACAGAAAAGAACGATATCTTATGGCATGCTATCAGTTTAGGGACCACCGTATCAAACATTGTACCCCTGCCATGTATCAGTTCTCACTGAATTCATCTAAATCATCCGGCTTTCATTATAGATTAAATAGAGAACCTGGTTGACCTCGCTGATCTTCTCAATCATAATTTTGGCCCCCTCCAGGCGCCTGGCATCCAGATTGGTGAATGGATCATCGAGAATTAGCAGCGGGCTTGTTCCATCCTGATAGATTGCCTCGACAAATGCGAGTCTCAGGCAGATCGACATCAGATCCTGCATCCCTTTGGCAAGCTGTTGAAACCCGCGGAGTTGACCTTCTTGGAAATAGCGGACATCAATATTGATATAGACCTGGTACAATTTCGTATTGGATTCCTGGAGAAGTTTCATATACTTCTTGAAAGCTTGGTTCATGGTTGATGTATACTTGACCGCCATATTCTCTTTTGCCTGTTCAAGAAATTGGAATGTGGTTGCCAACAACAGATGGGTCGTGACAGCCTCATTTTTTCCTCATCCAGGTTCTTGAGTCGGCTCTGCCAGTCCTCCAGGCTGTCTCCGAATAGTTCAAGGTCGGATATTTGTTTTTCAAGCACCGCGATTGCCTTCATCTTGCTCTCCCGCTGGGCTGCCAGGTCGATTTTTGCAGTTGTTATTTCTTCATTTAAATCGTTGATACTTCCTTCGATATCCATAAGCGTTTCCAAGCTGGCCACATCATTGACCTCTTCAAACTCGGCCAGTCTTACTTTTGCGGTTTCATATGCGTTCTGGCTGGATTCGAATTCATCGAACATGTCCCGCAGTTGTCTTTCCAGGGTTTCGAAATCGTAGCCTTCCGTTATTGACAGATCGGGCCGTAATATTTTCCAAAGATTTTTATCAGCGTTTCTTCGGCTTGAAACGCAGTTTTCCTGGCATTTTCAAAGTTTTCAATCCGGACTTGCAGCGATTCATACCATGCGGTCCTTGATCCACCTTTGCGAGGTGGAGATTGTATCAAACATGTCCCCGGCGATAAGTATCACTCCGGCATCATTGGAAGATGCATATTCGACCATTTTTTCAAAGGTGTTAATTATTTCATAGCGGCGCATCCGTGCCTGTTCGACACTGAAATGGGTCTCCGTTTATGCATCGAGATGAAGATCCCCGCAATGGATTATTTTCATATAAGCTCCCCTCCTTGTATACGGCCTGATCAGTCTTCGAATCGCGCCAGGCCAAATCAGTAAATTATTGAATATTGGTGATTAAAGATAACCTTTTCTTCCCATGTTTGTGATTGATTGTTGGCAAAAGGTAATATTTGAGCGTATAATTACAACAAAGACAAAAAGGAGCATCCCATGAAGACAAAACTGCTGCAGGCTTTAAAAGAGCCTTACATCCACAATGTGAAATACTATGAGACCGACAAGATGGGGATCACCCACCATTCCAACTACTTCCGCTGGATGGAGGAGGCCCGGATAGACTTTCTCGAGCGGATCGGCTACGGTTATGACAAACTGGAGGAAAGTGGGGTCATCTCGCCGGTTGTTTCCATTTCCGCCCAGTTTATTGTCCCTTCCACTTTCAATGACGACATCATCATCAAGGTGCGCCTGAATGAATACAGCGGGGTCAAGTTCGCCTTCGAATACGAGATGATCAACGCCAAAGATGGGACGCTTTGTGCCCGGGGCCAGTCGCATCATTGTTTCACCGACGTAAACAAGAAACCGATCCGGATCAAGAAAAGCTATCCGGAGATGGACCTTATTTTCAGGGAACTGCTTTTGTTGTAAGATTGATCCTGACGAATTTGCGCAAAGCTTAACATTACCGCAACACAAACTGCCTTGTGGCTTGATGAAAAAAAAACAGCACTCAAGCCACAAGGCCAAGTGCTGTTTTTATAATATGATTGAAGCCACTTATGTAATTGAGCAGGATCAATTCAAGAATTGGCTACTCGACCCAGGCGACCGCCCTGATCGGTGAGCCGTCGCAATCATCGATTTTCAAAGGGAAGCAGCTAAACCAGACAAGATCACTGCCGCACTGGTCGAGATTGGCGAGATTTTCAATGTTGACGATTTCCTTGTCTTTGAACAGCTTCTTGTGCCGGGTCAGGTTGTCATCATTGATGGGGTCAAGTCCGATAACATCGAAACCAATTCCCTTGTAGGAACTTTTCAATATGAAATCCATCACCTGTTCGTCGAGGCAGGGATAGTCCTTGAAATAGTCATCACTGCCCCATCTTTTGTCCCAGCCCAGGTTGAACAGGAGAAATTCAGCCCGCTCCACCTTATACCCATAAGGCTTGAACTCATCCAATGTGATCGTATCACCCTCGCGTAAATGGCGACAATCGATCACCAGAGCCTTTCCGATAAACTGGTCAACCGGGAACTGATCCAGGGTCATCCTGCCGGGAAAAATATGGGCCGGAGGATCCATATGCGTACCGGTGTGGCTGAACATCGAAATCTTCGTTTCCTTGAAACCGTCCCTTTCGTAGGTGTTTGCCTCCTCCAATACCGGTGGCAACGTCCCTGGATATACCGGCATATTTTCTTCAATCTTGTGAGTGAGATCTATCACTTTCACTGAATTTTCCTCCAATTCTTTCATTCAAATTTCACATTATTAACTGTCAAAATCATCTAGTTGTATTTACAGCTTATTCAAAAGTTCAATTTCATATCATCAATTATATCAGGGCAATTGCACTTAGGATACCGCAATTTTGCGACTGCCTAAATTACAAATGTATTTTCATGCATAACCGTAAATATTAGCCGACCATCCTGAAGAAAATAAATGTAAATGGTTACAATTATCGATATATGGAAAACAGTTTGGCAATCATGTGATTATGTGGTATCTTGTTTACAAGTATTACCCATTATCGTCTTCAATATCAATGCTTTAATAACTATGGAGGTATCACATGAATTCAATAAAATCCAAACTCGACCGCTCATTAAAAGACAATGTCCTGTCGGGTATCACGGTAGCTTTGGCCCTTGTGCCCGAAGCGATCGCCTTTTCTTTCATCGCCGGGATTGATCCGGTGCTCGGTCTGACTTCGGCATTTCTCATTTCCCTGGTCTGCGCTGTTGCCGGAGGCCGTCCGGGAATGATTTCCGGTGCCACCGGAGCCATCGCCGTCGTTGTGGCCGGACTGGTTGCCAGCCACGGGGTGGGATACATGATCCTGGCGGTCATCCTTATGGGTGTTATCCAGGTTCTTGCCGGCATGGCAAAGTTGGGCAAGCTTGTAAGGATGATTCCCCATCCGGTTATGATCGGCTTCGTCAATGGTCTTGCCATCGTAATCTTTCTAGCCCAGCTTGAACACTTCAAAGTCGGTGAGCAGTGGCTCGACTTAAGTTCCCTGCTGATAATGGGCGGTCTGATTGCCTTTACAATGGCTGTAATCCACCTTTTCCCGAAACTTACCAAGGCCATCCCGGCGACATTGGTAGCCATTGGCGCATGCACTATCCTGGTTCAAGTCCTTCATATCGATACCCGCACAGTCGGGGATCTCGCGGACATTTCCGGTGGCCTGCCCCAGCTGGCGACTTTCAATGTACCTTTGAACCTGGATACCTTGAAGGTCATCCTGCCATATTCGCTGATGATGGCGATCGTCGGACTTTCGGAATCACTGATGACCCTGACGCTTATCGATGACATCACCAACACCAAAGGTGACACCAACCGAGAATGCATCGGGCAAGGTCTTGGCAACATCGTCTGCGGTCTTTTTGGAGGCATGGGTGGCTGTGCCATGATCGGTCAGAGCATGCTCAACATCAAGTCTAACGGCACCGGAAGGATTTCCGGGGTTACGGCTGCTTTGGGACTGATTGCCATCGTCCTGTTCGGGGCTCCTTTGATCGCCCTGATTCCTATTGGTGCGCTGGTAGGCATAATGTTTGTTGTGGTCATCGCGACATTCGACTGGACCTCGCTTGTCAAGATCACTCAGATCCCAAGATCAGATGCCCTGGTTGTCGTATCGGTTACTGTTGTGACCATCATGACGAACCTGGCGATTGCCGTAGTGAGCGGAATCATCATAAGCGCCCTTGTCTTTGCCTGGGAAAAAGGCAAGAAGATCGAATCATCGACACACTACCAGACTACCAAAACAAAGGTGTACGAACTGCGCGGACCATTGTTTTTCGCCTCGGTCAACAGCTTCAACGAACTATTCGATCCCATTAATGATCCCCAACAGATAATCATTGATTTTAGCTCATGCAAGGTCTACGACCACTCGGCCGTTGTCGCTTTGGAACAGGTCAAACAAAAATACCTGAACCTTGGCAAATCAGTTGTTTTTAAAAACCTGAGTGATGACTGTGTCGGTCTGCTTGAAAGAGCCAATCACGACCTGGACATCGCCAGCTAAAGGATTCAATCCCTACAAATAAAAGACTTGAATATCCATACTGTCACAGTTGGTGTCCAAGTCTTTTTTCTTTGTTTAAGCCACGCTCTTGCGCTTCTTGGTTTTGGTTTTCAGGCGGACCTTGTTTCCTTCGACCACAATCCCGTCGAGGGAGCGCAGGAAACTCGAGAAACGGCTGTAGCCGTAATCCTTGATGTTGAAGCTCTTGTATTTGTCCTTGAGGAATTCGTGGATTTTCGAAAGGTTCTCGACGCTCCCTCCCGCTGTGTAAATGAATTCGGTGATGACCACCGTCACTGTTTCCAAATCGACATCGCTGCGCAGCGACACAAAGTAGTTGAGATCCTGCTTGGTGATATGGATTGTGGCAAACTCCTTGTAGCACAGGGTACTTAGTTTCGTGTAGCCGTAGTTGCGGACATCGAAATCCGAGAACAGCTTGTTGAGCCGGGATCCGACTTCCCCTAGCGAGACGGACCCGGTTTCGGGGATCATGTTGATGATTGCCTCCTCGAGCTGGCTAAGCGGAGTGACATTGGACTCGGGTTCCTTGGTCACCTTCTTGCTTTTTGAATTAGTTGCAGCCACGCCCTGTTCATCTTCCTGATTGTCATCAGAGACGATCAGATCAAGGAAGACGAACTTGTTGCAGGCCTTGGTCAGCGCCACTGGGGTTTTCGAGTCACCCATCCCAATCACATACTTTTGCGACTCGCGCAGGCGCATTGCCAGCTTGGTGAAGTCGCTGTCGCTGGAAATGATGCAGAAAATGTCAGCCTGGTTGAGGTAGAGAACATCCATGGCATCGATGGTCATTGCCATGTCGGTGGCGTTCTTGCCCTTGGTGTAGTCGAACTGCTGGATTGGCTGGATCGAGTATTCCAAAAGCAACTCCTCATTCCATCCCTGCTTTTTTTTCCAGTTGCCATAGATGCGGCGGATCGAAACCGTTCCATATGAATTCAGCTCGTCAAATACGCTTTTGACGTATTTGGGGCTTATATTGTCGGCATCGATAAGTAACGCGATATTCTTGTCTTCCATTTAATGTTCCCCTTACTTTTTTATTATTCAAAATTCCAGATCAAACGACCAGACATCCAATGGAATGTCTAAGCTGCGGTTGAGTCCGGTTTTCTTGTCTTAATTGTACCATTTTTAAGCCAGCTAAACAATTTCAAACTGATTTGTTTAGCTTAAAGAAAAAAGGATGGCCGGCATCCTTTCCAATGATTGATTGTATTTGGTTGTTACAGTTCGCTAATCGGCTGCTTGCATGCCAGTTTCATTTTCGCGAAACCCGGCTGGAGCCGAGGCATGATAAGATTGAGCAGCGGTCCAAAAAGGATCATCGCAATGACGGTACCTTCGCGCACCTGGATCGGATCGCAAAACGCCAATGAAAGCCCCAGGGAAATAACGATTGCGGCCACATCGACCAGCTGGCGCAATGTCCCGAAGTTCTTGTTCAGTTTGCCTGCGATGACCATGCAACACGACTCCAGCGGGAACGTGACCAGGTTGACCGTCATAATCACCGAAATGGCGATCGAGCAGATGATAACCGAAAGCAACAGCAAAGCCAGATTGATGGCGTAGCTGGTGATGGTGAAGCGGGCAAAAATATTGTAAATCATGAAGTTGACCACCCCGCCAAGCATGATGGAAACCAGTATTTGGGAAGCATGGACGATCTTGAAGTCCTTTTTCAAGATGGCCAGCTGGATGGCAACGCAAGTGATATTCATGATCATCGAGAAGGTCCCAACCCTCATGTTGATGACCTGGCAGACGCTGATGCTAAGGGCATCCCAGGCCCCTACACCAACCGCCGCCTTGATGCCCAGGCTTGCGCCCATGGCAGTGATGATCATTGCCGGTATGACAACTGCAAGTTTTTGGATTGTATTTTTCACTATTTCTCTCTCCTGTTTAGTGATGCATCTAAAAGTCCCAAAATCACAGCAACATTTGGTGCCGTTTTGGCGGGACTGACCAGGATATCTTACCAAATATTATCCAAAACAAACGATATTTTCAAAAAATGAACGGAGATAATCAAGCAAAATGACAATGGCGAAAAATATTCCTGGCGCATTGGCACTGCTTTTAAAATCAGATCGATATCACCTGCCCAACAAGGTTTAAAAATCCCAATCTGACACTTACAATAAGAAAAAACTGAGCAATTTAAAAACCAGCAGGCACCAATGCCTTAAATAAGACATGATAATTGCTGGAATGCATAACAGAATAATCACTTTCTTTTGAGTTTGTTTGTGTCAATCCCAAAAGGCATGTAGAGCGGACAAACACGGACTATACCGGTTACAATCAGGATGGCTCCAAGAACCAACAGCACCCAGCGGACGCCTCCTGAGGTGATGCCAAACAAGGCGAGCAACAGTATCCCCGCAACGATGCGGATGGCCCGATCGGCCGGACCGACATTTTTCTTCATTTTCTTCTCCTTTGTTTCGATTATCAGATCTATTTTTTCGAATGGCATGAAAACCAAGCACTTCTTTTATTCACCTACATCGTAATCCCAAAAAAGAATTAATTCAAGTGCGATACTCATTTTTTTATATTTTGGGGTATTTTATCCATTTGAAAGCGGAATTTTCCCTTTGTTACCTGTCTTGATCCTTGAGTTATGAGAAAATGCAGCATCTTAAAGACTGACGGCTATGGCAGCAACACTGATCCAATTGACTTTTTTGAATGCCACACCGTCCACTCCTTGGAAAGAGTGAGACAAACTTGCCGGGATCTGACTTTTGTTTTTTCATGAAGCGGATATTTGTGTTATACTCCTAGTTGAGCCAATCAGATTAGATTGGAAGGATAAATCATGGAGGTAAGATTGATGAAGAAAATAGAAAATGTCGCCATCATCGGCATGGGTGCCCTGGGAGTCATGTACGGCCAGCTGATCAGGGAGAACCTTAATGAAGGCAAGCTTTATTTCATCGGGGATAAGTCTCGGATCGCCAAGTTGGCCAAGGAACCGGTCTATTGCAACGATATGAGATGCGACTTTGAAATGATCGATCCCAAAGACTGCGATATCGATTTTGATCTGGTCATCGTCGCTGTCAAGTCGACAGCCCTGGAAAGTGCGACCCAAACCATCAAGCCCCTCGTCAGCGAAGATACGATTGTCATATCCCTGCTCAATGGCATCTCGAGCGAGGAGTATTTGGAACAACAGCTTTCCATGGGAACCGTTATTACCTGCATCGCCCAAGGCATGGATGCCCTTAAAATCTCCAATAAGCTTACCTATACCCGTCTGGGCCATCTTTGTGTGGGAATCACCCCGAATGAAGCTCACAAGATAGTGCAGCTCCAAAGACTCCTGGACTTCTTCGGGGATATGAAGATACCTTCAACCCTGGAACAGGACATAACTCACCGCATCTGGGGCAAATGGATGCTCAATGTCGGAGTCAACCAGGTTGTCATGGTCCACAATGGAACATTCGCATCAGTCCAGCAGGAAGGTCAAGCCCGTGAGGAAATGATCAAAGCCATGAAGGAAGTAATTAAAGTTGCCAACGCATCAGGAGTCAACCTGACCGAAGTTGACCTGAAAGGCTACCTTGATTTGATCGATACCCTGAATCCTGAAGGAATGCCTTCCATGGCCCAGGACCGGGTGGCTGGCCGCTACAGCGAAGTAGAGATGTTTGCAGGAACCGTGATCAAGAAGGCCTGGGATCTCGATATTCCCGTCCCGATCAACGAAGAGCTCTACAACCAGGTCAAAATGATCGAAGCCGGGTATTAGAATAATTATTGAGAAATGCACGGACACAGCCAAAAATGCGAAGAGTCTTTCCTTCGCATTTTTTTCGCTGTCATTCTTTTTGCCTTTCATGGATCCCAAAACAAACAACGTAGCCAACCCGGAGGGATGACCTTATGGGCTGGATACGTTGGCTTTGAATCAATCTTAATCAAAGGTTTGGAGTTTTACCGGTAACAACCAGATTGATGTTCGATCTCGCCGAACTTATAGATGATTTGTTTGGAATCATGACATAGAGATTGTATCCTGGCATCGAGTAGGTTCTGGTCGAATATGACCCGCTGCCACTAAGATACTGGTGCCTTATATGCCAGGACTCACCGGTGTTTAGCTGTTCCTTGATGATCGACGTTACCACTCCGGTTGGCACACTGGTCTGGCATGATCTCATCACAACATTGAGCATGCTGTCATAATTGGTCAAGATGGCCGGTGACATCGCCTTGTTCAATATTCCCGTCAGGATTGTCTGCTGGTTCCTGATACGCTGGTTGTCGCCGCTGGAATACGCGTAGCGTTCCCTCGCGTAGACAAGAGACTGGGCTCCGCCCATCTGGATCCACCCGACCGGGAACGTATAACCACGGTTGGAAAAGGCGATGCCATTGTAGATGTTTATTCCCCCAAGGGAGTCGACGATATTGATCAGCGAGGTGAAGTTCACCCGCACGTAATAGTCGATATCGATGTTCAAGAAATCCTCGGCGGTCCGCAGAGATTCCCTGATGCCATAAATTCCCGCATGGGTGAACTTGTCCTTTACCCCATAAGAATGCAAGGTTACATAATAATCACGCGGGATGCTTGTCATCAGGATCTCGTTGGTCTTGGTGTTGACTGTCATGACCATGTTGACATCCGAACGGGATACCGTATTGATGGCTCCGTAGGTGTCGATTCCGGAGATGAAGATCGAGAACGAATTCCCGTCATTGACTGCCTTTGGTTCGACAACCGCTGTGGTTTTTTTCTCTTCAACGGTGGTTGTGGTTGTTTTTGAGGTATCGGTGGTTTCCTCTTCCTGGACTGTCTCAGGTTCCTCGGTCGCTTCAGGTTCCTCGACTTCTTCAGTCTCCTGGTCTTCATCGATCACTTCCTCGTATTCGTAAGTGTCGATTACCTTTGTTTCGTCCTGGTATTGGGGATGAGTTATTTCCATGAACCCCTCATAGGCCTCGTCAAGGATGATGGCATCGCATGTGCCATCATAAAGATCGTCAGTCAGCTGCTGGAAAGTGGCGACTTCCTTAGATTCGAAGTCCACCTTTTCACTCAACAGTTCAAGATATTGGCCGTTGTAGTTTGTCTCCACCTGTGATGAATACTCGACCACTTTTCCTGCAAGATCGACGACTGATTCGATTTCGCTTTCGTATAGAACCCGCAGGTTGAGCGTATGGCTCTGGGTGTTGGAGTCCACAGTGAGCTGTGTCAAAGCCTGGTAGGAACGGTAGAAATAGTAGTTGCCCGTAACCAGGGCGATATTGAGCGCAAAAATGACGAAATCAAGGAAAATCCGGGATTTCTTCCCCTCCTGGATCCGCCGGTTGATGACATACGTCGCCCCCAATAAAACTGCCAGCACCCCGATAAAAGGAGCCAGGTATTTGGTTGGCAAAACGTTCAATTTGAATACTAAAGCGGCCATAATGACCGAAATGATCAATTGGACAACTATCAGGATAGTCGTAAATTTCTTGCTTTTCATAATATTCCCTCTTTCCCAATTCCCCAGCAAGCATTCACAATATTCAAATACTATAAGTTCATTTTACTCCTATGTGATACAACATGCAACATTGATGAGAAACAATTGGGTTTTATGGGATAAGACCCAGCGCAATATGGTCATTCCTTTTTTGATATAAGCAAGGGATGCCGGTAAAATATTTGATTTCATTACTTATATGGCTAAAAAGGATTCCCTGACCAAAGTCACAGGAATCCTGGGCACCGATATTAAAAATGGCATGCTGGTCTTTTAGATCCGGCTTATTTTCTGTTTGCCCATCTGTCCTTGAGTGAACAAATGGCAAAAAATTTCCTTGAAAGCAAAGACACCAAAAGCAAGGATCGTATCTTAAAACGTCCACCAAGATTCAATGTGTTATAGCCTCTCATCATTTCGATTATATTGAACTTGTACTCTCTTGAGTGAATCAGATATTTTTCATACTTCCGGTCAGTCAGTAACCCGCGGTTTTTGTAAACAAAATCCAACGGTTTGGAACAACGTGACAGGCTGCTAAAAAAGTAGCCTTTGGATTCAAGCAAATCCTGAAGCAGCAGCAGTTCCAACAGGTTGAGTTCCATCTCATTGGAACTTGACATGATGCTTACCGGTCTTTGGCGATAGCCAAAAGCGACGATTGGCAGGTATCTTATCTTTCCCGTCTTCAGGATTGAAAATATCAGCCCCGTATCGTCACAGAATGTCTTGGTCAGGTTCTCCAGGACAGTTCTTCTGAAAACAAAACAGGTGATATGGGCATAGAAACGGCTCCAGAACAAAGCGTTGGACCCAAGCTGGTAGTTGTTCATGATTTCCTGTTCCCCACTGTCCCAGAACTTCATGTAGTTCGTGTACGAAGCGCTATATCCTGGCGCCTGCTCGAGAAAGTCAAGCTGAGTCTTGCACTTGTCCTCATCGACAAGCAGGTCATCGCCGGACATGACCATCAGATAATCACCGGTGGACAGTGAAAATCCTCTTTTGATCACATTGGAGACCCGCAACGATGGAATGACATTCTGGGGGTTGTTTCTTTCCATTATGAAATACTTGATGATTTCTGGATAGTTGTCCTGATATTCCCTGATGATGTCGATACTGCAATCGTTCGAGCCATCATCACCGATGATTATTTCCAGCTCGTGATCACCATTCTGTTTCAAACAGCTCTCAATCGCATCACCCAGGTACTTGGACTCATTATATGAGATAATGATTATTGATAATTTCATTCGACATCCTCCATTGATACTGGCGACGGAAAACCAGTTAGTTGTTTATGGCCAAACCTGCCATAAAAGCGCTGCAAAATATGATCCAATCCATATCTTTGACAAGGCCAGCATGGCCCAAACCGGCTAAGTCCAGTATTGGAATATTGCCGGGAGCAAGTAAACTGACCAAAACTTGCCAAAACAAGACATTTTGGTCAGCTCACCTCAAAGTGCCTTTTGAATATCGAACAAATCCGGTTGTTCAATTCAGGCATGTGTTTTTTGACGGCGAGTGATAAGACGAATGTCAAAACAAAGATTGTCATAACTTCCAAAACCCCCGTCAAAGGCCCAAAATATCCGATGTAAGATTTCCAGACATATACGACAATCGACACGACCGGCAGATGTAGCAGGAAAAGGTACATTGAAAGATCACTTAACTTGACTATCTTAGGGTTTGAAAGCAATTTGGAAAATTTGCCAAACCCTAAAGACATCGTCAATATGAATGCAATGCAAATGATCAGGTCAAAACATCTGGCTGTCAATGCCGTGATCATGAGGCTGTTCCTGTAAGCAAAATACATCACAGCAACACCGACAATCGCAACTTCCTGCAACTCGAATAGCCGTTGATGTCTGGCTGCCAATTTCAACGCCAGCTCATTAGCCATTATCTGGATGTGCAGTTTGGCCACAAGCATTCCTAACAGAAGATAGAAACAGCGGATATATGGTGATCCGTAAACCAGATAATCAAACGGAACATTGAAGTAGTGATTTATTTCAACCAAGCCAAGCAAATAGGTCAGCATCAATATCACTATAACCACACCCGCAATCGCCATCAAACTTCCATACAGTCCCTTAACAACCCTATTGCAGAACCGCAAAAACAGGGGAGCAACCATGTACGAGACAAAAAGGGCGGAAAGAAACCATCCGACTCCATTGATCGCATTGGCGAAAATGGAGATCCCAGTAGCTGACTGCAATAAGGTTGATGCCACCCCGAAAAGGAACACGGTCTTGCCAATCGCCCCGATCAATGACTGTCCATAGTATTCAACCCTTGATATTACATTGTAGGGGATGCTTATCACCAGCGACAGGATGTAAATAGGGTAGATGCGCCTGATTTTAACCAGTGCATAGGCTACCATTTCCTTTATCTTGAACCTGTCGTTTTTTTGGGGGTGGCTTTTGATATTTGCGCCGTAATATATCCCAAAACCGGACAGCATGAAAAAATAATCAACCGGCAAGGTCGGATTATGGAGATACCGCCAATAAAACCCGCCATATGAAAAATCCAATAAAAATTCGAAGTGGGAAATGATTATCAATAATATCATGACCAACCTCAACCCATCCAATTGCAATATCCTTTTTGTATGATTCATACCCCTCTCCTTTTCTTTTTCTGTTTATTACCGGCACCGCCTAGGACAAGCGACACGTAGAATCGCGAAAGAAGCTAGTCGAATTTTAATCCAACCGATATGTAACTGCCACCAGTCGGATCAATCAAGATGCTGACCTTCTCAATCCCTGGATTGATATCGCTTCTTGATGGAACCTGTCAGCCGGTTCTTTTGCCCATCTGCCCTTTAAAAAACGCCCCCAGGGCTTCGTGCACTATCGACGGAGCGAATTTCCCGCTTGCCATCTTCTTTGCCAGAAACGCGGTGGTAAACAGATAAGCCACAGGCTTCCATTTTGGCGGAATGCACTCTTTTATGAAGGCCATCCGGTTTCTTGTGAAATAGTACTGGTACAGCCTTGAGAATTTACCGGTCGATACACATTCCTTGTGCAAGATGAAATTGTCGTTTTGATAGAGAATTTTATATCCCTTTTTGGAAATCATTCTGGAATAGGCTGTGTCTTCATAGTACAGAAAGTACTCGTCGGGCATCATCCCGACATGCTCGAGCACCTCGAAGGGAATAAGCATGCAGCAGCCGTGGGCGAAGGTGATTTCCTTTTTGGCTGTGTAGCCTTCAGCTCTCTCCCCAATGCCGTAGATATTGACCCCGCCCTTGAAAAACGATACATCACCGCCGCCATAGGAAATGGTTTCAGGATTGTAGTAGTCGCGGATCTGGGGCGAAATCACGGCTCCGGGATTTCCATTGGAAAATTCCACCAGCCTGGCCATGAAATCCTCCGGAACAGTGGTATCGTTGTTGATAAGAAGCACCCGGGCATATTTTTTTTCCAGGGCATGTTTTAAGCCGATATTGTTCCCCCCTGAAAAACCCAGGTTGACATCCGATTTTACAACCGTCATCCTGTCATTTTCAATCCCTTCAAGCAGTTCCACATCCTGGGGATCGGACGCGTTGTCGACCACCATCAGATCGAAATCCTGTATTGTCTGCTTATTGAATGATTCGACGCACTCTTTTGTATGCACGGTTGAATTGTAATTGATGATGATAACTAAAGTCCTGTCCATAATTTTCCCCTGTCAGTTTTGTCGCTTGTTATTTTCTTGTCTGTTGGTGAATAATCCTTCAAGCCTTAATCCAGCTTTCATAGAGCCTGAAAAGAACCCCGGCGCATTTGTCTATGTCGAAGGAATCGTCCGGTTTTAACCCGGATCTCTCGCTTTGACTTAGAGGATTGAATGTTTCGATTGCCCTGGCCCACACTTCATCCTCCAAGGGAAGATATGAGATATTCTTGGTGATTCTTGTCTCGAGAGGCACCCGGTTAGAAACCAGACAAGTCAAGCCCGAATATTGCGCCTCGATCAAAACCATCCCCAGCCCTTCCCATTTTGACGGGAACGCGAAAAGATCGAAGGCGCTGTAAAATCCCGCAACATCGTTCTGGGCCGGCAAGGCGATGATGACATCCTCCAAATCATTGGCTTTGGCATAGGCCGTCACTTCATCCTTCAACCAGCCATCACCGATAAGCACCATCTTGAATTTGCGGTTTTTTGAATCAAGGATTCCGGCAACATCCACCAGGAATTTCTGATTTTTCTGTTCGTTGAACTCCCCGATATGGCCGATCACCAAGCAGTCATCATCGATATCAAGGTAAGCCCGGATGTCTTCCCTGGCGCTTCTGGAAAAAAGATAGTCGCGACTTGTGATCCCGTTGTTGATCACGGTGTAAGGCTTATTCGCGCCATACAGCCAGTCCCCAGCCTTGGATGAGCAGGCGCACTTGTAATCGGAAAGCATGAGCAAAAACGGCTTGAAAAAACGGTTGATTACCGGATGCGAACAGGAAGTGTTGTGCCCATGGACCACTGTGGTGGTATGCCTTAGATTGAAGCAGGCGAACAGTTCCAGCGACATCGTCGAGGAGTTGCCATGGATATGGACGATGTCATATCTGTTTTTTTTGATCAGTGCCCGCAATTTTTTGATGTAGCTTAGACAATCACCTCTTTTAAGCTCAACAAGGCTGCCCTCGGGGCAATCCTTTAGCGTCTTGACAAATTCCTTGTCAAAATAGGAAGCGACAATATCTATGTCGCAATCATGAATTTTGAGTGCATTGTAGTAATTTCTAATGTGACATGGTATTCCCGTTTTTGTAAACGGAACCGTGCATATCGATAATATTTTCATAGTATTCCTTTGCGCTGTATAAATTCTGGACAATTGACATTTTCAAGTCAGGCTTTGACAAGTCCCCACTGTGATATAGACAAATGTCCAATATAACTATCTAATAGTATAATATTGGCATTTTTGTGTCAATAACATAGAAGAAAAACATCAGGACATTCCGGATTATTTTACCCTCTTAGACCCGGACAAACAGTCATTGCATCCTGGCCCGTCATATCCTGTTGTTTTATTGTCCACTTTGACACCTTGTCTGTTTGTGAACCTGTCATCCCCGACATGATTCCGGTCATTAAAAAACCAGTCCTGGTTTCTTTGTCTTCCAAATATCCGGGACTGGTTGATATTGCTTTGCAGATTTCCCTGCAACTTGAAAATTGATAATCCAAGTAGCCACAGATGCATTTTCCACAACAGCTCGTTGCGGTAATGTCACCGGCTAAAATCAGTAGTTTTCTTTTCTGACTTCAAAATAAACCTGAGAATACTTGCATACCGGGCATACTTCCGGAGCTTTTTTACCCATTACAAGATGGCCGCAGACACGGCATTCCCACATGACTTCATCGCTCTTTTCAAAGACGTTTTGCATTTCGACATTGTTCAAAAGGTAGCGGTAGCGGGCTTCATGGGCTCTTTCGATCTCTCCGACCCGTTTGAACCTGGCCGCCAGTTCAGGGAATCCCTCTTCAATGGCGTCTGAGGCAAACCGTTCATACATGTCGGTCCATTCGTAGTTTTCACCTTCGGCCGCATGTTGCAGGTTTTGGGCCGTGCTGCCAAGATTTCCCAGTTCCTCATACCAGATTCTCGCATGTTCCTGTTCGTTTCTGGCTGTCTGAAGGAAGATGGCTGAAATCTGGTCATATCCTTCTTTCTGGGCGATATTGGCAAAATAAGTATATTTGTTTCTTGCCTGACTTTCTCCTGAGAAAGCCTCCATCAGGTTCTTTTCGGTTTTTGTTCCGGCATACTTGTTTGTGCTCGCTTGCTTTTCCTCTACCTTTTCAAATGCCGAAGCGGGTTGATTGCAACGCGGACATTTGAAACCAGCAGGCAACGGCCCTTCATGAATGTAACCACAAACTGTGCAACGATATTTTTCCATAACCTTGTTCTCCTCTTTTTTCTTATCTTTTTTTAGTATTCTTAATAATTTATCCACGACATCCCTTGGAAAGTCATCGGGCTGGTCCTGGCTGGCCAATGATTCGAGCAGGTCGATCACATTATGGCTTTGAGGCAGCATGAAACCTGACTCGCGCATAAGATCCTCGGCCATTAACCGGTTCGACAGCTTCATCGCCTTGGCCAACTGCCTGACAACAGGGTCGTCAGTCTTATTTGCCATAGCTGTGGCAATAGCCTCCTGTTCAACCTTGCTTGTGGCAAGTTTTTCGAGTGCCGCTTTTACTTCTATTGACTTGGCTTGTTGCTCGGGATAGACATCAGGGACCATTGAAATGGCATGCGACGGGCAGGCTGTCACACATAAACCACAGCCGATGCATTTTTCCTGGTCGATCTGACCCGTTTCACTGTCAGTGGCACCGGTGGGACAGACATAGAGACAAAGACAATCCTTGGTGCAAAGCCGGATATTCCTTATCGCTTTCATCATGCGACCTCCTTTGAAATCTTCGCTATTTTAATCGCCGGCACCTTGCATACCGGGCATATTTCCGGTGGCCGGTCGCCAATGAAGACGAAACCGCATATCTCGCAGACATGAACATCAGTGTTTTCAATCAGATCATTCCCCTGCTTTTCAAACCGTCCCAGAACGGACAATCCGATCCGGGAAACCTTTTCGCCCCAGACAAGCGCCCTAAGTGCGCCCCGGTCCTTTAGTACTTCATCAATGGCATTCACGCTTGAAAAGAGATCAAGATCCCCATTGATCGAATCTGCCAGATCCTTGATCCCAGGTTCTTCGGGCAAGGTGACAAGATTTTCGAAATACTCACCAAGCTCACCAAACAGTCCGGCCTCCACTTCCCGGTACTGTTTCAAACAGCCCTTTGCCAGGTTTGAAAACAGGGCGCTGAGCTCACCAGCGCCTAGTTCTTCAATGGAATAAGCTACCGGACCATTTTGCGCCATATTCCCCTCTTTGGTCGCTTTTTTGCCACTTTGAACCTTGAATTCCTCTTTGGTCGCCCCGCACAGGGGGCAGGTCCAGTCTTCAGGCAGATCCCCAAACCTTGTCCCTTTTGCTATCCCCTGGTCAACGACGCCAAGATCCTCATCATAGACATAGCCACAGACAATGCACTCATACCTTTCCATAATTTCCTCCTTATATCTCGTTGTCTTGGGAAATTTAAATCTTCCCTAAAACGTCAAGAAAACCACCAACCGGCAATATCATCCCCAACTTTGATGATTTCAATTGACCGGTTGCACCAGAATAGAAACAAAACTTAACGGTAACATTATAACATTTTTTATAATCTTGTGTAACACTTTTCTAAAAATTTACACTAGGTAATAATGACTTCAAACCATAGATCAGGCAATCTCCTGGTCTTGAGAAGTAATGGAGGAGCCTGCTTCGTTTTATCCCTGTTCAAGGATCCAAGCAAAAAAAAGCACAGCCACTTGGATCATTTGTTTTCCAACTCTGTGCTTTTTGTTTTATTCTGTCTAAAGATCCGGTGTGCCGCCATCTTCAACGATCTTGATATTGGCCGCTGCCGCATCAACCGATGACTGGTTTGGAACCATCACATAGAGGTTCCATCCTGGCATCGAGAAAGTGGTTGTCGAATGCGATCCTGAACCGGTCAGGTACTGATGCTCGATATTCCATGATCCGCCACTGTCAAGCTGGTTTTTCACAATCGAAGTGACAACATCGGCCGGGATGTTTGTCTGGCACGAATCCATAACCACATCCAGGAAGTTGGTGTAGTTGGTCAGGATGGCCGGTGACATCGCCTTGTTGATGATGCCGGTGATTATTGTCTGCTGGTTCTTGATGCGCTGGTTGTCTCCGTCAGTGTAGGCATAACGCTCCCGCGCATAGACCAAAGCCTGGGCTCCGTCCATTGTGATCTGTCCCACCGGGAATGAATAGCCGCGGTTGGTAAAGGCGATGGAGTTGTAGATTGAGATTCCGCCAATGGCATCGATGATGTCGATAAGCGAAGTGAAGTTGACTCTCACATAATAGTCGATATCGATATCAAGGAAATCCTCGGCAGTGGTAATCGTCTCATTGATGCCATATACCCCCGTATGGGTGAACTTGTCCTTGACCCCGTATGTATGCAATGTCACATAGTAATCGCGGGGAATGCTTGTAAGGAGAATCTCATTGGTCTTGGTGTTGACAGTCATGACCATATTGACATCGGATCTTGAGACTGTGTTTATCGCCCCATAGGTGTCGATTCCGGAGATGAACACCGAGAAAGAATCGCCGTTGTTTTCTTTTTCTTCAACGACTTCCTCGACTTCCTCCTGGAACTCGTAAGTGTCGATCACTCTTGTCTCATTCTGGTAATCGGGGTGCAGTACTTCAAGGAATCCCTCATAGGCCTCTTCCAAAATGATGGCATCGCATTTGCCATTGTAAAGGTCGTCGATAAGCTGCTGGAAGGTAGTCACTTCCACGAAATCACAATCCACCTGTTTTTCCAGCTGGGTAACATATTGGCCGTTATACTCGGTTGTAATCTGGCTTGAATACTCGACCGTTTTGTCTTCAAGGTCGGCGACATTCTCGATCTCGCTTTCGTCAAGGACGCGCAGATCCAGGGTATGGGTCTGGGTGTTGGAACCAGCCGTAAGCTGCTGAAGTGCGTTGTAGCTGCGATAGAAATAGTAGTTTCCCATCAAAAGGGAAATGTTGATCAGGATGATCACAATATCAAAAAACAGCCGGACTTTTTTCCCTTTTTTAATCCGGTGGTTGATCAAAAACAATATCAATATGAATACTGCCAGTACCGCCAGAAAGGCTACCACGTATTTGGTCGGCAAAATGTTCAATTTGAACACCAAACCGGCCATCAGCACTGAAAGAAGCAGTTGGATGACCAGCAGGACTGCCGTAAATTTCTTACTTTTCAAAATAATCCCTCTTTTCATTACACCCGCTTTGCGGGCATTTTTTCATTGAATCCGATGTTTTTTAGCACCTATTTTATATAAGCAACTAAAGCTATTTTGTACCAATTTCAGGTTCATGTTCGCGAAGATAGATTCCGTTGATGGCCATAAAAAGCACCAAAAGCCAGTCGGCACCGTCGATATCTTCAAGCGCCATCGCCAGGAATATCGCCACGACTCCAAGCAGGATAATCATGTTTTTATTGAAATGCTTCAAGAATGCCGCCTTGACAATCCTGAAAAGGGCGATCATGATGACCCCAAGACCAAGCAGCCCGGTCTTGTAGAAGAACCCGATATAGCTCGAATGCGACCCCAGCGGGAACTCACCCAGCCAGGAAGATGCCCCCGGATAGTCGGAAGCCAGGACTTTGATTCCCGAACCGATCAGGAAGTTGTCATCTATTGCCTTTAGGATACTTGTCCGGTAGATCAAAAACCTGGTGTTCGAGCTGCCGGAGCGGCCATTGACAAAATCCATCACGAAGCCATAGGCCTTAGGCGTGATTACGACAATCACAATCACTGCCACAATTGCCCCCAGGGCCAAAAGACCTGTGCTAAGGCGCCTGTTTTTACCTAGCACCTCTTTGATTTTCTTACCGGCATCAGTAAACAGGCGGGATATTGTATCCGACTTTGTCTCCAGGTTTTCATAGATGACCCAAAGCACCATCAAGCCACCCAGGACTATTCCCATTCTCGAGTTGGAATTGTAAACCGGTACAAAAAGCAAAATAGCACCAGCCACCAGCTGCCATGTTTTTTCAACTTTCCCCTTCAAATAGCGGTATGCCAGGGGAAAACTTAGAAAAAACAACATTACAACCAGGTTGGAATATTCCAGAAACGCCTGCAGGCGGTAAGTGTGCACCCCGTTGAACCAGTCATCGATATACAGCTCGAGACCGGCTATAGAAAGATGTGTGAAGCCCAGAGCCACAAGCACCATCATCAAAATATTCAATCCAAGAAGAATGGAAAGATTGTAAAAAAGGTACTTTCCGCATTTCGACCAGTCAATCTCCCTGGTCTTGTAATAGCGGTAAAAAACAACACCCACCACCCAGATCGCCGCCGTGTTCAAGGAAGCGGCGATCCGGCTTATTGAGCTGACATTAAAGGAATTTATCGCAATCGAAACCAGATTGATGGCGACATAAATCAGGACAAATTTGGAAATGTCATCGACAAAGCTCAACTTCCTGCCCGATTTGTAGTACAGATAGCCACCCAGTCCCAGAAGTACGACAAACTGCGCCTCCTTGGGAATGACCATGACCAGCCATAAATATTTGAACAACCAATAATCATATTTGTTTTCCATATGATTCCCCCTAGAAATACCCATGTTCCTGCCTTCATTAATTCTTTGAGGCGCAACATGGAAGATGATTTGACCGTTGCAGGCTTCTTTACATCCTGAAACGGTCCTTTGCACGAAACTGATTATAACACTATTGACTAAAAATTCAAACACAATTAAAGGAGCAATGCGTTGTTATTTCATCACTGTCGCACTTGTATGAAGCCATGATTTCCCCTATAGATTCCCGGCAAATCCGGCCAAAGGGCGCTTTTACAAGTAATCCGGCAAAATAAAAGGCGCCCTGAGAAGTAAACATCGGCGCCCATATCGGTATAATGTGAAATAATGGGTCAGCTTTCAATCGAGCCTATTATAATTTTCCAAGACAAATTGGCTTATGCCTTGTACCAGTAGAAATTATCCAGCTGCTCCTTGGAATAGTTGGCTTTAAGACCTGCAGGCACATCGGTGGTTCGCTTGTAACCGTTCTTGTCATAGAATTTCACCGCCCGCTTATTGTAATCCCCGACACACCAATAGATGGATGCCAGTCCGTACTGCTCATGGCCCAGCCTGATGATTTCCTTCATCCCATAGCCAGAAAAACCCTGGCCCATGGCCTTGGAGCGGATGGCAACTGCGAACTCCGCATGGGAGTTTGCCTGGTCGATATGCTTGAGGCTGATTGTCCCCATGTATTCGTCGAAATCGTCGACAACCGCAAGGTTGAGATCTTCGCTTGTATCCTGGGCTTGTTCGATGAACCTGATGCAGTCATCAAGTTGCTTGGTTGCGAAGTTTCCGCTTAAATCCTTGACGACATCATTGTCGTGCATCCATTCAAGCATGTATTTGGCATCCTTTTCCATCAGTTTTCTAAGTCTCATTATTAAAACCTTCCCTTATTTTTTTCTCTTTAAAAGCGTTTTGACATCACCGAGATATGGCAATGTGATCGCAAAGCATGCACAAACGGCCAGGATCGTTCCTAGAAGCGGTGAATCGACTGCCACAAGGCGCCAGGCTGCCATGAACAGCACCATGACAAGGGACACCCCAAAAAACTTCAATCGCAGCTTCATCAGCTTCATCCTGGTCAACACAATAACCGCCACGATATCGGAAACCACATAACCGATCAAAGTAGCGACCGCAGCCCCCTCGATTCCGAATTTTGGAATCAAAGCCAGGTTCAAGAAGACGTTTACCACCGCACCCAATGAAAGGATGAAAAGGTTCGGCCAGGTTTTCTTGACCACCAGGAACTGGTTGCAGGCAACCTGGAAAAGCATCTGGAGCAGTGGCGCTAGAAACAGATAAGGCGCTACGATATATCCGGCGACATATTCGCCTGTAAAAAGCAGTTCATAGAAGCTTTGGGACAGGGCGAAGATGAAGGCGGCGCAGACAAACGATATCACGCCCAGGTATTCGAAGATCCGCGAATTGGATTCGACCTGGTTGCTGTCCTTCATCGTCGAAAAGGCAAAGTAAAGCCATCCGCCACCAAAAGCGGTGTAGATAAGCTGGCTGGCATTTCCCAACTTGGCCCCCACCGAATATACACCCGAAGCTCCAAGTCCGATCAGGTTGGTTATCATCAGCCGGTCGCTGGAATTGAAGATCCAATATATAAGAAAGTTTGGCAACAGTGGCACAGCAATCAGAAGCATTTGTTTCAGGTAATCAGGATTGAACCGTCTGAAACTGAACCAGCTGCGGTTGAGAACCCCGAAGGCCATTTCCATGGTTATCCCAGCCACCATCCCGGCCAGCGGCAAGGCGATAATGTAATAGCCGTTAAGTAACAGAGGTATGGCCACCATGTACGACAGAATCGGACTGGCCGCATTGGCTATCAGATAGATCTTTCTCTTGTTTTGCATCCGGGTGGGAGCCGAAACAATCGTATTGGTCGATCCCACCAGCACTGCGATGGCGACAATGTACACCAGATAACTGTACTGGCTGTCGCCTAGAAACCATCTTGCGATCAGATCTTTGGCAAGTAGCATGGCCACGAAGATGACCAGCGAGGAGAAGATTGTGAAAATGAAGGCGGTCGAACAGATGTCCTTCTTGTATTCCTCGTCTTCCTTTTCAAAAAACATCCGATACATCGCATCATACATCCCCATGATCGCCAATGACGAACACAGCGCCAGGATCGTATTGGACAGGTCGGATATCCCGAAATATGAGGTATCCGGCATCATCCTTGTCACGATAGGCACCATGACAAGCGGAATAATCTTGGAGATTATTCCGCCCAGGCCGTAGATGATGAAGTTCTCGATAAACAATTTAAACTTATTCATAAATAAAATTCAACTTTCACAATTAGAAATCTGCTTAGAGCAGTGCGAATCGATTCCCGGTCCGGGTTAACCGTCGCTTCAAAAACAACCTAAAGAGAAAAGGCGTTGATCTTTTCGATAACGTAGCTTATCTGCTGTTCACTCATTCCATAATACATCGGGATTGACAGCTGGGTCGCACTGATGGTCTCGGCGATCGGCAGGCTGCCTTTAGCGATGTTTAGATCCTTGTAACATTCCTGCATATGCATCGGAATCGGGTAATGCTTGTTGGTGGAAATTCCGTTGTCCTGCAGGTATTTTGCGAGCTCGTCGCGGTGGTCGGTGCGGATTGCAAATACATGCCATACCGGTTCGACATCATCCATCACATAAGGCAAAGTTACCAGTTCGTTGGTAATTTCGCTAAGATACCTTGAAGCTACAAAGCGCCGGTTCTCGTTCATCCGCTCAAGGTGAGGCAGCTTGGCAGCCAGGAAGGCCGCCTGCATCTCATCAAGTCGGGAATTGTGACCTTTGTAGATGTGGTGATACTTGTAGTCCGAACCGTAGTTGCCCAGGGCCCTGACTTTATCGCTTAGCGCCTTATCGTTGGTTACAGTGGCTCCCGCATCACCCAAAGCTCCCAGGTTCTTGCCCGGATAGAAGCTAAATCCCGCCGCATCTGAGAAACTCCCGACAACCTTACCCTTGTAGGTGGCACCATGGGCCTGGGCGCAGTCCTCGACAACTTTTAGACCATGTTTCTTGGCGATTGCCATGATTGGATCCATGTCGCATGCCTGACCATACAAGTGGACAGGCATGATCGCCCTGGTTCTTGATGTGATCTTTTCTTCAATCCTGTTTGGATCGATGTTGAAAGTTCGGATATCCGGTTCGACAAAAACCGGAGTCGCCCCGACATAGGTCACCGCCAGTGCGGTTGCGATATAGGTGTTCGAAGGTACGATTACCTCGTCACCTTCACCGATATCCAGCGCCTTCAAGGCGAGCATCAAGGCATCGAGGCCGTTGCCTGTCCCGACGCAGTATTTGGTGTTGCAGTAATTGGCGAAAGCCTTTTCGAAAGCTTCGACCTCCTGCCCTTCGATATACCAGCTTCTATCGAACACCCGTTCGAAAGCCCCTCTTATTTCCTGGTCAAGTTCCTTTTCCAATGGAAGGAATGACACAAATGGCACACTCATCATAATTATTTATCCCCCAATTTATCTTGCTAATCCTGATTGTTCGCAATCATTAAAAAATCGTCGTAGTTTCTTATGTAGTCACTCTCATCGTAGAGCTGTGACGCCAGCACCATCAACACGGCATCGCTCGAGAAATCGAACATCTCCCGCCACATGTTGTTGGCGACATATAGACCTTCGTACGGTTTTTCGAGCGGAACAACCTTCTTTTCCGTCCCGTTGTCCAGGCGTATCTTGCAGCTGCCATGGATGCAGATAAGAATCTGCTCTAGTTTCTTATGCGCATGATAGCCACGGGTCACCCCGCTGCTGGTGTCATACATGTAATATACCCGTTTGATTTCAAATGGGATATCCTTGAATTCCTCCAATGCCACCAGCTGGCCCCTTTCATCGCCATGAGGCTGGAATACGTATTTTATTACTTGCACTTTTGCTTTCCCCCTGTGAATTATCAATATTCTTAAACACTTTATTCAAGATGAACTCTCTTTTGTAAAACGCTGTTTCAACTGTAAATAATACACCAAAACTTCTTAAAAAGATACTGTTTCAGACTTTCAAAACAGCCTGGTAATCTTCAAGTTTATCCTTGTCAAAGTCAGGCGGCTTTTTCAAAAGCACAGCAAAGACCTTGAGACAGGCGACCGTAAAGAAGATGAAGGGATGCCTGAACGCCATTGTCTTTTTGTTGCATAAGTATTTCGAATGAACAATCGGATCGTGACCGTAATGTTCCTTGAGCATCAACTCGAATGACTTGTTGTCCTTTCCAATGCGGGGATTCATTACCCCATTGTTGCCGGTGGTGATTCCGGTACCATGTTCATACCAGACTACATAACGGTCGAAGTATTTCAGGTTGTTGCCATCAAGAAGATACAGCATGGTTGTGGGCGTATCTTCCATATATATTATTTTGCCCCTGATTCTTTCAAGATATTCGGTTATGACCGTCCTTTTACGCAGATAAGCCGGACCGAAAATCCGCTCACCGTAGACGATCCCGATCCGCGAGATCAGGTAGTTTGAAAATTTCCAGTTGTATATCTTAGGGAAACGTGGCAGCCTGTCATTGACCAGTTCGAAAGAATCGCCTTGCTCCATGTAACACTGGGTGTTACCAAAACAGATGTCCGCGTCATGGGACAAGGCATATCCGCAAAACTCGCCAAGGGTGAACTTGTCGAAAAGGTAATCACCCGGCGAGATCAGATAGACATATTTTCCTGAGGCGACTTCAAGACCCGAAAGGCAGTTTTTAACCGTCCCCTGATTCACGGGGTTGGCGACAAAATGAAAATTGGCGAACTGTCTTTTCTTTACATAGGCTTCGATGCGATCCTTGTTCGATTCGGCGGAACCGTCATCTGCGACGATCAGTTCAAGCCTGACATTTTCCTGGTGGATGATGGAACTAAGCGTTGCGATTGTCTTATCATAGTCGGAATTGTAAGTAAGAAGTATTACCGAAACATCATTTTCCATTGTCATCAATCCCCCCTTTCTTTTGCGTGTCAAGTGCTGCTTGTCCGAATATTTGTATTTTTCAAAAAAATTCCCAAACGATTGTTGCTTCATTTTAGAAAAATGGTTTTCTCAAAAATCAAGCAACAATTACCTGATTGTAAACCTGGTGAACACCGGTTGTTTGGTATGTTTATGTCCTTTTTATTGTTCAGGACCTGCCAGCGAACATCTCCTTGACAATCTGCTTGAACCGGTCATTGAAGTTGTCGGAATTGTCCGCCTGGGTGGCTTCCATCCTGTTGATGATCTGGTCATAGTCGGCAATGATTTCGCCAAGCGAATCGATCTCGCTGACGACAATTATGTTGTGGCGCCGGTTTTCCAGCTCGTTGCAGAATTCAAGCTGATGGTCATTGACATGTTCATGATACCTCTTTTGGCGTGGCACGACAATGGGAATTTTTTTGATTCGCAGGGGCATGACGAAACTTGACGGTCCCCCATGGGTGATGACGATCCTGGCGGCATCCACTTTTTCCACCATTTCCTCATAAGGAAACAGTTTCGCCCAGCTGCAATATTTTGGTTCGTATGTGCAATAACCCGTCTGGATCACAACATCTTCCTTTATGTGATTGTCTCTTTTTAACTCATCGATGCACTTGACCAGCCTGTCGAACTGCTGTTCATGTGTTCCAACCGTAACAAAAATCATATATATACCTCATCCACTTCTTAGAATATGCTTCCCAGATTGATTGCCTTAGGATAGACTTTCAACATCTCTTCCCACTCGACAATGAACCGGTCGGTGATCGGATAGACCATCTTGCCCGTCATCGTCGGCTTGTTGATCCGATCGAATATCTCGATATAGACCAGCTTCGCCTTGAAGAGTTTGCCTAGATAAAAGAACGGTACCGCAACTGCCGCCCCTGAAGAAATGATCAAATCCGGTTTTTCCTTTTTGAGCACCTTGTATGCAATTATCGTGTTGATGACCAAAGCCTTCAAGCTGCGATTGGTCGGGTAATGACACTTGTACATTTTCTCGTCTTTTAAAAGGCTGCGGGCGTCCGCCTTGTCGAAAGTGACCCAGAAACGGTCTTCTTCCTCCCAGAATGGCTTAAGCATCTGCAAATGCATCAGATGGCCTCCCGATGAACCTACCAAACAAACTTTCATATCTCTTCCCCTTCGATTCTCTAGATTTATTTTACTTATTTGAACAAAACAAACAGCGGCATGTCATTATCCAACCGCTGTGCAATGCATTGATATCTCAGTCGTCAAATTTTTTATTGGTTTAACCTTCAAGCCGCCAATGATCCGGCCGGTTTATCAGGCAAGGACAAGGTCACATCGATCCGTCCCTTTTCAAGACAACCAAAATCGTCTTTAGCAGTATCTTGATATCCAGCCCGATGGACCAGTTGGTTATGTACTGCTTGTCAAGTTTCACCACTTCCTCGAAGTCGGTGATGTTTGACCGTCCGCTCACTTGCCACATTCCAGTAAGCCCCGGCTTGGTGGCCAGACGGGCCCGGTGATGGAGATCATATTTCTCCCACTCGTCGACAGTCGGCGGCCGGGTTCCTATCAGGCTCATCTCGCCTTTTAGGATGTTGAAGAACTGTGGAAACTCATCCAGGCTCAAATCCCGGATATAGTTGCCAAGGCCCTTTTTTGTTTTGCCGTCGACCTGTCTGGCACCGATTATCCTAGGATCGAAATCAAGCTTGAACATCATTCCGTCCTTGACCCGGTTCTGGGCCATGAGTTCTAGTTTTCTCGCTTCGGCATCGAGGTACATCGAGCGGAACTTGTAGATCTTGAACTTCTTGCCGTTTCTGCCCACCCGCTCCTGGGCGAAGAACACCTTCCCGGGCGACTGGATGTAGATCAGCGGCCCTAATACAAGATACAGGAATGCGGTGATTGCACAGCCGGTCAGACCGGCGAGAATGTCCACCACCCTTTTAAAAGCGAGATCGGTCACCTTGGCCGAACTCATGCTCGTGGTGAGCACTGTATAGTTGCCGATTTTTTCAACAAACTGCCTGGTTCCGTCGATCTGGGCCCTTTGTGCCAGCTCGAGATGGACGGTGACCCCCATGATCACCAGATCGTTGATCAACTTTTGGGGCAGGGCGACATTTCCAGGCAGGGAGATAAGAGTTTCATCAACCCATTTGCGGCAGACATACTCGGATGCATTGGACTTGTTGGCAACGACTTTCACCCCGGCAATCTGCTCACCAACCATATCCTTGTCGACTATCACCAGCCCCAGGCAATGATATTTCTTGTTGTAGGCCTTTGCGACATTGGCGATGGCCGACTTGGCCAGCGATTCGGTTGTCACTATAAGCAGGGATCTTTTTTTCTTGCTGACTCCACTGCCTTTGACAAGCAACTTCCAGATCACCCTGAAAGTGTAAGTGGAGATGACATAGAGCACCGCCATCAAGCCGACCATGAAACGGGAATATGTCAGCCCGTCCTGGATGGCAAAAAGATAAAGTGTCGTAAACACAATGACGATGGTCACATGTTCGACTGAAGCTATAAATTCCCGATAATAGCCCCGCTTGAGCACATTCTTGAAACCGTTGAAAAAGATCAGGGATACAAACGCAATCAGCGTGATGACGATAATAAGATTGCGATAAATGTAGTCAAGATATGGGTTGCCAGTAACGAAACGAATGGAGTAGGCCAGCAAAAATGACAAATGCAGACACAATATGTCCACAATCATAAAATCCAAATGTTTCAACCAGCCCTTGGCGCATCGGTGATACATACATACCCCTCTTTCTTGCATAATGTGAAAGGGCCACGTCAACAGCTCGTTTAAAAAAGGATACTGTAAGAATCCGGCAAAAAGCCCTAGCAATTTAGCCAAATTTCCAAAGTATCCAAATAAGCGGTATCAATTTATCCCTATTTCTCTCATGTCTCTTCCCTCAAAACAGCATGGTGTCCATACCATGTTGCCGCTATCAATGTAATATTTTCACAGATAATTCCAATTTCTCCATCCCATCCCCCCAGACAACGATGAAGAAATGACCAACAAACCCAGCGTTATTTCAAACAAACAATTCCAAATGGTAATTTTGTTTTTCGCTAAACTCATATGTCACTTAAATTACAAAAAAATGGTACCATTTAATCTTTTTAAAGTCAATACCATTTGGTGTTTTGCCAATGGATGACCGATCAAAATCCATTCATGAAGTTTGGTTATTCCACACATCGCCTTCACTTTTCAAATAACAAAATGTCCCTCTAACCCGCTAATAAGGATATTTGAAATATCGTTGGCAAAATGTCGTTGCCGATATTTTTTTGCCATATGGGTCGATTTATCCGGGTTATATCGGCATTATTTTCAAATCCAGGATCCAATCCCATTATAATTATCGTTATTATTGAAAATGGTCATACATTAATCCTGGCTGTTTGCACCCTTGGATTTCCAGCGGTCATCCCTTATGGGAAAATTCATACAATCCTTACCTTATGCAATTGTCCGATTAGCAAATTCCCAAATATTTCCATAATATTATCAGAATCATCAAATATCGTTAAATTTCGATTTATTGCGAATCCTCATCACTCTTTAAATCCAGATGGAAAACGGTCTCATTCCAATTAGAACCCATACCAGGATTCCCCTTGGATCTTTCCATCGAAAAAGTCAATATATGTCAATACTCAAAGATGGGAAAAGACATCCTATCGCAAGACCTTATGGGGAATGATCCGATTGATCACAATGTTCAATCACCACCTGAACCAGCCAGGCAATATCATCGAACGAAACTGATGTATAAAAATTAACATGAGTATAACAGGAAAAATCATTTTTCATATTTTAAAAATTTGGAAACATAGTGCGTTTTTAGTTTGTTTTGGGTGAAAATGGAGTATAATGTACATGAAGGATAGCTGTGTAATTTTGCCATGCGAAAGGGGTCGTAGTAAAATAATCTATACATGGCACACAAACCAAATTATCATTACTAAAAGAGTTTTAAACAACTCAAGTCACCAAGGTAGGACTTGGTAAACATCACTCAACCGGCGCCATCCAATAACGGGCGATCCGGCATATCGCCTGTTACAATCCAGGCGTATCTATCATGAGATGCCAGAAAATATTGTCTGCATCCCTTATATCAATTGCGTTATTTCTTATCTTAAAGAGGTGATAATAATGAGAAAAAGAAAAATATTTAAGGTAATATTAACGTCTTTCGTCACAATTTTCATGCTCATGAGTTCAGGTTTACAACAAGTAGATGCGGCTCAAAGCGATATCGTCACTGGAATTTCCACAACTGAAAAAGTTGTCGCCATCACATTTGACGATTTCGCAGGGGACGAAGCTCGGGCAATGTTGAATACATTGAACACCTATAATGCCCATGCCTCGTTTTTCTTCCTGGGTTCATCCATAGAAGACAATCCCGATCTAGTCCAGGACATTGTCGCTGCAGGAAATTTCATCGGGAACCATTCTTACTCCCATCCGTATCTATCGCAGCTAAGTGACGCTGAAATAACAGAACAACTAGAAGACACAGAAGCAATTATCCAAAGTGTAACCGGGCAACATTCGATGCCATATTTCAGGCCACCTTATGGAGACTATGACACCGAAGTATTGCAGGCGGCCGGAGATGCCGGTTTTACAAAGGCAATCCTCTGGACAGTGGATTCATACGACTATAACGGCATCTCAACCGAAGAGATAGTTTCCAATGTGGTCGACAATATAGCTCCTGGAGGAATTATCTTGCTCCATACGGGCGGAAGCGCAGTCAACACCCAATTCGCCCTGCCTATTATAATCGAAACCTTGCAAGCACAAGGCTACTCATTCGTGACCGTTCCCCAACTTCTTGGGGTAGATCCTGATCCGGTTGTCGATCCTGATCCGGTTGTCGATCCCGATCCGGTTGTCGATCCTGATCCGGTTGTCGATCCCGATCCGGTTGTCGATCCTGATCCGGTTGTCGATCCCGATCCGGTTGTCGATCCCGATCCGGTTGTCGATCCTGATCCGGTTGTCGACCCTGATCCGGTAGTTACAACCACTGTTCCAACTTTAAGCTACAGCACCCATGTCCAATCATTTGGATGGCAGCCTTATGTAAGCGAAGGAACCGCGGCTGGAACAACCGGTCTGGCAAAACGGATTGAAGCACTTAAAGTAAATATTGACCCAGGAAGCTATAGTGGAACTATTGAATATCGTTCCCATGTCCAAACTTATGGCTGGCAAGCCTGGGTATCCGATGATCAGATTACCGGAACAACCGGTCTGGCAAAACGGATGGAAGCAATCCAGATCCGCCTTACTGGTGAATTGGCTTCTAATTTCGATGTCGTCTACAGAGCATACGTAGAAAATTTAGGCTGGCTGAGCTGGGCGAAGAACGGTGAAAGTTCCGGAACCGCAAGCTATGGCTACCGGATGGAAGCCATCGAAGTGAGAATAGTACCAAAAGGCGCTTACTCGACCGGGCCAAATTCATTTGTCACAAGAAATCTTCAATATGCGGCCCATGTCCAATCTATCGGTTGGCAATCATACCGTTATGATTCCGGCGTTGCCGGGACTATCGGTGAGGGAAAACGGCTTGAAGCATTGACATTGTCACTGATCAATCTGAGCAGTCTTGCAGATGTCAACGTGGCAAGCAGCGGTATTACTTATCGAACCCATATCCAATCTATCGGATGGGAAACCACATGGAAGAGCAATGGTCAAATCTCCGGAACAACCGGTTCAGGTTTGCGCCTTGAAGCCATCCAGATCGCCCTTACCGGTGATATCGCAAACCAATACGATGTCATCTACCGGGTGCACGTTCAACACTTCGGCTGGCTTGACTGGGCGAAAAACGGTGAAAGCGCCGGAAGCGAAGGCTATGGTTACCGGATGGAAGCAATTGAAATCCGGCTTGTTCCAAAAGGAACTGTTTCCACAAATACAACAACAGCATTCAAGTCAATCTGATATCCTTCAACAACCCCTAGGGCAGACTCAAAAGAGTCTGCCCAAACTATTTGACTTCCTTAGCATGAAGTTTTGGAGTAATTGATTTCGATGGAAAGTAGTTTTACATGCCACTTTTCACCAATCTCTATGAACAATGGATTGAATTTTTTTGAATCAGCTTTTGTCATCAAATAGGATTTCAAAACATTTATTCTCAACAGTGCAACAAGGAAAATCATTTTTCATAATTGAAAAAACACCGATAAATTCAAGTTTTTTCAATTATTACCTGCAATTTAGAGTATAATATACATATAGAACAGTTTATATTTTTATCCACAGGAAAGGAGTAAAAGGGGAAAAAGTGTGGTACAATTCAAGAATGTCCAAAAAAGCTGAAGTTTAGTTGAACTTCGACGCCCGAAAAGAACTTGGATAAGGCGGATCAGGAAGTGAAGAATGAACCAATCATGAAAAAGCCATCCAAGAATAGCTGGGCCAGGCAACGGTCATTCAATATTTTTATCAGTTCTACCAGTTGCGTTAGTTCTTACCTTAAAGAGGTGATAATAATGAACAAGAGAAAAACAATAAAGGTAATATTAACGTCTTTCATCACGATTTTCATGATCATTTCTTCATTCATTGTACCGGTTGAAGCTGCGTCAAGCCAGATCATCACCGGCGGATCGACAAGTGAAAAGGTTGTCGCTTTGACCTTTGATGATTTCGCTGGCGATGAAGCTGCGGCGATGCTGTCGATACTTAACAGCTATGGCGTGAATGCCTCGTTCTTTTTTTTGGGACAGTCAATCGAATATAATCCCGATCTGGTAAAACAGATTTACGATTCGGGAAATTTTATCGGCAACCATTCCTATTCCCACCCGTACATGACCCAGCTTAGCGAAGCGGAGATACTCTACCAGCTCCAGACTACCGACAGCATAATCCAAAGCGTCACCGGGCAGGCATCAATGCCGTATTTTAGACCACCGTATGGCGACTACAACTCCAGCGTGCTCCAAGTGGCTGGGGATGCCGGTTACACCAAAGCAATCATGTGGACAATCGACACTGAGGACTACAACGGCATCTCGGCACAACAGATTGCCGCCAATGCGATCAACAATGTCTCACCTGGAGCCATCATCCTGATGCATACCGGCGGAGGTGCGGTAAACACCCAATTCGCCTTGCCAACGATAATCTCCACTTTGCAGGCTCAGGGATATTCGTTCGTCACAATTCCACAACTGCTGGGAGATGACTCGGGTTCTTCAACCCCACCAAGCACTACTGACCTATCATTAAGCTACAACGCCCATGTGCAAACATATGGCTGGCTACCCTATGTATCCGATGGGCAGACAGCCGGAACTACCGGTCTGTATAAACGGATGGAGGCACTGACACTGGCGCTAAGCGACACGTCCAACGGAGGCATAACCTACCGGGCCCATGTCCAAACATACGGTTGGCAGTCCTATGTATCTAACGGACAGATAGCTGGAACAACCGGTCTGTATAAGCGGATGGAAGCAATCCAGATTTCCCTTACCGGAACCCTGGCTTCCCAATACGATGTCATCTATCGCGTCCATATCCAGCACTACGGCTGGTTGGACTGGGTAAAAAACGGCGCAATTGCCGGAACAACCGGACAGGCATTACGGATGGAAGCGATTGAGATTTACCTTGCTCCAAAAGGTTAAGTCGAAACTGCTGCGGTTTCAACCTTCAGATCAACCTGATGGCACAGCAAGCTCAAAGGGTAAACTTCTTGACAAGTTTACCCTTTTTTCATACATGATATTAGTGCTTTTTGCCAGAGCCGTTGTGAATCTTGATTGAAGTCAAATCAGCCCTGAAAACACCAAAGAATTCAGCAAGATCATTTTTCCATCTTTTCGATGTACTCTCCAGGAACAGATCTGGTAAGGTAGACCCCGGCCACCGGCTGTACAAATTGATGCCCGTCTTCCTTCATTTTCTTGGCATCGATTCTGTAGAGCACCAGTTCGCCATGGCGCCCTCCCACCATTGTCGCCTTTTCAACCGTATCAAACAGGTGGACGTATCGCCGGCTTTTGGCCTTCAGCCCTTCGCAGTCTATTGACTTTTCGTACTTGGTCGCGCTGCCATGCCACAGGACATCAGGCGGTTCGACATAACAGTCCGGCTCCCAGTCAACCGAGTGGCCGTAATTGGCGCGGATCTTCTTTTTGGAATCGTCATAAGAAAAACGCCGCTGTTCATCGCTTTTCACGATCTCATCAAGTATGGTTCGATCCAGGTAATGGAAGCTGCTGACACCTTTTATCAGCTTTTCGATATCCGCCCAGCCCGACTTGTCAAGGGCAATTCCAATCTTGTCTGGTCTATGGCGCAAAACCATGCTTAGAAATCTGCTTAGCTTCTCATTATCCATTGGCTATCCCCGCTTTACATTGGTAAACTTGACTGTCCTGAAACAATTCAACAATTCCTCCATGGCAGAAGCTATTGCCTAAGCCAACTTTTTTAACCGGTCATCCACCAAAGCGGTCAAACCTGTCATATTCCCTGTCATGGATGATGACTTTGGTGAAGCGTTCATGGTAAAGTTCTTCAAGCTTCCTTTTGCACTTCGAAACAATTTGATTCCTGCTTTTTTGCTTCTTTTCGAACCGTTCGACATTCTTCTTTTTTCCTGGAAGATCCAGCCAAGGGATTATGTCCTTAAGTTCCTCATTGTTTATTATCGGTTTTCTGGAAACGCAATCGTCACCCTTGGGAGCGACGTGGTAAATTTCGATGACATCCGATCGGGTATTCTCATCACCAAGGTAGATTATCCGGTTCGCTGGATTATGCTTTTTTATAACACCATTGATATAATCATTGTTCTCTTCAATCCATTTGAGCTCGATCGATCTGCCCGTACCGTCATGATCCTCATTGGAAATGTACCTGAAAAACAGCGTCGGCGCTTCAATCCGTTTCAAGAACCTGGTTATCCGTCTCTGGTATTTTTCCCTTACTTCATCATACTGTGATTCCATGGTCCGGTACTTGGAAAAATCATGATAGAACACTATCCCGTACCTGACATCCATGTAACATTGTCTTAGCTTGACATTCTGGATCATATTGTCACGTTCCATAAAACCCTCAAAGCTTGTTTCCATTGCCCTGATCACCCCCATGAAGCTGGTGATTGTCCAGTCAAACGGTGAGGATGCGTCGCGCAACCCCAGCTCCTCGAGATCTTCGGCGACCCCGCAGAAGTACCCCAATGAAATGAAGTTTTCATATTGTCCAAATTCACTCAAATAATTTCTCATCAAAAAATATCTCCATCTCCCCAGGAAATCAAAAAAATGGCATAAACAACGCCCTGGATCTTTTCACCTGATCATAGGGGCTATCCAACCAAAACCACAATGTGCCACACAATGCCAATTGAATCTTTCAGATCGACATTCAGGCCTATAAACAACATGATAACAAGTGCAACTTGGTAATGTCAACATATTTCCCACAGCATTCCCATAATTAATCCACAATCATGCCGGCGTAGAATCTTCAAGGCTTGTGTTGAAGACCGCTTGATTAAATACCGGAATTCAGGTTACCACTGAAAGATTTCGCGCCCGGACTATACGTAGACTACCAGTCCGTATAAAGTTTTGAACTCACTGATTGTTCAATACAGCAATTCACATTCAAAGCCTAAAAAACCACTATTACATATCCGGAGTCATGTTTTTAATAACTACGCCGATAAGAAAGTCATTGCAATTTGAACAATCATACTAATTCAGGGTTAAATCAGGGAGCAAAACCCATAGCATGAACATGTTTTGATTAAAAACATCGACTGCGTTTCCGCCTCAATTCCCAGGCTTGTTTCCAGTAATTACAATCTTTTCAGGCATTAAGCAACTTGATTTCGGTAATTCTAATCAGGTGGAACTTTTAATGATTGAGCAATATCAGCCATTGAATGACAAAAATGCCTTGCCCTTCGATCATTCGAGCAGGCAAAGGCATTTTTTAGAAATGGGCGGTTCAAATGTTTTCGAGTGAATATGGCAACTTATGAACTAAAAAGGCCGGAAATCTATACCAATATATTATATTTTCAGTTCTCTTAAATCCCCTGCGAGCCCGGGATAACATCCCTGAGCCACTTTTTCTTTTTGTGACTGGTGGGTGATGAAGAACTTGTTTTTCTTGGTAAGCAATTGGCTTGACGAACCGCCAAACGGAGCATTGGTGCCTTTGAGCAGGATGACAACGGTGACAAAGGGATTATCATCTACCCGGCATGGTGTGTAATGCAAAGTAGTACCATAAAGCTCGACGACCTGACCTTTCTTGATAAAGAAAGCCTCGGCCAGTTTGCCATCGTAGTCACATCTTTGCATATCCTGCACTTTACCTAAAAACAACACACAGTCGGTAAGTGCGATGATAACTTCGCTGCCCTGATGGTACTCCAATCCGGTCAACAAGGTATTGTAACCACAGCACGGTCCGGCCTGGATTTCCAGACCGCCATAGATGTTTGCTGCAATCTCTTTGACGACTCCTAACGACTCCATGGCCGCATCGCTTGGTTGATAGAAGTTGCCAGAATCCGGAATGAACGGTTCCATTGGGAAGTCTTCAAGCAATTCAGCGGATTCCAGGTTTTGATGGAGTTTGCCATAGGCTCGGAATTTCCGGGACTCAACCAGATGGATCGGCATCGGCTGGTTGAAGTTGAGCAGATGATCGAATAGTTCGTAACTCATAGATCCTGATTGCTTTCAAGCTTGGAGATCTGGTCCAGGCGCCGTTGGTGGCGGTCACCTTCGTATGAAGCATTTAGCCAGCTGTCGACAATCATCTTGGCCAGTTCGATACCCACGACCCGAGCACCGAATGCCAGGATATTCGTATTGTTGTGCTGTTTTGAAAGCATCGCCGAGTATGGCTCGGAGCAGACAATCGCCCTGATGCCATGGATCTTGTTGGCTGCAATCGAGATTCCCACACCGGTCCCGCAGATCAGGATTCCCTGGTCGACTTCATGGGCGAGTACCGCCTTGGCCACCTTGTTGGCATAGATGGGGTAGTCGGTTCTCTCTTCATTGTCGTGACCGAAGTCGACGACTTCATGGCCCAATGATTCCAGATAATCTTTGATTTCACATTTCATTTGATAGGCAACATGGTCATTGCCGATTCCGATTTTCATTATTGATTCACTCCTTTAAGTCTGTCAATTATTACATCATAAGGTTCATCTTTTTTGAACAGGGCCGATGTGCCCAGGACAAATCCCGAAACACCAATTTTCGCCAGCTGATCAATCTTTTGGGGCGAGATGGCACCATCGACCACGATCTTATATCCATATATATCTTGTGTTTCGATTGCCTTGGCGATCTTTGCATCGACATAGTCGAGATACTTCTGTCCGGCAAATCCGGGATTCACCGTCATGATCATCAGGTAATCGGCCAGGTTCAACAGCTCACTTACGGATTCCAGCGAAGTCCCGGGATTGATGGCGATGCCACACTTAGACCCGCTGTCCTTGATTTTAGCCAGGGTCCGGGCCGGATGAAGATCAGCTTCGGGATGGATATAGATGATGTCAGCTCCCAGCGATGCAAACAGGTCGACATAGTTTCCCGGATCCTTGATCATCAGATGGACATCGATCAGCTTGTTTGTGTTCTTGCGGATGCATTCGACATCCTGTGTTCCCATTCCGAAATTCGGGACGAATGAGCCGTCCATGATATCGATATGGAAGATATCGCTTCCGGCCTCATCGAGTCTGATCACCTCTTCCTTGAGGGAATCGTAATTGGCACACATCATTGATGGGCATATTAATTTTTCCATATTGTACTCCTTAAATCTTTTCTATTTGTCGACAACCAGGATATCAGCTCCAGCAGCCAAGGATCCGGTCATCGCTTTTATATTCAGGTAGTCTTTAGTGTTGGTGACAACCATGATGACTGTGGGGTCCAGTCCTTGTTTCTTGATGAAATCAAAGTCCACCTTGGCCAGCTGTTCGCCCCGCTTGACTTTGGCTCCCTGAACAATCTTGCTTGTAAAACCATTTCCATCCAAAGACACGGTATCCAGTCCGATGTGGATAAGCAATTCGATTCCTTCATCGCTTTTGATGCCATAGGCATGTTTGGTTGGAAAGACCATCACCACCTCACCGGCAATTGGGGAGTAGATGGCATTGTCCTGGGGGATTATCGCAACTCCTTTGCCCATCATTTCACTTTTGAATACTTCATCATTGACCTTGTCCAGCTCGATCGCTTCTCCGGCTACCGGATTCGAAAGGATATGGGGACTAGTCTGGTCAATTTTGAGTTCCTTTTTCTTCTTGAAAAACATCTTCATCCCTCCTAGCGGTTGACGCTGGCCATTCTAAAGTAAGTGTAAGGTTTTCCCTTTAGCGAAATGCTTAGCTGGTGGATGTTTTCCGGTGCAGTGCAGCCCGCAAATCCGCCATCACCGATGGCATGGATGTCGGCTCCGGTTTCTTTCATTTTCAATGCAATCAGGCGGACCGTATCGGGATCGGCACCTTCGACCGAGCTGTTAAGGAATGTCATGGCCAGCGTACCTGGTTTGTAGCTGTGGACATATTCAACCAACTCCCGGATCATCCTTACCGAAATCCCATGGCGTGATCCCGGGGCAGGCAAGTCGATGACATCCGCTCCTGCATCAATAAGCTCCTTGATGATTTCTTTGGCATCGCGTTTGGCCAATGGGTCGCCAAGGACCTTTTCAGTGATCCCGTCTTCCCATTTTCCAGCGAAAAGCAGGATCTTGTCACCGTATTTTTCCTTGACCCATCGCGTACAGGCAATGACATCATCGATTGATGTTCCACTGCCGGGATTGCCGCCAAGGACGATGAAATCTACCCCCATTTCGACGCATTTTTCGACATGTTCTTCCGTGCAAAGCATTCCTTCACGACGATACAACTGCTTCTTGCCAGTGTCTGCCAATTCTTCTTTGGGACAGCCCAGATATACTCCGATTGGCCGGTTGCAGCGTTGGCGCAATTCCTGGAATGAAAGGCCGCAAAGACCCGGATTGTTGTCCTCATCATCAAGATCAATCGTATTGAGCATGACCATGTCCGCCCCGAACGAAAACATGACTTCGGTGTTGGTCACATCCCTTACCAGCCCTTCGCCCGCAAAAAGAAGATGTTGTCCCATAACAACACGCCCCTCGGATTTGAAAATCGAATCTTTCAAATCCATCGGGCTCATTTTATTTATTTCAGTTTTCGAGGCACTGATCAGCCTGGTTGTATCTCGCATATTATTACTCCTTCAATTATTGTAAAATCTATAGATCGTCATTTTTCAAATCATAGCCAAACAGGTATGTCAATACCGCTGACCCGACAAAGGCGAAAGCCATCGCAATCATGAATCCGACAAACCCCTCACCGAAGAAAAGCGGGATCGAAAGCACCCCTACCGGTCCCCCAGCCAATGCCGCCGCATTTACCGCTCCAGCCACTCCACCGGCCAAGGCCGCACAGACAACCGCGATATAGAACGGTTTTTTGTATTTAAGATTGACCCCATAGATGGCTGGTTCAGTGATCGAGAAAAACCCGGTTACCGCCGCCGACAGGGCGTTCTGTTTGATGCTTTGGTTTTTCGATTTCAACGCAACACCTAAAGCCGCTCCGGCTTGGGACCAGTTGCTAGGACCGGTGATCGCATTGATCGTATTGCGGCCATACATTGCCAGGTTGATCTGTCCCAAAGGCACGATACCCCAATGGAGACCGAACACTACCAGCACTTGCCATAAACCACCTAATACGATTCCAGTAAGGATCGGCGAAACACTGTAGATTGCGGTGTACCCCGAACCGATGAACGACTGCAGGTAGCTTGTAATCGGTCCGATAACCATGAACATCAATGGCACGGTGACTCCCAGCGTGATCAATGGCGTCAACACATTGCGGGCTACCGGATGGATGTATTTGGTGCATAGCTGTTCCAGTTTAGCCAGGAAATAGACGGTAACGATGATTGGAACAACCGATGAACCGTATCCCTGAGTCGGGAACAGCATCTTCATTCCCAAAACGCTCATTCCGGTTTCACCTTGGACCAGACCCTGGATTGTTCCACTTACCAGAGTGATGGCAACCGCCACGGCAATGAACGGATTGCATTTGAATTTTTTCGCCGCAGTGTATGCCAGATAGATTGGCAAAAATGAATACACTGCAACATATATTTCATTTAAAATCACATATATTCCACTTGTTGATGACATACCCAGTTTTACGGCCAGCATCAACAATGCCCGGATCATCCCGGCTCCGATAAGGACCGGCAATGTCGGCGTGAATATTCCGGTAACAAGTTCAATGACCTGGTCGACGAACTTGCCTTTTACTTTCAGGTCGTCCTTTTCAATGATGTCTTCGCTCGCCCCACTTATTCCAGTCAGCTCTTCAATGGCTTCGAATACCTGGTGGACTTCGTTGCCGATGATCACCTGGAATTGTCCGCCGCTTTCAACGACATTGATGACACCATCGATCTTGATTACAGCATCCTTGTTTGCCAGTGACGTGTCTTTGAGTTTGAAGCGAAGTCTTGTAGCACAATGGGTCAATGATTTGATGTTTTCTTTGGTTCCGATTTGCTCAACTATCTGAGCAGCTGTTTTTTGGTAATCCATTTTTCTCCTCTTCCTGCGTAATCGATTACGCACCGTATAAAAAAATAAGGTTGTTTGGCACTTGCAAGTTGCGTAAACGTTTAACCACATACATCATAATTGAGAATTCCAGCTTTGTCAACGGTGAAATTGAAATTTTTCAATATTTCATAAATGTGTTATTCCGGCCTTTAATTTTTGGGGATTTACGATATAATTGATGTAATCAAGGAGATACACATGGATAACAATCATAATATTTCAATCAAAGACATCGCTAAAATGGCTGGCATATCGACGGCGAGCGTTTCGCGCATTCTCAATAAAAAGGGCCGCTATTCAAAGGAAACCGAAGAAAAGGTGCTCAAGATCGTGGCTGATTACAATTATGTTTCCAACAAGGCCGCCAAAAGCATCCGGACACTCAAATCAGGAACAGTCGGACTGATCATTCCCAATATCCAGAATGAGTTTTTCGCAACGCTGGCCCGGTTCATCGAGGAGTACTTTTACGAGCAGGATTACTCGGTATTCATCTGCAACACCTCGAACCAGCCGGAAAAAGAGAAGGATTACTTCAAGCGGCTCCAGAGCCAGGCGGTCGACGGGATCATCGTGATTTCCTGTCTGGCCAGCATCACGCAAAACCTGGTCCGGAAGAACACCCCGCTTGTCTGTCTCGACAGGACCCCGGCCAATGAGATGAACCTGCCAAAAATCAAGAGCAACGACTATCAGGGCATCTGCGATTCGACCCAGCTGCTTATCGACAAGGGCTGCAGGAATCTGGTTTATATCGACTCCAATGTCCCCCACACCGACACCCGGAGCCGGGTTGACGCCTTCAAGGACACCCTGAACCGGAATGACATGGTTGCAAAACCCGAGATCATTCTCAAGGGCAATCCCCACGACTCTTCCCTGATCCAGGGAGAGGTCCTGGTGGGCAAATACATTGAAAACGGAGGTGTAATCGACGGCATTGTCTGTTCCAACGATTCCGCCGCCGTCGGTGCCCTTTATGCAATCAAGCGCCATGACTTGGAAGTACCCGGCCAGGTAAAAATCATCGGATTCGACAACTCGCTCCAGTCACGGATCACCAACCCTTCGCTGTCGACCGTTTCCCGTTCGCCCGAACTGCTTGCGACCAATGCGGCAACGATCCTGATGGACCTTATCGACCACAAGATCCCGGCCGTGAGCGAGATCGAGATCGCCACCCACGTGATTGAAAGGGAATCGACCTGAAATTACATAACCCAAGGCACACTTTTGATATCTTAAAAAAACACGAAAGTCATAAAACACCAATATAAGACCCCTTCGTAGCGTCTTATATTGGTGTTTTTTATCGGAATTTCCGATGTTTTATCAAGTTTTTTCAGATTCTTTTTTTCGCAGTACTATACACGAGCTTATCACTTCTTAATCCAATTACAATAATTTTCATCACATTGTCATGTTCAACCAATTGATAAACAATTCGGTAGTCGTTATCAAAACGAAACTTCAAAAATCCATTCAAATCTCCGCTGAGTGGTTCTCCCAAACTCCCAAGTTTTTTTGGATAGGGATTTGATGAAATATATCCAATTTTTTCCTTCAGCTTTTTTAACTGCTTCTTACTAAACTTTAACTTTTGGATGTCCTTTTTTGTATTATAAAAGTAGGAGATATGGTATTATCCTGGGTTTCATAATACGTTTATATAGATTGTGTTATAATGGACTTGAAGAGATGTTAAAAATATGAGATTCCGTTTTACTTGTTCGTGGTAAACGATTTCCAGAGTCATCAGTCAACCCCTAAATCTGACCAAAAATCTTCGTGAGCGATATAGTTGGATTCAGGGTCATTGATTCTTTTAGCGGCAACTTGTCCAAGAACTTCATCCAAATGTTCATCAAGAGCGACTTCCATCGCTTTGAAAGTTTCATATGGGACAATAACCGCTTTTGGTTTGTCCCTGCTCATCAGTATTCGCGGTTGCATCAAAGTATCAAGAGTTTCGGACATATTTTTCCGGAACTCAGTCAATGACAAAAACATTTCTTCAAATTGTGCAATCATAATGCCACCTCCCATTAGATTGTAGCATACTCGGTAATTAATCAATTTAATGTCAATATTAAAAGTAAATTTAAGTTCGCTTTTACCTTCGGCTTATGCACCGCTATTTTAAGGCAAGTCAGGACCAATAACATCCCCAAAATGGAAAATCCATAATTTTTTGTTCATAACGCATTCAAAAACATAACCAGAAAACAAAGCAAAAATTAAAAGTTTTTAAGGTATAGCCGTAAAACTATTGAATATTTATAATATATCAACTATAATATTACAAAGGAGATAGATATGAAAAATAGAGACTTATACCTTAACCAGCTGATCAAATACAAAGACAAGAAACTGATAAAAGTGATTACCGGTCTGCGGCGCTGTGGAAAATCATCTTTGATGACTCTTTTTGAAAATCATCTTTTAACATGTGGTGTACCAAACAGCCATATTATTCGAATGAACTTTGAATCATTTGACTTCGATGAAATCACAGACTACAGGATGCTTCATAGATACCTGAACGAACGGATAATAGATAAAAATCAAATGCATTACATTCTGCTTGATGAAGTACAACAAGTGAACTCATGGGAGAAAGTCATCAATTCCTTTTTTGTCGACGCCAAAGTCGATATTTACATAACCGGTTCGAACGCCTATTTGCTTTCGTCCGAGCTTTCAACCTTACTTTCAGGCCGCTATGTTGAAATCAAGATGCAACCACTGTCGTTTTTGGAGTATCTGGATTTTATCGAACATGACAGGATAGGCAACCTGGATAACGCATTCAATCAATATCTAAGATACGGTGGTCTTCCAACCGTAGTTGAATTGATGGATTTTCCTGATACGATCGGTCCATTTCTTGAGGGAATATATAATACAGTGCTGATGAAAGACGTCATTGAAAGAAATAGAGTCCGTGATGGGGCACTTCTCGAAAGCATCCTCAAATTCATCGCCGCCAATATTGGGAACGTTGTCTCGACCAAAAAAATCAGCGATTACCTGACCAGCAGTGGCCGCAAAACTTCAAGCGAAACCATCGACAATTACCTGAAGATGCTCGAAAACGCATTCATCATCTACAAAGCAAACCGCTACGACTTGAAAGGGAAAATGTTTTTAAAGACTCTTGAAAAATACTATATTGCCGACATCGGCATCCGGAATCACCTTACAGGTCTAGGTGATACCGATTACGGACACATTTTGGAAAACATCGTATTTTTGGAACTGTTACGGCGGGGATACAATGTCACTATCGGCAAAATCGGAGCATTGGAAGTCGATTTTGTCGCGACCAAATCCGATGAGAAGATTTATTATCAGGTATCAGCCACAATCATGGACAAAACAACCAGGGACCGCGAGCTGCGCTCACTTGAAGCCATAACAGACAATTATCCCAAATACCTGCTCACAATGGACCGGGCAGTGTTCACCGATTACTCGGGTATCAAGGTGATCAATATAATCGATTTTTTAACAGCCAACTAAAAGCAGTTAAGCTATTTCCCATAAATGGATTCATGAACAAATCAAAAACGCACCGAACTCAAAATGAGTTAAGATGCGTTTTTTCATTTTATGATCAAACAATAGATCAAACAATTGACTAAAGTACATTCAATCCCGGTAATCTAAGAAGCAAAGCAGCCCGATTCCCCCACTCACAATCAAATATGGGCCAATATCCAGTTTGAGTTATCAATCGTACTTTCATTCGCTTTCACTCAACATATTATTGATTGTCTTGAGCACATTATCGACCGTGAACCCATATCTTTCAAACAGCTGCTTGCCTGGAGCCGAGGCTCCAAAATCGTCCATGGTCACATAGGCGCCTTCACAGCCGACCAGTTCACCCCAGCTAAGCCTTGATCCGGCCTCAATCACGACTCTTTTTGTGACCTTTTCCGGGAGTATTTCACTTCGATACTTTTTACTTTGTTGCATGAACAGATCCAGACAAGGCATCGATACCACCCTGATTTTCATTTGAGGCAGTTGCAACTTGGCCTCAAGGGCCAATGCCACTTCGGACCCGCTTGCAATCAGAATCAGTTCAGGACTTCCCTGACAGTCATCTAGCACATAGCCGCCCTTTAGCGCCTCCTTAGATGTCCCATGCAAAGCCGGCAGGCTCTGGCGGGTTAGAACCAGTGCAGTCGGAGTTGTCTTGGATGTCAATGCGAGATACCAGCCGACCCTGGTTTCCATTTCGTCGCATGGCCTGAATACATTGAAATTAGGCATGGCCCGAAGCATCGTCAGCTGCTCGACGGGCTGGTGGGTCGGGCCGTCCTCGCCCAGACCGATGCTGTCGTGGGTAAGCACATAGATCAAGGGCAGTCGCATCAGCGAACAAAGCCGGGCCATCGGTTTGAAGTAATCGCTGAAAACCAGGAAGGTGGCAACGTAAGCTTTCACCCCACCATAAAGCATCATCCCGTTGGAGATCCCCACCATCGCGTTTTCCCGGACTCCAAAGTGGATGTTTCGAGCAAGATAGTCATCCTCGCAAAAATCACCCTTGTCCCTTAGATACGTCTTGGTTGATGGAGCCAGGTCGGCCGCTCCCCCGATCAGGTTGGGAATTAAGTCCTTGAGTTCGTTGATGATTTTACCCGAGATGTTGCGGGTCGCATCGTCCTTGGCCACGAAATCGAAGTAGTCTTGCATTCCGTCAAGTACCCCCTGGTAATCCGGACTGAAGTAGCTTTGCCAGATCTGTTCCATTTCCGGGTAAGACACAAAGTAGCTTTCTATCAACTTGTGCCACTGTCCATAAGCCTCTTCGCCGCGAAGCACCTGCAAACTGCCTTGTACATAGACACCGTCAGGTACGTTGAACTCAAGGTTCTCATCAAATCCGAAATTGCGTTTGAGCTCCCTGACGTTTTCGACTCCCAGCGGTTCCCCATGGGCCGATGCCTGACCTTCCTTGGCAGTGCATCCTTTGGCGATGATCGTCTTCACTTCGATGAATCTGGGCCGAGTAGATTGGCTGGCAAGATTCAATACTTCCATGATTGATTCAAGATTGTCACCGTCTTCGACCACGAACACATCGAAACCGAATGCTTCCATCCGTTGCTTCACGTCTTCCCTAAAGGCCAGATCGGTGCTCCCTTCGATCGATATCCGGTTCGAATCGTACAGTACAGTCAGATTGTCGAGTCTTAGTGTTCCTGCCAGCGAAAGAGATTCATAAGAGATTCCCTCCATCAAACAGCCATCACCCGCCAGGACAAAAATATTGTTCGATATGACCGGGAATCCTGGCCTGTTGAAAACGGCTCCCAGATGCTTGGCAGCCATGGCCATGCCTACTCCATTGGCAATCCCCGCGCCCAGCGGTCCGGTTGTAGCTTCAACCCCGATAGTGTGGCCATACTCGGGGTGGCCCGGGGTCAGGGAATCGAGCTGACGGAAGCGTTTGAGTTCATCCATGGTCAGACCATAGCCGTAAATATGGAGCAGACTGTAAAGCAAGGCCGAGCCATGGCCGGCGGAAAGGACAAAACGGTCCCGGTTGATCCAGTCGGGATGCCTGCCACAATGGTTCATGACCTTGTCGAAAAGCAGGTAGGCCATCGGCGCCGCCCCCAAAGGCAAGCCAGGGTGGCCCGAATTGGCTTTCTGGACCATGTCGGCCGCCAGGCACCTGATTGTATTGACTGTTTTGCGATCGATCTCATTGTGGTTTTCCATCTGTGTTTCCTCCTGTAGCAATTACAGCCTCTGTCTATTCATCGTTGTCGCCAGGACCAAATGCGCGTGAAAGCAGATCCGGAAGGACTTTTTTGATGTCCTTGATGCTGGCATTGTTTAGATATTTGATGATTCCTTCGACCGCTTCAAGGAATTTGGATGAGAATTCATTCTCCATCACTTTCCTGACCCAGTCGATGTCCTCGATTGTTTTTTCACCCAGATATATTTTTTCAAAAACGTAAATCGATCCTTCTCCGATTGTTGCGACTATGCTTCCGGCGATGATCGCGTTAAGCACATCGGCAGCCAGATTGATCCCTGGCACAGCCTTCAAGGCGCTAATGGCCGCCTTGGCCGCTATGGATACGGTGCCGACCTCGACAATCGTGTTCATGAACTTGCTTGCCATTTCGCTCTTGGACACTCCGTATATTCTGGCAATCGCATTGATCTGGGTCAGTTCGAGCGGCGTCAGGATCATTGCGTCGGCGATCGGGATGGGAATTGCCCCCACCGCCACTCCCGTGGCTGTGGCCAAAGTGACAACGCTATGGGCATAAGCCCTTTTCCGTTCGAGTTTAAGTCGGTCCACATCCCTTTTTCCAGCCTTCAATCCCTCAGGCATCAGCTCATTGGTGGCATCGATCAATTCGGTTATTCCCTCAGGCGGGGCGAAGGCGCTGTCGTTGAGCTCATAGGTGGCCGCGACAACCGGAATGACTTGCCTGAGATTTTTGAAATGGCGCTTGTTTCTGGCCAAGGCATTGTGGACCATATCGATGTTCCTTTTTCTTTCGGGAATCGAATAGGATTTCGTTATCACCACGATTATCGGCACCGATTTCCACACCGCAATCGCCTTTGACAGGTCCTTGATTGTCTTGGGGAACAGCTTGCTTGATGTTCCTTCGACACAAAACCAGATCACATTGATCTTGTTGTCTTCGTTGCCTTTCTTGGCGCTTTCCTTTGACCACTTCTTAACCGCGTTGATCGCCCGGTTAGCCTTGAAAAATGACGGTTCGAACCCGACCGTGTCGATTATCCTGAAGGGGATAAGATCGGATTCAAATATGGCAATCCTGTCGGTCGTACCGCTGGAGCCCCAGCCGGTCCGTGCTTTCTTTTTGCCAAGCAGTGCATTGATCAATGTCGACTTGCCCACTCCTGAATTGCCGATGACCAGCACATTTCCTCTTTCCATATTATCACCCTTCCCCTAATCTTCAAACATCGCCATACAGGCATTTAACATTGCAATAACAACCTGCTTACAATGTGAATTGGCACCAGCCTTAACCGCAAAATATGCAATCCAAAATGACAGTTTTAATTTCCCGACAATCGGGATCTTCGCTGGTGGTCCTCTGTTACAATATGGCTACCTGGCAGTCAAAAAGAGATAGAGATAGAAAAGGACTATCACTACGACAACAACAGCCAAGACCGTCATCAATTTTTTCATAAGCATTTCCTCCTAGTTCCTGTGGTAGTGTCAAAACCAGTTAGTTATTTACAACCATAATTAACTGGAAAACCGCATTCTACCTTGGTTTTTTATATATTTAGGTGAATTCCCCCGGATTTCACCCTATAATTTGACCATTTTGTTTACAAAAAAAGGTAACAGCCTCATAATTGTAAGTGTCTAAACCACAATAAGGAGGACTGTTACCATGGTCAAAATTATATCATTAATAATCAATTTTTTAAATATCATTCGTAGATTTTTGTACAAATTTGAGTGTTTCCTGCTAAAGCATCTTCCCAGTGATGGTACGGATTCAAGTAAGAGTGAACCATATCGTCGTTTCAAAATGCATCCGCTTCCTGTTATTGAACCGCAATTAATCCCCATCCCATTTCAACAGGCCAGGGATGAGTATGAATCCAAACATAAACGACCTTTGAAACCGGTGTTTAGACATGAAGGCAAAGACTATCCATCTGAAGATACTGTTTGCCCACATTGCGGCGCCACTCATGAATACCTGACTTTCAACAACGGAATCAAGAAATCCCAAGTTAAGTGCAAAGTTTGTGATACGACTTTCTCACTTAATAAGAGTTATTCGCAACAATTGATCCGCAAGTGTCCTCACTGCGGCCGCAAGTTGACGTTGATCAAATCACGTGATGGTTTTGATGTCTATAAATGTCAAAACTCTAGATGTTCTCACTATAAGAGTGAGTTGAAGAAACTAACAAAAGAAGATAAAAAGAAATACAAGGTAAATCCTTCTAAATTCTCGCTTCACTACATAACCCGCGTCTTCGATGCTTCAATCGAAAAACTTGAAAGCATCCAGCTGAAAATAGCACCATCAAAAGTTGATCTCTCCAGAATCCACAATTCTAAGCATGTTTTAGGCCTAGCGTTGACGTATTACGTTAATTATGGCCTGTCTCTTAGAAAAACCGCTTTGGTTTTATACGAGATTCACGATATCAAAATATCCCATCAAACAATAGCTAACTACGCTCAGGCAGCCAGCCATCTCCTATTTCCGTGGATGGATAACTACAAGCACGATTTGAACTCGTATCATTGTGGAGACGAAACATACGTCAAAGTTTTAGGAAAAAAAGCCTATGTATTTTTCATGTGCGATGTTAGGAAAAAAATAATAACTTCGTATCGAATTTTCATGAAAAGAGATACCTTTGCGGCTATAAATGCCTTTTATTCAGTCATGAGAAAATTCAAAAAGTTACCGACTGACTTTGAGATCGTTGTTGACGGAAATCCGATATATAAAGCCGCTCAACAGTATTTTCAAATCAAAAGAGTATTTTTTAAAGTGACTCAAGTAATTGGACTTACGAATGATGATCCTGTATCAAAAGAACATCGCCCTGCCAAACAAATAATAGAGCGTTTGAATAGAACATTTGGAGAAACCTACGCGATCAAAAATGGCTTCAACTCATTGGATGGCGCAAATGATTTCATGTGTCTGTTCACAACATATTTCAATTTCCTAAGAAATCACACCTCCCTGGGATACAAGCCACCAGTTGAATTGGATTGTTTGAAGAAAACTCATAACATGCCAAACAAGTGGAACATCCTCATGGAAGAAGCGCTTAAGTATTACCGACAAAACGAACACGAAACTCTATTATGAAAAAATCACTGTTTTTCCATAACGAATTTGACACTACCGTTCCTGTCCGTGAATTCGATGGTGTATTTATCACTGTCAAAGACATTGGCAATGAAACCCCGCAAAAGGACCTGCGCATTCTTTCGGGCATGCTCAAGCAGGCCGTTGGCGATGGCATCCTGCTGGGCCGTCTCGATCAGTTCGATCATGGCCTCGTTCTGGTCCGCCAATGTGACCGGAGCAAAGATACTTTCCGCTTCGAGATAGACTTTCAGGGAATCCTGATCGACCTCGCTGGACAATATCCTGAATACCGGAAGTTCCACAACAATGACCTTGTCAAGTTCATTGACATTCGCTTCCACCTCGCCAAAATCGATGCCAGCCTTGATCACCGTTTCATAGGAGAAGACATACTTGCTTTGGGTGAAAGGAATCGTCGCTCCAAACAGGTTGCGCGATTTGTCGATAACGCTGATGTTGCTTGTATAGGCGGACTGGGTCGCCAGCTCGCCGATATTTTCAAAATCGAGTCTGGTTGTCTTGGAGTCGGTGAAAAAATATGTCTTGAGATTGAGTCCCACGCTTCCCAAAAGCAGCACTACCAGGATCGCCACAACAGCAGTGGAAACGGCTTTGGTCCCCAGCTTTCTACCCACAAACCCGATTAGCTCATTGGAGCTTCTTTCACTGTTTTGTCCACCTGCTGCATTGGTCTCATCTTTTCCTGCCATAATGTCCACCTTCTTTGAATATCCTTGAACCTGTTCAATTCCATCTTCCCTTTACATCAACCGTAATTGTAAAAGCCGCTGGCTTGAAGAATGTTTATTTCAAGTCGTTTGGGGTACCTGTCTCCATTATACAATTATCTTACAAATTTGCCCAGTCATGTACCGTTATTTTATGTGTTTTTCACCGGAATCCGTTTAAGGACCTTACCTGGTGGCCGTTTCACCCAGATAAAAACAAACAGCCAATGCCAATCTATCAGGCAAAACAAAAGGCCTGTCACAGACAATTTGAAGACTCGCTTCACATCGTCATTGACAGACCTTGTAACTAAAACTTAAATTCAAACTGTCCGGCTGTCCCAAACCGGCAATCAGTCAGTTGTCAAAATCATCGTCTTATCGCGGATTCGCAAATCAGTTCAGGTTGAAATAGCAATCCAGACCATTTGCAATCCCTTCAACGATCTTGTACTGGTACGCGGCGGTTGCCATATTCCTGTCTTCGGCGGGATTCGACATATATCCCATCTCGATTATTGACACGGGCACCTGGGCCCAGTTGACCCCGCTCATCGTATCGGTCTCCCAGACATATTCCTTCCTGCATCCCGTAGCCGATACCAGGGAATCGAGGATATCCGACGAAAGGGCTTTGCTTTTACTATATAGAGCGCCATTATAGATATTGTTTGGAGTCTGGCATATCGTCATGGCTCCGGTTTTCGATGAATCGGTGGAACCGTTGGCATGGATGCGCAAGAAAGCATCCGCGTTGGCATTGTTGGCGACGATGGCCCGCTCGGCATTGGATATATTGACGTCATTGGTCGTCCGGATCATCTTGACAACATAGCCCCGGCTTTCCAGCTCGTCCCTGAGTTTCAATGATACCTGCAGATTCAATTCATATTCGGCCAGTCCGGTGGCAACACCAGCTGTGCCACTCGATACCTTCGCCTTGGTTTCAGTGGCCCCCGGGCCGATCGGTTCCTGGGCCGAGTTGCCCACCAGCTGATGGCCTGGGTCGATGACCACCACATAAGAGTTGTTTGCGGGCAATTCGCTGGTCAGATATCTACTTGCGACATAGCAGTAAGCGCCGTTGTAGACTATCTTGGACCAGTCATCATTATACTGGGCGACATCGACCTTGGTGCCCCGGGATATGGTCGCCACTTTCTCTCCGTCAGTGGAAGGCGTTTTCCGGATATTCAGGCTGTTTGTCGCATACATTGCCGTTGTCTTGACATCTGCTGCCGGTGTCTCGACGACAGGCTGTTCGACTTCCGGTTCGACCTCCGTCTCGACTTCCGTTACAACTTCCGCTGGCATCTCATTGGCCAGGTACTTGCTGGAAATGTAGCAATGAGCGCCGTTGTAGACTATCTCGCTCCAGCCATCTTCCGATTTTACAACCTCAACTTCACTCCGTCTATCGATGGTAGCCACTATCTCACCATCAGTGGACGGGGCTTTACGGACATTCACCTTGGCAGTCGCATACATGGCCACGGTTTCCACAACTTCAGGTTCCACTTCAATTTCCGGTTCGCTTGCTTCAGGTTCCGTTGTGGAATCGCCATTGTCCACTGCCGTCTGTTCAGTTGGCGTATCACTGGAATCAGCCCGGTTTGTATTTGATGTACAGCCAGCTGTCCCGAAAACAAGTCCTATTATCAGGATCATCAACACAAATCTCTTAATCTTAACCATCATCGGTTCCCCCTTCTATTTCACAGTATCTATTTTCCTGGATCGCATGTTTCTAGTCACGATTACCCGCCTTTTTCACATCAGGCCATGTCCATAACAGTAAAACAAGATCAATCCGTCATTGGTGCTTATGGAAATACAATATCATCCTTCAACAATTAACATATTTACATTGTAGCACAATTATTGTCCATTTAATATCGCTCCTTTTCAAGCTTGCAAATTTCTGAAGCGGCATGAACCTTGATGCAATTCAAGAGGCTAAAAAAAGCGCCGTCGACAGACGCCTGATTGCCATTTGGACTTTTATCAATTATCTAAATCCAATTCCAAAAAAATTTCTCCCAGGATTTTCAGCGCTTCTTCAGTGTTCATTCCTCTGATCCCTAAGATCTTCAAATCGATATTGTCGTCTTTGATTTGTCCAATGAAATCACCGATATCGCTTTTGATCTCTTTTGCGGTTTCAATTCTTGCTGATGGGTTCACAATTGCAAGAAGTCTGAATACATCATTTTTGTGTTTCCTGATATTTCTGGAATCGACATTTTCACCGGATTCTCTCCTGTCAATCAAGTCGAGCCAGGCCTTGATCTTGAAAACGATGATTGTTTCGAGATTGATCACAGAAAAACCCTCAATATTTGTGCGACCATTCACGAGGAAGTCATAATAGATGTCATTTAGAAGGATTGCCGACAGGCTGGCTATGTTATCATCAATATGAATGGGGGTAAGACCGTTATCGAATTCCAAACCGAAAATTCCTGGGCGCTTGGCGAACAGTTCAATCATCTTGGGGAAAGTCTGGTCGCTCGGGTTCGTGAACCGATAGAATTGATTTTTGCCGTCACTCTTTTCCCGACATTCGTATCCTCCATCTGCGATGAATTTCCAGAACGTTTCACCAAAACTTGAATCAAGAGCCTCAATGATAAGCACAATATCCAGATCCTTGGTTGCCCTGAAAGATATCCCAAGGTCGTTCATCAAAATAGCGCAGGCCGTTCCACCGATAAAGACATACTGATCGGTGTGTTTCACAAAATATTCAAAGAATTTTTCTAGTCCGTGTACCATGATTCTTTACCCAAGGCATCTTCCAGAGCTTGTTCTATCCTTTCATCAGTTTCATCTTTAAGCGACGCATATAAAGAACCCAGGTCCACATGGTGATTTTTAGCGAAGAGTTTTGGATCGTAATCCCATAACTCCAATTCCACAAGGTTCATGTCACTCACAATCTCAATGTTGTTGACAACTTCATCCTCCATCCCTTTAATTTTGTTTCTTTCAATTGCCACAACAGGATGATCATGGGGAGTGATCATAGATAGTATAGAAAGCGCATCGAGACTGGCTGGCAGGGCATCAGCTGGAATTGATTTTACATAGACGCTCTTTTTAAATGGTGCCTTGAGATAATCTTTTCCGATTTGGAAATATTCCGGGTCAGGAATACGGGTATATTCCTTGCTTCGCCCAGTCTTACCCCCTGTTTCATAGGTTATCAGGTTCAAACGATAGAGCTCGGATAATGCCCTTGAAGCACTCATCATATTGAACCCCATTTTCTTGGCGAACTGCATTGTATTCAAGACTTCGTCCTTATGATACAGGAAATACAGGTACGCAACCTGAGCTGGGATTGTAAACGAATGTACCTCGATTTTGCTTTCTTCAGCGGTCACCTTCAAGTCCATTCCCAAGAATGGCAAATACATCTGACCATCGTCAATCAAAAATGGTAGTCTGTTTTCAATCAGACTCTTTCTTCTATATCTGGTAATCTCTTTGAACAATAGCACCACCGGGCACGTCGCGATAGTTTCGATTTGCTTAATTTGCTTGGTAAGTCGATTTATGTTCGGTATTTCTTCAATTATTTCCATCAGCACGCATCTCCTCCCTAGAATTATCAGCTCATAGAAATTGTATTTGCTTCTAAGATATACTGACACCTCTTTTCTTTCATTCCACTCGAACAAGTCAATTTTCTCGTCAATATTTTCCTTTAAATATTTTTCAATGTTCATAATCAATTACTCTCCCCTAATATAACAGTTATTAATTTAAATATACCACCAGTGGTGTTAGATTGCAAATTTATATGTTATATTAGTTGTTGCAGGTGGCAAATCATGTTCAATTCACTGTTATTATTTTTAACGTAGCGAATATTCTCCGGAATCAATCCACTAAAATACCCTATTCTTCCATTTCAATTGAAACCTAACCTACATTTGAGTTATAATTGTGGTATATTTAAGTAAAGCTAATCCATAGAAAATTATCAAGTAATCGGCTATACGATAAACGCTTAGATTAATGGGGCCGTACAACGCTTCCAATCATTGAGGTAGAACGCGAATGATTCCGGCTCAAAGAGTTCGTGAATTCACCTTATCCCGATCAGATTATCGCAAAGATCCTAAACGTCTACATGATCGAAACCCTGAGAAGGAAATCGAAATTCGTATATTCAATCAAAATTTCAATGGCATTTTTAGAGATATGACCGATGATGGTTAGCTAAATTATTACGAAGGCCAAATAAGATGATTAATTGGCATTTGAATTCCAAGTAAGCGCATCATCGAAATTGAAAGAAGAGGTATGAATAATGGCAAAACAATTATGCACAGTATGTGGTGAAGTGGCATCAGGTTTCAACAAGTATCCCCACCCTGTGGGAAATACAATTTTATGCGACAAGTGTTATGACAAGCTACCCTCGTTGTCCCTTGTTGTAAATTTCCAAACCGCAGACCAACTGAAGAAGAATCAAGAAATGGTGATGGAAGAGCTCCAAAACAATTCCTTTCCCAAAGAAGCGATAAAAGATATTGAAAACTGGTTCGAAAACAAAAGAAAAATATTAAAATACGAAAATACCCATACTGATACCCAGAAAAAACTCGAAGAATTCAACAAAGAATACCAACAGGGTAAATTCCAAGATGAAATAAACAACTTCATCACTACTTCAGGTTACAACTTCGAAGGGTTCAAAATCACAGAATACCACGGTGTCGTAGTCGGTGAAACCGTCATCGGGACGGGATTTCTAAGCGAAATTACCGCATCATTTGCCGACACCTTAGGGGTAGAAGCGACAAGATACAGCCAGAAACTGGAAACAGCTAGGAATTCTTCCATGAACAGGGCCATCGCAAAGGCAATATTTCTTGGCGGCAATGCCCTCATTGGTGTCGATATCGATTACGTCACCTTTTCTACTGACAAGATCGGGGTCATCTATACTGGAACCAGTGTTAAAATTGAAAAACTGGAAGTGTGAATTCAAAACGTGTAAGATATCAACTAGATAGCACAAATGTGAAAATCACGACTACTGCCTGGATTGGTTACAACTCAGGTTACTCAATGGATAATGTTCACTAAAACAATCAACACTTTAACTATGATAACCATTGACCGCAAATTATAACATGGTATGATTTCGTTATACACGGAGGTGCTTACCATGCCAACAATCATATCAAGTGCAGAACTACAAAACAATTACAATGAAATTTCAACTCTATGCCTTAAATATTCCAAACCGGTTTTCATTACGGAAAACGGAAAAGTTGACCTCGCTGTTATGAGCATTGAAACCTATGAGGCAATGAAAAATTGTCTTGAACTATACGGACAGATAAAAGAAGGGCTTGACGATATTGCAAGTAACAATACTCGCCCCCTGACTGAGGCAATCTCTTCAATCAGGAGCAGACGTAGTCGTTGACCTATGACATCCACATCACAGCTGTCGCACAACGAGATCTTTTTCAAAAAAGCAACTGGACTGCAATCTTACGTCAAGGTTTCTCCATGATGTAAATGTCAATGACCTGCCATTTTCACGGCAGGTCATTTTTATATGATATAGATCAATACCTCAAGTCCAGCAATTCAGCAACATTCATAGCAAACTGGTAATATCCATTCCACTCGCTTTTGCCTGAAGTATCATGATCAACGTATACCTCGCTACATTGAACAATACCATCTAGATAGATACCATGCCTTGATTCCCAAAATACCGAAAAACTATCGACCTCTTCCAACTACTATCTCATTGACGTATTTCAAATCTTCCATCCAGTCCCTTACGGCCGATTTATAGCAATCTCTGTTGGAAAACATTCTGATATTTTGGTTGAGAATCTGCTTTACCTCTCCTACTGTCAACTCCTTTTTAGCGATAACCATTTTCAATAATTCGCGCCTGGCGATTACACCTATTCCTGATTTGCCCAGCCCGTATCCAAGAGAATGAAGATGTGTTTCTTTTAGTTTCAAATCATCGATTTTTTCTAAAGCTACACCATCATAAATAGTATGCTTACCGTTGTACTCCACATTCAAAAACAGCATGTAGTCCCTTATATGACCATCGCTGAATTGTTGGTCGAACGATAATTTGAAATCGAAAAATTTATTGCACTTGCTACAATAGAAACATGAGTATCTGAATACCTGCAAGGAATCATCGTTTTGGAATTTGATATTGATGGCAGTCTATATGTAATCATGATTTCTGGTCACATGATTGTTCGAACTGTCGATCAGTTGCAGATTATATGTAAGTTTGTATTTATTATCGATAAAATTGTGACTTTGAGACGCATCATCAAATATTCTAAGAATCTTGGAGTTGGTTTTTTGCCTTGGCACACTACGTTTAAGCAATCTCATCTTTTCCCTTTCGCGTTGTGGCGGTCCTATTTTCCTAGGCTTGGGCTTGGGCAATTGATTTTTTGACTTTAATTTCTTACTGCTTTTCAATGCAACGTGAACTTCGGATTTCTTTCGGCTTTGATTATGTGCATTGGCTATCCTGATACCCCTGATAGTTTCTAGAGCGTTCTCAATAGAATTGTTATATACCCTCAAGAATCTCAAAGGACATAGATAGAACTTGGTATGGTCAACATAAAACTTTTTTTCCCTTGATAACTACCTTTGATGATTGATAATATTTCCTCGCTTTTTTAATAATTGGAACAATAATCAAAGTATCGTTGGTTGCATGTTGGATTGCTACAAAGTAATTCACGTAAGTAAGCAGTTTCTTCAACTTATTGCTATCTTCAAAAGCGTATTCTAATAAACAGTCATTTATAGCGACAATTCTTCCGGCATTAACCATAGCACTACCCCGCTCCCATAAATCTCAGCAATTATACATATAGTTTAAAGATAACAATTTAGATCTGTTTTTATAAGAGAATTGTGCAATAATTTCCATAATTGCACAATGTTATTCCTTCAATTTGCGTTTTATTATAATCTTGATTGTCGTTAAAATAACTTCCATTTAAGTCAATCATCTATGTAACCATGCTGTGACTGATTCGGTTACTGAGTCAATTCACTACATAAATGTTGTAACATTTTTATACTTTTCCTTGGCAGACCTGAGGACTAAAGTGAGTAGATAATTATGCAGCTAACGACTTAAATTGATACATTATATAAAATCGATTAAACATTAAACATTCCTAGCTGGCAACGGGAATTAAACATTAAAAATCCATAACATCGCAATTGAATGGCCCTTGATGGAAAATAAAGTAAAAGTTTGTTTAATACAATTGAAACTTAACCCACAAATGATTTATAATTGTATTAGAAAATGAGGGGAAAACTATGGAAAAATTATCACAGGATCAACTGTATGACAAAACTATTCAAACTATTGGAGCAATATCGAAGCTACCAATAATCAAGGTCAATCGCGAGGAATTCCTCCGAAGTGAGTTCAAGAATTCACCCTATATTGATGTGATACTCGAAAAAGGGCCACAGCACGTCTACACACTCGATAGCTTGAAGAAGAAAGCTGAAGTGGTTGTAAAAAACAGCACCAACAAATCTTCCGTGATCTCTTTTGCTTCGGGATTACCTTCGAATCCGGCATTGATGATGGCTGCTGGAGGAGCTGACGTACTTCAATACTTCGGTTTTGCCATCAATATGGCTCAAAAGATCGCTTACTTGTTTGGTGAGGATGAATTGTTTGATGAAAATGCGACCGAAATCTCCGAGGCTGCTAAAACCAGAATCATTGCTTATCTAGGTGTGATGTTTGGTGCGGCAGGAGCAAGCTCCCTTATCGCCAAGACATCGATAAAAGCTGGTGAAAACATCGGCAAGAAAGTTGCGGCGCTGGCGTTGACCAAAACCACCTGGTATCCAATGTTGAAAAAAGTAGGTGCCATTATCGGGCAAAAGATCACGAAGCAAACCGTTCAAAAAGTTGTTACAAAAGCAGTTCCTGTCATCGGAGGAGTCATCTCGGGTGGAATTACGTATGTCACATTCAAGCCGATGGGGAATCGTCTGATTATCACATTCATGAAGAATTTGAACGGAGATTTCGAAGAGGATCTGGAACTTAATCCGGATTTCAAAGGCGCTCTTGATGAACAGAATATCCAAGTTGAATACGTAGAAGTCGAGGTTGTATAAAACGAAGCTGAAGCTAATTATTAGATAATCTTATCTGGTAAACATGCCAGTCTACTTATCATATCTAACTAATCAATAGCCATTCAAAAATAAAATTAGCCTTGAGTCAAGAAAGAAATCTTTCCTGATTCAAGGCTTTTTACGTTATCTTCAATAAATTGCTATGTACAAATACTATTGTTAAGAATCTATTTTACCCAGATACATAAATTATTATCTAATTTATTCGTATCGAAGAGAATTAACTAATCATCTTGATTATTTTCCTCGTCAAAATACCATTGAATGATGTTGGTTGCATCGCCATCGCCATAACTTTCTTTCAAATTTTCTGATTCTTCATAGATTTCGTCAAGGCAATTGAAAGCGTAGTACTTGTCATCATTTGCTTCGTGATAATAACAATCATACGTCTCTTCGGAACTCGAGCAACCAAGCATTACGTTAATGGTTGCGTCATGTTCAAACATATTTTCAAATATTCTCTTTGCTGTATCATCGAAACTATAATCAAAATCAGCATAATTATCATCAATCTCGCTGGAACTCAATTCCAAAAATGCGTCACCTTCATCTTCATACCACTCGATGTCATCAAATCCGATCTCGTTCAATATTTTATTTAATTGTAGAAACCCGGCACGTTTTTTATCTAAATTCACCTTTTCAATTTTAATAGAAACTTCATTGTACATATAACCCATATATTTATCCCCCTTGTGATTTTAAAGCAATTCTGAATTACTCTTGTTTTCAAATCGTTATATCGTTTTGATTATAAAACACAATACTATTGACTCTCTCCTTTAATATGCGATGATTTTGATGCATCAAGCACAAATCGGGATACTCCCTTTTTCGCATTGCTGTAATACATATACAAATTGTTCTTTGCCCTGGTTATCGCAACATAAAACATCTTCCGCTCGTCATCCACGTCATTTTGATATTAGTCTTTATTTTCTTCAAGATTACCACTAATGGCATTACAGATGATACCCCATTACTTGATTTCATTGAGCATCTCAGGCCGGGAATTTTTTTGATCGGGTATACTATGATGAGCGCCGCTACCAGTCACTCTTTTGAATCCCTTTGAAACATCGAAGCCAAAGAGGATTTTAATAATCCATCCAAAAATGAGGATAACCACTAGTGGCATTACACAAGTAGTAACAATCAGGACGGCGATTGAATCCATTAAATAGTTTAATGTATCTTGTGCCTTGTCAGCTATATCAGAGACACCGGCACCAATCGAAGATGTAATATTGGATAAATAATCACCAATATTATCGATCCAGTTTCTATCTTCATCAGAAAGCTCTTGTTTCTTTTCTTCGATGTATTCATTGTTTTGCGTTGCGGTCTCAACCGTTTGTTCTAACGATGATTGATATGTCGAATAGATTATGTCGCTGACTTCCATGCTTACAGGAATTGCCACAAATATGACAATTCCAAAAATCGCGATTTTTATCGCCAGTACCCTTAATACATCCCACTTTATGAATAGATACGAAAAACCCAAAGCACAGGCGAATGGGATGATATATTTGAATGCCACTAAACCAATTGCTGTGACTAATATCTTCTCCATAGTAATAGCGCTCAGGATGATGACGAAATAGAAACTCAATTGAGCAAGCTCATTAGCGATAGGTGTCGCGACATCCCCGGGGATGAAAGTCAATGCAGTTGAAGATGCGGCTGCTGTTGCCGCCAGGCTCAAAACCATCACTTTCTTGTCATCCAACGATTCGGCTGTTGCTGCAAAAAAAACTGGGTTTGTCACTATTTTTGATACGACAAAAATCGATAACAACGCGATAAATACCAATGTGATCGCGATTATATATCGATTTGAAAACCTTCCCTTAATAATTCCCATGATAAATCCCCCCATATTGTGTGAATGCAATTACGATAATTACATAGAATTGATTCATAATCGCACATGTAAAACTTGCGGATTGTTGCAATTTCAATGTCATTACCTATCTTTAGCATTCGTCTTAAGGAATATAGTTACATTATACAATTATTTTCCACGAAAGCACAAGCATGTTTCATTATTTGGTTACATTATTGTGTTTATTTTGCTTATGTCCACATAATCTATACGACTAGTGTTGGAATCAATCAAGAATAATTAGTGTGAAAAGTGAAGAGGAATTTGCTTTTTGCTATCGTTTAGAAAGCAAAAACCTATCAGCTAAATATTTGGCTTATGCTGATAGGTTCTTATATAGTTATATCTTTTATTACGCTAATTCTTGTTCCAAAGGAGCTTCAACATCGCTTTGTTTTTCCAGAGCCAATGCCTGGTTGTCAGCAATCTTGAAGAATGGGTAGTAGACTACCATCGACATTGCGACAATGGCAACTTCCAGGATAGCTCCCGGTACACCACAGTTGATGATCCCCCTGAAGATTGCTGGAATATAGGCCAGGTTCATCATTCCTACTGGAGCAGGGACCAGGCCGAACACGACAATAGCCAGATAAGCCATAACCACCGCCAACAAAGGTACAAGGATGAATGGGATGACAAACATGGTATTGAGCATCAACGGCATTGAGAAAACCATCGGTTCATTGATATTGAACAATCCACATGGCAAGAAAAGCTTACCAAATGTCTTGTGCTGTTTCGATTTGGAGAAGAAGGCCATCATGATTGCCAATCCCAGGGTACAGCCGGTACCTCCGATAGTTGTGAAATCGAAGAAGGTTACGTTGATTGGGTTTGGCACAGTACCGTTAGCCATGAATGCAGTCATGTTTTCAGCGTACATCGAGATCCATAAGGGGAAAATGACAGTCAACACGGTCATTGAACCGTGGATCCCGAAGAACCATAAGATCTGGCACAGGATTATGATGATCACCATTGAAGCCATGTTGCCTACAAGCCCTTGCAAAGGTGCCTGCAAAGCCGCATAGATGAAAGCAAAGATATTGCCACTAGGTGTCAATGTGAAGATGAAATTCAGGAACAGGAAGAATACCGCAACTGCCAGTGCCGGTATGATGTTGATGAATGATGTTGCCACGTTGCTTGGCACACCTTCAGGCAGTTTGATTGTGATGTTGGCTTTTACAACCGCATCATAGATGATTGGAGTTACAATCCCGCAGATGATCCCAACGAAGATTCCCATCGAACCAAGATAAGTGAACTCAAAGAAGTTAACCCCTGCTTCACTTGTTCCAAATGGCATCATGATGAAGAATGCCAGCAAAGCAATAATCCCGATTGAACCGGCATCGTGGCCATAGCCTTTTCCCTTGGCAAAGCTGCGCCCGATTGCGAATGTCATGTAAATAGCGATGATGTCGGTTGTCATCCGGGTTCCCAGGATGAAGAACTTGCTGATCCCGACATTGGCGATGAATTCCTTGTACGCATCAATTGGCAAGTTGGTCAGGATGGCGAACACCGCCCCGACCATCATGATCGGCAATACCGACATCATCCCGTTGCTGAGCGACTTCATCGGTGTGAAGTTGGAAATTTTGAATGATATCGGCAATAAGTATTTCTCTAAAAAATTCGAAATTTTGTTCATCAGACTCTCTCCTTAGATGTTTTTTCCATTTTCCTTGATTTGTTTTTGATACCAGTAGAATGATTTCTTCTTGAAACGGTCCAGGGTGCCGCTGGCACTGTCCTCGTCGCGGTCGACATAGACCAGTCCATAGCGCTTCTTGAACCCCTGTGAGCCACTTAGGATATCGATGAATGACCAGACATGATAGCCAAACACGTCGATTCCCTCACTGATGGCTTCCTTGATGGCCAGCAGGTGATCCTGGATGTAATCGATCCTCACGTCGTCGTTGATTGTCCCGTTTTCCAGCTGTTCTGTCTGGGGATAACCATTCTCGGTGATCACCAGAGGCAGACGGTAGCGGTCATTCAAGCGCCGCAGGGTTATTTTAAGTCCCAATGGATCATATGATCCCCGCAGCCAGGTAGTTGTCTTGATCATCGGGTTGTTGACAATGACGTAGTTGTCCATATTGAAGAATGCCAGGTCGGCTTTGGGATCGATTGGTCCTTCTTGGCGGACGGTCAGTGAAGCATAGTAGTTGACCCCGATAAAGTCCGGATAATCGGATTTTAGCAATGTCGCTTCCTCAACGCTGATTTTAGGCATGGCATTGACGCTTTCAAGATAGGCCTTCATTGATGTCGGGAATTCACCCCGACACGCCAGATCGAGTACGATGTAGCTTAGATACTCTTCAGCATCAAGGGCCGCTTCGACATCCTCGCTCTTGCAGGTGAGCGGGTAGCATACCTGGAATGCGCTGGACGGTCCGATTTTACCGTCTTTTACTATCTCATGGCATAGCCTGAATACCTTCTTTTCGGCCAGTGACATGTTCAGGCACGCTTCCATCTCGCTTTTTAAACGGTCGGTCTCGCTGACCTGTTTTCCGGTAAGCATCGCCGTATTGAATACCATCATCATCTGCTCGTTGATCGATATCCATTTTTTCACGCGGTCGCCATAACGAACAAACAGGATCTTGGCGAAATTGGCGAATATGTCAATCATCCTCTTGTCGAGCCACCCCTCAAATCGCTTGTCCAGGGAATCCGGGATGTCGAAGTGATAAATCGTCACAATCGGCTCAATGTCCGCCTTGATCAGTTCGTCAATCAGGCTGTCATAGAATTTCAGCCCCAATTCATTAGGCTTTTCATCGTCACCGTTTGGCAGGATCCGCGCCCAGGAAATGGAAAAGCGGTAGGATTTCAACCCGCATTCCTTCATCAAGGCGACATCTTCCTTGTAGCGATGATAGTGGTCAGCCGCGATCTTGGAATCGCTGATACCCGGTGGTGTCGGCCTGGTGTCGATGATCGACAGTCCCTTGCCATCCTTGTTGTAGGCGCCTTCGACCTGGAATGCCGAAGTGGCCCCGCCCCAAAGGAAATCCTTGGGGAATTGCTCTCTCGTTTTAATGTTCATAGTTACCTCCCAGAAACAGTATATCAGTTATTAATGTGCTGTAAGCCTTCTCAAGAAGAAACTGTAATCAGGATCGGAAAGCTTTTTCCATTTCAGAAAAACTTGCCTGAACTGTCATATTTGCCTATAATGAATGGGAGGAAATATTATGGATACGATACTGCACCAATTACTTAACTACATGAACACCAACAAGAAAGACGACATCTACTACCAGCTGGCCAAGACAATGCTTGAAAACATCAACAAGATAGCCAGTCTGGGCATCGAGTCTCTTGCCGAGCTTTGCTTTGTCTCCCCTTCCACCATTTCACGGTTCTGCCGCAAGCTTGGTTATAAGAACTTCAATTCCTTCAAGGACCAGTTCGACAACAACTACGGGTTCGAAATTGACTATACCCGGGAATACCTGAGCAACACGGGTGATCTGGAAATGGAATATGCATCCATCAACCAGGCCAAAAAGGACAACATTGATGCCCTTTCCAGCCACATAGACCCCGAAGAGGTAATCAGGCTTTGCCGTATGATTCATGATTCCACCAATGTCCACTGCTTTGGCAACACAATCTACCAGTTCGTTTTGCTTTACCTCCAGAACCGCCTGAGCCTTTTCAGGAAGATCATCTATGTCTATATCGACAACAACCAGCAAGCATCAGTCGCCAAAACTCTAACCAGCGATGATCTGGCAATCACCTTTTCACCCCGGGGTCGGATCGGCACTTCATTGTTTAGCTCGATGTACAAAAATGAGGTCAATACCATCCTGATCACCCAGAACCCCAGTGCCACCAATATTGAAAAGTACGACCTGGCCATCAATCTGGGCGGAGATTATGACAACAACCAGGGCATCAGTAGCATCGTCAACTTCATCGACATCATCATAACCACCTACTACTCGCTGTATCGGGAAGATTTGTTGGTGTAGAGGTCAATACAACCGGTGATTCTTCATTTCAATGCGACCTACTATATCAACAAGCAGCATTTCAGATTGATTTTTTGAAGACTCGCGGTCAAAGTTAAAAGCCCCAATCACATGTGTGAGCGGGGTTTTCGCATTATATCAAGTTGACAGTTGCTTGGATCTGTCAACTTATATCAGTTCTAAGATTCGAGTGGTATTTTATTGACTATCCAAGCAAACCACAGGTTATATTTTATCCATATCAGGGATTCAACCAGCATAACTACTCCGGGCCAGCTGTAAATCAACTGTCCACGGTCTATTCCATGACATCTTTTCTTATAAGCTGTCTTGCTGGTTCACTATCCATATCCAGGAAATCACAAATCCGAGAGTATTCACTTTCCTGGAGCTGTTTAAACATTGCCGCAAGCCCGGCAACATCATTATCTTCCATCAAAGAAAGATATGTTTTTCTGTTTTCAAAAGGTATTACTATTGGTATTTGATTGGCAGCTAGCAATATATAATTTATCATCAATCGCCCCGTCCGGCCATTACCATCAGGGTAGGGATGGATGTTTTCATAATCCAAGTGCATTCTCGCAATATCTTCCATATCGAAACTTGAATGGAACAAACGATTATATTTATCATAATATTCATTCATCACTGCTTCCAGCTCACTTGGCAAAGGAAATTCCTTCTGCGAACCTCGGATTCGGATTCGTCCCAACCGATAGCCTCCAACGAAAATAATGTTATGATTTATCGTTTGATTTATCTTGGTAAGGAATTGCTCATCTATGGACAATATTTTATCATCTACCCGCTCAATTACCATATTCAATGCATACTTATGATTGATTGCCTCGTATATTTCCTTGACATCCGCTTGTTCTATCTTGCTGTATTTACTGTCAAACAGTAACGCATACGTTTCGGCGAAACTCAAGGTACTTCCCTCTATCGCATTGCTATGATAAGTGAACCTGGAAGCGAAGTCCTCAAAATAACTCTTAGAAGTTTTTAGACAGTCCAAGATATCTAAGTTATTTTCCAAAGCAATCACCCGCCCTTATCTTTAAACGGAATCAAAAAGTTCCTTCATCGTTTGTTTTTTGCACAGCCTGATTTCTAGTCAAGGCAATCAGTTCTTCAAAAAGTGCCTGGTTATTGTTGAGATTCGTCATTTAGCTCCAGTTCAATCATTACGTATTTGGAAGTTGCATTCAAATAGTTGGGCAGGTTGTTTTCAATCTTATAATGATCCAAACACTTTTTCAAAGATGCCAAAGTGCTTTTTTTATATCCGATATCCTTCATAATCATTTCCATCAGCTTTTGATCGTAAGCTCCAACCCGATTACTAATAAAAGCTTTCAGATTAACACGATCCAACTCTTCAATATTTTTGGCATTCTCCAATACCTCAAGCAACTCAATCAGGCTCTTGGTTTTGGAACCCAGTTTGATATTTATTTTAGTAACACTCACATTGTCGATATTCTTGATTGTGGTGGTTGCAATTTTCGAATACAGTTCCACTTTCTCGGATACCTGGGTTGTGAGCTTATATTGATTATACATTCTATATCCGACAACAATGCCTTCTTTGTTGTCTTTTCCCAAATAATAACTGATGATATTATTCTCCTGGGCCACAACCAGACCGAACTGGCCTTGTTTTGGGATACAGTAAATGCCATTGGTAATCCTCTTAATCATCCCTTTTTTTGTAAGTCGCGAAAGGGTCTGGTAAAATGCTTGTTTCGATATATTCTTGAATTTCTTGTTATATAGATACTGGGCATCAAAAATGTCGAGTTCAGGATATTTCTTTAGAACACTTTCTATTTTGGTTGAATAACCCATAATAAACCCACCACCTTCTCAACCTTAGCTTAAGTCTCAAGGTTAGGAGTGTCAAGTTTTTTCAGATTTTTTTTGACAAACGTATGTGAATGAATTTGATCATCACCACCATGAATCTACTACCTGCCTATGATTCTATTTAAAACCATTGGCTACATTTTCACATTTCTACATATTGCAAAAACAGAGATACAACATTAGTTGCGTCTCTGTTTTTGTTCTTTTAAATTCCCAACTAAGGCTATGGTTCTCCGATTTAGTAGTTCCAACTCAGGCTATGGTTCTCCGGTTTGTTTCTAAGAGGATTTCTCTTACAACAACAATATACCACGTTGAAATATCGAAATCAAATAATTTCAATAATCCAGGATGGGGACTCTAATATTGCATAACAGAATGGTAAATGTTGCTAAACACGCCATATGTGTTTACATAGATTATATAGACATATCATAGTCATTCTTGTTCTGTTAGATATTGTCTAATATGAGATGTCCTCACCGTTGGTAGCGATGACTCGCTTGTACCAATCGAATGATTTTTTCTTTTTGCGCTCCAGTGTCCCGGTTCCATCGTCGTGCTTGTCGACATAGATGAACCCGTATCGTTTGGCCATTTCTCCAGTCGAAGCGCTGATCAGGTCGATGCATCCCCATGGAGTGTACCCCATAAGGTCGACACCATCCTCGTTGATGGCCAGTGACATCTGTTCGATATGCTTGGCTAGGTATTCGATCCGGTAGTCATCGATGATTTCTCCATCCTCATTGACTTCATCGGATGTCCCCAGGCCGTTTTCCACTATCATCACCGGTATCTGGTAGCGGTCGTAGAGATAGTTCAATGCCAGGCGCAGTCCGATTGGATCGATCTGCCAGCCCCATTTCGACTCTTCGAGAAACGGATTCTTGATGGCGGAGATGATGTTTCCGCCCTTGGCTCCTTCCAGGTCCTTGCGTACCGAAGTCACGATGGACTGGTAGTACGAGAAGGCCAGGAAATCAACAGTTCCCTGTTTCAACAGTTCATCATCACCGATTTCCTTGTGAATCGAGATCCCTTCCCGTTCGAATTTCTTGAGTATGTATGATGGATAATAGCCCCGACATTGGACGTCGCTGTAGAAATACGCCTTATTCAACATTTGCATCACCGCGACGCTGTCCTCGGGATTGCAGCTGTAAGGATAACAGGTGGCATATGTCAGCATTCCCCCGACTTTCATGGTTGGATCGATGCGCTTGGCCATAAGTACTGCCTTGGCACTGGCTAACAGCTGATGGTGGGCCGCCTGCATGATGATCTTGTCATCACCGGATATCATCGATCCGCCAAAGGCCGGGACCATCGAGAGGCAGTTGATTTCGTTGAAGGTGATCCAGTATTTGACCACATCGTGGTATCTTTCAAACAGGACCTTGCAGTATTTTTCGAAATAGCCGACCATCTTCCGTTCTTGCCAGGAATTCCAATTCTGGGTTGCGGCCAATGGCACCTCGTAATGGGACAGGGTCACCAATGGTTCGATATTGTATTTTTTCAGCTCGGCAAATACCTGGTCATAGAATTCCAGCCCCTTTTGATTGGGCATTTCGTCGTCGCAGTTGGGGAAGATGCGCGACCAGGCAATCGACATCCGGAAGGTCTTGAAGCCCATCTGGGCAAACAAGGCGATGTCCTGCTTGTAGCGGTGAAAGAAGTCGATGGCTTCGTGGCTGGGGTAATCACGGTCATTGAAACATTCTAGCACCGCACCTTCAGGGAGGATTTTAGTCTTGAACAGCGGCTCTTCTTTCCTGGTGCCATCTGGCAAAGTATAAGTGATCTGGCGTAACGAGTTTAGACTCCCGCTAGTGACCACATCCATGAAACAAAGCCCCTTGCCATCCAGGTTGTAGCCTCCTTCGATCTGGTGGGCCGAAGTGGCCCCGCCCCAAAGGAAGTTTTCAGGAAATCTACTCATTTACATTCAACTCCTGGCTGGTTGCAAGTTCCTCTTCAAGAGCTTTCTTGTCCGCAATCCTGAAAAATGGCAGGTACAGGAAGACATCAATAAGAGTTGCAATAGTGATGATTCCACCAAGCGCTAATCCGCCCTTCAAGAAACCGGTGATGATCTGTGGGGTAACCCATGGCATATTGATCAGCGGGTTGAAGTCGATCGGACCGGTGATGTTCATGATTCCGATGACCACCGCCCCTGGCAACAGTGACGAAAGGACCATCGGGATGAAGAAGATTGGATTAAGCATGACCGGAACACCGTAAATGACCGGTTCATTGATGTTGAAGATGTTGGGAATAAGGGTGATCTTTCCGATTGCCTTGAACTTCTGCGATTTGGCAAATACCGAAGCTATTGCCAGACCAATCGTGTTTCCGGTCCCACTGTTGAATACGCACATCATGACAACCATGAACATGGCATATGGCATTTCCTGACCGTTGGTGAACGCTTCGACACAGGCAATCGATGCCATCGATGTCACTGGACGGTAGATGCTTGTGACAGCCGCCGGGTGAATACCGAAAAACCACATCAGGTTGGCGAAGGTATAGACACCGATAAGAGCCCAAGGTGTGGCCCCGAACTGCATAATCGGTTTGGCAACCATGGTCGCGATAAAGACGAAGATATCGTTGTAAGAAGTCAGGGTGAACGCATATTTGATTCCGGCTACTACCGTGAAGAGGATCATCCCGATAAAGATCGGTCCCAGTGAATCGGATACCATCGGAGGAACCGTATCCGGCATCTTAAGACGCAGGTTCTTTTTTGCCAGGAAACAGTACAGCTTGGCTACCAGGATGGCAACAAGCATCGAAACAAAGATCCCGTTCGATCCCAGGTTGCTTGAAAGCAAGGCCGGGGTGTTGACATCGTTGATTTTCATATACTGAGGCATCAATGTGATGAATGAAGACAGGGCCAGGATGGCTACTACTATCCCGTTTTCACCTTCGTTTTTGGCATACTGGTAGGCGATGGCAACAACCATGTAGATCGCCAGCATGCTAAGTGTCGAAGCCATTACCTCGTATACCAGCCGGAACAGGCCAACTTGCATCAAAAAGTCCTGCCAAGGGTCGATAGGCAGATTACCGATAATGGCGATGACTGAAGATCCAAGGATGATTGGCATCGTGAGCATCATCCCCGCTTGCATCGCTTGTAAAGATTTGTTTTTGGAAAGCTTGATCGCAATTGGCTCAATGAACTTTTCCATCAACTTCTGTAAAGAATCAAATAACTTCATAAGTCTCTCCTTTTCTTGAAGCGGTTAACTTCTAACTTAAATATAACCGGTTTCAATATCGTTCTCTTGGCATTTATAAAACAAAAGATTGTCTTATTTTAATCAACAAGACAATCCGTACTATTTTTTTGATCTCTGGCGGTATGCGCTTGGGGTAACCCCGTATTTCTGTTTGAAGGCGGTGATGAAAGATTTGTTGTTCTTGAATCCGGACTCGTAACATATCGCCACGAGCTTCTTGTCAGTGTTAATCATATCATAAACCGCATGGCTCAGCCGGATATCGTTCAATGTCTCCAGGAAGGTCATATTCTTGAATTCCTTGAACATTTTTGATATATACTGGGGCGTCAGATAGAAGGTCTCCGACAGATCCTTCAAGGTTATTCCTGTTTCGTAGTTCTTATGGATGTATGACATGATCTGGTTCATTGTATGGTTTTGGTTTGCTTCGCTGTCTACACTGCCAGTCTCATCTATGGAAAAATCTCTGATCAGGTGATAGAAGAAGTTGTACAACGATCCCTTGAACCCAATTTCCCCCAAACCGGTTTGATCTTTGAATCTGACAGCCATCTCCAAAAAGATGCCAGCAAGATGCTTGTAACGGTGGTACTCTTCGACAGTCGTTATCGTTGTCGAGTTGCACCATATCTTTTCGGGATCGAAACTAGGCAGGTTATGGGTCAGATAACTCCTTTTGATCTGGATTGTCAATTTCTTGCACGGTCTTATCGCCACCGACTCATGAAGCTGATTATAGTTTACCATCAGGAAATCACCGGTTGAAAGGACATACGACCGCTCCTTGATTCTAATCAGCTGTTCACCTTCCACAAGATAGGTGATTTCCAGCCAGTCATGAAAATGATCCTCAACTGCAAAGTTCTCAGGCAAGCTATTCTGGATCAATACTATGTCCTTATTCTTATTGGCCATTTTCCTATTTTGATCGAAACCAATCACGTCTATAGTCTCATATTTTTGAAGATATTTGTATGATTCCGTCATTTTAAACCTCTCCAATCAATTGATTTATAACATCTGTTTACTACCCAGACAATTTGACAACTTCAATAAAATTCAAATTACGAATTTACTGTGCGTACTAATTGTCTAATCGAATAAGTTTCCTATCAATGCCACCTTTAATGGAATGGAATGGCGAAAATAACGTATGGAACAGATTGAATGTATTTTCCTCTATAATTCCTGTCCCCGCGTTATTGCGTACATTTTTCCATCCTCGATGGCCATCTGGATATGGGATACTATCTCTTCTGGTGTCTGTTTCATCCCGTTTTTGGCCCAAGCGACAATCATTCCCACAACCCCGTAAGCCAGGAATTCGGCCACATAGGATTTTTCCCCGCCCAGCTGTTCGTCCTTTATGGCAATTCTGGCGATAATCCGGGTAAACACATCCCGGAAAAAATCGAACAGGTAATCCTGGAATTCGTTGCTCCTGGTGTTTCTCAGGGTGCGCTGATAGAAATAGTCGTCTTGTTTCATTATTTTCAGCAGCTCCAGCGCCTTGGAACTCCAGGTATCGAAGTCCAGATTTGTCGCAACCACCTGCAATGCCTCATGATAATAGATCCAGTTGACCAGTTCGTATTTGTCATGAAAATGGTAGTAGAATGTCTGGCGGTTGAGTCCGCATCTTTGAGCTATATCCTGGACACTGATAGTGTCGAAACTGTTAACTTTTAGAAGTTCCTTGAACCCTGCGGCCAGGGCTTTTTTTGTGATGTTGGATTCTGCCATGTCAGTACTCCTCGTTGCATTTATCTGTCAATAAGTATAGCACCTTAACGCCGGCCGATAAACAGCAATCCTAAAAATATTACTTGAACAGTTGATATTTTATGAGTAGCAAAGTTCGTTCTCCCGACAGCTCCTCCCTTAATGACAACTGATTAATCAGCCTTACCTATAATTTTCTGCCGGCCTTATGACATTTGGGATGATCTGTCTTATCTTTGGACAATCGCCCTGCTTTGTCTAAATACAAGCAGAAAAGACGGTGCTATACTCCATGATGGAAATGGGAGGTTAAAAGAATGAAGAAAAAATTATTTCCTAAAAAATCGATGGTGAGAACTTTGGTTATTATCGGGGTTATCGTCATCCCCTTGATGTACAGCCTGTTCTACCTCGGCGCTTTCTGGGATCCTTATTCCCGGCTGGAGACGCTGCCCGTGGCGGTGGTCAACAATGACAGTGGCGCCACTATCAACAATGCGACCCGCAATCTGGGCCAAGAGATCAGCTCCAAGCTGGTCGAAAATGCCAGTTTGAATTTCATCGTGACCGATCTTGAGGATGCCCAGGAAGGTACCGCCGGCGATGAATATTATGCGATGATTGTCTTCCCTGAAGACTTCTCTGCCAATATCGCCTCGGCGGCGACATCACAGAAAAAGACCGCGACAATCGAATACTCGCCCAACGAGAAGAAGAACTACCTGGCCAGCCAGATTCTGTCTAAGGCGGTCTTGCAACTAGAAAATAGCACTCAGGAATCGATCACTCAAGAGATAGTGACCAGCCTGACCAACCAGGTTGCCGATCTGCCAGCGCAAATGACAACACTCGAGGACGGGCTTGACCAGCTGGCTTCCGGCTCTTCCACCCTGGCAAGCGGCAGCCAAGAGCTTGCCAGCGGAACCGAACAGTTCAACCAAAGTTTCATCGAGTACAGCCAAGGGATAGCCGCCCTGGGTGATGGTGCTACCCAGCTTGATGAGCGAGCCAGCCAGGTCGCCCAAGGGGCCAGTGATCTTAGCGCCGGTCTGGAAACCTATACAGCCGGAGTTGAAAGTCTGATTGCCAACGTCAATGATACGGCAACCTTCATCACCGCCTACGTCCAGGCTAATCCCCAGCTGCTCCAGGATCCCACCTTCATGGCTTTCATCCAGCAGCTTTCAAATCCCGACAATGCCGCCAATATCCAGGCCTTGTTGAATGCCGGTGACCAGCTTAACACCGGGGCTGCCAGTCTGGCCACCGGTTCGCAGAGCCTGAGTGTTGGGGCAGCGAGTTTGAACGATGGGACGGCAACGATCGAAGCGGCTACCGATGAACTCGCAGCGGCTACCACGAAAATCAATGAAGGAGCCAGCGACCTAAGTGAAGGCATGACCAAGCTTGATGACGGGCTGGACCTTGCCACCCAGGAAGTCACAAGTGCCATGGAGGAAACAAATTCCCAGCTGGCAGCTCTCGATGGGCTGGGGGAATACGCTGCCAGCCCGGTCCAGATCGAAACTCAGACAATCAACCCGATTGCCAACTACGGGACCTACTTTGCCCCTTACTTCATGTCGCTTTCACTCTGGGTAGGCGCCCTGATGATCTTCTTTGGCATCTACTTCGATGGTGACGGCCGCTTTGCAATCCTGAGCCGTAACAGCGAACACAAGCTGGCCCGCAGCCTGATTTATCTGGCCCTGGGGTTGGCCCAAGCCGTAGTTCTCGGTCTGGTGCTGATTTACGGTCTTGGTCTTGAGGTCGCCCACCCGCTGGTGTTCTTTGGAACGCTTAGCCTGGTGTCGATGGTTTCAATCGCCATCGTCCAGTTCTGCATTGTCCATCTGGGCAATCTTGGCAAATTTGGCGCAATCACCCTGTTGATCCTGCAGCTGACATCATGTGGTGGAACTTTCCCGATGGAAACTGTGCCGAAGTTTTTCAATGTCCTATATCCTTACATGCCGATGACCTATGCAGTCGCCCTGTTCAAGGATTGCATCTCCGGGACGCTTACAAGCACGACATCACAAAACGCCCTGATCCTGGGTGGAATCCTGATGGCCTTTTTCCTGGCGACAGTAGGACTGTCACTGGCCAAGAGCCGGCGCAATCAAAACCTGACTGTGGAACTGGAAGCATAGAAGCGAACTGTCTATCCATTCTGTTTTTCCACTATTCTAGTCACCCGCCCAGATCGGGCGGTTATCCAAAAAAGGGCTCTTCGCTGTTTGGTGTGGGTAGCTACCATTAACCCTTTGCGACAACCGCTTCAAGATTGAGCTTTCCACACACCAAATATATCAGTGTTTTGAAGTATTCGTCATTCCGAAATCCTCTTGCCCTGGTCTTGATGTTTTGGATAATACTATTCATTCCTTCTAGAATTGCATTGGTGTACCTGAACCTGAAATAGTTGAGAATCTCCTCCCAGTGATTACGGATTAACTTCGCGAATTTCTTCATTGGTTCGAGTCTGGAATGCATCATCCATGAGCACAGTTTTTTGAGTCCTCTGGTTGCCTCTTCAACGGTGTCGCTGGATTCATAAACATCTTGTAGTGCGAGTCGCATATTGTATGCTCGGGCTGTCTTAAGGTTTAACTTGGCTAAATCAAATTTCTTCTGCTTTTGATTCTCGGTCAAGTTACTCTCATTCTTTAACCAGATGTACTTGGTTTTCTTTAATAAGAAATTGGTGCGCACTTCATCTTTACGGACTTTGTCTACTGCCTCGTTGGCGTGTTTTACTACATGAAATTTATCGATAACAGTATTGCTGTTTTTGAAATTTTCTTTGATACCTTTTTTGAAGCCTAACGACATGTCGCAAGTAATGATATTGATAAGCTCTGGATCACCACCGTGTTCCTTGAAGTCCACGACGAAATTATCAACTGTTTTAGAGTCTTTTCCCGGGGTAACGTTGATTACCTTGCGTTTGGCGAGATCAACGGCAACAGTGATGTAATTATGGCCTCTCTTGCTTGTTTCGTCGATACCGATGGCTGTAACATCTGAATAATCTTCGAGTTTACGGGCTTCATTGACGTAATGCTTGATGAAGCGCCACAGCCGCGTATCATGTTCGTCGATCATTTGAGCAATGCGAGAAACCGGAAGATGCTTAGCCAACTCTACTACCCAACCTTCAAAAAGCAGGGTAAAACCTGATCCCGGTCTTGCCCATGGCACTTGAACAGTTTGAGGCCCGTGATCATTGCAATTTACCCGTGGCAAATCAGCATGGATGAATGTCTTGTACTGGAAGAAATTAAGATGTCTCCAGGTCCTTTTGGTTGTATCGTATGCAGTTCCAATTTCTTTACAACCATCAACCGGACAAGGGAATTTACCGCCTTTGGTGAAACTGATATTTATATGCAATTCCATGCCTTTGTCGGTATCCAGAAAATTGACATCAGAAACAGTCCAAGGTTCACCTAAGTTAAGAGCTTTTGTAAATAAGTCCAAAGTATCCATAATCATTACCTCGTTATCGTTAGTAGTTTATGGATACAATTTTAGGTCATTTTAACTAGAAGCACAAGGGGCTATACTCCTGCTTACCCATAGTAAACAGCGAAAGGCCCAAAAAAGAATCCTTATTCTCAGGTAAATGCCTTATGGAATAAGGATTTTTTTGATTATAGTATTTTTTGTCATTAGATTTACCGGCTGAGAGCCTTGGACAATCGATTCAACAAAAGAGTCAGCGACTCTGACAATTTTAAAACTTGCACCTTAATCCTGGCGGTGGCGTACTCAAGGTATCGTTTATCAAATTCTTCCGGAAAAGTATTCTCCGTCATTTTAACGAACCGGTGCCATGAAGGCCCTAAAATCAGGAGCCATACCAGACCCGAGGTGGAATCGGAAAACATTACAAGCTAAAAAAGGAGGGTTCAGTTTTGGATCCTGATCCACTCCTTCAAAACACTGACAAAACTGGTGCTAGTAAGACAATCAATCAACTGCTTCGCAATTTTAAAATCAGCCGCTCCCTGCCCGCCATTAATCGGCATCCAGGCCAACCGGTACCGCCCTTGAGATGTCCATAAGCATTTTACAACGCTTCATCTAGCCCCGTCTTATAAAGATGACCTTAGTCTCATCTGGATCCGGGCACCGATCAAGGTGGCCAGCTCACAACCGCCAAAGGATCTGAGTTATTCTATCAAGGTTTCGCGCCGACCATGCCGGATCCGCGCAGGATGGTCCACTGGAGTCATCTCCCATTTAAACAATATTCTTATTGTTTGAATGGCTCATTCAAGCAATCCGGTTGGAACAGCCACAAAATCCGGATAGTTTTCATCATAGCCGCCACTGTAAATGGCACCCGTATCCCGGGCAACAAAATAATAGCCACTCTCACCAACAGCGCTGGTTGTGTATCTGAAGGCATAGTACACCTCATTGATGCCATCGTCGTCCAGATCGAACGGGATACTGTCAAGCTCTTCATCAGGTTTGGTACCGTTGAACTTTGATTCGATGACATTCAATGCCTCCATGTAAGAGATAACGTAATATTCTTCATCAGGGGTAATGGAAAAGGCTGCCAACGGCTGGTCGGTATTTTCATTTTCATACACCGCCAAAGTAACCGGGAAGCTCCGGTCGCCCAGACCTGTTTCGTAATACAGCTGGATATTCATTGTCGCTCCAGCTTCTATGGTCAGGCTGTCACTGTAACTTTCCCGTCCCAGGTGGAATCTGACATCATTTTGGGTATCGAGCTGGGAGATGTCGGCCTGTGCCATCCAGACAACGCCATAGCTGCCGCTGTCATCGTAGTCGAGTTGTCCGAAAAGGTGGGTCAGGTCTTTTGCTTCGCTGCCGTTGTTCTTGATGGTCACATTGACAAATAGGTTGGTTCCATCACTGACGTAATCGAACAGCGGTTCTTCGAATCCCGGAGTGGAATTCTTAAGGATATTGGTCGAGTAGGCCGAGGTCACCGTGATTTCCAAATCGTTGAGAGTGACTGTTTCATCCATGTCATTCACCCCGATTCCATCAAGCACATCATCCATTGTCACCGGAACATAATCATGGCGGTTGGTGCCATCCATGTTGATGATGGTCTGTCTGACTTGCCAGGAGATCAGGTTCGATATATCGAATGAGAGGTAGATCAAGGTCGAACCACTCACATTGATCAATAACGGCGAATCGTCATTGACGGTTGAAACTTCGCTGCCATCTATTTTCATCTTCTTGAATTCGAAGCTGCCCAATTCTTCAGTGGCTTTAGAATAGTAGATCCATTCGCCGCTCACATTGAATGCGGTAATCTTGTCATCACTCAGTCTGGTTGCCCCGGTCCCATCCAACTTCATCATCCAGAGGATGTTTTGCTCATCGGTCGGGTCGACATAATAGATGCTATCATCAAAGACGCTTATCGTTACTGCACTGCCATCAGTCAACTTGGTAGCCGCGCTGCCATCGGTTTTCATCCTGTAGATGTTTTCACTGGCCGCATCGATGTAGTAAATCATATCGTCAGCCACTGCGAATCCATTCACGGCTGTGCCTGACAACTGGTTCAATTGGCTACCATCGGTCTTTGCCTTGAAGATTGTCATCGAGGTATCTTCATTTTCAAAATAGGTAATGCTCACAAAATACATCCACCCATCGACGATGACAAGATTGCGGGCTGCAATTTCTAAGACCAGGGTTCGCTGGGTGCCATCGGGTTTGATCTTATAAATATAGCTGTTCTGACTGGCGTTGCAGTAATAGATCCAATCGTCATAGTAATTCAGGTAGTAGGCATAATCACTGCTGATCTTCTCTTCCCCACTTCCGTCGGTCCTGATCTTGTAGATGGCATTGTAATCACCATAGTTGGTAAAGTAAATCCAGTCATCATCTGCCACCGCCAATCCGCCGTTGGCCAGGTTGGAACTGGTATTGCCATAGCCACCATTGACGCCATCTGATTGTACGGTACATCCTGAAAGCATGATCAATGTCAAAGCCAAGAAAAACGAAATAACCCTACGAGACTTGAATCCCATTTTAATCCCTTCTTTCACTTCGCAAAAGTATTATCCATGCAATTGTCATACAGGTAGATAAAAACAAGTCTTGCCGGCTTTTCGCTACCGGATCTGGTTTTCAAACATAATTATTGCCGGCTGGATGACATTGTTTTTCAAAGTTGCTGCCTGCTCTATTCACAATAATTGTAACACAATTACCATTAAATTGATATCCGCTTACAAGCGATTAAATTTATTTGCATTGGATCAAACACAACAATCCCGATGCCTATGATCAGGTCTCTACCGCCGGTTGCGCCGAAGAAATCGAACAAAGAAAAAAAATGGAATATCCAGTCAAATTGATGACCATTCATCCCTTCAGACGGTTTTGTCCATAAGACGGCTATTAACGTAACAATCAACCTTGATCTCATGCTCGGGTGTTTCCAATCCCTGAAACATTTCCTCACATTTTACAGCGCAAAATCCAAATCATGAGTTTTATCGACAGGCTTACAAAAGCGCTTGATACTTCAAAATTACAATTATCACCATTAATGGATTCCCTGCTGCTTAACCCAGAAATCAAGGTGATAACCACCCGATCGGACTTGGACCGTTGTCGAAGATGTGAATATGCAAAGACCACGCATCAGACATCTTATGACTTGACGTCAATTTTATCTTAGGATGCTTTTCCGTTCTTGGTAAACTATGATCAGCTTCAAATTCTCCCCTTCTAAAATTTCTCTTGAAACATTAAAGCCAAATGGAATTTCAATTATCAAAATATATGATGATTACCACTGGTGGCATGACCCAGGAATAACAATCACAACCGCAATCGTAGCCACTAAATTGCATAGATTATCGTTTCCCCTTGTCAGCTCTATCAGATCTGCCGGCTCCAATTGAATATGTAATATTGGCTAAATCTACCAACAGAAAACTTTTGCAGCTAAAAGTACGATACCCTGAATTTTTACTTTAAACACAACTATTACTTTAAGATACCAAATTACAATTAAAAGATAGATAATGTACATATTTTAAAAATTAAGTTACTATAAACGTTTCAAAAAGCGCTTACATATGTTACAATGGTTTCAAAATTAGAAAGAGAGGGTTTGTAAATTGTTACAAAGCAAATTTAAGTTGATTACCATCTTGTTGAGTCTTCTATTTGTATTGGGATTGAATATCCTGCATGTAAGTGCCACTGGTTCGTCGACACTCCAGGTTAACTTCAGCTGGGAAGGTCCACCGGCCAGCGACCTGACCGTCCATTTGCGCCAGAAGTTGCCTGACCAGGATGGTTATCTGGTCGTGGATACCATTACCACCAGCCAAAACAGCCATCTATTCAGTGGCTTAAATACTTCTTTGGATTACGATGTTGTGGTGGATCCGGTGGCCAATTACACCATTTCCTACAATCAGGTAGGTAACGTGATCACAGTAGTCCTGGACAAGGTTTATCAGGGCACCTTGTCCTTTCCGACAGGAACGGTTGAATTCCAGGCCAACGGCCATGATGTCTTTAATGATTACCCCAACTTCGAATTTGTAACAACCCTTACCCTGCCTGATGGAAGCCAGGTCGACCTGGTAAATATGATGTGGGATGATGGAACGATTGATATTTACGGCAATCTTGATTACCCGATAAGCAAACCTGGTCTTTATTCACTTACTATCTCCCAGGTGAATCTGGGCTACCAGAACTTCACCTTCGATGATTCGCTGTTCCGGGTCGATTATGTAGTTACAGCAAATGGATTCAACCTGAACCTTGCTTCAACGACCATCTACAAGGATGATGTCATCGCGCCCCAGGTCATCTTCCAAAACACATATGTCTCACTGCCGGTCGAAGTCACACTGCCAGTAAGCATGGCAACTACGCCGGTTACCGGCTGGAACGAGGTGTTCCAGGTGGGAATGTATGATATCCTGCCCTTCGGTGAATTCCTGAATTCAACCAAAGCCATCGACTATCCAACTGAACAGGGAAACTCATTTTCCTTCTACATGTTCCCCAATACGGATTATCAGGCCAAGATAAAACAGATTGCCAATGACAGTCCCTACTATCTTTACGATGACAACACATTTACGGTGACACTCGAAGCAGATCAATATGGCCTGGTAACCAGGACCATAATAGATAATAACGGCGTCCAGGATGCCATCATCTTCACCAATGTATACCAGCCAATTCCTACTGGCATTTCATTGCCATTTGAAAAACAGGTGCTAAACTACCAGGATGACAGCAATCCAAGCTTCGATTTCCTGCTTGTCCCTGAAGAAGATTACGAATATGCAAATATAAAAAACGAAACACCAACCATAACCATCCTTGATGATTCAATCCACACCAACAGTTTTTTTCTGGAATTCACCCAGCCAGGCATCTATTATTTCACACTTAGCGAACTGGAGGGAAATGATCCCGACTACATCTACGATAAGAGCGAATATCGAATAGTTGCAGCAGTGACCGACAATAAAGGAATCCTGAGCGTTATCCTTGAATACTTCAGATTTGATGAACCGGTTGATGTCATCACATTCAACAATTACTTCAGCGAGAAACAAGAGGAGATAGTTGTTCCTCCGATAATCAATGTAAACAAAGAGGTAACACCACCCGAATTGGCCGACGAAACAGCAGCTGATGAAGTCATCGCCACCGGGGACGCCGCTTCATATTCCAAATACCTTATTCTTATTGCCGGAGCAAGTCTGTCCTTGGCATTTGTTCATAAGCAAAGAACCCGCTAAAATTTCTCGATAATGTCATTTCAATACCTATATTATTAAATGATGAAACCAACCACAAAAATCCTTAGTGCCAATTTCCAGGCATTAAGGATTTTTTTGAAGTCAATCGGTTCCATTTGTATAATTTTTAATACTTGTAATTCATTGGATCTCACAAAAATATAATTCCGACATATCGAAACAAAGAATTTAAATCTGTGTTATGTGGTCATATAAACTATTCTTTCATATACTCCGTCGGCCTTTGATAACAAAATTCATTAAGTATCTCCATTTCTTTATTCCCATAAACCGCAGGTGATGGGTTCCAAAACAAAGCTTTATAGTCTAAAGCAAATTTTACCTCAGCATAATTATCAAGTGGATAATTACCAGTATCTATATTGTTAATAAATTCATTTATATCCACTTCGTAAATAATAAAATCACTGCATATGTTATAAATTTTCTTATACTTTAAACTTGTTCTATCTTTATATGTATCAAATTCAAACAAGTTTTGAAAGAAAGCAGATCCTTTTTTAACATTTTTTGAGACTGCAAACATTGAGTTTAAATCAGACCGAATTTCCTTTTTAATATCTTTGCCGCTTCCCACCTCTAAGCATACCCAATATTCTTTTTCTATTCCTTCAACTACGGGTTTTCCAAACAACGCCCACAGCCTCTTCCTCTTGGATTCTTGATCAGGGTTTATAAAAACATAATCTCCAATCTGACCAAAGATGTCTGATTGCTTATTTTTCGAAAATTGACAAATTATTTTCAGGTATTTTGGCTGCTTATTTACAAGTGCCTCGTTTTCTATTTTATTACATTTATTATATATTGCTTCATCCATATTAAAGTCCACCCTTCTATAATCATTCTGAATCCATTGATTTTATTAATCAAATATTTAACAGCAAATTAGATAATTGTAATTCTAAATTGTGAACCGATTCTACTTTCCTGGTATTTAGCTAATAATAGTTATCATATATTTAGAATAATCAAAGCCACGTTTTGTCCTTCTTTTATACGGATTATACCCATCAAGGTCATCGCCATCACAGTCATCCTCGTCTTCAAACAAGTCAACCCCAAAGGGTACAATGATGTAGTTATTTCCATCATCGGTTTGGCTTATCAATTGGACTTCTTCTTCGATAATTACGTCAACAGGGCAATCGATATCGCCACCAACTGCTGCATATTCTCCTGAAGGATTTAAATAGGCCCCAGATCCCATATCCCAAATCGGGTAAGCACCGAGTCTATCAAATAAAAGTGTTCTTTCTCCGGCTTGATCATTGTAGTAATGACCGACATTCAACCCTGTTTTAATGTAAAAATCATTCAATATTTTTCTGTCGATGCTTGTTGGGACCATCTCAATTATTTCGTCTTTTGTAATGTCTGTGCAATCCATCTTTTGAGATAGAATTTCCAGTACCTCGTCCATGTAAAAATCAATAAACATCTACTTGCCCCTTCCCCTCATTAGTATAGTTTATTCAAGCTTCGTTTTACCGCCAATCGTTTAGATTTTATGACAAAAACCGCATGTTATGCCCCCCCCTTGGATAATCAGGTTTGGCCGGCGGACTACCTTCATTTGCTTCAAGACAGATAACAACGGTCAGTTTTCCTCATCAAAAGGCAATATCAACCAGTTGCCAGATTGGGTCACCCGATAATACTTGTTTGTTTCTGTGTCCACCATAATGACCGGAATCGAACCGTAATCCAGGACATTGCCATCAATATAGTAGTGAGATTTCCCATCGAAGTATATATCATCATATCCAGGTGTTCCCGATATTATTTCGGTTGCGATATGTCCCGCAATAATATCCTTATAAAACGAACCCGTCTGGGCCGGATATTTTGCTGTGAAAATTGAATCATCGGTCATGATCTCCCACAATTCCCCTGCCTCTTCATCAATTCCCGCATGCACGAATATTTGATTTCCCGTTTTATAATATCTAGGTAGGGATTTCATCCAGTTGAGATAAAACTGAGTATTGTGATGGTTTCCTTCTAATTGGTCATCTTCAATGGGCCAACTTCCATCTAGAGCCATCTCCTCATGGTTTCCTATCAGCGCGACAATCTTTTCTTTACCAAATTCCTTTTGCAGCTGGGTGATTCGATTAAGTACCCCGTAGCTGTCCGGTCCGTGGATATAATCCCCCAACAGGACAAGCACATTGTCACCTGAAAGATCTACCAGGGCCAATGATTCTTCGAACTCCTTTAGACATCCATGAATGTCGCCCATTGCATAAATGATCATGATTTGCCCCCTCCATAAAATCAATACATCTATAAGACCGTCTCGCTTCCCTTATTTGTCAAATCCGTTTGTCGAGTACATGAATTCCAGATAATCATCATCTTCTTTTATATGGGATTTGGAATCAAAGTCCTTGCAAATGTATTCCTGACGACGGAAAAAAACCATTTCGTTATCGTCTTTACACTCCTCACAAATTTTACACTTCTTCATATGCATCCCCCTTTTTGCTTATGCCCTATTGGCATGACAACACGAATCATCAATACCACAAAATTGTAACACAGTAATATTTATTACACAATAAAAATGACTATTGTGGTTACATATAATTTATTATTTGTGGTTTATACCATTTTTATTGATAGAATCTACGTTAATGTGCTAATATGTTTTTTGAATGAAAATATTTTAATACGAGGGAGAAATTAATGAAGATTATTCATTGTGCCGATCTCCATCTGGATTCAAAGATGGAGACGCATCTGACAACACAACAAGCCAAGGAAAGGCGACTGGAAATTCTCGAAACATTTGGAGATATGGTGAAGTTCGCTTCTTCAAACGATGTAAGAGCCATCATCATTGCCGGTGACATGTTCGATACGCCACAAACCAGACAGAAAAGAATCAAGGACCGGGTGCTGGAACTGATCGAAACTTACAGCTCCATTGATTTTCTTTATCTGCAAGGAAATCATGACAGCGATGATTTCTTCAAAAATCTGGACACACTTCCATCTAATCTGAAACTATTCACAGATTCTTGGAAAAGCTACAGATACGACAATGTTGTCATCACCGGTTATGAATTTAAAGGGAACAATACAACTGACTTTCACTCAAAACTTCTGTTGAATGAAAAAGATGTCAATATCGTTGTACTTCACGGACAAACGAGCAATTATCAAAGTGACAACAAATCGGAGAACATAAATATCGAGGTTCTTAAAAACAAGTTCGTCGACTATCTCGCGCTTGGTCATATTCATGAATACAAATGTGAAAAGTTGGACTATCGGGGAGAATACTGCTATTCCGGATGTCTTGAAGGTCGCGGATTTGATGAATGCGGTACAAAGGGATTTGTCCTGTTAGATATTTCGGGAAACAAAATCACTAAAACTTTCCATAGCGAGTTTGCCAGACGAAAATTTCACGAAGTATTTGTCGATATGAGCGATGATGTTAATATGACTCAGCTTGGTCAAACAATAGAGAATATAGTAAAAGACATTCCTAAATCAGATATCGTCAAAATCATCGTTCAGGGTGATATTTCTGAAGAAACCGAGGTTGATATCAGTTACTTGCAGCAAAAATTCAAGAGCCAGTTTTATTTCACCCGGGTAGTTGACAAAACCGAAATCAAAATAGATTACCTTAAATATGAAAATGACATTTCATTGAAGGGTGAATTTATCCGAAAAGTAAATGACCTAAACATTGATCCGGAAGAAAAGAGCAAAATCATTGTCATGGGTATCAATGCAATCCTGGGAAAAGAGGTAATCCAATGAAACTGATCAGTTGCCACATCGAAAATTTCGGCAGGTTATCAAAATACAATCATGTTTTTGAAGAAGGATTAAACGTGATCTACCAGGATAACGGCTGGGGCAAGACTACACTGGCAGCCTTCTTAAAAGCGATGTTCTATGGACTTGACTATAGTACAAAAAAGAAAGGCAATGAAAGAAAATCCTATTATCCATGGAATGGCGGGAAATTAGGTGGAAATATCGTATTCGAGCACAATAACAAGAAATACAAGATGACCAGATTCTTTGGCAAGACTGCTAAAACTGACACTTTTGAGATTATCAATCTGGCAACCAACCTTGTCACCACTGATTTCACTGAAGACATAGGAAATGAAATTTGGGGAGTTGATCGTGAATCTTATGAAAACACTGCTTTCATCACATTAAAGGGCAACGATTTGCTTAACTCAATCATCTCTCAAAAGCTTGGTGGATTAGACGACAAAGAAGCCGACATGGACCGCTCTCAAGAGGTTGTAAACCTCCTTGAATCAAAGGCAACCGAGTTCAAAGCCAAAAGAGGAAAAAAAGGGCTGCTTAATGATAAAGACAACCAAATTGGCAAACTGAAACAACAATTGGACAAATGCATCGCCGACGCTGAAAGCATTGATACAATTTCAGGATGGATCGATAATGAGAAAGCTGATAAGAATGCAGTCGATAAAGAAATGGATGCCATTGTTGCCCAACAAGACAAGCTGCTCCTCTATCAACAAAAAAGACAGTACATCGAGCTGAAGAAGGAATTCGACCAGAAGGAAAAAGAGTTTGCAGAGCTCCACAGATTCTTTGATGGTGATAACGTTGAGTTGAATGATCTTCAGCTGGAAATCAAAGAAATTAACGACAAGCTTTCAGAATTGAAATCCCAGATTGAAATCAAAGGCCAATTTGATATGTCGCCTGAAGAAAGAGACACACTTGACAATCTCGCTAAGAAATTCGAGAGCGGTGTCCCTAGATCAGATCAACTGGAGGTTTGCAACAACAACATTTCCAAGCTTTCAAATCTCAATACGGACAAAAGCAAATATGTTATCGGTGAAGAAACATCAAATAGATATGATTATCTGGATAGCAAGTTTAAAGACAAGCAGGTATCTGTCGATAACGTGAAAAATTGTCTCAACAGCTACCAACAAGTCAATGACCTTAATGAGCGAATTTCCACAGCCAAAGACAAAATCAGGGAAATCGATTCCCAGCAACAAAAAACTGAAAAAAGCAAAATAAGCCCTTTACTGATTGCAGGAATCGTTATTGCACTATTAGGTATAGTTGCAGTTCTGGTTTCCATAGCAATAACAGGGGTTTTGGTGGTGGCAGGCATAGGGCTGATTGTTTACTCATTGAAAAATTCGCCAAGCAATCATAAAAACACAAAAGTCAATCAAAACGATAGTGAACGAGATGATTTGATCAAACAGCTGGATAAAGATCTACAAAACAAGACAACTATCGAAAACAACACCAAAGCGTTTTTGGCACAGCTGGGTGAAGGCGATAACAACATCACGGCAGCCTTGGCAAACATCCTGACCGAGCTGTCCGATTACAATCGCTTGAAAAAAGAAATCGAGACAAAATCAGCTGCTCTGGTGCAGTTGGAAAAAGATATCGTTGCAGTGAAGAAAGCAGTTGATGAATTTCTGTCGAAATACGATATGCAAAATCCTTTAGATGATTATCAGGCTTCGCTGCGGGCATTAAGAAGTGATATCGATCATTTCCATAAGCTATTTGAAAAAAATGAATCCTTGGCGGGCGCAACAAAAAAATTGGAAAGCACCCAATCATATTTGGATAGTATGATGATCAAGTACTTTGGCGGGTTGCCTGAATCAATCAAAGATGCCGTTGAAGATCTCAACAACAGATTCCAGGATTACAAAGCCGCTATATTGAGTTTCAATGATATTAAAAGACGAGTCGACAACTTCTCTCAAAACCATGACATTACCCAATTAGATTCACTTGAATTGCCAGAACAGGATGATATGTCATTGAAAGACAGCTTGTCTCAACGGCAAAGAGAACTAAGTTCAAAACGATCTGAAATCATTGAAAATATCGCCAAATTCAACAGCCAAATTAATGAGTTAAGTATCAATGCCGATAAGATTGAAGATATCGAATCCCAGATAGCTCAAAACGTTGAAGAAAAGGCGGAACTTGAAAAGCAATATGAATTGTTGTCGCTGGCAATGAGTTGTATGAACGATGCCAAGGAAAGCCTGGCATCCAAGTATATGGGCGAGATGAATGAATCATTAAAGACTTATCTTGCCGCCTTAAGTGCCAACAAGCCTGACGCTTATCAGGTCGATATTGATTTAAAGGTAAAACTGGAAGAGAATGGTGAATTGCATGATAGCGCTGAGCTTAGCACCGGTATGCAGGACCTGATCCAGCTGTGTATGCGACTTTCCCTGGTGGATGCCGTGTATAAGAACGTTGATGCACCTTTATTGATACTCGACGACCCATTTATCAATCTTGACAACGAGCGAATAGACAGCGCCAAAGAACTGATCAATAAGATAAGTGAAAAATACCAGATCATCTATTTCATTTGTCATGACAGCAGACTGATCGCCTAGAAATAAGAATACACAGAAACATTATTTAAATACATTTTTCAATACGAAACAAACAAAAGAGCACGATATCAACTGCAATCAAGGTTGAAATCATGCTCTTTTGACTATCTTGTCCATACTATCAATGAATCAGATTTGAATTTTTGGATTCATGGGATGTTTTCACGTATATCAGATTTTTTCAGTTCCCAACAACTCAAGAATATACACACTTAGGTTATTATCTTCCGAGTTCAAATCGTAGCCCAATTTCACCAAATTATCCGCTTTGAAATAAGTATTGCCTATTTTAGAAAATACATTCAATTGAGGGTGTCCCCTCAAACACTATGCTGTCAGTGTGATATATTTTTAAACCAGCATCTATGTTTTTGTATTTTTGCGCACCCCGCATCGCAATTAGTTTAATTCAAGAAAATAATTTGTGGCTAATTTCCAGATGTGATTTTTCTGAATTTGCATGTTGCTTAACCCGTATATTGAAAAATATCCCATCTGAAAGCTATTTTGAATGACCACATAGCCAGGTCGAGAATTCCAGTGGCAAAATGTCGAAATTTGGTCGCCTAATAATCCAACAATCCCAGCATTTCAGATCAGTTACCTTATTTTCTCGAACCAACAGAATTGCTGTCTGTGTTTTATGGTCATTCAAATCAAAAATTGAGGTTCTACAAAGCTGCCCGCAAAGAACTATGATCAGATTCTTTCAATTCTTACTATGGTTGAAACAAGCGCATCGTGGAACCCGAGTCCTTTTGTCAGGGATGAGCCTTCTGGCAGCTCGCTTAATGCCATTATCACCACATCGCTTGTTGCATTTGACCTGATGTATTCCAGGTCCGCCTCGAGCAGGAGATCGCCTTTTTTTATTTTCTGGTTTACTTGCAGATCGCATTTGAATCCTTTTCCTTCCAGGTTGACTGTATCAATCCCAAAATGGATCAGAAGCGCGGCTTTATTTTCCAACCTGATCCCAATCGCATGCTTGGTTGGGAAAACCATAGATACCACACCATCACATGGAGCATACAGCTTCCCATCGACAGGTTCAATAATCACTCCATCACCCATCATTTTTTTGGCAAAGACTTCATCAGGTGCATCTTCAATCGATTTCACATTCCCGCTGATAGGACAGCTCAGTTCAATTATCTTGTTTGTCTTTTTAAAAAATATCATCGTACCACCTCTATATGTTCAACGCAAAGGAATGTCCTTCGTAGATTGCTTCCATGATTTTCCTTGGGGCAACACAATCACCGATTACCGCAACATCGGGTGTTATTCCATAAAATGATTGCGCCAATTCACGATTGGCTCTAAGTCCGGTGCTGTAGATAACCGTATCATATAGAATTTCCTGAATCCGGCCACCCTTTTCCATAACAACACTGTTTTTGGTGATTTCCTGACATCTGGCATTCAGGTTGACCGTCAATGTTTTCGCCTGTCTTACTTTTTGATTCAAGGCTATCTTGTAAAGCAAATTGCCTTGGGGCGCCAGCTCGTTTCCAATCTCAATAATATTGACGGTCTTGTTTTCTATAAGTGAGAGTTCCAATCCTATTTCCGCTCCGATAGTCCCCCCACCGATCACAATAACATTATCCCCGATATTCTCCGGTTTCCTGATTGCGGATATCGCATCGATCACCCTCTCACTGTCAATGCCATTAATCGGAGGTATTATTTGAGAAGCGCCAACCGCAATCACGATAGTGTCCAGGCCAAGATTCCTTAGCTTTTCAGGTGTGGCTTCTTCATTTAAACGAATATCGATATTGGATTTTCCAACCTGTCCAATCAGATAATGATAGAAGCGTCTGACGTCTTCTTTGTAGTGTTCCTTGGCCACATTGGCGATCTGGCCACCAAGATGATCGTTTTTTTCGAATAAGATAACCTTATGGCCTCGTTTAGATGCAGTTATCGCCGCTTGCATTCCAGCCGGCCCGCCTCCGATTATGGCAACATTTTTGACTGTTTTAGCCGGTTCGACATTCTTAGGGATGAATTCTTCATTAGTGTAGCGCGGGTTAACTGAACAGCCGACATTCTTGCGGTTGGTGGCAATGTGATAACATTGCAAACAGCGAAGGCATGGAACAACATCTTCTTCACGGTTTTCGAGGATTTTTCTTGGCCAGTATGGGTCGGCGATAAAAGCCCGGCCAAATGCCACCATATCAACTTTTCCTTGAGATATGACCTCGTTTGCCTCCCTGGCGCTCAAAACGGCCCCGACAACCGACACCGGGATCTCCACGCATTCTTTTATCTGCTGCGCCCAATGCACATTGGGCATATGTTCTTCAAAATTGGTTGTCGCCATATGGACGTTTCCTTCGTGATTGATGTCCAACCCGGCTGATATTTGAACGGTATCAATGTACTTTTGAGCCAGTTTGATGAATTCTTTGACATCTTCGAAATCAATTGATCCTTCGACCCACTCGTATGCACTGATACGCATGTCGATAGGATAATCTTTACCTACAGCCGCCCTGACCGCTTTAAGGATTTCCAATGGAAATCGCGCCCGATTTTCGAAGCTGCCGCCATATTCATCATCACGCTTGTTAAACAAGGGCGAAAGAAACTGCGCCGGTAGCCAGCCGTGGCCAAAATGCATGAAGATCATGTCGAATCCCGCCTCCTTGGCGTTTTTGGCTGTAGTTGCGTAACAATTCAACACTTCCTGCATTGAATCGTCATCCAGCCCCTTGATGACTACCCCATCTTCGCGGATGTCATCCTGGGGACCGTACGCATGATCGAGAACCCGGGCATAAAGTCCGCCATGAAAAATTTCAATGGATGCCTTGGCCCCACCCATATGAATCCTGCGGACGCGGCTAACGGTATTTTCAATCTCATATTTTGAAAAGATGTCAGGTTCATCACCTGAAGCAAAACTTGATTTGCCGTACTGGACAATGGCGTGCCCGGCGATGACGATTCCCGCCCCGCCCAATGCTTTGTCCTCGAAAGTGTCGCCCACAGGAGCCGCCACTATCCGGTTTTTAACCATCAGCTGGTTTATTTTGATTGGTGAAAATAATTTGTCGTATTTCATAATATTCTCCTATAAAACAACAAGGAAACATCAGTTTCCTTGTCTAATTTCAAATATGGACTCGCCAGCATAAATATGGCGGTCGATCTTTTTTTCAAGATATTCGCTGCCGGTGAGATTGGTAACCACCAATACCACAACAGGATCGATGTCTTCAGGCAATGATTCATAATCGAATCTGGCAATCAGATCACCTTTTTGAACAATGTCATTCTGGTGGATAAACAGTCTGATATGTTTATTGTCCAAACGTGAAGTATTGAGCCCGAGATGTATCAATATATCGTCACCATTGTCGCTGGTGATTCCTATCGCATGTTTGGTCGAGTGGACCACGGTTACTTTGCCGCTACAAGGAGCATACACGTTTCCGTTGTCAAGATGGATCGCTACCCCATCTCCAACCAGCTTCATTGAAAAGACCGGATCGTTGATTTCAACGATATCCACAACAGCGCCTGACACCGGCGAGCCAATACCTTTGGATTTCAAGACGTTTGGACCTAAGCTTTTTTTGGCTTGAATCCTTTTTCAAGAACAAACGTTGTACAAAACGATACTGCGATTGTGACTGCCACTGCAATAAAGTAGTAAGTAGCTGTAGGCGAAGATGCAAATGCCGGCAGACCGAATAGGCCGGTGAAGGCAAAAGCGGTGATGTAACATCCAAAAATTCCGCAAGTCAGTCCTCCAGCCAGACCGCCTAAAGTAAGGGCGATAAAGTATTTCTTGTTCTTGAAAATGATTCCATAAAGTCCCGGTTCGGTGATCCCAGACAGGAAGTTTACAAATGAAGCGGAACCAGCCATAGTTTTAGTCTCTTGGTTTTTGCTTATAAGCAGCACAGCCAAGGTGACCCCCAGCAGCGAATAGTTTCCCATTCCCCCGGCGCACAATGAATATTCCATCCCTTGGGTCGCCAGGATGGAAAGCTGAATCGGCAATACCACCCAGTGCATCCCCAGCATGATCACATAGATGAAAAAGCCTCCGAAAATCAGGCTGATCGGGATTGTTCCAAAAGAAAGCAGCCAAGAATACAGACTGGCGATTCCATTGGCCAACAGTGCCCCAATCGGCCCTAAGATCAATAAAATACCAGGAACCATAACCACCAGTGAAATGAAAGGAACAAGCATCAGTTGCGTCGATTTAGGCAGATACTTTTTCAATCCCTTTTCCAGATATGAGTAGGCAAACATTCCCAGGATGATCGGAATGACTGTATTCTGGAATGATTGGGCGACAAAAGGGATACCTAGAAAATCAATGTTTTGACCTGTGACATTTATGGCGGTCAAGTTCGGTTCCATCAATGCTGCCCCGATGACTGCCCCGATGTAAGGATTAGCTCCAAACTTTTTAGCCGCGGTAAATGCCAGAAGGATCGGGAAGAAATATATAAGGGCGTTGCCGGCAGCAAAGAGGATCGCATATGTGTTTGACGTGACGCTCAGCCATCCCAAATTGATGCAAAGAGCCAGCAACCCTTTGATTATTCCAGCCGATGCCAGAACCGGAATATAAGGGGTAAAGATAGCTGAAATCGTCCCCAAAAAGCGATCGATTCCGGATTTTGCATCCCCTTCATCGTCAGATACCGTTCCATCAGTGGTGATACCTTCTATCTTGCTTAATTCATCATAAACATCGGCTACGTTCGGTCCGATTACAACCTGAAAGGTACCTTGAGCCGACACCGTTCCAATTGTATTTGGCAAAGCCTCAACTTTAGCTTTGTCAACTTTGCTTCTATCAACAAGCATGAAACGCAATCTGGTTGCGCAATGAGTGACACTGGCAATATTGGCAACGCCGCCAACATGTTCAACCAGTTCACTGCAGTATTCTTTATAACTCATTTCTTTCTCCTTTGATTTTCTCTTTTTCAACTACTCGCTGAATATGGATCATCAAATACATCTTTTCCTCATCGAGAACGGGTTTTTTGGCCTTTAGATCGATATACCGTTCAATCAGCTCCACACACTTGTAAATATCGGGATATTGCTGCCTGATGGACTGGTACAGGAAGTCATCCCGCATCGTCTTATTGCGGTTGCTGCCGTTCAATATATTATTCACAAAATAGCGAAGATGCGTCATCATCCGATTGTAGTTCATTTCATTTTCATCAAACTCTATCCCAAATTGATTTTGAATCAGTTTGACAATGTCCTGGATTATCGTCACTGATTTAAGTGAGGTATTGACCAATGACTTGGGATCCTGGGCATTGAAGAAATGGATGGCGATTGTCCCAGCCTCGTCTTCGGGCAGTTCAATACCGGTGACTTCATTGATTATCTCAATCGTTTTGACAGCCGCGCGATATTCACTGGGATACGTTCTTTTTATCTCCCATCTTAGCGGATTGGTGATGAACAAACCCTGTTTGGCTCTTTCCAAAGCGTAATTGATATGATCCATGATTGCGATATAGATGTTCGTGTTGAATTCGATGTTGAGGTCCGATTCAGCCTGTTTGACAAGCTTGAAAGTTAGATCCGAATATTCTTTGGAAATAGTGGTGAACAATTCTTCGATATTGGATCTTTCCTTTTCATCAAGGGTGAACATTTTTTCAATCTTTATCTTGTCAATTGGATCTCCATGCTGCTTTTGAAAACCAATTCCCTTGCCAAATAGGACAATCTCCGAATCATTGTTGTAGGCCAGCACTACATTGTTGTTAAACACTCTTTTAACCTTCATTAAATCTTCCCTCCCGCGGACTTTTTCAATATAAAAAAGCCCAAACAAACATATGCAAAAAGCATACATTCATTTAGGCTTTGCCTGCATTACCAGTAACAACCCTAATAACCATATCCGATTGTGCACACCGAACATGTATTAACCAGTTGAATACATGATAGCACTTTCCAAATGACATTTCAATAACTTTTCGATATTTAATTGATTCCTCCCGTAATATCAAATCACTCCCCAAGCTGGTAAAGCAAGTTTCGGATGAAAATCAATCCTTGCAATGACTTCTTTGTTTTTTCATCTTATCAAACCAAAAAACGCCATACAGTCCCGAATTCATGCAGCCGGTAATCGTCAGCTGATTTTGAAATATATGTCGCGACTTGCAACAATCGCCTGGTCAATCTTGGATCGGCAATTGCCTGTGCCACCTTCTTGTCTTCGGGCGCAGTTGCCACGAAGCCCGTCTCGATGATCGAAACCGGCACCGGGCCCGGGTCACCCGATAATCGTATCGCCTTTGCAAACATATTGCTTCTTGCATCACGTTGCCACCGGGTTGATGGAACCACTGGCATGGATCGCCAAATTGCTCCCAGCATAAGCATTGTTAAAGATCATCTCATGTTTCCAGCCCTATATTTGATGTCAAACCGACCCTATATTTCAACACCTGAAAGGACCTTGCAGATCAAAGAGAATGGATGAACTTGGCAAAAATGGCGGATGGCTGCTCATTTAGCACCGGTCCCTGGGGACAATCAATCCCGTGTTTGAAGATAAGGATAGATTGAAACCAAATGTTTCTCCAAAACCGAACCCGCACTGTTGTTTTAGCAAAAGCAATAACCGCTTGGATGCGGCTGATTGTCGGTCTAAAACGAAAAGGAATCAGCAAACAGCCTGTCATTGTCTTTGGATCCTATGTCAAGATGTCTTATCGCTTTGGCTAAGATGGCTTAAATCATCTTTGCAGGTCCTGATAGCAAGGCATCACCATCCGTTTTCTTTATCCTTGCCTGGTGGATCGCAGGCAGTATTTGCCATCATCTACTTAGTATTTGCAGGGGCAATCTTGTTTATTGTGCCGGATCAGACAGATCACGCTTGATTCATGATTCCATTTTCAATGACAGCGAAAAGGGAAAAGCATTTCCTTTCGATCTCATTCGATAGGGGCCTGGTAAAAACCGCCATAAAAATTTTCGGTCTTCAACACATTGATTATGACCTTCGGGTCAACTGTCCTCATCAATTCGACAATGTCGGATACCTCATAGCTCGAAACAACAGTATGGAGCAGGCTCATCTCTTTTTTGCTGTAGCCCCCCACCCCCTTGACCCAGGAAACCCCATGACGGTAACTTCCTGTATAAGCATCGATGATTCGTTCAGGTCTGGTTGTGGTTATCTGCAAAGTGACCCGCTTGTACCGGTGATAGAATGAATCGATGGTTTTGGTCGAGATAAACTGGAACAAGATCGAATAGCCGGCATTAAGCCACCCGAACATGTACCCAAATACGATCAGGATTATCGAATTGAAAACAAAAACGTAACCCCATATTGACTTGTTGCATTTGTTTGAGATATACAACGCGATAAAGTCGGTACCGCCGGTCGATGCGTTGCCCTTAAGGGCAATCACCGTCAAAATCCCATATATGAATCCCCCAAAAGTGATGTTGAGCATCACGTCATCGAAAACAACCGGAAAATCCAAAAACTGCAAAAATAGGCTGGCTAAAAATACCTGGACCAATGAGAAGATGGTGAATTTTTTTGATATGTTTTTGTAACATAAAAAAGCTACCGGGGCGTTTAGCACAATCATTCCTATCGATACTGGAAAACCCAATCCAAAAAGACCTGCAATCCTATTGATCAATATCGCCAATCCGGTAAATCCGCTGGAAAGCAGGTCGGCCGGAGTGATGAATGACTTGATGACAAAAGCCTGCAGATAGGCGGCCACAACCACACTAAAGAGGGTATATCCAAATTTGAAGCGGCGATTGTTCTTCCATGTTATTGACATACACTGGCAATCAGCCTTGCTACCTTATCAGCCAGGACCACTTCATAATTATCCCCTTTTTCACCATTATAGGCAAAACTGATATTGTCAGTGGTTGTCGTCTTATCTTCTTTCCAACCCTTGCAGGAACTGTGGATCTGGTTTATTTTGGTTTGACTGATCAGATCCAAGGCGTTCGAATCATTGACGCCGCTTCCTGCAAGGATTTCTATCTGGTCGCCGTATTTTTCCTGCAGGTCCCGGATCAGTGAAGCGCCCTTGATTGCGGTGTCCTGCTGGCCGCTGGTAAGGATCCGGTCGATGCCCAGATCGATAAGCTGTTCAATTGCCACATATGGGTCGATGACGCAATCGAACGCCCGGTGGAACACCGCTTCTTTTGAATACAGATGGATCAAATCAGCCATCTGAGCGGTCTTTTGTAAATCTATATTTCGAGATCCGTCCAAAAAGCCAAAGGCGATGCCATCAGCCCCGTTTTTTAGCAGCAACCTGGCATCTTCGAGCATCACCTGAAACTCCGATTCATCATAATTGAATCCGGCACCCCGAGGGCGAACCATGGCGATAATTTTCAGATCCGTATTCTTCCGGGCCAGAATCAAGGTCGCCAATGACGGGGTCAGCCCGCCTAGATGCAAAGCGCTGTTGAGTTCGATCCTTCTGGCTTTTCCTTTGGCCGCGTTTAACGCGTCTTCATAACTGCCGCAACAAATCTCAATCTCATAATCCATTTTCCAAACCTCCTAAGTAATATATTGCCAAGGCGTATATTTTGGCATTTTCCACAATATCATCGATATCCATCCATTCATCGGGAAGATGGGCAATCCCTTTTTGTCCTGGGAAACTGGGTCCAAATGGAACTATATTGGGCATCAGCTTGGCATAGGTACCACCAGTTGTCGTTACCGGGGTCCCATCGCAGCCGGTGATTTTTTCATATGCCCGTTGCATCATTTTGACCATTGGCGCATCCTTGTCGAATTTGACCGGATCGTAATTTTTAACCATTTCCACTTCAAGTGAATCGGCTTTTTCCCTGATGATGGCCATTATCTTTGTCCAGGTGATACCCGCAGGATAGCTTATGTCCATGGCGAATGTCAGATCCTGATTATTTAAACCAAGCTTGAAATTGCGCATCAGGGTAGTTCCAAATTCCTGGTCTAGATGTCTTATCCCCAAAGCGGTCCCATCGGGATTTTGATTGAAGATGTAGTTGTTGACAAAATCAACAAGAGCTTGATGGTTTCCATCTGACGCTATAAACCTTACACTCATGCGGCCCCGCTCGCCATAGACAACGGGATACTTGCAATCGGGCGTCCAACCCATCACGGGCGGTTTTTCCTTCTTGAGATAGTGCTCCAGATCGCCAAATCCGCTTTCCTCGTCGCATCCGAATATGATCCTTACCGGTCTTTTCAATTCGATCCCCAGCTGCTTGATGGCATAAAGACCGTAAAGACAGCTTATCAGCGGTCCTTTATTGTCGAGAACGCCCCGTCCATATATCCGGCCCTGTCGCAATGTGGCTTGAAATGGCGGGCTGGTCCATTGACCGGCGGGTTCGACCACATCGAGATGGCCGATGATGCAGATATAGTCATCACCTTGGCCAAATTGCGCGTAACCCAGATAGTTGTCGAGATTGACGGTATCAAATCCCATGTTTTCTGCGATCTTTAATGTCTTATTCAAGATCTCCGCGAGATCCCGGCCATAAGGACATCCCGGCTCCATGTCCTTTTTGACGCTGGGCATGTTGACAAGATCGATGATACTTGAAAGCATTTCCTCTTTATTATCAAGAACCTGATCGATTATCTTTTCATCCATGGCTAATTTCTTTTCAGCGGAGCCATCCGGGTCTCCATATAATTGTCAAGCCACTCCTGGCTGGCTAATTCATGATGGGTGCGGCCATTGATATTTTTGGTCAGATAAACTTGAGGATCGCTGTTTGCAGTCGCCACAACAAAGGAGAATCCCTCGATATTCGTGGCAACGCCCCACTCGCCCTTGTTGTTCAGGGCCACCAGAGAGATGTCACCGGCATAGCCGCGGCGTTTTTTGAGCTCCCGGTCAAGTTCACCGACCACCTTTTCAACAGCTTCCTGGGGATGGATTCCATCCTTTAGCAGCCGGACAACTTCATAGGAGACACAGCCTTTCATCATATCCTCACCCAGACCGGTGGCACTGGCCCCGCCAAACTCGCTGATGACATAAAAGCCCGATCCCGAAACAGGGGAATCGCCTACCCGACCGGGTTTTTTCATGAAAAGACCGCTTGTAGATGTCGCCGCGGTCATTTTGCCGCTTTCATCAAGACAGACCATGCCGACCGTATCGTGACCGTCATACGGGCGGATCTGTTCCTCTTTTATTTTTATCAGCCGGTTGTGATAATGGATCTTGGCGCGTTCAGTCAGCATGTTTTTGCGCTCGAACCCTTCTTTATGGGCATATTTTTCCGCCCCGGCTCCGACCAGGAAATTATTCACGGTCTCTTTTGAAAGTTTTCGGGCGATGGAAATCGGATTCGCAAAGTCTTTTATCGCTCCTACTGCACCGATATCCAAAGTGTCGCCATCCATATAGGCCGCGTCAAGCTCGACTTCCATTTCCTCGTTTGGCAGTCCGCCATAGCCGACCGACTTGTAATATTCAAAATTCTCGACGTCCTTTATCGCCGTCTCGATGGCATCTCCGGCATTTCCGCCGTTTTCCAATATCTTTTTTGCTTCATTGATTCCTTCGGCGGCCATCCGCCATGTTGCAATTATTGCCCACATAAATTTACCTCCTCGTATAATATGTTTGTGATCCTTGTCGAATATCAATTCGATGAAGAATTGCATCAGTACCCTTTTTTATGATAATGGACTTGTTTGAATGAAGGTTTACTCTTGCCTCCCCGAGATAAAGGGATGCTTTTGGCATCCCCTTTTTTAGTTGAAACAATATTTTGAGCAGACCTCATTTGAATCCTGATGATTGACCAGCGCATCTGCCACAAGCGATATCCCTTGCAATGATTCCATCAATCCAACCCCGCCTTTTTTAGGGGTTTTGACAATTGGAACCTTGCTCTTGTAGACACCGATCAATTCGCTGTTGTCCTTTGCCATGGCACAGATTACCGGGACATCGAGATCTCTTTTTATCGCAGCGGCCGTTTTCACCGCCATTTCGCTGTAGCCTGAATAGTTATAAGAGGGGCCACAGATAACCAGGTCGGGCTGCAATTTGGCAATCATGGCAGTGAATTTGGAAACGACCAGAGCCTCATTTGCCCGAAAGTACCCATCGCCGCAGTAAAGGCAGGCAATTACCTGGCCGTCTATCTGCTTTAAATAAGGTTCCATCATCACCGCCGGTCCGATCACATCCCTGGTTGCCTTCAGGCCTACCATCTTGTCATCTTTGGTGCCGGCTCCGGCTTGAATCTGGTCATATATCATTACAATTTTCATGAGTTAGCTCCTTACTTTACAAAACAATCCTATAAATCATCGAATGACAGGTCATCAAGCGAGAAGTCATCATCATCGCCTTTATCTTTGGCATTTTCTTCATCGTTGAGATATTGTTTGTCCATGATCTTGATAAAAGGCATGTAGACGAATACCCCCAGAACCAGAAGCGCAGCCTGAAGCAGCGAACCGACCCAGTTTGTCGCCAGGAATCCCGAAATGATTATCGGAGTAGTCCAAGGAATCTGGATTCCATTGCAGATCGGCACCAGTTTGGCCGCCATGGCCAGATAGGAAATCACGATGTTCATTGTGGGAACCAGCATGAACGGGATAAGCATTGTCGGATTCAAAACAATCGGCAGACCGAAGACGATAGGCTCATTGATCCCGAAGATTCCCGGAATCAAAGCAAGCTTGCCAAGTTCGGTGATCCGTTTGGATTTGCAGAAAAAAAGCATGGCGACAATCAAAGACAACGTCGACCCGGCACCACCGAATGTGGCGAACAGATCCTGGAATTGTTGGCAGATTATATGCCCTTCACCGATACCGGTTTTGAAAAATTCAAGATTCTCAATCGAAAGAGTCTGCAGGATCGGATTGAATACCGCACCGACCACCGATCCGCCGTTGATCCCGAAAAACCAGAACAGATGCAGGAAAATATAGGCAGTGACCATAGCTCCCAAGGTATCCCCCAAATTAAGCAATGGCGTTTGCAGGAATTCAAAAATGATATGGAAAACATTTGTTCCCAAAAAACCGAACAGCAAGTTGATTCCAAAGAAAATGGACATGACGATCGTTACTGGAATCAAAGCCGCGAATGATTGGACTACTGTAGGTGGCACTCCGGCAGGCATCTTGATGGTCCATCCTTTTTTCTCGACCCATGAATAGATGTGAACCGAAATGAAAGAAACGATGATTCCCACGAAGATTCCCTTGGCTCCAACCCAGCCCAGAGGGATCCCGCTTATACTTACCGGCACATCCTGATTGCTGACACTGATCGTTTTTTCAACGACATAAGGCATCAGTAAAAACCATGACATGACCGCCACGGCAGCCCCGAAGATCTTGTCGGTCTTCATTTGCCGGGCAAAGGAATAGGCTATTCCCACAACCGCGAATACTGCCATGATGCTAAAAGTAGCATCGGCCGGCTTGCCAATAAAGGCGCTTAAAGTTTCACCGGTGGAGCTGTTGACAATTACGGAATCCAGCCAGTTGGTCCAGGCCGGAATCGGGAAGTTGCCGATCAACAGGAATATCGATCCGGCGATCAGCAACGGGGTTGAAACCAGAAACCCGTCCCGGATGGAAACCAAATACTTATTGCGGCCAATAGCCTCGGCTAAAGGCATCAAAACACTCTCAAGTTTTTTAAACATATTCTCTCCCTCACTGTTTATTCGCTTTGATTAATTTGATTGCTTGCTTCAACACTTTTTCGCCATCCATCATGCCATAAGCAGCCTGGTCGATCACCGCAATAGGGATGTTGTATGACCCGAATTGTTCGATTGTCTCATCGTACATGTACTTGACCTGGGGCCCTAGCAAAATGCAATCCGGCTGTTTCTCCTTGATGATCTGTTCAAGCTTGTTGTGCGAAAATGCCTTGACTTCAATGGGCAGCTTGTGGTTGTTGGCGATTTCTTGCATGTTGCTTGCAAGCATGCTCGTCGACATCCCGGCGCTGCAAAATAAATACACTTTCTTCATCTTTTCCTCCTTATTATCTATAACAAGTACCTGCGGCACTAATTACCTTTTTCAAGGGCCTCGATCTTTTTGGCCATGGTGATTATCTCTAAAGCCATGATCTTGATCGTTTCGGCAGCCATAAGCTGGTCCTCGGCATGCATCAACAATATTGTCGGCGAGACATTGTCGCCCGATGCTTCCTGTTGGATCAATTCTCCATGGGCAAGATGGCCCTCATTGAATTCCTCGTCCCCCTCTTGGATCTTCTGGGTGGCTAAATCGAACTGACATAGATTGGCGTACTTCATCGCCTCGATGTAATTCGATTTGGCCATCCCGACTTTCGAGATGATTGTGAAACTGATTAGTTCTAATGATTTCATAGTTATTCCCTTTTCTACTTGCTTGATATTACTCTTGTTTGACCGACAAGGTCGTGCAAGGCTCTTTGGTTCTTGCCAAACAGCAAGAACAATGCGCTTGCCAGCGATACGATAATGCCCGCATACATCAACGGGGTGACGAAATTCATTGAAAAAACAATCGAAAGCAACTGATGGAAAATGGTGGAGACACTGTACAAAGAGCCCTCGATAATGAATATCCCCAGCAGCTGGCGGCTTACCAGGTTGATCGGTTTAACCGCCTTACCGTTTTTAGAAACAATTTTCAATTTGCATATTCTTTTACCCGGAGTCTGACCCGGATATATGAACAGCGGCACCAGGATGTAATAGAATATGGCAAACAGAATGGTGACAACTCCCAAAACGACTCCAAGCGACTGGTCGAAGTGCAGGATGTTCTGGTTTGACATGTTTCCATAATATTTCTGAGAGAATACCGCCAGTGGCAAGGCGGTAACCAGTGCTCCCACATACCAGTCAATCAGATAACCGACAAAGCGTTTCGATATGACACCCAGATCATTTTTGTATGTTGCTTTATTTATTTTATTTTCCATATATTCTCCTAGTTGGTAACTAAATCGATAAACTCCTGATAATCGGCACAATCCAGCAGCTTTGCCATCATGACCGGGTTCGAGACAATGCTTCCAAGCCATTCGAAAAATATCTTGAGCAGATGGTTGTCCGAATCATTGATGGCCAGAAGAATGACCAGGCGAACTTCGAATTCGCCCCACTTGATGGGATTTTTTATAAACATGATGGATATCGATGAATGAATTGCCGGGATTTCAATCGCATGGGGCACCGCAAAGCCATGAACAAATGATGTCGCGGAAATCGCTTCCCGCTTGAATACATCTTCCTTGTAGGCACTGTCGGCCAGGTTGCTTGCGATAAGGCCGTCGCAAAGATACTCGATAACGGTACTTGCATCTTCGATTTGGTCTACTACGTAAAACAGTTCCGGCCGGACCAGTTCCTTGATCAAGGTGACAAACTCCTGATGATATCGCTTGCGGTCCAATATGTTCAATTCCTGGAAGATCCGGCTTTCATCTTCATGGTTTATGAACATTGACACTTTGATTGTCGCAGTGGCCAGATTATGTTGCAACGATGTTGTTGTGATGATCAAATCCGGGTTTTCCTTACATACCATCGATTCCTCGAAATAGCCAAAGATATTGACGAGTTGGAGCCTTTCACCAAAATGGACCCTGATCTTATCGATTGCCATCTTTGCCAAGGTCTGGTTGTGGGGGATAATCATCACAGCCCGGTGTTTCATTGTCGAGTTTGTCCGATCATATGCCGTTCCAAGATGCAATGCCAGAAAAGCGAATTCATTCTCGCTTATTTCTTGATGGCAAAATGAGTTGAGCACCTCGCCGGTCTTGATCGCCATTTCGAATATCAGGGGATATTTTCTTTTTATTTCCTGCAGATAGACATTAGTGACAGGAATATTTTTTTCCTGCCTTTCAAGCATTGATTGCAAATGCATCGCCAAGCCAATCTTCAGGTTTTCATCGGACTTGAAGTCGACTCCGAACTTTTCATCAATGACATCCAGGAGCCGGTCGACCAACTCTTGAGAGGAAATATCCAGTCGCAAAGCAACGATATCATCGCGATAATTGCTCCGTTTCTTACCTAGCAGCAACATCGCAAACAAAATCACTTCATCTTCGACAACCTCGATGTTTACAATATCGCCGACACTTTGGAAAAATTCACTGGAAACAAGATACTCCGGGCTATCCCGCAAGAAATTGGAATCAGCATGTCCGTTTACATAGTTGCGGTTGTAGATCCGTTCAATCGCTATGCCGGCGTGAATCATGATCATCGGAAAGTTGAGGTCGGGGATTTGGTAGTCATTACGGACAAGCACCTTCTCAAGTTCCTCTTTTATTTCCATCAGATCGAAATTGTTCCAAAGTCTGGCGATGGAGTTGAGATTGATAAAATCACCGTTCGTTTCTTGAGTCAAAAGCATCTTGTATAAGGAGCGTTTGACCCCCTCGTCACCTTGGAGCTTGATCCTGTTTTGATGTCGGACCAGTTTGAGTTCGGGATAGCAGGCAATAATTTTGCGAATTCGCTTCAGGTCGTTATTCAAAGTAAATTCACTTACAAAAAGCTCCTGTTCCAGGGCAATCAGACTCAACTCTTCATTTTCAAAAAGGAGTTCCTTGATAATATAGACACATCTTTGTTGGGCAGTCTGGGGCAAGCAATTGTCACTGCAGGGGGCAACCAGATTTGTCAATTCCAAATCGATACTATAACCTTTGCGCCGATCGGACCTGATCAAAGCCTGATTGTAAAATTCATTAATCGCATTGATGTCTAGCCTGATGGTCCGGCTCGAGACACTAAGAAGCCTGGCAATATCGCTACCGTTGATCCAGTCATTGCCGCTATTAAGAATATCAATTATTTGTTGCTGTCGTTCATTTAACATATTCATCAACTCCTATTACAATATAACATCAAAATAATAAAACAGGCCGCTAACAGTTTTTCCTAACTATTAGGAAATGGCTCTTAATTACCCTACCACAAAATCAAATCTTAAAAGCGAATATTTTTAATTTATGAAATTTTGTTTTTACTTTATGAAATAGTCTCATGAATTGTTTTGCATAATACTGCAAATCCAAATGGATCGGAAATAACTTACGTGACATTGCCATTTAGATAAATATGTTTACTCGGGGCTTCCGCTTATCCACCAGGAAAATAAAACCTTGCGGCATTTTTTCTTTGTCTTGGTAAACAACATCACCAATATTTGCGCCAGTTTAACTATATGATTGTCCATCACGTGTTAGATGTTAATTATTTGTCTAATCCTCCCCATGGTCTGCCCATGTCAGGATTCCCAAACCAAATAAACAGTCTAGTCGCCATTCAAATACTTCGACATAAAAACTTTCCAGGGATGTCAGGTAGCATCTAAACTACATTAGCGACAAAAACAACCCGCCCGGGAATTCCCGGACGGGTTGTTTTTGTCTCACCATTTATTGATCGGTATTAGTACTGTTACATTTTTCCTTAAGTTACCATTGCTTTGATGACCATGCTAGAATAGCCCCCTTAGCATAAGGTTAATGGTATTATGGAAATAATATATATTGTCACTTTGACCAATAATTTATACCTGTGAGCTTCACTGTATTACTTTTTTTTCATGCTTATAACCTGATATGTTTCTATTCCATTATAATAGTAAGGTTTTACATCCGCCTCATAATGACAATCGCAAAAATAGTTTGAATCACCGATTTTATAATCCCATTCGCTTTTATTAGCGTACACATTGATTTTTGAGTAATCAATTGTCTTACCCGTTGCAAGGTCATATCCATACGCACCATAAACATCAAATAGCACGGTGTAAGTGCCATCACCGTTATCATAAAGTTTAGTTACATGCGCAAAATTAAAGATCTCATTATCTGGCCATAGGAAATTAAAATACCCGTTTTCATATCCAATGCCACTATCTACTGTAGAATACGCGTATATTGAATCCACAAATTTGATATGTTCTTCACTGTTTAAATCAAAGAAGCGTCTGATGGATTGCTCAACATATTCTTCTGAAATACTATAATAGCCACCATAGTAATTTTGTATCTCCTCACATTGATCACTGTTGTTAAATAAATTGTAAAATATAGAAAATTCAATTAATTGGTCCATATCAATATTCGCAGCGCTAAATTCATCTATTGTAGGCCACGGGTCACAAAAATTACTAAAGAATCTGTTTAACTCATCATTTATCACTATACCGTCGTAAACAACAACCTCAAAAGTTGTATCATATTCGCCTCCATTACTATGATGATATTTCGCAGTAACATAATTGCTTCCGGATGGAGTACCTGAAGGCAATACAACGTTCCCATCATACACTTCAAGAGCCGTTCCATCATTCAATGTATATTCCAAATCATCATTAGAAAGATTTGTATTATTTATGCAGTTATCTTTAACGTCATAATATTCAAATAGAATATTTGGCAATTTGGCAACGTTATTTACCGCTGCAATACTTCCTTCAGTTGATTCTATATCCAAAGCAATTTCATTCTCTCCAATGATACAATTATCAAATGGAAGTTTCTTTTCGGCTAATCCATAACTATAATTAACCGTTTTAAGGACAATGTTCAATCGAGCATTTAAATCTGCCCCTAAATAGATACCTGGCTCAAAATACCCATATAAACATCTTTTTGAAATATTGTCAAGTTCTCCATAGATGGGAACCGTTGCATACATATCCATATAGACACCAGCTTCTGGATCAATTCTAATGTTAGCCACTTTATCATTTATAAGGGTTGCTCCAACTTCGAGCTTAATACCAGTCTTGCTCTCCGCTTCACCACGTACAGATAGAGAAAGCTTTACACCATCACTATATAAATTTGAATAAGTATTGAATTCATTATTTGCAAAACATACTCCAACCCGGTAAAATGTCATACAATCTGCTCCAACGTCGATACTTGCAGTCATCTCTAAATCAATGAACAATTTTACTTCAGCTGAATAATATAGACCAGGAACAGAAGGAATTGGCATTTTCCAGTCAAATATTTTTAACTCCCCCCCACTGGCATCTTCAGCAATTTTATTAAGTTTATTTGTAATATTTTTGACATACTGTTGATAATCAGTTACATTTGGAATCTCACCAGATGGAGAAAACAAATCATCAATTTCCGCTTCGGTTTTAGCTTCTCTCAAAATACGAGTTATCTTTACATTCAAAGATGATCCAGATTTAACAGATGCTGCGACATCCCATTTGCTTACCCCTCGTATATCTGATTGGACCTTTAAATTGAGGGAGCTATTATACGTAATTGATACCTCATGATCCTTAAGCTCGCACATACCAAACAAACCATCTTGACCAGGTTTCAATGTTATTTTTATTTTAGTATCAAGTGAATTGGTATTTGAATCTCGCGTAATAGATACATCAACCGCCCCTTTGTCTGTTTTCCCAAGAGCATAAGCTTCCATTATCAATGCAGAATAGAAATTGCTATTTTTTGTATTTTCAGCTATTTCGATTTCAAGATTTTCATTGGCAATTAAGTCATCGACATCAAAGTCATAATCACCATAAACATCAAGTTCTGAATATATTTCGTCAATTGCCGGCACAGTTACTGATGCCGTTCCATCATCCCTTATTTCCGATATCTTGTAGGCTACATACTCACCGTTATCATTAGCACCAAAAACAATTTCTCCAGGTTTTGCAGTAGCTCCATTAAATGAAATAATATCGTCTGTAAATTCTTTAATAGGTTCGGTAGTTTCTATAACTCTGTCAGTAAAATCATATTTTGCAACAGCACTACGTTCTATAGAGAATATTAGAGTTCGGGCTCTTTGTAGATTTTCATCAGTGAGGGATAATCCTTCACTAAGTGTCAAAGTATATTGTTCACCTACGATATACCCTCCTGTAGGAGAACATATATCATAATTACTGTCAGTCACCTTATCCAAACCCGTCGAAACCATATCACCATTTGAATCAACCACGGAATAATCTGGAACTGTCAAAGAATCCGACACAGCAACGCTGAATTTTATATTACGCGAGGTTCTTTGAAGGTAGTAGCAATCCGAGTTTTCTTCTAACACAGACAAATACTCGGCGTTATAGTCATAATCGTCTTGGTTGTGTAATGCATTCACACCAACAAACAATGCAGAAAGCAACGATAAGACAAATAAAAACTTAACTATTCTTTTGATTTTCTTCACAGTTACACCTCCAATCGCCATTTATTTATTTTTCAGTTAATTATATAACCTAATATACATCTCGATAGCTGCCAATGGACCACATCGTAACAGGACACTACTTGTTTTATGGAAAAATATCCATCTCTAGACGACTTGCGGCAATCACCTAATTAGCGTTATAGATGATTAGCTAATATCCTAGCGCTTTTTTAGATTTAGCTTCAAGATCTGCAACATCCATTTGCTCGAGCCGGATTCCGCATACCCTGGAATCCAAAGTTTCTCCATCGGCCATCACAATCACTTGGTATACGTGGCCATTTTCATCCGATGGTCGATAATAGAAACTAGTGCTAGCTATAATGTCTTGCCCATATAATAACGGACTCCATTCACCGGATGATACCATGAGCTTTCTCAATTCACTAATGGCATCACCCATAGAAAAATCTCCAATTACCGGAGTGGGATCTATCGCCATTTCTCCATTTACAAACCCCCAACTGTTTACCTCAATATCGCGCACTATCGAATCTGAGGTTATCGCATTTCGATTTGAATAGTTATTGAAGTAAAACCGGCATTGAGATCCATTAATTTCAGCGGTGGCAGATTCAGGATCCGAATAGGAAAAATTGATATTCGTACACAAATTGCGAACATCGGAATAAGACGCCCCGATCATGCCCAGGATTGTTCTTTCACCAAGACTGTTAAACTTGCTATTTGAACCGAAAATTGACGATGTAGATGTAAGACTTGGCCTATCGTTTGTATTATCAGTGTCAAAATAATTGAAACAAACATCATTTATGGATAATGTATTTTCAATTATTTTTATGTTCAAACCTGAATAAGAGATCAAAACCGGTCTGAGCACGACACCATCAATTGTTTCATCAACAATTACAACAGTGAGATTGTCATCATGATATCCATCAGTGCACTGATTTTCGGTTGTGTTTTCCATCTCCAATTTGTCAAACCATCTGTTTCCCGCGCCTTTGACACAGTAGACACATTCAATCATTCCATCATTATCCAGATCGGCTGAACCAACATCAATTGCCCCTTCTCTTCCCTTAAAGTAAGATTTTGTGGCGGCAAAGATACTCATTGGCTCCCCTTGGATTTCGATATTCAACAAATCCGGATTGTCGAAATCAACCTTATTATCATAATCGAAGGCAACACCATCGAGTTCTGTGATTTCTTCCCATCCGGTGCCAATCCAACATTTGTAGTGAGATTCCGAATATCCGATAGTTGAAAAATCGTCATTCCATAGAACTGTGTCATATCCATCCATAGTACAAAAATTCGAACTCTCAGCGGCGCCGGTTGGAGCGTATCCCCAAAATTGCGAATTTGAGCCGTCAGCATCGGCGATAAACTGAGTATGCATCGGATAGTCGCCATCAGTGATTGCTTCCAAAAAAAGTTCGTCGTAACAATCACCGTCACCATCGGTGACCTTATAGCCTATATCTTCTGCTCCCTGACTCCTGAGACTGGACAATACAAATGAATATTCAATGCTTTCGATTTTCGCTTTAATCTCTTCACTTACTTCATCATTCTCCCCTTTGGAAACTGATTGACTCGCAGAGTCACCATTTGACATATCATCAATAAACGGCGATATCACAAAATACCATGCTATCACCGCCAGTAAACCTACTAATACATGTGACAATTTCAATCCCTTTGACATTGATATCCCCCCAGGCAACTACAAAATGATCAATATATTTTCAATATCCGCCAAAAATTCGGTGTTAAAAACTCGGCACGAACATTTCGTACGATTGATAAATCGCAAATACACTTACAATCAAAAAGCCTAGGGCAACCAGAAATACCATTAGTGGTTTTAGATCGTCAAATCCCACTCTTTTCGAAGGAATCAACTGGACAAGAACACAATAAGCCCAGATATTTGCCATCAACAATGCCACAATTCCCATGAGTGGACTGACAAAATTCACAACTGTAGCAATAATGGCCACAGGAACAGTAACCACGCTCCGCATTGATGTGATACAAAATGCCTGCTTGAAACTTATGGCATTTTTGAAAAAGCCACTCACCAAATAGAGGAGTCCTGCAAGTGCTCCACTAAGTAGAGTTGACAACAGGATTGCCATAAAAAAGTTAGATACATACGAAAAACTCATTGATGGTATTGCATAACCCAACAGTACCCCCAAATCACCAAATCCATTCATCAGATTGGATGCCAATTGCGAGACTTTCGATTCGAGAACAACAACGAACAAGGCCACCGACAACGCTTGAAATATCACAAATGCAAAAGCCATTTGGAAATTATTCTCGGAAACAAAGATTTTACCTTCCGATACCGGCTTTTTCGCCAGAATTTTCAACCTATTGACAGCATCACCCAAAAGCCTCATCCATTCAGCCTGCTGAAAATCGTTTGCGTCAACATTAGCTTGTGCCGCTATTCCTCGTGTAAATCCAGATCCGCTTTGTTCAGTAACAATTTTCTCTTCATTTTTAGCTTGGCAGCCGCATTCTTCTCCGGGACTTAGTGGTCGCCCGCATCTTGTACAAAAATTTGCCATTTATTTTCCCTCTCTTTCAATAGTAATATCCGCTTGTATCAAACGGTTCCGGCCAATCAAAGTCACAGATATTCCAATTTTTTGCATCCTCATCATAGCAATATGTAAAGAAAACCGAATCCCCGCCTGAACTTGTTTTTTCAACACTGTTATTAATATAATTGTATTTATATTGCATCTGCAATTTTACTTCCACAATTGGTCCACTTTCTTGGATCCAGGAATCATATAATGTACCTTTAATATCGGAGTAGTCGACACTTATCACACCATTGGACGCCCCATCTGAGAGATATTTGTACTGCAGCGAATCATACACATTTTTTTCATTGTATTGGGACGATGTCAATTTTTCTGCGATTTCAGTAAAAGGTTTTCCGGTGACCAGGGCTTCCATCAAAATCTTGAAGTCATCCGCACATCTAATCACAAGTTCACCTTGACTCTCTTCACTCAATTCCAGAACGTCATGATAATATGTTTGATTATCCCCTGAAACGAATAACGCTTCATTATCACCCTCAAAATCTCCAAATGAAACTTTAACATTGTGATTGCCTATAAACAGATAAGGAATATTGTAGCTATCCCATTCCCCATCGCTATTGCCCGAATGAACCAGATAACTTTCGTCTAATTTAACACCGTCCAATTCTACGACTGATCCTTCACAAACATTAATTTCATAATTTGAACAAATACTGCTGTAAGGAACTTTCCAAGAATCGAATACCAAAAATTCCTTTCCCGCTCCTTTTACCAGGCTGACGGTATAGTTATCCTGATTGTTGACAATTACTGTAACCAAGGCACTATCTGAGTCTTTAGAACTAGACACAACCTCAGATTGGTAATTATCAAGGACTTCTTTTTGTTGATTAACAAGAATATAAGCCTCCTTGTTGATAAAATCAGATTCTGAAACACCATTCAAATCCATCAGGTCATATGCTCTACCATAATTACCAGTATTTATGGCATCGACATATTCCTTCCCTACGTTAGCATAATTGTACGCGTTTTTTCCTACATACATGAATACAAAGATTGCCACGGTCAATACAATTGATTCTATAACCACAAGCCTGTAGGTTTTGCTGTTTTTCCACGTTGGAGCATTGACTTTGTCGACTCCCCTGGATTTCGCCTTACCTATTCTAACATCTTCTGCAATCCCGTTTGGATTGCTTTCAATAATATCAATATTCGCATTCCCTGCAATGTGCGGTTTGTCTTTATAAGAATCCCCCTCCTCACATACAGCAGTTTCTTGTATTCGATCCCCTTGCGTTGGAGTATCGACCTTGCCCTTAAAATCATTTTTCATCACTCCTTCAACATCGGAAACCTTTTCACCGGTCACGTTTTTAATGGAATCACAACGTTCAACTTCGGGTTTGCCTTGGTTATCAGGTCTACGGGCTATAGATGAACCACCTTCAGGTCGTTGCGTTTTTGTTCCGCAACTGCCGCAGAATATATCGTTATCACCGATTTCTTCGCCACAATTATGACAATACATAATAACTTCCTCCTTAGCTCAAAATCAGCTTACAGTATAATTGAGATTGTTGTTGTTTTGATAATTGACGATAAGATCTACATTATTCTTTTCGATATCACTCAATGAATCAAAGGAATAATTTAAATCAGGTGCATACCAACTTTTGCTGTTGAAATAATCGTTAAGCTCTTGGGACTTGAATATATACCCATGTCTAGCAAACAGTTCATTTCGAGCATAACATAACTCTTTTGCCGTCATTCCGGTCAGGTCATTTTCATCCAAAAGACTAGTTGCACTGCCGGGAAGAATGTATTCGTCGCTGCCATTTGTTGAATTAGTGTAATCTTGAGCTTGCAAAAAAGTGGCACCAGACACTTCTAGACCGATCGCGTCAATTTCAAAGTATACATCTCCTGTTTCCGTCTCGCTTACAACCTGAGTGGAGTCGACCTTGGTAGCTTGAACACCTAAAATCTTGTCACCAATCACCATGCTCAATGTCATGATCAACAAGACCACTATCACTGCTGGAAGCAGATAGCTGGCAAACTTCAATAACTTTTCTCTCATATCTAATTTTCACATCCCTTCATGTTTGATCTTTAGATAGTCATATAACTTCTTATTTTCGTTGAGTCTTTCCACTTAGATAAAATATGATTGCTATTACCACAGCAATGATCAGTGCAATTTCACCATTTGACAGATATTCATTTCCCGGATGCAAATTCAATGAACCATTGTACCAAAAATCATCATATGCTTTATCAACATCCACCGTCGAATTCAAATAATAACCATATGCTATCGATGCACCACCACCAATAATCAATAACGCGATAACAAAGCCGGAGAATGCCATTAAACCAGAAGAAGCGGATGGACTATTACTCGATATATTTGTTTTTTCTTTGGGCGTATCCAGAAGAACATTTGCTCCGTCAAATTCATCATAAATTTGATCTCCCACTTGTGATGCAGCTTTCGGATAATAATTGTTCGAGATGGATTTGCCCCCATTTTGACTATTTGTAGTCCTGTTTGTTTCTCTCGCACTCCCGATCGAATCACTATTTGTTTTTGTCCCACACGTGGTACAAAAATTTGCACCTTCTACCAATTTACTACCGCAATTTGCACAATACATACGACGTGCCTCCCCTCATTACATTTCTTAATTAACTGTTTTTGAATAACCTGATACTTGCAAGTTGATAATATTGTATCATTATTGTTGATAATGTGACAACCGTGTGACAATATGTGTGACACATTATTGTTGCCCCCTAGGCGGCCATGGACCATAATTATCAGGAATTCGCCGAATAATAGAGAACCGAACTTGAATTTATGCCAAAATGATCAAACAAGATATCCCTTATAAGCGGTAATTGTCAAGTATGTTGTCAGTAATTTTTCTATTTTTTCTATTTAGTACAACATGATTTACTTGCTGTCAATAACGCATTCTATAGCTTCCGCTCGGGATTTAAGAATACTTCAGTCGGTAAGGACCAATCTCTTGTATTTCGGCCATTCCATCTTTCCGGGTGAGCTGCTCTTGCAACTTCATAAACCTCGCGACGTTTCTCCATAATCTTATCACCTTCACCACTATGACGTTGTGCGGGTGTAAGAAATTTGATGCCGCTATGATGATGTTCATGACGATACCAACTGACAAAATCAGCGCACCATGAGCGAGCCTCAGAGAGACTGCCAAATCCCTTAGGCTGGTAATTTGGCCTGTATTTGAGCGTCTTGAAAAGACTCTCCGCAAATGGATTGTCATTGCTTACTCTTGGACGGCTGTTTGATGGTGTAATCCCAAGCTGATATAGTGTCGCAAGCATTGTTGCGCCTTTCATGGGGCTGCCGTTATCAGAATGCAAGACAAGAGGGTCAGTTGATAGTACGCGCTGAGCCAAAGCGGTTCGATTTATTAGTTCACTGGCATGTTCAGCGGATTCCTCTTCCCATACTTCCCAACCCACAATGTCCCGGCTATATAAGTCTGATATCATGTATAGATAGTAGAAAGTTCCCTTAATGGGGCCGTTCAAATAAGTAATATCCCACATCCAAATTTGATTGGGAGCACTTGCGACATGCGTGGACATTTGGCGCTTTTTGGGCTCTGCTGATCTTCCTCTATGGTTCTGCATTTTCATTTCTCTTAGAAGCCTATAAAACGTTGATTCTGAGGCGATATACTCCCCATTGTCTGCAAGGGCAGGAACTATTTCACACAAAGGCATACTGGCATACTCGGGCTGATTTACCGTTTCAATAATCTTCTCCCGTTCCTGTTTTGTGAGTTTATTTGCAGGTTCAGGGCGTTTGACAATTGGCCTTAAATCTTCGATCGTGCCCATGGTGCTTAATTGCTTAATCCAACGATAATAAGTCCGCTCCGTAATTCCGATTTCCTTACATGCTTCAAAGAGTTTTGCGCCACATTTAACTGCGGCATCGATTAGTTCAATGGCTCTACTGCGATCTGAGGAACTAATCATTCTTCCTCGGGATCCCCCCAAATCGCATCTGCCTTTTTTCTTAATACAAGAAGAGCGGCAGTTTCAGCAAGTGCCTTTTCCTTTCTCGGCAATTCTTTTTCCAAACGCTTGTTTTCCTTCTCGGAATCTTTCAATTGTCTATTCAAGCGCGCCGCTTCCTGAGCGATGCCTCCATTGGCATTCATACAGGCGTCTTTCCAAGCCAAGATTTGTTCAACATAAAGGCCTTTCTTACGCGCGTAGTCAGCAAGCTCCGTTTCATTCATGCTTGCAGTTTCAACAACAATCAAGAATTTATCCTGAGTACGCCATTGTTCAGAGCCGGAATCGTTACCCGGGACAGCAAGTCCCTCGGCTCTGGCCTTATTTCTCCAGTTTCGAATTGTTTGTTCCGAGATTCCTTCTTCCTTTAAAATCTTACTGATCGATTCATTATTAGGCGGAAGCATTCTCCGAATGATTGAGTCTTTAAATTCCTTGCTATATTTCATAGTATCAGCTCCTTCTTTGCGGTATCTATATACTACCACAAATATATTTATCCTTCACTGACAACTATCCTAACATACAGGGTAAGCTTATATCACCAAAACAAAAAAAGTTTGCCCCAGACATTTTGGATTTTAACCCAAAACCATCATAGACAAACCATTATCCAGCCAAAATGTATATTCTCCTAGCTCATTCAATTATACGGAAAGAATGGAGAGAACCGTTCATATCAACGATTCAGTTGAGTCCAAAATAATTATCCAAACCATTGGCAATACCCTCGACTATTTTGTATTGGTATGCTTCACTAGCCATATTCCGGTCTTCAGCCGGATTTGTCATGTGGCCCATCTCGATAATCGACACCGGGACCTGAGCCCAGTTCACTCCACTCATCGTGTCTGTTTCCCAGACATATTCCTTTTTGCATCCGGTCGCCCCAACAAGCGAATCGAGGATTTCGGTTGAGAGGGCCTTGCTTTGTGCATACAAATTGCCATTGTAAACGTTTGATGGTGTCTGACATATCGTCATTGCCCCATTGTCATTAGAATCAGTTGAGCCATTCGCGTGGATTCTCAAAAAAGCATCAGCGCCAGCCTCATTGGCCATGATCGCCCTTTGTGAGTTGCTGATGTTAACATCATTGGTAGTTCGAATCATGGAAACAGTATATCCGCGGTCATCCAATTCCGCCTGTAACTTCAAGGATACCTGGAGGTTTAGTTCGTACTCCGCAAGGCCGCTTACACACCCCCTTGTGCCACCAGTTACTTTAGCCTTGGTTTCACTGGCACCAGGACCAATCGGCTCCCTTTCAGAATTGCCAACCAACTGGTGGCCGGCATCAATCACTACCACATATCCGTTTCCCAATTCCTTATCATCGGTTAGATACCGGCTTGCGATATAGCCAATATCCCCATTATAGACAACTTCGCTCCAACCATCGTCATGCATCACAGCTTCCACCTCAACACTTTTATCCAAAACTGCCAATATTTCTCCAGTGAAAGAAGGCTTATTTCTGATATTGACTTTGCATGAGGCGTACATAACGACCGTTTCATTGTCGGACTGGCCAGTTTCCAGATTGGAATCTGATATTTCAACTTCCTGCTCAGTATTTTGACTATCACTAAGTTCATTTGTAGAAACGTCCCTTTCTTCAACTAGCGAACCAGATGTCTCAGCCTTATTTGCAGTAATATTGCAACCGGTCAACCCCGCAACCAATCCAAACATAAGCAGAACAACCATGCACCTTTTTAAACTCACCATTTGTCTTTCCCCCTACTCATTTTTCATTCTATCATTGGCTTTTACTGTCAGTCAACTGCGTGACTGTTTGTGTGACAGGAAAACGAAAGTGACTTTGTGAACGGCTGCTTTCTTAAATTCGACATGATGAATATGAGGCAAAAATTATGATTGCATACGAATAAACGATCCTTCCCGTTTTAACCCCCAAGGGAGGTCTAGAATAAAATGCAAAGCTTTTAATGAGTAGTGGATAGCTGAAATTCAATATTGAGAAATTTAATAAGCAAGTACCCTGGCTTTAATTGCCATTATTCACTCACTGAAGTATAATATTGTTATGTTAATAAGTGTAATTAATTGCTTTTGCTGTGACTTTACTCATGCGTGGTAGATATTTGTAATGTAATACTTTCTGGCGGGCATTAAGTGTTTATCATAGGGTTTTCGTAGAATTGATTTTTATCTTTTATTTAGTGATGATGCCTGGATAAATGATATCACTGTTTGTTGCTACTATCCACTTGCATGAGTGACTACTAAAGTGACACAGCAGTGATAGAATTAAACAGCGCATTTTCGAACCGTTGACAAATTCTTAATGTCCGGCAATTTTATTATATTTTAAAGTCATCACACTAAGCACCACCGGTTTTAGATCAAATTTCGAGGGGAAATCATTTTAACCGGATATTGAGTTGTTCAACCAATATTGTTGATCGATTCAATTTTTACTGATTTCACTTATGAGCATGCAACATTATTGAGTATTACCATGAGAAAGAGGGGAAATTATCATGAATGAATTTGCGAGGAGTTTAAGGGAACAACTCGAGGACATCGATATTAATATCGCTAAATTGTCCCGAGACAGTGGAATCGAACGTACTTTATTGCACAAAATAATCAAAGGTGACAGGAAACCGGCCAATAGGAAAATAGCCACAAGGATCCTTGATGCCATGATGCTGACTGAGTCAGAAAAGTCAAACCTAATGGTGTCTTATGAAATGTCAAAGCACGGCAAAAACATTTATTTGCGCGATAAATCTGTTACAAAATTAATCGAAGGATTCACTGAATCTATTGAAGATTCAAATAATCAAATTAAAATCAAAACTTCCTTTGAAATCGACGGTATTGATGGGCTTTGCACAATAAGAGGGAAAGACAATGTCTTTTGGACAGTACGATCAATTATCGAGGATGCATTAGGCAACGAAGTAAACGAGCTCAACCTGATAATGCAAACTGAAAATAGATTATTTATGAATTTATTCTACAACATCCAAAAAATCAATCCCAATGTAAAAGTGAATCACATACTTTGTTTCGAAAAAAACATTGGTTCGAATTCGACAAACACATATAACCTAAATAGCATTCATAACATAGTACCGTTTTTGCTTAATCGTGAATCTTATACCTTTCTTATATATTATGATGACATAGCATCAAAATTCAGTGAAATGACTGAATTTCCAAATTTAATAATTGTCGGAAAGTATGCAATAACATTATCTAATAAAGGTGATGTTGCCATGATCTACAGCCAGCCCGAGGCAGTTGAGGTTCACAATAATTTTTTCAAAAAAATGGAAGCGACAACTAAGCCACTAATTAACCGTTTCCGGGATACATTTGACTTCATTTTATACTATTATGAGAAGGAAAAGAACAACAAATTTGTCACTTACGATCTTATGGACCAACCTTGCCTGGTATGGTTTCTGACTGATTCAATAATCAGGAAATACCTGGTATCGGAAATAGAAAACCGGGAAGCGATAATCAATATTATGAACGACCGGATATTGCGTTACCGTAAATATATTGACGAGGGCCATGTTCCAAGGATATTATTCACGCTATCGGGGCTTGAAAGGTTCATCAACGAAGGTACTTTTGACGAGATTGACAGTGACGTATATTTGCCGCTCAGTGAAAATGATAGGGTTGTGGTTTTGAAAAATCTTCTCAAATATTTCCAGGATAAAAAATTCGAAGGAAAAATTATTGATGATAAAAAGCTGAAATTGAATAAGAATTTAATTATCTCCATATCTAGCGATAACGATGTCAGTGTAATATACAACCGGGAAAACTCAAAGGCAATATTTTTCAAAATTAATGAAAGCAGCATCGCATCTTCCATTTCTTCGTTTGTTGAACGCCTGGATAACAGCGACTATGTAGACGGAAATATTGATATAATCCAATATTTAGAAAATAGGGTTGCGGTAATCCAACAAGATCTTAGCAACTAATGAGTATTCCAAAGTTAGGGGCCACTATGTCTGAAGGTTAGAACCAATGTGACCAGCTCTTAGGGCCATGTGTATAATTCAACAGTTGCACACACTGAATCACCCCCTCGGTAGTAAAATTCAAGCGCAGACGTCGTTCTGCATTGTAACTACTAAGGAGGTGTTTTTTTATGTAAAAAGTCTACGATTCACTGCTTCATCGCTGCATGTATCAAGAAATACCGTCATCATGGTTTGCAAAGCAGCTGACAAAACCGGGTTGACCTGGATTCATATTCAAAACATTGACATTACCCAAATCAAAGCCTTCCATTAATTGTTGAAAAGAATCCCTACTTGTTGGTTATGCCTGATTTTGAGTATATCCACATAGAATTGCTCAAGACTGGAAAATCTATTAGCGGATTATAGCGAGAATGTGTCAATAGACGTAAAAATGTTTCAATACCATCTATCATCCATTTAGATTATCCGAAATGTATCATGAGTATGAGGAAAAAATATAACAATCCATACCCATCATAACCCGCATGTCTTTGATCTGGTCACGGTTGATTTGACACCGCGAAAAGGATGAACCTCTATTTTGGCTCACCCTTTGTTATTTGGTTATATGTGCTATTACATTATCCCTAAGGCAACCATTGCCCCGGCAAATACGAGTATTCCTAGCAGCAGTTTATTTGTGCTCCAGTTTTTCTTGTCAACCAGGAAGTAACTTCCAAGTGCCACAATCAATGGCATCACCACGGTCAGCGCAGTGATCGGCCCGGTGGGCAAATGTCGCCTGGGTTGTCATCGTGAAGTTATGCAACGCCACCCCCAATGCCCCCAATGGGACCGCAAAAGCGACCGCTGTTTCCGGATTGCCACCGGCTACGATTGCCAATGGGATTCCGATATACGCCGCCAGGTTCAAGTCCGAAGGAACCGCTCCACCAGGAGTGATCTGACCGATAAAGATGGCCTGTACCGCAATCCCGCATAATACCCCGGTTGTCACATCACCGAGTATCACGCCACAGATCAGACCGGCCACCAAGGGACGGCCGATGCCATACCAGCCTCCGGTTGTTCCAAATAGCCATGGGACCTGATTGCGGCCCAGGTATGCAAATAAACCGATTAATAATGCTTGCCAAATTTCCATTGTTCTCTCCTCTATTCTTTGATGATTTCGTTGAAATCAGTTTTTTGATTGCTTGGAACCATTTGGGCAGTGAAGCTGGTCCCTGCCTGGATCAGATTTCTGATTGTCGCAACCTCTTCGTCATTAAGGTTGATAGTCTTGCCGTAAGCCTTTGTTTCCGGACGGTTGGGGATATTGCCCAGATTGACTTCGTTAAATCGATAGCCTTTGTCATGCAAACTTTGCAGGGTCTTCACCTGCTGGATGATAACCAGGATGTCCTCGTCAAGGTAAGAATCGCTGTTGTCAAGACGCTCAATCGCTTTAGATGTCGAAAGGATTGACAGCTTGACGTGGTTGGGTTTTGCCATCTTCAGGGCAATCTTTTGGGTCTCATCCTTGATGGCATTGTCATCGATGACGATAATCCTGTCGACTTCAAGATACGGAACCCAGGCGGTCGCCACCTGCCCGTGAATGCCCCTTGAATCGACCCGGACATTCTTGATGTTGTAAGGCCGGCCCTGTTTGACTTTCGCCATGGCTGCTGACGGGTCTTTTTGCTCCTGAATATTTGCTTGGGGATCTTTGACATTGATTATTCCCTGACGCCCTTCTTTAATGATGGTTATCGGATCGCTGCTTGACAGTGCGGCGGTCAAGGCCATTGCCAGGCTCATTCCGGAAATGATTTCGAAGCGGTCATCTTGATAATACTGTTCGAAACTTACATTGTTGGGAGACCCGCCCAATAAATCCGAGAACACGATCACCTTTTCATAGCTTTCCAGTTTGTCTTCCAGCCCTTTTAGCTTGGCGGCAAATTCATCCTTGCCATCATCCGGGGATAGACATACGTTGAACAGATCGGGGTTGGGGCCAATGATCATTTGGACCGACGAAACCATCGCCTTGGGCAAATCACCGTGACCGACAAATAAAATTACTTGCATCTTCCTCTCCTTTAATTTTCTGTGTTTACATAATCTTTAGGATCTTTCGAACGGGCTGAATAACATTCCTGGGTATTGACCTTCCAGCTGCTTTGCACGGGAATTGCTCCGTTAAGAAGCGGGTCGTCCGTCCTTTCCATGAATTTTTCTAAATCCAATCGCAAATTCGCTGCGACATCATGGTATTGGGGATTGGCGATGACATTGTTTGTTTCATAGCCATCGTAATACAGGTCGTAAAGGCATTCTTTTGGCTTGGCTACATCGTTTAGACCATTTTCCACGTAGAATTCCTTCACGCTAGAATCGTCAACATTCGACCGGTTTACTTTGAGATAAGTTTCATCGAAATAACGGATGTACTTGTAGCGCTCGGTGCGGACACACCTGACCGGCTCGTACGATGTGTGGAAGTTGATTTCCGCAAAGATTTCCTTGTCACCCTGATACTCCGCCCCATCGAATAATTGGGCGAAGCTTCGGCCTTCAAGATAATCTGGCTTTTCGATTCCCAGAAGATCACATAAGGTCGGGATGACATCGATATGGGAAATCAAGCCATCGAAGGTGTTTTGGGTTTGTTTGCTTCCTGGAACCCTCATCGCAAAGAGAACTCCGATCCCACTGTCATGAAGCGTGCATTTTTCAAATGGCAGCGCCAGTCCATGGTCAGTAGTCAAGATGATGATCGTCTTTTCATAGAGGCCGCTTTTCTTTAATGCTTCGATGATCGTCCCGACATTATCATCAGCCGTTCGCAAGCTAGTCTTATACTTGGCGTAGTCTTCCCTGGTGATTTCATTGTTTGGGATGTTCAATGGCGGTTTGGAATAATCGACATTCTCATCTTCGTGGATTGTTTCCGGATATTTCCGATGGGTCGCATGCATTCCATAGGAAACAAAGAATGGTTTTTTCCTATCATACTCGCCAAACCATTTGGCCAGATTGGCTGCGTTGTTTCGATCCCAGATAACCAGGTCTTCTTCCTTGAAAGACTTGTTGTCGGTACTTAGGTCTTCGACATAGCCTAACGTACCTATCGCCATTTCATGGTTGGTATAATAGCCGATTTCATGTTGCACCCCGCAAAGGGCCGTATGGTAGTTATGTCTGGATAACAAATTGGCCAGATGGTACTCTTTTTTGATATGGAACCCGCGTTGGGCCAATCCCAGCATCCCGTTTTGATGGGGATAGATTCCCGTTAACAACCCCGCTCGACTGGGCGAACAGGTCGGAGCGGCACAAAAGGCATTGTGGAATAATAGTGAATCCTCACAAAGACTTTGGTAATTCGGTGTCGCCACCTGATAGCCATAAGGGCTTATCACCCTTCCAGTGTCATGGGTGTGGATATATAAGATGTTCATTAAAGATTTCCTCCTTGTTACTACGCTAAAACTATAGCATGACCTGTAAGCGCGAACAATACTCTCGGCAGTTTTTGATATAACAACTTTATTTGTAATAATACAAATATCAAATTTACCTGTCAATTTTTAAAACATTTGGTATAATGATATCAACAACACCAAAGGAGAACAACAATGGAAGAAGCCTTGTATAAAACGATTGCCCAGAAACTGATGAATGACATCGAAAATGGAAAGTATCAAAAAGGCGACATTTTGCCAACTGAAGCGAAACTGGGATCATATTTCAATGTATCCCGGGTGACTGTCCGCCAGGCCATTGATATCCTGGTTGCCAAAAATTACGTAAAAAAAATACGTGGTAGTGGTACCCACGTAATCTATTCGCATAAGGATGCCATCCTCGACCGGTCATCGAAGATCATCTCCTTTTCCGAGGAAATGCGCCTGTTGAACAAGAAGAGCAGCAACAAAATAATCGAGTTCAAACTAATAGAGGCTAAACCACCGTTAATCGATGAATTAGCCCTTGAAGACAATGCTATGGTATTATATTACGAAAGAGTTCTTTATGGTGATGACTTCCCATACTGCCTTGAAAAAGGCTATATGCCCATAGCATACTTCCCTGACTTCACCATCGTCGATCTGATGGACTCAAAGATCAAATACATCGAAGAGAAAAAAGGATATGTTATCGACTATAGCCGTCAGATAGTCCACGCCATTATGCCTGACAAGAAAGTCCAAGCAAACCTCAATATCGATGCCAACACCCCAATCGTTGAAGTGACCCACATCACCTATTCAACCGATGGGATTCCTCTGGAAAAGACCATCGTCATGTTTGACTCCAACAGCTACCAGGCGCACTTCATCAAGAAGAGATAGTTTCTTTAACCATAGCCTTTACTGGAGATTTAGTAACAGGATGCCTCAGATAGTGAAAATGATTGTTTGATGTAAACTAATACGGTTCAAAATATATCATATCAATAACTTGAGATCACTTGAAGAAAACTGTCATAAAATCATATACTTCCTTGTTGCATATTTGTTCTTGAGCATGCGACTTAACTATCGATTTACCCTTGGAGCATTTCAATATCAACTTCACCCAATTCTTCAAGGTCGGCTTGAACTTGATCAGAAACATTTTTTAACTTGTTGATGTCACTAACAATTTGATCGAACATTACCTTAATGGGGTTGAAAACATCAACTCGTTTCCCAATTACTTCAGTAGTAATGGAATATGAATTACCACTTTGATAATCTAACAACTCATAAATCTCCTGTGCAGAAATAGTATTATCATTGATATCTATTTTTCTCCCCTCGCAATGAATATGGATTTTCTCAGTCTCATCCAATTGCATTATTATCTCTTTATCCATATAGTTTATATCTCCTTTCAACTGACTCTCTTCCACCATCCATTTTTTCAGCAACGTATTCAAGTGTTTTACTTACCTCATCCTCTAGGCAACCATAAACACATGATAATTTGGAATTTTTCAAATCGACCCTAATAACATTATCAACATCCAAATTTACAATTAACAACGGATTATGAGTAACAATAAATATTTGTTTATCTTTTCTTAACATATTGAAATATTTCATTAACTTATTATTTATTCGATTGTTTGATATATTGTCTTCTGGTTGATCTATGCAAATGATTTCGGCAGGATTATCTTTGCTAAGATTATACTTATAATAGGTTAAAGAGATTTCACCGAGAGTACCCCCATGTTCTTCATCCGTGTTAGCATCAAGAACGTATTTAATACAATCAGTGTATTCGGCGATAAATTTATTAAGGTTCGTTTCCCAAAATGTTTCAATATTTGTTATACTACCACAACCTCTAATAGCACTTTGTAAGTCCGATTTCTTTGAGATCCTTTCCAGTGCATGTAGATCTCGAAATGCAGATACAAACATTGGAAAGTCAACACTTTTTTAGACAATTTTTATAAGGACAACCTGTATTGTACGGGTGTTTTGTAATTAAGGCTCCCATGCTTCCTTTTGTTGTTGAACCAGTTGACATAATCATACAGTTCCAATGACAATTCGTCGATACTGCGGAATTGTCGATTGAATGCGAATTCTGTTTTGAGTATTTTGTACATTGATTCTGATACTGCGTTATCAATCGGTTTACCTTTTGCACTCAACGATCTCTTGATTCCATTCAATGCCAATATCCTATCAATCATCTCGTTTTTGAACTCTGAGCCTCGGTCTGAATGAAATACTTCGACATCACTTAAATCACTTTTTATATCGTTTAATGCCTTAATAACCAAGTTGGCGTCTTTGTTTTGACCACTAGATTTACCAACGATTTCACGATTGTATAAATCTATTATCAGACAAATATAGTTCCATTTTCCAGCCACCTTGATGTAGGTCAAGTCGCTGGTTAAATATTGCATTGGCCGCTCTGCTTGGAATTTTCTATTGATCAGATTTTCAATATCGTCATTATTTACTTTGCCATAATGCTTTGGTCTTTGCTTGATGGTGTATTTACTGATCAAGCCGTATTTGTCCATGATTTGAGCAATTTTTCTTCTGCTGGCAACCATGTTCAAATCATCCAGGTCATCTTTTATCTTGCGTGTTCCATAATTCTTCTTGCTGTTTTTGAATGATTTTATTACTTCATCTTCAAGCTTCGAATCCACTTTACGCCCTTTGGGTTTGTAGTAGAGAGTTGCCCGAGAGATTTTCAAGACTTTGCACATAGCGCTGATAGAGTATTTGTGTTGATTTGCAAAGATTACTTGTCTTTTCGTCCCATTATCAGCGCCGCTTGCTTTAAAATATCATTTTCCATCTTCAGTCGTTCGTTTTCTTTTTGGAGCTTGATAAGCGCCTTGTCATGATCTGATCGATTGTCGGCTTCAGTAAACGAACCCGTGTCATTGAAGCGTTTAACCCATTTATTGAACGCTGAAGCTGTCAAATCGTATTCACGGATTATTTCCGCTCTGGGTTTCCCATTGTTGTAAAGTTGAACCATTTTGATTCTGAATTCATCGGTGTAAGTACGTTTAGGTCTGCGTTTTGTCATTTTGAATATCCTCCACAAATTTAACAAGATTTTATCATGTCCTTATAATCTTGTCTAATTTATTGTAACCTATCCACTCCCCCAATGGAGTCAACTTTAGGACCTTTTTCCTAGTTGGCTCTTTTTATATCTATATGCAGCTTAAATATAAATCTCTGACGCTTAATTCAAGTTTAGTTTAAATCTTCACATGAAAAAAAGCGCATAATCCCCCATAGAATTTTAGCGTTTTTTTAAAATTGCGATATTCATGTTATAATGATAGTGTATTCTTGACTACGGGGCAACTGTTCTCATGACGCCTTTGATGGTTTGAATTTTTGGATAGTTTCGCCCATCAAGCGAGAATCGGTAGTAGAATCCACTAGGAACTACTCTGCCCCAACGTTGACTGTGCCTGTTCTTGCGGACGGGCACTTTTATTGTTTGGGCTACGGCAACTATTTGCTTAATCCTTTTTCGCATCAGTGTTTTCTTATGACTGTAAAACGGATACAGCAGGTTGTTCTCCATCAGCAGATTATGTAGTTGTTTGATGTTGACCTGGTACTGGATATTATCTTCATCATTTTTATCGGAGGTTTCTTCACGATTAGGCCGGCGGCGGTGCTTGCCCGGGTGCCTGCTAAGATACCTGTCGATTTCTTTCCTGATCACTCCCAAGATATTGTAAAGCACGATTTTGCCATAGATGCAGCATTGGGATACGGTGTCGGATTCGCTAACGTGTCGTTCCAGTTCCATATCGGTTTTTAGCGTTTTATATGCCACCTCAATATTCCAACGCTTTGAATAGAGCTCGATGATATCCTCGTGGCTGAACTCTTCTTTTGACAAACTGGTAAAGTATGTTATATCTGATTCAATGGACTCCCCGAATTTATTACTGTATGCATAAGTAAATTTTACGACTCTTATCTTCACTTTGGGGTTATCTTCTCTGATTTTACGGGCTTCATCAGAGAACCGGAATCTTTTCCGCCATAGCCTGTCAACATCTACCTCGATCCACTCATCATTTGAAGTCATTTCACTGACTTGCTTTTTAAAGAAGTTGGATTTGGCACGGATGCAATAATCAAATCCTAAGTGCTCAAGATGACTGATAAGCTCGACTGAGCCATAGTAGCGATCAGCAAGATAAATCACTTTCTTGCCAGCCAACAGATCCCCACAACTATAAAGGTGTTGGAAGGCAAGTGGAATTTCTGAGTAAGGGGCAGGTCTCATCATGAAATCCAAAAAGATGCCGTTGGTGACGTCATATAGTCCAGCTGATTTGGACAGAACTTTCTTAACATCGAAAATATCTTTGACGTACTGGTTTTTCCAAAAGCCGAAGTTATAAATATTGTGGATGCTATAGGGAATTTCTAGAAAGGTCCCATCTTCAGCTAAAAGCGTATACCCTTTATATGTCTTAGGCAGCTTGTTTGATAGAACTCCTTGGCAAACTCTTTGAATAAATATCTGAATACTGATGGATTGAGTTTTTTGATATCGACGTTAAGAGCTTGCTTGGTGATCCTTTTTTCCAAGCGGTCAGTGGAGCAGAAATACTTGGTCAAGTCCGTGTTAGTGTCCTTAGAATTTCTAAAAACAAAGTAGAGAATTACATCCCTGAAAGTCATAGTCCGATTGCGAGTAAAATTAGAACTAAAGTTCCTAGATAAATTACGAGTGATGTCAGAAGACAAGACATCCGCGAAAGAATTGAAGAAATCTGTCATCTTATTAGTCTTAACTACATTATTCATCATCGTATACCAACCTTGGTTTCTTTTTAGCGAAAGCCGCTTTGAGGAAAGGAACACTTTCTCCGTCTACAAGACCGAAATTAATAAGAACGCGGTGTTTAGATACACCATTTTCACGATAAGACTCAACAAGTGCACAAAAATAGGTATTATCTTTACCTTTATTGTTCTTAACAGCTCTGACAAACATAATATCGTGTAGCTAGTCGATTTATATGGTAAATATTTCTAGGTTTTTGTGCAAATTAAATAGAGGCCGTTGCCAACTAATTTGAATGTTTTTTCTTCAAATTAGTTGAACCCGACCTCTTTTTTTGATATCTTGTTGATAAATATTCCATAGAAAGAAAAATGAGAGACCCCACCGCCAAGTAGCTTCTCTCATTCCCCATAAAACAAAATTATGATAACTTATCACAATGATAAAATCAAGAGTAAATTACTCGAAATCGATTCTGAATCAAAGCTACAGGATTTTTACGATGCAGCTGTAAATGATATTAACCGTTACTCCATCGGTTGTGTCAACTCATGCGGCGGCAATCACATCATTCATGGCTATTACTTCCGAAAGGTCAAGCTACCTTTTGGAATTTTTAGGTTGCGGATAATGCGCTTGAAATGTAAGGATTGTGGGGTTACCCATGCCATTTTACTTTCCGACCTCGTTCCATATACCAGTATCCCATTGGCTGTTCAGGTTGAAATAATTAGAAAGCAAAGTAGTAAAAACGGTCTGAAACTAATTCTTGATTGTCATCCTGAGATTTGTGAATGCGAGATTTATAATGTCATACTTAGATATCGAAACCATTGGCAAGAGAGGTTAAATACTTTTCGCATCTCTTTGGGTAATCTCAATACCCTGGTGATTTCCTGTTTTTCAAATTATTTGGTGCAGTTCATGCAGGTAAAAATGACCCCAAATATCCTATATACCTTCAACCACATAGCCTAAGTTAACTTGTTCAATCAACTCCTATATAGTACTGATGGGAGGAACAATATGAATAGAAAAGAACAGGAATTTGTTACTTTATTGCGCCATAGGATAATTCATGACATAATAACCGGAAATTATGATCAATCTTGGACAAAATCCCAGGCTATCGAGCAGGCAACCAAAAAGATTTATAAGGATTTTGACAGTAGTGATTTCACCGTGTCCGATACAACCATCCGAAGATGGATCAAGGCTTATGAGACTAAAGGATTTGATGGCCTGATTCCACAAGGGAGAAGTGATGCCGGGAGATCGCGAAGACTCGATGACGACGTCATTGAGGTCATAAAGCACTATAAGACAACCTATCCTAGGTTGCCGGCAACTGTAATCTATGAAAAACTGATTGAAGATGGATTAATAAAGAAGACTGATGTTTCCCTATCGACAGTCAACCGTTGTGTTAATGAAATCAAAGCTGAGCTGCGTATTTCAAACAAGAAGGACATGAGGCGTTATGAAGCCCGCCATATCAATTCGATGTGGGCTGGCGACAGTTCAGTTGGGCCATATATTTACATCAACGGTAAAAAGCGCCGGACATATATGATTGCCTTGATTGACGATGCTTCAAGAATGATAGTCCATATGGGGATATATCTTAATGATAATACGGTGAATCTAATGGATGCCATGAAAAGCGCAGTTACCAAGTATGGTGTCCCAGAAATGTTCCGGTTTGATAATGGTTCGAACTATAAGAGTTCCCAGATTCAGATGACTGCCGCAAGAATAAATTCTACAATTAGCTATTGTAAAGCGTTCGAACCAACTGGAAAGGCGAAGATTGAGCGCTTTTTCTCAACTGTAAAAAAACAGTTTTTTGCTCAATTAAATGTGATTGACTATACCAATGATTTAGAGAAATTGAATACCGATCTAAACAAATTTATTCACAAATACAATACAAGGGTCCATTCTTCACTGAATGGCTTGACCCCTAGCGAAAGGTTCTATCATGAAAGCAACCTGATCAAGCGATTGAACGACGAGTCCATCGATAACACCTTCCTGTTTGAAGTGGAAAGAAAGGTCAGTGTGGATTCGGTGGTCAAGATTGAAAACAAAGAATACGAAATTGAGTACATATATTCAAATGAGCGCCATGTTTTTAGATATGCTCCAGATTTGTCCCAGGTTTATGTAGTTAATAAACACACAGGAGAATTAGAACCAATCAAATTATTGGATAAACATGCGAATGCAACAGCAGTTAGAGTGAAACCAAAGTTATGCGCAGGAGAAGATTAGATGGAAAAATACTGGACCAGATATGGGTTAGAGTTCAACCCATTCATTAAAAACAATAAGAATAATTTTATCGAAACGAAGGAATACAAAGAGCTGAAAATAAGGCTCGACAGTTTGTTTGAAATAAAGGGATTCGGGATGATTCTTGGGGAACCAGGACGTGGCAAGACAACCATGATCAGGAACTACGTAAGCAACCTGCCCAAGGTCACTTACAAGATAATTTACCTGTCCATGTCGACTTTATCGGTCAAGGAGTTCTATATGCAACTAGCGGATTCCCTTGATTTGATTCCTCGATATCGGAAAAACGACTTGTTCAAGGATATCCAGACCGCCATTTACCAATTGGTTTATGAAAAGCGGATCACTCCGGTATTCATCTTTGATGAGTGTAACCATATGAGTACGGCGATACTCAATGATTTAAAGATGATATTTAACTTCGATATGGATTCCAAGAACCATGCGGTAATTTTGATGGTTGGTCTACCTTCGATAATTCGACATTTACGGTTTGGGGCTCATGACTCATTAACGCAAAGAATCATTGTCAACTACAGTATCGGTCAATTAGATAAGCTGGAAGGACATGCATACATCAAGGACAAGTTGCTCCTGGCCAAGACAATCCAGGAAGTATTCGACAACAACGCATTGGAAGCAATAATCAATGGCGCCAACGGTGTGTGCCGAGAAATCGACAGGATATGTGACCGGGCGATGTTTATCGGTGCAATAAAAGGTGTCGAAGTTATCGATAGCGATATTGCGCTGCAGACAATTAACGAGGTCAATATATGATGATCTCATTTAAATGCGAATATGATGGAATTGTCTGGCAGAATAATCTTGAGTTAATCAGTATCACCGATAGCCAGTGTGAGTTTTCATTGAAATACAATGGGAATCATGTAAACGTACTGATTGGGAAATCAAGACTGACAAACTGGATTTGCGTTCCGTTAATGAAAATAGGATTGGAATTGTCGTATTTCAACGATGTGTTTTGGAATCGCTCCAACCTGTTAAGGGAAACTGATCAGATTACCAGCGAGGCGATCTCTCAAGCAATCAAGATATTATGGGAAAAGAAAATAATCGCCTAGCGGCGATTATTTTTCATAAACATCATTATTCAAATAAAGCGAATATCCCCACCAAATAATTCGAAGAACATCTAAAATAAGATACAAATCAGCTTCAAATAATTTGAAGAACCGGTGTCCAAATAATGTGACTAGCTACAATATCGCCTCTTTTCTTAACTACATTATATCACTATAATGGCTAAATATCAGCAAATATTACTTATAATCTTAACTACAAATTCAAATCAAATATCGAACAGTTGTCAAAAACATCAAAAAAAGAGCCGACTTAAGGAATTTCTTAAGTTGACTCCATTGAGCACGATAACAATCTCCCCTTCTTATCTTATTCATACAAAGTAATCTTGTATTACACTTCGTAGGATAATCAATAAATATAATCAATATTATAACATATATATACTTTTTTAACTATAACTGTAGATCTTTTTTATCTTGCTAAATACTCCAAAGTGTATATCAGAAATACATATTATTGATGCCCCAACATAATATTCCTATTACCAAACCAGTTTTAACCATGGGACAATCATTTACCGCTTCAATATCGGTGCGTACGATAAACATATATATCCGTAAACAGCTCTAAAAACCCTTTTTTTAGGCGCTGCCAATCACAATTATCGCGCTGGATTCAGGGATAAACTTTGATGCTATTTTGTAGCCGATCCTTATTTGATTACTTGCCATTATCCAATTTGAAATCCGGAACAATTGTTTTCCCCACTTCCAATTCGAACGATACCGCTGTTGAAATGTTTGGTATATTCGTACCGAAATTATCAGGAACCGGAGTTTGAAGTGCAGGGATCTCACTGGTCCCTGGTACACTTCCACCGGCATTGCTTATATGGGTTGGGGTAGTATTAGAATTTACATGAGCCGGTGCTGATGAGTGAGTATTGGAATGAGACGCATGGGTACTAGCATCCGATGTCTGGCTGCTTGCATGCGAAGCATGTGACGTGTGGGATCCGTGCGATGAATGCGATCTTACATATGAGGTAGATGAATGCGATCTTACATATGAGGTAGATGAATGGGACGAGTGCGACTTATGCGAACCGTGGGTCGCATAGACATCAATTCCCATGATCATCCCCATGAGCATCAGGGTCGAACCGATGGTAATCAGTTTGCCTCTTGGGATATTACCCTCTTCATCGTTGATCAAATCCTCAATTGATTTTTTTATGGTTGGAAAATTATCAATCATTGGTTGCTCCTTTCACCTGCTTGCAAACGCCATTACTCCAGATTACTTCGAATTTTTTTCCATCATCGTCGATGTAAGTGCTGCTTCCGGTAATATTGTTGTTGACGAAGTTGCCAGACACCGACTTTCCGGCGGCATTTGTGGGATAGGTATAGACGCCTTTGCCGTTCATCTTGTCGTTGCTCCAATCTCCTGAGTACGTGGCTCCGTTTTTCCAGGTGTACGTTCCGATCACTGCACGCAGACCGGAACCGAATTGGCCACTATATTGGTCACCGTTGCTGTAATTCATGATGCCCGTACCGTTTATTTTACCGTCTTTATAGTCGCCATGATAATTGCTTCCGTTGGAGTAGTCAATGTCGATCGCATTGATAAAAGTACCGTCTTCCAGATAATAAGTATAGGCTGTGTCATCGATTGTTGTCTTGACAGTTCCCGCGATAAATTTATTTCCACTGAATGTTCCCTTCAAGACATAGTTTTCGGGAGCAGTGTAAGTCCCCGTACCGGATAATCTATCGAGCTCCCAGTAGCCGACATACTCACCCCCGTCACTCCATTTGAAGGTACCCTCGCCGCTTCGAAGATTGTTTTCAAAATAACCAGTGTAGCTACCCAAGGTTTCATACGAGTATGTCCCCCAGCCTTCGATTGTTTTATTGTCCCACTCGCCGGAATAGCTGTCGCCCACATCAAAGGTAAACTCGCCACTATGTGAAACGCTCTTCAATTCGGCAATAGAGCCATAATAGATACCATTCACCGTCTCGAGTTGGCCAGTCTCGTAGTTTTCCCGGTAGAGGTCGAAATTCTCGATGATGCCATACTCGTCTTCGCCATACGCAACTGCGATGCCGGCAAATGAAAACAATATTACAGTAATTATTAACAGTTTTTTTGATAATATCTTTTTTATCTTGTTCATCATTTCACCCATTCCTTGAATATGTTCAGGTAGTCTTCGTTTTGGATCAGTTCGAATATCGTCTCGAGCATCCCGCCATACAGTTCGCAACGGTAATTGGCAACCGACTTGGGGATAATATCGCCCTCCAGGGCATAATTGACTACCGGGCAAGTGCCGCAATATGGCATATAGACACAATCAGCGCATTTGGGAATGCTTTCGATGATGCTGTGCTTGCAGACTGTCTTGCATAATTTCGAATTCATCAGACTGTCATAATCCATATCCGCCACATTTCCCAACTTGAACGAACTGTCATGCATTTCATGGAGCATCCTGCCCTCATCGCAGGTGAAGATGTTGCCGTCATAATAATATGCCAACTGCCCGATACCCGCCCCACAAGGGGAACGAAGTTCCATGTAGTTGACACCGTAGCCGTTGATTATCTTTTGCAGGAATATGCTGGCATGTCCTTCCTTGATGATTGTCCCCTGCTGATTCAATTTTAAAATATACAGCATGGTGTCCTTGTAAAAATCAATGAATTCTTTAACGGTATAACCGATATCATCCCAGCTTGAAGCAGCACAGCCAAGCGGGGTGAGTGGCCGGACAAACAGATTGGAAAGACCAAACTCCAGATACTGGTCGACTATCTCCCGGGCATACTTAAGACTTGTCCGGGTCGTTGTCTGGATGGCCCCATAACCGATCTTGTTGGCTTTGAGCCTGGCCATTGCCATTTTCTGGATGGCGAAAGAATCATCACCGTTAGCCAGGGGACGGTTTTGATTGTGAAGCTCCGCCTGACCGTCCAGGGAGGTGGAAATCGAGATGCAATGTTCCTTGAAAAAATCAACCATCTCCTGATTGAGCAGCGACAAGTTGGATACTATCGTATAAGCGATGACTTTGTCTTTTTTCCTTGAGGAAGCATATTCCACTATCTCCTTGATGATGGGGAAATTGCTTAAGGGTTCCCCACCCTGGAATTCAAAGGTAAGCTGTTTTTGAGGCGACTGCAGGGCGAAGTCAACGGCCTTGCGGGCGATGTCCCTGTCCATAACCTTCTTGGAATTGGAACAATTGCTGTTGGCCTGGCAATAGACGCAATTGGAGTTGCAGTAGTTGGTGACTACAAAGATATGGAGGCTGGTGGCTGTAAACAGATAGCTCTTGGCAGTCCGCAGCTCGGGTTTCATCCGTTCCACAAAATACTCCATGGAGCTGTTGAATACGAAGAAGTTGTCTTCAAGTTCCCGGTACAACTGTGATCCGGTATCCATCCTGTCATTTAGCAAGTCCTGGAATTCTTTCTTTTCGACAAACATATAACGGCCCAGGTCATTGGTCATGATTATCTTGTTGCCAAATTGCTTGAAATTGAATGGTGCGATCATCTTATTGCCTTTACCTTTCCTTCCATCAGTCTGTAGGTTCCCATAAACATCCCTCCGCAGTAGTCCTTTTTAGTGCATGTGAGACATTCATCCAAGTGGCGCACCTTCTCGGGCGAAATGCTGCGATGGCAAATCGACCAATACTTTTCCGGGACGCAACACAAGGGATAATTGTAGATAACGACATTGATGCCTGAAGCGATCAAGTTGTCGATGGCTCCTGTGATTGCTTCAAAGGAGCTGCGGTAATCAACCCAGACCTGGTCGAAGTTTAGACGGGCATTCCCCAGCATTTCCAAACCGATGAAGGTTACGACCTGGACATGAGCCAATTCCCTGATTACCAGATTGGCGATGGCATCGATATAATCGATGTTCAATCGACTGACTACTATCCGCAATTCCACCTTGATGCAAGTCGAAGCCAGGTATTTCAGACCCTGATAAGTCTGGTTGATGCTGCCCGAGCTGCGGGTTATACGATCATGGGTCGCTGCATCATAACCGTGCAACGGGATGCCAATCAGCAGATGTTCCGGAACAGTGGCCTTGAATCTCGTGAAATAATTGTAATCCCCCAAAGCCCGACCATTACTCAGCAGGAGATATTCAATATTGCCCTTATGGATCTTGAGGTATTGCAGCAGGACAAAAAGGTCATCTTTCAATAGGAAAGGCTCGCCCCCGGTGATCGTCAGATGGGCAGCATCACTGGGAATCTGGTGGCACAACTTGAGCAAATTGGCAATGTCGGCAATCTCGCTTTGCCGACGCACATGATTGCTTGTGGGACACATGATGCAGTTGGAATTGCACCGATTGGTTATGAAGATCGCGTTGTCGAGCGAACTCGCATCATGGCTTAGATATGCCCTGCCTTCCCGGAATTCCAGGATGCTGTAGTCGGGAAGATCATGGAACGCATCATATTCATCATCAACAAGCGGAACCCTCAGGCCATCAGGATAAAAACATAGACTTGATCGCTCCACATAGCACACATCATAATTCAAATCGATCATTCGCTTCAATACCGCTTCGCTTTTGGCCACCGAAGCCATCCGGGTACCATATAAATAATTACTTACTTTTAGCATCTTAAAGTGCCCCCATGATCAGGATAGAAGCGATGCCAAGATAAATGAAAAGGATGAACGGTATTTTCTTGACAATACAGACCTCCTGAGGCGTTTTTAAAGAAGATGCCAGCTGGTGCAAAACTAAAATGTCCTGTTCATCAAGACGGGAGTTCAATGATTCATCGGAAATCTTCTTGAAGCGCGAGTACCTTTTTCTTGCCAGTTGGATTGAAGACATGGTTGAAAGGATCATCCCTTTTTCCAAAGCGCCAAGGTCGATTTGCCTATAGTTGAAACTTCTTGCAAAATTCTTGAGTACCAGAGCCAAGATCACCACAGCCCAGATCATGAGATTGATTAAGGTCAATATGCTTATCAGTCCCGAAAGCTGCATTGCAATGTTGCCAATAATGATTGTCGCCACGATCATTTTGTTTTCAAGCAAGCGCCACTTGTTCGCCCAAACAACAAGAGCATAATCGATAACAACCAGCAGGATATTGCTTATCGTCACCTGGAAAAACAGTGAAGTCAGCGAATTGATAACTTCATTTGCCAGGACAATCAAGAAATACGTCTTAAAATAGTGGCCAAAATCCGATTTGACAGTTTGCCAAACCAACAGGTCTTTCCTGTTATTGGCGTACTGCCAGATTGACTCGCCCAATATGTACATATATCCATACAAGAATGCCAGGATCACAATGACGACAATATTGCTTAAGCCATATACCTGGCCTACGACCACGGGCCAAGGCAACAACAAAACAACTATCGCATAGAACTTGCAATCCGCCCCGGCCCAGATATGCGTGTAGAACAATATAAGCGAGATAATGACTCCAACCGCCAGGAACAGCCCATAACGTTTCCAATCGGGCCCAACACTCAGATAGACCAACATCAGGTTGACCATCGCCAAAGTAATCCCAAGATACTTGAAGACAGCATTCCTGACAATGCCGTCTTTCAAGTCCATCAAGGCGCAGGTCAAAGAAAACGCAGTGGTCATTAACAGGGATATGATATCAATATTCATCCTGGCGCACCAATCCAATCAGGTAATTGCGAAACTCGGCCATTGTCAAAGCCAGTTCATATTTGGGATTATCGAATAACAGCCTAGCGTAGTCATCATTGCCCCGATGCTCGACGGTGATGTCCACCAAAAGGGCATAGTCTTCGATTGCTTGTGAGATCAACTTGTCACTGAACAAGTCCCGATGCAGATCCATTCTGTTATTCATTTTCATCAAACCAGTCCACCAGGATGTCTTGCGCATTCATTTGGCATTGGACACCCGCTTCAGGTGTGGTCCCTGAAACTATTGTCGAAGCCAATGATCGAGAATAGATCATTTCCCGCAAATTGCCCGTACGCTTAGCCACCACTGCCCGGGTTTCCTGGATCAGGATTTCATTTTTGAATGTCTCGGCATCCAATCCAGCGTTGGCAATGTCTTTAGGAACAATCTTCACAAGATAGTAAGGGTAGTGTCAATATTTTTGTGTAAATTTGTAAAATTAGTTCTTACTGATCATCTTGGTTATTCTTCTTCTAGCAGGAACCAACGTTCGTAAGATATTCCTTTGAATCCCTTATGGGTATGGTTCATGAATTTTTGGTTATATTGTTCAAATTGCGAAACGATGTATTTCTCCACAGCTTCCTCATTTGGGAATTGTTCTTTAGCCTTGATTTTCCGCTTGAGCTGTTTATTGAAACCTTCGATCAGGTTTGTTGTATATATGCTCTTGCGTACCGATTCAGGGAACAAATAGAAAGTGAATAGATTTGAATTCTCTTCAAGTGATTTTGCCACTTTTGGGTATTTTTGCCCCCATTTGGTGATGAACTCCTTAAGCTCTTCACTCGCCGCTTTTTCAGTTTCGCAATTGTAAACTCGCTTAAAATCCTGTGCAATCTCACTACGGTCTTTCACTCTTGCTTTGGCTGTAATGTTTCTTGAAACATGCACCAGGCAACGTTGGATTTTGGCCATCGGAAAAGTGTCTTCAATGGCGTTCTCAACACCGGTTAGCCCGTCAGTACAGAATAACGCAACCGCTTCCAAACCGCGTGTTTTGAACTCTTCAAACAGTTCCCGCCATGTTGTTGCGGATTCGGTTGGCGCAATTGAATATCCTAGTATTTCCTTTGTTCCCTCTAGAGTCACTCCTATAGCGATATGAACCGCCTCTTTAGACACGGTATCGCGCCGCAAAGGAATAACTGTAGCGTCGGTATAAACAACTGCGTATTGCTTGTTTAACGGGCGATTTTTAAAGGCTTCAACATGGGCAACTATTTCCTTAGTAATATTGGAAACTGTCTGTCTGGAGTATTTCTTGCCGTAGATTGATTCAACAGTTTTTACAATGTCGCTGTTGGTCATCCCTGAATTAAATAGATCGATGACAGTGTTGGTGGTAGCTAGATCGTTTCGCTGATATTTAGGGACCAGCGGTGAATCAAAGTCCCCTTGACGGTCACGTGGTATGCGCAGGTTCAACACACCATATTTAGTGTTGTAATCGCGGTTGTAATAGCCATTTCTTGAATTCGAATTCTCAGATCGGTCATATTTCTCATAATCAAGAAAAACGGTAAGTTCGGACTTCAAAATATCGTTGATGGCATTCTCCAATTCGCTCCGGAAAAGTTCTGAGACTACTTGCTCAAAAGCTGGCAGATTATTATCATTTGATATTAGACTTCTAAGTAAAGTTGTTGTAAAATAGTTCATGGGTGTAATCCTCTCGTAAATTGTTTTCGTCGAACTAATTTTACAAGGGTTGCACCCTTTTTTCTACTTAAAAGTTGAAATCCTATTTACACAAAATATTTTACACTATCATAGTAAGCTTCATCCATATCCAGCCCGATATAGTAATCATCAATGAAATTGTACGCAGCCTTGATTAGTGACTCCCGGGAATACATTTCCCGGTTGAATTTATATTCTTTCTCCAAAATAATCCCCCTCAATTAACCATTACTGTATTTTAATATTCCAAATCATTTAAAACGTACAAATAATTACAATATTAACCTAAAATGCGATATTTTTCAAACAGTTTTTTAAAGGAGTGGCTAGATTGCCACTCCCGATTGATTGATCACTTGTACGATATTGTTGACATGGTTTTCACACAGCTTGTCAGTTGCCGCTTCGACCATGACCCTGATGACCGGTTCGGTTCCCGATTCCCGGACCAGGACCCGACCATTGTTGCCCAATTCATCGGCAACTTCAGCGATGATCGCCTGCACGGCTGGATGTTCCTGCGCGGCCTTTTTGTCTTTTACCCTTACGTTTTTCATCAACTGCGGATAGATAACCAGGTTTTCCGTCAGCTGAGCCAATGTCTTCTTCGATTCGATAATCGCTTCCATCACCTTCAATGATGTCAATATTCCATCACCGGTTGTGGCATGCTTGGAAAAGATGATATGCCCCGATTGTTCCCCGCCCAGGACATGGCCGTTGTTTACCATGTTTTCATTGACGTATTTGTCCCCTACAGCGGTTTTTTCATATTTGATATCCAGTTCATCAAATGCCTTGTAAAGTCCCAGGTTGGACATGATTGTCGTCACGACAGTGTCGTTCTCCAATTCACCATGGCTTTTTGCATACTTGCCGCATACATAAAGAATGCTGTCACCATCGACAACCCGACCGAACTCGTCTACAGCAATGCAACGGTCCGCATCACCATCACTTTGGTAAACTATTAAAATGTCCCCATTGGTAAGAAAATTTATTGACATTCACTTGCGGACATATTGTTCAATATAAGACTCTTTTGGTCCAACGGAAATAAGTTATCTGGAAAACAATGTATGAACAACTATTCTAACACAGGGGGGGAACGGCATATTATTCCAAATGAATGCACTTGATGATTATCAAAAACATGAATAATTTATCCACTTTTTAATTATTATTCCTTACTTTAAATGTATTAGCTATCACGACTATACAAATCTCTAGTATAGATCTTATCTTCAATATCATGTAGATCTTCCTCTTTTCGATTAGCAATTACCAAATCAGAAAGTCTTTTAAACTCATCAAGATCTTGAACAACTCTTGAATTGAAGAATTTTTCATCATTAAGGGTCGGTTCATAAATAATCACTTCAATCCCTTCGCCCTTAATCCGTTTCATAATACCCTGGATTGCTGACTTACGAAAATTATCAGATCCAGCTTTCATGGTCAGTCGATAAATTCCGACAATCCTAGGTTTTTTCTCAATTATCATGTTTGCAATATGATCTTTTCTAGTACGGTTAGAATCCACAATCGCTTGAATAATGTTTTGAGGAACATTATTATAATTGGCCAGTAATTGTTTTGTATCTTTTGGAAGGCAGTATCCGCCGTATCCAAACGAAGGGTTGTTGTAATGGTTTCCAATTCTTGGATCAAGACCAATCCCTTCAATAATTTGTTTGGTATTCAAGCCTCTAATTTCAGCGTAAGTATCTAACTCATTAAAATAGGAAACCCTCATTGCAAGATACGTATTAGCAAATAGTTTGATTGCCTCGGCTTCGGTACTGTCAGTGAACAATACGTCCATATCTTTCTTGATTGCACCTTCTTTTAGCAAGTTAGCAAATATAGTTGCTCTCTCACTGATTTCTCCTACCACAATTCTTGAAGGGTAAAGATTGTCGTACAAAGCTTTTCCCTCTCTTAAGAACTCTGGAGAAAACATAATGTTATCAATACCGTACTTCTCTTTCATATTTTTGATAAATCCAACCGGTACTGTTGATTTTACTACCATTGTACAATCAGGGTTGTAGTTGATAACTGTTTGAATGACATCTTCAACTGATGAAGTATCGAAGAAATTTTTATTATCATCATAATTTGTCGGTGTTGATATAACAACATAGTCAGCCCCTGATAGTGCTACTTTTTTATCCAATGTGGCACTAAAATTCAAAGATTTTGTAGAGAGATATTCCTCAATTTCATCATCTCTGATAGGTGATACTTTTTTATTAAGCATACAAACCTTTTCTTCAATAATATCAACCGCTACAACCTCATTATGTTGAGCCAACAATACCCCTAATGAAAGTCCTACATATCCTGTTCCAAAGACTGTAATTTTCAAAATAAATCCCCCTCTTTCGTGTTTGTATGGTTTAAGAATCGGTTAGTTTCATATCGCACAAATAACCACTAAACCTCATTCTACCTTATCTTCTATCTCTTTTAGTCGTTCATCTCCGGAATCGACATATAACTTGACCATTTAATCATATACTAAAAAGGTAATAGCACCATTAACTGAGCATGACAGAGCCACAAGCAATGGGTGAATATTTCCAACTCACAAATAATGTCATTATCAATAATTAATCCTTAGTTCCCGGGTGGTTTTTCTAACCACATATCAGGTTTTCGGTATTCTGACCGGGCATTCAATACCGAATGCTTTGTAACAGTCATTCGCCTTCTTGAAAGCTTCTTGAGTGATTACAGCATTATCATATACTTTGCATTTTTGGTTTCGCAGGTTCAGGAACAAGGATTGAGGATTCATTTTGGTACCCTTCAGCTTGTCTTGAACCATCTTACAGAACACAGTTGCGATGAACGTTAACAACAGGTGGCCTCTGAAGGTGTCCTCATTTTGCACTCGCAAGGGCAATAGATCCGCATAGTTCTTGCTGATGTCGAAAATTTGTTCAACCTGTTGCCGGGTATAGTAAAGCGGCAGGATTTTATCCTTCGCTATGCGTCTCGATGAGACCAAAATGAATATTCCTTTGTTTTTCATCTTCTCGTAAACGTCTTCATCACTGAGTTTTTGATCTTTTGCCTTCTGGAACAACTTATGGCTTTCGCTCGATTTCCGATCAAGGTCAAGACCGATGTAGGCATATCCGGTGTAACCTTCAACAAGTTCGCACTCAACCCGTTTGATATAGGCATAACGGCTGTTATAGCTTACGAAATTCTCTTTATCCTGGATGCCATCGAGATGGTTGTTTACCAGGTGCTTGTATAGCTTCAGGTTTTCCTTAAGTCTTGTGACGAATGATATCTTGTTCTCATATAGGTGCAGGAGATTACCATCCGAATAGTATCCGGCATCAAGAATGGCAAATTTAGTGTTGACGCCACTTTCCTTCAACTCAGCTATGGTTCTGACCAATGTGGGTGTATCGATGACGTTGCCTGGACAATAACGGAAGTATATCGGCATTCCGGTATCCTGCTGGGTCACATAGATCAGCCTTACCTCATTGCTTATATGACCGTTATGGTTACTGATGGCCGTCAAGGGAAAGTGGATATCGTTAGGAAGTCCAGTGCTGTCAATCAGTATCCCGGTTTCCTTGATTGTGTTGTCTTTACTGAACAGGAATTCCAAATATGCCTTGAAGAATTCACGCTCCGAGTATTCATCCCCGATAGCGGTGAGAAAATCACTAATCCGCTGGCTGGTAAGGTTTGCCTTTGGATACAGGATTCTCGCATAGTTGCCTTCGAACCAGTCAATGGCGTTGCAGTTAGCCATGTTACACAATATATAGTAGGAAAGCATCGCTTTTAGGGTATCCGGATTTCCGTATCCGATCTCATCTACTACTTTATCCAAGCCTGTTTGCTTCAGATATTCATTGATGAAGAAGCTGTCTCCGAAGTCCAGGATAAGTTTCATCTTTCCTCTGTCTCCGTTTGAATCGGGTACAAAATCCACAGGTGATTTGCCATAGCCGTTTTCAACGGAATAGGTGAACACACCAAGTGACCGGTTCTGAAAGATTCCGCGCTCTTTATCAAGAACTCGTCCGAGATTAGTATACGTTTTCTTGACTTTCTTTCCCTCACGGATCGAGGTGCAAACCTTGCCATATTCAATTCCGTTTTTGATATCATAAGCGATAAACATGGTTTTCTCCCTTCGTGGTTAGAAATATCTTCTAACCACATTATACCACATTTGGCATAAAAAGGAAGTGTTCGAAAGTTAAAAAATCAAGTAAATATAAGGGTTTCCGCGTATTCAGTCTAATGCAAAGGCAGAGTGGTTAGAAACTCTACCCGGGAACTACGGTTAATTTAAAAATAATCAATCTACTACATTGCAATTTCATAAGGAATATATAAAACAAAACAGATTGAATATAGAACCTTAAAAATTGTTAGAATTGGCCACTCTCCCTAAGTGTCAACTTCTTTCAAATTACTAAACGCATGTTAAGCAAATCACAAAAACAGTGAAAAAATTTTAATAAAGGTTAATCTACCGTGATTCATAATACTCTATATTTTTTCAGACCACAGCTTTTCTGGGTATTTTCCCGCGCTGATCAACTCACCTAACTGGCTGATTACTTCTTGTTTGTCAGCTGCATAAGTAACGCCAAACCATTTGTCGGTCGTTTCCAACAGTTTGACCTGGGCCAGATTTTCCTGGATCAGGCTGTCGACAAAGATCGGCAACAGATATTCTCCGGTCAGCTCGTCCTTGGTTTGGTCGGCTAAAAAGTCGACAAAACCTTGATGCAATTTTGCGATAAAATCGGGATAACCACCCCACATGTTCATCGATACGTGGCTGTCCAGACATGCGACCACATCGGTTCCGTTGTCATTGTGGATGACTTCCCCGACTTCGTTTTTGTAGATCCCTTTTGTTTCCACAACTTTTGAAAGCTTGCTTTTTTCATCGACGACACAGATCCCTCTGGTCACCGCCCCGTTGTCGGACAAGGTATTTTTCAGGATGAAGCCCGCCATGCACAGGTCGATAGGCGCCTTGATTTCATGTTCTTGAGTCAGGTAGTCATAGATCAGCTTGAAGGCTGTCTTGCCATAGTAGTCATCGGCATTGATGATCACAAACGGTTCCTTGACCACATCCTTGCAGCAAAGTACTGCCTGTCCCGTTCCCCAAGGTTTCTTGCGCTCTTCAGGCAAGACAAACCCTTCAGGCAAATCACTAAGCTCCTGGAAGACATACTCTACTGTTGTTACTTGGGCGATGCGATCTCCCAACGTTTCCTTGACAATCGCTTCAAGATCCTTGCGGATGATGAAGACGACTTTGGAAAAACCGGCCTCAAGAGCATCATAGATCGAATACTCCATCAGGATTTCGCCGTTAGGCCCCATTTTTTCCAATTGTTTGATTCCTTCACCATAGCGGCTCCCCATTCCGGCCGCCATGATAATTAAAGTTGCACTCATAATTCAATTCCCCCCTCCAAATTTTTATATGCATATTAATACAATTTCCATGATAATATTAATTGAAATTTTCCTCGTTAGAGCTGGCTACGTTTAAATACATTGCTAAATATTTGATATATCATATGAGATTTGTGAATTAAATGGCATTCGTTTTACTAACCAGTCTGTGAAAAACATTGAATATATGTCAGTATGGTGTCAAAGCAGTCTCGATTTATAATGTCGTTCTTTATAATCGCAAAATAAACGACAAATTTGTAAGAATCAACTGGAAAGCACTTGTATTATCGGAAGACCTCCTAATTACAATTTTTTGTCTGTAATTGTAAATGTTTTATCTCCATAGCAGGTGCTCCAGCATAAAGCGAATTCGGTTCGCAATCTTTATAAACCAAAGTGCCAGCAGCGAGTATTGTTCCATCTCCTATTTTCAATCCACCTAAAATAGTCGTTTCTGCACAAATCCAACACCCATTTCCAATTTTTATAGGTTTAAAAACGGCTTTTCCTGTTCTTTTAAATTCATTACCGATTCCATTTGTGTCTGACAATAGCATTAACATTGGGGCAATGGATACGTTATCTACAATTATTATATGTGGGCGTATTATACACCGTTGATTTATAAAGCAATTGTTACCTATCATTATAGGCATTTCTTTGTTCCTAATAATTCAGTCCCTCTTAATATTTCAACTGGATTACCTACCAACGGTATTCTAATAAACGGGATACCGTTATACAATAGTACAATATAAAAATTATAGATATTTTTTGTTAAATGTTCTTTTAACTATCCCATTCGCAGCAAATAAATCATCTTTATAAAAAACCAAAGCTGAAATAAACGTAATAATGACTGAAAAGATAAAAATTGTTACAGCTGTAAATACCCATTTATCCCAAGACTCAATTGCGGATACTTTGAATAATGAATAAAAATATACGGTAGTAAAAACATTAAAAAGCGTCCAAATAAATCTTTTTATAACACTTATATATGCCAGTTCCACCAAGTGGTCACAGCAATATTTTGCATATTGCAATGTTCTAAAGATATCCGCTGCTAAAGTACCTATGGCAACTCCCAAAATCCCATACAATTTAACAAATACTAAAGATAAAGTTAAGTTTAGTCCTGCTTCAATAAAAGAACCATTTCTAGTTTCCTTATAATGGCCAGCAGCCTGTACAAGTGTCATATATGGTATTCGCATACAAAAAAAAGCTTGTGCAATCACAGCTACTATTGCATAAAGAGGATGAATATAATTTATATCAGTTATCCCTTTGGTGTATATGGACACAAAAGGTAAGATTAGCACAATCGTGCAAGAAAAAACCACAGATACAAATGAATATATAATTAACTCAAATATCCCAAAGTTCCGTCTTATTAATCCTGTTTCATTATTAGCTAACATATTTCCAAAAGCAGCTTCTAAGCCTGTTGTAAATACAGAAAGAACCTTTTTTAGACCTCCTATAACCAAATTATAAACCGAATATACTGACACTACTTTAATATCCATAAAGACAGTAAGAATTGCAATATCCGTGTTTTCATGTACGATGTTTGCGATAGCTAACCCCATTACATCTTTTTTCTGCCTAAGCGCAGAGTTATCTGGTTCACAATCCTTTATAATTTTATATCGTTTAGAAACATACAAATTTAGCAAAATTGGATTAGCAACAAAAATAATTGCACTGCCAAACTTAACAATTTGGATAGAAGCTCCTGACCTTATTAGTATGACAGCTACCAATGTATTAAGAATTGTTACTATAATTTGTTGAATATAATAAATATAATTTTTTTGATCTGCCGCTAATAAAGTTTGGTATGCAAGTCCAAAATAATATTGAGCAAAAGTACCAAAACCGATTATAATTACAAGAGAAGCACACTCAATCCAAGGTATAATGGTGCCTGAAATCGTTTTATAAAATATTGCTAAGATTATTAGATATAATAAAAATCCTAACGCTATTTTACGCAAATAGACTTCTGTTGACTTTAAAATCCTACTAGTTGCAAAGCCATCGTTTTTTGCCAGTGTTTTATATAAAGCAACTCTCGAGGACCCAGCAACACCGGCACGTAAAATTGTAATAAAACTAAGAAATTGTACTATTGAGGCAGTAATACCATTATATGATGATCCGAATGCGGCCAAAATATACCGCGGGGTAATTAATCCGCATATCAGAACTACGACTTGATAAATGCTCATTACTCCTATATTCATAAAGCTCTTTTGCGCACGGGACTTAATCATCAATAATATCTCCTAATTACCTTAACAATTTTTCTTTTAATACGGGTAAATATTAGATATTTATTTCTACGTCTAATATCTTCCATTATATCATCCCACTTGTTTTTGGAACCTAAATTTATCATACTCATTTTTCTATCATAATTAACAACAGCATCAATGCTATGAGCAGTGCCATAAAAGCCGTTATTAGCGCCAAACACAGAAGCATGTAATAACTCATATGTGTGGTTATTTGCTCTTAAATGAAGATGTTGACTTCTGATAATATTATCAAAATCTTCAACATCAGATACAATTAAGTTTGAAACAGATTCCCAAACATCTCTTCCAAGTTCTGTTCTAATAACAACACTACTTAATCCATTAGTATTTTTAGCTAAATCCCGATTCGCATAATCATCTCCAAATGAAATATCAGCAAATTGATTTAATTTATCATAACAGTACATACAACTAGGAAGTTGAAAATAATCCTTAATTTCTGTTCTTGTTTTAGAAGATAAGTTAATTGCTCTACTATCTGATACGCATACTACATTGCCTGGCCAACCTTTGTCGCTTTTATCCCTAAAATACAATGAAGACAATTTTCCATCAGAATACCTTTTATTATAATAATCCCAAATGTTGTAACTTAGTGTTCTATCACAAAACAACCCCAAGATCAAATAATTATTCCTATCAAGATTATACTCATTAATAACATTCAACAATCCATGTACACAGCAACTTGTACCAATAAAAATAGTTTTTTTATAGGGATTATTGATAATATAATCTATTGCGTTTTTGTGAGAAATTGGTAGATATCTGGACTTTGCAGTATTAATTAACTCATCAGGTGAATTTACTAATTCTGTTTGAACAAGAGAATCATAGGTGTGTGTTTTTACACAAAAAGCAACATCGAATGTATTGTTTTTCAGCATATAATCAACTATTTGAGTAACACATCCCCCACTTGTACTTTCTTGCAGAATTTTGTCTGACTTCGCTCTTGCACTGTACGCAGATAAACTATTTCCAGCTAGTTTATTGTCTAATGGAATTTTGTCTCCCCAATGCTTTAAATAATCAAATCCTCGGCCAGGGCAAAGTTTAATACATTTACCGCAATTAATACACTCATCTTCATCAATCTTTGGCATATAGATACCATCTAATTTGGTATAAGTTATGCAATTTTTGGGACAAACCACCTCACAGATACCGCAACTAACACATAACCCATCGCCAACAACGCCAGAAACATTACAAGTTCTATCTTTTGATTGAATAACATCATCCAAGAAATTGAAACATGAATTTTTTTGAATGTCAAAAAGACGATTCGCAATAACTTTGGCTTGACTAACAAAAGTGTTTTCCATAATATCAACTGCCTTGGAAACATCTTCAGAGTTAGTTAATTTCCTCACGTCAAAATTAAATCCTTCTTGATCCAATAGACCGAGCAATTGTTCGTATTTAATTGCCCATCCCAAAGCAATACAGGGAATATGTTCTTTAAATGCATGTACAATAGAATGAAACCTCGAGGCGATGATATAGTCAAATTTACGAATAAACATTCCATATTCAATACAATTTAGATCTTCCTCAATAAAATGAATCTTATATTCTTTTCCACAATAATCAATAATATCTTTACAAACAACTGTATCTTGTGCTGAATGGGCAATCAAATATACATTTTTTTCCAGATCATTCAATTGTTTAATAATTTTTTTGTATAAGGCTAACAATTGTGCTTTGTCGCCATATCTATAGTTACTAGCATTTGGAATAATCGCGACATTATTTCCATTTTCTATTTCAATTTTCTTGAATATGATCTTATTTTTATAAATATCAGATACTTTGATTTCTGTGTTTTGCAAAACCAAATCGCTTGATAAAGTTACATTGGATAAACCCATTTCTTTGGTAAGGCAATCAAACCCTTCTTTTTCCCTTGCAAAAACAATTTGAGGATAACTTAAATATCGTTTTATATATGTACGCATAATCGCATTTTTAATATTATCATGATAATCAAATGGTCCAAAAGATTGTGGCATGACGTATGTTGGAATGCCATACTGTTGCAACAAAGCAAATTTACTCAAGTAAAATAATGAAGCACTTAGCCCCCATTGGTTTGATAGAGCATATCCACTGATATCAAATGCCATTTCGGCGTTTCTCAAAATATATTCTATCATTCTCAATTTGATGGAATTTTTCTTGATTTTCGCTCGTTTCCCTAGCACATACGCATTTGAAAACAAAGTATTTGACAAATTCATTATGTGCTTCATTGTAATTGGAACAAACTTTAAATTGTATAAGTCTGGATTCTCTTCTGACTTCCATTTATCATATACGAATACAATAATTTTGGCTTGTGGGTCACGTTTTCTAATTTCAGAGACAGTCACAAATAGCATAGCCTGAGCACCTTTATTAACCATTTGAGCTCCAAATATTAAATAATATCTCTTATTTTTCAAAATATATTTCTCCTTTTAACAATTAATTTGAATGACCACATGCTTCAGGTACTTGCAAAATAAGGTTCGGATAAAACTAAAAGCTGGATATTTGCTTTTTGGTTACTGGTGTCGATTCTCTTATGTATCGTTTTACTTTATCTATTATGCTGTTTCCTGAAGATCTGTGATTATAACGCCATTCTTGTTCGTTTAAAAATAGTGGCAAATCGCGTTTTTGAACTCCGTGGTATATTTCAACGATGTTATTCTGGATGTTGCCAATGACGATGTTTATCCATTTTAATCGATGGCCCTTTTCCTTGTAGTCAACTTTTTCATTCTTTACGATTATGTGTTTTTTCAAACCATTACAGGTATTTGTACCATCGGTATTTAGTGTACGGTCTTTGCCGCGTACAACTTTTTAACCTCTTGCAGTTGTATTTGTACCATCGGTATTTAGTGTACGGTCTTTGCCCAAAACACAGCACTTTTTGATGTTGCTGGTCATGACGTTCTTGCTGTCTGTTTTGATTAGCCGCAACTTTACGAACCTGGGATATTTGTTTTCTTGATCAGTTGATAGCACGATTAGGAATGGTTGCTTATCACTGGATCTACCAACCTTACCTTCAGATACTGAACCAATATATGAGGCGTCAGCTTCATAAAATAAGCTGTATAGGAACTTTTCCGAGTTGCTCTGGGCCATCAAAACTCTGCATTTACGAATAAGAAGCAAAATTTAGTACAAGCCATATCTTATGGTTAATGAGAATCTAAAAAACAAAATTAGCAAAAGTATCAACAATATATAATAGTTACTTAACATATATTGATAAGAATCCCAAGACCCAATACATTTGCAAAAAATCATTTGAATAAGTAACCATAGTCATATCAACAAAAAACAAGCATCCTAATAATACCAGTAAAAGCGAAGATCCCTTAATTCCTAATAATCGATATTTTAATGATTTTAACATTATTGAAATAGGAAATGAGTAATAAACAATTATCCCGATAATACCCAAATCAGCCAGTATTTCAAGAAAGTTATTTTCGGCCCAACACAACCGGCTATTAAAATACCTAAATCCGTCCAAGCCAACTCCTAAAATCGGATACTCTTTAAATATTTCAAGAGAAGAATAAATATAATCCACACGTGTCAATGTAGAAGCATCAGTATCTTTGCCAATAAAAAAATTGATAAAGTATTCGAATCTAATACCAATACTGTTATATAAAATAGCATTATTAGTTAATAGGTACCAGCCCAATAATATTACTATTGCGGAAATAATCAATGATTTTAACAAATTAAGCAAGTTTTTACTATTTAAAATTGATGTCATAAAAACAGTAATCGCAAATAATACCATTGCTTTCTTAGACCCTGAAAGAAAAGAAAATACCGTAATTATTACGAATAATATTGAGTATAAATTATTTTTACCATCAATACCCTTGTGCAATACAAAAATAGCTCCGATGCTTAAAACATAGGTTAGACCAGTATTTCCATAGCCTCCAGAATTACCAGTACCTAAATACTGACCAACTCTTTCACCATTCCCCCAAGCACTCATAGGTACAGCAACCAGAAGCCGTACTATCAAAATTAGTGCTGCGACAATTATGAAATTTATGGCCTTATGCCATTTCCCCCTCGAATCACAATACAATATAAGCGTCATACCACACATCGTTACTTGTAATATTGAAACTGCACAACTGATAATAGTATCGTTGTTGGGGGCCCATAGCAAACTAGATATACCTAATAAAACAAATGTCATTTCCCAAAAAATATAATTTCTCATTATTATCATCAATGGAATTTTTAACCTATGCTTCCATAACTCAAGTAGAAATGCTGAAATTTGAAAGAAAACCATGAATTTTGTTTGATCATGAAAAGCTAATGTTGCAATTATTAGCCCACAAATTGTGGCATCCTCTATGTAACTTTTTTTAATTTTAAGTTTAACGACACTAATATCTTTTAATAACAAATTTCACCACTCCCTTTACAGGCTCTAAAAAATTATAACTTGAGAAAGGTTTTATCTTCAAGGCTATAAGATATACATCTAAAGCGGATTTAAAATGCCCTTGTTCTATCCATTTATTCGCTCTTCGGTTCAAACGGTAATTATAAGCTGCAGGAAATGCTTCATACAAATTGATATGTTTTTTTGATAATAAATTAAATCCCTGTTTTTGTTTTTGGAAGTTTTTAGTAATGGACTCCTCAAGTAGAAATCTTCTAGTTAGAGGAATGTTTATACAGTTTATTTCATACTTTTTCGCTATTCTTATCCACATATCATAGTCTTGTGAAGAAAGCAGTTCATCATCAAAAAATCCACAAACATCAAAGACATCGCGTTTCATAAGTGTCATTGATGAACCACCAAGGCAATTTGTCCATAATAATTCGTGTAAAAGATCTCCGGATTTAGTACCCCGAACAGTAATTTCACCTGGCAATTTATCCGAAATATTATAAAATGGGCTATAAACTAGACCAACTTTATTAGACACAAAACCAAGTAGTTGACTCTCTATCTTTTCAGGCAACCATTCATCATCGTCGTCAAGTAAAGCAACATATTCACCTTTGGAAGCCTTTATCCCTGTATTTCTAGCCACACAAGCACCAAAATTTTTGTCGTGTACTATATACCGAAGTCGATTATCTTTCATTGATTCAATTAAACTTCCAATTTCTCGAACACTCTGCAAATCATCAGGATTATCATTAACTACAATTATTTCCAAATTACAATGTGTTTGATTTAAGGCACTTCTTATTGCTCGTTCCAATATATGCAAAGGTCTTTTGTATGTAATAATTACAGCAGTAACTAAGTTTTCATTTGGCCCATTCATCAGTGTAAACATCCTCTCCTTATAAAACAATCGAGATAAGTACATACATAATTTGCAGTCCTATCATTCAAAGCAAAAGCCAATTATTTTGAAGATTCATATCAATTTTCTTAATTAGCCACCAGACACATGCGGAATTTAATTATTTGATCTCCAATATTTTTAGCTATTTCAAAATCTAGGAATCGAAAAACATTTCGATATCTTCTCACATCAAAATTTAGAAAAACATTTTTGACGCTCAATTAAGTAAATTTTGAGTTTATTCAAACTTCAGAATATACAAATTATAAGAAAAATTCTTCTCGATATAAATTCCATTAATATACACATATCAGATAAACAAAACAATATGATAGAACTATTCTATCATCTAAAATGTTGTAAAATGCATTTGAATAATTTTTTTAATTTTCTTACCCATTGGATAAATCCCAGTTTATATAATGGAAGTTTAACTTTTTCGACAATATAGTCACTCCAGCAAATTGGAATAAATTTATTGATATGCTCTTCAATTGTATCATTATCAAGATTTCTATAAAATTCATTCCTTTTGGGATGGGGAACTGCTGAATTTCTTATCATTATTCCATCTAACCCCACTGCTCTCTCTGTGTCAACCTCATACATATCGCAGACAAATTCCAGGTTATTTATCATATCAAATCCCTTTTCGGTCTGTGTGATTACATTAGTATAACCGAGATCATCATCCTTCAACCCAGCTACCAACTTTGAAGGATGCCAGCAATCATATATTGTCAAATCGCTGCATCTTTCTAACTCTTTAAATGGACAGTTATAACAAATTGGCCTTGATGCAATCTCCATAAAAAAACTCTTTAACATATAATCAACTCTTGCACTACCGTAATATACTCTACCATTAGCAAATTCAATTTTCATTGTGCCACTATGATATCCATATGTTTTATTTCTAAAGTTTACGTTTACAATATCTGAACAATATTTCTCCTTTTGATAATCTAAATATTTTTTCCACAGCTTAGGCGATGGGACCCCGTGGCAGACAAGATCAACAGTAAATAGGTTATCATATTCCTTACGCAAGAAAGATTTTAGTCCACTTACCTGGCAGGTTGTTCCAATAAAACAAACATCATAGCCTAATTCTAAATTACTTCTAATATCCACATAATTGCTACCCATGTAACTTTGTACATATTTTGACCCACGAAACCGACTAAAATCGGTAACCCGTAAATCGCTCTTATTCAAAGCTTTGTGTACCACAGAAAAATCACCATCAAAACAAGCAGCATAAACAATTCCTTCATTTTCTAGAAAGTAATTCGCTAGTGGTGTAAACAATCCCCCAGATGTGCTTTTCAGTACCGTATTCTTATCTACACTTCTAACTACAAAAGAACGAATTTTGTGTTCTTTATTCATTTTTTTTAAAGTTACTGGGCATACTAACTCACACAATCCACACTCAATACAAAGTGTTTCATCTACTGACGGGTATGAGAATCCCTCATCATCTGGAATCATTTTTATACAATTCCTAGGACAAATACTTTCACATGCTGTACATCCGCAACATTTGTTCTTTTCTACACAACTTATCATAATTTACCCGCTCAAACAAACTGTATAAACAATCTTATAGAGATCCCTTCAGATATGAAATTGATTCATCCCTTAAATTTTTCAAACATTTATCTACTTTACAATAATCAATATCTTCATTTATTTGCTCTAATATTTCATTGCTATAATTAAACCTTCTATTGTTCAACTCAAGTATAGAGCAAAGACTATCAATTCTCGAATTCCTCGAATTCTTACTCCCCTCTTCAAATCTATTGAAAATTGTGAATTTCTTATGACTTAATATTGAAAATATGCTTCCATGGAACGAGTCTGTAAGTACATACTCCGCATTTCTAATTAGATTTACAAAATCATATGTATCAATATCGAATAGTTTATAATCTCCAAAATGTTGATCACTATCAACAAAATTATCCAAAAATGGTATCGTTACAATTTTATATCCTGTTTTCTTCTTCAAATCATTTGCTAATTCACGATGCTCAGAGTTAGTACCAAGAAAATAACAAAAAACGTATTTTTCATCGATAACAACATTATTAGGAATTACTTTCTCCCACTCACTCGTACTTAACAAAAGTGTCGGGTCACATACAACTGGAATATCAAATCCAACAAGTTCTCTAACTAACTCTGACCCGCGAACTTCACGACTGCTAAGTGAACTAAAACGACTTAGAAAATATTTAGTTTTCCCCTTTTGATACCATGGAATTTGTCCAACCCCAAAGCTAGTTGCATAAGCAATTTTAGGTTTATTATCAGGTGCAAATTCCAAAGTATAGAAATGACTACCTAGATTACTGGGCAACCACAGCTGGTCACTACCGCACAAAAAAGCATCATAATTGGATTTTGCACCCTCTTTTAAAGCACTCCACCCATAGTATGGTTTCGACAAATTGGTGAAGGTCTCATTCACAAATTTATCAAACCTCCCATTTCTTGTTGCTATCAACTGCTTGATATCTTGATTTGCTGAAAGTTTTCTTTTTTTCTTAATTTTTGTTATTTTCCCATTAATAAAATATGGATTAAATAACCTCGGTATAGAATGATATATAAAAACAGGTGAAATCCTTTTTTTATAAACAATTATCTCAGTATCGAATCCTAAAGATTTTATCTTTATATCTGTTGCTAATACTTGAAGTTGACTCCCAAAGTTTTTTGTATCATAACACACACTTAAACCAATTTTTTTCATTAATTTATCCCTCCAAATTTATGGTAACACAATCCTAATAAATCTTGATATTTGTCATCAGAAAAATTACTAGTGGCCAATTTTCTAGACACAATGCTTTGTTTTTCAAACATTGTCTGATCCATAGCAATCTTCACTATACTACTTGCTAATTTTTCATAATTACCCGCCTCAATTAAAAAACCGTTTTTACCGTCAATAACTGCTGAAGAAATATCCCCAACATCCGATGCAATAATAGGCAAGCCATAGCTAAGTGCTTCAAGAATCGCAATTGGCAAACCTTCATTATAAGAAGGCAAAACCATCAATTGGCTATCTTTTAATAATTCCTTTTTTTCGATACCGTCTATCCATCCAATAAAATCAACGCATTCACTGATGTCCAAGGAAACAGCCAATTCCTTTAATTCTAATTCATCTTCTCCAGTTCCCGCTATGACAAATCTCAAATTTCCAACATTGTTATTTTTTTTAATAATACTGATCGCCTGCAGTAAATCAGCTACGCCCTTTCTTTTGATAAGAACACCTAGAAATACAACTTGAAATGAAACAAAATTCCACTTTGCTGTTTCTGATGGTATTTTGACCGCATTGCTAACAACTAAGGTATTTGTATTTGGTTCTATTCTTTTTATGATGTCATTCCATTTATTACCTAAAACTATAAAAGAATCAGAATTAATTAAAAGTTTTCTTATTTTGATTTGTGTCTCTTCACTACTTTCATAATACCATTTTTCAAACTCAGAACCGTGAAGATGGATAATATTGGGAACTTTAAACACTTTCGCCAGATTCTGAATATACAACTTTCGATAAAAGCTACCCTTATATGACATATGAATATGCAAAATATCAGGGCAATCAAATAAAAAAATAAAAATTATTTTAAAGTAGGCAATCAAATAAAATAAAGATTTAATTGCTTTTCCACTATCAATATAAGTAGGAACAAATCTCACTTTTACATTATTTTTTTCCCAATCAAATGACAATAATTGATCAATAACGCTGGTTATTCCGCCTCTTACCGAAAGACTATTGCCAATCATCAATACTTTAACTTTTTCCATCTTGTATACTCCACGATCACTGATTTTTCAAGAACTCATTAATATTTTTCATTATATTCTCTGTATTAGATTTATATTCTCTATAGTCTTTATTTAGTATCCTATTATATGAACCTTCAAGGCTGGCCAAATCTTCGCAAACCTCTATGTAACCCATAGACTCAAATTCAGAAAGTATTTGTCTCTGATGATTATCAACATGTTCACCAAATTTTGCTAAACGTGGGATCGCTAAAACTTTACAATTTTCCCGCAATGCTCCCACTATCGCTCCTGTTCCCCCATGGGTTATAACGAGATTACTATTACTGAGCAACTTTTTGAATTCGACCTGGTTTAAATAATTTTTGAACTTGTAGTTTACTGGTTCATAATCACTTGCTCCAACTTGAGCAAAAACTTCATCTTTAATAATATTATTATCTATAAGCTCGTCTATTTTTTTCAAAAGTCTATTAAACTGAAACTTTTGAGACCCAACTATTACAAATATCATTGCACGCTATCCTTTCATATTATCTAGTATATCCCCCCTCTATAGATTGCTTCAGGATATACTCCCTTCATACTCTCCCACTGAACATAAAATTGGTCTGCATGTTTGTATAGAAATTTACCGCTAACAGTTGGAGTTGAAACCTTAGCAAATGATTCAATGTATATTAACTTTTTTCCAAAAGCTTTAATTATCAAACACATTGGAACACATGCCAAAACGCCTGTTGAAATAATTATGTCCGGTTTTTCCTTAATAAAAATAACAAAAGACTCAACGAAACAAATAATAAATTTCAATGGAAACAATTTCTCTTTTCTATTTATCTGGATGACATGATGAGTTTTTATATTATCGGTATCAATATCATATATTGTTTTTTCAGTTAATATAAAACTGTCATACTCTTCCATTAAAGGGCGCAACATCATCAATTGTTCAAAATGCCCTCCCGACGATGCAGCAAAACATACTTTTAATTTCTTTTTATCCATTTCACTTTTTCCTCCTACAAGTGGAAAAACCGCTATTTCTACAGTACACAGTATTGAAACAAGCCATTATTTTGGTACTTAGAAAATTATATTAATACTCCAAGAATAATTTATAATGACCGCATATCTCAGGTTGTAAATTATAATACTGGTATGTCAAAATCTGCTCGCTATAAATCCGAGAAATTTCAGCATTTCAGAACATATATCAACTTTTCGCAATCCAAAATATTCGCTTCCTGTTTTTTTATGGTCATTCAAAACAATAATACAGAAATTACAATTTGAATAAAAACTCATCAAGAATATATAAAATCAAATTTATCACCAAATATTTACTAACTCAAATAATCATATAATGTCGGAAACTATACTATTATAAGCTTCAAAATTGACATTTATGGATGCAATAAAAATGGCCTCAAAATATTATTATTTCTACCTATTAGTGTATAACAACATATTTTTATATATCATTGCAAAAAATGCGTTATCTGCAATACTGCAAGAAATTTATAAATATAAAAAATTTCAGATCAAATTTTCACATTGACCCATCTTTTGTTAATACTACTTGTATAGTTTTTATTAATATCCTAACATCCAATCCCAATGTCCAGTTAGTAATATATTGTTTATCAAGTCGCACAACTTCCTCGAAATCAGTTATATTTGATCGCCCACTAACTTGCCACATTCCAGTTAACCCAGGTTTGGTTGCTAGTCTGGCACGATGATGAAGGTCATATTTTTTCCACTCATCGAGAGTTGGTGGTCTAGTCCCTATCAGGCTCATTTCCCCCTTAAGGATATTATAGAATTGTGGGAATTCATCAAGGCTTAAGTCGCGGATGTAGTTGCCGATGCCTTTTTTTGTTTTTCCGTTGATTTGTTTTGAACCGATGATTCTTGGGTCGAAGTCAAGTTTAAACATCATGCCATCCTTGACCCGGTTTTGCTCCATCAATTCTTGTTTGCGTTGTTCCGCATCAAGGTACATTGATCGAAACTTATATATTTTAAACTTCTTCCCGTTTTTTCCAACCCGTTCTTGGGAAAACAATACTGGTCCAGGTGATTGAAAGTAAATCATTGGTCCCATAATAACATATAGAATACCAGTGATCAGGCAACCAACTAAACCTGCTCCGATATCAACTAGTCTTTTCAATGCAAGTTCGTATGTTTTGGCTGTGTTAATGCTGGTAGTGAGCACCGAATAGTTTCCAATCCGTTCAATAAACTGTTTTTTTCCTTCGATTCTTGCTGATTTAACCAGTTCAAGATGGACAGTAATCCCCATCACCACAAAGTCATTAATCAAATTATCCGGGAAAGGAACGTTGTTTTGCAGGTTAATGATAACCTCGTCAACCCACTCCCTACATACATATTCCGTAACAGTTGCACTTGAAGCGACTACCGGAACCCCGTTGATTTCCTGATTTATCAAATCCTTGTTTAGAATAGCCAACCCGGCAAGATAATACTTTTCATGATTAGTACCTAAAATGTTATCAACTACTCTTTTTGCTATCAAGTCATTGGTCACTATCAACAATGATCGTTTCTTGTCCTTGATGACATTATTTTGCAGATAATATTTCCATCCTACCCGACATAGGTAGCTTGTCAGTGTAAACAAGATTGCCATTACCCCAATCATGATTCTTGAATAAGCCAGTCCATCCTGAACCGCAAAGAGATAGAAGGTCGTAAATACAATTACCAGGAATGCATGTCTTACCGTGGCTAAGAATTCCTGATAATACCCCCTCTTCAAGACATTCTTGAAGGAATTGAAGAACACCAATACCATGAACTCGATCAAAGTGATGACAATAATCATATTTCGATAACGAAAATCTACATAAGGATCACTGAGACCTTGTCTGATGATATAGGCAAGTAGAAATGCCAAATGCAGACAAAGCATGTCAATGACCATGAAATCCAGATGCTTCAACCAGCCCTGGGCACTGCGATGATACATAATCTCCCCTCTTCTCTTTGTAATACTCTAGTCAAGCCAATCCATATATAATCAAAAGGGATAGCAAAATCTCCCGAACCCCAACCTTATCCCGGTGTTGTCCGATTATCTTCCTATCCCATATTCAATAACTTATGTGTCGCCTTGATTTCTCTCATAATTATCCCCTCAAATTGTCGTTAAAAACAGTCCAGTTCGGGTTGATTGGCGATTTAATATGATGTTGTGTTGACAAAATATTGCCCTGATTCACTTATGGAATGATGCGGTGATTGCTCTTCCAATACCCCTACTACAAGGCAATTAGATGAATTTCACATCACAAACAATTCCGATGCCTGTCTTGTCCCTTTTAAAACCGACATCCAATCAAATTTTCCCCATTACTGCTTTTAAAACTCTTCTCAAACAATAGTTAATTCCACCATGTTTTCAATATTTGAAAATTGGTTTAACATGTGAAATTACTAGGTGATATTACCACTTCACACCTGTAAAGTCAATAACGTTTGGGATATACATGAAAATAATTACACATACGGTTAATTATAGGCTTATGAGTGGTATTTGTTGTAATTTTTCGAACGATAGTCGAGTTTCATTTCTAATATATCAAAGTACAAGGTCGATTCGTTTATGGTTAGGCTTGGCTCTTTCGGCTTTTTAGAAACCAGTACAGGACTGCTCCGCTCAGCCCGCCCAAGGTGTTGTAACACAGATCCGCCAATTGGAATGTTCCAACACTAAACAACAATTGTATGACCTCAATCCCCAAAGAAGTCAAAAACGAAAATTTCAGGCTGACCTTAATCACCTTCTTCAAGCTTGCTTGTTTCACCAGTTTCTCGAACGTCCCCAGCAGCAGATAGCCATAAGGAACGAAAAGCAGATAGTTCAACAACCAGTTGCAGTTGAGCTCGCCGTTGGAATAGTAAAACCACCAGTCATTCATGATATAGCACCAGCCACACCACTCAGCCTCCCTGGAGATGATTGTCTGCAATGCCATCAAATAGATGTAAAGATAGAACGCAGCAAGATAACGGTAGTGGCTGCTGGATTTAACCATTCCCCATACCTTGGTGATACCAGACTTGAAACCATGCTCATAAAAATAGACAGTCGCCACCACCATCAGGATCGCAAAGATAATCGACTGGCTCAAATAACTAAATAACGATAAAGCGATTTCCTTGAATATCACAAATACAACTTCCAAAACAACCATCAGGTTTCCCCCTAACCAATTTTGTTAAGTAAACTTTAAAGAAAACAGGTCGTCTTGTCAACTAAATCAGGCAAACAAGGCTGGCAATAACCATTGTTGGAGTCTCATTTATTTAGGTCCAAGTGATTGACGGACTGCCAATCAATCATGGTTGATGGGATTGCTGGCCCGCTCTAGCGTTCAGTTTGACACTTAGCTCATTTTCCATCATTCCCTCAAGCAAGTCCTAATCCCAACTAAAGGCAATCGAATCACTTAGGATTGGTGCAATGTCAAGACAGTCTATCAAGTTTTCATTTCAGCCAGGAACATTTATTGCGTCCCGGATTACCTTTTCACCCGCATTTGCTCCGCTCGGTTGTTTTAATATTATTCCCCGATCTTTTCGCCAATCCTCGCCTGGATTCCCTGGATACGCTCCAATTTCCATTTTTGGAGGCAGCGATATCGCTGCCTCCTTTTTAAAGAATTACCGTTGCCAACTAAGTTTTCTCTAGGCTTTCTAATCACTATCATCGACTAGCCGGCGCGAAAAATTTAATTCTTGAGCGATTGTTTCGTACTTGACATTTTGGTGTGCGCCTTGGCATAATTGCCATACTGCTCGTCCAAGCAGTCTACCGGACAGTCTATAAATGAAGGGATATTGAAACCATCGCCTCCTTCTTTCGATTCGACAATTTTCCTATCAACCACCAGCTCCAAGATCCCCGCTTCTTCAAAGCAATGATTCTGGAGCAGTGGCGGGGTAATCACCTAAAGATCTTCAGCAGTGACATCGGCAATTTCATTCATGATGAAATCACGATAATTGTCATTGATGAGCGAACGGATGGGACGAGCCTATAAGGATGCCAATAACCAGCCTCTTTTTCTAAACAGCATAATTACATGAGTGTGAGTTGGTTTGCTTTTATATTATTTTCAACTAGAAATCACTTAAGAATTCATTAAATGTTGCCTGATTGGTTCTGGAATCCAATAAGCGCGGGATATTTCACTTATCGGATAACCGTACCTGTAATAAAAACCTCCATACTTAAGCCGCAACTCCATGTAGTTATAATTAAGTTCGCCACCAAGGATTTCTTCCCACTTTTCTTTAGACAACTCATATCTATTTAATATATCAATGTATGCATCTATCATCAAAACAGGTTGACTGTCTTTGATTTTATTGAAACTCCTTCTTAGCAGGTAGTGGATGCGTGACTTGCTCACATTCAACTTGGCGGCAATGTCTCTAACTTCAATATTTTCAAGACGGAGCATGAACGCTTCCATTTCCGATTCGTTCAACAGGCGAGGGTAGTGTCAAAACCAGTTAGTTATTTACAACCATAATTAACTGGAAAACCGCATTCTACCTTGGTTTTTTATATATTTAGGTGAATTCCCCCGGATTTCACCCTATAATTTGACCATTTTGTTTACAAAAAAAGGTAACAGCCTCATAATTGTAAGTGTCTAAACCACAATAAGGAGGACTGTTACCATGGTCAAAATTATATCATTAATAATCAATTTTTTAAATATCATTCGTAGATTTTTGTACAAATTTGAGTGTTTCCTGCTAAAGCATCTTCCCAGTGATGGTACGGATTCAAGTAAGAGTGAACCATATCGTCGTTTCAAAATGCATCCGCTTCCTGTTATTGAACCGCAATTAATCCCCATCCCATTTCAACAGGCCAGGGATGAGTATGAATCCAAACATAAACGACCTTTGAAACCGGTGTTTAGACATGAAGGCAAAGACTATCCATCTGAAGATACTGTTTGCCCACATTGCGGCGCCACTCATGAATACCTGACTTTCAACAACGGAATCAAGAAATCCCAAGTTAAGTGCAAAGTTTGTGATACGACTTTCTCACTTAATAAGAGTTATTCGCAACAATTGATCCGCAAGTGTCCTCACTGCGGCCGCAAGTTGACGTTGATCAAATCACGTGATGGTTTTGATGTCTATAAATGTCAAAACTCTAGATGTTCTCACTATAAGAGTGAGTTGAAGAAACTAACAAAAGAAGATAAAAAGAAATACAAGGTAAATCCTTCTAAATTCTCGCTTCACTACATAACCCGCGTCTTCGATGCTTCAATCGAAAAACTTGAAAGCATCCAGCTGAAAATAGCACCATCAAAAGTTGATCTCTCCAGAATCCACAATTCTAAGCATGTTTTAGGCCTAGCGTTGACGTATTACGTTAATTATGGCCTGTCTCTTAGAAAAACCGCTTTGGTTTTATACGAGATTCACGATATCAAAATATCCCATCAAACAATAGCTAACTACGCTCAGGCAGCCAGCCATCTCCTATTTCCGTGGATGGATAACTACAAGCACGATTTGAACTCGTATCATTGCGGAGACGAAACATACGTCAAAGTTTTAGGAAAAAAAGCCTATGTATTTTTCATGTGCGATGTTAGGAAAAAAATAATAACTTCGTATCGAATTTTCATGAAAAGAGATACCTTTGCGGCTATAAATGCCTTTTATTCAGTCATGAGAAAATTCAAAAAGTTACCGACTGACTTTGAGATCGTTGTTGACGGAAATCCGATATATAAAGCCGCTCAACAGTATTTTCAAATCAAAAGAGTATTTTTTAAAGTGACTCAAGTAATTGGACTTACGAATGATGATCCTGTATCAAAAGAACATCGCCCTGCCAAACAAATAACCTTAGTTCCCGGGTGGCTTTTCTAACCACAAATCAGGTTCTCGGTATTCTGACCGGGCATTCAATACCGAATGTTTTGTAGCAATCATTCGCCTTCTTGAAAGCTTCTTGGGTGATTACGGCATTATCATATACTTTGCATTTTTGGTTTCGCAAGTTCAGGAACAAGGATTGAGGATTCATTTTGGTCCCCTTCAGCTTGTCCTGAACCATCTTACAAAACACAGTTGCGATGAACGTCAATAATAGATGACCTCTGAAGGTATCCTCATTTTGTACCCGCAACGGCAATAGATCAGCGTAGTTCTTGCTGATGTCGAAAATCTGTTCTACCTGTTGCCGGGTATAGTAAAGCGGTAAAATTTTATCCTTCGCTATGCGCCTCGATGAGACCAAAATGAATATTCCTTTGTTTTTCATCTTCTCGTAAACGTCTTCATCACTGAGTTTTTGATCTTTTGCCTTCTGGAACAACTTATGGCTTTCGCTCGATTTCCGATCAAGGTCAAGACCGATGTAGGCATATCCGGTATACCCTTCAACAAGTTCGCACTCAACCCGTTTGATATAGGCATAACGGGTGTTATAGCTTACGAAATTCTCTTTATCCTGGATACCATCGAGATGGTTATTTACCAGCTGCTTGTACAGCTTCAGGTTTTCCTTGAGTCTTGTGACGAATGATATCTTGTTCTCATATAAGTGCAGGAGATTACCATCCGAATAGTATCCGGCATCAAGAATGGCAAATTTAGTGTTGACGCCACTTTCCTTCAACTCAGCTATGGTTCTGACCAATGTAGGCGTATCGATGACGTTGCCTGGACAATACCGGAAGTATATCGGCATTCCGGTATCCTGCTGGGTCACATAGATCAGCCTTACCTATAACGATAGGTAAGATTTTGATGTTATCTCCATCTTTTCCCCCGCTCCACACCGTGCATGCGACTTTCACCGCACACGGCGTTCCATCTAATTCTTCTTTTAATTAATTTCAGTTAAATTACATCTCTTACGCAACATGTTCATCTTTTTAAGCTGTGTTTGGTTTAGATTGAACTTTTTCAATAGCGTTTTATCAGTTTCCTGATTATTACCGTGTATTAGTTTATGTACTTCTTTGTGAATAATGATTAGGTTATCAAAATTATCGGTTCCACCATCTGCAATGGGAACAATGTGATGACAGTGTATTTCCTCGGCCGTTAGAAACAATTGGGTGATTCCACAACGCCCTTTTTGCATTGAATACTTTGAGATTGTGTTATCCCGGTACTCCACGCTTCCATCTTCAATTGGCAGTTCCAACAACCTCTTCATAACTGAGGTTACATTGTTTTCTAATCGTTTATAAACTAATTTGCGCCCCTCTTGGGTATAGTTGCATATGTTCTGATTGAAGTTCATTTTTAATTTCCACTGCGTATCGACTAGCGGAAACAATGAAATAGCTCCAATTGTGAATGTGCGATAGTTATTCTTAAACAACTTCCTATACAACGGTGGGGGACTCCTGGGTACTTCATATTTGGCTATTGGTTTCAATCGGTTGTATAAGGTCTTGAGCGTCTGATGGTAAACATTTCTAAAATCTATATTTACATGTGTTGCAGCTTCAAAATAATTTCTTATCCCAAGTATATATGAATTATAATTGTGGATATTCTTGGAAATTGTTTGACGCTGTATCTCTTTAACTCTTTTCCTTATTTCCGCTTTGATTTTTCTTTTACTTTTCGCTGATACAAAGGTATTCGCAACGTACTTCTTGCGCTTTGGTACCAGCTTCATTTCAAACCCCAAATAGTCCGACCTACGTTTCCTTAGATTGGTAATCTTTGACTTTTCAGGTGAAACATTAAGTTTAAGTTCTTTCTTCAGATATTCCTTGACCGCATGATATATCCTTACCGCATTTTTATAACTGCAAGTGTAAATCCGCGCGTCATCGGCATACCTTACCGCATACATTTCTTTTAGATTGGTTTTCTTGAGTGCACTATACTTATTTGAGGGATATTTGTAATTCGCATTGAATGTTTCCCATTGGTTGCTTATCCACCAGTCCAGATCGTTCAACACTACGTTTGAAAGTAATGGCGAAAGCACTCCTGCCCTGTGGTGTCCCACAGTGTGGGACACCTACTCCTTTTATGGGAGCTTTCAGCATTTTACTTATAATCGTCAGTACCTGATTGTCCTTGATGCCGATATTCCAAAGTTGTTTGATTAACTTGGTATGATTGACATTGTCAAAGAACGATTCGATATCCAAATCAACAACATAGTGATTGTGCGTCATATTGGCGATATGGCAACATCTTGACAAAGCATTATGGGTTGAGCGATTGGCTCTAAAACCGTATGAATACTTATGAAACTTCGCTTCGCAGATTGGTTCAAGTATCTGTTTGAACATCTGTTGAATCAGTCTGTCATGCATCGTCGGTATTCCCAATGGTCGTAATTTCCCATTAGGTTTGGGTATTTCTACTCTTCTTACCGTCTTTGGCTTATAGTCCAATAGCGATAGTCTAATATCCTGAATAAATCTCTCAACATTTTCTATCTTGTAATCATCAATAGTAAGGCCGTCAGTGCCTTTTGTGTGGCTTCCGGTATTGCTTTTGATGTTTCGATAGGCGAGAAGTATATTATTCCTGGATATGACCAGATCATAAAGATCTATCCCGTAAGTATCATTGTTTAAACTCATTTGATACAACCAGTCAAAAGTTTCCTGCATACTGTAATATTCGTTGTTTCGTAATTCCGTGCTCACCGATGGATTATTCCTTTCATTTAGAACAATTGTTTCCCATCATCTTACCAGACCCTGTGAGCTTCATTTAACTGTAACTGATTTTTAAAGAACCAGACTTGGGGCTATCCCTCCACCATTTTTCGTGGCTTCATCGGTACTGTGCCCCTACTTTCACGAGAATAAAAACATTTCGTTTCCACTTATAGTTACCGTCCCGATAACAGTCGTTTGATAGACGTTTCTCGCTTACAACGTTCCAAATATTCTAGCTTTACATTTATCCTTAGGTTACTACTATGAGCCTGATGAATTATACCCTCATCGTTGAGTATCTCGAATTTCATAGCAATGACTCTTACTTTTCGATATTCATCGTTGCGCACGCAACATACTATCTTTCAATAGCACGATATTCTAGACCCGTACATTCGCAGTTTCGTCAGTCCTTACACGGACATTCTCACCATAGATAATTTATAGCGTCCCGGCCTATCCTTTACCATATGAAATATCACTTAGGTATCGTTCAGCCGACTTCACCTAGCTTCACACATGATTTTACTGTTATAACCTCATGCGTGTAGGAGTATCAGACTACTTGTTTCAGGCTAACATGACAGCCATCATTCCAAGTGTTGAATATTCAGTTGTGATTTTCCAATTGGAAAATCCTCCCATTTCATGCCTAGGCATTTATAGGGAAACGTTTCGCACCATTGCTTATCTGACCGTTATGGTTACTGATAGCAGTCAGAGGAAAGTGGATATCGTTAGGTAATCCGGTACTGTCGATCAGTATCCCGGTTTCCTTGATCGTGTTGTCTTTACTGAACAGGAATTCCAAATACGCCTTGAAGAATTCACGCTCTGAATATTCATCCCCGATAGCGGTAAGAAAATCACTGATCCGCTGGCTGGTAAGGTTTGCCTTTGGATACAGGATCCTCGCATAGTTGCCTTCGAACCAGTCGATAGCGTTGCAGTTAGCCATGCTGCATAATATGTAGTAGGAAAGCATCGCTTTAAGGGTATCCGGATTTCCGTATCCGATCTCATCCACTACTTTGTCCAAGCCTGTTTGTTTTAGATATTCATCGATGAAGAAGCTGTCTCCGAAGTCCAGGATAAGTTTCATCTTTCCTCTGTCTCCGTTTGAATCGGGTACAAAATCCACAGGTGATTTGCCATACCCGTTTTCAACGGAATAGGTGAACACACCAAGTGATCGGTTCTGAAAGATTCCGCGTTCTTTATCAAGAACGCGTCCTAGATTGGTATACGTTTTCTTGACTTTCTTTCCCTCACGGATCGAGGTGCAAACCTTGCCATATTCAATTCCGTTTTTGATATCATAAGCGATAAACATGGTTTTCTCCCTTCGTGGTTAGAATATCTTCTAACCACATTATACCACATTTGGCATAAAAAGGAAGTGTTCGTAAGTCAAAAAATCAAGTAAATATAAGGGTTTCCGCGTATTCAGGCTAATGCAAAGGCAGAGTGGTTAGAAACTCTACCCGGGAACTACGGATAATAGAGCGTTTGAATAGAACATTTGGAGAAACCTACGCGATCAAAAATGGCTTCAACTCATTGGATGGCGCAAATGATTTCATGTGTCTGTTCACAACATATTTCAATTTCCTAAGAAATCACACCTCCCTGGGATACAAGCCACCAGTTGAATTGGATTGTTTGAAGAAAACTCATAACATGCCAAACAAGTGGAACATCCTCATGGAAGAAGCGCTTAGGTATTACCGACAAAACGAACACGAAACTCTATTATGAAAAAATCACTGTTTTTCCATAACGAATTTGACACTACCCAGGCGAGAAATTCCACTTATCAAATCCGGTGCACCAGCTACAAAGTGACCTGGAATCAACTGCGATATCAACTGTTGATCTATCAGCGTATTCATGTATCCGCCTAATTCACTCGAATCTTGGAAAAGTACCGGAACCATGGCTGATATCTCTTCAAATGACAATCCGTACTGGTGTGATTTGAGAAGTTTAAACATATACCTTTGCATAATTTCCTGGAAGCATCTCTCCTTGAATAGGTAACTTCCCAGTTTCTTGTCATTATAGCATTCAAGCAGGTTATAATCATCTCCGTTGTTTGCAATGTAATCGTCGTAAAGATCGATTGTCTCTTTGTAATGGTTTACCAGTTCCACTCCTACCAGTTCATTAAGACAGTTCCATATCTTGTAGAAAAGTCTTTCCCCCATTGACGATTCGACCGGGTCGGGCGTTGTTGCTGGAACGAGATCCACTTTGGCGATCATCTTCATCACTTTTGCTCTGTTTTTTGCTTCCAGCTTGGTCGATGCTTTATAATCACTCGTTTTAAAACCGATCAATTGGGAAAGTAATGAAAATCCGGAATCTTTCAACTCTTTCAAGTCATGCTCGTCGTCGATTATTTCTTTTAGCGCCTTGTCTTGATAGCGCAAACCATCTTTGTGGCGGAAATACTTGCCTCCCATATCAGCTCCAGCCTCAAAATCCCGATGAAGATAGTGGCCAAGTATTTTTATTTCTCCGTTAGCCATTTGCTGGCGGCATCTTATAATATACTCTACACCTTGCTCATCATGCAGTCCCGAATTGATGATTTCATCAATATCACTATTGATGAAGTCGCCCACATTGACGATTCCCGAATAATCCAATTGACACTTTGTACTGATCGGCAAAGGTAGACACTCAAGCCCGTATTCTTTTTTAAGTTCCAATTTCTTTGTCCTCTCACGCCGCTTAATCGGCGTCTTCACAACGGATCTTTAAAAGCAAATATTTTGCCTCACCAATAAAGAACATCCATCGTCTATTCATTAATATTAATTATGTCTGACCTTCAAATTTGATGACTAATAATCCAACATCTTCACCTGAATCGCCTAAACTTTACTCGCCACATCTAAGATACCCGAATTAGATCACCCCATTTTACCTCCAGGACCAACTCCAGCCTGATGATTCGGTTTAAGTCGTGGGTGCTATTGTTAGGTCGCGGTCTGCCTTATCCATATCCATGTCAGATTTGCATTACCAGTCAAAGATCCAGTCCGGGATATCCACCCGGAAAAGAACGGGGTCAACGCTAGAATACCGCATTTGATCTTCCACCGCCTCGAAATCATCCTCATCCACTATCTTATCCAGATCCGCCTTGTCTGGACTTCATCCTTAGACCATAGCGTCCTTCTGGCCAATTTGGATTATCATCGAAAAAACGACAATCAAAGGCCCCGGAAATCAGTGAACTTCCCTTCCAGTTGCAAAAGTTTCTCTTTCACCAAGCAGGGTGATGGCCTCGATCAGCGGCTCGATTGATTCTTCAATCATGGCATTGATGATGTCATTTCTTTCCAGGCGATCCCTCAAAGCCGCCTGAATTTCCATCAGTTCATCGATCGCGCCATCGATCTTCGCCATCATCGCCGCCTTAACCATTTTTTCCAGTTTCTTGGGATCAGCCGGAGCCTCCGGGGCCAATTTGCGAGAATCATCGACAGATACCATCATCCTTTCATGGTTATCCACGATGAAGGTCATGAAGGCCAGGGTCGCTTGCGCGTCTTCTTTTGATAAGGAATCAAGATAACCATCATCTATCATCGCGTTAAAATCCACACTGTTGATTGCAGCTTGTCTTGCCAAGTCCGCTATTTGCTTCTTGATTCCATCATTTTCATATTTCATTTGTTTCATCCTTTTCCTTTCAGTTTCTCATTGACAAGCCGATATCCCTGATTATAAAAGCTACAACTTCCAAAACAACCATAAGTTTTCCCCCACCCCAAATTCGTTATATAAACTATAAATAATTAACACTCCATTCTCAACTCAAGAGAGTGAACATGATCTTGGAATGTCGATGTGACAATCCTGGACCATATAGCTGATTGATTGGAAATTATTCCGCTGTTTCATAAGTTCAACAAGACTCAACTTGTAGTGGCCATTTAGAACCATCTCTAGCACTTGAAGACAGCGCCGATTTTGTAAGCACCCCAAGAAATGTTTCTGTTCCAATTATCCACGTCAGCTAGACACTACAGGAAGTTTTTGTAATTACCGCAGTAAAAGCAAGTGCCCATTTACTCTTACCACAATCCCAATTACATCCCGGGATGTGAAAATGCGATGCAAATAAATGCTTTGCATACCAAAAGCACATTGGATTGTCTGACTTCTCTAGCTTACCCCTTTTGTATCAACCACGCCTTCATGTTCCTTGAGATAGTTGATGACTTGATGCAATGGTTTGGTCGAATTTTCCAGGATTGCACTTACACCATCATCGTTATCGAGATGATCGACCAGGGCCGATTGAAATATCTCCAAGTCGCTTATGATTTCCAGCAATTTATCCATTATCACTTCTTTTACTTGCATTGAAAAATTCTCAGGTTCCTCATTAGCTTCAGGTGGCATGACACACTTTTCTTTGATGCTATCAAACATCTGATCCTGGCTTTCAACGATAGAAGTCAGTAAGAATCCTGCAGATAGTATCTCATCAACTTCAAGACTATCAAGATAATCATCATCGATCATTTTGAATAAATCCGTACCGTTAATGGCGGCTTTTTTTGCTAGGTCATTGACTGCAGCCTTGGCTTCTCCTACTGTAAATTCAACATTATTTCGCTTTATTTTCGTTTGTTTCATTTTTCTTTTCCTCTCATCTCTTAATATAATACTTCTATACAACATATTTCAATGGCAAGCACTACCGGCACAAAAGCCATCATTTCTGCCTTCTTGTTTATTGTACTTCCATTACCCCATAACCCCTTGAACAATCCCAAGATGTTCAGATTTGAAGGTATTTGCTCTTCACAATTCCAGGACCGGATCCATTTCAGTCTGGATCTTTACCGGTTTAGTGTCAGAGCGAAATTTTTACTTTTGCGACTACGACCAGGACCACCACATAACCGGTTACCAGCAACTAATAAGCACCATTTGGCGTTCATCCACTTGTTATAAAAACGGACTGAACAGTCCTTTGTAATATTGTGGCATTTCATTGTCCTCTCTGATCTTCTCCAGGGGCAAGCGGTTATTTTTATATTTGTTTGCACCATAGCGGCAATTCAGGTCAAGGTAGCGGTAGATCCTTGGATCGGCCACAACCTTGGCGAACTGCTTATAGGAGATATCGTAGTTAAGCATAAGCTCCAGGTAAACATCCTCAGCGAAATTCAGATCAGCGTCTTTGATGCTTTTAAAAAGCGCTTCGATATGCTCCACAGCCCACTTCCAGGAATGAGCCTGATCACTGGCAATGGCCTCAATCGAACTGCCTTCGACATACTTCATCAGGATGGCATACTGCAATTCACTCAAATGTCTTTTGGCTCCCGTGATGAATGACGGACCGTTTTGAACCATTGTCCGGCCGTCAAGGTACCTTATCTTCTTGCTGTTGTGCAGGACTTGGACATTTTCCCGGATATAGTTCACACCGCGCAAGACTTCCGGGGTCTTCTCGATGATCATATCCAGATCAAGACCGTAACCGGAATTCCGGATGGAATCAAACAAGAACTCCTGGTATTTTAATCTTACATAGCTCTCTTGGCGCAGCCGCTCCCGGATTGTCAGGTCATTTAGGTAGTCGTGATCTAAGCCAAATTCATCAAACAACTCCCGATAAAAACCAATCATCGCCTGAAAGTGTTCAACCAGGTCGATATCCATTGTTTCATTAAATTCCAGCCGGAACTTGTTCGCGATCAACTCAGGCGTTATGGTGAAGTTTTCATGGGCCAAGACATCGAGCACCAGGACTATCCGCCCGATGGCCTCCAAGGCATCCTTGACTGTTTTTTTTCCCATGTTTGGCAGTCCTGCCAGATCGCTTTGATCCAGATGGATAATCTGTGAAAGCCACAGGTATCCTTCATTCTTAAGACTGTTGGTGACAATCGGACCAAGACCCAAATTTCTTACAAATACATCGCGGTAGTAAAGCCCGTCGATATGAAAGAAAGTCCTTGGAGCCATTTCCATTAGCGCATTATAGTTGCTCATATCACCCAGGTCGACAATGACAATTTGCTTTTCAACTATCCGGCGCAGGAAGGAATTGACGCTTTCCTTGCCAAGCGGCCCGAAATCCTTGATTTCCCAAATCTCATCCCGGCGATGCCCAAGCAGGTCACCAACAGTGAGGATCCCAAATCTTACCAGGGCATTGGTAACAGTTTTGGGAAAGTCTAGCGATTCGATTGGGTCTACTATGTGGATTGTCATTGTCATCTCCTCTTATTTGGAATTCTGAAGCATTTATCAACCGGTGGATCTTTAAGCCTTAAGGCATGATAGCGCCGTTTTGATTTGCGGGCAGGAACTTCCTGGTGTGTGGCCACAATCAAGTTCAGCTGAAAATCGCACCCTTTTCTATTTTGATTGCCAGCCAGTTGAAATCATCGGATAGGCTAGCCAAGCCAGAAAAACATTCGCGCAAAGCTTTCAGCGCCACTGCCGCTTACGGAATCCCCTGGGGCCATCCAGTTTCCAGTCCCATTATTTTTCATCGCCTTTTCTTCGCTTCCATCAGTCTGGAAATATCAAGACACACTAACATCGACCATGACGACATTCTTAAAAAGTTCGCCTCCTGCGAATTTTCAGATTCCGTCTTAAAAAACGCCAATTCGCCAATCAACTCGTTTTCTCCTTATGGAGACGCTATTAAAAAATCAAGGAGCGTAATTTAAAAACCAAATTACTTCACCTTGATTTTATCCGTTATGATAATGACCGCAAAGAAAAAGCTGCTTGTGGCCATTGATTTGGGGAATCAGCCAGAAAAGCAACTAACACATAAAACTATTGAGCAATGTTTATCAGTTGCTTTTCTGACTGGCGCTAGAACAACCTGGATTTATTATTACAAATTTCCTATTGGGGACTCGGGACGGTTGCCCTAACAGGGATAAATTGTACGTGAGTCCACCACCAATGTCAAGGATCTCACTAAACGTTTCAAAATTAGAAAGTAATTTAATGCTCATTGGAATAATTCCCAGACTTTTCCTGGACATCAACCTTGAATCCAGTAACCAAAATTGCGAAACCAGCACTGATACTCGGTTTGCATCCGGCGCGAATAATTCAGTAATGCGTCATCCTGTTTTCACCAGACCTTGAATGCCACTTGGTGAAAGTGGAGTTCTTGTGGCGTTCCATGAATACCTGAACGCTTGATAGCACCCAAATCATCATCACATGGTCTTCACGCCGCTTTAGCGTTATACGGATATCGATATACCCAACTTTCTCAAACCGCTCTTAGAATGGAAATATGAGCTGTTATTGCAATCCCAAATCAGCTCATATCACACTGTCCGCTCCCTTGCTTCTCGATTATTCACCATCCGATCATCAGCGCCAAGAAAAAGAGCCCCGCCCGGATTGAACAGGTTCTTCCACCATCCCAACTTACGCTTGAATCAAAAGCCGGGATGTTTCAGGAGTATAGCCACCTGAGTGTTGCGACCCGGCTGATTACACCAGCCAATCCGGATTTGGATTATCCCTGATTACCCTCCTTGAAACCCGGTTGATCGGTTTGCTGATTGTTTGATATCATTGACTTCGGATGAATTAATGGTTGTTCGCTTCCTCATTTTTTTAGACCGCACCATCTTGCACCCGTTAAAAAAGCCCACCGCTATAAGGTGGACTCATTAATCAATATTATTGGATGTTAACCGGGATAACCGCCAATGGCAGATGTCGCCAAATCTTACCGAAACCTGCTTGAACTCTTCAATTGGTGCCAATAAGGTCGATGCTTCCGGCTTTTTCGAACATTCATCCTGTGACGCGATCTTCGGTTGGGTTCTTAAAGGCATCAGTCGATCTTTACCTTTGCGATTTCTTCCATCAGAGCCGGTTTAAAGCTGTATGTTTCCTGCCATGAAGCGATGATTTTGCTTGCCTCTGCTTTGCCTTTATCATATTTTCCCAGTCGTCCAAGCAGCTTGGCAAGATCCTTGTACTGATTGCGGCTTTTGGCATTAGCCACCTGCCTGGTTATCTCCTGGACATACTTGGCCACGACCTGGTTGGGGTAAAGGGGACCGAGGATGGCCTCGTATTTGATCAGATCATTTAGACCGTCCTTCTTGATCACATAGGCCATAAGATCATCGTAGCGCTCATCTTCCCTGAAGATCCTGGCAATATTGGCTAATTTGGGCAGCCGGGCTATGATCGACCGGCTTTTTTTCTCCCACTCGCTTGGAGTAAAGTGACCCTTGAGTTCCCGGTAGGCTTCGAGATTACCGGGCGTGTATTCGACCACGATTCGCTCCAAAAGACCAAGCAAGTCCTTGACATTGCCTGTTTTTAGATAGATCTCCTTCAAAGCCGTTACCTGATCATCTATCTGCCGTCTGGTCAGGCCGCCTTCTTTCAGGTTGGCTTCCAAAATCAAAGCCGCTCTGTCATAATCCTTGTTGGCTAAAGCCTGATTGGCAACATGCTCCCTGATGGTGAAACAATGCCAGTACCTGGCGATGAAATCACCAATCTCTTTGTCATCTTTGGATATCGCTTCAAGCAGGCGCAGGTAATCCAGGGCCTGCAACTGATGGCGACTTACCTGGTTGCCATCCTTTTGCTGTGCCGCCATAAGTTCCGCTTTGAAAAAATCCCTGAGCTTGCCGTGGAACTTTTTATCCTTGAAACGGCTGATAAGCAGGTCCTTGAGACCGGCTTGGAAATCCCCGGTGTTGTAGTAATGGCAATTAACCAGACTCTTCATGATGCTTTCAAGAACCTTGTGCTTCTGGAGCGGATTCAGCTTCCCGATTGCCCTTTTCCATATCTTCGAGCAGCGCTCGAGGATGACTCCGGGATCAAGTTCATCATAGTCCTCACCTAGTTCATAGAGCTCGAGAAGCAGACCCAGCGTCAGTTCGAAAACATCGTCGTATTTTCCCTGGGCCACCAGGCCCGTCACATCAAAGGAAATGAAGTCAAGCAGCTCCTTATGCAAGGTCTCGGCTTGATACCAGTCAAGCCGGTCATCATCGTCCAGGGCGTTGATGATTATGCTCTGGTACTTGTGCCGGTAATCATCAAGTACGAGTTGCGCCGGCTTGACTGTCACAAAGTCCCTTAAAAGTTCTTTGATTCGCGGCTCACTAGTGCAGACCAGCTTCACGAATTCTTTGAGCTGGCCTGCGGTCAGCTGATCCAGCTCTTTTTCCATATCGAAACTCAATCGCGGTTTTTTTGGCATTTTTTTATCCTTCCATTGACCTGGTTTTCTTATCCATAGTTCATAGTGAAAGGATACCACGATGTGTCGCCAATAACCAGCACCGTTTAATTTGCGGATGTGCTTGTCCTTGGGAAATTTCACCATATGTGCGGGCACAAAAAAATAACTGACTCCTTGTTTGGAGCCAGTTACCCGATTACCAGTTGGAATGGGTCATCATCCGGATCAGTGAATTGATTTCCTGAGACCCGGGATCCTGTTCACCCTTTTCGATGATTTCTTCCTTGAGCTCGTCGAAAGCCTCTTCCAAAGCTCCGATGGCCACGTTGATTTTCTTGCGGTAACCCTCCCCGTCATCAAGGGTCGCTTTGATAAGCAGCTGCAGGTTGTTGAGTCGTGAAATAGTATCGCGCATTTCCCCGCCGATGACTCCTTCGATGGCGATCTCTTCCATCGCTTCTTTAAGAATCAGCTTTGAGGTCAGGTCCATATTCTCGATATTCCATAACATCTTGTTTTGCAGCCTTACGATGAACTCCATGATCACCGCCGTACCGGCTACTTCGTTGGCTTCCATATTCATGAAATGATCCGATTCGATCAGGCCATTGAGCTGTTCGACATTGGCTGCCGCCTCATTGGTCATATTGACCACCATTTCCCGGGTTCTTGCCATTCTCTCTTCGAATTCTTTCTGTTCCATTTTGTTGTTTTCCATTTTCTTCTCCTCTGGGCCTTTGCCCTGTTTTCTTGTTCATCTATCTACGATTGTAGCCCCTGGCCCCAATCCCGATTTTTCATATCCGACTGTTTTTTACCGGGTTGCATAATCGAACCCGTCTCCATCCCTGGTAGTGTAGTGTTGCAACCAGGTGGTTTATTTATCTTTCAATATCATCTATCAACTATCAACTCCCGACCGTGTCCTGCACGATATTTTTATTATTCATCATCTTCAATGGCTCCAGCCTGCTTAGCCACACTGTTTCCAGTATACTATAGACCGACCATACCAGTCAAACCGATCTGTTCCCGCCTGCACCAACCGGCCCGATATCCGGTATCGCCTTTAATCCCGGCCGGCTAAGGCTGCAAAACCCAGTCTCCAGTCCATGTCGCCATCTTGCAGGCACGAACAGGGATGGTCTTAAAAGCATGTTGCCCCGCATCCCTCAATCAGGCAATCATCTTTCATGGTGGCAATGGCGTTGGCTCAATCCGCCAATGGCAATTCATAGCTTCACATGCGTTGTAATCATCCATTTCTATCCTCCTTGTCCAAATGTCATAGATCGGTTTTTAGCTAAGGTCCCGTCATTTAGGAGTGATGCAATCCCGATAATCAATAACCCTTGCTGGCCAGCTGGCTGGATCTTTCATGGTCGCTGTCTCCAACTGTTTTACCTGGAAAACCAGGGGGCAATTTTACCGGTTTATTCATCCTCCTGTTATCTATGCTTGGGGATAATGACGATTACTTTATTTTTTCTCATTATTTTTTTATTTTTTTTCATGAACTGCACCGACTTTTTGAAAAGCATCGATTCCATCGTCACTTTTTCAAAACGATAAAATCACAAGTTTTTTCAAGGAATTTCAAATCAAGCGCCAGGAAGCAGCAATCGCTTCTATCCAGCGCTATGGATTCGATCTTTCGAGCTGACCAGGATCCTAGAACCGGCCGCTTATACCATTAGAGGCGGCCCCTAAAATAAAAATCAAGCCCAGGTAAGCCCAATTGCCTGCGCTTGATCAAATATGCAGTTGTATTCCCGTGGCATGTCGAGAAAAAATCCACCGGGGATACATCCGGGGCGAACAGCTTAGCTTACCAAAAAGAAGGATTATCAAGAAAGCCCCGAATGCAAGTTAGAACAGGAGTATATCATTACATCTAAAAGGGAATCAGAATGGTATGTGGTAGAGATGTTCTAACTTGTTTAATCATACTAGATAGTCGCTCTTATGTCAACAATTATGATATACGCTTACAACAATAAAGGTTTATTACTTCTCATATGTGTAACATTATGGGATTTGAGCCTCGTCGTGCGCTTATTTTGGCAATATCGAGCTCGTTTACGTGTCTCCATGAATTCTCCACAATTGCCTGTTATCATAGCGGAAATTGTAAGACAGGTCACAGGAGGCAACTTATGGATAATTCTCACATTGATATCAGGATGAAAATAACCGGAATGACCTGTAAAAGCTGCGCCAGGACAATCGCCCGGGCTCTTGAGACCAGGCCGGGCATCACCGCGGTGAAAGTCAGCTAATCACCCAGGTCATAGTCAACCCGCTTGCCAACGGCATCGGGATCGCCAAGGATGAACTCCCCTTCATCTTAGAGCGGTTCTATCGCACCGGCAAGTCGGCAAACCGCAACAGCGGCGGATCGGGCTTGGGTCCGGCCATCGTAAAGTCAACCATCACCGCCCGCCAGGGTACAATTGCGATTGCAAGCGAGATTGAAAAAGGAACCACATTCACCATCACCCGATCAAGGCTTTGATCCCCGATTGTAAACCGGGCAAGTTTTTAAACCCGGCAAATTTGCAGCAGAATACCCCGTTATCATTTCGATAAAGGGGTATTCATTTATGAATCTATTTGCGAGTCAATATCGTAACACCCCGATCCGGTTGCACATTCAAGTAAGCTATCGTCTGACACGCTATAGCGTTGTCCCCTTTCCTGCCATCGACGGGATAGAAATCAAAACGAACTGATTTGAAGTTTTCTGACAAAAAAAAAGGAAAGACATCCAAAAGATGTGCTATTCCTGTTTTAATTCCACGAACACGAAGTTCAAGGATTTCATGATCAAACAAATTGGGGATGCAACCGGGACAGCAAATGACTTCTAATTGGAGAAAAGGATCATCAAGACTCCCGATTGCAGGTTAGAACAAAGATATTTTTCATCTAAAAAAGGGAAATTAGATTATCAATAACGTAGTAGATTATTGAATGTCCTAACAGCTACATCTTACTAAACATCAGCCTAAATGTCAATATCTAAATATACATAAATTAATAATATAGTTTAGTAATTCTCTAGTGTCTAATTCACGAAAGTTTTTGATAATATCTAATGAAGATAAAAACGCGAGTTGATCAATGGTCATTTCGCACCAATATGCACGCTCCCTGGAGAGCATTTTTTACAGGTGGATGAATTTTGAATCCTTCCAGGTTGTCCTCAAAATTGTCCTTGAAATAGTCACTGGCAAAAACCCCACCGTAATAAGTTATTATCGGCTTCTCCTCAAAGCTATCTGCCAATGTTTTTGCCAACAGACTAACCTCTTTGGCGGCAAGGTTCAATATTTCCTTAGCATGGCGGTCATTTTGTTTTGCCAGCTCGCCGACTGTTTTCGCCAGATCGGCTATCGAGGTCCGCTTATTTTCCAGATCGCTGACATAGCCGATCAATTCGTAATCATTTGCCAGCATCAGTTCGCTTTTTATCGCCCCGTAAAAATCGGTTTTTCTCAGGCGGCCATCGGCCATTTTCGTGAAGACACCCAACGACTGCTTGCCGATCCAATATGCCGAACCTTCGTCACCTAACTGGTAGCCCCAACCACCACATCGGCTGATCTTACCTTTGTTGAGGGCCATGGCAATTGTCCCGGTTCCCGCAATAACCACAATGCCATCACGGTTGTCCAGGGCGCCAATCAAGGCAATATGGATATCACTGGTCAGGACATAATCATAACCGCTTAACTCTTTTTTAAACGTCTCTTCTATTTTCCGGTTGATTGTTGCATCTTTGCCATAACCAGCCATTCCAATGCCGATTCTCAGTTTGGTAACGTCAATATCATGGCTGTTGATAAGTTGTTCGATTTCCGATTTGAGTATTTTGGCTCCCTCATTGAAGCCCACCTGATTGAAATGACAGGTCGGCAGTTTCAAGGTATCGATTAGCCGGTCCTCTTCAAACAATCCAAAGGCGGTCTTTGTGCCACCCCCATCAATGCCTATGTAATTCATGTCAGTCTCCCGCTTTCATAAAGGTGAATTTTTGCCATGGTTTGATATAGTCGATCAAAAACAGTTCTTCTTCGACTATCCGACCTACGACATTGGTTTTACCGCTGTTTTGCATATCTTGTTTGGCGATCTGCAATTCCCCGGCATAGTGACCATACAGGGAACTCTCGACTATGATATCCCCTCTTTTAATAGTCTCGGGCGCATTGAACACCTGAAATTCATGGCCCTTGTATTTGACCCGGCTTTGAGTGGACCGAATCATTCCCTCATTGAAATCGCCCCGATTGAAGTGGAGTTCTTCCAGAACGATTTTTTCTTCTATCTCTGGGATTCCGGGAATCAGTTCCGCTTTGAACGATACCAGATCGAGCCTTATTTTGGCTATTTCACCAAGCTCCTGTGCCGTTGGGTAGCAATTCGAGATTATGATATCATCGATATTCCCCAATGCGATGAGATGTTTTATCTGGGCGCTCAATGGCATATTCCGATGCATTTCCAGACTCGGCAAACCTTCGCTTACCGGCCACGGACCAAAAGCTTTGGGGTCAGTGGCGGTCACAAAGGCCGCAGTGCGCAAACCATGACGCTTGAAACTGCCAGTGCAATCATTGAAATGATCCAATGACAGCCCTGAATACCTGTGGGGGTAGAAATTGTGGCAGCCAACCAGATTATAGATATTGGGCTGATAGTCCATGATTGTATCGATGTAATGGGTATTGTTTGACATGTTTATTTCAATTTTCAACCCCTGGGGATTGTAAGTCATCAGTGCTTCTTCATTCCCGGTGAATCCTGCATCGAGGCGGATCCCATCAGCCTGGATATCCTTGAAAAACTGGAGATTTTGGTAGCTTATTGCCAGCTTGTCGAACACCCTTGGGCTGACATCGACAAACACTTCAAACCCTTTTGACTTCGCATAGCTGTTGACCCTAAAAAAATCAGCTTTGATTTTGGCGATATCCTCATTTACCGAAAGCAGACAGGAAAAGATTCTGGAGAATCCTGCACTGGCAGCCACATCGATATAGTCTTCCAGCTCCTTGACTGAAGCTTTCTCAGGGTAAAGGGAAATTCCTAATTTTCTCATATTCGCTCCTTTAAAAAAGACCTGTCAATAACAGGCCTGATATTTATTCTTTAACCAAAACGGTTTGTGACTCTTTAGCAGAATCAGCTTCGCCTTTTTCCAGGTCCAACTGCTCTTTATCATACATTCTAACAAATGGCAGGTAAATTACAACAGAAACCGCAATCAGAATGACCGAAAGGACAATTGCCCGCCAGTCTCCGCCAGTTGCCAGATATGCGCCAATCGGCCCTGGCAAAGTCCATGGCGCGGTAAAGACAACCTTGCCAACCAATCCCAATGATGTCGCAACCCAAGCGATAATCGCACAAGCCATAGGAGTCAGGATAAATGGAATCATCAATACCGGATTCAAGACGATTGGTGTTCCGAAAATCAAAGGTTCGTTGATATTGAATACTGCCGGTAAAAACGCTGTTTTTCCTAGTGATTTCCCGTATGCGGATTTGCTTGTGAATGCCAACAGAATCGCCAGGCCAATCGTACATCCAGATCCACCAATCCAGATGAACCATTGGAAGAACGGTTCAGCTGCAATGGCAGTAGGTGTTCCCCCCGAAGCCAGTGCAGTAGTGTTCACATCAAGCAATTGCAACCAGATTGGTCTAGCTAGGGATCCGACAATTGATACCCCATGAATCCCAAATGACCAGAAACCTGTGATCAATAACACCAATAACAACACGCTAGGTAAGCTGTCTGCCGCTTTAACCAAGGGTGAAACAACTGTCGCTACAGCGCTATGCCAATTGAAACCGACAAAATAAGTGATGCTGCCGATCAATAATATCACGATAGCTGTCGGTGTCAACGCTTCAAATGAGCGGGCAACTGCCGGAGGCACTTGGTCGGGCATTTTGATTTTGAATCTTGACTTGTCAGTCATTCGATAAATCTCAACTGCGATTATCGCCACGACGATTGAGACAAAAAGCCCTCCGCCCCCAAGGTTGGCCATCGGCATTACGAAACCTGAAACCCCGGCATTCAAATCTGGTGATACGATTACCGGAGTGATTGTCAAAAGAAATGCGATTTCCGCTAAAATCCCTCCCGTAACTCCATCAAGCTTGTATGAACGAGCCAGGGAATAACCGATGCCAAATGTCGCGTAGAGTGTCATGATATACATTGTCATCCGATATGGCAGCAGTATTTTAGCCACATTGGCAGAAAGGAACTGATAGATGCCCCAATCCTGAGGCAGCGGCGGAAAGGCCACAATCAGGAAGAATGATCCCACAATGATCAATGGCAAAGTCGCCACGATACCATCCCGAACAGCTTGCAGATGTCGTTGTTGTGCCAATTTTTCCATTGGCTTTTGCAATTTAGTTTCCAATAATTTAGTTATTTTGTCCAACATAATTAACTCTTCTCCTTCTTTAGATATATAATCCCACGTACATCCAGAAATAACTAATAACTCCAATTGTGAAAAACAATCCCAAATAAACCTTGACTATGTTTAACCGGAAACCACGGTTGGTTTCTACGAAATACTGGACATAGCAAACAGCCAGCGAAATCATCAAGGCATTGGCGATGACGGTTACCGCCTTGGCTGATATCCCCAGATTGGACAAGGCATAGGGAATGACCAGACTGGAAAGGGCCGCCGTCAATACGATTATCAGTGAACTTTTGAAACCGAACTTCTCCAGGCCGCCATGGCCTTTGGGCCGGTTTTGGTTTCTTTTTTTGTAGTTGTATGTTGTTGTCTTACCTGCCATAACAATCTCCTTAAAATGGTTTCGGGGTGATCTTGCCCAGGACCACCGGCCGCTTCGCCCCGGTGGCGCCAATCACATTGGCCGGGTTGCCGTGGAGTGTCTCGTTGCCCAGGATTGCAAACGCGATGGCCTCCTTGGCATCGGAAGAATAACCGATTTCGTCCTGGGTAAGAACCTTGATGTCCTTGAGTTCATCCTTTATCCAGCCAACCAAAGTTAGATTATGGCTGCCGCCCCCGCCGATGATCATCTCGTCAATGGGAAACCTGCTTAGAATATCCCGTTTATAATGAAACGCAATACTTTTTGCCGTGAACATCGTCAATGTTGCGACAATATCTTTCTTTGAACAATCCTGATATCTTTCCAGCAGTCCGGCCGTAAACTGCTCCCCGAATTCCTCCCGTCCCGTCGATTTAGGGGGCAGTTTATGGAAATAGGGATGACTCAGCAGCTCTTCGAGCATCTTGTCAATGACCCGGCCCCTTTTGGCGATTTTGCCCTGATCGTCATAGGGAATGTCATAAAGCCGGTTGCAGGCTTCATTGATCATCATGTTGCCCGGACCAGTATCGAAAGCCAGGATTCCATCAAGTCTACCAGGCAAGAATGTGACATTGGAGATACCGCCGATGTTTTGCAGGGCGATGTTTTTCCCCTCCTGGCCATAGAGCACGTACTCGCTGAAAGGAACAAGCGGAGCCCCTTGCCCCTTTGCCGCCACATCCATTACCCGGAAATCGGATATGACCTGGGTGTTGTGATCATAGGCGATTACCGCCGGCTCCCCGATCTGGAGTGATGAAGCCACCAGGTCCTTACCGCCATAAGGCAGATGGCAGATCGTCTGGCCGTGGCTGGCAATGAAATCGAGATCCTCGTCGCGATAACCCGTCCTTTTGAGTAGCGCCGTAACCGCATCGCTGAAAAGCTGACCCAGCTCAAAATTAAGGCTGCAAATCAGATCGACCCGCGATGTTTCTTCAAGGGAAACCTCCTTGATCTTCGCCCGCAGCTTTTCACTGATGGGATATTCATTGTACCCTAGCACGTAGATTTTCGTATCCAGGCCAACACCGGTAATCTCGACCAACACCGTATCCACCCCGTCCAGGGAGGTGCCTGACATAATTCCAACTCCAACCATAAGCTACTCCTTCACTGATTTTATCGCCTTCGAAATGTTTTCGCCACTTCGTTCCAACAGCTCGTAACATTCGTCGGCCTCACATCCAGTCAGAGCCATCAAAATGGCGATCTTGACCTGGTTGTCAGCCCGGACCAGAAGAGCTGCCGCACCCTCTCGATCAACTCCCGTGCTTTCCTGGACAATAGTGATCGCCCTTTTGACCAACTTCTCGTTGGTCGGCTTGACATCGACCATCAGATTGCGATAAATCTTGCCGAGCTTGATCATCACCGTGGTGGTGATCATGTTGAGCACCATTTTTTGGGCCGTCCCGGCCTTCAATCGTGTCGAACCTGTCACAGCTTCCGGCCCGGTCAACACTTCGATTGGAAAAGAGGCATGGCGCGAGATCAGGCCGTCACCCACACAACAGATCGATCCGGTAGTCGCACCGATTGCCTTGGCATACTCCAATCCTCCCACCACATAGGGCGTGCGACCCGAAGCCGCCAACCCGAAAAGGAAATCCCGATCCGTTAAGTTGATTGCCTTGAGATCCGCGACTGCCAACTCCGGCCGGTCTTCCGCCCCTTCCTTGGCTTCATACAGGGCACTTGTACCCCCGGCGATAAGACCCTGGACCAACGATCGGTCAACCCCGAAAGTCGGCGGACATTCCGAGGCATCCAGGACCCCGAGCCGACCCGAAGTGCCAGCCCCCAGGTAGATAAGTCGCCCTCCGCTTTTTAGGGCCTGATAGACGGCTTCCACCGCCTTTTCAATCCATGGCAATGCTTTTTCCACTGCCAGAGCCACTTTCTTGTCTTCATTGTTGATTGCCTTCAAAATCGCCCCAGTATCCATCTCATCGATATGAGTCGTGTCAGGATTCTTTTGTTCGGTCAGCAACGAATTTAATTCACTTGGCATTTAGTTCCCTCCCTTCGATATTATAATAAACTATTTGAAATAATATTTCAATATAAAAATAAATATTTTAAAATTTTGTTTCATAGAACATAAAAAAATTATTGACTACTTTTCTATTTCGTCAATAATCTTTCTGGTTGCGATGATTTTGTTGTTCGTATTTTCGATGTCGTTCTTGGCCAACCCGTAGTAGAGGATATCGATGACTATCAGGGATGACAGCCTTGAAGACATCGCTCCGATCCGCAGCGCCTGCTCCTCTGAAGGGATTGTGATGACATAATCGCTGAGCTTGGCCAGTTCGTTGTATTTAGAGTTGGTGATCGAGACCACCTTGACGCCTTGTTCATTGAGCCATTTCGCGCCAATCAAAAGTTCCTTGGTGCTCCCGCTGTAGCTGACAAAAAAAGCCAAGTCGTCACTCTGGATATTTGGCACTGCCGTCAGTTGCAAGTGGGTGTCGAGATAATAATAAACATCCTTGCCGATGCGCAGCAGCTTGTATTGGAAATCCTGACATACCAGCCCGGAACCGCCGATTCCAAAGAGATAGACCTTGCGCGCTTTGACGATTTCATCTATTACTGCCGCTATCAAGTGGTCATCTAACAGGTCGTAGGTCGCATCAATTGTCCTCATGTCGCTTTGTTTGGTTTTTGAAATCAGGGTCTTGATATCATCGTTGACATCGAGGATATTGTTGTACTGCCGGACATCACTTTTAATGTCCAGGACAAGATCCAGCTTCAGTTCCGTAAAGCCCTCATAACCGATTTTCTTGGCGAAACGGACCACCGACGCCGGCGACGTCTTTGTCAGGCTGGCCAGTTTTTGCGAGGAATACTCCACTATCTTGTCCTTATTGGCAATTATATAGTCGGCCAACAGCACTTCCGTATTGGTCAAGGCATTGCGATTTTCATTTATCCTTAGTATGCAGCTCATCTACCCATCCAGGCTTGGCGATATTTCATCAAAACTATGAAACAAAAAATTCAAGCCCCTGCTCCTTCGTAATATTCTTACTTTCATTCTACCCCACCCGCCAGATAATAGCAACATCACTGAAATATTATTTCATTATTTTAAAATTTTTGATTCAGCTCCGGATGAACATTCCAAATCCCTCCAAACGTCCCGTGAATCGATTAAGACATCAAAATTGCGCAATCCGTCCTTGAAAAATCCGATATGGATTATTGTCCACCCTCAGCGGATCAAAATCATTGAAAGAGCTCAATACGACTTAGTGATAACCTGTCATGTCTCACTCCATAGCGGTGAAAAAAGCTGCCGGTCAGACAGCTTTCATGGAATGATGATACGGCCTGTCGTTTTTGCCGTATCATGAATTATTAGTCGTTACCACTCTTGACTTCCCGAATCACTGAGGCAAGGTTTTATCATCCATTTTCCAGTACCATTTTAAAAGTCGAACATCAAGCCAATGATGCTCTATGCTACCTGGTGCGCCACTTCTTCCTGTTCTTCTTCGGTCTTGTCGATAAGACACTCCAATGCTTCGTCCAGATTGTACAGGGCAACCTCCATATGTTTGAGGGCTTTGGTCCCTTTTACCAGGCTTGGGGGTATCCGCTTGGCCAATTCCAGAAGGGCCGCGGTCATGTTCTCCACTTCATTGACATAGATGATTTCGGTATCCTGGTTTCTTAGCACCTCGGCCATATGATGGGCCGGATCCCCGTAAGGCTTCAAAAAAGCCTCATGCAAACCGGTCTGGATAGCGGCCAGGTATTCGAGCAGCGAAATGAAATAACGCAGCTGGGTGTCGCTTAGCTGTTCCAGCCGTTGGTTTGAAAGTGCATAACGCAGCTGGGTGTCGCTTAGCTGTTCCAGCCGTTGGTTTGAAAGTGCTGCAGTCATATCTTTATTGGCCTGCTCGAGTCGCGACTTGGCCAAGGTCAGTTTCTCCTGCAACACCGGGGTACATTCATTAAACATCTCGTATGCCTTTGTGTTGTTTTTCATTTAGATTCACCTCGTTTTATATGATATTATCAACTTTTAAACAGTTGTCGCATATAGATGTCACAACTGGCAAGACTGCAAGACAAAGATATTGCAGCCAGTTCGAATCGGTGAAACCGATATTTCATATCCCGATGGACTAAATCCATGGCCATGGATTCAAGTCGTTACTTGCCACGCCTTAATAACTGCGCTTTTCCACCAATGACAAATCCCATAGCTTGCTAGGGCAAAAACATCAGGAATTTCCAAAAAAATCAAGCCCAAGTAATTATGAACCGAATTACCCCTGCTTGATTTTAGGTTATGAACATGTGACACCCCATATTTCGGTTGCGAATCGAATGAATGATGTATGTAGGGCAGCCAGCCGGCGATTCCGCAAATAAGAATTATAGCGGCGTCTGAATGCCAGTTTGAAGAGGACATCGAAGCTATGATAGAAAAGGAAGTAGCTGATTCGGAGTCGTCATTGATGTTCTAACTAACTTAATCATACTAGAGAAACGGCTATGTGTCAACAAAATCGGTAAACGCTTACAATTTTAAAGGTTTATTAATCCCCATATGTGTTCTTGATTGGATTTTGTGTTCCATCCGTTAAATAATTCGGTGAAATCATTGCGATAATATCATCCCGGCCAGATATATTGATCAGGTAAACAAGAAAGTAGGCTAACTTGTTTCCAAGCTAGCCCCTTATCAAACTTATACCGACTTTTGGATTATCCCGACAAATATGTATTTTTGAGGGATAGTCCTTTTTTGTATTATTAAAAGTCGGGATAATTTTATTTTCAGTCTATAATGTAGCTAGGAGGTAGTTTGAAATGAAAAATTTGAATAGTATCGACGAATTAGTTCAGCTTGCTTTAAATAACCTGAAGTCTCAAGGCTATAATGAACTTACCATTCAGGCCTACGAATCCAGCTACTTTAACCCCATTTTGAAAAGATATTCTGACTTAAATCAAATAAACTATAGTCGGGAAATTATGGATTCACTGCTAAAGTTCTATCTTTCGCAACTTCAAAACAAAATTATTAGTAGGACCACCTATAATAAAAGAGTGCGTGGCGTCTTAATGATTACCGAACTTAATGATTTCGGTTCCTTCAAGTGGAAAGTTTTCACATTTAAGAATGAAATCCCCATATCATCAGAGTTCCAAATCACAATAAAAGAATATTTGAAAAATAGAGAAGTATCTATTAGGACCCTTCAATTTGAAGAGCGAATCCTATATTTATTTTCAAATTTTCTAAACAATCATGATATTTTGCAACCGAAATTAATAAGTACTAGCGATATAGTGGAATTTATTAAGATCATCTCTAAGGATAACCCAAAATCCATGGAGAAGATACTCACTTGTCTGAAAAAATATTTAGTTAATTTGTATAGAAATAATAAGATTGATTTTGATATAAGCTCCATCGTTTCCTTCGGTAAAATACGAGACAGGGCATTATATCCGCCAATAGATATTATTGATCTTGTAGGAATTTTAAATTCAATTGATAGGGAGACACCTACCGGAAAAAGAAATTATGCGATTATAATATTGGGAGCAATGACAGGGCTAAGAGCTGGAGATATAGTACGGATTCAGCTTGAAGATATTGATTGGAAAAAACGCAAATTAAATATAGTTCAAGGGAAAACAAATAGTCCCCTAACAGTGCCATTAACTGAGAGTGTCTGTAATGCAATTGCGGACTACATTCTAAATGGAAGACCCAAAACTGATGATAATAGTGTTTTCATAAGATCATTAGCTCCTTTTACGGGGCTTAAAGACGGCTGTTCTATCGCTTCTTTTTTTAGAAGGTATCTACTGAAGGCTGGAATTGAACCCTCCCTTAAAACCGGGAACACTTTCCACTCTATTAGGCGGATGTTAGGGACTCAACTTATTATCAACGGCGTTCCGGTTACAATGATTGCACAGCTCTTGGGTCACCATTCGGTCATACCTACTAAGCAATATATTTCACTTGATGTTGAGGGTTTGAGAAAGTGTGCGTTATCTATGGAAACACTTGGTGGTAGAATATGAAATTCATATATGATTATATCGCAGACATGATTAAATATCGAATTGATTTAGGGTATTCGTTGCAACCAACTTCTTGGTATCTTAACGATTTTTCCAAATACTTGACGAATAATTTTCCCAGTGAAACAATGCTTACTCAAGAAATGATCATGCCTTGGTGTGTGCAAAGGAAAACTGAGCAGGCGTGCAGTTTTCGATCTAGAATGTCATCAATAAGACAATTTACACTTTACCTTTTTGCGAACGGAGCTTCCAACTTTGTACTTGATTTGAATTTCTTACCTAAAATCACAAGATATGTACCTTATATATTCACAAACATGGAGCTTAAAACCATTTTTGAAATGGCTGATAGTAAAAAATATATCAAACCTATGACGGCTAAAAATAGAATCATATCTGTAATCTATCGATTGATATACTTTTGTGGTCTTCGGCCAAACGAAGGTCGTGAAATAATGAAAAAAGATTTGGACTTGGATAATGGAACTATACTTATTAGAAAAAACAAAAATCATAAGGAACGTTTAATTCCAATGGCCGTTGATGTAACAGATATGATGCGCGAGCCCCCTGTGTTAGGATAGTTGTCGTATAGAACGTTTTAGATTATACTTAGTAAAAAGTATACCAAGGAGACCTAGCCATGACCAAAACATATACGACAGAAGAAAAAATCAAGATCATCAGTGAGGTTGAACCACCGCTTAACAAGACCGTTGTCCAGATTGCTGAAGAAACCGGCATCAAGACGACTACACTATATTCTTGGAAAAGAAGATACCTCAAAAATCATTCAGTTTCTAAAATCAAAGAACGCTACAACAAGGAACAACGTTTCCATTTCATCGTCGAATCCGCTCCCCTCAATGAACATGAGCTCGGTGAATATTGCCGCAAAAAAGGGATTCATCCTGATGAGTTGGTTAAGTGGAAGAAGGAATTCCTAAGCCCTGAAACCAAGTCCGATTCTCTAAAAGATGACTTGCAAGCTGAACGGCAAAAACGCAAGGAGCTGGAAAAACAACTGCGCCGCAAGGAAAAGGCATTAGCCGAGGCAGCTGCATTACTGGTGCTTGAAAAAAAGCTCCAGGCAATTTGGGACGACAACGAGGAAGATTAACGACTCTCAAATTGCGCAAAGAAATCGTTACGTTAATCAAAGAAGCGAACGCCAATGGTGCCCGCCTGATCCCGGCATGCAAGGTGGCAGGGATTTCGAAACGGACGTATGAAAGATGGACTCAAGAAGACAATATTTCCACTGATAGGCGTAAAGAACCACGGCTAAATCCTCCAAAGAATAAGCTCAGCAATGAAGAACGCGAGGCTATCATGAAAATAGTTAACAGTCCTGATTATAGGCAATTGACGCCAGCTGAGATTGTTCCTTTACTGGCTGACAAAGGTATCTATATTGCTTCAGAATCAACCATCTACCGTCTATTAAGAGAATTAAAACAATTGAAACATCGCGGCCGTACAGCTCCGAAGCACCACAGACAAGCCACCACCCATGTTGCAATCAAACCGAACCAAGTTTGGAGTTGGGACATCACTTGGTTGCACCGCAAGGATATCCGAGGAATCTATTACAAGCTATACATGATAATGGACATCTTCAGCCGCAAAATTGTCGGATACGAAGTATGGGAGACGGAAAATGCTGAATATTCCGCGACACTGATGCAACGCGCACTTTTAAGCGAACGAATCAATGGCGAGCCGCTGGTCTTGCATTCCGATAACGGTGGCCCGATGAAGGCAGCTACATTTCTGGGGATGCTCGAGAATCTTGGTGTGCAAAGCTCATTTTCTAGGCCAAGGGTAAGCAACGATAATCCTTATTCTGAATCGTTGTTCAAGACATTAAAATATATGCCAAAGTATCCTACAAGCGGTTTTGAATCGATCACACACGCGAGAAGCTGGGTCAATGAATTTGTCCATTGGTACAACGAAATTCACTTACACAGCGGAATCAAATATGTGACACCAGCCAGTCGTCATCGAGGCGAAGATGCTGCGATACTGCAAAAAAGGAAAGAAGTGTATGCGGAAGCGAAAATGAGGAGCCCGGAAAGATGGAGTGGATCAACCAGAGATTGGGCTTGGATTGAAGCTGTTGCCTTGAATCCGACAAAAGAAAGCGAATTATTGATCAACGAAGTTTAACATGAAACACTCAATAATCTGCATAATTAAAATCAAAAAAATGCGTCAACTATATTGACAAATACCGCGAGTATATCGATGAAATGAAGTTAATATTTCCAAATACTGATTATGTTTTTCCATCTCCAACCGGGCTTCCATATCATTCAAAATGGTTAAGGACGGAATTCTTGAAGATTTGGGATGAGATAAAGCCCGAGGGTGGTAGAGCTCGTGTAAGAGTATACGATTTACGTCATCGCTGGGCGACAACTGTCATGATGAAACTCTTAAACGAAGGTGAAGATTTATATTCATTGCTTCCCTACATGAGTGCCTATATGGGTCATTCCAATTTCGAAGACACGGCTTATTATATTCACTTACTTCCAGAGGAATTAATTAAATCATCTGAAGTTGATTGGGAAAGGTTTTCCTCAATCATTCCTGAGGTGTCTAAGTATGACTGAAAATTCATTATGTTTCTTCAAAATGATTAGAGATTATTTTGAGTCTTTCTTACCAAAACAAAAAGGAAACAGCTTCAACACAATCAAATCCTATAAAATCACTATGAATCAATTTCTAAAATATGCATGTAACGCCAATAAAATCAAACTATCTGACTTTTGCTTCGAGATAACCTCGGTTAAGCTACTTGATAATTTTTTGAATGACGGTGAGCAATATTCCGGGTGGTCTTGCAGTACTAGAAATCAGAAACTGGCAGCAATTCGTTCGTTTTACAAATATGTTGCATCTCGCAATATTTCTTTAATGGCATATTACCAAGAACTACTTGCGGTCCCTATGAAAAAGATGTCCAAAAATAATCAGATTGAATACTTCTCCGAAAATGTTTTAGAAACATTACTTAGGCAGCCAAACACAAAAACAAAAAAAGGAATACGGGATTTGGTTTTCATGATACTAATGTATGACACTGGAGCTAGAATTCAGGAAATTTTGGATCTCAAAATTGGAGACCTGTTCCTATTTAGTGAAGTCCCGTACGTGAAACTAACAGGAAAGGGCAGTAAAGTAAGATTAGTCCCAATTATGGAAAAAACGATAAACCACTTGAAAAATTATCTATCGATATTTCACTTAAAATCAAAAGACGATAGCTTCGTTTTTTGTTCAAAACGAAAGGAAATCATCAGTCAACTGTCGCCAGATGCTGTTCAAAAATTTATTGATAAATATTGTGCATCCGCTCATGATGTAGATGAAGAAGTACCTATTCATATTTATCCGCATATGTTCCGCCATTCTAGAGCCATGCATTTATATCATGGTGGAATGCCGCTACCACTTATTTCCGAATGGCTTGGACATGCGCAAGTTTCTACAACAATGGAATTTTATGCGCAGGCAACATTAGAAATGAAAAAACAGGCAATTGAGCAGGCTACAGAAGCAATTAGCCCCTTAATAAATATTTCTAATAAATACAATCTGGATTTTGAAAATGATGAAGAACTGATTAAAAGGCTCTATGGATTGATATGAGTTATCCCGACTTTTAATAATACAAAAAAGGACTATCCCTCAAAAATACATATTTGTCGGGATAATCCAAAAGTCGGTATAAGTGGTGTTATCCCGATATCGGGATAACACCACTGCACATGCATTATTAACGCATACAGCTTACCAATTTACTGAATTTGATTTTACGAATGATTGTAGTCTACTTGCTAAACGAGTAGGCTATTTTCTTATTTCTCTCTTTCGAGTACCTATTCATGCCGTTTTTCCTATCACGGTCTTTCCTTTTCGCATGTTCTATCTTGTTGCCATATTGCTGTCTTTTTACATACAGCTCAATGGGATATCCATACATGGTATTGAAATAATGCCAGTTTGCAGGCTTCAAGCCAATCATCGCAAAGAATGCAATATTCCATTTGACCGTCATTCCAAACGCTTTCCTGATTGTCGGATGTTTATGCAACATGCACATTCTCAATCTTTGGCGAATATACTGATCGATTCTATTGAGCATCCCACCCATTATTTTGATATTACAATGGGTTTTGATGTTATGCTTTTTGAATATTGTCAACGCCTTATAGACATTGAGATAGTAATTTACTTTACCAACTATAATCGGATTAAGCATGGCTACCCATTTATCTTGGGAAAAAGTCCACTTTCTTTGCGTCTTGTCCTTGATTTTCTTTTTGAAATCTTTGAGTGATTTGTCTGTGGGAACTATGAAATAGTAATCATTACCCCTCTTGTTTTTCCTCCAGTGCTTGAAGTCAAATCCAAGAAATGTGAAATCATCATTTTTAAAGTCCACCACTTTGGTTTTATCCATAGCCATCTCAAGTCCTAACGAATGTAGTACTTCTTTGGCGATTTTACCAGCTCTTTCGATTTCTTCTTCTGTTTTCGCAAACAGGAGAAAATCATCGGCATAACGCACGAATTCAATGTTAGATTCGCTGAGCTTCCAATCCAGTTCATTTAGGTAGATGTTAGACAGTAGTGGTGAAATGACCCCGCCCTGCGGGGTTCCACTTCTACTTTGCATATGCTTTCCATCTTCCATGTAACCAGCTTTTAACCATGACCAAATCAAGTCAAGAACAGTACCGTCGGCGATACATTTGTTCAACACCTTCATCAACTTCTTGTGGGGAATGTTGTCAAAGAATCCTTTGATATCACAATCGTATATCCAGTTATTTCCTTCCTCTACGTTCTTGATGATAATTTGCATCGCAGTATCGACACCACGTTTCGGCCGATACCCAACTGAACGAGGATGAAATATTCCATCCTCATATTTTGGGGAAAGAATATTGTACAACACCTGCTGAACTATCCGATCCTTGACTATTGGTATTCCCAATGGTCTTTTCTTTCCGTTTTTCTTAGGTATATATACTCGCCTTACAGGGGTTGGTCTATATCCCTTCAATTTCAGTTCATCTAACAGCTTGTCCAGGTTGTCTTGTTCATGTTGCATGAATCGCTCAATGGTTATCCCATCAATTCCACCACTTCCATGATTAGCTTTAACCTGTTTCCATGCTTCTAGTATTTTCCTGTCCTGGAGTATTTGTCCGTACAGTGAATGCCACTTCAATCTCATCGGTTCATTCATAATTTCAAACCTCTCTTTCTATTTATCGTTCTTTGAATTCGTTTGTACCTAAGTACCGTAATTCTTACCATTACGATTAAATAAAGTAAGAATTGTAAAAGGTCAATCCCCTTCGCTTCATCATGCGTTTGGTCACATGACTACTTCGCTACTATGAGATTGTCTGACTCCTCTTCATATAACCATCACTTCGAATGACTCTTATAGATGGCTATCCTTTCGGTGGATGAAGAGGTCTCACAGGGTCATCAACTACGCCCTTGTTGACATGCCAATCACCTTCACAATGGAGTGCCGGCATATTCGACTGGTTCTTAGAATATGTCGTGAATAGACTTCCGCATTTTTCGCAACGTCGTCACATTCTCCACTGCCGCAACATGTGATTCACTTTTCGTTTCGGCCTGTCAACTCATCTACAGGTCTCTCGACTACTGCGTCTCCTTCAGACACAACCTCACGATTATGCCCTAGACTAGATTTCCCGAATAGCACCAGTGCGCACGGGATAGGATTTTCACCTACAGGGTTTCCCAATTCCATGATGTTTACTGTATTGATAGCGAACTATTACAGGAACTCATTTATAAAAGGAAAATGCCATATACCTGCATACATGACATCTAAGCGACTGCCTGTCGCACAAAAGCGCTGCCTTTTGGCAGCAATGGTCCCGGTCAGGAAAACTGTTCCCTGGGAAGGTGTCGTGATATCAGAGTTCAGACCGCCCTACCATGAAACAATTGCTGAAAACACCAAAGGTTGATGGCTACCTTAAGGCAATTGGCGGGGTAGGTTTAAGATTGCTCTCTACTTTTTACCGATGGCCTTCAAGACCTGGTTGAGCGAGTGGGTCTTGCTTCCGTCTTCAAGTACGAAAAAAGGAATCCCGATCCGCATTTCCTTCTTGGCCTGATCGAACATCTCATTGGAATCCCGCTCGTGCAGGAATTCCTTCAGGACACTTAATTCTTTGGTGAAGTTCTTGAATTCAAAGTCGGCATTTGCCGCCTCCAACTCAACCAAAGCCTTCATTGTCTCACTGCAAAGATCAGTTCCATATACCGTAACCTTCATTGTCGTTTCCTCCTGAATTCATCTACTCTAAGTTTATTCCCATTTGCATCGATTGTAAAGCAATGAAGCCGCGGCAATTTGGTGAATGGAAAACAATCAAGAATAGCAAGTAAAATTATTATATGGTTTCTCTTCAATATTTGCCACATGCCACTTAATCAAATTGTATGGGTCAAAAATACAATGAGCCACATCCTAACTATTTTTTATAGTTTATATATATTATTGGGGTATATCCTGATAATCTGACTTCTTTTTTCCAACTATCCATTTTGTTTTTTAACATCAGCATTTCTAACTCTCTTAAATCGGGCTGGCCATCTTCCGTGTTAGGTAATACATTCTTTCTTTCCAGTACCAGCCATACAGCTATGAAATCTACTTTTGGTAAATCAGATTTCTTACTATGTTTATATTTCTTAAGTGAGATTAGCGACTGTTCAAAGACATACGTCAACTTTCCTGACGAATTCCCCATCTTCACAGCAAACATCGTTTTATCTTTATAAAGGTCCATCAATTCAATTTTTGAACCAGATCCCGGAAATGATGACAAATCACGATCATAGTTCTTATATCCCTCTTTTACCATCAATTCATTAAAAACATATTCTGCATAATATTTCTTCTTCAATTTAGAAATCGCCTTCTCTTTAGGCAAGTCTTTGTAATCAGACGTAAATTGCAATTCTATATATTTGTCTTCTAAATATCCCAAATGTTTTTCTTCCGAAAAATCGTATTCAGGTACATAAAAACAACCTATTTCTAAAATCGAATCGTTAAGATAGTTAATGTAATCATCATTGTAGTTGTACCACCGTCCCTTTGATAACAAACAACGCATCTCATCGTTTGTAAAATCAATCAAATCATGCACTTTTGAATTGACAATTACCTGTTCATCTTGAAACATTTTAATTTTAACATCAAACAGGTGTTCTGCTACATCTATCGCATATTCGTCGCAAAAAGCTTTAACATCGTCAATCGTAAGTCCAATTACATTCTTGCTTTTCCGACCGAAATGAATCTCATATTCGTCATCATTATGATTAAATATCTCATTTGCTCCAATTATATCTAACTCTGAAATACTGATCTTGAACATATCATCAATTGTCGCTTCTTTTAGGCTTGACTCGAGTTGATTTATAGTTTCTTGGTCTTTTACTCTGGTGAATATTGGTATTTGATATTTTTCTTTCCGTTCTAATATATTCTCAATATAACAAACCAACTCACCTATTGTCTCCAGATTACCATTCGTTACGTTAAATTTAACTGAACTGCCTATTTCAACAGATGGTTTAAACAAATCATCATCCGGCGTTTTTACTTTTACCTTTATTTTCGAAAAAGATTCTCCACTATCAAATTCCAATTCATTATAATCTATGTATGTGCTAATTGATTTATTACGTTTGGAATGTGGCGATGACAATGTAGTTGTCCTGATTTCTAAATAGTCCAATCTTTTGGCAATCTCAAATCCAAATTCATGGTCACAATACTTGTCAACTTTGAAAAACGCATGACCAAATGTTACAACATAGAGATTTTCATCCTTGGTGATTTTTAATATCCCGATCGGACCCGGTTCAATATATATGTCATCCTCAATGAATTCTCTTACTATCCAATTCCAATTTATCACCTTCTTATTGTAATTATCGATAATATAAAGTTCGAATTCAACTACTAAGTTATCTTGACTTACTATTTTTTTTGAATCTATGTGTTCAAACTCGCTTAAAACATTATCTATTTCAGGTTCATTGCCATTCTCAATTTTGTATAAATTTACCGACGCCATAATCGCCCCCGCCTCTCTAAACCAGCTATTTATATAACATAAGTGTATTAAGTAACTACTAATGTAATCTTACCATTAATAATAAATATAATGAAGGAAAACAATCATTATTTCACTTATATCATACATGAAATTTTGAGCAACTATTTGAATAAATAATACAAAAAACACCTTCTATTTTCATAAAAGGTGCTCTAGTGTTTAGGAATTATTTGACCAAGATGGTCACAAACTTGCAATGTCCAAGATTACTGATTGTTATTTCGTTGTTTTCCACCGGGATGGCTTCAACCTTTTCTTCCTTCAGGTTGGTATACCAAGCCTGAGTGATTGGAGTATTGAACCTGATAACATCATCCAATTCCTGATGGTCCTTGCCATTATAGAGGCGGATAAGGTACCCTTGCTCCTTCTCCGCTTTCTTGATGGCGCTGACAACCAAGTTGCCGTTGGTTTTCATCAGAGAATAGCTGTTTGGTTCATTTCCTTCAATTTCTGTCTGCGAGAAAATCAGGCGGCCATTGAGAAACTCGGCGTATGGATAAACTTCCATCTCGCTGTTGTAGCTTTTGGCCATAGTGTCGATATTGGCATCGTTGAGCGTTCCCACAAAGGTCGTGAACCCGAAGTCGAATTCCATTTCCTTTAGCAGCTGCGCATCGGGAGTGGCGATGATCTTTTCACCTGAAGCGCGGCCCGGCCGGTACACCAGATTCTCCTTGCCCATGTAGCCATAAGTCCTGAACAGTGTCAGACGAATCTGGCTGCCCTGTTCATTGACAATCTCGTATTCCCTGACCCCTTGTGGGAATACGGCGATACCGCGGCTTTGGTCAGTCAAGGCCACATAAGACTGGGTCGGTTCGATTGATATCGGTGGTTCCTGCCATGAAGACTGGTCGTTGGCCCAGTTGGCCAGCTGGACAAATGATTTTGTTTCTTTGACTTCCTTGTTTTCCTCCTGGAAATAGAGAGCCATTTCCTTTTCATAGTAGTTTGGTCTTTTGATTGAACCGAACTGCTGGTCGGCATAGTTGAATTTCGTTGCCAGATGACTGTCAAACATCACACAGAGGCGGTGCGACAATCCGGCATTGGCCACTTTGACCTTCAAATCGATCACCTTGCTGCCTTTTTTAAGACCGACAGTCATCGTTACCGGCAACTTGACACTGGTTTTACCCATTGCTCGCTCTTCCAGATCTGCCGGAACATCCATCACGAAGTCTATTTTGGCTTCTTGTAAAATCGGCGAACCTTCAATCTTAAAGCTAAACGGTGAAGCAGTTGAATAGACTTCGAGATCATGACGAGGTGGCGAATAGTTGAAACTGTCGCCATCATCCCCGTTTTCCACCAGAATCGCCTGGTTCTTGTACTCGTATCCAGCTATCTTGTCATAGATTGTCAGCGAGCCGTCTGATTCCACTGTGATTTCGTAATACTCGTTTTCAAGCTTGTCGGTTTCTTTCAATTCCTGACTTGTATCCCGGTCGACCTCAAGGCTGTACTGGACATAACCCATTGCCGGGATATCTCTGGTTTCAAACGCCAGGACCACTTCATCAACCCTTTCAGGCAGATAGATTTCCTTTGATGGATTGAGTCTGATCGTCTGGGTCATGACATAGTCGGTAAGATCCTTTCTTTCCAGGATTGTATAAGCAACCGGATTGCCTTGTTCATCCTTGATTGCGAATTTGCCCCCGGGCACATAGGCTTTGACCTTGACGATCTCGCTTCTTGACTGAGGCAAGGGATTGATGATTGTGAAGGTCATCTGATCTTCATTGCTGTTGATCTTGGTCGCAATCAGCCTTGAATGAAGCTCAACCAGGTTGGTCGCAATATCTCCCGCCTGCTTGTAACGCAGATAGACATCCTCATTGGCCTGGTCGGAAATGCACGAACCAATCGAGTCATGGGCCGCATTCTCGAACAACAATTTCCAGATCTGGCTCACCGCCCCATGGGGATATGGGTTTTTCAGGCTGTATGACATGGTAAGGATTGGCTCAAGCACATTTGACACATAGTTCTGGACTTTCGTGTTTAACACCTTGAGATCCGAACGGGAAGAGAAGATCGACTTGTGGATGCGCATATGCTTGGCGATCACCAGTTCCCCTGTCACTTCTTCCAGCTCGGGATTTTGGGCCTTGACATCTTTGATGTAGTCCTCGATGCAGCTGATAACATATTCGTTTTCTTGATCCACTTGGTTCCTTTGTTTTAACAGCTCAGGCAGGTTGGTCCTGATTGGTGCCTGGTCGAAGCCATTGGGAAAATAGATATTGTTCGTCGCGCTCCTTTTCCCCGCCTTCTCAAAGCATTCCTTTTGCCAGAATTCATCGATGCCTTCACCCTCTGGGATATTGCCACCGATATAATAGCCAAAGGGGATCTGGGTCGCAAAGACTGTCGAACCGTCATCACCTTTCCAGTTGAAGTCGGTGTGCTTGACCATGTCGTCGGATACCCCGCGCCAGAACAGCGTATCCTCGATGCCAAAGTCCCTGTAGATCTGGGGCATGTTGCCCGCCTGACCGAATGAATCAGGAACATAGCCGACATTCATGTATCCGCCAAATTCCTGGCAGCTTTCGATTCCGTAATAGAGATTGCGGACAATGCTTTCCCCCGAGATGACCAGCTGGTCGCTTTGGGTGTACCATGGCCCGACTTTCAGCCTTCCCGATTTGACCAGGGTTGTGATGCGCTCAAAGTCCTGGGGCATCCAGGCTAGGTAATCATCAAGCAATGATGCCTGGCCATCAAGCATGTAGTATTTATAATCCGGATCATTCTCCAATGTCGCCAAGACGCGGCCAAAATCCTCCATGAGGTAAACCTTCGACCGGGAAGTGGTGAAATACCACTCGCGGTCCCAATGGGTATGCGGGATAACATGTATTTTCTTATTCATAACTGCTCCTTTTCACAAATACAGGAAGATTTTCATCTTCCTGGTTTAATTATTCTATTGAAATTTCAATCTCGTCGAATGAGATATCTTCACCTAATTCTTCAGTGTTTTCAGTGAAATCTACGAGGATTGTCGAAACGATGGCGATAAACAGAGCCCCCACCAGCAATCCGACCAGATAAGCCCAACCGTTGGTGATCGAGATGAACCCATACATTCCACCAACCGGAGGAATAGTCGCAGTCGCTCCCAAGAGGTAGCAAGTGGCCGCTCCCAAGGCCCCACCGATCATGTTGACTGGAATCAATCTACTTGCTTTAACCAAGGTAAAAGGAATAGCCCCTTCGGTGATGCCGATAAATCCCATTACCCAGTTACCTTTACCTGCTTCCTGGAAGCTGGCTGAGAAACGTTTTTTTCTGATCACGGTCGCAATCGCATATGCCAGTGGCGGGATGCAGATTGCGCAGTTGATATAGACGTTAGGTTGATAGATTCCTTCAGTCAGTAAGACATTTCCTGCCATCCAGGCTGACTTGTTGATCGGACCACCCATATCCGAAGCGATCATCGCCCCTAGTACAAGCGCCATCACCAATTGGCTTGTTTGTCCCTGACACATTACTCTCAACCATTCAACCAAAGCGTTGTTGATTGCTGCCAGCGGAGTTGCCAGGATGACACCCATGATGACGGCTACCAGACCGGTAGCGATCAGCGGCAGAACAACCAACGGCATCATTGTACCCATTGATTCAGGCAGTTTGATGTGTTTTTTAGCCCATCTGACCGAATAACCGGCGATGAATGCGGCGATGACCGCCCCTAAAAATCCGGCTTTGGTGTTGCTTGCCAGCGCCCCACCGATCAACCCGGCACCGATTGCCGGTTTGTCTGCGATGCTATAGGCGATGAACCCGGCCAATACTGTATTGACCATACCGATTCCGGTCCAACCAACCTGTTCCAACTGGTACAAAACATGCATCATTCCGGTCGCATCGCTGTAAGGATCCAAAGAGTTGATACCCATGGCCACCCCGATGAGTTTAGGGATTGCCACGACCAGTGACGCCCCGATAATCAATGGGAGCATATAACCGATACCGGTCATCAGATGACCTTTTGCTTCTTTTAAAAACTTCTTCATTTTAGTCTCTCCTTTTAGATTTTTCATGCTATAATGAGAGTGCAGGCTCATTACAGTTTGTGGCAACTTGGCTCGCTACAGTCAAGTTGCTTTTATTTTGCTTTAGAAACTGCCTGGACGCATTTTTGAATGACTGCTTCGGGCGCCTTAATGCAAGTAGTGATATCAACGCGCAACACCGGTTTGCCTTTGAAGCGTTCCATGCCTTCTATTTTCTGGTCCGATGCGATAATCACAAACTCAGCGGCGTGCGCTTCATCAAGTGAGATGGCATTGACCTGTCCCATGCTACCTTGCTGTTCCATTTTCAGATCATAACCCAGTTTGGCACCGGCTTTTTCCAAAGCTTTGGCCGCCATTGGCGTATGAGCCAGTCCAGCCGGACATGCGGAAATTCCAACTATTTTCATGCTACTCCTCCTCCATTTTCGTTAGAATATATTCTTTTAACTCTGTCTTGTTCGAAGACAATTTGATTTTTTCCTTAAAATCATCTTCCAACAGACAAGTAGCTAACTTGGAAATCATCTGCAGGTGCACGTTACCTTCGTACTTTTCAGGCACCAGCAGGGCAAACATGTAATTCACTTTCTGATCATCCAAAGTCCCCCACTCGATTCCAGTCTTGTTGCGGATGAACATGATTGCAACCTTTTTGACATTGTCCGTCCTGGCATGAGGGATTGCAAAACCATCCTGCAGCCCGGTTGGAAACTCCTTCTCCCGGTCCAAGAAATCCTGATACAAAGCCTTCTGGTCATCGGTAACCGCATTTTCCAGAGCTATGTTGCTGATATAATCAAGGATGTCTTCTTTACTTTTCTTATCGACATCAAGATCGATATAATTTTCCTGTAACATCTTTCGCTACCCCCTTGTCACAATTTCAGTTTAGGCCATTTGGCCGGATCTTGCAATCCTGCCGATTTCCAGTTATAAATGGCAACGATGGTTGCAAGCGATATCATTTGCCACTTGGAAATGGCAAATACAAATCTTGGGAAATTTGATTTTACACATGAGAAACATTAGAATATAATTGAAGCAACGACAGGGAGGCTAGAAGATGTTCCAATACAACCGGTTAAACGAACTGTTGCGTTTGACTATCCAAAATGATTATATAACCTGTACCCGACTGGCAGAAAGCCTAAATATCAGTGAACGGACAGTCCGCACTGATATCCAGAACATCAACGACGTGCTTGAAGTTCACGGCGCAAGCATCAAGATCAGACGCAAACATGGTTACTATCTTGAAATCAGTGAAACGGCGGTTTTCGAGCGGTTCATGAACCAGATCGAAGATCAGCAGGAAAGCCATATCGAACTGGATTCGACCCAGGAGAGGATAAAGTACACGTTGAGTGTGCTGCTTTATGGCAATGACTATCTTGATCTAGATGATCTGGCAGACCAGATATGCATCAGCCGGATCACCCTGAACAACTACTTGCGGTCGATAAAATCAATCTTGAATGAGTATGAACTGGAATACATATCCAAGAGCGGACAAGGAGTCAAGATAATCGGCCTGGAAAGCAACAAACGCAAATGCCTGATAGAAAACGTGATCTCCCAGGATTTCCAGAACTACGTCATGGGGTTCACCAAAGAAGAATACACCCTGTTTGCCGGAATCGATCTGGATTATCTAAGGGAAACAGTCCTAGAAAGCTTCTCATCAAGAATGGCAAAAATATCAGACTACAATTTGAAGAATCTGGTCATCCATTTTGCCTTGATGATATCACGAATCATCAATGACAACTTTATTCTTACCGACCGTACCCTTGATATACCGGCCGATGTTCAAGGGGATATCGACTCAATCTGCGCCAAGCTGGATGAATATTACCAGATCCAGATAAGCGACTGGGAGAAGAAATACCTCTATGTCCACATGGTAGCCAATATCAGCTCCATCGACAACCCTGTGACAGACGGCAAAATAAAAGGCTATGTGACTGATTTGCTCGACCATATCCATAAGGATTATAATTTCGACTTGCGCAATGATGAGATCCTTAACACCGACCTTTTCACTCATTTCCAATCGATAATCGCCACAAAAGCCTACTCCCTGGACCGGCGCAATCCCCTTTTGAACACAATCAAGAGCAATTTTCCGCTCGCCTTTGAAATATCGCTTACCGCAACTGCCAAAGTATTCAAGCAGGAACCATTTATCCTGAACGAAGATGAAGTCGGCTATGTTTCCTTGCACATTGGAGCGGCAATAGAGCGGTGTTTTTCAGGGTCAATCGCTAAAAAAAGCGTCATCCTGGTCTGCGGTTCCGGACAGGCAACCACCAGGATGCTCGAGGCCCGGCTCAACGTCTATTTCAAGGACAAGATTTTTATCTGCCGCAAGGCATCATACAATGAATTCCAGGCCTACACCAAAAGGGAAATCAAAAACATCGATTTCATCATATCGACCATTCCCTTGAAAAGCGACATCATACCCACAATAACGGTCGACTTTGCCCTCAAGAACAATGACATCGAGGCAATTACAAAACTTATCGCATCTTTCTCACATGACAAGATGCAAAAAGCCCAGCGCTTTTTCGATAAGGAACTGTTTGTCAGAACTCCAAGCTACAGTTCCAAGGAAGAACTATTGCAGGATATGTGCGAAAATTTGAAGGAAAACGGATGCGTCGATGATGATTTCTATGCATGTGTGATTAAGCGTGAGCATCTAGCCAATACCAATATGAATGATGTCTTTGCCTTGCCCCACCCGATGGAGGTCATCGCCCTTAAAACCAAGGTGGCCGTGGCCATACTCGATGAACCATTGCCATGGAACGATACCGACAAGGTCCAGATTGTCTTCCTGTTGGCAATTAAAAAAGGTGATCAACAGGATATCGAACACCTTTATGACATCTTCATCGAGATTGTCAACAACCAAAGACTGCAGCAGGATCTGATTCGCTGTTTGAACTTCAAAGATTTCATCAGGATCCTGGATGAAAGTATAATCTAATCAATCAGCCCCTGATCCTGATAATTCAATAACATTAAAATACCCAAGCTGCCATAATTGGCGAGCTTGGGTACTTGTTTTTACTGGGCATATTACACTAGATGAAAAGTACGCGCCAAATAGAGCGGTGGTAGGATTCCTTTCTTTTTGTTGATACAATGATCACATCAACTTGGAGGTGTGATATGAATCAATATTCTCAGGACCAGTGGCATCAGTTTTTCGAAGATGCCGCCAATAGTGATTTACCAATCAAGAAATGGTGCTTAGCCAATGACGTTTCTTTTAATGCCTTTTGCTACCACAAATATTCGAAGCCGTATCGGAAAAGATCCAGGGTAAGCGAATGTGCCAACGAAGTCAACAGCCCGCTGGTAAAACTTAGCTTAGTCGACTGCGTTCCAACTATCCGGAATGATGGTTTTGAAATCGTCATCGGTAAAGCCTGCATCAAAGTTGATGATTCAACGGATTTGGTGACTTTGGCCAAGCTTATCAGGTTGCTCGATGAAGATTAAATTTGAGGACTTCGACAATATCTATCTGGTACCCGGAGCAACGGATTTAAGAAAAAGTTATGCGGGATTGAGCGCCATGGTGAGCCACAATCTTTACCTGGATCCAACCGCCAATAATCTCTACATATTTTGTAGCCGGAACAAGCGGACAATCAAGATGTTGGAGTTTGATAAAAACGGTTTTGTCATCCACTCCAAGAAGCTGTTGAACACTGATCGATTCTATTGGCCCAAGGCCCAAGATGAGATCAGCTCGATGACCGTTGACTTGCGGCAGCTAAACTGGCTGCTTGATGGTCTGGAGATTGAACAAAAGCGGGCGTTCAAGGATATTTCAGTAATAATTTAGCGAAAGATATAGGAGTAATTCACAATAATTTGTGGGTTTCTTTTATATCTTTTTAAGTTATTCACATCTTTAAGAAATTGCCGTAAAATCAAGACTTACAGCCATTTTTATGGTATACTCTCAAAGAGAAACGAGGTGGATTTCGATGATAAAGCTGATGGAAAATATGTCTAAAGAAGAGCTGATTGCTGCTTTCAAAAATAGAGAAAAAGAGCTTTGTGAGAAAATCGAATCCGACCGTATTTCAAAAGTTAAACTTATCAAAGAAAATGAGCTGTTGGCTGCCAAAGAAAAGAAATTCACTGCTAAAGAAAAGACTTTGATTGCCGAAAATAAGAAGCTGATTAGTGAAATCAACGAACGCAAATTGGAACTGCAACAGAAAAACGAATATATAAAGATATTAGAAAACGCCAGATATTCCTCTCAGAGAAATAATATAAAAGAATACAATCAAGGTCCCGACCTTTTCAGTCTGATTGGTATCGATTTTGGTGTGGTAACTGAGACTGAAGAAATAGAAGTCAAGGAAATCAAAGGGTACAAAAGAAAAGTAAGAATCCCTAAAGAAAAGCACATTAACTACGATCACCTAAAAACCAATATCATTGACGAGCCGACACCAGAAAATTTCGATGTCTGCGACCTTTGTGGTACAACCATGAAAATAAAAAAGTACGATGAAAGAAAGGAACTCGTCTATACCCCAGCCAAAGTGGAAATGAATATATACCGTACTCCAGTATACGAATGTGTTGCTTGCCAGGAACATAACCTGGACGGCAAGTCATCTTATAAAAGAGTTCCGGGCAGACAACCTGTCATCAAGGGGAGCATTGCTTCACCTTCGCTGATTGCGAATATAATGGATATGAAATATTTGAAGGGTTTGCCCCTGGCCGCTCAGGAAAAACGATTCCTGGAGAATGATGTTGTCATCCCTAGACAAAATATGGCCAATTGGATGATTAAAGCCTCGGTACATCTGGGTTTACTGTTCGAATGCATGCGCAAGGATCTGTTGGCCATGAATGTGATACACTGCGACGAAACCACGACCCAAATTTTAAATGAAGAGGGCAAGACGGCTCAAAGTAAATCCTACATGTGGGTGGTAAGAACCTGCCAATATGATGTGCCGATCATCTTATATCGTTATGATCCCACTCGCTCAAAACGTGTTGTCGAAGATTTCATCGGAGATTATTCGAACTACCTGGTAACCGATGCATATGGGGCCTACGAGGCCCTTGATAATGTCACCAACTGTTTTTGCCACGTCCACGCCTTCCGTTATTTCCGTAAAGCCCTTGAGGTATTGCCAAAAGGTAGTGATAAAAGCAAAAGTTACGAATATACGTGCTATCGTTATTACCAGAAAATATTCGAAGCAAAAAACAAGATTGAAACGACCGCTAAGTCAAAACACGGCAAAAATCCAGTTAAATATTTTGAGTATGTTCATAAGGGCCGAAATGATATCGTAAAGCCTATTTATGACAATTTTTTAGCGTACCTTAAAGAAATAATCTTGCTACCTGAAGTGAATATGAAACCTACGTTGATCAAGGCAATTAATTACGAATTGAACCATGAGAAGGAATTCCGTGAAGTATTCAATAATCCAAAAGTTCCGTTCGACAATTCAAGCGCCGAGAGAGTTATCAGACCATTTGTGGTATCTAGAAATCGCTGCAAGTTCTATACCAGCCCCAAAGGAGCCCAAGCTGCGGCAATCATTTACTCGTTACTACTTAGTGCCGAAGAGAATGGGTTGTCAGCATACATGTACATGGAGTACGTATTGGAAAGATTACCAAGCATCGATCCAAGTGATGAGGTCGAAATCAGAAAGCTATTACCATACAACAAGGACCTGCCCAAATATTTGCGCCAACTGACGGCCAAAGAAATCAAAGAACTTAAAAAAGGAATCCAAAGACAGAAATAAATTGTCCGCGGATTCCTTTTTCCTTGCATCAGAATATTCTTCCACCGCTCTATTTGACGCTTACGATGAAAATGAATACAAGGCACTCTTTCGATTATTGAAATTTATTCAAGTGACCTTCTATTAGGTGAATGTCACTCAATAATATAGTTAGATTAAAATTTCAATGGTTAACGACATTATAAACCAAAATCATCTGCTATTTAGTAGGTCTACCAAAAACATTTCATCAGAAGAATGCTTCTTCAACCGTCGATATTCTTTAAGATTGTCAACCAGGTCATCGATTCGATTGCCGTAGTACAATTCATAAAATTCGGTTGAATTGTCATATCGCCTCTTTTGGTACACGATATGCTTTTTTGCAAACTCCTTAGGCTTATTATTTCCGGACCGGGAAAATTGCGTGTATAGACCTTCATTAATGATCAATAAGACTTCCAACTCTGGTTTAGTACAATATTTGTGTATTATTCCAATCCTTCGTTTAAGGTCGCGTGGTAGCTTCAATTGATCATTTTGTTTGTCACCAACTCGAATTATGTCAAAATTTCCCTGATACATATTTAGTGCCGTAACGATAACAGGGGAATTCAGCTGCCTGGCATGGTAAGGAACCAAGCCAACAAGGTCATTTGTGGTAAATTTCAGTTTGTCATGTCTCAACAACAAATCTATGATCTTCTTTTCATTTGAACCCTCGCAAAGAATCAGCAGTTTATTCATCCATCAATTCTCTTTTCAGGTTCATCAGCGAATCGTAACTTACCGCAGTTCCGAAATTGTCTTCATAGAATTTTTTGCTTTTCAACAGATCATTTCGAATTGAATAATCCCGGTACATATTGGTCAAGAAAACCTTGTCCATGGATTTGGCAACCCAGATATTATCATTGCGATTGAACATGTCTAACAACTCACAGTAGTGGGTTGAAAAAATTAGGCTAGCTCCTTTTTTGTTTACAGCCTTGTCCTTGAAAAGAACGATAAGATTCTCAACCAGAGTCTTATGGAAGTGATTTTCGATTTCATCGATGATAAACGTATTGCCCTCAACAAGCGCCTGAATGGCCCTAGTGTAGAGCACTATTCCCTTTGAAGTTCCACTCGAAAGAATGTAGAACAATTCCTTAGCACTAAGTTCCATCGATTTACCCGAATAATCAAGCCTGAAGATGTCGTTCTTAACTTCTTCCAATTTGACAATGTTGTCGTCAAACAGATGCAATATATGTTTCCAATATTTTTTCTTGAGCAGACCGTTTTCATAAAGCCGGTAAACTGAGCGATAGATATCATCCTTGCTGCTTAAATCATCATAGTAGTAACAATAGTTCTTTCTTTCTTTCAAAATATAGAATAATTTGGAGATATGGTCAGGCAACTCTTTATCAATTATCATTTCCTTGTAAATATCCTGTTCAAACAGTTTGTTGCTTTTGGACTTGAAATAGTCGCTTACGAACAACTTCTCATTTCCAAACGAAAGACTGTTTCCCAGATTGTCTTGCTTTTGCAGCTCAACTTCGTAGCGGTAAAGTTTTACATCATGAAAAAATGTGAGCTCCAATCGGGTACCACTGATTGATATCAATTCATCTTCCAATTGAAAAGAACCTAGGATACGATAAGCGTTATCGATAAGCTTCAAAACACTTGTCTTACCTGAAGCATTTTTTCCGATGATTGCCGTGGTCGAGAATGTATACAATGATTCTCCCACTTCATTGAACTCATAGGTCTTATCTTCTTCAGTCTTTCTGGCAACCGGAACAAAATCAAGGTATATACCATCTGCACAATTCCTGTAATTGTATGCCTTTATCCGTAAAAGTTTCATATTTACCAACCCCTTCGCACATATTGTACCATTTAATTAACGTTCAGACAACAAAATTGTTTAAAACAAAACACCGCAAATATGATGTCACTTACCTGGAATGTTGGCAAACATAAAAATGTGATCAACAGGAAATCGAGCACCTTTATACAACTTCATCGAAATTGTCAACAATCAAAGACTGCGGCAGGATCTGATCCGTTGTTTGAACTTCAACAATTTCATAATGATTTTGGGTGAAAGCATAATCTAATCAATCAACCCCTGATCCTGATAATTCAATAACGTTAAAATACCCAAGCTGCCATAATTGGCGAGTTTGGGTATTTGTTTTTACCAACATATCTCATTAACGAAAAATTCATTAGGTAACAAAAAAGAAACGTGCTGAGAATCGAATGTTCAACAGATTAGGATAAGGAAACGATTATCTTAATGTCCCTTCTACTTGGAGTAGTCCTCTTCTAACACATAATCATCATCGGAATAAGTGCAGATGACATCCTGGCTGTCGATGTCACCAAAATATGTATAATAAGAATCTTCACCTGCAGCGGTCTCACAACTGTAATATATTGTGACCTTATGGTGATTGAGCAATTTGTTTATGTCAGCCGCCAACATATCGACATTGTAGGTGCCATTGCTATAATACCCATCAAGATCGACATAGTTGTTGTCACGCTCGTTGCTCTTGAAGTAGAAGTTGATCTTGTTGCCCAGTCCGTCTGGAAGCCAAAGGATCCTGGAATCGGTGATACCCAGCTTATTGAATAATCTGTATACCTGTTTGACAGTCACGGCTTTATCAACCTCATGTCCATTGGAAATCTCAATTTTCAATTCATTATGCATCGAGCTCATTATTATTACCCCATTTCTTTTACTCCAAATTGGCATCTGTTAAGGTAAACATGCCGTCATGACAAAGACTGTGATATTTACTATCAGGTTCAAGCCTAGTGGAAGCTTATTCGAAAATCCTGACAAGAATCACAGAATAATATTATACATAGGTGAAGGAAATTGACTCATTCATTATCATGTGAAAATCGATAAACAACAACTCATATATTTTCATTATACATTTCATTCAATCTTATTTCAATATGTTACTAACCATTTGTAGATTAACTCTCTACTGTAGCACCCCCAGGCAAGCCAATTACATAAGCGCGGATAGAAATTTATATCAACTTTTCCTTGAGTCTGAGCAAATATAAAAACTGCTCCCTAAGAAGCAGTAAAGAGTCATTGGAACCTACTAATTCAACGATGGAAAAGCCGGAAACCCCCATCCACATCAAGAAACACCAGGATCCAATGCTCCATCATCTATAAGACCTTCTTAAACAATGGTAAACCACAGAATTGTGATTGCGCAAGGACATATTTATTGTAGCAGTGATACAAGAAATAGTTCCTTACACTACTAAAATATTATTACAATCACAAATTTATTAACATGCTCCCTACTCGTCTACTATGTCGACAATTCGCTTGGCATAAAATAAGTGCTTTTCGCATTGATCTATCTGTCTCTGTGATAAATGCAATATATTCCGCGAATCCCTATCGCTTTTGGATAATAGCTCCCATGGAACATAGATCAGACCCTTACGGTCCTTTTCGTATTTTGATTTAAGCATGATATTTGAAACAAGTTTGATGTTCGATTTGGGTTTAGACATCATTTCCATCCCCCAAATTCCAATCCAAAACACACCTGATGTATTTCCCGCGTCACTCTGGTCGAGTATTCCTCCTCGGGCTGTTTATAACCAATGCTCATTTTACTATGCGCACTGACAGTCAATACAATATCTTTATCAATTTTGGCTTCAACAAGAATGTCGTCACCAAACCGTTTGTCTCCAAGCGTCTGAACATTCAGTATTGCCAACGTCCGGTCGGATTCCTGTTCGACTCCCTCACACACTATAACCTTTGCCTGCTTTGAAGTCTGATCAACGCAGATAAATTCTTCCTTCCTAATCACTTCTTTTTGAGGCACAATGGGAAAGTCCCTTTCAAAGATTGACCAGTATGAGTCATCCGACAATTGAATTTGAATATCCTTTGTCAAAAAAGGTCTCCATCCCAATTCGGAAATTACCGCTGCACCTTGAGCGATAAGCAAATCCGCGTTTTTAACACTTTCAACCCTGTGCCCAAATTTTTCAATCATTCGATTCTGGATTGCCGGGATATAACATGTACCTCCCGTCAATAGAACATGAGAAATATCTATATCTTGGATGCCTGCTTCCAATAGAGCCTCATCAACCCGATTACAAGCGATTTCCAAAGTATTCTCCAACAAATGTTCCAGATCTCTTCTGGTAATAATATAATCGATATCTTCCGTGTCGGTTATGTTTTCCAACAGGAATTCTGTTTTATCTTGGGATGACAATTCAATTTTACACTTCTCCGCTATGGCAAGCATCCGGCCCCATTTTGCCTTACGCTTATTTTCCAATTGGTCATAAGGATATTTTTTCCATATTTGTCAAGAAACAGATTCCAAACATATGTCGCAATATCTTCATCAAATTTATCCCCGGCTTTGTCAGTCAGTTCGGCCGTTCCCAGTTCGCACATCTTGCCTTTATTTATTTGAACAACGGTTATATCGAGAGTCCCGCCACCCCAATCAAACGTCAATATATGCTGGCCATCCAGCATATTCAAATTCTTGATCACCTTTTCGTACGAGATGTCTTCTTTTGCAAAATAATATCCGACAATTGCCGCAAATGGCTCATGAATGAACGTTGTGACCTCAATGCCCGCTTCGTGGGCGCTTTTTCTCAGATCTCTTCTTTGTTTCCCGTTGTAATTTATCGGCACAGTAAATACGGCACTGTTCAAATCGGCCCCAGCCTTGTCAGCTTGCCAACGTTCCAGCGCATCCGTCTTTATATGTCGAAGAATGCGGGCGGCAACCTTATAGGGCTCAACGGGTTTGCCGAATACATTCAAATTATGTCCACTGCCCAGTTTCAGCTTGACAGATTTTTCAAAATGATGTCCCTCATCATCGGCGTGTTTGTACATTTTTTTTCTGGCTTCGTCCCCAACTATTACTTTGTTATCGTTGTACCAGACAGTTGATGACGTCGGAACCGGGATGTCACCTTCGTAGTTAAAGTATGAAAACTTGCTTTTGTTTTTATCATATGCCACAATTAGCGAATTTGTTGTCCCAAAATCAATCCCTATCTTTGCCATGGTTATTCCCCTCCCAGTTTTTTATCCAGCAAATCTTCAATCCTATTCAGACGTCGTTCTATTTTTAACTTTTTATCATCAGGAATCGATGCAATTATGTCCTGAATTCCTTCAAACTCGAAATTCAATTCCCTTTTCAAATCCCTCATCAGGCTGCTTTTAAGTGTTTCATATTGCTGTACATATTTATTGGTTTCAAATTGAAACATGCTTTTAGCTTCATCAAGTTCATTTTTCAAATCACTTATGGTGCCATCTTTGTTCTCAATTTCACTGTGAAAATGTTCGATTTCTTGATTCAGTTCTTCTATTTGCTCATCTTTTTCCTTTTTGTATTGCATTAGATTATCATTGTTTTTTTTCAACAACGCATTTTGATCTAGTTGAGCCGATAAACGATCTTCCATTTTATAGTACAAATATTGGACATCTTTGAATTTACCACTAAAATTCTTCTTCTCCAACAGTAATGGGATGCTGACACACTGCAGATTTGCGACCTGGTTTCTTTCCAACTTTCCATAGTAATCGACAAAGGCTCTTTCAATAGTTGAAGCATCCAGGCTTGTCGCACCGCCTTTATAGTACTTCCTGCTGGTAGCCATCCATAGATAGTTGGCGATAGCACCGGTATGAAGCGTAATCTGTTTTTTCACTGAATTGTTTTCCAATTTGAATTCAACACTCTTCAAAAATTCAAGTATTGTGCTTCTGGTTGGCACACTCTCAATTACGCCAAGATACGACTTTTCATTTAATTCTAGTTTGATGTAAAATTCCCTGCACCAGTTGTTGATATAGTCCAAAGTGACGTTAAGAGTCTTGTTTTTTCTTGGCAGATTGTTGTAGACCTTTAACATGAATATTGACCATGAATTGATATCAGTCAGCCTGTTTTTCACAGCATCCAGTAATTCGATGAGATTTGCCGAAGATATCTCATTGCTGTTTATGTAAGTTTTATATGTCTTTTCCACATTTGAAAGCAATCGGCTGTCATCATCAAAGTTTAGAATAACCTCTTTTGTTTCTTCAAAATCGTTATTCTTATTTATTAATATATTGTCCTGTTCCATTTCACACCTCTTTCATCATTTCCGTATGTATCTGTCAATGTCATTTTGAAAATATTCACATTTTATTTCTTCATAATAGTATTTCGCCAATTTCATGTTATCTCTGTCAATCGAACGCCTGGCCATCAAAAGCAAGACGCGATCCTTCAAATTCACATCGGCAATACTATCATAATCGCCACAGTTAGCGATGTAACCATCAACCTCGTCTGGCATATATTTGGCGTAGTTGACAACCGCATTAAGGCAATCAAGGATATCATCTTCGATATAGATTGTGCCTTCCCCGTTGCGACATTCCACAATATTTTCAACATAATGATTGCCGTTATAAAAATTGCATGCCAACATAAAATCATCATTGTATTCACACAAATCCATCAGTTTGCTTACCCAATTCAGTCTGAACGCAATTGTTTTTAATACGACCAATCCAATTGAATTTATGGGATTAAAGCTGCTAAGGATCGTATACGCATCCAAATACCTTTTCCCCTTGTCATAAATGTTCGCATTACATGCGGTAAAATAATCGAAAAAACCATCAAGATACTTCAATTCGGCAGGGTTGAGATCAACCAAATAATTCCTGTCAATTTGACCTCCTGAAATTATTTTTTTCTCCCAACCCCTGATAATCATGTTTACCTTATCGTCATTAATTGCATCGAGAGAAAACTTCCGAATCACTACATATTCATTTCCAATCGAAATTCTGCATATATTATTCTGTTCGATAAGATCATGTACGGTGCTCGTAACATCCAGCCTATCTTTATCATCATTAGTGACAGACATGTCTTCGATACAAACATCGCATACCGACCCATAGAAGTATATCTCGACCAGGTCTACCTTATCGACGTAATAATCGCCGTTTTTATCCGGAATCTTTCCGTTAACGAATAAAATCGGCTTGCCATCATTATGCTTGTTTTTGATATGCTCGTGTAACCCATAAGCATTTTCAAAAACATCATTACAATATGGGCACTTTTTCTTTTGCAAAGTTTTCCTTGTATTATACTCAAAATCACGTGTTATTCTTTGGTCGATGATATCCCCATCATCCAAAAAGTAGTTTACGTATCCCATTGTTAAATCCCCCTCGAGCAACCCTAATCAAGCCCTGATTCCAAATGTTTACAAATAGGTGTTTGCGCCAAATCACTTTTGACAGACCAATATACGCAAATAAACATGGAGGCTCTGTTCCTTTCCATACATCCGAACATTCCTTTGAGACCATTGTCCTTTAATTGTATTTAATACATTCGCAAAAATTAGTGGGGAGTTGTTAAAAGAATCAAGCAGAAAAAATCATAATTAACCTACTTCCGTTTGATTGTCGATGGTACCAATTTCATCCCCATTAGCCCCTTATAAACAATTATAAGATTCATTTTGTACAGCCAGTGAAATACCGCTGTAGAATAATGATTTGTATTTTATAATAATGCTAGGTATAACACGATATTATATTAAACAAAAGTAATAATTATTATACCTTTTATTACATCTGTTGTAATATTCTAACATATTTAATAATACAAGATTAAAAAAAACAAGTCAAATGATACAATATTACTGATAGTGTAAAATATTTTGTGTAAATAGGATTTCAACTTTTAAGTAGAAAAAAGGGTGCAACCCTTGTAAAATTAGTTCGACGAAAACAATTTACGAGAGGATTACACCCATGAACTATTTTACAACAACTTTACTTAGAAGTCTAATATCAAATGATAATAATCTGCCAGCTTTTGAGCAAGTAGTCTCAGAACTTTTCCGGAGCGAATTGGAGAATGCCATCAACGATATTTTGAAGTCCGAACTTACCGTTTTTCTTGATTATGAGAAATATGACCGATCTGAGAATTCGAATTCAAGAAATGGCTATTACAACCGCGATTACAACACTAAATATGGTGTGTTGAACCTGCGCATACCACGTGACCGTCAAGGGGACTTTGATTCACCGCTGGTCCCTAAATATCAGCGAAACGATCTAGCTACCACCAACACTGTCATCGATCTATTTAATTCAGGGATGACCAACAGCGACATTGTAAAAACTGTTGAATCAATCTACGGCAAGAAATACTCCAGACAGACAGTTTCCAATATTACTAAGGAAATAGTTGCCCATGTTGAAGCCTTTAAAAATCGCCCGTTAAACAAGCAATACGCAGTTGTTTATACCGACGCTACAGTTATTCCTTTGCGGCGCGATACCGTGTCTAAAGAGGCGGTTCATATCGCTATAGGAGTGACTCTAGAGGGAACAAAGGAAATACTAGGATATTCAATTGCGCCAACCGAATCCGCAACAACATGGCGGGAACTGTTTGAAGAGTTCAAAACACGCGGTTTGGAAGCGGTTGCGTTATTCTGTACTGACGGGCTAACCGGTGTTGAGAACGCCATTGAAGACACTTTTCCGATGGCCAAAATCCAACGTTGCCTGGTGCATGTTTCAAGAAACATTACAGCCAAAGCAAGAGTGAAAGACCGTAGTGAGATTGCACAGGATTTTAAGCGAGTTTACAATTGCGAAACTGAAAAAGCGGCGAGTGAAGAGCTTAAGGAGTTCATCACCAAATGGGGGCAAAAATACCCAAAAGTGGCAAAATCACTTGAAGAGAATTCAAATCTATTCACTTTCTATTTGTTCCCTGAATCGGTACGCAAGAGCATATATACAACAAACCTGATCGAAGGTTTCAATAAACAGCTCAAGCGGAAAATCAAGGCTAAAGAACAATTCCCAAATGAGGAAGCTGTGGAGAAATACATCGTTTCGCAATTTGAACAATATAACCAAAAATTCATGAACCATACCCATAAGGGATTCAAAGGAATATCTTACGAACGTTGGTTCCTGCTAGAAGAAGAATAACCAAGATGATCAGTAAGAACTAATTTTACAAATTTACACAAAAATATTGACACTACCATATTACTTAATGAAAAATAATATCCTAGTATTTAAGCTGTAAATGACTATTAATTTTCATTAGTATATTTTTCTGTTTGTTGTTCTGATCAATTTTGGTTGTCTCATAATGATTCGTATCGCCTCCAATTTCAGAGTAAATATCCGCTACCATTTGCTTATTGCGGATGTTTACTTAAACACAATCAAAATTTTGTTTTGCAAATCCTTGCTTCATCTATCTTATCCATTATTTCTTAAGATCCAACATGTCATTTTAAGAAAGGAATCCCGATAGATATGTGCATTGAAAACCTCCAGAATATTAAATTTTGCTTTGCTAGACAACACATCATATATTTACTTAGTACTACATCGTCGATATACGTAGCCCACCGATATTAATTAAGGTATTCCAAACAAATAAGTATTAATCCACACTTTTTCGCAAATCAGATTGATAACTTTTTGGAATGAAAAAAGTGGCCCCAAGGAGCCACTGCCAATGCTGTGGTTATCATGATTAGAATTGACTTTTTGAATACCGCACTGTCACGATAATTACGGTTTTGCTTTTCTCATCCACTCTGAAAATTATTATATAGTTTTTAATTAATAGCTGACGGTAACCCTTGTTGGCGTACAATCCATTACGACGTTCGGGGCAACGGTACGGCATGGAATCCAGATTAAGTATCTCACTTTCGATTGCCTCTACAATATTCAATGCGGTTTCCGGTTCCAAAAGGTTCTTGGCAATATATACGTAAATATCCTCCAAGTCATCTATCGCACGGCTCATTAGCTTGACGCTGTACTTATCCAAAATGCTTTCTTTTGAGCGAAGCGAGTGACTCTTTTGCATCGTGAAGTTTGCCATCAACGGAAAATTCTACTTCAGCCTCACTAATCGCCCGGTCGACTGCGGCGGTTTCAAACATTTCCTCGTATGTCTCAATGCTCATAACAACCAAATCTCCATATCCGTTTTTAGTGATAAACAAAGGTTCGTGACTTGAATGACAAATGTCGGAAATCTCATTGGTGTTTCTCAGATCCGTTATAGGTCTAATTTTAGGCATAATAGCCCTCCTTTCTTTGTACATTATTGTAACATCATTATGCACAAAACACAACTATTCCAAGTGATTTGCAACTCTCCACACAGATGTAAGCGTCAAATAGAGCGGTGGAAGAATATTCTGATGCAAGGAAAAAGGAATCCGCGGACAATTTATTTCTGTCTTTGGATTCCTAATTTGAGTTCTTTGATTTCTTTGGCCGTCAGTTGGCGCAAATATTTGGGCAGGTCCTTGTTGTATGGTAATAGCTTTCTGATTTCGACCTCATCACTTGGATCGATGCTTGGTAATCTTTCCAATACGTACTCCATGTACATGTATGCTGACAACCCGTTCTCTTCAGCACTTAGTAGTAACGAGTAGATGATTGCCGCAGCTTGGGCTCCTTTGGGGCTGGTATAGAACTTGCAGCGATTTCTAGATACCACAAATGGTCTGATAACTCTCTCGGCGCTTGAATTGTCGAACGGAACTTTTGGATTATTGAATACTTCACGGAATTCCTTCTCATGATTCAATTCGTATTTAATTGCCGTAATCAACGTAGGTTTCATATTCACTTCAGGCAGCAGGATTATTTTTTTTAGGTACGTTAAAAAATTGTCATAAATAGGCTTTACGATATCATTTCGGCCCTTATGAACATACTCAAAATAATTAACTGGATTTTTGCTGTGTTTTGACTTAGCGGTCGTTTCAATCTTGTTTTTTGCTTCGAATATTTTCTGGTAATAACGATAGCACGTATATTCGTAACTTTTGCTTTTATCACTACCTTTTGGCAATACCTCAAGGGCTTTACGGAAATAACGGAAGGCGTGGACGTGGCAAAAACAGTTTGTGACATTATCAAGGGCCTCGTAGGCCCCATAGGCATCGGTTACCAGGTAGTTCGAATAATCTCCGATGAAATCTTCGATAACACGTTTTGAACGAGTAGGATCATAACGATATAAGATAATCGGCACATCATATTGGCAGGTTCTTACCACCCACATGTAGGATTTACTTTGGGCCGTCTTGCCCTCTTCATTTAAAATTTGGGTCGTGGTTTCGTCGCAGTGTATCACATTCATGGCCAACAGATCCTTGCGCATGCATTCGAACAGTAAACCCAGATGTACCGAGGCTTTAATCATCCAATTGGCCATATTTTGTCTAGGGATGACAACATCATTCTCCAGGAATCGTTTTTCCTGAGCGGCCAGGGGCAAACCCTTCAAATATTTCATATCCATTATATTCGCAATCAGCGAAGGTGAAGCAATGCTCCCCTTGATGACAGGTTGTCTGCCGGGCACTCTTTTATAAGATGATTTGCCGTCCAGGTTATGTTCCTGGCAAGCAACACATTCGTATACCGGAGTACGGTAGATATTCATTTCCACTTTAGCTGGGGTATAGACGAGTTCCTTTCTTTCATCGTACTTTTTTATTTTCATGGTTGTACCACAAAGGTCGCAGACATCGAAATTTTCTGGTGTCGGCTCGTCAATGATATTGGTTTTTAGGTGATCGTAGTTAATGTGCTTTTCTTTAGGGATTCTTACTTTTCTTTTGTACCCTTTGATTTCCTTGACTTCTATTTCTTCAGTCTCAGTTACCACACCAAAATCGATACCAATCAGACTGAAAAGGTCGGGACCTTGATTGTATTCTTTTATATTATTTCTCTGAGAGGAATATCGGGCGTTTTCTAATATCTTGATATATTCGTTTTTCTGTTGCAGTTCCAATTTGCGTTCGTTGATTTCACTAATCAGCTTCTTATTTTCGGCGATCAAAGTCTTTTCTTTAGCAGTGAATTTCTTTTCTTTGGCAGCCAACAACTCATTTTCTTTGATAAGTTTAACTTTTGAAATACGGTCGGATTCGATTTTCTCACAAAGCTCTTTTTCTCTATTTTTGAAAGCAGCAATCAGCTCTTCTTTAGACATATTTTCCATCAGCTTTATCATCGAAATCCACCTCGTTTCTCTTTGAGAGTATACCATAAAAATGGCTGTAAGTCTTGATTTTACGGCAATTTATTAAAGATGTGAATAACTTAAAAAGATATAAAAGAAACCCACAAATTATTGTGAATTACTCCTATATCTTTCGCTAAATTATTACTGAAATATCCTTGAACGCCCGCTTTTGTTCAATCTCCAGACCATCAAGCAGCCAGTTTAGCTGCCGCAAGTCAACGGTCATCGAGCTGATCTCATCTTGGGCCTTGGGCCAATAGAATCGATCAGTGTTCAACAGCTTCTTGGAGTGGATGACAAAACCGTTTTTATCAAACTCCAACATCTTGATTGTCCGCTTGTTCCGGCTACAAAATATGTAGAGATTATTGGCGGTTGGATCCAGGTAAAGATTGTGGCTCACCATGGCGCTCAATCCCGCATAACTTTTTCTTAAATCCGTTGCTCCGGGTACCAGATAGATATTGTCGAAGTCCTCAAATTTAATCTTCATCGAGCAACCTGATAAGCTTGGCCAAAGTCACCAAATCCGTTGAATCATCAACTTTGATGCAGGCTTTACCGATGACGATTTCAAAACCATCATTCCGGATAGTTGGAACGCAGTCGACTAAGCTAAGTTTTATCAGCGGGCTGTTGACTTCGTTGGCACATTCGCTTACCCTGGATCTTTTCCGATACGGCTTCGAATATTTGTGGTAGCAAAAGGCATTAAAAGAAACGTCATTGGCTAAGCACCATTTCTTGATTGGTAAATCACTATTGGTGGCATCTTCGAAAAACTGATGCCACTGGTCCTGAGAATATTGATTCATATCACACCTCCAAGTTGATGTGATCATTGTATCAACAAAAAGAAAGGAATCCTACCACCGCTCTATTTGGCGCGTACACACAGATTATAGGATTTTCACAAAGGGATTAGTATTTCTTATCTTAGTGCTCTAGGGTTTGTTCCTAAAACACATTACTAATGGATAAATCACGTTAAGAAACAAACTCATTAACGCACTGCACCATAAACATATACGGCGCAATAGGATAATCATTGATATACGTCCAAATTTCATGTATATAAGCAAAAGTTGTTGTAAGGCAGAATTAATATGATCCAGAAAATACTTGAAATCCATTCCATCACCAAGTACAATGTAATAAGGAATGCGGCGTATCTCTTTTGGAGAATGCCTGGTGGAGTCGGATGAGTCTGGCTCCGCTTTTTTATTTACAAATCCACCTTTCTAATTGGCTGGCGGATTCAGCAACTTTTCTTAGATATTAATTGAGGGGCCTTATTTTTACGAATTGATATTTCTAAGAGTTTGGGTTAAGATTAGATTGAAATGGGAATATCAACTCCAACACTAAAATCATTATGGAAAATCCATTCATAATAACATAATCATCATTTTGACAATATTCGTTATTTAAAATTTCCCAATCTAACTGGAGGTGTAAGCAGTGCGAAAGAGATTGTTTGAAATACTGGATCTTGCCCGTTCCAATGACCGGGTCAGTGTGATCTACGATTATACGATGATAGCTGTCATTGCCCTAAGCATCGTTCCCCTCTGCTTCAAGCAAAGCAATCCTTTGTTTCTGTTCATCGAGTATGCCACCGTGACCGTATTCATCCTTGATTACCTGGCCAGGTGGGCTACGGCCGATTACAAGCTGGCAAACAAAGGCAAGAAAGCATTCTGGTACTACCCTTTCACCCCGTTTGCGATCATCGACCTGCTTTCAATCCTGCCGGTGCTTACGGCCCTGAATCCCGGATTCAAGCTGCTGCGGCTGTTCCGGTTGAACAAGGCCTTGCGGATTTTCAAGGTGCTGCGCTACTCGAAAAGCTTTGTGCTGATCAAGCGGGTCATCAAACGGCAAAAGCCCGCCTTGCTGGCGGTGGGATATCTGGCCATCGGGTACATCTTCCTGTCATCACTGATCCTGTTTTCAGTCGAACCTGACACCTTCGACAGCTTCTTCGATGCCATTTACTGTTCGGTGGTAACACTGACTACGGTCGGCTACAGCGATGTCTATCCCACATCCATGATCGGCAAGGCCTTTTCCATGATCTCCTCTTTTTTGGGAATCGCGATTGTCGCCCTGCCTACCGGGATAATAACCGCCGGCTACATGGGCATAGTCAACGATTCCAAAGAGAAACCGCGCCGATCAGACGACTCCAGGTGAGTCGTCTTTTTCATTGGCTGGTTACCTTTCTTATGAAAAATCAGCTCCCATCAGTTTCCCATAGCAACGGTAAGCAAGAAAAAAGAACCAACTCCCTTTAGACACGAGAGCGGGTTCTTAATTGAATATGGATTGAACAAAAATTGCAGATAAACAATCCAAGATTCTATCTGTAAATGCCTTGTAATGCTGTTGAATTTTACTTTAGTCCCATAGGCCATGGGCCTTTTGACATACCTGGTCCACCTCGACCCTTTTAGACTCGATCAGCGGATTGATTTCATGACGTTTCTTGACAAGCACCTTTTTATGTACGAATATCGGCATGATCCACCCCGCAAATCCCGGAATGGCAAGCAGGACCATCAAAAGGTAATTGGGCTGATCGGCAACCACTGCAAAGACGCTCCCGGCCATAAAGGCAGTGCCGATAAGAGCGATTGTCATTGAAGCAATCACAGCGGCGCTATTGATCGACTTTTCCAGCTTTACAATCTGGTCCATGCAATCCTCGAAGTGGCTTTGCAGCCTGGTCAGTTCAATCTTGTTGATGATCCTGCTGTCGCGGCGCATCGAAACAAGCACCTTGTTGGGCTCGCCGGTCATTCCCCGCTGCTCGAGCATCTCCCAGCCGAAGTTCACATACCCGTCCATATAGCCGTGGAGCGATGACTTGTCAATTTTTAAATCCTGATATTCGTAGCCCACATAGGCTTTTCTTTCTTCTTTCATAATCCCCCTTGATGGGCGCCCTTTGGCACCCTGATCGTAAATGTCGTTCCCTTGGAGATCTCGCTTTCAACCGTGATCTCCACACCCAATATCTGGCAAACCCGGTAGGATATGGCCAGACCCAGGCCGTTGCCCTGGGTGGCATGGGAACTGTCACCCTGATAGAACTTATCGAAGATGTGCTTTGTTGTCTCGTTGTCCATCCCACAGCCATCATCGATGACCTTGACCACGATTTCATCGGGCGTCGACTGTTCAAAGATGGTCACTTTCCCACCATCTAGCGTGAACTTTAGCGCGTTGGAAATCAGGTTGGTCCAGACCAGCTCAAGCAGACCTCTGTCGGAGACGATCATCGCCCGGTCCTCGATATCGACCACAAAATCGATACCTCTTTTTTCCCACTCATTCTCGAACTGGAGAGCGCATTCGACCAGCTGGGCGCAAAGGTCGAACTTCCCGATTTCCGGATTGATCTGCTGTTTCTCAAGCCGGTTGAGCTTGAGGATATTGGTGATCATGTTGTTGAGCCGCTCGCTCGCCTGGATTATCTCATCAAGGTGCAACCGTTGGGTGACATCGAGAGTCCCGTCCTTGGTAAGCAGCTGGGCGTAGTTGGAAATCACCGCCAGGGGCGTCTTGATTTCATGGGAAACGTTGGAGAAAAAATCGGTCTTGAGCGTCTCGACACTTCCCAACTCCTCGACCATCCTGTTGAAGTCCATGATCATGACATCAAGATAGTCGTATCTGTCCGCCGTATGGATGATCGGCACGTATACGGAAAAATCCCCCTTGGCCACCCGGGCGGTCGCATTGGCCAGCGTCCGCATCGGAATCTCGTAGGCCTTTTTCATCTGCAGCTGGATGTAACGGGTGACCCCGATGGCCACAGCGACCCAGTACACCAGGATGATGCCCGGCTCGATGTATGCCGGCACCTTGACCACTTCCATCAGGACGATTATTCCCTCATGGATTCCGGCGACCAGGATCATGACCCCAAACAGGATGAAAAAGAGGCGGACGGGAAAATGGCTGTTCCTTATCTTGGGTCCGTTCATCGCACCACCACCTTGTAGCCCATTCCCCGGATTGTCCTGATTTCGAAGTCCTCACATTCTGAAAACTTGTCACGCAGTTTGGTAACGATCACATCGACGGCCCGCAATGAGGTCTCGCAATCATAGCCCCAGAACTCATCCATAAGCTGGGCCCGGGAAAACGTCTTATTCGGGTATGAAAGCATCTTGAACAGGATATTGAATTCCCGGCTGGTCACCGCCACCTCAAAACCATCAAGCAGGATCTCCATGGCATCCTGGTCCACAACCAGGTGTTCCATTATTATCTTGCGGTCGCTTTCGAGATTGGCCCGGCGCAGCAGGGCACTGACCCGCAAGGTCAGCTCCTCGAAGTCGATGGGCTTGACCATGTAGTCATCGATTCCCAGATTGAAGCCCCGATGCTTGCTCTGGATGTCATCCCTTGCCGAGACAAACAGAAGCGGGATGGTCTCGTTGAGGTCGCGCACCGTCTTCGCAAATTCGAACCCGTCGATCTCTTTCATCATGATGTCGGAGATTATCAGATCATAGAGATTGTTATACATCCCGTTATATGCATCATTGGCACTCAAACAGCCCGTCACCTCATAGCCACAGCCCCGCAGATAGACGCACATCGCATTATTCAACTTCACATCATCCTCGACCACCATTATCCTGACCATAGCTCAATCCCCCTTAGACTTTTAAAAATCATACCACAGATTTGTTTAAGTTTTGTTTAAATCCTTCATAAATATGACATTTGACAATTGCATCAAACCAGATTTCTTACAATTGCCCCCTAAAATATAACGGACTGACACTTCAAGCAGTGCCAGTCCGTTCACCATTACAGGGGCAAATCCTTCCTGCAAAACCACACCCCGCCGATGGTATACCCGACCAGACCGATCAAGCCGGCAGAAAGCGCCTTTGTCATCCATTCACTGCCGCCAATCAAAATCGAATGATAGTCGAACAGGGAAAACAACGTCAGGTACTTGAAGTTTTCAAGCTCACTCATGCCAAGGGTCCCGAACATGGCCATCATCCCGGCCAGGATGCACACCCCGATAAGCGCTCCGGAAAAACCGATGGCATATTTGGAGCGGTTGAAGATCCCTGAAAACATGAAGCACAAACCGGAAACCGCAATACTGGCAGCGAACGCCGACAAAGATACCTTCATAATCAAAGACGTGGTCAGATTGCCGCCAACCTTGATTGAACCGCCGGTGGCCTGCAGTATGCTAAGGGGCGAAGAAGCATTGACAAGACTGTGGACTATCGCAGTGACAAGAAACATCAGGGCCATGGTGCCAATCGAGAAGGCGACCTGGGTCAACACGACATTGCTGCGCCGCTTAGGCGAAGCCAGGACATAGGCCATCGAGCCCGAATCCACCTGGCTGGCCAGCAGCTTGTTGGCACAAATCATCGAATAGATTGCCGGGAACAGAGTCACCATGATTGAATAGTAGATGGTAAAAAGCAAATTCTGGGTCATCTCCATGGCGGCGAACTGCCCCAGCAGGATTGCCGATACCCCGGTCATCGCCAGCCAGATAACGGCATTGGATTTGAATGTTTGTTTCATTAATGGTAGACTGATCATCTTTTTCTCTCCTGATTTTCTATGATTTCGATATAGTATTTTTCCAATGTGAAGCTCACATTGTCGATGGCTGCCAGATTGTAGCCTGATAGGTCACGGAAAAGCTCGTTGACGTGTTTCTGGGATACATCAAGCTCGATCCGGTTGAACTTGGCCAGCTCTTCGAACTGGTCATCCAGCTTTCCCTGACAGCCTTTGATCAGGTCGCGGGAATCCAGATACCGCTGGAACTCCTTCTTGGAGGCGAACTTGATCGAATAGCGCTCCATCGGATCGCTCTCGTATTGGCTCCGGTCCACCTCACTTACGATATGGCCATCCTTGATGAAGATGACCCGGTCGCAGATTGCCTCGAGCTCCTTGAAGATATGGCTGGATATCAAAACGGTCTTCCCTTTGGCCTTTTGTTCCAGGATCAGCTCGATCAAAGCATCGCGCATAAGCGGATCCAGCCCGGTCGACGGTTCATCGAGAATGTAGATGTCCGGTTCGCCCATGAAAGCGACTACCAGTCCCATCTTCTGTTTCATCCCCTTGGACATCCTTTTAAGCGGAGCGGATACATCGATCTTGAACCGGTCGATCAGCTCGTTCATGGAGGTATAATCCTTTATTCCCGCAAGTTCCGCCTGGATTTTCAAAAACTCGGCTCCGGTTCCCACATCCGGGAAATCGATCTGGCCGGGAACATAGCCCACCAGCTTCTTGATATAGGCGGTGTCCTTCCAGGCGTCCAGGCCAGCGACCGAGGCACTGCCCTGATTGCCCCTGACAAATCCCATCAGGTGGCGCATGGTCGTTGTCTTGCCCGAACCGTTGGTGCCCACAAGGCCGACAACCTCGCCCCTTGATACACAGAAGTCAAAATCGAAAATTCCCTTGCCACCCTGATAGTCCTTGGTCAGATGGCTCACTTTTATCATTTCGTCCATTATACTCCTCCAAATGTCCTTTCGCTCTTGTAAAAACGCATGAAATAATCCTCGAGTGTCTGCTGCTTTTCGACAAACAGGGACACCTGATATCTGGTCAATGCCCCGATCAGCTCATTCACCCGGTCGTTGTCAGCGACGATGGCAATCTGCATCCTTTCTGGATCGACCTGACGGACTTCGAAGTTTTCAAGCTGGAACTTGTGGTAATGTTCCATTGAACAAAAGGTTATCTCGAATGTCTTGCGCTTGTAATGTCTGACATCGCCCGCATTGACAAGGGCGATTATCCGCCCTTCCTTGATGATGGCGATCCGGTCGCACAAGGCTTCCACCTCGGCAAAGATATGGCTTGAAAGCAGGATTGTCTTGCCCCGCTGTTTTTCCTTTTTGACAAAGTCGATAAAGACCTCCTGCATGATCGGGTCCAGTCCGCTGGTCGGTTCATCGAGCAGGAGAACCTGGGGGTCATCCATGAAGGCGGCAACCACCGCCAGCTTCCTTTTTTCCCCGATGCTAAGCTTCCTGACATCACCTTCGATATTGAGATCGAACAGCTCCATGAGCTCCATGATCTTAGTCGTGTTCTTTGACTTCCTGATTCTTTGCATCATTTCCAGAAAACCGGCCCCGTTGAGCCCGTCGGGCAACGTCACCTCGCCTGGAAGATACCCGACGTCCTTCATGATCTTGGAGTGCCTGTTCCAGCAATCATGGCCAAGTATGGTCGCCTGACCCTGATGGGGCTTGGCAAACCCCATCAGATGACGCATCGTCGTCGATTTCCCGGCCCCGTTAGGTCCAAGAAAGCCGAACACCTCGCCTTTTTTGACCGCGAAAGACACATCATATATTCCCCGGCCATTACCGTAGTCTTTGGTCATGTTTTCGACCACAATCTCATTTTCCATTTCATCAACCTCCTTGATTTGTATTGACACTGACGATTCTAAGGCAGAATTGTTTATCTTTATCGCAGCGATTGTTTAAATATTGTTAACAGGACAAACCTTGGCAATTATATTGCCATCGTTAAAAGTCTCCAGGAAAATAACAAGCTGCTTTAAACGTGAAGAGGCAACCAGCTTTAACCATATTGTCAGGCTCCTGCCATTTGGACATCCTATCATGGGTTCAAATCCAACGACCCTGATCTATCAGTCAATCTCCCGCCATGAAGATGGAGGTATCTTATCAAGTAAGTATTGTGGCCAATAACATTCCTGGATGGACAAAGCCGTCCAAAATCAATTTCGTTTAAAACGTCAAAAAGAGCCGGTCAGGAAAAGGATTCCCACCGACTCTATCGCATTAATATATGAATTGATAATTTTAATTCCAACCATTAAGGTCGCATCCTGTTTGCTTCCATCCTGCAGGGCTGAGATGCCGGTCTTTCCGGTCCCCGCCCTAATGACATCCAAATTCCACCGAAGGATTGAACCAGGCAGACCTGATCAGGATGCAAGAACCCCCGAGGAATTGACGGATGAACAAGGCACAAGGATACAACCAGAGTGGCAAGACGGTTGAACAACCCAAAACCGAATCACTTGAGGGCCTGAAGCACCTTGTTCAATGACAAAGTCTTCGTACCGTCCTGGAGGACAAACAAAGGAATCCCCATGGTTCCTTTTTTCTTCACTTTCGAGTACAAGGGATTGGTATCCCATTCCTTGATAAATCCCTTCAATGAATCCAAATTAGTCAAGATATCCAATAATTCGTAAGACGCATTAACCTCATCGAGGGCCATCAACGCCTTTTTGGTATCAACGCACATGCTGCTGCCGATTACTGTCAAACTCATAATAACACCTCCTAATTTATTATCGTAATAATAATTTATTTACACATAAAAGTAAACCGATTTGAAGAAGTTAGTAAAAAACTTGGATTATTAAAGATATTGACGTATATGCAAAATAAAAGACGGTATTATCAATACCGACTTAATAATTTTTAGCGATAACTGCCTGCCATGTTTTTAGTCTCGCACAATTGACCAGTCAAAGTTTCAGCTCGAGGTCAGGATTTTCTCAATTTTGAACACCACACTCAGCTGGACCCGGTTGCCGAAGTCCGAGATATCCATCCCGATTATCTGGCTTATTTTCTTGAGCTGGTAATTGATTGTGTTCTTGTGCAGGTAGAATTCATTGGCCACCTGTTGGAGCGAACCGTTGTTTTCGATATACGATTCGAGCAAGGGGTAGAATTCCGTCTTGTTCTGTCTGTCATACTCGATCAACGGACCGATCAGGCTGCGATAATACCACCGCAGGTCTTCCTTGTTCGTTACGCCTAGAAGGATCCTCTCGATCCCCAGCTCATCGAAACTGACGAGATTGCCATCCAGCTTGGAGTTTATCAGCGTATTCAGTTTGACATAGTTGTCCGAGAGGTTGAAGATATTGTCATCATGCTTGGAAACATATGATCTGATCTTTCCCCGGCCGGAGAGCCGTCTGATTTCCTCTTTGAGCAGGCTTTCCTGTTCGCTGCCGAGGTCTTCGATAATGTAATAGAGCACTCCCGACTCGCCAAAATAGGCGAAGTTAAGATTCAAAGTCACAAATATCTGATGGAGATTGATTTTGAGCCTTTCTTCATATTGGTATTCCCCATCCGGGCTTTCGATCTTGAAGCCATAGATAAGATAGGTGCCATTGAGGTCGAATCCACGATTTTTCAGCTCCACAAAGGCGTCATTGGAACGGTTGTGGACGTAGTTCTTGAACAGGTCACCGATGCTCTCTTCCCGCTTGTTGTTCTGGATGATCTTGTCGCAAAAATCCTTGGTAACGTCCACCAAACGGACTTCCCAGGGGACGACAAACACTGGGAAGTTCAGGGAATCGCACAAATCAACCACCTCTTTGGCAACTCCATCGATGAACGGTCCCGTATTGATCACCAGACCGACGGCATTGGCCTGGTGGAGTTCTTCGACAAGTTGCATAAGCCATTGGGTCCCCTGGTTGGCTATGCCCGTCGTGAAGATCAGTTCTCCACCATGGAGGAAGTTGGCGACTTCCACCTGTTCAATGGTGTGAACCCAGGTCACATTGGAGACAAGACCATGTTTACCCGCCTTCAAAGACATCCGATATTTCTGTTTCCCCTCATCGCTAAGTTCCCTAAGTGTGATTCCCATTGCCAACCCCTCTTTCTTTTATTCATATTAGACAGTCATGAAATATTTCCACCAGGATATCCTGTGACAGGGTCACCCCCAGATTGGAAAAACCACCCGTCATCAAGGTTTCATAAGCCATCCTCGTGATATTGCTTTCCTGATCCGCCTCTTTGATGTTTAGCCCATTATAACCTGTCAATGAGCAAGAATCAAACAACTGGCGCAATTCGTCAATAAAATTTCTTTTTTTAATTGAACCTGCCAGAAGTCTGAACTCGTCTTTGAGTTCCCGGGCAAGATATTCAAGACAAGGCAACATGACCAGGACATTAGCCTTACTTTTAGGCAAGTTGCATACTGAGCCCAGCTGCACCGCCATCGAGCTTATCAGCCCGGCACTTGTGTTGTTTGTCGCCATCCCGGCATGATATGCAGCTGCTGCGAGCTGTTCCCGGCACTCCAGGTCGTTAAAGTCATCGATTGCCTTGGGCAGGTATTCGAAAACCTTCCTGATCGCCTGAATGGCATAGATATTCGAGATATCGTTCGACTTTGTCGACAGGAAAGATTCGATCGCCAGTACCAATGTCTCCATGGCACTTTCTATCACGATTTCCAATGGGGCCGTAACACTGTAATGAGGATTGATGACAACCAGTTCAGGTATCAGTCCGTCGCCTTTTAGCATCATCTTCGTTTCGGTCATCGAATCTCCAATCAGGGCGAACCTGTTTATCTCAGTTCCACCTAACGGAACACTCAACATAGCGACAATCTTGGCCGTATTGCCTGGCACTTCCTTGTTTTTGTAGAACGCGAGGGGATTGTCTGCCGGGATGGCGATCCCCTTGGCACCGTCCATGACGCTTCCTCCGCCAGCCCCGATCACAAAATCACATTTGGCATAGTCATACAGTTTGCGCCCCTGAGATATCTGGCTGTCATCTACCTCGCCCCTGATTCCGGCATACTCGAAATAGCCGATATCGCAATCATTGAGAAAGCATTTCAAATCGCGCATCGCCTTGGTTTTGGCGGTTTTCTCGTCAGTGACGATAAAGGCCTTTTTGCCATAGTCGATGATGTATTTGGAACTTTTGCGCAAGGCATCCGTTCCGATCACCACTGTTTTGGGACTCAATACAACTGAACTCATGACACCATCCCCTTCCCTGCCATATTCGAATCGATCGAGCCGGCATTTATTTGCCTTTCCAATTTTCTAAAATCCAATTTCACATTTCTTTGATTTTCCATTTCGAATTCCCCCTATTAAAATTCAAATCACAAAATAGCTTATCCATTCATTCCCAGAGATTGGAACCGCAATAATCGAAAAAGGACTCCAGCCCTAGACTGGAATCCTTCAAATGTCTATCCGGGATTGTCAAGATAACGAGTTGACTTGTTGTGTCCTTTTCAATCCAGCTAGAAAAATCATTTTTGATGGTTAAAACCTGCTGCAGACTTTTTGCCAAGTTGCTATCAGCTCTTCCCCTTATGGCTATGATGTGTATTTTATTTCAAAAATCAAGTTACCTAAATGATGCAACTAAATCATTTCCTTGTCGACAATGGCCATTACTTCGTCGAATTTAACCATTTCTTCTTTAAGCTGGTCTTCGGTGATGATCAGCGGCGGGCAGATGAAAACCATGTTTTCATGAGAATATGTCATGAATCCGCGGGCCTTCAACAATCCGATGATCTTGCCCATCAGACCTTGGGGATCCTTCCCATAAGGTACCAGCGCTTCTCTTGAATCCTTGTCTTTTACCAGTTCGACACAAGAGAAAAGACCAATTGAACGGACATCGCCGATACATGGATGTTTTTCCCTAAGAATTTCCAGCTGCACTTTCAAGATGTCACCGACCTTGTTCACGTTTTCCATGATATTGGCATCCTGATAGTATTGGACACAGGCAACACCGGCAGCGCATCCAAGAGGATGACCGCTGTATGTCAAGCCACATGAAAGCACGTTGTCATCGAAGTAGGCCGCGATTTTTTTGGAAACGGCAACCCCACCCAGAGGAACATATCCGCAAGTGACTCCTTTTGCGAAAGTCACGATATCAGGTTTGACATCGAAGTTTTCAAACGCGAACATTTTTCCGGTCCGGCACCATCCCGCCATGACTTCATCGCAGATCATCATGATTCCAAACTCGTCGCAGATCTTGCGGACCCCTTGGAAGTATCCCTTGGGTGGAATGATGATTCCGTTTGATCCGGTGATTGTTTCCATAACGATGGCCGCAACCATATCCGCACCTTCATAGATCACCTGTTCCCGGAGTTTTTCAACATAATATTCGGTAGCCTCTTCTTCACTTTCGAATTTCAGCTTTTCACGGTACATATAAGGATCGAAGAATTTCACGAATCCTGGAACCCCCGGTTCCAAGGCGAACCTTCGTGGTTCTCCAGTCAGGTTACCGGCCCCGAAAGATGAACCGTGGTAGCTGCGGTAACGGCTGAAAATCTTGTTGCGTCCGGTGAAAAGTCGGGCCATCTTGATCGCGTTTTCATTGGCATCGGCTCCACCGTTGGTGAAAAACACCTTGCCGATATTGTCAGGCATGAGATTGACAATCATCTCAGCGAGCTTTGATCTTGGTTCGGTCGCATAGCTTGGGGCCACGAAACAGTATTTGTCAACCTGGGCCTTGATAGCTTCCGCGATTTCCTTGTTCCCGAATCCCAGGTTCATGTTTACCAGCTGTGAAGACATGTCGCTGTAACGGTTGCCTTCATAATCCCACATGTAGATTCCTTCGGCCTTTTCAATGGCAATCGGGTTTAGATTTCCTTGTTTAGACCATGATTGTAAATTGTACTTCTTGTGTTTGCTTACTACTTCTTCGCCTGTCATAATTGTTTCCTCTCTTTTTCCATTGACTCTGCCTGTCGTGGTCAGGCCACCTGCCGAGTCATGATTGTCCTTATATTTTTTTGGATTTGTTTCGTGATTGTGTGATGATGGGTTTACCACAGTTTGCGGTAGATTTCCTTGATATCCTCGACTGTGATATCCCTGATGGTGTTCGACGGGCTGCCGCTGTTGTAGCCGTCCATCGCCATTTTGTCGATGACCTGGAAGAATTCTTCCTTGTCGATTCCATACCCGGCCAAGGTAGGTACGTTTAAGACCTGGCAGATTTGCCCCACCGCGGCCAGAAACTTGAATGCCGCCGCCTCGTCTGTCTCCTGAGTTGAGGCCACCCCGATTTCGCGCGCCAGTCTGGCAAAACGGTCATAGGCACCTTCCAAAGCGAATGAAAGACATTCCTTCAAAAGGATGGCGTTGGACATCCCGTGAGGGACATGGAAGATTGCCCCGATCGGCCGGCTCATCCCATGGACCAAAGTCACCGATGAATTGTTGATGCAGATCCCTGCCTCATAGGCCGCCATGGCCATTTCTTCGCGGGCTTTGACATCGCTGCCGTCTTTGTAGCAGATTGGCAGATATTTGAATATCCGTTTGATTGCCGAGATCGCATACAGGTCGGTGATCGAGAAAGCCTTTTTTGAAGTGTAGGCTTCGATGGCGTGGGTCAGGGCATCAAGTCCGGTTGCCGCAGTGATGCTTGGTGGTGTGGCCATGGTGAAGTTGGCATCGACCACCGCCATATCCGGCAGACAGTTTGTCCCCTTGATAAGCATCTTGATTGACCTTTTGGTATCCGTGATGATGGTGAACTGGGTCACCTCGGAACCTGTTCCCGCCGTCGACGGGATAGCCACCAGCGGCGGCAGGGCGATAGGCACCTCTTTGCCATTGTAGTCGGTGATGTTCCCGCCGTTGGTTGCCAGCGCACCAATCGCCTTGGCCGAGTCCAAAGGACTTCCGCCCCCGAATCCGATGATGAAATCGCAGTTCTCTTTTCTGTACACTTCCAGACCGGCCTCGATCATTGTGTCGGTGGGCTCACCGGAAATTTCACTGAAGATGCAATGTCCGACATTGTTTTGGGCCAGCTGATTTGTAAGCAATGCCACATGGCCTTGTTTGATCATCGAACTTCCTGCCACGATCAATGCCTTTTTTCCCAGCTTGCATATGTCTGCCATTGCACTTTGCAGTGCCCCGGCTCCAAAATATGAAGTGTTTGGGATTGTGAATTTGTTTGTCATTTTAGTCTCCTATTTTTGCCACAACGTTGATCGGTGTCGCATCCTTGTCCTTGATTCTAAGGGGCGTCGCAAACGCGCTGATCACCAACTTGTTGATCAGGGGTTCCGGGTTGTAGTCCTCGATGATGACCAACGTCCGTTCCTTGAAATCGAAAGGGTTCAACAGAGCATTGTGGGTCTTATAACCGTTTTGCGCCCCCTGAGCCAGGTTCTCGATGCTTAGCGTATCGATCGCTACCGCCTTGATTTTAGGCAACTGAGTCCGGATGAACCGGGCCGCTTCTGGCGAGAGCGCCGGGAAGTGGTCCTTATAGGCATCGAAATTGTTCGCCCTTAGTTTCCAGTGTCCGGTGTTGAAGAAGATCATGTCCGCCTGGTAAAGTTCATCACCGATAGCCTTGAGGTCATCGATGGTGATCAGGTAATCTTCCTGCCATGGAGTCGTGATCACAATCGGGTGATCGTAGATGAAACTCTCGATCGGGATCTGGTCAATTCCGATTGCCCCTTGGGCATAGTGACAAGGCGCATCGGCATGGGTGCCTGCATGGAGATACATCGACAGGACCGAACCGTTCCAGCCATCCCCTTTGGCAATCTGCTCCCGGGGTTCCACGGTCACCTTTGGCAAACCGGGATAGACCGGCATGTCTTCATATATTTTATAACCTAATTCGACAAACATTGTGTTCCTCCATCTAACCAATATGTTTTAGAAATAATTTATCAAATAAGCAGATGATTTTTGCAGTATTTATCCAATAACCATCTGGTTGGGAGCTAAAGAGTATCAATCAAATCTCTGTCCCTAATTGATAAAAATATATTATCTAAAATACATATTATTATCAATGGTCTGCGATTCAATGTTATTTGTGCCCAGGTACAATAAGCTTACTGTTTAGGCCAAACAACAGGGCAATTGAATAATCAAGCATTTGGACATAGTAAAATCAGACTCGAAAATATTGTGAATGCTATGGTTTGAAGCACATAATCACCGTTTTGATAGCCGCTTTGAACCTCCCATGACTGAAAGTCACGGGATTCTTGGGAACAGAGCTTACTTGATTATGGTGCATCCACCATAATCAGCGGTTTGGATAGGTTACAATAAATTAGACAAGATTATAAGGACATGATAAAATCTTGTTAAATTTGTGGAGGATATTCAAAATGACAAAACGCAGACCTAAACGTACTTACACCGATGAATTCAGAATCAAAATGGTTCAACTTTACAACAATGGGAAACCCAGAGCGGAAATAATCCGTGAATACGATTTGACAGCTTCAGCGTTCAATAAATGGGTTAAACGATTCAATGATACGGGTTCGTTTACTGAAGCCGACAATCGATCAGATCATGACAAGGAACTTATCAAGCTCCAAAAAGAAAACGAACGACTGAAGATGGAAAATGATATTTTAAAGCAAGCGGCGCTGATAATGGGACGAAAAGACAAGTAATCTTTGCAAATCAACACAAATACTCTATCAGCGCTATGTGCAAAGTCTTGAAAATCTCTCGGGCAACTCTCTACTACAAACCCAAAGGGCGTAAAGTGGATTCGAAGCTTGAAGATGAAGTAATAAAATCATTCAAAAACAGCAAGAAGAATTATGGAACACGCAAGATAAAAGATGACCTGGATGATTTGAATATGGTTGCCAGCAGAAGAAAAATTGCTCAAATCATGGACAAATACGGCTTGATCAGTAAATACACCATCAAGCAAAGACCAAAGCATTATGGCAAAGTAAATAATGACGATATTGAAAATCTGATCAATAGAAAATTCCAAGCAGAGCGGCCAATGCAATATTTAACCAGCGACTTGACCTACATCAAGGTGGCTGGAAAATGGAACTATATTTGTCTGATAATAGATTTATACAATCGTGAAATCGTTGGTAAATCTAGTGGTCAAAACAAAGACGCCAACTTGGTTATTAAGGCATTAAACGATATAAAAAGTGATTTAAGTGATGTCGAAGTATTTCATTCAGACCGAGGCTCAGAGTTCAAAAACGAGATGATTGATAGGATATTGGCATTGAATGGAATCAAGAGATCGTTGAGTGCAAAAGGTAAACCGATTGATAACGCAGTATCAGAATCAATGTACAAAATACTCAAAACAGAATTCGCATTCAATCGACAATTCCGCAGTATCGACGAATTGTCATTGGAACTGTATGATTATGTCAACTGGTTCAACAACAAAAGGAAGCATGGGAGCCTTAATTACAAAACACCCGTACAATACAGGATGTCCTTATAAAAATTGTCTAGAAAAGTGTTGACTTTCCAGTTTCTCTTCTTTACCAAGCTATCCCCGTAGTCCCTACGGTTAAGTAGTTGTTTATGTTGATGCTATTATGCGCAGTCCTTCTTTCAGGATGTTCTTGCTTGCATTTATGTCTCGGTCATTGGTACTGCCACAATTAGGACAAGTCCATTCCCTGATGTGGAGTGGTTTCTTGCCATCCTTGTGGCCACATTTATTGCATATCTGGCTGGACTCATACCAGCGGTCCACCTTGATGATTTCTCTGCCATACCATTCAGCCTTGTAGATGAGCTTATCCACAAATGATGCCCAGGAAACATCAGATATGCTTTTAGCCAGTCTATGATTACGCAACATTCCTAATGTGTTCAAGTCTTCTATGCAGATTACATCGTGGTTTTTGATGATCTGGGTTGTCAACTTGTTCAAAAAGTCATTGCGTTGGTTCATTACTTTTTCATGAAGCCCTGCCACTTTGCGTCTTTGTTTCTGGTAGTTCTTTGCTCCAAGAAGATTGATTCCTTTGCTTTTGGCAAGGAGCGCCCGTCTTGACAGCTTTTTCTGTTCGCGGATAAGTTTCTTTTCCATTTGGTTGGTAAACTTATGATTAGCGACTTTTCTACCATTTGAAAATATCGCAAAGTCACGGATGCCAAGATCAATACCTACTGTCGAATTCGTTTTGGGCAATTGCTCGATCTTTTCTTCAACAACAACGGCAATGAAGTATTTGTCACTGGGATTTTTCCGGATAGTCGCTTTAATGATCCTGCCTTTTATCTCCCGGCTCTTGGCGAATCTTACCAGACCTAACTTAGGCAGCTTGATCGACTTGCCAATTACGGCAATACTGTTGTTAACATTCTTGGTGGTGTAGCTTTGAACCGGATTCTTCTTGCTCTTGTATCGCGGGTGGCTGTTTTGCTTAGTGAAGAACCTTGCGAATGAATCGGAGAGATTCTTCACCGATGATTGAAGGGCAATGCTGTCTACTTCTTTTAGCCACTGTGTATTTTCATCCCGTTTCATCTGAGGAAGCATGGCGGAGCAGGAATTGTAAGACAGACCCTTTCCAGTACCAGCATACTCCTCATTCCACAAATTCAAAAAGTGATTGTAGACAAATCGGGCACATCCGATCGTTTTACAGATCAGTATTACCTGTACACTATCAGGGTAGATCCTGAACTTGTATGCCTTATGGTGCAACATCATCATCACCTTATTTCTTCTTCTGAGTTTTTATATAATCTATTATCTACTTTTGAGTATTATCACTAACGGTGGCTACGAAATAGCTGGGATTCCACAAATGACCTTTCCATAGACGACTTTTAAGCTCAGGGTGTTGCTGGAACAGAAATCTTGCAGATAACCCTTTGAATGCTTTTACCATACTGGGAATATGGTGTTGGGGCTTGCAATCGATAAGCAAGTGGATATGGTCCTTATCCGATTCCATTTCAATGATATTTATGTCATTATCAGCTGCAATCTTAGTCAACAATTTCTTGACATCATCGTCAACTTGACCAGTCAAAATATCGTGACGGTATTTCACACACCAGACCAGATGGTATTGAATCGAATAGACGTAACCACGTCCGTAATTAATATCAGCCATCATTTATCACCTCATATACATTTTAACATATGGTTGCAAAAAATTACAGCTTTAAAGCACTTTTAGTCCATAATTTTAACAATATATGTAGCCAATAGAACACAGTTGAAAAGAGTCACAAAAAAGTCGATTCATCTCCACGACTAAAGTCGCGAGTGTTCTCGACCAGTTAATAAAAGTAAGAATCACCTTTTGTAAAGGATATTCCCATCGATGATTGTCATATCGACCTTTACATCCTTTATGCTTTCCTTGTCTATTTGCAAGATATCTTCGGACAGCACGACCAAGTCAGCCACTTTGCCAACCTCGATCGAACCTTTGATCTTTTCTTCGAAGCTCGCATAGGCACCATTATAGGTGTAGCACCTGATCGCATCCAGGAGACTTATTTTCTGTGACTCACCACAAATATCACCTGTTGCCATATCTTTCCTGGTGATAGCTCCATATAGCCCGATCATCGGATTCTCATTTATAACGCTGCAATCCGAACCAAACGCGGTGATGATGCCATTTTCCTTATAGGTTTTTGTGGCAAACATGTAATTTACCCTATCCCCATAAAAGGTGTTATAGTCACTGCCGTTAATGGTTAAAAAACCCGGATTTGAAATAGGTATTATCCCCAAATCCTTGATTCTTCTGGCCAGTGATTCATCGTACGCGCCAAATAGAGCGGTGGTAGGATTCCTTTCTTTTTGTTGATACAATGATCACATCAACTTGGAGGTGTGATATGAATCAATATTCTCAGGACCAGTGGCATCAGTTTTTCGAAGATGCCGCCAATAGTGATTTACCAATCAAGAAATGGTGCTTAGCCAATGACGTTTCTTTTAATGCCTTTTGCTACCACAAATATTCGAAGCCGTATCGGAAAAGATCCAGGGTAAGCGAATATGCCAACGAAGTCAACAGCCCGCTGGTAAAACTTAGCTTAGTCGACTGCGTTCCAACTATCCGGAATGATGGTTTTGAAATCGTCATCGGTAAAGCCTGCATCAAAGTTGATGATTCAACGGATTTGGTGACTTTGGCCAAGCTTATCAGGTTGCTCGATGAAGATTAAATTTGAGGACTTCGACAATATCTATCTGGTACCCGGAGCAACGGATTTAAGAAAAAGTTATGCGGGATTGAGCGCCATGGTGAGCCACAATCTTTACCTGGATCCAACCGCCAATAATCTCTACATATTTTGTAGCCGGAACAAGCGGACAATCAAGATGTTGGAGTTTGATAAAAACGGTTTTGTCATCCACTCCAAGAAGCTGTTGAACACTGATCGATTCTATTGGCCCAAGGCCCAAGATGAGATCAGCTCGATGACCGTTGACTTGCGGCAGCTAAACTGGCTGCTTGATGGTCTGGAGATTGAACAAAAGCGGGCGTTCAAGGATATTTCAGTAATAATTTAGCGAAAGATATAGGAGTAATTCACAATAATTTGTGGGTTTCTTTTATATCTTTTTAAGTTATTCACATCTTTAAGAAATTGCCGTAAAATCAAGACTTACAGCCATTTTTATGGTATACTCTCAAAGAGAAACGAGGTGGATTTCGATGATAAAGCTGATGGAAAATATGTCTAAAGAAGAGCTGATTGCTGCTTTCAAAAATAGAGAAAAAGAGCTTTGTGAGAAAATCGAATCCGACCGTATTTCAAAAGTTAAACTTATCAAAGAAAATGAGCTGTTGGCTGCCAAAGAAAAGAAATTCACTGCTAAAGAAAAGACTTTGATTGCCGAAAATAAGAAGCTGATTAGTGAAATCAACGAACGCAAATTGGAACTGCAACAGAAAAACGAATATATAAAGATATTAGAAAACGCCAGATATTCCTCTCAGAGAAATAATATAAAAGAATACAATCAAGGTCCCGACCTTTTCAGTCTGATTGGTATCGATTTTGGTGTGGTAACTGAGACTGAAGAAATAGAAGTCAAGGAAATCAAAGGGTACAAAAGAAAAGTAAGAATCCCTAAAGAAAAGCACATTAACTACGATCACCTAAAAACCAATATCATTGACGAGCCGACACCAGAAAATTTCGATGTCTGCGACCTTTGTGGTACAACCATGAAAATAAAAAAGTACGATGAAAGAAAGGAACTCGTCTATACCCCAGCCAAAGTGGAAATGAATATATACCGTACTCCAGTATACGAATGTGTTGCTTGCCAGGAACATAACCTGGACGGCAAGTCATCTTATAAAAGAGTTCCGGGCAGACAACCTGTCATCAAGGGGAGCATTGCTTCACCTTCGCTGATTGCGAATATAATGGATATGAAATATTTGAAGGGTTTGCCCCTGGCCGCTCAGGAAAAACGATTCCTGGAGAATGATGTTGTCATCCCTAGACAAAATATGGCCAATTGGATGATTAAAGCCTCGGTACATCTGGGTTTACTGTTCGAATGCATGCGCAAGGATCTGTTGGCCATGAATGTGATACACTGCGACGAAACCACGACCCAAATTTTAAATGAAGAGGGCAAGACGGCTCAAAGTAAATCCTACATGTGGGTGGTAAGAACCTGCCAATATGATGTGCCGATCATCTTATATCGTTATGATCCCACTCGCTCAAAACGTGTTGTCGAAGATTTCATCGGAGATTATTCGAACTACCTGGTAACCGATGCATATGGGGCCTACGAGGCCCTTGATAATGTCACCAACTGTTTTTGCCACGTCCACGCCTTCCGTTATTTCCGTAAAGCCCTTGAGGTATTGCCAAAAGGTAGTGATAAAAGCAAAAGTTACGAATATACGTGCTATCGTTATTACCAGAAAATATTCGAAGCAAAAAACAAGATTGAAACGACCGCTAAGTCAAAACACGGCAAAAATCCAGTTAAATATTTTGAGTATGTTCATAAGGGCCGAAATGATATCGTAAAGCCTATTTATGACAATTTTTTAGCGTACCTTAAAGAAATAATCTTGCTACCTGAAGTGAATATGAAACCTACGTTGATCAAGGCAATTAATTACGAATTGAACCATGAGAAGGAATTCCGTGAAGTATTCAATAATCCAAAAGTTCCGTTCGACAATTCAAGCGCCGAGAGAGTTATCAGACCATTTGTGGTATCTAGAAATCGCTGCAAGTTCTATACCAGCCCCAAAGGAGCCCAAGCTGCGGCAATCATTTACTCGTTACTACTTAGTGCCGAAGAGAATGGGTTGTCAGCATACATGTACATGGAGTACGTATTGGAAAGATTACCAAGCATCGATCCAAGTGATGAGGTCGAAATCAGAAAGCTATTACCATACAACAAGGACCTGCCCAAATATTTGCGCCAACTGACGGCCAAAGAAATCAAAGAACTTAAAAAAGGAATCCAAAGACAGAAATAAATTGTCCGCGGATTCCTTTTTCCTTGCATCAGAATATTCTTCCACCGCTCTATTTGACGCTTACGATTCATCGATGATTCCACAATGCTCAATCCGGTTGCGGTGATTTTCCTTGGGACAATGTTCCAAAGCGTACTCGATTCCATTGATAGCCTGTTCAACCGCCATATCGCCAACTGCATGGGCGGTCAATTGAAAACCTGCCTTTTGGGCGTCCAAGAATATCTCATTGATCTCTTCTTGTTTCCAGTTCAATAGCCCCTTGAGCTCAGGATCATGGGAATAAGGCTCTCTGGTCGCGCTTGAAGGGCCACTGGAGCTTCCATCCAACAGTATTTTGGCGGCACCTATTTTGAAATGTTCATTGCCCATTCCCGTATGAATACCTGTTTTGATAAAATCATATATCCATTCCTTGCTGTGTTCCTTGCCCAGAACATTGTAGATTATCGCATACATTTTTACCGGGAAGGTCCCATCCATTATCACATCCTGAAGAACCTTGATATATTGGGCTCCATATGTTCCAGCATCATGAATGCTTGTAATTCCCGACTTGAGCATCAGTTGGCCAAATGCCCTATAACCCTCCATGATTTCCTCATCGGAGTATTTGATATAACTCCATAGGATATCGTTAGGGGTTTCCTTCAACAATCCGGTAATTTGCCCGTTTTCATCAACGACAACTTCACCGGGCTCATATTGGTCAGGACTTGTGATTTTACCGATTTCAAATGCCCTGGAGTTATATACCCCCATATGGCCGCAGCATCTTACACATTGGACCGGATTGTCGGGTGCCACTTCATCCAGATCCTCGATTGTGGGGTGCCGTTTTTCCAATAGCTTGTTATGGTCATATCCCCATAAGCAGATCCATTCGCCGGGTTTTTTATTACCTACCGCTTCTTTTATGAATTTCTTGATTCCTTCAACCGACTGGACCTTATCGTAGGCAATGTCGATGGTGGCTTTATAGAACAAGCTATACATCATGAAATGCATGTGGGAGTCTATGAATCCCGGTACAAGACTCCTTCCTTTAAGGTCAATCACAGTTGTTTCATGATTGATGTATTTCTCGATTTCAGTTTCCTTGCCAACGGCTATGATGGATTTCCCTTTGATCGCCACTGCTTCAACTACATCATCCGTGTCGTTGACTGTGAGCACCCTGCCATTGACGAACACCTTGTCTGCATATTGTCTGTATTCTTCCATCCTTCCATCTCCCAAAAAATTAATATATCGCATCAATTTTAAGCATCGCATTCAGCAATACCGAAGCCCCGTTTGTGCAGTCTTCCACTGTGGTTTCTTCTATTTCGCAGTGACTATGTCCCCCGATTGATGGAACAAAGATCATCGATGTCGGAATCAGTTCACACAAAAATTGCGCATCGTGACCCGGTCCCGAATACATTCTTATATTGCTAAGTCCTAGCTCCTTCGCGCTTTCTTCCACACAATCAACCAGGTCTTGCGCAAAATGAACCGTATCCCGTGACCAAGCCAATTCAAATGAAGCCTTGCACTTTTCAACCTCTAAGGGCAACGCCTCGATGATTGCCACCACCTGTTTGATCACTTCAGGTTCTTGATGTCTGACATCAACGGTGAATTTCACAACATCCGGAATGACCGTATGGATGTTTGGATGAGCTGAAATCTTACCTGTCGTATAGACAAGTTTTGAATCAAGCTTGTCAAATTCATCATGAAGATATTGAATTGTCTTAACCGCCGCATATAGGGAATCCTTACGGTATGGCATCGGAGTTGTCCCGGCATGTCCTGCCTGGCCAAGGAATGTGAACTCATAGTTCACCATGCCACAAACTCCCTCGACAACACCTATATCAATCCCTTCACTTTCCAACACCGGTCCCTGTTCAATATGCAACTCGATTGCCGCACAATAATCCTTTGCATTCAATCGGTTTTCACTGGATCCCCGGTAACCCGAAGCCTCCAGCGCTTCTTCAAATGTGCATCCTTCCTCGTCCGTGGACTTGAGCATCGTTTCCAAGTCAAACTTACCGGTGAGCACGCCCGAAGACATCATCGCCGGCTCGAAACGCGCCCCCTCTTCATTGGTCCAGACCATCAGGGTGATTGGATGGCGATGAGGAATTTTCTCTTTTACGATTGTTTCGATCGCCTCCAGGGGAGTCAACACCCCTAGAATTCCATCGTAGTTTCCACCACAACGTACTGAATCCATATGCGACCCTGATACAATTGCCGGCAGATCTTCACTTCCTGGCAAAGTGGCGTATATATTGGCCATATCATCGGTTTTGATTTTCAATCCCAATTCCTTACATCTCTTTACCAGCTCATCTCTTGCTTTAAGAGCTTCCTTTGAGAGCGACAAGCGCGTGATTCCACCTGCACCCGTATCTCCAAATCTCGAAAATGTCCTGATCTTGTCTTCCATTCTTGCTTCATCGCATTTATATGCCATCATTTCCCCGCTCCTTTAAATTTTTGCTCATTCACCCATTATCTTTCAAAGCAGAATTCGCCATCTATCATTGTCATATCAACTTTTACATTTCTGATTTCCATGGTATCCATTGCCATTATGTCCTGATCCAACACGATCAAGTCAGCAAGTTTCCCACATTCGATACTTCCCTTGATCTTATCTTCGTAAGATGAATACGCACCATGCAATGTTGCACATCGGATTGCCTCCAAAAGAGTGATCGCCTGGGTGCGGTCAAACTGGTAATTCCCTTTATAATCATAGCGATTGACAGCGCCATCAATGACACTGAACCCCATCGGTCCCGACGGGGCGTCGCTGGCAATAGAAGGTTTCATTCCCGCGTCCAACATGCTTCTAAGTGCGATAATGTATTCGCTTCTCTTTTCGCCGTATATTTGGGCATATTTCTTTCCTTGGAATGTGATCATTCCCGAGTTGATTGTCGGACAGATGTTCATTTTGGCCATTCGGTCAACCAGATCCTGATCGACAACCATGCAGTGCTCGATCCGGTGTCTAAGATCCGGCCTTGCACTTGTTTCAAACGCCTTTTCATAGCCTTCGACCATGTATTCGATTGCCAGATCGCCCATTGCATGCGAGGCTGCCTGACACTCCGCGTCATTTATCTTCGCAATATATCTGGCTGTTTCTTCCCGTTCCCATCCCAGGATGCCCGGAAGTTCCGGATCATGGGAATATGGCTCCCTGCAGGCGCTTGAAGGCGCACCACTGCCACCATCAATCATGAATTTGCAGCCACCGATCTTGAAATGTTCATCTCCCAGGCCGCTCATCAGACCCAGGCTCAACCAGTGCTCATTATCCTGATGTGAATATGGTTTTCCATAGATGCTGTGCAGGAACATGTAATCCCTGATTTTGAATTCGCCACTCCTGCAAAGCTTCATCATAAGGTGATAAGATGGTGCATCGAAAGCGCCGCAGTCATGGATCGAAGTGATCCCGTTTTCCAAAAGCTGCTCCTGTGATTTCAAGGCCGCACTTTTTTGTTGTTCCTCAGTGTACGCCACTTTGGACCATAAAAGGAAGCAGGTGTTTTCTCTGGTAAGACCGGTCAATCTGCCATCCTTAATTTCTATTTCATCCTTTGGATACTTATTTATATCATCCACTGTGTAAACATCGATTGTTTCAAGTGCTTTGGAATTGTATATCCCGATATGGCCAGACACATGAAGGCACTGAACCGGATTATCCGGAGCCACCTTATCCAGTTCTTCCAAGGTTGGATGTCTGCCTTCTTCAAGATATTTAGGTTCATAACCCAGGGAAGATACCCATTCGCCAGGTTTTTTGTTTTTCACAGCTTTCTTGAACAATTCAAGCATTTCTTTGATACTTTTGCACTGAGATGTGTCAATGTTAATGATCGAAGACTCAACTTCATTTCCTAGAAGACCTTTGAAAAGTGGATGGAAATGGGAATCAATCAGCCCGGGCATCAATGTCCTACCCTGCAAATCGACAATTTTCGTATTACCGTCTGTGAGCTCCTTGAGCTGCTCATCGCTGCCTACAAAAACTATTCTATTGTTCTTGATTCCTACTGCCTGTGCTATTTCATCGCTGTCGTTTACAGTAATGACACTCCCGTTAATAAACGCAACATCAATATAGGTCTTATCAAATTTCATATGCATAAATCCCCCTTATTTAGCTATACAATACAGCTTGAATTCGTTCAGACATGGTTGGCCAAAAGAAACATAGAACTTGTCTTCGTTCAAGTCCATTATTATGCTGAATATGGTTCCGATATCGTCAGGATGCTTGCCATGATGACAAATCGAAGAACTCGGATCGGTGTGATTTGTGAATACCTTCTTCATATCCTCCGTTGCAATGCGCCCTTGTATCTTGGAGATAATATAATCGGCTCGTCCCAGACGGATAAATGTGTCCGGGAACTTGTATTTGGCAATGTCATTTTGATTGTACTTTGGCACTCTCATGCTCTTATAATGATTTGTATGGGTAAGTACTCCGTCTGTAGGATATATGGCGTCAAAATCATCGATGCCCACTTCAAAATCGATCGCTTCCCCGTATTTGCTGGCAATCATGATGTTCGCCGGACATCCGATTCGCGTACCAGATACCACCGTCATCGCTTTCAGGAAGTCATCCTGTTCCAAAATGGCCCGGAGGACGATATGAATTGGAACGCCATAAGGTGTCGCATTGATGGATAATGCATTGAAACACAGCCCGATTCCAGCCGAATTGCAGCCGATTTTACCGACAATCCCGGCTTCGGTCATTGTTGCAATATCCGGCAAATTGTCCTGTTTGATTTTCAAAAGAATCACACCGCCCGATACTTTTACCTTCCAGTCCCAGTTTTGACCAATGTAATTCTTATTGTTTTCTGTCCTGTCGGCTGTGATCGCCAATGACGTGCAGCCATCCATCGTCAAACTTGTTCCCTGAAATACCAGCTCACTCCTTACGTTAAGCGCCAGTATTTCTTCATATTCATATCCAGAGCCCTCAGCTATTCCCTGAATCTCTTGAATGAATTTGGGGTTGAAGTCGTTGATTGATTTTTCAAAACTCCTGGCGATCTTTTTTGCATCTTCCCATGATATATTCGCATATTCCATGAACATCGCTTTGTACATTTCAATGTTGATACCGATCTGCTCTTTTGCAAGGCTTCCATGCATAAATCCTATATTGTGCGGATTACCTTCCACTTCAATGATTGGTAGTTCCATCTATTTACCTCTTAAATTTCTACTTTCATAAACTATTTGACCATCTGCCATTGTCAGCATTACTTTCACCTTCATCAGATCTTCCTTGGGATATTCCAGAATATCTTTTGAAAGCATGACAATGTCCGCCATTTTTCCCGGTTCAAGACTGCCTTTGATATCTTCTTCGAATGCCGCGTATGCTCCGTTATATGTCAGCATTCTTACGACATCCAAAACACTGACTTTCTGGTTTTCTCCGCATAATTCCCTTGTTTTGACGTCACAGCGGTTAACTGCTCCAAACAAACTGAACATGGGATTGGCTTCCGTAACTGGTGCATCGGACCCAATAGCGGTGACGATTCCTCTTTCAAGATAATCCTTCAATGGAAACATGTGTTTAACCCGATTGCCATAGAATCTGTTGTAATCGGGAGCATTGAGAGAAATAAATGCAGGGTTGGATACCGGAACAATCGAATAATCCTTAACCCTTTGAAGTATTGATTCATTGGTCAGCGCACAATGTTCAATCCGATGACGGTGATTATCTCTAGGTTGCTCCTTTAATACTTTTTCGTAACTGTTGAGCAAGACGGTCACAGCCTTGTCACCTACTGCATGAGCCGACATTTGAAAACCGCAGTGATGGGCTTTGGACACAACCACATCCGTTTCCTCCTGCTGCCACACCTGGATACCTCTTAAATTCTCGTCATGGGAATATGGCTCGATTGTTGCGCATGATGGACCGCTTGTGCTTCCATCCATCATTATTTTAATGGGACCGAGATTAAAATGGTCATCCCCGAAGTTTGTGTGAATTCCCATTCTTAAGTAATCTTCAATTAGACCGATGTTTGATTCCTTGCCATACATATCAAATATCATCGGGCGGACTTTAACCTGGATTTTTTTCTCCTTGCTTGCTTTTTGCAACAGCCGCATCGCTGTCTTTCCATAGCTTCCAGCATCGTGAACTGAAGTTATGCCATTTTCGAGCATTATCGCATTCGCATTTTGAATCCCCTTCATCAACACGTCATCAGGAACCAAAACCAGCTTGCTTAGACTCATATGCGCAGTTTCCTTTAAAAGCCCGACCGGATTCCCTTTTTCATCTACCACAACCTCGCCTGAAGCGAACTGATCCATAGATGCAATGTTGCCAATGTCCAATGCACAAGAATTATAAACACCCATATGCGCACAGCACCGGATACACTGGACCGGATTATCAGGCGCCACCTCATCAAGCTCTTCTTTTAACGGATGTCGCTTTTCCTCCAATTTGTTGTGGTCGTATCCCGATAGAACAATCCATTCACCTGGTTTTCTTCTTGTTGTTTCCTCTTTAATCAACATTAAAATATCATGAATTGAATTCACATGTTTATAATCCACATTGATAATTCCATGGTCAAGCAACCCATACATGACAAAATGGATATGGGCATCGATAATCCCCGGCATCACCGTTTTCCCGGTCGCATCTATGACTTTTGTTTCTTTTGAGATATACTGCGCAGCGCCTTTGTTGCTGCCGACGTACAATATTTTACTTCCATTTGTGCAGACGGCTTGCGCCATTTCGTCTTCATTGGAAACTGTTATTACCTTTGCATTAATAAATGCCACATCCGCAAATATTTTGTCGTGCATTTTGACACACCATCTTTCAAATAATATTTTAACATCCATTAAATTTGTAGACCATTTGCACCCATATGAGCCAAACATAGCCTTTTAAAGAAGTTTGACCATCGTCAGCCATGTTTCATATTGACCAGTCATTCTTTGAATTATCCAAAAAGGGAGAACCAGTGCTGGAAGATATCATATCCTGATAGCCCTTAAAAAAAACCGCTAATGAGTCCGACAATACAGCCAACTTCAATTCATGATTATGCCGGACTATGGCCAGGTGGCCATTTCCATCTATTTTTGCCTTATCCAACCATAGTGTACAAAACATAATAAATGAAAATGTCTATCAACCACTACCAGAGCCGATCAGATCAGCAGGATCAAAAACCTTCATTAATTTCCCAGTAATCTTCCCTGTTTCCATCATACATGCGGCATGAAACGAAGTGCCCTTCCGAGATCTCTTTTCTTATCGGCACCCTTAGCGAACATTCTTCTTTTGCATAAGGGCAGCGGTTATGGAATTTACATCCACTTGGCGGATTCATGGGTGATGGTATTTCTCCGATCAGTTCTATCCTTTGCGTGTTGACATGTGGATCCGCTTCGGGAACCGCCGATAACAATGCTTTTGTATATGGATGCAATGGATTAGAAAACAGTTCTTCAGTTTCAGCCTCTTCCACAATGGAACCAAGATACATGACTCCGATGCGATCCGAGATATATCTTACAACGCTCATATCATGGGAAATGAACAAGTAGGAAATGTTCATCTCTTTTTTCAGATCATTCAACAAATTCAATACCTGGGACTGTACCGAAACATCAAGAGCCGAAACCGGTTCGTCGCAGATGATGATTTCCGGATTCAATACAAGCACTCTTGCAATCCCGATCCTTTGTTTTTGTCCACCTGAAAATTCATGGGGATAGCGGAAATACTGGTCGCCGCGGATACCGACTTTTGTCAGCATTTCCATTGCCTTTTGGGTGCGTTCAGCATGGGATGAACCGATATGATTGATTTTCATAGCCTCTTCGACAATGGCTCCAATCGTCTTTCTTGGATTTAGCGAAGAGTAAGGGTCCTGGAACACCATCTGTAAATTTGTGCGTCTTTTCTTCATCTCACTTTTGGGAAGTTTTACCAGATCTTCTCCTTGGTAAATGACTTCGCCGCTGGTAGGTTCCAGCAGTCGCAACACGGCCCGGCCTGTCGTACTTTTACCACAGCCTGATTCTCCTACCAGGCTGTATGTTTCATTCTTGTAAACTTTGAATGATACATCTGTAACAGCTTTGACACTTTTGGCATCTTTTCTAAATCCACCTTTTACAGGGAACTCTTTTGTCAGATTTCTAACATCCAATATAATTTCTCTTGATTCTTTTGCTTCCATGAATATTCCCTCGCCTTCCATCAGGTTTCTCTTAAAACGCAACGGACTCTTTGAGTCTCATTGACCCTGGTAAGTTCAATCGCTCGCATTTTGCATTTATCCATTGCATGCGGGCATCTTTCATAAAATCTGCACCCTTCACCGATTTCCGTCAGTGCCGGAACTGTTCCCTTGATGGTATACAGTTTTTCATTCTTGTCTGTTTTTAATGTGGGAATTGATTTGATGAGCCCCATCGTATATGGATGTTGCGGTCTGTCAAAAATATCTTCCACCAGGCCTTCTTCCACAATTTGTCCCAGATACATGATTATGACTTTTTTACATGTCTGGGCAACCACACCTAAATCGTGGGTGATCAGCATGATTCCAGTGTCCAGTTCCTTATTCAGATTCTTTATCAGCTGCATTATCTGCGCCTGGATCGTAACATCCAAAGCAGTTGTCGGTTCATCCGCAATCAGAAGTTTTGGTTTACAAGCCAGAGCCATTGCAATCATGGCACGCTGTCTCATACCCCCACTCATCTCATGGGGATAATTGTGGATTCTTTTCTCCGGGGCCGGAATCCCTGTAACACGAAGCATTTCTTCCGCCTTTTTCCATGCATCTTTCTTGCTCATCCCTTGATGGACGATCAATGCTTCAGCGATCTGGTAACCAACTTTGAATACCGGATTCAAAGAACTTAGAGAATCTTGAAATATCATGGAGATATTATTTCCACGGATACTCTCCATCTCCGATTCTTTCAAATCAAGGAGATTTTTTCCATCAAAGATAATCTCACCGTCATATTTTACAAGCTTTTTCTCGTCATATAGTCTCATGATGGATTGGCTTGTAACGCTTTTTCCACAACCGGACTCGCCAACTATACCTACGATTTCGCCCTTATTTATTGTGAAACTCACCCCATCCACGGCAACCACCTTTCCGCGCAATGTAGTAAATGTTGTTTTCAAATTATTAACCTGCAATAAAATATCGTTTGTTGCTTCCACTGCAATCACCTTCCTCTTTACATATTTTTACGAAGGATCCAGAACGTCCCGGATACCGTCACCGAGTATATTGATTCCCATTACCATAAATATCATTACAATACTTGGAAACAGTGTTAACCACCAGGATTTGAAAACGTACTGTTTTGCTTCACTTAATATATTTCCCAAACTCGGTTCGGGCGCTGGTATTCCGGCTCCCAAAAAGCTCAATGACGCTTCCAGAATGATTGTGGTCGCGAATATGTTTGTTGCCTGCACAATTACCGGTGAAAGAATATTGGGCGCGATATGGCCAAATATGATTCTAATGGGACCAGCTCCCTGTGATTTGATTGCTTCAATATATGTCATCTCTTTGACAGATAACGTGGATGCCCTAGCCACGCGGGCCACGACTGGAACATATACAATACTTAATGCGATTATTACGTTTCGAGCGCTGCCGCCCAATGCCGACATCAATGCTATTCCAAGTAGAACCGGGGGAATTGACATCATTCCTTCACTGATTCTCATAATCACATTATCAAGGAAAGAGAAATATCCCGCCAGCAATCCAAAAATCATTCCAAAAACAAACGTAATCAGCGCGGTAATTCCACCGATATAAAATGAAATCCTGATACCGTACAACAGTCTGTTGAGGATATCCCTGCCGAATTCATCTGTACCAAACAAGTGTTGCAATGAAGGTTCCAGGAATCGGTCGGCATTGTTCATCAATATTGGTCCTTCCGGGAACAAAATCGGGGCCAGCAATCCAGCTATAATCATTACAAGCATAATAACGAAACCAGTTACTGCCATCTTATTTTTTAGAAAGGAAAGCATCCTAATTCTTCTATTTTCCTTGATAGCGAGTTTTGCCACCTTTAGAGTGTCTAGATCATTCACCATATTCATTACTATTTCTTCCTTTCTAATTATTTGTTATACGGATACGAGGATCTATGAATCCATATGAAACATCGACTATAAGATTGATAATTACATACAAAACACTTGCAAACAATACTGCCCCTTGAATTACCGGATAATCCCGTTTCAACACCGAATCGACAATCAGCTGTCCCATTCCAGGAATGCTGAACATCGTTTCAAGCACTGCAACACCGGCAATAAGCGAACCGAAGCTTTGTCCTAGAATCGTTGCAATTGACGCTCCCGCATTTCTAAATACATGCTTATACAGAATAGCCTTTTGTTTCAAGCCTTTCGCCTTAGCCGTCTTGATATAATCACTGCCCATGACTTCGGCAAACGACGATCTTGTGATACGTGTAATCAAAGCCGACTGTATCAGCCCCATCGTAACGCAGGGAATCACCATGTAGGATATGTGCTTCACAAACCCTCCCTTAGCAATCGGTACAAAACCGGATACCGGAAGTATTCCCAGATTGACGCCGAATACCAGGATGAACAACAGCCCCAAAAGAAACGCAGGGATCGACATTCCAAGAATAGCGGTAGAACTTGCCAGCACGTCCGCAGTTTCTCCCTTTCTTTTAGCGGCCAATATTCCCAAAGGAATTCCAATAGCCAATGCGATTGTCTCAGATAGCAACGCCAATTCTGCTGATGGTCCGATACGTTCTGCTAAAGACTCGATTACTGTCTGATGTCTGAAATAAGATTCACCCAAATCTCCACTTAAGGCACCCAAAACCCATGATTGGTATTGTGTCAAAAGTGGCAGATTCAATCCCATTTCCTCACGTAACGCTTCCACCTGTTCCATGGATGCGTCCGAACCTAGCATCGCTAGTGCCGGATCACCCGCCATGATATGCGTAATTGCAAATATGGCCAGCGACAAAATGAACAATGTTATTAGTACACCAATAATTCTTTTAATTATAAATCTTACCATACCTTTTGGCACCTCCATCTAATATGTTTTGAGCTGCTATATGTTCAACATAGCAGCTCAATAAAATCACACTAATCAATTATGATACTTTATATGCTCCATAAATGCTTTGGCAGCTGATTGAATGGTATCCTTCAATGTCCGCACTTGTAGCGTTGCAATAGTAGCTATATCCCATTGGAACATAAGAATATCTTCCAAGTACATATTCTTGACAAGCTTCCCATGCGGCTACAGCTTCCTCATCGCTTTTTGCAGCTGTAACTTTATCAAGAAGTTCCAAGAATTCAGGCCATACTGTCCACCCTTCATCTGTCTGAGAGATAGTTCTTAAAGATGTTGGTGTTGTGACAGCAGGGTAATCCATGTAGTACAAATCATATGTTCCCTTTGTTTTCTTGTATTCCAACATTGTTGTCCAGTCAACTACTTGCAGATCAACCGTAAGACCTAATGCCTCTAATTGCTGTACCATTACAAGAGTTCCGTTGTAATGTTGTGGATAAACTTGGTTAGTGATTACTTTGATAGGAGTTCCGTCATATCCTGATTCGGCCAATAGTTCTTTTGCTTTAGCCATATCTTTAGTGTTAACCGATTCAGTTCCCACTTCTGAATACCATTTGCTTCCTTCTGGCATCATACTAGCGTATACTTCTGCATAGCCTTCTGTTGGATATGCGGCATTCATGATTTCATCAACATCAAGAGCATAAGTGATTGCAGCTCTTAAAGTTTCGTTTGTTCCCAGAGTTCCTTCCACTTTATCCATGATAACTGTAGTATAACCCATCAGGGATTTATCAAGTTTTACGTTTGAATCCGCACTTAGCATGTCAACATCATCATAACTAACGTTGCTCACGATATCGTATTCTCCAGATTGGATACCTGCTGTACGCATAGTCGCGTCAGTCACAAAATACATATATACTTCATCAAAGTAAATTGTTTTGTCTCCAGCTTCACCAGTAAGTTCATATCCTGGTCCTTCATACTCTTCATTCTTTTCTAACAGGACATATTGGTTCTGTACCCATTCACCAAATTCCATTGGTCCAGTACCGATATATTCCGAAATACCACTGTCTTCAGTAGCTGCGTCAACAACTTCCTCAGGCATGATTGCCGCGAATTGCGCTGGCGCACACATTGCAGCAGGCAATGTATAACATGGTTTTTCCAGGCTGATTGTTACTGTGTAATCATCTACCTTTACAAATTGTTCACCACTTGTAATCAATGATTTGATCGCGTTGTTCTTTGCAAGCCATCTATTTAATGATGCTACAACGTCATCAGCGGTCAGTTCATCTCCATTATGGAAATACACACCTTCTCTTAGTTTGAAAGTAAATTCGGTATAATCTTCATTTGCATCATAAGATTCACAAAGTTGTAATGACGGTTCATAGTTCTCATCCATTTCAAACAAACCTTCAAAAATGTACTTGGTGACGTCACGAACAATCGCCCCAGTCGACATCAGTGGATCAAGTGTTGGTGGGTCAGCGTTTAAACCTACCTTTAATACTTCAGATTGTACCGGCTCTCCACCAGTGCTACCAGTGTCAGTAGAGTCTCCACTGTTTGCACACGCTGCCAACGATAAAGACGTTGCAAACGTCATAGCCACTGCCATAAATTTCTTAAATCTCATAATAATACTCCTTTCTCTTTTTGAATGATAAAGCTTTGAAAATTTGCAATGGATAGAATATATCACTTTTGCATTCACCGCTTTAACGGTAATATTCATCACAATTACTTATGGTCATATAATAAAGTGCTCTAATTGACTTGATTATATTTCGCCGCCCCTATGTGATGCCATAATATTATCGCAATAACAAATTATTGTCAATGAGGCGTAAGGACGAAAATCTTTGTACTCGGGACTATAAAAAAACAAATATTTTGTGCCGGATTCATAAATCACCAATAGCAATAAATCGGATTTGCCTATGTATGGATCAATAATATTTACCAATGGACTAAATAGGTAGGTGTTTGACTTTCAAAACTCTTTTATGACAACATAAGCAAACACTTGGCCTTGAATTTCGTGTACCATACCGTTGTGTCCTTTAATTTCCGATAGTGTAAAATATTTTGTGTAAATAGGATTTCAACTTTTAAGTAGAAAAAAGGGTGCAACCCTTGTAAAATTAGTTCGACGAAAACAATTTACGAGAGGATTACACCCATGAACTATTTTACAACAACTTTACTTAGAAGTCTAATATCAAATGATAATAATCTGCCAGCTTTTGAGCAAGTAGTCTCAGAACTTTTCCGGAGCGAATTGGAGAATGCCATCAACGATATTTTGAAGTCCGAACTTACCGTTTTTCTTGATTATGAGAAATATGACCGATCTGAGAATTCGAATTCAAGAAATGGCTATTACAACCGCGATTACAACACTAAATATGGTGTGTTGAACCTGCGCATACCACGTGACCGTCAAGGGGACTTTGATTCACCGCTGGTCCCTAAATATCAGCGAAACGATCTAGCTACCACCAACACTGTCATCGATCTATTTAATTCAGGGATGACCAACAGCGACATTGTAAAAACTGTTGAATCAATCTACGGCAAGAAATACTCCAGACAGACAGTTTCCAATATTACTAAGGAAATAGTTGCCCATGTTGAAGCCTTTAAAAATCGCCCGTTAAACAAGCAATACGCAGTTGTTTATACCGACGCTACAGTTATTCCTTTGCGGCGCGATACCGTGTCTAAAGAGGCGGTTCATATCGCTATAGGAGTGACTCTAGAGGGAACAAAGGAAATACTAGGATATTCAATTGCGCCAACCGAATCCGCAACAACATGGCGGGAACTGTTTGAAGAGTTCAAAACACGCGGTTTGGAAGCGGTTGCGTTATTCTGTACCGACGGGCTAACCGGTGTTGAGAACGCCATTGAAGACACTTTTCCGATGGCCAAAATCCAACGTTGCCTGGTGCATGTTTCAAGAAACATTACAGCCAAAGCAAGAGTGAAAGACCGTAGTGAGATTGCACAGGATTTTAAGCGAGTTTACAATTGCGAAACTGAAAAAGCGGCGAGTGAAGAGCTTAAGGAGTTCATCACCAAATGGGGGCAAAAATACCCAAAAGTGGCAAAATCACTTGAAGAGAATTCAAATCTATTCACTTTCTATTTGTTCCCTGAATCGGTACGCAAGAGCATATATACAACAAACCTGATCGAAGGTTTCAATAAACAGCTCAAGCGGAAAATCAAGGCTAAAGAACAATTCCCAAATGAGGAAGCTGTGGAGAAATACATCGTTTCGCAATTTGAACAATATAACCAAAAATTCATGAACCATACCCATAAGGGATTCAAAGGAATATCTTACGAACGTTGGTTCCTGCTAGAAGAAGAATAACCAAGATGATCAGTAAGAACTAATTTTACAAATTTACACAAAAATATTGACACTACCTAATTTCCTAAACTTGAATATCACATCAAGATAGAGTGTATTAATAAGTGGTTCAATTTTGAAATTCCCAAATACTTGTGTTTATTGAAGGTGGATAATGGTAAAATCCCCATTTTCTTTGTAAGCCAAAGAAAATGGGGATTTTAGTCTTGTATAAGATCTATTCGAAATTTCCAATTGAAATTCCACTCTGTTTTCTATCCAATATTTCTTTAATCAAGTCGACAATGTGTGCCGCCGCTTCCACGGGAGTGAATCCATGTCGGCTGATATTCGATATAACTGTGTATTCCGATTCCTGCATCGCTGGATGAGGTCGGTAACCGATATATGCCGACATGCTTTCAGAGGTAAGCAGACCTGGTCTTTCGCCAATCAGCACGCAAACAACCTCCGCATCCAGCAATGGTCCTATCGTACGCGCTGTATTCACCCTGCAGTATCTCACGAAAAACGGGGTTCCGACACTTATCCCTTCAAATTCCAGTCCGGCTTTGATACCCTGGAGCAAATCCTCGCCATTGGCTTCGATGGCAGGAGAACATAAACCGTCACCGAAATAGATTTGTACCTGCGGGTTCATAATACAATGGTCCAACAATTTGTTTTTCTGATCATCCTCGATGATCCGGCCCCAATCGGGACGCAGAACCATTTCTTCCTTATTTTTGCACTTTGTCTTGATTTCTAAAAGTTGCAATCTTTCGATTGTCTCTTGGGAAACTTCAGTAAAAACCGCATCCGATGCAGCGCCTTGATCGGCTACAAAATCCAATTCTGGTTCTGTAAGATATCTCGGTCCGGAATGGCCAATTCCCACCCGCGCCGGAGTTTTTTTTCTTAAGGAATCTTTACGTTCCAAATCTTCAATAAACCCATCGATAATGCCAGCTTGACGTCCCAGACGTCCATTTGACCAGAATCCCCATTTAACAAGCCAGTCTTCAAATTCCTTGATCGGCCTTTTTCCGGTGATTTGTCTTACCGCCGCCACGTCATGAAAGCTGGTCGATTGATACATAAGCATGACATCATCGCCTTGTGGCAAACCCATCACAAAATGACAACCGGCATTTGCCAGAAGGACTATGAGCGTCTCGACATCGTTTTGATCCACAGGCATATGATTCGTGTAGCAGATATCGCACCCCATAGGCAGACCATGCATGTGCCCATTGAACACATCTTCCAGACTTGCTCGAATCAGCTCTTTGGTGTCGTAAATATATTCAGGCCCGATGAAACCCACCACCGTATTTACCAAAAACGGTTCGAAGTGGCGAGCCAACCCATAACAGCGGCATTCCATGGTGACCTGGTCGGTTCCATGATGGGATGAAGATGACAGCTCCGACCCCTGCCCGGTTTCAAAATACATGACGTTAGGGCCTTTGGCTGATCCTTTTTCCATAAACAGATCTCTAGCTTCACCAATCATGGTGTCCGTTATCCCAAAAGCCCGGCAGGCATTCTGGGATCCCGCAATGGACTGAAAGCACAGGTCGGCTTTCCCGCCCTGTCTGATCGCTTCCATCTGGGTTGTAATATGGGACAATACACATGTCTGGGTGGGTATTTCATATTTATCTTTCAATTCATTGAGTGTTTTCCATATGCTCAATGTGGCTTCCACCGTATCCACAGCTGGGTTCAATCCAAGAACAGCATCCCCAGCCCCGTAGCTAAGGCCCTCAAGAGTTGAGGCAATTACTCCTTTAGGATCATCTGTCGGATGATTTGGCTGAAGGCGGCACGCAAATACCCCATCCTTCCCGATTGTCGTATTGCAGGTCGCTTCAACTTTGATTTTGCCACTGACAAGAACTAGATCCAAATTGCCCATCAGCTTCGACAGCCCTGAAATAACTTCGCTTGTGACACCTTTTGAAAAATCCATGATCATGTCCGAGTCTGTTGCATTATCCAACAGCCATTCTCTTATTTCACCGAGTTTCCAATCCTTCCATATACTGAAACTGACTTCATCAATATCGTCAACAATTATCCTGGTCACAAAATCCATATCGTAAGGAACTGATGGATTCTCCACTATTTCCTCCACCGTCAAACGGGCCAGGACTTTCTTTGCCGCAATCCTCTCTTCCTTTGATTTTGCGGCAAGACCAGCCAAACGGTCCCCCGATTTTGGCTCAGACGCCTTATTCAATACTTCTTTGACACTTTTAAAATCGTATATCCTTCCGTTCACATCGTCAGCAAGCAACATATTATGACCCTCCTTAATTTCTCAACCGAACACTAATGACCTCACCATCACCGGTATGACCTTGCCTTTGCTTAATGGCACCCCGATATCCACAAAATCGCCGCTGTGACACTCGATTCCATCAATACATATAATAGGATGTTCCGGGATTCGGCGCTTGATTGCCTGTCCCAACGCTTTTCCCATATCCTCTTTTACGATGATTACGCAAGGGTTGCCTTCCACAAAATAATCCCTCATCCCTTGAACTATTTCCGTTGCAAAGGATTCAATCGTGGCAAAATTGGGATTTTGCAATCCTTTTGCATAAAACGCAAACGGGCCGCCCAAATGCTCATCCTCATTATCCAAGAAAGATTCTATCTGTGTGTGAATATTTTTCCCGCAATTGAAATAAATCTCATGGACCAACAGTCTTTTCAACGGAAATGAAATATTGCCATACTCGATTGTGCTTCCAGAAATATCCATTGAATAGTTACCGGCTCCAATCACAGTGGCATTCAAAGTTTCCTTGGAAACATGTCTGACATTTTTGAAATATTCCACTTCAGCCAGTTTTTTCCCCATCAGGACGCCAATATCTCCGAATTGAAAGTCATCCTGGTGAAGTTTATCCATGCAGGCTCCAACCCCGCCGGAGAATGTGACAATATCCGGAATCATTCTTTTGGTCAGCAGATGATTGGTGACTACCAGCTCGAGCTCGTTATTCTCCGGATCCCATATCAGCTTTTCAAGCAAATTGACGACAATATTAAGTAGCTTATCGATATTTCTACGACAATCATCGTCGCCGATTGAATCTCCTTCAGCAATTTTCAGATTCTTTTTCGCTATCAACCTTTTCATGCTTGGGGAAATATAGGAGACTCTACTATCCAAGAATCTTATCTGTCTTCCGCCAATGTCGAGACAGGCATTATCCACCATCTTGCCATCTTTGAAGACACAAACATTGGTAGTACCGCCACCTATATCGTAATTTATGACAATATTTCCTGTTCTGGTTGACAAATCAAGAGCACCAGCCCCCTTGGCAGCCAATACGCTTTCCAGTTCCGGACCTGCAATTGCAACTACAAAATCTCCTGCGAATGAAGCCAGCTCCTCTACCACGGTCTTTGCGTTTTCTTTTCTTGCCGATTCACCAGTGACAATGACCGCACCCGAATCCATATCCTCAGGCAAAAAACCTGCTTTCTTATATTCATTTGCAACAAGGGCCTTGACGCCCAAAGCATCGATATTTTCACCATCAAGCGGTGTGAAAAACACTGGGCTGCGATAAATGATATGTTTATCCGCGATTTCAAATCTCGGAACTTCGCCAAAACCGCCCTTTTTGACAATTTTAAGCTCCGAAAATATCACTTGGGTGGTAGTTGTCCCTATATCGATACCTGCACTTAAAATAGTTTCCATAGAAATCCCCTTTATTGCATTAAGAATCATCTCCGATAATAATTTATCGACCCAATAATAAATACACATTTATGATATTATATCATATATACAATTCATGTAAATGATGAACAAATATAACTATTAATTGGTCTAGAACGAATAGAACTATTATTTGGCCCCAATTTGGTAAAATAATGTTCCTGTAAAATAATGTTCCTGGTGCGTGAACGATATAATTTCAATCAAAGTAAACAAAACAACATAATTGCTATTTAATTCAGGGATTGAGAGTGGGCGCCTTGCAGACCCTCAACAAAAGCTTTAACCCACTAATAATATTATGCTAATATAACAGCTATCCTGCCATAATGAACATCATGATCTTTCAGCAGTCTCAAGTACTTACAATTTAGGAAGATTATGATAAGAAATACAGGACCAACTCAAGCAATGGTTGCTTTATAGGCATGTCCCTCTATATTCCGATAAGTAATTCACAATTATGCAACAGAGAAATTTTTTGAATAACCGGGAGGCATATTTGCATAAGTTTCAAAAAATTTGTATTAACCTTGCTTCAATTTTGTGCTGTTTTGATGCTGCTGTCAGTATCGTAGTCGAATTTATTGTCATATCAAAAAGGGCCATCATTGGATGACCCCTATGGGTTGGAAAATTCAAAGTAAATACAAATTAAATACCAAAATCCACAGCTATCGCATTTTCAAATCTATTGGCTATAACACCGTAACCAACTTCAGTCGGGTGAATATCCGGTACACCAAATCCAGTATCATCGAGTAAATATCCCATACTGTAAGAATTCAACTGAGTGATATGGGTTATTGTTTGGACATAGGTTACATTAGATCCATCAGGATCAGCCCCATTAACTGCTGCTTCAATGTAAGAATTAACTAACGTATTGAAAGTAGGGTCATAGATAATATCTGGGATTGGATTGTAATAACCCATTACATATATTTGGACTTTTCGATTTGCCTTGTATATGTTTTGAATGATTTCGGTCAGGTTTTGTTGCAAAGCTGCTCCTGTTGATGGTCCATTTAAGATAATTCCATTAAGAACATCAGTGATGTCAGCATAGAAGTCAGGATCAGTGAGATCAAAATCAATTCCATTTTGCACACAATAACTTAAAAAAGCATAGAGCGGCCCCAAGAAATCATTGCCCCCAATTGTTATAGTCACTATTTCTATCTTTTTCAAGCTTTTACTTACGGTTTTACTTTCAGTTACCCCAAGCAAGTCGGCCGAAGTTTGTCCGGAAATGGCGTAAGTTTCATCAAATGTTCCCAAAAGGCCTAAATTATCCAACCAGCCAGCCACCAGATCAGTGTAGCCATAATCGGAACTTGTTTCCCAACCCGGCAATTGACCATAAACAGCCCGAACTCCCGCAGCCACCGAGTCGCCCATAGCAACATAATCATAAGTTGGCAACTTGGTTGGTGCTGCAGCCACCGGAGTTATTCCCAGAAACAAAAATGAAAAGCTTACAAACCAAATAGTGATGAATTTAAATGTCTTTTTCATACTTTCACCTTCTCAAAAACTTACTTAATTGGCCACCAGATACATCTTGGAGTTTATAGTTGGTACCTAAGTAATATTACTTAGATCTAAAAAGCCGATGTTTGGTAGTTTTTCAAAAGCGACGATAATCAAATATCGAACTCACATGTATTTGATGGTTAATTAAGAAAACTTATAAAATAATTTGAATTTCCCTCTAAGTAAAGTATAATCTTGTCATATATGGCCGTCAATTCGATTTGTGAATAGGCTATAGACGTTTCCCTTTGCATGAGGAATAAATTCAAAATATTTGGGAAATATCAAAATCTAAAATTCACATTTGGAGGATTTTGTAGCGACTGTAATCTTATGTCTTTTCTTCCATATCCATACATTTGCATGTGAATTTCCAAAAATATTAACCATTACAAATAATTAGCCAAGGCGTCTTCCACATTCTACTTATTCCTATTGCCATGATAAAACCCGGTAGGCAAAATGCACTTTCCGGGTTTATGTTTTATGTGAGTCTATTTCAATTTCTTGGAATGCATAAGCTTGGCTTAATCATGAACCCAATTGTTCAGCCAATTTCATATCACGGACTTTTATGGCCTCATTTGCCTCCAATTCATCGTATTCATAGAATCCGCCCCGGGTTTTCAACCCCATCTTGTTTTGCGAAACCAACTCTTCAAGCAATTGTGAAGCCTCATGGGAGTCGCACAAGTCGGGATTCAAAAACTTCGAGATATGCAAGAAGGTGTCCAGACCGCCAAAATCAGCTATCGCAAGCGGTCCATATGAAGCCAGGCGTATTCCCAGGGAATATTGGACTACCTTGTCGAGGTCTTTGGCTGAGATCACTTCGTTTTCAACCAGATGCAAGGCTTCTCTTAGGATAGCGAACTGGATCCGGTTGGCGACAAATCCCTTCACATCCTTGTTGATGACGACCGGCTGCTTGTCGATTCTTGTCGCCAGATCATAGATGAAATACACATATTTCTGGCCGGTCTTTTCACCCTTGATGATTTCAATCAGGGGGATAAGATGGGACGGATTGAACCAGTGCATTCCCAAGAACCGTTCTGGAATCTCGACATAATCTGCCATTGTGGATATCGGTATCGCCGAGGTGTTCGAACAGATGACACATTCCGGTTTGACCAGTTTGGAAATGTCACGGTAGAAACTCTCCTTGATTTCAAGTTTCTCGACAATCGATTCGATGACCACATCAGCCTTTTCAAACACTTTCAAATCAGTTGTGTAGGAAATATTGCCGATAATAGATGGAACATCAGCCTGTAAAACCACATCCGCACTCACCAGTCCCTCAAGGGCGATATCCACCGATTCACTGCCTTTTTTCAAAGCAGTCTTGGCTATGTCGTAAACATGGACCGGGAAGTTGAAACGGGCGAAGGCCAGAGCCATTGATGCCCCCATCGTTCCGGCACCGGCAATGACTATTGTCTCCATCCTAGATCTCCATTTCCAGCAAAGCACCGCTAAGCGTCTTGCCATGCTTGTCCAGGGCCAGGGACCTGGTCACTCCGCCGCCCAGGGCATCTTCCATCACGAAATTCAAGGAAGCGATGTTGTCGAGGGTGTAACGGGCAACAGTCCCTTTCACGATGTCCTGGAAGAAATCCTGAACCTTGGCCTCGGTCACTTTTGCTTTGATCAGTTCATAGTCTTTTTTGTCATAGGCGATCACGGAAATCACCGAGATGTTGCCCTTGTCGCCGGTGCGGCAATGGGCTATTTCATGCAGTTTCATCTTCTACCCCGCTTTTAAAATATTCTACTTCAACTTCGATATCGCTCTGGTCGATCAGTATTGAAGCGATTGAGACGACCTCCTGGACATTCATGGAAACTCCGCCCCCGCCGAAGGGACCGTTGGTATAGAGCGATTCAACTTCCTGTCCAATCCGGATCGCCGTATTTTTGTCTTTTGTCCGTCCGGCGACCCGCAGCCGGATTTCACTGTATTCTTTTGGTTCAGGCAGGGTCTTCTTGAACAGGCTGTCACAGCCGATCAAATCGAAGCGGACTTCATCTATTTCCATTCCGGTAAGTTCGAACCGCTTTTCCAGGATTTCTTTGGCCATAACTGCGCGCTTGTAGGCATTGAAACCGCCATAGGATATCTGGCCTTCACCGATGTAACAGTCCTGGTAACCGACGCTGACTTTGTATTTGCCATTGGATGGTTTGCCTTTGACATTGGCGATTGCCACCCGGTCATGGCCAGTCTGGTCGATTTTGATCCCGCTGAAATTGGCGATGCAATCAGGCGTGTAGTAATTTTCAGGATCCTGGATTTCATATATTGTCTGCTCCTGGCAAGTCATCTCGCTGACTTGACCGCCTGATGTTTGCGTCTTGGTGATTTCCAGAGAGCCGTCTTCCTTGACTATCGCGATTGGAAATCCCAGATTCCAAAGATCCGGAACCGTCTTGGTCGCCCCATCGGCAAAGTAGCCCCCGGTGACCTGACCGGCGCATTCAAGCAGATGGCCGGCAATCATCCCCTGGCCAAGGCGATCGTAGTCATCCATACTCCAGTTGAATTCATGGAGCAGGATTCCCAAGGTCAATGACGGATCAGCCGCCCGGCCGGTGATTACCACCTCGGCCCCGTTTGCCAGCGCTTCTGCAATGCCCTTTGCCCCGATATAGGCATTGGCGGAAATGACCTGGGGCATGATTGAAGCCAGGGGCTGGCCGGTCTCCAGGATTTTTTCATCCTGGTACTTATCAAGCTTGTCAAGAACATCGTCGCCGACAACCGCAGCAACTTTGATATTCATATTGCGGCTTTTGGCCATCTCCACAAGCTTAAGGGCCGCTTTGGCCGGGTTGGCCGCCCCCATGTTTGTCACAATCCTGATCCGGTTGTTTTTTCCATATTCATCAAGCACCTTTTCGAAGCGATACTCGAACAGGTGGTTGTAACCCTTGGCGGGGTCCTTGGCCTTTTCAAGATTGGCCAGGGCGATCGTCCTTTCCGCCAGGCACTCGAATATCATATAGTCGAGCTTGCCGTTTTGCATCAGGTCGATGGCCGGTTCGATCCGGTCTCCGCCGTATCCGGCCCCGGATCCTATTCTAATTTCTTTCATTTCAATCCTCCAAATAGTTTGTCACTTCAATATCCATCCCATCGAGATATTCCTTAAGTCTTCCATCACATAGAACCATCAGTTCCCTGACGCGCTGCCATGAATACGAGCTGTTCATATAAAGTTCGAGATCGCAGGCCCCGGGATGGGTCATGATCTCGATATTCTCTCCGTAATGGCTTTCGATAAGTTTACTTAGTGCCTCAACGGTCACCGTGTCATTGAAAAAGCCCCCGACAAACTTATAGCTGCCATAACGGCGCACCGGCAGGCCATATTCCTTGGCCAGAGCCATGGTCACTGTTAGATTGTCCCTGAAATCATGCATCCCATGATGGCTGTCGAGATGGCTGGGCAAGCGGCCGAACACTTCGATGAACCTTTCAATCTGGGCCTTGAACTCGAGATATACCTCATCAAGGTCTATTTCCTTATCCCTTAGCTGGGCTGGCTTGTAAAAGTTGCCGGCCTTATCACTCAGCGTTTTGTTTTTGGTCAACGATTTTCCGATTGTCAGGTTAAGGTGGACTCCCACACCCAGATCGGGACAGCCCAGTGATTCCTGAAAACTGTATTCCAGATAAGGCGTGTTGACAAGAGCGGTCGTCGACTTGACAACACCGTTCTTGCAGGCAAAGATGATGCCATCGGTTACTGACTTGGTGTACCCGAAATCGTCAGCGTTGAATATTATCTTCATCTAAGTAAAAGAGTACTGATTAATCAGCACTCTTCAACATTTCTTGTCCAACCAGGGATTCTTGTTCTTCCAGTTTTTCTTGCGACACCAGCTGCTTGTCGTAAGCCTTCAAGAATGGCAGGGCGATGACCATATCCAGGACAAGAAGACCGGCCCAGACAAGGATGGATTTGATATCCATTGACGCCAGCCAGGCCTGCAAAGGTGCGGGTACGGTAAAAGGCAGCTGGACGAAGAATTTACCCAGGAATCCACTTTTCATCAGGAAATAGACAATCGTGAAATTCAGGTTGTTACAGATCAAAAAGCAGATCAGAGTGAACGGGTTCAATACGGTCGGCAAACCGAAAATCAATGGTTCATTGATATTGAAGAATGCCGGAACGACGGCGATTTTAGCCACCGATTTGGCCTGGGTTGATTTGCAAAAAAGCAGGATGACCAGAACCACGGCGAAATAAGAAATCCATCCGCCATAAACCGAGTTGACAGCACCGGCGAAAATCGCAGGAAGCTCCTGTCCAGAAGCGTAAGCTTCGGCATTCAAGGTAAGACCAAGAGTCACCAATGGTGTCGTTACAACACCGACCATGTTCGCCCCATGGATCCCGAAAAACCAGAAGATAGTCATCAGGACATTGATCAGGATGATCGAAGGCAATGAACCAGTAGCGCTAAGCAAAGGTTGGAATGCCGAGTAAATGAGTCTTGGCAGGCCTACTCCCAGGATTGAAGTGCTAAGACCATTTAATACCATGAAAAGAATCAGGTTGACGATACCGGGAATCAGGACATTGAACGGAGCGGCCACGTTTGGGGGAACCGAGTCCGGAAGCTTGATAACCAGTTTTTTCGCTACAAAGAAATGATTGATTTCCACGACAAGGATCGCTATGATCATCGCCATGAACATCCCCGAAGCGCCAAGGTTGGTCATCGGGATCGCAGTTACAACAGTTTCACCGCTTGTAAGCGATTGGGGAACGCCTGCCACGCATAGGTAGACAAGCAGTACTGAAATCACATTCGAGATGGTGTCCATCTTGTAGAACTTGGTAAGCTGATAAGAAACACCCAGGACCACATAAATCGAGATGATTCCAATGGTCAGATAGTATGGTATCAGCAAAGTCGCCATATTGGCAGACGCCCAGTTGCGCCAACCGACCAGGATCGAATAGATGAAATTGGTAGCTTCCAAAGAAGCGTTGACTGGTGGCATCGCCAGCAGGATGGCGAAACCTCCGATGATGGTTACTGGAACCAGGATGGTCAGTCCGTCGCGGACTGAAGCCAGATGTCGTTGTTGGGAAATTTTTGTTGCTACGGGTACTACATAGGTTTCAAGGATTTCCTGGAACCTTTGCATGAAGCCTTTTTTGGTAGATGACATAATTGCCTCCCTCTCTAAATATTTGTAGTTTTTGTTGTCATATGTGCTAACCGGTTTCATTTGACAAACTAAGCATAGCATATAAAAGAATCACTTTGCAAGAATAATTTTATTTTTTTGAATTGTCTTTCATTTTAAGGTGAGCCATGCTATAATCAATGGCGGAGGTAGCATTATGGAAATAGGATATAATAAAATGAACATCACACCCGACCACAGTGTCGCAATTGCAGGATATAGCCGTAAGGAAAAATCAACCGGGGTCCTCGATCCCATCGAAATCAATACATTGATCATCAAAACAGGTGAAAAAAGCATGGTCATCTCCATGCTTGATTCAATCATAATCGAGGATAGCGTAATCTTGCCAGTAAAAGAGATAATCAAGGAAAAGTACAGGCTGCCCGATCAAAATATCATTATCGGGTGCATCCACACCCACTCGGCGCCCGCCTACTTCAAGCCATTTTTCGAAGAAGTCGAAGTGGAAGAAGAATTGCACGATAAGTTGAAAGATCAGTTTGTAACAAGCATCGATAACGCCTTTGCAAGCCTTAAAGAGTCAGGCGTAAGGATCAGCCAGGTTGAAATCGAAGGTCTCTATGGAAACCGCAACGAAATGAATGGCTATTCAGACAAGATGCTGACCAAACTTGATTTTTGCAATGACAACGGGACAATCTGCACCATGTTGGCCCTGGCCTGCCATCCCACAATCCTCAATGGAACCAATACAAAGCTTTCAGCCGACATCTTCGGCGCCATCCGCCAGAAATACCAGGCAACATCCGGCATTCCCTGCATGATCGTCAACGGTGCCGCCGGCGATGTATCGACCCGCTTCTACCGCCAAAAAGAGGGAGTCGAAGAGGTTGTCCGTTTCACAAACGAACTGTTCAACCAATTTTCAAACATGAAAGATACACCTTTGAAAATTGATGATATCCAGTCAGCCCAGGTAGTTGAAGAATACGAATTTTACGGCCAGGATGAATTCACCAACAGTGAAATCAAACGGATTGAAGCCTTGAGTGATCCAAAGTACGAGGCCACCCTCTTGCGCGCACTTAAACTAAAGCAAAAAAAGAGCCCGATGAAACTGAAACTTACAAGCAATATTCTCTTTCTGGGCGAATTGATGTTTGTCTCCCTGCCCGGGGACATAACATCTTCTTTAGGCAAGAAGATCAAGGACGCCTTCAATGACAAATTGGTCATAATTGTCGGTTACAGTGAAAACTATTCGAACTATTTCGTAAGTGAAGATGATTATGGAAAATACTTCGAAACATACATCAGCCGCCTGGAAAAAGGCAATGGAGATGATTTTATCGACCAGGTGATTCATGTAGCAAAAGAATTAAAACAGTTTTGAAATACCATTATTTTTGATATAATAGTTGTATTATTAGAGGGGGAAGACCAATGAATCCATTTGACAAGATTGAAATCCAGAAGGACACCTTTACCAAAAAGGAGCTGATCATCTATAATATCCTTAAAGACAATCCTGACCTTATCTTGCGGGGTTCATTGAGTTCCATCTCGAAAAAGTACAAGGTGTCGCAATCGACCATCACCAGATTCTGCCAGAAACTTGGTTATGACGGTTTCAACGAATTCAAGTTTGATGTCTTCCGCTTCGAGAAACAGGGCAGCGAGGACAAGATTGAAAACGACACTCTGCTTAGCAGCTACAGCCAGCTGATATCCATCCTCGACGACACCCTGGATTACGACAAGATTAACAAGCTCGCAGGCGATATCATCAAGGCTGACAGCGTCATAGTAACCGGTGCCCATAAAAGCTCCCTGCCTGCCAAGATGATGCAATACAACCTGTTCAAGATCGGCAAAAAGGCTATCTTCATATCCAATGACGAAATGCAGGAAATGCCCCATATCGCCACCAAGAACGATCTGGTATTGATCTTTACCAACAGCGGCAACGGGCTTGAAGCCTTCAAAGCTACCTTGAAGGAGGCCAAGGAGAAGATCAATTTCAACCTGACAGTCATCACCATGAACAACAAGCTTTCCATCAAGAACCGCTGTGACAACTACATCTGGGTTCCCTCTTCATCGAACCAGAATTTCGACCAGTATTTGGAAAACCAGATCGTGTTTTTCCTCTATATCGATGTGCTGACATCGCATATCAGCAAGCTTCTATAACCGAATTCCAGTCATAGCTAAAAAAGTATCCCCAAGACATTTCAGTTCCTCAGGATACTTTTTTCATGTTAAACAGTTAATTCAAACGGATTGCGATGCTGAAGATTCAATAATCAATCAGCTGATATCAACTCTTAAAATTTTGCAGTCAATTTGTCTGCCACATACTTCTTGCCATGGGGATTGATGACATCAGCTTTTCTTATCGGTGCTCGATAATAATGGACTGAAGAATGACTAAGCATGTCATCGATTTTTTTCAAAGCCGAGATATCAGAAATGATGATATGTTTCGCAAATGTAATTGCAGCCATTTGGAAAAAGCCTTTCTAAATGAACATCCTTCATTTGTGCTTAATCTTGGTTGAAATAATCCATCAAAGCTTGATAGCGATCCTGGGCCGACAGACAAGTTTCGATAAGATATCCTCTCTTGGTCCCAAACTCCTTTAGCCCACGGTGATATACCAGCTTGTGTTGCTCGTCTATGATGAATGGGACGATATTGTTTTTCAGGCATTCCTTGAACATTATCATCCGTCCTACCCGGCCATTGCCATCTTGGAATGGATGGATTGTTTCAAACCGGTAGTGGAATTCAACAATATCCTCGAAATCGATCTTGGCCAATTCTTGATAGTCAGCAAGCAGCTTGGCCATCTCGCCTTTGACTTTTGATGGTGCTGTCGTCTCCTTGTCGCCAATCATGTTTGGTTTGCCTTTATAGTTCCCTACGTTGAACCAGTCTTTTTTGCTGTCGGTGGTATTGGTTTTCAATATCCGATGGAATTCCTTGATTATTTCCTCGCTCAAATCAAGGTTGGCAATTTCAAGCATATAGTCAAAACAGGCAAAGTGGTTGATTGTTTCCATAATGTCATCAATGGACGCCGTCTCGTTGTTTTCGGTGACAATCGAATTTGTCTCATAGATGTATCTAGTCTGATCCTCGCTCAGGCGGCTTCCTTCAATCCGGTTCGAGTTGTATGCCAGCTTGATCTGAGTCTGGTGGTATATTCCACCCTTGAGTCTCATTTCCTTTTCTTCTTTAAGCTTGTCAAGCAGCGGGGTGTCCACCGGATTGATTATCTCCATGATATCGCTTGGCTGACATTTCAACAAGGCGCAGATTTCATCTATGACCTTCAAAGAAACATATTCATTCTTTTTGAATTTAGCCAGGGTCGTAGAGGAAATTCCTAACTGTTGTTTAAGCTGAATTTTGGAAATACTCTTTTGTTCAAGCATCTTAAATAGTCTGTTATACGATACAGCCATAATATCCCTCCTGATTAAACTCTAACACAAAAATTTATATTTTTGAACCTCCCATGACTGAAAGTCACGGGATTCTTGGGAACAGAGCTTACTTGATTATGGTGCATCCACCATAATCAGCGGTTTCTCTTCTTTACCAAGCTATCCCCGTAGTCCCTACGGTTTAGTTGTTGTTTATGTTGATGCTATTATGCGCAGTCCTTCTTTCAGGATGTTCTTGCTTGCATTTATGTCCCGGTCATTGGTACTGCCACAATTAGGACAAGTCCATTCCCTGATGTGGAGTGGTTTCTTGCCATCCTTGTGGCCACATTTATTGCATATCTGGCTGGACTCATACCAGCGGTCCACCTTGATGATTTCTCTGCCATACCATTCAGCCTTGTAGATGAGCTTATCCACAAATGATGCCCAGGAAACATCAGATATGCTTTTAGCCAGTCTATGATTACGCAACATTCCTTTTGTGTTCAGGTTTTCGACACAGATGACATCGTGGTTTTTGATGATCTGGGTTGTCAACTTGTTCAAAAAGTCATTGCGTTGGTTCATTATCTTTTCATGAAGCAATGCTACTTTGCGTCTTTGTTTCTGGTAGTTCTTTGCTTCAAGAAGATTGATTCCTTTGCTTTTGGCAAGGAGAGCCCGTCTGGACAGCTTTTTCTGTTCGCGGATTAGTTTCTTTTCCATCTGGCTGGTGAATTTATGGTTTGCGACTTTTCTGCCATTTGAAAATGTCGCGAAGTCACGGATGCCAAGGTCAATACCGATAATCGAATTCGTTTTGGGCAATTGTTCGATCTTTTCTTCAACGACAACAGAAATGAAGTATTTGCCACTGGGATTTTTCCGGATGGTCGCCTTAATTATCCTTCCCTTGATCTCCCGGCTCTTGGCGAACCTTACCATACCTAGCTTAGGCAGCTTGATTGATTTGCCGATTACGGCAATACTGTTGTTCACATTCTTGGTCGTGTAGCTTTGAACCGGATTCTTCTTGCTCTTGTATCGCGGGTGGCTGTTTTGCTTAGTGAAGAACCTTGAAAAAGAATCGGAAAGATTCTTCACCGATGATTGGAGGGCGATGCTGTCTACTTCCTTTAGCCATTCCGTATTATCATCCCGTTTCATTTGCGGTAACATGGCGGAGCAGGAATTGTAGCTCAGACCTTTACCGGTACTCGCATATGTCTCATTCCAAAGATCCAGGAAATGATTGTAGACAAAACGTGCACACCCTATTGTTTTAGAGATCAACATCTCCTGTTCCCTATCAGGGTAGATCCTGAACTTGTATGCCTTATGGTGCAACATCATCATCACCTTATTTCTTCTTCTGAGTTTTTATATACTCTATTATCTGCTTTTGAGTATTATCACTGACGGTAGCAACAAAGTAGCTAGGATTCCACAAATGACCTTTCCAAAGACGACTCTTGAGCTCAGGATGTTGCTTGAAGAGGAATCTTGCAGATAACCCTTTGAATGCTTTTACCGTACTGGGAATATGGTGTTGGGGCTTGCAATCGATAAGCAAGTGGATATGGTCCTTATCCGATTCCATTTCAACGATATTTATGTCATTATCAGCTGCAATCTTAGTCAACAATTTCTTAACATCATCACCAACTTGACCAGTCAGAATATCTTGACGGTATTTCACACACCATACCAGATGGTATTGAATCGAATAGACGTAACCACGTCCGTAATTAATATCAGCCATCATTTATCACCTCATATACATTTTAACATATGGTTGCAAAAAATTACAGCTTTAAAGCACTTTTAGTCCATAACTTTAACAATATATGTAGCCAATAGAACACAGTTGAAAAGAGTCACAAAAAAGTCGATTCATCTCCACGACTAAAGTCGCGAGTGTTCTCGACCAGTTAATAAAAATCACGCATTACATCCATCTGGTCAGTGAAGAATGAAACGTGCATGATGCTTTTAAACTCCATTGTTGTCCCTCCGTGTTTTATTCAGGGTTAACCTCCCTGGCAAACAAATGATAACATATTTCCATCCCATTAAAATGCTTTCAGGCCGTTAAGGAGATAAAGTTCACTATTTCCACATGTGCTTGTGAAATATTGAACTTTACTTCCTTTTTCGATTAAAAAACTGGTCCGACATGGCGATCTGCCAAAATTCAAGGCAGAACAATGATTTTCATGACTGTGCCAAAATTGCTTGTGACTGTTGTAAAAAAATGCTCCGGTTTCCTTTGGCAATATTGATTACCACCCGTTGACAATATTGCAACCTGCACCCTTGGCAATGTTAACGACATGCCAATCCAAGATCGAAGTGACATCTTGATTTTGAGGATACAGATCAGTTTTAGTACAACTTACTTGACTATTCCGTTCTTGACATTGGTGCTGGAAATGGTAAAATAAATGGCAGATACATTAAAGTTAACTTTAAGTTTGGAGGACAATATGGAATATTCAATCGGAGAAGTAGCGAAAATTTTAGATATCAACCCGTCAACACTGCGTTACTACGACAAGGAAGGATTGTTGCCTTTGGTCAACCGCACTCCCAGTGGCATCAGGACCTTCAACCAGGACGACTTGAGCCTGCTGCGTCTTGTTCAATGCCTCAAGTCATCGGGACTTTCAATCAAGGACATCAAGCAGTTTGTCGACTGGACGCTGATGGGCGATGATACCATCGAGGAAAGACGGGACATGTTTCGACGCCAGAAAGCCCAGATGGAAGCCCAGATGGCCCAGATGGAAAGGACATACAATGCGATATTGTATAAATGCTGGTTCTACGAGACAGCCTACGATGAAGGGACAACCGATTTCGACCCTGCCAAGACACCAGACGAGGTAGCAATGCTCAAAAGAAACAGCGGTCTTCACCACGAGAAACAATCAAATTAAACAAAAAGGAGTCATCACTCTTTTTTTTGTTGCCAATGTAACGAAATTGTTGTGTATTTCACTCTCTCGTTTTACAGTTGCAATACATGAAAACAGGCAAAAGTCCCTATAAATAAGGGATTTCTGCCTGTTTTTTTGCTATTTCATTTTCGTACTATTTCTTGAATTTGCTACTTGTATGAATTTTTTTAAATATTTTTGCGTCAATATTTCTCTCGATGGTTGAAAGCCAAATACTTCGCCCAATTTATCAATTGCCAACGTTCGTTTGAATGATGGAATATAGTTGTTTCCACCTACATGGGTAACGTTTAATTTTCTCAGCGTCTCTATGATTTCGCTGCATGTATATTTGTTTTTCAAATATTCTTTTTCCAATATTCGATATACCAGTAACGCCATGAAGCAGATAAGCAGGTGACCATTGATTGCGTCTTTTCTTGATACATAGATTGGTCTGGTTTTAAGTTCGCTCTTCATTATTTCGAAGCTCTCTTCTATCTCCCAACGGCGCTTATTCGCGCTAATGATTAAGGACATATTATCATCCGTCAAGTCGGTTGTGACCGCATAAAATCCGTCGTATTTGGCATCCTCCTCAACCTTGCTTTCGTCAATTGAATAATATGTCTTATCGGCTACTTCGCCATTTTCTGTTGCCTCTATCTTCTTGATATAATATTTTGGATCCCGTGGATTACTGGTTTTAATTTTCCCGGGATTTTTCAATAGCTTCCGCGCTCTTTCCAATTTCTTTTCCCGGATATGGCTTTGATATTGTTTGAATTTGTAGCTGAACGAAACAATCAAGTGTTCTTCCAGGGTGTATTTGTCTTCGGTTTGTTCTGATTTTTTGGTTGTCTTTACCCATCTATCCTTGTAGAACACCACATCTCTAATATTGTGTTCTTTGCCATCTATTATTATAGTGTCATCGAGCTTGCTTATATCGAATAATCCCGGCTGACCAATGATTTTCCATCCTTTGGGGTCTGTGGCCCATTTCTTCAAAGTTTTATTCAATTTTTTTACCGGCTGGGTAACTATATAAGCGCCATGAGCTTTTCGGTCGTTATAGATCTTTTTTTCCCAACCATTAAGTCCGGCATCAGCACACACAATAAACTTGCTGAACTCGAAGTCTTTTTCAATCTGCTGCTCTAGCTCTCTTAAGGAAAATTGTTCGTTCTTATTGCCTTCAAAAGTGATGTCCGCAATCGGGATCCCATCCGCATCCATAAATAAGCCGTATTGAACAATGGGGTTTGGCCGGTTTTCCTTACTTTTCCCGTATTTTTTATAATCGTCTTCTTCTTCAACTTCAAAATAGAAGTTGGTGCAATCATAGTATAGAATACTGTTGTTTCTTTCCATGATATTGGTGCTGTTCTTGTATAATTCACTTTCAAAAAAATATCTCTCTTCCGCTAAAATTGGTAAAGATCGATACACGTCCTCCAGCTGATATTGCGGAGCATCAAAAAAGTGATGGGCATCCCTGAAAGAGGAACGTTTAGACCCTGGGTATATTATGCGGGTGCAAACCAAATCACAAACAATCCGATAGAGATCAAACTTGAACTTCCGATCATTCTGGATTTTATTACAGATATCTTTTATTCCAAGTGATGAAATTATATTTTTAGGATATAGATAGCCTAGATTGAACAATCTTTCTTCGTCTAAAGGAATTAGCTTGGACGGGGATAATTGGATGGGGATTAAAGCTTTGTTTTCCTTATCCTGATCGCGTAGCTTAGAAACATAGAGATTAAGGCTTTCAATTACGACATCGCGAGAGTCGGTATCGTATTTTTTCAATAGTGAATCCAGAGAACCGAGACGTTCGACAACAAAAGTCGATCGTTTTTTAGTTTTAGGATCGGTAAAGTCGTCAATAACAGAAAACGATTCAGAGTTCTTTGACTTGGAAATTTTTATGCGTTTAGCCATGGGAATATCACCTCATGTATATTATACCATATAGTACCCAATAGTACGAATATAAATTTGATAAAATTTGACAAAAAAAGCGCCTACCTTAGGGCGTTATCGATTATGTATAGTATAGCAAGTGTAAAACGTCCGAAAGACGGGACATGTTTCGACGCCAGAAAGCCCAGATGGAAGCCCAGATGGCCCAGATGGAAAGGACATACAATGCGATATTGTATAAATGCTGGTTCTACGAGACAGCCTACGATGAAGGGACAACCGATTTCGACCCTGCCAAGACACCAGACGAGGTAGCAATGCTCAAAAGAAACAGCGGTCTTCACCACGAGAAACAATCAAATTAAACAAAAAGGAGTCATCACTCTTTTTTTTGTTGCCAATGTAACGAAATTGTTGTGTATTTCACTCAACGCCTGTATAATTATAGTCAAAGGGAGCTGATTATATGAAAAATATTAGAGGTTTCACCCTGGTGGAAATAATCGTTGTCATCCTGATCATGGCGATCCTTGCGGCGCTGTCTTTCCCAGTTGTTTTAAGCTACGTTTCAGATGCGCTCAATGCCAAATACATCCAGCAGGCCCAGAGCATCTATTCGGTTCTCCAGGTAGAACAGGCCCGCTATGCCATTGACAACAATCTGGCCAGTCCGTCATTGACATACCAGGATGAATCGGTCAATGAGGCCATCATCACCCAGGTCAATGACCAGCTAAAAAGCGAACTGAACCTTAACACCCTCGCGTATTACAGCGAAGCCGACATCTACAAGGATGAAGATGTGCCAGCCAACTCGTTCCTGTTCGACTTCACCGCCCTCGACGGGAAAGCCAAGGTCGCCCTGATCAAGGTCAACAAGCAGGTTGTCATCTTCGACAGTGAAGCACCGGCCGCTACATATTTCGATTTTTCAAGCATCAGCCAGCAATACCAAGCCAACAAGGATGAGCTGGTAGTCAACAACAATACTACCAAGAATTTAAGGGAGTTCGTTCTGGCCAATGGAGAATACCAGGATGTAACAGAAACGGAAAAAGCCCTGATTAAATCCAGCGAAAATCTTTGGTGGGTCCCGATAGTTTCAGCCGACACCGACCATGTCTATTTTGCCGCTTATACCAGCGACAACAAGACTGGTGGCGACGTTCAGACCAGTCTGATATACATTGAGGGAGTCTACTACACCCACCACGACAAAGATGCCGGCTACCAAGGTGCCATATCAAACATTAACGTTTCCGCTGACGGTTCTGACTATGCTTTGCTCACAGCCATCAATGAGAACAATCCTTATGCCACTTACAGCAATAGCAACAAAGGTTATTGGACAATTGCCAAATAAGATAAAAGCAGCTTTCCTTACGGTTGGCTGCTTTTGCTTAGATTGAGTTGCTGGAAGATCTTGAGCTTGTTGAGATTGGTTGTAAAAAAGTTGATCAAAAAGCCAAAGGCCAGGGCGTAGAGAATGGTCCCTTCCCTGATCGAGGTGTTGGGCAGGTTTTGGATGTATATGAGTACCAGCGAGATGACAACCAATGACGAGTCGATCCCCACTCGCAGCTTGCCAAAGGGCAGGCTGAAATGGCTGGCAAGCAGCTTGCAGAATCCCTCGAAAGGCAAAAAGACAAAATCGGCAACGAAGACAAAAGCCACCCCGAAGGACATGATGACAATTCCAACCAGGAAGGCAACCGCCTGGAGCGGGTAGCCAGGCAATGTCAAATTGGTGGTGAATGGAAAATCATAGAGAAAGAAATTCACCATCACTCCAAAAAGGAAGGTTATCGCCAGCTGCAAGAGCTGGAATGGTCTGAAATCCCTTTTAAGCAGGATGACCTGGCCGATCAAACAAAGGTAGTTCACATAGGCGACTATAGTCCCGGTCTTGATGTTAGAAACCATGGAAATGTTGTATGCCAGGGCTGAAACCGTGCTTTGCCCCAGGGCCGATTTTATCAGCAAGCTCATCCCAAAGGCCGAGATGAACAGGCCAAAAATGCAGAAGAAAACCTTCCGTGGGTAATTGTTTTTGTTTAGGGTCAGATCTATCTTGAAATCCATGCCAAAGCTCCTTTGATTTGTTTAACTTATGGTGATTATAACCGAATCCAAACACGATATGCCATAATTTTATATTTTGAAAAAAATCCAAAATCCGGACTCTTTAGCCCTGGATATTAAACCAGAAGACATTCAAAAACATGATTCAAGGGGGTCATTGCAAGAGCCAGATCCTTGCCATATGGGCAATCACATTGTCTTGTTAAAGATACTTATCATAGTTATTTTACTGATGAAACCCATTAAAATAATTATTGCATTTACAAAAAACATGTTATACATAATGTGAAAAACATTTTCATAGTTTTGAAAATACTCTCTTTTTATGAGCTTTTTTTATATTTAGGTGTATAATGAAAGTAGATAAAAGGACCATAAAAAGGAGGTCATCTTTATGAAAAGAAATCTAGCGACTCCTGGTACTGATAATGTTGAACCTGGTGAATGGGTTGAAACAGGACCTCGTGGTGGCAAACTAGACAAACCCCGTGTTGTACACATCGACAAGGGTGACCGCTTACCGCCTACGTCTAAACATGGCAACAAGTGGGAACACAAATAAACGCTAAAACAGGCTGAATTATCCAGCCTGTTTTAGTTTGCGCTTCAATGGCGCTGTTGATCAGTATTTAAAGAAACTCCGCCTTTTTAATAATCCCAAACTGCTTAGATCTTTTCAAGCATTTCAAGCCTGGCGAACAGTTTCTTGAATTTGGGCAGTTCATCCCCGCTTACCTTTTCTCCGGAATTGTAGAAGGTGATTGTATGGTCGCCTTTGGACAAGTCCTTGTTTTGCTCCATTATCGCCTTGAGGTTTCGCGCGGTCCCCAGGCTGCCGTCAATGATTCCGATGGTTCCGGGCACCAGCTCCTTGATGGTGTCCTTGAAATAAGGGAAGTGGGTGCAGCCAAGCACGATGGTGTCGCAGTTTTCAAGATCGCACTTGAAAAGCTCGGTGCGCAAATACTCTTTGACTTCGTCGCTGTTGAACTCCAGCCTTTCCGCGAACTGGACCAGCCCCGGGAGGGGCAGCAAAACCACAGGATTCTTGCAGTTGAGCCTGGCAATCAGGTTGTGGAGTTTCTCCTCTTTGAGTGTGAGTTGGGTGCCGGTCACCAGGACGCTTTTGTTTGTGCCCTGGGCGCTCTCGATGGCCGGTTTGACCGCCGGTTCCATCCCGATGATTGGGATTGCATACATGCTTCTAAGCCGCTCGATGGCGATGCTTGTCGCCGTGTTGCAGGCGATCACAATGGCATCGACACCCTGGTTTACCAGGAACTCCACCGCCTCGAGAATGAAGCTAAAAACCTCTTCTTTTTCCTTGGGACCGTATGGCACGTTCTTGGTATCCGCATAATATATAAAATCAGCATCGGGCAAAAGCTTGAGCGCTTCGTAAAGGACTGTTATCCCTCCGATTCCCGAATCAAAAAAGCCTATCTTCATGTCAATTCTCCATCTTTTTCCGCCAAGCCCGGTCTCCTTGAAACGCACCGGTTTTTTCTTGGTGTTTAACAATAAGGTATCAAAAAATTAACTAAAGTGCAACCAAATGTGGCCCGTTTGTGAAACTTACCCTTTCCTGTCAGGTCATGATCGATTGCGGACCCATTCAGGCAAAAAGTTCCACCTTTGACAGCGGAACTTAACGCAATAATTAAGACGGCCGGACCGGTTGCACTTATTTGCCGTAGAGCCGATCTGGTTATTTTAGATCGTTCAATAAGACACCTTGGCCATAGACATCGTGCCAGTCGCTGTTGAAATCTTTCACAGCCTTGTCGATGTTCGGATTCGCAAATACCGCCTTGAGGATTTCCACCGGTGCGGTTATCGCATGGGACCCGAAATTGAGCGACTGTTTGACCTGTTCCACGCCTTTGAAGCTGGCTGCCACGATCTTGGCCTCGTAATTTTCGCTGGCGATCTTCATCGCGAGATTGTCGATAAGCTCCATCGGATCACCGCCCAGGTTCCCGATCCGGTTGACATAAGGTGCCAGGTAATCGGCTCCCGCCTCCAGGGCCAGATAAGCCTGCATCAGGTCATAGATCGCCGTCGCGGTCACCTGAACCCCTTTTTCCTTGAGGATTTTGATGGCCTTTATCCCTTCATAGCTTACCGGAATCTTGACATAGACATTTTTGTCGATTCTTTCAAGAATCGTAAGTGCCTCCTCGACCATTCCCATAGCATCGGTGGCGATGACCTGGACATGGAGAGTGCGTTCTTGTCCGATGATGGCCCGGATCTCATTCATATGTTTGAAAAAATCTTCAGGTGATGTTTTCTTGACGATTGAAGGATTGCTTGTCACGCCTGAAACCGGCAGATATTCCACCGCTTCTTTGATCTGTTTCAGGTCGATAGTGTCTATCAGTATTTCCATAATGTTCCCCTTTTCAATTTTTAATTCATGTAACCATTATACTCCGACAAACAAACACATGGCAACCCTTACTTGTCCCAAACTGAAACGCTGACAACTAAAAGCATCATCAGACCGGCATTATTTCACAATTTCATAATTTGAAATTCAGTTTCGAACGAAAGCAAATTATTTACAATCGAATCTTTAAATGATATCATATTTCTATAAGGAGGATGAACAATTATGGAAAAAGGACTTATCTTCAATATCCAGAAATTCTCAATCCATGACGGACCGGGCATCAGGACCACCGTCTTTTTAAAAGGCTGCCCGCTGTCATGTCGCTGGTGCGCCAATCCCGAATCGCAATCTTCGAAAATCCAGATGCTGTGGAATCAAAGAGCGTGCACCAATTGCCTTAGCTGTGTGGCCACCTGCAAAACCGGCGCCATAAGCCATAAGGACAACCGGATTGTCATCGATCCCGTTAAATGCACCGGCTGTCTTGAGTGCCTCCATGCCTGCCCCCAAAAGGCTCTTTCAAGCGAAGGCGAATATAAAAGCGTCGATGAGATTGTCGCCATCTGTCTGCAGGATCAGGATTTCTATGAGGAATCAAACGGCGGAGTCACCATTTCCGGGGGCGAGGCCCTCCTCCAGCCGGGCTTCCTTGAAAAGCTGGGCCAGGAATTGAAATCAAAAGGCATCCATGTCGCTTTGGAGACAACCGGATTTGCCAGCCCGGACACCTTCAAAAAACTGGCTCCCCTGTTCGACCTGCTTCTTTTCGATGTCAAACACCATGACTCTTTAAGGCACGCGGAAATGACCGGGGTTGGTAACCTTGTGATAATCGAAAACCTGAAATGGGCCAAAGATCAGGGCATCAATATCCTGCCTAGGATTCCGGTAATCCCCGACTTCAACAATTCCCTCGATGACGCCCGTGGTTTCGCAGAGCTTTTCAGCCAGCTTGGCATCGACAGGGTCCAGCTGTTGCCTTTCCACCAGTTTGGCCAGGGCAAATATGATTCTCTCAACCTTGAATACGCCTATTCGAACCACAAAGCCCTCCAAAAGGAAGACCTTGACGAATATCAGGCAATATTCAACGAATCAAAAATAGATTGTTTCTTCTAGGACCGGCCCGGCTGGTCTTTTTTGTTGCATAAGAAAGCCTCCCGCAAGATTGCAGGAGGCTAATGTCACAAATCACTTATTCCCTTGTCGCCATGCATTGCCTGCCAGTCGTTATTGAAATCGGCGATTGCCTTGTCGATGTTCGGGTTGGCGAATATCGCCTCGAGGATGGCTGTGGGAACGGTCACCGCATGGGCGCCGGCATTGAGCGAATCCTTGACCTGCTTCACCCCTTTGAAAGATGCTGCGACAATCTTCGAGTCGTAGCTTTCACTTGCAATCTTGAAAGCCAGGTCAAAAATGAGTTCCATCGGGTCGCCCCCAAGGTTGCCGATCCGGTTGACATATGGGGCGATATAGTCGGCTCCGGCCTCCAGGGCCAGGTAGGCCTGCATCAGATCATAGACGGCGGTAGCCGTCACATTGATTCCCTCGCGCTTGAGGGCCTTGATGGCCTTGACCCCTTCCAGGCTGACTGGAACCTTTATATAGACATTGTCATCGATTTCGCTCAATATCCGGTGCGCCTCTTTAACCATCGTTTCGCTATCCTGGGCGATGACCTGGATATGCAGGCTGCGATCGGGTCCGATGATTCCTCTGATTTCCCGCATATGGTCGAAGAAGTTTTCGGGCGAAGTCGCCTTGACGATCGACGGATTGCTTGTTACCCCGCAAATTGGCAGGTATTCCACCGCCTTTTTTATCTGTTCGAGATCTACTGTATCGATTATGAATTCCATTTTCTTCTCTCCTTTATAATGTCTGTTCAGTCCGGGAAATGATGTCGTCCTGGGTCGCTTTGGACAGGACATTGAAGAATGCCGAATAGCCGGCCACCCGGACAATCAGGTCGCGGTGAATTTCAGGATGTTGCTGAGCCTCAATCAGGGTTTCCCGGGATACGACGTTGTACTGGACATGGTAGCCGTCCAACCGGTTGAAAAATGTCCTGATCATCATGGCCAGTTTCTGCTTGTTTTCTTCTTCGCTTAGCAGCTGCGGGGTGACTTTCTGGTTGAGCAGGACCCCGCCGGTCAGCTCATGGGTCGGCAGTTTGGCCACCGACTTGAATATCGCCGTCGGCCCGGACTTGTCGCAGTTGTGGGCCGGTGAACAGCCCTCAGCCAGTGGTGTTCTTGCCTTGCGGCCGTCCGGTGTCGCCATTGTCCCATACCCCTGGCCGACATTGGCCGAGATGCTCGAAGTACCGCCATAGCGGACACCCCCGATCGGCCCCCGGCCAAACCTGGTATTGGGGTACTTTTTCATCTCGTCCAGGTAGGTGTTGTACACATCGACCACCAGGTTGTCGACGTAATCATTGTCGTTGCCGTATTTTGGCGCATCATTTATAAGCAGCTGCTGGATCTTCTTGCCTTGCTCACCCTCGAAGTTGTCTTCAAGGGCATCGAAAAGCTGGGCTGGAGTGATCGTTTTTTGTTCGAACACCAGCTTCCTGATTGCCGCCAGGGAGTCGGCCATATTGGCAATCCCCACCTGCAATCCGGAGATGAAATCGTAAATGGCCCCGCCTTCCTTGATTGTCTTGCCCCGTCCGATGCAATCCTGGGTCAAAGCTGAGCAGAGGATATCGGGCACATCGCGCTCGAGTGCCAGATCGATGGCATTCTCGACAATGACAGACATCCTGGTGAGCTCCCGCATGACTTCGTCTATCGCCGCTTTTAACTGTTCGTAACTGGTCATGTCCCTGAAATGGCCGCGCCCCTGGACAAAGCGTTTTCCGGTTGTCATGTCGATTCCGTCATTCATTGCGATAAGCAGGATCCGCGGGAAGTTCATGTAGCTCATCCCGGTGCACCGGTAGCCCCATTTCCCCGGAACCGCAGTTTCCACACAGCCGATGGCCGAATAGTTGTAGGCATCCGCTTCGCTTACGCCTTTTTCAATGAAAGATGGGATGATCACCTCATCCGAGTTGAAGGCCGGCATCCCGGTTCCCAGCTTCATCACTTCCAGCGCCTCATCCATGAATTTTTCAGGCATATTGCGATGGTAGCGGACTGTCAGGTTGGGCTGGGGCAGTCTTGTCTGGGCCACCGATTTCAAGATGAGATAAGATAACTCATTGGTCGCATCCGTTTTGTCTTGAGTCTGCCCGCCGATTGTGACGTTCTGGTACATCGGGCTGCCCGCGCTTGAAAACGTATGCGATTGCGAGCGGACCTTGTTGATGGTCATCGTCTTGATCCAGAGGTTGTCCAGCAGTTCGACCACCTGGTCATCACTTATCGTTCCCTTTGCTTTGTCGGCTTTGTAATAAGGGTAGATGTACTGGTCGAAGCGGCCATATGAAAGGGAGTGCCCATTCGATTCGATCTGCAAGATCAGCTGGATAAACCAGGTCGCCTGGATCGCCTCCTGGAGAGTTTGAGCTCTTTCATATGGTACCTTGGAGCAGATCCGGCTGATTTCCAGAAGTTCCTCTTTTCTTTGGCCGGTTGCATCAATGGCCATTTCCCTGGCCAGCTTGGCATAACGGGAAGCGAATGTCTTTACCGCTTCGATCACGACAAGCACCGATTTGTAGAACTGGTACTTGTCAATGTTTTCACTGACACAAAGGTCCAGTCCGCTTTTCAACTTCAATACCCGCTGTTCATAGCCCTTCAGGCCTGTTTCAAGCATTGTCTGGTAGTCCACCGCCAGGTGGGCATCGCCCGAATTAAGCTTCCCTTCCATCCCGAAGAATCCGGTTTCCATGAACACGGCGACCTCGTCGGGCAAAAGAGCCCCGCCCTTGGCCCGGAGGTTGTTATTTTTCCAGAACGGCGCAATCGATCTCAGGTCCTCTTTGGTCTTTTCGGTTATGTAGAACACATCCCCGTCGCGTTTTTCAAACAGGTCAAGCTCATTGATCACAAAATCAAGAGTGTACTCGGGAAATACCGGAGCATCACGGTTCGAACCAGCCTGGTTCCCGACTATCAGAGTCTCATCCTCGATATAGATATCCATTTTCTCCAAAATGTTTTTTAGCATCAAGGCCCGTTTCATCACTACGGGCTGATGCTGGTTGGCCTGGTAGGCCTCAGTTGCCAGCAGGGCCCTTTGGGCGTCGATATAAGGTTTTTTCTCGAGAACCTTTTCCCGGAACTCATTCATCCGTACGGTCAGGTCGCCAAAATGTTCAACATTCTTCATTTCATTCTCCTTGATTTCATTCGAAACTTTATCAAATTTCATTACATACCAAAATATTAGCACAGCTTGATAAATTGTCAATGTAATTTCATAAATAAGAAAATTATATTTCATTCGAAACTCAACTGCGGTGTCAGCGCCTATTCAAAGGCACAAAAAAACACACCGTCCTGTCTGGAGCTGGAGTGTTCGTATGGTTTAGTAGATAATTATTGATTGGAATGACAACCTTATATCGCAACTTTTTCGACTGCAACGTTCTGCGAAATCAGATACTCCTCATCCCCATTGGGCACATTGCTGTCGGTGATAACCTTGTGAATGGCACTGGTAGGCAGCAGGTTGACCACCCCGGTTTTGGCAAATTTGGAAGAATCACTGACGATGATTATCTCCTTGGCCTGTCTGGCCATATCCTTGACTGTCTCAGCGCGCATGAGGTTGTTGCCGGTGAAGCCCGAGTTGATGGAGAAGCCGTCGGTTCCGATGAAGAATTTGTTTACAAAGAAACTCTCGACACATTTGCGGGTTATCGGTCCGACCATGACCTGGGACTCTCTCTGGTACTCGCCACCCAGCAGGATGATCTTGACGTTGCCCGTCTTTCTGATGTAATCGGCGATGAAGGCCGAATTCGTGATGATGGTCACATCCTTTTTTGTCTTAGCGATTTCCAAAGCAACCAGGGCGCAGCATGACCCCGATTCGATCATGACCGTCTCACCGTTCTGGATCGATCCAGCCGCCATCGTTGCGATCTTTTGTTTGGTCTGGTAATGATAAGCCAGGCGGTTGTTGATGTCGTCACTGTCGTTAAGCGTGGCATAGCCATGCTCCCTTACAAGCATCCCGCTGTTTTCGAGCTGCGCTAGGTCCTTGCGGATCGTCACCTGGGACACCTCGAGCAACTGCGAAAGTTTAGACACCTCGATTTTCTTGTATTCAGTCAGTATTTCCAATATCTTAGCTTGTCTTTTGTTCATATGTTTCACCCATTTCTAAAAAAAGAATAACACACAAAGCTTTCAAAAGCAACACCAGTCGCTTTCGTTTGCGTTATGAGTCAGTAGCTTCCGTTTGGAACAAATCCATGAAACATCCAAGATCAAACATCCAAGCAGATGGCCCGATAAAAGATGAAAACCGGAAATTTTCATTTCCGGTTTAACGATATGTTGAAAGCCGATTTATCTGCCGGTTCTTAAACTATCTTTTTAAGGGCAATAAGCAGCATCGCCAATGATCCAAAGAACATAGCCAGATTGACTGCATAGCCAAGCTTAGAATCTCCTGTATCCAATGTTTTGTTACCATCTTCGCTGACTTCGACCTGTTTGTCATTGACAAACTTGGCATTGATATCTTCATCTCCAATTATTGTACCTTGTGTGTTTTCACTTGTGGTGGTATACCCTGAAGATGTGTAGTCATCCTCGATGACTGCATATTCCAGATTTTCTGGAAGATCGCAGATGGTTATGCTTTGACCTGATGCCAACGCAATGACATCACCATCGGTGATGATTCCACCTTCGACACCGATACCGGTAAATGCGAAGGTACGGGTGCAATCCTTGAAGTGGATTGTGAAGTTGAACAGCTTGTCAGGATCGCCCTGATTTCCGGTCACTTCTTTTGAAATGGTAAGGGTTCCCACCTTGAACTTGGTGTTTGTGAACATCGCTTCGATATTCTCATTGACTGCGATGACCCCGGTATCATTGACACTTGCCGTGTAATACTGGTCATCGATATAGTCCTTTTCGACAATCTCGTACTCGAGACCCTCAGGCAGGTCCATGATTGTGATGCTTTGTCCAGATGCCAGTGAGATGACTGAACCGTTGGAAACAATCCCGCCAGCGACACCGTTGCCGGTGTACTCGAATGAATCCGTGCAGTCTTTCAGGTAGATTGAAAACTCGAACGATTTTTCCAGATCCCCGTCTTCTCCGGCAACTTCCTTGGAAACTGTCAGATTTCCGGTTGGAATCCGGTTGTTCGTGAAGAGTGCATCGATATTTTCATCGCCGATGATCACCCCGGATTCGTTGGCACTTGTGGTGGTGTAGAGATCATTAGAGTAATCCTTTTCCACAATTTCGTATTCGAGATCTTCAGGCAGGTCCATGATTGTGATGCTTTGTCCTGAGGCCAGCGAGATGATGGAACCGTCCCGCACCGTTCCATCAGCAACACCGTTTCCGGTGTATGCGAATGTCCGGGTGCAGTCTTTCAAATGAATGGTGAACTCGAATTTCTTGTCATGGTCGCCCTGGATTCCGGTCACTTCTTTTGTAAGAGTCAGGCTTCCCACCTTGAACTTGGTGTTTGTGAACAGGACATCGATATTCTCATTGACTGCGATGACCCCGGTATCATTGACACTTGCCGTATAATACTGGTCATCGATATAATCCTTTTCGACAACTTCATACTCGAGACCCTCTGGCAGGTCCATGATTGTGATGCTTTGACCGGCTGCCAGTGAGATGACTGAACCGTCAGTAACACTACCGTCACCAACACCATTGCCGGTGTAATCGAATGAATCCGTGCAGTCTTTCAGGTAGATGGTGAACTCGAACGATTTTTCCAGATCCCCGTCTTCTCCGGCAACTTCCTTGGAAACTGTCAGATTTCCGGTTGGAAGGCGGTTGTTTGTGAAGAGTGCATCTATATTTTTATCAGCTACTATCACACCTGATTCGTTGACACTTGTTGTGGTGTAGAGATCCTTAGAGTAGTCCTTTTCCACGATTTCGTACTCGAGATTTTCAGGCAGATCCAGGATTGTGATGCTTTGTCCCGAGGCCAGTGAGATGACTGAACCGTCAGTGACCGTACCGTCGTTAACACCTTTTCCAGTGTACGCGAATGTCCGGGAGCTGTTTTTAAAGTAGATGGTGAACTCGAATTTCTTGTCATGGTCGCCCTGGATTCCGGTCACTTCTTTTGAAAGAGTCAGGGTTCCCGTAGGGATTTTCGAATTCGTGAAGGTTACCTCGGCAGTTGCACCGGCAGTGATTGTTCCGACGGCACTGTCGCTAATGTACTGGAGCCCGATATTGCTGTAGTCTTTTTCAGCCACTTCATAAGAGATCCCCTGCTCGATTCCAGGAATTGTCAGCACATCCCCGGCTTTCAAGCTTACAGCGTCTCCAGAACTCAAAGAACCTTTCAGGCTGCCGTTGATATAGTAGTCGTAGTCATTGCTTGTGCTTAGGGTTATCGTGAATTCATATTCCTGATTCGCCTCAACTCCGGCCCCGCTCACATTTTTGGTCAGCTTCAATGATCCAAAATTGTCAACGCTGTAGTTCCTGATTGTGATCAGGTTCGAACCGCTAGCTGTTTTGCCATCGATCGAGGCTACGGTTGAATTGTCGGCCTGCTTGACCACACTTAGAGTATGGGTAGCCGCGATGAGACTGTAACCGGCAACGCTTGATGTTTCCTGTAAGGTATATTCGCCAACCGGAAGAACCTTGAACCTGATTTTTCCGCTGCCATCAGTCAGTCCTTTTCTTAGCACCGATCCATCGGACGTATATATCGTAAATTCGACGTTTTGAAGCGGAGCATTGTCATCGTTGACTTTGGTCACTTCGATCCATCCGCTTTTCTGGAAACTCGCATACTCGTCCTGTCTGGTGATCACATAGCTTTTTTGCGTATCGACACTAAGATCGCTGTCGCTGTAGAGCCGGACGCTGTTGGAAATCGTTCCGGGTTCACCGGTGATATCCGTCTTATACATGAAACGATAAGAGCTGGTCGGATCCTCAATCATGAAAGTCAGCGTTCTGGTCGCGCTGTCATAGAACACATTGTCGCCCTCCACCAGGGTCAGCTGGTCTAAAAGCGAATATGAACCATCGGCGTTGAGATTTAGCTTGTAGGCCCGGATATTGCCATCGATGACCAGGGCCCCGGTGCTGTCGGTTTTTAGCTCCAGACCATAAGGCAAGGTATCCTCGATTTTGATTCCGGCAAGATTAAGGTTGTAAGTCTTGTAATCGATGGTCCAGTCAAGTTCACCGGCTGCTGCCAGGCTGTAATCCTTGGCCAGCACCGAACTTACGATCTGGACATTTTGTGATGCAGTGACTGTGGGATTGAAAGTGTGATTGGCCGCTGTCAACGTGATGTTGTTTGTAAGGGTTGTCGTCTTGGAACCGTCGAAATAGTCCTTCAAGGCATCTTCGCTTGCTTGCGCCTTGACCAGGATGACGTAATGCTTGTCAAGCTGGCTGAAAGTGAAATCGGCCTGTCCCGATTGGCTCGTGAAATCACTGGTTAGAAACGACAAGTCACTTACCAGGGTGTAATTGTTGCTCCCATCAACTTCATAGAGCTGGAACATCTGACCTGAAACCAGTTCGACAAAGCTCCATCCCTGTGGGAGAACATCGCTTACCTTGATATCTCCTAGCAGCGAATTGTTGGCATTTGCCATGTTCGTCAGATCCATGGAATTGCGGTTGACATCAAGATAGTAGACCACCGTCTTGTCGAGATAGTTGAATCCCAGAGCTCCGTTGGAAGTGACGTGACTTAACCCTTGGGTAAGATTGGTCTGGTAATTGAAATTGATCAGCCTTTTTGCCAGGACACTGCCGTTGTAAGTGACTCTTCCGGTGGTTGCATTCAGTCTGGTGTTGCCGCTAAAAAGGCTGGCGGTATTGTAGACATTGACCGAACGGTTCCCGGCGTAGATATCCGGATTGGTGACAAGGGTCTTGAAGCTGAAGGAATTGGTCGAAACTGTAGACAGGCCGCCAAATTCAAGCAGTTCCCCCACTTGGGTCCCACCGATATACAAAGGATGGACAACAACGCTTATGGCCGAGTTGGTCAGTGATCCCTCGATGTATTTCTGGTTTGTCCGCTGGGTCAGATCGCTTGTAGCGATCCCTGCTGGCAGGCCGGTAACCTGGTTCAAATTCACGTTAGAGCTGCCATATATAAGCAGGTCATACACTTTCAAATCGGGAATGGCCTGGGACTTGGCATTGACATTGACACTCCAGGTTATCGTCCCTTCACTTGTGTTGGCCACCCCGCTTTTGGTGATGGCGTTGTATCCCACACTCACTCCTACTGGAGAAGAAGCGATGCCCCCTTCATTGCCGGTCCAGTAGATTGTAGCCGTGTTGGAATAGTTGGTTGTCCCGGTCACGACCTGCAGACCGGTCGGATTGGGAACGTTCGCTACGATTGTCAGCAGGATCTTGCTGGAAATATCGCCAAGGGCATATTCGCTGTTGCTTTCAGGCGTGATGGCTGTCGTGTCGACCCAGGTGGAAGAACCATCGTCCCATTTCGCCCAGGTAGCCGAATTGAAAGTAAGTCCTCCGCTCAAGACATCTTTGATCACCACATTGTGGAGGTTGACGGCATTGTCATTGGCGACAATCGTCCAGGTCACCGTGCGGTCGGTCGGGTTGTAGACAGCCACATTGGCATCGCTGGATGTTCCTGATTTGGTTATCCATTGCGGCCTGAAGCTTACCGAGGCGCTCGCTGATTTGACGATTGTGCTTGCCGGGTCAGACATGGTCACACTGTTGTTTTTGGTGTGGGTAGTTTGCGAGTAATATTCACTGTCACTGATGCGCGTCTGGAAGGTGATTGCCGCCTGCCCTCCGTCAGCTGATGTGAAGGCATAATTCAAAACCCCGCTGCCATCGACCGAGTTGGCTACCGCCACGTTGTTTACCTTGAAGGAACTATCAACCAGCTCACCGACGTTGGTGAGGTCATCTTGAATCGAATAGCCGGCCAGCGAAATGTACCCTCCCATCTGTTCGACGCTGGCATTGATCGTCCAGTTGATGACCTTGTTATCAAGGTCCACAACACCCGATTTAGTCAGATTGTACGTCTTGGTGGCTGCCGGGACATTGACCGTGAACGTCTTGTTCAATACAGTCACGTTGTAGTTGGCATCATCCAGACCGGCACCATTGCCGTCATACCGCAAGGTCGCGCTGAATCCCGCCAGGACCGTGTTCAAGGTCCCGTCGTAGACTTGAGCGTCACCGTTGAAACTTACCTGCGCTTCGACATGGTTGGTTGTCGCATTGTTGACCAGGTTGACTTCTCCGACCTTTACCCCGCCGTAAGTCAGGTCGAAAAGGCCCTCATTGACAAGAGAAAAGTCCGATCCGAAATCGAACAGGGCATAATCACCCTGATTGACCACAATGGCAGGCGTCGGCTCATCTCCGACCACCGGGATGGCGAAATCGACCTTGACCACTATATCCTTGGTGGCGTCGATGACATCACTCCCGGTCAATTCTGTCCCATCCTGGGACAAGGATACCTCAGTATCCAGGACATCCGTCTTGTTCTCACCGGTGTCCGCATTTACCATGACACCTGTATTCATGATGCTCATAAGTAGTGTAAACGTCATGAATAAGGTGAATAAAAACCTTTTTCTCTTCTTCAGGATAAACATATTTTTCTCCCCCTCGTCTATAAATATCCATTAGAGCTAATATAACGTGCAAATAATACCACAGCACTGCATTTTAGTAAACTAAAATGCTTACTGTGACATAAATTTATTATTGTTATACATATGTTACCTTTCTAAGATGGTGAATGCTGTTTGATGACGGAAAGTCACACCGGAAGAATTGTTTCTGAAGGTAAAAAACCAACCTGGCGATGGTTGGCTTTTTGTGCTTAGATAATGGATGTGAAACAAATATTATTGTTGGATCTTACAATTTTTCTTTGATCTGGTTATAGATGCCTGCTGGATCAAGCTGGTATTTTACCAAAAGTTCATTGGCCGGTCCCGACTGCCCGAAGACATCGTACATGCCAATCTTTGTTACCTTGACCGGGTAATTTTCCCCCAGGGCACTTGCCACCTGCGATCCCAGTCCGTTGATAACCGAATGTTCCTCAACGGTGAAGACCCGGTTGGTCTTTTTGGCCGATTCGATGATGATATCGGTGTCCAGCGGCTTGATCGTATGGATGTTGATCACTTCAACGCTCAAACCGTCGGATTCAAGCATCTTGGCCGCTTCCAGGGAATTGCCAACACAGATACCGGTTGCGATGATAGTGATATCCTTGCCTTCTTTTAGCTTGACTCCTTTGCCGATTTCGAACTTATAGCCCTCGAAATCGTTGATGATGTCCACCGGGGCCCGACCGAACCTCAGGTACATCGGACCATAGGTTTCGTAGGCCGCTTTGACCGCCGCTTTAGCTTCGATATCGTCGCTTGGGACAATGACCGTCATGCCTGGAATCGTGCTCATCAAAGCCAAATCTTCGTTGCATTGGTGCGATGCCCCGTCCTCACCGACAGTGATTCCGGCATGGGTCGCCCCGATTTTTACGTTGAGACGGGGATATCCGATTGTGTTGCGGACCTGCTCGAAGGCCCGCCCCGATGCGAACATCGCGAAAGTCGAACAGAAAGGAACCTTCCCGCAGGTGCTCATTCCCGCGGCGATTCCCATCAGGTTGCATTCGGCGATCCCCACATCGATGAAACGTTCCGGGAACGCTTTTTTGAACATATCCGTCTTGGTTGCCGCTGCCAGATCGGCATCGAGGACCACCAGGTCATCATGGATCTTGCCAAGTTCGACCAGGGTCTCTCCATACGATATTCTTGTCGCAATTTTGTCTGCCATACTTACTCCACCTCGACTTTCTTGAGATCTGCCAGGGCCTGCTGACATTGCTCCGCATTTGGCGCAGTCCCATGCCAGGCCGGATTGTCTTCCATGAACGACACGCCTTTGCCTTTGATTGTCTTGGCGATGATCGCGGTTGGCCGGCACTTGGTTTCGCGCGCTTCCTTGAAGGCCGCGGCGATTTCATCGAAGTTGTGACCGTCGATAACGATCACGTGGAAATTGAAGGCTTCGAATTTCTTGTCGATCGGGTAAGGCGAGTTGACCTCCTCGATTGTCCCGTCGATCTGGAGATTGTTGTTGTCGACGATTACCGTCAGGTTGTCAAGCAGGTTCGAACCGGCAAACATTGACGCTTCCCAGATCTGACCTTCCTGAAGTTCCCCGTCCCCGCAAAGGGCGTAGACCCGGTTGGGCTTGCCATCCATTTTCAGGGCTTTGGCCATTCCCACCGCAGTCGAGAGACCTTGGCCCAGCGAACCCGAAGACATGTCGATACCCGCGATATATTGCATCGCCGGGTGACCTTGCAGGCGGCTGCCCACCTTGCGGAATGTTTCCAGCTCGGCGATATCGAAATAACCGCGCTGGGCCAGAGTAGAGTAGTAGGCCGGGGTCACGTGCCCTTTGGAAAGGACGAACCGGTCACGCTCTTCCATCTTGGGGTTCTTCGGGTCGATATTCATCTCCACAAAATACAGATAAGTCAGTATGTCGGCAGCCGAAAGCGATCCCCCGGGATGTCCGGAACTCGCACAGTGGACCATCTGGACGATCGACTGGCGGATCTGGTTGGCTGCGATTTTCAAATCATGATTGTTCATTCAATTCTCCTCACTTCTGTCCATAATAGGCGTTTGCGCCATGTTTGCGGAAATAGTGCTTGTCCTGGAGCACTTGCGGCGCTTTTTGAACATGACTGTTGATCATTTCCGTTTGGCATGCCATTTTGGCAACTTCTTCAAGAACCACGGCATTGTGGACCGCATCCATGGCATCCTTGCCCCAGGTGAAAGGGCCATGATTCTTGCAGATGACCGCCGGCATCGCTTCGCAGTCGCGGTTGGCGAATTCCGCCACGATGATCTTCCCGGTGTTCATTTCATAACCTTCATCGATCTCATCATTGGAAAGGTTGCGCACGCATGGCACTTCGCCATACAGGTAGTCGGCATGGGTGGTCCCATAACAAGGGATATCGCGTCCCGCCTGAGCCCATGATGTCGCCCATGGCGAATGGGTGTGGACCACGCCACCGATATTGTCAAATGCCTTATACAGTTCGATATGGGTCAGGGTATCCGAACTTGGGTTGTATCTACCCTCGACCACCTTGCCATCAAGGTCGACCACCACCATATCATCCACGTTCAGCTTGTCGTAATCGACCCCGCTGGGCTTGATGACGATCAGGTTCTTGTCCCGGTCGATGGCGCTGACATTGCCCCAGGTAAAGGTGACAAGATTATATCTTGGAAGCTCCATGTTGGCTTCATATACTATTTTCTTCAATTCTTCTAACATAAAGTTTCCTCCGTTTTATTGTCAAGCAATGCTCCGAACATTTGTCGCACCTCATTGAGGTCGCCTTGATAGTCGAGACTGTCGACGTACCAGAACTCGCTTACAAACCGTCGGACTCCCATTTCCCAGGCCACATCAATCATGGCCTCAAAATCGATATGGCCACTGCCATAAGGAACTTCGCGGAATACTCCGGGTACGGTTTCTTTTAGATGCATTGCCACCAGGTGACCTTTGCCGGATCTGATATCATCGTAGACATCGGTCTTGTATGTCACTGAAGCGTTTTTTAGATTGCCGCAGTCGGGATAGACATGAAGATATGGCGAATCAACCATGTTCACATATTCCATCGCCTTGGCTACGGTGTTCATGAACTCGGTCTCCATCGTCTCGAAGCCCAGGATGACACCCCGTTTGGCCGCCATGTCGACGCAAATTTTAAGATTGTTGCCAAACCGTTCTTTCGTTTCCTCGCTTGACTCTTCGTAGTAGACATCGTAGCCCGCCAGCTGGATGATTTTGATGCCAAGGTCACTTGCCAGATCGATGGCCTTTTCCATTATTTCAAGCGAACGGGCTACGATCTTGGGATCATTGGATCCCAACGGATATTTGCGATGGCCGCTAAGACACATGGTCTCGATGGGCACACCGATCTTTTGGATCGCATCCTTTATGGTCTTGCGCTGGATTGGTGTCCATTCAAGACGATCCAGCTTCTCATCAGTCTCGTCGACCGACAGTTCCATAAAATCATATCCAGCTATTTTTGCCGCTTCCAGTTTTTCAACAATCGAGAGTTCATTGGGAAGTGCCTTTTCATAAACTCCCAGGGCATATTGTTTGTCGTTTCTCATCGTTCGAACCGATAGAAGCCGATCTCGTCGATTTCCCTGTTTGTGGAAACCATTCTCATTTCGCCGGCAACTTCATAAAGGTAGATATTGGCACTTCCGACATTTTCATCGAGAATTTCAGTCTGGTATTGATCGTTTTCATAGGATATTTTTACGATATTGCGTTCACCCTGGCGATGGCCGATGATCGCCATCAACTTGCCATAGATTTCGCCCGCCCACAATGAGTGGGTGAATTCCATCGGGAACGGAACCTGATAGACTTCCTGATAGTTCCCATCAATCAGTTTGAGGACCTTGACATCATCACCATGGAATGGTGTAGCGATAACGATTTCATCTTTGCCATCACCGTCGAGATCACCCATTACCATGTCCGAAACGGGCTGGTTGTAAAGCGGAATGATGTTCCACTCCTCGTCATCCATGTAAGGCGGGATTATCTTGAAGATGCCCTCATTGGCTCCAACCAGGGCCACCTGGCCATATTGGCTGGCAATCTTCGAATACCCGTGATTCTTGAGCAGACCGCTCTTGATGACGCTCAGTTCAAGCTGGCTTGTTTCATCATATCCGCCAAGATCATCCGGCAGTTTGGCTACCAGGATCTTCCCGGGATGGTTCCAGTCGTCCTTGAATTCATGATCCGATTTCAAGGTGCAGGCAATCAGGTAATTGGCGTTGTTGTAAGTGAGAATATCGAAGCGGTGGACAAAAGGCAGTTCGACGAGGGTTTTGACATCCCAACCCTTTCCTTTAGGAGACACCACGACAATCTTGGCCTGTTTGGAATCGTTGGGCGAATAGAACTTCTGGGTTGCCAGGAAAACCCCGTTGCTTCCAGGGATCTGGACCATCGACATCGTTCCCCCGGGACCTTCCCAGATGGTGTCGACCAGATTTCCAGCCAAATCAAAAAGCAGACATTCATCCTGCTTTTCGGCGGCTACTAAAATGTAGTCTTCATTATTGTATTTCAACGGCGCTATGGAATAGCACTTGTTAAGTTCGTATTTGTTGTATTTTACAGCTTTCATTTTTTATCCTTTCGTGAAACCAAATCGACTATCAGATTCTGTTCCTGAAATTTCTCGATTTCATTCTTGTCAGCGAATTCGTCAGTGATAACCACGTCGAACCGTTCGATTTTTTCCGAGAGAAACGAGGACTTCTTGCCGATCTTATCGCCTGTTGCCATCAGGATGACCGCCCCTTCAGTCTGGGCGGCGAAGGCCTGGTTCAAGACAACTTCGCTCAGGATGGCCGTAGTCATCCCATAGTCGCTAGAAAAGCCGCTGCATCCAAGAAAACACTTGTTTGCGGCAACCTTCCTGATGTTGTCCAGGGCGAAATCGCCCACCATCGTCCCTTTGACATGGCGCAGCTCGCCTCCCACCAGGATAACGGTGACGTCTGATCGATATGGGGTATTGATCACATTTCCGTTATTAGTTACCACTGTAACTCTCTTGGCGGTGATATAAGGCATGATCGCAAGGGCCGTTGACGAGGTGTTGATGAAGATAGTGTCCCCGTCCTCGACATACTCGGCAGCTTTTTGGCCGATAAGTTGTTTGTGGATGGCATCCTCGTCGGTGACTTCCTGAATCAGCGACATCCCGTTGAGCCTGACCCCGCCATAATAGCGTTCAATCTTGTTCTTGGATTCTAGATACTGCAGATCACGCCTGATCGTCAGCGGCGAAGCATCGACGAGCTCCATGAGTTCCTCGACCTTGATGTCGCCATTTTCCTCGATCATCCGGTAGATGTTCTCGCGGCGTTTGTTTACTGATTCTTTTGTGTTTTTCATATGCTAACCCCCTAGCAATTGTGACCTCTTTTTACCGGCCTAAACCAGCTTCTTTAAGTTTGTCTTCGATTTCTTTGGCGGACATGACGTTCTTAAGTCCGATGACCATAACGCCTTTTTCTCTAAGCGGTGCGAACATTTCCACAAAGGCATTGCTGGTGAGAACCAGATCATAACCGCTAGCGGCTGTTTTCGCTTCCGAGATCGGGCAGTGGTGCAATTTTTCCACTGGGATATTCAATGCTTTGGTCGCTTTTTGCGTAGCCATTTTCAACATCAGACTTGAACCTGCTCCATTAGCACAACATACAATAATTTTCATTTTAGTTTTCTCCTTTTAGTCTTTGAATACTGCTAGATAGTCTTTCTTGAATTTTTCAATTCCAATATCAGTTAAAGGGTGTTTTGTCATTTGTTCGATCACGCCATATGGCACGGTCGCGATATGGGCTCCAGCTTTGGCACATTCGAGCACATGGATCGGGTGGCGCACCGATGCGGCGATTATTTCGGCCTCGATTCCATGAACATCGAAGATGGTCACAATGTCGCGGATAAGGACCATTCCGTCATTGGAAATGTCATCAAGACGTCCCAGAAACGGCGATACGTAGGTGGCTCCGGCTCTGGCCGCAAGCAAGGCCTGGTTTGCGGTGAAGATAAGGGTCATGTTGACCTTGATCCCTTTTTGACTTAACGTCTTGCAGGCTTTAAGTCCCTCAACCGTCATTGGAACCTTCACGACCATGTTTTCATGGATGGCGGCGATTGCCTCACCCTCTTGAATCATGGTAGGGGCATCTTCGGTTGTCGCTTTGACTTCTCCGGAAATCGGTCCATCGACAATCGATGTGATTTCCTTGATGACTTCATTGAAGTCGCGCCCCTCTTTGGCGATCAGGGAAGGATTTGTGGTCACCCCACAAATCACTCCCATATCGTTGGCTTTTTTTATGTCTGCCACGTTGGCAGTATCGACGAAAAATTTCATTTGTTATCCTCTTTGTGCTTCTTTCTCCGCTTTCAAACGGGCATATTCATCATAATCTTCGGTACACTTGAAGTAACCTTCCTTGTTGGCACGGTATTGCAGTTGCGGAATTGCCACGAACACAATGATGATGATCGCGATACCCGCCATACCAAGATATTTCAATACGAAAGTGATACCTGGCCAGATAGTCGCCCAGTCAAGCATTCCCAAATAACCGCCATAAGCTGACATTCCGACGAATGTTGCAATCAACGCCGAACCCAATACCTGGATGATCCCGGCAAAGAATGGCAGGATGATTGCGGCTTTGAATCCGCCTTTGTTGTTGGCATAGACTGCCAGAGTTGCGTTGTCGAAGAATACTGGAACGAATCCCGCGATAACGATAGTCGGTGATTTCAAGACGATCAGACCGATGATGGCAAGGAATTGTCCCAAAGCACCAGCCAGGAATCCTACAGGAACCGCATTTGGTGATCCGAAACCGTATGCAACCGCACAGTCGACACCTGGTACAGCACCTGGCAATAATTTGTCAGCGATACCTTGGAATGAAGCTGTAAGTTCGGTAACGAACGTACGTACCCCCAATTGCAGCACAGTCAGGTAAACCGAGAATTTCAAACATACATCAAGAATGTAGAACAGGAATGATTGACCTTCAGTCATGAAGCCGGCACCAATCAGGTAATCCTGACCTAAGATAACCAGGATTGCACCAAAGAAGATGGTCATCAATAAAGCGGTAGATACCAAGTTTTCATTGAAGATAGACATGAAACCTGGTAATTCGATGTCTTCCATCCGGCGGACTTTGCCGGATTTCCGGCCCATTTTATCGGCAATCTTGGCAACAGCCCAGATACCAAACATCTGTTGATGGGCAATACAGAAACCAGCCCCTTCAGTAAGATCCTGGGTTGGCTCAACTGTCAGGTTTGCCCCGACTGCCCAATAAAGACCCAAAACGATCGCCATCACGACAAGAAGCATCGTGTTGTTAAGAAAAGGTAAGGCAAACAGAATCAACCAGAAAGCTGTTGCCGCCTGTTGCACTTGGACGTGTCCGGTAGTGAAGAGCGCGCGCATCTTGGTTATTCTTGAAAAACGGACAACCAGGATATTCACGATAAAGGCGATAAGCAACAGGAACATTACGTCCCCGAAAGTCCGGCCGAAGACTTCCCCAACACCGGCATCGACGGCATTTTGCCCGAAGTATGGGTCGATGACCATCGCATCAAGCTGGAACTTGTCTTTCAAACCTACCAGTACCGGACGGAAGTTGGTAACCAATCCTCCCGAACCGACCTGCAAGATCATGAATCCGACAACTGCCTTGATGACCCCAGCCAATGTGTCATACCATTTGTGTCTAAGCAGCATGTAACCGATCAAAACCATCAAACCGACAAAGTATTGCGGCTTGGTCAATACGTTGTTGACAAAGAATGTCCAAATCGTTAAAAACATTTCCATTTCAATTTTCTCCCTAGTATTAGTCTATGTATTTAGCTTGGATTTCCAATAAATCTTCCGGGCTTTTCGCCTTTTTCAAGGCTTCGACCACATCATCATTCGATAACAGTTCCACCAGTTTTTGCATATTTTCCAGATGTTGGTCCGGATCAAGCGCCGCCAATGTGAAGAACAACACCGCGTCTTTTTCCCTGTCGTTCTCGTCGAAGGCTACCGGCTGTTCCACCTTCATGAAGGAGATGGCGCTTTTTGTCACGCCAAGAGCTCCCTGGGTGGAATGTGGCATCGCCACATCCGGGATGATGACGATGTATGGCCCATATTCGTTTACACAATCGATTATAGACTGCGCATAGCGCTCGTCGATTGTTCCATCGGCTTCCAATGCCTGGCAGCTGAGTCTTATCGCATCCTGCCAGCTGTCGGCCTTTTCAATGAATTTATAATGGTTTGATTCGACAAATTCTTTTAACATAATATTCCCCTATAATATTGAAGTGAATGGAACGTTCGGTTCCTCATCGAAGCAGTCATCGAAACCGCGATCGAAATGGAAATGAGTGATTTCCTTGTCAGTTGGATAGACATATTTGCCACCGACTTGCCAGAAAAACGGTTTGAACTTGTATTTGTTGCGTGGTTTTTTGAAATTGTAGAGCAGCTCGATTTCATAGAGGTCTGGGGTCATGTTCGTCCAGATATCCCAATGGATTGGTACAACTACTTCACATTTGAGCGCTTCAGCCATTCTCAGGATGTCAACTGAAGTCATCTTGTCTTGGAGACCGACCGGGTTTTCCCCGTATGAACCGAATGCCACGTCGATTTTGTGGTCTTTTCCATGTTTTGCATAGTAGATCGAATAGTGGCTATCGCCTGAGTGGTAGATGTTGCCTCCAGGTGTCTTGAACAGGAAGTTGACCGCTTTTTCATCCATGTCGTCAGGACAAGTGCCGCGGATATCCTGTACCCCATCGGTTGTAACCAGACATGTCCTATCGAACGATTCGAGAACAACGATTTCGATGTCCTTGATCTTGATCACATCACCAGGCTTGACGATCTGGCAACGATCTTCAGGGACCCCCCAAGAGATCCAGTCGCGAACCGCATATTTAGGACCGATGAATGGGATGTTTTCATCAAGGTTTTGCAGGACCGCCGCGCAAAGGTTTGGATCCATATGATCATGATGATAATGAGTTGCCAGCACCGCATCGAGCTGGGTGATCTTGAAAGGATCGATTACCGATACCGAATTTCTCAGGTTCGGTTGAAGCTTGCGGCCACCGCACATGTTGGCCATCTGATGCCCGGCCGCCATAAGCTTGTTTTTCTTTGTCTGCTTGCCGCTTCCAGCCCACAAGTCAACCGAGATGTTGCAGCCTTCAGGTGATTTCAACCAAAGCCCCACACATCCCAACCACCACATCGCGATGGTGTTTGATTTGACTACTTCTTCGTCGATTTCCTCATTCAACCAGCTTCCCCATTCCGGAAACGTACTTAAGATCCATGATTCTCTTGTGATATTTTGAACTTTACCCATAATGTTTATCTTTCTCCTGTTTTAGTTTCGAATTTTTAGATCGTTGCAACTAATCTATCTTTTACATATCAATCATACTCCAGATTTTATGAATGTTCAACGCTTACAAATGATAAATTAGTTGGTTTTATGATAAGTTATCATTAAAGATTAATAGACTATATTATTTAATGATAATTGTGCTTAATATATGATAACTTTTGTCATTAACACCAGTTGACAATTGTCATTAACCCGGGTTTCAGGCCAATTGGAAAAAGTAATCCATGCCCAATCGGCAGTATTGAATGGCCAGCTTGATAGTAATTATCGTAAAAAGATCAAATGAAACATTAAAAAACCGCCCCATAAGGAGCGGCTAAAACGGAATTCACTTGATTTGTCTCACTGTTTTAAAAGCGTCGATCCATTTTGCCATTGATTCGACCAGTGCTTGAGCCTGAAAGAGTTTTTCGTCATCATCGCCCTGGCAATTTTCAGGGATTGCTATATCGGCCAGCAAAACCTGACAAACGGACCGAGGAAAAACCGGCCAGGCCAACTCTTAGCTTTTTTTGCATTCCGCGATGTTTTCATAACCGATTGGCTGGAGCGACTTTATATCCCGCACTCTCAAAGATGCACTGGCCATTGTATTTTCACTCAACAGTGTATTCGCAACCTGCCACATTCCTAAACCAATATCCGATAATGACATTTTGTTTTACTGTTTATTCCACCGTTTCCACAAAGGCATCGATCTTTTTTTCCATGGCTTCAATCAGGTACTTGGCCTGACCGAACTTTTGGGTTTCGTCACCCTCGTAATTTTCAGGATTGGGGAATTCGCGCCAGTGCAACTTGAAAGAAGAACCCGGAAACACCGGACAGTCATTCTCTTCTTTTTCGTTGCACACCGTGATCACATAGTCATAGACCCGCCCCTGATTGAAGATATCGATGATCCGGTTCGACGGGTTGTTTGCGATATCGTAGCCATATTGGGCCATTGCCTTGATGGCCATAAGGTTGATCGGTTTGTTATTGTATCCCGCACTCTCCCCGATGAAACGATCTCCGTATTTACCATTTAGCAGCGTTACCGCCACTTGCGAACGGAATGAATTGGCTCCACATATGAACAAAACCGTGATTTTCCTGTCTTCCATAATCTCACCTCCTCGGTGACCTCTTATAGATCACATCATAGTTGCTTAAAATGAAACTTCGAGATAGCCTGTAAAGCATCTAATACATTGAAGTCATTATTTTAACGTGTCAGTCTTTTTGATAGTTCTGGCCTGCCAAAGCCTTGACGACTATCAGCTTTAATGTCCGGTCACTTTCATTGTGCACTTGCACCTTGGTATTGCAGGAAATCTTCAAAAGAGTTCCTTTTTGATATATATGAGTTCCCGGTCATCCAGGGTGATGCTTTATATTCCCCGGATTACATTCATACAGACGTTTGAATTGGAGTGATCTTCGATCAAACCGTCGCCGCGGTTGATACGACGTGGATATTGTTGACATTGTCATCAATGATAATTTTTTCCACCGTCTTTTCATCGGTTGTGCTGTAGTTGAATACTTTTTCAATCGCTGCCTTTTCCTCAATTAACTGTTTTTACGTCTTAGCTCTTGATTTGTCTTGTCATTCGAACGGCAATGAGCATCCGCCACAGACTTTTCCTGTATTCATTATATACCTTATCCACTGCAAAGCCAAACAACATGGACTGCAAATCATTCCAAAAAGATACCATTAATCCAAGATATACAAGCATTTCTCTTGCACTCGGAACTAATAAAATGTAAAATAAAAGACATCAAACACCCTAAAGGAGCAATCAATGAAAAACGACAAGGGATTCACTTTAATTGAAATCATCACCACGATTGCCATAACTTCGATCCTAGCCGCGATCGCTGTTCCGGCCGTTGTGAGCTACATCGACGATGCCAATGAATACCAGTATTCAATCGCTACCAGAAGCGTCTATAACGCGGCATTGATCGAACAGGACAAGTATCGAATTTCCACCGGACTTTCTTTGGCACAACTATATCAGGCCAACCCCGACGTGGTAAGCCAGATTGTCGATCAGGTCAACAAGAACCTGGATATGGACAATCTGATACTCAATGATCTTGCCTACTTCCCCAACGCTGTTGCAAGCGATTCTATCGACATTCCAGCCAACAGTTATCTTTTTGGCCTGTACAATGGCACAACAGCCATAGATGCATTAGTGACTCCTGGTGAAAATATCATCATGATTAAAGATGACAACGTCTGGACGCTCGTGGATAATGAAAGTCAGACTCCCGGCACTACAGACAATACCGACACAGACGACTCAAACGACAATACAAGCAGCGATACCGACAATTCAAACACAACCGGCACTGGTGAAAACAACTCGGACGCCCAGGACCCAAGCACTAACCAGAACAGCTCAAATTCCCAGACCAGTGGCGGAACAACTGCTCAAGACAACTGGATTGATACCTCCAAACTGGCCAGCGAATTCAATTCAATCAAGTACCAGTTGGTTGATAATTATGACAAGGACAGTTCAAAAAAGTTGACCAACGCCTACCAGGACTACCTTTTAAGCCAGAACGGCTATGTTCAGTCCACAACTGAGGAAATGGCTAAGGTAGGGTATTCAACCAGCTTCTATTGGGTTCCCATAGTCACCCCGGACAAAAACAATGTCTTTTTTGCAGCATCGTACAACTCAAGCGACACCGACAAGGTCTCAACAACCATTGTATGCATCGACGGGAAATATTACCAGTACATCAACACCAATGACAGCAACTCCAGCTCATCAATGATTGCAATCAATGATGATGGCAGCGATTACCAGGACATCGTCAAGGCCGCAAACGTCAATGACAGGTCTTATCTGGACAAAAAACAAACCAAATACTGGATCCGCATCAGATGACAAAGCAGCTGTCAATTCAACAGCTGCTTTTCTTGTACTTCAACCGCTCGAACAGGCTTACCAGGGTTCCGGCAACCAGACCGCCTGTGAAACCGTTGTTGTAGAGGCATAGACCGCCATGGAGCCAGATAGTATCGCCAATCATGAACAGATGGCAGAACCCCGCAACCATTCCGGCAATTCTGCCATAGTTGGTCACCATCGGTGCCAAAGTGGTCGCAAAAAGCACCGCCGCTATCAATCCCGGATCATTTATTGGCAGGTCCAGGAAAATGATGCCCCCGATCGCTCCGGCCATCACCGGAATACAGTTGGAAAGATTCTTCCCGCAGGCCCCAAAACCGGTCATAGTGAAGATACCCGCCACAACCGGTCCGCAAAGTATCCCGCCAACCAGCCAGACATAACCAATGCTCAACATCGCCATCATGGCCATATTGAGCACCATCGAACCAGGTCCGTTTTCCTGTCTGTAAGATACCAAGGATGCTCGAGGATATCCCAAATCATTGTCGCCATTTTCCTTCAACAATACCCCGGCTGCCACCAATATCACAACAACAACCCCAAACAACAATACCAGCTCCCCGGTATTTGTCATACTGACGTTTTTCTGCGATGAAATCCCCAGATTGAAAATCCGCCCCACTCCTGCGACCAATGTTGCCAATAGCCCCGTGCAAAAACCGATATGGTAGAGACTGTGACCATTATGGAAAAAATGGAGACTTCGGGCCACCGGAACAACCAGGTACCCCAGGAGCACCCCTACAACAAGAGCCACGAATGATCCCGTCATTGCGTCAAATACTTGATTGCGATAGATCCATGAAACAACTGGCGCCAGCGAAGTCGCAAACATCATCACCGGGAGCACCTCCTGGATCACAGCTTTGTTTTTGCGCTGGTAGATCCATCCCCCAAGATAGATGGGGATTATATTGAAGATTGTCTTCCCGACAAAGGAAAAACCAAGGACTGTAAAAAATGCAGCAATCACCTTACCATCGATTGGACATTTGCTTTTCCATATAAGGAAGACATTGAGACTCCCGATCAGGGCGGCGTTGAGGAGACTGGCCTCAAGCCCGCCGATGACAAGAAAATCGCTCACCTGTTCGGGCGTAAAGTCGAAAATGTTTTTAAGTCCCAACCAGAAAGAGTGAAAGTTGTTTTCGACAATCAGCGACATCAAGACCGCCAGATAGAACAGGGCTGGAAAGATGCCAAGAAAAAGGCAGTTCACTCCGGTATTATCTATTAATCGGGTCAATGTCTTTGCATTCATAGCGCCACCTCCTAATTATGGTTACGCTTTCATTTTACCCAATATTTCAATTTTGTGAACGATTAGTTGGCTTGATATACGACAATTTGCATGAAAAAAGGCTGAAAACTAGACAATCATCCGCTCCAATCAACTGAAACTTGACCTTTATCATCAAATTGTAAAAAAAACTGACATCCTTTTTACAGGGCATCAGCAGGTGTCTTATTTCTTTACAAATCTGATCACGCTCGCAATGGCATCGTAGATGACCATGTTGGCGACAAAATAGAAGCCAAACATGATGTAGATGCGGTAGTCGCTGTTGATCAGGGCATCGAAGGATGGGAAAATATCAAGCCGGACATGGACAAATGTTATCATTGTCTGGTAGATAGCCAGGATGCCGTCCAGATAGAAATCAAGGAGCGAATCAAGAATTTCCAGGTAGCCGGTCTGGTTTTCAAAAGGCGCTCCCGAAAGCCGGTACGCCACAAATCCCAAAGCGGTAGCGATGAACGGCACAAGCACAAGATGAAGCCAAGAAAAACGGCTGCTCTTTTTTTGATACGGGACGCTTTTGACGTCCTGAGATTCATTGTTCGCGGCCTCGGCCAGTTCCTTTTTGGATATTTCCCGGGTATGGAGGGCGTTGAGCATGTCGAGGGTGTCCTTCTGGTTGGCAGTCACATTGGCAAAGTCAAGCTGGAGATCGACTTCCGGGGCTGCTTCCATCCGAGGCTCCATTTCAGGGATCAAAGTGGCATCGGCAGCTTCGAATTTCGCGTTCTTGGCCACCAGCTGCGGCTTCAAATCCGGCTTGTCCCTGGACACCAGATCCCCAAGGCTCTTTTTGAGTTCCTTGGCATCTCCACTTTGCTTATTGCCCTTGTCATCATGCTTGGACTTGATGAAATTCGGGGTCGAGCCGTATTCCCTGGCACCCAGACGATCAAGGGGTGACTCTTCTTCAAGGATGCCACCAAGCATATCAGGCTTGTCATCGTCAAAAGTAAACGACTCATAGAGCTTGTGTTTTAGCTGGTTGACCTCAAGATCGTGGTCCTTGAGCATCAGACCTTCGTTGAGTTTGGAATAGTCGACGCCCTTGAGCCTATTTTTGCCGAATTCCTCGAAATGGCGATTCTGGAGTTCGCCCAGGTAATAGAAGTAGCTTTGGCGCACCAGCCGCGAGAGCTCGGGGTCATCACTGAATTCATTAACCAGGTGGTTGTATGTCTTTTCCAGCTCGGTCTCATCCATGCTCCGGGTGAAATTCAATGCTCCACCGTATACCTCGATGTCATCGAATCGGTCGAACAAAAAAAGATTCATGATCTCGAAACAGTTGGAAACAACCCTGTAGACCATTCGCTCGATGGCCAGGTCGGCAGCGATGAGATCCTTCAGGAATACCACATTGGCGCAGCTCTCGTTGGCCGCACTTACAAGCGACTTGTAAGGCGCGACGACAAGAAGCTCACTGCGGTCGATCGCAAACTTTTCCAAAACGAGTTCGATGATCTCGTTGTCCGGGATATGGGCGCACTCGCTGTCTCCCCCGATGACATAATCAACATATTGATCGAGCTTGCAAAGCTGCAGGTAGCCTACCGCCCGTTTGGCTTTGTAGGTCGTATAGACGGCAACCTTGATGCCCCGGGACTTCAAAAACCGAAGCAGTTCCTCACCACCGGTCTTCAAGATGTTGCTCGCATAGGCTGAATACTCGTACAGCTCGTTTTCCATTCTCTCGACATCGAAGTCGAAACCTAGAAAATCATAGCTTGTCTGGTAGTTGCCTAGATACCGGTCGAACTTCTTCAATGCCACATCCTGATTGTGCAGATGGCTGATTTTTCTGATATAATTGTAGCGCAGGTGGTTGAGATCTAGCAAGGCTCCGTCCAAGGAGATAAATACCACCTGAATATTTTGTAACGATTGTCGATAAAACATGTCATCACCTCTTTTTAAAGTATAACATAAAATAATTGAAAAAAAATCAATTTTTGTATTGAAGAAAACAAAAAACTGTAGTATTATTTACTAGTCGACTTCGACAGCAATCCACAGACATCAATCAATCTCTCCGTAGCTCAGTTGGTAGAGCATCTGACTCTTAATCAGAGGGTCCACGGTTCGAGCCCGTGCGGGGAGACCATTTTTTTCTTCTTTTCCAGGACTGGACAGTTCTTGAAAAAAGCGAAAAAAAGTCTTGCAACACATGTGAATAAATGCTATTATGTAAAAGCAGTAAAAACCTGGAGACATACTCAAGAGGCTGAAGAGGCGCCCCTGCTAAGGGCGTAGGTCGGGTAACTGGCGCGAGAGTTCAAATCTCTCTGTCTCCGCCATATTTTTTGGTCTGGTAGTTCAGTTGGTTAGAATGCCGCCCTGTCACGGCGGAGGTCGCGGGTTCGAGTCCCGTCCAGACCGCCAACTAAAAAACATACGTTCCTATGGGACGTTTTTTTATTTTCAAATTCTGGAAAGACTTTAATTCCACAAACATTTGTGATAATATGGACCCACAACAAACAAGGAGATACCAATGATAAAAGCGATAATTTTTGATATGGACGGCTTGATGATCGACAGCGAGCGCACCACTTACAATTATTATAACCACCTGTTAAAATTACAAGGAGAATCGATGAGCGAGGAATTCTACCGCTCGATGATCGGTTCCAATCATAAAGACAACCTCAACCGCCTGCAGCTAAGCTACAGGAAAGTCGACTGCAAGAAACTTGTATCCGATGTCTACGAGCTGATCGCCAAGGAATTCGACACAGTCGGCCCGACCATCAAACCCGGTCTGCTCGAACTGCTCGACTACCTCAAGACAAACAACTACCTTACCATGGTTGCAACTTCGTCTTCACGCCACCGCGTTGACCATATTCTCGACAAAGCCAACCTGACTCACTACTTCAATGACGTTATCTGTGGCGACGAGATCAAAAACGGCAAACCGGCACCGGACATCTTTTTGGAATCGATCAAGAAGCTAAATATCGAATCCCATGAAGCCTATGTCCTCGAGGATTCGCCAGCTGGCATCATGGCATCGTTTTTGGCTGATGTCAAAGTCATCGCCATCCCGGACATGGTCACCATCGAAGGGCAACCGGCCCAACTCGCAACTGAAATCCTGCCAAGTCTAAATCACGTGATCGACTACCTGGAAAAACGTTAAAAGCTCCCAAAAAGGAGCTTTTTTTTGTGCGATGAAACAGGCAACGGTACTTATCTTATTTAAGCAAAAATTCGATCTTCGTCAACAATTCGCTTTCAGGCACTTCCCCAGGTGAATTGTAGTAATATTCGTAAGCTATCCCGGTGGCCTCGTAGCCTTCTTTGACCAGAAACTCGCCCAACGCCTGGTAGGCCGGTCCGATATCCCCATAAGCTCCCTTGTGGAAGGTGGTGGCCCTTTTCCCAGCCGGAATGAAGCCAGCCTTGATCCGGTCATTTCCTGGCAAAGGTGCGGCCACCGGGAAGCCGATTTTGATATCAAGATTGTTCATATCCATATTGTGGTACGCGATAAATGCCGGTCCCAGCGGTTCCTGCCCCTGGGCCATGATGTAGCCTGCTATCTCCCCGAAAATCGGACCGAGGATATTGGGCAGGTTTTCAACCGATGTCGTTGTCCTGACTGTGAGAACCGGCTGTTCATTAGTTTCTATTATTTCCATGATGAATGCCATAAATCCATCTCCTTCTATTTTTAGATGCAATTGCCATCCCGATTGCCTGTCGCTAACTAGATTATAGCATCAAATAATAACTTTTGGCACAATTTAATAATCATGCCCGGTTATCTGTTGGAATCCGCCTCTATTTTGGATAACCAGAATCAAGACCCTTTCAGTATCGAAAAAACCACCGGGCCCAAGAAGGCGCGATGGTCATTATTGGTTTTCCGCAATGATCCTGAGAATGTCTTTACGATAGAAATCGAGGATATTTTCCTGGTAACCGGCCAGCTTGTTTTCCCTGATCGCCTTGGCCACTTCTTTTAACCGCGAGTCATTAAGCGAATCGAGCTTGGAAAGACGGATCTCGCTGATGTTCTCGTTTGAAAGCGCCTGGAAGTAGAGTTCCTCATCAAAACCCCACGGCTCCACGTTGGAAAAACGGCCTAGAAGCTTGTCGGCTATCTGCAGGCCTTCGGGATCGAAATCGCCGCTGTAAAAAATTTTCACATCCTTGTCAAGCATCTCGAAAAGCTTCAATGCCGCGACCTTGAGCTGCCCCGAAGTGCATACCAGGGAGCAGTTGTAGAAGCGCTCGCTTGCCAGATGGGAAAAGACCATCTGGTTTTCAAAAACAAAAACACAGGGCTTGCTTGAAGCAAAGCTGACGTTCGCCAGATTTCCCAGGGTCACCACGCAAGGCTCGTTTAGCTCATTGAATCCGGCTACCCCAGGATGGATTTTATCCCCTTGAAAAAGATCGATGTTTTTGATGACCACACTCGACGAGATGTCATCCGGCGTTATTTTGGCCAAAGCGTACAGTTCCAATATCCCCTGGGCATGGCCTGGCGTTGCAAGCTTGTGGATATGGGCGAGGCAACTTATAAGCAGCCTCCCCGGCTTGGTGTTGCGGTCGAAATAGTGGGGATTGCCCGTAACCCGGGCACTTAGAACCGCCAGAGCAAAAGCACTTTCATCAAGACAGGCAACAGCGTCATCTACCGCCTTGATCGCCTGGCGCGCTGCCTGTTCGTCTTCTTTGGCCAATGACTTTATCAGGACATAGCCGCTGCTTTTGGAATGGCGCAGCCAGTCAAACCAGTTTGCCACCTGCGGTTGGCTTATCAGCTGTGCCAGCTCCCCGAAAAAATCGGCCTGTTTTTTTTGAGCGGCCATCCGTTTGTGGCCGGTCGTCGATATTTCCACCTGGAAGTAGGCGTCAAGGATTTCCTTTAAATCAAGTTTTTTGAACCTTGTTATCTCCAGCGCTTCCTGGAAGTCAGCCATCTTGAACCTGATCTTGGTCAGATTGGCGGGATAGCCAAAATCCTGATGCAAAAACTTGGACAGGACATCCTTTTCGCCGGCTGTTGGCTTGTTTAGAATTATGTAACCGGCAATCCGGCCGTACTTCTCCCACTGCTTTTTCATCAGGATGAAGACCCGGTCGAATTCCGGCTTCGCCTTGAAGTAGGCTGCGCACTCTTCGATCATAACAGCGTCTTGACCTTTCCGTTCCAGTGGTAGTTTATGGTCGATACGACCTGGGAGTTGAGCGGGCGGTACAGCTCGGCTATCGCAAGTTCCTTGACCGCTCCATCAGTGCCCCAAAGCACCTGCGAATTCATGATGAAGTCGAAATCCAGTTTCTCAACCAGGTCGAACATCGACGAGATATTCTCGCTGTCGACCCCGGCAAAGGCCTCGTCAAGGGCGATGATTCTTGGGAAGTCCAGCTTAGATGATTTCTTGTACTGGGCATTGACCGCCGTGAACAGCGGAACATACATTGCCATCGCCTTCTCACCCCCGGAAAGGACGTTGAAAGCTGAATTGGTAAGTTCCTTCTTGACAGAACCGGCCCGCCTGTAATAAAGGCAAAACTCAAACCATTCCCGGTAATCCAGGGCCTGGCGCACCAGGTCGCCGTAATTGAACTCCTGGATGTCATTTTCGAGATATTCCTGTTTGGCCAGCTTGATCCGTTTGGAAAAATGCTGCGAGAGGGCATTGAGGTTCTCATAACTCAATATCTCCCGGTCGCTTTCAAGCAGCCGGACCAGTTCCATAGTCGCAAGATCGTCGCTGGAAAGTGCCGCTTTGGGCTTCCATGCCAGCGAGAAAGAAATGGCGGATGTCGTCTTGAGATCCTCCATCAGCTCACTCATGTCCTTGACCCAGCTTTTGGCGTCATTGATCTTGCGGATGAGCTTGTTGGCCAGGGCGTCGGAGAAGAACTTCTCGAAAAGCTCCTTGTCCTTTTCCACGATAAGCAGCTGGGTATTCTCGATCGTCTGAGCGATCTTCTCGTAAAACTCGAAGAAGTCGACAGTGTTGTTCTGGTACTTGAGCACGATCGCGTAACGCTGGGAGACCAGGTTGTACTCATTGGCCTTGAACATTTTAACCGTGTTGATGCCATAGTTGGTCAAGGCCGAGAAATTGTTGCGCTGGACATCGTTCAATGACTGCAGCAGCTCGCTGTCGCTTTTTTGCGCCTCATTTGGCAAAAGCAGCCCGCCGGCTTTTTTTGCCTGTTCATCGAGATTGCCCATTATCCCAGGCACGTATTCCAGGTCAAGTTCCTGGACAAACAGTTCCCTTGAAAGATCGAGGCAGACCTCCGCTTTTTCTTTCTGGCCTGCCATAAGGGCGATATCGCGCTCAAGCAGGAGATTCGCTTCCCGGTATAGATGGCGCTGGCTGGTGAGTTCTTCGAGTTCAAGCCCGTTCACTTCGAGCGTTTCGTCGATTCTTCTGACCCGCTTATGAAGCTCCTTGGTCGATTCTTGATTGAGGTAGTTTTCGATTGTCGCGATAATGGTGCGGTTTTTGGCAATCCTGCTTTCTTCCTGGCGGGTCAGGGCATAGAATTGATCGACCTGTTCACTTATCTTGTCGACAACCTCGCCGATCGTTTGCACCTGGACACTCTTGGTCTGCCATAGAAGCAATTCGCGGTTCACCTGGTTCAATGCGGTCCGATAGTCGCCCAGGCTCTCTTTGACATCCTGATAAATACCACTTTCAAGATGGTATGGCAGGTCCCGGGACAGTCCAAGCATGTCGTTCTTGATTTTCACCAGCCTGGCCTTGACTTGCTCGACCTGGTTGGAAAGCTCCTGTTGCCTTCTGGCGGCCTGGATCAGCCAGGCTTCAAGTTCACCAAGCTGTCCAAGCAACTCGTCGAGGCCGTCGAATACCTGGAGGCTTTCATAGTCTTCCTCCAGCCTGATCCCGGCTTGTTCGAGCTGGTCAATTTCCTGGCTGGCCGTTGCGATCTGTTTTTCGAGCAGGGCGATTTTTGTTTCGATCGAAGCGATCTGTCTTTTACGATTGGCCTTGCGCGACTGTTCGCCCACATAGACGCTTTCATGCCTGGATGAGACGAAACCTTCAACCAGCCCGTAGCGGTAATGGCCGTTAAGCCCGAATTTTTCATCGGCATCGAACATCGCGATGAAATCATCGATTTCCGATTCAAAGCGGGGATGGTTCCCCCTTACAAACCGTCTGCCCTTATGGCCCTGGCTTGTAGGAGCCACCAGGATCTGGTCATGACCCCGCAACAGCTCCTTGGCTTGCTGGTAGTTTTCATGATTGACGATGATCGCATCGATCAGATTGGTCGCTACCAGCTGGGCTTCGAGGATGTTTTTTGACTCGACACCAAGCGATTCGTCGAACTCCAACGCCTGGTAAACACTGATAAAATCAATCCCGTTGTCTTTGAGGATTTTCCGACCCAGGCCAACGGAATCATTGGCCGGGTATTCCAGATCCTGCGCCTGGATGAGGCTGATGAGTTCCTGGTTAAGCAGATCCCTGTCCTTCTGGAAGTTGTTCAAGGCAAAACGCATCTCCAGCACCGACTTGCTTAAAGTCATCGCCTGGTCGCCTTTTAGTTCCACCAGGATCCGGTCGATCATTTTGAAATCGCCATAGCCTTTGTATTCCCTGATAATATTGGCCAGATCGCCAGTCCGGCTTGAAATATCCAGGGCGTGATTCTCCTGGACGTAGTGATAGAACCGGTTGATCAGCTCATCCTTGGCATTTTCAATCTCCCGGGTCTTTCCATCAAGGAGACTGTTGCTTTGGGCGATCTGTTCATTGACATGAGACAGCTCTTGCGCGAGTTCATCACGCTTTAGCTGTTCTTGATGGCGCGAGTCAAGGCAGCCAAGAACCTGGTCGACCTTTTTGGCAACCTTGTTCAACTCCCCTTCCAGTTCGTCGCACTGGCCTAGAAGTTCATTGGGATTTTCCAGGCGGCGGATCTTTTGATGTCCAGGCAATTTCGCAATCTCGTTGATCGAGTCAAGTTCCTTGATCCCTTTTGAAGCGAGATACTCGCAGTCACTTGCATCCTGTTCAAGTTGACGGCGCTGGGTGATTTTGACATCTTTTTCCACCAGGGCCCCGTCGAGTTTGACTTGAAGCGCCTTGAGTTCATTTACCTGATCTTGAACTTCGCTCTTGGCTAGTTTGTAGCTTTCAATCTTGGCTTCGATATCATCAAGCGGGAGACTGGCCCTTTCGGTTTGGAGCAGGGAGTTGGCTTCACCTAGCTCACCGGTCCTTTTATCGATTTCCTCCATCGCTTTCTGGTTGGCGTCATACTGTCCCTCTCCGGCTATAAGCCGGTTGGAAAGATCCTTGAACTCATCGCGATGACGGATGTAATTTTGCGCCTTTTTGGCCAGGTAGTAGCGGTTATATACATTGTAGACGCGACCGACATTGTCCAGCGCCTTTTTGGTCGCCTGGAATTCATCGAGCTTAGCCTGGGTCCGGTCGATCTCTTCCATCGATTCGACCATCGGCAGGATGTCGCTGTCGCTTAGCACCTGGAGGCTTTCATTGTAGATCTCGTAGATCTTGGTCGGCTTGAATTCCTTGGAAAGCTTGGGCGCCCGCACCTTGATAAGCAGATCAACGAACTGGTCGTACTGTTCCAGCTGGTCGAAACCGAAAATATGCTTGTTGACCGCGGCCTTGTACTCCACCGCCCGCTCAGAGTAGAAATTGCTTTCCCCCAGCGCGTTTTTGAATTCCTGTTTGGCAAGGATAACCCATGAGTCGCCCAGGCGCTTTTTGAGCTGGAAGTCGCGGTTGATCCTGCGGTTGTCCAGGATGATGCCGCTCCAGAACTGCATGTCGCTGTTCTTGCGGGCCCGCTGTCCGATGACCAGGGTCCGGTACTGGTCGGATCCCATCTTCTTGAACTCCAGCCAGATATACCCGACCGATTCGTCATTCTTGCCATCGAGCAGGAAATAATATTCCATTCGCCGGTCCTTGGACCCGAAGGGATCCAGCCGGTATGGTGCCTTGTTGCCATCCAATATGAACGGGATGAACGATTGGGTCGATATCGATTTCCCCGATCCGTTCTGTCCCCGGATCAGAAGCTTGCCATTGGCAAACTCGAACTCCTGGTCATCGAAATACCAGAAATTCACAAGTCCCATCCGATGCATCTGCCATCTTTCTTTCATCTACGCCTCCACAAAATCATAAGGGTAGCTTCCCTCATGACGGGCCACCGCCCCTTGTATTATTATCTTATTTTCGTCACGTCTGATCAGGTGGAATTCCTCCATATAGCAAACCACCGCCTTGATCACGTTGTCGATATCCATATTGCGATACTCGATCGACAACCCCGGAAGAACCTGGTTGTAAACACCGATCACCAGCTTGGAAAATTCTTCCTCGCCTATCTCGATCACATCCTCACTCAAAAGCTTGAGTTCGCCATCGTTGCAGCTTTGAACAATCCGCTTCTGGACAAACAGCACCAGCGAACTGATCGATTTGCCGCTGGGATGAAGGGTTCCATATTTGTCATCGCTCGAGACCATCAGATAGGCCGAGTTCTTGAATATCATCAGCTCACCGCTTAAATAGCGGTCGATGTTTTTCTGGATATTGAAACGCTGGTTCTTGAGATACTTGCCAAAGACATCCTCGCTTGAGCTCCAGGTCACCCCCGGACTGGTGATAAGGAGTTGATAGACGCAGTTGCGCAGGATGTCGGTCGACTCATTGGCTTGCACGACCAGGTCGTCAACCCCTTCGATCTTGGTGACATCGAAGTTGAAACTCACCGGGTAATACTTCGACAGTCCGGTGTTCTCGTAGAGCACCTCGCCCTCGCCCCCGCTCTTGAAGCCATCCAGCGAACCGTCAGTCACCTTGAGCAGACCAAGACTTAGACAGTATTCCATGACCCTGATCAGCGTCCGGCGCCTAGAATAGCTCGTCCAGTCCAGTTCGACAAGATCGCCCAGGATGACCTCGATTCCTTCGATGTAGCCTGAAAGCAAAAACTGCTCATGCACGCCCTTGTCCTCAAGGAAGATCAGGGTGGCCACCAGGAAAAGGTAATCGTCGACATCGTTAAATTCTCCAATCCCCATGTAGCTTGAAGCCAGGTAAGGGGTCTTTTCTATCTTGAGGAGATTGTCATTGGCAATGACTTTCCAGCCGATCTGGTTGTTGATGAAGCTTTGCGACTCTTTGAGTTCTCTTTTTAGCTGATAGAACTTCTTGGGGTCGTCGCTTTTTTGGACCCAGAAGTTTTCAAGCAATTCCTTTGGTATCATCTTATCTTAATCCTCGAATTCCAGGATGAAACGGGGCATCTCAAGGTCGCCATCACTGCAGCGAAGCGTGATTGTCTCATCCATTCTCATTAGTTTGAAGCGCCGGCCAAACTCGCTTGTGCCGACCTTGTCAATCGTGCCCGATGCGCTGGCTACCCACGACAGCAGCAGCAGCCGGGTCGAGGGCGATATTTCGTCAACGATGTCCTTGAAGTCGATCCGTTTGGCCTTGATGTAGGTATTGGCGATCTTGATCTGACCGGCAATCATCGCCTGATGGGCCTGGCTTTGGAGTTGCTTTTCCAGCGAGCGGTCGACCAGTCTGATTTTTTCCTGCTTGATCCGGTATTTCCGGGTCATCGGCTTGACTTCGAACACCTGGGGCGCCTCGTCGAAAGTCGAAATGGCACTGCTCTCGCTCAGGCGGGGCGCATTGGTCTGGTAATGACGGATGTCATGGACCCCGAAAAGATGGGCCGCCAGCCTGTGGGCCTCACTTAGCTCGGATATCCTGGCGAAGAGTTTCAGGTAATGGCGGTAATCATCCTTCTTTGATATTATCCCTTCATGGAAGTCGATGATCAGGCCGGCATTCTGGATAATCTGGCGGATAATGATGTTCGTTCTATCCATGATCGCTTCAACTTCACTCTGGCTGCCTGGTGACTTGACAAACCACCTTCGCAGCTCGCTGTAGCGGCCAAAAACCCCGTCTCTCAGGTATTTTTCATCGGTGTATTCAAGCGCACCAAGCGAAGACGGGTTCTTCTTCTGGGCGGTTATGATGCTCTCAAGGATATTGTCGACATAGTCGCTCTCAAGGCTCACCAGGATCTTCTCGAACTCGATGGCATAAATCTGCAACTGGGTGACGAAATCCTTGAGCATCTTGACGAAGTACTCCTTGTGTTGCAAGAACTCCAGCGACTGCATCAGCTTCGCTGACCGGTCGCCGGAAAAATCCCGGAGATAGTCGCTGTAAACCAGGTTCAAGGTCGCAAAATCGTTTCCGACATACTCCCACCACTCGAGCAGCTGCATATCGCTGGCATCGCTTATCGTAAGGATCCTTTTGAATTCCTGGTACAGCCGCTTGAGATAGCCTAGCGAGGCGGTGTTGCTTTTTACAGTCAGGTTTTCGAGTTTCATCACCATCCGCTCGACTTCCAGGGCGGCATCACTGATCGAATAGCGGAACTTGCGGGCCTTGAATTCGGCAATCGTGTTGACCTGTTTGGCATCCTGGATGGCGGTCAGATTGCCCCAGTCCACCAGGGCATCAAGGGCGTTTTTGAGCGTCGTCTCATCAACGGCTCCATCGAACCCGTCATTTTCAAGTTTCTCCATGATTTTCTCAAGGTCGAGATGATAGTTGTAATGGGTGCTCTCGAGATAGACGATCCGCATGATCCTTCGATACAGGTGACAGTTCAAGGCTGTCAGGTATGATGTTTGTTTGATTGGTTCTAATTGCATATGATTCCCCCGGGTACAATATTTCATTCATTTTACCACAATTATCTCTTTGTTTACAATTATCGCACAAAAAAAACCGGAAGCCCTTGATAAGACTCCCAGTCGCTATCACATTAATCCAAACGAAATCCACAACAGCACCATCGAGATGGCATTGTTGAGCAGGTGGACGACAACGGCCGAAAAGATGTTGCGCCTCGTGACGTACACCCAGGAAAGCACCAAACCCATCCCGCCGTATTGGATCAGGTAGTACAGCTGGCTTAGATCACCCGCAAACAAAGCCTGATATATATGGATGAATCCAAAAACCAGCGATGAGACAATCATGCCCAGCACCACATTGTACCGGGACAGCGAGCGGAAGATGACCCCTCTGAAAAACAGTTCCTCCACAACCGGCGCCAGGATCACCGAGGTGATTACAATTATCGCGAAGTTGCTTTGGGCCTGCTGGGTGATGGCAGCCTCGTTGGCGCTCTCGCTCGAGACAAACAAGGTAACCAACCCACCAAGCAGGGCATTGATGATGAACATCACCGGAAAGCCGACACTGAAGCTCCACAACAGCTCGACCTTCCAGCCTCTTGCAAAGTGGCGGAAGCTTTCGATAACGAAATCCTTCATGATGGCAATCATCGTGACAAGCATGATCAGCTGGAAAAACAGGTTTAACACCGCCAGAAGCAGGTTGTAACTGCCATAATGGCCTACCAGCAAGACTGCCAGGTATTGGCCGATCAAAGGAGCGGAAAAGAAGTACATCGCACTGCCGGTAAGGTAGCCATAGGCGATCATGTTACCGGTAAGTTTCCCGGCGAGAACGGAATCATCGATTCTCAACCGGTCATTCATGCGTCGATCCTTCATAGGCGATATCTGCCTCTTCGAAGAAGTATGCCAAGGCGACCTTGAACCGGATGTTCAAGATAGCGATAAATACGATACTTGAAATCAGCGAGGCAAGCACGGCATTGGAAATGAAACCGTCAATGAACGTCATCGCCAGCACCCCAAGCAAGGCGTGGGGGATGAAGGAAATCATCAACTTGACCAGGTCCCACTTCTTGTTTTTCATATATGCAGCACTCGTGGTAACAGCCTTAAACCCGCGGTAGTCATACTTTTCCAGGATGAACGGCGCCAGGGCGATATGGCTGTAGATGAAAAGATACACAATCCCGATCAAAGCAAGGATCACCAGGATGATGCCAAGGGTCGAATAGATCGCACTCATCAAAGCCGCGTCGCTTTGCATCGCCGCCACCAGGGCGTTGACATCGGTAAATGTCAGATAGTAGTCACCAAGACTTGCCAGGACATTTCCCTGGGTCGCCATGACAAGAACCACCCCGATCAGGACGATTACCAGCACGCTCATAAGCGTGATCATGAAAATCACGAAATAGGTCGAGAAATAGCGGGTGTAATGGCGAAGCCCCACCAGACCGTCATCTTTGGGATCGATGGCATCAACCTGGTTGTTGACCGCCTTCAATGCCGCTTTTACCTGACCCTGGGCCAACGGCAATGTCGCAACTGTTCCAATGAGCGTCAGTATCTGGCCGATCGTATCGCCAAACATCGAGGCGAAGGTGGAGATCCCCTGGTTGATGAGCAATATGAACAGAAAAGTCAAAAACAAAGGCTGGAAAGCTTCTTTTAAAACTGTAGCTGTATCAAAACGGATTTTGGCGTTGTTCATAAAGCGCCTATTTGTCCATCCATGACTGGTCGCTTGGGTCTTTTTTCCACGCGAACAGCTTTTCTTTGTCAGATTCCGCGATATAATCTTTAGCCACAGCTACTTCAACTAAAGCATCGTAATTGGTCAAAGTACGGTAAGAACAGTCTGCCGCGGCAAAATTGGCTTCCGCTTTAGCCAGACCGTAAGTGAAGATGGCAACCAGACCCAACACCTCGCAACCGGCTTCCCTCAAGGCTTCGACACACTCAAGCGACGAACCGCCAGTCGAGATCAGGTCTTCGACAACGACAACCTTCATGCCAGGTTTGACAACTCCTTCGATGCGGTTGTTGCGGCCGTGGCTTTTGGCACCACCGCGCACATAACCCATCGGCAGATCAAGAATGTCTCCAACCAACGCCGCGTGCGGGATTCCTGCTGTCGCCGTACCCATCAGGCACTCGACTTCAGGATAGTTTTCCTGGATCAGTTTGGCAAGACCGGCTTCGATATCTTTGCGGACTCTTGGAAATGAAAGAGTCAGGCGGTTGTCACAGTAAATCGGTGACTTGATTCCACTCGCCCATGTGAACGGGTCGTTCGGTTTTAAAAATACTGCCTGAATATCCAATAAATGTGTTGCGATCAATTTTTCCATTATTATTCCCCTTCGAATTCTCTTACTATTTTTCTATATGTTGCATAAGGGTCGTTTGCCCTGGTTATCGGCCGGCCCACGACGATGTAGCTTGAAGTCAGCGCACGAGCGTCGCTTGGTGTCGTCACCCGTTGTTGATCATCGGTCGAATCATCCTTCAATCTCACTCCTGGAGTGACTGTCAAAAAGTCGAGACCCAGATTGTCGTGGATCAGTTTCGATTCCAACGGCGAACAGACAACCCCGTCAAGTCCCGCCTCTTTGGCATTGGTGGCAAACTGCAACACCGTCTCATCGATAGTCTTGTCGATAAGAAGTTCCTTGTTCAACACTTCCTGCGAAAGCGAAGTCAGACAGGTAACCGCAATGCAAAGTGGACGCTTGTCCTTGATTTTTCCCTGTTCCAATCCTTCAATCGCGGCTTTCATCATCGCGATCGATCCGCTGGCATGGACATTGACAATATCCACATCAAGCTTGGCCAGCTGGCTCATAGCCGATTTGACGGTATTGGGAATGTCGTGAAGTTTGAGATCCAGAAAGATGTCATGGCCATAGCTTTTCACCGTCTTGATGATTTCCAAGCCTTGCCCATAGAAAACTTCCATCCCGATTTTCACCAGCAGCTTTTCACCTTTGGGAAACGAGTCCAAAAATTCAACCACCTTTGCAGTCGAATCAAAATCCAATGCGATACATACTCTAGAATTCATGCGCCCCTCCTAATTTTCACTTGAGTGAAGCCGTTGCATCTCTTCATATTCGGCTTTCACGTTTTTATAAAGCTCGACAAAGCGCCATTGCACGTTTGTCGGCGTTGTCACTGCTTTTAAAGGAATGTACGAAACTTCCGCCTGGCGGCAGACATCCAAAAACAGTTCGATCTGTTCATCCGAGAAATTGTGAAGCACCATCATCTTCTCCTCGAGCGAAGTCACCTTTGCCTCATCATCGAAGTCATATGACTCAAGACCGACAAGATAACCGACTTCCTGATTGAAATCAGTGTCGCCAAGATGCCTTACATCCACGCCCAAATTCCGGGCAATCGAACCGATGGCGATGCCATCCTGGGTTCCATCCAAATTTACCAATAAGATTAATTCTTTCATTGTATTCACCTCGATTAGTTAGAATATCATAAATACCCCATACTTACAACAAGTATAGCACATAAGACACTAGTTTGAAACAAAAAGACTTGCTCATGTAAAAATCAGACATTTTCCCAAATTCACCCGATCCAAGTCAATAGGCAATCAATCATCCTAAAACAATGAAACATTCGAATATTTCATCCATTTTTACCTTGACTTTGTCATTGGCTTGCGTTATAGTTGAAAGGCAATAAATGATAGCAGCACATGGAGTTTCAGCAATTGCGTTCATAACCAATGTTTGTAGAGTATCTTGCTGCAAAGAGAAATACTTAATATGGACACAACCTGGATAATCTATGCATGTTATTGTTTTACTTGCTAAAACAATATACGGAGGAAAAATATTAATGGCACGTTATACTGGACCACAATGGAAATTATCACGTCGTTTAGGATTCTCTACTTTAGAAAACGGTAAAGAACTAAACAAACGTCCTTACGCTCCTGGGCAACACGGACAAAAAAGAAAAAAACAAACTGAATATGGGGCACAATTAGCTGAAAAGCAAAAAGTGAGACATATGTATGGTGTTAACGAAAAACAATTCCACAACACTTTCAAAAGAGCATCTAAGATGGATGGAATCACTGGTTACAACTTCTTCTGCTTACTGGAAAGCCGTTTGGACAACGTAGTTTACCGTTTAGGATTCGCTCCTACAAGAAGAGCAGCTAGACAATTAGTAAACCACGGACACTTCACTTTAAACGGAATCAAAGCTGACATCCCATCAATGAAAGTAAACGTTGGTGACGTAGTAGCAGTCAGAGAAAAATCTTTAAACATGGCAGTTATCAAAGCAGCTATCGAAGGACGTACTCATGTACCAGCTTTCGTTGAAGTTGACGGAGCTAAACTGACAGGTAAAATGACTAGATTACCTGAAAGATCAGAATTGAACCAAGAAATCAATGAATCATTAATCGTTGAGTACTACAATAGAATGGGGTAACCCAAATAAAAATTTAGGTATTAAGCAACTATTCAATAGTTGTTTAATACCTTTTTTTGTTTTTAACACAAAATTGTGTAGGTGTTTACTAAGTGTTTTGTAGATATGCATTTCTAACGGTCACCAAAATGGTCACAAGCAATCAACTTGATTAATACTATGTACATAGTAAACAATGACTCTATTAAAAATATTTTCGTTTGCTTCACATTTAAATATTATCACTTTAACACCATGCTTAATACAGCATTCTTTTTAAAATTGTTTATATAATGCATTAAACAATTAATGAAAGGAAAAAAAAGACTTACTTTCTAAAATGTAAATCAAAAGTAAGTCAATACTATTTTTGAATGACCATAAAACACAGGCAGCAATTCTATTGGTTTGCGAAAATGCGATAACTGTTCTGAAATGCTGAAATTTGTTGGATTATTAAGCGGCCAAATTTCGACATTTCACTACTAAAATTCTCAACCTGAGCCATGTGGTCATTCAAAATACTATTTCAAATTTCATCAAATAAAGAAGATGAATATTTTTTTATATCCGAAGGTTTTAACATTTCATACTTATTCTTAACTTCTTTAAAATACTTAGCAATCAATTCTTTTTCAATAACTTTATCAGATGGCATTCCCATCGGCAAATCTCCTCTAGTTACGATCCAAGGCTCTTCAGAATGTGTAAAACTCTCCAAAGTTTTACCACTATAACATGCAAAATTTTTAATAACACTGTCCAAAATTGCCACTTCTATTGAAGTGAGCGTTATAAAACAAAGTTCCTTTGGTGATTCAATAGAATCATATCCAGAAGAAGAATATTTACTATAAACATTCCTAAAGACAGGACCATGTACCCAGGCTTCACATTCATCTTCGAAACAAAATTTTTCATAAAAAGCATAATTAAAGCCCTGAACATAGTACAAAATTTTTTGAAGTGCCAAATGTGTTGTATCTTCACATTTGTACAAAATATATTCTATAACTTCATCAATTTTACTACTTTGTAAAACTTTTGAATTTAGCAAACTGTTAACTTTTTTTATACTCCTTTCATATGACAATTCGGATTTTAAATTAGATTTGCCAGTTTCCAAAATTTCTTTGAAATATTCTGGACTTTCATATATTTTTTTCAGCACATCAGAATATGCTTTGATGGCATATCCCCATTGACAAATCGGCTGAAAGTATTTTCTCCCCAATTTAATAGCAATGACAATGGTCTCTTTCCAATATCATATTTACTGGGTATTTCTTTGATTTTTTCTAAAGATATAATATCGTTTGCCTCACGATAAACATCATAAAGCGCTTTTAAATTAAAATCTTCAACATCTGGTATATATACTTCAAGACCACATTCATCGCAATAAGCTACTTTTCCGACATACTCATATTTAATACCTTTTAATTTGCCAATAAGATTTATACTTTGCAAATTATAACTTACATCATCTCTACATTCATAACAAAATACTTTTTCTTCTTCATTTACATTTTCATTTTCATTTAAATTTTCAATTTTCATTTTCATTTTCTTTTCCCCACTTTTCAACTTACTACACAAACAAATAATCTATCGGTCTGTTTAATTTATGAAAAGAAATTACCACTACTTTATCCCGATCATTCAAAATGTTGAATTTAATATATATTTCCACCTCCTCTTTTTCTCCATCAATATTGTTTGAACCTCCCATGACTGAAAGTCACGGGATTCTTGGGAACAGAGCTTACTTGATTATGGTGCATCCACCATAATCAGCGGTTTCTCTTCTTTACCAAGCTATCCCCGTAGTCCCTACAGTTAAGTAGTTGTTTATGTTGATGCTATTATGCGCAGTCCTTCTTTCAGGATGTTCTTGCTTGCATTTATGTCTCGGTCATTGGTACTGCCACAATTAGGACAAGTCCATTCCCTGATGTGGAGTGGTTTCTTGCAATCCTTGTGGCCACATTTATTGCATATCTGGCTGGACTCATACCAGCGGTCCACCTTGATGATTTCTCTGCCATACCATTCAGCCTTGTAGATAAGCTTAGCCACAAATGCCGACCAGGAAACATCGGATATGCTTTTAGCCAGTCTATGATTACGCAACATTCCTAATGTGTTCAAGTCTTCTATGCAGATTACATCGTGGTTTTTGATGATCTGGGTTGTCAACTTGTTCAAAAAGTCATTGCGTTGGTTCATTACCTTTTCATGGAGCAATGCCACTTTGCGTCTTTGTTTCTGGTAGTTTCTTGCTTCAAGAAGATTGATTCCTTTGCTTTTGGCTAGGCGTGCCCGTCTTGACAGCTTTTTCTGTTCGCAGATTAGTTTCTTTTCCATCTTGCCAGTGAACTTATGATTTGCGACTTTTCTGCCATTTGAAAATGTCGCGAAGTCACGGATGCCAAGGTCAATACCGATAATCGAATTCGCTTTGGGCAATTGTTCGATCTTTTCTTCAACAACAATTGCAACAAAGTATTTGCCACTGGGATTTTTCCGGATTGTCGCCTTAATTATCCTTCCCTTGATCTCCCGACTCTTGGCGAACCTTACCAGACCTAACTTAGGCAACTTGATCGACTTGCCGATTACAGCGATACTGTTGTTCACATTCTTTGTAGTGTAGCTTTGAACCGGATTCTTCTTGCTCTTGTATCGCGGGTGGCTGTTTTGCTTTTTAAAGAACCTCGCGAAAGAATCGGAAAGATTCTTCACCGATGATTGGAGGGCGATGCTGTCTACTTCCTTTAGCCATTCCGTATTATCATCCCGTTTCATTTGCGGAAGCATGGCTGAGCAGGAATTGTAAGACAGACCTTTACCGGAATTGACATACGCCTCATTCCACAGATTAAGGAAATGATTGTAGACAAATCGGGCACATCCGATCGTTTTACAGATCAGTATTACCTGTTCACTATCAGGGTAGATCCTGAACTTGTATGCCTTATGGTGCAACAACATCATCACCTAATTTCTTCTTCTGACTTTTTATATAATCTATTATCTGCTGTTGAGTATTATCACTAACAGTGGCTACGAAATAGCTGGGATTCCACAAATGACCTTTCCATAGACGACTTTTAAGCTCAGGATGTTGCTTGAACAGGAATCTTGCAGATAACCCTTTGAACGCTTTTACCATACTGGGAATATGGTGTTGGGGCTTGCAATCGATAAGCAAGTGGATATGGTCCTTATCCGATTCCATTTCAACGATATTTATGTCATTATCAGCTGCAATCTTAGTCAACAATTTCTTGACATCATCGTCAACTTGACCAGTCAAAATATCGTGACGGTATTTCACACACCAGACCAGATGGTATTGAATCGAATAGACATAACCACGTCCGTAATTAATATCAGCCATCATTTATCACCTCATATACATTTTAACATATGGTTGCAAAAAATTACAGCTTTAAAGCACTTTTAGTCCATAATTTTAACAATATATGTAGCCAATAGAACACAGTTGAAAAGAGTCACAAAAAAGTCGATTCATCTCCACGACTAAAGTCGCGAGTGTTCTCGACCAGTTAATAAATCCACTTTTGGCACAAAGACATATAAGATCTCATGTTCAAATCCTCTATTAACATTATTTAGAGAATGACAAAAATCTTCAACTACAATGCATAACAAAATCTCTTTTAATTTTCGACGATTAACATTATAGTCATTCACAAAACCCCTGTTTTCTTCCCTATTTTCATTCAACGCCATAGAATGCTTATCGTTGCGTACATAATCTTTGATTGTTTCGAGTAACTCTTCAATCTCCGATCTAGAATATTGTTGATTATAATGAGTGCTCATAGTCCCCTCCTTGTACGATAATATTACTATGCTATTCCTTGTTTGTCAACGATAAACGCACTAATTGGTGCATCCATCATTGACAAACACACCTCTTTCATACCAGTCTATTAAGTATATGCTTACTTTTCCTATATATATCGCCCGGATGTGCAATAAACTCAAAATAATTTTATCCAACATAATCAAATAATATTCCACCGTTTCAATCCTGGTACACCAATAATCAAGTTCTTTAAGATAGTCATGATTAAATTCGTTCACGATATCGAAGCCGTTTAAATACTTTCTCCGTAGATCATTCTCCAATATCAGCTGCTCTTCAATCAATGAAAGATATTTATAATCTAATTCAACAGTAATCATACCAGAATAGTCAATCCCGTAATTTGCATTTCTAACCTTATTGTACAATTTATCGTGGATTGACTCTATTTTGGCCGACCTCGATTCATATTCCTCTATCTTTTTTGATATTAACTCAGTAGCCGCCTCGAGCACTCCTTGATACATTTGTACTTCCGCTCTAAGGATATGAATCGTATTTATTGTAATTATCACTTTTTTACCCCCAATTTTGTCAATAATCCATGCAAAATAACCCTAATATTATATTGCCTCAGTTCAAAACCCAGAACACCTTATCCAGCAACGGTTTCAAAGGATTTTTCCTAGAAAATAGTTTTAGCTTTTTTCGACTATGTTTTCAAGCTCTTTCAGTCGCTCAATCTCCAAATACATCCCTAGCCTTTCATTTGAACCCGCAATCTCATCAGATATCTTTCTCTGATATTTCAAAACTTGGTAATGCTGTTCTAGTAGTTCATTGGTAATATTTATACTTAATCTGAATTCTATGAATTCTAACAGTTCCGACACTTTTCCATAAGACTCCTGTAGCCACATATTTCGCTCATATTCGTTGCAATAAGTGTTTTGGAGCCCCCGTGTGTGGCCCAGCGATATAAACACCACCTGAAAGTATTGTGTCAACCCAACCCCGTGAATCATTCGTTTTCGTTGTGATTTCCACGAAAAGTGGTAACATTTTACCAAGAGTAATTTAATTTGAATGAAAAATGTTTATGACATTATCCAATTATATGCGCAAAATGGAAATTCATTAACTTTCTATACTTGATGATTTTAGGCAAATTGAAAGGGGACAAATTATGAGCGAAGATGAAATCATGATCGTAATCACATTTGAAAAGGAATTGACATATTACGATAACAATGCGGTTGAAAGTAACGAGTACCAAGACGCAGGCGATTAATTGGATTGGATGCAAGCGCAAAAATGCCAGACATCAATTGCTTGCACCTCGAACATCAATGAATTGTGATGGCATCCATAAAGTCTAAATCAGCATTTATCGCCATATTGATTTTCATTTGAATTTACATATACTGTAGCCCACTGTGTGATTATAACAAAGAGTCATTGGTGGGTTCATTTCATTTTAAATTTTATGACTATCCGCCCCTTTTTGACATAACCACCAAAATGTCAATGACAAATATAATCGCGAAAAATAATATAACTGCAATTTTTGTAATTTCCCAGACCATAAATATTCCTCCCAAACCATATTTTTCGACATGTGCTAAACATGTCTGATTTCATTTGCCAAATCACTATTCGAAAAGGGTTGTCAGCTTTCATCTTCATTCTAGTCATGAAACCATAAATATGATTAAAATTGTAAAATAATTTGGCCGATGTAAAAATTTCGTCTTGAGCACTTGCAAGATTTTCGAGTGAACGGCATACATCACTCGTTCTTTACCCGGATTATTTACGATAATAGTGTAAAATATTTTGTGTAAATAGGATTTCAACTTTTAAGTATAAAAAAGGATGCAACCCTTGTAAAATTAGTTCGACAAAAAACAATTTACGAGAGGATTACACCCATGAACTATTTTACAACAACCTTACTTAGAAGTCTAATATCTAATGATAATAATCTACCTGCTTTTGAACAAGTGGTCTCAGAACTTTTCCGGAGCGAATTGGAGAATGCCATTAACGATATTTTGAAGTCTGAACTTACAGTTTTTCTTGATTATGAGAAATATGACCGATCTAATAATTCTAATTCAAGAAATGGCTATTACACCCGTGATTACAACACTAAATTTGGTGTGTTGAACCTGCGCATACCACGTGACCGTCAGGGTGATTTTGATTCTCCGCTGGTTCCTAAATATCAACGAAACGATCTAGCTACCACCAACACTGTCATCGATCTATTTAATTCAGGGATGGCCAACAGCGATATTGTCAAAACTGTTGAATCAATCTACGGCAAGAAATACTCCAGACAGACAGTTTCCAATATCACCAAGGAAATAGTTGCCCATGTTGAAGCCTTTAAAAATCGCCCGTTAAACATGCAATACGCAGTTGTTTATACCGACGCTACAGTTATTCCTTTGCGGCGCGATACCGTGTCTAAAGAGGCGGTTCATATCGCCATAGGCGTGACTCTAGATGGAACTAAGGAAATAATAGGATATCCAGAATTTCCAGTAATGATGTCATGGATGATGAGGTGACGCATCAATGCAACAAATTCTTGTTCTTTTTTATCCATATAATACCTCCACCAGCTACTATAGACTACTGCATCAAATAAAATGGCTAGCTGCATGAATGCATGAGGTGCATTAAAAACGGATCGCTGGATCTCAAAAAAGAGTTCATCGAGTCCCTGGAAGTCATACTGGATGTGCGATCTGAATTGCGATGCGACACTGTCACCACCTGAAAAAGGGGTGACTTTTCTATTGGTCACTCTGACAAACCCAGGACAATCAAGATACATAATAAAAGCATTTTCCATTCATTCCAAAACCAGGTCCGCTTAGCTACGCGGGAAAACGAACTGGGAAACCTGAAAATCATGGAAACAAAAAAGCCGGACCTATCATCCGACTTTAGCAACACGTATCATCTTTTTTGATCCGGTAGACGGTCGCACTATCCGCGATCATGTAATCATCCAACCCGGCAATTCTCGTTTTTCCAAACTTAAGCTTTTCAAAAACTTCTTTTTTGGATTCGACATCGTATGTGTACAGCGAATCACCATTTTTCATGACAATCCGCTCCCCAAAAAGAACCCGTCCAATCACACTGCTATCATCACCGATCATCTCATCGTCACTGCGATACTTGTCCTGCTCGATTGTGATATTGAAAATATATGGATATCCCATATGCCACCTCCTGCAACTAATGTATTCGAATCAACGCCCCTGATACATGATTTTTGATACCCTAATGATAAACATCCATCCAAAAATGTCAAGCAAACTGCTTCGCCGCCGCGTCCTTAAATATCGTCCATCAGACTTCGGATATGTACACCATCAATCCCACCCAACCAGAAAGAGCCACTATCCCATATGGACCTGCAATCATACCCACTACCGGTATTTTCTTATTCCATTATCATTATACTGCGACTTCAAGCCTGGTTTTGAGAAAAAACAGTAAATCTTTCTTTGATATGATTGCCATTTTCAATCTCATCCACCAGTGCCACCACAAAATCCGGATAGCTCACATAGATTTGGCCACTGGAATTGGTGATCACATTGTCATTAGACAATGTATATTTTCCTATCCTGATGCCGCTTGGATCAAAAAATATAGCCAGTGAGATATCGGTCCAGTCCATATTTTCTATCTTCGACAATTCAGCCAAGGCATCGGTAAGAACCCGGGGCGCTATGACATGCCCTTCTTCTGGCCGGCGGGTGCATTGAAAGCATTGACAACAACGTCATAATCCTTCAGGTCATCCATTTCAAGGTCGAAAATATCCTTGACAACTACATCGATTCCGGTCTGTGTCAGCTTCTTTGCATCCTTGACAATGGTGGTCACTTCATGGCCGCGTTCCAATTATTCTTTTACAATCAATCTGCCGGCTTTGTGAGCAGCTGCGATAACAGCGATTTTCATTTTCGAGTTCCTCCTTCTTTTGGCAGCCCCCAAAAGTCAAATGGTCTACCAAGGCATTTCCTATCATGAAATGATTTTAAGAATTCAAGCCGATACTGTCAAGCTATGTGGCTTATTTTTGTGACGGTCAGGGAACTGAAGCTTAACAATATCGATATCATCATGACTGATTAAAGGAAAAAATTGAGTAACATCAAAAAAAGTGCTACTATTAACTTAGAAGATAAATCGTCCAAACGGAGGAATTTCTATGCAAAAAGTTTCAGCAGTGAGATGCGGTTCTTATGACGAAGAAGAAGTATACCGCGCAGTAAAAAGGGCCCTTGATGATATCGGCTTTGTCGTGCCCGAAAACAAACGGATATTGATCAAGCCCAACCTCGTATCCCAGAACAAGCCTGGGCAGCATACGATAACCCACTATGCCCTTATCGATGCATTGTGTCGGATCTGCCGCGAGAACCACAACGAGATTTTCATCGGCGAATCGATCGCCTTTTTCCAGAAGGGACTGACCAGAAAGGCTTACGTGACATCAGGAATCAAAAAGGTTGCCAATAAATACCATGCCCATCTGGTGGAATTTGAAAAATGCCAGCTAATAAAAGTCATAACAGACAGAAACCGGACCAATGGTCTGGACAAGTTGTACATCCCAAAAATTCTCATCAAGGTTGATCTGATCATTGACGCCTGCAAACTCAAAACACACAGTGCCACCAGGTTTTCGGGAGCAATCAAGAACATGTTTGGCTGTCTGCCCGGGGGCTACAAGCAAAAAATCCACCAGTGGGTCGACAGCGAGTTCGAGCTGTGCGATATCTTTATCGATATCTTTAAATTCATCCCACCGACCCTTTGTGTCATGGATGCGATCGTCAGCCTCGATGGCGGACCGACGGCACTGGGAAAACCGGTCAAGACCGACATGGTTTTCGCCGCAACAAATCCAGCCGCCCTTGACTTCACCGCTGCTAAGATGATCGGCTATGATATCAACAAGGTTCCTCTTTTCATCCAGGCCATCAAACGGGGAATGATAAAAGGCGAAGATGACATTGAAGTGATCGGATCAGTTCCCCAATTCAATTTCACCAAGCTGGTGACCACCCCACTTGATCTGCCCTACAACAAACAAAGCATCTTCGTGACCAAGACCTTTGTGGACCTGAAGATAAACATGAAAAAATGCAACCAGTGTTTCGACTGCATTACAGCCTGTCCGGTAAACGCGATAGCCAAGGAAAACGACCGGATCGTAATCGACCGTAACAAGTGCATCAACTGCTACCGCTGCCTGTATGTGTGCGAAAAGCGGGCGATCAAACTGGACCCTACCATGATGAACCGGCTTATCTGGATAATCCGGAAGATCACCAGACTATGAACAAGGAGATTATTTAATGCTGATAAAAGAATTTGTGAGAGATTACGTATGCATCGACATCGAGACAACGGGTCTTGCGAAGAACATTGATGAGATCATCGAGATTGCCATCGTCGTCGTTGAAAACAACACAATTGTCGAAACATTCGACACCCTGTTAAAGCCCAGTGCCCCGATAAGCGATTTCATCGCCAGGCTCACCGGTATAACCAATGACATGCTTTTGGATGCGCCAAAACTCGATGACCATATCCGGCGCAAGATCAAGAGGCTTATCGGTGACAGGGTCATCCTTGGACATAATGTGAAGTTCGACATCAATTTTGTTGATGCCCATATCTGTCAAATTGAAAACGACCATGTCGACACCCTTTCAATCTCAAGGCGGTGCATCCCTACCTTGAGACGTCACCGGCTGGTCGACCTTTCGGACTACTTCAACATCGAAAGGGAACATCACCGCGCCTTAAGCGACGTGATGACGACAATTGATGTGTTCAATTCCCTCAACGCCTTTGCAATGGAAAACAGGATTGACATTGCTACCTACTCAAATCGAAAAAAGTGAGCTACCGGATCACCTTGATTGGCGAGGGAAAAGTAAATCAAACAGGCACCGTGCAACTAATTCTTGCATGAGGCCTGTTTTTGCGTAGTGGTTTGAGTTTCAACCGCCTGGCCTGGATCTATTGAGATTGCGGTACTCCAGGGAAGTCAGAACCATCATCAAGACAGCCAGCAGGGTAAGGAATATGAGAAGAAGCGCCTGATCCGCCACGAAACGCTGCACCTGGACCGCGATGAAAAACCCTGGCAGTGCAATGGCGATCGGATAAGCCCAAATTATATTGCGCCAGAGCAGATACAAAAGTGCAACCTTGACTACGCCATGTAAAATCAGATATAAAGATGCGAAGTTCTTGGCATCGACGGTGAAGGCACGACCAAGACAGACCAGATGGATCATCACAAAATCGGTCGGATCTTCGATAAGTTCGCGCCGGGAAATATAGAGATAAGCTCGGATAGCCTGGCTGGAGACAGGAATGCGAACACCAGGCCTGAAAGGATTTCCAAGAAGTCGAAGACAACCTTGACAACGATTGTCAGATTGAAACTCAATCCTACATTATCAAAATTCAGTATTTTTTTCATTGAGTCCCCATGGCGGAGCCCGCTTTGCTGCAAACGTTGGTGGAAACTTTAACGCCCCGCCCTTTCTACAATTGTACACCTAAAGTATCCGTCTGCTCCAATGATTCGTATCAAAAATTCTGGAGTTCGCGTTTAACCATGGAATTATATTTGGATTTAAATTTTTATCCATATCATTATTGTTTTGGAGTATAATTTACTTGATAGATCAAGTCGATTGTCCAATGCCTTCTATGAGCACCAACACTTGTGGCAGCCATTAAATATCATTTGCACCAACAGCCAACCATGATGGAGGAGTTTGTCATGAATCGAAGTGAAAATTTGAAAAACTATTGGAGCATGGACGCCAAGGAAATATTGAAGGAGCTCGCCAGCTCGCCATTAGGCCTGACCGCCACGCAAACCCAGGCACGCTTGGTAAAGTTCGGCCCCAACCGGATCAAAGAACATCATCAAATGAGCATCATCAAATCCCTGGCAAGACAATTCACCAGCCCGCTGATTTTGATTTTGCTTTTTGCGGCGGTGATATCATTTTTTGGTAGCGAATATATGGATACGATAATCGTGGTAACCATTGCCATCGGCAGCGTCCTTTTAAGCTTCTTTCAGGAATATCGTGCCGGCAAAGCGGTCACAAAATGCAGTCACGGCTCGTAATCAAGGTAAATGTGTTGCGTGATGGCCGGTTTACCTCGATACCGGCAACCGATATCGTTCCAGGCGATATAATCGCGCTCAATGCCGGCAGCATGATCCCAGGCGATGGCGTCTTTATCGAATCCCAGGATTTCTTTGTCAACCAGGCCATTTTGACCGGTGAATCATTTCCGGTGGAAAAAAAGCCGGCAATGTTGCGAGCAACAGCGGACTAAGCGACCGGACGAATGTAACCTATATGGGGACAAACGTCCGGTCCGGAACCGCCAAAGTCGTCATTGTCGCGACTGGGACATCAAGCGAATTCGGCAGGATTGCCCTTCATTTGCGCCAACGTCCCATGGAGACGGAGTTCGAGCGGGGCATCAGGAAATTTGGAGTCCTGCTTGTTCGCATCAGCACAGTCTTGATTCTGGCCGTCTTGGTGATCAACCTTTCACTGCATCACCCACCGATCGATTCACTGCTTTTTGCCATCGCTTTGGCTGTTGGGGTCGCTCCCGAACTGCTTCTTGCCATTATCACGATCACCCTGTCCAAAGGAGCCCAGAAAATGGCCCAGGCTGGGGTTGTGGTCAAGAAACTAAGCGCCATTGAAAACCTGGGAAGCATGGATATCCTTTGCACCGACAAGACCGGAACGATAACCAAGGGAGTTGTAAAACTCGACGGAGCACTTGATGTTGCTGGAAACCCTGACAATGAGGTGATGCGTTTGGCCTATCTCAACGCTTCTTTCCAGACTGGAATCGAGAACCCACTCGACCAGGCCATCCTGGCAAATAAGACCCGGGATATCGCCGGACTGGACAAACTAGCCGAAATTCCATACGATTTCCAGCGCAAGCGGCTTAGCGTAGTAATCGATTCAAATCCCGGTAGCGTCGTCGCACCATTAATGATTTCAAAAGGGGCCCTCGAAAAGATCCTGGCTGTTTGCAGCAGCTTTCAAAGCATGAACCAGGCAATTCCCTTAGACCTTGACCACCTTGGAAAAATCGAACAGCTCTTTAAAAACTGGTCCAACCAGGGTTACCGCGTGCTGGGGCTGGCCACAAAGCAAGTTGAAAAAAAGGAGCAATATGACGTTTCAATAGACGAGTGTGAAATGACCTTCCGGGGCTTCCTGCTTTTTTTCGATCCCCCCAAGGATGATGTGGCAAAAACGATCAGGTCACTTGGCAATCTCGGGGTGACAACCAAAATAATAACCGGCGACAATCATCTTGTGGCCGCCCATCTTGCCGATTCCATTGGGCTGCCAATAAGCGGAGTGATTACCGCCGATCAAATCAAGGAGATGAGCGAGGAGGCCCTGATGTACAACGCCGAAAAGATGACCGTGTTCGCACAGGTCGACCCAGCCCAGAAGGAGAGGATCATTCTTGCCTTGAAAAAAAAGGGCCATGTGGTCGGATACATGGGCGATGGCATAAATGATGCGCCCGCTCTTCACGGTGCGGACGTGGGAATATCCGTCGACCAGGCTGTGGACGTGGCCAAGGAAGCAGCGGATTTCGTCCTGGTCTCTCAGGACCTGAATCTGATCATCTCCGGCATTCTCGAAGGACGCAGGACGTTTGCGAACACCCTCAAATACATCTTCACGACCACGAGTGCCAATTTTGGCAACATGCTTTCGATGGCCGGCGCCTCGATGTTTTTGCCATTTCTACCCCTGTCAGCCAAACAGATTCTTCTGAACAATTTCATGTCCGACATTCCGGCAATCGGAATACCTGGCGACAATGTCGATGACAACCAGATCACAACACCCCATCATTGGGACATCAGGTTTATCCGTGATTTCATGATCGTATTCGGTCTGGTCAGTTCAGTGTTTGACTTTGCAACTTTCGGTTTTTTGGTGTTTGTCCTTCGAGCATCCCAGGCGCAGTTCCAATCCGCCTGGTTCATCGAGTCGTTGCTTACCGAATTGGCAGTTGCCTTGGTAGTAAGGACAAGGTATGCTTTTTTCAAAAGCAAACCAGGAACAAAGCTGCTGTACCTTTCGGTGGCCACGGCTTTGACATCTCTAATTCTGATTTACACACCCCTGAGTCCTTTGATGGGATTCGTTCAACTGCCAATTTGGGTGTTTATTGCCCTTATCGCAATTACCTGCACATACGCACTCACAATAGAGGTGGTAAAAAAGATATTCTACTCACACCATGAAAAGCCAAAGACCCGTCAATGAACCGTAAGTGACCAGGCATTGAGCCCTAACCAGAAAAATCCAGGACCGATTTCTTGAAATCACAAGCAAAAAAAGGTAAAATGGTAAAAATGAAAAGTTGAGTATAATGATAAAGGAGGGGACAATCATGATTCAATGGATCAGCCAGTTCAGCCCGGTTGAACAGGCATTATTTGCAACACTATTTACCTGGGGGGTCACAGCGCTTGGAGCATCCCTGGTGTTCTTCTTCAAATCAATAAACAAGACCGTCCTAAATGTCATGTTGGGATTCGCCGCCGGGGTAATGATTGCGGCGAGCTTCTGGTCTTTGCTTGCGCCAAGCATCGAGATGGCCGGCGAACTTGGCCAGATACCATACATTACGGCAACAAGCGGATTTCTGCTTGGCGGATTGTTTTTGTTTCTGGTCGACAAACTGCTGCCCCATCTGCATATGGGTCTCAAGACTTCCGAGGCTGAGGGAATCAAGACCAACTGGCAGCGAAGCATCCTGCTTGTACTGGCAATCACCCTCCATAACATTCCTGAAGGCCTTGCTGTCGGGGTGGCATTTGGAGCTGTTGGCGCCGGAATCGGAACGGCAGCTTCACTGGCCGGAGCCGTGGCCCTGGCCCTCGGAATCGGGCTGCAAAACTTCCCCGAAGGAGCCGCGGTATCGATACCTTTGCGTCGCGAAGGGTTCAGCCGCCTGAAATCATTCATCTACGGCCAGGCATCAGGTATAGTCGAACCGATTGCCGGGGTTATCGGGGCAATCACGGTAGTCAGGATGCAGCACCTGCTACCGTATGCCTTGGCTTTTGCAGCCGGAGCAATGATTTATGTCGTTGTCGAAGAACTTATTCCCGAAGCCCAAAGGGAAAAAGGCGGCTCGAAAACCGACATCGCCACGATCGGCTGCATGGTCGGATTCGCGATCATGATGATTCTGGATGTGGCCCTTGGATGATGTACCATCTATCCCGGCAATTATCAGGTTATCATCAAACAATCAGGCGCACTGGCTACCATTTAGGTGAGGCAGGCGCCTTTTTTTTCAGGCTAGACACTTAAGTAAAAAAGTAACACCCATACAAATCCAAATATCGTCATGATTGACAATTTTAGCTAAAAGGATTAGATTTAAGGTAGGTAATCCATTTGAATTGTGTTCGTTCCATAACGAAAGAAGGACATGCGAATGAAAAAATTTAACCCTGGCTGGCTGTTTTCGATTTGCGGTTGGCTGGCAAGCTCCATCATCATTCCTTTCATGCCTGAACTCATGACAGGCGGGAAAGTCTTCGGTTATCCTTTGATGGAATATGTGGGAACGATTGGGCTGTTCGCTGCGATATTTTTGATTGTATGGATCCCCGTCGGTTTCAAGTCCGCCAAGGCATATGAAAAAAAGGACCGGAATTCCGCCCTGACAATCACGCTGGTCACCTTTGTGGTTCTTGTCAGTGTCTGGGCAGTAATCTTCACATTCTTCTGGAACAGCTAATCACCAGGCTCCAGACATATTGACTATACTTGTAACCGGAGGTTTTTGATGAAACTAAAGAAAATTATCGCACCGATTCTCATCACCCTGATTGTGGTAGGATACGGCGGGTTCCTGCTTTACCTTGGCATAAGATTTGCCGGGGAAATCAGTGAAAAAATACTGATGGCCATAATCGGGCTGGGAATTTGTTTTTTCGCAATTCATGTGCTATAGCGATAGGTAAGACTTTGATGTTATCTCCATCTTTTCCCCCGCTCCACACCGTGCATGCGACTTTCACCGCACACGGCGTTCCATCTAATTCTTCTTTAATTTATTTCAGTTAAATTACATCTCTTACGCAACATGTTCAGTTTTTTAAGCTGTGTTTTGTTTAGATTGAACTTTTTCAATAGCGTTTTTTCAGTTTCCTGATTATTACCGTGTATTAGTTTATGTACTTCTTTGTGAATAATGATTAGATTGTCAAAATTATCGGTTCCACCATCTCCAACGGAAACAATGTGATGACAGTGTATTTCCTCGGCCGTTAGAAACAACTGGGTGATTCCACAACGCCCTTTTTGCATTGAATACTTTGAGATTGTGTTATCCCGATATTCCACACTTCCGTTTCCAATTGGCAGTTCCAGCAACCTCTTCATAACTGAGGTTACATTATTTTCTAATCGTTTATAAACTAATTTGCGCCCCTCTTGGGTATAGTTGCATATGTTTTGATTGAAGTTTGTCTTCAATTTCCACTGCGTATCCGCCAGTGGAAACAATGAAATGGCTCCAATCGTGAATGTGCGATAGTTATTCTTAAATAACTTCTTATACAACGGTGGGGGACTCCTGGGTACTTCATATTTAGCTATTGGTTTCAATCGGTTGTACAAGGTCTTGAGCGTCTGATGGTAAACATTTCTAAAATCTATATTTACATGTGTTGCAGCTTCATAATAATTTCTTATCCCCAGTATATATGAATTATAATTGTGGATATTCTTGGAAATTGTATGACGCTGTATCTCGATAACTCTTTTCCTTATTTCCGCTTTGATTTTTATTTTACTTTTCGCCGATACAAAGGTATTCGCAACGTACTTCTTGCGCTTTGGTACCAGCTTCATTTCAAACCCCAAATAGTCCGACCTACGTTTCCTTAGATTGGTAATCTTTGACTTTTCAGGTGAAACATTAAGTTTAAGTTCATTCTTCAGATATTCCTTGACCGCATGATATATCCTTACCGCATTTTTATAACTGCAAGTGAAGACTCGTGCGTCATCGGCATACCTTACCGCATACATTTCTTTTAGATTGGTTTTCTTGAGTACTCTATACTTATATGGACATTTATAATCAGCATTGAATGTTTCCCATTGATTGCTTATCCACCAGTCCAGATCGTTCAACACTACGTTTGAAAGTAATGGCGAAAGCACTCCTGCCCTGTGGTGTCCCACAGTGTGGGACACCTACTCCTTTGATGGGAGCTTTCAGCATTCTACTTATAATCGTCAGTACCTGATTATCCTTGATGCCGATATTCCAAAGTTGTTTGATTAACTTGGTATGATTGACATTGTCAAAGAACGATTCGATATCCAAATCAACAACATAGTGATTGTGCGTCATATTGGCGATATGGCAACATCTTGACAAAGCATTATGGGTTGAGCGATTGGCTCTAAATCCATATGAATGCTTATGAAACTTCGCTTCGCAGATTGGTTCAAGTATCTGTTTGAACATCTGTTGAATCAGTCTGTCATGCATCGTTGGTATTCCCAATGGTCGTAATTTTCCATTAGGTTTAGGTATTTCTACTCTTCTTACCGTTTTTGGTTTATAGTCCAATAGCGATAGTCTAATATCCTGAATAAATTTCTCAACGTTTTCTATCTTGTAATCATCAATAGTAAGGCCGTCAGTGCCTTTAGTGTGACTTCCGGTGTTGCTTTTGATGTTTCGATAGGCGAGGAGTATATTGTTCCTGGATATCACCAGATTATAAAGATCTATCCCGTAAGTATCATTGTTTAAACTCATTTGATACAACCAGTCAAAAGTTTCCTGCATACTGTAATATTCGTTGTTTCGTAATCCCGTGCTCACCGATGGATTATTCCTTTCGTTTAGAACAATTGTTTCCCATCATCTTATCAGACCCTGTGAGCTTCATTTAACTGTAACTGATTTTTAAAGAACCAGACTTGGGGCTATCCCTCCACCATTTTTCGTGGCTTCATCGGTACTGTGCCCCTACTTTCACGAGAATAAAAACACTTCGTTTACACTTATAGTTACCGTCCCGATAACAGTCGTTTAATAGACGTTTCTCGCTTACAACGTTCCAAATATTCTAGCTTTACATTTATCCTTAGGTTCCTGCTATGAGCCTGATGAATTATACCCTCATTGTCGAGTATCTCGAATTTCATATCAACGATTCTTACTTTTCGATATTCATCGTTGCGCACGCAACATGCCACCTTTCAATAGCACGACTTTCTAGACCCGTACATTCGCAGTTTCGTCAGTCCTTACACGGACATTCTCACCATAGATAATTTATAGCGTCCCGGCCTATCCTTTACCATATGATATATCACTTAGGTATTGTTCAGCCGACTTCACCTAGCTTCACACATAATTTTACTGTTATAACCTCATGCGTGTAGGAGTATCAGACTACTTGTTTCAGGCTAACATGACAGCCATCATTCCAAGTATTGAATATTCAGTTGTGATTTTCCTATTGGAAAATCCTCCCATTTCATGCCTAGGCACTTATAGGGAAACGTTTCGCACCATTGAAAGAATCAAGGAAATAAGAAAGGGAGAAACCGATGATCTTAGTAAATACTGATTACATCACAGGAAAAGAAATTGAAACACTCACAATTGTAAAAGGCAGCACCATCCAGACACGCAACGTGGGCCACGATATCACCCAGGGATCCAAGACCCTGGTCGGCGGGGAGCTTAACGCCTACACCAGGATGATGGATGACGCCAGGGCTTTGGCCACCAAGCGGATGGTAGGAGAAGCTCAGGGGCTGAACGCCGATGCGATTGTCAATATCCGCTACGCCTCATCTGCCATCATGCAAGGGGCCGCTGAAGTGATTGTCTACGGCACAGCCGTGCGCTTCAAATAAATCCCACAACACCAAAACCGCCAAGGATAATCCTTGGCTTTTTCTATCCCCTTTTGGTTTCTGGCTGGAAGAGTGCAAAGACTGCCTATGAGCGGATTCGACGACAACATCATTACAAGCGTTTACATTTTATTTCCGTTTTTGATATGGGTTATGTTATAATTGTTTCAAGTTGAAAATACAGGCGGTATCAATATGAATCCACAGTTTATCATTTCTGGCGCCTTGCTTATTGGCTTGTCCTATCTGCTTGGCTGCATCAATTTTGCCTATTACTACTCGACAATCATCAAGAAAGCGGATATCCGCACCCTTGGCAGCTCGAATCCCGGTGCATTGAACACTCTTATGGTATTTGGCAAGGCTTCTTTCGCGATTGTCTTGTGCGGCGACTTTGCCAAGGGATCTTTGGCCGTATTCCTGGCGATGACTTTTTCGCAGTCCCAGCCGGTCATCCTGCTTAGCGCCACCGCAGTTGTGCTTGGCCATATTTACCCCTGGCAGCTCGAGTTTCGTGGTGGCAAAGGGATTGCCGCCTTGCTTGGAGGCTTTTCTCTCTACAATCCCGTCTGGCTGCTTACTGTCTGTGTCCTTTACTTCGTCTTCTTTCCCATCGTCAAGAAGTTTTCAATTGCCGGACTGATCGCTTTGGCATGCTTGCCGGTGTTCGCCTTGACAAACAAGGGCACGCCCCTTGAACTTGCCTATCTTATCGCAATAATAAGCCTGATAATATTCCGCCACCAGACCAACATTCAAGAGTACCTGGAAGTACGGTACCATAAAAAATAAAAAGAGGAGACAAACATGATTCCAGACCACAACATTGTCTACAAGCTCGCTTCAACCCCTAAGGAGTCTTTGGCGATTGCAAGACTCAACTACCACACTTTCGTCGAGGAGATTCCCCAGCATGCCCCCAATGAAAATGGAATGCTTGTCGACCGGTTCGACCTGGAAAACACCTACATCATCGCCAAGAAGGAAGATACCCTCATTGGCATGATCGCCCTAAGAGCCAGAAGGCCGTTCTCTTTGGATGAAAAAATCCCCAATCTGGAGCGCTACTTGCCAAGGTGCAAAAACATCTGCGAGATAAGACTGCTGGCAATCGAGAAGGAATATAGAAACAGTCCGGTATTCTACAACCTTGCCAAAAAAATGCTGGAAACATGCATTGTAAAAGGCTACGACTATTGCGTCATATCGGCGACGACCCGGCAGCTCAAACTTTACAGCCACCTCGGTTTCACCCCGTTCCACAACCTCGTGGGCAAACCTGGTGCGCTCTACCAGCCGATGTTTTTAAGCATCGAAAGTCTCAAACAGAGCGTTTATTCCCTTTTCAGTTCCCATCCTGGAGGTGATTGAAATTATCAGCCTGCTTCCCGGTCCGGTAGTTATCAAGCCGGAAATCCACGCAGCCATTTCAGCCATGCCGGTTTCCATCGTAGCGATGATTTCATGGTGGACTTTGCAAGAACAAGAAAACAGCTTTGCGCACTGGTAAAATGCGGGACATCCAGACCATCACAGAATCAGGCACCCTGGCCAACGAGATGGTAGCGGTGCATCTTTTATCGCTTGAAGGCAAAGGAATGGTGCTATCGTGTAGTGAGTTTGGCGATCGTCTTATTGAAATGGCAAACCGAGATAATCTATCATTCATTCCCTTTAAAAAAAGACTGGGGTGAAATAATAACCACAAAAGAGATTGAAAACCGGCTGGAACAATGCCAGGACAACATCAGCTGGATATGGACGCCCCACTTGCAAGACATCGACCGGGTATCTGTTCGATCCCGATGGACTCAAGGAAATCTCCAGGCACCACAGCATCACTTATGCATTGACTGCATCTCAAGGATCGGGACTTCAAGACAATGCCACTTGATTTGAGCGGAGTATATCTGGCAACTCCAACAGCAACAAAGCAGCTATGCCGGACTGGCCATGGTATTTTACAACCAGCCCATCTTTCAATCTAACAGCCTCCGCTCTATCTTGGTCCGGGTTACTATTAACTCAAGGAAGGAAACCCCTTTACCATATCATCTTGCCTTGTCTACGGATTGAAACAGGCGATAGATATTTTAAATGACAGCCCGGACTATGACCGATTCGAATCAAGTCATCGCTACCTGTATGAATCATTCAAGCAAGCGAATATCCAGGTGCCATAGACCAGGATAATTGTTCCCCTGCCGTGTTGACCATCACAACACAATGATCTATAAGCTCGCTGTAAGTTGGCTATCAGCTAAAGGAACAGGGATACCTGATAAGCTACAAAAGTGATTACCTGATCAAGAAAAACTGGGTCCAGGTCTGTCTTATGGAGCGGTCACCTTGTTGAAAATTTGTCAGGCCTGACCGGTGCGATCAATAATTCAATGACCGATCCTGAAAACTGAAAATTCCAGTTCAGCCTGGAATTTTTCTTTGCCATCATATTATCAAAAAGTAGTGAAAAGCCATGAAATCAAAGGCAATGTTCCCAGCGATAGCAACGTCGAAACGAAGACGAGTTGAGAAGCGAACTTGATATTGCCTTCATACCGCTGGGCCATCATTGCGGTTGAACTTCCCGCCGGCATAGCTGAAAGCAAAATGCATATATTGGCGATAAGAACATCCACATTTAAAAGTCGCAAAAAAACCATCACGATCAGCCGATGAAAGCTGAAAACAATTGTATTCACATTGAAAAAACTGATTTCTTTTAGATCGCCCAGGATTCCTCCAATCACCAGCAGGCAGATGGCTGTGTTTGATTTGGCGATAACCCCGATTGTGTCGCTGACCGGGCCAGGCAGTTCGATTCCCAAATACTTCAACGCCATTACCGCAAAAACGATATAGACGGCAATCATGAACGGATGGCTCAACACCAGACGCCAGAGTTTGTCATAGCTTGACTTGGCAAAAAGAGAGATGCCCGAAGGCCACATGAAAACCCTGACAGAAACCAGGAAAAACGAGGCGTAAAGCAATGCCTGGTCGCCAAACAGGCCATAGACGATGGGCATCCCCATGAATCCGGCATTGGAAGCCATTGTCGAGTATCGGGCGCATACTTTTTCGTCCTCGTCAAAGCGGTTGTAGAGGGCCTTGTTTGCCAGGAAATAGAGAAACTGGATTCCCAGGAAATCAACATGATAATAAAAGAGTTGACCATCGCGCTTGAATCAAGATCCATCTGGAATGACTTTATGATGGTCGCCGGCAAGATGACCAAAAACACGATATTGGTCATCAGATTCTGGGTGGTTTTGGAAAACATCCCTTTCTTGGCCAGAGTGAACCCGATCCCCAACAAGACAAAAATCTGAATCTGCAACGAAATCATGATGCAATCCCCCTCAAATTATTCCTATGCTCCACTGTAGCACTTTAAACCCTTTTGGTCCCATATTTTCTAAATCAGCTATTTTGATTTCAAGCAAAAAGTGCCTTATGATTCTGAACATTAGCAAGAGGCCTCACACAAATTACAAAAATATTTTAAAAAAAATTACAAAAATATTTAAAAAAACTCTTGGCTTTTCTATGGGATAGTGGTATAGTAATCAAGTGGACATTTTAATGTTTACAACATGATGCGGGTGTGGCGAAATTGGCAGACGCACTAGAATCAGGCTCTAGCGCCTTCGGGTTTGCAGGTTCAAGTCCTGTCACCCGCACCATTTTGATTTGTCTAACTCTTAATTATGTGATGATTATTTTATCTGCGTTAGCAAATAAAAAATCCAATTTAGACCGATAACCGTTTCTAAACTGGATTGAATGTATGCTTAATTTATGATATCATTAGCTAACATAATTAATGTCAGTTAATCTGATATATAATCAGCGATCTAGTTTGAATAGGTTACTGGTTCTAACCCTTGTTTTTTTCTAAGAAAGCAAGGGCTTTTTTTGTATTTTATTTGTTATCCGTATTGTATCAAATAAATAACCCAAGCGCAAGCAATATTGGCACATATGTGCAATACGGTACTTTGGTATCATATAAAAAAAGTGGTACCCTTTTTCTATCTAGATATACAATTACACTAACCCATAAAAAGTCTAATATCCGCAATATCATCGTAATCATTGGAATGATCCACAATAATTATGATCTTATCATCCTTTATACTCAGTATATATTGTTTAAGCCAATCCCTAGTTTCTATATCAATATTAGCGTTTGCCTCATCAAATATTATCACATCTGAATTGTTCAACAATGCTCTCGCGATAGCAATTTTTTGAACTTGTCCGCCAGAGAGCTTATTCCCATTTTCCCCAATTAGTGTTCTTTCTCCATCATCAAGAGTTTCGATCATTTTATCTATATTAAGCGATTCAATAATTTGATTATAAATCATCTTATCATATTTTTCATTAGTTGCATAAGTTATATTATTCTCTATCGTATCATTAAATAGAAATATTCTTTGATTTACAGTAGAAATGCGCTTTCTTATTTCACTCAATTCAATTTCACGCATATCTGTTCCGTTGAATTTTATATTCCCACTATTAGGATTAAGAATTCCCAATAGTAGCCTAATTACTGTTGTTTTTCCACTTCCATTTTTCCCTTTTAATAAAAAAATATCACCTCTATTAATTACAAAACTCAAGTTATCAAATAGTGGTTTTTTTCCTTGGTAAGAATATGAAACCTGATCAAAAATAATTTGTTTTAAAGGTATATCAATAGATAATTCATCATAACTTGCATTTTTATTGAGCAGTTCCTTTTCTTCTTCGCCATAAAAGAAATCTATTACTCTTCGTAAAGATTCTATCGCCGGTTTAATTGTAACCATAGAAGATGCTATTCCCAGAAAAGGCGAATATAAGTGACTTACATTAGTGCTAAATGCAATAATGCCACCTATACTTATTTGATCATTAACAAATAGCCATCCTCCAAAAATATAAACTGTGACCGGAATAAAGACAGAAAAGAGAGCTATTATCTGTGAAAACACAGTCATATTTTTTGACTGTGTTATTCTTCTACTAATAACCTAAAATCCCGCACAAATTTATAACAACATCTATGGTAACGGGATATTAAATGCTTCGTATATAATTCGCTGTTCCTTGGTAACCGGAGCTATGATGCTTTGCCCGTTGATATCCTGGATGCGCAACTTTGCAAGGATTTGGAGAAGCTCCTTCATCGTGTGTTTCTTGTACAGTCCTTTGTCATTCATCACTTTGTTGATTTCTGACATGATCACTGATGCAATGAATCCGACAAATAATTTCCCTTGCATCGCATTGTCGCTATGTACTCGCAACCTTCCGAGGTCGATGTTATTTTTTAGACGGAGGAAGCCTTTTTCCACGACGTCCTTATCCCGATATATCGTGATTGCCTTTTGAGCATCGGCGATGTCATTACTGATTAGGACAACCCAACCTGCAGTTTTAAGATTTTGTTCAACAACGTCTGTCCTGATGTTGATAGTGTATCCATTGTCCTTCTTTTCGGATTTGCGGATAATCAGATACTTCACGCATTCGGCATCATGAAGCCATTTTTCAGGATTTTCAGTAGCCTTTTGCCGCAGCACGGCTATTGATGAATAAAGGTCTTCACGGATTCCCGCAGCCTTTTTAGCGCTGTAGTAAATGTGGGTGTACAATTTGTGCTTGGAATCCCAAGAACGTTCCTTGGTTACTGCTCGCATTGAATTACCGTTGATGACAATCGTGTTCTCCACACAATCGATGTCTTTTCGTTCGCTTTCTACCTGGTTCTTGGCAAAGGCAGACGAGAATGGTACTGAGATCAGGAATTTTACCGGTCCACCGCCCTTTTCATCAAGCATTTTATTGATGTTTGAAGCGCTGTAAAAACCTTTATCCATAACTACGGTGATGGCCCGGCTACCAGTTGTGGCTTCGAATTGATCCAAAGTGTTCTTGAGCGTTCGGACATCTTTTTGACTGCCACTGAATATGGTTTGGAACAAAGGTAGCCTTTTGGACTCTCCCATGAGCATGCAGATATTGATCTGCGGCAGGTTATCATGATCACGATTATAGCCCCATTCAACGTCATCAATCAATTCCGAATAAGACGATGTTGAAGTTATATCCAAAGCTAAATATTCATCATCTTTGTTTGCAGCATACCAGTGGCGATAGAAATCATTCCGTTGATTTGCGGAAAGAGAAATCAACAGTTCGCTTATGCGTTGCGATGTCAATGAACCGACAGGGTATGATTGTGTTCCTGAAATCCATTCATTACAGTACATCATCGGGTCGCTGGTGGAAATCATGTAACAAGCAAGCATGAATATCTCTTGCCAGTGGTTTGGCATAGATCGCTCCAAAGCATCGATCAAACCTGAGTTTTCAGCAATGGTGCTATACAAATGGAAAAGGCCATATGAACGCACTGATGACTTTTTGATATCGTCGATAGAGAACACTTTCTCGGTTGAAGGGATCTCTATCGCTTGACCCGCTAGACGAAGCTCTTCCAAATATTCTGGTTTATAGATCTTTTGTCCAGTCTTAGGATCGATTTTCCCAATCGAACGACGCTTTTGTCTTACCTGCCCGTCTTTAGTGCGAAATCCCTCAGCAAGATAGATATATTGATACTGACCAACCTTCTGAATAACCTCATAACTCATCCAAATCACCTCTCTGTTGTTATAATAATTATAACAACATTTCAGGTGAATTGCAAGGTTTTATGAGCGTTAACCGATGAAAAAATGGCTATATATCAAGGCTTCGGTGATTTGAAACACTAAAATATAGTTGTTGTTATAAAAATTTGCGGGAGCTTAGGTAATAACTTCATTATCACCCTCAGTCAACACAGAAAATTCATCTTCTTCTGCTGAAACTGACTGAATATATTCAACACCGCGTATTCGTTCTGATACTTTTGTTTTCTGTACAGAATCTGCCTCAAGTAATTCATTAGTCAGCTTATTAACTCTTCCGGTATATATCTTAACAATAAAAAATAGAATTGGAACTGGAACTAGCGAAACAATTAACAATTTCGTGCTTATTATTCCCAAAAAATACACGTAGAAAAAAAATGTAAAAAAACTAACGAGGATATTGAAGAAGTTTATCGAAAACAAGTCATTTATATTGTTAATCTCATTAATCCTCGAACTCACATAAACACTTTCTTTTCTAGAATAAAACGAAAAGGGCATATACAATAATTTGGAAAAAATATTTTTCCTAATATCTTTTATAACTGATTGACTAATAACAATTGCAGAATTATTCATAATCATCGTGAAAATACTCTTAAGAATATTGAGTCCAAGCATAATCATTACTAGTTGAACAATTAGCGTTAAATCTTTCCTTCCAAACCCTTCATCAATTATTTTACGCATTATATCTACTGGGATTGTAGACATAATTGATATCAGAATTAAATAAGTAAATATTCTTAATAAAGTAACCTTGTGCTTAAAAACAAAGGGTTTCAAGAATAGATATATCGGCATTCTTGACTTCATTTATCTTATCCTTTCTTTCTAAAAATTATTTTTTATTGACCACATGACTCAGGAAAACTTTATACTCGGTAGAAGTGATACACCTTCTAAAATTCCTGTTTTACTGAACTTTTCCATTCTCTTAGCGTATCATTTATGACATTCTTCCACACCGATGGAAATTCTTCCATTTCACTAGTACAGTTTCTATTCTAGCATCACTTATTTTCGCAAACCAAAAGAAATGCTTCCTGTGTTATTTGGTCATTCAAAAAAATATAGTTTGATTGATTAAAACTCTTTTTGCTTTACAATGTTCTTGCTAACCACAAAAGACACATAAAGCAAAATCAATCCAGCTAGCATAGCAACACCTTGAATAATATTCGTACTAGTAAACGTCATTATATTTGTAATCAGCTCATTTACTGCCGCTTTATTTTTAAACGTATCTACGCCAAAATACGAGACAGCGAATATTGCGCCGAAAACAATCATCATAGCCACACGACTTTTCTCAATTCCGAATTTAAGTTGAATTGGTAGAATCAATGATATCATTAAAAATGCTACCGGTAATAACGTTGTAGTATATGATAATAACGTGAAAATGTCTGTAGTCTGATTAGAGAACAATTGAAATCCCATTACAGCACATAATGCTATAAGCCATGAACCAATTGTACTCACTAAGACAAAAACATACTTTTCAACAACGTAGGTGGATCTACTGAACGGTAAAGTAAACAAGAAAGCATTGCAATTATCGAGTTCATCATAATTTATGGTTCCTACAGAAACCATCATTGCAATATACGCAACCCATCCGACGATAAATATATAGTCAAAGTCAAAAGACAACATAAACATAGCTACAAATCCCTGTGTGTTAGGATAGTTGTCAGTGAAAGATAAAAATATTTGTGGTAGTATATAGATACCGCAAAGAAGGAGCTGATACTATGAAATATAGCAAGGAATTTAAAGATTCAATCATCCGGAGAATGCTTCCACCAAATAATGAATCTATAAGCAAAATCTCAAAAGAAGAAGGCATCTCGGAACAAACTATTCGCAACTGGAGGAACAAAGCTCGCTCACAGGGGCTTGCAGCTCCTGGTAATGATGTCGTTTCGGACAACTGGGCAACCCAGGACAAATTCCTAATCGTGGTTGAGACAGCCAGTATGAATGAAACCGAACTCGCTGACTATGCCCGCAAAAAAGGTCTCTATGTTGAACAAATCATGGCTTGGAAAGATGCCTGCATGAACGCGAACGGCGGTGTTGCCAAAGAAGCGTCACGCCTTAATAAGCAGCTTAAAGAATCTGAAAAGGAAAATAAGCGCTTGGAAAAGGAACTGGCAAGAAAGGAAAAGGCTCTTGCTGAAACTGCCGCTATTCTTGTTCTAAGAAAAAAGGCAGATGCGATTTGGGGGGATCCCGAGGACGAATGATTAGTGCCTCAGATCGCAGTAAAGGTATTGAACTAATCGATGAAGCAGTAAAAAGCGGTGCCAAACTCCTTAAAGCATGTAAAGAACTTGGAATAACGGAACGCACCTATTACCGCTGGGTTAAACAATTAAATACGCTTGGTACTATCGAAGATCTTCGTCCGACAGCACAGAGACCCGAACCCGCAAACAAACTGACCAATCAGGAACGAGAACAGATTGTCGAGACGGTAAACATGTCTGAATATGCCAGCATGCCGCCATGTGAAATTGTTCCAGCCCTCGCGGACAAAGGAGAGTATATAGCCTCAGAATCAACGTTTTACAGGGTTTTAAGGGAACTAAAAATGCAAAACCACAGAGGCCGAGCAGAAGAACCGAAACCCCGGCAGATATCAACCCATGTGGCAGTTGCACCCAACCAAATTTGGATGTGGGACATCACATATTTGAACGGACCGGTCAAGGGCAGTTTCTATTACCTTTACATGATAACTGATCTATATAGCCGGGACATTGTGGGCTGGGAAGTATGGGAGGAAGAATCCGCAGAGCACGCCAGTGAGCTTATCAAGAGAACCACATTAGCGCAACGGGTGATGTCAACCGATCCGCTTGTATTGCACTCGGACAACGGCAGTCCTATGAAGGGTGCTACAATGCTTGCAACACTCTACCAACTAGGTATTACGCCTTCAAACAGCCGACCAAGAGTAAGCAATGATAATCCATATGCGGAAAGTCTGTTCAAGACGCTCAAATACAGGCCAAATTACCAACCCAAGGGATTTGGTAGCCTAGTCGAGGCACGTGAATGGTGTAATGATTTTGTGAACTGGTATCGCTACGAACATCATCACAGTGGAATAAAGTTCCTAACTCCAGCACAGCGTCATAACGGCGAAGAAGCTACTATTATGGCAAAACGTCAAAGGGTTTACGAAGCAGCCAAAGCAGCCCATCCTGAGCGATGGAACGGCAGGGATACGAGGGATTGGTCTTTACCGGTAGAAGTATTCTTAAATCCTGAAAAGAAGGATTAGATGTCAATAAAGCCATCAAAATAATTTTTATAGCATAAAGAAAATATACGTTTTTACTGACAACATACTTGACAATTACCGAAATAGCAAACCCACAACTATTGTTCGTTGACTTGATATTAATAATTTCAAATCTTTAACCAGTAGGCCCTTCATAACGATTCCCCCATATTCATTATCATTAGTAAATCATCAATGTTACCGTTTTCTATTACAACTTGAGGAAAATTTTCAAGGTAAAATTGTTTTTGATTTGTTAGGTATTTGTATCCATAGGATTCACGCTTTTTAAAAATAATATATTCTTGCTCAAATTCGGATATCTGATCATCCTTCATTTTGATTACAGCATAATCACTTAGCAAAGAATCTGTGCTTTCATGGAAAATAATTTTACCATTTTTTATCATATAAATGAAATCACAAATGCTCTCTAAATCTTTTGAATTGTGAGAGCTTATTAAAATTGAATTATCTTCAAATTCCATATATTCCCGCAATAGATCCAGCACCGCCTCTCTGTTGATTACATCTAGACCAGCAGTTGGTTCATCAAGGATTAACAACTTTGGATCATGACTGACTGCTGCAATGACTTTGAAAACTGCTTTCATTCCTAGCGAAAATTCATTTAATTTCACGTTAATAGGCAGATCGTATTTCTCACAGAGTTGATAAAACAATGCCTTATTAAAATTGCGATAAAAACTATTGAGAATATCAGATACATTCGTTATTGTCAAATATCCACTAAAGCCCGAGTCAGAAAGCACTACCCCAATATCTTGCTTATCACTTGAATTAAAAAAATCTATGTTTTTATCTAGTATCGTTATTTCTCCACTATCTTTTTGAATAAGTCCCAGTATTGCTTTAAAAGTAGTCGTTTTACCAGATCCATTGACTCCAATCAAGCCTGTAACGTAACCTCTTGGAATATTCAAAGAACAGTCCAAATCAAATTTTTCGTACTTTTTTCTCAATTCACTCACCCTTATCATAATTTTCCTCCATAATTATTTGAAACAATTGAATTATCTCTTGCCTATTCAACCCATAATCAAATGCTTTCTTTACCGTTTCTTCTAATCCCTTTTGGACTTCTCTTTTTCTTTCTTCATCTAATATATTCACATTTGGAGAAGATACATAGCTACCTTTGCCGTGTATAGTTACTATCATGTCTTCTCTCTCCAAAAAATCATATGCCTTTTTTACAGTCAATGCACTAATCTTTAATTCTCTTGATAATGACCTTACTGATGGCAAAGGTTGATTTTCTGTCAACTGCCCCTCAATAATTAGGGACTTAATTTGAGTAACAATTTGTTCATATATTGGAATCATAGAGTTATTATTAACAACTAACTTCATACCGGCCTCCTACAAACAGTATATAACAGTATATAACAGTAGTCAATGCCCATTTTCACAAATTATTTACAACATGATTCGATATTACCATTAATTTAAAAAACTGGTTGCTGAACGAGAGAAGCACTCTTCCCTACTTATAAAGCAGGTGCATCTCAGCTAATACTATGATTTGCCTGCGACAGTACTATAACTGCTCTGACTCAGTCGCAACTTGTATATTTTAGAATTTTCAACCCTACTATCTTGCCACGATAGTTTTAAACGTTGTTTTATCGCCATTTTGTAAATGTTGCGAACCCATTTAGCTACTCCGAATGTTAATCAATAACCTATTAACATTTTCAATGATCTAAATTCACCCTTATGAACATATTCAAAATATTTGACTGGATTTTTGCCATATTTTGACCTGGCGGCTGTTTCAAGTTTGTTTTTTGCTTCGAATACTTTCTGGTAATAGCGATAACACGTATACTCATAACTTTGGTTTTTATCACTGCCTTTTGGCAATACATCCAGGGCTTCACGGTGTTATTTTCTAATGGCGTCCACTAAGGGATTAGTTGTAGGCGATTTTAGCCCTTTATTTTAGCCAATTATAGGCACTATTTACCATTATTTTATACTGATATTTCACCATTTTGACATCAAAATGGTATCATTGTCCGTGATACCACAATTATAAAAAATTGTTATTGTAAAAATTAAGATAATAAATTAAGCTTAATAACATCATAAAGCATTATATCTGAAAAATAGTATATATGATAAAATCTTACACTTCGGAAATTATTTATCCCAATTCGTAACTTGCGAAACAGAATTTATGAGGCAATTCTTCCCTGGTATTAAATAAACTTTACCATTTCTAACAATAATTCCGCCTTTGCCATTGCCCGTTCTGTTTTTCTCTTCGGGTGAAAGTTCAAGAAAAAAAGCTTCTTCAATCATGATTTTTTCAAAAGACAACTTGTTGAGTTGCAATTTCTTTGTATTTACTAGATTGTGTATTATTTGTTGAGCTTGCAAAATGACAAAATAATAGTCGCTCCCATATAATAAATGTATGGCTTTAAGCGGGCGAATTACGTTTCTATTCTCATCAAAAAAATTGGTATCTTGATTAAATGCAATTGCTATTTCATAATTCCCCTTTTTGAAATCTTTATACATAGACAATGCGAATTTATCTAAACTCTTAATAATATCCTTGTCCAACGATTGACCTTTTGCAGTATTATAATCCTTTAGCAAAAATTCTAGATTTGATATGACACAATTATGCGGTTTGTTATCTAAGTGTTCTATGATATACCCGTTTTCATACATACTCTTGACTATTTCAGCACCGTACCATTTCCGCATCACATATTGATGTAGCGAACATTTTAACTTTCCAGACTTTAATTCCCCCCTATTCGTCATCGTCCATGTGAGATTAGTTAATTCTTCAAAATAATCTTCCCGATATTCAGCAAAGGCTAGTTTATCCCATCCTTCTCTGTATATTTCAATAACGTTATCTCTAATTGTAAATTAATTCTTACTAACCATATAACCTTCTTCTTTCTATAACGTCAATAGAGCACATCAAATAGTCAACCCAAAAAGTTTAAGGATCTACAATTTATTTGCTATAATATTATAAATCTTCTCAATTGAATAATTTGAAATACCAATTAAACCGACCAGATAAGAAGCTGATTGCTCATCATTACATGTATGCGCAAATAGCGTCCATGCAGAGTTTTTGAACTTTGAATTCAACAAATCAAAATATGGATGGTCTATACTATAAGAATGGCCGATTACAATAATTTCGTCAATATGGTTATAAACGGTAAAGTCATCCAATTCTTTTAGTTTCGGTAATTTTTTGAAATTCTTTAATTTAGAGTGCAATAAATCAAATGCTGTTCTTTGATAATAATCATCAATCGATTCGATATAATCAAGAACATCCATTTCTCTAAAATGTCTTCCCTTCATAGTGACATCAGACAAATATTTTTTAGGGTTAAACTTTCCCTCAGGATAACCTAAAATTAATTCCTTGCCTCCTACATCTCCATGTATATGCAAGATATTATTATCGTCTATACCATATAATTTTTCCAAAGTATGAGTATAATTGAAGCTAAGAAATATATCCTTGCTAGTAAAATATTTCGGGTCTCCAAAATAACGTGAGGTAGCACCCATTGGATAGTCAACACTTTTTTAGACAATTTTTATAAGGACATCCTGTATTGTACGGGTGTTTTGTAATTAAGGCTCCCATGCTTCCTTTTGTTGTTGAACCAGTTGACATAATCATACAGTTCCAATGACAATTCGTCGATACTGCGGAATTGTCGATTGAATGCGAATTCTGTTTTGAGTATTTTATACATTGATTCTGATACCGCGTTATCAATCGGTTTTCCTTTGGCACTCAACGATCTCTTGATTCCATGCAATGCCAATATCCCATCAATCATCTCGTTTTTGAACTCCGATCCTCGGTCTGAATGAAATATCTCGACATCACTGAGATCACTTTTTATATCGTTTAATGCCTTAATAACCAAGTTGGCGTCTTTGTTTTGACCACTAGATTTACCAACGATTTCACGATTGTACAAATCAATTATCAGACAAATATAGTTCCATTTTCCAGCCACCTTGATGTAGGTCAAGTCGCTGGTTAAATATTGCATTGGCCGCTCTGCTTGGAATTTTCTATTGATCATATTTTCAATATCGTCATTATTTACTTTGCCATAATGCTTTGGTCGTTGCTTGATGGTGTATTTACTAATCAAGCCGTATTTGTCCATGATTTGAGCAATTTTTCTTCTGCTGGCAACCATGTTTAAATCATCCAAGTCATCTTTTATCTTGCGTGTTCCATAATTCTTCTTGCTGTTTTTGAATGATTTTATTACTTCATCTTCAAGCTTCGAATCCACTTTACGCCCTTTGGGTTTGTAGTAGAGAGTTGCCCGAGAGATTTTCAAGACTTTGCACATAGCGCTGATAGAGTATTTGTGTTTATTGGCAAAGATTACTTGTCTTTTCGTCCCATTATCAGCGCCGCTTGCTTTAAAATATCATTTTCCATCTTCAGTCGTTCGTTTTCTTTTTGGAGCTTGATAAGCGCCTTGTCATGATCTGATCGATTGTCGGCTTCAGTAAACGAACCCGTGTCATTGAAGCGTTTAACCCATTTATTGAACGCTGAAGCTGTCAAATCGTATTCACGGATTATTTCCGCTCTGGGTTTCCCATTGTTGTAAAGTTGAACCATTTTGATTCTGAATTCATCGGTGTAAGTACGTTTAGGTCTGCGTTTTGTCATTTTGAATATCCTCCACAAATTTAACAAGATTTTATCATGTCCTTATAATCTTGTCTAATTTATTGTAACCTATCCACCATCGGGAGCTACAATATTACTTGATGTGAGTGCGACCTCATGAATCTTTGGAGCTTATATTAGATGACTAGAAATCTGCGGATCTCTAGTCTTTTTTTATTGGGTACAGATAGTAGGTGACGTCATCGTTTATTACATACAGGACCCGGCTGCGGAACCTTTCCCAGTTACTGTATCCGTTGGCATTATGCTTGATATTTTTGATGGTTTTATTGCGGTTTTCAATTATTCCATTGTTTATTTTTCGTTCATTCTTGTCAATCTTGATGAATGAATTGATTATCTCATATTTCCATTTGATCAGCGTTTTAGCGAATTCGTTGATTTCCTTGATATCACTGGCCTGATACATTTTGATTATTTCTTCCAAGTCCTTTTTGGCTTTTTCATGACTGCTTTTTTTATAAAATCTAATCAGCTCATCTTTCAAATCGACAGCCTCTTCAAGTGCCTTGTCACATTTAATGATGTAATCCAGTAAATCGTAGTGGTTGTAATAGCCTTTAAGCACCCTATTATAATGTTTTTTCACGTTTGGATCGAAGATCTTTGCATCATTTTTGTAAAGAAGCCAATTGAATTTTTTGAGTACATAATACTGTCTTTGGCGTTCTTCAACTTCCACAATCTCTTGCTTGGTGAGATTCTCTTTTTTTGTGTTTGATGACACTTTGACCCGGTTCATGACATCTCTCCTGATCCGGTCGACTTTCTTGGTCATCTCCTGGATTACATGGAACTTGTCACAGGCGGTTACGGCCTTGGGGAAGACAATTTTACTGACCACGCGGTAGGTCTCCCACATATCGGTTGAAACAATCTTTACCTTCTCGCGTTCCTCTCTAGGGATCAGATTGAAGTAGGTGATCAGGTCCTGCTTCTTGCGGCTAGGCAAAAGGTCAATCAGTTTTTTGCTTTCATAGTCAAGTAGGACACAGACATAATTGCTTCGATCGGACTTGAAGGCGTAGACCTCGTCGATACAAATATACTCAGGCAGCTTCCTTCTTGAAACCCTGACATGTCTGTCGAAGATCGAAGCAACTGCCGTTGCCGAAATATTATAACGGGCAGCAACGCTGGTGAATGTCTCGTTGAATGATTTTAAATCCTTTAGGACATTATATACGGTCGCCAAAGAGATTTTCATTCCTTCGATGGTGAAAGGGTTGTGTTCATAGAATGTTTTATTGCAGGCCGGGCAACGATGCCGCCGAGCGTGATAATTGATGTAACACGGGATGCCGTTTAAAATGGAGTGGGTTATTTTCTTGTTCACATAATTATTGATAATCGATGTCTCTGTGCCACATACAGGGCAAGTATGCACAGCACACTCCAGCTCCACATGGACATGGACACCGTCAAACTGATGATTGACATGGATCTTGGAGATGTTTTTGTCTTCGAGGTTGAACAGCTTTTTGATATATACCTCGTCGACAGGCGCGCTTAGGGTATCCGCTGACTGCGCAATTCTAGAATCTTTGGTTTTTGATTTGGTTTCCATTGTATTTTCCTCCTGCAACATGATTACAATTAGATTTTACATCGGACACCCCTGATTATGTATGAAAGTTAAGTGGTTATGAAGATACATGGCCATCTTCTTGATTTGATGACGCAGATTCGTTCATAATCGGTCATTGATTTGAAAAAACGTTTTAGAAAATAGATGTAGGAGAAGTCGTGGTGATCGTTATTGGCTATGATCGTTACGATATCTTCCTTGGAGATAATGAAGTAAGGAACGATAGATTCCACCAGTATGGCATGAGTTTTGCGGCATACGGTGCAAATAACCCGTAGTATCTTGATTTTGGTTTTGAACCCCAAAAAGGACACATTTCTAGTGTAGTAGGAATGTGCCTGGAAGCGGGCTTCGCTATGATGGCAATTGGTGCATTGGATAGTTGAATAATCTATAGAATTTACAGCATCCGAATAACTTTTTTGATTTAAGGGATTGATTTTTCCGCCATTTTTTATTATTATCATATTGTTCTTATGAGCAGATAGAAATCAAACTGTGGTTGGGGAGATTTCTATCTTTTTTCTTTCTAAAGGATATATTCTAAGTTAATAATAGCAAAAAAAGATACAGCTGCCAAATAATAACAATCGGCTGTATCTTTTAAAATCTTACACCTCAAGAAAGTTTGAAGGTAAATAAGATGGCAAATATATTGAACCATCACTCATCTTGTGCGGAGCGGCAATATTAAACTATCTTGGATATTCAATATTTCTTGTAAATATCAATAGCTGTTGTGTTAATAATTTCCTTTTCAGCCTTTTCCGCAAATTCAATCAAAGATTCTTGCAAATTGCCGTTAATGTCTACTTGAAAAATAACTTAATTAACCATCAGATACATGTACTTGAAAAATAAGATTCTGCTAAGTTGAGAACCGTTATGATTTTTCTTCTTGGCATCGGCGATGAAAGAAGCAGATATTTTCTTATCTTGTCCATGAAATAAGCACCTGTATTCCGGTGGTTGAAGCGCCACTCCTGCTCATTTAGGAATAAGGGCAGATCCCGTTTTGCTACGCCATGATATATTCCGGTGATATTGTTTTTGATATCACCAATCAGGGTGTTAATCCAATACAGGCGATGATCATCCTCTTTATACAGGATCTTTTCCTTACATAGATCAATCTCATCCTCAATTGAGTTAAATGTGGTTTTACCATCGGTATTCAGTTTTCGATCCTGGGACAGTTTGATGCTTTTCGAGATGACACTTCCTACCTAGACTTGATTGTCGGTGGGGATGGGGTGAAGTTTGATATATTTTGGGTATTTGTTTTCTGCATCCGTCGAAAGAACAACAAAAAAAGGCTGTTGCTCTGTAGCACAACCTTGACGATTCTTCTCTTTGCTCTTAGATCCAATATATGCGACGTCAGCTTCATAAAACATGCTATCCAGCATCTTTTCACTACAGCTTTGAGCCATCAAAATGCGACATTTTCTGGCAAGAAGTAAAGCTGTTTTGTAATTAACGTCTAGTTCACTTGCAAGTTCTATTGCTGATACACCTTTATTAGCAGTAAAGAAAATATACATACCCAAGATCAGTTTGTAAAGTTCAAGTTTGGTATCCTGGAATATGGTGCCAGCAAGCAAATAATGCTGATGTTTGCATTCCTTGCATTGGTAAGCTTTTCTACTTTCAATGAAGTAGAAATGCGTGCAACCGCACTTTTCACAGAAGAACCCTTCAGGCCACTTGATAGTGAAGAAGAACTTGACACATTCATCATTGTCATTAGCATATTTTCTAGTAAGAGTTATTAAAGAATCTTTCTTTGGTTTTAGTTTGTTTCCCATTGATATCACCTCGTTATTATCATACCAAAGGTTAGGAAAAGCATCACTAAAAACCTAAGATTTAGAAGGCGTAGAAACGGCTATGTTAACCCAAAGCTATGCTTTCATAGATGAAGCCTGTTCCAATATAATTTTCTCGCCTGAAATCACAATGGCACTGATAAATATCAACAAAATAATCATGGACGTCTCTAGCTCTTGTTTCAATCATGTATGCGATATAAGCCAGGTATTCATTGAGGTATTTAGAAGATATCCCATTGTGTTTTTTCATATACTTTTCAATTTGAGAATGCACGTAATTGACGTGATTTATGTGGTAGATTCCTCGTTTTGCTTTACTTTTTGCTGGAAAAGCATAGTGTTCAATTTGTAAGCTTTCGCTTAATCTTCGATATACGAATAATCCATCCGTACACAGCGTTGTTGCTTTTTGAAGATGCTTCAAATATACAGCGGTTGTCGTCTCATTGTCCAGCGTTGTCGATCCAATCTTAGCGACCTTGAGTAATATACGACCGTTCCTGTCAACGGCGCTTGCTATTTGTACGGCGTCGGTTATATTTTGATCTTTCTTGTCTCTGCGGTTACCTTTTCGTCCTCTTTTATAAGGCTTCCTGGGTAATGGTTTTTCTGCCTGCTTACTGTGATTCCCGGAATAACTGATGTTTACGCTCATTTCATCTAATTCCACAATACCGCTAAGCTCAATGTTTTCCATCCTGTGAGCTAGGGCATTCAATATTTTATGGCGCATGAAAAAACTGCATTTTAACGACACTCCTGCATATTTGGCACAGTCCCTCAAATCTTCGTCATGGCTCATTATTATCAGATACTTAAGCCAGGTTATATAGGAAAGTTTGGTGTTCTCCAAAATTGTACCAACATATGGAGTGAAAGTTTTACCGCAATCAATGCATCTATACCGTTGCGTACTATTTTTGTAGTGGCCATCTCTTTTAATATGATGTTGACCGCAACGAGGGCACGAAATTGAATCGTTGTGTTTGGCTTCTAATGCATCCACAAGGATGTTGGTGTAATCATTTAGAAGTTGACGGTCCTGAATGAAAACAATTAGGGCGCTTAAATCATCGCTGTTTAAAGTATCCAGTTCATTCTTGATTTTTTCTAATTCCATGGTTATCCCACCTCTTCTTCATTATACACCTAATTTCACAGGAAAAGTCGATAAACATCTTTATGGGCTAACATAGCCGTAGAAACGGCTATGTTAACCCAAAGCTATGCTTTCATAGATGAAGCCTGTTCCAATATAATTTTCTCGCCTGAAATCACAATGGCACTGATAAATATCAACAAAATAATCATGGACGTCTCTAGCTCTTGTTTCAATCATGTATGCGATATAAGCCAGGTATTCATTGAGGTATTTTGAAGATATCCCATTGTGTTTTTTCATATACTTTTCAATTTGAGAATGCACGTAGTTGACGTGATTTATGTGGTAGATTCCTCGTTTTGCTTTACTTTTTGCTGGAAAAGCATAGTGTTCAATTTGTAAGCTTTCGCTTAATCTTCGATATACGAATAATCCATCCGTACACAGCGTTGTTGCTTTTTGAAGATGCTTCAAATATACAGCGGTTGTCGTCTCATTGTCCAGCGTTGTCGATCCAATCTTAGCGACCTTGAGTAATATACGACCGTTCCTGTCAACGGCGCTTGCTATTTGTACGGCGTCGGTTATATTTTGATCTTTCTTGTCTCTGCGGTTACCTTTTCGTCCTCTTTTATAAGGCTTCCTGGGTAATGGTTTTTCTGCCTGCTTACTGTGATTCCCGGAATAACTGATGTTTACGCTCATTTCATCTAATTCCACAATACCGCTAAGCTCAATGTTTTCCATCCTGTGAGCTAGGGCATTCAATATTTTATGGCGCATGAAAAAACTGCATTTTAACGACACTCCTGCATATTTGGCACAGTCCCTCAAATCTTCGTCATGGCTCATTATTATCAGATACTTAAGCCAGGTTATATAGGAAAGTTTGGTGTTCTCCAAAATTGTACCAACATATGGAGTGAAAGTTTTACCGCAATCAATGCATCTATACCGTTGCGTACTATTTTTGTAGTGGCCATCTCTTTTAATATGATGTTGACCGCAACGAGGGCACGAAATTGAGTCGTTGTGTTTGGCTTCTAATGCATCCACAAGGATGTTGGTGTAATCATTTAGAAGTTGACGGTCCTGAATGAAAACAATTAGGGCGCTTAAATCATCGCTGTTTAAAGTATCCAGTTCATTCTTGATTTTTTCTAATTCCATGGTTATCCCACCTCTTCTTCATTATACACCTAATTTCACAGGAAAAGTCGATAAACATCTTTATGGGCTAACATAGCCGTAGAAACGGTTTGTAAATCATTATTAAATTTAAGGATGTATTTGGTGGTTAATTAAGAAAAATAATGGAATTTCTATCACTTTCAAAGTCAGATGACCAATCTGGGGAGAAACCCTCAAATATTTCTTCCAAATTATTGAAATCAGGATAGCCAAGCAAATTTTCAAAATCCGACCAAATATCAGCGTTGCTTGACTGGTAAATATCCCAAAAATAAGCTAAAGGCTCATTTTTCTCTGCAATCATCTTAAAATCCGGGTTATAATTAGTTGGCAGTTGATGTGCTAAATCAAAACCATTCCCAATTATAAATAATCGCGTTTTCAAATCTCATACCCCCTAAATATTCTCGTTCGAAACCCTTTGAATATTCAATTTTACTTTTTGATCCAAAATGATCGCCAAGATTACAACTGTATTCTAATTTATAAAAATATGAAAATTTGAAAGTTTTTTTACCACCATAAAATGTCCATGATGGTATTTTTACCACTAGACTTTTCCTACCAAATAAATTTTAGATAAACTGATTGCGAGTTCAGATGTAACAAATCAAATTTGTAAATATTTTTTAAGAATAATTTTAGTGAAGTTAGATATCAAAAATTCGGAAATGAGTCGATTTCTACTCATCGAATTCAATTTCTTCCTCAGCTATATTATATATTTCAACTCTATTTTCTATATCTATTGTATTTACTATCCATCTATGTAACATGCAGCTTTTAACAAATTCATCTATTCTATTTACTCCATTAATCTCCTTGAGGGTAACCACAATACCAAATCTTAAACCTAGACCAAATTTTTCATCTAATCTTTCTTTAGTTTTTAAGCTGATTCCCCAGATTCCTTGAAAATTCTCATATACTTTTCTGGGCTTATTTTGACCTGAATATATTTCTCTGATATGTTTAACGTTATCCCATTTTCTAAATAATTTTCTAGCATCCTCTTCCCAGGTATATATACCAGTATCAGAGCTTTGAAAATTATTATTAATTGGATTAATGCCTTTACTATACAGTCTCCCTAATTGCAAATCCAATTCTGTATTTGTATAATCAACACCCTGATTTCTGGAACAACAAGGAAAATAGCATAGAGTAGCTTTCACAATATAAGGATGTTTATTTTTATCGATTGGCACGGGAATGTCATAATTAAAGGTATCATATTTTTCAGACACACCAGATAAAATAAACTGGATCTCATCATTTGGACTTTGAACTATGTCATTTATATTTATCGGTACAACACCATGACCTATCAACGTTGAAGGAATCTCTTGTATCTCCCATCCCGTTGCAGAATGGATCAAAATTGCTTTTGCAACCTCTCTGCTAAATCCTAGAACATCAATCAAATATGACATTTTTCTAGAAATCCAAGGTGCAGCATAAGAGGTCCCCCCTACAAAAGCCTCACCTGTTGGGGTACATACCCGCATCAAATCACCGCTCGTACCACCATAATAGCTAACATCGGGTTTGGTAAAAAAAGACAGCACCGGCCCGTTTCTTGAATATGATGCCGGCTTTCCATTACTGTCCACAGAATTTACGACCAAACCATTTATTGAATCTGCGGGCGCCCCTATGTACTTTTCCTCTTCATCCGTTTTCGCTTTATTAGTACCAGCGATAATAAAAATGACGTCATTTTCGTATTGTATTTTATCTAATATCGCTGCTTCAGGAGAAATAAAGTTTCTATTTATTTCTAGTATGGAACCTAAAGATAGGTTCCATACCGTAATATTTTTGTTGGAAGTGATAATCTCATTTATACTTCTCAATATTGTAAAGGAACTAAATTTATCACCAGCAGCAACACCAAAATGCTTTACTCTAAACCTCCCGCATCCATCATCATAGTTCGGATTAAAAGTAGGCCCATCAACAATAATTGAAGATACCGCAGTTCCATGATTGTAGTCTTTTGGTGATAGCGGTATTTCTTCAGATAACATGTTTTCAAACTCAACCCAATCGGAGAAATAAACACTATCATCGAACATCGTGTCAATAACACCTATTGTAGGTTCGTTTACCGGCATTGGTATAGTAATTTTATTCTGTTGTTGGAATTGGAAGTCATCTTTAGGTATTTGTGTGATATCTATTACGGCCATAGATATTAAATATGGAGCTTTTTGCCTAAGCAAACTTAACTCGTCTGGTCTTAGAAGTAAGGTGGTCTCATCAATAATGCGCATGTGATTGAGCCTTAAACCGATTTTATTCATCAGTTCAATTGTTTTCTCACCGGTATCGAATATTGTGATAATGGATTCTTCCTCGTTTTGTAATTGATCAACTAATACATCCATTTTTTCAACATAATAAGAATCGACTATTATTTTAGCGAACTTAGTTTTTTTTATTTTCCTGTCATCAAATTTTATATTATTTTTATTTATATTTTTTAGTGTGACCTGATTGATAACACCTGAAAAATACCTGTTCAAAATATCTATACATATTTCCAAAAAATAAATTGACTCATCGATAACATCTAAAGGAATATAGTGCGTTATAATATGTTTTGGGGATGGATCATCTGAAAATCTAGCGCCCACTACTGATAAAGATGGCTTGGATGATCCTTTTGATAGCAACCCCTGTATCCTATTAGTTTTTGCTGCAACCTTACGGTAATAAACACTAACTAGAGCATCAGGGATATATTCGTTTTTTGCCCAAAATTTCCTCATTTCTAGCAAGTCCAATTTTAATGATTCTAACTTTTGTACGTCCACTTTAGCTCCTGCAGGTAAATCACGAATTTGTGGGCCATTTTTAGACTTTGCTTGCTGAAATCTACCCTTTAATTGTAAAGTATCATTCATTTCTATATCCCCCTCACCTCTCTCGAAACTTGACTTTTAGAAATCCCGGTAAGTATCTCTATTTCACGAACCGTAAACCCCTGTTTTTTTAAAAGAATCAAGTCTGACTCAGGCTTATTTTTATATACAAGTGTATACAAACGGTTCAAATAATCGTATTCATTTGTAGGATCACTAAAAGCTAAAGACGTCTTGATCATATTTTTCAAATCACCTGGATAGGGTACGTTTTCCATATTGTCAATGATTTTTCTGAACAATCTAATATTTCTTCCTGTGGATTTGAATTTGATTAACATATCATTTAGTATTATTTCCGCTATTTCTAATAGATCTTCCCTAGTATAAACACCAAAATCAATCACCGCATCAAATCTTCTGATTAGCGCTTTATCAAAGGAACCATACAAATTTGTAGTCGCAATCAATACAACATTATTATTCATATTATCCAGACCTTTTAAGACGGAAGATGTCGCTCTACCCATTTCTCGTAGATCATTAGGATTCAATCTATCTATGGCAATTGCATCAAGTTCATCGAATAAAACTAGAATCTTTTCAGGCTGTGGAACGTTATTAATCTCATCAAATAAGGCGGAAATATTCTTTGAAGTTTGACCTAGCTTACTATCTACTATTAAATCAAAGTTAACTATATATAATTCTCTATCAACAATCCTTGCTATTTGTTTTGCCGACTCGGTTTTCCCCGTTCCGGGCGGACCTTCAAACAAAAATTTATTAATTCCTAAATTTCTTCCAATCGCGTTCACTATTCCAAAAATGCTATCATTTATTTTTTCGGGTAGTGGTAGCGATTCAGAATTAATATCCAAACGTTTTAAAAATCTATAATCATTTTGAAAAGTTTGCGGGGAAAAAGTGTTTGTGTCGGATAATAGGGCCATTATATACTCTGACAGTTGATACTCTTTTGCTTCATCAAAATATTTCGCTATTTCATAAGCTTCATTTCTAAAAGCATCATCATTACTTTCCATATAATATTTAATTAAGTTCAAAACATTCTTTTTTTTCATAAATTACACCTCTAACAAATTATACTTTCCCTGGGACAAAATGTCAATATACGGGACAATTATTGAAATATTCATTTCTCGATATAATTTTTATGCAAAGAATTAAAGAACCATATATTACGCTATAAATTGCCACTTCCCCATTAATCTCTTATCTCAGTAATCAATTATAGATAAAAAATCATTTTCCATGTCCAGATAGTCATCAAATCCTCGTAATGATATTTCATATATTGATTTACCTTTAAGATGGAAGTATTTATATCAAACACTAACAATTGGTCAGACTTTTCTTCCCCTAAGCAATGAATGAAAAACCGCATAGATCTATACGGTTCTTTTTGAAGATCCGCAACGTATTGAATTCCACAAAAGTTGTCGCCTTCCCGAAAACAATACTTTTTCCTTAGCATAGTCAAAAGCTGACGTGCTGCCTCATGTCCACTAAAGAATTTTCGCCATAAACACACCATCCTCTCATTACATTGCATATCTCGCAAAGACTAAAACAAAATCAGGCCCATTTATTTTCGACCTGACTTGCTTAAAAATATATTAACAAATATACACAACATAAATATAACCGTCAGTAACCAGAACCTCCATCAAATATAAAAATATAACTTTATAACCCATCTGTCACTTAATAAAATAATAACTATGTGATGAGCGATTATATACCAGTGAATTTATAATATTCTCAACTCTCTCATAAAACTGAACTCGCTTGTTTTCATTATTTCTAGAAATTATTTGTACTATATTCCCCTCAATTACTTCAATAGAACAAATGTGAAAACCCAATGATTTCAAATATGTATCATCTTCAATTTCTCTTGTGTCAAATTTTATTTCGCCAATTGAAATGTTACTTCTTCGTAAGTGATCAATTTCTACATACCCCCCGACGAAGCGGTCATCAATAGGGATATTAATATTTAAACATAACAACTTTTTTAATACTCCATGATGAATCAAAGTAGCAAATTCTTGAGGATATCCCTGATCATCCCATGGTTCTGTAGGTAAAATACTAATAGAAACATATTTATTAAATATTCTTTTATCGATTTGGTCTATAGAATAAATCGATTTATTACCTATTATATTTTCAAAATAAATTGATTGAAGGAACTTTTTTATGAGAGTTGCAACATCGTTTTTGCTCCACAAAATTCCATTAATAAATTGATCTGCAGTCACTTCAGTAACCCTAGTAGATCTTTCGGATTCAAATTCAAGGTCCGACAATATACAATAGTCTTCATTGAAATCAATAATAGAATTAAAAGAATAATTAATTTTATTGAACACATTGATTACTTTAGAAACTTTTTCGTATTCATAAGAACTATCAAGTATATATTTTCTTTTATATCTCCAAGATATCTCGAAATTATAATTTTTTAGTTCTTCATTAGATGAATTAAAAAGTAAATCAATATTGTGTTTTGCCCAAGATTCAAATTTTCTGCTTTCTTGATTCGAATAATATCGCGGATTATCATTACAATTTAACATGAAGACTTTCTTTTCATTACTAATGACACCGTTGACAATCCTATAAATAATAGTATCGTATATTAATCCGACTTTGTTATTCATACAAATCCCCCTCAACAGATTCACAAATAATGGACATTGAAGGAGACTTCATACCAACCCTAACAAGCTGGCCTTTTTTTACACAATCCGCTACAAAAACCTCCTTATCCCGACCAATAATCTTTAGACTTTCAATTGAATCCTTAATATTGCCTTTAATTCTAATGGCATCCAAATAGTGAAAACCTTCTGTTTTCGATCTAAAATATCCTCTCCCATTTAACTCGAATCTTAAATTACCTGGGGTAACTTGCCCATAATCTATGCTGGTAATTATCAAATCATTAATATCTTCTACTACTTCCAAAGGTGATTCAATACAAAGCATTCTCATTCTTGGAATCGGCAACTCATCATATTTTCCAGATCTAGCAAACCCATTATCTAATGATATGATATTCTCTATTTTACCATTTACAATTAATTTTACAGCTTTAACAGGTGTTCCAAAATCATCTATCTTATTAATTCCTACCATTTTTTCATAACCAGTTGGATCATCACAAAGTGTAAATGAATTAGGAAAATTTATTTCTCTCAAATTATTCTCGACATATTGAAATATATCTTCTTCAATCATGTGCCCTATAGCCTCGTGAACAAATACACCAGCAGCTTTTGGCGCAAAAGTCAATTTATAATTTTTATAGTTAATTTTATCACTCATATTAAACTTCTTATAAAATATTTCTTGTTTAAGAAAAGAATTAATATTTTGTATTATATTAATATAGCAAAAATTATCAAGATGCTTCTCATAAGTAATAGGATTTTTGCTATCCCCTCTAACCACAACCCTTAAATAATTATACTCTCTATTGTCGGAAATTGTATTTGCATCTATAAATTCTGTACGTATTTTAATATATATAAGCAATGTGTGTCCGCCTTTTCTTAATCGCTTATCAATATTTATCAGTTCCTTTTCTAATTGGAATCTTTCCTGTAATAAAAGGTTTATCGCAGTTCTGTTTTCTCTTCTACTGGAAATATTCGATCCGAAGCTCTTCATATTGTTTCCATCAATTATTTTTATACCTTTTTCATTTGATTCCCAAAAGACTAACTTCATCTCGCTATATTTCATGTTATATTCGTGATATTCTTGATCAATTTTAAACATATTGACCTCTAAATTATTTTTATATTTGCGTATTTATTTTTTAAAATATAAGAAATTATAAATAAAATAAATATTGACACAAATGACATTACAAAAATAAAAATTAATAAATTTTGAAGAGGATTAATAAAATAGAAAACTCCGAATATTAATGCCAATGCAGAAAAAATACTTACAGTTGGTAAATAGGCATCGTTTTTCACTATGAAAACAATTAATTCTTCAAGTATTAGAACCACAAACGTAAGTATCAAGTAGATACCGTATAGCTCAACTATTTCAAGAATATTATATTTTGAGAACATGATAACAGGAAAAAACAATTGATAAATCACAAGGGATAACACCATATACATAATCGAAACTATAAAAGGGACAATTGTCTTGGAAGTAAAATACTTCAAAACACTAATATCATTTCTAAATATTATAGGCATGATATCATTTTGCTTATCCTCGATTAAAATGCTACTTAAGAATTGCATCCCAATCACTGCTGGAGTGAGTGCACTCATTACAATAAAAACAATATCATAGTTGAGAACAGCTACTTCCCTATATTTAATCAACATAGGAGGCATGAAAATCAGTATGAAACACCAAAAAAAGTTTTTAATTTGGCTTTTCAAACACATTAAGTCTCTATATATTACAGCTTTCATCATTCAAGCCCCCCTCAGTATAGTGTAAATATTTTTCCTTGAATGCAATTATACTTTCACACTCTTTATCGATTTCCTCCATTCTAAGAAGTTGACCATTATCTATGATAATATTTACTTTACTTACTTCGTAGCAAAAATCCAAATCATGTGTTATTAGTATAATTAGCTTATCCTGATTAGAAAGTTCATTCAACAGTTCAGCAATCAATTTCTTTGTATACGGATCAACCGTATTCGTAGGCTCATCCAGCAGCAACATATCTGGGTCGAAAATTAATCCAGAAATCAGGATTGCTCTAGTCCTAAGGCCTGAAGACAATTCTAATATTTTCTTCCCATAATGCTTATTCATCTTGAATCTTTTTAAATAGTACCCGACTCTTTCATTGATTATTGTGTCATCTCTGTTTATTCCTTTCAACATTCTTAGAAATTTAATGTTTTCTTCTAGAGACATGTTGGCGTATACATTTCCTTTGTTCGAGAAAAAGAATATGTTTTTAGGTTCAATTCCATTATACACACTTCCCTTCCCTGGCAATAGTGATCCTGCTATCAACTTTGCAATTGTTGTCTTACCCGCACCATTATGTCCCAAAATACTTACTACATTTTTCTTTGGGATTTCCAAAGAAAAATCACTTAATACCACATTCCTACCGTAACTAAATTCTATATTATTTAATTTAATCATAATAATCTCCTAACTTGTACAATCCCTTCAAATAAACTTATTTAATCTAATAGCGATCACAAAAACAGCCTCTTGAAATGATAGAAATACATAAAAAGGAAAAAATAATTCAATTATTAAAACTCGAACTGAATTCTTTTTCTACACTTTTAAATTCGTCATTATACCACCCACAATGATTAACCCCATCTTTATTAGTATACGCCTCAGCAATACAATTTTTACAATCATATTCACGTTCACAACCTTTACATATATCATCGAATGGTCGTCTTAAGTTCACAAAAACTGAACTATTTCGCCTGATAACACTCTCAAAATCTTCCTCAGCAAGATTACCTATACAAATATTCATCATCGGACAAGGAGAAATTTTAAATGTCGGGGAAATATTTATTAAATTATAGCCCGCTCCACAATTGTATTCTTTCTCACAATCAATATCTTCAAAACCTCCGATTCTATAACTGTCATCATTGTATTTGTTTTTCAAAGTATCTATTAAATTGTTCAGAAGGTCACCCGACATTTGCGATGAAATATTATTGGATTTAGCCCTCCCTTGATCCGATATACGGCCTATCCTATGTAATGATACCCCCATTTTTTTAAGTTTAATAGTTAAAAGCTCTATTTCCTCAAATTCCTGACTGACAACACATGTGGCAGCAACGGTTGTAATTTTCCTTAAGGAGCACTCATTAAGAAAGTACAGGGCTTTTTCATACGCCTTGTCATTCCCACGTATCTTATTATGACTATTTTCCAATCCATCAATACTAATTTGAACCAAACTTCCTCTATTGGAAATTTTATCAAGTATTCTAGACACTTTTTCGTTAAAAATAAAACCACTCGTAGTTATTTGTATTTTAATATTTTCAAGTATCAACAAGTCAATTATTTCTTCAATAAACGGGTATAAGAAGGGTTCCCCACCAGTCAATTGAATACACTGGACACCGTATTCAGAAAAAGTATTAATTAACTCAAGTAATTTCAACCTATCCATACTAGGACCTATCCCCGCATCCAAATAACAATGTTTGCATTTTAAAGGGCAGTTGTGTGTCAACTCTAACACTGCTACCTCTGGAACATAATATTCTTCACTACCTTTAACTAAAACTTTTCTAAAAATAGGAGAACTAAAATATTCTAGCTGATTGCTGACATCAAGTACATCAATAAATTCACGCACTATTTTATCAACTTTCTCATGACTATCGTTAAATTTTTCAGCTAATTTGACCACTATGTCATGTATTCTCATTTCCCCAGTTAAACAGCTTATAATTGATTCCGCACTCTCGTTTAATCCAACTTCGACTCTGACGTCATTGTTGACTGCCGAAAAATACATACCGATAGGTTTTCTTTTTAGGTAGCTTTTGTCTCTTAAGCAAATATAATTATCCATATATACTCCCTCTATTTTAATATATTATATTAATAAATATCATATTCACCAATTTTTATATTTATTTTCGCAATCGTACTGTAAATTTGTGTTACTATTGATTATTCCCTTAACTATCCTATTGCATACATGAAATAACGATAGAAAGCAGCTATTTAAATACTCTCTATCGTTATTTAGGAAAAGCTAGATTTTCATTACCCTAATAATAGAGCCGCAAAGCTACAAATAAGAGTTAACGCTTCCATCCCAGCAATATAACCTGTTAAAGCCAATTCAGGTGAAGCAACACATACACCCAAGTTAGCATTAAACATTTTTGCTTCTTCCACACAATTCACCCCCTTTCCACATTAAATATTTAACTGAATAATTCAACGAAATTATCAAGTTTATCTACTTACTTTTATCTTTTTGGGAGATTTAGGCTGATAAAATACTCCCCAACAAGTGATTCCGCTTGAAATATCAGAAATCTTTACTAGCGTCTTGACCAATTTGCTCGAATTCATATATGCCCTCCTCTATACTATGATGAAATTAAAACAATTTTAATTTATTTAATCCATCTTTTTGCATCAACTGCAGTATTTTTGCACAGATAACTGAAATAAGTATTAGTGTGACCTACAAAAGCAATATTCCGCTTAAAGAAAAATATATTCCATAAACAATAACTATGCGATAAATTCAAGATTTGTAAATAAGGCACAGACATAAAAAAACTCAATAGTTACTCACTTTCAATATTAGGAGTTAATAGAATAGCGAATTAATCATATAATTGACATTTGAATTTTCTAAAATCAAACTACATTTTGTAAATTTATTAACAATCATTATTCGTACACTATACAATTGTGTACTTAAGCTTACATTCAAACCAACAGTGTGATATAATACCTAATATATTTACATCAAAGATGTAGTTATGTATTTATCATCTAAGTTGTTATTATGATATTTATGGCATTTTGAGGGGGCTAATATACTTATGAAAATAAAATTCTTTATAGCAGAGGATTCAAGTAATGATCTTAACAAATTAACTAAAATCATTAAAAACTGGTCCATAAAAACTGACATTTTCGTGGATTATCTGATATCAAATAAAGTAACATATGATATTCCCGAAAATATCATTTCTTGTGATGTAGCGCTAATAGATATAGAAATCCCTGAAATTTCCGGAATTGAGTTTGCAAAGCAACTTAGAAAAATGAATAAAAATATCATTATTTGTTTTATTACATCGCATAATCAATACGCAATTAACGGCTATGAAGTTTCTGCATTAGACTACATATTGAAACCAGTAAATTCGAACAGATTCACTCAAACATTATGTAAAATCGAGCAGCAAATTAAAAAAGATGTTGGAAGAATGATTAGTTTCAAAGCGTATAATGGCTACTACATTATTGACACCCGATCTTTAATATATATAGAGTCCGATAAACATTCATGCATTTTCCACATGGTTGGTGAAGAAAAAATTATTAATATATCCATATCGCAAATGGAAATATTGCTCTCAAACCATGACATGTACAGAGTTCATAGATCTTATATTATAAACCTGAATATGATCCGTTCTTTTAACGGTCCATATATTCAACTCAACAACGGCGATTTTATTCCGGTTAGCAGATCAAAAATGAAAGAAGTAAAAGTTCTACTTCTAGAACTTTTTGGAGGATAAAACACATGTATTTGGCTTTTGAATTATTTATTAATTGTATAGATGTAATTATTGCACTCTATGCTATAAATTCAACATTGATAACCAAGGATATAAACATAAAGATAATAAGTGCGATGACTTTTACTGTTGCATTTTTCATACTAACGATATTTACAATAGGGAACTACAATTCTAATATAACTATTGTTATATTTTTGATTTACATTTTATACAGTTTCTTATTTTTTAAAGATAATTATGTCTTGAAATTATTAATTCCCTTACTGGTATTTTTCATTTTTAACCTATCTGAATTATTTACCATATCAATCGTCACATCCTATCTAAATATCAAAGTTGATCACTTAGTTTCCGACAACAACATTAGAATTACATTAATGTTTGTAACTAGAATATTGATATTTCTATTAATTTTTTCAACTTCATTTATATATAATAAAAAATTAAGCAAAGATAGTTTTGAAAACAATAGTAAACACATATACGTATACATACTTATTCCGTTATCGTCAATAATATCGATGATATTTATCTTAAGGCATTATCTTATAGTAGGATCAAGCAATATTTATATGCTAGTAGTTGCAATAACACTTTTTTCAATAAATATAATATCTTTTATTCAAACAAGAATTTTAATATCCACGCTAACAAGAAAATACCAATATGACATTTTATTAAAAGAAAATGAACTAAAAACTGAACTCTATGACAGAACCATTAGGTCATATAATCACCTTAAAGGCTGGAAACATGACATAAAATTCCATCTCAACACACTTGGCCACCTCGTCTCAAATAAGTCATATACTCAATTGGGTGACTATATTAAGAATATCGGTTATGATCTGGATAATAAAATTATCATTGTAAATACAGGAAACATTTACCTCGACTCAACAATCAGTGACTTTATCAGCAAAAGTAATTCCTTGAACGTTCCAGTTAACATTGAATTAGAAGTTCCAGATATATCATATATCGAGAACTTTGATCTATGCTCTTTATTTGGAAATATTACTTCTAATGCCTTAGAGGCTGTTCAGAAGACTGATGATAAAAGAATCAGCTTATCAATAACCTTACTACCAAATAAAATGATTAGGATTATATGTGAGAATACATTCGATGGTGAAATCAAGCTGGATAACACAAATATCCTTTCAAGAAAAGGTGGTACTAATCACGGTTACGGTTTGAAAAACATTAAGAAAATCGTTAATAAATATGATGGACTGATGAATGTTAACTATACAGACATGGCATTTAGAATAACCATTTTGATTCCAACGGTAAACCCTCAAGACAAAAAGATCTATATTTATAACAACGAGGTGTAGCATGTTAACCAAATTTGTATCCATTATTTCCAAATTGATATGCCAAAAAAATTGTATTGAAGACGATTACAAAAAGCAGCAGATAGAATATGCTCTATCCGCCATAGTAATATTTTTTTTAAATTCAGTTAATTATTTAATTATTTCAGTAATTAGCGGTAGATTTTTCGAGTCACTTGTAATGCTGGCATGTTTTCTAGTCTTCAGGACCTACAATGAAGGATATCATGCTAAAACTCCGTTAAAATGTTATTTGTTAGGTGTTGGTATTTGGATGATTGGGATGATACTAAGTTCAATTACCTCTTCAAGTTTTATGTATGTCTTGGCCTACTTACTGGCTCTTTCTCTATTTGTCCTCATAAATGTTAACTCTCATAAGAGGACTTTTAAGAGAAAAGATCTTCGAAATATTGTGTTTCTGTATTCAATAAACACTTCAACTATCTTCATATTGTTTGCTTTACAGAGTAGCTATTTCGCATATGCTGCCACCGGTTCGTGCTTATCTATATTGGCAATAATATTGAATTCAATACTAATGTAAAATAATACGGATCATTTTGTGTATATTCCGGTGTTGCGGAGCCACCTTGTTCGCTAATTTAGAGCCACCCATTTTCACTCGATAGAGCCAGGTTGTTCGTTAATGGGAGCCAGTCAATTGACTGGCTCGGGTTTGTCAAGAAAAGTGTGTAAGTATTTTTTCAAAGAACTATTAGCGCCAAATATTTTTGCAGTCTTGACGAAAACGAGCCATTTATAGTCAGTTGGTTCAGCACTTGTGACCAACCACGGATGACTCCACCGTCCCACTTATTTTCCAATTCAACACATCGCAAATATAAAAGTTTGAATAAGGCGTTTTCGTTTGGGAAGGTGCCTTTTTTAGTGACCTTCCTGAAGCTTGAATTGATAGCTTCGATTGCATTTGTGGTGTACATGATTTTGCGTACATCACTGCCGTAATCAAAGAGTTGCTCCACAAATTTGAAATTGCGTTTCCACACGTCGAGTGCCCCGGGATACTCGTGCCAGGTGGTTTGTAGTACATCAAATTCAAAAAGCGTTTTGAATGACCACATGCTACAGATACGTGCAAAATAGGGTATGTGTCAAATAGCACGGTGGCGCTATTCAAGTAGTATAATGTTGATGAGATTATTGTAAACGTAAAATATACGACGCATATAATTGAAAAGAGCCCGTAGTATAATGGGCTCAAGTTGGATATTATATTTATGTGCTAAAAGATCATATTTCTATGATTTTTTGTATTGATGAAAGTAGGAGATATGTTACCTGCTTTCATAATACGTTTCTATAGATTGTGTTATAATGACTTTGAAGAGATGTTCAAGATATGAGATTCCTTTGAGGAAACTCGCAAAGACTGCTGTAGCTTTGACTACTGTTTGTAGTCATCTCTTCACTATATGAACATATGAGGCCGGTGGTAAGCTAACTGCTCCCGGCTTTGTTTTTTTGTAGGCATACAAATAATAGGGTCAAGGAAAGTAAGGATGTCGGTTTTTTTGAACTACAAGTTCTTCGCAAAAAATATCTTTCTTCAATTTCATGGTTATGAATCCCTTTAAGTCTAGGTAGGACGACACTATGGTGTTGAACCTGTATACATAATAAAAATTGGTCAGTCATGAAAAATGAATATTCCGGTGTGGCGGAGCCCCTCCCTGTCCATTCGTTTAGATCCACCTTTGTCCTCTTTATAGAGCCGGGGTGTCCATTAACGAGATCCAGTCAATGACTGGCTCATTGATAATCATTTGATTTTTGAATATTCTTACCTCATCGATGAACCTTCTAACAAGATGTTGAATGAACCGTTAATAATCCTATTAAATATCGCATCTGCAACGGTATCTTCACCCAAGCGTTGATACCACCACTCTGGTGAACATTGACCGCACAGTATAGTTGGGTGCCTTTTCACCTAGACTCCATTATTTCAAGGATATCTGACAGCATTTATTGATACCTGTAACGATGAAGCGGTGGATCGATGACTTTCATTATTAAAACGTTTCTTAAGAATTATCTTGATTTCTTGCATAAAAACCACCTACTTGGTAGTTCAAGGTAGAACAATGCCTATGCTTCAATTTTACTACTGAAGAGGTGTGAATTCCATGAGTTGCAATTATTAAACTATACTTATGGCTCTATGGGGCGGACATAGTGGCTCTCAACTCCGGACAGAGTGGCTCTGTGGAATACTCAGGTTTATCAATCAGGTAAAAAGAATGGACGGCATATGAAAATATCCAAAAAAGAGAATAAACGGCTGCGGACTCCACTATAATTGGCGGTAAAATGTTCGATAAGATTGAGTGATAGCAAAGTCAAAGATTACTATAAAAGAAAAGGCAGCAAGTGAATCCGATGAATTCGACAGCCGCCATAATTGCATGTGCCTCATACCTGCTTAGAATAATCTATAGCATGTGCAATATCAGCGCAAATATGCAAAACGGTACTTTAGTATCATAAAAAAAGGAGAGGACAACCCCTCTCTATTTCCGTTGTTTTAAACATTCCCTGTCTATACAAAGTTATTTTTTGACAATCTGATAATATGTTTTGGCAGTGAAAAGATAGACAAATGAGTAGACTGCAGACAAAATAACTACCGAGATAATAGTGACGGTAAAGTAGGTTTTGATATTGGCAAGTAGAAATAATTTTAGAACCCTTAGTATCAGCGGGAAGGCAAAGACTAGATGGATAATCGCCACTATTAGCGGCAAAAAGAAAAATACCAATACCTGGCTCCTTATTGCTTGTTTGACCTCCTTATGGCTCATTCCAACGTTCTGAAGTATTTCAAATTTATTTTGATCCTCATACCCTTCGGAGAGTTGCTTGTTGTAGATAATCAATATCGCAGCCATCAAAAACATCACCGACATGAAGATACCGATGAAAAGCAAACCGCCCAGCACCTCATAACTGTCTTGCAACTGAGCTTCATGATTTAAAGAAAAATCGAGCGTGAACCTTCTTGGTTGAAGAATTCAGTCTCAATAGCATCAACAGTTGTCTCGAGGTTAGGATCATCGCTGTCAAAGCCAATGGCATAACCAGGAACCAGCTCTGTCAAGGCCGGGATTGTCTCAATCTTGTCATTGGCGAAAATTATTGCCATTCTTCGGGGTGCATAGTAATTGTTGACCATGATCCGAGGATCATTAAACATTCCAGTGACCTGATAATCAACCCCATCAATCCAGATGTCGCTTTCTTCATAGTCGAAACTGGTGTAAAGCCAGACCTGGTTGGCGGTCAATACAATATTCTGATTGAATCCCCGATTGAAAGTATCCTGACTAAGGGCATTGATATTGACGACATCATTGAAACTATTGCTGGATGTCGTTTCCAACATTACATGACCGTCGTTATAGACACCTACAGTATCCAAAAGATCAAAGGCGAAGTAATCATGATAATCAAGGTCTTTAAGATGTGCTGAAGCGATTTCTTTAAAGTTATTTTCTATGCCCGAAGTATAACCGACCATGATTTGATCTGCCGGGCATTGGCCATCTACGGTTTCCTGTATACCGATATACATACAGAAAGTCGAGGAAAAAGTTACCAGAACACAGGTACAAAGAATGCAAATATTAGCAAGACCGATTGCGTTTTGCTTCATCCGATAAATCAATCCAGAAATCGCAGTGAAATGACGGGTCTGATAATAGTAGTGTTTGTTTTTCCGAAGCAGTTTTAACAGGGTAATCGAACCAGCTGTGAAAAGACAATAGGTTCCGATCATCACCAGAATCACCGCTACAAAAAACAAGGTGATAGCCAGAACGGGATCAGTTATGGTTAGGGCGATGAAATATCCAGTTCCAAGGGCAAGTAGCCCGAAAATCGTCGTAACTAATTTGGTCTTCGGTTCTTTTTCTCCCATATTGCCGCCTTTTAGCAGTTCAATCGGGTTAGTTAATTGGACGCTTAATAGATTGACAACCATCGAGGCCAAAAAGATTGCCAAATAGAAAAGTATTGTTTCCCCAATACCTTCAAATGAGATAGTTAATGAAAACTGAATCGGGGCATGGATCAGATTGGTAATCAACAGATCCATCAACTGGCCAAACAGGATTCCCATGATTACTCCTGCGATAATTGAAAGCGTGGCTACAATCATTGTTTCCACCAACATCATCACCATTACATGCCTTTTTTCCATTCCCAATATATTGTAGAGACTGATTTCTTTTTTTCGGTTTTTTAGGACAAAGCTATTAGCATAAAGCAGATAAATTGTTGCGAAGATCATGATTATATAAGTCTCCATTGACATGAAGGTACTTATTGTAGGCCTCTGCGCTAGAGATTCACTGTAATAAAGTGATCTAACTATATAGAAAAGACAGCTAGTAAAGATCGCTGAAAAAATATAAGGATAGTAAAACTTGCGATTCTTATAGATATTGGTTCGGGCCAATTTATTAAAGAATCCCATCTTGACGTCCTCCAGTAGCAATCATATTGAGGGTATCCGAAATTTTCTGATACATCTGATTGTTTGAAAGATTTCCTTTATAGAGCTGATGATAGATTTCCCCATCCTTGATGAACAATACCCGGCTGGCATAGCTGGCGGCTTTGGTTGAATGTGTAACCATCAAAATTGTCTGGTTTGATTTATGGATTTCATCAAAGATTTCTAGTAGATTGTCGGTTGATTTGGAATCCAAGGCACCAGTTGGCTCATCTGCTAATACAAGCTTGGGACTAGTGATCAATGCCCTTGCCACAGCTACCCTTTGTTTCTGGCCACCGGAGATCTCATAAGGATATTTTTCCAGCAAGTCTGCAATTCCAAGTTTTGGTGCTAAAGCTAGCAATTTTTCATTCATAGAGTGATATTTCTCTTTGGAGAGAACTAACGGTAAATAGATATTATCTTCTACCGACAGATTATCAAGGAGATTGAAATCCTGGAACACAAATCCGAGGTTCTGTCTCCTAAATGAAGAAATTTCCTTATCCTTGATTTTGGTGATATCTTGGCCAGCCAGAAGTACTTCACCATTTGTTGGCCTGTCAAGTGATGCCAGAATATTAAGTAAGGTTGTTTTTCCACTGCCAGATTCGCCCATGATGGCGACATATTCGCCTTCTTCAATTTCAAAATTAACGTTTTTCAAAGCCTCGACTTTTTGTTTTGAAAAACGGGTTGTATAAACTTTCTTTAATTGGTTTACTTTTAATAATATCATAATAATTAGTACCTTCCCTTCTCTATCAGTTTACCAAAAAAAGGAAATGTCCATCCATAGATGCCCCTTACATTTCCCCTTTCCAATCTTACAATTTTGTAAGATTACTCGATAAAGATGTTTCTTTTGTAGAAATCAATACAGACAGTAGTTCCAGTCCCTACAATTGATTCAATCGTAATGCCTTGATTCAGTTTGTCTAAAATCAGTTTGACTAGATATAATCCAATGCCGCTGGCTTTCTTGTCTTTGCGACCCTGAAAACCGGTAAAGCCCCGTTCAAAGACACGCGGGAGATCCTCTGCCTTTATTCCTACCCCGGTATCCTGTATATAGAGTTTAGTGGCATCATTGTAAATCGAAATAGTTCCTTGCTTGGTATACTTGATCGCATTGGAAAGGACTTGTTCAATCACAAAAGAACTCCATTTTTCATCAGTCAACACTTTGGTATCATCAATTTTGTATTCGAGGTTGATTTTATCATGGGCAAAAAAGGTCACCTGTTTTTTCAGCACATCACTGACAAGTTTGTCTAGTGACACATGTTCAAATAAAAAGTCATTATTTATATCATCAAGTCTGAGATACTGAAGTACCATATTAACATATTGTTCAATCTTTAACAGTTCCATCGCCATTTCCTGATTGTTGCCCTCCGACTGGACCAACAGCTTCAATGCTGAAATCGGTGTCTTAGTCTGATGAACCCAGATAGTATAATAATTAATCATCGATTGATATTTTTCCAGATTGATATGTTTGATTTCTAAATTCAGAGTGTATAATTGCTTAATCAAATCATGATATTCCCGTTCCAAGACATTATTAGCTTTAAACATTGATCCCATAGAATCTTCGATTGAATTCTTTAAATTGATGACATTTCGGTAATGGTTATTAAAAATCATGAAATCGAAGATTCCAAAACCAACTACCAAGGAAAGCCAAATTAAAGCTAGGTACTCAATCACCGAAGCCTCAATATGCACGAGAGAGAGTACCAATACTTCAAAAACAATGAAACTTATGAATATCAGGTAAATAGCTTTTCGATAGTTGAGATATTTAAAAATCAAATCAGATACCCCATTCCTTTTTTTGTCTTGATGAAATCAACCAAACCGATTGTCTCAAGTTTCTTTCGTAACCGATTAACATTGACGCTTAGAGTATTATCGTCGACAAACTGATGGTCATCCCAAAGAAAGTTCATAATTTCCTCGCGAGACATAATCGTTTCAGGTTTCTGGAACATCAACTCGAGAATTTTGACTTCATTTTTAGTAAGATCCAAGACCGCATTCTTAAAAGAAATAGTGGCAGAAGAAACATCCAATATGACATCATTATATGTAAGTAAATGGAAATCCGGAGCAAAACTGTAAGTTCTCCTTAAGACTGCCTGAATTTTTGCAGTTATCACATTCAAATTGAACGGCTTACTGATAAAATCATCACCACCCATATTCATTGCCATAACGATATTCATATTTTCATTGGCTGATGAAATGAAGATTATCGGAATCCGGGATATATTCCTTATCTCCCGGCACCAGTGATAACCATCGAATAAAGGCAAGTGGATATCCAGTAGAACCAAATCCGGAGCAAAATCGGTAACATTACTTAGAACCTCGCTAAAATCCGTGATACACTCAACTTGATACCCCCATTTTTCCAGATGATTTTCTAGTATCAAAGAAATTACATTGTCATCTTCGACTATCATTATCTTGTACATATCTATAAATTCCTTTCGATTTTAAAAAAGTAATCTCAGATAATAAAAAATATTATCAGTGATGAATTCTAAATCGTTAATCTCTTATCGAACTTTGGAGCATTTGATTTCAATATAAAGTTCTTCTATAACATCAAACTACACACGGGGTTTTTTCCCATTAGGATTGTTTTAATCGTATATCACATTCGACGTCAAAAAATCACCTGAACTTTTGTATTCTAGTACTTAAATCCATTCTTACATTTTCATATTTCCACTCATTAACTCAGCCTGTTTTATAACTGTATCAATTGCATTGCTTGCTTGTTCTGGTGGATATTTGTATTTTCTTAGCAAATGTTTAATCTGAGTCCTCATATACGCTCGTGCTGACTGCTTCTTATCCCAATCCACAGTTCTACTTTTCTGAATTAGAGTTGTCAACTCGTGCGCCATTTCTACCAATGTGGCATCTTCCATATTTTGAAGTACTGCCGGATCAGCAACAAGCGCATCATAAAACGCTAATTCTTCGTGGGATAATCCTTTTTCATCACCTGCTGCATAAGCATCTGAAATCTCTTTTGAGAGGTTCAATAGTTCTTCAATGACCTCCGCACTGGTTATCATTCGATTATTGTACCGTTTAAGTACATCTTGCATTTTTTCAGAAAATAGCTGAGCTTTTACTACACCAGTTCTTGAAAAAAAACGGATATGATCTTCCAATAGACTTCGTAATAGTTCTGCTGCAATATTTTTGTGCTTCATCTTACGCACTTGTGCCATATATTCGTCCGACAATAGGGAGATTTCTGGATTTATCTGACCAGACTGTTCAAAAACATTTACCACGCCATCCTGTTGAATGGCCTGTTCAAGCATCTTCATAATACGAGCATTAATTTCATTAGAAGTTATCTTGCCTTTGCCCCCTATTTTACAGATCCCAGCCTTTACACATTTGAAAAACTCAATCTCTTTCTTATCGTGAGCACTCATTAAGCTTCGGCAAAGTGTCTCCGCTTGGCTCAACGCCGTTGCCTCCTTGATATATTCCTTAGACTCATCTTCTTCAAACGCAAGAGCGAAATCCACGCCTTCCGCAATCACTTTCAGCCTTTGAACATTAGATTCACCAAAAAAGTCACCGTAATTAAAACCATAGAACATATCGCGCATAACTTCAAGTTTCGCCATTGCGATAGAGTATGCAATACCAATATCAGGTACCTTATCCTGATCACGCTTTGTATATTGATTCAAGGCCGACTTCAGCTCCGCAGCCATACCAATATACTCTACAATAAGTCCCGCTTCTTTGTCCTTGTACACCCTGTTTACACGAGCGATTGCCTGCATCAGGTTATGTCCTTTCATCGGCTTATCAATGTACATTGTCGCCATAGACGGGACATCGAATCCGGTTAGCCACATATCCACAACGATAGCGATTTTGAATTCACTACTGTTATCCTTGAACTCAATCATTAACCCATCCCGATAGGCTTTGTTTCCAATAATATCGTGCCAATCTTCCGGGTCTTGATTGCTCGATGTGAGAACGACCTTGACCTTTTCTTTCCATTCAGGGCGTTTAACCAACAATGTCTTGTACAAATTGATTGCAATTTTACGAGTCATACAGACGATCATTGCTTTTCCAGTCAACACATATTGACGGTCCTCATAATGGGCAATTATATCGTCAGCCAACATATTCAATCGTTCAGAAGAGCCAACAACGGCCTCAATGCTTGATAGATCCATTTTTGACTTCTCAATTTCAATTTCAGTAGACTCGCCAGCCAACTCAGAGTATTCTTGATCAATTTGCTTTAGTACATTATCATTCAGTTTAAGCTTTGCCGTTCTGTTTTCATAGTAAATCGGTACGGTTGCACCATCATCTACAGCTTGAGTCATATCGTAAATATCGATATATTTCCCAAAGACCTCTATTGTTGATTTATCTTTCATATCAATCGGTGTACCGGTAAAGCCAATGAATGTCGCATTCGGAAGGGCATCACGCATATGTTTTGCCATACCGTATTTCCATTCACCAGTTTCTCGATCAAATTTAGCTTCAGTACCATACTGAGAGCGATGCGCCTCATCAGCCATGAAGATAATATTGCTACGATCATTGATAATATCGTCAGCTTCCTCAAACTTCTGAATGGTCGTGAAAACAATTCCTCCAGCTTTTACTTTAAGAAGCTCCTTCAGGTTATCTCGGCTCTCTGCTTGTTTTGGCGTTTGACGCAAGAGCAATTTTGAACTTGCACTGAAAGTTCCAAAAAGCTGATTATCAAGATCGTTACGATCAGTCAGCACCACGATAGTCGGATTCTCAAATTCGGGATCACTTACAATAATACCCGAATAGAACACCATTGACAAACTCTTCCCACTCCCTTGAGTATGCCAAACAACACCAACCTTACGACTTTTTTCTTTCAATGCCGTTCTGGTACTTTCAACAGCCTTGCGAACCGCAAAATACTGGTGGTAGCCCGCCAATATTTTTACAGTTTTCCCTTGGATATCCTGAAACACAATGAAGTTTCGAACAATGTCAAGAAGCCGTCCCTTTGAAAACATACCATTTAACATCACAGTAAAGAAGTCACTTGCATTTTCATTTGGCTTCTCGCCGTCTTCAGACTTCCACGCCATGTATCTAGTATAGTCGGACGTAATGGTCCCCACCCTAGTATCAATGCCATCACTGATGACATTAAAAGCATTGTATTGAAATAAGGATGGGATATCCAGCTGATAATTCTTGACTTGCTTGTACGCCTGCTCAACAGTGGTGCTGTCGTTGCCCATATTTTTTAGTTCAAAAACAACCATCGGAATCCCGTTGATAAACACCAAAATATCCGGACGTTTATTCTTATACTCGATGACGGTAAATTGATTTATGACTTTAAAATCATTTGCGGACGCATTCTCAAAATCGATCAACCTTACAGTGAATGTACGATTTTCTCCATCTTTCTGATAAGATATTGGCACCCCTTCGACAATATATTTATGAAATGATGCATTCAGATCCTCAACCCTCAATAATCCTAGGTTCATTATTTCTTTATAGGTTTCAGAAATTATTTCTTGGGTAATACCTGGATTTATATTTAACATAGAAGCCAGAAAGCAATCCTCCAAAATTACCTCATGATAATCTCGGGCGATATCTGGGCCATATACATATTCATAACCCTTTTCCTGAAGTTCTGAAATGATCGCTTGTTCTAAAGTATCTTCATTAATTTTCACTTCGCCCACCCCCTTAAATTTCTCTGTTGCCGACTCGAACAGAAAAGGCAAATTCACTCAATATAAGATCTCCGCTTTATACACTCAACTCTCTCTATAATTTCTAATATTCTTGAGAAAGTATACGCGATATCTTCATCACATAGACATGCATCATAATGGTTTCGTTTCCCTCTAGCCTTAATACTACCGTTATCAACAAAATCATTCCAACAAACTCCTGGTGAATCAAAAATCATTGGATAGCCCATTGGGTAGGCACTCCCAAACACCGGGTAGTGTATTATTTCAAGTGCTATATCATGTTTTACCTGATTGTTAACATACGCATATGCTCTAAACCATAAATCCTGATTTGGGGAAAGTACACTCTTATCAATACGTTCATAATAATTGCTAATACTACTAATCGCGTTAATAATTACCATCGAAATATCTATATCCATTTCATCAAACTTTTCATTGTCTGACAATTTATCTAGTGTATTAATGGCGATTTTAATATTATTTACAGCCACATTGTAAAAAATCACACTTCACCCCCTAAAGAAGTTCTCGGTGATAAGACTTATCATAATTACAAAGTATGTACAAAATATTGTAGCATCAATGTTCATATACTTTATTCAATGACTCTTTGAGAGTAGGCTGTTTAATTCCGTTTTCCTTCAGTTTTTTTCGCTTGCTTTTCAGATACTCAGAGACAGCCATCCGTGGATACTTTTTTCTAAGAACAGAGGCCCATTCAGGCTCATTATTATTTGCAAACTTTCTTAATTCAACATAAGAATAGTTTTGTTCCCTCTCACAATAGTCAATAATTTCTTTTACTATTTCTGCAACGTCTCTCATCTAATCACTCCACCTCAAAATACATTATCAATATTACCAAAACTAACGAGTCCAATTATTAGATCTAAACATCATTTATAAATTAAAATTTACCGTACTAGAATTATATATTTATCGAACTTGTATAATACTTAAAATCAATTACCCCCTTATAATGCTATAATTCAACACAGTTTTTTATAGTTTTCTTGCCAAAATTTTTCTTCATATGCTCCCGTACCTTCTGGTACTTGAAATTGACATTGCCCTTTTTCTTGATATTTAACTATCTCTTGAAGTTCAGCTAAAGCTAGCCTATGTGCTGCATTACAAAAAGAAATATCCGAATAATCAATTTTGACCACTTCCACTTTTATATTAAACCCTTCATTAAGGTATTCATTTATTTTTAACGGCACCACTTTTGATAAGTCATTTTTTAGAAACATATAGATATGACCACTACTGGCGCCCAACAGTCTAGATACAATATCTGTGGATTTACCAATATAAAAGCAGTATTCCTCATTATCTTTAATTCTAAAGAATTTATAAATACCTACTGTATCTCCGTTTAATAAATCATAAGGAAGGCAAATATTCTTATCTTTTGCTTTCTCAATTTTTTGCTTAAATGTCATTCTAGCTAGGTCACTCATATTCTATATTTCCCTTCTTGTTTCATTTATTAAAATTTTATATGTATACTACACAAATTTTTTCTGCATCCTAAATTCTTTATAACAAGTATCTCCAATTGTATATTCAAAGGAATTTATTTTAGTAAACCCATGTTTTTCATACAGCTTAATGGCAATTTCATTGTCTATTTCCACACTTGTATATAGATCTTCATCAGGAAATTTAATATGAAAAAATTCTAAAAAATCACTCAAAGCTTTTGATCCAAATCCCTTGTTTTGAAACTTGGTATCGATCATAAATCTTGAAAAAGACCATCCCTTAAGCTCTTGATCATAATCATATAATAGGAATCCCACCATCTCATCAGCGGCATATATTCCCAACGGATACAATTCATTTTCATAAAACGCCTGTACTAGTGAGAAAGCATTACTTGCAACATAGTTGGTTTGGTGATTTCCTACCTTTAAAGTCACGCATTCGTTATAATTTGATTTATCTATTTTTCTAAAACTAATATCCATATTGCCCCTCATCAAAATTATTATATCACACTCCACTTTCCAAACTTCGCATTTATAGATTAGATTATTTAGTTACAAACTTCTAGAATTTGCTCCAAACAGTTTTGTGCGTATTTTCTGGCAAAATTGCCATAACCTGAATTTGGATATTCAATACATAATGTTTGATCTAATCCGATAACAAAATCAATACATTCCTTTATCATTCCAGACTCATATCCACATAGCAAGGTACACTTATTGATTACTGTTGCCAATAGTACCCAAAAGTTATTGTCAAATTCCGTACTAACCATATTTAAAATAAGTGGTCCCAACCCCTCAGCATATTTAAAGCTGTCAAATATTTCTTTACCATTAAATCCAAATTCCTTATTGCAAAAGGAAACAGTTTGATCAAAAATATCATATTTTTCTGCTTGTGCACAGATGCCCTCATTTATTACTAAATAAAATATCCCCATACAGAAATATTCATATAATTCAAGAAGATCTAGTCCTTCTTCTTGACAATTACTTAATGCCTCAATAATATGGATTTCACTGTCCATATTATTGAGATGGTCAAAATAATTTGCATCTGCTACTATTTCAATGTTTTTTTCCAATTTATCCTCGAATATCACAAACTGATCGTATATGGAATTTATTAGATTAGTTAATATCCCAATAGCTAAATCATTGCTATTATTTCCGAGTAATGAAAAATTTATAGCACAGTTAGAGAACTCTTGAATAAATTCGTCAATAATTTCGTAACAATCACCCCTGTTTTGGATCTCTCTAAAAAAATCTTTCCAGAACAGACCTGCGCAATCATTGTCAATGGCTAATAATTCGTAGCACTCTTTTGCGACCTGATTCTCATACTTGATTGATTTTGAAAAATCACTTATTGTGTATGGGTAACTAAAATTATCAAAGTACAGATTTAATGCCTGACTTTGTTCTATACTCATATCATTTTTTTGTTTTTCTAAGATTAACCTTACACAGTATAATGGCATTTGGGTTATACCATTAATAAGATTTTCAGATATTGAAGGGGCATTATTGAGCCCTAGTCTATCAGATAGAACTTTGAACATATTTTGTGAACTCTCGCCAATTGCTTCAAAGCACTCTTGTTTACTTTTTTTCCTAGATGTACTGCTATCTATTTCATTAAAAAATTCGTTGGCAGCCATAGCTGATGCCATAAAAAATTTTCTCCAGAATTTACTCATATTTTTGCCCCTTAAATTAATTTCATTAGTAATTATAGACAAGTTTTCATCATTAAACAGAAGTTCAATTGGTTGATAGTAAATCCAATTAACTGTTTCAATTTTATAAATGAACGGTAACACACAACTACAATGGCTTTCTATAAATTGTCACCTAGTGCTATCTCTAATATTTGAACCAAATTTTCGGCTATGTTAGCCCATAAAGATGTTTATCGACTTTTCCTGTAGAATTAGGTGTATAATAGAGAAGAGGTGGGATAACCATGGAATTAGAAAAAATTAAGAATGAACTGGATACTTTAAACAGCGATGATTTAAACGCCCTAATTGTTTTCATTCAGGACCGTCAACTTCTAAATGATTACACCAAGATCCTTGTGGATGCATTAGAAGCCAAACACAACGATTCAATTTCGTGCCCTCGTTGCGGTCACCATCATATTAAACGAGATGGCCACTACAAAAACAAAACACAACGTTTTAGATGCATTGATTGCGGTAAAACTTTTACTCCGTATGTTGGTACAATTTTGGAGAATACCAAACTTTCTTATATAACCTGGCTTAAGTATCTGATAATAATGAGCCATGACGAAGATTTGAGGGACTGTGCCAAATATGCAGGAGTGTCGTTAAAATGCAGTTTTTTCATGCGCCATAAAATATTGAACGCGCTAGCTCACAGGATGGAAAACGTTGAGCTTAGCGGGATTGTGGAATTAGATGAAATGAGCGTAAACATCAGTTATTCCGGGAATCACAGTAAACAGGCGGCAAAACCATTACCCAGGAAGCCCTATAAAAGAGGACGAAAAGGTAACCGTAGAGACAAGAAAGATCAAAATATAACCGATGCCGTACAAATAGCAAGCGCGGTTGACAGGAACGGCCATATATTACTCAAGGTCGCTAAGATCGGATCGACAACGCTTGATAACGAAACGACAACCGCTGTATATCTGAAACACCTTCAAAAAGCAACAACGCTTTGTACGGATGGATTATTCGTATATCGAAGATTAAGTGAGAGTCTGAAAATCGACCATTATGCGTTTCCAGCAAAAAGCAAGGCAAAGCGAGGAATCTACCACATAAATCACGTCAATTACGTGCATTCTCAAATTGAAAAGTATATGAAAAAACACAATGGGATATCTTCTAAATACCTTAATGAATATCTGGCGTACATAGCATACATGATTGAAACAAGAGCTAGAGACGTCCATGATTATTTTGTGGATATTTATCAATGCCATTGTGATTTTAGGCGAGAAAATTATATTGGAACAGGCTTCATCTATGAAAGCATTGCTTTGGGCTAACATAGCCAAATTTTCGGATTTTATTCCTTCTGTTATCCTCATATTATCATTACAGCCTGTTGCAAGTAAGAATTTCCCATTTATTCTTAAAAATTAAAATTTATCGTACTACTTTGATTGTGTCCTTATGTCCAAATGTATACTATATAAACCTGACCAAAATATGTATCCATTCCACCTTTACCCTAATTTGCCATTAAATATATTTTTTCCTTATCAAAGTATATCTGCGAAGTATGGTTATAAATCTGAATCATATTCTCCAATTTTTCAATAAGCATGCCTGTACCCGGATTGCCTATTGCCGCAAATACCCCGACAGATTTTTTTTCCATCCCTATAGCATTGTTTTTTAAATTAGCGCCTTTATCTTGAAGAAACTCATCAACCGGTCCCTCCTTAACAAGAGGGATATTACCGATGAACTTTCCAGCAGCTGTGCCCGCAGTACCCAATCCTTTTACCAAATTTGCTTCCAGTGCGGAGTTACCCATCTTTTCAAGACGAATCGAACACTCTCCAAATAAGTTCCTATAGGTTTGTGACATTTGTCTTATCTCATTCTTTATCCCTAAGATATATTCTTCTTTAAAATTACCACTCAACATTATTTCCATCAGTGATGCCAAAGAGAACGTGTAAAGTGATAATCTATAATATTTGAATTTCTTCTCAAAGTCAGATAATGTTGAATTCACCTTATTCCGAACGATAATGAATTGTTTCGCTTTAAGAGCCTCATTAACCTTCTTCTGATATGCATTCATGTTTTTTCTGGCGGTTCTTTGAATATCCAATATCAGCTTATGATTACTAGCAGCGAAATGTTCATTATCCCAGTTGAGCTTATATTTCGTGACAATATTCATCAATGTTTCTACATCAGCTTCGATTTCTGACTCCTTTTCAACTTCCAGGAATGATATAATTTGCTTCTCCATTTCTGCAATATTACCAAGCTCTTTTTCAATTGAGAAAAGTGCTACTGACATTAACATTATAGCAGGGTTAATAGCAGCCGTTGTTGTAGTTGTCGCAGACAACGCGTCCACGGATTGAAGCTGTGTGAATTTTGATGCGCCATCAGCCGTCTTAAAAGCTCCCCAGAAGTTACCGTTTTTCGCAACCTTCAGAACATCACCGACATCCGCATTAGCTAATTGATATAATCCATCTGTGGCAAAAGTGGTTGTCTGTGTGACAGTGTTCAATGCTGGAATAAGTGATGACACCCCCGCACCTAAAGTCGACATCTCTGAAATTGGTACGCTTAAAGTTTTCTTACTATTTATATTTGCACGAACATCGTGCAGAATCCCCTCTGTAAGTTCTATTAAATCGTTTTCTCTTCTAACGATCTCAACCGCACTAGAATCATTATTATTTATTATTTCTCCCATGTTATTCCTCCAAAATAAGATTTGACGTGGATATTAAGCATATCAGTATACTAATTGAAAATTTCGCTTTTATCTATTCTATCACTCCTCATCATTATAATCTTCAGAGGTTAAAAGTACCGTTGGCGTATATTCACATTCAGGAACTAATCGTTTGATAGTTTTAAATAGTTCTTTAAAGTAATCGCCGGGTACCCAATAGATCTCCTTGAATTTTTAATTGTCTGAATATGTAATATAAAATTCAATCCCACCAATATCCAAGCAAGTATCCGTGACTTCTCTAACAATAATCTCTGGAATCATTTCCACTATATCACTATACAACTTCTTAAAAATCGGGCTATCAGTTCTATAGCTCCATTTCCTCTTAGTATTTATCTCTGTTTCTGTATGAGGAACATACTCATATTCAATAGACGTTGGTGTAATACTCACCTTATCCTCGAAGGATTCATCAATGTGACAATATCCAGATGCACCTTTTATCATTATTTTTTTTATTTCTGCCATACTGTACCTTTTCAAAATTAAAATATATCGCACTATTTTATTCGTATGATCTTATTAATTATTTTCGTTGTTTTTGATCTTAATGAATTCTTCTATTGTCATACGGTATTCTGTTATGCAGTCTTTATACATAGGAAAAATAATTTCTTCTTCATTTTGAGTATACATTTCTGAACATTTATATCTTTCTCTAAAACAATTCACATCAAATGCAAAATGCTCCTTGGTATCAGCTTCCAAAATAATATATTCAGCCTTGCTACTCAACTTATATAATAATGCATCAAATGTATAATCTGTTGTCCAATGAGAAACCATACCATGATATTCTACGTCAGGAAGCGAGAGAGAATACCCATCATCATTTGTATCATCAGCTACACCTCTAGAATGTAATACCCTATATATTTTACCTTGATATTTCCAAGAATTCACAAAGTTCATATCTAAATGTTCTGGAAAATCTTTATAGAGCTCTTCTGTTTGCCTTATTAATGATCCTATTATTCCATCATAAAATTTCAAATTATCAGTGTCGTATCCACTAGTAATATTCAGTGGAATTTCAGTCCAACTTTTTAATATTTTTATCAATATGTAAATCCACTCTTCATCCTCTAAATCAATATTCGGCATATTAAAAATCATTATCTCACCCCTTATTAAGATTCATCTTACTAAATTTCTAAATCTGAAATATCTAAATCACCGCTCATTAGTTTTGGCAAAATACTATCTCTTAAATTTGCTGGTTGTTCATTCTCATTTTGATTCTGTGAAATTGTTGTAAACATCGGCTGTGCGATACCATTAAACTGATCAATCTCATCTTGCTCAGGAATTACACAAGGAATAGTCATAATATCTTTGCACTTACATTAGGTTGTGCACTCCCTTGTCCCCTGGAAATAACTTCATTGTAAACTTCATCTTGTTTTAAAGTGCAGTAAATAAAAGGAGTTCTTTTCAGTGGAGTGTCTCCTAAAAAGAATTTACCAACACGTTGATTGACGACCATCACTTCATTTTTTTTAGGAATCATTGCAAATTTGCCAATTGTTGCACCGGTCATAGCTAATACTAAATCTCCTGCTCCAACTAGAAAATCTCTAGCCTTTTCAAGCTTATCCTCATCAACATGTGAACAAGAGTTCAAATCAAGATAATCTTGATTAATATCACCGATTTTTATTACTTTTACTCCCTCGTCAGTCCACTAAGAACTTTTGAATGCAAACCCTGATTTAATTTTACAATAGTAACCGATAGTTCCGTTCTTTTCTTTAGACCGTATCATATCTCCAAAAATAGAAGCGGCTTGTTCCAATAAATTAAAATTTATCGCACTAAATTAAATCGCTTCAATGTTTACTTATAAAATGTGCCCATTTCAACTTTGCCTATCCCTATAGATGAATTATTTGCCTGATGTATCATACTAAGCTTGATTGTCAATTTTCATAACGGGTATTTTCTCTCCACTCTCACCTAAACCCATATTTATGTTGATACGTTAGCCAGCGTTTTGGTGGTAAAAAAGTGTAAACGTTCTATGGCTTAACAATTAAAAACATATCGTCACAAACTATTATCATGAAAATATACATCCAATCGAAGATAAGAGTGTAACAATACATGCACCCGTTATAAACAGTTTTTATACCAATATACATAGACTTATTCACCAAAAATTAATGTACTTTTGGTATGACAATATGGCTTGTGTCCAACTTCTCTAATTAACTTATCGAAGGTCTCTTTTGATACAAGAAGTTGACTCCCTCTTAATACAGGCGTTCTTTCCTCTTCACCAGTCAAATGTTTATAAGTACACCAATTTTGATACTTGAGAACGCATTTACCTGTTGAATCCATTCCAATCAAACCTGTCTTAGTACTTCTCATTGTAATTTCTAATAGACTTAGAACTTCAATAGTAAGCGCTACATAATCATATCGATAATATGTCAAAAATTGGTTGTATCCCATTATTGCATTCGTAAAAGTAACTATTTCTCTATCCTTAAGTCCCATTCTATTACACATGTATTTAGGATAGATATGATCAAGGACTGAACCTCTATAGGAATTATGATATAAAGGCAACTTGTTGCTCTTCCCGAAACCCACAGCAGAGCAAGTCTGATAAATCTTGCAGTTATCACCAATTCGTTTTACTCGCCATAAATCTTCCGAATACAAATATTCTCGCTCAATATATGCTAACCTAATCCAATCCCCTTTATCCACATTTGACATGCCATTCGTTACAGCTGTCGGGCGAGGTATTACATTGGGCCTTGCTATTGCCGAATTATTAATTGCATTTAGCATTAATACATCTTCTCTAATACTGTGGTAAAAATAATCTTTATCTTCAAGATTTTGTAACTTTGCAAATACGCTCCCACTTTCTTTTCCACTACATAAATAATTTATAGCGGCATTCCCAATAGCCCTTAGGTAATCACTATGAATCTGGATATTATCCATCAATAGACTAGATACTTTGTCCAAATATGTTTCAGTTAAACTTTCCGCGTTGCTTTCACTGTAAATTTCACTGAAAAATCCCAGAATATAATCATCAACCGATACACCACGATCTTCAAGCGACTTGTATCTTTGGTCTATATTTTTGAAGTCATGAAGAATTAAATCATTGAATACTTGGTCTGTAGGCTGCAAATTTGGTTTCAATATTTCCTCCATCTCGCTATTCAACAAGTACTTTAATAAGAATCCTTCGTTTACATTTGCATTGATGCAAATGTAATCATCAAGATCTACTAGCTGACATTCCTCCCTTTCTTCATGGGGATACATTTCTTCAACCAACTGAATCAGCATAACAATGCTCAGATTAATGTATTTAGAATGATTCACCAAAACCCGCTTAAATGGTCTTATAAACATACTACGGTCCACATCTTTCGAAAGTAATACTCCAAGAGAGGCAATAACCGACCTGTGTATATCTGCTGTTCCATATCTCAATCTCGTTAATAACACTTGATATAACAACTCACCTGTACAGTATCCTTCAAATTCCTTTTCAATTTTTCCCCAATCGATTTCTGCTCTACAGCTCAATCTAAAATTAATAATTTCATAAACTAGATCCCATGAAGATAGCGCTTCTCCATGCCAATCATCAAGGTCTGAAAGCATTTTTATTATGTTATCTGATAGAGCGTTAACGCCTTCAAAAGGCTTATACATGTTCTCGAAATACTTAAAGTAAGAATCAATAGCCAACCTTTTATCTAGAGCGTACGCCTTCCTGAAAAACTCATAATTACCATATTTACGATACCAACCATCCTTATGGCTAAGATAGATTCGTAAATTGAGATATGCTCTTACACTATCTATAATTTCATCAATTTCCCCTAGACAAATTACTTTCTCTTGAATGTTTGAATACTTTCTAGATACCGGACTTTCAAAAGCAAAATCAACAAGTTGATTAATAACTAATACAACCTCTTGCGACAACTCTTCCGTCTTTACGAGATATGACTTAATAACACTATTAACCTCTTCAGAATATCCAAATGATTTCATAAATTCCAAGACTTCAAATATGTTATTCGCATCTATACCTTTACCGTCAAACATTTCTATTATTTCGGTGCGATTATCTTCAGGAAAATGAGATGCGACCGGATAACATTTCGCTTCAACCAAATTACAATCAATATCATACTTTTCACACAAACATTCTATAGCTTCCATAAATTGTTCTTCTATTTCGTATGCATAATCGTTATATTTAAACTTGCTTATCAAATCAATAACGGAAGTCCTTGCCATAAGCACCTCTTCTTCCTTGTCTATCAAAGCAATATTATTTAGATAAGCCTGTATAAAATTACTATTGCTTTTATTAGGCATGGACTTAAACAATGCATTTACAATTCTTGAGTAATTTGGCGTGAAACAATTAGTAAGTATATTCTTAAGTGTGTTCTCACAAATCCAAGAACGTTTATAAATCTCAGAATCAACAATGAATTTCTTCAATGCCAATTCTGGTTCATATTTGCACAACAACTGTGACCACTCATTCTCATAATCACTTGTTTCTTTTCCATCGGTTTGTCTTGTTACCGCTATGGACATTGCACCTAATTGCTTTATACACTTTCTACCTTTTTCTGAATCAATGCCATAAATATCTTCAACTGTATCAATTAACCTACTAAGTGTTCTATCTTTATGTTGGCCGTATGACATTATCATTTGTATAGCATTACGAAACTCACAGATTCCTTGTTGTTCTTTTCCATTCTTATGTAGAAAAATAGACTTTTGCATATAATAATCGGCTAAGTCCACATGTACTCTTCTCGCCTTCTGTTCTTCAGTCACCTCACCAAATTGCTTTAGCACACAGTCGAAGTTTTCATCATTGGATATTTCTATGAACAGTTTAAATAACATGTCAGTCGTTAGTGGGCCCATCATTGCATTTTGAAAAGTTACCATTGTGTTACTTGAAGATTCAACAATTATATTAAGAATTTTCTCCCATTCTGACTTGTATAAAATGATATTTCTCAATGGTTTTCGAATAGTATCATAAATTTCTTGTCTTAGTCCATATAAATCCATGGTACGTATACTATGGTTAGCTACCGCTGTTACTCGATTTAGATTCGAGTAAAGTTCTACTAAATCATCACCCTTGATTTTGCTTTTTTTCTCGAGCACACAACTTTGAAAAACAAAGACTATCCAGTTGTGGAACCAACTTAAATTAGTAATTTCTTCAACCAGTGCATCTACATCAAAAGAATATGCTTCATAGATCTTATTAGCATTTGCAATCAAGTATTTAACTTTACTTTCTGTATCACCATAAATACTATCAGCAGTTTTAATTGTTTTTAAAACATCTTTTATATACTCTTCGTTTAATCCCTCATTATCATTGCCCTCTAGAACCCCACTCCATTGATCAGTTAATTCCATTTCTGTAAGAAGTGAAAGGAGTTCCTCTAGTCTGCCTCGATGGACATACTCGTTCATTACAATTTTCATGTATTCTATGTATCCACTATCTGTTACATAACGAACAACACTATTCTGGTTGTTATCCATATCAATGGCGGATGCTACATAATATCTTAGATGCTCTTTTATTTCATCATAGTGGTGATTATCTGAGGTTTTATTCCTCTCAAGCATACCATGTATATAATTTTTCCATGGTGGAGTGACAGAATTACGTGAACAGGAATAGCAAACCCTTAGTCCTTCCTCTAAGGACATACTCATTTTTCCTTCGTAGATAAGCATTTCACTTAACCACTGAAAACCATGTAGCTGACCAATGCACGTTGAAAACTTTTCCTCGTATATCTCAAAGTCAAACTCTGCATTCAATACAATATTGGACAACTCTGAAAGCTCTACTAATTTAGAAAATGACTTTTTCTTTGTCGCAGCTTTCACAATATAATCTGAATTTTTCTTTATTACATCAAAAGCATATCCTCTAAATAAACTTTCGCTTAAAAACTCAATGTTGGCATATTCCAATAGACTGTCATACTGACATGATTCGTATAGCAGTCGGAACAAATTGTTGTAGGCCTTTATATTATTATACACACCTGTATCTTGAAGCCACACGATAAGGTCTTTATATACGTTGTCAAATATTGGCAGTCCATTATAATTTAGTAATTCTAGAATATATCGTCGGAAACTTTCATGATAAATGATGAATCCACCGTTTACGGTACTAAGCCTAAGTATGCTTCTAAGTATCTTTATCCTCTTTTCGACATAATAATACGATGAACCTGTTATCACCATCAGTTCTTCAATATTCAAATAAAAAGATGCTCCCGATAATGCATATACGACTTTATGATCTTCATCAATCTGTTCCAACAAATAGTTATAGTAACCCTTTAAACCAGCATTATAATTAGGAATTGAATCAAGGATATCCACATATGAATCTAAAGCACTCGACTTTGAAAGCTCATTGACCAAGTATGCAACGTACAAAGGATTCCCGTTGCTCTTAGAAAACAAATAACTACTTAATGACACTTCATTTACTTCCACATTAGCACTTATACTTCTACTATCGAGGTATTTACCAATTATTTTCTCATCCCAGTTTTCAATTTCAGTGAGCTTATAATTATGCTTACGCAATTCTAAAACTTCTGAAACTGGCTGTGATACAACAACAATTTTCACTTTTGAAGGTACATTTATTCTTTTTATTATCTCTATGATATCAGTCTTATTTGCCACCACATCCGATTCATTTAATGACTTGATTCGCTCGATATGATCAAGCCCGTCTATTATCAAAATAACCTCTTTATCAATTCCATCAATAAGTGATTGAAGTTCCTTTTCGTCAACACCAAACCTCGATGTCTTTACGTCCTTTAATTCAGGGCAGACGAGTATAATATCGTTAATCAAATTTGCCATAAAAATATTGGACGTGATTCTACCAGAATAAAATATATCATCCAAACTTGTATAGCAATAATGCCTAGCAAATAGAATATTTTTTGATTTTAAATATTCGATAAAATTAGTAACAAACCAAGATTTCCCTGATCCCGGCTCACCAATTAATATAGTCTTGTTGTTATCGCGAATATTTGAGTAAAAATCATCAAAAATATTTTCGTCATAAATGTTACAGCTTGAATCAATAGGAAATAGCTGCTCTATGTTTCCATAGCCAACAACTAACCCTAAGCTACTAACTACTTGTTCCGTTTTTAGTATTCTCTGGTTAGCCCTTGCATTCTTAACTATGTTCATCAACTTCAGAAGGACGCCTTCTGGGGATATTTCATTGTTCGGATACGTACCTACACCAAAATCCTTTAGACACTCAACCGTAATCCTTTCCATTTCACCTTGATTTACAATATCCAAACTTGCTTTTGGTAAACATAGCTCTACTTTCAAGTCTTGGAGAAATTCTTTAAACTTTTCCCTGGATATATTTTCCACATTTTTTCTTAACCGTCTCCAAGAACTTATGGGCCTTTCTTCATCCACAAACCATATTTTATCAATATTAATCATGTATTGTTTCACGTTTGGGGAAGTAAAATCATCGCTTGTTCCAAGGTCTTCTAAAAAATCAATATCATCATTGTAATCCCATGCAAGAAGTATTTTTATTGATACATCTCTTTCATGTTCCAATTTTGCTTTTTCCCACGAATTGTATAACACATCTAGTGCAAGGTCATAATCTGTTGATGAGAAGTCATCTTTTGCTACCGTTTTATTATCACTATACTTGATCTGTCGTTTGACTACCCCGTTTTTATTTATCACGGTAAGATCGTCAAATTTATCATCATTGTATTCCTTGACATCAACCTTAAACTCTGAAGAATTGCATTTGAGAAGATCATCAATAATAAAATATGAGGTTAGTAAGTCTTGGTATTCATACCCCTTATGTGCATCTGATAGCCCCATACGATCTCCTCCTTTCATATTCGTAAAAAACGAAACTAGACTTATATAACATTATTTATAATTATTCAATTCTTCGTTAAGACCCAAACAATAGATCATATTTTTTGCACATTATTGCAAAAAGGTCTTAAACTATTTATCTTAGCCACAAATTAAAATTTATCTTCTTAACACTTATTGACTATTACGATATGAATTTATACAGACTAGTGCAAAAATCATAGGGATAACAGCATATCCAGCGCTTACATTACTGATAAAAACGGATCCTACACCAATAAACGTCATAATTGAAAAAACAATGCTAAATAGTAATGAAATTTTTTTCATAACAGTCCCCTTTAAAATTCCTATTTAATCCACTAAACCTACCGTCAAAAATTCTTTGTCCCCGACGCGAAATTTCTTATCCGTGATTGTACTGTTCATCTCTCTTGCAATGAGGTGTTCATCCGTAATCAAAACAAATTTCTGTCTGTCTCCGTAATTAACCAGATAATACTGCTGATCAAGGGAACCAATCGTTTTACCAAATTCCTGCGTTCCGAACAGTGGTATTCCTCCCAGAGCCAGAGCCAGCGAACCAACCAAGCCATCAGCAATCTTCTCACCTTTTGTATTTTCAATTTTGGTTACGGTGAGCCGGACAATTTCAGCTTCAGGATATTCCTCACGGATAATCTTTTCCTTAATTTCGATTTTTTTCAGCCTGCTAAGTTTTCCCGAATCACCATACTTACCTAAATCAATTGGTTTCCTGGTTACGGAAAGGTCTATCGTTCCTTCCTCATCAAGCAGATAATCAACGCTGACATTCAGAACACCGGCAATTGTTTTCAGATTGGGTACATCTGGCATTCCTCGATCACTTTCCCATTTCGCAATTGCCGCACGGGATACCATCATCACTTCTGAAAGTTCTTCCTGTGTCATTCCGGCTTCAATTCTTGCTTTTTTAATTTTTCCTCCAAAACTCATTTCCTGCCTCCTTTAATTTTTTATTGGCAACTTCACTATATCAACGGAATTGATTGAATGCAAGAAACGATCCATAACGAAGCCGTTACGCTCCGTAACAGCCAAAATAACATCCTTATCTTTCGGGTAATTGCTGTATTCAGTACTTAGGTAACCTGAAAGTAAAATTAAAATTTATCGTACTATTTCCATGCCTCACGCTTTAAGATTTATAAGGATAATTACCCCATAATCTTCCTCAAATCTTCTCGAGCTGATGCCTATTTTCTCATGTCTTACCTAAAGTTTTAGTTTTCTCTACAGCAATACTTAAGTACTCATATAATACAGCCAACCGCTTTAACATAAGATCATATATCTCACTAATTTGTTCAAAAGAATCTACATCTAACGACTCCAATATATTCGTCTTAACACTTTGATGCTAGAATAGAAACTGTACTAGTGAAATGGAAGAATTTCCATCAATGTGGTAGAATGTCATAAACTAAAAATTATGATGGAGATCGAGATATGAGTAGACCAATTTATACAGATGAATTCAAACAAGGCGTTGTTCAGTATGTTGCTGATCACCCTGAAGAATCCAAAATAGCTGTTTCCAAGCGTTTTGGAATTTCGGATGCCACGATTCACAAATGGCTCAAAGACGCTGGTGCAAATAATGGGGTTGTTGCTTCAAGAGGTAGCGGGAATTTTTCCAGCGATGAAGCAAAAGAAATTGCGAGACTGAAGAAAGAACTCAAGGATACCAAGGATGCGCTAGATGTCCTAAAAAAGGCTATTGGCATACTGGGGAAATAACAAAACAGGAAATCTACGCCGCAGTAGAAGAACAAGGCAAAACAGCCAAAATTTCTGTTTCCAGTGTGCTAAACAAACTAGGAGTAAGCAAATCAGGATATTACAATTATTTGAAAAGAACACCATCAAAGCAAAAGGTCAGAAAAGCCATTCTAGCAAAGGAAATCAAGGAAATACATGACGATTCCAAGCAGATCTACGGCGCCCCTAAAATAACTGAATTGCTTCGAAAATCAGGCCATAAAATCAGTGAAAAATATGTGGGCAATATTATGAGAGAAAACAACATGAGAGCCCACTATATCCGACCTTATACAGTGACCACCAAAGATTGTGACTTTTCAAATAAACTTAGAAATATCCTTAAACGTGATTTTAACCCCGAAAAACCTAATGGTGCCTGGTGTACCGATATTACTTATGTGTGGACTCAGGATGACGGATTTGTATACCTGACCAGCATAATGGATCTTTATTCTAGGCGGATAATTGCCTGGACATTGAGCGACACCTTAAGTTCCGAGGCAGTGCTTAAATGCCTGGCGGAAGCCAAACAGAGACGTAACACAGATGACCCTATTGTCATACATTCTGACCGAGGTGTGCAATTTACTTCGAAACTATTCAAGGAAATGACTGAAGATATGGTTACCAGCTACTCCGACAAAGGTAACCCTTGGGATAACGCTTGTATCGAATCTTTTCACGCACTAATCAAGCGAGAATGGACAAATCGTTTTATAATACAAGATTATCACCATGCTTATCGCATAATATTTGAATATATTGAAGGGTTCTATAACACGGTGCGAATACATTCACACTGTGGATATTTATCACCAAATCAATTTGAAAAGAATTACATTAACCTAAGCAAGGCAAGTTAAATTCTTACATTTAATTTGTCCTAAATATTGACATAGTACCACTTTGTCTTTTATCATTCGGCAAAAGATGATCGAAATACTGACGAAAATCATTTAGTAGAAACATTGGGGAGATGATCTTTCGCAACTCATCTTCAGAAACATATGGCTCTAATATCCCCTGATACAACTTAATTGACTTCCAGTCCGTATATCCCTTTGAAGTACTCTCAACCGATATTTCATATAACTTCCTCAGCTCTGGGATGTCGACACCCTCAACTAATACCTTATGTAATAGATTTATACTTGGTTCTATGTTAGCTTCAGTAATTACTATTGGTTTTTGGAACTTATTCATCTGCTCTTTCACTTCATCCTCTAAATGAAACAGTTTAATCTTATGTTTATCTTCGATTCGTTTATAGAGGGCACTTCTTTGAAAGTAGATACTCATCTCTTTATTTGGTTCGCTCCAAATACAGCACAATTGAGCAGCATAAAATTCCGAAACAATTAATTGATGATCGGATTCAATATTATGTGGTTTGAGTATCTGCAACGATCGTTCATCAATGTAACTTAGATCGCCCAACCAGAAGATGACGTTTCCATTCCTATTTATTCCAAACGGAATATTCCATTCATCACGGAAACTCAAGCTACCATATGTTTCTGAAAATAAATGCAGATTATATTCTGGATCATAAAGAAAGTAATATAATCCACTTTTGGTAAAATATACAGGCGTCAAGAACCCTTCAACAGAATGTTCCTCATCATAACTTAACCCTGGGACGTTAAAATAATCTCTATGGTCGTATTTTAGTCCCATAGCCACACAATAATCAAACACTTTCTTATATCCTTTTGGATAAAATAATCCGTGTGATTGATTCTCTTTAACGGCTGTTTTAAATGCACCATCGATCATTTCTTTACTATGCATTGGTAATACCCATTTACCACAATGCTGACACTGCAAAACTAATATCTCCTGAAATTCCAGATGTTTGTCATCTAAATAAACATTGAGATAAGCTTCTGTTTGTTCTCTATGAGCACCGCATACATTACAATCATGCATATGATACTTCCCGTATTCTTCTACAAAATCTTCATATGTAGCAAAGTATAAATCATCATGCATCATTTAAGATACCTCCGCCTTTTTATATCGTTGTCTTATATCTACAATTATCCTTATCCATTGATAGCTCAAAACCTATCAAATGCTACTTTTAACAAAGATATCTATCCTTTAACGTCATAAAAAAATTAATATCTATCGTACTAAATGTCTAAACCTGAAACGTTCAATTCACCAGACATTAGTTTTGGTAATAGATTATCCCTAAGCAATGTTAATCGTTCTATTTCTAACAGATTTATCTCAATTTTATCTATAATTGGCCATACAAATTCAGCGTACTCAGATATTTCAGATTCAGAAACGTCTGGCATGCTTAGTTTTGCCATAATCTTTGTTGTAAGACTCCCTCGTGTACTAGTTCCATCAGATAAAACTCTAAGTTCTTCATATCTGCCACTAATGTTAAAATAAATAAATGGCATGTATTGCTTTTCTGCATGAGTCACTATAACCGACTGATTTATATACGCACCAAGGAGTAGCATTGATGTTTGACCTCGAGTATGCCCTTGTCCAGCAGAAGCAGTTACTACATCGTATTTTTCAGCCCATCTAGTTGATGAATTGTCTACGCCCAACTGGGTAATATTTTTATATGTTGTTGTGACAAATGACTCGGCTGTTTCACCTGATGAAAGCCACGGTATATCTCCATTCCAATATTCACTCAATGAAGTACTTGGAGTACCACCACTATATATTCTAACAGGGTAATCCTCTAATAATTTTGTTTTTTGAAGATTTCCAAATCGTTCATTATAGACGGCTTTTGTTAGGTCATATAAATTCCTATTTATCTTTTCATTTACTATGATTTTTCTTTCTAAATCATCTAAAAATTTAGCTACCTTCTTTTGAACATCAATTTCTGGAACTTGAATTTCAACCTCATAAATACGTTTTGGAGATGTATGATGAACTGTTGAACCTGTTGAAGTTGCAATAATAGTTTTTTGATATACTGGAGTTCTCATAAACCAATATAAATAATGCTTATCAATGTCCTTATTCAATAACTGCACTAATCCGATACGTTGGTTATGAAGATATGTTCGAGAATTTGAACCAGGAACTAGAGCACTATAGCCTAGAGTATCAACTGCCTTGCTTAAATCTGTCATTGTTACAATCAAATCATCTTCATTAAGAACATAATCGTCTGGATAATCGCCACTAAAATACTTGCATTTTTGTTCTTTAAATCCTCCGCCTATAGCAAAATTTCCCGGAGTCACTAAAACTACATTATTATCTTCTGTCGAAATATAATTACCCTTAAAAGCAAATCCATGCTTTATCTTTATATAATCACCTAGTTTCGCCATCTATTTCCACCTTCTTTTTGATACGCTAAATCACAATTTTTGGAGCTAACATCCCTAATTTTTGCAACTCGTAAGATATTTGAACATTTTTTTATTCTTCGATAGAATTGTCCAAAACCCTGTCTTTATAATAGGATTCAGCTAATCTAGCGTACTGTAATCAGTCCTATTTATCAAACCGAATCTCAAAATATAATTATTATTCACATTTATATTTTGACTATATATAAATGATAAATTAAAAAACATCTATTTTTCCGTTTTTCTTCTTATAAACTTTTTACAACACAACCATATTACTTGCATACTACCCTATAATTCCGGTAGTATCTTTTTCAACTTTTGCTCTGCAGAATACTCACTCCCATTATCTTTCAGTTGTTTAATTTCTCTAACGATACTCTGTAAGCGATCTACCTTCGTCTTTGCTGTTACATTTAGGTGTCCTGTAGAAAGGCTTAAAGCAAAATCATAAAAATAATCAAACACAGAAGTTGAAAAATAACCATAACTTAATTTTACAATATACTCTTCCAAAGCATATGATGAATAAACCCTACCTTGTGAAGCATTCCAATATTTGGCAAGTCGTATCACTGGTTTTATCTTGCTGTTTTCTTGATTATTTTTGTCTATAAGGGACTGGTTAAAATTATTTGGTGATGTTTCCATCCATTCTCTGTAGTCTTGTTTTGGTGCTGGTATGTAATAAGTTGCACTCCATAGAGAGATTGGTGAATACGCCGGAACCAACTCAAATTTAATGTGGTTCAAATTCAACACAATAGTCGGTGATGATTGAAAAATCTCTGAAGTAGAATAATATTTTTCAACGAATTTCTTTAACCTATTTAGATATGTTTGGGGTTTGTAGTCATCACTATTGTCAAAAACAACCATAAAGTCGATATCTGAATTTGAATCGGCCTTTCTTGGTAAAATCGTTCCTCTAGTATATGACCCGAACTCAAACATCTCTTTAATATCTCCAAAATAAAAATTTAGCCGTGTTCTTAAAGTAGTGATTGATCTTTTGATATTTTCTTTTTCACTGTGACTTAAAACCAAATCACTTGAAAGAGATTCTGCATAGCTATTTACACTCATCTTTATTTCCCCCTTTTAGATACTTATCCTTAATCTGCTCCCATTCCTCAGTTAATTTATCATTCAACCGTTCAAAAACTTTTGAATCAAGGCTAATATTTGATTCAGCAATCAACACTTCATAATCTACTAAAACAGTCAGAAACTTGATTTCATTCTTATCAAGTATTCTATTATTTTCTGTATTTGCCGTAATCTGTTTCAATGAATTGAAACTATCTTCGACCCTATTCATAAAGTTATATGTTTTAAGTATTTTCAACAAAAAATATCTTGATAGAAATAACTGTAATATAGGAATTGCAATCTGATATCTACTAAACCCATAAATAGCCATGAATATGATACCTAGCATAAATAACAAATTTATAGCAATACTTTTTCGTAACATTTCTTTTGAAACATTAAACGAAAAAAATGAATTCTCGAACAAGTTTATCATTGCCTTTTTCATACCTACTTCCAACTCATCATTGTCATAATATTCCTGCGACGAATCATGAACAAAACTGGTTCCGAATGAATTATCAATAAAGTCTTTTCTGCGAACCCTTTCTGCTCGCAACTTGAAGTCTTGAGATATAGCTTCTAATACAAATAAAAATATTATCGCTATAATCCCAATATATTCACTTATGTCACTAAGTTCAAAAATTGTTGCAATAATTGAAAGTATAAAGATAATCAAATAAGATATTGTATATGCTTTGGATAATTTTTGTGATGTTTCAAAGTAATTAGTCTGCGGGGAGTATTTTGCCATTTTTAAAACCTCCTAAATGTTTTTTATAGTCATACAAATCACAATTTATCTTATTTACCATATCCAATAGCCGCCAGTTTTTTACAAATTTCAGCTTCCAGTTTATGCGACTCTTCAAACAAGTCATATAGTTCCGAAGATAGTCTTGTCATCTTTTCTTCGAATGGTTCACCGTCATCTTCTTGTTCTTCAATCCCAACATATCGGCCAGGAGTTAGAATATAATCCTGCTCCGCTACTTCTTCTAACGTCGCACTCTTACAGAATCCTTGGATATCTTCGTAATCTTTACCATGGCGCCAGTTTTGATATGTAGAAGCTATCTTCTGAATATCTTCTTCCGATAACTCTCTGACCTTACGGTCAACCATTAACCCAAGGTTACGAGCATCAATGAAAAGGACTTTTCCTTTTGCCGCATCTGTCTTCCCTTTCCTCATTATCCAAAGAGAGACCGGAATAGTTACGGAATAGAAAAGGTTACTTGGCATTGAAACGATGCACTCTACCACATCACCAATGATCATATTCTTTCTGATTTCACCTTCATTTGATGTATTAGAACTTAATGAACCATTGGCCAATACTGTTCCGGCAACGCCGCCAACAGGATTTAGATGATGGAGCATGTGTTGTAACCATGCGTAGTTGGCATTACCAACAGGCGGAATCCCATACCTCCATCTGATATCATGCTGTAATCGTTCACCACCCCAATCCGAGATATTGAAAGGCGGGTTGGCTAAGATATAATTTGCTTTCAAAGTTTTATGTTGATCATCATGGAATGTATCCGCATTATGTTTTCCAAGGTTTGCTTCTAACCCTCTAAGTGCCAGGTTCATTTTCGCCAACTTCCAGGTAGTCGGATTACTCTCCTGGCCAAAAATTGAGATATCTCTAATATTACCTTGATGCTCTTTTACAAAACGAGCAGATTGACAAAACATTCCACCTGAACCACAAGCCGGGTCATAAATTTGTCCCTCAAAAGGTTCTATCATATCTACCAATGTACGGACAATACACGACGGAGTGTAGAATTCGCCACCCAATTTACCCTCTGCCGATGCAAACTTGCTAAGGAAATATTCATATACTCTACCCAATACATCTCTTTCTTGGGCGAGAGATGTACCCATATCGACATTGGTAAACAAGGTTACTAGCTCACCAAGCCTAGTCTTATCCAATTCTTGACGAGAGTAATTCTTGGTTAAAACGCCCTTCAACGAACTATTCTCTTTTTCTATTGATTCCATACCTTTATCAATCACATCACCAATTAATGCACTTGTTGCATGAGCCTTTATGTATTCCCATCTTGCTTCCTTCGGGACCCAGAAAATATTATCGGCAATATATTCGTCGCGATCTTCCTCGTCACCATATCCTTCAGCTTTAAGTTGTTCATATTTTTCTTTGAACGAGTCCGATACGTATTTAAGGAATATTAACCCTAAAACGACATGCTTGTATTCAGCAGCATCCATACTTGATCGCAACTTATCGGCAGCCTGCCACAATTGCTCCTCAAAACCCACATTCGTAGTACCTATTGCCATTATGCAAATCCTCCATTTTCTTTTAATCTTTTATCGGCCCAATCTTTCGGATACGTCTAGGATCTTCCGGTTTTTTAGTATTCTCCGGAACCAGCCACATGTTACCTATTAAAATCGCACCTTCGATGCGACCATCACGGCACAAAGTCGTGACTCGTCGACGAGATACACTCCATTTATCGGCGATTTCTGATGTAGTCAAAAATTCCATAATTCCCCTCCATATCGACAGTAACACACTAGTTAATTATATTCCTTTTGAGGAATATTTTCAATTGTAATTACCATATTTTTATAAAATGTGTATTTTTGTAACTCCAACCATGCGTTTTATTCCGTTTGAACAACATGTAATTCTTAAACTTAATTGACCACCAAATACATGTAGTTAAAATATTTGATAATTAGAAATATTGAATTGCAGCTGTAATCTTCGATTTCAAACCAAAATACAAATTGAAAATCGTTGGATTTAGCTCAACATGTGTCTGATGTCGAATTAAGTTCTTTAATATTGTTCAATCAATACAAACCAAGCGCTCAATATCTTTGAGAGAAAATTTACATAGATAGTAAAATTCAGGAAATATTTCTGAAAAATGAAATTTCTCCTGAATTTTACACACCTATCGATATTATCAAGACAAATTGATTTTATTCCACAGTATTTGTTCAAAAAGGTAGAACAATTTGCAAAATTTTTTAATCTAAGTACTCAAAGACTTTCAGTACTTAGACTATCCCTTTACCATTGAGGCAATAGTACAATAGAAAGATTTTGAATTCATTTTTTTGTGAATTTGGTTATGCCATATCCAGTAAGCATAACTTACATCCAATTATTATGTCCCGGTTATATATAATACTACATTATCAACATTATGCCATCTTAAACAATTTTATGAACAATATACAGCGATTGTACGATAAGTGTAGCAATTTTCATACCTACTTATCATCTTCACACTCAACATAATCATTGTATTTGATATTCTTGATTTCAATTTTCGTTAATTCAAATACTATATAGTTAACCCTTGCTCTAATATAATCAGCTTTTCTTTTATTGTCCCACCATTCTTCAAATTTCACAGTTCCCATACTTTCAATTTTTCTGTTTAGATCTTCGAGTTGCTTATCCAATATCACCGCTAGACGATAGTATTCATCGTCCTCAATTTCATCTATTTGGTACTTCTCATTAACTTTACCGATTTTCACTCTTAAATTTCTTCTACGTGACATAAGTTTATCCCGATATAATTTGAATGAATTAGTATTTTTATCCAGCTCAATGAATTGTTTTTCCAACTTAACTTGTGATATTCTTTTTTTACAATCATTACATATGTAGTAATAGTATTTTTTCCCCTGGCCGTTATTGCCTTGATAACATCTCAGGATTGTATTGCAACTCGAACAAACAACCCTACCGTCAAATATGTAATTACTATCCTTATTTGGTTTCATTTTTCTGAAATTATAATTAGCCTTTCTAAAGGTAGCTTCATCTACAATTGCCGGAACCAAATTATTATATATCTTACCTTTGAATTCCAGTTCACCCTTATATCTAATATTTTTCAACATCCTCATGATTGTATCTTCGTATGCTTTTACCTCATTTGTTGCACCCCGAATATAATCGATAATGTCACTCATATCATAGCCTCTCACCGCCATGTCAAATACTCTTTTGACCACTGTTGCTTGCTCTTCATTAATGTACAGGTTTTTATCCGAACCTCTGGTGTATCCATATGTTGGCCGGCCTCCACACGGATACCTTCCACTATCGGCTATTGACTGCAGAGAATCGTTAGTCCGTTCAATTATCTTTTCTCGTTCATATTGATTTGTCAATATTTTGATATTAGTACCAAACCTGCTTGTAGCGGTAGTAATATTAACATCATCATAGAGACACTTAATTACAACCTCATATTTATCAGACATATTAAGAAATTTATTGCTATCAAAAATATCTCTGCTGATCCGAGACAGATCATATGCAATTACAACATTTACCCTTTTGCTCTTGATATCCCTTATCAATTTTTTCATCTCTGGTCTTTCCAGGGTTGAACCCGAATAACCATCATCTATGTAAAAAGTAATTTCGTGATCGTTTTCGATCATCTCCAACATTTTTGCATGGCGAATAATCATCTGCTGTTGCATTTCAATACTCACGCCTTCATCAGCCTGTCTTTGAGTTGAAACTCTCACATATCCTGCAATCATCACATAATCTCCTTTTCTCGTAAATATCAACAATATACACAGCTTCAAGACTTAAAGCAACACTTTAAGCGAAAAACTGTACCAAAGTACAATAAAAAAGTTGCAAGACAAGGTGAAAATCACCTAAATTCTTACAACTTTTTGCGGTTCCGTACATAATTGTATAGCGTGGATCTACTTATTCCTGTCATTTTTACAATCTCGTCCAAACTAAATTTCCCATCATCATACAATTTTAATGCAGTTTCAACAGTTTCTTCTGGGATGCGTTTTCTACCGCCCACCCTTCCTCTTGACCTTGCCGCAGCAACTGCAGCTTTTGTCCGTTCCGATATAACATCACGCTCCATCTGCGCTATTGCACAAAACATATGAAATGTAAATTTGCCGACAGGCGTGGACGTGTCAAAGTTTTCATTTATACTGACTAGATTCACACCTTTATTTTCAAAATCTTCAGACAACTCCAATAATTGCCTCACCGTTCTGCCTAATCTATCCAGTCGCCATACGACAAGCGTGTCATCTTTTCTCAATTTTTTTAACAGCTCATTTAACTGTTCTCTTTCCAACCGAGTACCTGATACCTTTTCTTGATAGATCTCATCAACCCCGTATTTATTTAAAGCATCAACTTGAAGATCAAGGTTCTGATCTTCTGTGCTGACCCTCGCATATCCAAATTTCATTTTTTATCCTTTCATTTATCAAAATCTCCGTGCAAAAAACGCTCGTTTTTTGCACTATTACAGTATACATAAAAATCGCCTGATTTATGCAGAAAATCGGTCCAAAAAATAGTTTATTTTTCAAAATGTAAAATCAATAGGGCATATACACTTTATAAACTTAATATACCAAAAAAAGCAGTGCTATTTTTTCACTGCTTTTGGCTTCCGCTTTGCCTTTTGTGGTTTTTCTTTTTCTTTATCCAATTTCGCCTTTTCAGCCTCTTCCCTTTTCTTTCGTTTTCTTTCTTCCTTTTCTTTCGCTTCCTGTTCTTGTACCCAGACCCATAACCGGCCGTTGGTTTCCTTTTTCATTTTCCTTACAACCGCACAGCGTTCTTCAAAATCTTTGACCGCCAGTTTGCAAACGACATATCTTCTGACTCTCAGCATTTTCATAATCTTGTCTTCTTCATCTTTAAATATCCGTTCGATTCTAGCAACCCTGAAATTATCGTTATGGTAACTTTTAACGCCTTCTCGGGATTCAACAAGCACGTAATCTCCGATTTGTATTCCTTGTTGCGGACAAAAGAAATAATATTTTTGTCCAGTCTCTTTTATCTTTGCTTTTATTCCGTTTTTAAATCTTACTTCTACAATTATCATTTTTCTTTCCTTTAAAATAAAAAAGTAGGATAACCTACTTTTACGCATACCCATTTCAAGCTGGGCAACTCATGTAATCTCGCCCATTCAAAGCTGGGGAAACTTGATAAACATAATTAATGTTAGCAAAATCTGAACACATTAATTTTAAACTTTTAGTCGTCTCATGTCAACAGCCAACCTAGCCGCATTGAAATGAAAGGTGGCAAAATTGCCACATTCATAATTTCTAATCTTCGACCTAACTAAATGTCACCTGATAACCATTGCCTGTTGGCATTACAGGGGTATATCCATTTGCTTATAAGTTTTTTTCCAACAGCTTGTGAATCCCGAACAAAGCCAGTGCTAAAAATGCCGATACAAATACGTTGGTTGTAAATAATACAGTGCGCCCATAAAAGACAATGACCTGTATGAAAATTGTCAAAGTTGCAAAAATCGCAAATAGAACCAGCTTGTTATGGAGAATACTCTCAAAAGTGTTTTTGCAAATTGTTTTCACTAGTAAATTTGCCATCACTACGATGATCAAGATAGAAGCAACACTGCCTGTGGTAAAATTAATATCATAGCTCACAGGTTTACCATCAAGGATATTCATGATTATTAAAAACGATTCTTTGGCTATTGCGGTATTAATCGCAATCAAAATAGCTAACTGCAAACAGACAATATCAAGGAAATCGATAAACCGTTGTTTTAATGATTTAGGAGGAAAAGAGTCGATAATAGTATCACAGAATCCCCTGTAGTCACCCCCAATCACCTTTTTGATATCTTCTCCTCTTTCCTGGGCCGACAAAACCATTTCGGTCAGGTCCTGCCGAACTATTTCAATATCATATTCCGACAATTCGGAAGCCCTCAAATAACAAATCATGTCAGTGAAAACTCCTTGATTGGTGTCACTGATTTGTTTATCTAGAATATTGTTTAACTTATTGATTTCTTTTGTTTGCTTATTCATGATCGTCCTCCCCGTTTTCGAATAAGTTCTCAACCGCATTCGAAAGTTCATTCCAGTTGTCATAAAAATTTTTCAGTTCCTTAATGCCAGATGGTGAAATCTTAAAATATTTTCTTTTTGGTCCCACAGGCGATTGTCGAAATTTTGCTTTGATAAAGTCATTCTTCTCGAGTCTTAACAGTAGCGGATATATTGTACCCTCTGAAATATCCGCAAAGCCGTATTCATTAAGCATCTGGGATATTTCGTAGCCATAAGTTTCCTTTTTGGAAATAACTTTAAGAATACATCCTTCCAAAGTGCCCTTGAGCATTTGTGATGGTATCATATTTACCTCTCTCTATCTTGTATTACCTTATAGTAGGTATATTGTATTACATCATAGCCTTTATGTCAATCTTGAATAAGCATTTCAACGCAAAGATATTACATTTTCTATCCTGGTATTGGAAAATCAAAAAATTAATAGTAACCGGCCATTAGTTCAAAAAATTCGCTATTTGAATTATAGAATAATAAATAATCGAAACGTCCAAGGTGGCAAAATTGCCACCTTTATAATTTCTAATCTTCGATCTAACTAAATGTCACCTGATAACCATTGCCTGTAGGCATTACAGTATATCCATTTACCATACCCTTATCAAAAATGTCTTGGGCGTAATCCATAGCTTTATTGTAATTGTCAATACTGTTACCATCAAAGTATTTGTTGTACTGACCAGGATTTGATACAGTGCCACTTGATTGAGTGTCGCTGTTGTCTGGTGTCGAATCAACCGTACCGGTTCCTGATGAGGTGTTTGGTTTTGTTGTTTCCGGTGCTTTCTCAACCGCTTTTTCATTCACGTGCACTTTCAACTCCTTAAAGTCATCATTGCCGGCCTGATCGGCAACTGAATATCTTACATTGTAATCACCGCTTTTAGATGTAACGACATTACTTTCAATTTCCACTTTGGCCGTAATATCATTATCTACATTATCAGTCGCTACAAGCAGATAATCTTTGGCATTGAAGCCACTGCCATACTCTAATACCAGGTTGGTTTTGGATAATTCAATCACTGGTGCTACATCATCATAGACATATACATGAAGCATTTTCACTTCATTTTTTGCACCGTTGGTTATCTCATACTTTAGATCATACTCCCCCACCGCTGAAAAATCATATACCGGTGCTATCAATTCAAAATCTTCTGCATAGTCCGCTACATAATCAAGGCTATCAAAAGCAGATACTCCTGACAGTCCTAATTGCAATGTGCTTTTCTTAAGTTCCAGGAAAGGTGTTCCCATTGCTTTTTGGATTGCTTCTTTGTTGGCATACAGGCCACCACCAACCGAAAGCACGAACATCAAGAACACTGTTAAAACAATCACTCGTTTCTGTCGCCTTGATTTTACCTTTTCTCTTTCTTTCTGGGCCACTTGTTGCTGGTCGAACAATTTCAACCGGGTCTTTTCCATCGACTGATAAGGTATCTCCGGGTCAAGAATAATTGAAGGGTCGACACCAGCCATTTTACAAAGCAATATCTGTTCCATCTGCAAGTAATCATATTTGGGATCGGCATAGTCGCTCACATCAAAACCATCCGCCAATCCCTTTCTGATCATATTCCGTTGTTGAGGTGTAAAAGCATAGTCCTTGTATTTCCCTAGATCAATACTTTCATTACTCATTTAATGACTCCTTTCCAGTTATAACTTTTCCCCTTGATTTTCCTCATCGTCGTTTGTTTCAGCGTTTGATTCATCACCATGATTTACTACAAAGGTTTGGGTAACCAATTTCATTCTCTCTACTTCATTCAAGCCACTTAAGAATGTGATCACCTTACTTTCATCAACTGCCGTTTCCCTTATCACTTCCTCTTTGACAGTGAAATCAGCTTGCAGTTCAGGATAGTCATTAAGAATGATGCCAATGAGCTTCTTGGCGTACCCACTGTTATCTTCTATTGTTGCTGATTCATTCCCCAATTCCTCTATCTTAGTTTCCAATAATTCCAAATCTTTAGAGAGTTGTTCATTTTCAACGGCAAGTTCATTCAGGTACTGCTTATCATTTGCATATTGGTTAAGGTTTACACCAATCGACACTTGGTACATGTTTTCCTTCTTATGATTCAGGAAATCCCAATCACCTAAGTCTGATTCAATAAATATCGAGTCATTGAATATACAGGTTTCACTTACCGATACCTTCTCGAATTTGATTTTATTAAACCGACACATGACAAAGTTGGATTTTAGTTTGGTATTAAAAAATAGGCAATCTTCAAAATCAGTTTTAAAATATCCCTCATTGGCAAAGGTACAGTTATTAAAGTTGCAATCTTTGAATCCAAGTAATCTATTTGTCCACCATAGATCAGTCGCATTCACATCATCTTGAAATTCAACATACTCAAAATCGCATTTCTCAAACGATATCCTGAATAAGTCCTGAACCTTTATGGTGGTATCTTTGAATATCTTCTTTTCGACCACGTTTTGCTCAAGATCATCAGCTGTGAACCCAGCAGTAACTACTTCGGCTTCCAGTTCTGTGAAATCTTTTTGAACGCTCGACACATACATTTCCTTTACATCACACCTAGACAGGATATTGGCCCCTTGATTGATGTCAAAACCACTCATTGGCGTATCTATCCACCGAGAATTGTTCAGGTTACACTTTGTAAATTTGGCATTAACCCCGGAACATCTCATAAAGCTTGCCCGGAACAGATTTGAGTTGGAAAACCTTGTATCCTCAAACTTACAAAGAATGAATTTTATGTCTGCTGTTTCGACATCATCAAAAACGCAAGTAGAGAATATGCAGTTCACAAATACCGTTTCTTTGCTCTTGAAATTCCTTAAGCCACCACCATAAAAACAGCTATCTTTTATAATCACTCTTTCTCGTTGTTTTCCAGAGATTGATTCAATCACATATAGTCCGGATACATCAACTGCCGGATTATTTAAAACAGCTACATCTACATTGTTATTTAATTCATCAATATTTAGATCATTAGCCATCTTTCTTGATACGCCATACATTTCGTAAATATTATTATCGTAATTATCTTGATTGTGCATTTATGCTTCTCCTATGTTTTGGTATTTTGTAAATCTCATTAAACCGGTATTCCTTGACGTTCTCCTTGTTTACCAACTTGAACCCTTTCGCAGCTTCCAAATCGTAGAACAGGTACTTATCATATCCCAGTAGCTTGGTATAGTAAGGATATCTTCTTTGGAACAGGAAAAGCGCCTCGCCCTGTTGGAAGTATTTCAACCGGTCAACCGGGAAACACGGTATCAGTTCCCATTTATCGGTATCCTTGTTGAAGTTCCATTTTTTCCCGGCAAGGTCGCTAATCTCCTTCAATGTTTCGTTTGCTCCCGACAATAAATAACAGGTCAACATGACATTTCCTTTGATTGTCGTAGCCGTTTGCTTGCCATATTTTTCATTGAGCTGTTGCAAGTCCTGTACAATCATTGTCAATCTGATTCCTCTTGATCTGGCAGCTGTCAGCATGGTATCAACATCTTTAAGTCTTGGCATATTGCCAAACTCGTCAAGAATGAAGTTCATCGGTATTTTCAATCTCAAACTTTCGTTCTTCCGGGCCAATTCAATCAGGGATTCATATGTCTGCTTGACAAACATGGTGGCCAACGAATGGTAGGTTTTCTTTTCATCATGGATAACCAAAAATATCGCTGTCCTAGTATCATTCAGTTTGGCAAAATTGATATGATTGTTTGCAAGTATCCGTGATATCCCATCATTAAGTGTTACCGTCGCCATCTTGTTTTTGAACGTTGAATAAATTGATTGCCTGGTATTGTCCGGCGCCTTGAGATAAGCACCCAAGCTATTCAAGGTATTGTAATAACGGGTCGGATTCTCTCTTACGATTTTGTCCAGGGTTTCAACTTCCATATCGAACACATTCTTGATATTCAGAAAATTAAAGCTATCTCTGGTATCTTCATTTTCAAGCAGAAAACACGCCCCACCTACAATCAAATCCCGGGCCGATTCATTCCAAAACGGATCTTTGACATTGGTATCCAAACATAACGTATCCGCTATATCCCGTAGCAGTTCGATTGCTTTCGAGTAATCAGGACGCATTCTCATACCCTGGTCATCACTATCAGAAAAGATAATGCCGTGGTCAAGACAAAATTGCTTTTTCTTATTGCTAGTTGCCTTGAATTTTTCCTCGGCCTTTATCCATTCCAATTTTACTTTCTCAAGAGGATTCCAACCATTGCTGTATTCCGGTTCGACAAAGTTAAGAATAATAACATCATATCCGTCCTTTTCAAGCTTGTCTTTCGTTGCTAAGGCGAGTTCTCCCTTAGGATCACTGACCACCATATTTTCACCGGTTAACCGGCACAGTTCAATATATTCCAGCACCAGAGACCATGATTTCCCGGAACCAGATGTACCTATCACTAGTGAGTGTTCATCACCACCATTAACCCATACCTTGTTTTTCTTAGTGACAATCGGCAATCCGGCTCTTTTACCTGCTGATTCATCTTTAAGTTTTTCACTGTCAAACTTCAAGCAGGTAAGAAATTTCTTGGTTTCCTTAATCGTGGCGATATGGCTTGCCTCGGTATCATCTCTTTTCGATCTACCCTTGCCGCCCTTTTTATCCCGGAATAGTTGGGCATATATTACATTGCTCCAAAGCAACAACGCAATCAGGGTCAAAATAAAAAAGTACTGCCCTTGATTATTGAAAAACAGCAATCGGAAATCAAATGTCCACTTCAGTAATTTGTAATATACGATGTTGACGATATTTATTCCAACCAGATAAACGAAACCAAAAATCAAAATAAAACCCAGTAAAATAGTAAGTATCTTTCTCATTTTCGCTCCTTTCATTTAATGGTGGCAAAATTGCCACCCCCACAAACAACACAAATAAATGTAACTATATTTCAATTTTGTCATATAATTGCATTAATAGAGAATATTTATCTTATTAATAGTATGTAATAAAAAAGGACAAAATGTCCTTTCCATCAATTATCTAAAATAGTATCACCCCTTCTTGATTCTCATAGTATTAATCAAATTACAAGAGACCTAGAAATTTGTAATTAGTACAAATACCTAGGTCATATGGTCAATTAAACTTAAATGTATTTTTTTAAAGATATAAACAAAATTGAGATAGAGCTAACCAATAATAAAATGTTAAGGCCTAAACTGTTATTGTTATCACCTGTATCCAATAATGCCGTATCCTGTTGATCATTCGCAGAGTCATCTTGAACATCTACATTATTATCATTGGTAAATTCGACGATAATGCTTTGTAATCCAATTATCTCACCAAATGAATTGAGACTTGTTGTCGTATATCCATCTCCAGAATAATCATTCTCCACAACTTCGTACTTAATACCTTCTGGTATTCCTAATATTGTTATACTTTGACCTGATGCTAGCGAAAAGTGAGAACCGTCACTGATTGTACCTTCTTCAACGCCATCACCAGTAAATTCAAATGTACGATTGCAGTCTTCAAAGTATATTGTGAAATCAAACAACTTTTCCAAATCACCTTGATTTCCAGTTACCTTTTTTGAAATTGTTAATGTACCGACTTGAATCTTTGTGTTTGTATAGACAACATTTATGTTATTATCAGCTTCAATCAGACCTGATGCATTTACACTTGATGACTTATACAAATCATCAGTATAGTCTTTCTCAACAACTTCATATTCCGTGTCTTCGGGGATATTTAAAATTGTAATACTTTGTCCAGCCGCCAATGAAAATTCTGATCCATTTCTAATTATACCATCTTCAATACCATCCCCATTATACTTAAATGTACGGGTGCAATCTTTAAAATAAATAGTGAAATCGAACGGCTTTTCAAGATTAGCACCAATACCAATTACTTCTTTTGATATTGTCAGCGTTCCAACCTGGATCTTAGAATTTGTGTATGCTACATCAATGTTTTCATTTACAACGATTTTTCCGGTCGCGTTTTCACTGGTAGTATTATACAAATCATCAGTATAATCTTTTTCCACAACCTCATACTCAAGATTTTCAGGTATATTCAATATTGTGATACTTTGACCTGAAGCTAGTGAAAATTGAGATCCGTCACTGATTGTGCCATCTTCAACACCTTCACCAATATATTCAAATGTATCAGTGCAATCCTTTAGGTATAAAGTGAAATCAAATGTTTTTTCAAGGTCTCCACCGTTTCCAGTTACATCTTTTGAAATTGTGAGAGTTCCGGTTGGAATTCTTGAATTTGTATACACAACATCGATATTTTCATCAGCTACTATTACTCCTATAGCATTGTTACTTGTTGTTGTATATAAATCACTAGTATAATCATTTTCAATGACTTCATACTCAAGATTTTCCGGTAAATCTGTTATTGTAATGCTTTGACCAGAGGCTAAAGAAAATTGTGATCCATTGGTCACTGTACCGTCTGCTACACCATCACCAGTATATGCGAATGTGCGGTTACAATCTTTAAAGTTAATGGTAAAATCAAATGTTTTTTCAAGATCTCCTTGAACTCCGGTTACATTTTTAGAAATGGTGAGTGTCCCGGTTGGAATTTTTGAATTTGTATAAACAACATTAGCAACTTGCCCGGCAACAATAGTTCCTGTTGCATTCTCACTTTCGTGCATTAACCCGATCCCATTGTAATCAGCCTCTGTAACTTCGTAAGATGTCCCCTGCTCGATCCCTGGAATGCTAAGAACATCTCCAGCCTTTAAAGAAACATTATCGCCAGAACTCAATGTTCCTGAGTATACATCATTCAAATAATAATCATATTCATTTTGATTGTCTAACTTAATTGTAAATTCAAAGTCTTGATCACTGTTTACACCATCGCCAGTGACATATTTTGTAAGTGTAAGTGAACCGTAATTGTCAACACTATAATTTTTTACCGTCAACAAATTCGAATTTGCACCAGTTTTACCATCGATATAGGCAACCGTCGCATCACCATCTTTTACAACACTTACGGTGTGAGCAATATCTTCGACACTATAACCGGAAATTGTTGATGTTTCCTTGAGAGTATAATCTCCAGTTGGTAAAACCTTGAATCGTATTTTACCATTTGAGTCAGTTGATCCTTGGCGAAGAATTGTTCCATCAGTAGTGTACAGGGTGAATTCCACTCCTGCTAGAGGTGAATTATCTTGATTCACTTTGGTAACTTCAACCCAACCGCTTTTTTGGAAACTTGCATATTCATCTTGCTGAGTTATCGAGTATGCCTTTTGTGTATCGACTTCTAGCTCACTATCACTATAGAGCTTGACACTATTTGATATTGTTCCGGCATCTCCAGTTATATCAGTTTTATAAGTAAAACGATAAGAACAGGTTGAATCTTCAATCATAAACGTCAAAGTTCGATCAGTGCTGTTATACAATACATTCTCGCCTTCAACCAAAACAATTTGATCTCCAAGAGAATATGATCCATCAGCATTCAATATCAATTTGTATGCAGCAATATTGTCATCTATAACCAAAGACCCATTGCTATCCTTTTTCAATTCAATTCCTTGTGGTAAAGTGTCCTCAATTTTGATTCCTTTTAAGTCAAGATTATAAGTTTTATAATCTACAATCCACTCCAACTCCCCAGCCTGCTGCAAATTATAATCCTTGCTCAAAACGTCACTAACAATTTGAACATTTTGCGAAACAGTAACCGTAGGAGAGAACACGTGGTTTGTAGCTGTTAACGTAAGATTATTTGTAATGGTTGTTGTTTCAGTTCCTTCAAAATATTCTTTGAGAGTATCTTCGTCCGCTGTAGCTTTAACCAATATCACATAGTGCTTGTCCAGCTGCGAGAAATCAAAAGTGGCTTGGCCTAGTTGGTTAGTGAAATCACTTGTTACAAATGATAAATCGTTAACTAAAGTATAGTTATTGCTTGAATCCACTTCGTAGAGTTGATACATTTGCCCATCAACCACTGGAATGAACGTCCATCCTTCTGGCAAAATATCACTTACCGAGATATTGCCTAGAGACGTACCACTACTATCAAGCATATTTGTCAAATCCATTGCATTTCGATTAACATCCAGATAATAAACGATGGATTTATCCAAATAGTTAAACCCCTTAGTAGCATCGGTCGTCACATGAGACAACCCCTGAGACAGATTATCTTGGTAATTGAAATTGATTAAGCTTTTCGAAAGGATTCTACTCGTATAAGTCACCCTACCTGTTGCCGCATTCAATTTTTCATTGCCACTAAATAGTGATGCCGTATTATAAACATTTATAGAACGATTTCCGGCATAAATATCCGGATTTGTAATCTGTGTTTTAAAGGTGTAAGAATTAGACTCAGTTACTGATAAACCAGTAAATTCCAAGAGCTCTCCAACTTGTGTTCCATTGATGTAAATTGGGTGCACAATTACGTTTACGCTACTGCTAGTAAGACTTCCTTCAATATATCTTTGATTTGTCCTTTGAGTCAAGTCACTATAATTGACTCCTGCAGGCAAGCCAGTTGCTTGTGACATATTAATATTTTGACTACCGAAAATCAGCAAGTCATATACTTTCAAATCCGGAACTTCCTGTCCCTTGGTATTAACATTGACCGTCCAAGTTACTGTTCCGTTAGTTGTATCAGCCACCCCACTTTTAGAGATCGCGTTATATCCAACATTTACACTTGCCGAATTAGAAGTGATACCTGAATCATTACCGGTCCAATAAATGGTTGCCGTATTTGTGTAATTTGTTGCTCCTGTTACAAATCCTAAACCAGTCGGATCTGGAACATTCGCAACTATTCTTAACATAATTTTAGTATCAATATTGCCTAATGCATACTCTGCATTGCTATTAGGTGTGATTGCAGTTGTATTAATCCATGAAGATGAACTGCTGTCCCATTTTGACCAAGTTGCGGTATTTAAAGTAAGTCCAGTGCTTAAGGCATCCTTAATTACTACATTTTGGAGATTGACTGCATTGTCATTTGCAATAATAGTCCAAGTAACTGTGCGCCCTATCGGATCATAAACAGCTACGTTTGCATCACTAGATGACCCGGATTTAGTAATCCACTGTGGCTTAAATGATACACTACTGGTCGCTGATTTTACTACTGTAGTCTCTGTATCGTTAAGATTAACACTATTTGTTTTTGTATGAGTGGTTTGAGAATAATATTCTTCATCTGTTATCTTTGTTTGAAAAGTAATTACCGCTTGTCCACCGTCATCCTTGCTGAAGATATAGTTTAATACCCCAGCAGCATTAACGCTGTTAGCCACTAAAACGTCATTAACCTTGAATGAATTTTCTACAAGTTCTCCTACATTCGAAAGATCATCAGCTATTGAATAACCTTCCAATGAGATATATTGATTTAATTGTTCAACACTCGCATTAATAGTCCAATTGATAACTTTATTATCAAGATCCACAGTACCAGACTTAGACAAATTGTAAGTTTTTTCTGCCGCTGGTACATTTACAGAAAAAGTCTTGTTTATAATAGTGACATCGTAGTTTTCATCAGATGGTCCCTGTTCATTTCCATCATAGCGCAATGTAGCGCTAAAACCTGCTATAACCGAATTATATGTTCCGTCATAGACAGATACATCACCATTAAAATTAACTTGAGCCTCAACATGATTAGTTGAAGTATTATTTACTAAATTTACTTCACCAACCTTTACGCCACCGTATGTCAATTCTAGCAGGCCTTCATTTAGCAAGCTGAAATCACTTCCCAAATCAAAAAACGCGTAATCACCTTGTAATACCGGATTTGTTGGGGACGGTTCATCACCAATTACCGGTATACTGAAATCAATTTTTACTACAAGATCTTTTGTAGAATCAATCACATCGCTTTCAGATAATTCAACATTATCCTGAAGTAGCATAATTTCAGGTTCCAATACATCTGTTTTGTCAGTACCAGTTTCGGCATCAACAAATAAACTTGAGTTGACCGTGCTGAACGCCAACACGGAAATCAAGAAAAACGTGAAAATATACTTGAGTCTTTTTTTAAACTTATGCATAAAAATTCTCCCTTTTATTATCATTTGTCTATCAAACCAATAGTGCGCACAAATAATAACACATACATGATTCATTGTAAACTAAAACACTCTAGGAAACTTATGACATCAGTATGTTATACATGTGTTACCTTATTGTTATAAATGAGATAGAAACGTAACTACTATGTAGTATCACAATATTTTTATTGCTTAGAAATACTAGTGGATTTAAATACGTCGATCATTGTATCCGATTGTCTATTCCATTATTACGCTCCCACTCACTCATCTCTTTTTGAATATGAAACGAGCACTGACTGATATAACGTCTGGTTGTCTTTTTTGCCTGTCTATCATCAAATTGTTTTTTCAATACAGGCTTGTCTTTTGTATTGTAATTTCCATCGTTTAACTTTGCTCTTACACGTCTTACCGGTACTTTTTTCTTATAATTTTTCAAGACCATATTTGCGATACGTTCTTTCAACCGTTCTTGTTCCGCTGCAACAATGTTGCTCACCTGCGCCTGTCTTTCGTCAGTGGAAAAATATTTGTTCCTGTTCCATTCCAGTTTTTCCAGGGATTTATAATATTTGTTTAGCTGATCTTGGATTCGCTTGTCGTTGAGAACATTGTCAACAACTCCGTCTATCTGCTTTCGATACGGTATCATATGAACTGAACCATATTGAAGCCTTCCGTTATTGGGTAAGATTTTATATAGATCAGCAACCCCCTTAACTGGTTTTGACAGCACATCACGATTGACCGTGTCAACCAAGGCCTTGTATTGAATATCTTTGTTCTTTAGAAGTTGCTTGTTATTTTCCTTGATGGCCGAGGCCAGCTCATGGCGATCTTCCAGGTTTTTCGCAAACTCCATTTTAACCTTGTTCAATTCTTTTTTTTCTTGAAGTTTTCCTCGAGCCCTAGTTTTTTCTTTTTCCATGAAATTGATATGAACGTGAGGGTGTTGAGTGTCATTGTGATAGTTTGCCCACCATATCATATTGTTTGGTTTCAACCCCATTTTATTAAAAACACCTACCATGTTTGCCTGAATATATTCTTGGTAACCATCAACAGAGTTCAAGCCATATTTACTTGCAATATCAAAATCCTTCAATGAAAAAATGATCTCCCACCAAAGATCACCGTCTTGTTTAAACGAGTCTAAAAGCTCTTTTCTAAACTCGCCATTATTCTCATTATTCAACCAACCTTTTGAACTAAACGTCTTTTCTACTTTGTCGGTATATCCTAAATATCCGCCATCATGTATTGAGTCCTCCTGATGTCTTTCGTTAGCCTCATCACGCTCTGTATATTCGATGTACCCAACCAACGATTCACTATTTACAGTGCCTTTGTACCTTGACCCTTCCGGTGCCTGCTGGCCATATTCAAAAAAACGCATTTCACAAATGATTAGATCATTATCCGTTTTTTTCATTAAACAGTATCCTTTCATTGATATTATTCTGAATCGTATCGATCATGTCTTCATATTTGATATCGTTACATGATAGTAAGATTTTCAATAACTCCTGATTGATTATTACCTCCGTCAACATGGCATTTTTGAAATCATTGTCAACTCGAACTTGGGAACGCAAGTACGTATTTATAGCGTTCATGATTATGTCATTAACAATACCAGTATTGTTTTGATTCATCACTTCAAAGTAATAATAATCAATTGCCATTTTCAAAACATCAGTCCGATTATATTCAACCCCATCTTTCAAAGACCGGGTATTCAACACCTCAATCATTTCATTTAATTTTTCGTCAATGTCCGGTTCTGATCTAAAAGATATATATTTATTATCCATTTTAATCAATCTCCTTATTTAGTTTCGCAGTAACGAAATCCCTGTAGTAAGATTCGGATTTGACATACTTTTTGATTTTCTCTGAATCATACTTGCCTTTGATATCGGAATAGAATTTTTTTATCTCGCTGTCAGCCTTTAAAAGAAGTTCCATATACTCGAATATGTAATTGATTTTTTCAGCAACCATTAATAAATCAGGATTCACGTCAGCATGCTTTTCTCCAACGACAGGATCCGTTTTCCCTTTGGCCAATTGGTTAAATTTTTCTTCAATAAGCAATCTTATTATTTCTGATTTGCTTAGCTCCTGATTCTCATTTTTCAAGCTCGAGATTATAAAATCTAATTTGATTTCAATATCGTCATCAATTCTCAAAGACATATTTTTTTTCATGTTTTTTTGCTCCTTTTCCTGCAATACAAATGTTGAAATTATCGCACTGCATACATATCACAGATTGCATTACATCTTTTTTCTTTTAAAACGGCCCGTTGGGGCGTTGTTCCCTCGGGATCGTAATACAATATTTTTAATATTGTGATACGAATCCCCTTAACCTGCTTAGGATATTCCAGTAATACAATTAGAGGGAATTCTGTATTACAGGAGACTCTAATATCCATTCAATAACCAACCCAGAATCTCATTGGATATTGCCCTTGGTTTCTCATTTCTGGCGATCAGGTACAAGTCAAACGCTCCATCATCGGACACGAAAATCAGGCCAAGTCCTGATGACTTGATCTCATTTAGGTACTTGTTTTCGATTAACTCTTGCCGGTCCATCGGGAATACCAACCATGACTTTTGAAAATATTCCTGGTTGAATTTTGCTTGAGCGATTCCCTTCTTGATATCGGTCAACTTGAATTCAAAGGCATTAAGCTGATAGCTCTCGCCTAGCTTCTCACCAGTAATCAAATCAAGTGGACGGCCGCTTTGAATAAATTCAAACTGATACCTAATGGCCCGATTGCTGTAATTATATTTCTTCCAAAAATTATCCTTGAGGTCTTTCTCTGTTAGATACATCTACTACTCCTTTCAAAAAAAACCGCCTTTCGCCACTCCGTGGGAGTGGCGAGCACTTTAAAAAATCCTGGTCAATCTTACTTGCTTTGCACCTGATCATGATTGATTATCATGCCGTGGTTGGGGTCTTCATATTTGAAAAAGCACTCCCGGATTCCGATATGGTTTATCCATAAATTGAAAAATTCGTATTCTTTGACAAACGTCCACTTTGCCTTTCCTTTTCTTACTTCTTTCATTCAATGTCCTTTCTTATTGATTTCCCTGTTCCGGGTCAACACCGTCTGCCGGCACTTCTTCCATAATCTTTTGGAACTTTCTCATGTAGGTTACCCCATCGTAAAAATCGATATATCTAAGGTCGGTAAATTTCGATTGTTTATAGATGTCTTCCTTGTCCGATAGTTGCAAGACACTTCTAGCTACGCAATCCGTACCTACTCCGATCTCATAAATTGTTTCCAATTCGTCATCAAGCATACAGTAAAAATAATAAATGTCATCGACCACAAAATAAGCCTCATAGAATGTTGCCATTGTATAATCGACCATCATTTGCTTATGGTCATCTTTTAGCCTAAATATAAATTCATACTTCACATTGTCCAGGTTATAACTATTAAAACCATCTATCACATCGAATACATACCCCCTTCTAACACCCAAATCATCGGGTAGATAATCAGGTATCGGATTCTGTGACCACTCACTAGCGGTATCTTTATTGATTACATTTTGATAGACGAAAACACCCGAGACCAAGACCAAAACACTAATTGCTCCGATGATTATTTTCTTTAAATTATTCTTCATTTTCATACTCTCCTATCTCAAATAATTTAGTACTGTTTCCAGTTCATTTTGATATCTGGTTGAATATCTGACTTCATTTTCGATGATGTAATTACAAACGGTCTTTGCCAAATTTTCAGAACTCATCGAGTTGTCAGCTCCCGATGAAGTGATTAGTTCCACCGCTCCGCCACTTCCAAACAGATTACTGATTCCACAGATCAACCCTTTAATGCAATCAGGGCGGTTGTGGATATCGATACCCATTTTCATCAATTTGTCTTCAATGACCAGATAATAATTGTTGTACTCAAATTGATCTTGCAGGTCACAGAAGTTGCTTTGATTGAGATTATAGGCCTCATTCCAGGCCTTGGCCAAAGCGGAATTGTCAGCAAGTTTGTCTTTGCTTATCTTCAAGAACGGCTTGAACATTTTGTAGGGGTCAGTGTTGAAGTCATAGCAGTACTTCAAAAAATCTTGCAAGGCATAGCGGTTGTCAAACTGATAATAACCTAAAGCGTGATAGCCGTCATACATGCTGTAAGTCTTATTATAGTTGGCTCCTGATTCGAATTGGGCAAAGTATTTGAACTCATCGCTCATAAATCCGGTATAGGTATAGGACTGATAATCAGGCACGCCATAACCAATGATATACATGCTGTCATTGGTATAGGTTTTTGTCTTGATCTGATTCCCGGAGTTGCCCTCAATCGTGCTTACAACCCCGTTATCATAGTCAGACACTATCCCTACATGGGTACTGTCATTGATGTCATGTCCATCAGAGAAAAAGATGATATCACCTTTACCCGGCTCATCATAATCACCGCCATATTTAGAGGTATAGTAAAAGCGCTCATTCGATTCAAACCAGGCAACCCCGACATCACAGGATTGAAACTTAGGGATAACTGTTTCAATTATTCCGGTCTTATCAGCAATGTAGCTTACAAAGGTGGCACACCAGGGCGCATTATCAATGTTCCCGGTATACCATTCCCGGTACTTGTCACCGCTAACAATCCCGATATTGCTTTCATACTCACCTTGAGCATTTCCCACAAATTGATCAATCAGGCTGTTGCCATAATAGCTTTCGTTATTGTCGCTTTCTTCATCTTCGAATAAAGCGGCCACTAGAAACATACTGCTTAGAAAAAACATCAAAACTGCCGTTATGGTGATACCGGTTTTCTTTACCTTTTTCATGACATCAAGGAGAGCATTTCGGGAGTCACCCTGACCGCAACCGGTATCCGCTTGTTACCGGCAATCATGATACATTCACCTTGTCTTAGTTCACTGATCAGATTGTTTTCACCATCGGTCAGGTGCATTAGCTTATTGAGATCACTGATTCCGTTAAGTTCCAGTTTCATGATGATTTTATAACAGGCATTGTTGAATATTGCTTTTCCTTTTGAAAGATTTTCTTCATTGGCAAAGTCATTACTTTCCTGGGTCGATATGATAGTTGCGTTATTGTACTTTCTTGAGCGTCTCATGAACTGTTCGACCATCTTGGCAGTTTTACCCTCATTGATCATCAAATGGGCTTCATCAATGCAAAAAGCGCTAAATTCAGTCTCATCAAGACAGAGCGACCAGGCAAACTGAAAGATGATGTGCATGATCGCATTTCTAACCTTGTCAGTCTGATTGAAAAATATCTTAGTGCCAAACCCGAGAAACGGATTGGAATTTTCATCAGTGTTGATTGTCGTTGTACCATTGAAATATCTTGAATATTCCGTCACTATCGGTTGCAGTTTATTTTGAATATCCTTTATTGCGGTAAATTGAATATCATTGGTGGCCACCTTGGCCTCTTGCATGTAGTAAATTAGTTCATCAACCACTGTCTTGAAATGTGAGAATGTCGGATAATCAACAGCGTTCAAATGCCTAAAATCGGTATTGAAGTCAATCCCAACCTTTTTGTATGTGTTAACCGCGAGGTCACCGATAATCGCCAACGTTTCTTCTTTGATACTAGGATACAAATAACCAAACACTATTTTGATATCCTCGACCACGTTGTAGATGGCAAGCCTGGTGTTATACATCTCGACTTCCTCATCTTCATCACTAGAGATCGGTTTTAAGTCAAATACATTTATTCTAGCGTTGCTTGTTCCCAGGTTGAAAAATGAACCGTTGGTCTTTTCAATCAATGTCCGAATTTTGTTTTCCGGGTCGATCCACAATATCTTTCTGCGATTGACCATATGGGTCATCATGATCATATTGACCGTGGTTGTTTTTCCCTGTCCGGTCGAGCCAATCACTATCATGTTACCATTCAAGCGGTTATAGACTTTTGCCTGTTCATAACTGTTTTTGTAGTAGAATTGATCAAACACGATCTTTCCAAAGTTATTCAGTTCGTGCCCTAACAACAAGCCATGCTCATCATCAAGCGTATCAAAGATAAAAGGATATAAACCGGCAACCGATTGAGCCGACATCAGACAGCCCAGGTTGTAGTTCATATCCTCATTGAAATTGTCATTGACAAACCATACTGATGTTTTCTTCATCAATTTTTCTTGGTCAAAATCAATAACGGTAGATTTATAGCCATAAGACATCAGCTTTTCAGCCATGTCTTTTGTTTTCTCATTCAGCTCATCAAAGTTGTCAGCTAAAAGCGTGACGTTGATCAGCACGTTATACGTCTTATCCTTTCTGCGGATCAGTTCCCGGATATAGTCCTGTAGACCTTCCATTTTTTGCCTTAAGGATTCCTTGTTTGTGGTGTTGGAATTTTTATATTCCTGTTCCATTGTCCGCACTTCACGGTTGATCAGTGAAGCGATACTGTAGTTGCTTTGACTGGTTTCAATCTCCACTTTGATGTCGGGGTCACCGCTTGACACCAGCCAGCTTAAAACACCTGAATAGAAATTGCTTGGTAGTTCAATAATCGTCAATATCCGTTGGTACTTGTTGTTGAACCTGATATGATTCCGGTTGAAACTCAAATTGATTGGGGCAATTCTTGATTTCAAAGCCTTTGTATTATCCATATTTTCCTCCTTAATTGATAAAGGTGGCAAAATTGCCACCTTTACTAAATGATATCTAATCTTAAAAATTATAACTATTCAATATAAAAAGGTAGGGTTAATTTCCCCTACCTGGTTTTTTCCATAGATTTCATCCTTGGTGTTATATACATCTCCTCATTATCCAGGACATTGTTTTTGCCTAGAATGAGATTCTCAAAGAATTTTATCAAAAACTCATCCGTCTCATCAACATCTAAATTTAAGTTCGAATAATTTGCTCTAACGAGAGCATTTCTAAAGTATAATGAATTATCTTTAAACAACTCATTATCAACGTTCAATCCTTTGCTGATTAAATATTTTTCTACAAATACTGCTGTCGTCCTGGTGTTTCCTTCTCCAAAAACGTGATTTTGCCATAACAATGATGTGAATCTTGCAATCTGACTCACTCTTTCATCGTCATTCAATTTTGAATACTTAACATTTTTCTCATTTTCAATATCGTATTTAAGTGTTTCCAATATATTGTCGGCATAACCATACATAACCGTATCACCGTTAAGTATATCTTCTTTTTTAGAAATGTTATAATCTCTCACATTTCCAATATATTTACTTGGAATGCCAATATCTAATCCTTGAAACAAAATTTTATGATAATTTAAGTAGGTACGGTAATCGAACCTAAAAGCACCATCTTCAAGAATCTTCGCAATCCGTAACGAAACGATATCCGCCTCTTCCTCATAAATATTATCATTTTTTTCATAATAGGATTTAAGCTGATCACCAATTTCATCATAAGTGATTTTACCTTCTATATGTTCATTGACTAACGATAACATATAGTCAGAAGGTGATAGATTATCGACTTTTTGAAGTCCTAATGCATTATCCCAGTATTTTTTACGTTGTTCTTTGTTCGTTGTTGGTTCAACTTTATCATATGTTCCTGATGTCATTAACAATACCTCCACTCCTCAATGATATCATATTTATCCACCAATAGGCATACGATTTTTAATCCTCTTTTTTTATCTGTTAGTTTGTGTTTCTCTTTACGATTCAAATATGGATAATTATCTTCCAATAACTCAATTGTCCGATCTTCATATACTCGATTTAAAATGAACATTTGGTGATTCAATATTTTCCTCTCAATTTCATAACCAAATCTCATTACCATATTTTCCTCCTTGATTGATAAAGGTGGCAAAATTGCCACCTTTGCTCATTGTTAGATTTGTGCAAATTCCCGGTCGTTACCATTCAGTTTTTCAAAAAATTGCTTGATCTCTTTTTTATCTTCGTCAAAATACATCAAGTCTGATTCATTCAATCCCATCAATTCAGCCTCATTAAGTTGTTCGATATTGTCATATGTTTTTTGGTAGAAGATTTCACCATCAATCAGCTTGGTAAATTTGAAATTTTTCAAGTCCACAACTGCCTCAAACTGATACTCGTTGTCTTCACTATCAAAAACTGTAGTCACAAGCAAACCGACATCTTCCATGTTGTTGAAGCAGGTATTGTCATATGTATCTTCAAATGTCTCATTGAGATATTCAAGTATGTTTTTCTTAACGATTGACATGGTATCTTCCTTGTCCGTCACGAAATATTCTTTGTAAAGTTCAAGATTGCTTTTTTCCACAAAATAATCATAACCCTTAACCGCCTGATCGAAACTATCCATCAGCACGCTTGGATCGTCTTTCAATATTTCAATCCAGTTTTCAATGTAGGCTAGATTGTTATTGTATTTGCTCTCGTTGCTGTCATCAGTATGGATATTCAATTTAGTATTCAACAAGACACTGGTAAACTCCGCTACTAGCTCCTCTTTTGCATAGGTTTTCTTATCAGTGAATCCGGTAACGGAAACTCCTTCCCGGTTCATTCTGTCCTTGTGACCGATCGAATGGCCGACTTCATGCAGCAAGGTTGAATAATATCCCTGTTTGTCATTAAAAGCACCTTGAGGTGGCAGACAAATCTTGTCTTCTGCCGGGGCATAGTAGGCCCTATTTTGTTGGGCATTGATGACTTCAACCCCACTGTTTCTAAGGTAGTTATCGACAATCTTGTCAATGACGTAATCATCAAAGTCTACCACCAGCGGTATCTCTGGTTCGATACCTTCAACCAGACTTACGTTATAGACGTTGTTATAGCCGAGATTGATTTTCTTGTCAAAGTCGTTTTTCGATATCAAACCGTTGCTGTTTTTTATCATCTCATTCATCTGCTTTTCAGTATAGTATCGCTTGTCTTTGTCATAGGTATATTTGATATCTACAAACGTTACGGTGGTCATGTGGCCGTTATCCTTTTTGAGAAATTCCAAAGGCACGTTCCACTTTTCGTTTTCGCTACATTCCTGATTGTGCTTGATGATCTGATTGTAGGTTATCCACCGACTGTCTGTATATCTCTTTCTAGCAGTCTGCAATGACAAGATCAGCTGATTTTTACCGGCATAGTCTTTGCCACTGGCCATAGATTTTTGGATTAGGTTGACCCATTCTTTTTCCCAGGCCAAACGTGGGTTTTCTACTCCTTGTTCCAGCTCGTCTTTGACCCTTTGTAAATCTTCCAGGAAGTAATCAACTATGCCCTGTTGCCATTCGTCATATTTTTCTGCTTTGGTTTTTTTAGGATAACTTTTCTTTGCCATTGTCTAGTCCTCAACTTTTGATTCTTCATCGTCATACTCAAAATCTTCTTCCGTCATTTCCACTAGATCGTCCAAGTCATCTACTGTAAGTCCTGCTTGTTCCAACTCGTCCCAATTATCTACCGGGATATATTTTTGTCGTTTCATAATGTTTTTCCTTTCTCTGCTTTTATGCGTTCTTCCGTTTCTCTTTGATAAGTCGGTGTGTATCGATCTAGCTCAAGGATCAAATAATCGTCTGCATAATAAGTGAGCGTTCCGGTCAGTTCACCCATAATCTTCATGGCACTTAGATTGTCGGCCAATGTTTTGAATGTAACACAATGCAAACGTTGAGGATCATCAACATATTCATCAAAACAACCATCAATATAATAATCGATATTGATTCCTTATCTTCCACCAAATCTTACCTTGACGATATAATCAAATTCATAATTGCCGCTTTCTTTTATTGATTTATATTTATCGTTCATCAAGATATAATATAAGCATTTCTCCATATAATCTCCATAATTTTACTATTATCTCTATTATTGTAATCATTGTGGCTAAAGCCGATTTATTGCAAATACATATAAAAAGGCAAGGATAGTTCCTTACCTGCTTTTGACGATAAATTTTCAAAATTATCTTTGCTATTTCTTCAAAAATTGCGATAGAAAATTTCATAAATAATAAATTGCATTTTCGATCCACTTCGTTTTGACTACAATAATTACAATTGTAATAATTGCGATTATTTATTTTTGCTGGATAAATTCAGTGTTTGCTACTTTTATTCAGATTATCTATGATAATTACGTTACAACTATCACATTTATAAGCTTTTACACGCCAACCATATGGGAATACATAATTACCCATCCCATCTTCATAATCGCCAATTCTATGAAGTTTTAAGAATGGCCGATTTTTACCTTTTGGAGTCCATGCAAGTGGGCAAGCGGTATTCTCAATGAAACCCTCTAACATTTCCTGATTGCAATATGGACATTTCTGTTTAGTCATTTTATCACCTCCATACATATCGATAATCTTCAAGTTGGACGCCCAAATGCATTCCGGCATCTAGTCTTCGCATATCGTTAATTATTTCTTCACCAAAATAATAATCATACCCACAAACTACAAAGTAATTTTCGATATTAATCAATGGAAAATAATTCTCATATTCTTTGCCAAATTCATCAATAGAATTTATTAACTTAGAATATTTTTTTGATCCATCCCCATCTTCTACATTAATTATTTCTACTTCGACAAACTTTCCGTACTTATCAGTGAGCAATAGTGAAAAATCATCTATTGCATTTTTACAATAATAACATCCTGGAATTTCATAAATTTCAACAGTAATTAGTTTAGTGTCAGTAGTTTGCTTCAAAACAGCAAATAACATACTCACCGATAATGCAAATAGAGACAATAATAGAATAATTTTTTTCACACTAATACTTTAAACACGCAGGATTGCCAGTGTAATCTGGCCTGACACTATGAAAATATGAATATGTATATTTGAGTGCTCCACTAGTGGTTTTAATAGGTTCATACCAAGTACCGCTGACTTCGCTGTAGGCTCCGTAATAGTATTTTTTTTGCCTAATATATGTGAGACAATCTGATGCGCCGTATTGATATATTTTTAAATGTATAGTTGGGTAAAAAGATGCCCCTACGCTGACAGCAACTCCATATGTCATCAATACAACACCCAATATAGGAGAAGTAACGCTAAGGGTTACCATCCCTGCAACAGTTCCAATTATTTGTAAAACTTCAAAAAGAATTTTAGTAGTGGAGTGGTATGGACCTCCAAGTAAAACCCAAGAAATAGATGAAGTGGTTTCAGGAACGATTGCTTGAACAGAAACATCATAGCTATCCTCATTTGGACTCAATATAGCTGTGCTAACTATCGGCGCTTCATTTGAAGAGCTATCCAAAACTTCCTCATAAATATTTATCGTATCTCCGGCTACACTTTTTAGCGAAATATCATTGTCACTTGCACAAATACTATACATTTCATCATCTATGTATAGTATTGCAGTATTATTTACTTTATCCTCTTCAATTCCAACGTAAGAATTATCGGATTCATCGTATACGATAATGTCTAGAACATTTTCATCTTGATACTGATATAGACTATTAAAATTGCTATTACCGTCGGAAATTTTTACTAGTTTCTTAAAATTCACAAGATCGTCTTCACCAAAATTTTGACTTTCAAATTCTCTACCATCATCTCCCCGACTCTTATTATCATTATTTTTTTTCATCAGACCATCATATATTGCCTTGGCCTCTTTGTTTTTGATTTCAAAAGTGTTAGTTGAATAGACATATTTACTCTTAGCTTCAACAGGAAATTCCCAAAAAGAGATCATTATAAAAAGCACCAAAATCGATACCATAAACTTTCTAAAACACATTATCTTTCTCCTCTTATTATAGTTTAAAATCAAAAACCTAAAATTAATAACTCAACGCAAGTATTAATACACTAGATAGCGCTATCTATTACTTATTTTACAGTATAGTTAATAAAAATGCAATGTTTGATACAATTTTTTTGTTATATCTTTGCATGAGTATAGTAATTATTTTAATTAGCCGCACTATACGTCTTGAAAAATATTTTAGATTATAGAATGATCAGACATTCCCAGATTCAAATTGTTAAAATGATAGTTCTCATAATTGAGCAGGCGGCTAAAATAGTACTCGTTTATGTTGTCGTTGTTGAAGTCATACTTGATCATGTTGACATAATCGTTTTTGTTCATTGGCTCGACTACCAGCTGGCTGTTTCTAAAGTATTTGTAGAGATCGTCAAATCTTTTCTCCAAGTATTTCTCGTCTTCGACCACAACCAGGTAAAACGATATCTCATAGAAGCTGTCTACATACCACTCATGGAAATCCAGGAATAATTGGGTCAAATAATCCAACCTGTGATTATCAGCCTGATAATGTTCATTGAGTTTGATCAGCTTTTCGTTCTGGGTGTCCAGTGAAGGCGTGTTATATACGAACTTCCAATAGAACTTGAAGTTGATTCGGTTGAGGGCACTGGTCAGCGATTCGATCAGCTGATTACGCTCAATATCATTCATCATGTAAATGTTTCTAGGCTCAACCCGGATACCTTTGACGTAGTAGTATTTCGATTTTTCTTTTAGCACCACCTGATCTTGTTCAATCCGTTCGATGGCCAGCCATTCAAAAGTCTTTCGTAGTTTGCCTTTCCGTTTTTTAATCAGCTTGTCCTGCTTTTTTTGTTGCTTGTCATTCTTCATAGTATTTACCGCCATAGATATATTTTCGCTCCGATTTGAAATGTTCAATCAGTTCTACCAGATAACCTTTCACGTTATGGTAATTGGGAAAGGGCGTGGTTAATAACATGCCCACGCCCCCTACAAGTAAAAATATCAATATAAAAACAAACATCAGCTTACCTTTTAGAATAGCCAGGCTCAAAATCGAACCCACAAACATTGTCAGCAATGACGACCCGACTATGATAATATCCGTTAGCTTATATCGGCCAAAATACATTTTCCCTTTCTTGATGTTCTTAGGTATGATATAGACTGCAAGTTTACTTTCCTTATCCATTATCCTATCCTTTCTTTTTCAAATAAATTGGTAATGCACTGCTGTTCACCCGATTGCGTGATGCGTTCTTGATTGCATTGTGCATACTTCCTGTTTTTCTTGCGATTCCTGACACTTTATCAAGTTTAGTAGACATTGTTCCTGTTGAACTGTTTTGGCCTGTATCGGCCGTATATGAACTTCTTGTAGCTTTGTCGATCTCAATTCCTAATTGTCCTTGATTCATTCCATCAGGATTGATACCTAAACCGCTGGCCATATTCATCTGACCGTCAGTCGGATTTGAATTGAATGTGTCAGCTGTCATATCACCACCGGGTGACCCACCACCATAAAAACCACTATGCAATGCTCCCCCAATTGAAGTATTCTTGATCCTACCGGCTATGCCCTGTGAATTGGAAAACGAATTACCCATACGGCCACCGGTAACAGCGTTCAATCCGGCACTGACTCCTCGTGTTCCTGTGTTGACTAACTTGCCTGCGGTACTTGCCCCGGCGGTCGCTCCCAGATAACCAAGACCTAAACCACCGGCTACCATTCCCGTCATTGAAGTAGCCATTCTAAGCATTTGCGTTGTATTTGACAATGAGCTTGCCGCTGATATTTCCGAACCACCTAAAATAGCCGCTATGCCACTTGGACCGGTATAGATAGCCATTAGGCCTCCGGCCAATAAGAACAGCTTGGCAAACTCAACCTGTATCGTCACCGGTCCACTGCCGACTAATAGATTTTCCAGGGTATCATTACCTAAAAAGGCAAACAAGAACATGATCGAATAAAGCTGAAACCAGTTGGACATCACGTCGGCCATCATGTATTTTATCCAGGTTGAAAACGTCCGGCTTTCCGGGTCAACCATTGTCGATACCGCATACGGCATTAGAAAAATTTTCAAAACCATTGAAAACACCCTTTGAGCCAATTGAAAGATCACCCCGATAAATACCACAGTGAATATCATTGTTGTAATCAAAACCAAAAAAAGACTGCTCCAACTAGGGAAAAAATAATAGGCCTTTTCTACATCACCAGCCAAACCTAAACTTACTTTACTTAGCAGGTAGTCATACCATTGCCCTGACGTTTCACCGCTGTTGATATCAATATCATTGACATCTTCGGTCACCCAATAATTATTGGCAATTATGTTGTCATAATTGAGACTCTCTTGCCATTGGACATATTCCTCATAGGTTGCCTTATACATTTCATTAGCTTTGGATATTCGCTCATATTCGGATAGCCCGGCCAAACTATAATCATTAACCGCATTAATGATGTTATCTCTAGCTGTTTGCCAATTTGATTCTGACAAGATTGATTTATTAGCACTTGATAACTCGGCATTCAAGATGTCGCCCATACTGGTAAATTCCTTATCTACATCGGACAAGTCCATTGAAGATGAATTGATTATGATGGTTGATAACTTGGCGTCCTCAACCCCGGTAAACACCTCAATATTGCTTGCAGTTGCACTTGACATAGTACTTACCGTTCTGATTGTAAAAGGCAACACAGCCACAAAAAATCCGACCAGAACCAACTTGGTTATAATTTTGGTAATATCAATTTTGCTCATGTAGTCTTCATCAACATAAGCCTTGAGATAAGTTTTGGCAGAAAATAGAATAATGAAAAATATCAGGAACAAATCCAAAATATTCAACCACTGCCAAATCCAATCCTGATTGGCAAAGTCCAACCCAACAATCATTTTTGCGATTGCCCAGAGTGAATCGATAATATTCAAGAACAGTGAGGTGACCGCCCACATCAACGATCTTATAAGATCACTAGCCAAAATAATTCCTCCTTTCTTTTAAAGGTAGCAAAATTGCCACCCTACCAGGTGAAACCAAATATCTTGATAATTGCGACAATCGATTCCGCAACGATGGCAACGATTACCCCTTTACTGATCTTATCCCAGATATTATTTCTTTGCCGTTCATCTTCGCTTGATACGAGGTACTTAATAGCAATCTTCCCGACATAGAAAAACAAGGCTCCAGGGATAACCCAGAGTATCACATTAGTCACACCGTCAATCCACGGTCTGATCAGACTTTTGGCCGCCCCTTCATCAAATCCTACTGCATATACGTTTGCCATATTAAACAAAAGAGTACCAATTAAGGTACTCAATCCAATCATTACTTTTCGTTTGTATTTAATCATTCTATCCATATTTCACTATCCTTCTTATTTTTCGTTCATTTCAATATCTTGCATACCATCATTGTCGTTTTAAACTTTATTGCCACTGCGGAAATACTTGATCAATATATACTCCATGTACCGTACCACCAACAATAAGTAACAATAATGAACCATAGGCCAGATATACTACCAAGCATAACAATAAAACAAAAATAGTTGCTTTGATCACTATTTTGATCATTATATATATCATTTAATTTGACAGGCCACATGCCTCAGCTACGTGCAAAATAAGGTTCCGATAAATTTAAAACGCTGGATATTTGCTTTTTGGTCACTTGTGTCGATTCTCTAATGTATCGTTTTACTTTATCCATTACGTTACTTCCTGAACATTGCATTGTTATCTTCAAAAAAACGAATTGTACTCGAAGTTAATTCAAATATTTCTCCAACAACGCATTTGCTTCCATCATCTTCTGTAATATCCAGTTCGTATATTCCCACATAATCTTCATGCTTTTCTTTCACAAGTTTTCTAGTCAAGCAAAATTGTAAAACCAAGGTATGAAGTTATATATTGCATATCGATCTATACTTGGTGGCAAACCACAATTTAATGAATGCGGCCTCTAGAGATTATATTTTACGTAGCTAAATTCACTAATTCCTTGATATAGCTCGCTTATAGTTTTAAATGTAAATATCCTTAGATATTCGTTTTTAAAAGTGTTGAAATAGCGTTCCATTGGCGAATTATCATAAGGGCAGGTTGTGAATATAACGTTGGTTGCAATATAGCTGCAGAAAAGATGTATACAAGAATAAAAATTGAAATTGCATTTTAATAGTAGAGAGCATTATAAAACGGTAAATCACTATTAATTAAGTTTCATAATCAATTGTTCTATATCTAAATGGAGAGAGCACTTGATTTGTGGCAACAATGGATTTATAACATAATATTTATTTTTTCATTAGAATTGTAATAGCCTCTGAAACAGATTCAACTAGATAGTCCGCATGTTTTTTCACTTCCTGGGGAGCATAAGGAAAAGTAAAACCAAAATCAACGTGTTCCAACATTGGGACATCATTGAATGAGTCACCTATACCACTCATCTCTTCAATATTCATCATATTCTTAAAAAAAGTCAAAGCAGCTCCTTTGGAACAACCTTTTTTTACAACATCTACACAGCGCACATTCTGAAATGCTTCGACATGTTCTCCATATTTTTCATTTATTGAGTGAGCAACCTTACAAGCATTTTCTTCAGTCATGGCATCCATTGAAACTCCTTGAATGGAGTGATCTACCAATTCTTCAATGTTTTTAAATAGCGTCTGTTCAATTGGAAAACGACCTTTCTTTGTTGTAAACATTTTTCTATCAGCCTGAATATATACATGCACCACATCATTGTAATCACGATAAATACTTCTCATTGTTTCATAATTTATAGATTTCTCATATATAGTGTTCCCATCGCGGTCTACAATTAGCGCACCACTGCTCACAACGTAGAAATCAAAATCTATGGTACCGCGTACAACACCGCTATACGGTCTTCCTGTACAGAGCCCAAATAAGCACCCAAGTCTTTGATACTCTTTGACTGAATTAATGTCATCCTGCTTGAAACCACCTTCAATTTCCTTAAATATTAATGTTCCATCCAAGTCACTTGCCAATGCATTCATACATTCATCTCCATTCCCATATAAATAAAGTTATATAATAAACAATATCAGTTGTTCAATCAAACTAATGCAACTAAGTTTCGAATCTAATTCGCATCACTTTTGATTCATCACGGCTTGATTATATACTACAGCAAATATATATTCAACTTTGTTCCTAATTATATAATTATGTTTCACTTTTTTTCTTTTGTACCACAAAATAATGAAAGTAAGTTTCACATTATATACGTTTTCACACAACATCAATTATGGTAAGCGCATGCTATTTACATTATATTTTATGAAATACCTCAATTCTAAAACAATTATGTATGACAATAAAACACAGGTGCTTCTCTTTTGGTTTGCGAAAAAGAGAAATCCTATCTGAAATGTAGAAATTAGTTGGGTTTTTGAGCCACCATATTTACAAATATCTCTACTTAAATTTTCATCCTGTGCTATATGGTCATTCAAAACATATAATCGTTAATGTAAACAGTTCTCCTTTTCTATCTCTCATATGATGATTCTTTTGATTTTGCTTTCTCCATTGATATTTTGTAAGGTTCAAAATAATCATCACTCAAATCTTCTTTTAGCTTTTCCAGTTTTTTGATGGTGTCGTCAACTTCGTTTTCTTCCCGGTACAAGCTGATCATGTTGTCGATACCGGAAATTATTTCTTGTTTTCGGTTATGAATGATATCGTCAAAGTAATCTTGACACAGTTCCTCAACAGTCTTGGTTTGGCGATCCATATATTCGTAAGGGTCTAACTCCTTAATGGTTTCGACCAATTCTTTGACATAATGGTTGATAACCGGCCTAACATTATCATATATGTACTCACTTGAATTTTCAAAATTGATACAATCATCGAACCTGATCATATGTTCAAAAGCCTTGTCTAAAGCATATTTGTTTTCAACGTCAAGTTCATAAGCCATGAATCCCTTGATCAGTTCATCGTAATTGTCTTTACCTACGTCAATTAGAAATGACAACATTTTCTTTGAATCTTTGGTTATGTAATTTTTGGTAATGTACTCTGACAGACTGGTAAAATCATCAAAGTAATTGCCATGATCCCAAACTATCTTACCATCATATTCGCTGTAACCATTGGCAATGACATACTCATTATTTTGTATAAGTACGGCATAGCCATCTTCGACATTGAGAATCATCGCTTGTTCACTGGCATAAGTTTTTACAACATCACCGACTTTGAGTTCCATTTATCTCGATCTCCCTTCTTGTAGTTTTGATTTCATCCTGCAATCATTGATTGGATATTCCCCATACCGGTCAAGCAGCTCATCTGCTTTTCTTGATTCCTATAAGTAGTTGCTTTGTATAGAGGATATTCAATGCCATCTACTTTGACACAGACCCCGGTTTGGGTTAAATCTATGTTTGATGTCTTCTCGCTGTCTACCAGTGCGAAATTATAACCAACACCTACTGCTATCGTTTGTTCCATTTTCAAATCTCCTTCCTGTCTATTTAGGTGATCCACTCTTTTTTTGACCATTCAATACACTATCGAAATGTTTAAGATAGCTAGATTTTTCAACAACGTATTCTGACATTTCCATAAAATCATCAAATCGTTTACCGTATTCCCAGACAATCCTATCATCAATCACACTCCAATTAAAAACTACAATATAATGATTTTTTAGCATAATAACCAGGGATTCCTTTTTAATACATAATACCAAAGCCCGCTCATCTCGTTCATTAAGATTGATAGTTATCCAACACCCGACTTTTAGTTCCATTTATCTTGATTTCTGGTTGGACTTTTCTTTTTGTTCCAGGTATTCGTCAATCTCAAATTTGTGGTTTAGCCAATCGGTAGCGGTCTGCTTGTCCGGGAATACTTCAACCCAACAATTATGAGTTGAATCATCAATCGCCGTCCAACTGCCATATTCCTCAACCAGGTATCTACCGGGTGAACGCTGCCTCTTTTGTGAGTGGGCCTCCACAATGTCATTTGCGAGTTTTGAATCAATCTCGATAACAGGAATTGATGAACATTCATATTCGGGCAATTCCTTTTCATTGCAATAGTCTTTAAATCTGATCTTGATTGCCTCACTGAAATATTCACCATAGTTACAAGCAAACAATTCAAAAGGAGATGATAATTCAGGCACTTCCTCATCTATATATCCATTATATAAATTGAAAGCCAATAATTCCGTCTTAAACGAGCTATTAGTTTGCCATTGATTGCTTAGGCTTTCAGGTATTATGCACTGATTTTCAAAGTCATATATCCCATTAATATGCTTCCGGCACTCATCATCAATCGCCAACGTATAAAACAAACTTCGATGATAACTGTCATCTATCCTCGATTTAAGCATATATTCTTTGTAGGCTTCCCTGTGTTGATCTGTTCGAAATTGAATATCCATTAAAATTCCTCCTTGTCTTGCTCCTTTGCTACTTCCGTTTTATTCATACCCGGATTATCAGTATTTTTCTTGTACACCCAGAACCGCTTTACAATCACAAACGTCTTATCTATTTGAACATCATCTTTAGTGTAGCGGTCATTTCTGATAGCTCCCTCGATTTCTATAAGATCGCCTCGTTTGGCTACATCAACGAAATTCTTGGCGGTCTTGTTCCAGGCCTTGCAGTGTATCCACTCGGTATGTTCCTCACCGCCACCATACGAATTTACCGCAAGATCGAAATAGATGATCTCACCGTCCTCATTATTTTCATTCTTGTAATTATTGATTACCGGGTCAGCTCCAAGTCGTCCGGTCAATGCCACAATATTCATTTTTGATTGCTCCTTTTTCTTAAAATGGTAAAGGTGGCAATTTTGCCACCCTTGCATATCTTCTTTTAGTTTTTAGAAGGTGGTAATTTTGCCACCTTTACATTTAGGTATTAATTTTCCTTTAGCCTATTCCTCATTTTTCTTTCTCGATACAAAAATCAAGGTAGCCAATGAAACTACTCCCAAACCAGTGAATAACAAGACTGGTGATTCATCACCGGTTTTCATAATAGACACCGGCAATAATTCATCATACATTGCGATCGGTTGTTCAACTCCGGTTTCAGTTACCGTAAATTTGACATCTTGAGAGATTGAATAACCTTTAGGGGAGATTGTTTCTCTTAAGGTATATGTCTGCCCGATTTCAAGGTATTTGATCAAGTGTTGATCTTTGGTAGAAATCCATTCATCAACGATATTCCCTTGAGAATCTATTACCTGTAGTTTAGCTCCTTCCAATTCCTTATTGTTTGTGATGTCATATTTGGTGACTGTCACTTTAGTGTAATCATCAATCATGGTGATTACAGAATCGATGGTATCCACGGTGAAAGTCATATCTTCAGCAAGCAAGTAACCTTTAGGCGCTTGTGCTTCATGCAATGTGTATTCACCGGCAACAGTCAATCCTGATACATAATGAACTTCATCACTTGAAACCCATTCGTCAACAACGATACCATCAACATCAAGAACTTGCATTGTAGCTCCGCTTACTTTAGTTCCGTTGTCTTCTTCTTTTGATACGGCAACGTAATTATCCTTCATAACGATGTATTGATCTTCCTTATCATTTGAAACGGTGAAATCAATACTGTCAGTAGACAATACATATCCCTCTGGGGCAACAACTTCAACCAACGAATAATCATTACCTTCAATCAATCCTGAAACGTTATGTGCTTCGTCAGTTGAAACCCATTCGTCAACAACGTTTCCGTCAACATCAACGACTTGCAATGTAGCTCCGGCTAATTCCTTTTCACCAGTAAGATTGGTTTTCGAGATGCTTACAACCTTATCGATCATTTCTACAGACTGTTCAATATTCCCATCATCAAGAACTGTGAAGGTGATTTCTTGAGTCGATAACACATAACCATTAGGGGCGATTGTTTCTTTCAAGGTATAAGTATTCCCGATTGGAACATTACCCAAGATATAAGGCTTATCAGTTGAAACCCATGTAACCATCAAATCACCGTTGTTATCGTAAAGCTCCATTGTCGCTCCGACAATCTCATCAGCGGCAACATCAACTTTAGAAATTGACAAATCTTTAGTCACTACATCATTTCTAGTTGCCAATTCTTCAAAGACTACTGCGGTATTTTGATCTTGATAAGCCAAAGACACGTTGTATTGTTTGCCATTCAGGATTGTATATGCAGGCGCTTTTGTTTCTTGAACATAGTAATCACCTAGTGGCAATCCCTCAAAAGATAACTTACCGTTTTCATCTGTTATTTTTGTTGCAATCAGTTCATCAGCACTTGAAAATAAAGAATATTCAGCTCCGAATGGTGTAGCTTTTTCGCTGTCACTTCTGCTTAATGATTTTGTCAGATTGATAGTACCTGCAGGTTGAGTGTCAATCATTTCAATTACCTGGTTATCTGTCCCCACTGTAAAAGTGATATCACTAGCGATTAAATAACCATGTGGTGCAAGTTCCTCTTTCAAGGTATAAGTATTTCCTACTGGCAATCCACTGATCACATGAACCTCATTAGTTGAAACCCATTCATCGATGGTATTTCCTCCTTCATCAATCAGGGTCATTGTTGCTCCCGGAATTTCTTCCCCTGCAACATCAACCTTTGAAATAGATACGCTGTTTCTTTGGATATCATTACTTGTTGATACATCTACGTCCATGCTACCTGAATATGAAAGCGTAACGTCATATTGAGTGCTGTTCAAATTAGTGTATGCAGGGGCTGTAATTTCTTTTACGTAATAGTTACCTGCATAAAGATTGCTGTAAGTCAGTTTTCCAAGGCTATCAGTAGTCTTTGATTCAATCAATGCACCGGCATTGTAGATTACTGATGTTCCGTTTGAGATATTGTTTTTTGCATATAAACCATAAACGGCACCGGATACTGTTGCCTTTTCACTATCGGCACTGCTTAATGATTTTGTAACACTGATTGACCCTAATTGAGCTGCAAATTCAGCGGTTAATCTGACTGTAACAGTCGGGTCAAAAATCGGCTTTCCTATTGCTAAATTTTGAACACTTGCGGAAGTTTTGAATATTAAAGCTTGAAATTTAAAAATATTATTTCCTGATAGTGTTCCGCTGTCATAATTGCCACTGTATGATAGCGGAGCCCTAAGATAAAACTTCTCATCATTGCCGATGGTAGCACTACCGGTATAGGTTTTTCCGGTTGAAACGTTCACTAAAGTAATTCCACTTGGTAATGGGAATGTAACACTACCATTACCAGTAACACCAATCGCTGTCAGTCTTGTATCTTCTGTCCTTTGATAACTTCCTGATACATATGACTTTAAATTTGAATCTGAAAGCTTTAAAAATGTCGACGGCACGTTTGGTGCTGTCTGCAAAAAATCCCAAAATGCTTGGGAATCGTGTTTGATATCTGTACCATTATAAATGTGCGACAAAACCAATGATGTAGCCACAATACCGTCAGATCGTGATGTAAAACCGCTCCATTGTCCAGCCCCGCTCCAACCATAGTAAAGTGCCTTTCTAAAGATTTCATTTGAATATATCTCTGTTCCAAGTATAGGTGTTCTAGTTCCAGCTGTAGATTTTTCGTGCTCAATACAAAATGCCTGCTGACCATCAACGGTAAAATCCCCGGCTGTTGTGTATGTTGAAGTGACTTTTCCATTATACGTAATACTTGAAGCTGCATAGACATCTGTACTCATTGTTCCAAGCAACATCAATGCCAACGAAAACATAAATATAAATTTTTTGAATATTTTGAATTCTCTCATATTTTTTCCTCCAAATAAAAAAGGACAGAATCTGTCCTTAATAAAATATTAATCCCAAGAATCCGGCCAAGAAAAATCTTCATATTCTTCCCATGTATTGGATTCATTAATCTTTCCTTCTGCTATTTTTTCTCCATCGTAAATCAATGTGTTCGATGATGATTCACTATCGTCAGCGGTACTGCTACCGTTTGATTGTGAACTTGACGATGAACTGCTACCACCGCTTGGTGTAGTACTTTCTTTTGTTGTACTACTACTGCTTGATGAACTGCTACTTGTAGTGCTTTTCTTTGTTGTACCGCTTGTTGTGCTACTTGATGAAGTACTGCTTTTTGTTGAAGATTCAGCAGCTTGTGCAACCACTTTTTCTTTAACAGTTACACTGTATTTACCAGTAGTTTCATTGTCGCTAGTGTCCTTAACACTGACTTTCAGGGTATATTTACCGGCCTTGCTGGTATCAATACCGCTGTAGTCAAATGTAGTTGTTGTCTTTGAAAGATCATCAACGGTAACGTATTTGTTAAAGTCATACTTAGTAAGATCAGTACCGAAATCTAAGGTAATCACATCCACTTTAACAATAGGATTTGTTGTATCAACCACATTGATCAAAACGTTTTCTTGTTCGTCTTCGTAATTTATTGTGACGATATACTCACCAACATCAGGATATTCTTTTTCGGCCGGTGCATTCACATCAACTACAGAATTATCAACGATGTCAGTTATCCTATTTTCTGACAATCCTGCCTGATCAATATAATCTAATACATCTGTAGAAATAGGGTTTCCAAATTCCACAGCCTTTACTAATTCTTGTTCCGGGATAACCAAATAATCTTTATTAACTACATTCAAACTATAAGTACCTATACCTACAGCGGCCAACGCTATGATAGCAGCCGTAATTTTCAACTTTTTACTCATGCTTAAAGCCTCTCTTTTAATTATTTTATGAATTCTCACCTCATTTTAGAACCATTTCAAATATACGGATATTGTACTATTGTGGAATATGATCAACCCCTTTTTAGCATTACCTTACTAACACATCATCGTGAAATGATTTTCCAAATTATCACCTTTAGCCTCATTTTTTGTTTGCACTTGAAGTAATTAACTTAGCATATTTCTTATGGTTGCTAGTCAGTACACGGTCTATAACTGATTGGATATTATTAGCAGGAGTGAACACCTTTATTCCTGTTGATGTTTGTTCACCAATAAAATTCCATCTTGTATGGATGGTAGCAACCTCATCACGCCAAGTGTAATATTCGTTTTCAAACATATCTTTTTTGAAATATTCGTGATACTTGTAATTTTCTAGATACATGAAATTATTAATCAACCACCTATTGCTTACATATATTTTTTTGCCCATATTTACTCTCCTCGTATAATTAATTTAGATCACACTAGTTAGAAACATATAATTTGAATATTTTAAATCAAATTGATAAATGCCTGTAAATGCTTTAGGGCGGTAGTTGTTAACTCAACTCCGCCCATTATTTGTAATTCTAGATATTCTATTTATTTTCATTCATCTTCAGTTTTTCAAAGCAACAGAACGAGTACCCACAAGGCATACATGTATTTGTCTTTTTGTAACCCCGATTATGAGGGCAATTTTCACAATCGTTCGGCTTAAATGTTTTTCCCATCATCTTATCCTCCAATCAATAAAATTTTTGAATGACCATATAACACAGGAAGCTTCTCTTTAGGTTTGCGAAAATTAGATATCTAATCTGAAATGTAGAAATCTGTTGGATTTTGACCGATTAAATTCCGACATTTCAATAAGTTAATTTTCAACCTGAGTTACGAGGTCATTCAAATAAAATTTCACAATTTACCATTTTACTTCAATGATCCGCCTTCATAGAACCAACTATACAAATAATAAATCCGTAAAGCACTAGAAAATACTCAACACCACCTAGATGAAAGAATACATATTTAGTATTCACTCCCTGAACCATTGAACATTATTTAACAAAAAATAACATTAACATCATACTCTTAATTACCATTAATTTATATGGTACTACGGTACCATATTAGACAAATCATAATTTATGTTACTATAGCGCAATTTTCTGCATTATTAATATATTATGTTTCAATAAAATTCCGAATATGTAAATCCTATTATTGCTATGTTCTTGAAATTTACTTGTATATTGCATATTCATTAGCCCTCTCTACTGGTATTACCAGTTGTCATCGCTCTAGTATTATGCTACATATATTTACAAAACAGTAAATTTAAAAAGATAACTACACAACCTAGAAAATAGTGCAAGCAAAGAATATATAGATAGTGTAAAATATTTTGTGTAAATAGGATTTCAACTTTCAAGTAGAAAAAAGGGCGTAACCCTTGTAAAATTAGTTCTGCGAAAACAATTTACGAGAGGATTACACCCATGAACTATTTTACAACAACTTTACTTAGAAGTCTAATATCAAATGATAATAATCTGCCAGCTTTTGAGCAAGTAGTATCAGAACTTTTCCGGAGCGAATTGGAGAATGCCATCAACGATATTTTGAAGTCCGAACTTACCGTTTTTCTTGATTACGAGAAATACGACCGATCTGAGAATTCAAATTCAAGAAATGGCTATTACAATCGTGATTACAACACCAAATATGGTGTATTGAACCTGCGCATACCACGTGACCGTCAAGGTGGCTTTGATTCACCTTTGGTTCCCAAATATCAACGAAACGATCTGGCTACCACCAACACTGTCATTGACCTATTTAATTCAGGGATGACCAACAGTGACATTGTTAAAACTGTTGAATCCATCTACGGTAAGAAATACTCTAGACAGACTGTTTCCAATATCACCAAGGAAATAGTCGCCCACGTTGAAGCCTTTAAAAATCGCCCGTTAAACAAGCAATACGCAGTTGTTTATACTGATGCTACTGTCATTCCTTTGCGACGAGATACAGTCTCTAAAGAGGCCGTTCATATCGCCATAGGCATAACTTTGGAGGGAACAAAGGAAATAATCGGATATTCAATTGCACCAACCGAATCTGCGACAACATGGCGGGAATTGTTCGAAGAGTTCAAAACACGCGGCATGGAAGAGGTTGCTTTGTTTTGCACTGACGGGCTAACTGGTGTTGAGAACGCCATTGAAGACACTTTTCCGATGGCCAAAATTCAACGTTGCCTGGTGCATGTTTCAAGAAACATTGTAGCCAAAGTAAGAGTGAAAGACCGTAGCGAGATTGCACAGGATTTTAAGCGCGTCTACCATTGTGAAACCGAAGAGGCGGCAAGTGAACAGCTCAAGGAGTTCACCATCAAGTGGGGCCAAAAATATCCAAAAGTGGCGAAATTACTCGGAGAGAATTCGAACCTATTCACTTTCTATTTGTACCCTGAATCGGTACGCAAGAGCATCTATACAACCAATCTGATTGAGGGTTTCAATAAACAGCTCAAGCGAAAAATCAAAGCTAAGGAACAATTCCCAAATGAGGAGGCTGCGGAGAAATACATCGTTTCGCAATTTGAGCAATATAACCAAAAATTCATGAACCATACCCACAAGGGATTCAAAGGAATCTCATACGAGCGATGGTTTCTGATGGAAGACGAATAATCAAGATCATCATAAGAACTAATTTTACTAATTTACACAAAAATATTGACACTACTAATATATAACTCAAAAAGATAATAGTTTGGTAATATTGCATTATTTTTTGAGTAAATATTGTACTAAAGTACAATATATTATTTTCAATATTTGTTATATTATTCTAATGCGCGTTCTAGTTCAGTGTTTACTTTGTAGCAAGAAGTGCTATAATACAACATACTTAACTGTCTAGAAAATTTGCCTTGGAGGTAGTTATGAAAATCTACAATAATCTTGATGACCTAAATGACATCATCGATATACTCATCGAAATATATGATATTGTTAGAATTGTAGACCCTAGTGAAAGAGTTGTTTATTCAATCAGTGCAACCATGCCAAAGATGCTGGTACCAGAGGAAGCTAATTGCTACGAATTTTGGAATCGCAATTCACCATGTTACAACTGCAGTTCTTATAATGCAATTTGTCTAGATCGGACCGTATGCAAAATGGAAACCTTGGACTCGGCCATTTATAATATACTTACAACTCCTATACTCATAAGTGACAAAAAGCTTGTACTTGAATGTTTAATCGATGTCTCTAAGGACTATTTTTTTACTACCGCTGCAAAGAGATCAGATAATATCGAGACGGCAAATGAAGATATTAATTTCTTTAACAAAAAATACCTTTATGACAGATTATCTGTCGAAATAAATAAAAATGATTTACAGTGTAATACCACAGGTATAATAATAATGAACCTTGAAAACCTTAATACCCCTGATAAAGAATTCAGTGCTTATGTAGTTAACATGGTAGTCAACGAGTATTGTACCAAAAATGAAAACAATTTCTGGACAGCCAGAATCACAGACGATGAATTTATTATGGTTTTAAACTGCGTTGATTTAGATCGAATTGCGACAATATGCTCGGAGCTTGATGGAGAGATTACAAGGCTCAGTTTCAATTTGAATTTCAAAAGCGAATTTTCAAAAGTGTATTATGCTTATGACCTATTAGATGTACATAACTACAAATTGGGAGACATTATTGCCTCATTAAGACAAAAAGCTACTTATGAAAAACTGACAAATGCTCAAGACCCAAGTCTTTTTGTTAACTATCTGATGAATTTTTACCAACTCACTGACAGAGAGAAAGAAGTAGCCGATTTACTTCTGTCAGGGCACGGTAATAGAAAAATCGGAAATGACCTCGGTATTAATCTTACGACTGTAAAAAAACACGTTTCAAAGGTTTACGAAAAAACAGGTGTGACTTCAAGGGCAACGTTCATATCGAAATTTAGTAGACATGTATAATTTTTCCACTTATTAAGATAATTAGTGATTATATGCTTTATATATTGATATCAGGAAGTGTCATTTAGTTTGAATTTTGGTCGTTTCAGTAAGCCGTTTCATTCTCAGTAATTCAACTTCAATCAGATCTCCAATTCTCGATTCAGTTCCATTTTCATCATTGACAACCAGATCACTCATATTGTTGTCAATGCAATTTGAATGAATCCTCTTCAACTTGTTGGTCGTGGCTTGCAGTTCTTTTACCAGCTTGTTAAAATCATAGATGTTTTCCTCCTTCATTTCTTCATCATCTGCACCGGCTTGATCTACATCATCACCCATTAGTTCATCAGGGTTTTTAAATGTATTAATATACTCTTGAGCCGTTCTTCCTGAACAGCCAAGGAAACCTGCAATCCAATCTCGCTTTTTCCCATTTGGCCGTTGTTCGCTGGTCATTTCTTCCCAGATATCAAGCAACATTTCAACAATATTAATCTTGTCATCAGTTGTCATATCCCGATGGGCATTACCCAACACTATATCCAATTTCATCTGCAAGTTATCACTTACTGGTTGAATCACGATTACATCAATCTCATCATCAATCAACCCGTCATCTTGTAACTGTTTGATACACTCGAATCTTCGATGACCGGACTGTATCATATAATTGCCGTTGTCATCTTCATCATAGACGGTTATATTGTGCTTCAAGCCATACAACATGATTGATTCTTTCAATTCTTCAAGATTCTCCATTGAAAAGCTGTTATTTGGGTTTGGTATGATATCCTCTATATCAATCCTCTTATTTCTTGTCGATCTGACAAGTTTATTGGTACTATCAACGAAATTTCTAAGCATTTTCTTCCCCTTTCTGCAAAGGTGGCAATTTTGCCACCTTTAATTTAATCGTTTTCTTTCACAAATTCTTTGACAAATTCCTGGTAGTCATAACCAACTTTCTTTTTCTTGTCTGCTGTTCTGATTACCACTTTCTTATTGATCTCATAATCTTTGATTACGCCGTCCTGGTATCCGATTGTTGTATCGAAAACATCATTGTCAGTCTTTGTATTCTTAATAAATTCATCGGTCTTTGGCCGGTTTCCCCTATGTATCATGGTAAAGAGTATCTTTATGTTGAATTGCTTATCTAAGCAATCTTCACTCCCGAGTTCAGCCAATTGCATTAGCGTCTGCTGTTTACCGCACTCTGATAAATGGGTGTCGGTCATTGGAATTATCACATCATCACCGCAGTTCAAAGTGTTTGCAGTTATCGTATTGAATGTTGGGGCATTGTCAATGATCACAAAATTGTAAATCTTACGTACCTTGCGTAATTGCTTTGCGAGTTTAGACTCCCGGTTTACCGATGTGAAAACGATCTTGTCAGTAGAGATCAACTCCATGTTAAACGATGGCAATATGTCCATGTTTTCAAATTCAGTGTGATAGATACATTCAGTTATCTCATTGGTGTTCTGCAACACGTTATTGATATCAAGCTCACTTCCGTTGTTTTCGAAATCGATTGAGATTGTCGCATTGCCTTGAGGGTCGCTGTCGATCAAAAGCACCTTGTTTCCTAGATCAGCAAGACCAACAGCCAAGTTAAGGGCGGTAGTTGTCTTCCCAACCCCACCCTTTGCATTGATGATATTAATTACTTTCATATTCTTTCGCTCCTTTAGATATTTCTTCCCTGATTAAATGTTTTCCATCATAACCGTAAATCCTATGGCCCTAATATTTATCCACTAGCTCTACCTCATATTGATATCGACTCTCAATTTATTTTTAATTAGCTGTTCTTCCAGTTCGACAATCTCAATATTCAACAATTCCCGGGATGCTGCATTATGGGTGTTGATCTTCTTTAGCTTTAGTTGGGTAAGTTTATTCCTGATTTCGTGCTGTTCCATTTTCTTTATCCTCTCTTTCCTTTCTTATTATTTCAAAACAACAAAATGAATATCCGCACGGCTTACATGTTTTCGTTGTCTTGAATCCACGATTGTGATGGCAGTTTTCACAATCGTTCGGCTTAAATGTTTTTCCCATCATCTTATCCTCTCTTGTTCTATAGACTTGACCAAATCCTCGTTGATATCTTTATATTTTGGTATATATTGCTCAACGTAAACAGTCGGAAAGTCAGTCTTCAATCTCTCAATAATTCTATTAGCGGCCGCTTGGCCAGGATCGTCATTATCAAGTGCCAGTACAATCGAGGTGATATATGGATTGTTCTTTAAATGGCTATAAATGGCGGTTTCTTTGGCAACTGAATTGATTGACAGAAAATTATTTGAATGTAATATTACCGGGTTTAATGTCATCAGCGACATCATGTCTACAATCGATTCAGTAACAATGATGTTGCTTTTCTTGTTGTCAATATAAAAGCAATGATCATAATCATTGCCGGGGTGTTCCTTCATGTACCTTGTTCTACCTGTACCCTTTTCACAAATGAATACCGGCTTGTTTTGCTTATAAGATACAAAAACACAGTTATTTCTCTTGTCTTGGTAGAGGTAACTATTTTCAACAAAATAATCAACCACTTCCCCAGAGATTTTCCTGTGTTCTTTTAGGTATTTATGTATTTGATTGTGATTATCAGCCTTCTCTGACAACTCAAGGACCGTTATCCCTGCACTTTGAATAAATGATTCAAACTCTTGTTTCTTTGGGATATTGACTTTGTTTTTATCTATCCGGGTTTCAAGATAAGCAACGCAATAGTTCAAGCTTTTGAATCTCGTATTCTGATCGGTGCAAAAATCCATCAGGAATGATACCGGGTCACCATACTTCCCGGTTGAGTACTGAACATAAGTGTTTTTTTCAACGTTGATTCTCACCGAATCATGTTCGGCAATAGTGTAGTACTTCCTACCGACTTTCTTAGTTGTAAACCCCATCTTATCAGCCAAAGTAACCAGACAAAAGCTACTTACCGCCCTTCTTCTATCCTTGATATCCATCAATAGTTCTCCAATTCTTATAATGAAATATCCCCTTAAATTCATATCTTTTTACCGGTTCATTCTTGATTTTGACTTTAACCAGATTGTAACGGAACTTAGGGGATATCTTGATATCCAACAAGTCATCTTCTTGGCGATACGTCAAGTAATCTTGCGTGCGTTTCAAGACCAGCTCGCTATTAAACAGTTTGCGATCCATAAAAATTATGTGTCTCATAATAAAATTTTCCTTCCCTCGTTGGTAAATTTACATCTAAGATTCTCTTAGATATATATGGTATTTATTTAATCTTTTTTGGTAAATATTCATTTAAGTTTCTCTTAAATGTACAATATATCATTTTCTCTTAAGCCATTGAATAACCCAGGATATTTTGCTCCCACCAGTTATCCATAATGCCTTCAAGGTTGTTGAACTCTTTTCCGCTATCACCAAATAAGATTGCATTAACTTTATCAACTAGCTCATCAAAAAAAGCGAAGATATCTTCTTCTGTCTCGTTGATCTTCGCTTGAATGATTCCATCCTGGAACCGTATTAACTTTTCATTGATAATTGTATCGATAAATCTATTTCGCTTTCTGAACGAATTTCGGAGGCTTTTAGAGCAATCATCAGTAATTGTATGTTTCGATATTTTTGTCGGGAAAAAAGAATCCTCACACATTTCATTGGCTACCTTGACAATCAATTTTTTAAATTTTTCTGTCAGTTTGTAGATGTTCTTTACTCTGAATATTCGCTCCTCTACTCTTTGAACCGTTCTAGTGATCATCACTGGTGTTCCGTCTTTATTGAATTTTAGCTCACCTTTCTTCCTTTTCAAAACGCCATCAGGATTATCCGGCGAACACCGTCTACCATTTTTGTAATAGTAATCTTGATCATAGGTATCTTGTTCGCTTACTGGTTTAGAGTATACCCCCCTGCTAAACACCATTGCCACAAAATAAGTACCTTTTCCTTCTTTGACTATCTTGGCAATCCACAATAAGTTTTTCAGTCTTACATCAAACGAGAGCAGGTATTTCTTGATAAATTCTTCATACTGCCACTCATCTAAACATTGAGGTATTGCCACTTTGATCTTGTCTGCAAAGATAGTTTTGTAGGTGGTTCCTGTTTTTCGTTCCTTGTAGCTATAAGCATTTTCAACTTTGTAATTCACCAATTTTTGAACCATGCCATCATATTTTTCATGATTGCTGAATTTTTTTGTGCTGTCGTTAATAAATTCGAACACTTCATCTTTTGTTTCAAATTTTTCTAACCGCATATATGTTCCGTTGCTTTTCATTTTATTTCCTTTCTTTTTTCTTGATTTGATTTATATTAATGTATAATATAAGTATCAATGGATAATTCGATTATACATTAATAAAAAATGATTATTGAAAGGGAGAAGTACTCCCCACTACCCCGTTATGGGCAATAGCATTTCCCAGCTTATATACTGACTTGCTTGAGTCTAGTCGCAGTATGTGTGTCTTGCGGAATCACGGCCTTACTATTTCACCAAGATAGTTTTAAATGTAGGTTTTGTCGCCATCATTTCAATGTTGCGAACCCATTTGGCTATTCCAACTGTTAATCAATAACCTATTCTATTTCCAATGATCTAAACGCAAAAAGTGTTGATTTTAATAATCAACACATGATTAATTACGATTAGAAAATTGAAAATAGTTCGCATACGATGAAGCACTTCGCACCATAATGAAAATAACGGCTATTAAAGGCCGTTTTTTATTTTGTCTGATTGCGCTTGCCACAATATTGCCACATAAGCTCAATTTTAAGATAGCCAGCAAGTACGGATAGCCATCACCAATCAAGAACTAATTGCTAGAAATAGCCATTTTTTATACCCTATTCATAGGTATGTTTATCGACTTTTTGAAGCCCTAATGCATTATCCCAGTATTTTTTATGTATCTCTTTGTTTGTGACGGTTCAATTTTATCAGTAATTTCTATTGAACATCTGCAGCGATAGGTAAGATTTTGATGTTATCTCCATCTTTTCCCACGCTTCACACCGTGCATGCGACTTTCACCGCTCACGGTGTCCGTCTAATTCTTCTTTTAATTTGGTTCAGTTTAATTACTTAACTAACCATCATATACATGTGAGTTCAATATTTGATTATCGTCCCTTATGAAAAACTGCCAAACATTGGATTTTTGGATATAAGTAATATTTTTTCGGCACCAACAACAAACTCCAAGATGTATATCCACATTGTCAAAGAACGATTCGTTATCCAAATCACCAATATAGTGATTGTGTGTATTATCGGCGATGTGGCAACATATTGACAAAGCATTATGGGTTGAGCGTTTGTCTCTAAAACCATATGAATGCTTATGAAACTTTGCTTCGCAGATTGGTTCAAGTATCTGTTTGAACATCTGTTGAATCAGTCTATAATGCATCGTCGGTATTCCCAATGGTCGTAATTCTCCATTAGGTTTAGGTATTTCTACTCTTCCTTCCGTCTTTGGTTTTTAATCAAATGTGGTGTTGGGGCATGCTATCGATAAAAGAGAATATGGTCCTTATCCGATCCATTTCAACGATAGTTATTTAAGACAAAAGCCATCGTCTAACACAGTTGCAAGGACGAACACCAGTCGATCATCTCCACTACTAAAATCACGAGTGTTCTCGACCAGTTAATAAATGTAAGCTGTTTTATTTGACATATGTTCATTACAGCGGTAACATTAGAGTATAAATGCTTTGGATTCTTTTTGGAAAAATCAAGGCAATAAGAGGAGGAAAAACGTATGGAAAAAATTGATGTCTTAGTGATTGGTGGAAGTGCCGCCGGATTGACCGCAGCCATGACCGCCAAGGCAAATGCCCCTGAAAAAAGAGTTATGGTTATCCGCAAAGAGGAGCAGGTGATGATACCTTGTGGCATTCCCTATATCTTTGGTTCATTGAACAGCTCCAATGAAAATATCCTACCCGATCAAGGATTGATCAATTTGGGAGTCGAAATCAAGATTGGTGTTGTAGATGAAATATCCAGAGATCAAAATCAGATTACCACTGTAGCTGGAGATACGATCGGATTTGACAAGCTGATTATCGCGACAGGTTCCTTGCCTTTTATTCCCGGATGGTTGAAGGGCAGCGATCTTAATAATGTCTTCACAGTTCCAAAAAACAAAGCATATCTTGATAAATTGAGCACTTCACTGGACAGTTGCCGGAACATTGTTGTTATCGGGGCGGGATTCATCGGAGTGGAAATATCGGACGAAATAAACAAAAAAGACAAGAATGTGACTCTGGTGGAGATCATGCCTCATATCCTGGGAGCGGCATTTGACGAGGACATCGCGATGGATGCCCAGGAGGAACTTGCAAAACGCAATGTTAATATTATAACCGGCATCGGAGTCGAAGAAATAATCGGGACAGACAAAGTGGCAAAAGTAAAATTGGCCAACGGACAAACCCTGGATGCCGATGCCGTAGTCCTGGCTATGGGTTATTGTCCAAACACCCAACTTGCACAAAATATCAATCTGCGTCTTAATGAACTCGGATTCATTCAAGTTGACCAATATATGCGGACTTCACGCAAGGATATCTTTGCGGTTGGCGACTGTGCAGCCAAAAAAGATTTCGCCACAGGAAAACCGTCTTCAATAATGCTGGCATCAACCGCCTGTGCGGAAGCTCGCGTCGCAGGATTGAACCTCTTCCACCTTTCAACTTACCAATCATTTGGAGGTACGATCGGAATCTATTCAACAAGCATCGGCGAGTCTGCCTACGGGGTTGCAGGGCTGATAGAGCGCACCGCCCTGAATGAGGGTTTCAGCGTAATTACCGGTTCATTTGCCGGGATTGACCGTCATCCTGGAAAACTTAACAACGCCCACAAGCAGATGGTCAAGCTGATTGTTTCCAAGGACAGCTTGAAAATATTGGGTGGGGAAGTCATTGGGGGCGTCAGCGCCGGTGAACTGACCAATGTCCTTGGTTTCATTATCCAGGGGGGATTGACCTTGATGGATCTGTTGGTGTCGCAAATCGGAACTCAGCCTATGTTGACGGCTTCACCGGCAGCATATCCTATCATCAAAGCCGCGCAAAACGCACTACTTAAGTTGCGAAATGATAAATAAAGCCAAATACCGGTTGAAGTCAACCGGTATTTTTTCCTGTCCGCCATTTTCTAATTTCCCGCTGATTTCAACCCGAATCAGAATAATTCCACAAATTGCGTACTCCATAACACTACACTAACCAAAAAAGAGGAAGTTTGATTCTTCCTCTTGATTCTAGTCTTCGCTTGAATTAAGCCGTCCTAACTGGGCTTTGACATCATTCAAACGGCCTTCAAGTTCAGCCACTTCTTTTTCCAAAACCTCTTTTTGATAACCATCGGTTTTCGCGCTGGCAAACCTCTGGTTTAAAAAGCGACGTCCACGAGGGTTATTGCAATAAGCTTTCCCCCTGCGTGCGAATTTCTGTTCACCTGATCCACAACGGGTAAATCCCTGATTGTCCATATTGGCGCAATCTCCCATTTGTCTTCCTGTTTTTGGACCTTGTGACATCGGTCCTGTTCCGTCTCTAGCTGGCATTTTTATTCTCCTTTTCTTTTTTATCCTTATGGCGCCTCGAAAGGCGGCACCGTCTGATTAATTTTTAGTGCTGCATATTTTGATCAGTCCAAAGTTATCACATTCCCGGAATTGTTGAAGACAAATTCCTCGGGCATTTGTTTCATAACTTCTTTCAATCCTTGTTCTCCGGTACAGTGGGACACCGCCACCATTTTCAGATTCTTTTCTTTAAAGAATGCGATTGTCGAATCGATTCTGGCTGAATCCGCTTCAACCAGATGGGTTCCTCCGACCACCCCGAATAAAGGACTGTTGTTTTTTGTAGCAATGGTATTCAGGATATTGACAACTCCAACGTGGGAGCACCCGACAATGACCACCAGTCCTTCCTTGGTATTGACAGCCAGTGAGATTTCATCCGCAAAATCATCTATGACTTTATCCGATCCTTCCTGGCAGTAAAATTTCTTGTTCAATCCCTCAAAATCATTGGTTTTGTCAAAATTATGGTAAATAGTCACGTTCTCACTTAGCTGATATACATCGCCATGAACCTTTATCATGGGCATATTTTCAGCGATAAACCCCTCAGAGAAGTTGATCCCATTATAGCGATATCCTCCATCATCAAGAAGCTTGTATTTTTTTTTGAAGAATTCGCTGCCCACAATCAGGGTCGGCCTTGCATCTGTGGCTTTGAGCAGTTCTTTCAATCCATTGGCATGATCATAGTGACCATGGGAGATAATGATATAATCGAGCCGGCTTAAATCAATATTCATTTTTTTTGCATTTTCAAGGAACTTCCCCGATTGCCCTGTATCAAACAGTATTTTCAAACCGTCGACTTCCAGATAAAGTGAGAGCCCATGCTCAACCAAAAGTTCGCCATTGCTGTCTGGATTGTTTTCAATTAGTGTTGTTATTCTTACGCCCATATGATTGCCATCCTTTTATTTTAGTCATTGTGACAAAGCCCCGCCAGAATCAAGTCACCCGCGTGAATCAGTAGAATGCCGGATATTCCAATATTCTAAGCATGTTGTTCCAAGCCATATCCGATCAGTAATACCTGGTATCAATTATATCACCACAGTAATCACCTTTGAAATGGATTTGATTGGAAGATAGAACCAATGGGGCAATCCAATAATGCGACACTTCCATTTATCGATTTTTTTATTCCATACCTTATTGGTTGATCAACCATCCATCATATTGCCCGTCCCCCTTTTTCACCGGCACAATTTGGTGCCATGTTTTCTTATTTGATGTCCTTATCTTTAGCTACAGCAGCTTTACGTTTAGGACATATGTTCTTTACACTTACAGTATACGCCATTTCGGGCATATGTCAATAACATCTCAAAAAAAATCGGAACTTTTAAGTTCAGACTCTTCTTTCAAGCGATCCATTTAGATAGCGGCAAAGCCAATCAAGTCCAATCGCCAGTACAGGTTTAGGCACAGCGATGTTCAATCGGATGAATCCCTTTCCGTTTTGCACGAACATGTCGCCCCCCTCGACGATCACACCGGCTTTTGTGGCGATATCCAAACCGATCACATCCTTCTGGGCATCGTCAAGATAATCATTGAGATCGATCCAGGCAAGGTAAGTTGCCTCAGGTATCTGGAATTTTGCCAAGGGCAGATGGGTTGCCAGGTAGTCATCCAAAAAAGCAAAATTTTCATCAAGATAGCTTTGCAGGCAGTTCAAGTATTGTACTCCGTGTTCATAGGCCGCCTTGACTCCGGCAATAGCCAGGGGATTTACCATTCCTTGGTTTTTTTGCAGCCACAGCGTCCGGGCCTGATCGTCAGGAATAATGATATTGGCCAGCATCATCCCGGCCATGTTGAATGTCTTTGAGCAGGACATGCAGGTTATGACCCGGGTATAGTCCGGGAAATGCTTGGCCAGTGGCTGATGTCTCTTGCCGCGCCGCAGCAGATCGCAATGGATCTCGTCACTGACAATCCAGATGTTTCTTTCGATCAGGATGTTCCCCAGGCGGGTCAGTTCCTCTTCTTTCCAGAGCCGTCCGGTCGGATTGTGAGGGTGGCAGAAAATGCACATGGACACCTTTTCATCCTTGACAATATCCTCAATCTCTTCATAGTTGATGGCGAAGTGACCGTCATTGTTGATAAGGTTCGAGCATACCAGCTTCCGGTTGCTTTGCTCCACCGCTTTTTCAAAGTAGCCATAAGACGGGGTGAGAATCAGGACCTTCTCGTCCTCATTTGTCAGCAGGCCCACCAGGTCATTGAGTGCCGGAATGATTCCCAGCGAAGGGAGCACGTGGGCGGAATCGACCTGCCAGTCATATTGTCTTGCCAGCCAGGAATTGAATGCTTCATAATATTCCTGGTCGAAGATCTTGGAATAACCAAGGATTTTCCGGTCCAGGCGCTTTTTGATGGCATCCAGGACGAAATCCGGGGTGGCAAAATCCATATCGGCGATCCACATTCTTACAATCCCGCTCCCTTCATTAAGCTTTAAACCGGAGTTAGATGCGAACAAGTAATCTTGATACCCCTCGACGCTGATGGCATTGGTGTTGTTCCTATCGATAATCTCATCAAAATCAAACATAATATTCTCCTTCAAATTGGCAGCTGCTTTTAGTATACACACATATTCTAGCAGTATGAAAGGATGTTTACAAATGACCCCAGGTTTCCTTGGAAGAAACTTTTTTTGTTTATTGTTTCTTCTGGGTAGATTTTTGACCTGATCCGTGGTACATTTTGACTGGAAGGAAAAATTAACTGTCAAAATCCGCTTTTTGTGGATTTGTAGGAAACCCAAGGAGAGATCATGCACAATATCAAGCAGGAAGTAGGAAAGAATATCCGGACGTACCGGAAAATGCGTCAACTTACCCTGGAACAACTAGCCCAACTTATCTTCAAAAGCAAATCGGCCATTTCCAAATACGAAAAGGGAGAAATCGCCCTTGACATCGAAACCCTATACGACATCGCCAAAGCCCTTGATGTCTCCGTCGACAAGCTTCTTTACTATCCCCAAAGCGAAACAGCCCGGACTCAAAAGGATATGCCAGCCTTTTTCAAGAACGTCGGACGTTTCTATGGCTACTTTTACGACGGCCGGGCGAACATCCTGATTCGATGCCTTTTTATCGTCATCGACGAGATCGCCGACAACACCTTCAAGCTGATGATGTATATGAACATCAATGAATTCGATTCGTACCAGAATTGCGAAAACACCTACACCGGACATATGGAGCACTACGATGCCATCACGAACATCTTCCTGACCAACCAGGACTCGCCCATGGAAAAGGCAAGTGTCCAGATCCTGGCAGCCTTTTTGGACGCTCCGGTGAAATGGGGGCTTTTCAACGGATTCTCATCGCGGCCGATGATGCCCGTTGCCTCAAAGATGCTTCTTTCCAAGGAAAAACTGGTCGAAGACGAGCAGCTTATCAGCCAGCTGAAGATCTCCAAGGAAGACATCAGGCTGCTTAAGCTCTACAACATGTTTTCCGTAACCTGATCAAAGTCGAGAAAAAAGCTCCGCCGTAGCGGAGCTTTTAACAATTTGTGGCAATTCAATCAAACAATTTGTATTCATAGACATAATCATCCATGACATAGCCGTTGCCGATATCGTTCACTTCCTCGCCGATCCTGGCAAAGCCCATTTTCTCGTACGCTTTGATCGACTCGTTGTACTTGTTCACATTGAGATAGATGCTCTCAAGCCCCTTTGCACGGGTCTTATCAACCAGAAACGCCAGTGTCTTTTTACCTAGCCCTTTGCCCCTGGCGGATTTGGCGAAGTAGAACTTGCTCAGGTACATCCTTTTCCCATTGGGATAGAAGCCGATGAAACCGACCGGTTCATTGTCACTTTCCAGGACATAGTAATTATAGCCTGAATCTAGCTGGGTTGTTATCGCCTTAAAAGACTGGAACTTCTCGATCATATAATCATTCTGGTCACTTCCCAGGAGCTTTTCGTAGTATTCCTTGACAATCGTACACGCCATGGCTGAAAGTTCTTCGATGGCCTTTCTGTCGCCGGCTTCAACTTTGACAAATTCCATTATGATTCCTCCCTATCCAATCAGAAAAACAGATGACCCAAGAGCCCGTATGAAAATATCGACATGATCGTCGATGACATGAGCACCCCCAGGAATATGGCCAGGGAAGCTTTCTTGACATCCATCTCAAGCAATGAAGCAAGAAGCGTTCCGGTATAGGCTCCGGTGCCCGGAAGCGGGATCCCCACGAAAAGCAAAAGCCCGATAAACTCGCCCTTGTCGAGATCCTTGCTTTTGTGAAGGGCCCGGGCCTCGATTTTTTCAATCAGCCCTTTGAAAATTGAGAACTGCTTCAAGAAGGCGAAAAGTCGCTTGATGAAAATCAGGATGAACGGAATAATCACCACATTGGCCAATATCGCAATCGGCAATGCCGTTGTAAGGCTGACACCCAATAACGATGCCACGATCAAGCCGCCCCGGCATTCGAGAATCGGTGTTATCGACACCAAAAACACAATCATTTCTTTTGAAAACACCCCGCCAAAAGTAGCGATGAACCATTGAATCATTCCGTCCATAATTTCCTCCATCAATCAATCATATACTTGAAAATTCTAGCACGCCAAGCAATTTAAGTAAACAAAAATTTGATGTTTATCCATCAATGCTGTGGTATAATCGAAGTGTATAGAGGGGGACAAGCTGTTACAAATTGAGGTGATATTATGAAACTGACAGCTAAAATATTTATCGTATTTATCGGCGCGATCCTGGCATTTGTCTTTGTTTTCAACTACTTTGCCAAGGACGATACTCCAACCCTTAACATCTTGGCTAAAGATCTGATGGAAGGTGTCAGTGGCGACACTGTGACGACAGAGCCCACCGGCGATGATTTCGGGATTGGATTCACCCGTCTTTCCAGCCAGCTATTCAAGAGCATCTACACTAACCAGGAAAACATCCTGATCTCACCCCTGTCTATCACCCTGGCATTGGCCATGTGTGAAAATGGGGCCGCAGGGAACACCCTGGAACAGATGGAAAAGCTGCTGCTCGACATGCCAGTGGACGATCTGAACAATGATTTGAAAAACTATCTCGATTCCCTGGAAGACGACCAGGTTGTCGAAATATCCAACTCGATCTGGATCCGCGATGACCAGGACCGCCTGACCATCAACCCTGATTTTTTGAAAATGAACGCTACCTACTATCAGGCAGATGGCTACCAGGCCCCATTCGACAGCACCACCCTGGAAGACATCAACAACTATATCGATTACCATACCAAGGGCATGATAAAAGAGGCACTCGACCAGGTTCCGGTGGAAGCCGTTATCTATCTGATAAATACGGTCCTGTTCGAGGACAAGTGGGCAGTCGAATATACCAGCGATATGGTCTACAACGGCACCTTCAACAATTCAGACGCTGCCAAGAGCGATGTCGAATTCCTTCACAGTGATGAAAGTCTGTATCTCGAGGACGAACTGGTCACCGGTTTTGTGAAGAAATACCAGGATGAACGCTATGGCTTTGTGGCACTGCTGCCAAAAGGCGACATCGACTCATATCTCGATAAGCTTGATGCCAGCAGTCTCCACGAGCTTATAACCAATCCCCAGAGCGTTCCGGTCACCACCGCCACTCCAAAGTTCAAATATGACTACAAGAAGGAGTTGAGCGAGCTGCTTGTGGGACTAGGCATGGTCGACGCCTTCAGTGAAATCGCCGACTTCTCCAAAATGGCGGACACCGCCTCAGGCGCGCTTTTCATCAGCCGCATCCTGCACAATTGTGCCATCGAACTCAATGAGATCGGCACCAAGGCCGGAGCTGTGACAATCGTCGAAATGGTCGATACCTCGATCATCGTCAATGAAAAGGAGGTCATCCTGGACCGCCCGTTTGTCTATATGATCTACGATTTCGATCAGGAAGTTCCCGTGTTCATGGGAGCGATAAACAATCTTTAAAAAAGGACCAGTCTGCACTTTACTGCGACTGATCCTTTTTTTCAATCAAAATGCAAGATGCCAAGCACCGAACCCCACCTGATGCCCTCAAAGCCCTTGGTTTCCATGGTCCTGAGCTTTTCAACCAGAACTGCCAGGTCTTTTTCGTTTGCTCCACCAGGAAAATGATCATAAAGACCCACCTTATCCAGGGCAGCCAAAAAATCCCAGTACCATTCCCTGACAAGCTCCAATACCACAGTGTCTGTCAATTCCTTTTGTAAGCAGCCACGCTTGACTTGAGATAGAATTTCGGGCGAATTTTCAAAGATGGCAACAATCTGTTCTGGCGGCCAAATGCCAAGGAGAAAGTCCCGCAACAGTTCCCGGTCCTTGTTTTTGAGTCCCAGTGTCATAGCCAGAAAAAAGCGCCTGAAGAAAGTCTCTTCCGATTCCGGTCCGTCCGGTCCATTCAAATCCACCCAAACCAGGGCCAGTTGTCTTGCCAGACTGTGGATCCCGTCAAGATCGAAGCTGTAATAGTCGCCAATGCTTGAAATCACCAAGACCATATCCTTGTCTTCGATGCCGAATTGCTCGAGAATGAAGCGGCAGTATCCAGGCAATGGTGGTTCTTTTAGCCGACAGAAAAAATCGAACTGGCGCTTTAAAAACTTTTCCACCAGGAAACCATTGCCATAAAACGTCTGGATGTTCTGTTTTAGTATCCGATAATCGCCCGCGAAAACAAAAAGCAGATTGGGATTCCTGCTGAATAGTTCGCTAAAACCCAGGAGCCGCAGGGCTCTTACAGGTGGACACTTGTCGATATTGTCAATGGTGACCACAAACAGCGGATAGTCATTCAGTTTGGCGATTTCATCGACCGCCTGGTTCAGTTTCGATTTGATGTTGCGGCCGGTCAGAATATCGCCATAGAGATTGACACTGTGGAGCGGGCTTTTTAGCACCTCGGGCACATAGGCCTTGTCTTTTATCCGGCCAAGCAAGGCTCCGACATCCTGAGCGGTTTTTTCAATTTGGCTGCCCGGGACACTGAATCCCAGCTCCCTGGATACGCTCGATATCATTTCCAGCAGGATATCATATTCACCAAGCCCAAGGACATCCAGCTCATAGGCATCGAAAGAAAATGCCGACATCGCATGGAGAATCTTCTTTTCTTCATCATCGAGGATTTTTCCCATCATCGAGTCGCTGTTGTTGAGATATCTGCCGTTGATCACATGAGTTAGTGAGGCGACAAACGCGCTTTTTCCCTGTGGGCTGGGCGCATCGATGAGGATATTTCCAAAACCCATTGAAGCGGAATTGTTTCTGGCGCCACCGACAATCAGCCGGGTCAGGATAGCGAGCAGGTCACTTTGACCTAGATAGTCATTGTCCAATATGGCATCCATGCGACTGTTTTCTTCCTGGTACTTGTCCATGGGTCCCTCCTCTAGCCATCAATCAAAATGGCTTTTGATAAACTCTTTGTAGAAAGTCTTTTCGGTATCATCTTCGCCTGAAAAGTCGTCCGATGTTTCATCATCAAAGTCGCGGTCGCTATCAAAATCGTCATCTCTGGAGAACTCATCATCGAAATCATCGCTAGACTCATCGATATCCAGATCAAAACCGTCATCATCATCAAACATAGTAAAGCCTCCAATCATCTAATTTTCGTAAAGATAAACATCCTGATAAAGTTGCTCTATCGGAGTGTTGAGGATGTACACTTCGGGATAGGCCATCAAAGTCCCATAATATTCAATCGCATCTTCAAGCAGCCTTTCAAGCGAGACATCGATGATGTCGCCCTCGATGTCGATTGCCCTGGCTCCTTTCATCTCTTGGCCAGAGCGGTTTTGAGATTGTCATGATGGTATTGATCGCCTGAGTTGGGATGTTTTTCCAGGACGCCCTGATACCATAACATCAGCTCGTTTTTAGCGGCAATATGATCGGCCACGCAACGCGAGGAATCACTTAAAATCTCCAATAATTCTTTGTAACGCCTTTGTTCCATAAATTGCTCCTTTGTCTTAATGGAATCTTGTTCAACCGGTGAAGGTTGATTTTACATCTAAGACAATTATACACCGGAATTGTTAAATGAACTTAAACTTTTTTTAAAAATTATTTTTGAAACCACAATTGTTGCGCATATGAAAAAAAGTGAAGTTACCTCCACTTAATTCATCTCGACCCAGCTTTTTATTTTGGCGTCGGATTCGTTGACCAGATCGCCCAGCACCGCCAGCCCCTTCATCACTCTGGCACCACTGCAAAGCTTCACGATATCAAGCTCGGCTGTACCGAAGCGGCTGCCCATATGGGTAACCAGCGGCTTGATCGTCTTGTTTGTAAAATCATATTTTTCCAGGAAGGTCCACACATGCATCGGCATGGAATTCCAGTAGTTTGGAAAAAGCACATAGACCGTATCATAATCCCTGATGTTGTCTGGAGGATTCTTGAATTCAGGCCGTTCCTGATTCAAAAAATCCTGACGGGCCTGGTTGGAACAGATATCGTAATCGTCATCATAAGGCACCACGGGATCGATCTTGAACAGATCGCCTCCGGTTAACTCCTTGATCTTATTGGCGACAACTTCCGTATTGCCGACTTCCAGACCTTTGATTGCCCCTTGGACGAAATTTTCCCCGGTTCTTGAAAAATAAGCTATAAGTGTTTTACTCATTGCAATCCCTCCTTTTCGTTAATAATATTATACCCAAATTGCAGGATACCGCCACCGATATGCATTTTTAAAAAAATAGGGCCTAAGCCCTATTGGTTGAACTGAGCCTCGAATGTCGCCGCCGCCAAGATAAATCCTGAAAGGAAAACATCCATCATTTCCTCATCGACATCTGCGATATACCACTTTCCATCAACCTTTTCACAAGGTATTTCCAGACTCACATCCTTGAAGTTGTCTTCCATATTCTCCATCTTGTCTTTGAATATGTCGGTCATGAGCTGTTCGTACTGTTCGTCAGTGACTTCCTGCCCGCTTAAAGCCAGGGCAAAGGCCTGGGTCATGTATTCGGTGAACATTTCCTCAATAAGCGGATATGAGTCGATATAGTTCACATCGACCATAACCGTCGCTTTGTCGCCGTCAACCTCACTCGAAGTTATCTTGTAGGTTATCTTGCTCGCATTTTCTTCGAGGTAACTCAGTACTTCCTCAGGATAATCCCCGAACTCCTCATCGGACATGATTTCCTTGGTGTATTCTGCAGCCAGGGTGTTTTCAGGAACGATGGTCGCAACCATGGCTTCCATGTCGAACGTTTTGGCCGCTTCAAAGAAATCCTTGACCACATCATCCGGCTTGGAGCTGGCGCCACAACCAAATGAAAGGCTGGCCATCAAAACCAAAATCATCAATTTTCTAAGCTTTCTCATCTTCAATTCCTCTTTCCATGATATTTGGAGGTAACCTTCTACTTTTCGTTTTCCAGCAGTTTTTTGTACAGAGCGAAATTCTCCAGTTCTTCCTTGTCCAATATCGGATACTGGGGATCCATCGCCTTGAGAGTGTCCAATATTATCTGGGACACCACGAAACATGAATACCATTTCTTGTCTGCGGGGATGACATACCAGGGCGAATTCTCGGTCGCCGTATCTCCGATTATCCCCTCGTATATTTCCTGATATCTGTCCCAGTTTTCCCGGTCGACCAGATCTCCTGGGTCGAATTTCCAGTTCTTGTCGGGATCTTCAAGCCGCTCGAAAAAACGGCGCTTTTGTTCAGCTTTGGAGATATGGAGAAAGATCTTGACCACCCGGTAGCTCTCGTCGAAAAGATACTGCTCGAAATGGGCGATGTCCCTTTTCCTCCTTTCGAAAAAGTCGGGATTGTCGATGACCCGCGGCATCATCTTATAGCCTAGATGGAGATTGTGGACCTGGACCGCCAGGACATCCTCGTAGTAGGAGCGGTTGTAGATCGCTATCTTGCCCCGGACCGGCGTCATCTTGTTGACCCGCCATAGAAAGTCATGCTCGAGATCCCCGGTGTTGGGTTTCTTGAAATCGGCGATGTCGATGCCTGCGGGATTGATTCCTGAAGTCACCTTCTTGATGGTGCTGTCCTTGCCTCCGGCATCCATTGCCTGCAGGATGATGATCAGTCCTTCCCGTTTTGCGGCATAAAGCTTCTCCTGATATTCGACTATTTCCAGAATATTGCTCTCAAGACGCTTCATGCATTCATCCTTGTCGCATGCGGATTCCGGTTCAGTGGCAATTTCACTCAGTTTTACCATCCCTTTTTTGGAATAGCGATAATCTTCAAGTTTCATAATCCCTCTCCTCTTTAAGTAATAGTGTGTTACCTTCCATAACTTAATTATATCAATGTGAGCGCTTTTTTGCAAAGAAAAAGACGTCACTAAACGTCTTAACTATTCGAATGTCGCGCCGACCTTCTGGAGCAATTCGACTATTGGCAGCTTCTGCGGGCAGACATGTTCGCACTTGCGACAGGCAATGCACTCGCTCGCCAAGCCATGGCCATCGGCCGTATGTTCATTGTAGAAAGTCTTGGGCCGGCTCGTCTTGCCATAGGCCATCTGGTCGTTGTATGCGGCAAAAAGGTCCGGAATCAGGATGTTCTTTGGACACCCGGCGACACAATAACGACAGGCGGTGCAGTCGATTGTCTTGAGTGCCAGATATTCTTGGGTGATCTTTTCTATCAGGGCGGCCTCCGGATCACTGATTGGGTGGAAATCATTCATTGTCGCCAGGTTGTCAACCAGCTGCTGTGCAGTAGACATTCCTGACAATATGGTCATCACACCCTCAAGCGAGCCGACAAATCGCAATGCCCATGAGGCCATCGAGGCTGCAGGATTGTATTCCTTGAAGATCTTTTCGATGTGCTCAGGCAAGGCGGCCAGGTTGCCTCCTTTTATCGGTTCCATTACTACAATAGGCTTGTTGTGTTTCAAGGCCACCTCGTAGTTTTTTCTGGCCTGGATCACACCGCTATCCCAGTCGAGATAATTCAACTGGAGTTGGACGAAATCAATCTCCGGATGCTCGCGAAGCACCTGGTCGAGAAGATTCGCGTCGTCATGGAAAGAGAAACCAAGATAGCGAATCTTACCCGCTTCTTTTTGTTTCTGGCAATATTCGAAACATCCATAGTCCTGGTATTCCCGGTAAAGCTTTCGGTTGATCGCATGGATAAGATAGAAATCGAAATAGTCAACCCCGCAGCGGCGCAGCGACTCTTCGAAGACATCAGCCATCTGCTTCTTTGTTTCAAAGGCCATCTTGTGGATCTTGTTGGCGATGGTATAACTTTCACGAGGATACCGGTCGACCAGCGCCGCTTTCATCGCCGCTTCCGATCCCTTGTACACATAGGCGGTGTCGAAATAATTGAAGCCGCTGCCATGAAGCCATCGACCATGTCCTTTACCTGCTCGATGTCAATCTCATTGTCCGCATTTTTGGGCAGCCGCATCAAGCCGAAACCGAATTTTGAATCCGATAACATAGAATCCCTCCTTTTAAAATATGTCTGCAGTCATTCACAAAAACATCTTACCATTGAAGGGCGGTTTAAGGTAAAGGGTTAATCAGTCGTTTTCATAATTTGAAAGTTCGATCGTCAGCTTTTTTATCACATCTTTGATGGCCATCCGCTGTTGCACGGCTATGCTTTTGAGATCGTCGAATTCGAAATACTCGTCTTCCCGGCCCTGGCTTTTAGTGACCTTCAACCGGATTTGCCCCAGTGATGTTTGCCGGGTTATTATTTCCCGTTTGCACACAAAACGATCCTCAAAGCGATAGCGGATTCCAATGGTTGAACTCTCTTTAAAGATGATGTCACGCAGCTCTTCCATCTTATCTTCACGGCACGCAACGCTCAAACGGTAAGCCGGACGGTTTTTCTTCATATAGATCGGAGTGAAGAAAACATCCAAAGCCCCGGATTCAAATAGCCGTTCCATGGTGTAGGCCATGATTTCCCCGGTCGTATCATCGATATTTGTCTCCATCACAGCAATCCGCAAAGTCACATCGGCGGTTTCACCCAGGGATACTTTCAACACATTGGGAATGGCCAGATCCTTGGTTCCGCTTCCCCAACCGATCTTGGTGACCCTCATTGGCGGCATCACTCCAAACTGACTGGCCAGCTCGGCAATTATGGCCGCTCCAGTCGGTGTCACCAGTTCCCCGTCGATGTCGATCTGGCGGTAGACAACCTCGCTTGAAGCGAATATCTCGCTGGTCGCCGGAACCGGAACACTCATCAGACCATGAGCACATTTGACAAAGCCATGCCCGTCATTGACAACTGAAGCATAGATCGCATCGGGAGCTATCCTGTTGATAAGGATTGCCGTGGCAACGATATCGACAATCGAATCGATCGCCCCCACTTCGTGGAAATGAACCTCCTCCAAAGGCTTTCCATGGACTTTGCTTTCAGCTTGGGCAACCCGCAGGAATATCCGTTTTGCCAGTTCCTTCGTCTTGATATCAAGACCGCTTTGGTCGATGATGGCGTTTACCGCACCAAGGTTCCGGTGTTCATGGTGATGGCCGTCATGTTCATGGTCGTGGTGATGGCCGTCATGTTCGTGGTCGTGGTGATGGCCGTCATACTCATGGTCGTGGTGATGGCCGTCATGTTCGTGGTCGTGGTGATGGCCGTCATGCTCATGGTCATGGTGATGGCCGTCATGCTCATGGCCGTGGTGATGGCCGTGAGATTCTATCACAACCTCGACATGGGTTGCCATTATCCCGTTCTTGTCGCGTTTGTCTATTTCCAGATGGTAACCTGGAACGTTGATCTTCTTGAGTTCGTCGATCAGGTAGGCGTAATCACCGGTAAGTTCCAGCAAAGCCCCAATCGTCATGTTCCCGGATATTCCGCTCGAACAGTCAAAATACAGTGTTTTCATTATCTTTTTCCTTTCAGACAGTTGATTGAATGGGCCATGAATCCGGCCCCAAACCCGTTATCGATGTTTACCACCGCTATGCCGCTAGAACAGCTGTTGAGCATCGCCAACAGGGTTGCCAATCCATCAAGGTTGGCCCCATAGCCCACCGAAGTGGGACAGGCGATCACCGGCTTGTCGGTCAGCCCTCCCACAACCGAAGCCAATGCTCCTTCCATGCCGGCTACGACTACAACCACGGTTGCTTCGCGGATTTCATCGAGCCGGTTGAAAAGGCGATGGATCCCCGCCACGCCGACATCGGAGATAAGAGTCGTTTCGTTTCCAAGGAATCTGGCGGTGATGCAGGCTTCCCGGGCTACGGGCAGGTCCGATGTTCCGGCGCATACCACGGCAATCTTTCCGATATTTGTCGGGATGTTGTTGTGATGGTAGAGAAACGTCCGGGCCAGCTCATCATATTCGAATTGCGGGAAAAGAGGCTGGAGATATTCCATTTTCTCACTCGAAATGCGCGTGACCAGGATTGTCTGGCATTCATGGTCGAGCATGTTCTGGATGATTCCTTCGATCTGCCTGGCAGTCTTGCCTTCGCCATAGATGACCTCGGGGGCCCCGGTGCGTTTCTCCCGGTCGAAATCGATAGTTGCATAGTCCAATGGCTGGTCAAGAAGTTGTTTGGCATTGTCAACCGACATCGTTCCATTTTGCACCTGTTCCAATATTTCTTTAACTTTCACTGTCATATCCTCCGCTTTTCAATCCCGCAAGGTCAAGTGTCACATAGCGGAATCCCAATTTTTTTATATCTTCCACCAGTTGGTGCGAGCTGATGATTTTTTCGAAGTCTTTTGGTTCGACTTCGATTCTGGCAAGGTCATCTTTGACCCTGAGTCTTCTCGAAGCGATTCCCAATTTGGCAATCAGCGCTTCCCCTTTTGCCACCCGGTCCAGCTTTTCTTCGGTAAGTTCGACACCATAATCAAACCGCGATGCCAGACAGGCATTGGCCGGCTTGTCATGGGTGACTATTCCCAACTGTTTCGAGAATGCCCTGATTTCGCTTTTGGTCATTTCCACATTGGCCAGGGGAGAAAGGATTCCCAGCTCCTCGCAGGCCTGGATTCCCGGCCTATATGACTTTCCATCGTCATGGTTGCGCCCGTCAAGGACAGTGGCAAATCCCCGCGAAGATGCGGCTAAGATGACCTTCGACATGATCGCCTTTTTGCAGTGATAACAGCGCTGTTTGTCGTTGCAGCGAAACTGCTTGATTGCCAGGGCATCGACATGCAAAAGGACATGGTTCGACCCCTCAAGCATTTTTTCTGCTTCATTTTTCTCCTCAGGTGAAATCATCGCCCCCTGGCAGAAAACCGCAAGGACATTTTCCTGCCCCAGGGTCGATTTGGCCACTTCAAACAGGAAATTCGAATCGACACCCCCGCTGTAGGCGATCGCCACTTTCCTGTAGCTTTCAAGCAACTCTCTCAATTGTTCCAATTTATCCATTAATATTCTCCTAGTAATCCGGTAAAAAACGTAAAGAAAAAAGTATCCGACGCAAGTTAAAACCGGTTCTCCGGTTCATCCATACTTCATGTATCAGATACTTTTAACTATTTCAATAATTCCACCAATTCATCAAGATATTCGCCAATCGAGCTTTGCCTGACCCCGACGATATTGGCCTTGCACTGGCTGATGGGAATCAGATACTTGGCCGCTTCGCTGGCGCTGATTGCCTGGGCGATTGCCGGTGAGATCTCACCATACATCGAATTGCCAAAAGCGATGCCGATGGGGCCGATGATTATCCTGGCTTTTGTCACATTGTAAATGATCGCATTCTCGCCCGTGGCGATGACATCGGCGCCACCTTTTTTAAGGTTGGTGCTTGCCGCCGCATTGGTGCCCACGCCGATGATGAAGACATCATCAAAATTCTGTTTTAAAATCTGGCAGATGCTCCGGCCGATGCCGCCGCCTTGCCCGTCCACTACTACTATTTCCATGGGTCTTTTTCAGCCATTACCGCCCGTCTTCGTGATGGGCTGTTTCCAATAATGACTGATGCCTCCTTTATCAAATATATCGTTAAAGTGCCCTTTAAGGTCAAGGGGAATTTGAAGATTATTTAAAATAAAAACGAGCTTACAGCCCGTTTTCAACCGAATCAAAGGAAGGTCCGGTAATCGGCCAGGTTCTTTTTCAAAAGGGCCGGCGTATCCAGATTATACGGACACTTGCTTTTGCAATGGCCACAATTGATGCAATCTTCGATCTTGGCCATCTTGGCCTGCCAGTTTTCGCCAAGCCAGGAAGCCGACGGCGAACGGCGCAGCAAAAGCGACATTCTCGCACAGTTGTTGATCTCGATTCCAACGGGACAAGGCATGCAGTAGCCACAGCCCCGGCAGAAATCCCCGCCCAGTTCCTTCATGTCGGATTCGATCGCATCAGCCATCTTTTCGTCCATTATTGGCGCAGTGGCCTGATACGAAAGGAATTCGTCAAGTTCGCTTTCCTTCTGGATGCCCCAGATAGGCAGCACATTGTCGAACTGGCTCGCAAAGGCATATGCCAGTCTGGACTTGGTGATAAGTCCCCCAGCCAACGATTTCATGGCGATAAAACCGATCTGCTTGTCCTGGCAAGTCTTCACCAGCTCAAGATCCTTCGCGCTGGCAAGATAACTGAAAGGAAACTGGATGGTTGAATACAGACCCGAATTGGCCGCATCATTCGCCACTTCCAGGGAATGGTTGGTGAACCCGATATGGCGGATTTTCCCCTGGGCTTTGGCTTCAAGCATCGCTTCATAAAGGCCAGTGCCATCATCTGGTTTCGGGCAGAATTTCGGGTTGTGGAACTGGTAGATATCGATATAGTCACTCTTCAGGTTCTTGAGGCTGGTGTTAAGATCAGCCCAGAACTGATCTGGCGTGGTCGCATTGGTCTTGGTGGCGATATAGATGTTTTCGCGCACCGATGACAGAGCCGCGCCCAGCTTGGTTTCCGAATCGCTGTAAAGGCGGGCGGTATCGAAAAAACGGATTCCGTTTTCATACGCTTTTTTAAGCAGGGCCACCGCCCCATCCATATCGACCCGCTGCACCGGCAAGGCGCCAAAGCCATTGCGGTTGACGGTAATTCCGGTATTTCCTAGAGTCACTTTGTCCATTTGATTGTCTCCTTGAAGGTTTATTTACTCAATTGTAACATATTTGGCAATTATTGGCTACCGGCATTTGTCGGAATATCCAGTCACTGGGCTCCATCGAAAAGATAACCGGTCATCGACAGGCTGCCATACTCGTAACCTTTGTTGAAGACAGTGACACTATCATCATCGTCAACCGTTCCCAGAAGCACAAGCAAAGGGTAGTAATGGTCAGGCGTCAAAACCGCTTTTTTGGCGGCATCCCCGAAACCCTGATAGTTTACACAGGCCCCATAATCCTTGTTTTTGATCGCCTGTTCGATATGGTCGTCGAAGGCAACCGCCCAGTCAAAGGGCTTGTTGGCGTAAAAATCGACCAGACGCAGGTTGTGGACAATATTGCCACTGGCGATGATCATATATCCCTCATCGCGCAAGACGGCCAACTTTTGCCCCAGTTCGAACTGCCCTGCCGGGGCCAACTTGTAATTGACGCTAAGCTGGACAACCGGAATGTCGGCTTTTGGGTACATGTGGACCAAAACCGACCAGGCCCCATGGTCAATTCCCCAGCTGTCGTCGATGGTTATACCGTAATCGCTTAGCGATTCCACGACCCGGCCAGTCAGATTTTCATCGCCTTTTGCGGGGTATTTCAACTTATACAAAGCTTCGGGAAAACCGTACATGTCGTAAATCTGACTAGGAATCTTGGCATCCTGGGTAACCGTGGCAGGCTTGTACCAGTGAGCCGAAATCATCAGTATGGCTTTGGGCTGGTACATTTTCCCAATCTTAGCCCATTGTCTGGTGTAAACATTTGTTTCTATCGCATTCATCGGCGATCCATGGCCGACGAAAATAGCAGGCATTTTCATATTCATCCTTCTCCCTATGCAATTTTAATCATAGTCTGATCAATATCCTATTTTCACAATTCCGACGTCGCATAGGCGTAGTATCCTTCGTAGAAGTAACTCGCATCGATGCCTTTCATGAACACATCACGGTCATCGATTTTTTCGGTCAACGCATTTTTAAGAAGGTGTTTGATTTCGACATCCTTGATCGGACCGCGTTCCACCGCAAGAGAATATTCTTCCTTTTTCACCTGCGACCAATCGACAACTCTCATAAGTTCTTTTTCAAGTATCGAATCAAGCCAAATTCTTTTCGCTCTCCCGTTGCCTTCCCTGAATGGGTGGGCGATGTTCATCTCGACATATTTTTCAACAATCTCATCAAACGTGCTTTGAGGCATCTTTTCGATATGTTCCAGCGATGCTTGCAGATACATCACCGGGGCAAAACGGAAATTTCCTTTCGCAATATTGACGGTTCGCAGTTTGCCGGCAAAATCATAGACTTCATCAAACAAATATTGATGGATTTTGCGAAGACTTTCAAATGCCCCGACATTCACTTGGATAAGTGCAGATTCATCTAATAGCCGCCGCGCTTTTTTCTTGCTCACTCATCCCTCTATCAAGGCAAGTTCAACCGGATCGCTGATCACCAGCTTATTTTCCAGTATCATTTACGTCCCTCCATTAACTAAATCTCTTGGAAATCATTATACCACGGTATTCTAATATTTGCCTATTTCACACTCCATAAGTCTATAATTGATTGGAATTCAATTTGGATTTAATTCGTGGTTTTAAATACCTCGAATAATCAGGCAAGACGGATTCCAAATCCAAAAGCAGAGCCAAAAAACATAATCGAGAAGCAAAATTAGAGAAATCACTTTTTGTAAATTTCTCTTCTATGACCCACATTGATGACCAGGATGATGAGTTGGTCATCCACCAAATCACAAAGGATCCGGTAATCCCCCACCCGATAACGCCGCTGGTTTTTCGTTTCTCCGGTCAAAGCTTTTCCCTGGGACCGGGGATTATCGCAAACGACCAGATTGTTTTCAATCCAATTGATGATCATCAGCCTTGTGTAATAATCCATCATTTTGATCTGTTTTACTGCATTCTTGCTATAACGGACCTGATAACTCATAGCCCAAGCTGTCTTTTCAACTCATCATGAGATACGGTTGTCGGGTCTTTGATGAAATCTTCGTAGGCTTGCTTCGCCAACGCTATATCATAATCATCTTCGATTTTTCAAGTAAAGCCTTTTTCAAGGCTTCCGACAATGAGTAACCATGGAGCCTAACATAGCTTTTAAACAGTTCTTCCTCTTCTTTGTTCAATCTGATTGAAAAACTCATGCAAACCACCTCTTTTTGTAATACATTGTGCTACAGTTTTGTTCATTTCTCAATCCACCTGGAGTTGCACCAGAATTTAAAAAAGTGTGACCACTGAAACATGATCACACTTCAAAATCAATTAGATTATTTTACAACGATATTGACGATCTTGTTTTTAACGACAATGATCTTGACGATGTTCTTGTCACGGGTATGGAAGATAATATTATCATTGCCCAGCGCCATTTCCTTGACTTTGTCCTCATCCTCGTTGAGGGCGGCAGTCAGTTTGGCCCGGACTTTGCCGTTTACCTGGACCACGATTTCAACCTCGTCTTCGACAAGCATCTTCTCGTCGTAAGTCGGCCATGGCTCGTAAGAAACGGTGTTCTCGTGACCTAGAACCTGCCACAGTTCCTCACCGACATGGGGTGCGATACATGACAGCATCTTGACGAAATTGAAGGCATATTCCCGATAGACAGTCTTGTTTTTGTAACATTCGTTGATGAAGATCATCATCTGCGAGATGGCCGTATTGAATCCCAGCGTCTCGAAGTCTTCGGTCACCTTCTTGACAGTCTGGTGGTAGACGCGGTCAAGCTTGCCGTCGTTTTCGCTCACGATGTTTTCCGGATTGGAAAGCAGGCGGTAAACCCGGTCAAGCCATTTGCGCGATCCGTCAAGACCGTTGGTCGACCAAGGCAGGGCTGCCTCGAGAGGTCCCATGAACATCTCGTAGAGTCTCAAGGTATCGGCACCGTGGCTGGCCACGATTTCGTCAGGATTGATGACATTGCCTCTTGATTTAGACATCTTTTCGCCGTTGTCCCCCAGGATCATCCCCTGGTGGAACAGGCGCTGCCAAGGTTCCTTGCAGGCAACTACTCCCGCATCGTAAAGGACCTTGTGCCAGAAACGGGAATAAAGCAAGTGCAATACCGCATGCTCGGCTCCCCCGATATACAGGTCGACTGGCAGCCAGTGCTTGATCAGCTCAGGATCGCAGATCTGCTTGTCATTGTGCGGGTCGATGTAGCGGATGTAGTACCAGCATGAACCGGCCCATTGGGGCATCGTGTTCGTTTCGCGGCGTCCCTTGACTCCATCGATTTCGACATTGAGCCATTCTTCGACATTGGCCAGCGGTGATTCTCCGTTGTCCGATGGCTTGAAGTTGTTTGTCGCCGGAAGTTCCAAAGGCAGCTGCTCCAAAGGAACAGTCCGGGTCGTCCCGTCTTCCATATGGATCAGCGGAATCGGTTCACCCCAGTAGCGCTGTCTCGAGAAAAGCCAGTCGCGCAGTTTGTAGGTAACCTTCGCTTCACCGGTCTTGTTGTCAGTAAGCCATTTGATCATTGCCGCAATGGCATCTTCCTTGTTCATTCCATCAAGGAATCCGGAATTGATGTGAGGACCGTCCTGAGTGAAGGCAGCCTGGTCGACATCGCCTCCATCCAGGACCGGAATGATTTCCAGATCGAATTTCTTAGCGAATTCCCAGTCACGCTCGTCGTGAGCCGGAACCGCCATGATCGCACCGGTACCGTAGCTTGAAAGGACATAGTCGGCAATCCAGATCGGGATCTCTTTCCCGTTGACCGGATTGATCGCATAGGCTCCGGTGAAAACCCCGGTCTTGTCTTTGGCCAGGTCGGTCCGTTCAAGATCGGATTTCGATTCGATCTCAGACTGGTATTGTCTTACCGCCTCAGCCTGTTCAGGTGTCACGATTTCGCCCACAAAAGGATGTTCAGGCGCCATGACACAGTAGGTCGCCCCAAAAAGCGTGTCCGCCCGGGTCGTGAAGACCGTGAACACCTTATCCGTATTGGCGATCTTGAAATCGACCTGTGCTCCCACCGATTTTCCTATCCAGTTGCGTTGCATCTGTTTGGTCGCTTCAGGCCAGTCGAGATCTTCAAGGTCGTCAAGCAGCCTTTCCGCATATTCGGTGATTTTCAAGACCCATTGGCGCATCGGTTTGCGGATGACCGGGAAGCCCCCGCGTTCCGATTTGCCGTCGATCACTTCCTCATTGGCAAGAACCGCCTTGAGTTCGGGACACCAGTTGACCGGAATCTCGTCGACATAGGCCAGTCCCATATCGTAAAGTTTCGTGAAGATCCATTGGGTCCATTTGTAATAGTCAGGCGAGCTGGTCGCGATTTCGCGATCCCAGTCGTAAGAGAATCCAAGTGACTGGATCTGCTTGCGGAAAACATCGATGTTTTTCTGGGTGAACTCGGCCGGATGGTTACCGGTGTTGATCGCATACTGCTCCGCTGGCAGACCGAATGAATCGAATCCCATCGGATGAAGGACGTTCTTCCCTTGCATCCGTTTCATTCTTGAAACGATGTCTGTCGCCGTATATCCTTCGGGATGGCCCACGTGAAGCCCGTTGCCCGATGGGTAAGGGAACATGTCCAGACAGTAAAATTTCTCCTTGCTAAAATCGTGAGCATCAGTCGCAAAGGTCTTGTTTTCCAACCAGTATTTCTGCCACTTAGCTTCAACTTGATGATGATCAAATGCCATATTTTTCCTCCTCTAAACAAAAAAAGGCCATCCATCTAAGGACGACCTTGCGCGTTACCACCTTAGTTCCAATTGCTTGGCACCTCAAAACTTTAACGCAGTCAACGGCACGGACTACTGCTTCATCCATGCATCTCCAAGGCGAGTTCGCTGTCAGTCATGATAGTTTCCACCAACCACTATCTCTCTAAAATAACTTCGCAAGCTAATATTCCTTTTCACTGATTTTACCAACCCATTATAGCATAGCCACCATAGCCGATTCAAGTTTTTTTTATCGACACTTTGAACCTCTCATGATTGAAGTCATCAGTGTTCCCGACCAGTTGTTAAAACCTTTTTGACATCCTGCCTGCTCGCAATGATCGCCGGAGATAAGGAGGCCAACAGCGACACTCCAAGCATGATCAGATACACGGTCAAGGCGACACTCCAGTCGAACACCAGAAACTCCTTGGCCACGAAATTGAACTCGCCGGTATTTACTGCCAGATGATTGACCAGGGCGACAAGACCAAAGACATAGCCACACGCCACAACGAAACCAAGAGTGACAAGAAGCGTTGTTTCAATCATGATCATCCTTGCCAGATCACCGCTTGTCGCTCCAAGGGTCATGAAGATACCGATGTTGCGGCGGTTCTTGATTACACTTAGATAGACGACCTCCCCGACAAGAAACAGCGAGGCCACCAGGGAAAGGCAGCTAAAAAGCAGCAGCGCCAGGTTGATATTGTCAAGCATGGCATTGACCTGGTCTTTCAAGGACGCTCCCAGGACCTTGAATTGGAAGTCGGGGTGGTTTTTTTCGAGATATTCAAGGGAAAGGTCCGATCCTTCGATTGTCACAATCGACCCTTCGATGGAGCCCACATCCTCATGAAAAAGGTCGGCCACCATCCCGACCGGTTCAAGCTCATTGAAATACAGGCTGTCGACTATCTCATTGGCCTGGGATATTCCCGCGACATTTACCTTCAGACTCTTGATCACATCATGATAGGAAAAATACAGATAGACATCTTCAAGCCCATCACCTTGAAGATCGAGGCGGTCGGCCAGCCTTTTGGACACGACCACGCCATCGTTCCCTGTGAAATGGACCGGCTTGGCCTTGGTGGGGTCATTCACCGGGATGATCAGGTTTTCCTTGACATCACCGTCCAGGGCCACACCCAGGAATTCATATTCATCCATAAGCAGATAAAGGTGGGTTATGTCAGGATCATCCTGCAATGGCTCCAGGGCAGTCAGGGTAATCGCCTCCTGGCTTTTTAGCCGGGACGAATATGACGACGTTGAAAACAGCTGGTTCAACTCGAGATTGACCTCCTGCTTGAGTCCCAAGGCGACAACAGCCGTTATCATTATCGTCACCAGGGCGATCACGATGCCCGCCACCATTTTCACATTCGTCCTAAGATCGATGCGCAGCCATTTAATAGCAAGGCTACCGATCTTATGGGCCGGCTGGTCCAGTTCCACAAAATCCGGCTTTTGGTCCACCGGTGGCAAGGTGGCTCCCGTATCGAGATCGACTACTCCTGTGGCATCTTCATCGATCAGGCTGTGGTCGTGGGTTATGACGATCACCAGGCGTTCTTTTGCCTGAGCCTTCAAGAAATCCAGCACCTTTAGCGCATTTTCATGGTCGAGCGAAGCGGTCGGCTCATCGGCCAGGATTATCCGGGGATTTGACATGAGCGTCCGCATCAGCGCCACCCTGGATTTCTGGCCCCCGGATATCTTCAAGACGTTGCAGTTTCCCAGCTGGGATATAGCCAGCTTGTCGAGAATCGCATTCCGGGCGGCTTTGGCTATCACCTTGTTGAAGATGGCGGGAAGCTGATAATTGCCTGAACAGCCAAGCTCGTTGACCAGGGTCGGACTCTGGAACAGGTAGCTGACATAGCGGCCCTGGTAGTTTTTGATGGCCTGGATGTCCATACCGTCAAAACGGATTTCGCCTTGGTAATCGCGGTCAATCTTGCCGATAAGGTTGAACAGGGTTGTCTTGCCCTTGCCGCTTTTACCGGTGATGAAGTAGAGACCCTCAGACCTGAATGTCAGGTTGATATTGGAAAGTATGGTCTGGTCATTATAAAGTTTTGTGAGGTTTTTTATTTCAAGCATATTATTCTTCCTTTAGAACTTGTGAAATTTTGAGTTTTCTGATCGTATTTAACTGGCTGAGTGTTGCGACCAGACCGACCAGCGAATAGACCAGGACAATTGCCAAAAACAGTCCGGCCGTCGTAGTAAAATCAAGTTTCAGGGGCGTCTTTAGAAAGTCGGGAATGAAGTCCATCTCCTTGACAAAGTTGGTCGCTATCAGCCCAAAAAACGATCCCATCATTGAAATAACCATCCCCACAGCCAGGCTCTCGCCAATCATGTTTCCAAGCAACCCGCGCTTATTCAAGCCAAGGATAAGCAAGAGACAATTGTCCTGATGGCGCTGGTAAAAGGTGGCTGAGATGACCAGGGAATAAAGGATCACCCCGATGACCAGGGCGACCACAATGAAAAAAGCTCCGGCAAATCCCGCCAGGGCCAGAAGATTCGAATAGCTTTCTTTGAATGTCAAAAAGTCGCTGTAAGCATAAAAGTCCCCTTTTAGCGAATCAATCAGTCTAGCGATTTGGGTGTAGTCCTCCACCACCAGGTTGACCTTGGTCATATCGCCACTTAGCCCGACGGGGAGATAGCCGTCCTGGTAATAGACACCAGGAAGGGAGTTGAACTCATCCGCGATCACCCCCACGACAACAAGTGTGATCGGGGCAACTGTCCCCACTATCTGTTCGCCTAGATTAACTCCCCGATCGACAAGCGCCTGGTTGACGAGGATCTCACCCGGATTCCCGATCATCCTGCCTGCCTTTATCGATGACTGGGCAATATCGGGATTGCACTGGAAACTTTGCACATCGAGATAGTCATCGTCGTTTTTCAGGATCAAAGAATTCAAGTCCAGATAAGGATTGTAGCCAATTACGCCATAATCAGCCACAAGCTTGTCGAGATAGGACTTTTCAAAAGCGATGCTAGAGGACTCGATTGTGATTATCCGGTTATAGGGACACTCAGCCCGGGCGGAATCGATATATCTTGCCCCCTGATAAAAAAGGACCAGCATCACGACGATTGCTGTGGCGATTATGGCCTGCGATGACACGATCAGCGCCGCCTTTTTCCAGTCTCTTGAAAACTGCTTCCATGAATACAGATTCCACCGGAACGGTGCCAGCGGTCCTCTTTTTACAAGGGCATATCTGTCATTGTTGAAATCATATGTCCGGCCAAGATTGTCGAGGTCGACAACCATGCCGCTGGAAATGAGCTTCAAGTCATGGGTGGCGATCACAAACAGCCGATCCTTCGAATACTTTTCGATCGTCTTCTTGATGATGGACCGGCTATGCAAGTCGACGCTTCCCGTCGGCTCATCAAGCAGGATTATCCTGGCCTTGCTTAAAAGCGCCTGGATCAAAGCGAAACGCTGGCACATCCCAAACGAGAGCTGGCTGATTGGCTTTTCGTCATGGCCGCAAAGGTCCATCGAAGCCACAAGTGCCCGGTACTTTTTTTCATCGAAACAAACCCGCTTAAGATCGCAGGCGAGAACCACATTGGCCCGGGCGTTCAAAAAGCCAAGCAGATTGGCCCGCTGGTGCAAGAAGGCCACATGGTCGCGCAGGTATTCCCCAATCCTTGAAATATCCCGGTTGTTGAGGGTGACCATGCCCGAATCGACACTTTCGATGCCCCCTAAAATGTTCAACAATGTCGACTTGCCCCCGCCCGATTTCCCCACCAGATAGACACAACCCGCAGCAGGAAAAGAAATGCTCAGATTTTCAAATACCTGATTGACCGACCCGCCATCGCGGAATGTTTTTGTAATGTTGATCGCACTTAATGTCATTGATTTCTCCTTGCTTTTGACTTTGTTTTTTGTATAATTAGACCATGAACAAATTTGAATACAGTTTTGATAACAAGCGTTATCACACATACAACTATTATCTAAAAACCAAATACCGGACCAAAGTGGCCAAGATCCCTCTAAACGCCAACTTCACCTGCCCCAATCTCGACGGGACCAAGTCTTATGGGGGCTGTATCTATTGCTCCTCGAAGGGTTCGGGCGACTATGCGGGCGACATCAACGACGACTTGATGGTCCAGTTCGACAAGCTGACCCCGATCTTCCAGAAAAAATGGCCGGGATGCAAGTATATCGCCTATTTCCAGGCCAACTCCAACACCTATGGGCCGGTGGCCAAGGTAAAAGCGATGGTCGAGCCTTTCTTGAAGCGTGACGACGTCGTGGGGATCGCCATCGCCACCAGGCCCGACTGCCTTGAAGATGAAATGGTCGACTACCTCGAAGAACTTTCGAAACAGACCGACCTGACAATCGAGCTGGGACTGCAGACAATCCACGACGCGACAGGAAAGCTTATCAACCGGGGCCACAGCTTTAAAGAATTCCAGGAAGCCTTAAAAAAGCTGCGCACGCGGGGCATCGATGTGTGCGTCCATCTGATCAACTCCCTGCCTTATGAAACAATGGAAATGATGCTCGAGACGGCCCGGGTGGTGGGCGCGATGGACATCCAGGCCATCAAGATCCACATGCTTTTCGTACTTAAAAACACCGCCTTGGCCTCGATGTACCAAAGAGGTGATTTCCAGCTGCTTACCCGCGACGAATATATCGAAGTGGTGGCCAGGCAGCTAAGCCTGATCGACAGCAAGATCGTAGTCGAGCGGCTCACCGGTGACGGGGTTGCCAGCGACCTGATCGCACCGCTTTGGTCGATCAGGAAAGTCACCATCCTCAACGATATCGACAAGTACATGGTCGAACACGGCCTTTACCAAGGAACAAAAAAAGAACTCTGACGAGTTCTTTTTATTGTTCGGTTGTTTCAAGGAGACCGTAGCCACCGTTATGACGGCGGTAAACAACACTGGTGCGTTCTGTTTCGCGGTCGACATAAACATAGAAATCATGGTCGATCAATTCCAACTGCATGATTGCTTCTTCCATGTCCATCGGTTTTGGCAAAATCTGTTTGACTTTGACAATCACGTCTTCTTCTTCACTGTCTTCCAATTCATCTAATGAAGCCACGTTAAACGCGAGTTTATTGTTTTTTGATTTGCGACTAAGTTTAGTTTTGTACTTGCGGATCTGAGCTTCCAATTTGTCAACCACCAAATCAATGGCAGCGTACAGATCTTCGTTCACGTCTTCAGCCCGTAACAGGACATACTCGGTTGGAATGGTTACTTCGATTTTTTGTCCGACATGAGGATAAGTTCTTACAAGAACCTTCGCTTGAACGGCTTCGGACATGATGAAATATTTATCCAACACACTTAACTTTTCTTCAACTACATTTGCGATTGCATCAGTAATTTCGATATTTTTACCTCTTATTGAAATTTTCATAATGCATACCTCCTCTATGGATTAATTATACAACATTAATCTCAAATAATCCACCGTTAAAACGTCAAGCGCTTTCATTTAAACCTTTTCAACAAAAAAAGTATGCTTTGTAACATACTTTTTTAATCCAAATATTTTTTCAGATTTTCGACTTTGTCGAGCTTTTCCCATGGCAGATCGATGTCGTCACGGCCGAAGTGGCCATGCGCCGCGGTCTGGGCGTAAATCGGGCGGGTAAGATCAAGCGACGTGATGATGCCCTGAGGTGTCAGGTCGAAGTTTTCCCTGATTGCCTGAAGGATAGTTTCATCCGATACTTTCTGGGTCCCGAACGTCTCAACCGAGATCGAAACCGGTTCTTTTACACCGATCGCATATGAGACCTGGATTTCAAGACGGTCCGCGAATCCGGCCGCCACCAGGTTTTTGGCGATATAGCGGGTCATGTAAGCAGCCGAACGGTCCACTTTTGAAGGGTCCTTGCCAGAGAACGCGCCTCCGCCATGGCGGGCCATTCCGCCGTAGGTGTCGACGATGATCTTGCGTCCGGTCAGGCCGGCATCACCGTGAGGACCGCCGATGACAAAACGACCAGTCGGATTGATAAGCACCTTGAAATCCGTGTTCAGGCCATACTCGTTGGCAACCGGAACCATGATGTTTTCATAGATGTATTTCTTGAAGCTGGTTTCATCGAAATCGGGATCATGCTGGATCGACATCAGGATTGTCTCGATTCTTGGATGGTCTCCGTCATAATCGATGGTAACCTGTGATTTCATGTCCGGGCGGGCATTCTTGAATTCGCCTGATTTGCGTTTGGCTGTGGCATCACGCACAAGGTGATGGGCGATCGAGATTGGCAAAGGCATGTAGTTCTTGGTCTCGTTTGAAGCGTAACCGAACATCAGCCCCTGGTCTCCGGCTCCGCCGACTTCAAGGTTTGTTCCCATGGCGATGTCGGGCGATTGCTTGTGGATCACGACCTGGATCGCCGCCTCGCGGTAGTCCATTCCCTTGTCATCGTCATCATAACCGATTTCCTTCAATACTTCACGGGCGATCTGTTCATAGTCGACATGACCGTTCATCGTGATTTCTCCGCCGATTACAACCAGATTGGTCGTCGCAAAACATTCGCAGGCAACCCTTGCATGTGGATCAAGTTCAAGGCAGGCATCAAGGATTGCATCCGAGATCTGGTCACAGACCTTGTCGGGATGACCTTGGGAAACCGATTCCGATGTGAATATTTTTTTATCTTCCATTTTCTTTCTCCTTCTTGTGAATAAAAAAAGCTCCCAAAGAGAAAGCATTATCAGGGAGCTTTCTCTTATTGTTCAAGTTTACCTTGCTTAGTGGGGCACCTTCTCAATGAGGGTTGCCATCGTATCTTCGATCTGCATCTAACGATTCTTAATAAGAGTCTTTTTTTATGAAATTTTCAACATTGTAACTATAACATAAATGCCAGGAATTACAAGCATATTTTACATTAATATTATAACCGGTTTTCAACCGCTTTTTGTGTCAGATTTGTCCCAACTTTAAATCAGGTTGCCCACGATGTTTTCCACACCGATCACCTGCGGCACTTCTTCCATCAGGATCTGCTGCACCCCGTCATACAGGGTCGATTCGATCATGCCACAGCCTGCGCAGGCTCCAAGCATCCTAACGTAGACAATCCCGTCGACAAAATCCACAAACTCGATATCGCCACCGTCCCGGTTTAGATACGGACGGATCTTATCCAATACTTTTTTTATCTGTTCAACTACTTCTTCCATATTAATCCTCCAGTCACAAAAACCATTTTACGCCAAGTGGCGGCCAAATGCAAACGATTTGATAAGCTAGGCTGTCTTAGCTTCCACTGCTCAAACCTGGCAAAAATCAGACATCCTGATTCTTGAATTGCATATTGTAAAGATAGGCATAGGTGCCCCCAAGTGCGAGGAGCTGTTCGTGAGTTCCACTTTCACTGATCCCCTCGCTGGTGACCACACAGATGCGACTCGCATTCCTGATTGTCGACAGCCGGTGGGCGATGACGATGGTGGTCCTGTTTTTCGCCAGCTTTTCAAGGCTTTCCTGGACAATCCGTTCGCTTTCATTGTCAAGGGCGCTGGTCGCCTCATCGAAAATGAGAATCGGCGGGTTTTTAAGGAACACCCGGGCGATTGCCAAACGTTGTTTCTGTCCCCCTGAAAGGCGGACTCCCCGCTGGCCGACATCGGTGTCGTAGCCGTTTTCGAGTTCCATGATGAACTCATGGGCATTGGCCAGCTTCGCGGCGGCGACAACTTCCTCATCGCTTGCTTGCAAAAAGCCATAGCGGATATTGTCCATGATTGTTCCGGCAAACAGGTATACATCCTGCTGGACAATCCCGATATTTGCCCGCAGGCTGGCCTGGGTGACATCCCTGATATCAATGCCGTCGATGGTTATCTTACCCTTGGTAACTTCATAAAAGCGGGGCAGCAGGGAACAGATGGTTGTCTTCCCGGCACCAGAAGATCCCACCAGGGCCACATATTCCCCCTGATCTAGGTGGAGATTGAGGTTTTGCAAGACATAGTCGCTTTTGTCGTTGTAGCGAAATGACACGTCCGTAAAATCGACAACCCCATCGATATTTTTAAGCAATCTGGCATCTGGCCCGTCCATGATGTCGGGCTTGATGTCGATGATTTCCATGAACCGTTCGAATCCGGTGATTCCGGTCTGGAACTGCTCGGTGAAGTTCATGAACCGCTTGATGGGCTCGATCAGATTGGCGGAGTACATGATATAGGCCACCAGATCGGGAAGGGTGATGCCCCCCTGGATCACGAAATAGGCTCCCGCAAACAGGGTTGTCCCGGAGATGACGCTGGTAAAGGCGGTCAATCCGGAAAAGTAGCGGCCAAGATGGTGGTAGCTGTTTTCCTTTGTCTTGACAAATCTCCGGTTCGACTCGTAGAACTTCTCAATTTCGTCTTCCTCGTTGGAAAAGCTCTTGACCACCCGGATGCCCGAAAGGTTGTCCTCGACCCGGGCATTGATGTCTCCGATCTTCGCCCGGTTGGCCCTAAAGGCGCTCTTCATCTTCTTGTTGTAGCGTAGCATGAAAAATATCATCAAAGGGATGAATGAGAAGATTATCAGCGTCAATGGAACGTTGATGAAAAGCAGGATCACAAAGGCACCGAGAAACTTGATCGAGGAGATCACCAGATCCTCCGGCCCATGGTGATAAAGTTCGGTCAGGGCGAAAAGGTCGTTGGTGATCCGTGACATCAACACTCCGGTGTTGTTTTCATCATAGAAGCCAAACGACAGTTTCTGATAATGTTCGAACAGCTCGTCGCGCAGGTCGCTTTCCATATAGGCCCCCATATTGTGGCCGTAGTTGGTGATGAAAAGGTTCGAGAAATACTCGATGACCACCAGGATCAAATAGACAGTTACGAATACTGCCATCGTTGAAATCTGCAGTTCGCCGTTGGATAGAAACTCCCCGGTGACATAGCGGGTGATCAAAGGATAGATCAAAGTCACCACCGCGCCGGCCAAGGCGAAGAACATATCGGCAAAAAACAGCTTTTTATAAGGTTTGTAGTAGGACAGGAATTTGCGCATATTTTTCATCGGTCCACCTCCTGAGTCAAATCATTATATCAAAATTTCCATCAAATACAACCGATGTGCCCCATTGAATGGGTTTTTCACTAAATTCCTGGTCCAAGCAAAAAAAAAGACAGTCTTGCTGTCTTTAATCCTCATCGAACTCGCCCGCCAGCGAGGAGATGGTGTTTTTGGCATCACCGTAGATCATCAGGGTGTTGTCATTGGTGAAAAGCGGATTTTCGATTCCCGAGAATCCCGTACCCTTGCCCCGTTTAAGGACAAAGACAGTCCTTGCCTCGAAGGCATTGATGATCGGCATTCCATAGATCGGCGAACTTTCGTCATTGAGCGCCGCCGGGTTGACTACGTCGTTGGCCCCGATGACGATCGCGACGTCCTGGTTGGCCATCTGTGGATTCATCTCATCCATCGTCTTGAGCTGTTCGTAATCCACATCGGCTTCGGCAAGAAGGACATTCATGTGGCCGGGCATCCTTCCGGCAACCGGATGGATGGCGAAGTTGACTTCGCAGCCATTATCCTCAAGCCTTTCAGCAAGTTCCTTGACTGCATGCTGCGCCTGAGCCACGGCCATTCCATAACCGGGAATGAAGACAACGGAGCTGGCCGCTTCAAGCACCAGATATGCGTCTTCGACACTGGCCGCTTTTGGTTCCTTTGCAATTCCTACAGCCTGGGACTTTTTGGCTGTTCCACTTGATGCAAAAAGCAGGCTAAGCAACGACTTGTTCATCGCCTTGCACATGATCAGGGTCAATATCAGACCGGAAGCTCCGACCAGACAGCCCGCCACAACAAGGACCGTATTGTTGATGGTGAAACCCGCAAAGGCCGCCGCTATCCCTGAAAGGGAGTTGAGCAGGGAGATGACAACGGGCATGTCGCCCCCGCCGATTGTGATCGTGATGGTGAATCCAAGCAACAGGAACAGACCGGTGGCAAATAGCACCGCCACCATTTGCCCATAGGCATTGGTCGAGATCGCATAGAAACCGATGGCGACAAGACCCAGGATACTCACAAAACCGTTGAGCTGGTTCTTGGCTGGGACATTGAATGGCTTCTTGAACATCTTGCCTGAAAGTTTTCCCCAGGCCACCAGAGACCCGGTGAAGGCGATCGACCCGATGGCGATGGTAAGACCAAGCGACACTCCGGTGATCACGTCATGTGCGATCACATTGGAGCTTTCATACACGTATTGCGACAGGGCCACCAGAAGCGAAGACAACCCGCCAAATCCGTTGAACAAGGCCACCAGTTCGGGCATCCCGGTCATCTGGACCCTGTTTGCCCAGACCGCTCCGATAAGCGAACCGATGGCAACTGCAACGATAATGTAGAAATAGCCGTTGTCCATGACATTCGAAGACCATGAACCCATGACTTCCTTCTGGATCATGACGGTGACAACCGCGATGGCCATCCCGATGGATGAAATCTGGTTACCCTTGCGGGCTGTGGCCGTTTTTCCCAGCAGCTTGATGCCGCGGATGAAAAAGACACTTGAAACGATATATAATAGAGCGATAACCGTACTGTTCATTATTTGTCATCCCCCTTTTTCTTGAACATTCCCAGCATCCTGTCGGTGACAAGATAACCTCCGACCACATTGATGGTCGCCAGGACGATGGCCAGAAAACCGAGAATGTTGCCCACTGTCCCGGGGATATTGATGGCGGCCACCGAGATGGCTCCGACAATCGTGATCCCCGAGATGGCGTTGGTCCCGGACATCAGCGGGGTATGCAGCTGTGATGGTACTTTGGATATCAGCTCGACTCCCAAAAATCCGGCGATCACAAAGACGAATATTAACATGATGCTCATATAATGCCCTCCCTTTACTTGTTGTCTTTGAACCAGTCATGGATGATCTGTCCACCTTGGGTGATCAGACATCCCTTCATTATTTCATCTTCCAGTCTTACTTTGACTTCCTTGGCTTCCTGGTCATAGAAATGGCTCAAAAAGGCAAAAATATTCCCGGAAAGCATCTTTGATGCGTCATAGGGCACCTGGCGTTCGAGCATGTCGCCCGAAACGATTCGCACTCCATTTGGCCTGATGACATCCTGGTCGACCTTCGACCCTTCGACATTGCCGCCGGTGGAAACCGCCATGTCGACCACGATTGAACCTGGAGCCATGCGATCAAGCATCGCCTCGGTCAAAAGGATCGGAGCCTTGCGGCCAAACAGCTTGGCTGTAGTGATGACGATATCCGATTTTTCACATACCTTGGCCTGGGCTTCTTGCTGCAGGGCGATCTGCTCAGGGGTAAGCGCTTTGGCATAGCCCTGCTCGGTCTGCCCCATCTCACCTAGATCGATCTTGACAAACTTCGCCCCCAGTGACTTGACCTGTTCCTCGACTACCGGCCGGGTGTCGAAAGCTTCTACCCGCGCCCCGAGCCGTTTGGCGGTGGCGATGGCCTGCAATCCGGCAACTCCGACCCCGATAATGAACACCTTGGCCGGGGCGATTGTTCCCGCCGGGGTCATCATCATCGGAAAGATCTTGGGCAGTTTGGCTGCCGCATTTATGACAGCGACATAGCCAGCCAGCGATGTCTGCGAAGACTGGACGTCCATCTTCTGGGCCAGGGTCGTCCTTGGAATCATTTCCAATGATACGGCCTGGATCTTCTTTTCAACCATTTCCCCCAGGAGTTCCTTTTCATTGAAAGGATCGAGGTAGCTTACATGAAGAGTATCTGCTTTGATTCCATCGACTGTCTCGGGTTTGATGATGCGCACGATTATGTCGGCTGACTTGTAGCCCTCATCATTTGTCGCCACGATCGTCGCACCCGCCTTTTGATAGTCATCGTCCATGAAGCCCGACTTGAGGCCCGCCCCGGAAACAACGGCGACTTGAAGATTCATTCCAATCAGCTTTTTGATGTCCCCCGGGATCAGGGCGACCCTGGTTTCCTCGTCTAGTTCTTTGCATACAAGAATATTATTCATTTGTTATCCTCCATTTTTTGTGTTTGTTTGAAAGTGAACAACCCACCAGGATGCAGCCGTCCATCCAGGGAATCTTGTTTTCATCGAGAAAGTCAGTGATTTCCCTTGATCCGGCGTTGGGCTGGATTACCACTGCTTTGATCGGTTTCTTGTTCTCCTTCAAAAATTCGATTCCCAGATTCCGGTTGATGCAAAGAACGAGCACATCGATATCGAAATCGACATCGTTGATTGATTCAAGCTCCTTTTGCACGCCTACGGCAGTGTAGCCACAATCAAGCAGCCGGTTTTTGATCTTGCAGGCATACTTTTCCGGCTCGATGGTATTTCCCAAAACGACAAAATTATCATATTGCATTATTTCTTCGAGATTCATACAAGTCCCTCCTTATTTTAATTATACTTTTCAGGGTACTTATGTCAAACAATCCACCTTATCAATTATTCCGTGAATTTTTTCATTTTTCAGATTTGTAAAAATGGAGCAAAAGAATTTAAAATCGGATATAATGCAGGTAATCGCAAAGGAGATTTATATGAATGCAATGATATTTAAAATGATCAGTTTCATCTCGATCATCGTAATCGGATACATCATCAAGCGCGCCGGAATTGTCAAGGAACAGGATGGCGTGATGCTAAGCCACATCGTAATGAAGGTCACCCTGCCGGCCTTCTTGATCACCGCCACCAACGGAATCACCCTGTCATGGGATCTGGTCCCTTATATATTCCTGGGTCTTGTGGGACCGTTCCTTGTCAACGGCGTGGCTTACCTTATCAACAAGAATGAGCCTGGAAACGTCAGGGCGATCTCGATGATCAATGCGTCGGGCTACAACAACGGCCTTTTCTTGATGCCCATTGTCTCGGGCATCTTCCCCAACTGGGCCATCCTCTATCTGATTTTCTTCGATATCGGCAATTCGCTGATGGTCTTCGGGGGCAACAACGCCCTGGCTCTTTCCCAGATAAACAAAAGCGGAGGTTCGCTGATAAAGCAGATAATGGGCCACTGCGTCCGCTCGATCCCCTTCATGACTTATTTTTTCATGATTCTACTGAGCCTGGTTGGCATAACCTTGCCATCAGCGGTGATCGACATTGCGGCAATTCCCGCTGGAGCCAATTCGTTTTTGTGCATGGCTCTGATTGGCATCAAGCTCAACTTCGCCCTTGATCGTGCCGCCCTGAAATCGGTGGGCAAGACATTGCTTGGCAAATACGCCACCAACCTGGCCATCCTTGGACTTTTCATGCTCCTGCCCGTAGATCCTACCGCCAAACTGATAATCGCGCTGGCTTTGGTCACCCCGACTCCGGTAATCGCGGTCATCTACAGCATATCGATCGACCCCAAAAGCAAAGTGCCGCCGATTGTGGCGACACTTTCTACTTTGGTATCTTTGGGGCTGATGATGGGACTGCTTGTCATTTTTGGCTAGCGTTGAGATAGAATCCAAATACCATGCCAAGCAGGCCGCCCACGATATGGGTTACCTGGGAGATGTTGTCGCTGGCAAAAAGGGCCAGGTAGATCTCGTTGCCCAGATAAATAAGAACAACCATGACCAGGGTCATCGGGATTTTGCCATTTGATATCTTTCCAAACGAGGCCAGGATGATCATCATGAAGACCACGCCGCTGGCTCCAAGCAGGATGGTCGGAAAAAACATCATCTGGATGATGCCGGTGACAACGGCGGTTATACCAATCATCGTGCCCAGGTTTTTCGAGCCGTACTTCTCCTCGAGGTTGGGCCCGACGATAAGCAGGAGCATCATGTTCGATGAGAAATGACTCAGCGAACTGTGCCCGAGCACGTGGCCAAAGAGCCGGAAAAGGGTCAGCGGGTTGGTCAAAGGTGCCTGATAAACGCTAAAAAGCAGGATATTGGAGTTGCCCCTGGTGACCATAGATAGCACCAAAGCGAGGAAACTTGCAAAAAAGAAACTCAGGACAACCGGGGCGTTGTAGTCTATTCTTTTCATCATACACTCACGATAAAGCCGTTTCCGGCTTTATTTTTTTTCGCTTTCATTGAGGAGGTAGAGATATTGCGAGTATACCGACTCGTCGCTTGTCTTGAGAATCGACGCCCCGGCCGCCTTCTTGACCGCCAAAGCACTCATCCGCGAGTTGGCATTGCATCCCGCCCCGGCCACACATCCTCCCGGACAGCCCATACCTTCAAGCAGGTAACCGTCATAGAGACCTTTTTTGGCGTCGCGAAGCATGGTCGAACATTCCCGCAGCCCGTCGGCGCTTTTGATCTTCACATCCATTTCCGGATGCTTTTTCTTGATCAGGTTGGCCACCGCATTGGCAACCCCGCCGCCAACGGCAAATCCCCGGCCATCACGGGTGGCGCTGTTGTCAAGAGGCGTTTTGTCCTCGATCTTGGTGATGTCGACATCCTTGGCCGAGAACATCCCCGAAAGCTCCTCGAAGGTGATCACGAAATCGACTTCGGAACGGACCGACTTGCGCGATGCCTCGAGCTTCTTGGCCGAACAAGGCCCCACAAAGACAATCTTGGCATCCGGATGCGATTCCCGGACCAGCCTGGCGGTAAGAACCATCGGAGTCAAGGCCATCGAGATGTAGCTTTCGAATTCGGGAAACTGCTTCTTGGCAAGCATCGACCATGACGGACAGCATGAAGTCGCCATGAACGGCTGGCTGGCCGGAACCTTGGCCAAAAAGTCCTCAGCCTCCTCAATGGTGCATAGATCGGCTCCGATCGCCACCTCTACCACATCATCGAAACCGCTCATTTGCATCGCCTGTTTGAACGCGCCAAATGAGATGTTGCGTCCGAACTGGCCTTCAAACGAAGGTGCGACTACCGCGATGACCTCATGGCTCGAGTTGATCGCCTGGATCAGCTGGACAATCTGCGACTTGTCGGCGATCGCCCCGAACGGGCAGTTGACCAGGCACATCCCGCAGCTGACGCATTTGTCATAATCGATATCGGCCCGGCCGAACTCGTCTGATTTGATGGCATCCATCCCGCAAGCCAGAGCGCAGGGCCGCTGATGTTTCAGGATCGCTCCATAAGGACAAACCTGGTGACACAGGCCGCACTTTATGCATTCATTCTGGTCGATGAAGGCTTTGCCGTTGACAAAGGAGATGCAGTTTTTCGGACACACTTCGATGCACGGATGGGCCAGGCAGCCCTGGCAGCCGTTGGACACCTCATAACCCTTTGTCTTGCAGGCGTTGCAGGCGAACTTGATGATGTTGACCAGCGGCGGTTCATAGTATTTTTCCGCAATCAGAGCATCCTCGATATTTTTGGAAAGCGGTTCGGGCTTGTCCACCGGATTGAGGCTAAGCCCCATGGCCAGACGGATCCGCTCGCCGATGATCGCCCGTTCCAAAAAGATGGAGTCGCGGTAAGTCGCCACTTCACCTGGTATTATCTTGTATGGCAGCGATTCGATCTGCGAGAAATCGTTGCCGTTGTAGGCAATCCGCGCCACTTCTTCAAAGACTTGATGGCGGATGTTCGCCAAGGTTTTATATTCCGGTTTCATTTCAGTTCCTCCCCTGTTATAGCTTAATTATACCGGTGACAGCATGTTTCTTCAAGGACAAATCCACCCTGCTACGAAAAAAAAGAAGCCATTAGGCTCCTTTTAGATGAACAGGTCGAGATTCGATTCGTCGGCGGCTGCGAGATATGAAGCGACTCCGGCAACCTCCACTCCATCAAGCAATTCTTCTTCCTTGATTCCCATCAGATCAAGACTCATGGCGCAGGCAACAATCTTGACATTGAGCTTCATGGCGTTTTCCATAAGCTGTTCCAAGGTATCGACGTTTTTCTTTTTCATGATGTGTTTGATCATCGCCGGTCCCATGCCAAACATCTGCATCTGTGACAGCGGCAGTTTTCCGGCATGGCTAGGGAGCATGAAGTCGAACATTTTCGAAATGATATCTTTTTTCACGCTTGGTTTGTTCCTTTTCTTGATGACATTCAAGCCCCAGAAGGTGAAGAACATTGTGACTTCCTTGCCCATTGACGCCGCCCCGGTCGCGATGATGAATGAGGCGATGGCCTTGTCAAGATCACCGGAGAAAACAACCATGGTCGAACCGTTTTTCCCTTCGACAAGCTGGGCCGGCGCAGTCGATCCAACCGGCGCCCCGTACATACCCTTGACAATCTTCACTGTCGTCACTTTGGTTTTCGGGTCGGTCTCTTTAGAAAGGATCGTGTTTTTGGTGTTCTTGCACCAAGAGACGATATCCTTGTTGAATCCCGGATCGGTCGCTTTTACTTCCATGATCTGACCTTCTTCAAGTTTTTGCATTTCCTCGAAGACGCGGCGGATCGGTCCTGGACATTGCAGACCGCAGGCGTCGATTGTCACCTTGACGTCGGTCATATCTAAATTGGCTTTTGTTTCGTGCACTTCTTTGGCCTCCTTGTCGATGATTACCGGTTCCTTGTCAACGCGGCAGAACTTCACATTCTTGTAAGTCTTATAGCCCCCGTCAAGGTTGACCACATCATAGCCTAACTGGCCAAGCATTCTAGCAGCGACATAACCACGTTGTCCCACCTGGCAGTAGACGTAGATCGTCTTGTCTTTTGGCAGTTTGTCCAGATTGGTGCGGATCTGACCTAGGGGAATGTTGGTTGAACCTTCAAGCAGTCCGGTCGCCAGTTCGAAGTCCTCACGGACATCGAGAATGAATCCCCCAGTGCTTCCCACTTCATCGATCTCGTGCCACTGGATTGTCTTGACCAGACCATCAAGCATGTTCGAGGCATCATAGCCTGCCATGTTGACCGGATCCTTGGCTGAAGAATAAGGCGGTGCGTAGCACAGTTCCAGATCAGGAAGGTCGTAAACCGAAAGCTTGCCTTTGATGGCTGTAGCCAGCACATCGATCCGCTTTTCGACTCCGTCCATTCCCACACCCTGTGCTCCGTAAATTTCACCCTTTTTGCCAAAGATCAGTTTAAGATGGATCGGGAAGGCACCTGGATAGTAGCTTGCATGAGAACCCGGATGGATATGAAGCACCTGGTATTCGATTCCTTTGGCTTTCAGGACTTTTTCATTGTTCCCGGTCGAAGCCACGGTCAGATCGAAAACTTTGGCTACCGAAGAACCCAAGGTTCCCCTGTATTTGGCTGGAATCCCCGCGATATTGTCGGCAACGATGTGGCCCTGGCGGTTGGCCGGCCAGGCAAGAGGAATCATCGTTTCTTCCTGGTTGACGAAGTCCTTGATGGCTACCGCATCACCTAATGCGTAGATCGATTCGTCGTTGGTACGCATATGTTCGTCAACGATGATGGCTCCTCTGGCGTTTACCTTGATATCCGCCTTTGAAGCGAATCCGGTTTCGGGAGCGACCCCGATCGCCAGGATGACAAGATCGGTTTCCAGTGTAAGACCGGAATTCAAGATGACCTGTCTTCCTTCGTTTGCGAAGCTGGCAACTCCGTCTTCCAACACCAGGTTGACACCATGTTCCTGCAGATGGTCATGGACCTGGGACACCATTTCGATGTCAAGTGGTGCCATTACCTGGTTTGACATTTCGACCAGGGTCACATCGATACCAAGTTCGACAAGGTTCTCGGTCATTTCCAGCCCGATGAAGCCCCCGCCGACGACAACCGCTTTTTTGACATCATGGATGCCCACATATGACTTGATCGTGTCGGTATCGGGAATGTTGCGCAAAGTGAACAGGTTGTTGCATTGGTTGATGCCTGGAATTTTCGGTCGAAGCGGTGAAGCACCCGGTGAAAGAACCAGGTTGTCGTATGACTCCTCATACTCTTCGCCCGTGTCGGTTTTGCGGACCGTTACTGTCTTGGCCTCACGGTTGATCTTGACAACTTCGCTCAGGATCCTTATATCGAGATTGAACTTTTCCGACATGTCTTCAACTGTCTGGACAAGCAGTTTGCCCCGCTCCTGGATCGTCCCTCCTATATAATAAGGAAGACCGCAGTTGGCAAAAGAGATGTATTCCCCTTTTTCAAACATGATGATCGTCCCGTTTTCATCGACCCGACGCAGCCGCGCCGCCACCGAAGCCCCGCCGGCAACACCGCCGACAATTAAAGTTTTTTTCATAAAGTCCTCCGTTTAGTATTGACATTTCCTTTTGTGAAATATATATTTAGTTTATAAGCATATACTAATATACTTATAATACTTTGTCAAGGAGAAAGATAATGATTTCACAAGCAAAAGAAGTAGCCGACATGTTGAAGGTCCTTGCCAATGAAAACCGGCTTTTGATAGTATGTTATTTGATCCAGGAAAGCATGAATGTTTCCCAGCTCCACGAAAAGCTTTCCCACCTGTCCCAGCCGGCAATCTCCCAGCATCTCGCCTCACTAAAGGCCCACGGCATCGTAGCCAACGAGAAACAGGGCAATGCGATCTTCTATAAAATCAAGGATGAGCGGGTCGAAACCCTGATCAAGACCTTAAAAGCCAATTACTGCGACATCGAACTTCTGTAACAAAAAATGCCTAGCATCACGCAAAGGCATTTTTTCATTATGTTTAAATTGATATGACATGGAGCGAAGCCAGGATGAAGCTCACCAGGATGACGATAAGAGCCGGGGCGGCGATGTACTTAACCAAAAAGCGGTAGATCTTCTCGCGGTGGAACTCCGATGACGACTTGACTTCGCCTACGATTGTGTCGATCTTTACGACAAACACGATCAGCAACACGGTGCACAGGGCCCCGATTGGCATGAAGATCGAATTGGTGACAAAATCAAGCATGTCCAGGATCGACATTCCCGCCACCTGGACAAACGAGAGGACATTGAAGCCTAAAGCCACCAGGATCCCGATGCCAAACGTCCAGACAAAAAGCCAGTGGTTGGCTTTCTTCCGGTCGATCTTGAATACTTCCTCGACAATGGCGATGTTCGCCTCATACAGCGATACCGCCGAAGTCAAAGCCGCGAAGAATACAAGCAGGAAGAATACCAGGCCGATGATGTTGCCAAAGGCCATCGAAGAAAAGACCTGGGGCAGGGTTATGAACATCAGTGATGGTCCAGCGGAAACATTGGCCCCACTGGAAAAGGCAAAGACCGCCGGGATGATCATCATCCCCGCCAGAAATGCGATAAGGGTATCCATGATCTCGATCTGGCCGATTGAGGCTTCCATATCATCCTTTTTATCCATATACGAACCGAAGGTGATCAGGATCCCCATCCCGATCGACAGGGAGTAGAAAATCTGACCCAAAGCCGCCACAACTGTGGAGATGGTGAAATATTCCGGTTTGATCGAAAGGTAGTATTTGACCCCTTCGATTGCGCCCGGGGTGGTCAGGGTGTAACCCGAGATGAATACCGCCAGGACAATCAGGACGGGCATCAGGATCAGCGACATCTTCTCGATTCCGCCCTTGACCCCCTGGGTGATTATCACATAACAGATCCCGGTGAATACAAGCAGGAAGATGATCGGCTCGAGGGGATTCGAGATGAAGCTGCCAAAATAATCAAAGCTTATTAGTGATTGGCTGTTTCCGGTCAGGTATTCATAGAAGTATTTGAGGACCCAGCCCCCGATGGCGCTGTAGTATGGCAATATCAGGATGGGAACCAGGGCGTTGATATAACCGCCAAATTTCAATTTGCCGGCACGAAGATGCTTGTAGGCCTTGATCGGGCTGGGGGCCCCGGTCATCCTTCCGATTGCCGTCTCACTCACAAGCAAAGTGAAACCGATTGTAAGGGCAAGGGCGATATAGACGATAAGGAAGGTCCCACCCCCGTATTTGGCCGCAAGGTAAGGGAATCGCCAGATATTTCCCAGCCCCACCGCACTGCCGGCCACGGCCATGACAAAGCCCAGCCGGCTGCTGAATTTATTTTTTTCCATTGTATGCTCTCCTTTAAAAAACTATTCGATAATATATTATTACGACAAAATTGTAAAGTATTTTTAGGATATTGATAAATCCGTTCGCAAAAACAATAAAAACCAGGCTTTTACCTGGCTATTCGAGATCGAGAAACTTGACGTCGGACATTTTTATTTCATAGATTACGTTCTTGCGTTCGACAATGACCTTGATCTTGCTTGCTACGCCCGGGTCTTCGTAGATCATCTTTAAAAGCGCCTTGGTCGGGTTGATCGCATAGGGATGGCCGACCATCTTGAACATCGTGAAGTCCCCCACCGTGTCGCCATACGCATAGGACTGGGCCAGGTCGATGTCGTACTTTTTTACGAGCTTCTTGATGGCGTTGAGCTTCGATGCGCCATCCCACATCGGGATGATCTGGTCGGTGTAGCAATTGGAATCATCGGTCACGTAGATGGTGCCCCTATAGTCGTCGAACTCATATTTCCTTGCCATCTTTTCAACCAGCTCGATGGGCGAACCGGAAATGGCAAGAAGAATGTTGTTTTCTTCCTTATGGTATTTTATCTGGTCCCGGGTGAAGACATAGACCCGGTCGCCCTTCTGTTCGATGACCTTGGTGGCGATATGGTCGATCAAGACCCGGTTGACCCCGAGAATCGACTTGGTGTAGGAGTCGACCATGGCATCGAGATAGCTGTCATAGTCGCCCTGGCGCCGGTCATATTTCATGAAAGCCTGGCGGACATCATCGAACCAGACCGACTCGTCGACCAGCTCGTGCTTGATCAGTTTCTTGAAAAGCTCGGTGATCAGCCCTTCGCGATAGATCGTTCCGTCGATATCGAAAAATGCGGCTACTCTTTTCATCCAATCACCCTTTCTTTTTGTTGCATGCTTGTAACTTATTATCGACAATGGTAAACTTTACCTATGTGAGGTAGAGCCTATGTGTTTGATTAAACTTGAAGATATCAATTTGCGCTATGATGATACTATAATTTTCGACCATTTCAACCTAAAAGTCAACCAGGGCGATAAAATATTGATCACCGGGAAATCCGGCCGGGGCAAATCGACCCTGCTCAAGATCCTCCTCGGTTTTGTCAGGCCGGACTCAGGCAACTACTATTTCAGGGGACAGCTTCTTGAATACGGCGATTTGAAGGCGGTCCGCCAGAACTTTTCCTATGTGAACCAGGATGTGACAATCCAGGAAGGCATCGTCCAAGATGTGTTGAAACGGATCCACAAATACGACCACAACAGTTTTGACGGCACGATCGCCAAAGAACTGCTCGACCACTTCGAGTTCGACCAGAACCTGTTCAAACTTGACACAGGCAAGCTTTCCGGGGGCCAGCGCCAGCGGCTGGGCTTGATGATCGCCTTGAGTCTGGGCCGGGACATCTTTCTTTTCGATGAGATAACTTCAGGCTTGGACAGCGAGCTCAAGGAAAAGACGGCCGCCTATCTTGCGGGACTCGATGCCACCGTCATCGTCATTTCCCACGACCGGTGCTTCAAAGAAACCGGAAAATTCAAGGAGGTGCGCTGGTGATGGAACAGATAACCTATTTTGGCCTTTTAATGCTGAGCCTTCTGGTCATCCCGACCCTGCTTGTCAACCGCTTTTTGGAAATCCGGCTCAACAGCCAGATCCTCCTTGCAATGGTGCGGATGTTCGCCCAGCTCACCGTGGTGGGCATCTATCTTAGATACATCTTCGAGCTTGACAATCATTTGCTCAACCTGCTCTACATCCTGATCATGGAACTGATCGCCACCTACAACACCCTCAAGGCCACAGCCATCAAAAACAGGAAGCTGATGGTCCCGATGTTTCTAAGCGTGATGGTGCCCAATCTATTGCTTATCCTTTTTTTCAATGTTGTCCTGCTCGAGCTTGATGGCATCCTGCCGGCCCGCTATGTGATAACCATCGGCGGAATGCTTCTTGGCAACGTGCTCAACGGCAATATCGTGGGACTCAACACCTTTTTAAACGGCATCAAAAACAACAAGGAGATCCTCAATTACGACCTGGCCCTGGGAGCCACATTGTTTCAGGCATGCAAGCCCTACATCAAGGAGGCCTTGACCCTGACGATCAAGCCGACCGTGGCCTCGATGGCCACACTGGGCCTGGTCGCCCTGCCCGGGATGATGACCGGCCAGATACTGGGTGGCGCCCTGCCAAGCGACGCCATCATGTACCAGATAGCCATCATGATCGCCATCTACCTCAACCGCTATTTCACCCTGATCAGCGGACTGTTTGTCTTTTTGAGAACGATGTTCGACTGCAACGACCAGCCCCAATACTGAATTTGAACTTAAAAGCCCCGGAATCAAAACTCCAGGGCTTTTTTCTTGTTCTTGCTTTGGTACATGGCCTTGTCGGCCTGGTCCATCGCCTTTTCAATGCTTTGGTCGACCATGGCAAAGCCGATCGATACGGCCACCTCGAAGCCAAACTGCTGGCGGGCCTGGTTGGAAAACTGGTCGATGATGCGGCTCTGGAAACCCAGGGCGTCGTCAGCTTTGAGATTGTTGACCAGGATCACGAATTCATCGCCGCCAAAACGGCCGAACAGGTCCTGCGAGCGGATCTGGGACGTGATGACATCACCGAAGAGCTTGAGCACCCGGTCACCGGTCTCATGGCCATGGCTGTCATTGATCATCTTGAAGTCGTCAAGGTCGCAGAAAAACAGACATGTCGAAACGCCGTAATTGCCGGACTCGTCCAGGGAAGCGAAATGTTCGTTGAGATAGCGGCGGTTGTAGCTCCCGGTCAGAAAATCCCGGTTGGAATTGTGGTAGAAAGTCTGTGAGAGGAGATTGTTTTTGACGATGATGCTGTACATTATGAAGGTGTTGGCAATTCCGACAATCCCCAGGTGGAGCAGGTACTCCCACTCGAAACCCGGACCATTCAAAGTCGAGTTGCCCCAGGCCACAAGTACCATCATCTCCAGAAGCAAGGCAAGTATCGCAAGAAAGCCGATCTTGCCGGGATTGATGAACATCATGACCGAGGAGAAAAGGAAGAAGTATATCACCCCGATCTGGTGGTTTCCAGAAGAGCCAAGCCAAGCCATGGGAAAGTAGACAAGCGGAAATACCGCAAAGATCCACCGGCGCACAAAAAAGCTGTCCAGGAACCTTTCAAAGAAGACATAGACAAGGGTCAATGTCGCAAGCAACGTGACATCCCCAAGGGTCAGCAGCAACGAATTATGGAGCACGAAAAAATCCAGATACACCGATACCAGGTTGATGGCGATGGAAATCAGGATAATAAGCTTAGTGATTTTCTGATATTCGCGCAAGTATGGTTTCTTCATCATGATGCCCTCCCCTTATTTAGATACATTTATTGTATCAAACATTTATTATAATTACTACAGTCACTTTATTTACATATGAAAAAAAGCAGGCTAGGCCCGCTTGATGAAGTTCTTGATGATTACCGGCTTCAATACCCGGTAGAAAAATCCGGTGACAAGTCCCTTCAACAGGTTGAATGGGAAATAGATGATGAAGATCGCCTCACCATAAGGGCCAAGCCATCCTAAAAATCCCAGGCTTGGAAGACTCATCCCGAAATACTCGTTGAAGGCGTTGATATCCAGCGTATACGGCAGCTGGGTGTACCAGGTGAATTTTTGTGAAAGGTAGGTCGGGGTAACGAACAGATAGTTGATCACAACCATGACAGTCGCAAAGCAAAGCATCGTCGCAATGATGGCCGGCAGGTATTTCGATCTGAACACCTTGTCGAACAGCATGTAGAAGCCAAGGATTGTAAGCGACCCGATCAAAGCGGTTATCTGCCCGATCCCAAACGGTCCCACCGGTCCCTTGATGACCAGGGAAACAAAGAATTTGGCGAAAGAGACAATCACACCGCCCTGGAACCCGTGCATCAAGAATGCGACCAGGACCACGACCTCAGCCAGGTCGATCATCAGCCAAGGGGCGATGGGATATGGGATTTCAATCAGGTTCAACAATGCGCCAAGGGCCGAAAGCATGGCTAAAGTAACTAAAGTTCTCGTTTTGGTAATTTCCATAAACATCTTCTCCTTAAATGTAAAAAAGTCATGAAAAGACGGGTCTCCATGAACGGCAAAAAAGATGTGATGATCTTCTTTTATCCAGACTATACTGTCGGTGTAGGAATCGCACCTACTCAGCTTGCGCTCGCGGACTGTCACCGCCGGTCGGGAATCAAACCCTGCCCTGAAGACTTTTATTTTCAACCGTATTATAGCATCCTGGAGGCATTTGTAAAGAGAAAAGCATATTATTGTTCCAGCCATGGCTAGAATGATGCCATCAACTCCTGAAAGGACCCCTTTATCTTTTGATGCCATGGCCGCCAATCCTAGGCCCAAATCCAATAATAGCGTCTGGTATTTTGACTGTCTTTGATTTGATTTATGTGGTACAATTGATTCACGACAAGGAGGCAAAGCCATGGAAAATCTGCTTGTGAGCGCCTGTCTGCTCGGGGTCAACTGCCGTTATGATGGCAAAAACAACCTGATCGAACAGCTTGATAAGCTCAAGGAAAAATACAACCTGATTCCAGTATGCCCGGAAGTCTTCGGGGGCATGGCCACCCCAAGAAAGCCGGTGGAAAAGGTGGAGGTCCATTTTTGCAACCGGGATGGCGAGAACTTCGACCGCGAGTTCATCGGCGGTGCCAAAGAAGCGGTGAAGATTGCCCGAATCTGCGACTGCAAAAAGGCATTGTTGCAGGTCCGGTCGCCTTCATGTGGTCATGGCTTGATCTATGATGGAACCTTTTCGAAGACGCTCATCCCCGGCAATGGCATAGCCGCAGACTTGCTTGACCAGGCCGGTATTGAAATCTTTTCAAGCAACGATATAGACAAGCTGCTCGATCAATGAAATTATTTTAGCTAAACGTTTTCCATTTATTAAAAGATGGGTTATAATGGCTTAAGAGGTGAAAGCATGAGTAATAAGATAAAAGAAGACATCAATGACATCGGGAAGGAACTGGCCCGCAACTACCGGGGCTACGAGGATTTCGACGAACGTCATTGTTATAAACTGCCAAATCTAAGGGCGGTGCTCGACACGATGAAAGACATCCGCCGTCTGATGTTCCCCGGATTTTTTGGACCAGAGAATCCCAAATTCAATTCCCTGGACAACTTTGCCGGATCGATTCTGGCGCGGATCTATGAGGACATGGCCAACCACGTCCAGATCGCATTGAATTACGAGAACGAGAACTGTCCCCAACTTGGCGAGAGATCCCACGAGATCGTGATGGATTTCATCGCCAAGATGCCTGAAATCCAGACCAAGCTGATGAAGGATGTCCAGGCGATGATGGACGGTGACCCGGCGGCCGACAGCCATGAGGGAATCATATTCTCCTACCCGGGACTGTACGCCATTTTCGTCTACCGCATCGCCCATGAGCTATACAAAGCCAAGGTCCCATTCATTCCAAGAATGATGTCCGAAGAGGCCCACAGCAAGACCGGAATCGACATCAACCCGGGTGCGACCATCGGTGAGTATTTCATGATCGACCATGGGACCGGAATCGTCATCGGTGAAACCGCCATAATCGGCGACCATGTCAAGATCTACCAGGGAGTGACGGTAGGCGCCCTGTCGACTGCCAAAGGCCAGGGTCTAAAAGGTATCAAGCGCCATCCGACCATCGAAGACCACGTCGTCCTCTATGCCAACACGACCGTGCTTGGTGGCGAGACGGTGATCGGCCATAACAGCGTGATCGGAGGCAACAGCTTCATCACCAGCTCGATCCCGCCGTACACCCAGGTGCTGATTTCCCTGCCTGAACACAAGTACCGCAAGCTCAAAAAATAAGATTGGAATGCAATAAATTAAGATATTAAAAATGGACCCATGAATCCAAGCACGTTTTTATGACGTATCCGGATGCATGGGTCCATTTCGTTCCTAAAATTAGAATATTCGTTTTTTACTTGATTAGGTCAAATCCGCCGATCAGGGGCAGCCGTGTCGCTTTTCCTCCAAGGCCATTGATAAGGCCCATGATGCCAAGTGCCAGAACGCCTAGCCCGTAAATCGGGATAAGCATCCACCCAATCACGGGGATAAACCCTAAGATTGCATTTCCCGCTATGGCAGCGATAAACAGGATCAACCCCTGATTCGCGTGAAACTTGGCGTATTTTGAATCGGGACAAACCAATAGCGGCAAGAAAAAAATAAAATAGGAAAGCCCAGCCATGGTCTTGTTTTTCTCAATATCCTCTTTTGAATAGGTTTCTTCTTGATCCTGAGAAGATCCCGATCCACTTTTCGGTTCCTGAGGTTCAAAATCGTCTTTTTGTTCGTTCATAATCATTTTCTCCATTAAGCTACCTTACGGTCGCTCACTTGAACCACTAATGACTGAAGTAACGAGTGGCCCTACCAGTAAATAAATTTCCAACTAATTCTAATCGTGCATGAAATTCCATTAAAAATCGAGTCATTGGATTGATTGAAAGATTGCCAACTTTTTCTCTTTGATTCATCTCCAGTGGCAAAATTCATATTGCCACCCTATATGTATATTATACTCCAAACATCTAGTTTTTAAACAAAAAAACTTCTATAAATCAAGTTTTTTTGGATTATGAAAATTGATTTTCCATCTTGCACTATTGTAATCAACGTCCTTGAAAATCCTGGTTCCTTGATTTTCCAAGCGGGGCCGGTGCCAGTATTAGTTGTGTGTAGTTGGAGGGAATGAAAAAATGACAGTTCTGTTACCGGGTATTCTGGTCGCCAAACAATGATATGATTATACTTCGAACAATCAAACGAAATTTTCAAGGCGCGATAGGCCACATCTTTGATGTCAGTTTAGCCATAGTTCTAAACATATCCTGATCCAGTTTCATTCCTTGATCAGTTTGATGAACGACTGGTTCTTCTCGATGCGACCAAAGACAACGGCTCCGACAAACAGGACAATCGCTTCGCCCGCAAAGACATAGAAGGCGTTGATCAAAAATGGGATGCCAAAAGCAATCGAGAGTTCCCAGCCGATGATCGCTCCGGTGACGGTTGCTCCGGCAAAGGCCGCCACAAACCGGTTGTTGATCCGGTACATCAAAATCGTCACTATCAGGGTGGAAAGCGTTCCAAAGACCATGTCCATCGCCCCAAGAGTCGATGGGATGTTCGCTATCAGACAGCCCAGGGTCAGACCCGGGATGAACTTCTTGTTGTAGAAAGCCAGAAACACCATCACCTCTGAGATCCGCATCTGGATCGGTCCGTAAGACAATGGGAAAACCAGGATTGTCAAGGCGGCGTAGGCGGCGGCGATCAGGCCGTTGACAAGCAGGTTTTTCAAAGTTGAATTGTTCATATGCGCCCTCCCGTTTCTTTCAATTATGTTAATACAATTTTTTTAGTAAGCAAATTGTATTATCTGGACGAATTACAATTTGGTCAGTTGAGAGACTGCCACCATTGTCACTGGGATTTTTTGTCATAACTCCACATGCCGCTGAAGATTTCATTCCCTGCTTCATCGTATAGCGTTCCCTTGCCTTGTTTCATGCCTTGATTCCACATGCCCTTGTATTCGACATTGCCGTTTTTGTGATATGACACCCCATAACCATTGTAGCGGCGGCCGCTCGCAAAATCGCCTTCATAGCGCTTGTTGCCGTTGTCATAATACCAGATTCCCGAAGTCCATTCATTGTCGAGCCAGAAGCCTTCATAATACTTGTCTCCAGGCAGGGTGTACATCGTACCTTCCCCGCTTTTTTTGCCCCTGACCCAGTCGCCCACATATTCCCGGGCCGCTGATGAGTAATAGGATGTGCCATGGCCATCAGGCAAACCGTCTCGCATTTCGCCCATATACTTGAGTTCCCCGTACTCGTAGATCGACCCTGACTTCTCTTTTCTTTGGAGCTCAGTCAGGTCCATGATCCAATTGCCGCTGTAAATGATCGCGCCATCTTCATTGAATGATGTTCCCAGCCCGTCTTTTTTGCCATCTTTCCAGCTGCCTTCATATTCCCGGGCGCCACTTTCATAATAGGAAATGCCCGGACCCGACAGGACGCCATCGACCCAGTTTCCTTCCCTGACCTTTTTGCCATTCAGGGATGAGTAAAGGACGCCATAGCCGTTTTCAACACCGACTTGATAGCTGCCTTCATACCACAGCGACCCGCCCGGGCGGTACAATCTGCCAAAGCCATGGAACTTGTCATCCTGCCATGAACCTTCGTATTCCTTTGTGCCGTCCTGGTAGTAGGAAATACCCATTCCGGTGCGCAAGCCATTTTCGATTGCACCCTGGTAGATACGGTTGCCCGCTTCATCGTGAAGTTCCCCGGTAGCCGGTTGCTCAACTTCCCTGATTTCCGGATATTCAACCGGGCTTTCTTTGACTTGTTCGCTTTGGATATCAGGCTGGGATTTAGGCGGTTTTACCGGCTCTCCCTGCTCGAATTGGCCCTGGTGGACGATGCTGCCATCATTGCCATACAGGATTCCATAGCCTTGGAACAGCCCCTTTTCAAAGGTTCCTTCGTATTGCTTGGAACCGTCTGCATGAAAGCTGGTGGCCTGACCGTAAGCCTGACCGTTTTCAAAGCTGCCCTGGCAGGCGATGATGCCGGTGTCAAAGTAGCTCGTGCCATAGCCGGCTGCCTTGGAGCTGATAAAGGTGCCCTCATATTGCTTCATCCCATTGGGATGGTAGGATATTCCATCGCCCTGGAATTTGTTGTCGGCGAACCTTCCGGCATATACCTTCATACCTGATTTGTCGTACAGGATGCCATAGCCGTTGGGTTTTCCCATCAGCCAGTCGCCTTCGTACTCCTTGGACCCGTCAGGATAGTATTGGGTTCCTCTCCCTTTTTGGACTCCATATTCCCATTCGCCCTGATAGGTCTTTTCACCGGTTCTTCCATAGGCAGTCCCCTGGCCGTGAGGTTTGCCGTCCTTGAGTTTCCCTTTATAGATGACATTGCCGTTGCCATCCTTTAGCTTGCTGTCAAATAATGCCATATTTTTTCTCCTCAAGAGTAAATCTTGTCATCCAAAAATCAAATCAAGCCGGTTTTAATGTCACTCACTTCATCTTAGAAAACTGTTGCTCGCTGCCGCATCTACGATTCTGGCAATCCGTTCCATCCGGGTTGTGTCCCGTTTGCTTTGGTTTAGCCAGGAGATTGCAGCAAGCTGTTTGGAGTTGGTCCACTCCTTGAAACTGGCCAAAGCCCCTTCCCGGCTTTTCAAAGCATCAGACAAATCTTCAGGCAGGTACGGAGCCTCCCTGGAACTGTAGGCTTTTTGCCACTGGCCGTTGGCCTTGGCGACAGAGATTGATTCCATCCCACTCTCGCGCATCATCCCCGAATTTATCAATGCCACCGCTCGGTCCCGGTTTATTTTCGACCAGACGCTTCCAGGCCGCCTGGGTGTCATCCTGATTATGTACCGGTCCTAATCGACACCAAATATCTTGCCGTCGATCCAACCAAAACAGATGGCCTCTTCGACAGCCTCGGCCAGATAAATGCCAGCCTGTTGAGACCTGGCCTTTTTGATTTCGATCCAGATTGAAGGTTCCTTGTCATGATGGCTTTCGAGCCATTTGCGCCATTGACTGCGATCCTTGAAATGATGCCAGCTTTCAGGCTTTTTCGATTTCATGGTTACCGCCTCCCGATCGATTGGTTTTCAATATCTGTTATCCCACTACTGTCAATTGGGGAATTTGGTGTCTTCTTTGGATTCCCGCTTCTTGAGTTCCTCGAGTTCGGTTATAATCCGATGCTGGGTTTTCAATACCGCCTCCATCTTGGAATAGAGATCACCGATGATAGCTTCGCTTTTCAAATTGACCCGGAAATCATTTTCCGCCCGTTCCCGGTCCTTGGCCTCCTGGCGGTTCTGGCTCATCATGATCAGCGGCGCCTGGATGGCGGCAATGCATGAAAGAATCAAATTGAGCAGGATGAAAGGATACTGGTCGAAGGCATTGGTAAGCATGATCAGGTTGATCGCTATCCAGATGACAATGCAGGCAACAAATGAAAAAATGAATGCCCATGATCCGGCGAATTTGGCCACCTTGTCAGCCGCCTTCTGACCGAAGGTCATGTTTTTGTCGTCGTTCAAGTTCAATGACAGCTTCTGGCCAATCAGCAGATGGATGAACTCCTCATCGAAAACTTCCTCATCCGTCAGTTTGATCAATTCCCTGATCAGTTGCGCCCGGCGCTTCTCGGTTTGATTCATAGACTGTCCTCTTTTCATTACGGCCATTTTCAAGGCAATCAAATATGCAATGCCGGCCATCCCATTTTCTAAGATAATTATAGCACCTTCGCCCCACAAGAGAAGCACCAAATAATCAATTTGTGAAAAAAACCGAAAGCTGTTTGAATTATACCTTTGTCCGATCTTGAATATTATTATTCATCAGACCTGGCTTCGGTGATCTTTTTCAACGCATCCCTCTTTTTGCGGAACTCGATGATCGGCAGATCGCCCTGGATCAGGTTCTCGTCCATCTTCAATTCGCTCCTGATGGGCAACTGGGTAAGCACAACCTTCCGGTCCTGGTGGAGGACGACCCGGTTGCCCATCGCGCCAAAGAAGCTGAATACATCTTTTAAAAGTGGCGCTTTGATTATGTTCTGGTAGATGTGAACATAGATATGGGTGGAGCTTTCATCGATCGGGGCAAATACGGCCACGATCCGGAAGCGTTCCGAGATGACATTCTGCCAGACGTTGGGCATAAGCAGCTGGAGATGGAAGAGTTTCCTGTATTCATTGATCTCACCGGGGCGTTTGGGAATCTGACCGATGTCCTCCTCGTTTTTTACATAGAATGTCATCAGGTTGTCCTGCCAGGTCACCACCGGACCGTTGACAAGGGTCCGGTTCCCTCTGCCGATGGTAGTCTTGTGGACAAATGGCAGATGGACAACATCGAGCTGGTTCTCGATTGCCCGGGTGTAATGGACATTCCAGGTCTCACTAAAGCCACCTGAGACATAACCGGATTTGAGTTCCTCGAAAAAAGGGATATCCGGCAGTTCTTGTGACCATTTGCCATACCACACCCAGATGAAACCATAAGCCTCTAGGCAGGGATAAGAGTTGACCCGGTAGCGGTCCGGAACTTTCGCCCCCTTGCCATTGGCGGGAATGACCTGCACCTTCCCAGATCCATCGTACAAGAAGCCATGGAAGGGGCATTCGACATGGCCGGCCACCAGTTTGCCTCCACTCAGCGAGGCCCCCCGATGGCAACATTTGTCAAAGATGCAATTGACCTGGTCGCCTTCACGCCAGAACACCAGTTTTTTTGAGAGCCTTGTAACCCCAAGCATCTTGCCTTTTTTTAACTGTTTCGATGCCAATACGGCGTACCATTGGTTTTCTATCATTGTGATCTCTCCATTTCCTTTTATGTATTCACTTACATTATATTACAACATTCCTGAAAATGGCAATCGGATTGGTTTATAGGTTGTACCGTCCATCAATACCGGCCATTCTACCACATCAATCAATGAAAAAATATTCGACATTGCGGTTTTAATCGTCAGATGACAGTGCTATGATTAGATTAGATGAACCATTCATTTGACGGTTGATTTGGATGATTCTATCAATCAATTTTGAGTTTGCAGCAGATGTTGCAGGCAAAATTCCATTACTTAATCCTTTAGCCGCTTATGTAAAATATGGAGGTGTTTCCATGCGCAGATCATTGAAGATTCTTATCATCCTGTTTACGATCATTGTATTTGTCCTGACATCCTGCAACCTGCTTTCCAAACCGGATTCACAAATGCCTGAAACTATGCCCGGTGATTTCGGTTTCGTCCTCTATTATGGAGTGACAGTTCGCAACTCGCTCGACACGATCAAAGGCACCTATACCAAGGACCTCGTCATGGCACCGCCGGTGACAACCGACCTCAGGCTGAGTGATGGTGAAATGGCGGGGATTTACCAGATGATGCGCGATATCGCCATCCTCGATTATCCCGAAATCTACGATCCCGAAACCGATGTGGAAGTATCGCCCTATGTGACCTATAATATCGAAATAACCCTGGATGGCCAGACCAAGTCCATCCACTGGGATGACAAAGGCCTGGTCACCATCGCCAAGGCAACAGCTCTGCGCAACCTGTTTGAACGGATCCACGAGATTGTCATCGCCAAGGACGAATACAAGCAGCTCCCGCCAATCCAGGGTGGCTATGACTAATATGCCAATTCAACCAAGGCTCGACCTGCATAGTCGGGTCTTTTTTGCTACAAAAAAAGACATCGCAATGATGTCTATAATTGGGTCTGGATGAAACTGATGGCACCTTTTAGGGTTACCTTTCCGGTTTGGGCCGGGATGAAGATGCTGTCGCCTTTGGCAAGCTCGATAGCCTGGTCACCATCGCTGATTGTCCCTTGGCCTTCGAGGATGGTAAGCGCCTGGAAACTTTCGGTTGTAACATCAAGATCCAGACTGTCGGTCACATCGAATTTGGTGCAGTTGAAGTAGCTGTTTTCGGTGAGAAGCAGCTTCTCGAACCCAACATGTTTTTCGACTTTCCCATCGGGTTCACCGCTCGAGGCGTTTGGAGTCAGTCTTGACACCGCCACGGCCTTGTCGATATGGAGTTCCCGGGGCTGCCCGTCCACTCCAAGCCGGTTGAAATCGAACACCCGGTAGGTCGAGTTCGAACATTGTTGGATCTCGGCGATCACGATTCCCGCTCCGATGGCATGGATTGTTCCGGTTTCGATATAGAAGCAATCGCCTTTTTTCACTTCGACCTTCTTGAGATAATCGCAGATGACACCCTTGTCGATGTGATCCCTGAACTCTTCTTTGGTCATCTTCTGGTTGACACCGTAGTACAAGAAGGCACCTTCTTCGGCTTCCAGGACATACCAGAATTCGTTCTTTCCGAATTCCCCTTCGTATTTCAGGGCATATTCGTCATTAGGATGCACCTGGATGCTTAGAGCCTGTTTGGCATCGATGAATTTGATCATGATCGGGAAATTGTCATACTTGGCCGCCTTGGTCCCCCATGCGCCTTTCCCGACTTTTTCCAGGTAATCCCTGAAGCTTGACCCCTGATATTCACCGGAGATGATTGTCGATGAACCATCCTTGTGGTTCGACATTTCCCAGCTTTCAGCCACCTTTTCCAGGTCGCTTTTCTTGTTGTACTGCTCAACTAGTTTGAGCCCTCCCCATAAATAATCCTTGAAGGCTGGCGCTAATTTCAAAATTTCCATTGTTTTCTCCTCGTATTTTACATGTTGCAAGAAGGCAATCGCCCGTAGTTCTATTATACAGTATTTTAAGTTATGCAACTTAATCATCGGTATTATAGCATAATCCCGGTTAATTGCCTATTGTTGTTTTACAGACTAAGCCAAATCTTCCCCATTAGATTCGAAGGCTTTTTTGACCCATTTGAATGATTTTTTCGGGATTCTTGCCAGGTCGCGCAAGTCCTTGTTTGTGCGGTTGACAAAGACGAAACCGTAGCGTTTCGACATGTCACACATGCTTGCCGGGATGTCGATTGGTCCCCAGGTCACGTAACCCATGCAGTTGACACCTTCTTCGATCATCGCGTTTTTCATTTCCTGGATATGGTCGCGGTGATAACAGATGCGGTAGTCGTCTTCGATCATTCCATTTTCGTCAAGCTCTTCGCGCCATCCGATCCCGTTTTCAAGAACGAACACCGGCAGGTGTGAACGGTTTGCCAGTTCGTTTAGTGTCCATCTAAAACCGATCGCATCGATTTCCCAGTTCCATTCATTGGCTTCCAGGTTTGGATTCTTAATGGTATGTTCCCCGACGATTTCATGGTATGGCCGTTTGTAGTCGAATTCCCCTTCGGTCAGGGTGTTCGAACGGTAATAGCTAAATGCGATATAGTCAACCGTATATTTCAACAGTTCCTCATCCTCATCTTCGAAAACAGGCATCCAGCCACGGTTTTCCAGATAGGCCACCATATAGTCGGGATATTTTCCATATGTGAACACATCGCAATGGAATCCGTTCATGTATTGGTACGCCTGCCAGGCAAACAGGTTGTTTTTAGGAGTGTTGGTTGCCGGATAGAAATTGGTCACCGCATTCATCCCGCAGAACTTGGCATCGCTTTGGAGCTGGCGCAACGCTCTTACCGCCTTGCAATGGGCGATGAAGACATTGTGGTTGACCTGGTAGAGATGTTTGGCAGGGTCGACTCCTTCAGGCACCGTTTCGGCATTCGACACCCTTAACATCATCCCGTGAAGGTTCTGTTCATTGAAACTCATCCAATGTTTTACCCTATCACCGAATCGTTCGATGCAAACTCGAGCATATCGTTCAAAGCAGTCAACGACAAACCTTGAAGCAAAACCGTTATGTTCCTTAACCAGCTTGTAAGGCATGTCGAAGTGGACCAGCGTGATCATCGGCTCGATACCAGCCGCGATCAGCTTGTCAATAAGATCGCTGTAGAATTTTACACCCTCTTCATTGACCGCATCATCACCGTTGGGGATGATCCTAGACCAGCAGATCGAGAAACGGTAAAAATTGAAGCCCATCTCTTTCATCAAGGCGATATCTTCGTCATAACGGTGGTAGGCATCGATTGCCACCGACCAGTCGCTGAATTCTGGATTGGTCGGGCGGACATCATAGATGCACAGACCTTTTCCACCTTCATCACGGGCACCTTCAGTCTGGAATGAAGAAACTGAGCCACCCCAGTAAAAATCTTTTGGGAACTTTCTTTCCATTGTAAATCCTCCTTATTTGCTTCCATTTTAAAACTTTAAAATATTTTGTAAAGGGCAGGACCTTACTTCTCAATTTCGTTTCATGATTTTATCCGATTTATCCATATTTACGAAACATTGTTTCATAGGCGTTAAGATCTGACGATATTCATGAATGAAGGAGCGGGGAAACCCAGCAATATTTATTACCCACCATTAAATTATGTTACATATGTAAAATATATTTGCTTGACAAGAAATTTCCGTATTTGTTTTTTATACAAAACTATTTGTCTATTTTATAACATATTGGTAATAATAATCTAAATATCCTCTTGTTAAGAGACAAATGATGCAAAAAAAGCGCATATTTTTACGATAATATTAGTAAATTACTAAAAATAGTGTTATCATATTTTTGGGGGATTGCGCTATGATCTATCACTTGATTGCATTTGGAGTTTTTAGTCTATATATTATCTATGACATCAACAGTGTCACAATTAAGAACAAACTGCTCGACAAACTGTTTCTGTTTGCGAGTGGAATCTTCACACTGACCAATGTCGCTTTGTTTTACCGGCTTAAAGACGCCATCGCTTTTACAAGCTCGTCAATCATACTGATAGGCTGCGCGCTTATATTTTTATGCCTGCTGATCTACACCCTGTTTTTCGCCCTGCCATTCGAATCGACCTATGTCGCATTCGACCAGACCAAGGCAATAAGAACGGGAATGTACGGTTTATCACGACATATCGGGGTTTTATGGTTCATCTTGATGTATGTCTCTTTGATCTTCGTCTTCAATGACATGACTTTCACACTTTTCGCGGCAGTCTCTTCATTGATGAACCTGATCTACATTGTCATCCAGGACAACTACACCTTTGTAAGGACGTTCCATGACTATCAGGATTACAAGAAGGATGTGCCATTTCTGATCCCTTCATACAGATCGATAAAAAGGGTTATTCAAAAAGGAGAAAATTATGAGTTTTAAGGATGATTACAAATCAAAAAGCAAAAAGGAAATATGGGACCAGTACTGCGGCTTTTTGGATTTGACAATAGATGAATTCATGGCCATCCAGAACCGCTTGATGAAAGAACAGCTAAGATTGTGGCAAAAATCGCCATTGGGGAAATCTTTGCTTAAAGAGGAAATATCAAGCGTCGAGGAATTCCGGCGGACATTCCCGCTGACCAATTACCAGGATTATGCCGACATCCTCCTTTTGAAAAGGGATGACCTGCTGCCAAGCAAAGCGGTAATCTGGATCAAGACCACCTGGGAAGGCGGCAAACATCCAGTCAAGCTCGCACCTTACACAAGCGACATGATCGATTCATTCAAGGACAATGTCTTCGCCTGCATGATCCAGGCAACTTCAAAAGGCAAGTATCATTACGATATCGAACCTGACAACACTTTCCTTTACGCGCTGGCACCACTGCCTTATGCGACCGGACTGTTGCCTCGGGCACTGTCGATGAACGTGGATGTCGATTTCCTGCCTGATGTCGAAACTGCTGAAGACATGAGTTTCAAAGATCGCAACAAGGAAGGTTTCAAACTCGGTTTGCAGCGGGGCATCGATTATTTCTTCGGATTGGCATCGGTGACCTACTACATTTCCAAAAGTTTTCCGGCGATGAGGACCGGGGGATCTGGTCCGATTGATAAAGAAAAAAAATCCAAAGTTCCATTGAAAATGGTTTTGCGATACATAAATGCGAAACGAGTTTGTAAACAAGAAAATCGCGAGCTCATGCCAAAAGACTTCTTCAAGCTCAAAGGATTCATGATTACCGGGGCCGACAGCGACTGCTACAAAGATGAACTAGAGTCGATGTGGGGCATTACTCCACTGGAAGTTTTTGCCGGGACCGAGCCGACTTGCGTAGGAACCGAGGACTACAACCGCAATGGAATGTATTTCTTTCCCGATGCCTGCTTCTATGAATTCATAAAAGAATCGGACATGTATCGGTGTATCGATGATGAAAACTACAACCCAAAGACCTATCTGTTCAACGAGCTCGAGGTCGATGGCGTTTATGAACTTGTGATTTCCGTATTGAAAGGCGGAGCGTTCATGCGTTACCGGATCAAAGATGTCTATAAGTGCGTAGGAAAGAATGACAAGGGTCTGCCACGATTCAAGTTCGTGGATCGGTCCCCCGATGTCATCGATATAGCCGGATTCACCCGGATCACCAAAGAACTAATCGACAATGTCATTGCCCTGGCAAATCTTGACATCAAAAATTATGCGATCGTCAAGGAATACAACCAGAACAACAAACCGTTATTGCATATGTATGTCGAACTTGACCAGAGCACATTGATCGATTCGGCATACCTTAAAGATATTCTCCAAGGTCAGCTGGGAATCTATTTCCGCTATATCGATTCGGATTATGAATCTTTGAAAACAATCCTGGGCATGGACCCATTGGAAATTACTATCTTGCGCTGTGGCACATTCGATAAGTACCAACAAGTCTATCAAAAGCCAGTCAAATCATTCAATCCATCGAAATATGAGATCCGTGATTTGGTCGACATCCAGCAGCGAGTCGGGGAGTACATGGGGGTAAAATATGATTGATTACACAATTGTTCCTGCTATAGCCGTAGCTTGCTTTAGCTTCTTATTGTTAGCTTTTCTTGCTGCCAAAAAATCCCCGGTTATCAACTCGTTCATAATGGTGCTTGTATATCTTACGCTGTGGAGTGGCGGATCCTTCCTGATGAGGACCCAGTTTTTGAACATAACCAAGATCTGGTATGATATTTCGCTGTTTGGAATCATCTTTGCCACTTACGAATTTTTGATTTTTGTCAAAAACTTTTCCGAAATCAAACGGAATATGGTTGATTTGGTCCTGCTGGTGTCATGTGTTGTATTCATGCTCATCAACACCATTACCGGTTTTTTCCTGGCCCAGCCTGAAATCGTCATTTCTCCTGAAGGTAATAGTTTATTCATATACCACGCCTCTTGGCCGGTAGCCTTCTTGTTTGTACTTGCTTCAGTTATTATCTTTTTCATCTTCAAGGTCCTGTTTGTCAAGACTGAAGCAAACCAATTTTCCCACAGCGCTTTTGATCCCTTGAAAATCGGGATAGTCGTTTTGCTTCTGGGACACTTATTGACTGTATTGCCTTTTTTGCAGGGAATCCCGATTGATATCATTGCCAGTGTTTTCTTTGCCTTCGCTCTATTTTATTCATTATATAAGAAAAAATTATTCAAGCTTGACTTGTTGATTTCCCGCTGGATCGTCTACCTGATCTCGGTCATCATATCATTATTGATACTTATGCAATCGATTCACTTAATAGAAGATCTATTGCTGCAAAACTTCAATTTTCCAATCGAAAATCAAGTAATGATCATTAGCGTTTGCTTTACGGTCTTTGCCTTTATTTTCTACAGGGCGCTGGAGCTGTTCATCAACCGAATCTATATATCGGATGACACAATCCGGACAAATATCCTGAAAGAATTCAAAAACAACGCTTTCTCGAGCTTGAAAGTCAAAGAGATTTCCCGACTGATTGTAAACGTCATCAAGGATACCTTGGACGTAAAAGAAACATATGTATTGCTTCCCGATAACAAGAATGAGCATTTCCATGTCATCAATACCAGCAACCCGCTGAATCTAATCGACTTCAGGTTGGAGCTCAACAATCCTCTGGTCATGCTGCTCAATAACACCCGTGATTGCATCCTGCTTGATGACCTCAAAAAGCTTAATGCCTACAAGTCGATGTGGACCGATGAAAAGAAGGAACTCGATTACCTGAATATCGAATGTTTCGTCCCTTTGATCGACGATGAAAAGTTGGTCGGCATCCTGATGCTTACCCACAAAAACAAGTCATCGAAGTTCACCGATGATGACATTGACTTTTTGGAAAATATTTCGCTGATCTCTTCGACCGCCCTGTCAAAAGCCCAGCTTTACGAGGTGGTATACAACGAGGCCCGCAAGGATGATCTGACAAAACTGCTTAATCGCAAGTATTTCCTGGCCGCGCTCAAGGACCTCGAGAAAAAACGTCATGACGGCTTGCTTTCGATCGCTATATTCAATATCGACGACTTCAAGCTCTACAACCAGCTTTATGGCTACAATGAAGGAGATACCGTCCTGATCGAGGTGGCAAGGATCATCAAGGCCACTATGGAAGGCATCGGCATCTGCGCCCGCTACGATTCCAAGGTATTCGCCTGCGTATTCCCGAACTACGATGTCAACCAGACAAGGCTGATCGCCCAGAAAATCTCCAAACAGATCAACCAGATCAATTCCAAACGGGAAAACTACAAAATGAAGCGGATCACCGTCAGCGTCGGCATTTCGACCATTCCGTTTCTGGCCAACAACCCGACCGTGCTGATCAACGATGCCGAGTTGGCGATTTATCATGTCAAGCGCTCCGGCAAGGACAGCATCCGGATTTCCACCGGCCAAGTTGTCAAACGCAACGAGAATCCCGACGATGAAGTGGAACACAAGGCTGAAATATATTCGGAATATGCGGCAATGATCCATGCTCTGACGGCGGCGATCGACACCAAAGACCACTACACCTACAGTCATTCCAACAACGTCTGCTACTATGCGACCGAGCTGGCTTATGGCTTGAACATGGACAAGGATTCGATTGAAATCATCAAGGAAGCGGCATTGCTTCACGACATCGGCAAGATCGGTGTCGATGAGAAAATCCTCAACAAGACCGGACGCCTCACCGATGAGGAGCGCTCGATAATGCAGACCCATGTGGAAAATTCGGTAGCCATCATCAAGCACATCCCATCACTGACCTACGTTATTCCGGCCGTCATCGGCCATCATGAGCGTTGGGACGGCAACGGTTATCCCCGCAAGGTTCGCGGCAACGACATTCCGCTGTTCGCAAGGATCCTTTGCATCGCCGACAGTTTCGACGCGATGCTCTCAAAACGTTCATACAAGGAAAACCGGCCTCTTGAGTTCGCCTTGCAGGAAATCCTGAAAAACGCCGGAACCCAGTTCGATCCTGAATTGGCAATAATTTTTGCCGATCTGGTCCGCAAACAAAAAATCGTCCCGGTAATTGAACAGGAAAAATAAAAAAGTCTTAGTCAGAATACTGATTAGGACTTTTTTCATTGTCTTCAATTAGATTTATCAGGTCGTTACCACAAAGGGGTCTTGCCATCAGGTATCCCTGGGCATAAGTGCAGCCCATCGATCTGAGAAGTTCGAACTGACGTTCACATTCGATCCCCTCGGCCACTGTTTCGATTCCCAGCCTGGAAGCAAGCAGGATCATCTGCTCTACAATGATGCTGTCATTGTCGGATTCGATGATCTTGTCGATATAGAGCTTGTCGATTTTCAACCGGTCGATATCCAGACTCTTCAAATAGTTGAGCGATGAATAGCGGGTCCCAAAATCATCAAGAGCGATCTTGAAGCCCATTGTCTTGAGTTTCTTGACAAGGTGTTGGCTGTTTTCCATATTGTCAAACAGGGAATGCTCGGTGATTTCAAATATTATCATCGTTGGGTCGATCCGGTGGAGCTGCAGCTGTTCCATCAGATATTCCATCATTCCCGGTGACTCGATTGTCCGGGTTGACAGATTTATCGACATGGTCATATTTTCATCTTTAAGGTATCGGTTCTTGAATTGGAAACTGTTGGATACCACCCAGCGGTCGATGGCGACAATCTGCCCGGTCTGTTCGGCCACCTCGATAAGCTGGTCGGGGTTGCATTCGAGAATCGCCCGGTCCCAGCGAAGCAGTGATTCCACCCCGACGATCGCTTTTGTTTTGAAATCATGAATCGGTTGGTAGTAAGAAACAAAGTCATCGTTTAGAAGCATCGAGCGGATGCCGTTTTCAATCAGGATGCTGGTTTCAATCTCCTGATGAATTTCGAGATGGTATTTGACCGCCTGGTTCTTTCCTTTGGTCTTGGCTTTATACAAGGCCAGGTCGATATTCTTGAAAATAGTCCCGCGGTTGTTTCCGTCTTCAGGATATTTAACCACACCCACGCTGATCGACGGGTAGTAAGAAAAATCCCCATATGCGAAGGCCTGGTTAGTCTTTTCAAAAAGCCGCTCTAGGTTCTTATTGACATTATCGTCGTCGCATTTGCCGTCGAGAAGCATGAACTCGTCACCACCGAATCGAAACGGCTTGATCGTAGGGAATTCATCCTTGATCATGTTGGCGTAGTCCCGCAAGAAACAATCGCCATAGTGATGGCCATGGATGTCGTTGAGATTGCGGAAGTTGTCGAAATCCAGGTAATACAGGGTGAAATCACAGTTGTCTTTGATAAGCTTTTCCAGCTGGTTTTCGAATACCAGCTGATTGTCAAGCCCGGTAATGCGGTCCTTGTAGGCAAGCTCATAAATCTGGCGCTCGTTTTGCTTCTCGATTGTCCGGTCGATGCCGATACAGAATATCACCGGCTCATTAGAAACGGGATCCTTGATCAGGTTGTTGTTCCAGACGATTTCGAGCAGCTGGCCATCCTTGGTTATGGCCTGGCTTTCGTAGTTGTTGATGAACTTGTCGCGGTTGAGCGCATTCCTCATTGTTTCGATCAGGTCATCATCGAGATTGGCAAGAAAATTGTGCCATTTTTCCCCGGTTATCTCCCCTGATTGATACCCGAAGAGTTCGGTGAAATATTCGTTGTAATCCATTATCTCGCCGGAGATATTCAACATCACTATGGCCGTGTTGGCATTGTCGTATATGGCCTGGGAAAACTCCTTATGGCTATTGATGGTATCCAATGACCGGTTCAAGGCCTTCACCTGGCTTTTAAGCATCTTCTTGGCGGTTTCCAGGTCATTTGAGTATTCGGTTAGTTCCTCATTTTTCAAGGCCACCTTTGCGGTCAGATCCAGTATCCGGTTGTAATCCTTCCTGATTATCACAAACAACAATGCCCCGGTCCACAAGACATAAAGGGCCCCTTTGTACGATTGCAATGTGGCATTGAGCCTGCTGTCATTGATAAGGGCATTCAACACGGTATCCGACAGCAATATCCAGCCAAAACCGATTACCAGGTATAGATGTATGATCCGCAGGGGATTGGTTGTGAATCCCAGCTTGTATTTGGCCAGGATCATGCTCTCTTTTTTTCTGTTTTCCATATGTTCCCCTAAATCACGCTTTGGTTTCGCCCTTGATTTTTGGCCTGGTAAAGTTTGCCATCGGCTATTGCAAACAATTCGTCGAAATCCTTGTGCGAGTCATCTATTGTCACCAGCCCGAAGCTGCAGGTTATCTTGATGGTTTTGTTGTCATGAACGAAGTCGAATGACTCGATCTTTTCCCGGATGCCTTCGATGACTTCAAACGCCTTTTCATCAGTGATGCCGTTGAGGACAACCAGGAATTCCTCCCCGCCATAGCGTGCCACCCAATCGAAAGAATCGCGGATCGAATCCTTGATCAGCATCGCCACCTTAGATAGCACATAGTCGCCGGCCAGATGGCCAAATGTGTCGTTAACCTGTTTGAAATGATCGATATCACCGATAGCCATTACCATGCCCTTTCCCCTTGTCTCAATCTGGCTCAGATCGCTGATGAATCTTTCCTCGATATAACGGCGGTTGTATGCTTTAGTGAGCGGATCGATCACCAATTGCGAGTTGATCTTGAAAATATAGTCCTGGAGGTTTCCTTGCTGTTGTCCATCGAGATAGAATATCCTATCTTCGGTTATGTCCTTGAGGATCTCAACCACATAATGTTTGCCCTTGACTTGCATGGGAATCGCCTGGATCAGATAGACCACTTCGCCTTTTATCTCAATTTTAGTTGTCGCCTTGTTTGTCTCGATAGCCCTGATTGAGATACAGTTGTCGCAAGGGGTCCCACTTTTCCAGAACCGGTGACATACGCTCTTTGCGAAATCCAGGTTGGCCCCGTCTTCAAGGTAGGCGATTTTCCTTATCGGATCGACTATCCTCACAAAGTCGTACATCGCATTGAAAAGCCCCAGTTGTTCCCTTATACTGTCGAAAATATCATTCATATGTCCCCTCGATTCCAATTGCTCATATGTGGAGCATTTAAAATTAATTATATCAAATAAGAGGGAAAATGCAAATGAATGAATCAAATCAAATTGACACCATCATATGAATGAAGCAAAATTGAAACCATCATAACAGGACCCAATTCACCAATTTTCAGCTTCATCATTGAATGAATATAGAAATTGAGGGATCTATCTTTCTAAAATATTCCCCAAAATTTTCAAATATGACAACAGGCACAATGAAAATGTCTCTATTCCCACAAACAAAACCATGGATTGATTATATTGTGAATATAACTAATGACCATTAGCCATCATGAATATTTACTTACCAATTTCATCACGGTGCGACTAATTTAGAATTAGCTTGTTCTTGACTTTAGGAAAATATCCCGCTATTATATTTAGGAGCCTAAGTAATTGGTTAGGTTCCTAAACATGGAGGTATATTATGAACAATAAACTTACAGCAAGAAAATTCCTGGCTATAGTGGCAGCGGGGCTGTTCGCTTTTTGCGGCATTTTGATCGAGACTGCCACGAACATCACATTTCCCACACTGATTCGCGAATTCGATGTTGCCACTTCGACTGTGCAATGGATGACCACCGGCAACCTGCTTGCACTTGGGATGATGATCCCTCTGTCTTCATATCTAAACAAGAGATTTCCCAAACGGAGTCTATTCATTTTTGCAGGGATGCTTTTCATCACCGGAATCCTTGTCGACGTGACGACAGGTAATTTCACCATATTGTTGCTTGGACGGGTTATCCAAGGTATGGCTGTCGGGATTGCCCTGCCCTTGATGTACAACATCATCCTTGTTGAAACGCCTGAGCATATGTTGGGGCGGATGATGGGAGTGGGATCTTTGGTTATTGCATCGGCTCCGGCTCTTGGGCCGACTTTTGGCGGGTTGATGGTCGAATACTTCAACTGGCGTTTCATCTTCGCAGCGGTGCTTCCTGTAATTATCATCGCCCTGATTGTTGGCAACTGGTGCATTGAAAAGTTACCGGGCGATAAAGCTGTCAAGATCGACTGGAAGGGATATGGCGCCATTGCATCAGCTTTTATCGCTTTGATGTTCGCCTTTTCCAACCTTGACAGGATTTTCACTAATCCTGCGACAATAGTTGTCTATTTCGCCATAGGACTTTGTGCGCTAACCATCTTCTTGAAACAAAGCAAGAGAAGTGACGAACCATTGATTGACCTGGAAATATTTTCAAACACAACATTCAGCTGGCATCTGGGTGCAATCATGGCCGTCCAAATCATTACCCTGGCATTGAGCCTTCTTCTTCCGATATTTGTCCAAACCGTACTGGGACAATCGGCTTTGTCAGCAGGACTTGTCGCTCTTCCTGGATCTCTGGTCGGGGCGACCTTTGCATTGGTCGGGGGGATCCTGCTGGATAAATTCGGTCCTAGAAAACCCATCATTGGCGGCGCCTTGTTTGCCTGGGTATCCATCGCCTTATTTCTTGTTCTTTTCAATCGACTGAATTACACGCTGTGCGTCTCATTCTATTTCCTTTATATGGTAGGGGTCGGACTGACTGTCGGAAACACTCTTACTTGCGCTTTGAACAGCCTGAAAGGGAGCCAAAAGGCGGATGGAAATGCCGCAATTCAGACCCTTCAGCAGCTATCCGGCGGGATCGGAACTGCAGTTTGCGCAGCCAGTCTGGCGTTCTTCCAAAACGAAACAATCAACTCCACCACGACGAAACAAGGCGCGTTGTTTGTTCTGGTCATCCTAGCTGTCGCTGTATCATTCCTGACATTCGCCCAAGTCAAAGCATTGGCTCCCCGCGTCAAAAATTATTCAAAAAACTTTGATTCCCTGAAATAATGCATCATTGCTATGTTATAATCATAACAGTGTACAAAAGCCAGGATCAATATATCCAAAGGAGACAAGATGGAATACAATGTAGGCAAAGAAATAACGAACCTTTCAAACCAGATCAAACGCAACATGGGGATTCTCTCTAAAAGGACCGGTCTTACGGGGACCCAGGGTCATGTGCTCCACTTCATAATCGCCAAACAGCAGGATGGGTTGATTCAAAGGGATATTGAAGAGGAATTCAACCTCCGCCCGGCAACCGCTTCAGGAATCCTTAAGAACCTCGAGCGAGATGGCTACATCATCCGGACTCCAAGCAAAGACGATGCCCGCCATAAACAGATAACCCTGGATAAGAAATCTTTGGAGATAAGCTCGAAGATTTGCGAGGAGATCGCCAATTTCGACCGCCAGCTGACAAGCAACCTTTCCCAGGAGGAACTAAAAACTATCATCAGTCTGCTGGGGCGCATTTCCAGCAACATCCCGCAATAATCAATTCCTGGACGGGAACAACATTCTTAGTCCGGTGAAACAGAATAATACAAAGGGCGACTTCAGTAAATGAGGTCGCCTTTTTGGTATCGAATTGTATTTCTAAATAAGTCAGTTGATTAAGGCATTGATGGCAGTTACGATTTCCGTATTGTCAAGGTATTTTCCCCTTACTGGATCCACTTGATCAGCCAGCTTTTTGAAAATTTCAGCTCCAGCACCTTTGGCGAAGAATGGGATAAGTTGGTTGGTGTGGTTCCCACTGTTCCAAGCCATTGTCGGCATGATGCCTGCACCATTGTTTACAACCTCATCGTAAACACCCGCAGTACCAGTAAGGTATCCTGTTTCATGGTCACCGGTAACTACCAGCATGGTCTGGGACCAGCTGCTGTTTTGTTCAACCCATTCACATACGGCCTCCACTGCGGTGTTGAAGTCTTCCTGTTCCTCGATAAGACGGCCGCTTTGGTTGGCATGGCCAGCCCAGTCAATCGCCCCACCCTCGATCATCAAGAAGAAACCTTCATCGTTGTTGTCCAACACATTGAGCGCAACTTGAGACATTGTGGCCAGATCAGGCAAGTTGTCATTCAAGGCAACTTCATAAGCATCTCCTTTCCCATCGCCGCTGCGGGCCTGTTGCAAAGTCGTATAGACCTCAGGGATTCCGATCAGCCGGTCAGGCGTCTTTCCGGTTGTCAATGCTTCGAAATCGGATTTAGATTGGATTACCGACCAGTCATCAGCCACCCCGTCACCGTTGGCATCAGCCCCGGTCACACTTCCGTCGCTAAGATCAGCCCAGGTAGCGTCTCCACCGACATATTTGGTGGTCATGCTTGCCTCGTTGCCATCATTGTCGTAATCAGGATTACCACAACCGATGATGACATCAGCGCTGCTCTGGTAGATCATGTCATTGGCGATATCCGCATAATTGTTGCGGTTTGAATCATGGGCAATGAAGCTTGCCGGTGTCGCATGTGAGAATTCCACAGTCGATACAACCCCGGTTGACCGGCCCAGGCTTTCGAATGTTTCCGAAATATGAGTCATGTCCGCTTCTTCAAGGTCGACACCGATTGCCGCATCATATGTCTTCTCCCCGGTCGACATGGCAGTTCCCGCCGCGGCAGAATCAGTCGGAGCGATATTCAAGTTGTTGAAATCATTCCAGATTGTCGCGGGATCATAACTTCCAGTTGAATAAGTGCTCATCGAAAGCTGGGTCGGAAAGTTTTCATAGATTTGGGTGTCCGCTCTGCCCTCTGTGTAGTAATCGGTGGCCATAATCTGGTTGTAACCCCAGCCGTCCGAAATCATGACAATCACGTTCTTGACATCCTTTCCGGTTCCGGTAAGTTTCCCTGTTTTGTTCAATGCGCTTGATGGGATTGTGCTTCCTGCAACAATCAATCCCGCCAGCAATGCCGAAGTGGTAACCTTCATTTTTTTGAATTCCATATTCTCCTCCTAAATTGGAAATACCTTTTTTCTCTAAGTGAATTTTCACATTATCCAATGCTTCATTTCACCCTCAATTATAGCCATCCCCGCAATTCCTTATACCAGGTAAAAGTTAATTGTCCGTTAAAAAATCTTTATCTGCCCGGCTTCGAATTTACAATCAGCCTTAAATCATAAGGTGTCCTTACAAAGTGGATTGTTTGCATTCGATTATGGCCAGTGCTACAATTTGAGTAAGAAATCAACTTGGAATCTGGTCGGAAGGAGATCAATAATGGAAATCCAATACAAAGTGGCCTCACCCTATTCATTTGAACAGACCGTCGCCAAATTCAAGGAAGCCCTGGCAAAGGAACAGTTCGGGGTCCTGTGGGAGCTTAATTTCAAGGACAAGCTTCAAGAAAAAGGGCTTGAATTCGATATCGATTTCAAGGTGATGGAAGCCTGCAACCCGAAAAAAGCCCAGGAAGTCCTGATGAAAAATCCCGAAGCAGGGTATTTTCTACCTTGCAAGGTTGTCGTCTATGACCTTGATGGCCAGATCTACATGGGAATGCTTTTGCCCACCCAACTGATCAGGACCATCGAAGATGACAGCCTGAATGAAATCGCCAAGGAGGTCGAAGAATCGCTTAAAAAGGCGATGAACAATCTGGGATGATTACACCTAAACACAATTTACAATCGTCACGAATGATCGAACATTGAACCCAAATAACGAAAAAATATTGGCTGCTCTCATTGAAGAGTTCGCCAATATTTTTGGTTAAAGTATCATAATTTGTGATCATACATATTTCGTGAAATAGACGCGGCTGTAACCGTCCTCCGACCTGTTGTCGGAAATCTGGTAGCCCGCGTTCTGGTAGAAAGAGACATTGTCAGCCATCATCTCGTTTGTGTAAAGCTGGGTTTGCATCTTGCCCCTCTTGTTTGCGAGAACCTCTCCTAGCTGGAGCATCGCCTTGCCCCAACCTTTGCCCTGATAGTCCGGAGCTACCGCCAGGTTGTTTATCAACATGAATTCCTCATGTTCCTTGAGAACCATTACGGCAACCGCCTCTTCACCCTGCATGCCGATAAAAGTCGAACCTCCTTGGACCACCTCGCTATAGTTTTCAAGCAAGGGTGCGGGTTCTTTGGGCATGATTGCTACATATTTGTGATAAGCTTGCTGAATGATGTTTTCGATAGCCAACACATCGGTGCTTCTAGCTATCTTGATTCTTAATTTTTCCATATTTTTTCCCTTTCCCTGTCTTGTTTTTTTTGATCCGGTTATTTATCAGTTTCCCAAATCAAGGCCCTTGCATTTACCTCTCGACTGGCAATTACATACTGAAAATAATCAGTCAGCCACCGTTACCTAATGCGAAAGCTCAAAATCTTCCAAATCCAATAAAATGATATTCTTATTAGTGAGTATATGGCAGATCCCCTTCATCAAGTTACTGTATGAGAATATATTATCAAGTTTATAATAAATTATCAATACTGATTTTGACATTTATCCATTTTTTTCACTTAACGGCAAATGATATAATAACCGTTAATTTCAGATGAATTGTCAAAGGTTCAAAAAAGCCCTGCTAATTGATCGCCGGGATCAATACAGAGCTTTTGGGTAAAAGCAGTTATAAAATTGAATTATCCAAATACTTTGTTTTTCCAATAGACTGTTTTACTTTCAGCTTGTTCCTTGATAGAACATGTTTTTAAGTTTGCTTAGTAACCAACGAAGCTGTCGGAAATCAGACGATCCTTGTCGATGCCCCAATTCATGTAGTTCCCTTCAACAGTCTTGATAACCAACGGTGATCCTGAAGTATAGTAAAAAGCGTTGTTTCCATATTTGAGACACAGTTCTTCAAGCTTGTGGGTTGTCTCGTCTATTTCACGGGTGTAGGTTACCGTTATGTTCGGTTTTTCCTCGACGATAGCATCGATCTCATCTTTGAAGATGTAGTAGCCATAGCAGGCGTAGACAACCTCTACCGGCTGTTCGGACTTGATTGCTTTCAACAGGGCAAAGATCGGAGTGATCCCGATGCCTGAGGCATACATGATTAACGGTGTTGTCTCATCACGGAGATTGAAACGACCTGCCGCCGGCGAGATTTCCACCTCATCGGTCTCAGTCAATGAGAACAGCAGTTTCTTAAAGTTCGAGATGTCCTCACCCCGTGATTTTGTCGCAAGCAGGATCTCATTTTCATCCTCGATTGAAGCGATGGAAAAGATCCGCGTATCTTTGGTAAGATTTGGGATTGAAATTTTAAGGAACTGGCCGGGAATCCAATGGTAATTTTCGGGCACTTCCAGTCTGACGATATAATTATCCTCAGCGATATTGTTTATTTCCTTTATTGTGGTTTTCATAATGCATTCTCCTATAGATGATCTGGCCAAAAATGTCTACCTTATACTCCAATTATAATACGACTGCAACCAATAAGCAAAAATATTGCCTCAATTCTCAAATATATTTCGATGAAAAACAAAAAAGGCGAAACCATAAGCTCGCCTGAAAGTCGTTGTTAGATGTTGCGCATCAGGTTAACCATCTCAATGGCACCCAAAGCACAGTCAAATCCTTTGTTTCCTGCCTTAGTTCCGGCCCGTTCGATGGCCTGTTCGATGTTTTCGGTAGTCAGCACCCCAAACATTACCGGAATGTCGCTGTTAAGTGATACCGTCGCGATTCCTTTTGAAACTTCGGCACATACATAATCATAATGGGTAGTTGAACCGCGGATTACCGCTCCCAGGCAGATTATCGCATCGTATTTTTTCGATGCCGCCATTTTCTTGGCGATCAGCGGGATTTCATAAGCGCCTGGAACCCATGCCACTTCGATGTCGTTTTCATCGACCTGATGACGCACCAAACCGTCGATCGCTCCCCCCAGCAGTTTTGAAGTGATGAATTCGTTGAACCGTGCCGCCACGATTCCCACTTTGATGTTGCTTGCCACTAAATTTCCTTCGATTGTTTTCATATTCTCTTTTCTCCTTTTAATCGATATTCAACAGGTGACCCATCCGGTCCTGTTTTGTCTTAAGATAACCATAATCATGGCTGTGCGGTTCGATGATGATCGCTTCCCGTTTGGCTACATTCACCCCGTAGTATTCGAGCTGCTCGATCTTTTCAGGGTTGTTTGTCATAAGGGCTACGCTAGATACTTCCAAATGCTTAAGCATTGCCGCTGCCACATGGTATTCGCGCAGATCCTCATCGAATCCCAGTTCAAGGTTCGCATCTACAGTGTCACGACCTAGTTGTTGGAGCTCATAGGCCTTGAGCTTGTTCAACAGTCCGATGCCCCGGCCTTCCTGGGCCATGTAAAGCAGGACCCCTTGGCCTTGTTGCGCGATCTTTTCCATGGCCTGGTCAAGCTGTTGGCCGCAGTCACACTTCAATGAATGGAACACATCTCCGGTAAGACATTCGCTATGAACCCGGCACAGGACGTCTTCCTGATTGGCGATATCACCTTTTACCAGGGCCACGTGCTGTTCTCCGGTTACCTTGTCTAAAAAACCGAATGCCTGGAACTCACCGAACTTGGTTGGAATGACCGGCTTGGCCACACATTCAACCATAGGATCATGGATCTTGCGGTATTGTTGGAGCTGCTTGATGGTTATGTATTTCAAATTGTGTCTTTCTGCCAGTTCGAAAAGTTGAGGAGTTTTCATCATCGTTCCGTCGTCAGCCATGATTTCGCAGCAAAGCCCACATTCCTTCAGCCCTGCCAGCTTCATCAAATCGACTGTCGCTTCGGTATGGCCGTTGCGCACCAGGACCCCATTGTCCTTGGCAATCAGCGGGAACATGTGACCCGGCCTGCGGAAGTCGCCTGGCTTTGCATCGTCGGCCACAGCTCTCAAAGCTGTCGCTGATCGTTCAAACGCACTGATTCCGGTTGTCGTTTCATTGGCGTCAATCGAAACGGTGAAGGCTGTTTCATGGTTGTCCTGGTTGGTCGGCGTCATCGGTCCAAGATCAAGCTTTCTGGCAATCTTCGTGCTTATTGGCATGCAGATTAGTCCCCGGCCGTAGATTGCCATGAAGTTGATGTTTTCCGGGGTCGCGAACTCCCCGGCACAGATGAAGTCCCCTTCGTTTTCACGGTCCTCATCATCGCTTACTACTATCACTTCGCCATTTTTCAGGGCTTCAAGAGCCTCTTCAATCGTATTGTATTTCATCTTATCCTCCTAAAATCCGTGTTTCATCAAGAATTCCTTGGTTATTTTGCTTTGGCTGGTTACTGTCTTTTCGACGTATTTGCCAACAATATCGGTTTCGAGATTGACCTTGAACCCTACCGGTTTGAGATGCAGACTCGTCATTTTCAATGTATGGGGAATGATTGACACCTCGAAACTGGTTGCTGTGACATTGGTCACTGACAGCGAGATTCCATCGATGCATATCGAACCTTTGGTTACGATGTATCGAATCAACGAGGCATCGGCCCGGACCGTATAGCGGTAGGCGATATCATCCTTGATTATCCTGGCTATCTGACCCGTTCCATCAATATGGCCGGATACCATATGCCCATCGAAGCGTCCATTTGCAGCCATTGCCCGCTCCAGGTTGACCGGGTCGTTGACGTTTAGCGAGCCCAGGTTGCTTCTTTGGAGCGTCTCGTTCATCACATCAGCGACAAACTGGTTGCCGTCCAGTTTGGTCACGGTCAGGCAGACCCCGTTGACAGCTATGCTTGCCCCCAGTTTGGTTTCTTCCAGGACTGTCTTGGCCTGGATAACCAACTGGGCTGAGGCGGCACCTTTTTTTACTGATTTTATTTTTCCTACTTCTTCTATTATTCCGGTAAACATTACAGCAGCTCTCCTTCTATCAAGATGTCCCCATCGATGCAACTTGTCTTAAGACTTCCCAGCTTGAAACAGGCCGCAACCTGACCAATACCTTCGCCTGCAACCGGGCTGATAGCATTCTCACCCCCGAAGATCTTGGGAGCGACAAAGGCCTTGACATAACTTACAATCCGGCTTTCAAGCGCGGAGAAGTTGAGTGTTCCGCCTCCTTCAAGCAGGATGGAGTCGATCTTCATCCGGCCCAACCTGTCCATCAGCTCATCAAGGTCGAGATGGCCGTCCTTTATGCCTACTGTCACAAGTTCGCATCCTTTTTCTTTGAACGGTTCATGCAATTCATTATCCAAACAGCTTGTTGCGATGATTGTCCTGATCTGTTTGGCGGTATCGATTATCCGGCAGTCCATTGGCATCCTCAGATTCGTGTCGCAGACTATCCTGATGGGACTGACACCCCCGTCGATCCGGCAGTCAAGCATCGGATCATCCTTGATTACCGTATTGACTCCGACCATGATGGACTGATAGCGGTGGCGGTCATGGTGGACCAGCTCCCGGGACTTCTCAGTGGTTATCCATTTCGAATTGCCGGCAACCGTGGCGATCTTGCCATCTAGAGTCATTGCGTACTTGAGAACCACGTATGGCCTTCTGGTCTTGATGAAATGGACAAACGGCTTGTTTAGCTCCTGACACTCGTTTTCAAGAACCCCTACTACCACTTCGACTCCAGCCGCCTTGAGGATTTCAACTCCCTTGTAGCCAACCAGCGGATTGGGATCAACCATGCCGATGACAACCCGCTTGATTCCCTTTTCGATTATTATTTCGGTGCAAGGTGGGGTCTTTCCATGATGACAGCAAGGCTCCAGGTTGACGTACAGTGTCGCACCGGTAAAATCAATGCCTTCTTTGGATAAGGCATTCCGCTCGGCATGGAAACCGCCGTAATATTCATGATAACCGGTACTCAGGATCTGTCCATCCTTGACCACGACTGATCCGACCAGGGGATTGGGATTTACCTTGCCGGTACCTTTTCTAGCCAGTTCCAATGTCAGTTGCATAAAATCTTTATCTTCCATAGCGCCTCCTCGACCATAAAAAATGCCTCAAACAACAAAGTTCAAGGCAGTCAGTGACGATAAAAGTGGCTGAAAATAAAAACTGGAACAATTTATAAAATCATTCCAGAGCATTATTATCCACGATAAAATATCGTTAAAATCTTCTCACATCCAGACTATACTGTCGGCCTTGGAATTACACCAAGTCATGCCTTGCGGCTCGTGGGCTATAACCACCGGTAGGGAATCACACCCTGCCCTGAAGATTGTATTCAATTGTATTAATCTTAACAAACCAAATCCCAATCGTCAAGAGGTAAATTGAAAGCACGTCCAAAATAATAAAAGGGGTGTAGGCAATTATATCCATAATAACATGGTAAATTGCCGTGTCTTGAGAGTTTTCGGTGGAATCCGGACCTAAGTCATTGCCCCGATTTATTTAACATCTCTTTCCGTTGAACAAACAAAACCACCAGGAGAGAAACACTCAATACAAGGGATATCCAATCGTACATGCCAACTTCGTCGGTCATCGAAAGAATCGCATTTCCAAGCAAAAACAGCAAGGTAAAAAGGTAGACCAACTTGTATTTTTTCAAGTATCCAATCAGTCCGATTCCAAAGATGAGAGGTTCACCCAAAAGCAAAATCTTCATTATTAGATATTCCTCTTTGGCAGCGAATCTGACAAAGGAAAAGTAAACAAATATCCCCAGCCAAAACACGATATTGATCATAAACAAAGAAATGCATATTGTTCGTAAATTTGCTTCAATTTTCATATTTAACCTTGTAGCCTTAAGAAATTTCAATAGACAAGACATATATTCTCCCCGTAAACATTATTAGACATGAAACATGGCAATTCAATTTTTATGCAAACAATATTAGGTAAAATTTATATGATACATTTTTCATAAAACTTCATTTTCTTTTAGAAATACTACTAGTTTATGTGCGCTTACCAATACCTTTTTTCGAGGTAATTTAGCAATGTGAAATACTTTTTTCCTACTATTGGAGCTAACAGATCTTTAGGCGGTATAATGACGTACTTACTTTGATCTTGTATGCATGCTCGCCATGTGTCCAACATCTATCTCATATGATGATAATGTATTTGTTATAGTCAAGCAATATTGTAACTCCAAGGAATAAAATTTTGCTTACTAGAACTCATTCCGCTACGTACTGCGCCTACGACTTTACCAATTTTGTCAGAATCACCGATTAAGGTAACTTTGTCATTAATATCAAAGCAATTATGTGTCACAATAGCTGATCATCAATCAACATTTTTAGAATATCTTTCGCATACTTCCTTTTCATTTTGGCGTGATATTTCTGGTTATAATAATTACGTAAGCAACTATAGCAAGTAGTATCTTCGTCACAACAATTCTTATTTACTACATCGTATGCAGCACATACAACCTTTCTGAAGTCCAGAGCATTTGTAAGTCTTTTGACATGCCCAGCCCCCCCTGGAACATTGTCGAATAAAACTATTTCAAAACGTTTATCACCATTGAAACTAATAATCCCATTAATATCAGTTCTCTCTATTTGGAGAGACTGGCTCAATCCCTCTAATAGAGCATAAGTTAGTGTTAATGCCTCATAATACAGCATATCAGTGTCAATAATCAGTTTAATAACATCTGTCTTGAAAATATGCCCCAGAGCAATTTTTTCTAAACTGCGGTTGTCACATTGGGATCCATAGGCATTAGTATGATTCGCCCTTTCCTCAATCTTATCCCTTGAATTTTGCTTATCAATTTTGGTATATCCGCACTTCGGGCAATAGAAAAAACCACTTTTATTCAATACCAACAATTGATCATCACTTATTGATTCTATTGTCACCAACGATCCATATTCAAATTCATCTTCATCTTTTTTACCGCCACCTAGATATTTAATTTCACCAGCATAAGTTTTTAATGGTCGTACTGTTCGAGATCTCTTCGCGTTCTTATCAGTCGTAAAACCCAACTTAGGAATAACGAAATATTGGCTTCTTCCAATTAATTTGTGATGGCAGCTCGAACATGTCGCATCTTCAAAAGGGGTTAGTGAGATTTCTGTGGTCTTGCAATTATCACACTCATAGTAATAGTACCTTTCCAGATCTCCCTTTCTTGGGACATTTATATATCTTGAAAGATACTTGTTCCCATCGACTACAACCTCTGAACCAGGAGCATATTCCGAAATTGCAATCGACAAATCTCTTTGAAGATTATATTTATTCATATCATATTTTTTGTCACTATTCATATCTGTGACAATTCTTAATTCCACTACATCTATCGGAAATCCATACTTTGGTATTACTGCATATCTTGATAAGTTTTCAACTGTATTGCGATTGTTTATATCATTAATCTGATTATTATAGTATTTGGCCATTCCAAACTCTTTATCATTTACCGCCTGATCACGAGCTTCTTGATAAGTACTAAGTTGATTCGTGAGTTCATTTATAAAGATTTCCAGATTGTTTTCAAAATCCAGAACCTCTTCTACCCATCCAAAATTTCGATATCCAGTAAAAATTGATTCCTTCAAAATACCATTATCTACAAACAACCTCAAATCCTCTGGTTTTGACCGGATATAATCTTTAAATTTACTAAATCCATCTTCAAATACGAACAATCTCAGTTTACTGAAATACTGGGGTTCAGATCTAAAGAACATTCCAAGTGCTGCAGCCAGTATATGGCGAATCACAATTTTCTTGTTCGAAATACTAAATTTTGGTGGATTGACCATTCCATTTATCAATTTGTATGGATTATTGAAATATGCAAAATCATGTGAATTAGCACCACAATAAGTGACCACTAGGGCAGAAGATTCTTTAGAACGGCCTGCTCTACCGGCTCTTTGCACATAATTAGCCGGAGTCGGTGGAACATTCCGTAAAAATACATTTTCCAAATCTCCTAAATCAACACCCATTTCGAATGTAGTAGAACAACTAAGAATATTAATTTTCTTGTCTCTAAAGTCATTTTGATATTGCTTGGCTGACTTTTTATCAAGTTGAGCAGTATGTTCCTTGGTGATAATTGATTCGATTTTCTTTTCCATATAGTGTTTTCGATAATAATTCTTAGAAAATAAATCATCTGGGCTACACAATTCCAATTTTCCATCACAATCTCTGCTTGGACATATATCATTAATGTTGTTAACGGTTATCCTTTTGCATTTGGTGCACACATACCATTTCATTTTAGAGTTTGGAATGCATTTAAAGTCAAGAATGTTAAGTTGATAGCATAGATTGTCAGCTACACGTCCCTCCTTAAGAATTTTCATATTAACTAGAAAAGCGAATAATTTTTCAGCTTTAACAACTGCTTCGCTAAAAGGAATATCATATAATTTCATTAGGTAGTCAATAGTTTGATTATTTGATGTCTCCTTGACTGGCAAAAAACTATCGATGAATCGATCGATATACTTGCCGGGCTTTATTTTTGTTTTTGGATCCTTTTTCAATACGATATATCGTTCCTGATCGACATACTGAAATGCATCCTTACGTTCTTGATCTGACAGTTCAGCAATGCTGTAATCGATGATACTTGAGCGACGCAATCGGTCGAATATTATATTTAACAAGATATAAAAATTATCCAATGATAGTTCAAAAATAGATTCGATATTTGACTGAAATTTTTTTATTAGATCCCGGTAATTCGTGTAATCAAAAACATATGAATAAATCCCCAGACCTTCAGAGCCGTACTTACCATCAACATAAATAAGATCATTAAGTATGGAAATCCAAGCTTCCGATTGGGCTTTAGTTTCACTTTGTTCAAACAGATTATTTTGCTTTATTAATCGTGCAAGATTTGTCGCCAGTGTCCGAACTTTGATACTATCAAGATCCTTAACTTCTTCCCAAATGATTCTTCTTCGCAAAAATCTTTCATGATTATATTTGAAAGATACCGAGAAAAAGCTGGCTTGTTGGCGACTGTCTGAAAAAGCAAGCAACTGTTTTACCTTAACATGATCTGCCTTAACACTCAATTCGTTTGAATCCAATGAAAAAATATCGATATCTTCACATCCGATAATTTCATCGCTTCTGTTATCCTCGTCTTCCATGGCCTGATAAAACAACTGAGCTATAATTGAAGTTGCGTTATCCTTATTTAACGTGAAAGAATGGATAATACCCATGTTGTTTTTTCCACCACAACAAATACATTGTGTCAGATTGTTTTTGAGTTTAGATTTACTATTGTCGATTCTATATAAGTTTAATCGATGCTTCTCGCCACATCCACAATTAGCAAAATTTTCATTTTCAATGTTGTAGATATTCCCGCATTTAGAACAGATTGAATATTCTTCCAGTTCCTCGTATTCGATGTCTTCCTTTATGATGAAATAATCGAGATGTTCACTATAATCCTCGCCATAGTTTTCGTAAATATCAATGTTATCATTTTGCTCAAGTATACCGTTTTCAATTCTACCTATTAAATATATATGATTGCAGTTTTTACATATCCCAATCTCAAAGGCTTTTTTATTATTAATTGTATTACTATTGTGAATTCTGATCTGTTTGTCGTCTTTCAAAGTAATATACGCTTTACTTGGAGTTCTTAAAAACATATGAAATTTCGCATCGTAAATGTAAGAATTATCCTTATTTGCCAATGAAACTAGTTGAATCAGAGCTAACAGTTGATTTTGTATAATTTCTGTTTTACCACGCATTTTTTTTAACACTTCGGTAAATTGATTGGTTGTGTCTATTGCGTCATACAACTCGTAAACATTCTTATCATGAATTAAAATTTCATATAGAAGTGATTCCATGCTGGAGTTACTGGTGATACTGAAGTATTCTGCGGCAATTTTCCGTAATGCATCAATATCTTCGATGCTTTCAATCATTTTTTCGTAAAGATGATTTGGAGCACTATAAGCAATATTAGATTGATTTAATTGTTTTCTTGATGCAAAAATTATATCATCAGACGCATAATCGGATGACGTCAAGCTTCTGGCAAAAGAAACAATATCTTTCACATTTTCTTGACCTCCCAATGTAGCACTTGTAAGTATGAATTGGGGATTTTTTTTTGCCATAGCTACCAATCTTCTTAGCAGTAACGCAATTTCCACTCCTAAAGTGCCCTTGTAAGTATGAGCTTCATCGAGAACCATATAACGCCAATAGGACATGTTCTCTGGATTGATTATTCTGGAATCTGACGGCCGGATTAACAAGTACTCAAGCATAGAATAATTGGTAAATAATAAATCCGGAGGATTATTCCTAATTTCTTCTCTGGTAAGCAACTCGTTTTCTACTTCATCTATGCCCTCTTCAATAATATAATTTTTCCTTTCTGCTGCCGTAAACTTCGGCTTTGTATCTCCGGTATATGAACCAAATGTAATTTGTGGATAATCCTTTAAAAGCTTCCTAATTCGATCTTTTTGGTCATTTACCAACGCATTCATAGGATAAAGGAATATTGCTCTTACTCCTGTTTTTTTCTTTCCCTTTGTTATTTCGTCCATTATAGAGTCGATAATAGGGTATAGAAAACTCTCAGTTTTTCCCGAACCAGTCCCGGTGGTAATTACAACATTTCGACCTGATTTGATTTTTTCAAGAGATTTTTGTTGGTGTAAGTATAGACTCCGATCTGGATATATTTTTTCCAATTTTAAGAATTCAGGTGATATTTTTCTATCCAAAACCAATTCTCTAATTGTATTCCCGGTAGTAAACGGCAACTCTGTGTGCAAAAATGGACCATTAAATAAATCGGTTGATCGTAACTGTTCTTCTAATTTCTTTTGATACTCATCATCATCAAGAACATAAGTGGAAGAGATGTATTCCGAGAATTCCTCCATAATGTAACTTGATATTTCAATCGGGTTTTTCTTCATAGCCGCTCCCTTATTTTTTCATTATTTCAATTTTCCTGATATTTTGCCTCATATTCACTGATCGGCATATTGTTTCTTGTGTGACAATTTTCATGAAACACCACTGTATTATTTACATCATCAAACAAAAGGAAATCATCATCTTCCTTTATAGCACACCAAAATTTCCCTTTGGTAATGTCACTGGTTAATTCGACCTGAACCTCTTTTTCCGCAAGATTATCGACTTTACTACCAAAAATTATTTTACCCCTAAATAAATCATCTCCGATATTGTCTTCTATCAAAAGTCGAGTTGATTGCAGGATGTATCGATCTTCTTGCCAAACATCTTTGCTTAGTAAATACCTCTCACCCCATATAGTATCCAAGTTGAATTCCCTATCAACCATTCCATTGCTAGAATAAAAAGAAATCGTATCTTGATAGAGAATATATCTCGATCTAGTCATTGCAAAAATATCATCTTCTCCCCCGAAAATAGCAATATCATAGTCTTTGAAACTTTCAATGCCTCCAATATCAAGTTTGACCGGTTTTGACTTTGGCGCTATTGAATGAATCAAACTGTTATTTTGTTTAATCTCAATCGTGATGTTATCCTTACCAAAATAATCAAATTCGATATGAGCAGACATCTTTGTTTCTTCAAAACGGATCCCAAAAGTCTTACTATCAATAACAACTTTGTAATACACCTTGATTGAATCAACAACTATATCATCTCTAATAAAACTGATGCTTGCAAAGTCAATTTCATTTAATTCATAATTTTTTAATCTACCCAGGTGAACATACCTTTTCGAAGCAATACTCTCAGACTCTAAATTCGCAATACATTTATTGTTGGAATCAATTAGCACAACCTGTTCAAAATCAATCCCTTCAACGCGAATTTTACTATAAACATCGATATCAACAATTGACAAATAGTTAGAGAATACGCTCCATTGATCTTCATCAATGCGATAGACCGGGTGATCGGGGGTGATCACCAAATCTAATTTATCATCGAAGTGGCTATCATAAAAAGATATACTATATGGATCTTCACCATGAGTATTTAGTTCAATATCATTTAAATCTGTCAGAACACTGTTGAGATTCATCTTCAATTTTCCATTTTTTTGATATGTTGAACACAAAAAGTCCTTATCCAAGAAAATTACTTTCTTGAACAAAAATTCTCCCGTAATCCTATCAAAAACTTTCAAATGATTGAAACCCTGAACCAGTATAATGTCAATTACGATATGATAAAAATACCGATCTTTAACTGGCACGATTTTTGTGTCCAAATCAGCAGGCCGGTAGTGATTACCGCAATTTTCAATAACTAGACTATCGATTCCGGTTGTTGTCAATAATGTCACGAAATCCACCTTACGGTATAATTGATATGATCGTGAAGAAAATTCAATACTTACTCCTTTTATTGCTTGGGCCTGTAGATGATTTTCCTTATCACTAGAGAAGAAAATCGTTTCACTACCAATTTCAAGGATGTCGTATTTTTGAATCTTCCTATTTCCAACCATGTAGTTACCATTGTCGAAGTAGGTATTTACATCACCCAAGCTGGTAAGGTCTTTTGCACAAATATCCAAATCCCCTTCATAATCAGTGTTATTGAATATCTCCTTATCGTTTTGATTGAACAAAATATAATTTCGGTGCAATTTGTTTTCGCTTGTGTAAATTTGTTCTTCGTTATGCATAATCCGGTATTGTAGTAACCCTAGTGGGTCCGATACTGAGTGTTGTGATTTCAAAATCATATATCCGCCCATAACTTTTTTAGTAAAAGGGCGTTCAATAGTTTCAAGCAACTTGTCGTTATTAATTATTTCAATCCTAATATTGCTTGGATCAAAATGACTTTTTATCAGATGATTTGGAATATCTAAATTGACAACACCATTTTTCAAATGTAAAGACGGACTCCATGATGAAGTTTTCCCCCTGGATCTGTGACCACCTCTAAATAATATTTCGCCATTTTTTTCCCTCCAAGTTTCAAAAATTGGAACAAGGTAATCTTGATAATCCAAACCATTATAATTATTGTTCCAGTAGATTTGATCGATATATTTTAATATCAACCCGCTATAGACAATCAACTCACTGAACCATTCAGTATTCTCAACTATTTCCTTGGTAGTTTTAATCAACTGGTATGTTTTATTGCCAGAATTCGAAGTTTGCGTGATATTATCATTATCATTTATCTCTAGATAAACATCTTTTAAATAATCATTAAGATTTTCGACCAACTCCATTTTGAATATATTTATATACAGATCATAACAAAAATCAATGAAACCATCCATGTACAATTTTGGAGTGATTGTTTGACGGATAACGAAATTAATGATGCGTTTCTCGTTGTGTGAATAATCATTTATCAAAGCTCTCAACATTCCATCAATTTTTTGTTTCGATTTATTTTTATAGACGATATCATAAGTATCATGAACATGATCCCAATAATTACCATCATATTTGTCCATAGCGATTAGAATCAAAGAAATTAATATCTCAACCTTATTACCATAAAAATCCCCTTTACGGCTATAGTTAAGATTAATCATCTTGATTGCATACGTATGAAATTTATTAATGTACTCCTCATTACCAGCAATTTGAAGAAGATCATATCCAATCAATTTATTATTTTCGAGTTTTTTACCTAGTACATTAACGATTGTATCGATATCATCATCACTAAGTTCAACAAATTGATAATTAGTTTCGATATTCGTTACACGAGTAGGTTCTTCAGATGTTGAAAAAATCAACTCTTGATCATCTAGATCTTCACCAAATTTGAATATCGCACTTCCATCTTCAACTATTGATGTAGTGGTTAAAATATCGTCGGATAACATTTTGATTTCATCAAACTGGGATGCCATATCCCCTGTAACTAAAGTAGCCCTTTTATCTTCTGCATCGAGAACTTCTCCGCCCTTTAGTGATGCCAGGTCTTCAGAGATTAACTCCTGAGAATTCTTTAGAATTTCAGAACTCGTCTTGCTAGTATCCGTATTGACCGAAAAGACTCTTTCTTTTTCACTTTTGCCGTTTCCAATGTTAGAGTCATTTCTCCCATTAGGATAGTCCATAACCGTTGCATTTTTATCTTCAACCTTCGATATAACCCTTGGAGATGACTGGACTTTATCATCCAAACTATGTGAATCTGATTCCGTTTTTACTTTCTTGGATTTCGAATTCGCGTTTTTGGTGTCCATTTTCCCCTTGGATGAACTCTTATTTCCAGTTGCTAATTTATTAAATAAGGTAATTACCGATATAATTAACTTAAACATGTTCTTTCCCCTTTCAAAAAAATATGTTACTTTAATTATAACACTTGAACCATAAATGTTTAATAGTTTTTTGAAACTTATTATACAATAGTGATTTTCAAACACAAACTCAAAGCAAAGTAAGATAGAGTTAGAATGTTTGATTATAATGTCACCTAGAATCATAAAAAATAGGACACGTTGATGTCCTATCTTTATTTTTCAAACATTCAAATTATACTGATACATTATTGCAGTGTCACTGCAACATACATACCGCTATGGACTGCGCCACCGAATTTTCCGACTTTATCACAGTCACCAATCAGAGTAACTTTGTCGTGGTATTTGTCATCGATTGCTTGGGCAATTGCAGTGTTTGCTTTCATTCCAAATGCGCTAACAACGGTAGTTCCTTCAATCAAAACTTCTTCACCTTTTTCATTCAAGGCTTTGACTCCTTTTTCCATGATTTCCACTACTTTATTGCTAGTCAGGATATCGACACTATTGTTGATCATCATCGGAACCAATGATGCCTTGTTGATGAAGTGATCTTGAATGAATAGCTACTTCTGGTAACATTTCAATTAGCGCTACTTTTATTATTAATCGCGATTATTCGATTATTAATAATTTATCGCACTAAACCATACAACTTCCAATGCTTCTATATAAAATTTATCCAGTACATTTTAGACTATCCGTTTCTAAATTCTTGTAACCTTAAAAGCCACCGTGAAATACAACCACTATTAAAGAAATATAATAGAGCCCCGTCACTAAATCGATCAGCTCTAATGGCTCCCATAATAAGCGCAAGGACACATTGCGAATCCAAATTTGAAACATCAGCATTACTCATAGATTCCTTATTCCATTTGATTCCGTTATCTTGAAGAATTTCTTGATAACCATTTAGTGCCATATCCTGGTTCGTTTCTATAAATGAATAAAAGTCATTAATGAAATCATCAATAGTTTTAGAATAGATAAGAAACGGGAACTTTTTAGGATGCTCCTGTGTACCATCATTTTTTTCATCAATAATCCATTCGCCAAAATCATCAGCATGCAATAATGATATATAATCCGTAAGATCTTTATATTTACTCATACAAGCCCCTTATTAAAATCACTAATACTTTTTAATCCGTAATGAGTCATTTATACTAACACCATTTGTATCCTTCCAGTAGTCCCATCCGTTCCTACTTCCACCGAGTAGCAAAGCTGCGGCATTTGAAACGGATGACGTAGTATAATCTTGGGCGAATTGCAAACCGCCGAATGTCTCTTCAATAATCCCATTATCCAACAGTTCCTGTCTTCTTTCATCCAGTGAATCTGAAGCAATTTCCTTTACTTTGGAATATATTTCTGATCCTGCGTGAATTAGTACAGTCTCGTCTTCATTCAAATATCCAGTTGCTTTAATTCCTTGCGCCTCAAGGAAAATGTTTCTATTCCCATCATGCTCATAGTCACCTTCTGAACGTAGATATGGATACATAGATATCAATTCTTCAATAATATCCAAACTTCTTGATGAAATTGAATCGGCAGTCCATTCCTTTTTCCCATAAATATTTTTATTCATGTGGATATGCAATGTATCTTCAAAAATCTTCTTCTTGATCTCAAAGTCACGATTACCTGCAGCAGAGTTGTCTGGTTTTGTAACGAGTGTCAAATTACCAATTGTATTGACCAATTCGGTGTACTCTTCACCGGTTAAGCCTGATTTTTCTTCCCAATAAGATGTACTTGTTTGTGGCATAATATGCTCAACCGATAGATTACTCATATCTAATTTCGCGGTGTTGCCTTTATTCTCAATTTTTTCTAGTAGCCATCTAGTAAGACGCATTGTGTACGCGTTGACATTCATTAGATTAGCCTTCAGCGCTTTGTCAGTTGGTAAAGCCATATTATTTGATTGGTTTCTAGTTATCAATACATAGACTACAATATCAACAATATTGTCAAATCCGTTTGCGTCTACATACTTTGTAACATTTTTTAAATATGTTGGAAATGCTTTTGAAATTCTACTCGTATCGTCACCACTAAAATACCGACGAATCTGGTAAACATTTAAAATTTTGATTACTGCATAGTATTGCTCTTCAGAAATCACTTTATCTTGCCAATACCACTCAGAAAGACCCAAAACAAATGGCGCAGGCATCATACTTTCCATACTTTGAAAATCGCTTAGTATTTCAGTATATTCACCTGCTGGTTTATCATAATAGAGACTTGAGAAGTATTCTGAATACCTCACTAATTTTTGCAAAAGTTCAACATCGCTTGATACTTCTTTTTCTTTGTACCAATAGTTTTTAAAAGCTTGATATAAGATATGCTTTGCAGAATATTCACCAGTTATCGCAGCAAGATAATACCTAAAAAAATCTTCCATTCCTTTAGAGTTATCAAATACTTCTTCAAGTCTACGCCAATATTTGTTATACAAAGTAGTTTGTTCTTCATTTGACTTTTCCATCATGATAAAATTTCGAATCAAATCCGATGCAGTAAGACGTTCCCCAGTTGAATTTATGCTCTCAAAAATTTGTTGAGCATTATCACGGTCATCAAGTTTTATATAGACAATCGAAAACCTCTTCAACGCATATAAAACTCTATCAAATGTATACTTTACAACCAGGTTAGAGAGTTCAGACTTCAAGTAAATAAAATTCTGAACAATATTGTTATTGCTATCTTTATTTATTTCGTCATATCTACCTTCAGCAATAACAAGATAATCATTACCATCAGCCACTGAAGGATATAGACGTTGACGATATCTACTTGTAATTGGCTCAGAATAATTTTGAAGGTAAGTCTCATCTATCTCTCTTGATCGATATTCATTTTCAGCAATTGACTTCATAGCATGAGCAATTAAAAACATAGTGACCAAACGCTGTTGACCATCTACTATTGAACGCTCTGTTTTATAATCCACAGTATTTTCTAAATAGACTATTGTACCTAGAAAATGTTGCTTTTGCATGTTTTTATCTTCAATTAGGCCTACTAAATCTTTAATCAATTGAACTAATTGTTTTTTTACTGTCCATGTGTATTTACGTTGATAGACTGGAATAACGAATTGTTTCCCCATTGCTTCAGGTATAAATTCATCTAGTAATTTCCTTGGGTTTGATTCCATAATCTTCTCCTTTTCTATATAACTATCTCTTCATCATTACATAAATTATCCTCAAAAGTGCTGTCCTCCCTACAAATAATTTTTATAGATATTGATATTGATATTTCAATAGATTCCTATTTATTGTCCCAATATCAATTTTTTCTAATGAACTTATAATATCCAATAAAGGAAAAACGGTCAATTACTCACATCAATAACACAATGACGGAACAAACAAGTCAAATATTAAAGGCCAACAAGTTGTTAAATTTCCTCGCCAATCTCATCAGCTACCTATTTACCTTGTTATGAAATTGAATTATCCATTTCTATATTGTCCATATCCGATTTATCTAACTTTAACTTCATTAGGATTTGCAAAACGACTGCGTCTAAAATATTCCATAGTTCTATATTCAATTACATCTTTTAAATGATACTTGAACGCATCATCTCGAATCAGTGGCGCCAACGTATTGTCCAATGAAAGCAAACAATCCTCTCTTTCGACAAAGTAGTTTTTTCCGGAATTCAGCATCGCCTTTATTGGTTGAGATCTTGCCTTGGCAACAAATTCGCTTTTGCCCCAATTCAGGTAATCCTGGTTTCCTTTGTCCTTTTCAAGATCCTGGCCGTTTAGCCCCTGATTGTAAAAATCTTTAAAATGGTTGAAAATATCTTCTTCGTCAACGTCCATCTTGATCTCGCCATTATTGTAAAACGCCATTAACAATGGCATCTTATATGACTTTGTCATGCTTGTGGTTTCCAAAAAATTGATAAACCCTCTGCCATTTGAATTCCATAATAATTGTTCTTGTTCATCCATCTCACCAAGTTCATTCAAAAATGAAAGATAGTTTTTGAATGGATTGATTTTGGAATTTGATTGACATAAATCATAGATTCCGTTTTCCATAAGGGTGAACAGCTCCATTCGGCTCGGTCTATGTCCTAATTCGTCTTTAATCCGATTATAATCATTGATTATCAATTCCTTTTTATTCAAGCTGTTTTGAGCCATATGCTTGAACAAATCAATCAGACGAAGATCAAAGTCGACAAGGCATCCGGCTGGAAACTTGAAATCGTGTTGTTCTCTTTTAAGCGCCTCGTTCTTGTTGTATGATTCACCACTAAGCAAAAACGGAGCCATTCCGGCTTTTTGGTAATTACCGATAAAATCAAGCACATTGAGATATTCCTTGCCTTCATGTTGGCGCAATCCCCGGCCCAGCTGCTGTATAAATACGACCGGTGATTCGGTCGGCCTTAAAAACATAACCATATCGATGGCAGGTATATCCAATCCCTCATTGAACATGTCGACAGAAAAAATCACTCTGATTTCGCCCGATTCAAGTTTCTTTAATGCCTGGGCCCGGTCAATTCCGTAGTCACCGTTTGAACCGCTGTAAACAGCAACTGCCGGAATTTTCATTTTGTTGAACTCTTGAGCCATGGTCTTGGCATGCTCTATAGAGGTGCAAAATCCCAGCGCCTTCGATGACCCGTATTTCATATAATGTTTGTGAATGAGTTCATAACGATTTGCTACCATCAAACTACTGTTGAGTTTATCCAAATCATATTTACCATTTACAATGTCAATTTGCGTATAGTCGACAGTCTCGTCATAAATCCCATAATAACGGAAAGGAACGAGCATCCCACGATTTATCGCATCCTTGAGGCTTATCTGATATGGAACGATATAGTCGCAAAGCTCATATATGTTTTTGCCATCCATCCGCTCCGGCGTGGCTGTCAATCCAAGCAGGAACTTTGGCTTGAAATATTCAATAATTCTAAGATAACTGTCGTTCACCGCGTGGTGAAATTCGTCGATTACAATATAGTCGAATGAATCCGGAGCGAAATAGTTTTCATTGAGGTATTCACTTTTTCCCAAACTGGCTACCGATGCGAAAATAAGCATATTAGCTGTATCCTTCTGTTTGCTGTTGAAAAAGCCGATATCATTTGTTTTCCGGACATTTTTGAAGCTGGTAGCTGCCTGTAAGAGGATTTCCTCCCGATGGGCGACGAACAGCACCCTGTCATAATCGGCTGAATCAAAGGCTGCAAGATAGGTCTTGCCGATACCGGTAGCCGCATAGATCAAACTTTTGTTTGCACCTTGCTCACGCACTTTTTTCAATTCGTACAAGGCCTCGATCTGGGCGCCCCGCGGTTCGAACCGCTCTGGTTCTTGAGTCGCGCTTTTATCATCATAGTGATTCAGTGTGTACAATACTGTCGGCTTTATCCACGATTTTGTGTATTTTTTTAGTTCATCGTCATCAATAATTATGGAATTTTCATAGAATAGCTTTTTGAAAGTATGGTAGTAATTGTTGAAACTATGCTGATCTGTCTTGTTTGAAAAACGGTAATTCCACTCAATTCCAGTGGTCAGCGCACTTTTTGAAATATTGGATGACCCCACGTATATTTCACTTTCATCCTCATAGTGGAAAATGTAGGCTTTGGGATGGAACGAACGGCTTCTGTCATTGTAAAAACGCAAATCGACCCGGTCTTCCAATTCATTTTTAATAAGGTATAATGCGCTGGGCTGGGTGATACCAAGATAATTGCCAGTAAGAATTCTAATTTTTGCTCCGGATTCGATTGCATCTTTCAAATCGGACAAAATCATTCTTACCCCCGATTCCATCAGGAAAGAAACAATTATGTCAATCTTTACTGCATTTGTCATGCTCCTTTTCAAGTGCCAGTAGAGATGCTGGGAATTATCATCACCGCCGGTTATGGATTGCGCTTTAGGCGAAGCCACACGATTATTATCAACTATACTTTTTTCATGATCGCATTGAGCCATTTTTCATCACTTCTTCCTGGGCGCACATCTCCGGAAATCCAATATTCCACCAAATCCAGTACATCGGCATCGCTCAGCAGCTTATCCAAACTTGTTTCTGTCAGATCGGTAAAATAACGGCCATTTCTTTCCCCTTGGAAATCGCCGTATTTGAACGAAACATAAAATACCCCGTCTTGTTTCAAGGCTTTGGCAACCTTGGTAAAAACCGTATAGAGTTGATCAAAAGGCAAGTGCAATATCGATGCGCAAGCCCAGATGCCGTCATATTTCTCGTTTTCATCAAGTTCATTGAACAACATCCGTTTGACATCTAGCCCGGTCAGTTGGGTTGCCATTTCACACATCTGCTTGGACCCATCAAACGCTTCAACCTTGAATCCTTTGTCCAGGAAATATTTGCTGTCCCGGCCGCTGCCACAGCCAAAATCAAGTATCAGACTGCCTGGTTTGAGATAGCTCAAGAATTTATCCTGATTGCTTGAAAATTCCACATTTGCGGTATTGTCGAAGAAACTCTGGGCATTCTGCTCATAATAATCAATTGTCATGTCATCAAAAAGATCTTTCATATATTTCCCCCAAAAAATAGTACTTTGTTACATTATAGCAGTTATTTCACTTTTGGTTAAGCATATATAACATCATTTGTCACTTTATTGCTGTTTTAGTTTTTATTCTTCATGTTTCATTGTACAATTAGACAAAGAGGTGATCTTATGGAACTTAGAACATTGGAATATTTTTTGACCGTGGCAAACGAACTCAACATAACCAAGGCCGCCAACCTTTTACATATCACCCAGCCAACCTTGAGCCGGCAGCTGATGGCTTTGGAGGAGGAACTCGACACGGTGCTGTTTGTACGGGGCAAACGGAAAATCACTTTGACCAGTGATGGCCTGCTTCTAAAAAGAAGAGCCCAGGAAATCCTGGGCCTGGTTGTCAAAACCCGGAGCGAAATCGCGAACAATGACGACGACCTGGTTGGTGAAATATCGTTTGGTACCGCTGAATGCTACGCATCCCAGACCTTCCTTCCCCCAATCATCAAGGAATTCCAAAGGCAACATCCCCGGGTCCAGTTCACCCTGGCTACCGGCAATGCCGACTCCACCAGGGAAGGACTGGAACAGGGACTGATAGATTTTGGAATTTTACTGGAACCATTCGATCTGGAGAACTACAACTATATCCGGCTACCGTTCAAGGAGCGATGGGGCCTGCTTGTCAACAATCTCGATCCCCTGGCATCCAAACCTTTTATCAGGCCCGATGAACTTGTCGGTGTCCCATTGATCCAGAACATCCGACCGATTGTCCAAAAGGAGATCGGCAACTGGTTCCAGGAACATCGTAGTCAGCTCAATTTTGTCGCCAAACACAATCTGCTTTCCAGTGCGATTTCCCTGGTTGAATACCAGGTTGGCAACCTGATCACGTTCGAGAGCGCCTTCGACATTTACGACCACAACAAAATCAAATTCGTCCCATTCGAACCGCAACTCACAAGCACAATCGTCCTGGCCTGGAAAAAAGATGTTGCCATGTCGCCCCTGCTCAAACGCTTCCTGGAAGTATTTAACCATGCTTTGGAGGCATGATTAATAATTTATTATAAGCATTAGACATATTTTCTCCTGGTTGTTATTATATGGTTGTAAATAATAACAACCATAAAAAGGAGCCCATATGATAAAAACAATAATCCGCGTCGCCCTCTATTTTCTTGGTCTGTTTCTAATCACAATCGGAGTCAACCTGTCGATTATTTCCAACCTGGGAATATCCCCGGTATCGGCATTGAATGTACCTATCTCTTTGGCTTTGGGAATCGATTTAGGAACGGTTACCATTGTCGTTTACAGCACATTTGTTCTAACCCAAATCATTCTGCTGAAAAACAAATTCAAGAAGAAAAACCTGCTTCAGGCAGTGTTCAGTGTTGCCTTTGGCTACTTCGTCAACCTGACCGGACAGATGCTTAGCTTCATCACACCCCACAGCTATTTCGAACAGTTCGCATTGATGCTCATTGGCATCGTAATCTGCGCAACCGGGGCTTCGATGTACATAATCATGGATATCGTGCCCAACGCACCTGAAGGACTTAATCTGACTATCGCTGAGCGTTTCAAAATATCATTCCCAAAAGCCATGACCCTGAACAATATCGCCTTTGTGACTATCGGTTTTACCATTGCCTTGCTCTACCTGGATGGTGTCACAATCATCCGCGAGGGGACACTGATCTCCGCCCTGCTTACCGGTAAAATAATCGGTGTCATCATGAAACATATCGAGGCACCGTTAAAGGCAATTGCCTTCAATAAGGACAGGGAAAACAACCCAATAGAAGACAAAGAATTGGCAGCATAAAGCTTTCTAGTCATTCCCACTTCAGGGAATGATTTTTTTATTTTCATATTTATTAAAAAAATGATTTTTTATTTAATTTGTGGTTTAATTATCTCATTGACATTTACCGTCATAGTAAATATCAATCAACCATGATTGGAAAAATCATAAAAAACTAAATATTAATCATTAGGGAGAATCTTTATGCTTAAACGAGGCAGTTATTTCTATTATGCCCTTTCAAATGGGATGTTCTATTTTTCTTGGGGGATGTTCGCAAGCATCATCTCGGTATTTCTGGCCGGGAAGAACTGCACCGCCACCCAGATCTCACTTATCACTTCAGCTGCTTCACTGTTCGCAATGGTATTCCAGCCGGTTACCGGGTTTTTGGCTGACAAGATCCAATCGCCAAAGAAAATAGTGACAGTCTGTCTGGTAATGGCAACATTCTGCGGGATGGGTTTTGCCTACTCGAACAACTTCATCCTTCTTTTCTTGATGAACGGCCTGGCCCAGGGATTCCTTAACGGTACCGTGGCCCTGTCGGACCGCCTGGCTGTTGCCAGCCCATTCCCATTCGGGACCATCCGCTTCTGGGGGTCTTTGCTGTATGCCATCGCGGCCCAGCTGTCGGGATTTGTCTACGACAACATCTCACCAGTCATGAACTATTACATCTTTGGAATCGGACTGATAATAACGGTCTTTGGATACACCGGAATGAAGGATGCCATACCGAATTCTTCCAATGACAACCAGGTCACCATCGGAACGGCGTTCAAGACCCTGATCCACAACAAGAAGTTCGTCTTGTTCATGGTAATAAACTGCCTGTATATGGGATCCCATACGGCCCAGTTCACCTACATGCCATTGTTCATGAAACAACTTGGTGGGACTACCACTTTGGTGGGGACCACTTTGCTTCTTAGCACCTTGTTCGAGATACCGGCGGTGTTCTTCTCGGATCGGATCTTCAAGAAAGTGTCATATCGGACCCTGATGGTGTTCGCCTGTGGGTTGACTATCGTCAGATACGTATGGTATTCGACATTGCCTTCACCTCATGCCATAATGTCCGCATTCTTCTTCCAGGGACTTACAAGCATCGTGATGATCCTGGTGTCGGTTAGAATCGTTATCGACATCGTCGATGAAAACTATGTCAACTCCGCCTATGGAATCTCATCAATGCTGGCAAGGGGTCTGTTCTCCTTGATCTTCGTGATCGGCTACGGTCGGATCCTCGACATGTTCCCAGGCACAACCGGCTTCCATTATGTCTACTTGATGATTTCCGTGACAACCTTGATTGCCCTGGTCCTGGCTACAAGATTCAAAATAGATGAAAAATGAAAAAGTTCTGGGATTTTGATCTCAGAACTTTTTCATTTTTGTTTGTCTCCTATTGGGGAATCGCAGTACTGGCATCTGCTGGCAGTGGCCACATTGCGCCCGCCGCAGTTCTTGCAGATTACCGTGACCTGGTCATCTCCTTGCTCGCTTGCATCCGGTTCATTTTGTTTGATGACGATAATGTCATTGACATAGTCGATATAGGCCTCGCCAAAGTAACCAAGTTCGATCATGCTTTGAAGGTCGCGGTCGACCTTGATTGGACCTAGATGCATTTGATTGGCGATTTCGCTAAGGTTGGTCTTGGAGTCATTGATTATTATCTGGATGTAGTTGCGATAGCGCTTGGCCAGACGGTTGATTGAAACCCCGAAATATATCATGACCACCCCGCCGCTGGTGATGAATATCCCGCCGTTGGCAAAGGAACGCAGGGTTGAATTGCCCGACAATGAGAATCCCGCGAAGATCACAAAGCCGACAATTATGAAGATCAGTCCGGCCTTGTTGAGCGAACCGCTGTTTTTAAGCAGCTCCATCTTATCCCGGGTAACCTTGCGATAGATAAGATAAGCGCCAATCGGCCAGAAGACAAACAAGGCGACAATTATGACAATCCATGGCAAAAGTAATTTTCTTTTCATTATCCCACCTTCTCTCGATAAGATTCATTTAATCGGAAATATCCTGGGATTATGCAACAACCTCTACAACTGCAAGGTCCTCAAGTATTGAAAGCAGCTCATTTACCTTCATCTCATTTTCAGGCGAAAATGTCCGAACCTGTTCTTGAAGTTCTCCGACAGTCCGGTAGAATCTTTCAGCGATTTCATCAGCCCTGGACCCATCAAGACTTCTCACGCTGTCCTTTAGACTGTTTATCCGGGTCAGATAAGGTTCTTTGACTTCAATAAGATCAAGCTCTTCAATGAAGCCATCCTTCACAGATTGTTTAACCTGCGGTTTGTTTTCCTTTTTGAACACCCTGCGTGAAACCATGATGAAGATGAATTCGACAATCAGGGTGTAGACAAGCAGGATTCCTAGAAAACTCAGGAATGTGAGGGTTGAAGCGTATTCGATATTCATGTAAACGAATGAAAGAATGAAAGTGAAAAGGGCATAGACACCCACCACGATCCCCCCGCCGGTTCTCAGGATAAGCAGGTTGCGTTCCTTTGCATATTTTTCAATAAGCATCAGGCCCCCAAAGAAAGCCACTTCACCATAAAGCATCGAGAAAAATCCCAGCCATATGTGCAAGGCAAATTCGCGGTTGGAATTGACCAGGAACACCGTAAGCGTGGCCACCACGGTCATTACACCCGCAATCAGATAAACCATAGACAACTTATTCAACTTCATGATCACTCCACCTTTCAAATTTCATTTTTGGTTGATTTCTTCAACTCAATTATATCACAAAAATTAAAAAAGTGTGGTGTAAGCGTTCAAATTTATAAAAAATATAATGTTTTCATCACTGTTTTTTGGAGATTTCCAGCTGGTTGAAGACTGCCGCACCCAGGATGACCAACCCGCCAGCCACCTGTGAAAGAGTGGGCCACTCGTTCAAGATCAACACTGCCAAGAAAATCCCATATACCGATTCCATCGATGAAATGATTCCGGCACTTTGTCCGTTTATCGTCCTTAGACTCGACACGAAAAGCGTATGACCCAACGCTGTTGTAATCACTCCTAGAAACACCAAAAGCAGCAGCGAATTGAGATCCGGTAATATGCCCATGGCAACGACAAAGGGCAACAGCACGATCATTGCGAACAGCTGCTCACAGAAGCTTATCAGGACACCCTCATGCGATTTTACCAGCTTGCGGTTGAGCAGGGTCAGGCAGCTGTAGAAAAACGCGCTCACCAGGCCAATCAAAATGGCGAAAGTCGTCCTGCTGGCCAGGGAAAAATCGTCGACCATGACAACAACCCCCAGGATAATGGCCAATGAAAGCAGGACATTTTTGACTTTGATCTTTTCCTTGAAAAGCCAAGGTTCCATAAACGTCAGATACAAGGGAAAGGTAGCGAAGGTGATCGTTCCAATGGCAACGCTCGACAGCTTGATTGATTCAAGAAACAGCCACCAGTGGATTGCCAGCAGGATTCCACCCCCAAGCATCAAGCCATAGCTTGACGGATTTATTTTCAGTGACTGCCCCTTGGATTTGTTGTAGACAAACAATGTGATCGCCGAAAAGAACACCCGCCCAAAGGTGATGGCCAATGCCGGCAAAGCGATGAACTTGGCGAGGATTCCCGCCAGGGAAAACAGCAATACTGCGATATTGATCTGGATCAGCGCCATAAGATACCTCCGGATATTGTCTTATTATATCAAGCCTGAATCGTATCTGGAAGCATTATCGAAATATTGTAAAACTATCTCAATATTTAACCTTTCAGGTAAAAAATCGGACCGAAGCCCGATTAAATTTGAATTATTGACTTGTAATTTCAGTTTATAGCTTATCTTGGATTCCGCTTTCGAACTCCTTTTTCACCTGTTCGGGGGTGACCGATTTGGGACAAGTCGTGATTGTTGATTGATCTTGGCTGTTGGCTACCTGGGCCATGAACTGATTCGTTTCATGCTGGATATCGTAGTTCCAACTGTCCTTTTCGCACTCGTGACACCAGTAGCCCCCTTCAAGAATCAGCCTGGGACTTGCCATAAATTCATGTCCCATAGCGCATTTGAACCGCAAAGGGCTTCTCCAGTCGCCTGTAACCATGCTTTTGCTTAGACACATACCGCCCCGGAATCTGGCTGCCTCTTTGACATCTTCAAGACAAAGCGTATCTTCAGGTTTATCCTTATCATAACCATATTCCAAGGCTTTCACTTTGGTGTAGTCCTGGTAAAACGGAAACCGGGAATAGATTTCAGGTACCTGCTTGGTGCCATAATGGATCTTGTATCTTTGGCTATCGTGGAACTCACTGTTCAACGGGCCGCCTGGCTTGCGGGCTGTTTTCCGGAAGTTTTCCTTGAACAGCCAAGCCATCACATTCGACAGGAATGGCACCTGGTTCATCAATCTAATCAGATGATATCCTATTCCCAGGCCCTTTTTGAATTCCTGGTAGAAATATTCCATCCCCGTGTGCTGGAAATCAAGGAATTCATTTAGCCGGGAGCTGTCGAGATAGAAGTGGCCATGGAAATTGCGGGTGGCGTAAAGCTGTGGTTCGATCAGCTTGTCGAGGTTTTCAAATCCCAGGATTTCCCGATACACCTTCTCGTACAGCTGCCACGTCGATATCCGGCATGAAGCTCCGCCACCCACATTGTAGATATGGCCGTAGAAGTCAGCAGGCATGTCCCTTTTCACTTCCCTGGCGACCAGATTGCTTATCATCTCACCGGCATCAGGCAAAGCGATGTATTCCAGGACGTTATTGAGGGGATTGTGGAAGATTATCGGTTCCTTGGTTCTGGCCATCTTGCCAGAGAGGATGCCGCTCATGCGCAGGATGACCCAGTCGACTAACTTAGATTCGATTACTTCCCGCTCGCTGGCAGCCTTCGAAAGGGCATAATAATCAAAGACGCTGGGCATGGCCGGATCACCGACCCGGCCCCAATGGTTAGGGGGCATCCTATCACCCATGACCGCCACCGAGGAGATGTAGACGAATTTCAGCTTGCCGTTGTACCCAAGCTCGTCAATGGCCTTCAAAAAATTAAGGGTCGAACCATAGTTGACCCTCATCGCCCTCTTGGGAAAACTGTCAGCCTCCGGTGAAACCAGCGCCCCCGCATGGATGATGACATCAACATCCCTGATGGCCTGTAAGATGGCCTGATAATCCTCAAGGTCGCCCCAGATTGCTTTAAGGCCTTGAATATGTTCATAGTGTTCCATTATATTGCGGTTTTTTTGACTAGGGCGCAGAAAAAGAATCAGTTCGATATCCGGAGAAGAACCCGCAATCTGTCTGAGACATTCCTGTCCCATTGTTCCACTTGCACCGGTAAGCAGCACTTTGATCATGATAACACCCGCTTTCTTGTCTCCATTATACCAAAAATCAAGCGGATGTCCCATACACGAAAAAAAGCCCCGATCCCTGAAGATTCGAAGCCTGATGATTTCATGGAAAATGTTCATTAAAGTTTTTCCATATCCATTATTTTTCAGGACGTCTGTCAATCAATGCCAGCGAGGACTTGCCGGTAAGGTTTTCGATATCCAGCTCGAATACGGCCATCGCCTTCATGGCGCCTTTAATCGCACCCTCTGCCCTGTCCATGTGCCCAGGGGCGTACTTTTGTGCAAGGATTGATACTTTTGCGACGATCTCCTCCGGGTCGATTAGCACCCTAACGTTGCCAAAGGCGATGACCGAACGGTAATGGGTTGTGAACTTTTCCGGTACAACATCATCACGGTCGATGACACAAAATGAGGCCTTATCACAGGTGGCGATCGCATCCATCTTCTGACCGGCATTAGTTCCATGGAAGATCAGTTTCCCTTCATGAAAGACATAGGAAAGTGGCACACCATAGGGATAGCCATTGGTATCGATAAGACTCAACACCCCTGAAGTGTTGTTTTTCAGGATTGCAATACATTCTTCGCAGCTTAGCTGTTGCTTGCCACGACGCATTTGATATTCCATATTCTTCCTCCTCCAAAAAACAAAGGCACCCAAACGATAACCTGATGCACGGTATCGTTCAAATGCCTGCTGCCATAAGGCAGATGTCATAATTTATATAAGTTGAACCTGCAATCAGCCCTGCGCTTTTTCCAGCGCTTTGGCAAATTGGTCGACGCATGAAGTGCTCTTGGCCCCGCACCGGTTGCCTTTGAACTTCTCGATCACAAAATCTGCGTCCATACCTTCGACAATCTTTGATATTGCCTGCAGGTTGCCCGGGCATCCCCCGACGAAGCGGACATTGCTTACAGTCTTGCCTTCAAGATCGAAGGAAACCAAGCGGGAACATACACCTTCCAATTCATATCTCATAACCCATACCTCCTAATCTATTTCAAACATTCTACCATCATTTGATTGGTGGGCAAAATGATTTGCTCCGCAATCTCCAAAAGCCCTCTTAATTGCAGGAGGATGATAGGTTGGAAATGGATATGGATTGATTCCAGGTTGGCAACCGAAACCAATTTGATTATCTTGTCTAGCTTCCCAGCTGCAGTTTGGCCTTGATGATTTTGGAAACCGACCCGTCGATCTGTTCGACTGTGATGTCCCCGCTTTCAATTGCACCAAGGACACCTTGGTAGGCAACAGCGAAGTCTTCAGGTGTGAGCAACATGTCGTTGCCTGCCTGGATCGCCTTGATGGCCGCCTGGGCGCTGTCGTAAGTTTCAGTGATGACAGAAGAATTCAGGGCATCACTCACGACAATTCCCTTATAGCCCATTTCCCCAATAAGCAAATCACTGACAATCTCTTTTGACAGCGAAGCCGGCGTGTTGTCGCCAATGATTTGAGGCAAGGTGATGTTGCCAACCATGATCAGGGGCACTCCCTGTTCGATTCCGGTCGCAAAAGGCAGCACATCTCCTGAAAGAAGCTGGTCTGATGTCATGGAGTTCAATGTTGTCCCTTCGATTCCCGGGAAATATTTCATTGTCGCCAGGATATTCTTGTCACTAAGACCTTCGGCCATACCGCTGGCCATTTCACTGATCACCTGGTAATCATCCCCGAAAGTCTGGATGTCCGAATCATCACTTGAAGAATTCGCCACCGGAGCGAAGTCCACATTGAAACCATAGGTCAACAAGTATTCCCCGATGCTGCTTCCCAATTCATAGGCTTCTTCACGGGTGGTCACTGTGCTGTATTCACCTGGCAGGTCGGTTGTGAAGCTTCCGTTATCGGCGAACTGCGATGCGGTGCCACCCTGTTCATCGATGCAGGCAAAAAGACTCAAGCCACTGATTTGCTTGGCATATGCCTTGGTATTGGAAATAAGTGTAATGATCTGTTCAGGAGTGACTATGTTCCCCTTTGAATACACGAGTCCCCCAACCGGATATTGGCTAAGGGCCGCCTGGGTCATCGACCCAGCCGCTGTGACCTGTTTGACGCCGGTAAGCTGTTCCGGGGTGATGATGAACATCTGGGCCACCTTCTGCTCGATGGTCATCCCAGCCATCAGGTTTGTAACCTCATTGTCGCCCTGATCGGTGTTACCACTTGTATCAAAGACATCACCATTGTCAGTGACATTGCCACTCTGGTTTTCGCTTTCACTGTAGCCATTGTTGCCAATTGGCAGGAAGTAAAGGACTCCCCAGATCAAAACAAGCAAAGCCAGGATTGCCGCCTGCTTGATCTGGCTTGATTTTCTATTGTAAGACATAAATTTCCCCCTCGAATAATATTTACTGCTGTAACGAAATTATACCAAAATTAGTCCCATTAGACAACCACGCATATATGGGAAGTTAATCGGCCCGTTTGCTTGCTTTCATTTGGCAATCGAATAATTAAAAAACAAGTCCTGCAAAGGTTATTTTGTAGGACTTGTTGTACAAATATTGTCAATCGTATGACACGATAATATCTCTATAAACTATGCCGTTTCGAGTGATATGAACCTCTTTGAGGTAAGTGCCATCTATATTTCTACTATCAAGATTGGTGTCGTAATTCGCACCTGCTTCGCCGATATTCGGAATCTGGATAAGCAGGATGTAACCGCCAATTTTCAGTTTTTCCTTAGGTGTCCGCCATACCACTACTCCATCAGCTCCGACATCTCCAATCAGCTTTACTTCATCGGAATACTGTGGGTTGGCAACTGACGATCCAGGAAGGAGATAATCTTCGTATTGGGTGCCAAGGATATCCGACTCATCGATTATCCGGCCCAAGATGACTTCAAGCGAATCCACTCCAAGTTCAGTCATTATATCGGCCAAAACACCATTGTTTCCGGTTGCCTCACTGACAACCACATCGATATTGTCGAGCGGTGTTGTCGGTACCGGCGATGTTATTTTGAAGTTATCCATCAAGGTTTTTGGAGTGCCATCTTCATAATCGCCGCTAGGATAATCAGGATCTTTGCTCATCGATACGAAGTAAGACGCCGAATATTTGAGGGTAGATGCGAAACCGCCCAGTGTTTCCGACAGCCAGAATTTTCCATCTTCCGTACTGATGTTGATTTCTCCTTCTCCTAATGGAGCCTTGCTGCCTTTGTCTTCGATCTTGACATAATACTTGCCACTAGACAGGCCGTAGTAGTTGATATAGACATCGCTAGGTGATGCGAATATGTCGACTGCGACATTCACATCTCTTGAAACGTCCGAATCAAAAGTGGTTGCCACAATTGATGGGATTTCAACCACGTTAGGGTCGATTGATACGTAGACATAGAAACTGTCGAGGACATTTGTCTCATCTCCAAGATAGGCGATTATTTCAGCTGAACCGACTCCGTTATCAGGGTCACTGCTGGCTGTAACTCGCACTGTATTGGCATCCAATAATTCAACATTGGCCACTGTCGTATCGGTACTGCGCCAACCAACTTGAGCTACGTTCGCACCGGCTGGAGTAATCGCAAAGTCAACGTCCCCGGTTTCACCAATGTATAAATCCAATTCATTTACAGTAAATGTCACGTCAATTGCAGGCTCATCGCCAGGAACGACATTCACAGTCAACTCAGCGATCAGGATTGATGTCCCCGGGATATAACCGTTGACGGTATACGAACCTGGGGCACTGAACGTGATGGTATTGCCAGGGCTTGCACCTTCCCAACTCACAGGCATTACCTGAGGTGCCCCGTCCCCTCCTGCATATGAGATTGATGGTGAAGCTGTAGTTGGCAAAGGCACCGGAATGCCTACGATTCCCGATGTTGAAGGTGTATCGATCGCTGAAACCACACCTACAGTCACAACACAGGTACCGCTCTTTGAACCATCTTCAACCGATGTCGCCCTGATTGTGACCGTACCGGAATCCATCGCGGTGACAACGCCTGAGGCTGAAACTGTGGCAACAGTCGAAGCAGCCGGTTCGATTGACCAGGTTACAGCCTGGTTGGCTGTACTTGGATCGATGGTTGCATCCAAAGTTGCTGATTGTCCGACAATCAGACCAGATGTCGCCGGATTTACCGTCACAGAATTTACTGATTCCCCTGAAAGTTCGTATATCAGCTCACTTATAGTTATGTCAAACGAACCCTGAAGACCGGTCAGCTTGACAGTCACATTATCCGGAGTAACATAACCTGCAGCTGTTCCGGGAACAACCAAGCAGGAACCGCCGATAGGAACCCTGAAGGAGGTGACATAGTAGCCACCCGAAGGCAAGATGTCGCCGTTAAAAGTAACGTCCACCCCATCAATTTCCTTTACGACTGTAATTGTAGTTTCAATGTTCGAGGGAACATTGATTGTAACCATCCCGTCGTCGCCTCTGCCGGCCCCACTTGCATTGACCGCTGTGGGCACCATCATCGTTACGGCAATGATAAAAACCAAAAACGTCTTTAACGTTTTTTTAAATCGCGCTGTTCTTTTCATTTTTCCTTTCTCCTCAAAATAGGATTAAACCCTCAATAAATAAAAATGTCATTCCAAAGCGGGCAATGAACTTGGATCATTCATTATGACGGAATCTGAAAAATCCGTCTTAGAGTATTATGAAAATAATATTCGGGCATTCTCCAGAGCCATCCGGATTGACCGGGAACTTGACCGATTTTCGAGTTGAGATGGTATCATTGACCCGAATTGGCTACCATTTATCAACTTTCTCACAAATAGCTCTCGTGGGATTAAACTCACAATTTCGTTGCTTTATGAACTTATTTTACCACCACAAGAGACTCTTGTAAATGATATTTGCGGATTATATTACACATTAATTTAAATCAGTTACGAATGCATTTAATAAGACATTGATAAATTTTTTGGCTAAAGCAGGAATATGTATAGTGAAAATACATTGAAAATGATTTTCACGTACCAATTTGATACCATTATGCCACTACAAGGAGTATAATAAAACAAAGGAGTGATATGTATGTCATATGTCGACCAGGCGCTTGAACTGGCGAGCGTCAAGAATCCCGGGGAAGTGGAATTCATCCAGGCTGTCAAGGAAGTGCTGGAGTCATTGCGTCCCGTCATCGAAGCCAATGAAGAGAAATTCAAAAAAGACGCCTTGCTTGAAAGGCTGGTGGAACCTGAACGCATCATCACTTTCAGGGTTCCCTGGGTTGATGACTCCGGTCAGGTCCGGGTCAACCGCGGCTTTAGGGTCCAGTTTTCAAGCGCCATTGGCGTCTACAAGGGCGGCCTGCGTTTCCATCCGACCCTGAACCAGAGCATCGTCAAGTTCCTGGGCTTCGAACAGATTTTCAAGAATTCCCTGACCGGATTGCCCATTGGTGGAGCCAAGGGCGGAAGTGACTTCGATCCCAAGGGCAAATCGGACCGGGAAGTGATGGTCTTTTGCCAGAGTTTCATGACTGAACTCTCCAAATATATCGGCCCAACCACTGATGTTCCCGCCGGCGATATCGGGGTCGGGATCCGGGAGATCGGCTACATGTACGGGCAATATAAAAGATTGAAGTGCCAGTATTCGGGTGGGATGAGCGGCAAGTGCCTTGGCTGTGGCGGCTCGCTGGCAAGAGTTGAAGCAACCGGATTCGGGCTTGTCTACATGGTCGCCAAGATTCTCGAAACAAACGGCAACCAGCGACTCGAGGGCAAGGGCGTGGTAATCTCCGGTTCGGGAAATGTCGCTATCCACGCGGCCCAAAAAGCAATCGAATTGAAGGCAAAAGTCATCGCCATGTCGGATTCAGATGGTTATATAATCGACCATGATGGGATAGATCTTGAAGTGCTCAAGGAAATCAAAGAAGTCAAACGGGGCCGGATCAGGGAGTACCTCGGATCCCGGCCCGGGGCAAAATACTTCGAGGGCAAGGGAATCTGGAGCGTCCCTTGCGATATCGCCCTGCCCTGTGCCACCCAGAACGAACTGGGACTTGAAGATGTCATTGCTTTGAAATCCAATGGCTGTTACCTGATCGCCGAAGGGGCCAATATGCCCACGACCCCAGGTGCAGTGGAATTCTGCCTGAACAACGGCATCCTGTTCATGCCCGGCAAAGCTGCCAATGCCGGTGGCGTCGCCGTTTCCGCCCTGGAGATGGCCCAGAACGCCCAGCATACTTTATGGAGCTTCGAGGAGGTCGATGCCAAACTGCAGGAAATAATGAAAAACATCTTCCTGAAGGTCAGCGATGCCGCCATGCGTTACAATATGCCTGGCAACTATGTGGCGGGAGCGAATATCGCCGGTTTCGAAAAAGTTGTCGCGGCCATGAATGCTCAGGGTATCGTCTGAATTTATATGACTCGCATCTGCGGGTCTTTTTTGATTCCAAAATGTCGTTTATCAATTGAAACGGACCCTTATTCATGCCATTTTCATTTCATAATTCCGCAAAAAGGTTTTTTCCATCATGAATGATGATAGAATTGGTTTAGAAAACAAGGATTCACCAAAAAGGAGGTTATATGATGGATGAATTTTTCAGCAATCTCAATATCTTATTCTTTCAAAAATGGATCCTCAGCCACAAACATGCCGATATGGAAATATGGATGGCAAAAAGCGACCTTATCACCATCGAAAACCAGTCGTCCACAAGCAACATATCCTTCTACCATGACAATATCATCGAACTCACCACAGTAAACAAGGCGACGGGGCAGACCGAGTTCTACCTCCATTTCCAGATGAACAGCCTGTCCCAGGCAGTCAAGCTCTTTGAAGAGATGGTTATCTGCATCCACAAGATTGCCACCCGTCCGGCGATCAGGGTCCTGCTTTGTTGCTCGGGCGGTCTTACCACCTCATTTTTTGCCAGCAAGCTTCTCCAGGGCGCAAAACTGCTCGACCTCAACTTCACCATCGAGGCGACCGGCTACCAGAATGTCTTTTACCAGGGCACCAAGTTCGATGTCATCCTGCTCGCTCCCCAGGTCAGCCATGTCTACCACAAAGTCAAGGCCATTCTTAAAAATCAGGCGGTCAAGGTCATTCCCGGGGAAATATTCGCAACATATGATGTCAAGGCGACCATCGACCTGATAACTTCAGCATTCGAAAAGAAGATTGTTCAACCATTAAAAAGAGGCAGTCCGGTTATTCACCAGAAAGTCGCAAATGAAAGTCCGGTGCTGGTCTTCTCGCTGTTTCGCAACAGCCAACGGGTCCACCTGGCTTACCGGCTCTATTTGAAAGACATGGATATGGTAATCGATGATGAGATAATCAAGCCCCATGTCAAGGCTGAGGACATCTTCCATGTGATCGACACAATCCTGGCAAACCATCCGGATGTCAAAACAATCGGAGTTTCCACCCCGGGAATCATCAATGATGACGGCATGCTTTATTCGACGAGTGTCCGGGGCTTCGAGAATGTCTACCTCGAAAGGATGCTCAAGGAGCGCTACGATATGGAAATCATAATATCCAACGATGTGAACAGTGCGGCGGTGGGCTTCTATGCCTGCCAGGATGGCTGCGATTCGCTGGCCTTCCTGTTTCAGCCAAGCCAGCATCTTTCCGGAGCCGGATTCGTCATCAACGGCCGGCTCATAAACGGCAGCCACAATCTTGCCGGAGAGATCCAGTATTTGCCCATGGCCCTTTCTGACAGCCCGCTGATTCTCAACCGGACCATCGAAGGTTCGCTTGAACTTGTCTCCAAGACAATCCTGTCGATCATGGCCCTGCTCGCCCCCGAGATTGTCGTAATCTACTGCGACCTGATCACCAACGAGGACCGCCTTTATGACGAACTGGGCCGGCACCTGCAAAAATCATACCTGCCTAAAATCGTCAAAGTCACCAATATGCTCGACTACACCCTGCTCGGGCAGCTGATCTTATCATGTTAAGGAGGAAAACATGCGCTGCGACTACCATATCCACACCAACTATTCCGATGACTCGACCCATAAGATGGAAGATGTCATCAAGGACGCAATTGATCTAGGTCTTGAGGAGATCTGCTTTACCGACCATGTCGATTACGGGATCAAGATCGACCACGACCAGATCGAACTGTCGCAAAAGGAAAATCCAATCCTCAACGTCGACTACCCCCGCTATTTTCAGGAAATAGCCAAACTCAAGGCCAAGTACAATAATCAGATCACAATCAAAAGCGGGCTGGAATTTGGCATCCAAAGCCATACTATCGGGGATTTTGAAAAGCTTTATGAAAGCTACGAAATGGATTTTGTCATCCTGTCGATCCACCAGGTCGATGATCTGGAATTCTGGGATTATGCCTTCCAGAAAGGCAAGAACCTCGAGGAATACACCATCGCCTACTACCAGGAGATGCTTAGCGTTGTAAGCCAATTCAACAACTACTCGGTTTTAGGTCATCTTGACATGATCGTCCGCTACAGCGAAGGCAAGCTTCCTTTTGAAAAGATCGAAGGCATCATCACCAAGATCCTGAAAATCGTGATCGCCCGGGGCAAGGGGATCGAGATCAACACTTCCAGCTCGCGTTATGGCGTTGACGATCTGACCCCCTCGCGCGACATATTAAGACTGTACAAGCAACTGGGTGGGAAAATCATCACCGTCGGTTCGGATTCCCATAAAAGAAGCCATCTCGGTTCTGGCATCGAACAGGCGCTCGAACAACTCAAAGCCATGGGCTTCAAGTCATACTGCACCTTCGAGTCGATGACACCAATTTTCCACAAAATAAAGGACTGAGGTCCTTTTTTTGTATTTCACCCAATCCGATTTGTGATTATCGAGCGATACTTGAATCTGACTGTTGCGGCCGCTATGAATCACCGGTGAATGGACCGGGATAATTCTTTTTAAAAGAATGACCCGGCATTCAATATCAGTCAAGGAAGCGGTTTTCACTTAATATTTGAAACCGTAATCCCGGTCTGAACAGGTCAATTAAATTTTTGCAAAATTCTAGTTACATTTGTTGCATATTATGCGTATTTATATTATAATATTAAACGATTACATCGAATTGTGTGGATGCGTTTGCAAGGGAAGGCGGAATTTATGGAAAACAACATCAAGACAAACAAGAGAATCCAGAATACCCGGGCGGCAATCGACAAGGCTTTCAAGGAGATGATCGCCTCTACGAGTGCCAGTGCCATTTCCGTCAAGGATCTGACCCATAAGGCCGGAATCCACCGCAAGACGTTCTATTCCCACTACGCCTCGATTGAGGATCTGTATGACCACACCCTTAGTGAGATAATCAAGGGCTTTGTCGCCCAGATTGACGAACAGCTCGCCCTGGTGGATCTGCGCCACCAGACCAGGATATTCTTCGAATATTTCGCGGTCCAGGAACCTTATGTCGAGAAGATCATCTGCGACAGCTCCTACCGCGACTACTGCGCCACAATGTTCGCCAATTCAATCGACCATAACCCAAGCTACAAAAAATCCATTGCCCGGATTCCCGAACAGTTCAAGGGCATCGTCACCTCGTACCTTATCGGTGCGACCCTGGAGCTTTACCGCCAGTGGGTCAAGGAAGACAAGGTGCTTCCCATCGAAGAAATCACTCCGCATGCCATCACCCTGATATTTGGCGGCTTCGATGGCTATATCCAATCAGAATATGTCAAACAGTAGAAAAAGGATGCCAGACACATCCTTTTTTTGTGTTATTTTTGACTTTTTGTTGCGACGCTGGTGATATTTTGCCAGAACTCATCGAACTCATTCTCGGTTATATCGCCGTTTTTAACAAGCGTTTCATAGGCCACATTGTTCCAGGTGTAGGAAATTCCCGCTTCCTTGAAGCCGTTGTCCAGGTAGAATTGCTTCCTGCGTTGTCGCAACTGATTGTCCGGGGCCATTTCATCGGTTGCTTCGATATCCAGGATTAACCGGTTGGCTGGTTTGCGGTTGCCAATCAGACCGATTGCCCGGGTCCCAAGTCCCTGCCCCCTTAATCCACTTTCAATCGCGAAATAGGCGATGTAGCTTAGATCCCCAAAAGTGAGCACGGACATGAACCCGACCAAGCGGTCATCCAGGTAGATTCCCAGGATCTCGCGGTGTCCATCCGATATCATCAGGTATTCAAACTCAATTCGCTGGGCGCTGGGAAACGACGCCTGGTAGAGGTTCCTGATCTTGTCTAGATCATTGTCTTTTTGATTGATGCTTTTAAGTTCCAACATAGTGTTCACCTCGCTTCTTTACTGATCAAATTATATCAAATATCTTCCTCTTGGGGTATCTAAAACAATAGGGTTTTTCTTCTACCTTCCTTGGAAGAAAAAAAGCCATCGGATTCCAAGACTGGAATCCGATGACCTTGCAGATTATTCGAGGCTCATGGCCGCATACATTCCACCACGCACGGCACCCCGACTTTGCCGACCTTGTCGCAGTCGCCAATCAGCTTGACCTTATCATGGAATTTTTCATCGATTGCCTGGGCGATCGCAGTGTTGGCTTTCATCCCGAAGGCTGAAACAACAGTCGTCCCCTCAATGAAAACCTCTTCGCCTTGGGCGTTGATGGCCTTGACACCGTCATCGAGGATTTCAGTCACCTTATGGCTGGTATGAAGTTTTACGCCATTGTTTAGCATCATCGGGATCAATGATGCCTTGTTGATGAAATGATCCTGTATCGCTACTTCGCCAAGCATTTCGATCACGACAACTTTTTTAGGAGTCGTTGTCTTTTCAAGTTTGAAGCGGCGTTCGAAGCCGGTGCCAGGATTAACCGAACAGCTGATCTTGGTCAGGCGGGTCAGGATCTATCCGATGCAGTCATCGTTGCAACGGATGCATGGTCTTACCTCATCACGGCGGTCACCAAAAAGCTTCTTGGCCATTTCCGGTTCGGCGATCAAGGGCCGACCGGAAAGGACGAAATCAGCCTGGTTCGATTCGATCATCTCAACTGCTGTTTCCGGGGTATGGTTACCGGCATTGAACAATGGAATGCTTACCGCCTTGCGGGCCGTTTTTCCAGGAGGTTTTCATTCTGGATATTTCCTTCAAGAAAATCGGCGAACAGCTGGTTGGCCATAAGGTTTGACTGGGCCGCCCCGTTTTGGGTCGCCTGCATCTCGCTGGCGATAATCTCGCAGATGTATTCAGCTATCTCCATGTCCTTGGTTGTGAAGGGGCGGTTGTATTCCAGCACTGCCAGATGGCCCACCTCCCTGGAGGAAGCGACCACAGTAGAAAAAATGCGCCGGTATTTGAAATGTTCACTGACATCGCCGATGATGGCCTTGTTCTGTCTGACCGACGCCTCGATGAAGGACTCGAACCGGTATTTCTTCGTGTACTCGTAGGTGCAAAAACCGGTATTGCGTTATTCCATCCATGGGACATCATCTAGCGGTGCGAAGGTCTATGACCCGATCAGGCGATGATTGCCATCGCCTAAAAGAACCGGATTTTCCAGAAGCTCCCCGGCTATTTCCAGGATATAGGGAATGCCCCGACCCTTGATTATCGTGTCGAACAGGGCCGCCGGCCGGGACAGCAGCGCCTGTTTGGCCATAAGCAAATCCTGGATCGAATTCGGTATGTCATCCAGGTTGCGTTCCCCGTTGCAACTGACAAGGTTAAGATCATGGCCCCTTGTCAATTCTGTTGCACTGTCCAATTCTTCCTGGCCGTCGACTCCAACGATAAGATTCACCGGCATATCATCCATAAGTCTTTCATCCTGAAGGTTGGCAAGATCGTGGCCCGATATCAGATAGATGATATCTTCAATTTCCAGGCATATGTCTTTTAGAGTCAGGTTCATGGCTTCTCCTTGTTTCCAAATGATATTTATTATTTAGCTGATGCGATAGTGACCGATGATTTCCCCTTGTCTTTCCATCGCATCCTCCTCGTATCTAAGCTGCCACACCCCGGCGTGGTGGATCAGATAAGGAGTTCCATCGCCGTTGCGCAGGCTGGAAACGATGCCGATATGGTTTTTGAAGACGACGATGTCGCCTCCCTGGAACTGGTCAATCTCGCTCAGGTCGCACGTCAGGGACAAGGCTTCATGGCCAAAGTAGACCTGGAGATTGCGGACCCGGCGGAAGTCGATCTTGGCATCGGGCGCATCGACATCGTACAGTCCGGGATTGGCTTTGATGTCCTGGTCGACGAGCTGTTGCAGGTCATATCCCGCACTCAACAGGCCAAAGGCCACGACGTCGGTGCAGACGCCATAGCCATCATCGGGATAACCGGTGGCGTAGTATTTGGATTTGTATTTGGGCTTGGTGGCGATATAATCATGAACGCCCTCGAGCAGGTCAGTCTGGTCGTCGATCCCGTCATGGTCCTGGTCGTTTTCACTTTGATAAGTTTCTATCTGGAAATCCTCGTTTGTATAGGCCTTTTTTGGCAACAGATTCAGCCGGTCAGCCGCTACAAAGGCGCCGATTCCCAGGCAGCCCACCAGAAAGATTCCCGCTGTAATTTTTTTGATTTTCATGCATTTATCCCCCTTGTTTCCATTATATCAAATCAGCCAATATTTCATAACCATAACCTGGATTTTCCTGAAATTGAAACCAAAAAAGGAAGGACGTAATCCTTCCTAAGCGATAATAATTATTTTTCAAACAGGACCGAATTTTCCAGGAACACATGAAGATGGACATCGTCGATAAGTTCATGGAGCTTCTCAAAGGCCAGACGGTAAGTCTTGCAGGCATCATCAGGCGGCGTGAAGTCGTTGGATAGCTCCTGAAGCTTTTTCAAAATAATTCCAACCTGTTCATGATCATTGCGAAGGCTTGACCAATCGGGATTTTCTTCGTCCATTGCAGCAGGAAAGTCAATCTTCTCCTCCTGGGCGAAATGGGGCATGATTTCCCCTTTGAGTTCCAGGAAAGTCCGATATAACGGTGCCAATGTATCATTATGGGTGCGGTAATGGACATAGAGAATCTTGGCAAGGAGTCTTTCCACTTCCCCGATAAGCAATTCTTCATTGCGATGATGGGTTACCACGATGTAATCGATCAGCTCTTCCCGGTTGAAATCCAATACCTTTCTCCAGTCGTCAGCCTTGTCAGTCCGCTTGTAGCTTGCGAGTCTGGATACAAGCTCATCAGGGTCCTGCCCCGCCTTTTTAGCCGCATACTCAAGTACCTGCCAGCCGCCGCAGCAAAAATCGATATTGAATTCGCTCAGGATGTCGATCGCATCAGGATTTAGCTTGACTATTTCTTCTATTTTCATTTCTTTAGTGATCATAATCCACCTCTTGTCTAGTCATCAATTTGTATCTATGGCTAGATTATAATCCATTTCAGATTGAAATCAATCGATATGATAATATTATCATAATCGCCTGATATCTGTCATTTTTTCTCCTTGGTCATCAGGACATAGCCTAGAGTGCGAAAGCCGTTTTTTTCGTAGACAGCGATGGCATCCTTGTTGCCTGGCTCCACCTCAAGCCGGAAGCGCACCGGCTGTCCTTCGTAGCGGTTTTCCAAGAAGGTGAAGAACTCGCCACTTAACCCCCGGCCACGAACATCCGGGCGCAGATAGAGATCTTCGACCCAGACACAGATGCAGCCAAACTCGGTCGAATAGCTTAGGGCGATCATGGCATAACCTATGGTCTCCCCGCCTTCTTCGAAGACAAAGCCCTCGACAAAAGGCAACTCGCTAAGGCAGTCATCGATGTCTTGCATCAATATTTCATCCGGGACATTTTCAATAACGGCCGGCGAATCGTAAAACTCGCGCATCATCAAAAACAGCTCATCCCGGTCCCGGGGCATTATTTCTCTTATTTCCATCTGTGGTTCTCCTAAATTGATTGTTTGAATGATTATAGGTATATTGTATCACGATTTATGCTGGCTGCCAGGGAAAATGAAAAGTTGGCCCATTTCTGGGATTTTAAGCATTAGCGGACGGCTCATGGTATTTGATTGGTAGTGGCTGTTGACATGAACGCATCCAAAGATTATGATATTTCTATATGAGGTCGTTTGTTTTAGGATCGGCCGGTTTGATTGATGACTATCCCTACAGACAAAGCGAGGTGCAACATGGACAAAGGTAAGGAATCCCCAAAAACAGCGAAGAAACGGGCCCGGGAGATGGAAACATTGCGGTTCATGATAGAAATCTACTGCAAAGGAAACCATCACAGAACCGATGGCAATTTTGATAAATACGGGCATCCTGATTCAAGCACGCTTTGCCCCGATTGTCAGGAACTTGCAGCCTTCGCCCTGGCCAGGACTGCAACTTGTCCCCGTATGGCCACCAAGACATTCTGCTCCGCCTGCAAAACGCCTTGCTACCCCAATGACCGGCGGGAACAGATCAAAAAAGTGATGCGCTACTCCGGTCCGAGGATGATATTCCACATGCCCCTAAAAGTGATCAGACACGGACTTCTGACGATATGGCATCTGTTCAACAGATCCAAATGAATTGGGTTCTTCCCGGTAATGAAAACGTGGTTCCATCCCGAAATAACAGCCAGGCCTATGCCAACTCACATGATGTGAGCGGACATAGGCCTTAGCTTATCCGTCATCTTTTTTTCGGTCCCGATACCACTTCTTGCAGACCAAACGATATCATGACGGTTATTTTGATATCTGTCTGGCAAGTTCTTTCCGGTATTGATCCATTATCCTGTTTGTCACATCTCTTTTTGAAAAGACATGGCTGCCAAGCTTACTTACCGGCATTATTCCCATCAGGGAATTGGTGATGAAGCATTCCTCAAACGATTCCTCGTCCCCTGGTCTTATCACACTTTGAGTTGCCGGTCCGCTTTCCAGGACGAAATCCCGGATAACCCCCGGAAGCAGGCCGCATGACTTTTCCGGGGTGTAGATTGCCCCATCCCTGACAAAGAAGATGTTCGACACTGTCCCCTCGCATATTTCACCTTTTGTATTCAGGAAAATGATTTCGTCAATTCCCATTGCTTTTGCCTTACGGTTTTCCAGGATGCATTCTCCGTAGTTGAGGGTCTTATGGCAGATCAGAGGAGATGTTTCATTTCTCCTGAAATCGCTGAATTCCATGGTCGCACCCTTTTCATACATCTTCGCCTGGTAGGGATTTTCCCTCCTGGTGAAGATTATATTGCTTTTAGAAACCATGATTTTCAAGCCGCCATTGTCGATATGGTTTTTCTCCAGATATTCAAAAACGTCGTTTTCGCTGACCCGGTTTTCAATGTTCAAAAACGCCAGGGTATTTGCCATCCGGTCGAGATGTTCCTTCAAAAATATCGGGACACCAACGCATACCGCTACCGTTTCAAATGCGCCCAGGCCAAACTGATATCCATCATCCAAGATCATAACTCATCCCTCGCTGCTTCTTTGACTTTCAGGCTATCCAAGATCGCTTTAGCTTTTTGCATCGTTTCTTCATGCTCGTCCTCAAGTACTGATTCGCAGGTTATGCCCCCGCCTACTCCCAGATGATAGGCGCCCCCCTGATACAGGGCGGTGCGGATGACGATATTGAAATCGCAGTTGCCATCCAATGAGATGTAACCCATCGATCCGGTATACAGGTTACGACGACCGTGCTCGAGCTCGTCGATCACTTCCATCGCCCGGTATTTTGGAGCACCGGTGATCGATCCGCCCGGGAATGTGGCCTCGATCAGGTCCATGGCACTAAGACCGGACTCTAGATCGCCTTCGATATTGGCAACAAGATGGAAGACGGTTGCGTACTGCTCCACCGTGCAAAGCTCGCTGACCTTCACGCTGCCGGGTACGCATACCTTGTTGAGGTCGTTTCTTTCCAGGTCGACGATCATCAGCAATTCGCTTTTGTCTTTGGTCGAATCGGCCAGTTCCTGTCTCATTTTCGAATCTTCCTGTTGGTTCGCCCCTCTTTTTCTTGTTCCCTTGATCGGCCGGGTCACAACATGGCGGTCGGTCATCTTCAAAAACCGTTCCGGGGATGCGCAGACGACCTGGAAACCATCATAATTGCAATAGCTACCAAATGGTGACGGGTTGACTGTTGCCAGCCTGTTGAACAGTTCGTATGGCTGACATGGGCTCTTTATCCTTAGCTGCCGGGTCATGTTGGCGATATAGATGTCGCCCTCGATGATGTAGTTGATCATTTTATCCAGTGCGTCAAGATAGTCCTTCTTGGAAAAATTGGGTTCCACTTCAATCGCGACATCGTCATAAACAGGCTGCAGCACATATTTGTCGATATTGAATATCTGCGACTCGATAAGGTTGAGCCGCTCTTCGCTTGCCATGCCCTGGGCATTTGCGACCAGGTGCAATTGTCTTTCTTGATGGTCCTCGATGATGAACACATCATAAAAGTTGAAGATGCAATCGGGAATGTCCACTTCCCTGGCATGCCTCGATGTTATGCCTTCCTTTTCCAATCCGTAGTCATAGGAAAAATATCCGATGGCCCCGGATACGATCGGCAATTGGGTCTTGTTCTCTTCAAAATTTTCCGCCAGGTAATCTTTCAGGAAATCTTCAAAATTGCAATCCATAATCTCCCCATTGAGAGTGAACCGTTCCCCTTTTACCAGAGTCAGGTAGGGATGGATCCCGATGATCGAATAGCGTCCCAAGGAATTATGCAGGGAAGAGTTGAGAAAGACCGCATTGCTTTGATCTTTGTAGAGCTCGAAGATCCTGTTGATTGGCGGATATTCGCTATAGGTCCTGATGGTCGCCATGTTCATTCCTCCAATCCTTGCATATATAAATGAAATTGTTCAACAGCTCATGGCCGTATTCGCTCAACACGGCTTCCGGGTGGAACTGGACCCCGTAAACCGGATACTCCTTATGGGAAATCCCCATCACCACGCCATCCTCGGTTGTGGCATCTATCTTCATAAATTCCGGAATTGATTCCTTGGCGACGACCAGGGAATGATAACGGGTAACCTCATACCTTTGTGGCAGTCCCAAAAAGATACCCTGGCCATTGTTTATGATTGGCGTCACCTTGCCATGAACCGGACCTTTTCCTTTTATGACGTCTGCCCCATAGAAATGAGCAATGACCTGATGGCCCAGGCACACCCCCAGCAAGGGAATCTTGCCCTGGAATTCTCTAACCAGCTCGATAGAAAGCTTGGCATCACCAGGCCGCTTGGGACCCGGTGAAATTATTATTCCTTCGGGATTCATGACTTTGATCTGTTTAAGATCAACTTCGTCCGCTCGTTTGACTATTATCTCTTCGCCTAACTCCCTGACATAAGCTGCCAGGTTATAGACAAACGAATCGTAATTATCAAGTAAAAAAATCATAGACCTACTCCATATTCTCAATTTTACCAGAGTCGTTATCCTGATGAGAAGGTCCGTAACTTGGTCAATTCAGTCTATCACAAGGCAATGCATTTTGTCAAAATCACATGATCTCCATGCTGATATGAATTAGATAATAAATTGTGAGTTGAATCAAGTAAAAAACTCCTATTATACATTGAGATCAGACGTAAACTTTTATCATTGCCAGATGTACGCTAGCAATCCATCAAATGAAAATGAAATGCGATTTCAAGATACGACATCCCCCTGTGTTAGGATAGTTGTCGTATAGAACGTTTTAGATTATACTTAGTAAAAGTATACCAAGGAGAACTAGCCATGACCAAAACATATACGACAGAAGAGAAAATCAAGATCATCAGTGAGGTTGAACCACCGATTAACAAGACCGTTGTCCAGATTGCTGAAGAAACCGGCATCAAGACGACTACACTATATTCTTGGAAAAGAAGATACCTCAAAAATCATTCAGTTTCTAAAATCAAAGAACGCTACAACAAGGAACAACGTTTCCATTTCATCGTTGAATCTGCTCCCCTCAGTGAACATGAGCTCGGTGAATATTGCCGCAAAAAAGGGATTCATCCTGATGAGTTGGTTAAGTGGAAGAAGGAATTCTTAAGCCCTGAAACCAAGTCCGATTCTCTAAACGATGACTTGCAAGCCGAACGGCAAAAGCGCAAAGAGCTGGAAAAACAACTGCGCCGCAAGGAAAAGGCATTAGCCGAGGCAGCTGCATTACTGGTTCTTGAAAAAAAGCTCCAGGCAATTTGGGACGACAACGAGGAAGATTAACTACTCTCAAATTGCGCAAAGAAATCGTTACGTTAATCAAAGAAGCGAACGCCAATGGTGCCCGCTTGATCCCGGCATGCAAGGTGGCAGGGATTTCGAAACGGACGTATGAAAGATGGACTCAAGAAGACAATATTTCCACTGATAGGCGTAAAGAACCACGGCTAAATCCGCCAAAGAATAAGCTCAGCAATGAAGAACGCGAAGCTATTATGAGAATAGTTAACAGTCCTGATTATAGGCAATTGACGCCATCTGAGATTGTTCCGTTACTGGCGGACAAAGGAATCTATATTGCTTCAGAATCAACCATCTACCGTCTATTAAGAGAATTAAAACAATTGAAACATCGTGGCCGTACAGCCCCGAAGCACCACAGACAAGCCACCACCCATGTTGCAATCAAACCGAACCAAGTTTGGAGTTGGGACATCACTTGGTTGCACCGCAAGGATATCCGAGGAATCTATTACAAGCTATACATGATAATGGACATCTTCAGTCGCAAAATTGTCGGATACGAAGTATGGGAGACGGAAAACGCTGAATATTCCGCGACACTGATGCAACGCGCACTTTTAAGTGAACGAGTCAATGGTGAACCGCTGGTCTTGCACTCCGATAACGGTGGTCCGATGAAGGCAGCCACATTTCTGGGGATGCTCGAGAATCTTGGTGTGCAAAGCTCATTTTCTAGGCCCCGGGTAAGCAACGATAATCCATATTCTGAATCGTTGTTTAGGACATTCAAATATATGCCAAAGTACCCTACAAGCGGTTTTGAATCGATCACACACGCGAGAAGCTGGGTCAATGAATTTGTCAATTGGTACAACGAAATTCACTTACACAGCGGAATCAAATATGTGACACCAGCCAGTCGTCATCGGGGCGAAGATGTTGCGATACTGCAAAAAAGGAAAGAAGTGTATGAGGAAGCGAAAATGAGGAGCCCGGAAAGATGGAGTGGATCAACCAGAGACTGGTCTCGGATTGAAGCAGTTGCCTTGAATCCGACAAAAGAAAGCGAATTATTGATCAACGAAGTTTAACAAGCACAACTCAATAATTTGCATAATTGAAATCAAAAAAATGCGTCAACTATATTGACAAATACCGACATATTATAAGTCGGCTTAAGTTAATGCCAAATTATATTTGAGTCATTTACAATATTTTTTGAAATATGCCATACCAGACAAAACTATATACAACACTGAACAATGTTCCTAACAAATAGTATTCAGCAAATATTTTATTTTCCAATAATTTGAATCGGGCAAGTGATTTCGCTGCAATCACAAAACCGATTGAGGAAAGCTGATTGGAAAACAGAAAAATCATAATCATCACTCTTTCGAAAATTCCGATCCACTTTCCGGTTTTAACTTCATCTATGAAAGCACAGGATTTTGGACCCTCATTCACCTTGAGGATATCGTTCAACATTAGTGGATAATAACCGATTTTCTCATAAACCAGGTCAAAAATCAAAGGAATGAAATATGCACCTGAAAACGATATGTACAAGACCACAAAAATCTGTCTGATATTATCATATATGATTCGCTCTTTCGGGAAAGCAAAATTGTAAAGAATAGAACTGACGGAGTTGATTTCAATTGCAACTCCACGTGTTATCAATACTATACAAAGATATGACTAGGATACGCCTAAAGTTGCATAGCAATTTACGCAAATAATTCCGTACTCCTATGTCGTCCGCGTTAGGGTATCCTCTTCGCTCCGCTTCAGTCCGTGCTAAACAGACATCCACTGGATGTCTAGCACCCTATGGCCCAATTGTTACTTCACTGATAATTAAGTCCACTTCTGGTCCACTGGACTAGAAGTTATATTACCCTATGATAGATACTTGGAAAAATATCCATTTCCCCAACCATATTCATATGGTGTTTTCTTACTCTTAAATAATTTTTCTGGAACAGGGAGTGCAAGAGCCATTAATACCGCTCCACAAACAATAGCCAGGATAATATCCATTGCTGTCGTCTGATTCTCTTTCACTAAGCTATATAATAATCCAATCAATATAGGTAAATATCCACATAGCGATGTTGCAAGCCCAGGATTATATATGGTTTTTTTTTCCTCCATTAACTAAGAGCTTTTTCATTGTATATCCTGATTTTGTATGCGCTATAATTTCTCCAAAACACATCAGGCACTGCATAATTGCCGTAATAGGCGTAACACCTACTATTAACACCGCACATCCAAATATTACACCAATAAAATTCGTAATCATATCAGTAAATTGATTCATAGGATATCGGTCTAATGCATCTGATTTTTCAAGATAATTGTACATTACATGAAATCCACCTGGAAAATGCCATTCTTCTAATACATGAATAGGAAGCAGCGCTGTTGCAAATGCAAATAATTTTGTCAGCATGCTCCAATCATTCCAGTTTACAATTGTTATTCCAATAATAATTCCTGCTACCAGTGTAATAACATATAGCCAGCAGCTAAGCCATCCCTTGATTATTTTCTCCATAAGAATCACCTTCATTTTCTATTTGAATTCATCTAATCAAACATAATGAAATCCTTATCAAAAAATACCTTATCCTGATTAGCATAGAGAACTGGAAGTATATCCTGCATTCTTCCTGTCTCTTGAATATTATGGTGAATCCACTCCATTCCAGCTTGCTTAGAATACAGTCTTGGGACTAACACTTTATTGATAAATCCGCCTTCCTCTACGCCAACTCTTGTTTCAGCATAAAATGTACTTCCACCTTTACCATTAGATTCATATACATGTTTTACATGACCAGTTGCTTTTCCATTCTTCATAACATTGAACGTAAATTCATATGTATCTAAGCATACCGTTTCCATCTCATAATAAATAACATCATTCATTTCATTGGTTAACTCATGAATTCTAGATTTGCCACCTTGGACAAATCCTAAATTTTCTTTCTTGCCTGTCCCTGTTAGTGGAGTAACTGCAACATGATCTCTATGATGCCATAAATGATAAATCGATACCTCAGGTCCTGAGAAATCAACACCATTCCAAGTTGTGCAACATCCTAAATGCTCAAAAAACCATTGAATCATTTCTGGTGTGCAGTCTGCTACATCATCATGCTGTACACTTGCAATTAATCTCCCCTTCTCATCGCAGGTAAAGTCAGCCCACTTTGCAGAGCTCTCTCTTTTAAACTCTGGCTTTCCTGCTGCAAATAAAGCATCTCTTGCAATGAGTCTCTGCTTTCTTAATCTTTCTAAATTCTTTACGTAGGTTTCTTTTGTTTTTGACATGGTTCTTGCCTCCTATAAAAAAATATGTTATTGTGTTTTGTGTTCTTGTTATGCGAAAAATGTATCATAATTATTTTTACAAGTCAATATTCTCACATAATACAAGACAAAAGGAGGCATTATGTATCATATAAAAGAGGATTTACGCGCAGAAAAGTCTGCGGAGTTATTATACGAGGGTCTAAATAAATGTATGGAAGAAAAAGAATTCGATAAAATAAGAATTGTTGATATTACAAAAGAATCCACAGTAAGCAGAGCCACCTTCTATAGAAATTTTGATATTGTGATTGATATTTTATACTGGAAATGCGACCAGTTATTTGGTCAGGTTTTATCAAGCTATGTAGAATCCAAGCCATCGCTTGAAGATCAAAACAGCTTGATTACCTACGTCTTCTCCTTTTGGATGGAACATACAGATATTTTAGAAATCCTAATCGCACAGGGGCGAATAGACATTATATTCAATTCCTTTATCAATCATGCGGACATCGTTATGGATTATATTAATTCTAAAATCGAGCTTCCAACACTTGAATATAATTACTTTCTATCAAGTCGAATTGGGGTGTTTGTTGGAATGTTCCAAGCGTGGTTTAAAGGCGGTAAAAAAGAAACTGCCGAAGAACTTATTTCAATTCTTACCAAGCAGTTTCTTATTGTAGAAAATTCTGGATTTATATTCTAATTATTTTATGTGATTGCTATCACTTCTGGTCCAGTGGACTAGAAGTTCATACTGGACTATAAGTTGACAGCATGAACCCGCAGCTGTGCTTTGAAGGCAAACAAGAAAGGCCACATTCCCTTCTTCAAGACAGGGTAATACGATTTGAGTTTGTAAAAACCACATTCAGGGCGTTCCCTTGAATTTCATCTTTGTTAACATTTGCTCCACAATCTCGACATATCATATTGTTAAACCCCATATAAAAATACGTTATTCAACATTATATATACGGATCAACAACAGTTTGATTATTCGGAGGATTGTTGCCAATTCACCCTACGCCAATGAATAGTTTTAAAATAAAAACTCCAGAACACCAAGGTTCAATGTTCTGGAGTTTCACCAATTCCCACTCAAAAGTTTACAATGATTATCAAATCCAAGCCATATCGGGATGGCAAACTGTATCATTCAATCAGTTTCTTGAAAGCATTTAACATTGCCTCATAGGCGGCCGGTTCTTCTTCATCAATCTCTGCCAGCGATTTTCCGGAAAGTCGATGAAAATCTTCAATGAAATGATTTACTTGGTCGCTTTTTGCGGTTTCCTTGTGAGCGAGAATATTCACCAATTCCGCATATGGATCCTCACTGAAATCCTCAGCCGTCTTGATGCCTAGAAAAGTGTCACCTTCTGAAAAATTATATTTTTCCCGTAGAAGTACCAGCAACTCGTTTGCTTGGTCCTGGTAATTGGATGTTGCGCTCATGACTTGAACATCTCCTTTCATATACCACAATTATATACCCTTATTCACGATTTTGAAATTGATATGGCAATATTTGGATGATACGATTATGTGATGAAAAGAACATAGACTTCCACTTCAGCTTGATTACCCAACAAAAAAGTCTTTGCACATGTGCAGAGACTTTAGAATATATTATTCCCACTCGATTGTTGCAGGTGGTTTAGAAGTGATGTCATAGACTACGCGGTTGATATGCGCCACTTCATTGACGATTCTTACTGAAATTTTGTTGAGTACTTCAAACGGGATTTTAGCCCAGTCGCTGGTCATCCCATCGATTGAAGTTACCGCACGGATGGCGATAGTGTAATCGTATGTTCTTTGATCACCCATTACTCCGACTGAACGGATGTCAGGCAAGCAAGTGAAGTATTGCCAGATGTCGCGTTCCAGTCCGGCAGCGGCGATTTCCTCACGCAGGATCAGATCTGAATCGCGGACGATCTTCAGCTTTTCTTCAGTGATTTCACCCAATACCCTGATACCAAGTCCTGGTCCTGGGAAAGGCTGACGCCATACCATCGATTCAGGCAATCCAAGTTCGATTCCCAAAGCACGGACTTCATCCTTGAACAGGGTGTTCAATGGTTCGATCAATTCGAACTGCATGTCTTCAGGAAGTCCTCCGACATTGTGATGCGATTTGATCGTTTGGGCAGTTTTGGTTCCCGATTCGATGACATCGGTATAAAGTGTCCCTTGAGCGAGCCATTTGATATTGTGCCCTTGAGTCAGTTTCTTAACTTCCTCGTCGAATGTGTAGACGAATTCGTTTCCGATGATTTTGCGTTTCTTTTCAGGATCGCTGACGCCTTTTAACTTGGCCATGAAACGTTCCTTGGCATCGATTTTGGTAACGTTGATGCTCATGTTTTCACTGAACATTTCCATTACCGATTCAGCTTCACCTTTTCTTAAAAGTCCATGGTCGATGAACATGCAGTACAACTGGTCTCCGATTGCTTCGTGCAACAGGGCCGCAACTACTGAAGAGTCAACCCCACCTGAAAGGGCAAGCAGGACATTGTCATCTCCGACTTTGGCTTTGATTTCCGAGATTTTCTGTTCGATGAAATTATGCATCGACCAGTTCCCTTTACATTGGCAGATTTCGAAAACGAAGTTTTTAAGGATATCATTTCCATATACCGAGTGACGCACTTCCGGATGGAATTGGACCGTGAAAATCTGTCTTTCAAGATTTTGAGCCACAGCGAATTCACATGTCTTAGAATAAGCCACTTTTTCGAATCCAGGAGCCAGTTTGCTTACCTGGTCACCATGCGACATCCAGACTGTCTGAGTTTCAGGCAACCCTTTAAGCAATGGGCTGGCAACTTCGACAGTGATGTCGGCCGCACCGTATTCCTTATGTTCGCAGGCTTTTACATCGCCACCCAGATTATAGTGGGTGTATTGCATCCCATAACAGATCCCAAGCACCGGCACACCCAGGTTGAAGATTTCAGGGTCGCAGTGCAATGCATCCTTGTCATAGACGCTGTTAGGTCCACCTGAAAGGACAATCCCTTTCAAGGTTCCCAATGATTTCAATTTGTCAATTGTGATATCGTGATGGTGGAGTTCCGAATAAACCCCAAATTCCCGGATTCTTCGGGCAATCAGCTGGTTGTACTGACTACCGAAATCGAGAACTACTATAATTTCATTTTCCATAGTTTCTCCTTAAAATACTTCTTTTAAAACGATTGTCTGTTCGCGGTCAGGCCCCACTGAGAAAATGGTAACCGGACATTTGATCAACTCTTCGATTCTTCTGATATAATTTTGACAGTTTACCGGCAATTCGTCAAATGATTTCACCTGAGTGATATCTTCAGACCAACCTGGCATTTTCTCATAAACCGGTTGAACCTTGTTTAGTTGCTTGATTGTCGAAGGCAAGGCATGGATAACTTCACCGTCAAGTGTATATGCGGTACAGATTTTCAATGTATCGATTCCACTCAACACGTCAAGAAGCATCAATGATATTCCCGTAAGTGAAGACATTCTGCGTGACTGGTTGACAACCACTGCATCGAACCAACCGATGCGGCGTGGTCTTTTAGTAACCGTACCGTACTCATGTCCGACTTCACGGATCTGGTCAGCCAGTTCCCCTTCGATTTCGGTTGGGAAAGCTCCTGAACCGACACGGGTAGTGTAAGCTTTGACGATTCCGATCGCATCAGTCAGGTACAATGGACCGATTCCGCTTCCTTCAGCTACCCCGTTGGCACCTGGATGTGAGCTGGTAACGAATGGATAAGTTCCATAGTCGATATCAAGCATAGCTCCTTGAGCCCCTTCGAAAAGGACGTTTTTCCCCGATTGAAGATAGTCATCAAGGATCAGAGCCGTATCAGTAACCAAAGGTTTGATTTTCTTTGCATATTCCTTGTATTCGTCGAAAATGCTTTGGAAATCCGATTCGATTTCCGGATAGCTGGCTTTTTTGACTTCCAGGATTTCTTTCAGGCGCGCTTCGAAAAGTTCCTCATCAATGAATTCACCGATGCGAAGACCAATACGTTCGTATTTGTCGACATAAGTCGGACCGATTCCTTTTTTGGTCGTCCCAATATTGTTTGCCCCACGGCGTTTTTCTTGAAGCTCATCGATTTCCAGATGATATGGAAGGATAACATGGGCGCGGTCTGAGACTTTGATCTTGTCAGTCGCGATCCCTGCTGCTTGAAGATACTCAACTTCTTCCAAAAAGGCTTTCGGATTGATAACCATCCCGTTGCCTAAAATCACCTCATTGCCTGAAAAAATCCCTGAAGGAATCAGACGCAATGCGAATTTTTGGCCATTGAATTCGATTGTATGACCAGCGTTGTTACCGCCTTGATAACGCGCGATAACATCGGCTTTTTGCGACAAGTAATCGGTTATTTTACCCTTTCCTTCGTCGCCCCACTGACTTCCTACTACTACAACTCCTGCCATTTTTTGCTTCCACCTCACTGTTGAATTTTTAAACAATTGACATTAATACCTTTATATTATATATTACAATTAAATATAAGTAAAATTATTATTTTGATGAATAGATATAAGGAGAGCTTATGGCAATCAAACTGGAACAATACCGGATATTCAACGAGTGCGCCGCCACTTTATCCTTCTCGACTGCGGCCAAGAATCTCTATATTTCCCAATCGGCCGTATCCCAGACAATAACCGCCTTGGAAAGGGAACTTGACACCCAGCTTTTCATCCGGCTATCCCGCGGAGTGGTGCTCACCAACGAGGGTCAGATCCTCTACGACCAGATTGCCCAGGCGCTGACCATAATAACCGATGTCGAAACCCAGATCACCAACTTCAAGGATCTCAAGGAAGGTGTCCTTACCATCGGTGCCGGCGATACAATCTGCATCCACTTCGTCAAGGACTATATCGTCAGATTCAAGGAACTATACCCGAACATCAAGGTCAATGTCGTCAACCGGACCACAACCGAACTGATCGAATTGCTTAAAAGCGGCCAGATCGACCTGGGCTTCTTGAACCTGCCCATCGAAGAGGAATCGCTCACCATTGTCAACTGTCTGAAAATCCATGACATCTTTGTAACTACCCATAAGATAAAAGGGCCCGTCGACTATGACTATCTGCTTGGAAACAAGGTGCTTATGCTCGAACCGATATCGAATTCCCGTGTGTATGTCGACAACTTCCTGGCATCGAAATCGATCCTGGTCAAACCGACCATGGAGCTGGGCGCCCATGAGGTCCTGCTCGAATTCGCCAAGGCTGATCTTGGAATATCATGTGTCATAAGGGAATTCTCGAAAGCATACCTGAATGACAGCCTCTACGAGATTCCCTTCAAGCAAGCAATCCCGAGCCGCTATATCGGCTATGGCTACCTCAAAAGAAGAACTCTGCCGATGGCGGCCCTGAAATTCATCGAACTGATTACGGTCAGCTGACAAATCGACTGTTTTTTTTGATTGACTTTCGATAATTTCAAACTCCAGTTAATTCAGATTATATCGCAACAGGGAATATGTTTATTCCATGCGACGGGCGGTTAAGGCCAATTTTACTTGATGTACTCCATTAGTTCGAGTACCGCCATGGCGCAATCGCGAAATTCAATGTTAGCGGCATAGTCAAAATCTTTCTGATATGTCTTCCATCGCTTTTGCATAACGGCGCTATTTTCCACAATTTCCATAATCTTTTCGTATTGCCCAATTACCCCCATGGAACCACGCTTCAAAGCAGTGGCTTTCAATGCATCTTTTAATTGCTCGTATTTGATATTTGCGGATTGCAATTTAAACAATACAAATATGTCGTAATAATCCCTTGGACGGGTGGAGAGGTCCCCTCTGGAAATAACAGTTTCTATTTTTTCAGCGAGTACTGTCTCTAAATTATACGCAAAAATTGCAATCTCTCTGTCCTCAATCAATAAGTGATACTTGAATTTGATTTCTCTTGGTGTTATCTTGTCACCTGTTGTGATATCTAATTTAAGTGGAACAGACATGGGTGGATAGTTAGCTAAAAGTGCCACCCTGTATCCAGTATATTCATCAGTCTCTCTTATTTCATTGATGTAACAAAAAGAAGACTGAACATTATCGTTTAGATCAATATTACATAGAGCTTCGAACATATCCATTATGGATTGTTCATCTACTGCCATACCTTTAAGCGTTGCATCCATGTCCATGGTCGCCCTACTGTCAAGTCCTACCATTGCCGCAATCAAGAACCCACCTTTTAGAATGAAATTTTCATTGTAATTTGAAACCGAGATTCTTTCAAGCAAACGTTCAAGCATGTAATTTTGCATCACCAACTGTGCTGAAATATTTTACTCTTTGGCAATATTCTTTATTTTCGCTTTTAATTGCATAGCGTTTTTCATAGGAGCACCTCCAGGTATGATCTGATTTTTTCTTCCACTTTAAACAGCTTGGCGTATTGTAATAAAAGCGGAATATTCTTGTCATTTTGTTTGGCGTAACGTTTAAAGGCATCCGTTACTATCTGAATGTCCATTTGACTTCTGGGTCGCAAAATATCACACAGCGTTCGTTCTTTGTTATAAACCCTTATCTTATTGCCACCTGGCGAATTAACAGTCATTACTCCAAGTTCATAAAAATCTTCAATAACCTGAGTGCACCTGATTTTTTCTTTTCTCGCCCCAGCCAAATTATAGTTTGACTGGAAAGTCATATGAAAATAATTAGGTGTGCGATCTGACAAATCATGTAAAAAAAGGGCAGTCTCATGAGAAAATATACCGCGCTTAAAGCGATGTTGCAGATTCATGAATTCATCTTCCCATATTTCCGGCAACGTATACACTCCTCGTGTCGATTTTACTATTTGACCGCTGTCGACAAGATATTTCAAATTACCTCTGGATATTTCTTCCCGGTCAACCATGGCTGAAGTGACAATCCCATTATTTTCCTTTGCCATTTTTAATATTTTACTCGTCTCTTTCATACGAACGCCTCCATTCTTAATCGACTTTTACGCTTATAATTATATTTTAATTAAGCATAAAAGTCAACTGGGTCCGGGTTCGGAAGCATGCTTGAAACCTAACAGTCTCTTATTTTGTCAAAAATTCTGGAATTTTCCAACTTATCACAATATCACACAACTAAAATCACGAGTAATCCCAACTGGATCAAAAAAGGTAGCAAAGCAAAAAAGAGTCCGATATTGGACTCTTTTTCATTTCAGATAATTATTTACTACAAAAAATCGACAGCCAGGCTTACTGCCTCGTCAAAGTGAGGGCTTGAAAATGAATGGTTTGCCCCGCTGATATTATGAAGTTCGCTATTCTGGTATGTCCGGTAATATCTGATTGATGCCTCGCTGTCGACTATGGTGTCGCCTTCTCCATGGATCAGACAGACCGGTCCGGGATAGTTGGCGGCAACATCATAGATAGGCAAAAGCTGAGCCACCCGGAAATAGAAACCGCCGATAGTCTTGCCCATGACTGAAACCTCATCAGGAATATTGTTCGGATCATAACGGGCATCGATGCACTCGCCTTTAAGAGCGTCATCCTTCAATGTCGCTGCCGGCGCCATCAGGACCAGCTTGGCGATATGTTCGGGATAATAACCCGCCAGCATGCTTGCCACCACGCCGCCCTGGGAATGGCCCAGCACAAATATGTCGCGGACCTTGGGAAGACTTCTGGCATAATCCAGGATTGCCTTCGCATCGGCTATCTCGTTGAAGACCGTCATATCCTTGAGCAGTCCGTCACTTGAACCGTGGCCATTGAAATCGAAACGCAGCGATGCGATGCCTTTTTCAAGCAGCCGGTCGGCCAGGCTCGCCAAAAGCGTTTCGTTACATGTGCCGGTAAACCCATGAAAAATCAGCGCCAGGTCGTAGCTTTCGCGCTCCGGGAGTTCCAAAATTCCCCTTAAAACAAGATTGTCCCTTTTCACTTCGATATCCATATCATCTTCTCCTATCTAGTTGCCTTAAAATCTCCTGGCATTCAACATCTTCTTCATTCATTTCATATTTTCCTGCCGGAAATCTTCGTTCATTAAGCTTCCACATTTCCACCAGTTCAATCCAATGGGGCATTTTTTCTTTGATGGTGGATTCCAGATACGAGTACTCCCAGTCATGGATCTTATATATTGCCCCCAGGAACTTGTAGAATTTCTTGATCGATTTTGCCGTTTCCCTGATGGTTGCCGGTGAGGCCCACGTAGCCGACTCAATAAACCAGTCATCGAAAAATTCGTCGATTACCATATAACCTTTGGCCATCGAGCAGTACCGGTACGAGTTCACGAATTCGTTGAGAAAGAAATCGACGTTGAAGACATGATTGTGGGCCGCCCTTTCGCTTAGTCCCTGTTCTAGCATGTGTTTTTTGAACCTGTCAAGATATTCATTGTTGACACGGCGGTTGTTGGCAATGATCGCTTTTTCATTCATTACGTTTCCCTCGCTTTTTGTTATAAGGAAATTATACTATTAATAGAGAAAAGTTAAAAGCCACAAACAATGTTTGCGGCTTAAAAGTGAAGATATTCGCCCGAATATCAGGCACGAGTTAAAATTGTGAAATTTAAATGTTCCAGTCTGAACTAGGATATAGCTAATTTCGATTCAATTATTATCCAATCCGCTCGAATATCTTCACTGGTCCGATTATGCCCAGCGGCTCACAGGCATAATACGAAGAAAACGAATCCCGCTGATTCCGGTAGATGGTGTTGGTTGCGACAATCGCAATGACGTTTTTACCCGGATTTAGAAATCCGCTCAAATCAAACCGGTATGGCGGAGCAATTGAAGTGGTCACCTCTTTGCCATTAACCATTATAGTTATCGTTTCATAGGCCTCCTCGAGTTCCAGGATAGCTTCCGGTTTTGCCAGATCCAGTTCGAATTCGTATCTGATGGAACCACTGAAGTCGGGATATCGTATGCCTAGATAATCCGAAAAGCTGTTGCCATCGATTAACTGATATTCATCCTGATCAAAGCCTTTCAATGAGATTTTTGCCTCATTGACCGATTGAATAAGCCGGCCCTTTTCAGGTTTGGTCAGATTTGATTCCACTTCCACCAGTACCAGTGACTGATATGGTTCAAGTTTCAGTTCGAACTCCAAGCCATTCGGGTTGGTTTCCCCTTCTAGATGATACAATTCATTGGCCATTGGATCGTAGCAGGCAAATTTCGCATTCCCCGCCACTGACACTGTAGTTGCGATTGTTTTGGTGACACTTTCGTTGGTCAGGAAATAGCTAAGCCCATCGGCCTGCTGGTATTTGTAACAGACAAGATGTGGCTCCGGGCTTGAAGTTTCTATATCCTGATATTTGTGCAACTGGATTGCCAGATCTTCCAGTCCGATCAGTGCCGTTTTATCGCAGCCAAAGCCCTCCGGATAGCCGTCGACAAAATAGACCGGAACATGGCTGGCCAGCTCCCTGATTGTTTCAAGCAAGGACTTTGGCAGCCTTTGGGCATATGGGACAACCAGGACTTCATAATCGAAATTGTTGATGCGGTAAGAGCCTGGTCGCATGTTCGCTTCAAGGAGATAATCCTCGCTGATTATATCCGCGCTGATCTGTCTTTGCTGCAACTGCTTTAGAACTTTTTGCATCAGCATCGCTTCGCCCGACCATTCCCCAAAGCCATGATACAATACGCCGACCTTGGAGCACTTATGGCCATCGCTGAACAGATGGCAAAGCCGATCGAGATAACCAGTCAGATTATGGAAATAGGGATATTGGGGATTATTGCCATGGGCATAGAAGTGGGGCGGGCAATCCCAGTCGGGAAATTCCTTGGGGCTGAAGGCATGGGGCACAATCACGTTGACCCCGTGGCTGATCATATGGTCGGATATCCATTTCATCATTTTCAATCCCTCGATCCAGCCGTAAGCCCCATATGCTTCGCACATCAGCCGGCCTTTTTTCTTGGGGTCCAGTTTGGCGCACGATGCCCCCATATTGGCCAGGGCATAATGGTAGAACTCCCCATCGCTGCCTCCGGTCGAGAATGCTTCATGGAAATAATCCATGCCGGGCACAACCTGCCCGCCGATGATGTCGATTCCGGCCATATCCTGTCCGGCCACAGCCCGGAAATAATGCCCCGGACCGTATCCGAGCCTGGCATGGGCATTGTTATCCTCGATCACATGGCCTACATATTCGACACCATGATTTTGGCACCAGTTGCCCAGATGCTTCGAGAAGTTCTCCTGATAAAGGTTCGACACGACATCCATATAGCTAAACCTCATCGCACCGGCCATATCGCCCTGGCCATAAAACAGGAAGACCAGATTGACCCAATTATTTCCTGATTGCTTTGCGAGCTCGCTTTCAACCAGATCATTGTATGGCAATGGCATCATGGTCTTGCCAATGATCGAATCAGGTCCCTTGATATTCCCGAACCGGGGTTCATCGGAGAAGAATCCGACTATCGTCTTGCCAAATTCATCTTGATAGCGGTCAAAGTGCTTTTCATAAACCTCGTTGATCAGAACATCTGTAGCTTCCTTCAGGGTAGGATCGAGATAGTCACTGGTCGCCGCTTCCTGGCCACAAGTCGTCTTATATATCACAAAGATGCTGTAGTGGTCGCTGCCGAGCTCGAAATTCAAGTAGCCATCCTGGTAACTTGAGGTGATGTCTTTCAGGCTGTCTTCAAAAAACGCATCCTTTTGACTCAAATCATTGCGTGCGATAAAGGCTTTGAAGAACTCATCATCTTTATGACGGGAATCCTTACCGTATTCGCGCATGTCGACAAGCATTCTTAAATCCAGCTGCCCATGACGATTGGGACCCACGACATCAAAGCGGCGGATATTGATATATCTTTTCTTCAATGAATCAGGCACCTTTCCGTTGGCGTAACCGGTCGGAAATTTGGCATCGTCAAGGATCCAGATCTTCATGCCGCGCTTTTTCGCCTTAGCGACTATCCCATCCATTGTTTTCCACCAGCCCGGGCCCAGAAAGTCGGGATGGGGCCTTGACTCGATGCAGACATTGAATATGCCCTGTTCGAGCATCTTGTCCATGTATTCTTCTATCTTTTCGCTGCTTTCACCATGTTGCCAGAAAAACGGATAAAGGTAGTGGCCGTTTTTGTTCGACAGGTTCTCATCTATTTTTTTCATTTGTTGCTCCCTTCAAATGGCTGCATCAAGTGTAAATTAAAGTCCGACGCAACATCTATCATTAGTGAAAAAATAGCCCTAGGCTATTTTCTCTTGTCCTTGTATTTCTTCGCTTGTCTGCCCTGCGTGGGATTCTTCCTTGACCGCCTGTTTGTCGATGATCCTGAAGAATGGGTAGTAGACCGCAATGGTGATAAACACCTCTACGATGTTCCACACAGCGACACGCCATCCGCCAATAAGAAGGCCAGAGAATACCGGAATGGCAGCGCCCGCGGCAATACCGTTACCAATTGGCAATATCCCTGCAATCGTAAGCAGATACGACAAGCCGATCAAAACCACCGGCAGGAAGATGAATGGAATCGCCAGGGTCGCATTAAGCATGCAAGGCAGACCGAACACGACCGGTTCATTGATTCCAAAGAACGAAGGAACGATCGCGATCTTTCCGATTTCCTTGTAGCGGGCACTTTTTGCCCTGAAGGTACATAAGATTATCAGACCAAGAGTGCACCCGGCCCCACCGATATTGGCTACCGCCTGGATCCAGTTGTAGGTTACGATATTCGTTGCACCAATACCTGCCGATATTGCCGCCACATTGGCCGCATCGGCCGTTATCCAGATCGGCATTACCGCACTGATAACCGCAATCCCATGGATCCCGAAGAACCAGCATAGTCCAGTCAGCACATAGATGAACATGGCCGCCCAGACTGATCCGCCGATTGTCGATAACGGTGCCCCGATCAGGCTGTAAACCGCCTGATGCATGTTGCCATAAGAAGTAGATTTGAAGACAAATGTGATTATCCCGAAGATCACCGCAATGACCAATCCGGGAATGATCCCAGTAAATGACTTGGCCACAAAGGGTGGCACCCCTTCAGGCATTTTGATTGTGATGTTTTTTCTCATCAAGAAGCAGTAGACATAACCGGTAAGCAGCGCCACGATCATGGCCGAGAACAACCCTCTTGCACCAAGCCAGCTTAGCGGCACACTAGTTATCGCAAACCACCCTTCACCAACGGTATCCATCGGAGTGACAAGCATGAATGCCACCAGCGACAGGATCCCTCCGGTGAAACCGTCATATCCCTCTTCTTTCACGAAGACATAGCCGATCGCAAATACGGCATACAATGCCAGCATATTGGTTGTGACATTGACCAAAACCTGGGTGAAGGCATAGATTCCATTACTGTGGATGAAGCTTTGATATCCGGCGATTGGAATTTGCTGCGCCAATGATCCCAAAGCCCCCATCATCAATGCCGGCATCAATGACATCAGCGCCTTCATTACTGATTGAATGATTTTGTTTCGATTCAGCCCGTTGGCGATCGGGCCTAGAATCCTCTCTATTTTGTCCATAAATATTTCCTCCCTGTATTTTTAAGACACCTTAATCTTACCAAAGCAAACCCTTTCATACTATGTCGTGGCTTGTTGATACCCTATCATTTTTTGCACCGAGGTAATGTTCCCGGTAAACGCTCGGGGTGTATTTGTAGGCCGACTTGAAGATCCGATAGAAATGGGTAATGTTCTCATACCCCACTTCACACACTATTTCCGCCACCGGAAGATGGGTGGATTCCAAAAGGGTGATGGCCTGTTTGAGTCGCTGTTGCTGGATGAGCTGTTTGAAAGTGTGATTGGTCTGTTTCTTGATGATCCTGCTCAAACAATAGTCGCTAAGATCAAGGCTTTCCGCCAACGACTGCAATGAGCCCTCAGTGTAGCAGTATTTGATGTAATGGTATACTTTTTCCATAATCTCTGTCTGATCACAATTGTCAGTCCGGTTGACGATATAATCGGTCGAACTGGCAAGCTCCACAAGCAGCAATCCCATCAGTAGTTTCAACTTGCTTTTATGATTTACCGGTTTGAGGTAATGCGTGGTGACTATATCATCTATGTAATTCTTGATCAATTTGCTGTTTTGAAGCCTGAAAACAAAATACTCGCCGTTTCTGGCACTTGAGTAGAGCGATTCAATCAAAAACGCAAACACTTCGTTGCTCTGGCCGTTCAATGATGAGACAAATTCAAGAAACTCCGGCTTGATGATGAAGTTGAACACTATGTCATTTTCATTGGTTGATTCGATCTCATGAGCCACATTCTGATTGAGAAAAATCAGATCCCCTTCGCTTACCACAACCTTTTGGTTGTCGATCACATTGGTCATCGTTCCCGAATACACATACATGAGTTCGAGATAGTTATGGCGATGTTTGGGATAAGCGGCAAACCGGGCATGCTTTCGGATTGCAAACTGCTCGTCTTTATTCAGGATCTTGTTGCAGTCGATCACATCGGCAAAGCCATTTAAAAATATGCTCCGGTCGATTTTCGATTTACCATTGAGATTGTCTATTTCCTCATCGGTGAAATAGACCAGTTTCTCGATAATGTTCAGATCAATCATGGTTTACTCCTTCCTTCTTAGCTATCCTAATTGTACTATTGTGGCGCCGCCAGATAAATATCGGTATTTTACAGCTTTACTAACCAAACTTTAGATTGTATAATACAGTCAGGTGATAATATGGAAAACGAAAAACTTAAAAATATATTGATAAAACAAAGCGAATCGGAGACCAGGCATCTCCGTAACGAAGGCCGCGATTACGCGGGAATTGACTATTATTTGGGCCAAAATAACGAGAAAATATATACATTCGAATTGACCCCTTACATCCCCGAACATTCCTTGCTTGTGATCAAGAACGAACGATTTGCCCCGGTTCCCCGGCATGTCCATGATTATGTGGAACTCAATTACATGTTTTCTGGCAGCTGCGTCCAGACAATCGGCGGCCATCTGATAAACCTGAAAAAGGGCCAGATGACCTTCATCGACACCAGGACCCCCCATTCGATCGGCTATACCGGCGAGGACGATATTCTGATCAATATCATCGTCTCCAAGCAGTTCCTTAATAGTGGTTTCTTTTCCCGGGTGAGCGAGAACAATCTGATCACCAGCTTTTTTCTAAACGCCATCTCTTCAGGCAACCAGAGCCTCAATTATCTGGTATTCAATACCCAGAACAATTACCGGATCCAGTTTTTCTTGCAGGAACTTCTGCTTGAATACTACCAGCCATCCCTCAACGCCCAGGAAATCATAAACAACCTGTTTTTCCTGATTATCCTGGAAATAAGCAACAATCTCGAGAACAACCTGGATTTGAACTCGGTTTCCCGCTCCAACTCGGTATTGATCAAGGCCATGCGGTTCATGGAAACCAACTTTAGAATATGCACTCTGGAACAGACCGCAGCCCACGTGCATGTCAACCCCTGCTATTTGACAACCTTGCTTAAGAAGAACTTTGGCAAGTCATTCAAGGACATTGTCATCAAATTGCGGCTTGATCACAGCGCAAAACTGCTTGTCAACACGACCGATTCCATCTTTCAGGTGGCCCAGGAATGCGGCTACAACAATATCAATTTCTTCTACCGGAAGTTCAAAGAAAGCTACAACTGCACCCCCAAACAATACCGCGACCGATTTTCCATTGAAAAACAGCCACTATAAGATGGCTGTTTTCACATTTCTATTCAGTTTTAAAATCCTTGATCCCTTTTTCCAGGCGGCCCAGCCCATCAACGAGTCGCTCCCTGGCACAGGCCACATTCATCCTCACAAATCCGGCCCCGTTTGGGCCATATTCCTGACCTGAACTTAGAATCAGTCCGGTATGCTCCTGGATGAATTCGACCAGGTTTTCGCTGTCTGTCGTGATGTTTGAACAGTCAAGCCACATCAGGTAGGTTGCCTCGCTTTTGACAACCTGGATTTCAGGAAGGTTCTTTTCGATGAAGCTGATTGCGAGTTCCTTGTTTGAAGCCACGTACCAGTTCATCTCCTTTAGCCATTCGCCACCCTGTTCGAATGCTGCAACGGTGGCGGTAACTGCGAAGCTGTTTGGTTCAGCCACCTCATCAGTATTGATGCCCCGGTTGACCTTATGGCGGATATACTCGTCAGCCACCACGATGCAGGAAGTCTGAAGTCCCGCCAGGTTGAACGCCTTGGTCGGGGCGATCAGGGTGATTGAATTGTTGAGGTTGGTCTCACTGACACTCGCAAAAGGAGTGTACTTTTTATGGGGTGTTGTGATGTCGCAGTGGATCTCATCGGATACCACAAGCACATGATGCTTCGCGCAAAGGTCGCCGATCATTCTCAATGTTTCTATGTCCCAGATCTTCCCGATTGGATTGTGGGGATTGCATAAGATCATCAGGGTTGTCTGTTTCATCGCAAGCTTCTCTTCAAGATCGTCGAAATTGATATGGTAACCGCCATCCCTGTATTCCAGATCACTCGACAGGACATTGCGCCCGTTGTTTACAATCGAGTTGTAGAAGATGTTGTAGACCGGTGATTGGATCAGGACATTCTCACCCACAGTCGTCATTTTGCGGACAATCGATGAAATGGCCGGTACGACCCCGGTACAGAAGATCATCCATTCCTTCTTGACAAGGAAGTCATGCCGTTTTAACCACCAGTCCTGATAACTGGCAAAGAAGTCGTCCGTTACGATATTGTAGCCAAATATGCCATGGGCTGCCCGTTTTTGGAGCGCTTCGATAATCGCCGGAGCGGTTTGGAAATCCATATCCGCCACCCACATCGGCAGCTCGTTTTCCTTGACATCCCATTTGTACGAACCGGTAGCGGTCCGGTTTGTCAATTTGTCAAATTCGCTCATGATATCCTCCCTAGCTGCAGGCGATATCCACCGGAGTGGTGTCACCTGGATGAAACTCATCGATTATTATCTGGGTCTTGGATGGATCGATCTTGCTTTCATCCATGATCAGCTCTTTGATGCCCTGGCATCTGATAATTCCGCTGATCGGATTAACGACGCTCTCGATCATTCCTTCAACCTCGATATCAACACTCGAGTATTCGAGAGCCAAAGTCGTATCAAGCAGCTTGCAGTTCACCATCTTCAGGTTCTCGATGTAACAAAGACCCTGCAGGCTCGAGATGGTGCAGTCGATGAAAGTCAGGTTTTTCGAATTCCATCCCAGATATTCCCCGATGATGGTCGAATTTTTCACTGTCACATTCTCGCAGTTCCAGAAGGCATCCTTCGACAGCAGCGTTGAATTTTCGACTGTAACGTTGGTGCAACCATCAAAGCTGTAGTTTCCGGTAAGCTTCAGATTGGCGGCAGTGATGTCCGTGCTGTTCATCGCAAAATAATCACCGCGGGCTGTCACGTTTTCAAGCCTGATGTCATCGCATTGCCACAGGGTTTCCTGGGCCAATGGCAAAGTGACATTTGACAGGGCAATGTTCGAAGAACGCCTGAATGTCTTGGGCGCCTCGATAACGCTGTTGACGATATCGATATTGCGGGTATACCAGATGCCTGAGCGCGCCGTTTCCATAAAAGTCGAATTGGCCACCTTCACATCATGGGCGTACCACAATGGGTATTTCCACTTGAAGATGCTTTGCGATATGTTCAGGTTGCCACTTTCCTTAAGGGGCGACTCGCCGTTTTCAAAGATGCACTGCTCGATATTCAGACCGTCACTGGCAAACAAGGCCCGCTCTCCGGTCAAATTTTTGTTTTTGATTGTTTCCATAGTTCCTCCTTCAATTCCATCACGCAGGCAAACCATCGAACACCTGCACGATAGGTTACCACCACGATTTTAAACCTTAAAGTTAGCTTTAAGTCAAGTGTTTTATCGATAAATATTTATTTTGTGAGTTTGCATTGGCCCGGCGATCAATGATAAAATATGTTCAGCCACGATCATACAACGAAACGGAGATATCCCCATGGAACTAAGGACACTGCGCTACTTTCTGACAATCGCCCAGGAAAAGACGATTGTCAATGCCGCCAAGAAACTCCATATCACCCAGCCGACATTGTCAAGACAGATGAAGGAACTCGAAGAAGAGTTCGACCGGCAACTTTTTATCCGGACCAATCGCGAGATCATTTTGACCGATGACGGACTGCTGCTAAAAAAACAGGCGCAGCAGATCCTGTTTTTGGTTAACAAGACCGAGGAGATGATGAAAAGCAATCCCGATGTACTCTCGGGCGACATCCATATCGGAGCGAGTGAAACGGCGGCGTCCGCACTGCTCGCAAAGGTCATCACAGCCATTCAGAAAGATCATCCCCAGATCCATTTCCATCTGTTCTCAGGCAACGTCCAGGATATCTGCGACCGCCTGGAGTCGGGCTTGCTTGATTTCGGGCTGGTGCTCGACCCGGTCAACCTGGCCAAGTTCGACTTCTTGAAACTGCCGGTCCATGACCGCTGGGGTCTGCTTGTCAAAGAAGACAATCCCCTGGGGGCCAATAGACATATCCAGTCCCATGAAATCAATAGCTTCGAGGTGATATGCCCGGACCAGGAGATGATAAAAAACGAATTAGCCGGCTGGCTTGGCGGCAACTTCCGGGGTTTTAGCATAAATAACACCTACAACACCATCTACAATGCGGCCTTGATCGTCGCTCAGGGAGGCGGATACGCATTTGGTCTTGAAAGCCATAGCAACCACCTGGCTATCCCGGGCCTGAAGTTTGTGCCGTTTTTTCCCGACCTGTTCACCAACCACTATCTTATCTACAAAAAGTATCAGGTTTTCCCCAAGGAATGCGAACATTTCCTACACGTTTTCCAGCAGACAGCCACAATCCAAGAATAGATAAAAAGCTCCTGAACAAGAAATTGTCCTGGAGCTTTTAAAGTATTTTGGCAATCGCTTCGAGAATCCGATGTTCGATCTTTTCTTTCGAGTAGCTGGAGTGGCCCAGATAACGGATTTTCGTTATGAACTTCTCACCCTGGTTGAAGATGTCGAGTTTGAGCTCCTCCCCTAGTGGATACTCTTTTTTCGTTATGTTCACGACCAGATCGTTACCATGGACCGGACCGATCGGTTTGATGAACAGTTCGCAGTCTTCAGGCAGATTGATGGTGTACGGTGGAATATGGTCATAGATGTATTTCCTAAGATCCAGATTCTCGACAACGTTATCCTTCAGTTTGGCGATGATTTCCTGCTCGATCTTGGCGATATGGCCGTAAGCCTCTTCCTTGGTGAGCGCCTTGTAGCCAAGCCGGACCCGCACCGAAATTTCCGATGCGTAAAGGGCAATCGAAACTCCGTTCTGGTTGTTGATGATATCCTCCAGGATATGGGCCACCTTGCTTTCGCCAATACCCAAAGTGTGGATGTCCTTGGTGTATATCCGGGCCTGGCGATACTGTTTCAAGTAATCCTTGAGCTGGCTGTCGACCAGATAACGCAGCTCCTTTGGCGGTCCGGGCAGGTTGATGATCATCCGGCCGCCACTTTTCATAATGCAGCCATTGGCAGTTCCCACCGCATTTTCCAGAATATGGGCCCCTTCGGGAAAGAAGGCCTGCTTGAGATTGTTCGAGGTGACTTCCTGTCCCTTGGTCAAGAAAAGCATCTTGGCCATGACCGTTGCCGCCTGTTCCTTGTCATAGACCAGGTTGAGCCCCAGATAGTCGGTGGCTATCTCCTTGGTAAGGTCGTCCTGTGTCGGCCCCAGGCCACCGGTGGTGATGACACAGTCAGCCCCCCGGGAAAATGCCACATCCAATGCCTGCTTGACCCGATCGGGATTGTCGCCGACAGTCTGTTGGAAATACACATCGAATCCCAACTCCTTGCACATCTTTTGGAGATAGGTGGCGTTGGTATTTACTATTTCCCCTAAAAGCAGTTCCGTTCCGACATTGATAATTTCCACATTCATAATAACCCACCCGCCTCTTTCAATTTCGAAAAATGTCCGATCCTTAAAAACCAAAGCATCTGTTTAGGCCAAGTCCACCTCATTAAACGAGCCACAATCCAAATGAAATCGATTTCTTCGATGTGGTTGAATAATATGACTCACCGCTTTGATTTTTTAAGTCTCCTTTAACTCCATTATAAACACTTTAGTTGTTTTTCACAACAAATACAACTGTTAACGTCAAAAAAGCTTGAATTCATTCATTAGGCGGGCCAATGCATGAAGATATACAAATGTTCGGCATAGAAAAAGAAAAACGACCTGGTTCAACCAGAGTCGTCCTACTGTTTTTCAAGCTTTCTTAAAAGCGTGGTCACATCTTTTTTCAAGATCGGATGGATTAGATACGGTTCAATCTCGCTAAGCGGTTTCAAAACGAAATCCCGCAGATGCATCTCAGGATGGGGGATCTTGAGATCATCTTTGTAGATTACCTGATCCCCGAATGTGAGGATGTCCACATCAAGGGTCCGTTCGCCCCATCTTCTTTTGCGGACCCGTCCAGCCTGATCTTCGACCTGGTGGCAGAAATCCAGAAGTTGGTAAGGCGTGTATATCGTTCTTACCTTGATAACCCCGTTGAGAAAGTCGGGCTGGTCTACCACGCCATAAGGCAGGGTTTCCAGGTAGCTGGATTTTTCCACCAGGATGATATTAGGATCCTTTTCGATAAGGTCGACAATTAAGTCAAGGTTGGCCTCACGATCGCCCAGGTTAGATCCGGTCGCCAGAAAGACCGTGACCCACTGACGGGTGATCGTCAAAGTCACATCAGTGAAAGGAGTCTTGATGGGGGCATGGGGCTTGTGCACCGTCAATGTCAACTCCTCCATCAGGTCATATTTAGTGAGCAGGAATCTGGCCAGGTTGTTGGCCAGACTTTCAAGCAGGTCATACCGGTTTGTGGTGGAAAAATCGACAATGTCCTTGGCCACCGCCCCGTAATTGACAGTCCTTTCCAGATCGTCGCCACAGTTGCTTGTGTCGATGGAGAACTCGCAGTCGATGACGAATTCCTGACCGTTGATCTGTTCTTCTTCATATACGCCATGATGGGCGAAGAAACTCAGCCCATGCAATTTTATCTTGTCCATAACTTCTCCTCTAAAAGATGATTTCACTTGTGATGGCCTTGACCATCTTCAAGGCATCACTGTTTTCCTTGACATCGTGGACCCGGAAAAACGATGCGCCTTTCATGGCCCCGATGACAGTTGTCGCAACGGTTCCGGCGGTGCGCTGGTCAACCGGGCTGCCGGTGATCTGGCCGATGAAGCCTTTTTTCGAAGTGGCGATAAGCACGGGATATCCCAAAGCCACCAGCTCCTGTGTCCGGTTGATGGTCACAAGATTCTGGGTGTAATCCTTGGCGAAACCGACCCCTCCGTCGAGCATAATCTGCTCATCAAGAATTCCGGCCGCTTTGGCAATGGCCAGGCTTTCCTTAAGGTCTTCTATCAGGTCATTCCAGAAGTCATCGTAATCCTGGTTGTTGCGGTTATGCATGATGCAGACACAAAGGTTGTTTTGCGCGATGACACGGGCCATTTCCGGGTCGTATTTTAGACCCTGGACATCATTGACCATGTCGATGTAGCCTAGCGCCGCCTTGACCACGCCGGGCTTGTAGGTGTCCAGCGAAACCGGGATGTCGAAGCGTTCCCTGATCGCTTTTAGCAGCGGCATGATCCGGCTGATTTCTTCCTCATCGGATATCTGGACGTGGCCTGGCCGGGTCGATTCCCCGCCAATATCGATGATTGATGCTCCGTTTTCTATCATGTGAGCGATCCGATCAAGCGCCTGGTCAAGACCGTTGTACTTGCCCCCATCGGAGAATGAGTCCGGGGTCAGGTTGACAATTCCCATGATGTAATGGTTGTTTGTGGTGTCGAATTCTCTGTTTTTTATGATCATATGGTTATTCCTTTGTTTTTCTTCTTTTCGTCCCAGTTGCACTTGTCCCTGGCGGGGCATAGAAAACAGTTGCGCGAGAGCTTGTCGCTGGTGCGAAGCAGCTCGCCTAAGGGATTGGTTGGCAGCTCGTCACTGTGGGTTTTTATCGCCTGGGTCATCTTCGCCACCTCTTCATCATTGAAATTGCAGTCGCGCAGGATTTGCTTTGCAAGTATCGCTCCATAGGGGGCGTGTTTCTCCTTGGTCTTGTACTGGTGCAGCTTGCCGATATCATGGAGCAGGGCAACGGCGTAGATGATTTCCTTGTCGAATCCCAGATTCTCCTCGATGTTTTTGATAGTCATGATCCTGGCGACATTCATCAGATGTTCGAGATCATGGATGCAGTACTCGCGGTTTTTTTCCACCTTTTTAAGCTTGGTCATAATCCTGATGAACTCAGGATGGTTGATAATCAAATCGACGCGTTCCATCATCGAAACACTCCTTTCCAACTTCCAATTGGAGTACTGTATTAAAAAGGACGGGTTTTCACCCATCCCGTAAAAATTCAGATTCCAGCGGGATGCAAGACAAATATCGCAGGATTACCTTTCGTTTTGATGACAACTCCCCGTCCATCAAACACTTCACGTACTTGTCTCTACTCTGTGCTAAAAAATTGTAGCACAGAGCGCCACCTTTGTCAATTTGGCCCACCCTCAAGTCGAAAAAAAAGCGAGGGTCACTCGCTTTAAGATGCAAATTGGGAATTGTAAAGATTCGCATAGAACCCGTTGTTGGCCATAAGCTGGTCGTGGGATCCCACTTCCACCACATCACCCTGGTCGAGGACGATGATCTTGGAAGCGTTGCGGATTGTCGAAAGACGGTGGGCGATGATAAAGCTGGTTCGTCCTTCCATCAGCCGTTCCATCCCCTTCTGGATCAATACTTCGGTCCGGGTATCGACTGATGATGTCGCCTCATCGAGAATCAGGATCTTAGGATCCTTCAAGAAAGCCCGGGCGATGGTAAGGAGCTGCTTTTGCCCCTGGGAGATATTCGAGGAATCCTCATTGATCTCGGTATCCATCCCCGCTTCGAGAGTGTTGACGAAGTGGTCGACGTAAGCCAGTTTGGCTGCCTGTTCGATTTCCTGTTCGCTGGCTTCAAGTTTGCCGTATTTCAGGTTATCCTTGATTGTGCCGTTGAAAAGCCAGGTGTCCTGCAACACCATCCCGAACAGATCACGCAAGTCGTGGTATGACAGGTCCTTGATATCGTGACCGTCGATTTTGATCGATCCGCCATTGAGCTCGTAGAAGCGCATCAGCAACTTGACGATGGTCGTCTTACCCGCTCCTGTCGGTCCAACGATCGCCACGGTCTCACCGGCACTGATATCCATGGTGAAATCGTTGATGATGGTCGTCCCTTCATTGTAGCCGAAGTTGACATTATCGAACTGGACATGTCCTTGAATGCTGTCGTAATCATTCTGTGAGATGGTCGTAACCGACTCGGCCATTTCGCTTTCCTCAAGGAATTCGAAGATCCGCTCAGCTGCGGCACCGGTCGATTGGAGCAGACTCATCGTCTGGGCAATCTGCCCGATTGGCTGGTTGATCTGGTTGACATACTGGATGAACGCCTGGATATCACCGATGGTGATCGTTCCCCCATGGGCAAGATATCCGCCCACCAGGGTGACCGCCACGTAGCCGACATTGCCCACGAAAACTGTGATCGGACGCATCAGCCCGGAAAAGAACTGGGAAATCCAGGCCGAATCGTAGAGCTCATCATTGTATCTGTTGAAGGCGGTTATGGCCTTTTGTTCGCCATTGTATGCCTTGACAATCAGGTGATTGCCATAGATTTCCTCGATCTGGCCGTTGACGCCACCAAGCGATTCCTGTTGCGCCGTGAAATACTTCTGCGAGAATCTCATCACAACAGCGATCAATACGAAACTTACCGGAATCACGATAATAGAAATCAGGGTCATCTGGTATGATATCGTGAACATCATCACGACTACCCCGATGACAGTTATCGTCGAGTTGACAATCTGGGTGAGCGCCTGGTTCAATGACTGGGCCAGGGTGTCGACATCGTTGGTAACCCTTGAAAGGGTGTCACCCAAAGGATGGACGTCGAAGTATTTGAGAGGAAGCCGGGCGACTTTCTCGTTGATCTCATTGCGCAGGTTGTAGGAAACCTTCTGCGCGACATCGGTCACCACCCATGCCTGGATGAAACTGAATGCCATCGAGACAAGATACAAGCCCGCAAGAAGCAAGACAATCTGGCCGATCTTGTCAAAGTCGATCCCTCCGGTGCCCTGGATCTTGGCGATGATCCCGTTGACCATCTCATCGGTAGCTCCCGCCAGGATCTTAGGCCCGACAATCGAGAATATCGTCGCGATTATCCCGAAAACAAGGACAACTAAAAGCTTGAGCGAATATGGCCTCAAGTACGCCATGATTTTCCCTAATGCCTGTTTGAGATTTTTAGCTTTTTCACCTTGACCTAGGCCATGGTGCATTCCGCCCCCGCCTCGAGGTCCTTGTCTTTTGTTCTTATCCACGTTCAAGTTCCTCCTTTGAAAGTTGAGATGCGGCTATTTCCTGGTAAACCTGACAGTCTGCCAAAAGCTGCTTGTGGGTACCGATACCCACAATTTTACCTTTGTCCAATACCACAATCTGGTTGGCGTGCATGATCGAGGCAATCCGCTGTCCCACAATCAATACCGCCGCTTTTTTCTTTTCAAGCATCTCGTTGAGTTTGGCCCGCAAAATGGCATCAGTCTTGAAATCGAGAGCGGAAAAAGAATCATCGAAGATGTATATGTCAGCCTCTTTGGCCAGGGCCCGGGCGATAGCGAGCCGCTGTTTCTGCCCGCCGGAGAAGTTGCTTCCCCCCTGGGCCACCTGTGTATCGATACCATCGGGCATCGCTGAAACGAAGTCCCAGGCCTGGGCCGTTTCCAAAATTTCCCGGATCTGGTCATCATTCAGGCTGTCATTGCCGTATTTGATGTTCTCCCTGATCGTTCCGGAGAAAAGTTTCGCATTTTGAGGCACCATGCCGATGGCTTCGCGCAGTTCGTGCTGCTTCACCTTGGCAACATCGATTCCGTTGACCTTGACCACACCGACAGTCGCGTCGATCAGACGAGGAATCAGATTGATCAGCGTCGATTTACCCGAACCGGTCGAGCCGATGATGGCCGTAACCTGCCGGGGTGCGACCTTGAAAGAGATATCGCTTAGCACCGCCTCATTGGCATGGGGATAGCAGTAAGTGACATTCTCGAATTCCAGGCTGCCCTTCTTGTCATCCTTGAAATTCCGCGGCGCAGCCGGGTCGGTTATTTCGACTGGCAACTCCAGGACCTCGCTGATCCGCTTTGATGCCACCGAAGCCCGGGGCACCATGAAAAAGATCATCGCAAGCATCAAAAATGACATCAATATCTGCATCGCATACTGCATGAAAGCCATGATCTGGCCGATGGCGATCGAACCGGTATCCGCTTCCTTGGCCCCGTAGAAAATGACAAGCAATGTGGTCGCATTGAAGATGAACATCATGATTGGCATCAGGGCGCCCATAACACGATTGACGAACAGGTTGACATCGAGCAGGTCCTTGTTGGCATCCTCGAAACGGCTTTTGGCCACGTCCTCGTTGGAAAAGGCACGGATGACCAGTAGACCGCTGAGATTTTCCCGCATTACCAGGTTGATTTTGTCGACAAGCTTTTGGACCACCTTGAACTTTGGCAACACTATGGCGAAAGTTGAGATGATGATCACAAGCAGGACTGCGAGAACCAGCCAGACAATCCAGGTCATCGACGGAGCGAAATTTACCGCTTTGAAGATGGCCATGACCCCCATGATCGGCGCGAACATCGCAATCCGCAGAAGCATGATTACGACGTTTTGCACCTGGGTGATGTCATTGGTCGTCCGGGTGATCAGCGACGCAGTAGAGAAATGGTTGAATTCGTTTTGCGAGAACCGGGCCACTTTCTCGAAGACAGCCTTGCGGATGTCCTTGGCCACTCCAGCTCCGACCCGGGCCGAAAACAGGCCGCCCAGGATGGTCGCCACGGTAACAAGCAGGGTCACCCCGAGCATCTCGATGCCCTTGCCCAGGACATAGTCGCTCTGTATTGTCGCGCCGTTGGCACCCATGCTCTCATAGAAATCAAGAACCGCGCCGCTGACCGCCAGGTTCATGGTCGACTCACCCATCTGGGTCAGCTGACTTGAAAATGAATCAATAAATGCCGCCTTCTGGGTGTCATCAAGCACCGACATGAAGACATAGAAATCCATCCCTTGTGTCATCTCCAGCAAAGCTTCAGCCTGGTCGGGGTTGTTGTCAATCATATTGACCAGAACCAAAGCAACTGCCATCTCATCTTCCAGGGCGCTCTGGTTTTCGCCTGGAAGATCCTTTAGCAGATATCCGGACGTGAAGTCGGGATACTTGTCCTGCAGGCTGGCTTCAAGGTCACCATTGGTGACATATTCATAGCTTGATTTTAACGACGTAGCATCAAGGAGCACTGTTTGCAAGTGTTCGTAAGTTGTCGTATCGATCAGTTCGGGAACAAGATCCTCATTCCCCCCGGACTGGATTCCGGTAGTGACGATCTGGGACATCATGTCCGGCAGATCCAATTGCCCCTTGGCCTGAACCACCAGCATTCCCAGACACAGGATGATGGCGACCAGGTAGCGGCCGTAAAATTTCTTAAGTTTTAACATATGCTTTTATCCTTCATCTTATTGATATTGTTGCGACATTTGTTTATCAGCCCACTGAGCTGGTCGATTTCCTGATCTTCCAGACAGGAAAAAATCTCCTTGGACATTTCCCTGAATGACTTTTTGATGGCCGCAATGTTCTCGAGCCCTTTTCTAGTCACCTCAAGTTGGTAGTTCCGCTTGTCTTCCGGTTTTTCAATCCGCTGGACATAGCCGGAATCTTCAAGTTTCTTGAGCCGGACCGACAGGGTCGCCGGAGTAATCTCCAGTTTCTTTGCCAGCTGGGCCTGGTTGAAATCCGGATTCTCCACCAGGACCATCAGCAGCCGGCCTTGGTGATGGTTGAAATCCTGGTTGCAGAATTTCGACTTGGCATAATCCTTGACTTCCTTGGAAAAAAAGTGGACATCGAGCGAGAGCTGCTCGATCTTTTTGTCTTTCATATTAACCTCCTTGCGATTAGTTAGTCTACTAACATTATAAACACTTCTCAATTATAGTCAACAAAAAAATCCCGGATTGCGGGATTTCAGAGATATCTGTCGATCATGCGCACCATTGCGAAGATCAATTCGTTGCATGTCGATGATTTCTTGCGGACTTCGGGATTGACGATACCCTTTAGCTCGAAACATGAAATTGTGCCATGTTCCTCCTTAAACTCGTCGATCAGATCCTTGATTTTCGCGCTAAGCTCTGCTTTGTGGTCCAAATCCGGTTCGCTCGTGCCCTCAATCAATCCAAGGACCAGAGCGGCTCCGGTAATGACCCCGCAGGTGTCTCCGGTTCCGGCGATGCCGCCCCCGAGTCCTTCGCTCATCTTCATGAGCTGTTCGAAAGGAACATCGATGGCGTCAGCGTAGGCCCCGATGACAGTCTGGGCGCAATTGTATTTAAGCCCTCTTATCTCGATTGCTTTTTCAACTCTTGAGTCTACGTTCATTATCTTACCTGACCCTTTCCATACACCTTGTATTTGCTTGAAGTCATTTCCTGAAGTCCAAGCGGTCCTCGGGCATGAAGCTTCTGGGTTGAGATCCCGACCTCGCTGCCAAAGCCGAACTCGCCTCCGTCGGAAAAACGGGTCGAAGCATTGTGATAGACACAGGCCGAATCAAGTGCGTTAAGGAAATATTCAGCTGTTTTGTCGTTCTTGGTAACGATTGCTTCAGAATGTTTGGTCGAGTACTGATAGATATGCTCGATAGCTTCATTGACATCCTTGACTGTCTTGATGTTGCAGATGTAATCGTCATATTCGGTCGCGTAGTTCTTGGCTGTCGCTTCCTTGGCGTCAATCAGACTGCAAACCACCTCGTCGCCGTAGATTGTCACATTGTAAGGCTTGAAGGCTTGGGCGAGCTTGGGCACGAACTTTTCGGCCACCGCTTCGTTGACCAGAATTGTCTCGATCGCATTGCACACCGACGGACGCTGAACCTTGCCGTTAAGGGCGATTTCCAAAGCCATGGTCAGATCGGCTTCACTGTCGATATACAGGTGGCAGATCCCCGCTCCCGTCTCGATTACCGGCACCGAAGCGTTCTTGACAACCGCCTGGATCAAAGATGCCGAACCTCTAGGGATGATGACATCAAGATACTCGTTGGCCTGCATCAGTCTGGTTATCTGGTCGCGGTCGCTGGTTTCGATCAGCTCCACGCAGCCGTCAACCAGGATGTCTTTGATAGCGTCATTGATGACCTTCACCAGGATCCGGTTCGAATTGATGGCCTCTTTCCCGCCTTTTAACACCGCTACGTTGTTTGTCTTGATGCAGATGGCAGAGATGTCAACCGTCACGTTTGGCCTTGATTCGTAGATGACTCCGACCGTCCCGATCGGAATGCGCACCTGCTTGATGACCAGACCGTTGGGCCGTTCGATCACCCGGATCACTTCATTGATCGGATCAGGAAGATCGCGGACTTTCAATACGTCGTTGGCGATCGCCTCGATCCGCTCAGGGGTGAGCAGCAGCCGGTCGACCATCGCTTCCGAGATTCCGTTTTCACCGGCCATGGCCACATCCTTCTTGTTTTGCTCGACGATGATATCGGTGTTGGCTTTCAAAGCCGCGGCGATGGCTGTCAACGCCGCCTCCTTTGTCGCTTTTTCACAGGTCATCATGAATTTTTTGGCCTGTTTTGTTTTCTCCAGTTGTCTGATTATTGTTTCATCCATATTCTACTCCTTGTTCAACACCAGGTTGTTGGCATGAATTATCGTATCGTAATCTTTGTAATGCAGCACCGCTTCGATCTGGTCGGTTCTCAGACCCTTGATCAGGCGGATTTCATTTGACGAGTAGTTCGTCTGCCCCCGGGCCAAAACCTGACCCTTCAAGTCGACTATTTCCACGACCGCCGACATCAAAAAATCCCCGATGACATCGACAATGCCCTTTGGCAACAGCGAAGTATGCTTTTCTATCAAGGCCTTGGCCGCCCCGTCATCGACCACGATCTTGCCTTTTGGTGAAGACCGGTGGAAAAGCCAGTGCTGTCTTGAAGTCAGGGTCCGGCCAGCCTTGCCGTCGAACCAGGTTCCCACAATCTCGCCGTCAAGCAAATCGACGATCACATTGGGCTGCTGGCCATTGACGATCGCCATGGCACAGCCGTAATCATTGACAATCTTGGCCGCTTTGATCTTGGTGACCATTCCTCCGGTTCCCACCTTGGTGGTCGGGTCCTTGGCCATCGAGCGGATATTGTCATCGATGCAGATGACATTGGAGATCAGTTTGGCCTTTGGGTTGGTATGAGGGTTGTCGTCATAAAGTCCGTCGATATCCGACACGAGCACAAGCAGGTCGCCATCTACCATGGGCACCATCAATGCCGCCAGGGTGTCGTTGTCGCCCACCTTGATCTCGTCAACCGCCAGGGTGTCGTTTTCATTGATGATCGGAATGACCCCATATTCGAACATCGAGTTGAGCGTGTTGGTCAGGTTGAGCAGTCGCATCCGCTCCCCAAAATCGTCATGGTTGAGCAACACCTGGGCACACTTGAGGTCGAACAGATCGAACAGGTCCTCGTATATCTGCATCAGTGAAGCCTGGCCGATAGCCGCCAATGCCTGCTTCTGGGGAATGTTGGTGGGCTTGGTCTTTAGATTTAGCTTGTCCATGCCCGCCATGATCGCCCCGGATGATACAATCGTGACCTTCAAGCCCCGCCGTTTCAAGATTGCGATCTGGTTGATGAGCTTGAGTATTTTTTCCTTGTTTATTTTATTGGCCGCATCGCAAAGCGACGAGCTGCCGATTTTGATTACTACACTTTTGATTTTGCTTATGTCTCTCATGGTTTTACCTCACAAGGGTATTATACAAAAATTGCGAAATCTTTACAACGATTTGTCCCGTTATCCAAAATTATTTGAAAGAACGGAATCCTCGATTGAGAATCCCGTCAGCTGTTTTCAAGAAACCCGGCCCAATGGACATTGAATTTGGCCTCGTTCCTTATGTAATATTCTAGTGTTTCCTGGTATTTCTTGATTTCCTTTCTTACCGGCAACTCATAGCCTTCCTTGTCTAGTTGCACCAGGGCGGAAAGATAGTAAAGAGGCATACCGATGGCATGTTTCTTGGAATGGATCGATGAAAGACCATGGGCCAATGCCCGGATTTTAAGACCATCCGGCATCGTCACCGGGTCCTGCTCGAAAAATTTGGCCAGCCCATGGAGCTTTAAAATCGCCTTTTTGACTGCCGGCATCTTGACCATCCCCTGCATCCACAGATATGCGAGATTCAGGCTCTGTTCGAACAGTTTGATCTCAGGATATTTTCCGTCAAGCTCGAGGACAATTCCAGTGGCAATATCAAGCGCCCACAAAACCGCTACCTTCCTGTCTGCCATCTCGATAAGGGTAGTCAGATTATCAAGAACATCACTGTCCCTGGAAAAAAGAATTTTGTTTTTACGCTTTAAATGCGATTGGACCTCTTCTATCGCCATATCAGCCAGAAATGATCCTGATCGAACCGACGTCGCTGTCAATCTCGATTGTCTTGTTCGTCAATCCCTCAGAATTGTAATCACCCACATCCTGACCGTCGACTTTGATGCTTGCCACATCACCGTTTAGCTTTAGGCTGTAATTGGAAACATCGTCAATCAGGTTGATTGTCACGCTTCCGACATCGATCTTTCCTTTGAGCGAGTTGAAATCCACACCGTCGATCCTGGTCGAACCGACATCGCTGTCGATATCGATATTGGCGATGGTGCTATCATTGATCTCGTTGCTGCCGGCATCGTTGTTGATGTAAAGATTCAAGGCGTTCAAGTCATCGATAACGATGCTCGATACGTCGATGGTAAGGTCGATATTGGAAAAATCGTAGCCTTTTGGGTATTCGATGATAATGGTGTCGACTTTCACCTTGCCAAAGTAAAAACCGATGGTGTTGGTGTTTTTTTCCTTGACGTTCAGGCTGTCACCATTGACACTCACACTGTCGCTAGGAGTCGTGTAGATAAGCTTGAGGCTGTCGCCCTCGCGGAAAATGACCTTGGCATTGGCCTCGATCTTGACATTGCTTATCGAACTGAGATTCAGTGATTGGTAATCCTTGTCCTCGATCACGCCAAATCCCAGGATGTCGGTCAGCTTGAAAGTGTTCTGTTCACTCATGCCATAGCCCACTGAAATCATGGCAATCCCCACCACCAGACAGGCGATGAAGAAAAACACAAGCGCATTGGATAGCTTTTTCATGTCAGCAACCTCCTCAGCCATCCCACAAATCGGGTGATGGCTTCAATTACTGCCTTGACAATCAGCGGCAGCGCCTTGACAATGGCGATAAACAGCGCCAACCAAAGGAAGGTCAGGGCGATGTTGACCAAAAAAATTCCCACATGGATCAGGACATTCCCGGTGTCAAAGCCGTTTTCGATAAGCAGCAGGGTGTTAATGCCGTGAATGAACGAAATAATACCAAAGGAAAGCAAGCCCACCAATAAGCCAAAAATCCCCGCTACCATTCCAATTATTATGCCAAAAGCCCCACCAATCCCACCTAAAGAAAAAGATGCCATGATAATGATTATTGCGATTATCAAGATCAGATTCTTATCTACGCTTTGTCTGGAAGGTACTTTGACTTCTGGATCATTGCCGTTATATGCCTGGCTTTCAAAAGAATTAATACCCTGATCCGCTTTGATCCTGGCGGCTATTGTCTCAGGCGAACCAAGATTTCTTATGGTTGCCTCCTGGTCATCCCCGCCATTTTCAATGAGATCCTGGTAATAACGCAAGGTGTCTTGCCTCACCTGGAAGCCTACATCCTGCAGATTGCGTTCAAGAGATTCGAGAAATTCATATTTGTTCATAAAGATCACCTCACTCGACTAGCATGCCCAACTTTTCCTGCAAATCATTCCACTCTTTTTGCAGGCTTTGACAATGTCCCTGGCCTTCACCGGTAAGGACATAGAAAACCTGCATCAATTCGCTGTTGTTGACACCCTTGATCAAGTTATCCTTCAACAGCTTTTGCAAGGACAGAAACAGTTCCACCTCATCGACTGGAAAGAAGCCGTTGAGTGCCTTGAGCAGCTGGTGGATGCTCAGTCCTTCAGGTTTGTTGTGCAGACATGACAATATTATGAATTCGCGAAAGGGTTTGTGATTGATAAGATCCATATGCCCATCCTCCTACACTCATTTTACTTTAGGTGCCATTTAATGTCAATTTATTTCCTTACAAACATCATATACATGTATATTAAAAAACGCACATTAATGGGTTTGTATAATTATTTCGACTAACCGCCTTTTAATTGCACTGACTAAGAAAACCACGACATCCTTATTGGATATGTCGTGGTTTTACTTGGTTGTCCAAAGGACAGCAAATGTGTTCAGTTCTTATTTGTCGCCAAGCGACTTGCCATTGGTCTCGATGACCTGTGCATACCAGTGGAAACTGTCCTTCTTTATCCGTTTGAGGTCTTTGAGATCGTCCTCACCGCGGTTGACATAGACGAAGCCATAACGCTTGCCATAACCCTGATGGGTGGAAACAAGGTCCATGAATGACCAAGGGCAATAACCGATCAGATCGACCCCGTCGTTGATCGCATTGAGTGACTCTTCGAAGTGGCGCTTGAGATAATCGATGCGATACTGGTCATGGATCTTGCCATCTTGAGTAAGTTCGTCTTTGGCTCCCAGTCCGTTTTCCGTGATCAGGATGGGCAAGTTGTAACGGCTGTAGATCCTCCTTAAGGTAACCCGCAATCCGATGGCATCTACCATCCAACCGTATTCGGTCGTTTCGAGATAATCGTTTTTCGCCGCACGATAGACACCTTCCTCGCCGATCATGATCTGCTGGTCACCATTGCGGGCCTGACAGTCGGTTCCGTCATTTTTGCTTGCCGCCACTGTGGCAGTGGCGTAATAGTTGCAGCCGATAAGATCCGGTTTGGCTCTGGCGATCACTTCCATATCGCCTTCGAAGATCTCAGGAGTGTATCCCTTTTCCTCGAGGTAGGCCCAGACCAGTTTGTTGTAGACACCATAAACTGCGATATCGAGATAAAGCCAGCAGCGGATCGCTTCCCAGTTGTCGGCAGCGATAGCGTCAGCCGGATCACATTTTTCCGGATAGATGGCCACGATATTGGGCGCCGGTCCGATCTTGGCATGATCGAACATCTCATGGCACATGTTGATAGCCTTGGCTCCTGCCACGAACATGTTGTGGCATTGCTGGTAGAGCTCCTTCTTTGAAGGCACCACGCCAGGATTCATCGCATTGGGATGATTGATCATGACGTTCTGTTCATTGATGGTCAGCCAGTACTTCACCTTGTCGCCGTAGTTTTCAAACAGGACCTTGGCATAGTTTTCAAAAGCGTTGATTGTCGCCCGGTTCGACCATCCGCCATTCTTGTACAACCCGTAAGGAAGGTCGAAATGATACATCGTTACAACCGGTTCGATGCCATGGACAAGCAGTTCGTCAATGAGATCATGATAGAACTGCAATCCCTTTTCGTTGATTGCTCCAGCGCCCTCGGGAATGACCCGGGCCCAGGAAATCGAGAAGCGGTAAGCCTTCATGCCCAACTGGGCCATCAGCTCGACGTCTTCTTTCATATGATGGTAATGATCGCTGGCCACCTTGAAATCGGTTATGCCTTCAGGTGTCTCATTGAAATCCTGGACCGACATGCCTTTGCCGTCCTCGTTCCAAGCCCCTTCGACCTGGTAGGCCGATGTCGAAGCGCCCCAAAGGAAGCCTTCGGGAAAGTTTTTGATATTTTTATAATGCATTTTTTCTATCCTTCCACTTCAATCAGATTTTCACTGTAATCGATATTTGCGCTGTCTACCGCATCTATGTTGCTGTAATTTCCATGGTTTGTCACCAAAACCATAGTCTGGGTCGAGTAACCCGCTTTTTGAATTCCTTCAATGTCGAATTCCACCAGGGGCTGTCCGGCTTTGACCTGATCGCCTTGTTTTACCAACGCTTCGAAATGCTTGCCGTTAAGGTTGACCGTGTTGATCCCGATGTGGATAAGCAGTTCCAACCCGTCATTGGAAATCAGTCCGATGGCATGTTTTGTCGGGAACAATGTCGCCACGGTTCCATCAAAAGGTGCAATGACTTTTCCCTCTTCAGGAATTATGACAACACCCGGTCCGATCATGCCTGAAGCGAACGCCTCATCGGCGCACTGAGCAAGTGGCAGGATTTCTCCTTTCAACGGTGATTGGATAGCGAACATTCCAACCTTGGTTTCATTCTTTTTCAAAGACGGTGATGCAGGCTCTTCATCTTTTTCATACTTCAGGCTTAGCACAAATGTCAAAGCCGCTGAAACGACAATGGAAATAACCATTGCGATAATGATGTTGTAGAAAAATCTCATCGTGTCATCCCCGATGTAAAGAGCCACGGCTGGAAGACCTCCCGACCCGGTGGCAAAACGATGCGTGTGGGTCAATCCGGCATAAAGACCACCAAGTCCCCCACCGATCATCGATGCGACCAGCGGATATTTTTTAGGCAGGTTGACACCATACAGGGCCGGTTCGGTGATCCCCATGAATGCCGTCACACTCGCCGAAGTGGCGATCTGTCTGGTCTGGCTGTTTTTAGTTCTGAATGCCACAACTGTAGCTGCCGCGGCCTGAGCCATGTTCGAGCAGATATTTCCCGGACCCCAGATGCTGTCAAATCCAAGATTTGACATCTGCACAACTCCCAAAGGAGCTACGGCATTATGCAGCCCGATCATGACCATAAGCGGACAGAATACCCCGATCAATACCGCCGGTGCCCAAGCCGCATTGACGCTCAGGAACGTGAAGAATGTCGCCAAATAGCCACCCAGGATTGTTCCAATCGGCCCCAAAATCGAGAATGCCAACGTCCCCATAACCAGGAATGTCATCAATGGTACGATTACAAGTTCGACTGATTTTGGAACATACTTGCGCAGGAACTTTTCCACATATGACTGGACAAGTACGACCAGGATGATTGGAATGACCGAAGACGAGTAGCGGGCCAGGGTGAACGGAATCACCCCGAAGAAGCTTACCGGCTCACCGGCTGTCACCAAGTTCAACCAGTTTGGATGGAGCATCATTGCCCCGACACTGACTGCCAATATCGGATTGGATTTAAGTTTCTGGGCTGCCGTGAAAGCGAGAATCAGCGGCAGGAAGTAGAATACCCCGTCCGCAAACATGTTAAGCAGGTAATAAGTCTGCGAATCGTTGGTTATCAGTTTCAAGACAACCAGGATGGCCAAAACCGCCTTGACCATACCCGCTCCCGACAATGCCGGGATGACCGGATGGAATGTCCCCGAGATGAAATCGAATATCGTGTTTAAGATTCCATTTTTCTGGGCCGGTGCTTCAACATGGCCGTCGTCGATGTCAACCAGCTTGATAACTTCCTCGAACACTTCGGCCACATGGGGACCGATCACAACCTGATAGACTCCCGCATTGATGATGACCTTCGTCACGCCATCAAGACTCTCCAGGGCTTCCTTGTCGGCCTTGGCGTTGTTTGCCAAAGTGAAGCGCAGCCTAGTCATGCAATGATATACATTGGATACATTTTCCTTGCCACCGACATTTGCGACAATGTCTTTGGCCAGGCTCTCATATTTTTTACTCATTTATTTCTCCTCTTGGACTTTGGGTCGATCCAAACCGGTGCATGCAATTCCAGCTTAGACCCGACAAAATCGGATGTATCGAACATCCATGACTAGATACTAGCACCGATATTTTCCTTTTTCAACAATTCCCCCGAATGTGAACCGGAGTTTCATGAAAACGCATCCAGCACTAAAAAAACGTGAAACTTCATGGAACTTTTACGAGAAAAAACGACTGGAATCCAGTCGTCATCAATCTTTCATTTCTTTCAAAGTGGCAATCCGGTCGCTCTCGAGATCTTTCGCATTCTGGATCTTGTAGATTAGATTGCGATCGTAATCTTCCATGAAATATCTTGCAAAGAGCACATTCAGGATGAAGTTGATCGAGTTCTCAGTAGCGAAGTTCGATATTTTGGAATAGAGTCTTTCCCTTGAGGATATGGTCAAAACACAATCGACATTGTTCCTGATGAAGTTGTCCCCGCCACTGGTGATTCCGATAATCGGAACCTTGTTTTTTATCATCGTCTTGAGGCTGCCCATCGGTTCGGAAAATTTGACGTTGCCCGAATAGGAAATAACGATGGCGCAATCCTCCTTGGTAAGGTATTTGGACATCAGCCCGATTTCACTGAACTGCACCACATCGGCATGCTTGGAGATTGAAAGAAGTTTCCTTTTGAACAGTTGGCCCAGATAATCGTTGGGGCTGACCCCGAAGATGGCGACGTGGCGGGCCTGTTTGAGGTATGTCACCGCTTTTTCGACCATGGCATAGTCAAGAAGGTCGGCTGTATCTCTCACACTTTCGATCTGGAGGTTCATCATATTGGCCACAACCGAATCAAGGCTGTCCCCTTTTTTAAAGGGAATATTGACATCCACATCCTTGCTGTGGCTATCCCGATAGCTAAGCTCCATCAGATAATCTTTCTTGAACTCCTTCCAGCCCTCAAAGCCTAATGTCTTGGCGAACCGGACCACCGTCGCCTTGGACGTATATGTCTTCTGGGCGATCTGGGCGATTGTGTAGTTTGCCAGATTCGCTTTTTCATTGAGCACAAATTCCCCGACCGTATGGCGGGCATCCTTGTAATTGACCATCAGCTCCTCGATTCTTTGCATCAAAAACATCCAATCACCTCCGCTTCTTGACTTATTGCCTGACCCGATTGTCTACTCATTGTCGTTGTAGCTCCAGCCAAAGTCGTCATGGTAGATCATCAGCTTGGTCATCCCGCCGTCGACGCAGATATTTTCGCCGGTAATGAATCCCGATTCCTTCGAGCACAGGAACATGACCGCATTCACGATATCTTCGGGTTTCCCGACCCTTTTTACGGGATGTTGCGTCGCATCCGGACCATGGTGTTCCTGGTTTCTCGTGTCGATCCAGCCTGGGGATACGGAATTGACCCGGACCTTGCCGCCAAGGCTGATGGCCAGCGAACGGGTAAGCGCCGATATGGCCCCTTTGGCGGCCGTATAGCTCTCGCTTTGGGGCTGGGACATCTTCTCGCGCGAAGACGAGATATTGACAATTGCCCCATCCTTGGAAAAATCATCAAGGAAAAGCTTGGTCAGATAGAAAGGTGCACTGACTCCAACCTGCAGGGCGTAATTGAACTGCTCGTAGGAACATGCGCCTATCCCCTTGAACAGCGGCATGGCATTGTTGACAAGAAAGTCGATATGGCCAAAATCACTTATGACCTTGTCGTGAAAATCCTCGAGCGTTTCAGGTTTGGCGATATCGCCCACAAAATAATCGTTTTCCAGGATATCGATGATTGCCACCTTGGCCCCGGCCTTCTCGAATGCCTTGGCCATCGCCGCTCCGATCCCGCGGGCACCCCCGGTTATCACAACAACTCTATTGGTAAAATCCATATGCATTACCTCCTTCAATCATTATACAAAAAAAACTCCACCTGATAAACATGCGGAGTATGATATTTACAATTATTGAAATTTAAGACTAATATTATCAATGTATCATTACTTGACTTGTAGCACTTTGTGTCTTAATTTTTTTTCCCCTCAGCAGCTCTGTAATCAAAAACGGGGCTTCTATTTGATACTGCGTTATATTTAATCTGCTCTATACCATATTGGCTACTTTGTTTTTTCCTGGCTATTTCTCTAACACTAGCAGCATTCTTAATTTTACACATATTATCACCCTTTCTTGCAGGGCCTTTATTCTATATTCTGTCTCAAATTTCAACTTTCCGATTTCTCTGGATCTATTGCCAAAGCAAGTTTCACCTTTGTTTCATAATAATTTATGATATCAATCAATGCCAAATACTCATCGTCAACGACTCTTTTACCTTATGCCATGACTATACTATCATCTTCAGTAAACTTTGTTACGACCAAAAAATAACGATCCTCATATTTCAATTTGAATCACCAACTTGAAATAAGGAAACAATCTTCAGTTTCATATTTCAAGTTAAATAGAAGTAACGACAATAACAGATGCAAAGAAAAACTCCGCCTGATAAACAGACAGAGTTGAATATTATAACAAGCCGACTCTTTTGAAGATGACGTCGACGTTTTTGACCTGGTAAGCCGGATTGAAACAATCATCGATTTCTTCCTGGGTCAAAGTTTCGCGGACTTTCTGGGTGTCTTCCATCAATGACTTGAATGGAATCTTGTTTTCCCATGATTTGATTGCGTTTGGCTGAACCGTGTCGTAAGCCTGCTCACGGGTCCATCCTTTTTCGATTAGTTTCAACATGAAACGTTGCGAGAAGATAACACCATATGTCTTGTTGATGTTTTCCAGCATGTTGTCTTCGAAAACCGTCAGGTTGGCAAGGATTCCGTTGAAACGGACAAGCATGTAATCAAGCAAGGCTGTCGCATCAGGAGCGATCAGACGTTCCGCCGATGAATGGGAAATGTCGCGTTCATGCCATAAAGGAATGTTTTCATATGAAGTAAGCATGTAACCGCGTAGCACACGGGCGCATCCGCAGATGTTTTCCGAAGAGATCGGATTGCGTTTATGGGGCATCGCTGAAGAGCCTTTTTGTCCTTTGCGGAAGTATTCTTCAACTTCGCGGACTTCGGTTCTTTGAAGATGACGGATTTCAGTAGCCATTTTTTCAAGAGACGAACCGATCAAAGCCAATGTTGCGAAGTATTGGGCATGACGGTCACGTTGCAAAGTCTGAGTCGAGATCGCCGATGAGTTGATTCCCAGCTTATCGCAGACATAGTCCTGGACCTGAGGTGGCGTGTTGGCGAATGTACCGACAGCTCCGGAAATTTTTCCCGCTTCAACTGCTCCGCAGGCAGCTTCGAAGCGCTCCATGTTCCGTTTCATTTCCTCATACCATAGGGCGAATTTCAGTCCGAAAGTTGTGATTTCGGCATGGACTCCATGGGTACGACCCATGCACACGGTGTCTTTGTATTTAAGAGCCTGGGTGTGCAGGGTTTCCATGAAGGCTTTCAAATCTTCGCGCAGGATCACGTTTGCCTGTTTGTAAAGGTAACCATAAGCTGTGTCGACAACGTCAGTTGAGGTCAGACCGTAGTGGACCCATTTCTTTTCCGGTCCGCAAGTTTCCGATACGGCACGGGTGAAGGCAACAACGTCATGGCGTGTTTCCTGTTCAATTTCATAGATGCGGTCAATGTCGAAAGAAGCGTTGTCCCATAAAGCCTTGACATCTTCTTCAGGGATTTCCCCCAAAGAAGACCAGGCTTCACAAGCAAGGATTTCAACCTTCAACCAGGCATCGAACTTGCTTTGTTCACTCCAAATATTGCGCATCACTTCACGTGAATATCTATCTAACATGTAAGTCTCCTATCCTTTTTTGAAATAATTTACACCGGCTTCGAACAACATCTGATCGAAACGTCCATAAATGTTTTTATAGCGGTTGTCGCCTTGACGTTCGCTGTGACCCATCTTACCGATGATCCGGCCATTTTTTGAAACCAGACCTTCGATGGCTGCCATCGATCCGTTAGGATTGTATGGTGTTTCCATCGTCGGTTTGAAATCGCGGTCGACATATTGCGAAAATACCTGTCCGTTCTTGAACAATTCTTCGATGACTTCCTCGTTGGCTACGAAGCGTCCTTCCCCGTGTGATACCGGGATAGTGTGGACATCACCGACACCGACATTGGCAAGCCATGGCGAATTCACCGAACCGATGCGGGTATCGACGAATTGCGAAACGTGGCGGTTCAATGTGTTGAAAGTAAGGGTCGGATCGCTGGCATCCATCTCCTTGATGTGGCCATAAGGAAGAAGTCCCAACTTAACCAATGCCTGGAATCCGTTGCAGATACCGATCATCAGACCGTCACGGTTTTCAAGCAGGTCTTCCAGTGCCGCCTTCAATTTAGGGTTGCGCAGGAATGTCGCGATGAATTTGGCTGAACCTTCAGGTTCGTCACCAGCCGAGAATCCACCAGGAAGCATGACGATGTTCGCTTTTTTGATTGCGGCTTCCAATGCGTCAATTGATTCTCCCAGCATAGCTGAAGTAAGGTTGCGGATCTGCACCAGCTCAACGTCGGCTCCCGCTTTAAGGAAGGCCCGTTGGCTGTCCCATTCGCAGTTTGTACCCGGGAATACCGGAATGACAACCAGCGGTTTTTCAACTTTGGCTTTTGGGCTCATAGTCGAACGAGTCTTGCAGTTGGCAATCTTGATGTCATTTGTCAAGGCCGGTTTTCTTGTCGGATAGACTTTTTCAAGCACCGACTTGTTCAAGGCATAGGCATGGTCAAGATCAACCTTGGCTCCCTTGTATGAAAGCACAGATGAATTGATGGTAGTGGCCACGATCCGGTAGTTGGCGATATGTTTCAGATCGCTTTCGGATTCGATTTCCACCACGATGTTTCCATAATCCTTGTTCAGGTATGAAGACAATTCGTAGTCAGGATTGAAGGCAACCCCGATGCCGTTACCGAATGCCATCTTGGCAACTGCTTCAAGAACCCCACCGTCTTTGACAGTGTATGCCGCAAGGATTCTTCCTTCACGGATCAGGGCAGTCAGCTTGTCATATGTGTCTTTGAGCACATCGAAGTCGAAGATATGGTTTTCATCACGAGGCACGATGATTTCCGCCAGCTGGCTTCCATAATCGTCGATTTCCGGCGTGATGATGTTGTCGACATCTTCAAGGGCTACCGCAAATGATACGAATGTCGGTGGCACTGAAATGTCCTCGAAGGTACCGGACATGCTGTCCTTTCCTCCGATTGCCGCAAGGTTGAGTTCCTTCTGGGCCCGGTAAGCACCAAGCAGGGCACTGAATGGTTTACCCCATTTCACTTTGTCGTCAAGCAGTTTTTCGAAGTATTCCTGGAATGAGAAGCGGATTTTATGATAGTCGCCCCCCATAGCCACAATCTTAGCCACCGATTCAACCACGGCATACATCGCACCATGGTAAGGTGACCAGGAAGCGATATAAGGATTATAACCGTAAGTCATCAATGATGCGCTTGTAGTTTCCTTGTTCAATACCGGGATCAGGGCTGCCATCCCCTCGGTTTCGCTGTGGTATTTGCGGCCCCCGAAAGGTGAAAGCACGGTATTGTTCCCGATAGTCGAGTCGAAACGTTCGATCAGACCTTTTTGGGAAGCGGTAGAAAGACGGGTCAGGACTTCCTCAACCGATTTTTCGAAGTCTTCGGTTTCCCCTTCACTGAATGGAAGATTTGTGAAATCGGGAGAAGTCAGGGTGACTTCCTGGTAGCGACTCGCTCCAGAACCGTCAAGGAATTCCCTAGAGATATCGACGATTGTCTGTGAGCGGTACACCATGGTCAGACGGTTCTTGTCAGTGATTGTCGCCACTTGGACAACTTCAAGGTTTTCATCGGCACACGCCTGACGGCAGAAAGCCTCATCTTCCTTGTTGATGACGATAGCCATCCGCTCTTGCGATTCGGAAATCGCGATTTCCGTACCGTTCAAGCCTTCATATTTCTTCAAAACGGCATCGAGGTTGATATCAAGACCGTCAGCGAGTTCGCCTACAGCCACGCAGACACCACCGGCACCGAAGTCGTTGCAGCGCACGATGCGTTTTGAGAATTCCATGTTTCTGAAAAGTCGCTGGATCTTTCTTTCCTCAACGGGATTCCCTTTTTGGACTTCGGCTCCCGCTGTCTCGATCGATTTCACATCGTGTGATTTCGAAGAACCGGTAGCTCCACCGATCCCGTCACGACCGGTACGCCCACCTAAAAGCAGGACGATCTGGTCTTTTTGGGGAATCAGACGTTTAACCTGTTCTTTTGGAGCGGCTGCCACTACTGCACCAAGCTCCATCCGTTTTGCCTGATAACCAGGGTGGTAAAGTTCATGGACATATCCGGTTGCCAGACCGATCTGGTTACCATAAGATGAGAAACCGTGAGCCGCTTCCTGGCAGATCTTGCGTTGCATCAGTTTCCCGGGAATTGTTTCCTCAAGGCTGACACGGGGATCACTGGCCCCGGTGATGCGCATTGATTGGTAGACATAGGCACGTCCTGAAAGCGGATCGCGGATTGCTCCCCCAAGACATGTTGCCGCTCCCCCGAAAGGTTCGATTTCGGTAGGATGGTTGTGGGTTTCATTCTTGAACATCAGCAGCCATCGTTCGCTCTGACCATCGACATTGATGTCGACTTCAACCGAGCAGGCATTGATTTCCTCGGAAACTTCAAGGTCATCAAGATATCCGGCTTTGCGCAATTCCTTCATTGAAATTGTCGCCAGGTCCATCATCGTGATCGGCCGTTTGGTGTCGATTCCATATACCAGATGGCGGCTGCCCAGGTAATCCTGATAGTCTTTTTCATAGACGTCCTTCATCTGACCGTCTTCGAACTCGACGTTTTCGATGACTGTCGCGAACGTCGTATGACGGCAGTGGTCAGACCAGTAAGTATCCAGCACGCGGATTTCGGTTTCAGTCGGATCGCGTTTTTCTTCGCTCTTGAAATAAGTCTGGGTAACTTTCAGATCATCCAGAGACATGGCCAAAGAATAATCTTCAAGGAAGGTTTGTAATCCGGCGTCATCCAATTCATTGAATCCGGTGAAAACCGGAACATCCTCAACCACTACCTCTTCCATTTCCAAAGTAGCCGGTTTTTCAGTCGTGCATTCCCGTGAATCAACCGGATTGATGATGTATTTTTTCATGCTTTCCAATGCATCATCAGTTGGAGTTTCCAGTTCGACACAGTAGAAGATTGCTGTTTTGACATTGACCTTGTCTTCTCCGGTCAGGATCTGGAAACACTGTTTGCATGAATCGGCACGCTGGTCATATTGACCTGGCAGCGGTTCAACACCGAAAACAAGCTCATTGGCTTTGATCGGGAATGTTTCCTGATATGTGTCATCAACCATCGGTTCCGAAAGGATTGTTTTCAATCCTTCTTGCAACACGGCTTCATCGACTCCTGTAACGTCATAGCAATTGACGATTCGAAGATCTTTTATATTTAATTTTAACTGTTCGTTCAGGTCTTCTTTCAGGCTGTTGGCCTGAGATCGAAAACCTGGTTTTTTCTCAACATAAATTCGATTGACGCTCATATTACCCTCCTAAATTAAGCCAATATCTTTGCGATAGTACATACCATCAAAATGAATCACCTGAGCATCTTTGTAGACTTTAGCCCGGGCATCGTCAAGATCGTCACCCAAAGCACAGATATTCAAAACCCGGCCTCCATTGGTCACAATGTCACCGTTGACTTCTTTCGTTCCGGCGTGGAACACGACGCATTCTGCCTTGTCAAGATTGGAAATCTTAGATCCCTTAGGATAGTTTCCTGGGTATCCTGGCGCTGAAAGAACCAGGGTTACTGCAGTCTTGTCAGACCACTCCAGCTTTTGAGTTGCAAGGGTGTTGGTCGCACAGGCTTTCATCACCAAAGCGAGGTCGGATTCAAGACGCAACAGGATCGATTGGGTTTCAGGATCACCGAAACGGACATTGAATTCCAGCACGCTGATTTCTTCCCCGTCGATCATCAGACCGATAAAGACGATTCCGCGGTAATCCAGGTTGTCGGCTTTGATACCGGCCATGAATTTGTCGAGAATTTCCTGTTCAAAGCGGGCTTCGATGTCCAAAGGCAAAAATGGATTTGGACTGACAGTTCCCATCCCTCCGGTATTAAGACCGGTATTCCCTTCACCGATCTGCTTGTGGTCTTTGACTGAGACCATCGGCAGGATCGTGTCGTTGTCGACAAAACACAGCAATGAACATTCAAACCCTTTAAGGAACTCTTCGATGACAACCTTGTCCCCGGCATCCGCCAAGGTCTTGGTGACCATAAGATCCTCAAGGGCCTCATTTGCCATTATTTCATCGTCGCAGATGATAACACCTTTTCCAGCAGCCAGGCCGTCGGCCTTGATTACCACCGGATAAGAGAAATCCGCCAAGGCTTTTTTAGCCTCTTCGATTGTGTCGACTTCCACATATTTGGCTGTCTTGATTCCATGGCGCACCATGAAATCTTTGGAGAAGGCTTTTGATCCTTCGAGGGCTGCTGCCGCTTTTTTAGGACCGAATGCCAGGTAACCGGCATCTTCGATCGCATCAACCAGACCCAGGCAAAGTGGCACTTCAGGTCCCACGACAGTCAGGTCGATCGCGTTTTCCTTGACAAAGGCAACAATCGCTTCGATATCTTCGACGCTGCCTTCGACACAGGTTGCAAGCTGCGCGATCCCCGGATTACCCGGGATCGCATATATTTTTTCAACATCAGCCGATTGATTCAATTTATAACAGATGGCGTGTTCGCGGCCACCGCTTCCAACTACTAGTACTTTCATTTTGCCTCCTAGTGTCTGAAATGACGGATTCCAGTAAAGCACATTGGAATTTTCACTTCATCACAGTAATCAATTGTATCCTGATCCTTGATCGATCCTCCTGGTTGCACGATTGCGCGCACACCAGCCTTGTAAGCCACGTCAACCGAATCCGCGAATGGGAAGAAGGCATCCGAAGCAAGAATTGAATCGCTAAGGTCTTTATCTGAGTTGTTGATGATCGCATTTTGCAACGCCCAGATCCGTGAAGTCTGTCCGCCACCGATAGCCAGGGTAACCCCGTTTTTCACGATGCAGATGGCGTTCGATTTCACGTATTTGACAACTTTCATTCCGAATTCCATATCCGCGATCTGTTGAGCAGTTGGCGCGACTTTGGTAACAGTTTTGAGTTCCTCGATCATCTTTTTGTTCAAGTCTTGGACAAGTACTTGACCTTCAAGATATTTGATGTCGTAAAGAGCTTCACGGCAGTATACATCTTTCAATTTGAGGATGCGCAGGTTTTTCTTTTTCTTCAACACTTCCAGAGCATCTTCGTCATAGTCAGGCGCAGCCACGATTTCCAGGAAGATCTCGTTCATCTTTTGGGCCGTAGCGACGTCCACTTTGTAGTTTACCGCCACGATTCCCCCGAAGATCGAAGTCGGATCGGCTTCATAGGCTTTCATATATGAATCGAAACCGGTTGTTCCAACGGCAACTCCACAAGGAGTCGAATGCTTGATGGCAACAGTGACGATTTCATCCTTGAATTCGCGGACCAGTGCAACCCCACCGTAAAGGTCGTTGACATTGTTGAATGATATTTCTTTGCCATGAAGCTGTTCATAGTCAAGCAATGAGTTTTGCACGAATGTGTCATGGTAACGGTTGGCGCGTTGATGCGAGTTTTCCCCATAACGCAGCTCTTCGTCTTTTTTCAAGGCGATATTGAGAATTTCAGGCATTTCATCATTGTTGATCTTGTTGAAATAACGGGAAATCACGGCATCGTATGAACCGGTCAAAGAGAAAGCTTTTCCAGCTAAAACTTGACGGTAAGCAAGATCGACTGTTCCGGTTTTCAGCTTTTCGATCACAGCAGGATAATCCCTTGTGTCAGTGACAACCAGGACATCCTGGTAGTTCTTGGCAGCCGAACGGATCATCGAAGGACCACCGATGTCGATGTTTTCAATCATATGCTCGATTGGAGCGTTGTTTTTCAAAGCTTTTTCGAATTCGTAAAGGTTGACGCAAACCAAATCGATTGGCGCGATATTCATCTTAGCGACAATGTCCACGTGTTCTTGAAGATCGCGACGGTACAGCAATCCTCCATGGACATTGGGGTGGAGCGTTTTTACCCGACCATCAAGGATTTCCGGGAACCCGGTCACGTCATCGATGGCGATACAAGGAATGTTCGCTTCTTTCAATTTGGTCATTGTTCCGCCAGTCGAAACAATCTCGAAATCCAGATTCACCAGTTCCTGGCAAAATTCGACTACACCTGTTTTGTCGGTTACACTGACTAATGCGCGTTTTTTCATTTGATTATTACCCTTCCTTCTTTGACTTCCAATTTATTATCACAATACAATTCAACTGCCTTAGGGAGAATCGCGTGTTCGACTTTCAATACCCGCTCCCCGATCTCATCGGCATTCTTGACATCCTTGACGCTGACAACTTCCTGAAGAATGATTGGTCCGCCATCAACGACTTTTGAAACGAAATGGACCGTAGCCCCTGAATAATGGACCCCACGGGCATATGCCGCATCATGGACATGATGACCGTAGAAGCCCGGACCGCAAAATGAGGGAATCAATGAGGGATGGACGTTGATCATCTTGTTTTCATACTCTTCCAATACCTCATCGGAAATCACTGCAAGATAACCGGCCAGGACAACCAGGTCGATCTTGTATTCTTTCAACAATTCCAACAAGCGATGGTCATCATTGCGGACATAGTAATTGTCGATATTGTTTTCACTTGCCCTAACCAGACCATAAGCGCTTTTCTTGTTGGCGATGACCAGCTTGATTTCCCCATCGAAATCATGATGTTTTTGATGATCGATCAGCGATTGGAGATTGCTCCCCGAACCGCTGACAAGCACCGCGATGTTTACCATTTAAGAGCTACTCCTGGAACATCGGTGACTTTACCGATAACATAGGCTTTTTCATCGATTGATTCAAGCATTTCCAATACTTTTTCAACATCTTCGCTTTCGACAGCCATGACAAATCCCATCCCCATGTTGAAGACATTGTACATTTCCTTGTTGTCGATATTTCCTACTTTCGAGATCAAATCGAAGATCTTAGGAGTAGGGAATGTGTTGACATCGATCTCCACACCCAGGTCATCTTTAAGCATTCTTGGAAGGTTTTCATAGAAACCACCACCGGTGATGTGGCTCATCCCCTTGATCTTGATTCCGTTTGTCAACAAGTGTTTGATCGCTTTGACATAGATTTTGGTAGGAGTAAGCAATTCTTCACCCAAAGTTTTTCCGAATTCTTCATGGTATTCGTTAAGATCAAGTCCGCCGTCTTTAAGCAGGACCTTGCGGATCAGTGAGTAGCCGTTTGAATGGCAACCGCTTGAAGGCAATCCGACAAGGACCTGGTTGGCAGCGATAGTCGAACCGTCAAGAAGGTTTTTCTTGTCAACCGCACCGACACAGAATCCGGCGATATCGTAATGGTTTTCGCTGTACATGTCAGGCATTTCGGCAGTTTCCCCACCGATCAGGGCACACTGTGACAGGACGCATCCGTCAGATACTCCTTTTACCAGCTGTTCGATCTTGGTTGGAACGTTTTTCCCGACTGCAAGGTAGTCAAGGAAGAAAATCGGCATCGCCCCTTGGACCAGTACGTCATTGACGCACATCGCAACCGCATCGATTCCGATTGTGTCATGTTTGTCCATGTCGAAAGCAACCATCAGTTTCGTTCCGACTCCGTCAGTTCCCGAAACCAGGACCGGTTCTTCCATTTTCAATACGCTAAGGTCGAACATCCCTCCGAAAGCCCCGATCGAGTCAACCGCTCCTGGGATTTTAGTACGCGCTACATGCGATTTGATCAATCTTACTGATTCATATCCGGCTTCCAGATCCACACCGGCTTCACGATATTTTTGTGACATTGTTATCTCCTATTCAATCTGTTCAATACTTCATTATATGTGTCAATCAAGTTCCCCATGTCTCTTCTGAAGACATCCTTGTCAAACTTCGCATTGGTTTTTACATCCCACAGACGGCAAGTGTCAGGTGAGATTTCGTCAGCCAGGATGATCTGACCATCGCTTGTTTTTCCGAATTCGATTTTGAAATCGACCAGCTTGAGCCCGATTTCAAGGAAGAATTTCTTAAGCAATTCGTTGATTTTAAGGGTTTGGTCTTTCAGGTAAGCAACTTCCTCACGGGTAGCCGCATTCAATGCCAATACCGCATGGTCTTCATTGATCATCGGATCATGGTATTCGTCGTTTTTCCAGCACAATTCGAAGATCGGCTCTTCAAGCACGCGTCCTTCTTCAAGACCGAGTCTAGCACAGATTGATCCGGCCAGAACGTTGCGGACGATGACTTCCAATGGCAGGATATCCACTTTCTTGACCAGGATGTCGCGGTCATTGACTTTTGAGATCAGGTGGGTCTTGATCCCGTTTTCTTCAAGCATGCCGTAGATGATTGTCGAGATGGTGTTGTTCAACACACCCTTGTTTGCGAAAACGTCATGTTTCGCTCCGTTTCCTGCAGTCGCATCATCTTTGAAGTGAATCAGGTAAACTTCCTTATCGTCTGTTGAATAAACTTGTTTTGCTTTTCCTTCGTATAACAATTCTGCCATATTCTTTTCCTTTTCCTTGTCTTTGTCTATTATTGGATTATTATTTTTTAGAACAGTCCTGTGATCTTGCCATCATCGTCGATGTCCATATTGACTGCCGCCGGTGTTTTTGGCAAACCTGGCATTCTCATGATCGAACCGGAGATGGCTACCAAAAATCCCGCTCCCGCAGCCGGGATCAGATCCGAAATCGTGATTTCGAAATTTTCCGGACGCCCCAGTTTGGTCGGATCGTCACTCAATGAGTATTGGGTCTTGGCCATGCAGATTGCCAGTTCATTCAGACCTTGTGCGTTGAACTGTCTGATTTTGGTTTTGACTTTCGAGCTCAGGATGACTCCGCTGGCCCCGTACACTTCCTTGGCAATCGTTGTCAGCTTGTCTTCAATCGAGTCCTCAAGCTGGTAGATCGGTGCGTAGTTGCCTGGTTTTTCCAAAGTGGCAACAACCTTGTTGGCAAGGTCTATCGCCCCGGCTCCGCCGTTTGCGAATACGGTTGAAAGGGAAACCTCGACTTTGATGTTTTTGCACAACGCTTCAAGCAGGTCGATTTCATCCTGGGTATCGGTAGGGAAGACATTGATTGCAACAACTGCTGGCAATCCGAATTTGTTCATGTTTTCGAGATGTTTTTCCAGGTTGGCGAATCCGCCCCGCAGCGCTTCAAGATCTTCAGCAGCCAGGTCCCCCTTGGCCACTCCTCCATGCATTTTCAATGCGCGGATCGTCGCAACGACAACCGCCATGTCCGGTTTGAGATCACCCTGACGGCATTTGATGTCGAGGAATTTTTCCGCTCCCAGATCGGCACCGAATCCCGCTTCGGTGATCGCGATGTCACCAAGCTTTAATGCCAGTTTGGTTGCGATCATCGAGTTGCAGCCATGGGCGATGTTCGCAAACGGACCGCCATGAACCAATACCGGATAATGGTCGAGAGTCTGCACCAGATTCGGTTTGAAAGCATCCTTCAATAGAAGCGTAACCGCTCCGGTAGCTTTCAAATCGGCCACGGTAACGGGCTCCTTGTTGAAATCGTAAGCGACAATCATTTTTCCCAGACGTTCTTTCAAATCGGTCATCGAAGTCGCCAGACACAATACCGCCATGACTTCGCTGGCTACGGCAATGTCGAATCCGTCTTCACGGGGCACACCTTGAAGCACGCCGCCAAGACCGATAACAATATTGCGCAAGGCGCGGTCGTTGAGATCGACCACCCGTTTCCAGACAATGCGTCTAACATCGATATTCAAAGGGTTCCCCTGATGGATCGAGTTGTCAAGCATCGCTGCGATCAGGTTGTTGGCCGTTGAAATCGCATGGATATCACCGGTAAAATGCAGGTTGATGTCTTCCATCGGGACAACCTGGGCATAACCGCCTCCAGCAGCCCCACCCTTGATTCCAAAACATGGACCAAGTGACGGTTCGCGCATCGCGACAATCGCCTTTTTCCCGATCTGGTTCAATCCCTGGGCCAGACCGATCATCGTCGTGGTCTTCCCTTCACCGGCTGGAGTCGGGTTGATCGCCGTAACCAGTACCAGTTTGCCATCAGGCTTGTCAGAAAGTTTTTCAATCGCCTCCAAAGAAATCTTGGCCTTGTATTTTCCATACAGTTCCAGGTCGTCTTCGGCCAATCCTACAGTGGCTCCGATGTCCTTGATCGGATCCATTTTTGTGCTTTGTGCAATCTCTACATCGCTTAACATTTCATTCATCCTTTCCTCTTAATCACCTACCACTAGAATACCATTTTTGCGAGCAAGACTCAATATTTTGTCACATCATGAGTCAAAAAACAAAAAAAGAGCTCGACAAATCCAGGCAGGTGCCCAGACGGTCGGCTCTCAAGATTATACTTCATGTGGTCAATTCCACTTCCGTCAGTCGTATAACTAAGGACATATTAACACAGTTGTATTATTTTTCCAACAATTTTTTTAGGTAATTTTCGACTACGAATGGGCCTTTATTTTGGCGATGATTGCGTCCTTTTTCGCCCCAGTAGCCAGGGTCGGCTGGTAGTTGTTGCGGCTCGTCGACGAGGAGATCGTGCATGGGATAATCGTGTCGGCCATATTGGTAAGGCTACCATTTTCAAAGTCGAGTTTCACCTGGTAAATCATCGAATCCTGGTCGGAAGGGTTCTTGTTGCCACCGAAGCAGAAGTTGCCAAGCGAATAGGCGATCAGCTTGCCGTTGTACACCTCGGTGCCCTGCAAGACATGGGGATGCGACCCGATGACAAGATCAGCCCCGGCATCGATCGTGAAATGGGCCAGCGACTGCTGGTCGGAGTTGTAGTCATAACTGCTCTCGATGCCCCAGTGGTAGTAGACAACAACCAGGTTGCAGCCCTGATTTTCCTTGAGATCATCGATGGCCGCCTGGATGATCGGCCTTTTTTCAGCCGTGTTCATCGAAAGCGAAAGCGACCGGTAGCCTAGAAATCCGATCTTGATCCCCTTTACTTCCCTGATGGCCGCGGTTTCGTAGCCAAAATAGCCGATACCTGCCCCGTCAAGTGCCGCCTTCGTGTCGGCCAAGCCTTCCTGGTAGTAGTCCTCGGAATGGTTGTTCGCACAGGAAACCAGATCGACATTGCCAAGTTTCAAAATATTGACATAGCTTGGGTCGCCCTTGAAGGCGAACTTCTTGTCAAGGTGGCTCGAAGCGTCGGTGAGCGGTCCTTCGAGGTTGACGATGGTCAGGTCATCTTTGGCAAACACATCCTTTACATTATTAAGGAAGTAATCGTCACTTTGGCTGGCCGCCATCTCGTCGAACGTTCCCGAATAAGAGCTTCCGGCATAATTGCCCATGGTCACATCCCCGGCAAACGACAGGGTCAGCGTCGTGTTGACAATCTCCGGTTCTTCCTCAACTTGTTGCTGCTCTGGCTGCGCGGCCTCTCCGGCCGTTGCCGTTTCAGTCGGTTCCCCTTGGTCGGGATTCTGGTTGACAGTCAGATAAATCGCGAATATTCCTAAAAATCCTACAAGCAAACTTAAAACAAATATTATTCTCTTTTTCATAGCGTTCCCTCTTTTGTTCGATTATATCATATATAAAAGCAAGTTTGAATATCGATAAATTTACATTTGAACATTTGTCAAGCAATAAGCAAGATAAAATGAATAATATTTGAAATGCAACATTGACTAATAAGCCCTTTTTTATTATAATCTAGCAAGTGGTCGCTATGGCGCTACAGAAAAGTTGCAATCATTAAGAATATGAAAGGAGTATTTCAAAAGATGAATTACACACACGAAGTAGAACAAATGCAATGTGTCAAAATTGGTGCATCGCATGGTTGCGCTCCAATTCCAGAAGAAGGAAAATGGGTATACTCAAAACAAATCACTGATATTTCAGGATTAACTCATGGGGTTGGTTGGTGTGCTCCTCAACAAGGTGCTTGTAAATTAACGTTAAACGTTAAAGAAGGTATCATTGAAGAAGCATTAATTGAAACTATCGGATGTTCAGGGATGACTCACTCAGCGGCTATGGCTTCAGAAGCTATCGTTGGCAGAACTGTCTTGGAAGCGTTAAATACTGACTTGGTATGCGATGCGATCAATACAGCAATGAGAGAATTATTCTTACAAATCGTTTACGGACGCAGCCAAACTGCATTCTCTGAAGGTGGATTGCCTATCGGTGCCGGTTTGGAAGACTTAGGTAAAGGTTTAAGATCTCAAGTTGGGACAACTTACGCTACTAAAGATAAAGGTCCTCGTTACTTAGAATTGGCTGAAGGTTACATCACTCGTTTAGGTTTAGACGCAGACGGTGAAACTTGTGGATATGAGTTTATCTCTCTTGGTATCATGATGGATAAAATCAAAAAAGGGATGGATGCTAACGAAGCAATGAAAGAAGCTACTAAAACTTACGGTAGATTCGCAGATGCTGCTAAATACATCGATCCAAGATGCGAATAAGGAGGAGAAGATAATGCCATTATTTGAAAGTTATGACCGCAGAATTAATAAAATCAACGAAACTTTAGCTCAATACGGAATCAAAGATTTGGATGAAGCCAAAGCTATCTGTGACGCTAAAGGTGTCAATGTTTACGATATCGTAAAATCAACACAACAAATCTGTTTCGAAAACGCTTGTTGGGCATACATTACTGGTGCTGCAATCGCAATCAAAACTGGATCAACTACTGCAGTAGAAGCAGCTAAAATGATCGGTGTTGGTTTACAAGCTTTCTGTATCCCAGGTTCAGTTGCTGACCAACGTAAAGTAGGTTTGGGACATGGTAACTTAGGATCAATGTTATTATTGGAAGAAACTAAATGTTTCGCTTTCTTGGCTGGACACGAATCTTTCGCTGCAGCTGAAGGAGCTATCAAAATCGCCGAAGCGGCTAACCGCGTTCGTAAAGAACCTTTACGTGTAATCTTAGATGGTCTTGGAAAAGACGCAGCTAAAATCATCTCACGTATCAACGGATTCACTCACGTTGAAACTCAATATGACTATGCTACTGGAGAATTGAATGAAGTTTTCCGTAAATCATATTCAGACGGACCTCGCGCTAAAGTAAACTGCTACGGTGCTGACGACGTTCAAGAAGGTGTAGCTATCATGCACCGTGAGGGTGTTGATATCTCAATCACTGGGAACTCAACAAACCCAACTCGTTTCCAACATCCAGTTGCTGGAACATACAAAAAAGAATGTTTGGAACAAGGTAAAAAATACTTCTCTGTAGCATCAGGTGGTGGTACTGGACGTACATTACACCCTGACAACATGGCCGCTGGTCCTGCTTCATACGGTATGACAGATACTATGGGAAGAATGCACAGTGATGCTCAATTCGCTGGTTCTTCATCAGTACCTGCCCACGTTGAAATGATGGGATTGATCGGTATGGGTAACAACCCAATGGTAGGAGCTACTGTAGCTGTTGCCGTTGCTATCCAAGAAGCTCACAACTAATCATAATTTAAAGTTCCTAGGAACTTGGAAGTTGAACCTCCCATGACTGAAGTCACGGGATTCTTGGGAACAGAGCTTACTTGAGTATGGTGCATCCACCATACTCAGCGGTTTCTCTTGTTTACCAAGCTATCCCCGTAGTTCCTACGGTTTAGTAATTGTCTAGGACTGTGCTATTATGCGCAGTCCTTCTTTCAGTATGTTCTTGCTCGCATTGATATCCCTGTCATTGGTGCTGCCGCAAATAGGACAAGTCCATTCCCTGATGTGGAGTGGCTTCTTGCCATCCTTGTGGCCACATTTGTGGCATCTTTGACTAGACTCATACCAGCGGTCCACCTTGATGATTTCTTTGCCATACCATTCAGCCTTGTAGATTAGCTTATCCACAAAGGCCGACCAGGAAACATCGGATATGCTTTTAGCCAGTCTATGATTACGCAACATTCCTTTTGTGTTCAAGTCTTCGACACAGATGACATCGTGGTTTTTGATGATCTGGGTTGTCAACTTGTTCAAAAAGTCATTGCGTTGGTTCATTACCTTTTCATGAAGCAATGCCACTATGCGTCTTTGTTTCTGGTAGTTCTTTGCTTCAAGAAGATTGATTCCTTTGCTTTTGGCAAGGAGCGCCCTTCTTGACAGCTTTTTCTGTTCACGGATAAGTTTCTTCTCCATTTGGTTGGTAAACTTATGATTGGCGACTTTTCTGCCATTTGAAAATGTCGCGAAGTCACAGATACCAAGGTCAATACCTATTGTCGAATTTGTTTTGGGCAATTGCTCAATCTTTTCTTCAACGACAACGGCAACAAAGTATTTGCCACTGGGATTTTTCCGAATAGTCGCCTTAATGATCCTTCCTTTGATCTCCCGGCTCTTGGCGAATCTCACCAGACCTAGCTTGGGCAGCTTGATCGATTTGCCAATTACGGCAATACTGTTGTTCACGTTTTTGGTCGTGTAGCTTTGAACCGGATTCTTCTTGCTTTTGTATCTTGGGTGGCTGTTTTGCTTCATGAAGAACCTTGCGAATGAATCGGAGAGATTCTTCAATGACGATTGGAGGGCAATGCTGTCTACGTCCTTGAGCCAGATAGTATTATCATCCCGCTTCATTTGCGGAAGCATGGCGGAGCAGGAATTGTAATTCAAACCTTTACCGGTACTGTCATACTCCTCATTCCACAGATTCAGGAAATGATTATAGACAAACCGGGCACACCCGATCGTTTTACAGATCAATATTTCCTGTTCACTATTAGGGTAGATCCTGAACTTGTATGCCTTATGGTGCAACATCATCATCACCTTATTTCTTTTTTTTGACTTATTAAATAACCCCGTCCACATTATCTCGTATACATTTTAACATGTGTATGACAAAAAGTACAATTTCATTATTGTTTCAAAGTATATGATTTAAAACAAAAGCAACCATCAAACACAGTTAAAAAAATCCCCAAAATGTCGATTCATCTCCACGACTAAAGTCGCGAGTGTTCTCGACTATCAAAAAAAAGTAGAAACACGATAAAGACAAATCGTCTTGACTGTGTTTCTACTTTTTTGTTTAATCGATGATATGATTGTTACAGGAAAACCTGAGGGTATAAACACAAGGCAACCGCTACCGGCAACTGATGGTAATCAAGCCCCTGCTCTATTTAAAAAGCTGACACCAGTCGCATGCCATTGCCAACAAGTTCATCAGATAAATTCTTTATTATTGGCATTCCTGATATAAGAGTTGTTGTAAAACGAATAAACCAGTTGGATTGTCATCACGCACCAGATCACCGGTTCACAGAATATAACAGCCAGATAGCCAAATCGTGGGATGAATATTGCTACGAAAATTATCTTTCCGACAAACTCAATGATGCTTGATACCAGCGGCAACATCTTTTTACCCAGGCCTTGAAGTGAAAATCTTGTCTGGATCAGGACACCTAAGATACCATAGAACGGGGCAACAACCATCAGATAAAGCGAACCATTGGCTAAGACAACACTTTCACTTGAACCCGATACAGCCGCTACGAGTTCTTTGGAAAATAGCCATAAGATAAGACAACATATCGTGGTCATGACGACGTTGTACATGTAACAGATCTTGATAGCGTGTCTGATTCTTGAATATTGGCCAGCTCCTTTGTTTTGAGACACAAAAGTACTCATCGCCAGTCCCAAGGATGAAAACGGCATATTGAAGAACATGAAAATCCTTCTAGCGGCCGTGTGTCCAGCGATTGTCAGATACCCCATTCCATTGATTCCTGATTGGAGAATGACCGAACCCGCAGACACGATTGAACTCATGAATCCCATTGATAATCCCTGACCAACCATTTCCTTATACAATTCATTGTCGTATTCGAAATGTTCCTTTTCAGGTATCAGGATTTGTGTTTTCTTTAAAATATAGAAAACACATAGAACAACGGATACCCCTTGGGAAATAACTGTGGCTACTGCCGCACCCTGAACTCCCATAGAGAATTTGGTGATGAATAATATATCCAGAACGACATTCAAGCATGATGACAATATCAAAAACATCAATGGGACCATACTATTGCCGATTGCCCTGAGCAAACCGGCACAAAGATTATATGCGAACATCACAATTATGAACAATGTGATTGCACTGATATAGCTATAGGCTTCATTGATGATTTCAAGCGGGGTATTCAACAGCTCCAATAACGGTCTTAGAATCAGGCTACCCAGTATTGTAATGATCAACGATGCCACAATCCCAATTACAATGGAGCTGGCAACTGATTTTTTCAACAGTTTTTCGTCTTTGGAACCAAAACTCCTTGCAGTAACAATAGCCAGGCCATTGCCAATCCCAAGTCCAAATCCTACCAATAAGTCGTAGATTGAAGTACAAGAGCCAATAGCCGCCAATGACACATCTCCCAGATAATTGCCGACAATCATTGTATCAACAGTGTTATACAATTGTTGGAAGATATTCGAAATGAACAGAGGGATCATAAAAACAATCAATGCTTTGAATATTGATCCATTCAACAAATCCACATTACTGTTGAAAAAAGATTTCTTTACCGGTTCAGCCATTTTACCGCTCCCTTATAATTTTTTGGCAATTTCCAAAGCATGAGCAATTGCATCGTTATTGCAGTCGCTTACCACCATATATGCCAATTTTTTGATTTCTTCTTCGGCATTGTCGGGAGCAAAACTGTATGGAAATTCCTCAAACAACGTGATGTCGTTCATGCCATCGCCCAAAACTATCACTTCTTCTTTTTCGATATTGAATATTTCAATGACTTGTTTCAAGATATAACCCTTTTGCGCTATATTGGCCGTAACTTCGACATTGTCATCAAATGAAGACAAATAGGCAATCTCCATGACATCCCGCAATTCAATTTTGGCTTTCTCTATTTTGGAAGTATCGGTATCAAATGCTTCCAATTTTATGATGTCGATGTCACTTGCGACCAACTCTTCCACGGATATCTTTTTTAGATGTTTGGAAGGATAACATTTGGCTGGATCAGCCAACAGTTCTTCATAAGTCATACCGCCAAACCGATTGGCGCACCGATGCAAAAAGGCGGTCTGGATGTCCATGGCTCCTGGACACTGTAAAAAGTATCGTTGCTGGCAAAAATCATGAAATATATATCGAGTCTTTCGAAAATGGATATAACTTCTTTCAAAGCATCCTTGGGATAGTAATTTGTGATTCTAAGTTCCCCGGATTCATCAATATATTGGGCGCCATTACCTAGGATCATACTTGTTTTTAGATCATAACGATCCATTATCGGCTTGACACCACCATAGTTTCTCCCGCTGGCAATGACCAGCTTACAACCGTTTTCCATTTCTTTTTTTATCGCGAATATGTTTTTTTCTGTTATGGTTTCGCCTTTTGAAAGCAAGGTTCCATCCATGTCACTGACAATCATCTTGATCATTTTCTCACCTCGAAATGATGTTATCACAAATATAACTCAAATAATCAAATTTGGCCGATTCTGAAAATAATATTCCAAAAGAGGGACCAGGTATTACTAAGAGTTATGAAATATATCAAACAATGACACTTCGCCACGCTGTGAGACTATTGGAAAAATCCAATTTCATTGAATGATTCACCTTTTACTGATTCTTCTTGAACAAAAAAAGGCCTAGAGGCCTTTTGGGATATAGATTTGTGAGACCAACCCGCAGATTACCATTCTTTTCTTTATCCGGCAATCCTGATGTTCCCATCATCAAAGAAGTTCTTCATATCTCCATCATTGACATGGATATTGGCAATCTTACCGTCTTTCAGGGTAATCTCACCGTTAATCTCGAAACCTTCACCGCTCCATGAAGCGGATTCATTGATCGTGAATTTGTACCATGTATCGTTTTCCCGGGTGATCTCAATCGATTCCGGGTATGCCGCCCCGGAAAGTAAGCAGCAGTAATACAGTTCATTTAGAAAATGGATGTTCCGGGCACTTTCCAATCCGTCCTCATCACAGAGCTCTTCAAGAGAATCAAGCATACCAGGCAGTTGGACCTGGAGATATTCATTGTTCAACTGCTCACTTTGGATCAGCTGTTCATATGTTTCCAGCCCCTGGTCCAAGGCAATCTGTCTTGCATCATCGTCCGGCAAAGTAAATAACTTAGTCAAAACCGTTTCGATGTTTGCCTCTATCAAATTTGATGATGGTTGACCACCTGTGCATCCTGTCAATATAAGGACAGCCAATATTATGGTAACTAATTTTTTCATTTTAACCTTCCCCTCCAACTAAAAACACTCAAAAATAACTTAACACTCATATTGTATCACTTATATGCTGTTTTGAAAAGAAATCGATTTTAGATACAATAATGACAATCGGTTCTTACCTAAGATAACGAGATTATATGGATAGGTTTGAAACCGTTCTGTTTCCATCGAGTACTCATAGTGTATTGCCAGATGCATTCAAAGTGTTGATCTCCATTTAAGCATATCCAAAAGGTTCAATAATATTGCTAATGGAAGACACGGAATTATTGTCGATAAGAAAAAAATAATCATGTTCCTATTTTCCCTATTGACTTAGAGTAACTCTAATACTTTATGATGTGTTCAGATTAAACATCAACGGAAAAAGGAGAACTTATGGAATACACAACACTAAATAACGGATTGAAAATGCCACTTGCAGGTTTTGGAACAATGAATATCATGGACGTCGAGGAATGCACAAAGGTCCTCAAAGAGGCCTATGAGGTCGGGTACCGGCTGTTTGACTGCGCCCAGATCTATCATAATGAGCAAATCGTCGGAGCGGCGCTTGAAAAGGCCGGCATATCAAGAGAGGATATCTTCTTGACCACCAAGGTCTGGATCAGCGAATTTGAAGGAGACGCCTGCCGAAGATCAATTGAAGAATCGATGAAAAAGCTGCGGACCGATTATCTGGATCTCGTTCTTATCCACTGGCCTTATGGAAACACCTATCATGCGTGGCGGGAGCTTGAAAAGATGCATGAGGAAGGTCTGATCCGGGCAATCGGGGTTTCCAACTACCAGGCCAGCCAGCTGATCGATCTTATCCATTTCAACAAGGTCATCCCCGCTGTCAATCAGGTGAAGGCCACTATGCGATGCCAGAGAAACGAGCTTCATGATATGATGAAGGATAACCATATAGTCATGCAAGGCTATCAGGTTTTTGGCAAGGAAGAGACACTAGACGTATATGAAGACATCAAGGTAGGACAGATCGCCAAGAAATACGTGAAATCACCCCGCCAGATTGCCATGAAATATCTGATGCAAAGTGGCATTTCGGTCATCACCCGCCCGATGGAAAGACAATGGATGGAAGACAATCTGGATCTTTTCGGTTTCGAGTTGACCGAGGCAGAAATGGACTATCTGGCAACATTCGACATGGTCGAGCACAACACGACCCCGTCCCAGGATTACCAGCGGACCGAAATGATGCTCAATATGATGTAAACATAATTTTCTGCGTATCAGTCTGAAGTTGGAATTGAGATCTAATCACACTTCAGGAAATATCAACCCCAATTTTGAAGAGTCCATTACGCCTTTTTTGCATAAGTCTACAATTGTACCACATTGGAATTGTTAGGGCCCATCATCATATATGGATACATCGTTCTTATGGATGCCAAAAAGGGAATGTCACAACCATTACCAGTCATGACACTCCCTTTTTTTCATTTCAAATCAATTTTAAACATAGTTCTTTGATTAATCAATCTACATTACAGGATCACGACTCATCCAGACGAACATCCATGGTCAACTAGTCGTGGATTTTTACTGACAGGCATCCGCGGACGAAATCAGGTTCAAAATGTTTGGCTCTAGAACCGCTGTATCCCTGATCCAGTGATGCGATTTGGTTCATCTCGTTTTCATCAATTTCGAAGTCGAAAACATCGATGTTTTCGATAATTCTTTCAACGTGGGTTGATTTCGGGATGACTACCACTCCTCTTTGGATATTCCAGCGAAGCATCACCTGTCCCACTGTTTTGTTGTATTTATTGGCGATGGCAAGAAGCATCTCATCTTCGAAAGGATTGTATCGTCCTCCGCCAAGGGGTGCCCATGCTTCAGGGATCACGCCGTAATGCTTCATTGTTTCCAGTGCCTGTTCCTGGGTGAAATACGGATGCAGTTCAACCTGATTGACCATCGGTTTGATTGCAACAGTTTCGCAGAAATTCGTCAGGATATTCGGATAGAAGTTGGACACACCAATCGCTTTCAACTTGCCTTCCTGATAGGCATCTTCCATGGCGCGCCAGGCAGCAAAATAATCACCCATCGCCTGATGCAGAAGATACAGGTCGATATACTCCAGACCGCACTTTTCAATTGAAGCTTCGATTGCCTTTTTGGCCATCTCATAGCTTTTCATGTCCTGAACCCATAGTTTGGAGGTGATGAACAGATCTTCCCTTGTGCAGATCCCTTCACTGATTGCCCTTTTGACTCCGGTCCCGACCGCATCCTCGTTCGTATAGACCGCCGCCGTATCGATCAGACGGTATCCGGCTTTGATTGCCTGGTATACCGATTCTTCGCACTCCTTTTTATCAGGGACCTGGAACACCCCGAATCCCATGATTGGCATTTTCAATTCGTTATTCAATGTGACATATTCCATTTTTCTTTCTCCTTTTTCATTACTGCATTTATTATTGCGATAATGACTATGATACAATCCTACAAGTTAAACCCAACTCTAGGTCAAGTATTATTTTAGATTTCATATGGCTGTTCAATCAAAAACAAAGATGCTTGCAATTTTATCTCCATGCTGATTCAAACATATTATTGGAAAAAGGGCCAATCCATTTTTACACGTTTATTAGTGTTTTAAATAAACTGATCCTTTTAAATCTGTCACTTTGTTAATATGATCATACCTTCAAGTTGCCTTGATGATTGCGGATTTGAATCGACAATGGCACTTCAAGATCGCAGCTTTCCAGCAATTCCCGATTGGAAAGGATCTCTTCAGTGGGCCCGATGGCAGCCACCATGCCCTCACTGATCACGATTGTGATCTCGCAGGTGTCCAGCACCAGGTCCAAATCGTGGCTGGTGATGATCTTGGTGTGGTCGAAGCTGTTGAGGATTTCAATCAGGCGGCGCCTTGACTTGGGATCGAGTCCCGAAGTCGGCTCATCCATGATCAGCACATCGGGATGCATGGCCAGCACCGTGGCAATCGCCGCGGCCTTTTTCTGGCCGCCCGAAAGCTTGTATGGTGCCTTGTATTTGAGATGGGCGATGCCGACCTGTTCGAGCGCCTCATCGACTCGGCCTTCGACTTCGGATGGGCTCAGGTTGTAGTTGCGCGGTCCAAAGGCGACATCGTCATAGACCGATGTTGTAAACAGCTGATCATCACTGTCCTGGAAAACGAGCTGGAGCCGCTGGCGGATCATGGCCAGGGTCTTTTTGGTCAGGGCGACGTCACCGACCAGCACCTGCCCCTTGCTTGGAAACATTATTCCAAGGAGCAGCATCAGCAAGGTCGACTTGCCCGAACCGTTGGCCCCGATTATTCCCACCGAATCCCCGTGATGGATGGTGAATGAAATGTCTTTGATGGCCGGGTAGCCATCGGGATAGCTGTATTCCAGATCCCTTACTTCAATTTTATGATGACTCATTACATACCTCCCAATAGTTGACCCAGCAATTCGGGCCAGTTGTATAAACGGACAAACAAGAAAAATCCGATCCACCCTATGGCGAAGACCATGTCCTTCGCCTTCAATGAAGTTTTTCCGTCGTCGGGATAAACGCCCTGGAATCCCCTAAGCCCCATTGCGTCGTGAACTCGTTTGGCCCGGTCCAGGGTTCTAAGCAGCAACTGGCCGACAAAAGGGCCGCTGTCCTTGATGGCAATTCCCTTCTGGGTGTAGCTGCGCAACGAATAGGCCCGCATCATCACAACCAGCTCCTCGACCAACACGAAGATGTAGCGGTAGGTCAAGGTCAGCTGCAAAACAAACATATCCGGAACCTTGAGCTTGTGCAAGGCATATGCCACCTTGTCCATTCCGGTTGTGGCAACCAGGACCAGGGCGGCGACTATTGTCAAAGTGGCCTTGATCATGATTGAGGCGAAAATCAGCCAGCCGGCCGGATCGAAGAGCGGATTCAGGATCCCGACCCCGATGATCAGCGGTTCGACCACCAGCAGCCGTTGTCCCAGGGGCACCATGGGCAGGTCGGCCCTGATGATCATGAACAGCGGAAAAGCCATAAAAGGCATCAGTCCGATTATTTCGTATCGCCCAAAGGAAACCAAGGTTATCAAAAAAGCGAAAGTAGTGATCAGTTTGGCACCGGGATGAAGCGAATGGATGGCCGATTCCTTGCGGGCCAGGTCGTCGAACAGCCGGATATTGTTCATGGCCGCCAGTATTTTCAGCATCGGCGCACCTCCTTTTTTAGAAACAATTTGTTTGAAGATTAAGGTTCCACTTATAAAGTGGAACCTTTCTTGTTTCTCACATGAATTATCGTCATACCAATTGTAGCACATAACCCGAGGGTCAGTCCACCTCCGACTACCCCGGAAACGCTAGTTCCCAGGTACTGGGTGATGGTGTCGCCCACTTCTCCTCCAAAGCCATAATCAGGCAGGAAGGCTGTCTTTTCCTGGACTTCGCCCAAGATCGAATGGACTTCCCCGTCTTGCTCGAGCTCGGCAGTTCCGGCAGTTCTTTCCATCGCCCATTCAAGGCCATCAGGATTGCTTGAAGCAAACCAAGAAAGCACACCTCCAACCACCAGTGTCAAAACCGCCATCGTAGCCACAACTTTCTTGAAGCTAAATGATTTTCCTGATTTATCATTATTTGCGTTTTCAAGCAATTCCGGCCGGGCCTGATAGATGAAGGCCACAATCGATCCGGTGATCATCCCTTCGACGATTCCGATAGCCAGATGGATCGGCTGCATCAGCGTTACAAAGGTCCCAAATGGCAGTTCGGTCTTGCCTGAAATCAATGTCTCCATCACGACACTGAAGGCCCCCATTTGCAATCCGACAACCACCGCCAGGAACGCCCCGATGAAGATCCGTTTGCGACTCAAGCCCTTTTGCGTTATCGGTTTGTAGATCAACGGATAGGCGACAAAACAGGTATACAATCCCATGTTGATGATATTGCATCCCAATGCCAGCAGGCCCCCGTCCCCGAAAAACAGGGCCTGGATTACCAGGATCGAGGCCATCGTCAGGAATCCCGAATAGGGTCCCAGCAGGATCGCCAGCAGGATGCCCCCACCGATATGCCCGCTTGAACCGGTCCCGGGAATCGTGAAATTTATCATCTGAGCCGCAAAGACGAAAGCTCCCATGACTCCCATGAGCGGAACCTTGTAATCCGCGAAATCATTTTTAACTTTTCTAAGTGAATAAGCCGCCACGCCAGCCGTAGCGACAAACAAAGCTCCCCCGACTTCCGGGGAAACCAAAGCGTCAGCCATATGCATAATATATACTCTCCCTTGATTACACAGTCTAAACAACCGACTGCACTGATTTGGCTTTTTGAATCGAGAAGCACATAAACTCAGACAAAATGATGCAACACTTTTAAATATACAACATGAAGTCAACTTTAAGTCAAGAGGGCAGGGAATCTTTTGGCTTGCATTCTGACATTTTTCAGGAATCTCATCGATCATTCATGATAATGTAATCACTGAACTCACTATCCGAAATTGATTTTCACAATCAACAATTTTCACTTGGATATTCATCTTTATTGAATCTGTTGATGTTTGAGACGCAATATGTGGACAAAAAATCCGGGAATCACGTTCATGCTTTTCGCATTATAAACAGGTGACTCCAGGATTATTGTTGAAGAAATAATGTTTGTGGCCAACTAATGAATTTGGCGGCCAGGATAACTGCAGCCATCCAAACAGTTGAACCCATTTTGATTTTCCAATCGCGATCGGGTACCTGCTCAGGCCGTGCTTTGGTATTGGACGATTAGTCCATTTTGCTTTCCCAGAACTGGATCGACTCCACACCTGAGCGCTTTGCCGCTTCTTCCAGAGCAGTGATCTCATCAGTGGTAAGCTTGATGTCGGCCATCTTGATTGCTTCCTCCACTTGATAAATCTTGGTCACCCCCAGGATGGGAAGCACACCTTTGTTGATGGCATAAGCGGTTGCAATCTGGGCTACTGTGGCACTGTGGGCATCAGCCACTTTTCCAAGTTCCTCGGTGATCACTTCAATCTTGTCCATGATCGGATTAAACACCTTGGCCCGGGCTGAACCCTCAGGGAAGAGATTCTTGGAATCATAGTTACCTGAAAGGGCACCTTGTTCCAGGGTCATATAGCCATAGAATACGATGTCATTTGCCTTGCAGTAATCCAATATGCCTGATTCTTCCGACGAACAATTCATCAGGCTGTAGTGATTCTGGACTGCGGAGATCTTGTATCCGGCTGCCTTGAGAATTTCATTTGCTTCTTTTATCTGCGCGAGACTATGGTTGGAAACACCAACGCTTTTAACCTTGCCGTTTTTGATAAGTGGAATCAGTTGTCTCGTGAACTCCGGCGCTCCAACCGGATTGTGAATCCAATAGATATCAAAATATGTCATTCCCATTCTTTGCAATGAAGCGTCGCACATCTTTTCCACGCTGTTGTCATACATCGGTGCCATTTGCGGGGTGAATTTTGTCGACACGATTACATTTTCTCTTCCAGCGTCGTTCACAAAGCCACCAAGAATTTTCTCTGACTCGCCATTCGAGTATGCTGTTGCGGTGTCCCACAGATTGAATCCCAGTTCCATCGCTTTATCGAAAATCGGTCGGAATTCTTCTCCCGTCATCGTGTTTCCAAAATATCCATCCTTGTCGCCCCAGGCCCATGCGCCCATCGCTATTTTAGGTAAATTCACTATTGTTTTCCTCCTGTATTTTATAAATAAGATACTAATTCACTGATATCCTTGCGCTTATTATGGGTGACAAGAGGTTGGGTACCCTCAACACCATAACCAAGATCAAGCATCATGAGCACTTCTTCGTTTTCATTCATGCCCAATTCTTTTGCCATGATTTCCGGATCAAAAAAGTTGATCCAGCAGCTGTCGACACCTTGTGCGTGAGCCGCCAACATCATATGGGTAGCCACGATTGTAGCATCTTCCACACCTGAATCCCGTTTTTCACCGGGATAGGTAAACACGTTTGTTTTGTCAAAGGCAACTACGGCAACTGTGGATGCCCCATATCTACAAGGGGTCAACTTATCGAGCTTGGCAAGCCCTTCTTGTGACTGAACCACATAAATGTGCTGTTCCTGAAGGTTCTTTGCAGTAGGTGCGAGCCTTCCCGCTTCCAGAATTGCATCCAGCTGTTCTTTATCAACTTGGCGGCCGTCAAATTTTTTACATGAAAAACGATTTTTGATTACTTCATTAAATTCCATTTTCTTCTCCTCTTATATTCTCAATCCAGCTAATTGCACTATATACTTTTTCCAAACTCATACGCTTTCAAAGGATAATCAGTATTTGTGATATCATCCCTTGCTCCGCAGCCTGATGCGAGAATCATTTCTAAATTCTCCCACTTCATATAATCCACAATCATGTCATACTGTTTTACGAGTGCTGCCATGACCTTGACATCCGGATTATAGGCCGTTGCCATCAGTGCAACCTTCTTGTTGCCATACATCTTGCTTTCCGGGGCATAGATTCGATCGACAACCGCCTTGATCTGGGCCGGCATTCCAAAGTAATACACCGGCATGGCGAAGACAATGACATCGGCTTTGACAAGTTCACCGGTCAGTTCCTCCATGTCATCCTTTATGCAACATGATTCGTTTGTTTTGCAATAATTGCATCCTTTACATGGACTGACATTTGCAAAGGCCGAATCGAACCGATAGACACCATGTCCCGCCTCATTGGCCCCTTTGATGAATTGTTCCACCAGAACTGAGGATGTCCCCTTTTTTCTAGGGCTTCCTGTAATTACGACTATTTTCACTGCGTACTCCTTTCAAATCTCAAACGAAACTGGCTTATCTGTCCGAAAGCAACTTTCCGCCAAGACCGATGTTCTCAGTCTCATTTTCTTTCAACAATACAATGAACGCCTGTTCAGGAACATTCATCACTTTCGATGCTATCGCTGTCATCTCTTTGACAAGTTCCCTCTTTTGATCTATGTTCAGTTTTCCTGCTTCGATATTGATTACCGGCATACTTTAAATTCCTCTCTCACTTGTTTGCGTTTTCTTTCTTTGATTTCCATTCATTTACCATGTCCATAGTAAATGGTTCACATTTTTCTTCATAATTGTCCAATTTGTAATTTATTACATCCAGGCTTTCCTGGATGTCAGCCATTTTCTTTTCCAAATCCTGTCTCGCTTCAAACAAAATCAGCTTTCTTGCAGGCTTTGTAGCCTCACCTTGAAGGGCTAACTGGATATATTCCCTGATGGCTTCAAGAGACATCCCGCCTTTTTTGAACCGCATGGCGAAATCAATCCAATTCAAGGACATTTCATCGTAGTCACGAATGCCTGACTCGGTTCTTGGAACCTCGGGAATCAATCCAATCCGCTCATAGTATCTAAGATTATCGACACTTACGCCTGTCAATTCGGCGGCTTCACTTATTGTCATAATTGTTTTTCTCCTTTCTAAAACACAAAGGGCCTCCCTTAAGTCACATTCTTTACTCATAAATTGCGTACCACTCGTCATTTCAATGGTATCACATCAATTTCCAAAATTAGTACTTTAGTTATCGAATTTCATGTATCGAGATGCCGAATAAATTGAACATCATTACTTATTTATCAACAATTTTCTTTGACAATCTTGGCGACTTCGCCCAAATACCGCTCGCGTTGCTGAGCTGTTGATGTTGGGATGGCACCGAAGAATGCGTGCCCGACAACTTCAACACCACAGAAATTGAAAATTGCCTCGTCTGACGTCTGTTGCATTGAATTATGCATCCCGATCTGATCATAGATTTCACTAGGGAATCCTGTCGTACTGAACAACAAGGCCTTTTTACCCTTGAGCAAACCCGTTGGACCTGTCTCACCATGCGTGAACGCAAAACCGTTCGCAAAGACGCGATCCACATATCCTTTCAACATGGCCGGCATACCTGCCCACCACACCGGATAAACAAAAGTGATAACATCCGCCCATTCAACATGCTCCTGTTCGACTTTGATGTCTGATGCATAATTACTGCTTTGAAGATTCAACAGGTCGGAACCTGCCAGCACCGGATCAAACCCTATTTCGTAAAGATTCCTGATTCTTACTTCCGCCCCGTTTTCCAAAGCTTCCTTTTCAATAGTTTCAACAATACCGTTGCTAAAACTCTTGTCATATGGATGTGAGCTGACTATCAAATGTCTCATGATTTACACTCCTCTTTTAATTTCGCTAAGTTTTCACAAATAAATCATCTGAGATTCATATCCCAAACGAATCATTTGATAAACAAACCTTACAACCTTAACTCAACTTAAGGTCAATAGATATTTTCATATTTCTGATATTTTACTTAATTAGCCACCAGATACATCTTGTAGTTCGGTGTTGGTACCGAAGAAATATTAGTGCATCCAAAATGCGCGACATTTGGCATTTTTTCAAAATCAACGATAATCAAATACCATGATAAGCTGTATTTGATGGTCAATTAAGATATTTTATAACTTACAAAGATTTATTATTACATTTTCTGTTTATTATGAATAAAAAACCCTATTATCAGTTGGACAACAAAATTAAAATAAAGATATTATAAGAAAAGAAAATGATCGCCATCAGACGATCATTTTAAATATATATTCGTATTAAATATCGATAATAGCGCCATCATAATAGTGATTTCTGGTCAGATTCTCAAATTCCTTTCCCCAATTCATATGCTTTTTTGGGATATGACGAGTTTCGTGTCATCGCCACGATGCCACAGCCCCTGCCAAGAACTCTTCCTTTATCCCTGAAGTTCAGGTAACGAACCAGCGTGTTATAGTGGGATTCCAGGGCATCAAATGTCCAGCCCTCGCTGTTCCATCCCGCTGCCAACAAGGCGACCTTCATGTTATTCCGATTCAAAGAACTGTTGAAAGAACAGAAACGGTCTACCATTATTTTTAGCTGGGCCGACATTCCATAATAATATAGCGGTGTCGCAAACACCAGCATGTCCGCCCCCAGGATTTCCTGTTTGATTCCTTCAACATCATCCTTCTGGACGCACGGACCTTCGTAGCCGCATGCCACACAACCGGTGCAAGGGTGAATATTGGCATGAGCAACATCGATCACCTTGACCTCATGTCCAGATTCCATTGCCCCTCTTGAAAACTCACCAATCAGCATCGCTGTCGAGCCCTTTTTGTTTGGACTCCCCTGTAAAACGATTATTTTCATAGTATAATACCTCCCCTGACCCCTTCATAAGATTTGCCTTCATGAATAAGCTCTTACCTGCCAAGTAAATAATTGGTCCGATAAATAACTCCAATGATAACACCTATAATTTTTCCAGCAAAAACCGTGCAAATTCAAGTGATTAACCTTTGGGTTGCTTTCAAATTAATTCTAAACCCTTAAGTACAGTTAAGGTCAAGGGATTTTTATATACCGTCAAAAATTTTTCGATTCCGGTTTGACAATGCAATACGGCTTCGTTGCCGTTCAATCTCGGACTGGATGTGGTCAAATCAAGGGTTATAGGGTAAATTGAAACATACCAAAAAGACACACCACTGACTGATTCGGTTCAACGATGTGCCTTTTCAATATTTATTTCGATTTTTTTGAATGATGATAAAACATAGGAAGCGCGTCTTTTAGTTTTCGAAAAGCCGATACCTGATCTGAAATGTAGAAATTTGTTGAATGTTTGAGGGACCAAATTTCGAAATATTACCACTAAAATATTCACCCTGAGTTATGTGGTCGTTCAAATCGCTTTTTAACTTCATGTTGAATATCGATTTTCAAGAAAAAAATGCGAATCATAACCATATTTCATAAGATCCAAGATATCTTTTGCTTCTTAAAATCCCATTCAATTTAGGACATTTCTTTTTCATCACTCCACATGAAATACGATACACGATTTTGGATTAACCACTTATTGTTGGCTTTTACATATTCATCATTATATCTGACGCCTTGGGTGGACATAATTCTTTTACCTTCGAAAGTGCCAATCAGGACAACCTGACAATACGACACCCCCTTTGCAGTATCGCGGTCAAATTCCAATGTCTGTTGGCCATTGATATGATAGACGGTATCAAACAGGCCCAAGAAGTTTGTAAATGCATTGAATAGCGCTTCTTTTCCAGTCAGGTCGGATACCAATTCATTGTCACGATATGATTTGACATTTGCCTCTTCAACAAACAGCTCCACTTGGGCCGCAATGTCCTTTATGTCCGCCAAGTTGGAAAATACATCAACCAATTCCTTTAACTCCAAACGATCTTCAATTCTATTCATAATTTCCTCCACATTAATGTATTTTGTTAATCAATTACAACACCCGGTGTGTTGCCATACTCGGATATTTTTCCAATAGTGGTGCTGTAGACATATCGCATCACAAACAATGATATTGCCGATACGATCAATTCGGTTATCAAAAATGAACTCCAGATGGAATAGACATCCCCTATTTTCGAGATAGTAAACGCCGATAAGAATAGTAGGCATATCTGGACAATTGAAATAATCAATGTCTTGTTGCTGTGCCCGAGCGCCTGGAAAAATGAGCCGCAAATCAAGGTTATTGACATGAATGGCAAAGCCAATCCGACAATACGCAGGGCAACCATACCGATATCATAGATCAACCCAGTCGCACTAAATATATTCAAAAGAAAGTTCGGGAACAAAGCGAATATAAGGGTCCCGATTATCGTTACAACCAGAACCGATATGACGCTAGTTCTTATCGATTCCACTATTCTTTTCTTAAACCCCGCCCCGTAATTATATGCAATTATCGATACCACGGTATTCTTAAGTCCCCAGACCGGCATAAGGAAAATACTCTGCAGTCTGATAAATATGACATAAACTGCTGGAGCCGCTGTCGTAAAGCTCAGCAATATTTGGTTCATTCCAAAAAGCATCAGTGGACCTATCGCCTGGGTCAGTGCCGTAGGAACTCCCACAAACAATATTTCCTTGATGATCTCATAATCGGCTTTGAGCATTTTCAGACTGAATTTGATTTCTTCATTAACCTTCAGATTGAATCCAAAGGCAACACTTGCAGCTGCAAATTGGGCAATTACTGTAGCGATAGCCGCCCCCTGAATTCCCATGGCCGGTACGGGGCCAAGCCCAAAAATCAAGATCGGATCCAAGATGGTGTTCGTGATGGCTCCGGTGAGTAATGAGAACATCGACCCCATGGTTTTCCCGGTGGAAATCAACAGTCTTTCCATGATCACCTGATTCACGATGCCAAATGAAAATATGCACGTGATTGAAGTATAGGCTGTGGCCATTTGCTGGATAGCAACATCACTCGTTTGCATTGCATAAAATCCCCGAGTGAAAAATAGTCCAAAAATCATAAATACTACAAAGCACGCCCACTCGATTAAGATTCCATTGCCTGCGGCTCTGTTTGCCTTCTTGACATTGTTCTCCCCGAGTTTTTTTGACAATACCGCGTTCACTCCCACGCTAAGCCCCACGGAAATGCTTGCAAGCAAGCTTGCCACCGGGGTAGTCAAAGATATTGCAGTCAGGGCATCAGTCCCAAGTCGCGAAACATAAATACTGTCGACTACGTTATATAATGATTGCACCAACATGGAAAATATTACCGGTAATGCCATTTTCAACAATAATCTGTTGATTGGCAGAACACCCATGATATTTTCGCTGGAGCTAATTTTATTCGCTTCCATTATTACCTCTCCTCTCAATTTACACTGTGTCAGCAAATATATAGTAACCTATAATTTACTCAATGTCAATTAATATTTTACATAATGTTTGTTATATTGCATTTATGTTATTCAAGTGCTATAATGACTTTGAAATACATGGAGGTACCTTATGAGTTTTCAAAGAGCCAGAACCCAAGAACAAGTAGAAACCCGTCAAAAGGAAATATTGGATGCCTGTCTTGCCATTTACAACAAGGAAGGTTATGATGCCGTCAATTTCAAAGTGATCTCTGAATACACTTCATTCACCAGGCCGGCCATATACAATTATTACAAAACAAAGGAAGAGATATTTTTGGATGTTCTCCTAGAGGAGTACCTTAGTTGGGCAGACGATCTCGATCAGGAATTTGATAAAGCCGATGCAATAGATGTCGATACTTTTTGTCGATTATTGAGCGACTCAGTTTCCAGATACCCAAAAATGCTTGAACTTCTTTCGGTCCACCTGAACTCGATTGAAAACAACAGCCGCATGGAAAAACTGGTTGAGTTCAAGCAGAAGATCACCCAGGTATTTGACACGATCGATTATGGCCTGAATAAATTTTTCCCAAAGGTGAGCACTGAAAACAAATCCGAGTTCAAGGGACATTTCTTCGCCTACATCCATGGACTGTACCCGACAACGAACCATACGCCAAAGCAGATTGAAGCCATGAAGCTGGCCGGTTATTCTTATCAGAAAACAGATTTTAATAAGCAATGCCTCAAGGGAGTAACTTTGCTGGCCGCATTATTGAAATGAATCATCATTCACGAATTGATATGAACGATAACTTCAAGGTTATCGTTTTTTTTATATGCCAAACACATCCAAGAAAAAATCACCCCAGTCGCTTTTGGAGTGATTCTTGCAATTATCATAATTAGTCGGCTGGCTTGAAGCCGCCTAGATTCTTTTCTTGTTCTTCTAATGTCATGTTGAAAAAACGGACATTTCTATCAAGATTATTTATCTGATCCATTTCTTCGTCACTCAAAAAGAAGTCAAAAATGTCGATGTTTTCCTTGATATGTTTCGGGTTTGTCGATTTCGGGAAGATAATATTGCCAGTTTGAACATGCCATCTCAAGATGATTTGCGCAGTGGATTTATTATACTTTTGGGATAAGTCCAAAAAAACTTCTTCATTGAGCAATTCTTCATTGGCGTGCCCCAAAGGATACCATGATTCCAGAACAGTCCCGTATTTGTAAATCCTTTCCTTGAGTCTTGCTTGTTGGAAGTATGGATGGCACTCTACTTGCAAAACCGCTGGTTTGATCGTAGCGAATTCCAGGATTTCCTCAAGCCGGTGCGACTCGAAATTTGACAGGCCGATTGACCGCACCTTACCTTTGGCAACCGCCTTTTCCATCGCCTTCCATGCACCGATATAATCACCGAATTGTTGATGAAGCAACAAAAGATCGATATAGTCAGTATCCAAACGGGCAAGCATCTTGTCGATTGCTTCTTCACTGGCAACTTCGCCATACTCGCTTGGCCACAATTTTGACGTTACCCAAATTTCTTTACGGTCGATCCCGCTTTCTTTAAGCGCCTGCCCAACCCCACGCTCATTTTGATATGCGTGGGCGGTGTCGATGTGACGGTATCCTGCCTTGAAAGCCTCGAGACAGGCTGTTTTGGTGTTTTCATCACCATTGATCATGTAAACTCCAAGTCCAAACTGCGGAATGATATTTCCGTCATTTAACTTAACATACTCTTGTTTCATATCCAATACCTCTTTTCTCCTGTTTACCTGAAACCAAATTGATTGTGCGGAACGTATGGTTCCTCAATATACTTTATTTCTTCATCTGTCAGTTTAATGCTCAAAGCATCAAGCGCCCCTTGGACATACTTAGCCTTGGCCGCCCCGACAATTGGTGATGTGATGTAATGTTTCCCTAACACCCATGCCATCGCAATAACTGAAGGATCGCAATTTCTCTTGCCCGCAATTTCTTGAACTCTTTTGATTATTTCGTCATCTTGCGCGAGAACGTATTCGTTTTGCAAACTGGCCCCACCATCGGTTCTGGGTCCATTCGCTGGTTTGCTGAACACCCCGTGAGCTATCGGCGAAAACGGTGTAAGGGCAATATTCTCCGATATGCACATTTTCACCATTTCTTTTTCCTCTTCCCGGTACACCAGGTTGATCATGTTTTGCATCGAGATGAACCTCGCCCAGCCATTTCTTTGAGCTATGGCGTTGGCTTTGACAAACTGCCAGGCATACATGGCACTCGCACCGATGTAGCGGATTTTCCCCATCCTTACAAGATCATTTAACGCTTCCATCGTTTCTTCAATCGGAGTTGTATAATCCCACCTATGGATGATATACAAATCGATATAATCAGTCTGCAGCCTTTTCAAAGAATTCTCCACTTCCTGAAATATTGCCTTGCGCGACAATCCCTTGGCATTGGCACCGTCAAACATCGGAAAATAGAGTTTGGTGGCAATTACCACCTCATCCCGATTGGCAAAATCCTTGATTGCCCGTCCTAAAATCTCCTCACTTACTCCCAATCCGTAATAGTTGGCGGTGTCAAAAAAATTGATCCCATTGTCCAAAGCAAATTTGATGATTTCCCGGGCTTCCTTTTCTTCAGTCTTGCCGACAATGCCGCCGCTATCAGGTTTTCCAAACCCCATGCAGCCGATGCATAACCTTGAGACCTTCAATCCTGTATTGCCCAAATTCACATATTCCATATTTACCTCCTTGTCTTTCCTACTTACAATTTACCATTTATATTACACTGTGTCAATTGTTAATTTACACAACGTAATTAATAGCACGGTAATGACACAACCATGTCTTATCCGCTTTCACCCTTGGTGCATCCATGTAGCTGTTTTATGTAATCATTCGATTTTTTTTCATTTAATCATTTCTTTAGACGAACCTTCCTGGGGACCGATTTCGTAAAAATCAATAATCATTTCATATCCATGAAGTTAACCAGACAAGACTATGTCTTTGCGGCCATGTACAGTCAATCGCGAAAACAGAATGATGAACCCCGGTTGACATGGTATTTCTCGGGCAGTTCAAGACAACCACAACATATGAGGTAATGATAGATGGTCTCATTTTTCGCACCCACATTTTTCGGTTGACATAAACAATTAAATGACATAAAATACTTAGGAACCTTATCATTATATTAGGTTCCTAAGTATTTTAAGGAGAGACTTATGACTGATACCAGACTTACTATCAAACAGCTGCTGGCGATTATTGCCGCGGGGCTGTTCTCATTCTGTAGTGTTTTGATCGAGACGGCGACAAACATCACATTTCCGACGCTGATGAATGAATTCTCAGTGCCGACATCCACCGTGCAGTGGATGACAACGGGGAACCTGCTGATGATGGGGATATTCATCCCGCTTTCTTCATATTTGAAACGGCGCTTTCCCACAAAGATGCTTTTTTTGACCGCCGGGCTTTTGTTTGGAGCCGGACTGATCATCGACATCACCACTTCATCGTTTTACCTTCTGCTACTGGGCCGGTTTGTCCAGGGGGCCGGGGTCGGGATCGCCCTGCCGATGATGTACAATATCATCCTTGAAGAATCCCCACCTCACCTGCTCGGGCTGATGATGGGCTGTGGGGCGTTTGTGACTGCGGCGGCTCCCGCAATCGGACCGACCTTTGGCGGAGCAATGACCCAATACTTCTCTTGGCGCTATATCTACATCTGCGTTTTACCATTGATCATCCTCGCGACCACGGTCGGTTTGATTTGCATCCGGAGCAACGTTCCGGACCGGGACGCCAAAATGGATTTCAAAGGTTTTGTGTTTGCAGCAATCGCATTTTTCGCAATGATCTGCGGCCTTTCGTATCTCGATAAAATCGTTACGAACCCTCTGTTGGTGATTTCCTGCTTGATCGTGGGAATCATGGCACTTGGATATTTTGGCAAGCTCCAGATCCAGGGCCAGGAGCCGTTGATCAATTTTGAAATATTCCAGAACAAAACCTTCACCTTCCATTTGCTGGCGATATTGTTCATCCAGATGGCAACCCTGGGTTTCGGGCTGCTGCTTCCATCATATGTCCAGATCGTCCTGAACGGGAGTGCTGCGAATGCAGGGCTGGTCCTTCTCCCCGGAGCGATCATTGGGGCTCTGTTCGCCCCACTAGGTGGACTGATTTTTGACAAATTCGGAGCCAGAAAACCGATCTATGCGGGAGCTGGCTGCATAATTGTCGCCATTGCGGGATTTTTGATCGTTTTTTCAAATCTAAACTATCTTTTGTGCATCTCCCTATATTTCATTTACAGTATCGGCCTGGGACTGACTGTAGGAAACACCATGACCAGCGCCCTGGCAAGTCTTGGGACCAGGCTGCAATCCGACGGCAATGCCACAATCCAGACAATGATGCAGCTATCCGGAGCCATCGGCACTTCCATTTCAGCCGCCATCCTGGCTTTTTGCCAGCAAGGTGTGCCGCTGTCTCAAGGTACCCAGTCCGGCAGTTTGTTTGTGCTGGCTTTTCTGGCAGTGGCAATCTGTCTGGTGGGGGTAAGCCAGTTCATGGCTTTTAGAAGCAAAGACAAAAAAGCCGCCTGGGCTGCGGCTAACGACTGACAAGATCCGATCGCAAGTTCCCCTTCAACCGCCAAATCGCGCTGTAGACCCGATCAAAAGTTGATGGGATGTCTAATATGTTGCATTGACCATGGTTACAGGCTATACTTTGAAAAGGAGGGATTTTCAGGATGCACTATCAACTAGGAAAAGAAATAACCAGTTTATCCAATCAAATCAAAAGGCATATGGGGATGCTCGCTGCCAAAACCGGAATCGGCGGCAGCCAGGGACGCATTCTCCATTATATCATCGCCCACCAGAACGAAGATGTTTTTCAGCGGCAGATCGAGGAAGAGTTCAATCTCCGTCCGGCCAGCGCTTCAGGCATACTGAAACTTCTCGAACAGAACGGATACATAATCCGAGTGCCCATGAAAAGCGATGCCAGGATTAAAAAGATAGTCTTAGGCAAATCCATTGCCTCCCGGCAGGAGTTGCTGATCCAGGATATCTTCGATTTTGAAGATCAGCTGGTGGAGGGAATGAGCCAAAATGAAATCCAGACGCTGCTCTCCCTTTTGGAGAAAGTGTCCCATAATATCGTCAAAAAATAGGATTGGTTTGAATTCACCTGACCGTATCCAAATCCCAGACAACTCGCCCCGCCGTGAGTTGTCTTTTTTGACGGCCCGGAAACGTGAGCTGTCAGACAAAAAAAAGCCAGCACCATTGACTTAAGGTATCCTTAAATCACGCAGCTGACTTTTTTGAGTGTTGCAATATCAGTTGTTACTCAGGCCCAGAATTTTGCTACCGGTCCGGTCGAATCGGCAAATGCCTTCATCAAGAGCGTATACAACCTGGCTTAGCACGTAATAACCATCATTGACGAATATCTCGAAGATGTGATGGTCATAATATATTTCAAGATCACAGCGACCATTGAGTTTTGGCGTGCAGTTGTCGTTCGAGACCTTATCCGCAATGATCGAGACACTTTCCCGGTCGACGCAAAGGCAGTCATCTATTATCGATATCTTCAATCCCCCCAGGTTGATTTCCTTACCTTCTTCAAGACTGGTCTTGATTAAAAACGGCTGAGTGAAATCGCATGTCGCCATTTCCCGGGTAAACATTCCGGCAATGTTGGGATGGAGAGTCTGGTAGACATGGCCGCCCTTCTGGGAAAGGACTCTTGGCATGGCGAGCATCCCGACCCAGTTTTCACCTTGGACCGGCTCGCGCATCCGCTCCCAACCAAGGAGCGTCCTTTTTCCTGATTCATCGAGGAAGGTCTGAGGCGCATAGAAGTCGAGACCGTAATCGAGGTAGACATAGTCGCCCATCTTGGCCATCGTGCAGGTCGTTTCATCGAAGGCAACCGGCATGATGACCGCATTGGAATTGGGTTTGGGCGGCTGGTCGATGTTTTCAGGCGAGAATACCAGATAATACTGGCCATCCAGAGCGAACAGGTCGGGACATTCCCACATATCCCCGATATTGGCATCGATAAAACGGTTCTTGTATGTGAAGTTCAATCCGTCCTCACTTTGGTAGAACAGGACTTCCCCGTCATAGCCTTTTGCGCTTTCTATCTTGGAACCGATGATCATGTAGACATTGCCGTTTTGGCCCACCCAGACTTTCGGGTCGCGGGTATGGCGGAGATCGCCCAGACTCTTGTCGGTGATGACATCGACGACCAGGTGCTTGTCAAACTTGTTGTCGAAGATAAGCCCGTCTTTGGATGTGACGACCGCCTGGGAGGCGATCAGGTCATCATCGCTGTACTGGACATGGACGAATTCCGGGTTTTCCCTGGCGTATCTTATGGCCGTGTAATAAAGGTGCAGCTCGTCATTTAAGACAATCGCACTGCCCGAGAAGCAACCGTTGCGATCATATTCCTTGGAAGGGTAAAGGGCGATAGGCAAATGCTCGAAGTTCACCAGGTCCTTGGTGATGGCATGGCCCCAGTGCATCGTCCCCCACTGGCAGGTGTAAGGGAAATGCTGATAAAAGATATGATAATTTCCCTGGAAATAGATCAGCCCGTTCGGGTCGTTCATCCAGTTTTGCGGCGGTGTGAAGTGCAGTTTTGGTCTCATTTGGTTTTTCCTCGCTTTCCAATATATTCTACCTTTTTTCAATTCCATCTGTAAACAATATCCATTCAATTCCCGGATTTGAAAACGGAAGAAAAGACAAAAACCATGGCACTAATGAATAAGTGTCATGGCTTGTCATGGTTTATGATTTATATAAGGATAAACTGAGGTGTAAATAATTAATGGATTGAACTAAATTTGTAAATTAAATATCCAGTGCCGCGTGATGGCCCTGATAGATTGCTGTCGTGATGGTAGAGACTTTGGCGCAGTCTCCAACCGTCATCACGACTGGAGCTTCGTCGATCAGCTCATCGACGATGTCGCGACGGGCCACTTGACCCAATGCACAGATGATGGTTTGTCCTTCAATCATGACTTCGTTGCCTTCAAGGTTTTGGCAAACGATGCCGTCTTCATTGACCTGAAGTCCTTTATGGTTGGTGAACACTTCGATTCCTTTTTTGGCCACTTCTTCTAAAAGCAATGGACGATGGCGGATATTGGCATCAGGTGCGAGTTCCACACCCATTTCCACCAGCTTGACTGCTTTGCCCTCATTGGCAAGGTGGACAGCCAGTTCCGTTCCTGAAAGTCCCCCACCCAAGACGATGACGCTGTCTTGGACTTGGTCAAGTTGGTGATGATATGCGGTTGCCTGGATGACATTGGCACCGTCAAGTCCTGGAATTGGAGGTACCAGGGCTTTCGATCCCGCCGCCACGATGATAACATCGGCGTTTTCATTTTGGGCATAGGCTTTGTCAACTGCAGTATTCAGTCGGATATCGACTCCGGCTTCTTGTGCCAGTCTTCCCAATGAAACCCCCAGTTCATACATCGAATATTTGAATGGGATGGCTTTTTCCCCAATCAGGATTCCTCCGACTTCATCATTCTTTTCGCAAAGAACAACTTCATGGCCGCGTCTGGCTGCCGTGTAGGCTGCCTGAAGACCGCCTGGACCAGCCCCTACCACAAGGACTTTTTTCTTTTTGGCTGCCGGGATGATTTCCAGACCGTCGCTTTCGCGACCGATCATTGGATTTACCGTGCAGCGTCTTGTTCCGGTAACCGCACGTTCTGCCATGCAGGTGAAACAACGCATGCATTTTACGATCAGGTGGTCATTGTTGGTCATGACTTTTCGAGGCAGTTCCGGATCGGCAAGCAAAGCCCGAGCCATTTCCACGATATCGGCCTTTCCTGAAGCGATGATCTCTTCCATCTTTTCGGGATCGTTCAAGGCTCCGATTGTTGCAACCGGCACCTTGACATGTTTCTTGATTTCAGCCGCCAGATAGACGTTAGGACCATGTTCCAGGAACATCGATGGGTGAGTAACACCGAAGCCCTTCTGGTATGTTCCCGCCGAAACATGAAGAAGGTCGATCTTGTCTTCAATCAGTTTGGCGATTTCAACGCCGTCTTCAAGGGTGTAGCCACCTTCAAACAGTTCCGAACCGCTCATCCTGAATTCGATCGGGAATCCTGGCCCGACAGCCTTGCGGACACTTTCCAACACTTCGATGGCGAAACGAACACGGTTTTCCAAAGGTCCGCCGTATTCGTCGGTTCTCTTGTTGAAGAATGGTGAAAGGAACTGGTTGATCAGCCAGCCATGACCACCATGGATCATGACCATCTCGAATCCGGCTTTTTTGGCCAGAGCCGCTTTTTCACCGTAAGCTTCGACGATTTCCTGGATCAACTCTTTGGTAAGTTCTTTGACTTCGCGACCATCAGGTCTTAGCCCCGCGCTTGGTCCCCATTGAGCCATACCCTCTTTTTTGTCCTTATCGACAAGGTAGGTTCCGGCATATTGGCCAGAGTGTGAAAGTTCGACCGAAGCGATGGCACCATGACGGCGGATCGCATCAGCTGTGTAAGTGAAGCTAGCCAATGAATTGACTGTCTGCAAGTCAAGATGGTACATGTGCGAAGCTTCGGTCTTGGGGTGGACAACAAGTTCGCTGACCGTAACATTGGCTACCCCACCCTTGGCTCTAAGTTCATAGAAAGCCGTAGTTTTAGGCCCGATTGTGCAATCGGCAGTGATGTCGGTACCGCCCATAGGCGCACCGAACATCCGGTTTCTAAAATACACATTTCCAATCTGGATTGGTTTGGATAAATTCGGATATTTTCTTTCCATTTTTCTCTCCCTGATCTATTTTCTGTTCAAGACACGATAAGCGAAGGTCAGTACCAGCCCAGCCACTGAGAATCCCATGGCTGTCACAAACGCCATGTTGTAGCTTCCTTGAGCACCGTAGATGTTGTTGAGGATAGTTGGTCCCACATATCCGGCAATCGAGAAACCGATGAACATGATCCCGAAGTTGACCGAGTTGTATTTTGGTCCAAACTGGTCGGCCGTAAATCCTGGGAAGACACCCATGAAGGAACCGAAGCAGGCTCCGACAATCGAGATTCCCACAAAGAATGGCAAATTGTCGCCCATGTCGGCGATGTACAATAATCCAAGACCGATAACTGACAGGACACAAGCCGCACCCAGGACATTGATCCGGCCGAATTTGTCTGAAAGACTTCCTGCCAGGACACGACCGAAGACGTTGAACAAGGCCAATGTCGATACAGCTGTCGTTGCCGCTGCCGCTGACATACCGATCATATTTTGGGCAATTGGCGAAATCATCGGAATGAACATCAATGCCGCAAAGGCCCCGCAAGTAAGCATAACGATCATCACATAGAAGATCGGTGATTTAAGCATGCCAATCCAGTTTTTGCTTTCGCCTCCGGCTTTGTTGCCAGTTGTTGCCGGTGGTGTCCATCCTTCAGGAACGAATCCATCCGGACATTTTTCAATAAATAATGAACTTAATGCGATAATGACGATGAACGCCGCTCCGATTACTTTGAAAGCCGTAGTCGGTCCGGTCATTGTGATGATAGCTCCGGCAATCGGTGGAATGATTACCGAAGAAATCCCGAAAGTCGAAGTGGTAAGACCACCGATAAGACCGCGTTTGTCCGGGAAGAACTTGATGCAAGTACTGATAGTCGCACCATAAACCATTCCAAGACCAAGACCTAACAATAATGAATACGTTCCAATCAAGAAGTTGATTGAAGTTGCAAAACCAGACAGGAACATTCCGCCCCCGAACATCATACCCCCGATAAGGACAACCATTTTCGGTCCCAAGGTATCATTGATTTTCCCGCCGGTGATCATGGTGATCGGTCCGACCGAGTTGGCGATGACAAAGACGATCGACAGATCACGAGCCGTCAAAGTCACTCCGTTCAATTCTCCAAGATAAGCCGCCATTGGCCCAGCCAAGACGCTCCATGCATACAGCGAACCGATGCACAGGTTGATGAAACAGCAGGCAGCCAGAATCAGCCACCTTTTTTTCGTTAAACTCATTTCTCTTCCTCCAAGTTTGTTAAAAATATAACAAAGTTATACCACGAATAATCATACATGTCAATATTTACATGTTGATTTTAATTTTTGAATCGACTATTATATGATTAACTTAACGGAATCAGGAGAAATATTATGCGAGTACTCAAATATGCCATCCTTGGCTTGCTTATAAAAAGACCGATGACCGGCTATGAACTAGCCAAGGAATTCAACTTCGAACTGGCCGAATTTTGGCATGCCAGCCACAGCCAGATCTACCCCGAGCTTAAGAAGCTCAACGATGAGGGGCTGGTAACTTACGATATCGAAATCAGCGGCGACATCCTCGAAGCCAAACGCTACTCGATCACCAAACAGGGAGAACTCGAATTCACCCAATGGCTCCACAAGGACGAGAAGATTCCCAAGACCCAGAAGGACATCTTCAGGCTGCGGATGTACTTCTCGAACAACCTTGATCCCAAGACCCGGATCCATCTGCTGGAAAACCAGCGCCAGCAGCATCTAAAAAGGCTCAACACCCTGGTCAAGACATCAGAACAATACCCCGAAGTCCCGGATCTTTACTCGGACCGCTTCGGTGACTTCGTCGTCCTCAAGGGAGCCATCATGAGACAGGAAAACATCATTGCCTGGATCGACCAATGCATCGGTTATATTGAAGCGGGCATCAAAGACAAATCATAATAACTCTCAAATCCACGCACCTTGGCAATCACAAAGCCAGGGTGTTTTTAATAGCCGCAATAAAGATAAGCGTGATTTGACATTTGCGATTATTTATACCCGATGCAGTTGACATCGTTCGATTTTGGCGATACGATTTGGTTGTAAACAACCATTAGATAATTCTTAAGATCGGCTGATGACGCCAATGAAGGAGAACGAGATGAAAACAATCGCGGTAGTATGTGCCTACTGCATGACAGTGGGCCTTCTGATAAAAAAGATGGAACCATTTGCCCAGGCACATGATGTCACAATCCGGATGATTCCGGTGCGCTATTCCCAGTTCGATGATGATATAGTCCAGGCCGATCTGATTTTGATCGAACCGTCATTGAGCTTTCTTTTAGCCAAGATTGAAAAGACAGTAAAGAACGGACCGAGGCCTGACATTCCGATCGCATCAATCGATTCCCATGATTATGCGACGCTCCAAGGGGAAAAGGTATTCAACTTTGCCTGGAACTTGCTTAATATTTGAACACTTATACAAAAAAAACTGCAGCAGGAGAATCTAGCTTAAACCCTGCTGCAGTTTTTTATGCTCTTTTATATTTTAGATTTTGACAGCACCTCCATTACAATCCTAGAAAGGTCCAACATATTATGCATCGCCTTATAGTCCTTTTTGGAATATATCCGTTCGAACTCCTTGAATTCGTAGTACATTCTATGTGTGTCATCAACATACGATTCATCGCATATATGCACACGGCAACATGAATTGGCAGGGCCATCCACCTTTATGAATCCAGTTTCCCCTTGTATATAAGATGACGATTCCGATTGAGAATCCTTTGACCCGATGCAGACTGCATGGAAGCCATCGTATTCCAGAACCAAAATTCCAGAAGTGTCAATATTCTTATTAATGTTGGGATAATACTGGAATTTTGAAGGGGCGCCAAAAATGCCGATCACAAAATATATATTGTAAACATTGAGATCCATCAAGGCCCCGCCCGAACATTTATGATCAAAAGCAGGGTGGATAATGCCGTTTTTGAATTTTTCATATTTTGATGAATAATGGGTGAAGTTGCATTGCACTATCTTGACTTGACCTATTTCACCAATCCGATTTTTTATAACACGATAATTGGGCAAGAATTGATTCGTGATTGCCTCAAACAGATAGAGATTATTTTCTTTGGCAAGAGAAATTACTTCATTTGTCTGTTCCAGATCACTCATGAACGGTTTCTCACAAATGACATTTTTGTTTGCCATCAACGCTTTTTTCACACCCCAGTAGTGCAAGTTGTTTGGCAGCGCCACGTAAATGAAGTCAATATCATCATCACCTAGAGCCTCATCATAATCGACATAGACTTTGCCAATTTCATACTTTGTCTTTAATCCATTCAACTTCTCGATAGATTTTGCAAGGCCGATAATAGCAACAACCTTGACTTCAGGCAACTCATGAACAATGGAAAGAAACTCCTTCACAATAGTTCCCGACCCTAATATTCCAATTCTCATTTTACTCCTCCCACCAAAAAAAGGGATGACTTATCCCTTTTCAATAGTTATCCGCATTTGACCAATCCGTATCAGTCCCTTTGGGACAATATACTCTTGATAATTGCCATCAATTCCATCTCATCTGCAGCCTCATAATCCGGTCTGACTTCTTGCGCGATTTCGTTCTTTCTGTTGAGCCAGATGCATTTGCAGCTCGCATTCTTCGCGCCAAGAACATCATTAAAATACGAATCGCCCACAAAGAAGCAATCTGTGCCAAGCCCCGCCATCTTAAAAATTCCCACATTAGGCTTGGCTATCCCGACACTCGATGAAATGTAGATATTCTCACATTTGAACCAATCATACGCATTTAAAGTATCAAGTTTGTTTCGTTGGTGCTCAAATGGACCGTTCGTAATAATACCAATCTCAATGTCATTAGACACAAGCAAATCCAATATGTGTCTCATTGTACCGCTCATCATAATATCTCTCTGGTATTCTTGATATATTTCCTGAAATTTTATCGCAGCGTATTCCCCGATTATGATTCCAAAATCCACAAATGCAGTCACTATGCGATAAATATGCATATTCCGCATTGATATTTCGCCCTTTTCACTCTGTTCAAAAACTTCATCACTATGGAACCTGAATTTCTTATACAGTTCTTTTAAGGGCACTTCTTTTATTTCGTTGAATACCTTATCATATGCTCGTTTAAAAGGAATGTACTGGTCATATAATGTGTCATCAACGTCAAAATAAAATTTCATAAGTACCGTCTTATAATTCTTTGATTTTACTTACAAGGTTATCCACGGTGAATCCGAATTTCTCGAACAATTGATTAGCGGGTGCCGATGCACCAAAACTATCCATAGTCACATATTTGCCATCCAATCCGGCAATCCATCCCCATGACAAGCGTGATCCTGCTTCGATCACAACCCGTTTAGTTACTCCGCTTGGGATGACTGATTCCTGGTAAGCTCTGCTTTGCCCCATGAAAATATCCATACATGGCATTGAGACTACCCGGATATTCTCATCGGTGATCTGTCTTTTTGCTTCAATTGCAAGGGATACTTCCGAACCTGATGCAATCAAAATGACATCGGGAACGCCCTCACAGTCATCAATTACATATCCTCCTTTTAAGGCATCCTTGCTCGATCCGCTGATCTGTGGCAGGTTTTGCCGTGATAGCACCAGGGCTGTTGGAGTCGATTGCGAAGTCATTGCCGCGTACCAGGCAACGTTGGTTTCCATGGCATCGCACGGTCTGAAGACATTGAAATTTGGCATCGCTCTTAGCATTGTCAACTGTTCGACAGGTTCGTGAGTCGGACCATCCTCACCAACACCGATGCTATCATGGGTAAGCACGTATGTCAGTGGCAAATTCATCAAAGCAGACAGCCGAGCCATCGGTTTGACATAGTCACTGAATACAAAGAATGTCGCAACGAATGTCTTGAGTCCACCGTGGAGCATGATGCCGTTGCCGATTGCTGCCATCGCCAATTCCCTAACACCGTAGTGCATATTGCGGCCACTATAGTCATCGCAAGAAAAATCACCGGCATCATTCAAGTACGTTTTCGTAGAAGGAGCAAGGTCAGCCGAACCACCCATGAAATTTGGGAACATGTCTTTAAGCTTGTTCATAGCGATTCCAGACAGATTTCTAGTAGCGTTTTCTTTTTGGTCAAAGTCCCAGAAGCTTTCATCTCCGTCAAGCACTTCCTGGTAATTCACATTGAAGTAATCGTTGTAAACAGCTCTCATCTCAGGGTATTTCTCAAAATAGTCATTGAACATATTGTTCCATTCGTCAAAAGCCATATCTGAATTTTTAATCTGGTCATTTACAAACGTATACACATCTTCATCTACCATAAAATGTTCGTTTTCAGGAAGTCCCAAATTGCGTTTTAGCTCTCTAACATTTTCTTCTCCAAGCGGTTCGCCGTGGGCACATGCTTGCCCTTCTTTTCCCGGGCAACCCTTACCGATTTTTGTCTTGACTTCAATAAATGAAGGTTTACCGTTTTTCTTTTTGGCCATTTGAATCGCATTCACAATCTCATCCAAGTCATCCCCATCTTCAACGGAGAAGATGTCAAACCCGAACGCTTCCATTCTTTTTTGCACATTTTCCGTGAATGCGATATCGGTGCTTCCTTCTATCGATATATTGTTTGAGTCATACAAGACAATCAGCTTTTCGAGTTTCAGGGTACCTGCCAATGAAAAGGCCTCCGAAGAAATGCCCTCCATGAAACACCCATCGCCACCCAAGACATATGTGTAATGGTCGAAGACAGGGTAATTAGGTTTGTTGAATACAGTTGCCAGATGTTCTTGGGCAATCGCCATTCCCACTGCCATTGCCATTCCGGCACCCAGTGGCCCGGTCGTAGCCTCAACACCGACCGTATGACCGTATTCCGGGTGCCCAGGTGTTTTCGAGTCAAGCTGGCGGAACTGCTTCAAATCCTCAATTTCCATATCATAATTATATAAATGGAGCAAGCCGTACAACAGACTCGATCCATGACCACCAGAAAGGATGAAGCGATCCCTGTTGATCCAATCCTTATGGTTTGACGTATGCTTCATTTCGCCTCCCCATAAAGCATATGCCATCGGTGCCGCACCTAATGGCAACCCAGGGTGACCGGAGTTCGCTTTTTCAACCATATCGGCACAAAGGGCGCGTAATGTACTTATTGTTTTTCTATTCATATCTTTCATAATAATTCCTTAATAAAATAGTGAGAATTTATCTCACTATTTATCTCCAAAAACAGCTAAATAATCTTTTTGAAATTTTTCAATTCCCTGGTCAGTCAAAGGGTGTTTCATCATTTGAACTATAACACTGTACGGAACAGTTGCCAGGTCTGCTCCAGCTTTGGCACATTCGATCACATGGATGGCATTTCTTACGCTAGCTGAAATTATTTGTGATTCAATTCCATGAATTTTGAAAATTTCTGCGATATCTCGGACAAGTTGCAAGCCGTCCATGGAAATATCATCGATTCTTCCGATAAATGGTGATACATATGTTGCTCCGGCTCTTGCAGCAAGTAACGCTTGGGGCACGCTGAAGATCAGAGTCATATTAGTCTTTATTCCTTCGGCGGTCAATACTTTACAGGCTTTCAACCCTTCAGTTGTTGTTGGAAGCTTTACCACCATATTTTTGTGGATTTTGGCAATTTCTCGTCCTTCTTCTACCATCGATTTTGCATCAACAGTAGTCGCTTTAACCTCACCGCTGATGGCCCCATCTACAATTGAAGCAATTTCACTGATCACTTCTTTAAAATCTCTGCCTTCTTTGGCAATTATTGAAGGGTTTGTGGTCACACCACAAATAACTCCCATATCATTGGCTTCTTTTATTTCAGCAATGTTTGCTGTATCTAGAAAAAATCTCACGTTGTTCTCCTCTTATCTTATATGTATTGCATTAATATTTCTGCTTCACATTCATTCATTACTTTTACAATTTCTTCTTCATTTTGACACGATTCCAGTCTTTCAATAAGCTTGGCATCGTGGACCATCCTCATCAATTTGACTATTGCCGGTATATGCTCCTTCTTGTCCTTGCTTGCCAGACAGAAAATCACTTTCACCTGTTTTTGATCAAATTTTACCGGCTCCTTTGTAACTATAAGACTCATTGCACTCATTTTTACCGAACTGGTATTGCCACTGTGAAACAATGCGAACATCCCGTCAGTGACAGAATAAAATCCGGTGCGCTGGATTGATGACATCAAATCTTCATAGTATTCATGATCGATGAATCCATATTGCTCCAGCATGTCTGTGGCTAATTTTACTGAATCTTCCCATTTGTCAAAAGACTCGACGTAGCTAATACAATTTTGCCCAAGCAAGTCACTTACATTGTAATACTTCTTTGGAATTCTGACGTCCTTGTATCCTAATTCCTCTTTGATGATGCCAAGTACCTTTTCTCGCTCAACGCTATTCAAAAAATTCAATCTTTTTTCGATAGCGATATAATTCGTGAGAACATTCTTTTTTGTAATCCCCGCCTTTTCCAATTGGCTATGATCTTCTGGAGTAAAAATGACATTGACAACAACTAAAGGCTTTTCATATGGGAGGTTAATCTTTGATGTCGAAATAACTAAATCTATTTGTTCCCATTTGTCATAATTATCCAGATCATAGGCGGGGATACTGTCGATTATTTGAACCTGGTATTCATTGCGCAGAGTATCTTTCAAAAGTGCTGTCGCTCCAAATCCCAGGCCGCAAATCAGCAAGACGTTTTTGTACTCGTTAGATCGCAGTCTTTGGATACTTGCGATAAAATGGATACATAAGTAGAGCAACTCTTCTTGGCTCACTTCCTGCAACACAGGAATGTTTGAGACTGTTTTTTTCAACACATCGTAAACATATTGATAATTTTGAGGTATGACAGTCTCCGGTATTTCATAAACTGATATGTTATTCTTGATCCGCTCCAACATTGGCGCAACATGGTTCAATAACCCCTTGATCAAAATCATGTCCCTGAGAAAGAGGACACCAAGTTCATCAGACATCAGAGTGATTAGTTGAATGATTATATCCTCGGTCATGATCAAATCAAGGTTGATATCTACTTCATTATACTTGTTTGTATAGCTTGAAAAGCTAAGTATCAGCCTCTTTTGCTCAACTGTAAACTCCTTGTCTATTATAGTTTCCAATTCCAACAGGGAATAATCGTTAATATCCGTATCCTTCATTGACACCGGCACCGGCTTATCTTTGATAATGTACCAACACACTGTCAGTATATTCGCTACGTACCAGTCAAAAGAATCATCGCTGAAAGTCCAACTCATTCTTTTAATCTTATCATTGACCCAGTCATAGATCTTGCGGATATCAAGCTGGAACGCCCCTGAAAAAATGGCCATAAGTTCCAGTTCAAAATCGTTGCATTCCTGAGATGGTTTCCCCAAAATGTATATGAATTTCTTTAGTACGTTCACTCTTATTGAGTAGCCGATATTTTCATTTTCAATCAGATGGAAATGACGGTTATAAACCAGTGACATACCGCTGTTCTCCAATTCGGCCACGATGAGATCGAGATCATTTTGGATCGAGCGGCGTGACACCTGAAGCTCTTCACTCAATTTTTTGATGTTGAGGTTATGCACATCAAACATTACTATAAATCTGATCAATTTGGTTCTTTCATCCGATGAGAAAATGAATTCCTCATCTTCTATTATCATGCTTAAATCTAAGTTTCCAGGAACAATCAATCTTCCCTTTGAATGTTTTTCTATTTCTGGCAATCCTTTTAAACTCAATGAATCGTTAATGCAATCAATGTCATAACGCACGTTTCTTTCCTTGATATCCAAATTTTCACCAATTTTTTTATAACTAGATTCCCTGTTTTGATTCAAAAATCTAATAATTTTAAACATCCGGGCATTAATCATTCCTGGTCCTCCTATTTCTCTTCCTTGTTATCAACTTCCAAATTCGGTTTTGTAAAATGCAGTATTGCAGCGGACACGAATACACCAATGAACATTGAGATCACATACCACAATTTTCCATTTACAACCGGTAGAATTATCAAACCACCGTGAGGAACCAAGGCTTCAACACCGTTGACCATACCTAAAGCTCCACCTACCGCACTACCGATAATGATTGCTGGTAAAACCCTTTTCATATCCTTTACTGCAAATGGAATCGCCGCTTCGGTAATTCCGATAGTCCCCATAAATAGAGCAGTCAAACCTAAGTCCTTTTCTTCAGCGCTGTATTTCTTACGGTCAATCAATGTTGAAAGTGCCATAGCCAAAGGCGGAATCGCAACTGCAATACGGTGAGCCCCATTAGGACTATAGATTCCTTCTGCCATAAGTGCCAAAGTGAATGCTGTTGCCGTTTTGTTAATTGGTCCTCCCATGTCGATTGCCGTCATCGCACCGATAATGGCTCCCAAGATAAGTGCATTTCCACCTTGCATACCGCTCAAGTAGCTAACAAGCCAATCCATTGCCGCACCGATTGGCACTGAGATTACATAAATATAGAACACACCTAATACAAAGGTGGTGATGATAGGGACAATCAAGATTGGCATAATCGTTTTAATTGTATTTGGAACTTTCCAGGTCTTGCACCACCGCACAAAGTATCCAGCTGCAACACCCAATATCATGGCTCCCAAGAACCCTGTCTTAACTTGTGATTCTCCAATAGGATTGTTGGCGACGTATCCTAAAATCATTGCTGGCGCGATACCTGGTTTACCAGCCAATGAATATGCGATATAACCTGCCAAAATCGGAATCATCATTGAGAATCCGGCGATCCCCAAATCAAGCAAGTTCTTCATGAATGGATTGGTTACTTCCATACCTGAGTCGGTTGCCGTACCAGTTGCCAAAGCAACTGCCAGGAAAATACCACCGACAACTACAGCAGGAAGCATGTAAGATACACCGGTATTGAAAGCTTTTTGAATATCTTTAAAAATCTGATTGTTTTTCATGATTTCTCTCCTAAAATTTATATTCGTCTATAATTTTTCTGCTTGATCGATGATTTTTGCCGGATTTTTGATTACATCACCTGGTTCAACGTGCAGAACCTTTCCAGCTTCATCTTTTTTCTCGAAGCGTTCCTCACCGTCGATTCCAATGGCAATAGCTAAAATAACCACATCAGCTTCATCGACTTCGTCTTGTTCCAATTCGTTTTCAACACCCATGCTGCCTTGGGTTTCAACTTTCACTTCGTAACCTCTGTTGCGACACTCTTTTTCGATAGACTCTTGAGCCATGTATGTATGGGCAATTCCAGTCGGGCATGCGGTCACCGCTACAATTTTCATTATTCTTTCTTCCTATACTTTTTTATTAATTTCATCTAACGTTTTAAACGCATAATCTCTGTCTAGCGTTTCTATTAATTTTTCTCTGTACTCATCATCCATAAGTTTTCTGCTTAGCTGTGAGATGAATTTAAGATGGATATTGTTCTTATTATCTTTTGGAACGCCAATCAGAAATACTATTTTTACCTTCTGGTCTTCATCAGGGTTCCACGCAAACTCATCTTTGACTTGGACAAAACCGATAAATGCCTGGTTCACACTTTCACATATCCCATGTGGGATTGCGATTTTGTACCCGATAGAAGTCGAAGCCATTGCCTCTCTTTGATTCACCGAGTCCAAGAAAACTTCAATATTGTCAACCAGACCCAGATCTTTGGCTTTGCGTGAAAGAAAGGACAGGATATCTTGTTTAGTATTCAATTCCTGATTAACAAACACCATTTCTTTATTTATTGCTTCACCTAGCATAGTAAGTCACCCTATCCTTTTTTTGCTGCAATGATCTTAGATGTCAACCCTTCCATGTTGAAGCATCGAACATGTTTTTGCATTTCTTCTTTCAATTTTTCAATCACAAATCTATGTCCATCAATTTTTATTGACTTCAAGTTGTCGTAAAGTTTATTTATCTGTTCTTCCACCACGGGTGTCGAATATGTATAGTGACCGCACAACTCTGTTATTTGCAATACAGTTTCAGGACTTAAATTATCCAAATCTGACATGTCAACTTCATCAGTCAGCCATTTTTTCCATTTCATTGAATGAATCGACTCATATTGGATCACTTCATCCAACTTAGACGGATCTTTGATCATTCCAAATTGCGTGAATTGTTTTTCAACTTCAATCAATTCCAGCAGCGCCATTGTTTCAATTGTACCAAAAGCAGGGGCAACGTTCATTGCTGTGATATTCAATGGCAAGTGTGCCAGCAATTTTGCTTCACTCAAGTAATCACCATTGTGTTCTTTTAATCCCACACCGTATTTTGTAGAGATTTCGCTTAATTTCATAGAGTTTTCGTAACTGAAATCTCCAACGTTTTTTGTAAGTCTTGTAAGAGTACCAGTTTGACCAACGATGAAGATTGGCATCGGCAGGTTGTGTTCTTTAACGTATTTTTCGATTCTGATGATGAAATCCTCATATCTGTCCATCGAAGTCAAGCCTCCGCTTGTCTCTTCAGTTCCGACTTCATACGCGATTTCTCTTTCGATATTGTATTCTTTTCTAACTTGCTCGCAATATTCGATCAGTTCAACGGTACGGTTGAAAACAGTATCGATATCAACTACCTTGCAGTATTCATCCGGATCTTTGGTCGGATCGATATGCAATAGGTCGAAACCGTTTAGAATATCTTCTTTGAATGATTCCTTGGCAATTGACATCGCTTCATCTTCAGGGAGATGATCAGCTCTTTCTTTATCACGCTGCCAAGGACCACCATGATCACGGCATAGATAGTAAACATTGTCATAGCTGATTTCTTTTGCGATTTCTTCAATCTTGTCTTTGAATACTTTTTGGTCACTGTTGAATACGTAACCTCCACCAAATTTATATGCATCCACTTGGTTGCGGCTTGCGATGTACATTAACGGGAAATCTTTTTCCTTGGAAATTTCCAGTGACGCTCTCAGGAAATTTTCAGACATTGGTCCGATTCCCAGCAAAGTATGTTTTTCTGTTTTTGAATTGATAACATAATTTACCGCATCTCTAATAGTAACTTTTTGATTCATTCTTTTTCTCCTCATTTTCAAAATTAATCAAACGTCGACTTTTGATTAAGATAGGTTCTTGTTCCTATCTACACATACATCATAGTTTAAGAAATGAAATGACATAAGATAAAACAAACGAAAGAAAAAGTTACAAAAATTGCACATTACAGTTTTCAATCAATCAAGTTCATTGGATGGCGGTGCCATACTGAAAATGACAATTCAAAAAGCAGGGCATTATTATTATGTGGTTCCTTTGGCGCATAGAAACCGAATGAAGCATATTATTTCTTCTCTTCGGGATATGATGCTTGTTTGTAAAAAGAAATCTTCCTTTCCAGGTTGTTGCTGTAATCCAATTCGAAATAACAGCTATACAGTGAGTCCAATATATATAATAACGACAATCTAGTAGAAAATGCCGAAATCTTTTTGTATTGATGTTCATACGATGACATGTAAAAATGGTAATCAGGTTTGACATCTTTGAAACCGTAGTCACAAGATGATATCAAAAGAATCGTTGCACCTTTCTGATTTAAAATTCCGGCAATCATGTCGATATTCACTAGACGACCACCATAAGATATAATAATCGCAAAATCCCCATTTCCGCTTGTGGTGGCCAGTAGTCTTTGTTCATATTCATCAACCGGGACCTCCACGACTACCCCGATTTCACGCATCTGCATTTTGAAACTTTGGGCAAAAAAGACATTATTGGTAGCTGTGAATATCGTAATGTTGCGAGCCTTTTTCATTTTAGAAACCACATTTTGAAGTTGCTTCAAGTCAATAAGGTTGAGCGTATTGAGCAGTGTCTGCTCATAATTCTCCTTTAATCCGGTCAATATTTCATATTCGGTCTGATTTTCCTTTATCGGGAAATTATAATCTAATTTTGCATCATTCTTCAGGTAATCGGTCAGCGACTGGGATATTTTTATTTTCAAGTCGGAGAATCCTCCCAAGCCCAGCTTTTCGCATAAACGATAGATTATTGTCACCGAAACATAACAAGCTACCGCAAGGTCCTTTACGGACATATTTGTGATGTTTTCTGGATTTGCCAAGATGAAGTCGGCGACAGTCTTTTCACTGGATGTCAAGTTTTGCAAATGTTTCATTGCAACAAATATGTTTATCATATGTCTCTCCTCAACAATTACATTATCAAAAAATACATCAGGGATTGCTAAAATACTTCAATTATCTTATCAGGTACAAGATATGAACATGTTTTTGCTTTAAAATCGTACTATAACCTATAATTTAGAATTACAGACTAGAATATGTAATATAATGGGCATATTACCCTCTACATCATTATAATACACAAAACTTAGAATAAAAGATTATCGGCCTAAATGTTTACATTTTTATACTCATAACCACCATTATGGCTTAAATTTGGATAATTTATTTTATAATGATCATTACCTGTTTTCTTCACCTTTATTTCAGAGTAGGATGTAGAAGAAGGAGTGAACAAAAATGATAAAAGGTGTAATTTTTGATATGGATGGTTTGATGTTGGACACTGAAAATATTTCTTATGAATGTTACAAACATATCGTAAACAGCTACGGATACGATTTTTCCATGGATGACTATGTTAAAGACTACCCTGGAAAACAAGTGACAACTTCTTTGGCGTTCATCAAGAACAAGTACGGTTTGGATTACGATTGTGATGAAAAGATGGATTTGTTTCATGAACTGGAGAACCTCTATATCGAGAAATTCGGTGTTCCAATGAAAGATGGACTCATCGATTTGCTGGTATACTTACGGCACAATAAATTCAAGACAATCATTGCCACTTCTAGTTTGGAAGACCGGGCATTGAAAATGTTGCATGAACACAATTTGATCCAATATTTCGACGGGATTGTCTTCGGAAAAGAAGTCAAAAGAGGGAAGCCTTATCCTGATATTTTTCTAAGGGCATGCGAAATGCTCGAGTTGCACCCAAGCGAGGTCATAGTCCTGGAAGATAGCGAAGCAGGTATTCAGGCCGCATATGATGGTAAAATAAGAGTGATATGTATCCCCGATCTAAAATATCCAGGACCTGACTATCTTGAGAAGACCACAAAGGTAATGACATCACTGAATAATGTCATTTCATACATTGATTCAACAGGTAGAATTTAAGAAGTTATTATAAGTATATTTCCACGCAAAAAGAGGAACATTGAACAGTTCCTTTTTTTGTTTTCGAATATGGGAAAATACCCTTGATTGTGGTCAAAATCATTATCGTATGAAAGTTGCTATTTGTTTAAGTTAATTTAAAGTGTCCCGCCTATAATCATCAGTGTAATCATTAATACAACTTCCAATTCTTGATGCAATCAAAGGAGAATAATATGAATATTGCAATCATCCCGGCCTACAATCCGGACAGTAAACTAGTCGAACTCGTATATGAACTGATCGAAAAAGGAAACCTCCAGGTTGTCGTCGTTGATGACGGCTCTGATGAACGCTGCCAGGAGGTCTTCGACAATATTTGTGATGTCTCGATCCTGTTGCGACACCAGCTCAACCGGGGCAAAGGGGCCGCCATCAAGACCGCCTTGAAATACCTTTACCGCAAGAACCTCGACATCCATGGCGTTGTCATCCTTGACGCAGATGGCCAGCACAAGGTCGATGACGCCTTGAACCTGCTGATGGAGCTTGAAGCCGGCGATTGCAGCTTCGCTTTGGGGGTCCGCACCTTCAGCGGCGAGATTCCATTGCGCTCGCGTCTTGGCAACAACATCACCAAGTACATCTTTTATCTTTTCTCAGGCAAGTGGGTCAGCGACACCCAGACGGGACTTCGGGCCTTTAAACAAAGACTCATTCCCCAGCTCCTGTTGATCGACGGGGAACGTTATGAATATGAAATGAACGTCCTGTTGACTCTGGCCAAGGCCAAGACCCCTATTCTCGAGGTGCCCATAGAAACGATTTATCATGACAAGCAGAATTCCTGTTCCCATTTCCGGACCGTCCGCGATTCGTTTTTGATCTACAAGAATCTGATTCTCTTTTCCGGTTCCTCATTTGTCAGCTTCCTGCTTGACTATATTATCTTCTTTCCACTGGTCTATCTTTTCACCCTTGGCGGATTTGGCAATGCAATGGCACTCGTGTTGGGTAACATCTCGGCACGGCTGGTAAGTGCGGCCTTCAACTACCATCTCAACAAGACCTATGTGTTCAAATACTGCAAAGACCATGACAAGAGCGCCCTGCAGTACGCCCTTCTGGCAATATCCATTTTGATCCTCAACACAATCATCTTGTCAGTGCTTTATGATCATCTGGGGCTATCCAAAGCCATTGCCAAACTTATCACCGAAATGACGCTTTTTATCATCAGTTTCACAGTCCAGAAACTGGTGATTTTCAATCAGCCAGACTATCCCACGAAAGGATTCATTGAATGTCGAAAAGAAAGAAAATACCTAAATTTGCATATGTGATTCTCGACCTTGTTTTAATCGCCGTTTACGTTCTGGGATTCTACGGGATCAATTACCTGATCCCAAGGGAACTCGAAAGCGAGAACGTAACGACAACCATCACCGCTACAGCCGACACCAGCTCAAGCGACGAAACAACGGATGAAGATACGCAAGTGGCCAGCGAAAGCGGCACCGATTCGGCTGACTGGTCTGAAAAATTCGCAGAATACTTCACGGATACTGTGGTCACCACGAGTAATTCCTACAGTTCGAGCGACATATCGATCACCATTGAGAAATACACTACCGGGTCGGGCAGCGATATCGTCACCTATTATGTCGCCGATATCTATATCGCCGATATCGAATGCTTCCAAAGCGGATTTGCCGACGATACCTACGGTGTCGGTTATACCGACTACCTTCTTGATATGGATGAAGAGTTCAGCGCCGTCTTGGCGATGAACGGCGATTACTACGGCAATGGCAGCAGCGGAGTTGTCATCCGCAACGGCGAGGTGTACCGCTCGACTACCAACGGATCCGATGTATGTGTCCTGTACTATGATGGAACCATGGTGACTTATTCGGCCGACGAATTCGACGTGGACCAGGCGATTTCCGATGGGGCCTGGCAGGCCTGGTGTTTCGGGCCGGAACTGCTTGACGACTCGGGAGATAGCATGACCAGTTTCACGGCCAACTCCCATGTAAGTTCATCCAATCCACGAAGCGCAATCGGTTACTATGAACCGGGGCACTACTGCATGGTACTGGTCGACGGTCGCCAAAGCGGCTATTCGACCGGGATGACCCTGAGCGAGCTGTCCGCCCTTTTTGAAGATTTGGGCTGCACGGCCGCCTACAATCTTGATGGCGGAAAATCCTCTTCCATGAGTTTTGACGATGACCTGGTCAACCAGCCGGTTGATGGCGGGCGGAAAGTCAGCGACTGTATCTTAATAGCAGAGACAAACTATTAAATGTCAATAGGTAACTTGATAAATATCATTGTTGTTATTTCTTAGACAATTAATAGCCGTTTGGCTTGGGTTAGAGGTGAATCCTCTTTAAAAATCTTGTTTTTAGATAAATTTGAGCGCACTGAAAACAACCTGCCAGACACTTTTTTCTGGAAGCTCTTACATTTTGTGCATTCCTGTTAGTCAAGGCTTATGTCGTTGTATAGATGAACTTGTGGACTTCTCCGTTTTCATCGCTATAACGGTATATCTGCCTTCTGGTTTTCAGGGGTATCTGTGTTGTTATGTTTTGGAAGAACGTGTTTCGGGTTTCTTCCGGTAATCGCATGAGATGATCATGATCGATTACGAATTGGCTTTGCTTCTTCATCATTGAATATACGTAGCGGGCAACCTTGTTGGCGACTGCCACGACGGCCAGTTTATGGCGCTTCTTGTTCCTATTCTTGATCTTGTGGAAATAGGCCTTGAGGACCGGATTGTGCCTTCTGGCGAATTCCGCAATCATGTATATTGCGTGACGGAGATATCTTGAACCTTTCTTTGAAATCTTGCCCATGATTTCAACAGAACTGCCGGAGCGTTTGTTTCTAGGGGCGAGACCCATGTAGGAAACGTACTTATCAGCGCTTTTAAAAAGCTTGATATCGTATGTTTCGGCAATTACGGTCGCCGCTGTCACATCGCCACATCCAGTCAGTGTCTTAAGCTTTTCAAACATTTTATGGTTTGAACCAAGTTCCTTGATCATCTTCTCAAGAGTCTTTATCTGGCTTTTGATTTCGGTGATGATGGCAACTTGGGCGCGGATTATGGACCTGATCGAATCAGATACTTCCGTTGGAGCAAGCGAGTCATTACAAAGGTCAAACAATTCATCTATCTTATCGGATTTTGTCCTGTTTTTCGACGCTTTTTTGGCGATATCTTGTACTTCTATTTTAGAAGTATTTATGATATCATGTGTCGTAGGATATGAAGATAAGATAGCAAGAAATGTTGCTGACTTAGGTTCGAAGACATATTGAAGTTCAGGGAAATAACGTTCGCATTGGGCAATGAGGCGGTTAATTTCTTGAGAATAAGTTTTCTTTACCTGGCCATGGCGATGAACGACTGCTTTCAAGTCTGCATATCCTTTTTCGTTATTTATATTGTTCTTGTGAACATATTTAACGTCATATTCATATGCGATTATTGAAGCGATTGTCTGGGCATCCAATGGATCAGATTTAGCGATATCGCGGGATTCACGCCACTTGTTGACAAACTGAGTGTTGAGAAAATAAACATTCTCGTTGTCGTTTAAAGATGAGTGGATGAACTCGAAGATATTGTCGGAATAAACACCAGTGACTTCCATTGCATAAGTCACGTTGGTGCAATCTGAATCGGCATATTTTCTGACTGTGGTTAGGAAATTATCCAGTTCGGATTTCAAAAACTTGAATTGAATCTTTTTTCTCAATAATTTAGGCTTGATATTTCTGTCACGATAGACAGAAATAATTGCAGCATCGGCCTTGCCCTTAGAGATGTCGATACCGACGTATAATTCGTAACTGTTATTCATATATTGAACCTCATTTCAATGTAATCTGTTTTGAATTGCACCTCTAAACCAAGACAAACGCAACCTCGTAAATGGGGAGACGATGTGTAAACACAACGCTGCATCAAACTAATTCGGGTATAAAGACCGCTTGGATCAAAGGATTAAGTCTCTGCGAAGTGGACATCAAACGAGCCACAAGGTGAACGAATAAAACCTTCATTCAAAACAAGTCTATTATCTTAGAAAAAGGATACTAATGCAATTCTTGGTTGAATTGATATTCAACTAAGATTACAAACATATTATACGAGGTGAATTAGAATGAAAAAATTGCATGTCCTGATTTCCCACCTCAATTTCATCATCGCCGGAATCTTCATCACCTTTTTGATTCTCGACATCTACAACCCGACCATGGAATTCGTGAACAATACCACTTCTCTCATGCTCCTTTGGGTGTTATGCCTCGTATCGATCGCCAATTCCCTGATCACGATTTTCTCGAAAAACAGCCGGGTCACTCCATTCGAAGCACCGTCTGACGATTCCCTAAGGCGGTGATGACCATAAGATCAGACTGAATGGTGGCTCGCAAAATTATATTGACCGTCAAAAGGACAAATTGACGAATTTGGTCAGACTAAGTCAACATTCCAAAATAATTGAATATAAATAGTCAAAAGATCAACCGAAAAAAATGGGTTGATCTTTTGAAGCATAATATATTGACATGGCAATCACCGGTCAGGGCCGACGATAGACGTTTCAGAGGTGGGATGATCATAAATGCCTATAAAAGCCACCCGGATGGTGTCATGTATATGTTCTTTTTGGACGTTTGCAAAGACATCGCTTCTAAATCTATTACGTGTTCCTCTCTATAATGCACAGGACATCGTGATTGAAGCTGTGGATCCCTATTGTGCTGACCTTTCCATCACATGAGATCACTCCAACTTCACGGTGTCGGGTTTCCAGGTCGATTATGGTCAGCTCGTAGGTATCCTGATGGAGTACGTATTCAATTCTTATCGAAGTATTCTCTGGGGCATAGATGAGAATGGTATTTTCATCCTCGGTCATTGCCAGCCGGATTTCTTCAGTATCATTTAGCATAATTTCTTGACGGGGCACAAGCGGCTTACTTACAAACTCCCCCAAGATGTGTTTGATATCGCTGTAATCCCATGCTCCGGGATAATGCAGTGCCAACTGCCACGGATTTGGAGTATCGAATCCTTCGGCGAATTCAGTCTCAAACTTGTTTCCAAAAGTATGCCAGCTGTAAATTCCAGCCGTACCGTATGTCACTCCGGCATCCGCTCCTGATAGGATACTTTGCCAGGCCGCCCTTCTGATGTCAAATTGATGGAAACGGCCATACATTTTGCCGGAGCAGCCCATCTGTTCATAACAAGGTTCCGAATTGATCAGAGGCTTGGCCGGGTAATTTGTCTTGAAATACTCCGGGATCCGGTAGGGCATGCAGCGATTTTGAAATTGGGCATTGTGACCGGATTGGAACATGTAAAAATCCATATTGTCGATGAATTCCGGCTGGATCTCCATCAGCCGCCCCTTACATGGAGCGTTTGCAGACACGTAGGTGTCCGCTGCCTCAGGATCTTGCCGGCCTTGAGATAATAGGATCTCGTTATTTCATGATCTAGATCGGTATCACCGCTGATGACATATATTGGATCCAGATCAGAAAAAGTGTCATGGACGACGTTCAAGTACAGATCAAGATCCTCAAAGGGCATCGTGTTCTTTTGGGTGATGCCATTCGCCCAGGTTTCCGGCACGTAATTGCACCACAGGACCACCAGGGCCAGCTCGAATCCAAGTTCCTTGGCGCTCAGACACATCGCCCGGGCGTGCTCAAAATAATCCTTGTTGATTTTCTTGAAATCATAATTCCCATTTTCATCAAGCTTATAAGGCACGTGGTTGAGACTGGTCCCGCTGGCATCCCACTGGGGCAGAATGTTTATCTGCAGGACATTGTAGCCCTGCTTCTTTCTATGTTGCAGGTAGTAGAGCCAATCTTCCTCATGGATGTTTGTAAAGGCGCTCCAACATGTGTCCGCCAGATAGAAAAATCTCTTGTTGTCTTTGATAAAACCGGTGCCGCTTACCGTAATAGCCATAACAGCCCTCCTTGTTGCATTCCTTTGGAAATTCTTATCAGATATATTTATAGATTTTGATTCTATGGATGCCCGGCATGTCATAGAGATTGGTATGATAGCGTTCATCGCCGTTTAAGCATCTTGAAGCTTTCCACTCGCCAGCCACGAATTCCCCTCCTTCCAAATTGAGAATTCCCACATTCACATTTTCGCCTCTTTTTGGCATAACCAGGTATTTTATCGAGGTTCCCATTATATAGAATTCATTATAGGCCACTTCCAGGATCAGCCCTGCCGATTTTGGCACACCGACTTTGTTCGGTTGAAAATTGACTCTGATGTCATAATCTTTCAGCCTTACAACTTCGCCTCTTTCATGTTCGTTTCTGCGGATGAAGGGATGCAATTTCCCCGCTTCCCGGCATTTTCGAATCAGGGGCATTGCACTTGCCAATATCTCATACGACTTTGACAGATAGCGTGCCGTATCTTCACAGTCCCAAGCGCTAACATCGATATTCAATGTTTTCAACACATCGATATTGCTTGTTCCGGTCAACAACTCTTTGGGAGTCTGGAAATCCTCAATGCCAAAAGGCGAATAACACAAAGCGTTATATTTCCCGATCGCATAAAAGACATTCGAGGAATTCAGCGCATCCCTTCTCACTTCCGGGATCATCAAAGGGTTGTCCTCGATTGTGTATTCATCGCATATTCCTGCGAAATCCGATGCGTAAATATCCGGTGCCAATACCGAAATTGTCGGGGCGATTTCGTGCCATAACCTGATGAAACGGGCAATCGGCCCCCCGCTTGGATACCCGCCCGGGACCCAAGGGAACTTCTCGATCCAGGCATTCACATACATCTCCAAGCCGTACTCTTCCTTCCCGGCACTGGCAATCTCTTCTAGAGCTTTCGCATAATGGTATTCCATAAAGATTTCAGCGGCGTTTTCCCTGAATGCCTCTTCCCAGGTTCCTTCAACATCATAAAGGGTTACCAAACTATCGGGAATCTTGTCATTGAATTCTTTATTCGCAAATTGCGAATAATCGCGGTCACTGCCCAATAGCCCGACCTCATTTTCAACTTGCATCATGATGACTGTCTGTGATTCCAAATCAACTTCCTTCAGGTGTCTCATTAGCGTTGTGAATGCTTTTTTGTCGGCAGCGATTGCATCGGGGCATAAAGGCGAAACGACATCCATCGCCTTGCCCTGGCAATCACGGACTCTAAAATACTTTTCCGTTTCCAGCTTCACCCATTCTGGGACATAACTCGAAATCCCATTCTTCCACAGACCAAACCATAGAATGATTAGTTTCATCCCTTCTGCCCTAGCCTGTTCCAACAGACCATCCACGATTTCGAAATTGAATTCATTCTCCACGGGTTCAATATTTTCCCAATAGACCGGGACCACCAGCGAATTGAGATTCATACCACGTAGATACGGCCATACCTTTTCTTCCATGTATGACAAATTTGAGGCGCTCGAGTTATGCACTTCACCCGACAAAGCCGTGAATGGCTCGCCATCGACAAACAAATTCCAAATTCCATCAACTTTCTTTATAACCGGCAATTTTTTCATGACTGACATCTCCTTATATTATCTGATTCACAACTTTTGGAGACAATTCCGTCAGGTGCTCCAAGTCTCATTTTTTATTAGTAAATCAAGATGTGACAAGGTGATGATAACATCAAACACTTTGCAATAATATGGCAAAAAGCATCGAGTTCATTGACCAAACGACTGATAAATCATTCAGGTGCCTGCTTGTTTTCATACTTACCTGCAAGTTCGCTGCAGTTCGGGATCTCATTCTATAAGTGTTAGATGAAGTGTTTTCCCGACCCGCCATATTTCTTGCGGTATTCCCCGGGCAAGCAGCCATAGCGCTCCTTGAATTTCTTATAAAAAAACGTGATGTTTTCATAGCCGGCCAGATTGGCGATCTCGTTCACCGGCAGCTGCGAGTTTTTGAGCAACTGCTCAGCGTATTTGATTTTCTTTTGTTGCACCAACGACTTATACGATTGGCCCGTTTGTTGTTTAAGAAGGTTCGACAGGTAGTTCCCGTTCATACCGAAAAACGCCGCAGTGCTTTTCAGGGTGCAGGTCCGGAAATTCTTTTCAATATATCGCAACATCGGGATGATCGAGTTCCTTTTTTTGATCTCATTTCCTTCATAACTGTCATTTTCATACAGATTCATCAATTCGGTAATTATCACCTGAAACAGGCTTTTCAACAATTCGTTCGCCACCGGTGAAGGATCAAACCATTCGCACATGAATTCGTTCATGAAGATGGAAATTCTCCGGCTGCGGTCTGATTCAAAAAACAGGAAATTGTCATGCAGGGCCCCTTTTGTGATCGCATTGAGAAAAAAATTCGCAAGAATGCTTTCTGCTGACAACCGGCCCAAAAATTCAGAGTCCAGATATTCTTTCTTCACCAGGATGTTGATCAGGATGTCGCCTTTGCCAAGAGGCACAACCGTGTGAATCCGGTCCGAATCCAGAAGCATCATCTGTCCCTTTTTCAATTTGTACTCATGGCCATCAATCATTTGCGTGCAGCTGCCCGAATAAACGTAATTTATTTCCACCCAGGTATGGTAGTGGAGTGGAAATGACTGAAACCGGGTCTGCTTTTTTACAATAAATGGCGATTCCGGATTTGTCGAATCCTTGTTCTTACTCGATGAATCAGACAGTTCAATTACCCTTTGACCATCTATCATCACTGTCGGATAAACAGAATAATAATCAGGGATTATGCCTTTTTCATATTGCAACTCATGGTCAGTCAATTCAAATAGTTTTTTATCCAGTTCTTCAGGTCTCATGATCGCACCTCCATTTTCGCAACTTGTTTAGATAATGATACCACCGCAATATTTTTTATGTCAATAACCGGTTATGTAGTTTGGTCAATACAATAGTGGGATTGCGTCATACAATAATCCGCATAATAGTGCTAATATGGGAATCGAAGTTGCAGCAAAAATCAGACAAACGGTTAGTACTTCGGCTATTTGTTTTTTTGCGCAAATAACATTTTCCAGGAGGGAAACATATATGAAGTATCAAAATCCGATTATTCCAGGCTTCCATCCGGATCCGTCGATATGCAAAAAGGATAACGACTATTACCTGGTGACATCCAGTTTCGAATACTTTCCAGGGGTGCCGATTTTTTCAAGCACCGATTTGATCAACTGGAAGCAGATCGGGAGTTGCCTGACAAGACAGTCGCAGCTCGACCTGACCGGTGTCAAATGTTCACAGGGCATATATGCACCGACAATCCGCTGTCATAATGATAGATTCTATATGATCACAACCTGCCTTATCAATGGCAAGACCCGGAATTTCTATGTGACAGCCACCAATCCCGCTGGTGATTGGTCAGACCCCGTCGATATCGATATCAGGGGAATCGATCCCTCGATGTATTTCGAAAATGGTCGCACATATATCCAGTATTCCGATTACGATGACGGGATATCCACAATAAGGCAAGTAGAAATCGAGTTGGACAGCGGCCGACTGCTTTGCCAGCCCAAGACCATCAGTCGAGGGTGCGGCGGCCGGGATGTCGAGGCTCCCCATATTTTCAAAAGAGGATCTTGTTATTATCTGCTGCTGGCAGAAGGCGGGACGAGGGAAGGCCATATGGTCACTCTTTCGCGAAGCGAATCAATCTGGGGCCCTTTCCGCCCTTGTCCCCACAACCCGATACTGTCAAACAAGGACAGTTCAAAAGAGCCGATCCAAAGCGTCGGCCATGGTGACCTTGTTGAGGACGGCAAGGGAGAACCTTGGCTTGTCTGTCTGGGGACCCGGCCCTATAAGCATCGGACTGTTATGGGCCGGGAAACAATGCTGAGCCCATGTTACTGGGATGACGACGGTTGGTTGCATTCAAAACTAGGATATCTACCGATGGATGTTGAAACCGAACTGAATGTTATCCAGAAAAGAGAAACCGATTTTTCCCTGGACGTTTCCATGAAACAATTGCCCAACGGGATTATTTCACCGCGCCATGACATTTCAAAGCATATAAGCTTCAGTGAAGATGCCATTGAAATAACCGGGACGGATTATTCGTTGGACAGCATCGTAAGTCCGGTGTTTCTGGCATTGCGCCAGAGGGACTACGCCTTTGAACTGACCGCAGCCTTCCAATTCGACCCTGAAAACGCTGAACAGGAAGCTGGAATTGCACTGCTTGGCGATAATGAACACCATACGGATCTGCTTGTGACATCGAATAACGAAGTGAAGTCGCTCCTGCTGCGCAAGAGAGTCGGCGATATCTTGGATGAAAAATTCTTTGATTTGCCGATGGGGAATGATCCAGTCAACCTGAAAATATGCGGTTCAAAAGAAAAATACTTTTTCTTTTTGAATAATGACAATAATGAATGGGTTGAAATCGGCTGGACCTACACCAAGCACTTCGCAACCGAGTGCACATTTTCCCAGTTTACCGGAGTCGTTGCCGGATTCCATGTCAAAGGGCCAAAACCGGCCCGCCTGACAAAATTGAATTACAGCCCTATTGATAATGATTATTTAAATCCGGTAACCAAAAAAGATGGTATGATCTCACTGATCTAACACCATCTTTTTTTGATTTATGCCAATTCCAGTAACGCTTCTCCGCAAACGACTGAGCCGCTTTTGATTGAAGCTACTGAATTGTATTTGTTTGTATTTGTGATGATTATTGGAACCTCGGTAGAATAACCTTCGGCCTTGATTTTTTCAATATCGAACTTGACAAGGATATCCCCCGCTTTTACCTTTTGTCCTTGGGCCACAAATGCCTCGAAATATTTGCCATTGAGATTGACAGTGTCGATTCCGATATGGACAAGAATTTCCGCACCGTCTTCGCTCAGGATTCCGATCGCATGTTTGGTCGGGAACAGGGTAACCACGGTACCATCGACAGGCGAAATTACTTCTCCAATTTTTGGATCGATTGCGACCCCGTCACCTAAAGCAAGACTTGAAAAAGCTTCGTCACTCACATTTTCCAGAGGAATCACATTTCCGGTAATCGGGCTTTTGATGATGGTTGGTGCGCATTCCATTGCTGCATTGTTTTTTGCTGCGATATTTGCAGCTTCTTTTTTTGAATAAACCCTATGAAGGATGACTGTCATAACCGCCGAAATCACGATTGTGATTGCCAAAGAGATGACGATTTGGATCAGATATCTGGTTGTGTTGTCGCCTAGATACATAACCACCGCTGGCAATCCTGAAGATCCGGTTGCAAACCGGCGGGTGTGAGTCAATCCGGCAAACAAGCCCCCGAATGCACTACCGATTAATCCGGCAATCAAAGGGAATTTTTTAGGCACATTGATACCGTATAGAGCGGGCTCAGTGATCCCCATCAGCCCAGTAATACCAGCTGAAGTTGCAATTTGTTTTGTTTTGGTGTCTTTAGATAAAATACCAGTAACAAGAGATGATGTCCCTTGTCCGATGTTGGCGCACAGAACGCCTGGACCGAAGATAGAATCGTAACCAAGTGAAGCCATTTGCATGATACCTAGAGGTGCAAGACCATGATGAAGACCGAAGATTACCAATAAAGGATACAATCCACCCATAAGCATTGCTTCAAGCCAGCTCACATTGATGCTTAACCAGTTGAAAATTGATGTGAAAACATTACCTACATAGTCACCGACTGGACCGATAACAGCCAATGCCAGAACCCCCATTACCAGGAAGATGATCATCGGCACAACGATCAACCGGATTGCATTAGGAACAACCTTGTTCAAAAACCTTTCAAGCGGTGCTTGCACAATGATGACAAGAACTATCGGGATGACTGAACCGGTGTATCTTACCACGTAAAGTGGCAGGAATCCGAAGATTGTGACTGGATCGTGGGCCGCTACGATAGAAGCCCAGGTACCATGGCATAGAATTCCGGCAACTACAGCAGCCAGAACCGGATTACACTTGAGCTTTTGGGCTGTCGAGTAAGCCAGCAATATCGGCATGAATGCGAATGTCGCATCCCCGATCATGTTGACAATGATATATGTCTGGTCGGTATTTTGAACCAGCTTGAATGCGATAAGCAAAGCCAATAGGGCTTTTACCATTCCGGCACCAGCCAAGGCAGGAATGATTGGCGAGAATATGCTTGATACGAAATCAGCGACGACATCGAAAACTTTTTTCTTTTCTTCGCCACCGTGACTAGGTGAACCGCCAACTTTGTCACCTATTATATTGATGACTTCCTCATAGGCGTCGGCAACATCCATGCCAATGACAATCTGGAACATTCCGCCGCTCAGGATGACCTTGGCCACGCCATCAAGTTTTTCAATTGTTTCCTTATTTGCTTTGGAATCATCCAATAGTTTGAATCTCAGTCGGGTTTGACAATGATGAAGTGAATCGATGTTATCAGACCCGCCAACTTCTTTGACAATGCTTTTTGCAAGCACTTCATATTTTTTACTCATTATTTCTCCTCCTAAAGTGTCGATAAATGAATTTTTCAAAACCATATTCAGCTGTTATACGGCAAGAAATTTGTGCCTTTTGAGAGATCCGCTCTTGAAAGCAATTTCATTTACAGTCATAGCTTACCACCTGGTATTGCCGAATTCAAGCGCTTGCAAGCATTTCGTTCATATCGGAACTAAGGGTTCATATTTTATCATTTTATCGCTGTTTTTGCGGAACATTGCGGAACGATACCCGACGTGAATCTGTGATAGACTGTTAAAGAACAATAGATAGAAGGAGAAATGTGTTATGAAAAAAGTCTTTCCAAATGATTTTCTATGGGGCGGGGCAATTGCCGCCAACCAGTGCGAAGGTGCCTGGAATGTCGATGGCAAAGGGATCTGTGTGTCCGATGTCCAGCTTTTCAAGGATCTAAAAACAATCGCGCAGTTGAAGGATGTCCATGGCAATTGTGACATCACCGATGCCATGATTGAGGAAGCCCTGGCCAGCGATGACGAGACCAAGTATCCAAAACGCCATGGGATAGATTTCTACCACCGCTACAAGGAAGATATCGCCCTGTTTGCCCAGATGGGATTCAAGGTCTTGCGCTTCTCAATCGCCTGGTCAAGAATCTTTCCTAACGGAGATGAGGAAACTGCCAATGAACTTGGTCTGCAACATTACGAAAACGTGATCGACGAGTGTTTGAAACACGGTATCGAACCATTGATCACCCTGTCGCACTATGAACCGCCTTTGGAATTCTGTACGAAATACAACGGTTGGTATAATCGAAAATCAATCGAGTTTTTCAACAGATATGTAACTACAGTTATCAACAGATACAAAGGCAAGGTGAAATACTGGCTGACCTTCAACGAGATCGACAGCATCCTGCGCCATCCTTTCATGACCGGCGGTCTTATCGAGGAACGGTTCGATCCGGCCAAATTCGAAGAAGTGATGTACCAGGCGATGCACCATCAGTTCGTGGCCAGCGCCAGCGCGATAAGCATCATCCATGAGGTTGATCCCCAAGCGAAAGTGGGATGCATGCTCACAAAACTGACTTATTATCCATACAGCTGCAAGCCTGAAGATATCCTGGCCCAGCAGCAACGGATGCGCCAGGTATACAGCTTCGCCGATACCCAGGTGTTCGGTGAATATCCGGTTTTCCTGATGACCAAGTTCAAAAACAAAGGTTTCCAACTGGAAATCAAAGACGAAGATCTGGAGATCATGAAAAACAACACCGTTGATTTCGTGTCATTCAGCTATTATCAGACATCGTGCATCGCCGCGAATCCCGATGGTTTGGATACCACTCCGGGCAACACGACAATCGGGATCAAGAATCCCCACCTGCCTTCAAGCGAATGGGGATGGCAGATCGACCCGATCGGACTGCGTGTCTCACTGGTTGACCTGTACGACCGCTACCGCAAGCCACTTTTCATCGTCGAAAACGGTCTGGGAGCAAGAGACACCGTCATGGAAGATGGAACAATCGACGACAAGTACCGCATTTCATATCTTGAACAGCATTGCAAAGCAATGTACGATGCGATCACAATCGACGGAGTGGAGCTGATGGGATACACATCATGGGCGCCGATCGACCTGCTTTCGAACTCAACCAACCAGATGTCAAAACGCTACGGCTACATCTATGTCGATCTGGACGACTACAGCAACGGTACCTACAAACGGATCCGCAAAAATTCATTCTACTGGTATCAGAAGGTTATCGAAACAAACGGGGCAAGCCTCTTCGAATAAGGCAGTATAAACAGTTCAGTGCAATTGAAAAAAGCAACAGACTCAAAGTGAGTTTGCTGCTTTTTTTGCCTTCATAAAAATTATAACAACATCAATCACGAAGTGTATCTATTGGTCTTCCTTCATCTTGAGCAATGATGCCCGCCGCCGGTACTCCAGCTCCCTTGAGTTTTTCATCTTGAACTCAAGATTTCTTTCATAATCCATCGCGAAATAACAAGAATAAAGGATGTTAAGCAGATGGAGGATCGATTCCTCGGTCGCAAAAGATGAAATCTTCGTGTACAGCTTCTCGCGCGATGAGATGCATAAAGTAGTTTCGATTTCATCACGGATATAATTGTTTCCACCGCTGGTCAGACCGATAAGCTTTACGCCGTTGCTTTTCATGTCGGCGATATATTTCATCGGCTCCCTCATTTCATTGTTGCCTGAATATGAAATCACAATAGCACAATCCTCGCTCGATAAGGACCGGGAAGTTATGCCACTTTCATCAAGGGTGGGAATGTAGACCAGCCGGCCGATGCTTTCCATCTTCCGGCGGAACAAGTTGGCTAGAATATTGTTCGGGCTCATCCCGAAAACGACGATATTTCTTGATTCCATAAGCATCTTGGTCGCCTGTTCCAGGATTTCGTAGTCGATATTCTGGGACGTGTCATATATGCTTTCAATCTGCAGGGTGCTTAGCTTGGTTACGATGTCCCGGGGAGTGTCAGTCTCATCGAACGGGAAATTCGGGTCGATGTCCGTGAAATTGTTTTCCTGTTGCCGGGCTTCCTTGATGAAATCACTCACAAATTCCCGCCAGCCGGTATAGCCTAGATTCTGGGCGAACCTGAACAAAGTCGATTTGGAAGTGAATGTCTTCTGGGCAATTTGCTGCATCGAATAATTGGCGACTCCGCTTCTTTCCTTGAGCAAAAACTCCCCGATGTCCTTCCTTGTGTCGGAGAACTCCAAAATCATCTCTTCAATCTTCTGAAACAAATACATATAATCACCCTTCCAATTGTCGTTTGCCAAACATATATTCACCGATTTCTCGAAATGCTTTCTATTAAAGGTTGCTAAAAGGTATAGAGCAACACCTGTCGCAACGTCATTATATCAAATTATGGAACAATTTTCTATGAACATGGTTATATTTCCAGCTGGATTTGATTGATATTTAGGAAATTCATCAACAATTTCAGCTATACACAAAAAAATACTGGGAACATAAAAAAATCCAGATTGAGTCATCATTGATTGTGACTCCACCTGGATTAAAATGTGTTGCTCATAGTGACTTTTGCCTTAGTCTTTACCGCTTCAGACATGCCAACTCGAAATGTTGAATATTTTCAGCCAGGAAATATGCAAGGCTTAAAATCGACATAATCCTTGGAAAAGATTCCCACACAGTCCTCAGATTCCAATTACAGGGAAATTGCTTTGATTTTATCCGGCGGTGATTTTCTTCAAATATCTACAGTAATTCAAATGTTACATCCACATCGCCACTGTTCATAAACAGGTCTACTCCCGAATCGATATGGCCAAGGTGCTGGCGCTCGAACTGTTCCCCATTTTGCTTGTAGAGGATCACCAGGCTACCCCTTGGCGGCCAGTAGGCGATATCTCCGACTTCATAGCCATCATAGCGCAATTTGTCGCTAGGCAATCCATTCGCTCCAAAACGGTAGCACATCTCCCGCCCATATAAATCCAACATTTGCAACGTAATTGGCATCTTTTCAACCAACGCTCTAGTCGTCGCATTATCTTCGAAATTCGCGATAAGTACCTCGTTGCAAACTGTTATTTTGATTTTCATAACATCTACCTCTTCTTTTTCTTCATCACTTTCGGCTACATCTTGTGAAACGCTGGGTGTATCGGCTACATCACTTGTATTATGCCAGTACAGCCCCGCCATCAAAAATGCAGCAATTATTATGATTGGTATCGCCAATCGCATCGCTTTTGACACTGCCGACACCTCCTATCTTCCGGAAAATACTGGAAAACGGGTAAACTCCCCATAGTCATCTCCGAAATGGACTTTCCCAAGATATTCCATATCGCCTTGGGAAATGGCAAACTCAACCTCGAGGTTGTCAAGCATATGGGCCGGATTTGCCGTCTTTGGCAAGGCGACCAAGCCGAGATCCAGGACAAAACGGATACACAACTTAGCGACGGATACGCCATACTTCTTCGCCATCGCCTTTATTTCTTCGTTTTTGAACGCCTCGCCATGCGCGATCGGCGAATATGCCTCAACCAGGATCCCTTTACTTTGACAGTATTCCACTATTTCAGTCGGATTGTTGCCGATATGGGTCAATACCTGATTTACCATCGGTTCGATTTCGCAGCTGTTTAGCAGGTTTTCCAGGTCGTCAATGAGGAAATTGGATACCCCGATTGCCTTAACCTTACCTTGCTTGTAGGCATCTTCCAATGCGCGCCAAACCTCAATGTTCTCTTCGAAGTATCGCTTATCGGAACGCCATTCATTCCAGGGCTGGGGGCTGTGGATTATCATCAGATCGACATAGTACAGACCCATTTTTTCAAGCGACTCATCGATTGAAGCAGCAGCTTCTTCATATGTTTTGTGTTGGGCGGCAACCTTGCTTGTTACAAACAATTCGCTTCGGGGCACCCCGCAGTTTTTCAAACCGATACCAACACCCACTTCATTCTGATACGCCTGGGCAGTGTCGATCAAGCGATAACCCATCGCAACGGCCTGAGTTATCGCTTTGGCTACAGTTTCATCATCCATGAACCAGGTACCAAGCCCGATTTTGGGTATATATACCCCATTTGAAAGCACAAATCGTTCGCCTAAGATCATATTATCCCTCCATCATCAAAACCATAATTGTCATTTATTATTCCCTGTTCTACTCGCCGTAGACTTCCTTGACGATATTGAACGCCGCCCAGGCATTTGGCCACCCGGCATAAAATGCCAGATGGGTTATCAGCTCGGCCATTTCTTGTGCGTCAATCCCGTTTTCTTTTGCCTTCGTGATATGGGCTTTTAGCGAATTGTCAAAAATTCCTTTTGTGATCAGGGCTGTGACGGTTATAATCGACCTGTCTCTAGGCGCCATTTCAGTTTCCCTCGACCATACCTGTCCGAACAGGACATCATCATTCAATTCCGCGAACTTTGGTGCAATTGCGCCCAATCGGTCACGTCCAGCTGTTTGTTTTTTCATCAATATTCTTTCCTTTCGATATCAATATTTGTTCATATCCCGGATTATGGCATCCAGATTATCGAGTACCCTTTGTTTTTTGTGGATTTCATCAAGCAGTTCCCGTCTCTTCTTACGAAGAATGGTCACCTGACGATTTCTCATGGACTCTTTTTCATTAAGCCTGAGATATTGCCTTATTTGTTCAGGATCACAACCCGCCTCCAGCAATAACGCGATAATCCCCATCCGCTCGAGGTCTTCGTCTTGGTAGTCGTTGCCGCTTTGGTTATCATTTTTACGGATATATCCGGAATCGATATAACCTAGAATGACATCCCGGGGGACATCAAACTTTTTACATGCTTCCTCAAGGGTCATAAAAGCCTCCTCAATCTCACAAAAAAATACAAGCAGGCCAGAATCATTTAGAATTCTGACTATACTTGTATTTTATTACTGCAACTAAAAAATGTAAAATGCTTATATTTTATAGCTTTATATCCATTTTTTGAATGGTTTTGACATAATCCATAAACCGGCTGGCGGCTCCGAAATTGGGCTGGAATTTTTTCCACGCCAGAATTGAAGTCATCGAAAGTTCAGGATACAAAGGCAAGAAGACCAGGTCTCCACCTGAAAACATATGGATCGATCCTTCGAGGGTAAGGGCCGACGCAATTCCTTTCTCGACAAATAGGGCGACATTTGTGATTATGTTGAAAGTGGCGAAAATGTCAAGCTCCAAAAATGTTTTGCCCAGCCAATGCTCCAGCTCCTTCTGGATTGGAATCCGGTTGGAAACTATCAGCGCCTCATCAACGATATCTTCCTTGGTTACAAATCCCTTTTTCGCCAGATGATGGTCTTTGCTTACCAGCAAGCCCCATCGCTCCTTTTTTTCCATCCGGACATAATCGAACTTGGTGATGTCGATCGGTTCGAGCATCAATACGAAATCAAGGAGACCCTGCTCCAGTCTTTCCTTTAGAAATTCGGCGCTGTTTGTATATAGCTGGTACTGAACTTTTGGATATTTGTCCCGAAAATCCTGCATAAGTGGCAACAGTGTTTCCATGGCGCTCAAACCGCCACTTCCAATCGATATTATCCCACCCAAATCTTCATTTGACTCAAACTCATTTTCAATCTTGTCCATCAGCGAGACCACTTCCTCAGCCCGCCTTCTTAGCATCACACCGGCGTCCGTGAGAGTCAACCGCCGGCCCCGAATGAATAATTGCACCCCAAGCTCCTCTTCAAGTTTGGCCATCTGGCGACTCAGGGTCGGCTGGGTCATATGCAGAACATCTGCTGCTTTGGTAATGTTCTCTTCCCTGACGACAGCCAAAAAATATCTCAATTCGCGAAGTTCCATGACAATCCCCCCCATTCTATCCAACTACAATTATGATACGCATCACCCCAAAATGCAACCGCTTGTTTGAAGTATCATTGGAACCCCCGGATATTATCTGGTGTGTGATCGGTGGCAAACAAAAAACCAGCAATCAAATCCATGCTGGTTTATCATACATATCTTCTCCTATTTCGGGGGCCCACTCCGATTATTTTTCAAAAACGCCTTGGCTTTTGTGGCAACTTTTTTTCTTGGATTATGCTGTTGCCTAGTCAAAAACGCAATTATTTCCGCCTGCCTTTTCGAGTGTTCGAAATAATGGTCAAAACAGTCGATCAAATGGCCGCACATGACATTATTGCACTCGGGCGAAGGTTCGCCTTTATGATGGAAAATGTTGCCTGCGGCCTTGATCAGCCGGCTGGTGATGTCCGGTTCGAGATCAGGATAACGCAACGCTATCTTCCAGGCATTGCCGGCAACATTGGCGGCGGTAACCATTTTATTATCGTCTAACATGGCAAAATATTGTTCGAAGATATTAAGAAATAGCTCCTGTTGATCGACTGCAACGAGATTGGAGATGGTTATGATCGCACCCCACTTGATGAAGCTGTTTTTACTGTCGATCAAAGATGCAATCTGTTTGAAATAGGGATAGACCAGTTCCGGAACACTTTCACTGACCAGCCGGATAACTTTCTCGGCGGCGAACTTGATAGAGCTCTTGTCGTTGTTGATGATTTCGAGATATTGCTCAAGCAGGCCGGGAGTTGCAATCGCCTCTTGCACCAGGATTTCAATTGGTACCTTGGCTAAAAGACTTGAGTAGGCGTTGGTATCACGATAGTCTGCCATAACAACTCAGCCGGAGATGTTCAACGATTCCACCCAGTTGCCAAGCATTGCCTGGTCGGAGAATGACCTCAGGCATTTGCCCGGTTTCCAGATAGTCGTTTTATCGCACGAAGGTTTAAGAATATCGATCGTATTGCCGATGTCGCTGCCTCCCGAGGTTGCAAAAGGGACAACGGTCTTGTTGGAAAAATCGTATGTTTCCAGAAATGTCTGGATGATGCGCGGTGCCACATACCACCAGATCGGGAAACCGACGAAGATGACATCGTACTGCTCGATGTCATCCAGCGGATTTTCGATTTCCGGTCTCGCCAGGGCGTCCTGCATTTCCAGATTGGCCCGGCTTTGCATGTCGTTCCAGTTCAGATCGGTTTTCGAATATGGAACCATCGGCTTGATTTCATGAAGTTCACCGTCAATAGCCTTGGCCAGCGTATCGGCAAGTCTTGCCGTGTGACCGGTAGCCGAAAAATAAGCGATCAGAATCTTACTCATAATGATAATCTCCTTTCAAGATTCATTGATAGATCGGGGAATTTATAATGATTGCTTTATCTAAGCTAATTATACTCCCTCATCCACAATAGTACAAATGGGATCACTATCTTTAAAATAAGATTCTTTGCCAATTCATATTTATTTTACAGCTCGATTGCCAGCTTGGTCGCTTCGAAAATCGCCTTCTGGGCGTCGCGGGCCTGGAAGGCATCGCCGATGATGTGGACATTGCCATGGGTCAGTTTCAAAGCATCACCCAGAGCGTTGTTGGCCCTTGAACCGAATGCCAGGACAATCGTGTCATATCCGCTTAGCGTTGCACTTTGCCCGTTGTGTTCATAATCGATGCCATCTGAATTGATTGCCAGCACCTTGCTTTCAAGGTAGAACTCGACCCCGAGATGCTCGAGATGTTCAACCAGGTTCATGCGCGGGCGCTTTGGTGCCAGTGGTGCGATTTTGTCAACCATGTCGACAATCGCTACCTTGTTGTTGTATTCACCAAGCAACTCGCCAGTTTCCGCTCCGACCAGACCGCCCCCAAGGACAAGGATATTCTGGTTCGAATACATCTTTTCGAACGAAAGAATGTCACTAGCCAGGACGACATTGCCACCGTCGATACCCGGGATCCGTGGCACAACCGGCACTGAACCGGTTGCGATAACAATTTCATCGAATTGCTGCGAGTCAAGCAGTTCTGCTGTCGCCATGGTATTGTAATGGATTTTAGTTCCATATTTGTTGTTGAAAGCCAGATATGTGGATACCGCTTTGGCGAGATCCTGTTTCATCGCTGGAACGCTTGCCAGGGCATATTGGCCTCCGGCTTTGGCTTCCTTTTCATAAAGGTGGACATCATGCCCACGTTTGGCCAGGATCCAGGTAGCCTGAAGACCTGCCGGTCCGGCGCCGATGACCGCGATCTTTTTCGCTTTTTGTGTCGCTTCGACCTTCCACATGTTTTCTTTACCACTGAGGGGATTGATCATGCATGAAGTCCCGAATCCAGGTTCGAAATTATCGGTGTAAAGACATCTTTGCATGCAACCAGAACAGATAAGCAATTCATCAAGAAGTCCTTCTTTGACTTTTCTTGGGAAATGCGGATCGCAGATCGACTGTCGGCCCAGGGCCACAAAATCAGCCTGCCCGGATTCGACAATGCTCAGCGCCAGAGTCGGATCGTTGATCCGGCCGACCCCGATAACCGGAATGCTCAAGGCTTCCTTGACTTTGGCGACATTGGCGATATTGAATCCCGCATCGACATAGTAAGACTGGATTGCCACCCCATGGGAAATGTGGACGCCGTCCGCTCCCGCTTTTTCAAAGAGGATCGCTTGGGCAACCGCATCCTCGATCGTGTTGCCCCCATAATAACCTTCAGCCCCGCTGGAGCGGACAATTACCGGGAAATCCTGCCCGCAGGCTCCCTTGATTCCCCCGATGATCTCGCAGACGATTCGAGCGCGGTTGGTCGTGTTGCCTCCGTATTGGTCGACTCGTTTGTTTACCCCCTTTGAAAGGAACTGGGCTAGCAGGTAACCGTGGGCCCCATGGACTTCGACCCCATCGAATCCGGCTTTCTTGGCCCTGATGGCTCCGTCGACGAACTTCTGGACCACGCCAGGAATCTCCGCTGTAGTCAGCTCATGGACCTTGATCAGCTTCGAAGCGTCCGGTTTCGAACTTGCCCCAACTGCGACCAGATCACTCGTACCAGTGCCCTGGATTCTTCCCGCATGATGGATCTGGCAGAATATCTTAGCTCGATGCTCATGGACTCTTTGGGTCAGTTTCGCCAAGGAAGGGATGAACTTGTCATCATAGATCCCCGCCTGGGTCTTGCTTGCCAGTCCCTCGATGGATACGCAGGTATATTCGGTGATGATCAGTCCGAAACCGCCTTTGGCTCTCTCACCATAGTAGTTATATGCCTGCTCCGTGTAGTAATGGTCCTGGTCAGTGTAGTGGCTGTCCATCGGCGGCATCACGAAACGGTTCTTTATTTCCAGTTTCCCGATATTCATCGGTTCAAATAATTTGTCGAACATTGTCTTCCTCCTATGTTTTGTGAATAAAATATCAAAGAAATTATGTTCTTACAATGATTTGGAAGCATAAAAAAACGCTGTATTCAAATTAGGATCATAATACAACCTAATTTGAATACAGCGCTTATTCCTCATCCATCAAGGCGGATATGCTGGTGCGGCAGTCCTCATAATCACGGGCCATCTGCTTTTTCATGGCGAAGTTGCCATCGTAGTCACGGTGGAAATAACCCGAATAGAGCAGATCGAAAATCATCATGATCGAAATCGCCGAAGAAAAATTGGCGATATTGCTGTAGAGTTTCTCCCGGGTCGACATCCGCAAAACGACGTCAGTCTTCAAGGACAGGTCGTTCTCCCCGATTGAGGTGATCAGGATCGATTTGGCCTTGTTTTTGTTGATGTAGTCGACGTAAGTCCTGATCTTGCGGGTCGTTCCGGTATAGGATATGACGATGAAACAGTCGCTCTTGTCGCTGTGATAAGCGGAATAGAACTGGGTATGGATATTGTCGGTCACAACAACTTTTTTGCCGATGCGCATCATCCGATCGGCAAATACCCAGGCTAGATTCTGGCCTACCCCATAACAAAGGACATGAATCGTATCCGACTTTTCGATCAGGTCAATTGCCCGGATCAGCTGGGAATAGTCGACCAGCTCCAGCGTATCCTTGCTTGTCTGTTCATACATCGAGGCCATCGACCCGGCCACCCGCGCCAGGTTGTCATCCTTGGTGAAAGGAATATTGGCATCGATGTCGCTGAAATGACTGTTGAGATAGCTAAGTTCCTTGATGAATGCTTCCTTGAATTCCAGGTAACTCTCAAAGCCCAGCTTCTTGGCCATCCTTGATACCGCCGATGTCGCCGTAAATGAAGCCTCGGCAAGATCACGAACGGTCATGTCCTTGATTGCTTCTTCAAGCTCAAGAATCTTGTTGGCCACTGCCTTCTCCGAAGTCGACAGATTATCGAATTCCTGAAGTTTTTCACTTATTAACATGCTAGTCCCTCTTTTCTGGATACTTACAACCATCATATCCATTCGGCTGAAATTATTCAAGTCCCCAAGATTCAAAAACAGGTATTAATGGTGAAAATCGAGAACTTCCGTCAAGCTCCTGTTGACCCAAACAGGTGGAGGGGTATTTAACTTCTCTATGACATGTTGGAGAGTTTGAAATCATATTTTGCTTATGTCGCTCCGGATATCAGTTGCAAGAATAAGTTCTCCGGTACGCCAAGGAAAAATCTGTCTAATGAGTTGTCCTTAATCGTGAATTTTCTTCGCCAGGCACATTCTGACAAAATCAGGATCAAAATGTTTTGCCCTAGAGCCGGTGTACCCCTTGTCCAAAGTGGATATTTGCCTCATATCATTTTCATCAAGGCTGAAGTCGAACACATCGATATTTTCGATAATTCTTTCCAACCGGGTTGATTTTGGGATGACCACTACTCCTCTTTGGATGTTCCAACGAAGCAGAACCTGGCCGACTGTTTTATCGTATTTCTTTGCGATAGCCACAAGCATCTCATCTTCGAATGGGTTATAGCGTCCCCCGCCCAGAGGCGCCCAAGCCTCGGGAATTACATTGTATTCTTTCATTGTTTCCAATGCCTGTTCCTGGGTGAAATAAGGATGCAGCTCCACCTGATTGACCATCGGTTTGATCCTTACCGTTTCGCAAAAGTTCGTGAGGATATTTGGGTAGAAGTTGGAAACACCGATTGCTTTCAATTTCCCTTGCTCATATGCGTCTTCCATGGCCCGCCACGCCGAAAAATAGTCTCTCATAGCCTGATGCAAAAGGTACAAGTCAAGATAGTCCAGACCGCTTTTTGCAATCGATGCATCGATGGCTGCCTTTGCCATTTCATAGTTTTCCATGTCTTGCACCCACATCTTGGAAGTAATGAACAGGTCTTCTCTGGTACAGATACCATCGTTGATCGCTCTTTTGACTGCCGTTCCGACAGCATCCTCATTGGTATAAGAAGCCGCTGTATCGATCAGACGATACCCCGCTTTGATTGCCTGATATACCGATTCCTCACATTCTTTTTTGTCAGGAACCTGAAACACTCCAAATCCCAAAGCAGGCATTTTCAGACTGTTGCTTAATGTCAAATATTCCATTATCTTTTCTCCTAATCTTCGAAATTACATTTTGTTGTTGCCATCCGGTTCAATGATTCTTCGGTAACCTGATAGAATGGCTTATGTTTATTAACCGTTGCTATTTTTGCCATTTCATCTTCGGTCAAGGTGAAATCGAAAATATCGGCATTGTCCTTGATATGGTCGAATGATTTGCTCCCCGGCACCAGGCCGAATCCCATCTGGGTATGCCATCTCAGGATGATCTGGACCGGCGATTTGTTGTATTTGTTGGCAAGATCCTTGAACACTGGCTCTTCTAGCATCTCCGGATTCCCATGTCCCAGAGGATACCATGACTGCAAGGCAATGCCATGTTGCTCGCAGAATGACTTGACCGCTTCCGCCGGATAATACGGATGGCATTCCAATTGCATCACAGCTGGCACTATTTCACAACAATCGAGAAGTTCCTGAAGCTTTTCAACTGGAAAATTGGAGATCCCGATCGCTCTGATTTTTCCTTCCTTGTAGGCTTTTTCCAGCATCTTGTATGCGTATATGTAGTTGTTTACCGGATGATGTAGTAGCATCAGATCGATATAATCGACACCCAGTCTTTTCAATGTGTCATCAATCGCCTGGTCATTTTCATAAAGGGTAGGACCAAGTTTCGTTTCCAAAAATATATCCTTGCGGGCGATGCCGGATTTTTTCAAACCTTCGCTCACTTCGACCTCGTTGCCATAGCGATTCGCAGTGTCAATCAGCTCATAGCCGTTGTTCAACGCGAAAACGACGTTGTCGGTTATCTGCTTTCCCGACTGGCCGATTGTTCCAAAACCCAATTTTGGCATTTTCACGCCATTGTTCAAAATAACATACTCCATGATAATTCCTCCTGTTAGACTTCTTGTCTAGAATATGATATTACTCTAACATCCGGTAGTAACACCCGGTCAATACTTTGGAGTGGATTTCTCTCGCTTTTCATAAGTTGAAAATATCATTGCTGGCTGTAAAACTGAAAAACGCTCCTTTCCAAAATTACACTCCTTAATATCAGTCGAGCAAAAACAATTATGCTCGAATCAGGCAAACAATGCTTTTAAACATACTTCTAATTGCGAAGAAGCTAAACCGAAAGGAGGTTTCAATCGATATCGCCATCATACGTAAAAGACCGCGCACTTGGCACGGCCGTGGTTATTGGTTATAAATACTACGTACGCGCCAAATAGAGCGGTGGTAGGATTCCTTTCTTTTTGTTGATACAATGATCACATCAACTTGGAGGTGTGATATGAATCAATATTCTCAGGACCAGTGGCATCAGTTTTTCGAAGATGCCACCAATAGTGATTTACCAATCAAGAAATGGTGCTTAGCCAATGACGTTTCTTTTAATGCCTTTTGCTACCACAAATATTCGAAGCCGTATCGGAAAAGATCCAGGGTAAGCGAATGTGCCAACGAAGTCAACAGCCCGCTGGTAAAACTTAGCTTAGTCGACTGCGTTCCAACTATCCGGAATGATGGTTTTGAAATCGTCATCGGTAAAGCCTGCATCAAAGTTGATGATTCAACGGATTTGGTGACTTTGGCCAAGCTTATCAGGTTGCTCGATGAAGATTAAATTTGAGGACTTCGACAATATCTATCTGGTACCCGGAGCAACGGATTTAAGAAAAAGTTATGCGGGATTGAGCGCCATGGTGAGCCACAATCTTTACCTGGATCCAACCGCCAATAATCTCTACATATTTTGTAGCCGGAACAAGCGGACAATCAAGATGTTGGAGTTTGATAAAAACGGTTTTGTCATCCACTCCAAGAAGCTGTTGAACACTGATCGATTCTATTGGCCCAAGGCCCAAGATGAGATCAGCTCGATGACCGTTGACTTGCGGCAGCTAAACTGGCTGCTTGATGGTCTGGAGATTGAACAAAAGCGGGCGTTCAAGGATATTTCAGTAATAATTTAGCGAAAGATATAGGAGTAATTCACAATAATTTGTGGGTTTCTTTTATATCTTTTTAAGTTATTCACATCTTTAAGAAATTGCCGTAAAATCAAGACTTACAGCCATTTTTATGGTATACTCTCAAAGAGAAACGAGGTGGATTTCGATGATAAAGCTGATGGAAAATATGTCTAAAGAAGAGCTGATTGCTGCTTTCAAAAATAGAGAAAAAGAGCTTTGTGAGAAAATCGAATCCGACCGTATTTCAAAAGTTAAACTTATCAAAGAAAATGAGTTGTTGGCTGCCAAAGAAAAGAAATTCACTGCTAAAGAAAAGACTTTGATCGCCGAAAATAAGAAGCTGATTAGTGAAATCAACGAACGCAAATTGGAACTGCAACAGAAAAACGAATATATCAAGATATTAGAAAACGCCCGATATTCCTCTCAGAGAAATAATATAAAAGAATACAATCAAGGTCCCGACCTTTTCAGTCTGATTGGTATCGATTTTGGTGTGGTAACTGAGACTGAAGAAATAGAAGTCAAGGAAATCAAAGGGTACAAAAGAAAAGTAAGAATCCCTAAAGAAAAGCACATTAACTACGATCACCTAAAAACCAATATCATTGACGAGCCGACACCAGAAAATTTCGATGTCTGCGACCTTTGTGGTACAACCATGAAAATAAAAAAGTACGATGAAAGAAAGGAACTCGTCTATACCCCAGCCAAAGTGGAAATGAATATATACCGTACTCCAGTATACGAATGTGTTGCTTGCCAGGAACATAACCTGGACGGCAAGTCATCTTATAAAAGAGTTCCGGGCAGACAACCTGTCATCAAGGGGAGCATTGCTTCACCTTCGCTGATTGCGAATATAATGGATATGAAATATTTGAAGGGTTTGCCCCTGGCCGCTCAGGAAAAACGATTCCTGGAGAATGATGTTGTCATCCCTAGACAAAATATGGCCAATTGGATGATTAAAGCCTCGGTACATCTGGGTTTACTGTTCGAATGCATGCGCAAGGATCTGTTGGCCATGAATGTGATACACTGCGACGAAACCACGACCCAAATTTTAAATGAAGAGGGCAAGACGGCTCAAAGTAAATCCTACATGTGGGTGGTAAGAACCTGCCAATATGATGTGCCGATCATCTTATATCGTTATGATCCCACTCGCTCAAAACGTGTTGTCGAAGATTTCATCGGAGATTATTCGAACTACCTGGTAACCGATGCATATGGGGCCTACGAGGCCCTTGATAATGTCACCAACTGTTTTTGCCACGTCCACGCCTTCCGTTATTTCCGTAAAGCCCTTGAGGTATTGCCAAAAGGTAGTGATAAAAGCAAAAGTTACGAATATACGTGCTATCGTTATTACCAGAAAATATTCGAAGCAAAAAACAAGATTGAAACGACCGCTAAGTCAAAACACTGCAAAAATCCAGTTAAATATTTTGAGTATGTTCATAAGGGCCGAAATGATATCGTAAAGCCTATTTATGACAATTTTTTAGCGTACCTTAAAGAAATAATCTTGCTACCTGAAGTGAATATGAAACCTACGTTGATCAAGGCAATTAATTACGAATTGAACCATGAGAAGGAATTCCGTGAAGTATTCAATAATCCAAAAGTTCCGTTCGACAATTCAAGCGCCGAGAGAGTTATCAGACCATTTGTGGTATCTAGAAATCGCTGCAAGTTCTATACCAGCCCCAAAGGAGCCCAAGCTGCGGCAATCATTTACTCGTTACTACTTAGTGCCGAAGAGAATGGGTTGTCAGCATACATGTACATGGAGTACGTATTGGAAAGATTACCAAGCATCGATCCAAGTGATGAGGTCGAAATCAGAAAGCTATTACCATACAACAAGGACCTGCCCAAATATTTGCGCCAACTGACGGCCAAAGAAATCAAAGAACTTAAAAAAGGAATCCAAAGACAGAAATAAATTGTCCGCGGATTCCTTTTTCCTTGCATCAGAATATTCTTCCACCGCTCTATTTGACGCTTACAATACTACCACCGGAACTTGTCTGATAACCCAAAACTATTACACGCTTTTCCATATTCCGATTTATTCACATACACAATATATTCTTTGATTGAATCAGAGCCCAAACTTGTTGTCCCTTTTGATCTCCTATTCGATTCAAATAATCTATCGCATCCCAAATTCTTGACTCGGTGGGTAAAATCTATTTGGTTTTTCATCAGGGTATCGGTGATCTTAATAAAGTCATTTATATAAATCGTTGAATAGAGCCTTTTGTATTTAAATAATAAAATCATTATAGTTCGCCTCAAATTAATACGTTAATTTCAAGTTTAATCCCAACCCCGTCTGCATAAAATCTAAAAGGCTTATTTATGCATAACTCATACAATTTTCAATGTCTGTCATGGTATAAAAGTTTAATGTTTTGCATTTATACCAATAATTTTCTTGATAATCTCTTTCCTCAAAATTTTAACATTTTTAGATCAGAGTAGTCGTTTCAATTAACGCGGTCCATCATTCAAAACTATACACAGCAGCAATATATATCGGTACAATGTTTAGCCCCATATTATACATATAAAGGTATTTTCATTTGCGTAGAACATGGCACTTTTGAGTTAAATTTTGCCATTTACTATTGCCAACAAAAAACTTCGACCTCATTATTAATTTGGTTAATTTTTTATTAAACTGTAACTACCGGAAATTTAACACGTTACCTACAGTGGCTAATACTATACCAATCATGATAGGTGCTATCGTCAATAAAAAACTAGTAGCGCACACAAATGTTACAGTTCCATGGGGCCTACCTTCGTGTATCAATTTAATCGCCGACAATAGACTCGTAATAAATATTATTGACGAAATCCATATAGTGAATCCCCCAATAAATACCACTGCTTGCATAAGATTCATAACACTCCTCCAATCACTTATATATACTCTTTAACGAAACAAGTGTAACACATTAAGATGTATCATATAGGAACTATGCCGTGCTATTACTGTTTCGAGTGCAAAACGGGGATACATTTAGAGGCCACCTGTTGTTGATATTCATCGCAACTGAGTTTTGTAAAATGGTTCAAGACAAGTTGAAGGAGACTAAAATTAATCCTCACTCATTGTTCCTGAACCTGCGAAACCAAAAATGTAAAGTATATGATAATGCCGTAATCACACAGGAAGCTTTGGAGAAGGCGAATGACTGCTACAAAGCATTCGGCATTGAATCCCGGTCAGAATACCAAAATCCTGATGTGTGGTTATAAAAGTCACCCGGGAACTAAGATTGATTGAGTAGTAATACTTAATATAATTGCAGATTTTTGTATTGATAACACGAAGGTAATAGATACATGTTGCATATATATTGATCAGTCTCAACAATGTCTTTTATCTCAAGCGTTTCATTAGAATCCGTTTTATTAAAATAATTTATAGTCAAACTCTCATATTTGAAGTTGGTATTTTCTGCAAAAACAACCAGTAAGTTATCTTCATTGACAAAATTATACATTCCGTAACTTGCCTTATTCTTATCGTAGCTGGAAGACCCAAAAAACTCATATTTATCCCCTGCTTTTTCTAAGATAACCAAGGTTACGTCATCACCTTTTTCAAATATTCCGGAAACGTATTCATTACAAATGTTTTGGTATAATATATTTGCTTCCCCATATTTTTCTGCAATTATATCTGACATTGCTTTTTCGGGATTAGTGCCTATACCATTTAATGAGCATCCGGAAAATATTAATATCATTAAAATCCATATAATATTCTTGATAGTCTTTTTCCTCCATATTTTAGCATTTTTAGATTAGGGTTTTGAATGACCACATGGCTCAGGTTGAAATTTTCAGTTGTGAAATTTAGAAATTTTGTCACTCAAAAACGTACCAAATTTCTACATACTAGTTAAAACACTATCCTTTCACAAGCCAAAAGACATGCTCCTGTGGCATATGGTCATTCAAGATTAGGGTAGTCATTTCAATTTTCATAGTCAATTTGTACAATGAAAATATAGACATTACATGCCCCCCGATTATATCATAAAATTATCAGTCGTTTAAAGTACAATTGAGATTCGCTAATAACGGATGTAACTTGTTAGTTGCCATGATTTGTCACTTGGTGTTCCAGAAATAGAAACTCCAGTGCTACTAATGCTAAATGAAGGTGCTATTGTCTCCCATGTATGTAAATATGTTGTTGTCCACTCTCTAACGCCCGACGGAGTAGACGATAACTCTCCTGCCGTAGACAACGTAGTTCGTCCATTATGTTCATCAAAACCATAAATAACTGAACTGTAAGTTTTCATTTCTCTAAACTTGTCAGTGCATGTACCCGAAAGAGCTTCCGAATACATATAATAACAAGATGGATTCGTGAGGGTCACATAATCAGTATTTTCTGGATCCGGTTTGATTTTGTCCGACCCAAACAACTCCTCAGTCAATGATGGGTTCCAATCAGAATATGAGGTCGCAAATGCTAAATCTGTATTCCAATTATCGATTGAAACAACAATTGAAAGTGTTAAGCTTCCATATTCAGTAGGAGTCCCAGCTGTTTGAATCAATAAATCATTTGCATCAAACGACTTATCGAACACATTATTACCACGTTCATTCACGACAAAATTTTCAAAATCAGTATATTTTAATGGCTCTAAATCTTTAACTTCAGTGTCCGTACTATTTTCAAAAAATATTGTAGAAACTCCAATTGCCGCAATATTTCGATTTTTTTGTTGTTCGTCAGAAATAATTTTTACCAACCTTTTTTCAAAACCTGAGTTTTTATTAATCGAAGAATTTAGCGATTTTAATTGAGATGTTGCATTTAAAGAATCTGATTTTTTTGTGCGAATTAGCATATTATCTTTAACTTCTAAATCAAGCTCGTCCAGTATTAATTGATCGTGCTTCACATAATAATCATCTGTATTTGTTACTTCATTTTCAGTAAGTAAGGCATTTGACAAAATATTTGCGGATTTATCTGACAAATAATATCCATCTAATTGCCTATTTAAATCTCGACTTCTGTAATCAATTATTTTCGATGTCATAAGCGTACCGACTAATAATAATGCCATACCTGTACATGTTGCTCTTCTAAAACTCATAATTTACCTCTTTCTTTTAATCATTTATGAATGACCACATATCTCAAGTCAAGGATTTTGGTTGTGAAATTTCTAAATTTAGCCGCTTAATAATCCAACAAATTAGTCATTTCATATCAGTTACCGTATTTTCGCAACCCCATAGAATTGCAGCCTGTGTAATATGGTCATTCAAATAATCATTTATAGATCCCACTTATTTTGAAATAAATTTTCGTTTTGGCGCATCAGGTTGAAAAAATGCACCCCAGCAAGTTATGTCGCTAGCAGCCTGTGATATTTTTATCAAAAATTTCACAACTTTTTTTGATTCCATTCGATTATCTCCTCTCATTTAGTATAATTAATTTTAAACATCAAATTTCTTTAGATTCCACTATTGAGCATGAAAAGCAAAATTTTTGCACCAACAACAACACCAAAGAAAATAATTGAACAAAAAAATAATGTTTCTTAATTAGCCAACAGATACATCTTGGAGTTCATAGTCAGTAACGAAGAAATATTACTACATCCAAAATGCGCGACATTTGGTGATTTTTCAAAATCGACAATAATCCAATACCGTGCTCACCTGTATTTGATGATTAATTAAGTAATGTATTATGTTTATACAAAAATACTCTCCTGTATCCTTTATATTGACGGATTTATGTTCGGAACAATTATACAAACTGCAAAATATATGTTACAATCATGTAGAATTGAAACAAAATGAGAGAGGGGATAATTACATGAACATTAGTTTTTTCATCGCTGAAGATTCTAAAATAGACCGGGACATTTTAATTGGATATATCGACAATTGGGCAAAAAACACAAATAACATTGTAGAATTTACCGTTACCAATAAAGTATCATACATGATTCCTGGAGAAGCAATGGACTGCGATGTGGCACTACTCGATATAGAAATTCCTGAAATTTCCGGTATTGAATTTGCTAAAGAGCTCAGGAAAAACAATAAGAATATCATAATATGTTTTATTACTTCACACAGCCAGTTTGCAATCAATGGATATGAGGTGTCTGCGCTGGATTATATTGTAAAGCCCGTCAACCAGACTAGATTAAATAAAACATTAGATCAGATTGCTAATTCTCTTCAAAAAAACATCGACAGATTAATTCGTTTAGACGCATCAAACGGTTACTATACGATAGATACAAAATCCATTATGTATGTTGAGTCAGATAAACATAATTGCATATTTCATATGATAGAAGAAGAAAAGCAAATCAATATTCCAATTTCAAAAATTGAAGATTTGTTGATTGACCATGATATGTTTAGAATACATAGGTCATACATTGTAAATTTGAACTATGTGGCTTCGTTTAAAAGTCAGTATGTTCAAATTTCTAACGGAGACTCAATTCCGGTAGGGAGATCAAAAATGAAAGATGTACAAAATCTGTTTTTGAAATTTTTTGGAGGATAGCACATGTATTTAATGTCTGAGATTATTATCAATTTACGGTATTTGTCAATATAGTTGACGCATTTTTTTCATATTAATTATGCAAATTCTTGAGTTGCGCTTGTTAAACTTCGTTGATCAATAATTCACTTTCTTTTGTCGGATTTAGGGCAACTGCTTCAATCCAGGACCAGTCTCTGGCTGATCCACTCCATCGTTCAGGGTTTTTCATTTTAGCTTCAGCATAAACTTCTTTCCTTTTTTGCAGTATCGCAGCATCTTCCCCTCGATGGCGACTGGCGGGTGTCACGTATTTGATTCCGCTGTGTAAGTGAATTTCGTTGTACCATTGTACAAATTCATTGACCCAGCTTCTAGCGTGTGTGAGTGATTCAAAACCGCTTGTGGGGTATTTTGGCATATATTTAAATGTCTTAAACAACGATTCAGAATATGGATTATCGTTGCTTACCCGCGGTCTAGAAAATGAGCTTTGCACACCAAGATTCTCGAGCATCCCCAGAAATGTAGCTGCCTTCATCGGACCACCGTTATCGGAGTGCAAGACCAGCGGTTCGCCATTGATTCGTTCGCTTAAAAGTGTGCGTTGCATCAGGATTGCGGAATATTCAGCGTTTTCCGTCTCCCATACTTCGTACCCGACAATTTTGCGGCTGAAGATGTCCATTATCATGTATAGCTTGTAATAAACTCCTCGGATATCCTTGCGGTGCAACCAAGTGATGTCCCAACTCCAAACTTGGTTCGGTTTGATTGCAATATGGGTGGTGGCTTGTCTGTGGTGCTTCGGGGCTGTACGGCCGCGATGTTTCAATTGTTTCAACTCTCTTAATAGACGGTAGATGGTTGATTCTGAAGCAATATAGATACCTTTGTCAGCCAGTAACGGAACAATCTCAGCCGGTGTCAATTGCCTATAATCAGGACTGTTAACTATTCTCATTATAGCTTCGCGTTCTTCATTGCTGAGCTTATTCTTTGGAGGATTTAGCCGTGGTTCTTTACGCCTATCAGTGGAAATATTGTCTTCTTGAGTCCATCTTTCATACGTCCGTTTCGAAATCCCTGCCACCTTGCATGCCGGGATCAAGCGGGCACCATTGGCGTTCGCTTCTTTGATTAACGTAACGATTTCTTTGCGCAATTTGAGAGTCGTTAATCTTCCTCGTTGTCGTCCCAAATTGCCTGGAGCTTTTTTTCAAGAACCAGTAATGCAGCTGCCTCGGCTAATGCCTTTTCCTTGCGGCGCAATTGTTTTTCCAGCTCTTTGCGCTTTTGCCGTTCGGCTTGCAGGTCATCTTTTAGAGAATCGGACTTGGTTTCAGGGCTTAGGAATTCCTTCTTCCACTTAACCAACTCATCAGGATGAATCCCTTTTTTGCGGCAATATTCACCGAGCTCATGTTCACTGAGGGGAGCGGATTCAGCGATGAAATGGAAACGTTGTTCCTTGTTGTAGCGTTCTTTGATTTTAGAAACTGAATGATTTTTGAGGTATCTTCTTTTCCAAGAATATAGTGTAGTCGTCTTGATGCCGGTTTCTTCAGCAATCTGAACAACCGTCTTGTTAAGTGGTGGTTCAACCTCACTGATGATCTTGATTTTTTCTTCTGTCGTATAAGTTTTGGTCATGGCTAGGTCTCCTTGGTATACTTTTTACTAAGTATAATCTAAAACGTTCTATACGACAACTATCCTAACACAGGGGGTTTAGTAGATGTCTTTCTCGTCCTGTTTTTTATTGATTCAATGCTAGTAAATAAAGAACTTCCAATGCGTTATATCAACGCAGCAATTTTCATTTTTATATCTGCAATTTTAACTGTGTTTACCATTCAAAAATACAATTCAAGCGCAGTAATGCTGGTATTTCTAATTTATATCTTATATTCACTGATTTTTTACAGCGGGCGCTTTCTATTTAAATTTTTAGTTCCAGTTGTTGCTTTTTTGATATTTAACCTGGTCGAATTGATTACCATATCACTGGTAACATCGTTTTCAAGCATTGATGTCCAGCAGCTGATGGGAGAAGAGTTCATCAGATTACTGCTGATGATTATTACAAGAACAATAATATTTATACTGATGTTTCTTATCTCTCTTCAAATGAACAGAGGTTCTTATTCAAACAATCTTGATAATAATGAAAGATACGTTTATTTATATATGGTAGTGCCACTGGCTTCAGTTTTATCCATGGTATTTATATTAAGACATTATTTAGAGTTTAATTCAGATAATCTGTATTTGTTGGTCATTACTGTCTCCCTTTTTGCAGTCAATTTAATCTCATTTGTTCAAACAAGAATACTAATTACAAACTTAACGAGAAAATACAGTATCGACCTATTGCTTAAAGAGAATGAACTCAGAACCGAACTTTATGACAAAACAATCAAATCATACAACCACCTTAAATCATGGAAGCATGACGTAAAATTCCACCTCAACACGCTTGGCCATCTTGTCTCGAATAAGTCATATACTCAATTGGAAGAATATATCAATAATATCGGATTGGAAATGGACAACAAAATTATCGTTGTGAATACAGGAAACATCTACCTTGACTCTACAATAAGTGACTTTATCAGTAAAAGTAATTTATTGGGCGTTTCACTCGATATCGAGTTAGAAGTTCCGGACATTTCTCACATCGATAATTTTGATTTGTGTTCATTATTTGGAAATATTACTTCCAATGCTTTAGAAGCTGCTCAAACCACAGAGAATAAAAGGGTTCGTATATCAATAGCTCTACTTCCAAACAAAATGATTAGAATAATTTGTGAGAACACATTTGACGGAAAAATCATTTTAAGTGATTCTAAAATCCTTTCACGAAAGGGTGGCGCTAATCACGGTTACGGTTTGAAAAACATCAGAAGAATAGTAAAAAAATACGATGGCATGATTGATGTCAGTTATACGGAGGCAACATTTAAAGTTACCATCCTAATCCCGGCGGTAACCCATCAAGACATTAATATTTATATTTATAATACTGAGGTGTAAAATGCTGCACGTATTTGTTTCACGTCTTTCACGTAAAATTTGCCAAAAAAATTGCATTGATGACGCATTCAAAATGCAGCAAATAGAATATGCTTTATCCGCTATAATATTATTTGCGTTAAATTCCATTAGTTATTTAATCATTTCGATACTTAGCGGCAGATTTTTGGAATCCCTGATAATGCTATCGTGTTTTCTTGTCTTCAGGACCAACAATGCCGGGTATCATTCCAAAACACCTTTTGGATGCTACTTATTAGGTATTATTATTTGGTCAATTGGGATGTTATTAAGTTCCATTATGCCTTCAATTATGATCTATGTCCTGGGGTACTTTCTATTTCTTTCAATATTTGTGCTGATAAATATTAATCCTTGGAAAAGGACTTTTGAGAGAAATGATCTTCGAAATAAACTTATTTTGTATTCGCTGAATACTATAACGATCTTGATTTTATCATCCGTAAAAAGCGGATATACTAGCTACGCCGCTACCGGATCTTTTTTATCGATATCGGCAATAATATTGAATTCGGTATTATTACCAAGTAAACCGGAACAATCCTGATAGAATTTTAGAAAACCAATCACAATATTCATATTTCAAAATGAACATGAGATTATTGGAGCAATAACTAGGAAACCAAGACCAGTTTCAGCAAGTCACATTATCTGAATAACGATTTTTCAAATTAAAGACCGTGCCAAGGGCACGGTCTTATATTATAGGATTAGTGTTATAAAATAGATAATGGATTAGTTGCAAATGATTAAATTATATTGGAAGGTTCGAACAATTTTGGCAGAAATTATCCGTTATATGCTGTTTTGTATAATGCCAGGATCTCGTCGCCTTGGCAAGGACGAGGATTCCCACCGGTGCACACATCGGCCATGGCAGCTTCAATCAAGGCTTCAAGGTCTTCTTCCTTGACACCGATTTCCTTCAAGGTCTAAGGAATTCCACAGTTTTTAGAAAGGGTGACAACCGCATCGATAGCGGCTTGCTTGTACTCAGCTTCGCTCATGGCTTCGACACCACTTACACCCATCGCTTTGGCGATTTCCTTGAATTTTGCTCCGGTGAAGTCTTTGTTGTACTCCATCACGTAAGGAATCAACACGGCATCGGCGATGCCATGAGGCGTGTCATAAATGCGCTTAGTGGATGAGCCACCCCATGGACCACACCAAGTACCACGTTCGAGAAAGCCATTCTGGTCATGTATTGACCCAAAGCCATGTCTTCATGACCCTTAGGATCGTTCTGGCAGGCCGCTTCCAAGCTTCTGACAATCAGTTCAAGAAAAGCCGACTAGGAACTAAGGTTAATATAATTTCATTTCAAAATCCCTATCCAATTTCAGACCAGGTTGATTAAGATGTGAAACAATGATGAACGAAGAGTCTCTACAAGAATTAATATGCCCAACAAGGTATTTTCTACTAGAATCATCCAAAGCATTGAAAGGCTCATCTAAAAGAATAAGATCAACTTTTCTCGATATGAGTATCGCTAAGAACAATTTATGTCGAGTACCCAAGGAATACTCTTCTACCGGACGGCTTAAAAAATCTATTATACGATATTTATTGCACCAGTCCAGAACTCTATCAAAATATGCATCATCACACTCAAACAGTAAGCTGTACATTTTAATGTTTTCAGATCCAGTAAGTTGATCGAATAATTCTGGTGTATCCAGTACAAAAGATATTCTAGAACGCATATTTTCAAATATTATCTCCTCATTTTGAAATTCCGCAGTATATTCTAAATTGGAATCATCAATTAGACCTGAAACTATATTAAGAAATGTCGATTTGCCAACCCCGTTAGGTCCACTAAGTTTTACCACCTCTCCTTCTCTAATGAAAAAGTTTATATTTTTTAAGATAAATTTTTTCCCGTCATAACTATATGATAACTCTTTTATATCAAGTACTACATCATTCATTTTCTTGCCCCCTTTATATTATTACATTTGAGAATGATGATTCTATGAATGCCCCGACAACATATAGCAAACTAGTGGATATTAGTAATATTATAAAATCACTTATATAAATTTTTCCCTTTATATCCGAATCTAAATTATTTTTTACCATCTTTACAAGGCGCAACGACTCATATCCTAGCGTACATGACATTGTTATGGCAAAAGTTTCAATTAGAGCATGTGGGGCAACACCAGAAATCAATGGACTTATACCATATTGATTGTATACGCCAATTATTATCAAACCCAATGAAAACCCATTGTATGCCAGGAAAATAGTATTGAAAAATCCAAACGTTACAATTCCAAAAACAACCAAACCTAACCCGATTATTTCATTGTGGACAAATGTTTCAACAAATTGCATACTAGTTGGATTGATAGTCAATTTCGTATCAGCTGAAATAATCATTCCAAAAATTATCCCTAAAATATAAACAGATATAGAAATACATAAGTATTTGACATGCCCGGATATTATTCTATTAATTCTGCTCATTCAATTCTCTCCTTCCAATTTTAATTATTTTATCCGTAGGATAGTACATAGAATTTGCTTTTATATCGATCACGAAAACAATTAAATATGTAACATAAAATATAACCCATTGCCATCCTGAAATTAACTTCAAAAACGAACATAATATTAAAATAAAAAATGTAACAAACAAAAACAACCTATGTACCGTTTTATTTGCATTGGATACCAGATTATAACCCAAATAATCCTCAATCGAGACCTCATTAACTGCGTACTTGTTTTTAATAATTATACAATAAAAATCGTAATCTGTTCTCAGTATCCATTTAACTATATCGCTAAAGAGTGCAATGACGATCGCAATATCTAGAATAAGAATGGTAGCATATATTGACATATAGCCAGAAAACATTACAAATAACACAAAACAAGTAAATAAACAAGGGATTTTGGCAAGGTGCTTCAACAAATAATATTTTGAAAACAAGACCTGATATGTTCCTCTAGTGCCCGACAAGTAAATTATTTTCCATTTATCGATATCGCTTCTAAATCTAAACACTTCATCAAATCTATATGTTACAATTCTTAAATTTCCTACAATTATAAAAAAAAGCTTAATTGACCATCAGATACATGTACTTGAAAAATATGATTCTGCTAAGTTAAGAACCGTTACGATTTTTCTTTTTGGCATCGGCGATGAAAGTAGCAGATATTTTCTTATTTTATCCATGAAATAAGCACCTGTATAACGGTGGTTGAAGCGCCACTCCTGCTCATTTAGGAATAAAGGCAGATCCCGCTTTGCTACGCCATGATATATTCCAGTGATATTGTTTTTGATATCACCAATCAAAGTGTTAATCCAATACAAGCGATGATCATCCTCTTTGTAAATGATCTTTTCCTTACACAACTCAATCTCATCCTCAATTTTGTTAAATGTAGTTTTGCCATCGGTATTCAGTTTTCGATCCTTTGATAGTTTGATGCTCTTCGAGATGACATTTTTTACCTGGATTTGATTGTCGGTTGGAATAGGGTGAAGTTTGATGTATTTTGGGTAATGATTTTCTGCATCCGTCGAAAGTACGACCAAAAAAGGCTGTTGCTCTGTAGCACAACCTTGACGATTCTTCTCTTTGCTCTTGGATCCAATATATGCGACGTCAGCTTCATAAAACAAGCTATCGAGCATCTTTTCACTACAGCTTTGAGCCATCAAAATTCGACATTTTCTGGCAAGAAGTAAGGCTGTTTTGTAATTGACGTCGAGTTCACTTGCGAGTTCTATTGCTGAAACACCTTTATTGGAGGTAAAGAAAATATACATGCCTAAGATCAGTTTGTAAAGTTCGAGCTTGGTGTCCTGGAATATGGTACCTGCTAGCAGATAGTGCTGATGTTTGCATTCCTTGCATTGATAAGCTTTTCTACTTTCAATGAAGTAGTAATGCGTACAACCGCACTTTTCACAGTAGAACCCTTCAGGCCACTTGATAGTGAAGAAGAACTTCACACATTCATCATTGTCATTAGCATATTTTCTAGTAAGAGTTATTAAAGAATCTTTCTTCGGTTTTAGTTTTATTGCCATTGATATCACCTCGGTAATATCATACCAAAGTGATGAAGTCTAATCACTAAAAACCAAGAATTTAGAAGGCGGAAAAACGGCTATGTTAGCCCATAAAGATGTTTATCGACTTTTCCTGTAGAATTAGGTGTATAATAGAGAAGAGGTGGGATAACCATGGAATTAGAAAAAATTAAGAATGAACTGGATACTTTAAACAGCGATGATTTAAACGCCCTAATTGTTTTCATTCAGGACCGTCAACTTCTAAATGATTACACCAAGATCCTTGTGGATGCATTAGAAGCCAAACACAACGATTCAATTTCGTGCCCTCGTTGCGGTCACCATCATATTAAACGAGATGGCCACTACAAAAACAAAACACAACGTTTTAGATGCATTGATTGCGGTAAAACTTTTACTCCGTATGTTGGTACAATTTTGGAGAATACCAAACTTTCTTATATAACCTGGCTTAAGTATCTGATAATAATGAGCCATGACGAAGATTTGAGGGACTGTGCCAAATATGCAGGAGTGTCGTTAAAATGCAGTTTTTTCATGCGCCATAAAATATTGAACGCGCTAGCTCACAGGATGGAAAACGTTGAGCTTAGCGGGATTGTGGAATTAGATGAAATGAGCGTAAACATCAGTTATTCCGGGAATCACAGTAAACAGGCGGCAAAACCATTACCCAGGAAGCCCTATAAAAGAGGACGAAAAGGTAACCGTAGAGACAAGAAAGATCAAAATATAACCGATGCCGTACAAATAGCAAGCGCGGTTGACAGGAACGGCCATATATTACTCAAGGTCGCTAAGATCGGATCGACAACGCTTGATAACGAAACGACAACCGCTGTATATCTGAAACACCTTCAAAAAGCAACAACGCTTTGTACGGATGGATTATTCGTATATCGAAGATTAAGTGAGAGTCTGAAAATCGACCATTATGCGTTTCCAGCAAAAAGCAAGGCAAAGCGAGGAATCTACCACATAAATCACGTCAATTACGTGCATTCTCAAATTGAAAAGTATATGAAAAAACACAATGGGATATCTTCTAAATACCTTAATGAATATCTGGCGTACATAGCATACATGATTGAAACAAGAGCTAGAGACGTCCATGATTATTTTGTGGATATTTATCAATGCCATTGTGATTTTAGGCGAGAAAATTATATTGGAACAGGCTTCATCTATGAAAGCATTGCTTTGGGCTAACATAGCCGGAAAAACGGTGTGTAAATCATTATTAGATTTAAGGATGTATTTGGTGGTCAATTAAGAAAAAAAGTTCAAAAACAAATAAAAACGCAAAGATAAAATAATTATTGATTAGTGGTAAAAATACTATATTTATCCCTATAAAAAAGAACAGCTCATTCGTAAATAGGAACTCCATTGGACTGTACTCAAGTTTCCTTGTTTTATCAATGAAAATGCACAGATCTTTGAACAAAAACGGATTATCAATTTCATGTTTATTTTCAAATTTACTTAATGAGTTAATATAGCAATTTGGTAATTTGTATGTTATTTGTATGATTTCTTTAGAAATACGTTTCAAAATCATTAACGAAATAAATACGAAAAATAATATCAATATTAATAGAAAACTAATAATTCGATAGTCGTTTACTAGATAGTAATCGACGTTTAATAATATATTACGAAAATATTTTGTTATGGAAAACAAAGAATCGTTAATTATACTATCCACCCATGAAACGTACATTACGGACAAACCAAATTCTTTTATTCCAGATCTAGATATTAAGACCAATCTTGATAATATAAATGCAAATAAGTAACCTATTGAAAATGTGCACATACGTGAAACAAAAAACATTATTGTAGCCATTGGTCCTTTTCTCAACATCTTTTGAGAATGTCTGATTATGTAGAAAAGAAATGATAACGCACTAATATTTATGGCTAACAGCACCGCAAACAAATTGGCTGTGACTATAAGTCCAATCAAAATAGGCAAATTCATTGGAAGTGATAATAAATATTCAACAAAAAAGTTAAGCACAATAACTTTTCGGAGATACATACAATCTCCGGAAGCAGTCATCCGTAAGTAACTATATTTGAATCTCTTTCTTATTATCTTCCAGGGACCCACAAGCATCAACAAATTTTGTACAAGGTAAATTAACAATAAAATGGAAACAAATAGATTTGTGTTATAACTATATACATTATTATATAACAAGATAATCATCAAAATTGAACTAAACAGTTTCAATGATTCACAAATTAAATGCATTCTAAATGGATTATCACTTTTCATTTTCCTTGCTATAAATGATATTTTCTCAAGTGATATGTTTTTATAAAATAAACATATCATTTTAACATAATTAGTAATTTTCATAATAAATGTACCTACCTTTATTAGGTAGTGTCAAAACCAGTTAGTTATTTACAACCATAATTAACTGGAAAACCGCATTCTACCTTGGTTTTTTATATATTTAGGTAAATTCCCCCGGATTTCACCCTATAATTTGACCATTTTGTTTACAAAAAAAGGTAACAGCCTCATAATTGTAAGTGTCTAAACCACAATAAGGAGGACTGTTACCATGGTCAAAATTATATCATTAATAATCAATTTTTTAAATATCATTCGTAGATTTTTGTACAAATTTGAGTGTTTCCTGCTAAAGCATCTTCCCAGTGATGGTACGGATTCAAGTAAGAGTGAACCATATCGTCGTTTCAAAATGCATCCGCTTCCTGTTATTGAACCGCAATTAATCCCCATCCCATTTCAACAGGCCAGGGATGAGTATGAATCCAAACATAAACGACCTTTGAAACCGGTGTTTAGACATGAAGGCAAAGACTATCCATCTGAAGATACTGTTTGCCCACATTGCGGCGCCACTCATGAATACCTGACTTTCAACAACGGAATCAAGAAATCCCAAGTTAAGTGCAAAGTTTGTGATACGACTTTCTCACTTAATAAGAGTTATTCGCAACAATTGATCCGCAAGTGTCCTCACTGCGGCCGCAAGTTGACGTTGATCAAATCACGTGATGGTTTTGATGTCTATAAATGTCAAAACTCTAGATGTTCTCACTATAAGAGTGAGTTGAAGAAACTAACAAAAGAAGATAAAAAGAAATACAAGGTAAATCCTTCTAAATTCTCGCTTCACTACATAACCCGCGTCTTCGATGCTTCAATCGAAAAACTTGAAAGCATCCAGCTGAAAATAGCACCATCAAAAGTTGATCTCTCCAGAATCCACAATTCTAAGCATGTTTTAGGCCTAGCGTTGACGTATTACGTTAATTATGGCCTGTCTCTTAGAAAAACCGCTTTGGTTTTATACGAGATTCACGATATCAAAATATCCCATCAAACAATAGCTAACTACGCTCAGGCAGCCAGCCATCTCCTATTTCCGTGGATGGATAACTACAAGCACGATTTGAACTCGTATCATTGTGGAGACGAAACATACGTCAAAGTTTTAGGAAAAAAAGCCTATGTATTTTTCATGTGCGATGTTAGGAAAAAAATAATAACTTCGTATCGAATTTTCATGAAAAGAGATACCTTTGCGGCTATAAATGCCTTTTATTCAGTCATGAGAAAATTCAAAAAGTTACCGACTGACTTTGAGATCGTTGTTGACGGAAATCCGATATATAAAGCCGCTCAACAGTATTTTCAAATCAAAAGAGTATTTTTTAAAGTGACTCAAGTAATTGGACTTACGAATGATGATCCTGTATCAAAAGAACATCGCCCTGCCAAACAAATAATAGAGCGTTTGAATAGAACATTTGGAGAAACCTACGCGATCAAAAATGGCTTCAACTCATTGGATGGCGCAAATGATTTCATGTGTCTGTTCACAACATATTTCAATTTCCTAAGAAATCACACCTCCCTGGGATACAAGCCACCAGTTGAATTGGATTGTTTGAAGAAAACTCATAACATGCCAAACAAGTGGAACATCCTCATGGAAGAAGCGCTTAGGTATTACCGACAAAACGAACACGAAACTCTATTATGAAAAAATCACTGTTTTTCCATAACGAATTTGACACTACCCTTTATTATAATTAAAATAGCCGAAAGCGTGTAGCACACGCCATTCGACTATTGATTTTTTGGAATAGTTACCAGGCCACAGCATATTTAATACCTTGCTTTTGAGCAATAGTCTTAATTGTTGTAACGAAAGCTGTCCATCCCATTGTCAAAATTGCATCTGCACCAGCAGAAAGGATTGTAGTAAGTGCCAAAATAATAGTGATAATAGTTGACCCTGTCAATACAATGCTAACAACCGATGTTGCAATAGTTGTGCTGACCCCTAATGTTCCAGCGACTAAAAATAACAATGCTCCCATTTGATTCACCCCCCTTTCTAATTATATATATCTATAACTTCATCAACTTGATGATAATGTAGAATAGAACGGCCAAATTGGAAATAATTTTAACCCCTCTATAAATCTATTTCCTGTTCTCATTTACGTTGCTGCCAGAGAGCATGTCTTGAAAATAACTCCTAGATTTTTTTGTAAAAAACACACCGTAAATAATTACCGCCACAATTAATATAGCCTTATAAACTAAAGGTACATTAATTATTCTTAAAAATATCGCAGTAATTATAAATAGAACGAATGGCAAATGCATAATAATAATTTTCAAAATTCGAATCCTCATTTTACTTTCTTAAATTACATATTTAATATTTATCGTTTAGATGCAGCAGATAGGCAGCTAATAATCAATTAAACCTCAGTTAGCTACTCTTTACGTAGTATAATACTCAAATTAACTCATGTCGACACTTTAAATCTATTGATTTCTAAATTTTAGTAAACAACTATAAATGAATTCGATAATTTCAGATTCATTTTTTTAATATGTTTGGTGTGTGCGTGTTTTATTCTTCAATCATGGATTCTAGCGCGACTACCGAATAACGATCCTGAAAATAAAGAAGAATTAAGAAACTACTTCCTTACCATGAAGTATTGCCAACACATTTGCGGCAGTAAACCTGCAAGGAAATCAAAGAACTGAAACAAGGAATACCAAAACAGAAATAGAAGTTGCGGTATTCCTTTTTACGTGCCAATGATTTTATCGATATCGTACTACACGAATGGCCCAACGCTCTATTTGGCGTGTACTATTATTTATTTGATTTTTTGAAACACATAATAATGTCCACAAAGTCCAAAATAATCAACCATCCAAGTAAATATATATATTCACCTGTTGTGAATATATATCCTCAAGGCAACTGTAATGAATGCTACAGGCCATTTCAATACCATTTTATCTATAATAAGTATATTTTTTCTAGGAATTACTCGTGACATTTTAAGAATTAATGAAACAAATGCCGAAACAAGTAAATATACTTCAAACATTAACATGGTTTTTGATTACTCCACCACTCTCCCCTCTCAGTTGGTATAATAAAATTAAAGCAAAAAAGCTCTTTTAAATCCACAGATGAGCACGAAAATCATAATATTCGCACCAACAACATCAACTAGGAATATTATTTCTAAAATGGAAATGTAACGTGTTAATTCACAGATTCTCTGTCTATTTAGATTGAAAGATTAATATTTAGAATGTTGTTTTTGAATGACCACATGACTTAGGTAAACTTTTTACTCGGTTTTATCCTAAATTAAAGTTGCGATAGAAGGGTGTTTTGTGCCTTCTAAAATTGCTGTTTTCCTTAACTTTTTCATCCTCTTAGCGTATCATTTAGACATGATAGCGAGGATAAAAATATGAGCCAATCACTCAAGAAGCTTTCAAGAAGGCGAATGATTGCTACAAAGCATTTGGTATTGAATGCCCGGTCAGGATACCGAAAACCTGAGATGTGGTTAGAAAAGCTACCCGGGAACTAAGGACAATTTTATTATTAATAACATTATAGCAATCATCAATATGCAACCAGCGACAAAACGTATTTTACTCATTTTCTTACCTGCCTTTACTTTGTAATATTCAACAACAATGGTAACAAGAAGACGTTGCGACAAAATAAAGAGCAATATCAAATTTGAGTACTCGTTTAAACAGGGTATAGAATATATGAAAGCAATTACTTCTAACGTCAACGTGAAGTAATATGTTATTCTGACAGCTTTTAGATATTGTAATAATTCAATTTCATCCATGTGACTAAACATTCAATTATTCCTCCTAATGTAAATTAATTAACCTCTTTAATCATACCGAAGAAACTTATTGATATCAAGTATACTTGACATCAACAAGTTATTGACAAGGAGATAATTGGATTCCGCCAATTGACCGGCTCACTTGATAATCATATATGCTTATTTAAACAAACAGGCTTACCTTATCTGGATTTTGTACGATGGATTGACACTTAGTGAATAATTCCCAAATGAAAAGACCGTGCACTTGGCACGGTCTTATATTATTGGATTAGTGTTATAAAATTGATAATGGATTAGTTGCGAATGATTAAATTATAATGGAAGGTTTGGACAATTTTGGCAGAAATTATCCGCTATATGCTGTATTGTATAATGCCAGGATCTCATCGCTTTGGCAAGGACGAGGATTCCCACCGGTACACACATCGGCCATGGCCGCTGCAGTCAAGGCTTCAAGGTCTTCTTCCTTGACACCGATTTCCTTCAAGGTCTGAGGAATTCCACAGTTTTTAGACAGGGTGACAACCGCATCGATAGCGGCTTGCTTGTATTCAGCTTCGCTCATGGCTTCGACACCACTTACACCCATCGCTTTGGCGATTTCCTTGAATTTCGCTCCAGTGAAGTCTTTGTTGTACTCCATCACGTAAGGAAGCAACACAGCATTGGCGATACCATGAGGCGTGTCATAAAATGCGCTTAGCGGATGAGCCATACCATGGACTACACCTAGTCCCACGTTCGAGAAAGCCATTCCGGTCATATATTGACCCAAAGCCATGTCCTCACGACCTTTAGAATCGTTCTGGCAGGCAGCTTCCAAGCTTCTGGCAATCAGTTCGATCGCTTTAAGGTTAAGAGTATCAGCCAGTTCCCACGCACCTAGAGTCGTATAGCCTTCAATCGCATGAGTCAAGGCATCAAGACCAGTAGCTGCAGTAAGTCCTTTTGGCATCGAAGCCATCATGTCCGGATCAACAATCGCCACTACTGGGATGTCATGGACATCGACGCAGACGAATTTGCGTTTGTTTTGGACGTCAGTGATGACATAATTGATTGTCGTTTCAGCTGCGGTTCCGGCTGTAGTTGCCACGGCGATGATTGGAACGCATTTGTTTTTGGTCGGTGCGACACCTTCCAAAGATCTCACATCGGCGAATTCCGGATTGTTGATGATGATTCCGATCGCTTTTGCTGCGTCCTGAGGTGATCCGCCACCGATGGCGATCATGTAGTCCGCCCCGCTTTGTTTGAAGGCTGCTACTCCATTGGTAACCAGTTCGATAGTCGGATTAGCCATTACCTCGTCGAAAATCTCATAAGCAAGTCCTGCTTCATCCAAAAGGTCAGTCACTTTTTTGACTACCTGGAATTTCACCAGGTCCTTGTCAGTTACGATAAGGGCTTTTTTGAATTGGCGGGAAACTGCCTCACTCACAATCTCCTTGATTGCTCCGCTTCCATGGTAGCTTGTTTCATTTAAGATAAATCTTTTTGACATTTTGCTTCTCCCTCTTATTTTTCGAATAAAAATTCTTCAGGCAAGTTGACATTGAAATCACGAGCCAATTCACGGAACTCATCGGCTTGGATTGTTTGGAGCTTGGTTGGTTGGATCGCCAGGACTTTCACCAGGATTTCCGCTGACTTTTCAACCGTATGCATCAGACCGAAAGTCAGATCGAAATCCTCCCCTGAACAGAACATTCCATGATGAGCCCAGATTGCCACATCATATTTTTCCATCAGTTTTGAGGTAGCCACAGCGATTGCTTTTCCTCCAGGCACCATCCAAGGCACCATCCCGATTCCCCCAGGGAAGACAACCGGACATTCCGTCGCCATTTCCCAAAGTTCCCGAGTGAACACTTCATCACGTAAAGGCAATACGAAAGTAAGAGCGATCACATTGGTCGTGTGGGCATGGTAGATTACGCGGTGTTTACCATCTGATGCCGCTTTTTTGACCGCATGGTTCATCAAATGTGATGGCAACTCGCTAGTCGGTTTCCCGCCATCGACAAGACCCCATTGGATCTGATATTTTGTTCCGGTTTCATCAATTTTGATGATTGCGATATTTGTTTGAGGAGCAAGAGCCACGTTGCGGAAATATTTTCCCGAACCGGTAACCAGGAAATATTCCCCAGCCAATGATGGGACCTCGGTACCGATAGCCACCCATTCCTTAGATTCGTCAAGCATGCTTGTTGCCTGAGCGATCTCTTCGTCTTTGATGCGGTATGTCAGGTTACCCCCATTACGTTCATGCCAACCTTGGTTGAACCCATCGTCGCACATGCGGATGAATCCTTTGATAAATTCCAATTCCAATATATTCATTCTGTTATCCCCTTTTTGATAATACTTCAGTTTCATATTTTTCAATCTCTTTGAACCAGTCAAGATATGATGGCAGGTTGTTTTTGGCCATGTAATAGTTCCATACATCACCAAATGGATAAGTCTTCAACTCTTCCTGGATTGCCATGATTTTCGTGAAGTTTCCTTCATCTTGCAGTTTTGACAGTTGCGCATGTGGCGTCAACAAGGCATTGAGCATCGCTTTTTGCATGTTGTGCATCCCAACTGTCCAAGCCGAGATCCGGTTGATGCTTGCGTCGAAGAAGTCAAGCCCGACAAGAACTCTCTCCATCGCATCGTTTCTGACGATTTCTTTGGCAATTTCTTTTGTTTCATCATCGAAAAGGACTACGTGGTCACTGTCCCAGCGAACCGGACGTGTCACGTGAAGCGCCACTTTGTCATTAAACAGCAGCATTGCCGAAAGTTTGTCGGATACTACTTCAGTTGGATGATAGTGACCGTTATCCATCAACGGAGTAATTCCCGCTGTCTTGGCATAGCTCAATGTGAACTCAGACGAACCTACAGTATATGATTCCATCCCGATTCCAAAAACCTTCGATTCCAAGCAAACAAGAACTTTTTCCTTGTCATAGTCGATTGCCAGGATTTCATCCAATGATTCCTTGAATCTTCTTCTTGGCGCCATGCGGTCACCTGGGATATCCTTCAAACCATCAGGTATCCATATGTTCATTAGACAAGGTGTACCCAGTTCAGTCGCAAAGTATTCGCTGATACGGATACAAGCCTGGCTGTGTTTGATCCAGAAATCACGGATTTCTTTATCCGGTGATGACAGAGTCAAACCTGTAGCTTTAGGATGGGAGAAGATAGTCGGATTGAAATCCAGTCCCAAACCTCTTTCCTTTGCATAGTCAACCCAAGCCTGGAAATGTTTTGGTTCAAGTTGGTCACGGTCAGCCCATTCACCTTCAGCGAAGATCGCGTAGCAGGCATGGAGGTTGATTCGGTGTTTTTTCCCTGGTGTCAGTGAAAGAACCTTGTCGATGTCCGCCATCAACTGCTCTGGAGTTGTCGCTTTACCTGGGTAGTTTCCAGTTGTCTGGATTCCCCCGCTAAGAGCCCCAGCCCCGTCAAATCCTACTACGTCGTCACCTTGCCAGCAGTGCATTGAAATTGGGAAATTGTCCAATTTTTCCAATGCTCCATCGACATCGATGCCTAAAGTCGCATATACTTCTTTTGCTTCTTGATATCTTTTTTCAAAATCCATCTTGTATTCTCCTCCAGTATGTTTTAATTTCAAATGAATCACGAATCAGCTGGCGACCTTGCTCCAGCGAGCTGACCACACCGTCACTGATTAGCTGTGATAGGATATTGCCCAATGCCGTTGCCTCGATCGGACCCGCCACAACTCTCTTTTTGCAGGTGGCTGCGATCATCTCGTTAAGCAGGATATTCTGGCAACCTCCGCCGATGATATTGATACGATCATACTTCTTCTCGGTAATCTCTTCCAATTCCGCGATAGCCTCTTTGTAGCAGTGCGCCAGGGAGTTGTAGACACAGTAGGCGATTTCACCTGCTGTTTTTGGGTAGCTCTGGTCACGTTCCTTGAAATAGGCAATGATTTCTTCAATCATGTTTTCCGGCTTCAGGAAACGGTCATCATTGACATCGAATGTCCCTTCAAACGGTTCTTGTCTTGCCATCTCGACCAGCTGGCCAAAACCGTATTCGCCATGGTACTCGCGGGCGACTTCCTGGATGATCCAGAGCCCCATGATGTTTTTCAAGAACCGGTAGCGATAATTGTAGCCACCCTCGTTAGTGAAGTTGGCCAAGCGGGCCGCTTCATTGACAATCGCCTCTTCGCTCTCGATTCCCAGCAGCGACCAGGTTCCCGATGAAAGGATGATGCTGTTGTCTTCGATTGACGCCATATAGGCGCTGCCGGTATCGTGGGTTGCCGGAACGACAACTTCACAGTCAAAACCGACTTCTTGGCGAACCTCCTCTAAGAAACATCCAAGTTTGGTCCCAGGCATCACCATTTTTTTGAACATTGCCGGATTGAATCCCGTCAGGGATACGAGATTTTCATCAAGCTGATTGGTCTTGATGTCGAGCAACTGGGTCGTTGACATGTTGGTGTACTCGTTTGCTTTTTCTCCGGTAAGGAGATAGTTGAGATAGTCGGGAACCATTAGGAAATCGCATGCTTCCCTTCTGGCCTTTTCATCTTCACTTGACAGCTGATAGATGGTGTTGAACTTTTGGAACTGGAGCCCGGTCATTCCATACAACTTTTCTGGAGTGATCTTGCTTTGAATGGTTTTAACACCGTTATCGTTTCGGGAATCCCGATAGGCGTAAACCCCGTTTAAAGGTTGGCCGCTTTGATCAAGCAGGGCATAATCAACCGCCCAGGTGTCGATTGCCATTGTCTTGGGGATCTTGTTGACTTTCTTGCATTCCTTCAAACCTGTTTTGATCTGATCAAAGAGATTGTCGATATCCCAATGATAGTGACCTTCTTTTTTAACTACATTGTTGTTGAACCGATATACCTCTTCCAGGACCAGTTTGCCATCTTGCATGCTGCACAAGATATGCCGACCGCTGGATGCACCTATATCGATTGCCAGATAATAATTCATTTTCTCACCTCGTAATAAGTATAAAAAAAAACAACCCATTTTGTAATGTCCTGGGTTGTCTTATTTATTAACCTGATTTGCAGTCAGATCATTTTGTTCACTTGTTAGGTTCACTCCCGATTCGGTATTCATTCGGTTTTTGTTTGAATTTATCGCCAAAAATCCGATAGAAGTAAGTCATATTGTCATAACCGACCTCATTGATTATTGACGAAACCGGCAAATTGGTAGTCCTGAGCAGACTAGCCGCCTTGTTGAGCCGGACGTCCTGAACAAGCGCCTTGAACGTCTTGCCTGTCATTTTCTTGACAATCTTGCAAATCTTGTAGTCGGGCTGGTTTATCTTCTTGGAAAGTTCACCAAGCGAGGCATTCTGGAAGTTGGTTTCGATGTATTTGTAGATGCCGCTAAGAACTATCAGATCAAAACTATTGGAGCTGTAGGTTTCGATTGTCTCGGGATAATACATCAGATCGCTTAAAAGCAGGCCGACAAGCAGCTTGAGGGTCAAGGTTGTCGTTCCTCCCTGGTAGAGCGCTGTTATGATCGACTCGACATCTTCCTGGATCTTTTCTATCTCAGCTACCTTGAAGACCAGGTATTCACCGTTGTTGGCACTTGAATATAGCGCATTGAAGATGAACTGGTTGATCTCGTTTTCATCCTCGATCATAGTGGCCAAAAACTCCAGAAAATCCGGTTTGATGATGAAATTGAAGATGATGTCATCCTCGTTGCAATACTCGATCGAATGCTCGATATTCTGGTTGAGAAGCAGCAGTTCGCCCTGGTTGATGACGATTGCTTTGTTTTCAATATGATGGGTCATCTTGCCGCTGTACACATACATCAACTCGAGATAGTTATGGCGGTGTTTGGGATATTCCATGAACCGGGCGTGCTTGCGGATGGCCAGCTGGGCCCCGTTTTCAAGAATCTTGCCGGCATCAATGACATTTGAATGTGTGCTTTCGAAGATGCTGTAGTCGATAGTGTTTTTTTTATTGAGATTGTCAATCTCCTCATCGGTAAAACAGATAAGTTTCTCCAGGATATCTTGTGAAATCATGCTGCCACCTCTTTCATAACTGCTTTATAATCGCATTATATCACACTTGGTGGCAAAGACAAATTTAAAACCCATGCTCAATCGAAGTTGAACACGGGTTTTGATTTTCAGGTATGTGATTTGCCTTTTATTTAACTATTCAGCTTTTTTTCCTTTTCTGATGACGATGTAGATTGCCACACCGATCACCGCTATTCCTCCGACAATGACGAATGGACTGATTGAATTGCTGTCATCTTTGACAAGCACCAATTCACCTGTTGCCATGTCTCTTTCATAATTGTTGAAGAAATCCCAGATATATGCCGCTTGTGGTTTATAGTTCCAGTGGGCAAGATTTTCCACAGCTGCCAACTGCATAACTACGCCTTTGTCGTTTGACAGGCTTCCAACATGCATTGTTTTGTCTCCCAATGTTTCATCATGCCAGTTGTCTAGAGCCATACCATAATAGCTGTTGGCTGCCATGTCCATCTCAGTAACTTCCAGGCCGTTGATTTTTTGATAAGCCTGTAATGCTGGATAGATATGAGTGTTAGGATCCATTTGCCAGATATTGGCTCCGCCATCGGTAAGTTCGCTCAAGCCATGAGTACTTGACCCGTCGACAGGAATCATCTGGAAGAAATCGTGATCCCCGCACATGTAAAGGTACGCAGTCTGGTTGCCTTGGTAGTCGGCCACGAGACTTTGGATTTCGTCATTATAGACATTTACTCCCGAAACCACTCCGACCGCAGCGAAAACATCGCTGTATTTGATTCCAAGCAGAGAAGATTTGGCCCCACCTTGAGAAAGACCGGTAACGTAAATTCTTGATGGGTCGATTTGCGGATACTTCACTTCAAGATCCTTGATCAGGTTGTACAACCCTTCATCACCAAGACCATCCCCGCCAAAGAAGTTGTTTTCGCTCTTGTCTTGATATTCAGGCGAAACGACCATGAAATTTTCCTGAGCCGCCAGTTCAACCCAGCGAGAGGCATCACCTTGAAGGCGAGGATCATTTTGATTGCCATGAAGCGTCACAACCAAAGGAACCGATTCATCGGCACCTGTCAAGGTAGCTTCTGGCAGATATTCGAACCAGGTGTAGGCTCCTGGCATATTTGAAACCGGCTGGTCGAACATCTGGTTGTACGTGATCCCCAACTCATCGAATACCGGTATTTCCACCAATGTATAAGGTTCGAAGGCGTTTTCCAGGACGCTGCCGACGAAATTCACACCGGTAACCGGCATATTGTAGAATTCAGTCGTTGAGATATGATGACGGTAGTTTCTCGAGAAAACCGCATCCCAGGCATTCGCAAAGGCCTGAGCTAAAGTCTCTTCACCGCTGGCGATTCCCACCTGTTGAAGTGGGTTCGCCTTGTTCATGTCAAGTTCATAGCCTTCATTGCTTTGACTTGAGTCGGTTCCATTGGCTTGTTTGTAATAGTTGACTGCCGTTTCGCTTTGGCCACTCAGATAAGCAGGCACCGCCACATTGTAGTCGAGACCTTCGCTCATTTCACCGCCGTAAACCATTATCCCGGCAACGAAATAGCAGTTCTGGCTGACGAAATTGTTTACGAAAGTAGCCCCTGTATCGATTCCGATAACCTTGACGTTTTTCGCGATTCCCACCGAATTGATGAAGGCGTCCAGATCTTCCTGGGTGTAGTCAGTGCCATTCAATGGAGAAATGACATTCACGTCACTGGCCCATTGTTCGATATTGGCCATCATACCTAGTTCATCGATCAGTTCGTTGGCCTGTTGGTCTGTTTTGGCTCCCGCAAAGATATAGTATGTCGGGCTCAGCAAGTCGCTGTAGATTGATTTGAATCCGGCCGCACTGGCTTTATAGCTCGCCGTAGTACCGCTTACATTGGCTGGTGAAAAAATATTGACAGCAGCATTCACCGTGTTCATAGACAACAGTGAAGCCACCATCAATGATGATACTGCAGTTGTTATTAACTTCTTTCTCATTTTCTCTTCCTCAATTCATGTATTTTTGGGTAAATGAAAAGATAACCAGGTTATCTTTTCATTTGTTTGTTATCAATTCTTTACTACATATGTATGTCTGGTGGTGCTGTGGGATTCCTCTACGACCTCATATCTTGAGCCGATATTTATCTGGCAATTGTCCAGCCCTTCAGGCAGACAAATTGTGCATTCGACATTGTCCCCGGTTCTTTGCCATTTAACTATTACGGTACCCTTTAGTGATTCAAAAGTGCATTCATAACTGTCAATCAGCTTTGAAAAATACGGGCAGATTGACATGCTGTCACACCCAATGGCGTCATCTTCAACCCGGATTCCGCCTAGTCCCTGGTAATACCATTGGACATAGCTCGAGAACATCGCATGGTTGTATGATGAGTATTTGTTGAAGAACTGCTCCTCAAGAATCTTGCTCCCCTTGGCAAGCATATTCTTGAATGACGGTGCTTCTTCCCGGTTGAGCCATTGTTCGATCACTTCATCGAAATGGTGCTTGTTGAGGATGTCATAGATGAAGGCCATTCCGAAAATTCCGGCATTGATCACATAATCATCTGTTTCGATTTTTGCGACAAGTTGATTGACCAGATTGTCAGTTTCGCCTAGTTTTGCTTCGATCGCAAAGGCATATGCTGTCTGGGTCGCAGCGCCAAAAGAACCGTCGCTGTTTTGGAACTTAGCGGTGATCGCATCTTTGATCCCGTCGTATTTCACCTGATATTCATGTGAGTCGATTTCCAGGATATTCTGCATTTTGATCAGGTATTCGACAAACATCAGGACTGAACAATACCCGGTGAACAGCTTGTCCGGTGTGGAAGTTTTGAAACTTCCAGCCGTCAGAACACTGCCGTGATCGCCAAGGCAACGGGTTGCCAGCTCATCAAGATCAAAGCTCAGCAGGTAGTCTACCAGCTTACAGTAATATGGATACTCATTGGCTAGTGTTTCTCTATCGCCATAGAACTGATAGTTCTTGACAATCAAGTAAGGATAGACGAACTGCCAAAGCAGCGGGCCTTCCCCATAGGCTGTCCCATTCGAGCCGATTCCCATGAAAGGTGCGGTTTCGGGCATGCCACCGTTTTCAGTCTGCTCGACCCGGAAGTCGATTATCGTCTTTTTGAACATGGCATTGACATCGAAGGCGTAAAGATTCGACACGGCCAAGGCGACTATATCCCCACCATAACCGAGCCTCTCCCGCGCACAGTCCTCGAACACGCTGTGAACGTTGTTGAGTTTGGTTCGGATGGCCGCATCGTAAAGATCATTGTAATATTCGCTGTCCGATTTCACTTCGCCGGTGAATTCCAGTTCCGTGTGGACATAGATGGCTTCCAGTGAAATGATATCATCAGCTACAAGCCCTTCAATCAGAGCATACCGGAATGAATGATAAGTGAACTTGTTTTCAAACTCGTTGACGCCTTCACTGGCGATGATCAGGTCGGTCTGGATTCCCTTTTCAGGCGCTCCGGGACCGCCGGTGATATTGTTACCTTCAATGACCATTCCGACACTTCCGGCATAGCTTGATTCAAACTCCAGCTTATCGCCGGTTTTCAATTCGCTGTATCTGATGGTGATTTCATTGCCTTTTTTAGACTTGAAGCTGATCTTGACGAATCCCGAAATCATTTCATGGAAATCAACAAGCAGCCCATTTTCAGTTTGGCTCAGCTCATAGTCCTTCACTGCCTTGATTCGCCGAATTTTGGGAATGAAACTTGGCTGGTAATTGCGTCTATCATCAATTGTGCTGACCTGCTTTTTGATTGGGTCATGGTAATTTAAATCAACTGTTTCACCTAGATAAAGGTTGTTGAACAGGAACTGGCCATTGACATATTCCCATGAACTGTTTGAACAAAGAACGATTTTACCATCAACCTCGATATCACAGATGATTTTAGGTGTTCCCACTTCAGCCAGTCTTTCACGCAGATTGTATTTTCCAAAAAGTTTCAATGGTGATGGATTATACATCCCGTTACCCAATTCAATTTCAAGATAGTTCGTTCCGTCTTTTAGGTAACTGGAGATGTCATAGTCATCATAATATACGATTTTTTGATAGTCCGTCCAATCAGAATTCAATTCATAGTCCCCAACTCTTTTGCCGTTGATTTTCAGGATGTAATATCCCAGTGCGGCGATATATAAGTTGGCTTCCTTGAAGCTTTCAACTTCGAATTCTTTTTTCAGGACTGTATTATGATTGTTTTGATAGTAGCCAGCATCATCAAGGCCATAATCAAAATCATTGCCATAAATCCAACTGCCACGAAACAAATTATCTTTGCTTAAAACCATAATACTGTTTAATCAAAAGCAGAAGCTTACGCTTCTACTTTTGACACTTCCTCTTCTAAAGGCAGACCTGCTTCTTCACGAACCAGTTTTTTGTATTCAACTCTGATGAATGGAATCCAGATGATTGTAGAAACCGCAATCAGGAACAATTGCAATGCCCCACCCATGATACTTCCGGTAACCAGGTAACCACTGATTACTGGTGGAGTTGTCCATGGCAACTGTACCAAACCAGTTGGAATCGGAACGATACCTGATGCGAATGCCAAGTATGCAAGTACCGCAGAAATAGCGCAAGTGAATACGAACGGAATGAAGAAAGTGACATTAAGCATCAATGGGATACCGAACAACGCAGGTTCACCGATATTGAACAGGTAAGGAACTCCGGCGATTTTACCCATTTCCTTGTAGCGTTTTGATTTTGCCACAATAATTAAAGCTACTACCGAACCGACGATACCGATACCGGCAAAGTGAGTGAAGAATGAGTTACAGATGATATTTGGCAAAGGTTGTCCAGCGATTGAAGCGGCTTTGTTTGCATCTTCCAATACTTGGAATACTGGTGTCATTACACCTGATACGATCGAACCTCCATGGATTCCGAAGAACCATAACAGCTGTTCGAAAATTTTAGCGATTACAACCCCGAATAATGATCCACCCAACATTTTGATTGGCATACCCAATGTACTGTTGATCATTACCAAAGCCGAAGAATCGAAGAATCCTTCTAGGATCAGGCGCAATGCCCAGAACAAGAAGACGATGATGAATGAAGGAATGATTGATTCGAATGGTGCCGATACTGCAGGTGGTACCGCATCAGGCATCTTGATTTTAAGGTTCTTGCTGTCGATGAATTTGTATATTCTAGTTGTCAGCATTGAAACAACCATCGCCAAGAACAATGCTTCCGAACCGATTTTGGCTACTTGGATTGCATCTCCGGCTTCAGTTGCCATTTGTGGAGTCAATAACAGGAATGATACTACTGAAGTAAGGATGACTGGCATTTCCGCCACTTCCAACTTCGCTGCCAAACTTTTTGACAGTGAGATTGCAACAAGCAAACCGCTGACATCCAAGGTAACGCTTGCTACTAATAATAATTTACCCATCCAGACACCGTATTCAACGCCTACGATGCTCGTGATCAGATCAGTGATTGCCTGAATTGGGGGAAAGGCAACGATCAGGAAGATTGATGCGATGAATGTGAATGGCATGTATGCCAACATCCCATCACGGATTGCCAAGATATAAGGGTTAGAGCTGATCTTCCCAGAGAAGCCAGCTAATTTTTCCTGAAGGGATTCAAGAAATTGATTGTCTTTCATAATATTCTCTCCTAATATTTTGTTTTGAGTTTTTCAATTCTGGTTTTCGAAAACTGTTGTAATGCTCGGCCTGTTTTGATTACACTGTTATTATAACCGGTTTCACAACAAAGAAACAATGTCAATAAAAGTTTTTATGACTATCAAAAATTGAAAATATTGGTATAATGGAAAAGGAGGCCTTATGAACAAACAAGAACTAGCGATAAAACTTAAAGACAATAGCACATTCCAGAGCGCCAGCGATGAAGAGGTCCTCGAGCACTTCGATGAGAAATTCGATAAAGTACCATATAAAGGCGATTTTCTTTACGTTTTCAATCATGACCGGGAGTTTTCCGGACGGGAACACATAATCGCTTTACATCCCCGTCGGGCGTCGTTCACCCCGATGCACATCTTCCACTACATCGTCATGACCTATGTATACAGCGGCTCACTATCAATAAATGTAGATGAAAGCACGATCACTCTGAGTGAAGGCGATTTGATCATTTTCGACCGCCACGTCCCCCACAGCGTCGAAAAAACCCAGGATGAGGACCTTGGCATCAACATCATCCTTGGAGAAAATTATTTCTCTAAACGATTCATCAACCATCTGCCAAGCGACCACCACAAGTCGAAATTCATGCATGAGCTGATGAACAACCAGAACAGCCATATCCATTATCTTGTCTTCAAGACTGGCAACGACGAACTGACCAAGGACTGCATCGACAACATCCTTTGCGAACATTTCGATCCGAGCGTCTGTTCGGACGAGCTGATCGACAACTTCATCATGATCCTGATTACCCAGCTGTTCAGGAAATTCCAGTATGACACCAATCTTGATTTTGTCCACGGCCGCAATGACGAGCTGATGGAAGACATATCTTCCTATATCCAGACCAACTTCATCCAAGGAAATCTCAAATCGATGTGTCAGGCTTTGGGATACGACCCTACTTATGCCAGCAAGCTTATCAAGGGGCATTTCGGCCAGACCTTCAAGCAGCTAGTAAACACCGAGCGGATGAAGAAAGCCTCGATCCTGCTCCACAACAAATCCCTGCCAATCTATGAAATCGCCCAGACGGTCGGGATCAACAATCTGACATCATTCTACAGCCGTTTCAAAGAGTATGCCGGATGCACCCCGCAGGAATACCGCGACAAATTCGATTAGATAAAAGAACCTGACTTTTGATTTTGCATCAATCAAGAGTCAGGTTTTTTCTTCGATATTCAGTTGATCACAACCTTAGCGGAACCCGTATTGGGTATGGGGAACGTACGGGTCTTCAAGGTAGTTCATTTCTTCCTTGGTCAGTTTGATATCCAGCGCCTTGATGGCTTCTTCAAGGTAGCCGACTTTCGAGCTCCCTACCAGCGGCGCTGTGATATGGGGCTTGTTCAACATCCAAGCCAAAGCCAACTGGGATTTGGATATTCCCATCTTTTGGGCTAGTTCTTCGACCCTGCGCACAATTTCCCGGTCGTGTTCCAGGACATAATCATTTTGCAGCTTAACAATGCCATCAGTCCGGGGGGCATCATGAGGTTTGACCAGGACGCCATGGGCAACTGGCGAATAAGGAGTGATTGCGATTTTCTGGTCGATGCACATCGGATACATTTCTTTTTCCTCTTCGCGGTAGACCAGATTGTAGGTGTCCTGCATCGAGATGAACTGGGCCCAGCCATTCTGTCTGGCAATCGCATTGGCCTTGACAAACTGCCAGGCGTACATGCTGCTTGCCCCGATGTATCTTACCTTGCCCATGCGCACCAGGTCGTTCAAAGCTCCCATAACTTCTTCAAGCGGGGTCGTGTAGTCGATCCGGTGGATGATGTAAAGGTCGACATAGTCCATTTGCAGTCTTTTTAAAGAATTTTCGACTTCAGTGAAGATGGCCTTTCTTGAAAGTCCCTTGGCGTTGGCCCCTCCATGCATCGGATAGTACAGTTTGGTTGCAATAACCACTTCGTCCCTGTTGCCAAAATCTCTGATGGCCCGTCCAAGGATCTCCTCGCTGACCCCCATCGAATAATAGTTGGCCGTATCAAAAAAGTTGATGCCCTGGTCGATGGCATATTTGATTATTTCCCGGGCTTCCGCCTCTCCTGTCTTGCCGGGGATGCCTCCATTATCCATTACGCCAAAGCCCATGCAGCCGACACATAACCTTGACACTTTCAATCCGGTATTGCCTAAATTCACATATTCCATTTGTATTCTCCTTGGTTGATTTCGTTAATCAGATGTTTTCGATTTCCTTGCGGGCCTTTTCCCTTTTGACGAGAGTCTGCTCGTAATTGGCAATCTTGTCCTGCAGGAAATTAATCTGGGTATCCAGCTCGTCTTGCTGGATCATAAGCTTTTGCAGTTGGTTTTCCAGTATGCTTTTGCGCTCAGGAATGGTATCCAGACCTTCATGGAAGAGGTCGACATATATCTTGATGTTCTCGATGCTCATTCCAGCCTGGCGCATGCACTTGATGAAATTGATTCGACGCATTTCCTTTTCCTGATATACCTTGCGGCCGCTGTCATTCTTGGCGACCGGATCAATCAGCCCAGCTTTTTCATAGAAGCGAATCGTATCAATTGACAGGTCGTATTTAATTGCAACTTGCGATATCTGCATTTATTTGCTCCTCGTATATTATATCCATTCTATTTACCATACCAGTAGTTGGCCGTAACACCACCGTCAATCAAAAAGTCACTGCCGGTGATAAACCCGCCATGCTCACCCATGATCAGATCAGCCAAAGCCGCCACTTCATCGGGAGTCCCGGCTCTTTTAGCTGGACAGTTTTCCATCATCGCTTTGTATCCGGCACCCCGCGGGCCGTTTAGTTCGTCATTGGCCAGAGGCGTGATGATGATGCCCGGACTGATGGAATTGATCTGGGCTCCTTTTTGGCCCCATTTGACCGCTTCGGCCATCACTCTCAAACCGTTGCAGCGTTTGGATAACTGGTAGGCGTGAAGAGTATCTTTTACATTTTCAACCTGTAAAAAAGGCAGACTCAACAATTCTTCAGTCGGGGTGGTTGCCAGCTGGTCACTTTGGACCTGTTCAAGTACACCTAAGCGATATCCGGACATTGAAGAAATGATGACACCTGTTCCGCCCGGTTCGATCACCTTGCCGAATTCCTCAAGTAATACGGCACTGCCGTATAGATCGATTTTCAGGATTACTTCGATCGGTGCCTGCGATGGGGAAACCCCCGCCGCGTTGACGAATCGGGTGATTTTTCCATATTGTTTTGCCGTTTCTATCAGATCCAATATCGACCTGCGTGATGATATATCGACTGTCGCCGGAGTGCTATTGTAGCCGGAGTCATAAAGTGTTTGAGATACAGCTTTGGCGTTTTCCAGATTCAAATCGGCAACTACAATGTGTTTGCCCACCCCGATTCTTCGAACAATAGCCAGCCCAATAGAACCGGCTCCGGTAAGCACGACAACTTCTTTGTTTTCCATATTCCTTGTCTCCATTTCATTTATGATTCTAGCGTTATAAATAAACTTCACAATCCAAGCTTAACAAATGGAGTCGACTCCATGTCAAATGGTTTCAATGACTTTTTTGAATTATTTTTTGCAAAGAAAATATTATTACGTTACATTCAATTTAACGTTGACATGGAGTTAACTCCATCAATTATAATCAATATAGAGGTTTTAAAGGTGCAAAATGACCATCATATTTCAAAATGGTACCTTAACCTAATTATAGCCCTATTAATGCGGGATATCCAACCATATAATTGCATACATAACGATGAAGTTGGTAATTGAAACAATCGATATTTTTTAATACCCTGGGACTTCAATCCAGAGGCAATTTTTGATTTTGTATTAAACTAATATGCATTGGATGTCCGCTAGCATTAATGTATTGACTTGCGTAAACAAAATTGCGAAAAACAACTAGATTAAAGAAAAAGAGGAGATTCAAATGGTAGACAAATTCGGATTTGGGTGCATGCGCCTGCCCATGAAAAACGGCGAAGTGGATTACGAACAGTTCAATTTAATGATTGATACCTACATGGATGCCGGGTTCAATTATTTCGACACGGCCCATGGCTATATCAACGGGAAAAGCGAACTCGCCCTTAAGGACTGCCTGGTGGCCCGTTATCCCCGCGACTCATTCATTCTTACCGACAAGCTGACCGTCAGCTACTTCAACAGCGAAGAGGCTATCCGGCCATTTTTCATGCAGCAGCTAAAAGACACCGGAGTGGAGTATTTCGACTACTACCTGATGCATGCCCAGGATCGCCACAACTATGAACATTTCAAAAAGCACCGGGCCTATGAAATCGCCCAGGAACTAAAATCCGAAGGAAAAATCAAGCACGTCGGAATCTCTTTCCATGATACTTCCGATGTCCTGGATATGATATTGACCGAACATCCGGAAATCGAAATTGTCCAGATCCAGTTCAACTACATGGACATCAATAATCCGAGTGTCCAAAGTAAAAAAGCCTACGACATCTGCCGCAAGCACGGAAAACCGATATTGATAATGGAACCGATCAAGGGTGGCGGACTGGTCAACCTGCCTGAGACTGCCAAGGCGGTATTCGACAAACTAGATCCAAACGCAAGCTATGCCAGCTATGCATTAAGATTTGCGGCTTCATTCGAAGGGGTCTACAAGGTTCTTTCGGGCATGAGCACCATCGAACAGATGAATGACAATATCAGCTTCATGAAGGATTTCAAACCATTCACCGATGAGGAACACGAAGCGGTGGTAAAAGTCCGTGAAATTCTCGAGTCGCTCGACCGGATCGACTGCACTGCCTGTCGCTACTGTGTCGATGGCTGCCCGATGAACATCTCGATTCCCGACTTGTTTGGCTGCTACAACGACAAGAAGGTCTTCAACGACTGGAACAGCAGCTATTACTATGGGGTCCATACCAAAGGCAAAGGCAACGCGTCAGATTGCATCGAGTGTGGCCAATGCGAGAACATCTGCCCGCAGAAACTGCCGATCATCAAATTGCTCAAAGATGTGGCTGCCACATTCGAATAATCATCAAGTAAAGATATAAAAGACCCGTCACAAATTTTGACGGGTCTTTTTACTTATGATGATACTGAAATTCTTATTTGGTGTCCATTTTACTGATTATCTCATTGACGCTTTCAAGAAACTTTTCCAGAGCCTGGGATGTCTTGACAGATTTTTTCCAGATCAAAAATGCCTGGGACGATATTTCCGGTTCGAGCAGGCGGTATGTCAGATCCTCACCGACAATCGTCCGGGCTGCGCCTTCAATTGATATTCCATAACAGAAGCCCTCTTTTACAAGCAAGCCAAGATTGGAGTTGACGTCGAATTCCACCTTGAACTGCTCCGATACATCCCTGCCCATCCATTCATTGAAAGTGTCCTTAACTTCCTTGCGGTTGGGAATGGCTAGCGGCAGTCCTTCCAGCTGGTCGTGGGCAATCAGATCGAAACTGGCCAACGGGTCGTCCTTGCGCATCAGCACGCACCATTTGTCAAAATACGGCAGCTCGATGTAATTGTAGTAATTCCTGTCGATTGGAGCGAGTACGATGGCACAATCGACGATGCCTTCGTTGATTTTTTCCTTGGAAAGTTCATTACCCCCGGTATAGAGCTGGTATTTAACCCGGGGATGAGCCTGGGAAAAGCCCCTGATCATCTTGGGAACAATGGTCGAACCAAGCGATTCCCCGCATCCAATGGCAATCGTTCCCGAAAGGTTTCTCTCATTTTCCTGGATTTCCTGGATTGTCTTTTCATTGAGCTCAAGGATCTCCTGGGCCCTTCTTTTCAAAATCATCCCGCCATCAGTCAGGGTAATCGAACGGTTGCCCCGGATAAAAAGTTTCGTACCATATATTTGCTCCAGCTGCTGGAGCTGGCGCGACAGCGTCGGCTGGGTAAGATGCAGATTGGTTGCCGCCTTTGACAGGTTGCCCGCTTCCACCACCGCCAGAAAGTATTCCAATAGTCTTAAGTCCATATTCATCACCTTCTTTCATTATATAGGGAAAAAGAGAGATAAACTAGGCTGTTTTTCTCCCCTTGAATATCGTTATGAGCAGCGTGATGGCTGTGAGGATCCCGAAGCAGACACCATCCACCAGGAACAGGCCTGGCAATCCTGATTTTCCGGCAATCGCCGCCAGCACCATGCTGCCATATGGCGACAGGAAGGCCCCGAGATTGAACCCGACAAGCAAAAGTGATGTCGCCAGTGATTTGTTGTAGACCGTTGACTTGTTGATCTTGTCGATAAGGGCCGGCATGAAGATCTTGAATCCAATCCCTGAAAGCAAACCGCCAAAGAAGGTCAGTATCAATGATTGGCTCACACTGAACAGGACCATGGTGATAGCCAGGATTCCCAGACCGACTGTAGCCGAGTACTCCTTTGTGACCCGGATGATCTTGCCAAAGAATATTCCCGCTGCGATTCCCCCAAGCGACAGGAACATGATGACAAAGCTCGCATCGCTAGGTGCCCCATATCCGACTGTTGAAATCAGTGAAGCGATCTTGATGCCATATGTCATATAGAGCATCGCCGCCACAAACAACAGGAAGACATTACCGGCAAGTGCCAGAGTGTGGCCATGTCCGGTGACTTCGCCGTTTTTCTTATGGGCATTTACCGCCAGGACATCTTCGGTTTTTGGTCTGGGTACCAACATCAGATAGACCAGGAAAACCGGAACGGTAATCAGGTAGGCATAAAACGGTGCCTGCCAGTTGATCTTTACCAGCTGCCCGGCGATCAGGGTGATCGTGATCCCACCGGCCCCTTCGAATGCCGTCTGCAGACCGTACATGGCCGAGCGTTGTCCCGGTTCATAGAAGTAGTTAATCATCGACACCAGCAGCGAGTTGAACAGCCCGATTCCAAACCCAAGCATTCCCCGGCTGACCAGGATGATCCAGATGTTATCGACAAGCAACGGAGCGACACCGGCAACTGCCGCCATCCCCAAACCGATCATGATTGTCTGTTTGTAGCCGATCTTCCTAGCGATGAAGCTGCTCAACAATACGGCGATCATCAAAAACAGTGAAGGCATCGTTGTGAGCATTTCCACAGTTGAAAGAGGCACATTGGAAAAATGTTCCGCCATAGCCGGGATATTGGCATTGATTGCAGGTGCGCTTCCGACCATCAGCGACGCCGACAACAGTGCATATCTTAAAATTCTATTGTTCATAGTCATTCCTGGTATATTATAAATGACTTATCTAGTAGTCAATTTATGATATACATTTTCCTTTCTTTTATTTTTGTTATAGAATTGAATTGTGAATGTGTACTTTGATGTTTTATTCCTGTAGCTTGACTACCTCGAGGAGGAAATTGCCACATCTTCGTATCTGAATTGAAATTAGTTAGATAAGTCTTTGAACTTGTATTTTGCACCAGGATCTTTGATACCTTGTATGTGGATATATCACATCTCACCTATTACGAAAGGACGTGTTATCATGTATTACATCGGTATTGACGTAGGTAAATTCAAACACTGTGCCTGCGTTGTTGACTCAAATGGCGAAGTGTTGGTCGAACCTTTTTTCTTCACCAATAGCCGTAATGGATTTGACTTATTTCTTAAAAACACAAGAAAATTCAATTCTTCAAGGCATATTGTCGGACTAGAGGCGACAGGTCACTACGGTGACAATATCGTAAATTTTCTAGTATCAAACAGCTACGAAGTCGGGATGATAAATCCTTTGACAACTGATGCCAAGCGTCGTGGAAAAATCAGGAAGACCAAAAACGATAAGAAAGATACTTTCCTGATCTGCTCTGTGCTGTTCGACAAGAACTACACCAAGGTTACAAAACGCAAGTTGGCATTGAAACAAGCCAAAGAACTTACCCGGTATCACGCAACACTTACTGAAGATATCAACCAGCTTAAAAACAGACTTCAAAAGTGCATTGATACCGTAATTCCTGAAATAAACAGTTGGTTCAAAACCAAGTATTCTCGGGCTTACATGGCTATTTTAAGAGAGTTTGGGAACTCATACAATCTAGCCAATGCCAATCTTGCTCATCTTAAAAATGTCTTGCGGCAACAAGGAAAAGGTAGAACTGTGAAGGTTGATGCCTTGGCAATTCGCGAAGCAGCTAAACAATCAATCGGCGAGAACAACGAAATAATTACCATGGAAATCAAAATGCTTATTGAATCCCTTGATTTATCTGAGCAGCACTTGGAAATAGTGGATAAAAAAATAGAAGAACTAGCCATCGCACTAAATTCTCCTATCTTTACTATCCCTGGCATTGGTATATACTCAGGAATGTCAATATTAAGTGAAATTGGGGATCTCGACAATTTTAGCTCCCCAGCTAAAGTTATCGGTTTTGCAGGTGTTGATCCCGGAATATATCAATCCGGAGAATACAACGCCCCACAAACTGCTTTGTCAAAACGTGGTTCACGTTATTTGAGAAAGACACTTTACCAATGCATTCTTCCAGTATGCACCCACAACTCCACTTTCAATAGTTATTATAACCTAAAACGTTCTCAAGGTAAATCACATCGCTGCGCTCAAGGACATTCGATTAGAAAACTAATAAGAGTAATTTATAAACTGTTATCTGAAAACATCACGTTTGACGAATCGGAACTCAAATAATTTACAACTGTAAAATAAATTCCAAGGCCACTGTGTGGTTGTTTTCAGTGTACACAAATTCACTTTTCAAAAATCTAACAATAAATTCAGCTAATTATCAAAAAACACTTGATTTAAATATAGTTAGCTCCTCGGATACTTTTATTTACACCCTTATTATATCAAGAAAAGTCACTATGTCTAATGCCTATATCAAATACCAACTATGTCAATTTCGCATAGTTGATTCGGTTATTATACTTTTCCATATGGAAAAGATTCAAAAGAAAAATCACCCTGAACGATTCAGGATGATTTGGGGTATCGGATTTGACTTAGATCCATTTTTCCAGGGAATTACGGGCATTGTTTACTGTGCCTCCGGTGATGGCCAGGCCTTTTTCCACCAGGGCCCCGGGGCACATCTTCTTGATGTCTTTGACCGAGTAGCCCATTCCACTGCCTTCATGGGTGCAAAACGGTCTGATGACCTTTCCGGAAAAATCGTAGCGTTCCAGAAATGTCATGACATGGACCGGCATCGTTCCCCAGTAGTTGGGGTAGCCTAGATAGATGATGTCATATTCGGTAATATCCTCGAGGGGGTCGACAAAGTCCGGCCGAGCCTTAGAATTGAGATGGGCTTTGGCTTCCCGGGTGCAGGTGTCATAATCATCGCTGTATTTTTCAACCGGAACGATCTCGAACAGATCACCGCCAATGAGGTCCTGGATCAGCTTGGCGGCAATTTTGGTGTTGCCAACTTCCAGGCTCACGATTCGGCCGTTGACATAATTGTTGCCGTTTCTTGAGAAATATACGATCAGATTCCTATTCATAGTTTTCTCCTTATCTGCGCTTTCTACAAAGAAAGCTGGCCGGGATTTGACCTCCGGTCAGCCTTATGTTATTTGTCGTAATCGGTCTTGACTGATATTTCTTTCCAGTCCGCGATTTCCTTCAGGCGTGATTCCATTTCTTCGGATACGATTCTCACCGCATCGCTACCAAGCAGCAGCCGGAATGGATATTCTTCCATCTGGGCCACTTCCACGATGACTTTTCCCGCTTTAGCCGGATCACCAGGCTGGTTTTCCAGGTTGACGATATTTTCTTTTCTTGACTTTCCTGCGGTCTCATCATAGTCACCGATCTTGATTGAAGTGCCTTTAAGCGACGTGTCATAGAAACGGGTCCTGAACGCTCCGGGTTCGACAATCATCGCCTTGATGCCTAGCGGGGCAAGTTCCTTTACCAATCCGTTTGTCATCAATTCAAGTGCCGCTTTCGATGCCGCATAGTAGCCGGAACCGACTGCCGAGCGGGCCGCCGCTATTGATGAGACGTTGATGATCGAACCGCTTTTTTGGGCTCTCATGATCGGCAGCACTTCCTTGATCAGCTCGATCGGACCGAAGAAATTCGTATCGAAAAGCAGTTCCACGTCTTTGGGATCACCCTCTTCGACTGAAGAGCGGTAACCGTACCCGGCATTGTTGATGAGAAAATCGATCGTGCCAAACTTGTCCACCCCGTTTTTGACCGTATTGGCGATATCTTCTTTGGAAGTGATATCCAGCTTTTGGGCCAGAGCATTGTCCGGGTATCTGGCCACCAATTCATCAAGACTGCTTGTATTGCGAGCCGTGATGATCGCGTTGTCGCCCTGTTCCAGGACCGCCTGAGCGATTCCGGCTCCAATCCCGCTTGAACATCCCGTAATTAACCATGTTTTCATAATATTGATTCCTTTCTTTTCCAGTTTCAAATTTATCGGATAAAATATTGTAAGCGCCACTCTTTACCACATTGTAACACTTGAAGATACTTATAGCACCTAATTTAGTTCGATTTATACAATCTTGTCTGAGCCACGCTCAGAATCATGCAGGCAATCTGGATCATCGCGGCAATGAAGAACACCTGGCGGTAAGAAATATACATAGCCACCGCCCCCCACATCAATGAACCGATCGCATAGGCGATATCCATCGAGGCGTAGTAGGTCGCATTGGCAATCCCGCTTTTATGCTTTGGCATGTTCTTGATAAGATAAGTATTGATGATCGGGGCCACCGACCCCATCGCAAATCCTGAAGGAATCGCCAGCAGGACCAGCTGCCAGTTGTTTTGCACCATCGAAACCAGAAAGATGCTTGTAAAGAACACCGCGGAATTCATAAGCAACATCCTGAACTGGCCGAATCTTGACACCAGCCGGTTCATGAAAAACCGTGAAGCAATCATCCCGATGGCATTGACCGAGAAGAACAGGCCGGCCTGGGCGAATCCAAGCGAAATCGCGTACAATGACACGAATGAAGTTATCGCGCTTTGGGTCAGACAGTTCAAGAACAGGATGACAATCGGCAAGGCCAGCAGCCCCCAGACAATCTTGCCTTGACCATCTACGCTTTTCTCGACCTTTGTCATCTCCACATCCTTGCCTAAAAGCATCAACCCGAACGTTCCTATTGCCATCACCGTGGCCACGATGAAAAGCAAAGTGAAGTTGTCGTAATTGCTGCCAATAAGCATGAAGGCGATCGAAGGACCGATAACACCGGTTAGGCTGTTCGCAATAGCCGCATATCCAACCCCTTCAAGCAGGCGGTTGGGATTGGTGATCTTGGTCACATAGGTGCTCGCCCCAGTCGATGCAATCCCGAAACCGACCCCCTGGATGGCCCGGTAGATAATGGCCTGGAAGATGGTGTTGCAGCCAATGAACAGTACCGCCGCACCAATCATCATTCCCACTCCGATCAGCACAACCTTCTTGCAGTTGAACTTGTCAAGCAGGAAGCCGGCGACAAAGCGCACCGACAAGGCCGCCAGAGTGAAGACCGAAGTCATCAATCCCGCATAAGTGTCCAATCCGGTCAGATTCTTGGCAAAGATGGTCAGGACCGATAGCACGATATTCGAGCACATGCAGATACCGAACAGGATCACTACCGCCAGGATGAACTTCCCGGTAAAAAGACGATTATCCCCTTCGGATTTTTCTATCTCTATTTCCAATTCCATCGCTTATTTTCCTACTCTTTTAGCCTGCGGTGAGTTTGGATCCCAACGGTCCAGCACAAGATCAACTTCATCAAGGGCCTTTTCAATCAAGTCAAGATCCGCTTGGGTAAGCTCTACCTCGCTGGCTTTGATGTTTTCTTCAATCCTCTCCAGTTTTCGCGATCCTGGAATTGGGACAATGTCATCCCCTTTTGACAGCAGCCAAGCAAGCGCAATCTGGGCTGGTGTGGCATTGTGCTTCGCGGCAACTTCTTTTACCACATCGAGCACTTTCACATTGGCAGCCATTGCTTCCTGTTTGAAACGTGGTTGTTTCGAACGGGTGTCATTGTCAGGGAATGTCGCACTCAGATCCACGGTTCCAGTCAGGAAACCTTTTCCCAGCGGTGCGAATGGTACGAATCCGATATTCAGTTCGTTAAGTACCGGTATAAGATCTTTTTCTGGTGAACGCCACATGATCGAGTATTCGCTTTCGACCACAGTCACCGGACAGATGGCATGAGCTTTCCTTATTGTCTCAACTCCCGCTTCCGATAATCCCCAGTGGCGGATTTTCCCTTCAGCCATCAATTCTTTCATGGTTTGCGCCACCACTTCAATCGGAGTGTTCGGATCAACCCGGTGAAGATAATAAAGATCGACATAATCAGTCTGCAGCCTTTTCAATGATCCTTCAAGTGAATCGCGTATCACTTCCGGGCGGGCATCGAGCACCTGTTTCCCATCGACCATCTTGATGCCGCACTTGGTGGCGATCACAACCTGATCACGGAAAGGCTTCAGCGCCTCACCCAACAAGTCTTCATTATATAGTATATTGCCTTGTTCATCAGCTCCCTGATAAACTTCAGCCGTGTCGAACATTGTAATCCCAGCTTTGAATGCATCCTGGATCAGCTGGATCATCTCTTTTTGGTCGGAAGGTTTCCCGAAACCGTGGGTCATACCCATGCATCCAAGTCCTATTGCGCTTACTTCAAGTCCATTACCTAAAATTCGTTTTTTCATAAGTTCCTCCATTTTTATTTTCTTTACCTGTATCAACCTTAGCTTATGGAGTTAACTCCACGTCAACAGAAAATTGGAAATTTATTGAAGTTTTTACAAATGGCATCCGCACCTCGCTCCATTTTCCATTATGGATAAAGTGAAATCATTGGAACTTGGTAATTCCCTTCACCATTATATTATCCGTTCAAGAAAAATTTCAGCCGGTCCATCGGACAATATTTCTGGCAAACGAAAAGGTCCGGATACCGAATACTATGGCAACCAGACCTGGATCTAGGAAATTAATTCAATTTTTTAAAATATCTAAGTCCGAAATAACACCATCATGGAATAAGAAAACCGGATCAGATTATGCTAGAGCATGGCATCCGGTCATTTTTGAACCCGGTATTGCTTGCGATAATCCCTTGGCGATATCTGGTGGGTATTGTTGAAAGACTTGGAAAACGACAGCTGGTTCGAATACCCGCATGAATAGGCCACCTGGCTGATTGGCATGTCGGTTTTCCGAAGCAGTTCTTCGGCCCGCACCATCCGGTACTGCAACAAAAATTCCTGAAGAGAAATCTTGAGATGTTTTTTGAACAGGGTGGTCAGATAACTCCGGTTCAAGGACAGATAATCAGCGAGCTCCTTGACGGTGACCATGTTTTGATAATTGTTTTGGATATATTCAATCGCCTTGTTGACATAGACATTGTAATCCTTGGGCGCCTCCTGGTCATATGGCACATTGGCGCTTTTTGCCAGATAACTGAAGAAAATGAACATCTGCCCCTGAATAAAAAGCTCATTGCTGTAGCTCAACTTGTTGTGCTTGATAATGGCTTTGGTCGCTTCTACAAGCTCATCGGCATATTCACAGTGAGTGACCGGATTTTTCTCATCAAGATTGCATCTTTTGAGATACTGCTGGGTTTTGGAACCGGAAAAGCTGATCCATAGGTACGTCCAGGGATCCTCGCTGTCAGCCTGATAAAAAGTAACTACATCCGGCATTATCAAAAATGCATCACCTTTGTTGATCTGATAAACCTTGTCATTGACATAGAATTTACCTTTTCCTTCAAGACAGTAATGAATCAAGGGAAAAGATCTTACGGCCGGTCCGTATGAATAATTTGGGTCACACTTTTCCATTCCGCAAAACTTCAAATACAGATCTTCAAACGACTTGTTTTCCACCTCAAGATAAAGATCTTCCAGCGAGATGTTCTCGCCTTCCAAATATGAATTCATATATATTCCTCCAGTTCATTAAAGCAAAAAGTCAACAATCACCAATATTTCGCCTCTAATATTATCCTGGTTCAATACCGGTTCTAGAAAATAGTTTTATATGTAATGCCACCACCATAATTATAGCAATTTTGCATGAAATTTCAAATCTTCCGTTTGTAAGGATCCGATTACAGACCTGAATTTAAAAGCTGATCACGATGGAATGTCGAAACCAGCTTGTCTGTAACTATTAATTTTAATCATGGATGATAATAATTGGATTTGCATCCTTATGACCCGGAAGGGGATTATCGCCAATCCAAGCCGCAGTTTTGTTATAAAAAATTGAGAGATTATATGGAAATGATTGATTTTTGGCATTTCTTTTGATGCCGGAAATTATTCGGTACCTCTTTTAATGCATGAATCTCGCACATTAAGTTTACATGGAAGTGTTATTTTAAACGGCATACTCATGTCTTTCAAGTGATAAACGACTGATGCTCCCAACTCTCCCATTTCCTGGGCCGGAGCAAAAACGCTTGTGAGCGGTGGATTGGAGAAACTTGCTAAAGGGATATCATCAAACCCAATAATTGAAATATCTTTGGGGATTTCTATACCATGGTCATGCAAAGAGCGCATCGCTCCGATTGCAATCGGGTCGCTTCCGGTAAGTATCGCCTCAGGGAGCTGATTTTTCTCTATCAGTTCGCTCATCATCGCATAACCGGATTCGCTGGTAAATTCACCCTCCAAAGTGTAAGGGAGATAATGGATCTTATTGTTTTGACAATATTCTACAAATATTTCCTTGCGGACATCATGATAGTAAGTATCATCCCCAAGCCGTTCCTTTCCTCCTAAATAACCGATATTGTTATGATTCAATTCTACAAAATAATCTAATGCTGTCTTTATGGCTTGCTGGAAATCAAGGGTAATTGTTTTCGACTTGATATTCTCATTTTCCATATCCAGGAAAATGATATTCTCATTCATCGCTTCGAATTCCCCGACTTCTTCATCACTGAATTTTCCGATGCAAACCAGCCCATCAACGTCAGTCAGGTTGTTTTGATAATTAAGATCGTCTTTGAATGCTCTGACAACAGCGATATTGTTTCTTTTACAAAATTCCTCCACCCCTTGGCGAATGGAAAGATAATAGGGATCATCTATTTCTTGCTGGAGTGAATACCACTGGGCTATACCAATGGTAAAGCTGCTCTTCAAAGCACTCTTTCTCTTTTTGTTATAATTTAGTTTTCGAGCCGCGTCAAACACTTTTTGGCGGGTGTCTTGCGAGACATTCAAAGTGCTGTCGTTGTTCAAAATTCTTGATGCAGTCGCTGACGAAACTTGAGCTTCATTTGCAACGTCTTTCAGGGTTGCCATAAACCGATCTCCTTCTTATTGGTTATTGACGTAAAAATTCCAGGCCGTCGCAATAATCTCTTCGATATCGGTGTATCGAGGTTGCCATCCAAGAACGGATTTGGCTTTGTTGCTGTTGGCGACCAGTTTTGCCGGATCTCCGGGACGTCGTAAATCCATTGTAACATGAATCGGTTTTTTTGTAATCTTTTTTGAAGCTTCGATGATTTCCAGAACCGAATAACCGGTGCCGTTACCCAAGTTGAAGATTTCGCTTCGCCCATTTTCATACAGGTAATTCATCGCCTTGATATGGGCATCCGCCAAATCATTGACATGGATGTAGTCCCTGATGCAGGTTCCATCATCGGTCTCATAGTCATCTCCAAAAACCCTGATGGTATCCCTTTTGCCCTGGGCAACTTGCAACACAATTGGAATCAGATGGGTTTCTGGATCATGCAATTCGCCAATCAGTCCGTTTTCATGGGCGCCGCAGGCATTGAAATAACGCAGAGCCACCCATGTGATTCCATATGCTTTATCACACCAGCGCATCATTTTTTCCATAGCCAGCTTGGTTTCACCATAAGGATTGGTTGGAATGGTCGAATCTTCTTCCAAAATGGGAACGTGTTTGGGTTCCCCATAAACAGCCGCTGTTGATGAAAATACGATATGTTTGACACCATAGTCGCGCATGGTTTCCAGCAGGCAGATCATTCCAAACAGATTATTGTCATAATAATCCAGAGGTTCGATCATGCTTACCCCAACCAGAGAATTTGCGCAGAAATGAATTACACCCGTTATATCTTCCTGTTCGAAGACATTTGCCATAAAGGCCTTGTCGCGGACGTCACCAAGATAAAACTTCGCTTTAGGATGGACCAACTTCCTGAACCCGGTCTGGAGATTATCAACGATAACCACATTTTCACCTTTTTCAATCAACGCATATACGGTATGGCTGCCGATATAACCGGCACCACCTAAAATTAAGATGCTCATTTTCCTTTCCTCCTTTCTTCATCATCATTATATTGTTTTACTTAAATAATGTCAATATTTTAGTAAAATAATTATATAGTTTTAGTAAAACTAATTGACAAGTATGTTATTGGTGCTAAAATGAAATTATAGAAGAGGAGATATATAAATGGATATTCTTATTAGTAAACTAATCAAATACGGACTTGACCAGCAACTAATCGGACCTTACGATGTTGAATACTCCGCAAACCTGCTGCTCGACTTGTTCAAATTGGACAGCTTCAATTATCAGGAGACGGCTCCATCGATTGCTGACAATTATGCAATAATCGACGAGATGCTTGATTATGCGGTAGCCAATGGACTGCTTGAAGACAATGGGACCCAGCGGGATTTGTTTGACACAAGGATCATGAATTGTCTGATGCCCCGGCCCCAGGAAGTAATCAATAACTTCAACCAGAAATACCAAATCGCCCCCAAAGAGGCTACAGACTATTTCTACCAGCTTTCAATCGCTTCAAATTATATCCGCAAAAACCGGACCGACCGCAATATCCGGTTCAAACACGATTACCGGTATGGCGAATTCGAAATAACCATCAATCTATCCAAACCTGAAAAAGACCCCAAGGAAATCGCCGCGGCAAAATCCCTGAAGTCTTCCGGCTATCCCCTATGCCTGCTTTGCAAAGAGAACGTCGGGTTTGCCGGCAATCTGAACCATCCGGCCCGGCAGACTCACCGGATAATTCCTTTGAAACTGAATGAGCATGAATACTTTCTGCAATATTCACCATATGTATATTATGACGAGCACTGTATCATTTTAAACAAGGACCATTCACCAATGAAAATAAACAAGGGAACTTTTGAATGCTTGCTTGATTTTCTCGATATTTTTCCTCATTACATGATCGGATCCAATGCCGATTTACCTATAGTTGGGGGATCAATATTGAGCCATGACCACTTTCAAGGCGGCCGCTACCACTTTCCGATAGAGGATGCCAAGATCATCAAGACATTTAAATCTGAGGCTTATCCTGAATTAGATATTGAAATCCTCAACTGGCCCCTTTCGACAATCAGAATCACATCGTTTAACAGGGATGAGCTGACAAGTTTCGCGGCCAATACGCTTTCGAAATGGAAAGAATACCGCAACGAGGATCTGGATATAATCCCGTTTAGCCAAAATACCGATCACAACACTATCACGCCAATAGCCCGAATCAAGGATGGCAAATATCAGCTTGATCTGGTATTGAGGAACAACCGGACCAGTGATCGGTATCCGGACGGGATCTTTCATCCCCATCAGGAACACCATGCAATCAAGAAAGAAAATATCGGCTTGATTGAAGTGATGGGACTGGCTGTTTTGCCAGCTCGGCTGGTGGAGGAACTTGGGCTATTAAAAGATTGTTTGAGCGGCTCAAAAGCTATTGATGATTATGCAGTGCTTGCCAAACACAAAGAATGGTACAACCAGATCAGTAATGATTATGAGATAGATCCGGACAAAATTGACGCCGTGCTTGAAGAAGCGCTTACCGTCAAATTTGTCAACGTGCTAGAAGATGCGGGAGTGTTCAAGCTTGACCAGAAAGGAATCGCGGCTTTTTGCGAATTTGTTGCCGATCTTGACTCGTAGCATTTCAATTCCCTAATAAAATTCAGCGGTTTCCATAACTTGAAATGAGCAACATATTGGAAATCGGAGGTACCGGCAGTGAAAACTGCACAGGGCTGGTGGAGACAGATATTCACCAGCATGAGCAATAACAAATAACAAGAAAATTAAAAATCACGGAGGAAAAAACAATGAAAAAAGCCAGTCTCTTGATTGGAGAGTTAGAAAACGACAACCACAGAAAACGGATTGAAGACATCTATGTCGATGTCACCATGTATAAGAATATGAAAAACCGGTATATCGAGGCGCTTTCGACATTCATCGGCCTTTACGGCGACCAGGATGTCGAGATATACAGCACGCCGGGAAGAAGCGAAGTTTGCGGCAATCACACCGATCATCAAAACGGTCAGGTTTTGGCCACTGCGGTCAACCTTGACATAATCGCCGTTGTCTCCAAAAATGACAATGAAGTGAGAATCAAGGATGCCTACAACATCCAACCGATTGCAATCGACGATTTGGAAATCAGGAATGACGAGTTCGAAACTTCAGAAGCCCTTATCAGGGGCACACTGGCCAGGTTCAAGCAACTTGGCTATACAATCGGCGGTTTCAATGCCTTTTTGACCAGCGACGTTCCTCAGGGATCGGGGCTGTCGTCTTCAGCTGCATTCGAGGTCATGGTCGGAACGATCCTGTCAGGGCTTTACAATGATATGAAAATCGACCCGGTTGTTCTTGCCCAAATCGGGCAATACAGCGAGCGGAATTATTTTGGCAAGCCCTGCGGGTTGATGGATCAGTGTGCCTGCTCAATCGGTGGTCTGATTCATATCGATTTCAAAGACCCGGAAGGCCCTAAAGTCAGCATGGTTGACACCGATTTTTCAAAATTCAGACACAGCCTTTGCATTCTCGATGTTAACGCATCGCATGCCGATCTGACCGATGAATATGCCGCCATCCCAAAAGAAATGGCAAGTGTCGCCCGCTTTTTTGACAAAGATTTCCTGAGCGAAATCGACTTTGAGGATTTCTATGACAATATCCCGGCCATCCGTCAAAAAACAGGTGATCGCGCCGTGTTAAGAGTCCTGCATTTCTTCAATGAAAACACAAGAGTTGCCCAGGCTGTTACAGCGCTCGACAATGATGAATTCGACCTATTCAAGGAGATTATCGCCAAATCAGGTGACAGTTCGTTCAAGTACTTGCAAAACGTCTATTCGAACAGCAACCTGGAAAATCAGGCGGTTTCAGTAGCTCTGGGGTTGTCCGAATCGATACTGGGCGACCATGGAATTTGCCGCGTCCATGGCGGCGGGTTTGCCGGAACGATCCAATGTTTCGTTGAAGATAATTTCGTCGATGTCTATAAAAGGGAAATCGAAAAGATTTTCGGTACCGGTATGTGCCACGTTTTAAAAATCCGCCATTTCGGCGGTATCAAGGTCATGTAGTAAAAGGCCATATTCTTTTTTGTCCGATGATCTGCTCGATGATAAATCATACATCCAATACGGTTTCCAAGCCCCCGGTATCTTCCGGTGGGCTTTTATTTTAACCTTAGGTCCAATTAATCGGCTTCGCACCTCATCGTTTCCAAGCCTTACCTCAGTCAAAATAAAAAGTTCATGCATTCCAGCCAGTATAATAGCGAGATCACATTGAATTCGAAGGCTCCATTTATCCAATCAAAAAATGATGATCTGCCAGCTTTCAAAACGCATATGGCTGATAGCTTTGTGAGAGTGACCGGTTTATCAACTCCATTTTTCATCGCCCCATATATGACTGTTCTTTACCTCATCACTATCTTTATTGTGGGACTCCATCAGGCTTATATTTTAATAGCCGAGCTTGAATTAATGGAAATGTCTAAGAAAATCCCATCAAAGATTACCGGGTCGAGAACGCCCCAAATTTGATTTTCAGATATAAACGATAGCATCGGGACAATTGAGTGAGAATATTCCAGATTACTGATATCCGATCCGGATGCTAAAAAGCACAACATCCGGGAATTGATGATTCCCGACATTGTGCTTTTAGCTGCCTGATGGCTTGTTATAAGATGATTGATTCTGTCGTTTCTTTGTCAAACAGGTGGATCTTGTTTACGTCAATAGCAACCACCACTTGTTCTTGTTCTTTTGGTTTGAATCTTGATGGAGCTCTGACAATAATTGCATCATCTTCAAGCTTTCCATAACAATATACCTCTGCGCCCATCATTTCGGTCAAGTCCACTTTGACATCAATCAAGGCAGTTGGCACCATTTCTATGAACGCCTGATCAAGATGGAAATCTTCCGGACGGATACCGACAACCACTTCTTGGTTTACATAGTTTACCAGTACATTGTTCTTGTTTTTGCCAGCCGGAATTTCAATTTCCTTACCGGCAACTTCAACATAGTACTTCGAATCACGAGCGGTAATCTTTGAATTGATGAAATTCATCTGCGGTGATCCTATGAATCCGGCAACAAACATATTCACCGGTTTGTTATAAAGATTTTCAGGTGTGTCTACCTGTTGAATCTTCCCATCTTTCAATACTACAATTCGATCTCCCATAGTCATCGCCTCTGTCTGGTCATGAGTTACATACACAAAAGTCGTTTGCAGCCTGCGGTGCAATTTTGATATTTCAGTACGCATCTGGGTTCTTAATTTGGCGTCCAAATTTGACAAAGGCTCATCCAACAGGAACACTGCCGGATTTCTGACCATTGCCCGTCCCAATGCCACCCTTTGGCGTTGGCCACCAGATAAAGCTTTGGGCTTACGGTTCAGATATTTATCCAGATCCAGGACCTTTGCCGCTTCCTTAATTTTTCGGTCAATCTCGTCTTTGGGAACTTTTTGCAGTTCCAACCCGAAAGCCATGTTCTTGTAAACAGTCATATGCGGATATAAGGCGTAGTTCTGGAATACCATCGCGATATCCCTGTCTTTTGGCTGGACATCGTTGACAACTCGGTCACCAATTATCATTTCTCCGCCACTGATATCTTCAAGACCAGCTATCATTCTTAATGTTGTTGACTTCCCACATCCTGAAGGTCCTACCAGGACGATGAATTCCTTGTCCTTGATTTCCAGATTCAGGTCTTTGATCACCTCAACCCCGTCCGGATAAGTCTTGTTTAAATTTCTGATTGATATTTTTGCCATTTTTGTTCTCCTTTTATTTTATTGCCCCATTGACAACGCCTTTTATAATTTGTTTTTGGCCGATAATATAGACTATTAATATTGGAATAAGAGCCAGCAAGTAGGAAGCAAACGCCAAGTTATAGTTTGTTCCAAACTGACTTTGAAAATTCAATTGCGCGATTGGCAATGTGTTCTGCCCGGTACCCGACAGCAGTACCAACGGAAGCATAACATCATTCCATGTCGCCAATGCGGTAAGAACGGCTACCGTCGCATGCATCGGTTTCATCAGTGGAAATATTACTTTCCAGAATGTTTTGAAAGTTGAAGCCCCGTCAATCGATGCCGCCTCCTCAAGAGAAACAGGAATGTTTTTTAAATAACCAGTGTACAACATCAGATTCATTGGCAGATAGAAAACGCTGTAGAGCAAGACCACCCCAAACCTGTTGTCAATCCCCATCATCGCCGTCTGTTTGACTATCGGCATCATGATGATGGCAAAGGGAACGAACATCCCGGAAATGATATAGAAGTAAAGTAGCCGGTAACCGCGTCTTTGCATGCTGCGCCCGATTGCATAGCCTATCATCGAATGGAAAACAACCGCAACGACCATCGTAGCCCCTGTTATGAGCATGCTGTTGGCCAGGGTATGCCAGAAATCGGTGATTTTCATTGCTTCAGTGAAATTCGCTAGACTCCATGATTCCGGCAGTGACAGGATCCCCGTGATGCTGTTTGTCATCTGCGTCGGGTCCTTGAACGCGATCATTATCGTCAAGTACAAGGGGAAAAACACGGTAAGACTGCCCAACACGGTCGACAACAACCAGGCGGTTATAACCAGATTGGTCTGATTGGCCGTCTTGAGCTTTTTGGACTTATTCGGGATCATAACTGTTCCTCCTTACTTCCGAAGAACTTCAATTGCCATACCGAAATGACAACAATGACTATAAAGAAAATCACCGCATTGGCACTTTGATACCCGAATGCCCCACCCGACAAGCCGCCGTTGTAGATCAGAAACGATATCGACTCAGTGGATCTTGCCGGACCGCCGCCTGTCAATGAAACAACCTGATCGAAGACCATCAGAAAGTTTTTCATGCATAACACCATATTTATCGTGAAAAACGGCATTATCAGCGGAAATGTGATATTCTTGAACTTTTTGAATCCGACTGCGCCATCGATCGCGCCAGCCTCGTACACATCCTCTGGCACGGTCTGCAATCCGGAAATGTAGATCAGGGTGTTCAAGGCGACAGCCTGCCAGGCAACGGTTATAACCAGTGCAAACCATGCGGTTTTGGGACTCGCAAGCATACTGCTACTCAAGGCCCCGCTGTTTATCGCACTTCCAATCCCGGGAAGGATATAGGTGAAGAAGAAATTGAACACGTACCCGATAACCAAGCCGCCCAGGATGTTGGGCAGGAAGTATATCGCCCTCAGAGCTCCTTTGGCCTTTATTCTAGCACTCAATCCCAGTGCCAGAACAAGGGAAATCACATTGACCAGAACGGTGCAGATTATTGCGAACCCGAAAGTGAAAATGTAAGAATTGATGACCCTGCCGTCACTGAAAAGATCAAAATAGTTTCTCAGACCGACAAAGTCATAATCGCCAAATCCCCGAAAGTTCGTCAAGCTGTATCCGAATCCCTGGATGACTGCCATGGTATTGAATACAAAGAACAGCAGAACAATTGGGACTGTGATTGCCAGAAATGTTTTGGATCGATTACTATTTAATTTGTCTTTCATAATAACCTCCTGTTATTGACCTTCATTGTATTCTTTAAGTTTGCGGATATTGTCCTGATTGAAACGGATCCAATCTTTGTCGAAGGTATCCAGAAATCTTTCCAAATCACCAGTTATCAGATATGTCTGGATCAGAGCATCCGCTCCCAATTCACTTGGATAATGATGGTCGGGATAATCCTGGAGCATGTTCGAATCGATGTGATCTTTGAGATTGCTCAATGCCTTGTTCAATTCGAAATCCCCTTGTTTGCATGGGACCGAGATTTGGCTGTTGATGTATCTTTGAACATTTTCATCCCGTTGCAGGAATTCCAGAACCCGGTAGCATTCTTCCTTGACCTTAGAATCCTTCATTACACAGAATTGCAGATCAATTCCGGAATTAAGCACATTTGTCTGCGGGTCATTGTTCGCCGGCATCACGAACGATCCCACATCCATTTCCGGGTTTACCGAAAGGATCTGGGGTATCGCATATGATCCGATTGGATACATAGCCGATTCGCCCCGGGCGAATGCGGTGCAAGCATCATTGTAACCGTAAGCAAACGGATTGTTACCGGCATATTCAAGCAGTTCCTTTTGTTTCACGGCAATATCTCCATAATAATCAGAGAATTTTTCTTCTCCAAGATTGACCTTGGTGAACAGATCGGGACTTGTCATGCTAACCGCCAAAGCATTCCATGGTGCCAGCGTTGTCCATGTGTCCTTGTATCCAAAGGTGAAAGGTGCGATTCCTGCCGATTGGATTTGTCCGCAAAGGGAAATCAGATCATCCCAGGTTTCGGGAATGTTCCACCCATTTTTGGCGAAAAGTTGTTCATTGAAAAGTATCCCAGATGCATTGGCGACGTATGGCAATCCATAAACACCGTCCTTGGGCACCAGTTCCAGTTCCTTGTTTATGTCCAAATAACGTTCCTTTATTTTTTGAATGCCCTGGTATTCACTAATATCCTCCAGCACGTTTGCATCGACCAGTGTCGCAAAGGTGTTGTCGCCGCCGATGCCGATCATATCGGGAGCATCTTCCTTGATCAAACGTGTTTTTATGACCGTAGCCGCATCTTTAGGTGCATCAACTACCAGATTCAAGTCCGGGTTCTGTTCATTGAATTCTTTGGCGAATTCATTGAACAGATCTACAGCTTCCATCTTGTATGCGACCAGTTCAATCGTTGTTTTTCCGTCTATGTCTTTACTTGTTGAACAGCCTGATAAAACAGCCATTGCCAATGTCAGACAAATAGAAGCGGATAAAATCCTTCTCATTAAAATTCCTCCTATCAAGCCAATATTTGGTTAAGCGAAAAGCCTCGGTTATACCAAATATTTTACGTATATAGTGGTTGCGCTTACAGTATTAATATACCATTTTTTTCTCAATTTGACATATTATGTTGTTAGGTAAATATCACTGAATGTTATATGTTGTTTTTTTGAGCGCCTTTTGCAGTTCCCCCGGCAATGATTGCCAAAACGGCATGGGCAAATGAATTGTTTGATTTTCTCACCCTACTATCGACTTAAGTTACATTTAATCAGCTATCGTAAACCTAATCGTTGAGAATGGCTGAAAAACCGAATCCTGAGTCAGTTCTCCCATCCCCTTGATGCAATATGCGCAGCACCGCTGATTTATTCCCATATGAAGACTTCGATTCATCAACTCCGGACGCCCCCAATCATATTTACCCATTTCAATTCCGAATATCCGCTTTTCGTTGCCCTTGGCGCCATTAAGCGTCCCTGAGCCGATGATACCTGCAACCATATCTATCTGCCAATCAACTAACACTTTGATATATATTCCAAACAGGACATTATGGCGTAAGGCTTTTCAATGGCTATAATATTGTTGATGGCGCTTACATGGCTGGGACTGATTATTCCCAAATATGATTTAAGCGAACATTGAACGGCGTTTTTTAGAACTGTTAAAGAACAGAAGTGGAGGAAAATTATGAAAAATCAAGTAATGTTAATCACATATGGTGATAGTTTAGGCAAGAATTTCAATGAGATGGAGGAAATTCTTGAAAAGTACTACCAGGATGCAATTGGTAATGTGCACGTACTTCCTTTCTTTCCCTCATCTGCGGATCGGGGATTTGCACCGATGCGTTATGATGTGGTCGATGACAAGTTTGGAAATTTCACAGATTTGCAGAGGATCGGAAAAAAATACGGATTGATGTATGATTTCATGGTCAATCACATCTCAGCCCATTCACCTTATTATCTGGATTTCAAGCAAAACAAGGAAAAGTCAGAGTACAAAGACCTTTTCATAAGATACAAGGATTTCTGGGATGGTGGCGAACCAACCGAAGAACAGGTTGATAAAATCTATAAGAGAAAACCAAAGGCTCCTTACGTCGATCTTGAATTCAATGACGGCACAGTTGAAAAGATCTGGTGTACGTTTGGCGAAGAACAGATCGATCTTGATGTCAAAAAAGATATCACCCGAAATTTCATCAATAAAACATTGGAGGACATGTGCAATCAGGGCGCTTCGATGATTCGATTGGATGCATTCGCCTATGCCATTAAGAAACCTGACACAAGCTGCTTTTTCGTCGAGCCCGAAATGTGGGACCTGCTTTATGACATCGAGAAGGTTACCAAAAAATATGGTGTCGAAATCTTGCCGGAAATTCATGAGCACTATTCGATCCAGATGAAAATAGCCCAAAAGGGTTTCTGGGTTTATGATTTCGCGTTACCGATGCTAGTATTGCATACATTGTACAAACATGACGGAAAACGACTGAAGCACTGGCTCGATATCTGCCCGCGCAAACAGATGACCACCCTGGATACCCATGACGGCATCGGGGTTGTCGATGTTGTCGAACTGCTGACCCCAGAAGAAATCGACGACACGAAAGAACTACTGTACGCCAAAGGAGCCAACGTCAAGAAAAAGTATAGCAGTGAAGAGTATAACAACCTTGACATCTACCAGATTAATTGCACGTACTATTCGGCACTAGGCAATCGTGATGACGCATATTTGCTGGCCCGAGCTATTCAATTTTTTGCCCCAGGTATCCCTCAGGTATATTATGTCGGGATGCTAGCTGGCGAAAACGACCTTGAACTTTTGGAAAAAACAAAGGAGGGTCGAAATATCAACCGCCATTACTACAGCGTTGAAGAGGTCAAAGCAAACATGGAACGCCAAATTGTCCGGGATCTTAGAAAACTGATGGTTTTCAGGAATCAGTGCAAGGCATTCGATGGTGAATGCCATTGCGAAGCTAATGGCAGCAACCTGTTGATCAGACGTGAAACCGCAGATTCGACAGCTGTTCTGGAAGCCGACCTTGAGACATATAAATTCTCAATCAGAGTCTCTGAAAAAAGCAATGATTACGTTCTTGAATTCTAAATGCAAGCGTGCTGTTTTTCAAGTCAACCAAAATCTAAGAGTAATCTTCGTTATTAAAATACTTATTTTCAAATCCGTTTTAGTGTAAACTGTTGATATATAGGTCATCGTAGTTGACAAAAAAAATGGAAAGGATAAGATTACCGGTTCTTTCCATCAATAAAAGGTTTATAAAAATAAGGAGCAGTGCCATGTACTCTTATTTGGAAATGGAAGACAGATCATTTGAAGATTTATATCTTGATTTTTGCGGGATGGAGGAATGTGCCCCTAGCTACTCATACGGTCCTGCAGTCCGGAATAATTACCTTATTCATTATTGCCTGGCCGGCAAGGGTAAATTTCACGTGAATAACCGGATCTACGACATCAAGGCCGGAGACGTTTTTCTTATCATACCTGGCGAGGTCACATTCTATCACGCCGAGCAAAACAACCCCTGGACTTATGCCTGGATTGGCTTTAACGGAACCAAGGCATCTATCTATTTGAAAAGCTGCAATCTGAGCCTGGAAAACCCGGTCGCCCATATTGGCAACATCGATTTAATCCGGGAGATCATCATCGATATGTTAGCCCATTACAAGCTAAGTTACTCAAATGAAATGTACATCCAAGGGAAACTGTTCCTTCTGCTCGCTTGTATTGCCAAGAAAACTAACATGCCAATCATCCAGGTAAATGAAGATGAAAACACCTATGTTCAAAAAACGATTGCATACATTCAGAACAATTACCAGAACAACGTCTCAATCCAGGCGATTGCGGATTATATCGGTTTGAACCGAAGCTATTTATCAACCCTGTTCAAGAATCATCTGAAGCAGTCGCCCCAGGAATTCTTGAAGAAGTACCGCTTAAAACAGGCGGAACATTATCTGGTGAATACGGATTTATCAATAAATTATATCGCCTGTTCCTGCGGTTACGCGAATCACATTTCATTTTCAAAAGCGTTTACACAAATTTATAAAATGGGACCCCGTGAATATAGGAGAGTTCACGGCCTGAAAAAAGACAAGATCAAGACCAACTATGATGAAAATTAGGCACCCAAACACGGATTAATTTGGTTGTGACAAACGGTACTTGTGTTGAATATCTAAAAACCGGAAATAATTGGGTTTCCGGTTTTTTCATTGTTGAAAGAATCTGGCCTTACACTCTCCCCAGTTTTAAACTGATGCCCATATCAATCCTTGTCAAATGCCACATCTTAACATAAGGTGAATTTTATAACATAGCGATTTTTGAAAACCAAAGAGGTTATAAAATCATCACTCAATCAATTTTATATGCTAAACTCACTATTTTTAAAACGGTAACCCTATTTCCAATAGTTGTAAAAATATTACCTAATGTTGACTGTGTCAAAATCATCTAACATTCGGTTATCTTTAGGCAACATAACCATATTGTTTATTTTCCCCATTATCATATAATTGAAAATGTCAAAGCGCTTTCACTCTGATGCGGGATTTTGCTTAAATGTCCTGAGTCCGGATGAGTGTTTGATCACCATAAACACAGTGCGCGGCAAAACAAAAAAGGAGAGAAACAAATGAAAAAAGTATCAGCATTACTATTGAGCTCAGCGATGTCATTATCACTTTTGGCAGGCTGCAGCAGTTCAAGCAATGATTCCATCAAGGTAGCGATCTGGGACAATAACCAATTGGGCGGACTTGAAAAAATTGCAGATGAATGGAGTAAAGATTCTGGAGTAAATGTCGATTTTGAAGTATTGAACTGGGAAAGTTACTGGACGATGCTTGAAGCCGGTGTTTCAGGCGGAGACTTGCCGGATGTCTTCTGGATGCACAGTTCCTATTCGCAAATGTATTCTGATGCAGGAGTATTGCTGAATATGAACAACTATATTGAAAATGACGATGCAATCAACCTTGACAATTACTATCCGGGAATTACCGAACTCTACAATTCCAACGGCACTCAATTTGCCATGCCAAAGGACCACGACACTATTGCGGTAGTATACAACAAGGCGGTATTCGACAAATATGGCGTTGACTACCCGACAAGTGACTGGAATTGGGAAGAATTTGCACAGATCGCCCAAGAAATCACCGACAAAGGCAAAGACGACGGCGTTTACGGAACATATATGAATACCGGATCCAACCAAAGCGGATGGTACAACATAGTCTATGCATTTGGCGGATCAATCATAAGCGAGGATATGACAAAATCAGGATTAGATGATGCCGCAACTCTTGAAGCAATGAATTTCGTGGCTGACAAAATCTTGCCAGCCTGCCCTTCACAGGACTCAATGGCAAATACTGCTGGCGATACAATGCTTGTGTCAGGAAAAATCGGGATGTACCTCGACGGTTCATGGATGGCAAATTCCTATTATTCTGCAGACAACAAATCAGATTTTGCGTGTGTGGAGATTCCCTACGCTGATGTAAACGGAGATGGTCAAGCGCAAAAGGAAGAAAGAGTATCAATTTACAACGGTTTGGGATGGTCAATCTATAAAGACTCAAAAAACCTTGATGATTCATGGGCACTTGTTTCTGCACTGACCTCGGCTGATGGCCAACAGAAACAATCTGAATATGGTGTGACAATGGCGGCTTACGAAGGATATTCTGAGGCTTGGACCCAATCATTCGATGGAATGAATTTCTCGGCATTCTCCGATGTCGAAGAAAACGGGACATTGGTTTTCAGGCCATATACCAAATATACTGGTAGATGGGAAAATGCAATGAATAATGAATTGATCAGCGCTTGGAACAATCCAGGTACAATGACAGATGTATGCAAGAAAATTGCAACTGAAATGAACGCGACTATTGCCGCTGAATAAAGCTTCAATTAATTATTGATTGAGAGTGAGGTGAAAAATCATCTCACTCTCCAATTCATTAAAAGAAAAGGAGTTCCCATGAAAAACAAGAGAACAAGAAAACAAAAAAATGAGGCCAAATGGGGCCTGATTATGGTGGCCCCAACCCTGCTTGGATTACTGGTGCTAAACTTTTATCCAATCGTCCAAACAATTTATCTTTCATTCTGCAAGACGGGAGATTTTGGAATCGGCAATGTTTTCATTGGATTGGAAAACTACGTGAACGTCCTCAAGGATCCTGAGGTATTCCAGGCATTGATCAACACTTTCAAATATGCCATTTTGACAGTTCCGTTTGGCATTTCCATTTCCCTGGTCCTGGCCGTCCTGCTCAACAGAAAAATGAGAGGCCGGACTTTATACCGGACAATTTACTTCCTGCCGATGATTTGTGCTCCAGCAGCCGTTGCGATGGTATGGCGATGGATGTACAACATGGATTTCGGTTTGATCAACCATGTCTTCAATTCTGATATCGGTTGGGTCACCAATCCAAGCATTGCCTGGATCTGTGTCGCCATTGTCGGTATCTGGAGCGGTATCGGGTACAACATGGTTTTGCTTCTTGGCGGTTTGCAGGACATTCCCAAAGATTACTATGAAGCCGCAACAATAGATGGTGCCTCAGGCTTCCATTCATTTTTCAATATTACCATACCGATGCTCTCTCCGATGCTTTTCTTCATCATCCAGACTGGGATCATTGGCGCTCTGCAGCTGTTCGATCTGCCGTTCATGATCATGGACACGACCAGCAGGGCCTTTACATCGGTAAAACCAATAACTTATTTATTCTATGAACATTCATTCGTCAATTCAAACCGGGGCTATGGTGCTGCCATTGTCGTGGTAATGCTGGTGATTATTTCCTTGATCACATTTGCAATCCAAAAGCTTGAAAAAAAATGGGTGTTCTATAATTAACATGAGGAGGTTTAAATAATGGGTTATCAAACTAAAACAAGAATCACTCGCGCAGTCATTCACGCTATTTTGATCTGCGGGGCACTGATTATGATGGTACCATTCATCTGGATGGTACTTACAGCATTCAAGACCAGAGGTCAGTCGATCTCGGTCGATCCTTTTTACATTTTTCCAAATGGCGACTGGCAATTCGGGAATTTCTCACAGGTGTGGAATTCCTACAACTTCCTGACATTATATATTAACACCTTGTTGATGATTTTGCTCCGGGTTATTTTCGCCTGCCTGACCGCTACGATGGCTGGATATGCTTTAGGCCGCCTGAATTTCCCTTTCAAACGGCTGGTATTTGCCCTGGTGTTGATCCAGATGATGGTGCCATCGCAAATATTCATCATCCCTCAATACCTGATGGTTTCTGGACTGGGTATGCTAAATACGCAGTTCGCTCTTTTATTCCCGGGAATGGTTACTGCATTTGGAACGTACCTGTTAAAACAGGGATACCAGACATTGCCTAAAGAACTGGAAGAAGCGGCTGAAATCGACGGTTGCAATATCTGGCAGAGATTCTACAAAATCATGATGCCATTGGCAAGGTCTTCAATGGTGTCGCTTGGAATATTCACCGCCTTGTTTGCCTACAAGGACATGATGTGGCCGATGATCGTCGCCACAAAATCGTCAGCGACAACCCTGGCGGCGGCATTGGCTAAATTGCAAGGCCAGTTCACCAGCAACTATCCGCAGCTGATGGCCGGTGCGGTTATGGCCGTGATTCCGATGCTGGTGATTTACCTGATCTTCCAGAAGCAGTTTGTCGAGGGAATTGCCACATCCGGTGGAAAGCTTTAGCGGCATATTCGGAGATCAGTAATGAGCATCGAATTCGACAGCATGGATCAGGTATTCCACCTGCAAACCAAAAACAGTACATATCAGATTAAAATCGATGAAAGCGGAATATTGCGTCATCTTTATTACGGCAGGACCGTCGCCAACATGAGCATGGAATATTTTTCCTTGCACCGGGAGCGTTCCATCTCCGGCATCACTTACGAGCTCAATGACAAAAATACATCGCCAGATCTTGTACCCCAGGAGTTCACCGGGTCAGGCGTTGGCGATTACCGGATTTCCTCCATTTCACTTACGGGTGGCGATGGCAGCAAAAGTGTCGGATTCAGGTATTTAAAACATGAAATAATTCCAGGCAAATACCATATCGACGGCCTGCCTAGTGTTAGAGGAAAAGCGGAGGAATCGGATTCCCTGGAGATAACTCTGATTGACGATGCATGTGGTTTGGAATTGAAATTATCGTATGGTGTGTTTCCAACCAAAGATGTAATCACCCGGACAGCGGCAATCACCAACATCGGAACCATCAATGTCAAACTGGAAAAATTTGCCTCGTCTTGCTTGGATCTGATGCATACCCAATTCGATTTGCTCCATTTCCCAGGGAGACATTGCATGGAGCGACAGAAAGAAAGAGTGGCCTTGGGCCACGATATCCATACCATTGGCTCACGGCGAGGTATGAGCAGCCATCAGCAAAACCCCTTCATCATCCTGTGCACCCCGGAAGCGAATGAGGACTTTGGGGATTGTTACGGTCTCATGCTGATGTATTCGGGCAACCACAAATCTCAAATCGAGATTGACCAGGCCGGCAACACCCGGGTCGTAATGGGTATCAATGACGAAGATTTCCTCTGGAATCTTGAACCGGGAGCCAGCTTCAACGCCCCCGAAGTGATCATGTCATACAGCCCCAACGGGCTGAACAGTCTAAGCCACAGTTACCATCGGATCATCAAAGAAAATGTCTGTCCCGAAAAATATCTGAACGCCCGCCGGCCGATTCTGATCAACAACTGGGAAGCGACATACTTTGATTTCGATACCGACAAGATCCTTACCTTGGCCCAAGAAGCCCATGATTTGGGGATCGAAATGTTGGTACTTGACGACGGCTGGTTCGGCGAAAGGAATGACGATGATGCCGGGCTGGGCGACTGGTTTGTCAACGAAGAGAAACTACCGGGGGGATTGAAGCTGCTAAGTAATGAAATCAACAAAATCGGAATGAAATTCGGCCTCTGGTTCGAACCGGAGATGGTCAATCCGGATTCCGATCTCTATCGTTCGCATCCGGAATGGGTTCTTCAGGATCCGGGGCGAAAACCCACTCTTTCAAGAAACCAGCTCGTGTTGGATATGTCAAACCCGGAAGTTCAGGATTATCTGTATCGCTGTATCGCTGCCATACTCGACGGCGCCAGCATCTCATACATCAAATGGGACTTCAATCGACCCCTTTCAAACGTTTACTCCAACGCTTCTTCCACACAATGTCAGGGTGAAACTGCCCATCGATTCGTTTTGGGAACTTATGCTCTGCTGGATCGGCTGACAAAAAATTATCCAAATGTAATGATCGAGGGCTGTGCCGGTGGCGGTGGCCGCTTCGATGCCGGAATGCTTTATTACTCGCCCCAGATATGGTGTTCGGACAACACCGATCCGATTGCGCGATTGAACATTCAAACAGGAACTTCATATGGATATCCAATCAGCACCATGGGCAGTCATGTTTCTGCATCGCCCAACCATCAGACCGGGCGTTCGACAACGTTAAAAACCCGGGGCATTGTGGCGATGCACGGGACATTTGGTTATGAGCTGGATCTGGGCAAACTTTCCTCCGAAGAAAAAGAAGCGATAATATTGCAGATAAAGGACTTCAAAAAGTACTATTGGCTGATCCAAAACGGCACATATTATCGCCTTGCAAGTCTGGGTGGCCATCAGTTCTATCAAGCTTGGGAATTTGTCAGCGAAGACAAAGGCGAGGCTTTGGTCAATTTCGTGATGAAAGACGCCTGCGCCAACAGCGAACTTCCTTGCATCAGGCTCAAAGGCCTGCAGGCTGATGCCTGGTATCTTCTAGAAGGCTCAAAGGAGAAATTCACCGGGGCCGCATTGATGAATGGCGGATATGTTTTCCCATCAATGATGGGCGATTATCCAGCCGAGCAATTACATTTTATTAAGATTTAGAGAAACGAGGAAAGCAACAATGAATGTATTTGGATTTTTGTTTGATACCGAAAGCAGATTCGCAAAAATGATGGGAAAAATCAGCCTGATAGTCATTTCCAATCTATTATTCATATTCTTCTCACTTCCGATTGTGACCATTGGAGCATCGTACACCGCATTATGCCATGTGATGCTCAAAAGTCTCAAATCCGAGAATGAAGTCCAGCCAGTAATCGAATTCTGGACGGGATTCAAAAGCAATTTTAAACAAGCAACAATCTGCTGGGCAGGAGCCTTATTGCTGCTGTCTCTTGGTTATTTGGACCTGTTCTGGTCAAGTCAGATCGGTGGCTTCATGATTTACCTCAATATCCCAATTGCCGTGAACATGACATTGGTCCTGATCATTTTACTGTATCTTTTCCCTGTTATCGCCGCGTACAAGAACACCTTACGCAACCTGTTCAAGGATGCAATATACTATATGATGAGCAAACCGGCAATTGCCCTGGTGATAGTCTGCTTCAACATCATACCTCTTGCATTGCCTGTCCTTGATCAGGTCAATCAGCCCGCCTATGTATTTGGCTTTTTCTTCTTTGGGTTTGGACTGATCACCATGATATCGATGAAATTAATATCAATAACATTCTACGATGCTAATTAACCTCATATTTTTAATGCGCGGACATAATTGACTGACGAACCCGAAAATTTGAATAACAACCCAAAAACAATAGCGCCTATTGCCGCTTGTCATAGTGACTGGCTGTGATAGGCGCTTATTATTTATAGTTCTACAAATAATCCAGTCGAATTCATTGACTGGACAGGACACATCCAAAAACGGGAAAAATGCATCTTCTTAAACGAAGATGCATTTTTGTGTAATTATTTATGAAATGAAATTATTGGTAAACTAACGAGAAAACAGCGCAAGTTGAGTCGTTTCATTGGTTTTCTCCACGAAAACACGACCTCGTTAACAATTATACCAAAATATCAAATCGGCTATGCTTATCCAGTTCGTTTATATTCAGCTTTAAACTTGCTGTTCAAACAAGGTATTAATCAAGTTCAGCACCGTTTGATTCGATTACTTTTTTGTACCAGTAGAATGATTTCTTTTTGTAACGTTCCAGGGTACCTGTACCATCATCATTGCGGTCGACGTAAATGAAACCATATCGCTTCTTCAATTCAGCTGTAGAAGCGCTGACCAAGTCAATGCATCCCCATGAAGTGTAACCCATGATATCAACACCATCTTCGATGGCTTTTTTCACCTGAATCAAATGTTGCTTCATATAGTCAATTCGGTAACTGTCATCGACCGTGAAGTTTCCGTTTTCATCCTTGATCAGTTCGTCAACTGCGCCTAAACCATTTTCAACAATGAACAACGGCTTTTGATAACGGTCATAGAACTGATTCAGTACAATCCGGAGCCCGACCGGATCGATTTGCCATCCCCAGTCACTTGCCTTAAGATAAGGGTTTGGCACACCACCGATAAGATTACCTTCACCCTGTTCCATTTTTTGGGCACTTTCACAGACACTCACATAATAACTGAATGAAATGAAGTCAACAGTATTTGTCAGTGCTTCAACATCGCCATCGGCCATCTCTATCTTCACGCCTTGTGATTCCAGGTAGCTGTCAAGATATTTAGGATATGCCCCTCTTACATGAATGTCAGCGAAGAAGTAGTTCTTTTGTTCTCCCTGCATAGCTGCCAAGACATCTTCTGGTTTTGGTGTCAAAGGATATGTCGGCATTGCCAGAATCATGCACCCAACTTTTGCGGTTGGCATTATCTCATGAGCAAGCTTAACCGCTTTTGCGGATGCCACAAGTTCATGATGGATCGCCTGATATAAATCCTGAAGCGATAAATTTTCCTTCGGGGTCATAATCCCCCCACTCATCAATGGCTGGTGAAGGACAGAATTGATTTCATTGAAAGTCAACCAATACTTGACTCTACCATTATAACGTTTGAAAATCACTTCACAGAAATTCATATAGAAATCGATAAGATCTCTACAGCGCCAACCATCGTATTTTTTTGCCAGATTTAATGGCGTTTCATAATGCGAGATTGTTACCAGAGGTTCGATTCCGTATTTTTCAAGTTCATCAAACACTCTGTCATAGAATTTCAATCCTTCTTCATTAGGCTCCTTGTCGTCACCATTTGGGAAAATACGGCTCCAAGCTATTGATAGACGGAATACTTTGAATCCCATTTCAGCAAACAGCTTGATATCTTCCTTGTAGCGATTATAGAAGTCAATTGCGACCAATTTCATATTGTCTTCAGTTGGCTCGCTGGTAGGTGCCGATTTGATTCCTTTTGGCATGATGTCTTGAATCGACAGACCCTTACCGTCTTCTAAATATGCACCTTCACATTGGTTAGCGGCAGTTGCTCCGCCCCATAAAAAATCTTTTGGAAATTCAGTTTTACTCATACTTTTTCCACACGTATATTCAAATGCCTTTTCTATTGGCCATAATGGAATATACTTTCCCTCTCTGTAATATTAAATTTAAATTCAATTGCAAATACGCGCTTTGAATTTTCCTGCAGCTTGACAGTTGTCCGAAGATCACTCCCCACCGTTTTACTCAAACCACTTCTCATGCTACCATAATTCTCTTGAAATTTGAATGACAAAATGCCGCTTTCAAAGTGTCAAAACTTGGTCGGATCAAAAAACACCAAATCAATCAATGACTTTAAGCACTGTAACAATCAAACAATATGGGACGGTTTCGCAAAGCAACATTGCGGAGGGCGCCTACCACGTTTCTTTAGTAAATGATTGTTCCACCCATCCTTTTGACCAAGGTGAAGCCTGGTCAATATGACCAACCAATTCGGCGAAATACCATTTCCCATCCATCTTCACAAATTTATCATGATATTTTCCTGCCAACACATATGCTTCCTTGCCGTCTTTGCTTTCGGGCGCATTCATCGTCAACAGGTATAACAGATAGAACTCACCTTTTGCGGACAGGCCATCTTCAGATATCTCGATGATCGGCGAAAACATATTATGCTGTCCCCAGATCACGTCATTTCCAAGTCTTTCACTATGGGCTTTGATGTTTTCAATACCTTTGGCCGTACCACCGACACCGCTTATCGACCAAAGTCCGTCCTCTACGAATAGGGATGCCACTTTCAGCGGGTCGTAGCCTTCATCCAATATTTTAGCATAGGTATATTTAAGCTTTTTTATTTCTTCCATGTCTTCCAATCTTGCAATTCTCTGTTCCACGTTCATTTCAATAGCTCCTTTTTCTAGACATTTGTTATTCTGTCTCTTTTTTGTTTAAGTTCAAACTCATTCGACTTTGAAAAATTGTTTATGATATCATCCAGCATTTTCAAAACCTTAATTTTATCATTAGGCAAATCGGCGGTGAAATCCACAAAACTGGAAACACTTCGCGAATATACGAAAATATCATTTTCCATATTTGCCAGCAACGTCCGAAGTTCTATGATTCTCTCCAATTCGCTTGGTTCGACAAACTTTCCATTTCGAGCCTCTTCATAAAGTTGTGTTCCCGGCAACAACGCGACGGAGGTAAGGAAAATCATATAGGGATGCAACTGGTTAAAAACATCAGCGGTAATTTTTGCGCTTTTTTCGCACTCGCCTGCTCCCGCGATTCCACCTAGGTAGATGACCCGGTAATCGACTCCGGCTGCTTCGACTTTGCGCAATTGTTCAAAGACATCCGCTCCTGTGTAGCCCTTATTCATGGATACAAGGACTTTGTCATCTCCACTTTCAACCCCGATAAGAATATCTTCAAATCCCAGTTCCTTGAGATGACGGATATCTTCGATGCTCTTGTCTTTGAAGTCGTTGACCCTCGCATATGTGGATATCCTGGCTTCGGGCAAATATTTGCGCACAAGCAGGGCTATACTTTCCAGACGGTTGACAGACAAGGCAAAAGGATTGCCACCGGCAGCCCAGACATCTTTCACCTTGGCATCTATTGATGCGACTTCTTTCAAGTCCATTTCTATTTGATTCAGGTCCGCCATTTTGAAAGGAAAACCTTTATAAAAATTGCAGTACTTGCATTTGTCATGCGTGCACCCCACCGTAATCTCCAGCATTACGCTGTAGGCATCTGTTGGGGGTCGGACAATCGGTCCATTGTAATGCATAATATCACCAACTTTCTTTTCTCCTATATTACCAAAAGGTAATATTTTTGGAAGTTGCTTTTTCAAGACGTATAAAGTATTTGCTTTATGCAGTTGATTTTCTTCCGTTCAATTGAGATAATAGAATCATAATCATCGCCCAATACGAGGAGAAAACAATATGAACGAACGCCAATTACATTCATTCATTCTCGCCGCGGACACAAAGAGTTTTTCTCAGGCGGCTGCTTCGTCCTTCATTTCCACACCCGCCCTGGTCCAACAAATCAATTTGCTGGAAGCGAACATAGGATTCAAATTGTTCAATAGAACAAACCAGGGCATATCCCTGACCCCTCCAGGCGAACTATTTTACAAATCAGCGAAGAAGATTCTTGATTTGTTCGAATCCGCATGCGCCCAGGGAAGGGAATTGGAAAAAATGGAGCAGCTCACATTGAGAATAGCTACCCCATTCGAGAAAGTTCCAAATTTTGTCATTGAAGCATATGAAGCCTTTTACAAAGATTTTCCAAATGCCTCAATAGAATTCATATCTATGCCATTTGGTGAGCATATTGCAGCGATATCCGATGGGATTGTGGATTTGAGCATCATTGCCGAGCCGGCCGATGAGTTTATTAGCGGTCTCACATTTTATCCGCTTTATGAGGATACATACAGTTTTTGTATGCGGCCCGATCACCCTCTGGCAAATTTGACGATCATCACCCCGCCTGACCTGAAAAACGTGAAAATCATCAGCGGCAAATATGACTATCTCAACATTCCGTTTTCCAATAATCTGCCACCGTTTGCGAAAGTACGGCCGCTTGACAAGGAATACGATTTATCCATCGCCGCCAGACGGCTTGTATCCGACGAAATTATGGTCATCCACTCACTGTGGAAGAATAATTACGAATCGATTATTAAGGTGGTGCCGTCGAACATTTCCGCGGGAAATATCGGAATATTATACCGCAGTTCCAACTTACAGGCCATCGAATCATTTCTACCCTATCTGAAAAGCAGCAGCTCAAATGGCATAAAGTCATAAGCGAATCCGAAACAAGAAATCCGAACATAATGTTTGAAAAATATGACCAATTTTAAGGCAAATTTGTCTGAATTAACTCCACTATCCAGTTTTTCAGGCTGATATATTCAAACAACCAGAATGTCATATTTTGATAGAAAACAATTTGCTCATTTCTTAATGCAATTAAAAAAGACCATCCAGGGGAACAAGAATCAACTGTTCAAGCCCTTGGATGGCCTTATTTTTTTTTGACACTACCTTGTTGAAAACGAGAGATTTCTAAAAGTATTTACCCGTATCCACGTTATTAACAGTTTTTCAATCAAGCTTACGCCAGATATTTATTGAAGAATTCCTCGATTTTCTCAAATGGGATTACGTCCATTTGGTCATACAGATCAGTATGCACAGCTCCCGGGATGATCAATAATTCTTTATTGTCCCCTGTCAATTTTTTAAAAGCATCTTGGCTGAAATACACTGAGTGAGCTTTTTCACCATGAATCATTAAAACCGCGCTTTTGATTTCATCGCTATATTGAAGGATTTTCGTATTCGCAAATGCAAGTGATGATGTTACAGTCCATCCACCGTTTGAATTCAATGAACGCGCATGGTATCCTCTAGGTCTCTTGTAATAATTGATATAATCCTTGAAGAAGAATGGTGCTTCTTCTGGAGCATCATCAGGCAATCCGCCAGTCATTGCAAAAGTACCGTTTTTGTAATCCTCAATTCTTTGGGCATTCAAATTTTTGCGCATCTCATAACGGGCCGCTGCATCCACTGAATCGAAATATCCGTTTGCCGAAACGCGGGTCATGTCATACATTGTTGAAGTCACTGTGGCTTTGATGCGTGTATCCATAGAGGCAACATTCAATGCCATTCCGCCCCAACCGCAGATACCGATCACACCGATGCGTTCGGGATCAACATTGTCCTGTGTCGAAAGAAAATCAACTGCAGCAGAGAAGTCCTCAGTGTTGATATCTGGTGAAGCTATATAACGTGGGAATCCACCACTTTCTCCTGTGAAAGATGGATCGAATGCGATTGTAAGGTAACCGCGTTCGGCCATTGTTTGAGCATACAAACCTGACGACTGTTCCTTTACAGCACCGAACGGTCCCGAAACTGCGATTGCCGGAAGTTTACCTGTTGCATTTTTAGGTTCATATAAGTCAGCAGCCAATGTTATTCCATATATATTGTGAAATGTGACTTTTCTATGATTTACTTTGTCACTTAAAGGGAATACTTTATCCCATTCTTGAGTCAATTCTAATTTTTCGTTTTCCATATTTTTCTCCTATTCGATAAATTCAAATATAAATTGTTTTCACAAATCGAGAATAACACTTGAAGTTAACTTTAAGTCAAATGTTTTTTGATTTTTTCACTATTTTTTTCATCTAAGCCTAGTTCATGTATTCAATATTGATATATTATGCATTCTTGGAGCCTTGCTTGTAGTTATCCAGGCACGGCGTCTTGATTATTTAACCCTATTAATCCTGGAAAAAATTTGAATAATTGATTACAACTAAAAGAAGGAACCGATAAGTTATGCGGAGTTCCTTCTTTTCATTATTATTTAGCTTTTAAAATGTACAGTCGTGACTGATAGTCGCCGTTTAGACCATTATAATGTCCTTGTGGCTCGCCTGATGACCCGTCAGTAGTAATCAGGCCAACATTCATCAATTCATCCCCGTAATTCAAAGTATCATTCAATGACACTTCATATTCGAAGTCCGGATTCAATCCCTGCAATTTCACTCTGCCATACCGCGCATTTACTTGTTGGAGAACTCGATAGTAGCCTACAATTGCATCCTTTTGATCCTTTGAGACCACCATCCAGACCGTCTCATTACCTTCAAACGGGCTTTTAAGACGATAGAATTTGCCAAATTGGATTAGGTCGCGGTATTCTTTCATGAACTCAACCTGCTCCATTACAACAGCTCTTTCCTGTTCACCCAGCTCATTGACATTCAGCTCATAACCAAAAGTTCCGAAGTAGGCGACATTGGCCCTGGTTTGTATTGGCGTGTTGCGGCGCACCTGGTGATTTGGAATTGCCGAGACATGTGATCCCATTGAAGAAACCGGATATACCATGCTCGTCCCATATTGAATTTTGAGGCGTTCCATAGCATCGGTATCATCGCTCGTCCATGCTTGAGGAGCATAATAAATCATCCCCGGATCAAATCTAGCGCCACCACTTGCGCATGATTCAAATAATATGTCAGGGAATTTTTCAATAAGTCTTTCATAAAGGTCATAAACACCCAAAATGTATTCGTGCATCACTTTGCCTTGTTCTTTTGAACCATGGCTGCTTGAATACACCTCACTCATGCATCTGTTCATGTCCCATTTTATATATGTTATCTTTGATTCGCTGATGACCTTGTCCATTGCATTGAAGATATATGTCACGACCTCCGGATTCGAAAAATCCAGGACATACTGGTTGCGTCCGTGGCTTGAATGCCGTTCTGGCGTCTCGAGAGTCCATTCGGGATGGCTACGATACAAATCGGAATCCTTGTTCACCATTTCTGGTTCAAACCATAGCCCAAATGAAATCCCCAAATCAGTAATCTTCTTTGAAAGTCCAGAAATTCCGGTTGGTAGTTTATCCAGATTAGGATACCAGTCACCTAGACCCGCAAAGTCATCATTACGTTTCCCAAACCAGCCGTCGTCCAATACGAAAAGTTCAATTCCCAGACTTTTCGCCGTTTTTGCCATTGTGACAATTTTGTCCTCATCAAAATCAAAATATGTGCCCTCCCAGTTGTTTATAAGAATCGGCCTTGGTAGATCCCGGTATTTACCACGGGCCAGACGAGTCTGGTACAATTTGTGATATGTCTGAGACATCTTGTTCAAGCCCTGATCGCTGTAAACCATTATCGCCTCAGGCGTTTGGAATGACTCACCCTTGGCAAGTGGCCAGTTGAAACAGTGAGGATGGATGCCCATCATTACCCTTGAAACATCATAAGTATCCACTTCGACCTGGGCTAGGAAATTGCCACTATACACAAAACTGAATCCCAGAACCTCGCCGCTATACTCATCACAGTTTCTTCTTGCTAAAGCAAGGAACGGATTGAACGCACTTGATGAACACCCTCTAAGCGATCCGATGGACTGGATCCCATGTTCAAGAATGCGTTTCTTGATGCTTCTTTCCCGAGACCACGCTCCGGTCAGTTCAATCATTTCATAATCTTTGTCAGGCAGATCAAGGGAAAGCGACATTGCCCGGTCGAGTATCAATTGTTGTTCTCCTAGATTGGAGATGCTCGTATTTCGAGCTATCACCGGCATATTTTCAAAGATTGTATACGACAATTTCACCTCGACATTGATGACCTTATCAACTAATGTGACTTCCAGCGTGGTCGCCTCTTCATCGCCTTCAACATAAGTCGCCGGCAATGAGGGCAATTCTTTCTTTCCCTGGTAAACCGTATGATTCTTGTATTGAAGATCAAGGATCCTGCTGCCGTTTTCCTGCAATATATCAATTGCAGGCATGCGCATGTCACCTGTGCCATATACCGGATATTCCTGTTTTATGTGTTCAAGGGAAAACAACCGGCTTGACTCAAACGCACAGACAGCCATCGCCCTTGGTCGCATTTCAAGCAAATGGTCAAAATTGTTTCGGTCAGCTATTTTCTTCCCATAATATAGTTGGCCCAACTGATTATTCTCCAGAACCTTGAAAATATAACTTATTTCATTATTATAAAGATGGAAAGTATTTTTACTTTCATTATATGCTACTGGCATCTTATCCTCCTCTTCGTCATTTCAAAATTGTTGCCTTATCTTATAATATGGAACCATGATGGCAATTTTTTGTCATCCTTCTTCAATGCACTAGTTCTTCCATTATTCCAAGTCCAGAAATCCAATAAAAATATACTTCATGGAATAGACAACACCGTAAACGCTTTCGCACAATTATTATAGCATTCACCTATTTGATTAATAGTAGCTAGTGTTTTTAAAATATGTCCTGATGTTTGCATTATCAAAAATCAATATTATTTTCACATTTAAACATTTCAAATCTGCTCCCTATCTTAAAAATAGGCAACATAAAGCCATTTGGAATACTATCCATTCACACACAGTTTACCTAACTATTTCTATTTGCGAAAATATGCAACCCTTTTCAGTTTCTTCTCTATAATTTAGTAAGATTCACCTATCCGGGATTTCATGAATGAGATCAAATAAAAAATGAAAGAGGGAACAAAATGAAGAAAACTTTTCCAGAAGGATTTTTATGGGGCGGGGCAACTGCAGCCAACCAGTTTGAAGGGGCTTGGAAGGCCGGAGGCAAAGGGCCATCAGCATCCGATGTAGCATTATTCAAGGACCCAAAAAGCTTGGCTGAACTGCTTGATGTCCACGGCAACTGCGACATTACCGATGAGATGATCAATACAGCTATGGCCACCGATGATGAAGTATACTATCCTAAACGCCACGGAATCGATTTCTACCACCATTTCAAAGAGGATATAGCGCTGTTTGCCCAGATGGGATTCAAGACATTCAGATTGTCGATTGCCTGGTCACGGATCTTCCCACGCGGTGACGAACTTGAACCAAACGAAGAAGGTCTGCAATTCTATGATGCTGTCTTTGATGAATGTCTGAAATACGGCATTGAACCATTGGTTACCATGTCCCATTATGATCCACCTTTGGCTTTCTGCCAGGATTATGATGGATGGTACAGCCGCAAATCAATCGATTTCTTTGCACGATATACCGATGTGATTACCAAACGATACAAGGACAAGGTAAAATACTGGCTGACTTTCAACGGTGCGAAACGTTTCCCTATAAGTGCCTAGGCATGAAATGGGAGGATTTTCCAATAGGAAAATCACAACTGAATATTCAATACTTGGAATGATGGCTGTCATGTTAGCCTGAAACAAGTAGTCTGATACTCCTACACGCATGAGGTTATAACAGTAAAATTATGTGTGAAGCTAGGTGAAGTCGGCTGAACAATACCTAAGTGATATATCATATGGTAAAGGATAGGCCGGGACGCTATAAATTATCTATGGTGAGAATGTCCGTGTAAGGACTGACGAAACTGCGAATGTACGGGTCTAGAAAGTCGTGCTATTGAAAGGTGGCATGTTGCGTGCGCAACGATGAATATCGAAAAGTAAGAATCGTTGATATGAAATTCGAGATACTCGACAATGAGGGTATAATTCATCAGGCTCATAGCAGGAACCTAAGGATAAATGTAAAGCTAGAATATTTGGAACGTTGTAAGCGAGAAACGTCTATTAAACGACTGTTATCGGGACGGTAACTATAAGTGTAAACGAAGTGTTTTTATTCTCGTGAAAGTAGGGGCACAGTACCGATGAAGCCACGAAAAATGGTGGAGGGATAGCCCCAAGTCTGGTTCTTTAAAAATCAGTTACAGTTAAATGAAGCTCACAGGGTCTGATAAGATGATGGGAAACAATTGTTCTAAACGAAAGGAATAATCCATCGGTGAGCACGGGATTACGAAACAACGAATATTACAGTATGCAGGAAACTTTTGACTGGTTGTATCAAATGAGTTTAAACAATGATACTTACGGGATAGATCTTTATAATCTGGTGATATCCAGGAACAATATACTCCTCGCCTATCGAAACATCAAAAGCAACACCGGAAGTCACACAAAAGGCACTGACGGCCTTACTATTGATGATTACAAGATAGAAAACGTTGAGAAATTTATTCAGGATATTAGACTATCGCTATTGGACTATAAACCAAAAACGGTAAGAAGAGTAGAAATACCTAAACCTAATGGAAAATTACGACCATTGGGAATACCAACGATGCATGACAGACTGATTCAACAGATGTTCAAACAGATACTTGAACCAATCTGCGAAGCGAAGTTTCATAAGCATTCATATGGATTTAGAGCCAATCGCTCAACCCATAATGCTTTGTCAAGATGTTGCCATATCGCCAATATGACGCACAATCACTATGTTGTTGATTTGGATATCGAATCGTTCTTTGACAATGTCAATCATACCAAGTTAATCAAACAACTTTGGAATATCGGCATCAAGGATAATCAGGTACTGACGATTATAAGTAGAATGCTGAAAGCTCCCATCAAAGGAGTAGGTGTCCCACACTGTGGGACACCACAGGGCAGGAGTGCTTTCGCCATTACTTTCAAACGTAGTGTTGAACGATCTGGACTGGTGGATAAGCAATCAATGGGAAACATTCAATGCTGATTATAAATGTCCATATAAGTATAGAGTACTCAAGAAAACCAATCTAAAAGAAATGTATGCGGTAAGGTATGCCGATGACGCACGAGTCTTCACTTGCAGTTATAAAAATGCGGTAAGGATATATCATGCGGTCAAGGAATATCTGAAGAATGAACTTAAACTTAATGTTTCACCTGAAAAGTCAAAGATTACCAATCTAAGGAAACGTAGGTCGGACTATTTGGGGTTTGAAATGAAGCTGGTACCAAAGCGCAAGAAGTACGTTGCGAATACCTTTGTATCGGCGAAAAGTAAAATAAAAATCAAAGCGGAAATAAGGAAAAGAGTTATCGAGATACAGCGTCATACAATTTCCAAGAATATCCACAATTATAATTCATATATACTGGGGATAAGAAATTATTATGAAGCTGCAACACATGTAAATATAGATTTTAGAAATGTTTACCATCAGACGCTCAAGACCTTGTACAACCGATTGAAACCAATAGCTAAATATGAAGTACCCAGGAGTCCCCCACCGTTGTATAAGAAGTTATTTAAGAATAACTATCGCACATTCACGATTGGAGCCATTTCATTGTTTCCACTGGCGGATACGCAGTGGAAATTGAAGACAAACTTCAATCAAAACATATGCAACTATACCCAAGAGGGGCGCAAATTAGTTTATAAACGATTAGAAAATAATGTAACCTCAGTTATGAAGAGGTTGCTGGAACTGCCAATTGGAAACGGAAGTGTGGAATATCGGGATAACACAATCTCAAAGTATTCAATGCAAAAAGGGCGTTGTGGAATCACCCAGTTGTTTCTAACGGCCGAGGAAATACACTGTCATCACATTGTTTCCGTTGGAGATGGTGGAACCGATAATTTTGACAATCTAATCATTATTCACAAAGAAGTACATAAACTAATACACGGTAATAATCAGGAAACTGAAAAAACGCTATTGAAAAAGTTCAATCTAAACAAAACACAGCTTAAAAAACTGAACATGTTGCGTAAGAGATGTAATTTAACTGAAATAAATTAAAGAAGAATTAGATGGAACGCCGTGTGCGGTGAAAGTCGCATGCACGGTGTGGAGCGGGGGAAAAGATGGAGATAACATCAAAGTCTTACCTATCGCTATAGGTGGATTCGATCACCCGCCATCCTTTCATGACCGGAGGTCTGATTGAGTCAAGATTCACTCCGGAAAAGTTCGAGGAAGTCAAATTCCAGGCCATGCACCACCAGTTTGTGGCCAGCGCTTTGGCAACCAAGATCTGCCATGACAACATCCCGGATTCAAAAGTAGGATGCATGCTGACAAAAGCGACATTCTATCCATATACCTGCAAGCCAGAAGATGTCCTTGAGGCCCAACAAAGAATGAGGGAACTGTATGCCTTCTCGGATACCCAAGTGTTCGGGGAATATCCTTCATATCTTCTGTCACGATTCAAAAACAGCGGCATCAACCTGGAAATGACCGAAGAAGACCTTCGCATAATGAAAGACTATCCGGTTGACTTCATCTCATTTAGCTACTATTCATCTTCATGTGCCGCAGCCAAAACCGATGATCTCGATGTTGCGGCTGGAAACACCATCATGGCGGTCAAGAACCCATACCTTAAAGCCAATGACTGGGGTTGGCAGATCGACCCGATTGGTCTTAGAATCTCTCTGGTTGACCTGTATGACCGTTACCACAAACCACTGTTCATCGTGGAAAACGGTCTGGGAGCCAAAGACACAGTTGAAGCTGACGGATCGATCAATGACGATTACCGCATCGACTACCTCAAGGCCCACTGCCAGGAAATGTACAAAGCCATTGTTGAAGATGGTGTCGATCTGATGGGTTACACTTCATGGGGACCGATCGATCTGATCTCCAACTCAACCAACCAGATGTCGAAACGCTATGGTTTCATCTATGTCGATGTCGACGATTATGGCAATGGTACCTACAAACGGATGAAAAAGAAATCATTCAACTGGTACAAAGAAGTGATTGCAACAAACGGTGCCAGTCTTTTTGAGGACTGATCCACTACACGAAAATTCATCGAATTAGATTAATCCGCTCGCAAGGATCTACGAATCAAAAATATTGATTCACAAATAAAAATCGCGCTCGAATTTATTATGTCGAACGCGATTTTTTTTGATCTTCTTATTAAGAACTATGCATTTACTCTCTTGACTAATAAAGTTGTAACCATCAAGGCAACAAGGGCTATGACAATCAGCACCAATGCTATATAGAACGCATAGAGATAGGACCCGAAGTAATCATAGACATAGCCGACCAGGGTCAGGGAAATAGATGCCCCGATGCTTGATGCGAATGAAATCTTGGGGAAGACATCGGCCATCATTTCCAAGCCAAAATAATACTTGGTCAAAAGTGGCAGCCCCACTGCCCCGACTGCGTATGAAAAACCGAGCATGAATGCCCCGCCGGTTAAAAGCATTGTCGATGATCCCAAAATCAAAAGCACAATACCCAGGGTGTTGAATGCCAACATTGCCAGGGTCGCCTTAAGGGCTCCAATCTTATCACTCAACAGGCCAAGGATTATTTTGGAGATGATATTCCCGATCATTCCAGCTGAAAGCAAGGCCGCACCAGTCTCCAAAGAGAATCCCAGCGAAGTGCTATATCCTGGCAAATGTTGGGTCACGCTTGTTATCGAGGAGCAGATTACCCCAAAAACAATGAAAGTCCAGAAGTATCCGGCTTTGAAATTGAACTTGAAATCTTCCACATCCATTTTGTGCTGCGAATTTTCTTCATGACCATAGGCTACCAGACCGTCCTTCTTGGGATCAAGGTGGAACGGATAGATGATGGCAGGCAGACATAATGCCAGAATGAACCCGGCCATTGCCAGATAACCGACCTGCCAGCCCCATTTTTCAATAACTGAGGCGATAATCGGTGAAAAGAGAGCACCGGAAAGGCCACTGAAACCAAAAACGATGCTGGTTACGGTGCCATGTCTGGCCTCGAACCAGTTGTTGATGATGATTGACAATGAGACGATGGAAAACATCGCGGCGGCGAACCCTCGGATCGCCCCAAGGATATAAAACATCAAAAGATTGGTCGCCAGAGCCATCAATGCTGTCGCACCGACAATCACCCCGACTGCAATCACAAGCATCAGCTTGAATGACACTTTCTTCAATATCGAAGTGACCATCAACGACCCCAGGGCACTCGATATCAGAAATATGGTCATATGCAAGGCAAAGTTGCCGCGCAAAACTCCCAGACTTGTTGCCACCGGGCTGTAGAACACCCCTGAGGAATTGATGGACACACCGATGGATGCTGCCGCCATCCCGCAGCAGACGACCATCACCAGCCAGTGTTTCATGCTTTTGTTTTTCATATATGAGCCTCCCTATAACTCCATCTTATCTCAAGCTACCAGTCATGTCCAATGCCTATCGTTTATTATCAAGCATGCATGAAACGCATGATAACAAGCGATGAAAAATCAACTCGTTGAATCAAATTATCATACTCAAATATTTAGATTTTCCAGCCATGCTATCAATTGCTTATGGGAAGAACCACCTTTGAATACTTCCGCTTTTTTCCAGAACACATTGCCCTTGCAGGCTTTTTTGAAATGCTGCTCAATCTGCCCCAGACCGCTGCTGCCCGACGTGGCAAATGGGATGATTGTTTTGCCGTTGAAATCGTAACTTTCAAGGAACGTGTTGATGATTGAAGGGAATGTATACCACCAGATCGGAAATCCGATAAACACTGTATCATATTTGGAAAAATCATCGATCTTGCTGGCAATTACCGGCCGAGATGATGGATCTTTCATCTCAATGCTGCTACGGGATTTATCATTCATCCAGTTCAAATCCGCATTGGTATACGGCACCTCCGGTACGATTTCAAACAAGTCACCATCAACCTCGGTTGATATTTGACCCGCCAATTCCCTTGTAACACCACTGCATGAAAAATAAGTAACTAATATCTTCTTGCTCATTTCATATTCTTCCTTTCCTATTCGCAATTAAGGTCATTCAATTGGACAGATTTTGTGCCCCAATTAGGCTTTTTGAACCTACAAATAAATTTATGACAACCATGACATGAATGTCCCTTCTACATCCATTATAATGGTTCAATATAACTCTAAGTCAATCAATTTTTCACATATAATCGCTAATTGGTCCAAGCACACATAGTATCTGAAAATAGTGAAACTCTTAAGCATCATCTTGAATGACCATATGCCACAGGAGCATGTCTTTTGGTTTGTGAAAGGATAGTATTTTATCTAGTATGTAGAAATTTGGTGCGTTTTTGAGTGACAAAATTTCTATATTTCACAACTGAAAATTTCAACCTGAGCCATGTGGTCATTCAAAAGCATCATTACATTTTCAAAATATATGGCGGGCTTCATCACTCAGTTAATTCCTAATCTTCATATTATTTAAGTCAAGGAAAATTTGGAATGCGAATTCACCTTTACAGGCAAAGCAAGATTTTGAGATCAATTCAAGATTAAGACAAATTATCTGTTACTTGATGATTATTCTTTTAAAAACAAACACCACTGCACCCAGTACAAGATAGGTTAACATGCATATAAAGTACGTATTCAATATCTCAATCTCAAAAAGATTGATCTTTACTGCGCCTTCGATAAAGTAGCTCGACAAGAACACTCCCAGCTGGCTTGCGGCCAGGATCATCGTCGAAGTCTGGGCGATTATCCTTTGATCACAGACCCGGCCATTGAAAATCTGCATCAGCGAGAAGAGAATCATGAACCCGACTCCCGAAAGCATCGTCCCAATCCCAATCATGATGATGTTGCCCGTAAAAATGATCAACGCATTGCCCAAAGCCGTAGTCATCAAGGCCATGAACAATGTGTTTTTCTTGAACAGTTTTAGGATGCCAGACAGAAAAGTATTGGAGATAACACCACCAATGGTGTAGAGCGATAACATGTAACCGGCGATTGTGGCATTATCGATCCCAATCGCTCCCAGATACGAAGACATTCCCGACAGCACCGGATAGAGGACCATGGTCGCTAAAAACTGGATGAAGATGTATAAATACACGACTTTGGGAACTGAACCGACTGGCTCGATTTCTTCGACAGTCTCATCGTCGGCCGGTTCCTGCAAGAAAAGGACAACCAATACAACACTTATCAAAACGGCCAGATTGCCCAACATTGCATACTGCCATCCAAAAGCGACCAGGCGCCCGACAACCGGCGAGACAATGACCGTCATCAGACTTGCCAGGACGCTGCCATAACCGATGTATTTAGCCAGAGATTCCACTGGAACTTCCTTGATAAGCAACGCATTTCTAACCGAGAAGAATCCGACTCCTACTCCAAGCAGCGCCCGGAATCCTAATACAAGATACCAATCAGGATGGAAGAAAAACGGAACGAGTCCCCCGATCAATATCATTGCAGCCCCCAGGATGCAGACTCTGCGGTAACTTATTTTCTTGCCTACAATCCGGCCAACCAGGATCATGGTGATGGTGCTCACCAGACTTGGCAGGGTGATCATCATCCGGATTGTCGAATTGGCAATCTTCGGCCAGGCTTCTATGGTCGCCTGGACTCCGGGGTTTTCAAATGTTCCCGCCCCCGCAAACAAAAACAGCGAGAGGATTGCGATATAATTCATTAAAACCTTGTTTTTCATCTTTGATTTCCTTTCACAATAGAATCATTGCCTGATGACAACGATAAGTTCGCATCGACTGTCCAGACCCATCTATGATTAAGCTGGTCGCCTTTATAGTCACAGGAAATATCCTGTTTCCATTGGCACAAGAAGATGCTAGAATGATATTAAGGTATTAGAGTTACTCTCAGTCAACCATTTTTTTAACCTGGAGGAAAAACATGTATACCGTAAAACAAGCAAGCGAAATCCTGGAACTTTCCCAACATACAATCCGCTATTATTGCGACGAAGGCTTGGTCCCATCTTTGAGGCGTGACTCGCACAATCGCCGGGTTTTCGATGAAGAGTCGATCGAATGGCTCAAGGGAACCAAGTATTTCCGTGAACTGGGAATGCCTCTTGACGACATCAAGGAATTCATCTCACTTTGCCAGAAGGATGGCAAAGATGCCAAGAAAAAAAGATTGGAAATCATATCAAAGCAGCTGGAGAATGCGAAAGCGGAACTCGAAAAGGCCAAAATAAGGATCAGCTATCTGGAAAAGGCTGTCGCCAATGAAAAGGATATCCTTGAAGACGAGAGTCAGGACACCAAAAACCCGGCAAAAAGGAAATCCCAAAAAGACAGATAATCAAATGGCAATTGCCCGGGTAATTATCGTGAATCAAGCAATCTTTAGTCTCGAGTCCATCGATATTAATCAAATCATGAAAATGGAGGAAAACCTATGTATCTGCCAAAAGAGGTAAGCGAAATTCTCAATATATCAATCCACACCCTGCGTTATTATACAAACCTGGGGCTTGTTCCAAACCTTAAGCGGGATGAAAACAACCGCCGGGTTTTCGATGACGAAGCAATAGACTGGCTCAAAGGGGTGATATACCTGCGCGAACTGGGAATGTCGCTGGAAGCCATCAAGGAATATGAAGATCTTTGCTTCGAGTCAGGCGATGAGGCAGTTGCGAAAAGATATGAACTGGTCCAATCCCAGCTTGAATTGGCTCAAGAGCAGCTGGTTCAGGCGCAACTTCGGGTCGCCTATTTAAAACAAGGTCGACCATGAAAAGGATATTCTAAATCATGTCATCGATGACAAAAATAATCCCGCCCGCAAACATAGCCGTAAAGACAATGATCTCTAAGCTTTTCACTGACAAGTAAATGCAAGACCACCTCCATTGAATTGTCTTTGATCCACGGCAATTCTATGGAGGCTTTTTGTCTATATCATGATGAAGGGTGCGAATCAACCATCCCCAACTAGAAACGTCGGCGGTTATGAGGTGACAAAAAAAAAGAGAGTTGTTGTAAACTCTCTAGAACAATTCTGAAACAACCCGGTCGAGCTGTTGTCGAATTTGGATATGCTGCGGACAGACATCCTCGCAGGCTCCGCATTTAATGCATTCGTCTGCCCTTTTCTTGCCATGTCTGGTAACCAGCCAGTTTTCCTGAGCCTGGGCCTTTGCCTTGTCCCCGTATATGATATGCACGTTCATCGCAGTGAATGATCCCGAGATTCCAATATCCATCGGACACACCTTGGCGCAGTAATCGCATGTGGTGCAAGGAATGATGTCGATCTTGCTCAACTCTTCCTGCGCCTTTTCGATTACTTTCATTTCTTCTCCGCTCAGTTTCTCGAAGTCCTTCATGTACGAAAGGTTGTCGTCCATCTGCTCGATGTTGCTCATCCCTGAAAGGACAGTGACCACGCCATCGAGGTTGGCAGCGAACTTGATCGCCCACGATGCCATCGAAGCATCCGGGTTGGCGTCCTTGAACACCTTGGCTACGGTTTCAGGCGGAGTGGCAAGCATGCCACCTTTTACCGGTTCCATGACGATGACCGCCTTGTTGTATTTGCGGGCAACCTCATAACAGGCCCGTGATTGGATAGCCGGATTTTCCCAGTCGGCATAATTGATCTGCAGCTGGACAAATTCCATTTCCGGATGTTGGATAAGGATTTCCTCGAGCTCTTCTGGAGTCGAGTGGAACGAGAAACCGACATGCTTGATCAGCCCTTCAGCCTTTTTCTCCTGGACAAAGTCCCACATCTTGAAATCGTCGAAATAGTGGGTTCTTGCCTCACCCAGGTTATGGAGCAGATAGAAGTCGAAGTAGCCCGCTCCGGTCTGTCTTAGCGAGGTGTTGAACTGGTCGATGGCCTCTTCCCTGCTCTTGCAGTTAATCCAGGCCGCATTTTTGGTTGCCAGCTGATAGGATTCCCTTGGATAGCGTTCAACCAATGCCTGTCTGATGGCATCTTCGCTGCCTGAATAAGCCCAAGCCGTGTCGAAATAAGTGAATCCCGCCGCCATGAACTTGTCAACCATAACCTTGGTCTGTTCGATGTCGATGCTATCGCCACTCTTAGGCAGCCGCATCAGACCGAAACCTAATTCTTTGATATCTTCAAATGTATATGTCATGTAAAAGCCCTCCTATTTTCGAGTATACGCCCTTAGAGTCAACTTAAGTCAATACATTTTTCACAAAAGCGTTTCAGATTCCACAATTCCTTCGTTCAACTCTCACAAGGCCCAAAAGGCAGTTCCGGTCCGATCATAAACCGGGAACTGCCTTTTTCTTTTTTGCAAGTATCTTAGTCAGCCGGATTCTGTTGTAACGCTGGACCAGGATGCAAGGCAGGTTGGCAATGATCGCGTAGCCAAGCATGATCAGGACGCCTTCAGGTTCGATGAAAAATCCGAACACCCAGAAAGGCAAGGCGCCCAGGACATGGGTCAGCTCAGCCCGACAGGTTTCAAGTACGAACAACTCAAGATTTTCTTTCGAGCTGTCTTGCAGGTTCTTTTTGCGGTAACCCCGCTTTACATAACGGGCCCCATCAGGTAAAAGATGTTTCCATTTTTTGACCTTGAACAGCTTTTCATAGATCACGCCGTCTTTTTCCCAGGCATAGGTTTTGAACATCCAGTTGTCGACCCGATAGAAGCTGTCCGGAATCAGAAATGTGATCTCCATGGCGACAAGACCCAAAACCGCCCAAAGGACAAAACAGATGATGATGGTGGTCAGGGAATCGAAGTAAAATATGCGCATCTTATTTCACCACCCTTACTTTCCGACCCTTCCAGACAACCGGAAGTCGGAATATTTTTTTGAACCCCGAAATCAGGAAAACCACCACAAAGACAGCGACATATCCAGGAAACAGGATGATTGTGGAAGTTTTGAAATTCCCGATCTTGGGAGAAATCCGGAACAGTTCGCCAATCCAGACCAGATAAGCCAGGATGAAAAAACAGCTGACCTCTGCAAAACCTCCGATCACCATCTTTGCCAGCCCCAGCGAAGTCGTCAACAAAGAGGCCACCCACAAGAAGGTAAGCAAGGCAACTAGTGCCGGTGCATACTGGGCACCGGTGGCGTAGTTCTTGATCCAGCCCTGAAACAGACTCCGTAAGGAAGAGTACATCCGATAGGATATCACACCTTTGCCAAGATACAGCCTGAAACTGTATCCTTTTGATTTGAGCCGGCTGCCCAGGGCCACATCATCGACTATGCTGCCTTTGATCGCTTCGTGTGTCCCGATCTTGTCGTATGTTGCCCTGTCGATCATGATGACTGGACCGTACAGGCCCGCCTGCTGGCCATCGATGACCAAGGCGGCGCCGTTGGCGGCTACCTGGACCAGATTGAAGAAAATAGACATCTGTTCGAAAGGCTTTTCCATGAGATGACAGGGCAGGATAGAAACAGGCAATCCATGTTCATTGTAGGCTTCTAGCAGCTTTTCCAGGGCATTGCTTTCGAGCCGGACATCGCTGTCGACAAAAAGCAGCAGATCCTCTTTGGCATGATTTGCCCCCAGATAACAGGCATACGACTTGCCAATCCAGCCTTCGGGTTTATTGTCGACGTCAATCAGGGTGACCGGATGACCGGAAATGATCGCGGCGCTTTGGTCAGTGGAACCGTCGTTGACACAGATGATCTGCTTTGCCTTCACGCTTTGACCAAGCAGGTCGTCAAGCAGGCGGCCGATATTTTCCTGTTCATTGCGGACCGGAATGATCACACTCACATTACCGAGCTTATCACCCTTGACAGAGGTGACGTTTTTCAAAAATGGAAACCGGAAGAAAAGGATCCAGCTGGCAGCGATACCGGCAATCGTCATCGCAATATCAAACATCCTTGTCACCTTTTTTAGCCCCAAGCCCTTTGGCGATCCGGTCACTGGCCAGCTTGCCGGTGATGATGCTTACCGGGACCCCCGAAGGTGAGAACGTCCATTGGCCACACTGCAAGATGTCGGGGAATTCGGTTTCAACCGCCTTCGCGATTTTCTTGAGATCACTGACACAGGGCAGCGGATGATTCTCGAATGACCAGCCGGTGATCGCCCCCTCGAAAGAGCCGCAGTGGTTCGCGATTGACAAAGGGGTGGCGCAGCTTTGTTCAACAATGCGTTCACCAAGGCCAGGATAAAGCGACCGTTCCAGAACATTGACAATTTCATTGATCGCAAATTCCTTGAACTGTTCGTACCAGCCAGTTGCGGCGATATGCTCGATCAGCCTGTAGTCCATCAACGTGGATACGATCAGTCCGGTCTGGTTTTCCGGGGCCAGCCAGGGGTTGCGCAGGTTTGGGATCGAAATCTCATAGGTCGTGTTGCAAAGATAATCATGCAGCCATCTTAGTATCTGATCCTTGGTGGCACTTCCTGTTTCCGGCATCGCATCGATGGAACTTATCCCTGCCTTGGTCGGGGTGTAGAAAACATGGGGACTTGAAATGGAGCCAAAATATTCGCTGTCCTTATCGACCGACAGGAAGACAGACAGAACCGAATCGCCTCCCTTGGCCCGGGCAGTCCTGATCTTGTGTTTTTCCACCGCCATGTTCGTTATTGGATCGGCTGAATCGATTGAATCGTACAACGCCTTGTTGTCGGCTGCCCAGACTAGTTTCTTAAAACCGTATTCTTCTCCGGTTGACGTAACTATTTTCTTGTCGTCGATATTTATCCTATCCACCCTGGTATCTGTAACTATCGTGCCGCCATTTTCAACTATATAATCCCTGAGTTTCAACGCCAGATCTCCGGTGCCTTGAATTGGATAATGGTAATCAAGGTAAAGCCCGAAATAGCTAAGGGCAAAAAACGTCGGCGTTTTGGCGAAGAAATGCTGGGAGATGAAATCGATCAGCGCCTGATTTTTGGTGTATTTTCCCAGATATTCTTTTATTGGCAGATTTAACCTCATGGCTTTTTTGATGTTGATCTGATACCTTACCAGCCATGGCAGGATTGTCCTGAACAGATAATCGGGATCATCCATCGAATCGCTGAACAGGGGATTGTCGATGCCGTAGATGACCTCCATGTAGCCGACTACTTTCCTGATTTCCTTGATGATGGCGGAAATGTCTTCTATATTGCCGGGGAAATGCCTTTCAAGTAGCTTGCGATAGTCATCAATGCTCTCTATATCCTTGAGAATGATGAAATCGTCTTCCAGACCGATGCTGATCTCATTTTTGACGAATTCCATCTTCATCCCCAGCTGTTTTAGCATCGGGAAAATGACCCCGGAGTTCTCAAGCGCCCGGGCTCCGGCATCAAAATGGAAACCGTTGCGCTCAAACGAGCCAACCAGCCCGCCGACTTCGCTGTTTTTCTCGAGAAGCAAGATATCGTATCCGTTTTTACAAAGGTAGGCTGCTCCGCTCAACCCTGCCATCCCGGCCCCGACCACTATCACATCAAAATTTCTTTTTATTTCCATAAATAACACCTCACTCAATTCCTACATTGACTGCGTTTCATAATTCAATTTTATCATTTATGGTCACCGAATGCAAAAAACGATTCTTAAAATTTCCGCCATAACATCTTCAAAAAGACAAAAAAGCATGCCAGTCAGGAAACTGATTGAATCCTGAGTGATATGCTTGCATGCGGCATTATTGTCGAATCATCGTCTAAACTGCTCGAACCTTGTTTTTAAATCAATTTTGGCTTGTCTTGTCCTAGATGATCTTGAACTGCTGCCATTTGTCCGATCTGTATCTCAAGAAGAAGACAACGGCACGGATGGTCCAGTCAAGACACATCGCCAAGGCGATACCGATAACCCCGAGGTTGAAATAAATCCCGAAGATGATCGAGAAGATGAACCGGCCCAACACCGTCGATGCGATCGAGACGATCATCGTGTACCGGACATCCCCGGTCGCCCGCAGGCCGTTCGACAGCGGTCCCGAAAACGGGAAGACGACGGTGTTGAAGATGTTGTGGATGGCGACAAGCCAGATGACCAGGTTGACTGTCTGGGTCGAAAGGTTGTAGAACTGCATGATAAATGGGTTGATCGCAAAAATGAAGATGTTCCACCCTACCGAGAACAACAACGTCATCCTGGTGAGCTTCTTGAAATAGTACTTCGCCCCCTCGAGATCCTGGGCCCCCATGCACTGCCCGATCAACGTGATGTAGACCGGGGCCATCGTCACCCCGGATAGGGCCGCCAGTGACCAGATGCTCTGGGCAATCCCGTTGGCGGCGATCTGGTAGGTGCCAAACAAGGTGACCACGCTCGACAGGGCAACCTTCACCAGCTGGAAGATGCCGCTTTCGATGCCGTTGGGAACCGCAATACCCATGATCTTACTGATGATTGACTTATCCCAGTAGAGAATCCATTGTTTCTTGTAGTAGGTTATGTTCTTCTTATTGAAACATAGCCAGGTTATCGCCAGGGCACTGAACACCCGGGCCATCAGCGAAGGGTAAGCAACCCCGGCCACTCCGGCTTTCAAAACGAATACCCCGACCAGGTTCCCAACGACATTGATTAAATTTGCCACGATTGAAATATACATCGTGACACTGGTTTTTCCCATCGAGCGGTACATGGCCGCACCCGCATTGTAGATTGCCAGGGCCGGATAAGACAGTGCGCTGATTTTCAGATAGACAAGGCAGGCTTCCATGACGGCCGCTTCGACTGAACCGAACATCAGAGCCAGCAGCCATTTGTCGACCATCAGGATCAAAACCGCCATGACTGTCGAAAACACCGCCGAGAACATCAGCAGCTGGCTGGAAGCCTTGACACTGTCATCCTTTTGCCAGTTCCCGATATACTGGGAGATGACTATCGAGCCACCTGAAGCCAGGGCGGTGAACAGATAGATGAAGATAGTGTTGAACATGTTTACCAGTGAAACTCCCGATACGGCGGACTCGCCGACGTAGCTTACCACGAACGTATCGGCGATACCCACAAGCATCACCAGAAGCTGCTCGAAAAACAGGGGAATGATCATATTTTTCAGATCTTTGTTTGTGAATCTCATAATGACTCCTTTATCTTAGCTCCGCTTCCAAGGTGCAAATGGTTTTACGGAGCAATCTTCAATTATTGGAATTTACCGGCATCCAGGACTTTCGGTCATAGGGTTATAACAATCTTATCTTTAAACGTTTGCTTAGGCAATTTACATAATCGCCTTTCAATCAAGAAATTGACATATTTATGGTATTGTCAATATCCTGCGCTTTGTTTAAACATATCAAGGGCGGTGACGACCAGTTCATGGTCCTCATTGTGGCGGAGTCCTGTCACAGTCACTGTGCCGATCACTACATCCTGCACGATGATGGGAAAGCCGCCTCCCACAAAGCCATAAGATTCATCGAAGATCAGATCATCATAAAGATGTTCATCCATGTTCGACAGGAAGGTGTAGTATGAGCTATGGCCACTTAGTCTTACCACCTTTTCCTTCCGTTCGAGCCATGAAAGACCGTTGAGAAAATCAACCCCTTCCATGAAATACTGCCCGGTCAGATCATCACCAATCATGATCCGCACCGCCACGCTCTTGTTCGCTTCTTTGGCATTGGCCACGATTATGTTGATCAGAGTCAAGGCCGCGTCGCGGTCGAATGCACCAAAGTGAAGATTATCTTCCTGTTGCAATATATCGGCCTTGTTTGGCAGATCCTTTTTGGCCGCAAAATAGTGATAGTAGTTCTCCATTGTCGATTTCTCCTAGTTTAATTTTACCAATTTTCTTTGTCCGGATACATCATAAATGATGGAGCCGACTCCATGTCAACAGGAAAATAAGAAACCGGAGAATTTTAACACTCCCCAGCTTCTTCGTTTGATATGTTGTCGAGAGATCCATTCCTAGCGATCTCAAACTTTGCGAGATTCATTATTTTTCCCCCAAGCAAAGAGCCGCCGGCCATGACAACCAGGATTGCGGTGATCAGGTGGAAGATCGTTGCAATCGCATCCGAACCGGCTATCCTGCTTAGGACCATCGCCCCGTATGGCGAAGCAAATGTCCCGAGGTTGAGCGCCACAAGCAGCAATGAAGTTATCAGGCCGCTGTTTTGGAACTTGCCGCTGTTGACATGGTTCAAAAGGTAAGGGAAGATCGTCCTAAACGAGAATCCGGCAAGCAGCCCGCCCAATGACATCACCATGATATTCCCGGCGGTTCCCACCAGGAACATGGCCAAAGCCAGGGTCAGATAACCAAGTGGCAAAGTAAGATTCTTCGTGACCCTGGTCAATCTGCCAAAGACAAACCCGGAACTCATCGCCCCGACCCCGACAAGAAGCAACACGGTCGCCCCGTCGGTCGCGCTTCCGATCCCTTTTTCAATGATCAGAGCGGTAGCCTTTATCCCCAGGATCATGTACATGATGGCCAGGACGAACACCAAAGCGATGTATTTGACTGCGGGCAACATGTCATGAAATGCATTTCCATTCGTTTTCGGATTGGAATCCGACTTGGCCGCCTCCAGATTGCTTTTGGCGATGATATCCTCGGTCGTCACGGCCGGGACAAAAAGAATGAAGAGGATGATTACCGGAATCACCAACAAGTATATCCAGAATATCCCCTGCCAGCCCAGCCTGACCAGCTGCCCGGCAATGAAGGTCAGCGTGACCCCGCCCAGTCCCTCGAAGGCGCTCTGGTAGCCAAACATCCTTGTCCTGGTCTCACCGGAGTAGAAATACTTGTTCAAGGATACAAGCAATGCCTGGAACATCCCGATCCCAAATCCCAGGGTTGCCCGGGAAATAAAGATCACATAGAAGTTGTCTACAAGCAAGGGAACCAGCCCGCTGACCACCACCAGCGCCAAACCGGTCACAATTGTCCGCTTGTAACCCAGGATCCTGGCAATCCGGTGGGAAAGCAAAACGGCAATCATGATAAACAGCGATGACACCGTAGCCAGGTTTTCCACCATCGCCAAAGGCACATCGTTGAAAACTCTGGCCATGGCCGGGATATTGATATTCATCACGCCCCAGGATACGACGACAGTTGATGAGAGCAGCAGTGAAATCATCTGCAGTTTTTGTTTGTTCATTTTGTTTCCTCCTAGATCGAATAATCCGATTTGTTTGGTTTTCTAAATGTAATTTGAGGCTCTATTTATTAGAAATGAGTCTCATCGATATCCAAATCTGCCAAAGCCTCGTTGATGCTTTCTAGTTCCCTCATATCCAGCTCAATGGCAGCCCCGCCCAGGTTTTCCTCGAGCCGGTGCATCTTTGTTGTTCCAGGAATCGGCACGATCCACGGTTTTTGCGCCAGCTCCCAGGCCAGGACGATCTGTGCCGGGGTGGCATTTTTCTGTTTGGCAATCCCTTCGAGCAGGTCAAGCAAGGCCTGGTTGCGGGCCATGACTTCCTTATTGAACCGGCCCATCTTGCTGCGGAAATCACCTTCTGGGAACTTGGTCGAAGCATCATACTTGCCGCTTAAAAATCCGTTGCCCAGCGGCGAATATGCGACAAAACCGATATTGAGCTGTTCGCACAGGTCGAATAGTTCATCTTCCGCCTCCCTGAAGACCATCGAATACTGGTTTTCAACCGCAGTCACCGGACAGATGGCATGGGCTTCCTTGATGTATTCCAGCGGGGCATTTGAAAGACCCCAATGTCTGATTTTACCCTGGGCAATCAGTTCCTTCATGACTTTGGCAACCTCGGTGGCACTCACCTCAGGATCGATCCGGTGCTGGTAGTACAGGTCGACATAATCGACACCCAGCCGCTTCAATGAACCCTCAAGTTGTGCTTTGATCGATTCGGGCTTGCTGTCAAGAATGTTGACAGGCACACCATTGATCATCTCCTGACCGGTGATCCCGAATTTGGTGGCGATGACCACATCCTCACGGTTGAAATCCTTCAAGGCGTTTCCCAAAAGCACTTCATTGGCTTCCCCGTATACCACAGCCGTATCAAAGAAATTGCAGCCCAGTTCGACCGCCCGTTTTATAAGTTTTATCATGTCAGCCCGAGAAGCCGCCGGCCCGTACGCATGGTCCATTCCCATACAGCCTAGCCCGATGGCACTTACTTCAAGTCCGTTTCCGATTGTCCGTTTTTTCATCATTCCATTCCTCCTAAAACCATCATAATACAAAAAAAGACTTCATAGAAGTCTCGAAAAGCTATCGGGTTATAACCAAAAGGTTGCAACTAGTCATAGTAGGCTTTTTTAAGCGTCTTGATGAAAAGTTCGACCTTGGCTGATGGATTTTTGGAATAGATGATCCCATAGGGAATGGTGAAGTCCCATTTGACCGGCAGAGTTTTTACCAGGGGATGGATGGTCTCCCAGTGACCGACCGACAGGAGCAGCGATTTTTCCTTGACGCAGCGATTGAATACGGACATATCATAGAAAGGGAACTCTACTATGTCGACTCCAAGAGTCTGATTGTTCAGGAATTCCCGAATTTCATCGAAGGTATCCATATAGCCGGGCGTGATGACCATGATTTTCTGACCGGCCAGGTCTCCAACTTCGAGTTCCGTTTTGAAAGCCAGGGGATGGTCCAAAGCCATTGCGATTTTCACCGGGCTGTCGATTATCTTCAAAGCCTGACAGCTGCGTCTTTCAAGGAGATTATCATTATAGATACCCGCAACCAGGTCGATATCCGCGCCAAAGTTGTTCATTATTTCCTGGGCGTTTTTCGGGGTGTTTTCAAAGGTTATCAGCTCGAACGACAGGCTCGGTTCATTCTGGACGATCCTGGGCCACAGCTTGACGAGGAAATTGACTGGTGTCGTAAGTGATGTCCCGATATTGATGACGCTGGTGTTGAAACCCCGGGCCTTTTCAACAGCCTTGTTGCTATAGTCGATTAGATTAAGGGCATCATCATAGATCGACTGGCCGGCCTGGGTCAGGACAATCCCCTGATGGGTGCGTTCGAACAGCGCCATATCCAGACGTTGTTCGAGGAGATTGACCTGCTTCATGATCGCATTAGGCGAAAGGAAGAGCTCCTGGGCCGCCTTGTTGAAGCTTCCGGCCTGGGCAACTTTGATGAATGTTTCAAGATGTTTGTCGTACATGTCTTCCCTCCTTATATATTCGTACTTGAGTAAAGCCGGCTTCAAAAACCGATTTTGTTCAACTGGAACGAAAGCCCTATGGAACTCGGATCCGTCGACATTGTTATCTTTTCTAAGCGATGAAGACCACAACCAGAGCGTAGACGACCAGGGTGATGATCATGTTGAGCGATATTACTGCGGATGTGTAGCTGTATTCATCCCTGTCCTTGAACAGTGGTTCTAGCTGCATCGGCACAACGAAGCCCGTCGGTGACATGAAATAGATCAGTACTGCGATCATGAAAATCTTGTCAGCCATCAGGGCCGGGAAAAGAACGAAGAAACCGGAGATGACAAGGGCATAGCCCCCGATTCTTACAAGCAGCAGTTTCAACACGGAACCCAAGGTGTCGAGGTGGATTTTCAGGTTGTAGCCGATGATCAAAAGAATCATCCCGACAATCGGCGCAGTGGCCTGGGCCATGGTGTTGACGTAAAGTTCGTTGAACCGGCTTGAAACAAGTCGGTCATGGACCCCAAGCATATTGAGACCCAAACCCAGGATGACGGCGATCACAAAGGAGTTGGTGATTATCCTTCTTATCAGCTGGGAAGTGCCCACATTACCGGCGCTAGTCCTGGCGACCATGATTGGAATGATGACAAAGGCCAAGGTGATTCCGGCCAGATCGAATATCACGGTATTGCTTGAAGCTCCGACTATCGACAGGTACAGCGGCAAAGCCACGTTCCCGCCTTCGCATGTAGTGAGCATGTAGAACGAAATATGTGCGAATCGCTCACCGGTGAATTTTCCCAGTAGTTTTCCCGCCACCATCATCAAGCAGAAAACCACAAAGACATACAGGACGATGAACATGGCTGAAAGCTCGATTGTCGATGTGAACAGGATATGGAAGATAAGGATTGGAAAAAGCACGTTGAAGACGATATGGTTGGCCCCGTCTTTTTGCTGCGGGGTAACCAGATGTCTGACCCTGGCAAACATGCCCAGGGCAATCATGAAAAACACAGGAAACAGCGTTGCTACAGCTTTCATTATAAGACTCCTTCCAGATTACAGACATATCAAACAATTTTATGCACCCCACGCCTTGAAGCTCCTTTTCTAATTTGATTTTATCATAGTTCAATCCAAAACAAAAGCCATGACATTTGCGTGATTATTTCCACTCTCCCGGTTGAACCACCTTTTTCAGGCGGTCATTGAGCCTTCATCCAACCTTGGATGCCACTTGTCAAATCAATTCGCTGATTCTGTAGGAACATCTTTGACAGGGCAATGGACTGCGAAAGTTGATAAGAACTTATTGGAACGATAATCATGGATATGTTAAAATGTATGTAACTCACAGAAAGAAGAGGACTATTATGAAAGTACTAGTATTGACACCCTTGGACAGCGAATACATAGAAGCGATAACAAGCAGTTTTCAGGATCTTGAATTCAGTTTCAGTTCCCGGAAAACAGTGACCCAGGAGGAAATCGACGACTGCGACATCCTGATTGGAAATCCCGGATCATCTTTGAATCTCAACCGGCCCGGATTGCAGGCATTGTTTCTAAACAGTGCCGGAAGCGACCGCTACGTCCAGCCCGGCATGCTCCATGACAACACCAAGCTGGCCAATGCGACCGGTGCCCATTCAAAGGCCATGGCCGAACACACGATTGGTATGATCCTGGCGCTGAACAAGAATTTCCGCAGCTACTTTGCCAACATGGACAACCACCGCTGGCATGACTGGGGCGTTGGCAAGGAACTTTACAACTCCACCGTTGTCATTGTCGGTTTGGGGAATATCGGACTGGAACTCGCAAAAAGGCTGAAAGCCTTCGGGTGCAGGATAATCGGAATCAAGCGGACCATGGACAATCTTCCAGAAAACGTCGACGAGCTGCATACCATTGATGATATTGACAAGGTCCTGCCTTTAGGCGACTTCATCATCTCCTGCCTGCCCCACACCCCTGCCACCGTCCACCTGTTCGACTTCAATCGCTTCGAGTTGATGAAAGACAATGCGAGTTTCATCAATATCGGCAGAGGTTCGGCGGTCAATACTCAAGACCTTAAAAAGACCCTCGATTCCGGCAAACTTCACAGTGTATGTCTCGACGTGGTTGAAAACGAACCGCTCAGCGATGATGACGGCTTATGGGACTACGATAAGGTATTCATCACGCCCCATGTGTCCAGCTCCTACCGCTGGCCCACAACCCAGCAGTACTTCACGGACCTGGTCATAAGCAATCTCGATAACCTCCTCAACAACCTGCCCCTGATAAACGAAGTCGACTTCACAACCGGCTATGCCAAGAAATAACCGGTAAGTGCAACTGGTCACCTGTTTCAACAAAATCATTTTTTGCGGACAATTTCTGCCACAATTATTTCATCATTCCCCCGCTGCCTTTCATATTTCTGCTTATTTGATAAAATAAGGGAAACAAAAAGGAGAAAGCCATGAACAAAATTATCTTTATCGATGTCGATGGGACATTGGTCAACTATGAAAACAAATTGCCTGAATCGGCGGACTATGCAATCAAGGAAGCAAGAAAGAAAGGCCATCGGGTGTATATCTGCACCGGCCGGTCGAAAGCCGAGGTTTATCCCTACCTGTGGGATATCGGACTGGACGGGATGATCGGGGGCAACGGCAGCTATGTCGAAGACAACGACACAGTTGTCATGCACCAGCTGATCACCAGGGAACAAGGCAAACATATAGTAGACTGGCTTGATTCGCGCAAGCTGGAGTTCTACCTGGAAAGCAACAACGGGCTTTTCGCTTCGAAAAACTTCAAGGAACGGGCAACTCCGGTGATGCAGGAATATTCACGGCGCAAAGGCAAGGAAAATGCTTCAACCATAACGGTCGACGACATCTATCCGGAAATGATCTATGGTGGCGAGCTTTACCGCGACGACCTCAACAAGGTGAGTTTCATCCTGGAAAGCTATCAGGACCATCTCGATTCAATCGAGGAATTCCCTGATCTAAAACCGGGAACCTGGGGTGGGGCCGGAGAAATCGCCCTGTTCGGTGACCTCGGTGTCAAAGGGATCACCAAAGCCAATGCGATCAACCACCTGCTTGACTACCTGGGGGCATCGATCGAAGACACCTTCGCCTTCGGTGATGCCAATATCGACATCGACATGCTTGAACACTGCAAAGTGGGAATCGCCATGGGCAGCGGCGGCGACGGGATCAAGGCCATGGCCGATTATGTTACCGATGGCGTTGATGATGACGGACTGTACAACGCTTTCGTGCATTTCGGACTGATCGAAGCGCGCTAGTAATAAAATCGAGTAGGAGAAAATAAATAGTTTCCCTATTTATTTTCGACCTCTCACACCACTTATACCGACTTTTGGATTATCCCGACAAATATGTATTTTTGAGGGATAGTCTCTTTTTGTATTATTAAAAGTCGGGATAATTTTATTTTCAGTCTATAATGTAGTTAGGAGGTAGTTTGAAATGAAAAATTTGAATAGTATCGACGAATTAGTTCAGCTTGCTTTAAATAACCTGAAGTCTCAAGGCTATAATGAACTTACCATTCAGGCCTACGAATCCAGCTACTTTAACCCCATTTTGAAAAGATATTCTGACTTAAACCAAATCAACTATAGTCAAGAAATTATGGATTCACTGCTAAAGCTCTATCTTTCGCAACTTCAAAACAAAATTATTAGTAGGACCACCTATAATAAAAGAGTGCGTGGCGTCTTAATGATCACCGAACTTAATGATTTCGGTTCCTTCAAGTGGAAAGTTTTCACATTTAAGGATGAAATCCCTATATCATCAGGGTTCAAAATGACAATAAAAGAATATTTGAAAAATAGAGATGTATCTATTAGGACCCTTCAATTTGAAGAGCGAATCCTATATTTATTTTCAAATTTTCTAAACAATCATGATATTTTGCAACCGAAATTAATAAGTACTAGCGATATAGTGGAATTTATTAAAATCATCTCTAAGGATAACCCAAAATCCATGGATAGAATACTCACTTGTTTGAAAAAATATTTAGTTAATTTGTACAGAAATAAAAAGATTGATTTTGATATAAGCTCCATCGTTTCCTTTGGTAAAATACGAGACAGGGCATTATATCCGCCGATAGATATGATTGATCTTGTAGGAATTTTAAATTCAATTGATAGGGAGACACCTACCGGAAAAAGAAATTATGCGATTATAATATTGGGTGCAATGACAGGGCTAAGAGCTGGAGATATAGTACGGATTCAGCTTGAAGATATTGATTGGAAAAAACGCAAATTAAATATAGTTCAGGGGAAAACAAATAGTCCCATATCAGTGCCATTAACTGAGAGTGTCTGTAATGCAATTGCGGACTACATTCTAAATGGAAGACCCAAAACAGATGATAATAGTATTTTTATAAGATCCATAGCTCCTTTTACGGGGCTTAAAGACGGCTGTTCTATCGCTTCTTTTTTTAGAAGGTATCTATTAAAGGCTGGAATTGAACCATCCCTTAAAACCGGGAACACTTTCCACTCTATTAGGCGGATGTTTGGGACTCAATTGATTATCAACGGTGTTCCGGTTACAATGATTGCCCAGCTTTTGGGTTGGAAAGTCAACACTTTTTTAGACAATTTTTATAAGGACAACCTGTATTGTACGGGTGTTTTGTAACCTAAGCTCCCGCAAATTTTTATAACAACAACTATATTTTAATACTTCAAATCCATGAAACCTTGATATATAGCCGTTTTTCTATTGATCAACACCCTAAATAGCTTGCTTTTTATCTTAGATGTTGTTATAATTATTATAACAACAGAGAGGTGGTTTGGATGAGTTATGAGGTTATTCAGAAGGTTGGCCGGTATCAATATATTTATCTGGCTGAGGGATTCCGCACGAAAGACGGGCAGGTAAGACAAAAGCGTCGTTCCATTGGAAAAATTGATCCCAAGACCGGACAAAAGATCTATAAACCGGAGTATTTGGAAGAGCTTCGTTTAGCTGGGCACGAAATAGAGATCCCATCTACCGAGAAAGTGTTTTCAATCGATGATATCCGGAAGTCTTCTATACGCTCATATGGCCTTTTCTATTTGTATCGTACCATTGCCGAAAAATCAGGCTTGATCGATGCCCTGGAACGATCTATACCAAACCACTGGCAAGAGATATTCATGCTTGCTTGTTACATGATTTCCACTAGCGACCCGATGATGTACTGTAATGAATGGATTTCAGGGACACAATCCTATCCTGTCGGTTCATTAACATCACAGCGCATAAGCGAACTTTTGATTTCTCTTACCGCAAATCAACGGAGTGATTTCTACCGAAATTGGTATGCTGCAAACAAAGATGATGAATACCTGGCTTTGGATATCACTTCAACGTCATCTTATTCGGAGTTGATTGACGACGTGGAGTGGGGCTATAATCGTGATCATGATAATCTGCCACAAATCAATATTTGCATGCTCATGGGAGAGTCCAAAAGGCTACCTTTGTTTCAAACCATATTCAGCGGCAGTCAAAAAGATGTCCGCACTCTCAAAAACACACTGGATCAATTCGAAGCCACAACTGGCAGCCGGGCCATCACCGTCGTTATGGATAAAGGTTTTTTCAGCGCTTCAAACGTTAATAAAATGCTTGATGAAAAGGGTGACGGACCGGTAAAATTCCTAATCTCAGTGCCATTCTCGTCGGCCTTTGCCAAGAACCAGGTTGAAAGCGAACGGAAAGACATTGATTGTGTGGAGAACACGATTGTCATCAACGGAAATTCAATGAGGGCAGTAACCAAGGAACGTTCTTGGGATTCCAAACACAAATTGTACACCCACATTTACTACAGCGCTAAAAAGGCTGCGGGAATCCGTGAAGACCTGTATACGTCAATAGCGTTGCTCCGGCAAAAGGTTACTGAAAACCCTGAAAAATGGCTACATGACGCCGAATGCGTGAAGTATCTAATTATCCGCAAATCTGAAAAACAGGACAGTGGATACACTGTCAACATCAGGACAGACGTTGTTGAACGTAGTCTTAAAACCGCAGGTTGGGTTGTGCTAATCAGTAATGACATCGGCGATGCTCAAAAAGCAATCACGATATATCGGGATAAGGATGTTGTGGAGAAAGGTTTCCTACGTCTAAAAAATAATATCGACCTTGGAAGGTTAAGAGTACATAGCGATAATGCGATGCAAGGGAAATTATTTGTCGGATTCATTGCATCGGTGATCATGTCAGAAATCAACAAAGTGATGAATGACAAGGGACTGTACAAGAAACACACGATGAAGGAGCTTATCCAAATCCTTGCAAAGTTGCGTACCCAAGATATCAACGGCCAAAGCATCATTGCTCCAGTAACAAAGGAACAGCGAATCATCTATGAAGCATTCGACATCCCGCTACCTTAGGTGTTGTTATAAATTTACGCGGGATTTTAGGTTGTAATTAAGGCTCCCATGCTTCCTTTTGTTGTTGAACCAGTTGACATAATCATACAGTTCCAATGACAATTCGTCGATACTGCGGAATTGTCGATTGAATGCGAATTCTGTTTTGAGTATTTTGTACATTGATTCTGATACTGCGTTATCAATCGGTTTACCTTTTGCACTCAACGATCTCTTGATTCCATTCAATGCCAATATCCTATCAATCATCTCGTTTTTGAACTCTGAGCCTCGGTCTGAATGAAATACTTCGACATCACTTAAATCACTTTTTATATCGTTTAATGCCTTAATAACCAAGTTGGCGTCTTTGTTTTGACCACTAGATTTACCAACGATTTCACGATTGTATAAATCTATTATCAGACAAATATAGTTCCATTTTCCAGCCACCTTGATGTAGGTCAAGTCGCTGGTTAAATATTGCATTGGCCGCTCTGCTTGGAATTTTCTATTGATCAGATTTTCAATATCGTCATTATTTACTTTGCCATAATGCTTTGGTCTTTGCTTGATGGTGTATTTACTGATCAAGCCGTATTTGTCCATGATTTGAGCAATTTTTCTTCTGCTGGCAACCATGTTCAAATCATCCAGGTCATCTTTTATCTTGCGTGTTCCATAATTCTTCTTGCTGTTTTTGAATGATTTTATTACTTCATCTTCAAGCTTCGAATCCACTTTACGCCCTTTGGGTTTGTAGTAGAGAGTTGCCCGAGAGATTTTCAAGACTTTGCACATAGCGCCGATAGAGTATTTGTGTTGATTTGCAAAGATTACTTGTCTTTTCGTCCCATTATCAGCGCCGCTTGCTTTAAAATATCATTTTCCATCTTCAGTCGTTCGTTTTCTTTTTGGAGCTTGATAAGCGCCTTGTCATGATCTGATCGATTGTCGGCTTCAGTAAACGAACCCGTGTCATTGAAGCGTTTAACCCATTTATTGAACGCTGAAGCTGTCAAATCGTATTCACGGATTATTTCCGCTCTGGGTTTCCCATTGTTGTAAAGTTGAACCATTTTGATTCTGAATTCATCGGTGTAAGTACGTTTAGGTCTGCGTTTTGTCATTTTGAATATCCTCCACAAATTTAACAAGATTTTATCATGTCCTTATAATCTTGTCTAATTTATTGTAACCTATCCAGGTCACCAATCAGTCATACCTACTAAGCAATATATTTCACTTGATGTTGAGGGTTTGAGAAAGTGTGCGTTATCGATGGAAACACTTGATGGTAGATTATGAAATTCATATATGAATATATCCCCGAAATGATTAATTATCGAATTGATTTAGGGTATTCGTTGCAACCAACTTCTTGGTATCTTAAAGATTTTTCCAGATACTTGAAGAAAAATTTTCCCAGTGAAACAATGCTTACTCAAGAAATGATCATGCCTTGGTGTGTGCAAAGGAAAACTGAGCAGGCGTGCAGTTTTCGATCTAGAATGTCATCAATAAGACAATTTACACTTTACCTTTTTGCGAACGGAGCTTCCAATTTTGTACTTGATTTGAATTTCTTACCTAAAATCACAAGATATGTACCCTATATATTTACAAACATGGAGCTTAAAACCATTTTTGAAATGGCTGATAGTAAAAAATATATCAAACCGATTACAGCTAAAAATAGAATCATATCTGTAATCTATCGATTGATATACTTTTGTGGTCTTCGGCCAAACGAAGGTCGTGAAATAATGAAAAAAGATTTGGACTTGGATAACGGAACTATACTTATTAGAAAAAACAAAAATCATAAGGAACGTCTAATTCCAATGGCAGCTGATGTAACAGATATGATGCGCGAGTATATCGATGAAATGAAGTTAATATTTCCAAATACTGATTATGTTTTTCCATCTCCAACCGGGCTTCCATATCATTCAAAATGGTTAAGGACGGAATTCTTGAAGATTTGGGATGAGATAAAACCCGAGGGTGGTAGAGCTCGTGTAAGAGTATACGATTTACGTCATCGCTGGGCGACAACTGTCATGATGAAACTCTTAAACGATGGTGAAGATTTATATTCATTGCTTCCCTACATGAGTGCCTATATGGGTCATTCCAATTTCGAAGACACGGCTTATTATATTCACTTACTACCAGAGGAATTAATTAAATCATCTGAAGTTGATTGGGAAAGGTTTTCCTCAATCATTCCTGAGGTGTCTAAGTATGACTGAAAATTCATTATGTTTCTTCAAAATGATTAGAGATTATTTTGAGTCTTTCTTACCAAAACAAAAAGGAAACAGCTTCAACACAATCAAATCCTATAAAATCACTATGAATCAATTTCTAAAACATGCATGTAGCGCCAATAAAATCAAACTATCTGAATTTTGCTTCGAGATGACCTCGGTTAAGCTGCTTGAGAATTTTTTGGATGACGGTGAGCAATATTCCGGGTGGTCCTGCAGTACTAGAAATCAGAAACTGGCAGCCATACGTTCGTTTTACAAATATGTTGCCTCTCGTAATATTTCTTTAATGGCATATTACCAAGAACTACTTGCGGTCCCAATGAAAAAGATGTCCAAGAATAATCAGATTGAATACTTCTCCGAAAATGTTTTAGAAACATTACTTAGGCAGCCAAACACAAAAACAAAAAAAGGAATACGGGATTTGGTTTTCATGATACTAATGTATGACACTGGAGCTAGAATTCAGGAAATTTTGGATCTCAAAATTGGCGACCTATTCCTATTTAGTGAAGTCCCGTACGTGAAACTAACTGGAAAGGGCAGTAAAGTAAGATTAGTCCCAATTATGGAAAAAACGGTAAACCACTTGAAAAATTATCTATCGATATTTCACTTAAAATCAAAAGACGATAGCTTCGTTTTTTGTTCAAAACGAAAGGAAATCATCAGTCAACTGTCGCCAGACGCTGTTCAAAAATTTATTGATAAATATTGTGCATCCGCTCATGATGTAGATGAAGAAGTACCTATTCATATTTATCCGCATATGTTCCGCCATTCTAGAGCCATGCATTTATATCATGGTGGAATGCCGCTACCACTTATTTCCGAATGGCTTGGACACGCGCAAGTTTCTACAACAATGGAATTCTATGCGCAGCCAACATTAGAAATGAAAAAACAGGCAATTGAGCAGGCTACAGAAGCAATTAGCCCCTTAATAAATATTTCTAATAAATACAATCTGGATTTTGAAAATGATGAAGAACTGATCAAAAGGCTTTATGGATTGATATGAGTTATCCCGACTTTTAATAATCCAAAAAAGGACTATCCCTCAAAAATACATAATTGTCGGGATAATCCAAAAGTCGGTATAAGTGGTGTTATCCCGATATCGGGATAACACCACCGTACAAGCCGGCCGGCATACGGCGGTTTAAATCTATACTGAAATATGTTTTAACTGATATTGGTCTAGTAGTGATACTAGGCCTTTTCTTTTGAGTAACTCGTTTGTGACCCTTGTCTTAAGAAATGTGCTAGCACACCGGGCGTATGATTTCCTAGAGTTTGACCATGATTCATATTGCCATCGTTTTGCTCCAAGTTTTCTAAGTTGTTTTCTCCTGTTCTTAATGGTTTTCCATTTCTTCCAGAGATACATTCTTATTCTAAATCTAATCCACCCGTCGAGGTTTTCGCACGTACCTTTGAAGTTACCTATTTTATAGTAGTTTATCCACCCGACTATTAGTTGCCGTATCTTTAAGCATCTATAATCCCAGGGAATTGACCAACTTCGATTAGTCAATTCCTTCAATTTTTCTTTAAGTGTCTTTATTGATTTGGCATGCGGTTTTGCTTTCCAAAGCTGGTTGAAAGTATCATAGTAGAATCCAAATCCCAAATACTTTATGTCGTTGGGTTTTGCAACTTTGCTTTTGGTCATATTGACTTTCAGGCCTAGCTTGGTTTCGATGAATTTGCTTATTGATGCCATGACTCTGTCAGCTGCTTTGCTACTCCCAACGAAAATCATACAGTCATCGGCATAACGTGTATAGTGTAACCCCCTAGCTTCCATTTCCTTGTCCAATTCATTAAGAAATATATTGGATAGTAGTGGACTTAACGGACCACCTTGCATAGTACCGACTATAGATTCCTTATATTCATCGTCAATCATAATTCCACTTACCAGGAATTTTCTAATAAGCGATACAATCTCACCGCTCTTTACATCCTTCATCACCAATGTAATAAGTTTATCGTGGTTGATATTGTCGAAAAACTTCTCCAAGTCAATATCCACGACCCATTGGAATCCTTCGTTCATGTATTCCAATGCCTTGATAACTGCCATTTCACAACATCTATTGGGTCTAAAACCATAGTTGTTGTCACTGAAGATTGGTTCATAGATTGGTGTTAGTACCTGGGCGATAGCTTGTTGAATGAATCTATCGATGACTGTAGGCACTCCTAGATTTCTTGTGCCGCCATCGGCTTTTGGTATTTCCACTCTCCTAACCGGTTGTGGTTTATACGTGCGGTTCATTATGCTTGCCTTAATTTCATCCAGATGTTCATCCAGATATCCCTTAAGTTGGTAGACATCCATACCATCAATTCCGCATGCACCTTTGTTTCGTTTAACTTGTACATACGCTTGTTTGAGGTTGGTATGGCTAAGCATTTGTTCCAGTAATTCGTTATCAGTTTTCATGTTTCCATTACCTCCATTGATTTCGCTATTCATCATGCTCACTTTCCCTACATTCTTCTTTCGGGCTTTACTAGTGTGTTCGACTGTCTTTGCGGTTTTGCGTGATGAAATCAAGCCTAATTTTAATAACTGATAGATTTATTCAGTCCTTCACTCCATGGCCATTACAGCCACTTCCTCGCTACTACGACGTCTGCTGACTTCTTGCGATTCGTTGTTACTAGGATTGCTCCCTCGCAAGATCTCCCGGGATAAGGTCATATATCTTTCACCCCATATATCCGCCACATTTACATGTAATAGTATCATTCCGCAACCTCTTATGACTTTGCGTTGTTTTGCACGCTCGTCCCTATTACATGCCTGATGTGATTCGTGTTCCTCGGACCAGGGTTTTGCCTCCATCTTCTTTCAGATTCCACCTCGCGATGGACACCCTTGATATTGGCTAGTGGTTGGCAGTTGCGAAATCACCCCCACAGTGGACTTTCACCACCTAGATATATGCCATGCCCGGCATACAAAAGAGGCTTGGATGAATTTTTCATCTAAGCCTTTTCTTGTGGGAAGTAATTGCGGGTCTGGTTCGCAAATTTCACCAGGACCAACATTACCGGAACTTCTACGAGCACCCCGACAATTGTCGCAAGAGCCACCGGCGACTCAGCCCCAAACAGGGCGATCGCCACGGCCACGGCCAGTTCGAAGAAGTTCGAAGCCCCGATCATTCCAGCCGGTGCGGATATCGAATGAGGCAGTTTCAACAGATAACTTGCCCCGTATCCTAGTGCGAAAATCAGGAATGTCTGGATGATCAGCGGAATTGCGATCAGGACGATATGCAGCGGATTTTCCAGGATGACATGGCCCTGGAACGAGAAGATCAAGACCAGGGTGACAAGCAATCCGGCGATAGTCACATTGTTGAACTTGGGAATGAATTTCTTTGTGAAGTATTCTTCCCCTTTGTTTTTGATCACATTGCTACGGGTGAAAATCCCGCCAGCCAAAGGAATGACTACGAACAGGACCACCGACAGGATCAGGGTATCCCAAGGGATGGCGATACCTGTTACCCCAAGGAGAAACGCCACAATCGGAGTGAACGCCACCAGGATGATCAGGTCATTGGTCGCAACCTGCACTACCGTATAGGCGCTGTTGCCTCTGGTCAGGTGTGACCAGACAAATACCATCGCCGTGCATGGCGCCGCCCCGAGCAGCACCGCTCCGGCAAGATAGCTTTGGGCCAGTTCACTGGAAATAAGGCTGCCAAAGACAATATTGAAAAACAAGTAGGCAATCCCAAACATGGTGAACGGCTTGATCAGCCAGTTGACAGCCCAGGTCACATAGAGACCCTGGGGGTTCTTGCCGACATTCTTGACGCTTGCGAAGTCAACCTTCATCATCATCGGGTAGATCATCAGCCAGATCAAAATGGCGATTGGGATTGAAACATTGGCAAACTCGAACCGGGTCAGGAATTCGGGAATGGCCGGCACAAACTGGCCGATGGCAACCCCAAGAACCATGCATAGTGCCACCCAGACACTCAAGTAGCGTTCAAAGAAACTGATTCCCTCTAATTTATTCTTGGACATATAACAACCTCTTTTCATCACATCAGATAATGTATCTATTTGTAAGGAGATGATAGCATACATATCGACAATAATCAATATGTAGGCTTGTAAATATTTCTTTACCTTACTTATGCGATAATTGTCGCAAAATTTGCTTTAACCACAATCAATCTGTGCGTCTAATGTGTCAAAGAAGCCTTGGACTATTCTGGAAACAAGTACGGTGATATATAATATGGTTGTCTAAGGAGGACTTATGAAAGATATCAAAGTAATAATCATGGATGTCGATGGAACCCTGACAAATTCCAAGAAAACCATCACTCCCAAAACCAAAGAAGCCTTATTGAACGCCCAACGCCAAGGGGCCCTGTTGATCCTGGCCTCAGGCCGTCCGACCTCGGGACTGGTAGATTTCGCAGCTCAACTGGAGATGGACAAAAACAACGGTCTTCTTGTGAGCTTCAACGGTTCGAAAGTTGTCAACGCCCAGACCAATGAAGTCCTGTTCAACCAGACGATGACCGTAACCGATGGTCAGGAAGTACTGGAACATCTCAAGCAATTCGAAGTGAAGCCGATGATTGACAAAGGTGAATACATGTATGTCAACAACGTTTATGACAATTATATAAGCTATAAAGGCGCACCTTTCAATGTGATCGAATACGAATCACGGGGCGGCAAATTCCAGCTTTGCGAGATTAACGACCTGGCCAAGTTTGCCGACTACCCACTCAACAAGATCCTTACTGCCGGTGATCCGGAGTATCTCCAGGAAAACTACCAGGCGATGATGGAACCGTTCAAGGACCGCCTCAACTGCGTCTTCACCGGTGATTTCTACTTCGAATTCACCGCCAATGGCATCGACAAGGCCAAAGCGCTTGACACCATCCTCAAACCGATGGGCTACACCCCAGAACAGATGATCGCCTTTGGCGATGGGCACAATGATGCGACCATGGTGGCTTATGCCCATCACGGAGTCGCCATGGCCAACGCTGTTTCCGATTTGAAGGAGCTAGCCAATGAGGTGACTCTTTCGAACGACGAAGATGGCATCGCCCACATTTTAAACCGCTATTTCTAAATTGACGATACTTTTTTGTTTATTGCCCGGGAAACCGGGCTGTTTCTTTTTTTGAAAGCAAAAATGCAATAATTTGGGTTATAATTAGGTGAGGTGATTTTATGAACATATTCAACCGACTCAACCAGCTGACCAACCTGACCCAGAGCGAGAAAACCCTGGTGGAATACATGCTCAAAGAGCCTGACAATTTCGTCAAGTACAACGCAGCCAGGATTGCCAAGGAATGTTTTATCTCGACATCGACAATATACCGGCTGTGCACCAAGCTCGACCTTTCGGGACTGAGCGAATTGAAGATCCTGGTTTCCTCTTCAATCGACGAGTACCAGAAGCAGATAAGCAGTCTCGATTACAATTATCCCATCAGATCAAACGAGATCCACAGCCAGATAGTCTCCAAGATGAAGGAGCTCTACGACCAGACCCTCATCAACACTGAAAACCTGGTCGACCACCGCCAGCTCCTCAAGATCGCCGATGCCCTCAAACACGCCCGGCACATCGATTTTTTCACGTCCGCTGGCAATATCTATTTCGCCCAGAACTTCATGTTCCAGATGGCGGAGATCGGCATCTTTGTCAACGTGCAAGTCGAGGAGTACCAGCAGCGACTCGCTGCCGCCAACTCAAAAAAAGACGGCATCGCCATCATCATGTCCTTCGAGGGCCGCGGTGAGATAATCGGCCATATCGCCAGGACCCTGAAAATGAACCACACTCCGATCATCCTGATCTCATCGACCAATGCAAACCCGATAAGCAAATTCGCGACCTATCCGCTGTATCTAAGCTCCCAGGAAAGCCACTATCACAAGATATCGTCATTCTCCACCCGGCTTTCCCTGCTTTTTTTGCTTGATTGCATCTACGTCTATTATTTCGAGAAGGACTACGAAAACAATGTGGCCCGCAAACTGGCCAACTACCAGAAGCTAAGAATAAAGAACCCCGACTGATCGGGGTTCTTAGCGGTTGTAGGCTTTGGTTCTGGTGATGCGAAGCGGATTTTCCTCCCCGGCGAAATGGACCGGATTGATTTTTGTCAGTTCATGGATGACAAGGAGATCCTTGACATCGTGGTATATTTCCTTTATGTCCATCAGGCCATACATTCTTGGGGGCAGGATGTAGATGGGAATCGGGGCCCGGTCATCCTTGATCGCCTGCTTGATTGAGATGTTCAGATGGGGACAGCACACCATTATGTCATAGTCGCCAGCGCTCTTCAATCCCAGTGAAAACGGAGAATATTCGATGGAAACCTCGTTTTCGAGCTTGTTGGCCAATATTTGTTTCTTCAATTTTTCGGTGATATAGCTTGATGAAAAGCCCCCACCGCAACACAACAATATTTTTATCATTTTTTCGCCCTCTTTTCATGTCATTCTAACACAATCAAAGGGCTTACATATAATAATTTCAAAATAGTGAAATGAAAACACAAAAGTCCGGCAAAAGCCGGACTTGAATTATTTCTTCTCCCTGAAAAATACCAGGGAACTGGTCACACCGAGAACACAGAGGATGACCAGGTAATAGAATATCAGGTAATAATTATGCTGGATATCCAGGATCATGCCCGAAGACAGGACCCCCAGAATCGCTCCGATTCCATAGGCAGTGAAAACAAGGCCGTAGTTTTTCGAATAATACTTGAATCCAAAAAGTTGCATCGTGGAAGTGGGCGCAATAGCCAGCCAGCCTCCAAGATTGAACCAGTAGATGCAAAAGGCTATAACGTAGATAAACAGATGTTCGCTGCCGCTCACTATAAGCAGGATGCTCGCAAAAGCGATCAAGGCATATGAAAGCAGCATGGCGTTGCGGGGATGGACCCGGTCGGTAAGCCAGCCAAATGCCGGTCTTCCCAGTCCGTTGAAAACCGCAAAGAGCGAAAGCAACGGCATTACCTGGTTTGAATCCAATCCGATGAATTCAATCCCGATTTTCGAAGTCATTCCAACCAACGTCAGCCCGACCATTGTCCCGAAGATGAAGTTGAGGTAAACTCCCTTGAATTCCCGGGTCTTTACCATCTGGATCGTTGTCAGTCCTTTTTCATGTTCGATATCATGGTCGCCTGTACCGTCGCTGTGAGGATAGGCGAACGGGAATGCCAGCAGGGGCAACAGCACCATAAATGCGACTCCCAAAGCGAGGAATGTGTTCATCAGTCCCAGATAACCCATCAATATCCGGATGATCGGCGCACTGATCAGCGGTGAAAGACCGAATCCGATCAGGACAATCCCGACCATGACTCCCTTGTTTTCTGGAAACCATTTGGAAACAACGGTCATCGGAATGCCATAGGCGATTCCGACCCCGGCCCCCGAGATCATTCCATAAGTAAGCGTGAAAACATAGATATTCGGCGCAAAGGCGGAAAGGATCCAGCCTGAAGCAACCAGGAAACCACCGATAAGCAGGATATTGCGCGGTTTGTAGCTTTCGATATGGCGTCCTGTCAAAAACATGAACAATGCATAAGAACTCAATGCCATCATGTAGGGCAGACCGCTCTGGGTCACGTGAATGTCGAACTTATTCTCGATTGCAATCCTGAAGACGCTGTAGGAATACACCGTCCCCAAAAAAAGCATGATCGCAATTCCCAGCACGACAAAGAGCCAGCGGTACTTTTTCGAATTTTCTACGGTTCTGCTCGGTCGGCCTTTATCCATTCGCGTCCCAAGCCTCTTTCAATTTGTCTTCCAAATCGTAGATCAGGTTGTCTTTTATGCTTTGGGTGTTGGCCTCAAGCTGTTGGTTAACTTCCGGATATTTGATTCCGATGATTCGAGCTCCAAGCAGACCGGCATTTCTGGCATTGTTGATGCCGACAGTGGCGACCGGAACGCCTTTTGGCATCTGGACGATTGAAAGCAGGGAATCCATCCCGTCAAGTTCTTTGAGTTTGACCGGAACTCCGATCACCGGCAAAGATGTCAAGGCCGCAACCATTCCCGGAAGGTGGGCTGCCCCACCGGCACCGGCGATGATCACATCGATCCCTCTTTGCTTTGCGGTCTTCCCGTATTCGACCATGCGTTCAGGAGTGCGGTGTGCCGAGACAACCTTGATTTCATAAGGAATATTCAATTCCTCCATTACTTGTGCTGCATCTTTCATGATTCTCAAATCTGAATCGCTTCCCATTATTATTGCGACTTTAGCGCTAGTTGTTTCTGTTATAGCCATCGTATTTTCCTCCCGCATGTAACGTGTAATTTTTTCTATCCCAAACTTCCGCGGATTTTACCCATTTTCTTGATCCACTCGTTCATGATCTTGTTTTCTTCTTGTTGGCTGTCGAACATGTCTTCTTGTTTCCCGATGATGTGCAACAGGATCGGACGGGTCGAGTTGAGCAATGTGTGGTAGAATTCATCTTCATGATCACCTGTGATATCGATGTCAAGTTCCAGGATTTCGCAGGCATTTTTGAAATCAGTCAGGTATTCCTGGCGTGATTCCTCGTCGATGATTCCCTTGGCCGCATGGACATTGACATATTTCCCGGCGAAGTTCAGGTCGGCTTTTAAACCAGGGTAGAATTCAACCAGTTTGTCGATTCCCTTTTGACCAAATTTTTCCTTGATTTCCGCCAGGCAGCGTCCGGTCCCGATGAACTCAGGTGGTGTACCAAGCGTATAAAGAGCCGCTGTATATGAAATGGCACGTGGCACCGAACAAGTCACTCTTGTGTCGATTGATTTAAGTTCCTTGATCAGCTCTTCGTCTTTTACCAGGGCGATGATGTCGTCAAGGTTGGCCGCTTCACGGACGTAATCGATGTTGTGTTTCGATGCCGCCAGACGGTCACGGTTTTTAGGCATGTATTGGGCTACCACGTTCACAGTCTCGATCAGTTTCACGAAAGTGCGGGTATAGTATTTGGTCATGATTCCGATGAATTCCTTGATCATTTCGATATCTTCATCAGAGAATTTGCGTGGTGTCTTCTTGATTGCTTCTTCTTTCAAACGGCGGGCAACTTCGATTGTTTTGCCTTCGCCATGGTCATAGCGCAATCCTGATTGGACTGTGTAAGTGCGCACACCAGCGTAGTTTTCCATCAACCCTTCAAGGTTTTCCAAAGTCAGGTGACCACGGAATGGCAATGAGCCACATCCAAGAATCGGTGCGATCGGCACGTTGGTTCTCTCAGACCATTTGTTTGTCGCATCGACAGCCAGAAGGACAGCCAATACCCCTGAGATAAGACCGTATGACATTGCCGAATCCGAACGGGCGAACATCACGCGGATGTCATCCATCTTGAATCCTTTGGCAAGGCAGTCCTGGTAATATTCATCGATGATCTTGTCGGCATTCACCAAAGCCGGAACGCTCTCAATCAAAGGAACAATCTGCATAGAATTAAGCGGGAACTGGATATCGTAGTTCCTGTTTCCAAGTTCGATCACCGAATTGATCCGCTCCTGGATATCGATGAGCTCCTGACCTGTTTCGATCATTGGCACAACCGTTTCGATGATTGCCTGAACTCCAGACTGGCGGTAAGCCAATACGTTGGTTTCAACCAAGGCCATGATACTCATCAGCTGTCTGAAAGCCGATTCTTTGGAAGCGTTAGGAATTCTTGGAGTGATATTCACGTCTTGTCCTGGAATAACCCCTTCCTTGATCAGTCCCAATGCCACCTGGCTTGGCTGATGATAAGGTGTCAATTTTCCTTCGAAGTCGATCATGATTTCATCGATGCCTAAACCACCTTTTTCTACCGGTGTAAGCATGTGCACCGCTTCATCTGGTTCGCTTTGGACTCTTACATACTTGTCAACGTTGTCGGGATGTTGAGTCGCCATTGTACTTGGATATCTTCTTGCCATTCTACTTCTCTCCTTTAATTTCAAATTTAATTTTATCAAATGCTTGGTCAGCCAGTTTGTCCGCCTGATCAAGGGAATTTGCGATAATTGTCAGGTGGCCCAACTTCCGTTGGACACCCGAGATGTCTTTGCCATAGAGATGGAAATGACAATTGGGGATTTTCAATGCTTCTTCAAGTCCTCTTACCGTATATCTGCCGTTTTCGCTGCCAAGCAGGTTGTACATGACACTTGGATTGATCAGCTCGCTTGAGCCAAGGGGCAATCCGGTGATTACCCGGATAATCTGTTCGAACTGGCTGGTCACACAGCCTTCGATTGTATAATGTCCGGAATTGTGAGGTCTTGGGGCTATTTCATTGACTAGCACGCGCTGGTCTTTGGTCACGAAAAACTCGATGCAGAAGATTCCACAGTCCTGAAGCTCGTCGAGAACCTTCTGTGATATTTGTCTTATCTGCAATGCCACATGGTCGGATACCTTGGCTGGAACCTGTGATTTGATCAGGATCGAATCAACATGGTTGTTGAAAGCAGTCGGATAGATGACAGTCTCGCTTTCGTTTTTAACAAGCATTACCGAAACTTCCATTGAAAAATCGATGAATTCCTCGACCATGATGTCGAAAGCCGCGAACTGCTCATAGGCATATCTTACATCGTCAATGGATTTGACGATTATATTCCCTTTGCCATCATAACCTTCCCTGCGGGTTTTAACCACAATTTTACCGTTGAATCGGTTGAAGGCATCAACTAGTTGCTCATAAGTTGAAACCGGGAAGTTTGCCGGTACGGGCACCTTGATGTCTTCAAGCCATTTCTTCTGGGTGTTTTTGTCTTGGATCATCCTCAAGGTCGCCGCGCTTGGATAAATCGGATAACCTTGGTTTTCCAGATTTTCCAGGACATTGGCATCAAGGTGTTCAAATTCGTAGGTGATGACATCAACCTGTCTGGCGAATTCAAGAAGCTTCGCCTCGTCCGAGAAGCCTCCCACCACCTGGCTGTTTGAAACCTGAGCCGCAATGGCATTTTCTTTGGGATCATAGATGATCACATCATATCCCATTTTTTTGGCCTCGTGGGACATCATTTTGCCCAGTTGGCCGCCCCCGATAATCCCGATTGTTGCCGGTGGGGTTAATTGTTTGATACTTCTAATTGCCACTTTCCATCCTCCTATTAGTAAAAAGCCCAATAACAAGGCCAAAAAGGCATCGTTATTGGCCCGCTATCGAACAACCTTAGCCGTTCAATTCGTCTTCCAACTTTAGTCAAATAATTCGTTTGGATTCTCCCAGCTTGCCGCCGGTTTCATTTTTCGAATTCCTCAAAAAAGCTTCTGGCCATTTTGATAGTCAGATATCGGCCTTTTCAGCCAATATGTTTTTGATTTGCCTCCAGGTCACGGTGCAATTTCCGGTGTGACAAAGTCATCCACCGGCCACCCGATATGAATAAATACCGTGGCAGCTTTGTTTTTTTAACCCGTCTTTTTATTTAAACCTGTCCGCGTTGATGATACCATAATAAAAAAAGGATTACAACTCTTTTTTTATACAAAAACAAAAAAATGGCAACGATTTTTAGAAATAAACACCTTTTATTACCAAATTTTACCAAAAGTGCAAATTTTCATTTAAAAAGGCAAATCAACTTTTTTCGATCTAATCAACGCAATCCTGATGAAATGCCTCGGCATCACCGGAATCTTACCTTAAAAAGTTTTTTTGCCATATCGTCACCAATTAATTGTTGAACTTTTTTTGATCATGTAATACCAAGGACAAAGGAACTATTCCCTTGCCCGGTTACATAGTATTTATGGAACCATGCTTGACCCGCTTTTTCACGAAACTCAGATAAAGGGTATCGGCTTTGACCACAACAGGCGCCAAGGCGTTGAAAGAAGCAGCCAGCTCTTTGTGGGCGACTGCAAGATCCTGTCCCTGGCTTCCCTGGATCAACGGGGCGACTACCAGCGACAGTTCGTCGACCAGGCCGGCTTCAATAAACGAACCGCCGATTATCCCTCCTCCTTCAAGCAGGAGCAGATTGATGCCAAACAGGTCCTTGAGCTTAGTAAGAAGCAGTGCAAGATCGACTTTTGTTTTACCTGCAAAGACATAAGAGACCTTTCGCTTTTGAAGATAACCCAGGTAATGGCGGTTCACATCCTCGCACACAACTTCGATTAGATGGGCCCCATCATAACCGGGATCGTCGTCGGTTATGACATTATTTTTCCAGTTGAGTTTGCCTTTGGAATCCATGGCGATGGCATAAAACCGCGCCTGGGGATGCCGACAAAGTCCTCGTTTGATTCGATTGGCGTTTGCGGGAATTTTGCCTTCTCATCCATCAGGTGGCCAAAGCTTGAGGCCATTGTCTTGCGACCGCAGATGAAACCGTCGCTTTTAAATTCGCGGTGTTTTGCATAATAATAGGAGATGGCTTCCTGAGCTCTTTGATCGTTGAGATAATCCCCGGTGATCTTGCCATCAATTGAAACAGTCATATGATATATAACTTTCACTTTTTCCATATTTACCTCGCTTTCTTGAGAACATCATACACCTTAAAGTCATGTTGAAGTAAACAAAAAAAGAAAGCTTACCTCGATTAAGGCAAGCTTGAATGTTATTCATGGATATTCTTGAAATTGTAGAGCGCTCCGATCAGGTTGGCATCGTTGCAGAACTGACAGGTCATGATTTCCGGTTTCTTGATGAAGTTGAATGCACCACCGAATTTCCTGTCGGCCGCTTCGTTGATCAAATCGACCATCATCGGCTCCTGGGAGATTCCTCCGCCAATAAGCACCCTTTCAACATCAAGGATGACCTGGAGGTTGTATAAATGAAAGGCGAGTTTGTCGCAGTAGGCCTGCATTCCAGCAAGCACTTCCCGGTTTCCTTCTTTGATCATCTTGAAGGCCTCTACCCCTTCGACGTTTTCCATACCCGATGCTTTTAAAATCTCCTTTTTGACTCCACCAATGCCGTTGGTGAAGGCGAAGAGATTGTCGCTGGAATCGTCATTCACATCACCCTTGATGAATGAGAATTCCCCAGCCGAGAAATGCGTTCCCTTGATCAGCTTGTTGTTGATGACAACACCCCCGCCGATTCCGGTTCCCAGCACCACTACGATACCGTTGGCAATTCCCTTAAGATGACCGTAACCCATCTCAGCCAAAGTAGCCGCCTTGGCGTCGTTGCAGATTGCCACCTTCATTTCCGTGAAGGCTTCAAGCTCATCCTTGAAGTTGGTCTCATGGATGTATGTCAGCGCCCCTCCGGTGTAGGCATACCCAAGTTCATTGTCGATTATTCCAGGCATCGATACCGCCAATCCAGCAATCGGTTCCTGACAGCTCGATACCAACTCCCCGATGGTTTGAAGCAGATTTTCAATGTTATCAAGCGGGGTCGGAACCTTACCTTTGGAAGTGAAATTTAGCTGCTCGTCGATCACTCCGTATTTGATGGCACTGCCACCGATGTCAATAGTCAAATATTTCTTCATAAATTTCTCCTTTTTTGTCACAATATCTTTAATATATCATCAAACGTGCATCAAATCATCATATTTTCTATTTTCAAAAAGAAAAAGTAAAACGAACCGCTAGGGTCCGTTTAATATTCCAGATTTTCACCGTTGGTTTCGATTACTTGTTTGTACCAGTCAAATGATTTCTTCTTGCGTCTTGAGAAGTCTCCGGTACCGTCATCGTAGCGTTCAACATATATGAAACCGTAACGTTTCGCATATTCACCAGTAGAAGCGGAAACCAGGTCGATGCAGCCCCAAGGAGTGTATCCGATCAGATCGACACCGTCCTTGATTGCCTCATGCATCTGTTCGATATGAGCTTTCAGGTAGTCGATTCGGTAGTCGTCATTGATGCTGCCGTCTTCCTCGATCTTGTCGAAGGCACCAAGACCGTTTTCCACAACCATCAACGGCATCTGGTAGCGATCATAGATCTCATTTAGCGAGTAGCGTAGTCCTTTTGGATCGATCTGCCAGCCCCAGTCTGAAGCCTTGAGGTATGGGTTCTTAACCCCACCGAGGATGTTGCCTTCACCTTTGGCTTTTTCCTTGTCGGCAGTGTTGCAGATTGACATGTAGTAAGAGAAGGTGTAGAAATCAACTGTCCCTTCCTTAAGGGTTGCCTCATCTTCAGGTTCCATCTTGATTTCGATGTCATTCTCCTTGAAGAAACGGTTCATATAGGTAGGATAGTATCCTCGGCATTGCACGTCTGAGCAGAAGTAGTTGAAACGGCGGCTCGCTTCCTGGTTGGCCAGAATGTCATCAGGATCGCAAGTCAATGGATAAGCGCAGCCATAAACAAGCATGCACCCCACATTGAATTGGGGATCGATTTCATGAGCCAGTTTGACCGCTTTGGCGCTGGCCACAAACTGGTGGTGCAGTCCTTGATAACGCACTTGAGGGATGTCCACCTGGTGCATGAATTCAGTCGGCTTGTCCTGTTCATTGAGGATCCCCAAAGACAGGGCGTTACCCAACTCTTCAGTTCCGGTATTGATTTCGTTGAATGTTAACCAGTATTTGACCTTCCCTTTGTAACGGGTGAAGATCGCCCGGCAGTAATTCATGTAGTAGTCGATCATCTCACGTGAAGCCCAGGCATTGCATTTTTTTGTCAGCCCGAATGGCACTTCGTAGTGGGAAATGGTGATCAGCGGTTCGATGTTGTATTTAAGGCATTCATCGATCAGGTTTTCATAGAACTGCAGCCCTTTTTCGTTTGGCTCCGTTTCGTCACCATTAGGGAAGATCCTAGTCCAGTTTATCGAGAAGCGATAAACCTTGAAGCCCATCTGCGCAAACAGGGCGATGTCTTCCTTATATCGGTGGTAATGGTCGATTGCCAGATGTGAAGGGTAGAATGTCCCTTCTTCGAGTATCGGAGTTATCCTTTTCGACTGGCTGTGACTTCCGCCTGTACAGATGTCAGGAATGGCAATCCCTTTGCCATCTTCGTTCCAGGCTCCTTCAAGTTGGTTGGCAGCAGTTGCCCCGCCCCATAAGAAATTCTTTGGAAAGCTCATTTTCTAATCTCCTTCTCTAATCCAGATATTTGCCGTTGGTTTCAATCACTTTCTTGAACCAATCGTATGATTTCTTCTTGCTTCTTGCCAAAGTTCCGTTGCCTTCGTTGTCCTTGTCGACATAGACGAAACCGTAGCGTTTTTTCATTTCCCCGGTTCCCGCTGACACGATGTCGATCGGTCCCCAGTATGTATAGCCGATGATGTCAACACCATCCTTGAGCGCTTCTTTCAAGGCCTTTAGATGGTCGCGGATATAGTCGATCCGGTAATCATCGTTGATGGTTCCATCATCTTCGACAACATCTACATTCCCCAGTCCGTTTTCCACAACAAACAACGGTACCTGGTAGCGGTCATAGAGCTCGTTGCATACATAGCGCAATCCCAATGGATCGATCTGCCAGCCCCATGGTGTCGATTCGAGGTAAGGGTTCTCCTTGCCCACTATCCCACCGGTATGACCATAGATCGGCATTCCTTCTTCGTAGGTTGTCGTCCGGTAATAGCTGAACCCCAGATAGTCGCTTGGATAGTTCTCGATATAGAAATAATCTTCCTCACGGGTATCCAGGACGATCTTGTTTTCTTCGAAGATCCGTTTGATATAGCCCGGATACTTTCCGCGAAGCATCACGTCGCCGAAAAACAGCGATCGCCTCCGCAGGTTGTAGGCACCGAAAATGTCCTCAGGCTTGCATGTCGCCGGGTATACCCCGCTAAGTGAAAGCATACATCCGATTTTGGAATCGGGGATTATTTCATGGCAGAGCTTGTTGGCCTTGGCACTGGCGACAAACATGTTGTGGGACGCCTGGAACTTGGTCTGCATGCTCGCATCATGGCGGATGGCCGCCGCCGCCAAAGGAATCGTATGCGTGTTGTTGATTTCATTGAACGTCAGCCAGTACTTTACCAGATTCTTGTAGCGACTGAAGATTGTATGGCAGTAATGGACGAAGAAATCGATCAGCTCGCGATTTTCCCAGCCACCATATTTGTTTACCAGATGGATTGGCGTTTCATAGTGGGAAATTGTGATCACCGGTTCCATTCCCAGTTCGAGCATCTGGTTGAACATATCCTCATAGAAAGCAAGACCTTTTTCATTGGGTTCGAGTTCATCCCCGTTTGGAAAGATCCTTGCCCAGGAAATCGAAGTCCGGAAACAGTTGAATCCCATCCCGGCCATAAGGTCAAGATCTTCCTTGTAGCGGTGGTAGAAGTCGATTGCCTCATGGCTAGGGTAATATTTGCCTGGAATCACCTTGTAATCGGGTACGTTGATCAGTCCGGTAGATACATCGGTTACGTTGACCCCTTTGCCATCGATATCATAAGCCCCTTCGGCTTGATTGGCGGCGATGGCTCCGCCCCATAAGAAATTTTTTGGAAAACACATAGCAATTCCTGGTATATTATAAATGACTTATCTAGTAGTCAATTTATGATATACATTTTCCTTTCTTTTATTTTTGTTATAGAATTGAATTGTGAATGTGTACTTTGATGTTTTATTCCTGTAGCTTGACTACCTCGAGGAGGAAATTGCCACATCTTCGTATCTGAATTGAAATTAGTTAGATAAGTCTTTGAACTTGTATTTTGCACCAGGATCTTTGATACCTTGTATGTGGATATATCACATCTCACCTATTACGAAAGGACGTGTTATCATGTATTACATCGGTATTGACGTAGGTAAATTCAAACACTGTGCCTGCGTTGTTGACTCAAATGGCGAAGTGTTGGTCGAACCTTTTTTCTTCACCAATAGCCGTAATGGATTTGACTTATTTCTTAAAAACACAAGAAAATTCAATTCTTCAAGGCATATTGTCGGACTAGAGGCGACAGGTCACTACGGTGACAATATCGTAAATTTTCTAGTATCAAACAGCTACGAAGTCGGGATGATAAATCCTTTGACAACTGATGCCAAGCGTCGTGGAAAAATCAGGAAGACCAAAAACGATAAGAAAGATACTTTCCTGATCTGCTCTGTGCTGTTCGACAAGAACTACACCAAGGTTACAAAACGCAAGTTGGCATTGAAACAAGCCAAAGAACTTACCCGGTATCACGCAACACTTACTGAAGATATCAACCAGCTTAAAAACAGACTTCAAAAGTGCATTGATACCGTAATTCCTGAAATAAACAGTTGGTTCAAAACCAAGTATTCTCGGGCTTACATGGCTATTTTAAGAGAGTTTGGGAACTCATACAATCTAGCCAATGCCAATCTTGCTCATCTTAAAAATGTCTTGCGGCAACAAGGAAAAGGTAGAACTGTGAAGGTTGATGCCTTGGCAATTCGCGAAGCAGCTAAACAATCAATCGGCGAGAACAACGAAATAATTACCATGGAAATCAAAATGCTTATTGAATCCCTTGATTTATCTGAGCAGCACTTGGAAATAGTGGATAAAAAAATAGAAGAACTAGCCATCGCACTAAATTCTCCTATCTTTACTATCCCTGGCATTGGTATATACTCAGGAATGTCAATATTAAGTGAAATTGGGGATCTCGACAATTTTAGCTCCCCAGCTAAAGTTATCGGTTTTGCAGGTGTTGATCCCGGAATATATCAATCCGGAGAATACAACGCCCCACAAACTGCTTTGTCAAAACGTGGTTCACGTTATTTGAGAAAGACACTTTACCAATGCATTCTTCCAGTATGCACCCACAACTCCACTTTCAATAGTTATTATAACCTAAAACGTTCTCAAGGTAAATCACATCGCTGCGCTCAAGGACATTCGATTAGAAAACTAATAAGAGTAATTTATAAACTGTTATCTGAAAACATCACGTTTGACGAATCGGAACTCAAATAATTTACAACTGTAAAATAAATTCCAAGGCCACTGTGTGGTTGTTTTCAGTGTACACAAATTCACTTTTCAAAAATCTAACAATAAATTCAGCTAATTATCAAAAAACACTTGATTTAAATATAGTTAGCTCCTTGCTTACAAATATACCACGATTCAAAAACAAGAGTCGTCTTTTTCCAATATTTAAAAACACTTTCAAAACCAGAAAACTTCATCAATCAATAAGCCCGGTCTTGTAGGATGCTTTCAATAAGCATGATTTGATTGTGCGCAAAAAAAACCCCATGGTCTGAGGTTCTTTTCCAACAGGCATGATCTGCCTGAATTGTGTCAGTAGTATTTATGCTCGACTGTCATTTTCACCCGATACTTGGGATTGGCAATCTCAATCAGGTCGGTCAGCTCCTCCTTGATTTGATCTTTGGACTTGTCCTGTTCAAACGGGACAACCAGATCGAAAATCAGATTTGTGTGGGTCGGACCGGCAACCATCCGGAAGTCGTGCATCGAGTAACATTCATCGTATTTTTTGATGACACTCATCACCTGGCGCCTTACCGGTTCGAGTTCAGGGTTGTTGTAGTCGATTGGGTCCATATGGATGACTGTCTTGATCTTGAACTTCCTCTCCAGGTCGTACTCAAGATTGTCAATCGCGTCATGGACGGCCATGATATCGTCGCGGGCATCGACCTCCACATGCAAAGTCATGAACTTGCGGGATGGACCGTAATCATGGATCATGATATCGTGGCTTCCCTTGGAAACCGCAGCAGTGTTGACATACTGGACAATCTCCTTGACGAGTTCTGGCGAAGGAGCCAGCCCCAGCAACGGATTGACCGTGTCCTTGAATATTTCAATCCCCGACCGGAAAACAATCACGCCGACTATCGTCCCCATGACACCGTCGACCGGAAGCGTCGTGAAACGCGCCAAAATCAAGGCTATAAGCGTGGCAGTCGTTGCCAGCACATCGTTAAGGCTGTCCTGGGCGGCTGCATTCAGCGAGGTCGAATCGATCTTCTTGGCGATATCACGGTTGAAATAGGCCATGAAGAATTTGATGAAGATTGCCCCGATCAAGACTACCGCTCCGACCGCGTCGAAGAAAACCGGTTCATTGGTGATTATTTTCATCACCGAATCGCGGACCGTGACGAAGGCCACGATCAGGATAAAAAAAGAAATGATGATGCCGCTGATATACTCGAATCGGCCATGACCATAAGGATGTTTTTCATCCGGCAGCTGCAAAGCCAGCCTGAAGCCTACCAGGGTCGCCAAGTTGGAAACCACATCGGTCATATTGTTGATGCCATCGGCAATGACCGCAATCGAGTTGACAGCCAGGCCTACCATGATTTTGAAAACCACCAGAATCACATTTAGAATGATGGAAAGCACCGATGCAAAAATCCCGTAATTACCGCGGACATTCTCATCTTCTAAATTTTCATGATCCCTGATGAAGCGTTTGGTAAGAAAGTTAATCAACGTTGAGAACCTTGATGTTCATACCTTCCACTTCAATAAGGCCGGCTTCCTTCAATTCATCAAAGTAAGTGTTGATTTTCTGCTTGTCGACATCCTTGTTCGCAATCTTTTTGAGATTGTGGATGATTTCGGGATTGTCGATTTTGACATAGGCCGCGCCGTTCTTGTCGTAATGCGGACTTTGCATCAGCGTTTCGGCGATTGCGGCATACGCCAGCTTAGTTTCCAGTCGCACTGTCGCGAAATAATTCGTCGCAAAAAGCCTTCTTGGCAGGTAATAGCTGTTGTCGTCAGTATTTTTGATAAGCAATTCCAGTGATTCCTTGTTGAATAGTTCCATATAGACATCCTCCTTGTGTACATTATAACATATTTGATTTAAAGATAACCAGTGATAAGAAAAAATCCAGCTTAATGCCGGATTGAAAAACCTATCTTTTCGAGCCTGTCGATGACTTCCTGGTTGTGGACACCCAAAGTAGCGGTCGAATGGGAGTCCGAACCGACGCTTATAACCCGTCCGCCCATATCGTAGAACCGCTGCGCCAGGTCAAAATCAGGGAAAGGATGACCGCAGGTGCGGTATCCCGAAGTGTTTAGCTCGATACCCTTGAACTTGTGGATCAAGGCAGTGAAAATCTGCTCAATCACAACCTTGTGCTTGTCGTAATCGATGCTTTTGTCTTCATAAGGGCCATACCTGGAAATGTAGTCAAGATGGCCCAAGACATCGAAGCAGTCGAATTCCCTGACACAGTCGAGAACCGCACTGAAATACTTGTGATGGGCCTCATCCTTGGTCAGACCTTTGAAGAATTCCCCGTAGTAGAATTCGGTATGGTCGATGACATGGATCGATCCGATCACAAATTCGAACGGACCCGATTTGATGAACTGATTGATCTCATCGACGTAATCGAGATCAAGCCCGATCTCGACCCCGATTTTGATTTTGATCTGGTCCTGATATTTCTTCTGGAGCTCCTTGAGTTCCAGGAAATAGTCGATAACGTTCAGTTCGAAATTGTCGACGGGATAATTGAAATCGTGATGATCCGTGAAACAGATCTCGTCCATGCCCAGTTCGATCGCCTTGATTATATAGGGCTCGGGAGCCTGGGTCGAATCGAACGAATGGTGGGTATGGATATGGAAGTCGACAAACATCTTAGTATTCGCCCCGGCTGTTGAACTCTTTCTTGTTGCCGGTGATCTTGTGGCGTTCCTTCAACTTGTCTTCAACTTCCTTGAGGGTGATCCCCTGATTTTGCATCAGGACAAAGACATGGTAGAACAGATCGCCGATCTCACCGATAAGCTCAGGCTTGTCGGCATTTTTAGCGGCGATGATTGTTTCCGCAGCTTCCTCGCCGACCTTCTTGGCGATCTTGTCGACCCCTTCATTCAGGAGGTAGTTGGTATACGATTTTTCCACCGGATTGATCGCCCGGTCGACAATCGATTTTTCCAGCTCGACAAAGATGTTCGTATCGTCGAATTCCTGCACCTCGTTGAAGAAGCAGGAATAAGCCCCGGTATGGCAGGCGCTTCCACCGATCTGGTCGACGAAGATCAACAATGTATCCGCGTCGCAGTCAAGATACATCCCTTTGATCTTCTGGAAATGGCCGCTTTCTTCGCCTTTATGCCACAACTTGTTGCGACTTCTTGAATAGAAGACAGTCTCGTTTAGCTCGAGCATCTTGTCATATGCTTCCTCATTGACATAGGCAAGCATCAGCACTTGTTTGGTCTGATAATCCTGGACAATCGCCGGGATCATCTCCATTTTGGTAAAATCTGGGCGCATCTTAGACCCTCCTTACGTGAATATTGTATTTGGTCAGTTCATTTCTGACATCCTCGACTGTCGCTTCATTGAAGTGGAAAAGGGAAGCGACCAGGGCCGCATCGACATTCGTCTTCTCGAAAACATCGACGATATCCTGGACGCTGCCACATCCTCCCGAAGCGATGACCGGGATATTGACAACTTCGCATACCGCATTGAGCATGTCGATATCGAATCCCGCCCGGGTGCCATCGGCATCCATCGAGGTCAGCAGGACTTCGCCCGCTCCAAGACTTTCGCATTTTTTGACCCATTCGACCAGGTCAAGTCCGGTATTTTCCCTGCCACCCTTGACATATACGTCATAGCGGCCCTGGTCGTTCTTTTTGGCATCGATGGCAATGACAACGCATTGCACCCCGAACTCGTCACTGGCCTGCTTGATCAGATCGGGATTGGCGATTGCCGCCGAATTGACCGAAACCTTGTCAGCCCCCGATGCCAGGATCATCCTGAAATCGTCGATTGTGCGGATTCCGCCCCCGACTGCCAACGGGATTGACAGCTCGCTGGCAGCCTTGGCAATCAGATCACGGATGATGCCCCGGTCCTCGTAGGAAGCGGTGATGTCGAGGAACACAACCTCGTCGGCGCACTGGAGGTCATAGCGTTTGGCGAGTTCAACCGGATCTCCGACTTCCTTCAATCCGACGAAGTTGACACCCTTGACAACCTTGCCATCCTTGATGTCAAGACATGGTATTATCCTTTTTTTAAGCATGCTGCCACCTCTTTGATATCGACCTTGCCTTCATAGTAGGCCTTGCCGATGATGCAGCCATAATAGTCATGGTCCGCAACTTTCAGTATGTCCTCATTTGAAGAGATTCCGCCGCTGACAACGAAGTTGATCGGTGAATTGTCCTTGATCTGCTGGTACATCTCGAAGTTTGGCCCCTGCAGCGTTCCGTCCTTGGAAATGTCGGTCGCGACGATGTACTTGACACCCATCTGGTCAAGTTCCTTGATGAAATCCAGGAAGAAGACATCGGAAGTGTCCAGCCAGCCCTGGGTCGAGACATAGCCGTTTTTCACGTCAACTCCCACCACAATGCGTTCCGGTCCGTACTTGTCAAGCGCCGCCTTCAAGAAGGCACGGTCCTTGAGAGCCGCGGTTCCCAGGATGACCCGGTCGATCTTGATGTCTTCAAGATACATTTTCACTGTTTCCAGGTTGCGGATCCCACCGCCCAGCTCGATTGGCATATCCGTGTTTTCCTTGATTCGTTTGATCACTTCGGTATTGATGCCAAATCCGTCCTTGGCTCCGTCGAGGTCGACGACATGGAGATAGTCAGCCCCCATTTCACTGAATTTGGCCGCAATCTCTTCTGGTTTTGACGAATATACCGTCTTCTGGTTGTAATCCCCTTTGTAAAGGCGGATTGCCTCTCCGTCTTTCAAATCTATAGCTGGTATCACTAACATTCGATCATCTCCTTAAACGCCTTCAAAATATTCTCGCCCACGGCTCCACTTTTTTCCGGATGGAACTGGCAGCCGATGACATTGTCCTTGTACACGATGCCCGGAATCTTCGCAGTCCCATACATTGAGTAGGCGATGATGTTTTCATCATCGGTAACCGCCTGATAAGAGTGGACATAGTACACATCCTCGTTTTCCTCGATGTATTTGAGGATCGGATGGTTCTGGTTGAAGTAAAGCTCGTTCCAGCCCATATGTGGAATCTTCTCATCGATATCCATATACTCTACCTTGCCGGGGATGAATCCCAGACCTTTGGTTTGTTTGACTTCGTATCCCATCTCGAAAAGCACCTGCATTCCTAGACATATTCCCATGATGATCGTCCCTTTTTCCTTGCACTTGGTCAAAGTGTCGATCAGGTCGTATTTCTCCAGGTTGGCCATGGCCACCGGGAAAGATCCGACTCCTGGCAGGATGATCGCCTGGGCGTTTTCAATCGTTTCCTTGTCCCGGGTCACAACCGCTTCGATCCCGACCCGTTTCAATGCTCCGGCAACACTTGAAAGATTGCCGACATTATAATCTATTATCACAACCATAATCGTTCTCCTTATAACATTCCCTTGGTGGAACTCACCTGACCGGCCTTGCTGGCATCGATTGTCGCCGCAATTTTCAGTGCTCGTGCGAGTGCCTTGAAGATTCCCTCGATGATATGGTGCACATTCTTGCCATACATCACGTTGACATGCAGGGTGATCCCCGCATTGAAGGCGAATGCCCGCAGGAATTCCTCGGTCATCTCGCAGTCGAAATTGCCAAGAGTCACTTTTGGAATTTCGCCATTGAAAACAAGGTAGGGACGGTTGGAAATGTCAAGATCGACACAAACCAAAGCCTCGTCCATGACCAGGCGGAAGCTGCCATAACGGCTGATGCCTTTCCTGTCGCCCAGGGCTTCCTTGAAAGCCAGTCCTAAGGCGATTCCCACATCCTCAATCGAGTGGTGGCTGTCGACCTCGATGTCCCCGTCACATAACACTTCCAGGTCGAACCCGCCATGGAATCCAAACAGGGTAAGCATATGGTCGAAAAAGCCGATCTTGGTCTCGATCTTGGTTTTCCCCTGGCCGTCAAGATCAAGGGCGATATTCAGTTTTGTTTCTAAAGTTTCACGGTTAATTTTTCCCTGGCGCATGGTATCAGTCCTCGAATCTTACAGTGATTGAATTGGCATGGGCATCAAGCCCTTCGGATTTCGCGAATTTTTCGACATCTTCCTTGAACGATGCCAAAGCCGCTTTTGGATAGTATGAATAAGCCGAAGCTTTGACGTAGTCATAAACTCCCAGCGGGCTGTAGAATTTCGCAGTCCCACCAGTTGGCAGCACGTGGTTGGTCCCCGACATGTAGTCGCCAAGTGGTTCTGGTGTGTATTCGCCCAGGAAGATGGAACCGGCATTCTGGATTTTTGGCAAGGTGTTGAGCGGATCACTTACCAGCACCTCAAGATGTTCAGGCGCAAGGTAGTTGGAAACAGTGAACGCTTCGTCCAGAGACGACACCACAATCGCCCCGCCGTAGTTTTCCAGCGATTCCCTGATGATTTCAGGGCGAGACAGATATTGGATCTGGCGGGCCAGTTCTACGTTGACTTTATCAATCAGGCCAGCTTCCGTGGTGACCAGGATCGCGCTGGCCAGCTTGTCGTGTTCGCTTTGCGACATCAGATCGGCCGCGATATATTTGGGATTGGCATCCTTGTCGGCAATGATCAGGATTTCGCTAGGACCGGCTACCATGTCGATGTCAACCGTACCGTAAACAAGCTTCTTGGCAGTGGCCACGAAGATGTTGCCGGGCCCGACAATCTTGTCGACTTTCTTGATTGTCGGTGTGCCATAGGCTACCGCACCAACTCCCTGGGCTCCCCCGACCTTGTAGATTGTCTTGATGCCGCAGACCTTAGCTGCCGCCATGATGACCGGATTGACCTTGCCATCTCCCTTTACCGGGGTGATGATCACGATTTCCTTGACTCCAGCCAGTATTGCCGGCACCGCGTTCATCAGAACCGTCGAAGGGTATGTCGCCGTTCCGCCTGGTACATAGAGGGCCACTCTTTCAATCGGTCGGATCATCTGGCCGAGGATGACCCCGTCTTCCTTGTACATGGCCCATGACTTGTCGATCTGGTTTTCATGGTACATTTTGATCTGGTCATAACTGCGCTGCAGGATGCGGATGTGATCAGAGTCAACCTGGCTGTAGCCTTCCTCGATTTCCGCCTCGGTCGCAATCAGCTGGGTTGGATCTTCAACTTTGAAACCGTCGAACAGTTCGCAGTATTTAATCACCGCTTCGTCCTTGTTTGCAGCGATGTCTTCCAATACAGTTAAAACTTTGTCGGATACTTCCTTGGAGATCGAAGTTTTCCGGGTGTTCAGTTTTTCAACGATCACTTCGAGATCGCCTTGATAGTTTATCGTCTTGAGCATACCTATTCCTCCACCACTTTTTCGAGCCTGTTCACCAGGTCGATTATCTCAGTCTTGTTGTATTTGAAGTTGACCTTGTTGGCGATAAGCCGGGTCGAGATATCGCTGATCTTCTCGATCACCTCTAAGCCGTTGGCCTTGAGGGTCGAACCGGTTTCCACGATGTCGACAATTGCATCCGAAAGGTTGACAATCGGTCCAAGTTCCACCGAACCCTCGAGCTTGATTATCTCGACGTCCTCTTTCTTGCTTGCGAAGTATTTTTTGGCCACATTGGTATATTTCGAAGCGATCCGCTTGCGGTTATTGAAATTCTTTGTGGCATATTCAGGATAAGCCGCAACAGCGAAGAAGCATTTCCCGATCTGCAGGTCGAGAAGTTCGTAGTAGTCTTCGAAATCGTTGTCATCAAGGGTGTCTTTGCCCACAAATCCGATGTCGACAATCCCGTGTTCCAGGAATGTGACCACATCGTTGGCCTTGCCGAAGATGAACTGGAGCCCGTCATCGGTTGTGATCATCAGCTCTCTTTTTTTATTGTATACCGGTTCGACGTCATAGCCTGCCTTTTCAAGCAGCTTGCAGACCTGTTTTTCAATCCGGCCCTTGGTTATCGCAATCTTAATCATTGTTTTCCTCCATTGCCAAAGCTTCCAGGACGTAATTGAGATGGCAGCAGAAACCGACCGCGCTGACATCGGCATCGAATTTTGGCAGCAACTTGTCATAACGTCCCCCGGTGATGATTGGTTTGGCCGCATTCTTTGTGTAACCCTTGATCATCAGCCCGGTATAGTAATCGATTTCCGGAACCATTCCCAGATCGAACTGGTAGTTGTAAGTTCCCTCAAGATTGATAATCAGGCATTTGAGATCGATCAGGGTATCGAGCAGGACCTTGTCATCGACAAGTTCGCAGATCTCATCAAGCATTTCCGTCCCGCCGATGGCGCTTGGCAGCTTCAAAAGAAGGCGGCTGAACTTCTCATCGAAATCGTGTTCCTTGATGAACTCCTTGAGTTGTGATACGCTGCGATATTTCAGGATCTCCTGAAGCTTATGGTCATCATCGGTAATCTCGAACAGACGGTCCAGAAATGCCGCCGATCCGAACTCTATCAGGATGTCATTTAACGGAATATTGCTTACCGCCTCCTGGAGCATTGCCAGGATTTCCTGTTCGCCTTTTACACCTGGTTCGTTGATCAGCTCGACACCGGCCTGGAAAAGCTCCGATGAGCGTCCCTTGTGGACTTTTTCCTTGCGGTATACCTTCCCGAAATAACAGAAACGTGATGTCGTATCATGGTATTTGGTCGCATAAAGTCTTGCCAGCGGGATGGTGAAATCGTAGCGCAGAGCCACATTTTTCCCTTTGGCGTCGACAAAGCGGAACATGTTCGAAGATGGGATGTCGCAGCCGATTTCAGTATACAGTTCAACATAGTCGAAACTTGGCATCAGCACTTCACTGTACTTGTTTTTAGTGAAAGTCTCTCTCAATTTTCCCTCGATAGCGCGCAGTGTCGCAACATTGTCGATGCGAACATCGATACTCTCCTCAGGGATAAGATATTTATAAAATTCCATAATTGCCTCCTTATATTAAAAAACGAGCCATTATTTCTAATGACCCGCAGATAAACGCCATTAGATACAACCAATAAAAGGGCTGTATCATTTAAGATAATAGCCCAGTTAGATCCAATGGTGATGGTGATTCAATTGTAAGTTTTGATTATTTCTCATAGCGACCACCTCGTTTTTCATATATTACCACAAGCCCAAAACAAAATAAAGAATTATTTGTAAAAAATGAAATAATCTTATCCTATTTAGACTTAAACTAATTATGGTCCTATTTCAAACCTTTGTAGGCGCTGAGCTCCAATGCGAGCTCGTCATGGAATCTCACGGCATCGACGATATGGATTTTGCTTAACCGGCGGCCATGTCTGATGTCAAGGCGGTGCCTGCCGACAAGTTCGAGCGATTCGATTTTGTCAAACTCGATCAAAACCGGCAAAATGGCTAACCCTTTGAGTTCGTATACCATGACCGAGTCATTGAAGATCGCCATCTTGTAACGGGTCATCAAAAGCAACAGTGACGAGAAAGACAAAATCAGACCCAGTGCGATCTGCATCTTATTCTGGTTGATCAAGGCGTAGACCACCAAGCCGTTTACTATTATAAAAATCAAAGATGTTATGGCCAACATCCTAGTTTCGCGATATTTGAACATATTAGCCTCCTGTTTATAACTATACTACAAGATAAAGCAAAAAAAGACAATAAAAAAAACGTGATTGACACGTTGCAAGCAAATGGTGGTTCCAGCCGGAATCGAACCAGCGACACAAGGATTTTCAATCCTTTGCTCTACCGACTGAGCTATGGAACCAAAATTGGCGGTCTGGACGGGACTCGAACCCGCGACCTCCGCCGTGACAGGGCGGCATTCTAACCAACTGAACTACCAGACCAATTTGGTTGCGGGAGAAGGATTTGAACCAACGACCTTCGGGTTATGAGCCCGACGAGCTACCAGACTGCTCCATCCCGCGATATTAATAATGCTTTAGTGTTGTTTAAGAAAAATGGCGGAGGTTGAGGGATTCGAACCCCCGCGCGAGTTTCCCCGCCTGTCGGTTTTCAAGACCGATCCCTTCAGCCGGGCTTGGGTAAACCTCCGCTTCAAACAACTTATGACAAATAATGATAATGGTGGACCCTGTTGGACTCGAACCAACGACCGATCGGTTATGAGCCGATAGCTCTAACCAACTGAGCTAAGGGTCCATTATTGGTAGCGGGGAAGGGATTCGAACCCCCGACCCACCGGGTATGAACCGATTGCTCTAGCCAACTGAGCTACCCCGCCATCTATATAGGATCATTATTTTAAATATGGTGGAGCCTAACGGGATCGAACCGTTGACCCCCTGCGTGCAAGGCAGGTGCTCTCCCAGCTGAGCTAAGGCCCCATATGTTTTAAAATGGTCGGGAAGACAGGATTTGAACCTGCGACCCCCTGGTCCCAAACCAGGTGCACTACCAAGCTGTGCTACTTCCCGTACTGGCGCGCTAGACAGGAATCGAACCCATAACCTCTTGGTCCGTAGCCAAGTACTCTATCCTATTGAGCTACTAGCGCATAAAACTGATAAATGGTGGTTCCAGCCGGAATCGAACCAGCGACACAAGGATTTTCAATCCTTTGCTCTACCGACTGAGCTATGGAACCAAAATTGGCGGTCTGGACGGGACTCGAACCCGCGACCTCCGCCGTGACAGGGCGGCATTCTAACCAACTGAACTACCAGACCAATTTGGTTGCGGGAGAAGGATTTGAACCAACGACCTTCGGGTTATGAGCCCGACGAGCTACCAGACTGCTCCATCCCGCGATGTTAATAATGCTGAAGTTTGTTTAAAAAATGGCGGAGGTTGAGGGATTCGAACCCCCGCGCGAGTTTCCCCGCCTGTCGGTTTTCAAGACCGATCCCTTCAGCCGGACTTGGGTAAACCTCCGCTTTAAAAATGATAAAGCTATTTAGCTTAATTGGTAGCGGGGAAGGGATTCGAACCCCCGACCCACCGGGTATGAACCGATTGCTCTAGCCAACTGAGCTACCCCGCCATAAGGGTTAAAGATAATTTGGTGGAGCCTAACGGGATCGAACCGTTGACCCCCTGCGTGCAAGGCAGGTGCTCTCCCAGCTGAGCTAAGGCCCCAAATTGTTTTTTAAAAATGGTCGGGAAGACAGGATTTGAACCTGCGACCCCCTGGTCCCAAACCAGGTGCACTACCAAGCTGTGCTACTTCCCGTACTGGCGCGCTAGACAGGAATCGAACCCATAACCTCTTGGTCCGTAGCCAAGTACTCTATCCTATTGAGCTACTAGCGCTTAGAATGCTTACGTATCTTAACACACGGTTTCCGATTTGTCAACACTTTTTTTAAAGATGGTGCCCAGGGACGGAGTCGAACCGTCACGGATTTTAAGGTCCGCAGGATTTTAAGTCCTGTGCGTCTACCAATTTCGCCACCTGGGCATTCATGGAGGTTCCAGCCGGACTTGAACCGACGATCGCAGAGTTGCAGTCTGCTGCCTTACCAACTTGGCTATGGAACCGTATTAAATGCTGCCTTATTATTATAAACCAAACATTTATCATTTGCAAGATAATTTTTAGTTTTTTTCACAGCCGTTTCGGACCTCTGTGGGAATCTCCGGCTCGAATGTTATCTAACAGGCACGTATAACTATACATGATTGCCCCATCTTTTGCAAGTGGATTTTTAATCTTTTTTGACATTTTTTGACGACTGTGATTTATACCGATTCAATCGGGAGATGTTGGTTCCTGGGCCATATTCACTATTGGATTTTCATTCAATTCGTCTTTTCTGTTTGTCATCTGCTTTAATGACTATATTGCGTGTTTGGCAATTTGATCAGCTGGTAATATTACTGGAATCAAAATCAGACATCCGGCCATCCTCTTGTATAAGTTTAAATATAGTATTATCAATTTTGCATCAAAAATTGAAATCATTTTTTTATGCTTGCTTCTATGCCAGTTGCTCATTAATGCCATCATTATATAATATGTAAGGTAGCCAGAAAGCGAAATCAAGAAAGATGGCGCTCAAAACATGCTCACAAGCAAAATAAAAAGCCCCAAAATGGCTTGGGGCCAATGTTTATAGTTGGTGCGGCAGACCGGACTTGAACCGACACGGAATAATCCATAAGTCCCTCAAACTTACGTGTATACCAATTTCACCACTGCCGCATAAGTGAATGATAACACAGTTGAATGTTTTTGTGAAGATGTAAATGCAAATATTTAACTTTGAATATTGTTGTAACGTCCGACGAGGCAATTGCCGGGCATTCATGATGTCGGCTTGGGCGCAATATCAACATTAAATAGCTAAACTAAGTCCATCTCTCTTCGTTTCGTCTTGAAGAGGCCTTATTGACTCGAATAATTTATAGATGTAGAATAGAATTCATATATAAAAATAAAATCAGAAGGAGTAATGTTTGGATAGTCAACACTTTTTTAGACAATTTTTATAAGGACAGCCTGTATTGTACGGGTGTTTTGTAATTAAGGCTCCCATGCTTCCTTTTGTTGTTGAACCAGTTGACATAATCATACAGTTCCAATGACAATTCGTCGATACTGCGGAATTGTCGATTGAATGCGAATTCTGTTTTGAGTATTTTGTACATTGATTCTGATACTGCGTTATCAATCGGTTTACCTTTTGCACTCAACGATCTCTTGATTCCATTCAATGCCAATATCCTATCAATCATCTCGTTTTTGAACTCTGAGCCTCGGCCTGAATGAAATACTTCGACATCACTTAAATCACTTTTTATATCGTTTAATGCCTTAATAACCAAGTTGGTGTCTTTGTTTTGACCACTAGATTTACCAACGATTTCACGATTGTACAAATCAATTATCAGACAAATATAGTTCCATTTTCCAGCCACCTTGATGTAGGTCAAGTCGCTGGTTAAATATTGCATTGGCCGCTCTGCTTGGAATTTTCTATTGATCAGATTTTCAATATCGTCACTATTTACTTTGCCATAATGCTTTGGTCTTTGCTTGATGGTGTATTTACTGATCAAGCCGTATTTGTCCATGATTTGAGCAATTTTTCTTCTGCTGGCAACCATGTTCAAATCATCCAGGTCATCTTTTATCTTGCGTGTTCCATAATTCTTCTTGCTGTTTTTGAATGATTTTATTACTTCATCTTCAAGCTTCGAATCCACTTTACGCCCTTTGGGTTTGTAGTAGAGAGTTGCCCGAGAGATTTTCAAGACTTTGCACATAGCGCTGATAGAGTATTTGTGTTTATTGGCAAAGATTACTTGTCTTTTCGTCCCATTATCAGCGCCGCTTGCTTTAAAATATCATTTTCCATCTTCAGTCGTTCGTTTTCTTTTTGGAGCTTGATAAGCGCCTTGTCATGATCTGATCGATTGTCGGCTTCAGTAAACGAACCCGTGTCATTGAAGCGTTTAACCCATTTATTGAACGCTGAAGCTGTCAAATCGTATTCACGGATTATTTCCGCTCTGGGTTTCCCATTGTTGTAAAGTTGAACCATTTTGATTCTGAATTCATCGGTGTAAGTACGTTTAGGTCTGCGTTTTGTCATTTTGAATATCCTCCACAAATTTAACAAGATTTTATCATGTCCTTATAATCTTGTCTAATTTATTGTAACCTATCCATGTTATGGATTTGTTCTTAATGATATGTCTGCCGGCTTTTCTTGCCGGATTGATCCAGGGAGTTACCGGGTTTGGAGCCGGTATAGTGATGATGGTTGTTTTCCCATATCTTTTCAATGTAGTTACCGGTGCCGCGCTTTCCGGTGCGATATGCATAGTCCTGTGCCTCACTATGGTTTACAGATATCGAAAATTTATCAGATTCAAGGCGATTGTCTGGCCAGCTTTGTTGTTTAGCTTCACAAGCAGCGTTGCGATTATGTTTTCAACCAATATCGACCAAGGTCTGTTGAAACTGATTCTTGGTGTGTTCCTGGTTGTTTTGTCGGTGTACTTCCTGTTTTTTGCAAAGAATACAAATGTCCAGGTTACCCCATTGCTGTCCTTTTTCTTTGTGGTGATTTCGGGCATTTTTGCCGGTCTGTTTGGCATCGGAGGTCCTTTGATGGTGATCTACTTTCTATCGATATCCAAGTCCAAAGAGGATTATCTAGGCACCATCCAGAGTTTCTTTTTGATAGTTGGATCTTATCAGACGGCGTTTAGAATATACAATGGCATATTAGGCATCGAACATATTCAATATATCCTTATTGGAATGTTGGGAGTTCTTGGTGGAGTTACTATCGCCAACCGTATTGTGCACCGGATCAATAGCGACATGTTGAGAAGACTCACCTATATATTTATCGGTATCAGCGGAGCTCTCAATGTGGTTTCGGTTTTGTTGTGAACATTTCCCATTTATCCATCTTGAATACATTTTCCATTTGCAAATTGAAAACTCTCAGTCAATAAGACCTGAGAGTTTTTAATTTGTCTCTTCCCTTCCTTGCAGCCAAAAAAAGTCCCTTTAATGGATGGAGATTCCATTGTCATGAATTAATGCATTGCCTGGTATTGCGTTTGAGGCATATTGATATGTGCCAGTGCAAGGTGTAAAATTACTACATACAAACAAAATCCCTGATTCGGAGGTTATCGAACATATGAAAACTTTTCTTGATGGATACACAAAAAACCTGGTGCTTAGAATAATCGTATTCGCATTATTCGGGATGGGTTACGACGTCATCGTCACAACTATCCAACAGCTTCTTGGCGGACACCTTGATATCAATGCTATCCAGAGCGCTAGCACCTGGATGTTTCTGGTTTACGGCATAATCCCGTTAGTCATTTATCCTGTAAAGTTCGCATTGAAAAAATTGCGGATTCCCGGATATTCAATGCCTTTCATATTCCTGGCTCTTTTCTATATAGCAGAATACAGTTGGGCAACCTTGTTCGCCAAACTAAGTATCGAGGCCTGGAATTACAACTGGTACACTCCCGCTGGATTTAACACCGCCAATGGCTATGTGTCTTTCCATCCGGCAATAATTGTCGTCTGGCTCATATTTGTGATTATCGCATTGTTTTTGGATGATGAACTGCGCAGGGGAAGCAACTGATGGTGAATTATCAAATGGAGTTTTTCGTAATCAAGATATCTACCAAATGGGCATCCTTCAATCTTTTGACCATCATCCAGCTGTTTTCATGGGTCGAATGGACGTTGATATGGGGCGCATATATATTATTCAGGATCATGTAATCTACAATATCGAGTCCGGTATGCGTTTTTCCTTCGCCCAAATCGTAATCTATGCTGATGAAACTGAACTTCATGTTGTCCAGAAGTATCAACGCCTGTGAGTATGTTCTGGCAACAGTGAAACCCGGAGGCACTTCTCTTTGGTCATCAATGAAAAGTTTCATGAATTTTCATCCTTTCATTGGCCCAACCCGTGCGGGCCAATAAGACTATCAGTCGTTTTTTAACATGTATAAGGCAAAGTCACCGATTTCGATAACCGCCAGCCAATACAACAGATACTTGTATTCTTCACTTACAAATACAAACCAGAACACAATTATTGTAAAAAACAGGATCAGCCATTTCCACCTGGAATCATCCAGCACGAAAAACAGTTTGTCCCTTCGATAAACCAATATCTTCACGATATTTACGACAATTACAGCACAAGTCAAAACAATGTATAAAAACAGCATGGTATACCTCCATGACAAAAAGTTCTTTTAAGACAAGTCAACCCTCGCTCGAGGTTGCATATCAAGCTCATTTATAATCGCCAAATTCGTATCCTTTGATACTTTGAGTTTTTGTTATTTTATCAGAGTTGCGATCATTGAAAAAAGTCAGATACTGGCTGGTTGATCCATCTTTCATCATGAACCAGATTGTCAGTTCGTGATAAAACAGCATCGTGGATATCGACTTCACAAATTCCTCAATAGCGCTGACAACGCGGATATCTCCAAGAACCACAAGGCGACCGTCTCCAGCCTGGGTGATCTGGGAAATTAGGTAATCATGGTAAAGACACCATATCGGACCTTCAAGGGAAAAACCCAATTGTTCAAGACGAGAGTTTATTTGAGATATTCCGCCAAGCCCAAGCAACTTTCTTGCATCGGAAATCCGTATGGTGATTTCACAATATTTAGGACTCATCGGACCACCTCACAATATTTCAATCCGGCATTATGAATTCTTAAGTACATTTTACACCTTTAACCAAGAATAGTCCATTTATTTCCTTGTCCGCGTATCCGGAGGGGTTTGTCAAAAAAAGCCCAACGGCACTTTGGACCGATTGAGCAAAATCAAATCATTCTGGGCCACTCCCTTTGGCAATAAGCTTCAGAAGAATTTCTCTTGAATCCATGGCAAGATACAACGAACCGCAAACGACTACAACTTCGTCATCTTTGACTTGCAAAGCTGTGGCAGCCGCCCTTTCGACATCTTCAAAGGAGTATACCTTGTCACAATAATTTTGGGCCACCAGCGCCAATTCGACTGCCGGCAAAGCCCTAAAGTTGGCCGGAGCCACCGCAAACAGCCGTCCTGCCAAGGGACATAGCAATTCAAGGATTTCATGATAGTCCTTGTCTTTCAACACGCCCATTACCAAGGTGATCTTGCGGCCCTTGAAGCCGGCCAGGAACTCAGAAAGCGCCTTGGCTCCCGCCGGGTTATGTGATCCATCAAGAATTACCAGAGGCTTTTGGGAGATCACTTCCATCCGGGCCGGGAACCAGGTATTGGCAATCCCTTTTTTTATGTTTTCGGGCGTTATCATATACCCCAGCTCGCTTAGCTTTTTGGCTGCTTCAATAACGGTAAGACTGTTGTAGATTTGGACCTTGCCATTGAGCGATGTGTGATAATTATCGCCATCATAGACAAAATCATTGCCAAACCCGTCTTTGTCTTCTATAACGAGTTTGGTTGGATCGGGAATAACCAGTTCGTTTTTCTCACTGGTGCATTTCTTGGTGATGACATCGATGGCCATTTTTTCTTGCAGGGGATAAAGGACAGTCGGACCGGATTTGATGATCCCCGCTTTTTTAACAGCTATCTCGTAGATGGTATGGCCCAGAATGTCCTGATGATCCAAACTGATTGAAGCGATTATGTGCAAGATGGCGGTCTGGATGACATTGGTCGCATCATCCTGACCGCCAAGCCCCACCTCGAGACAGACCAGGTCACAGCCCCGGCGATGGAACCACTCGAAGGCGATGGCTGTCTGGATTTCATATTGGGTCGGGCGGTTGGCATCGTCAAAATCGATTAAGCCAAAGACAAAGCTGGCGCATGAGGCAAATTCCTCAGGTTCGATCATCGCTCCGTCGATCTGGAACTGTTCGCGAAAATCCAGCACAAAAGGGCTGATGTAGAGGCCGGCCCTGTAGCCACTGTATGTCAGAATATTGCTCAACATCTTGACAATCGACCCTTTTCCGTTTGTTCCCGCGACATGGATAAATTTGAGCTTATCCTGGGGGTTGCCCATCTTTTCCAGGAGCCTGATCAGCCGTTCAAGTCCCAGATTTAACGAATTGGATGCTGTTGAATTTAATATGTCCAGGGCTTGTTGATAGTCCATTTATTTACCTCACTGTGTACTTTCAAAATATTAATCAATTTTTGTTTTACAAGAGTATAGTTTAGATATTTTCCAAAGTCAAGAACGTTATCGCCTCGGCTTGTGAACAACCTCATACAAGTCACTCCTAAGATTGGTGACAACCGGGATCTGTTCCCTTACTGCCTTTACCTCATCAAAATCGATATTGCTTAAGAGATATCCGGGCAACTCATCAAGTTCGCCGTTGATCTTGCCCCAGGGATTGACAACCAGGCTGTGGCCCCAGGTCTGATAATGAGCACCTTCGCTTCTGGCGGGCGAAGTGGCAACCACAAAGCATTGGTTGTCGACAGCCCTAGCTTTCATGAGCAGCTCCCAGTGGATCGGTCCGGTGGTCGTGTTGAACGCGGCCGGAATAAGAATTACTCTGGCTCCCAGATCAGTCATGATCCGGAACATCTCAACGAAACGGACATCAAAGCAGATGCACAGGCCGATCTTGCCAAATTCGCTGTCGAATACCGTAACCTGATCACCTGCGCTCAACACTGCCGATTCCTTGAAACGCTGGCCCCCTTCGATATCGATGTCGAACAGATGGACTTTGCGATGTTTGGCTGCCAGATTTCCTTGCCGGTCGAACACATAGGATGTGTTGTAGACATCGCCCTGTTCGTCGATCTCGGGAACTGTGCCGGCAACAAGGTAGATCCGGTTCTTTTTGGCCAGATTGGCGAGATATTCGAAACTTGGTCCGCCCTGGGGTTCGCTGTATTTTTTGAAATTTTCGATATCGTAAGGACAGGCAAACATTTCCCCAGCCATCACCAGATCGGCCTGCTCTCCTTTTACATTCTCCAAAAAGTCCGCAAGTTGTTTCAGATTTTCTTCCTTTGATGTCACCACTTCACTTTGATACTGGATTATTTTCATATGGCCCCCTGAATGATTATTTGGTAGTGTCAAAACCACATCGGATATCTTTGCTTCGTTATACCTGTAAGCTGTCAGATATTTTTGAAAAACTGCTCCACAAAGTCGGAAGAATACAATTTGGCCTGAACCATTTCATTCCAATCGTCTTCTTTTAGCATATTGCAAAGAGGACTACTGAAAACATTTTCCATTTCCTTACGCTCAAACGAATAGGCAGCGCCGGAAAACTCATAGCTAATCGCAGTCAGATTATCAATCACCGCCATTGCCGCAACTGAATTATATATCAGGTCCCGCTCGACCTTTTCTTCGCCAACGTTCCAAACAGTATCCAGATAATTTACGGTCAGAGCACAATTATCAGGATCAATTTGAAACATCATTGGAATATTGTTGAGGGGCAGCATGTTAAACAATTGGATGACATTACTTATATCCCCAACGTAAGTGACATGTAAATCCCGGATCACAGCAATATCGTGAGTAAGCGAATCAGTCTGAGTCTGTCCGTACTTGGCTTGTTTGCTTTGATTGGCAGGAACGATGCCAATCCGGATAACGCAAATAACAACAGCAGCAAATGTCATAACTGCGATTATGATTTTTCTTCTATTCATATTCTTACCTCATCAATTATTTCTTTAAAAAAATATCCCCTTGGATTATGCAAAAAATAGAGCATCGGCCCTATTTTGGTTTTCGCAATTCTTCGAGATCCTCGATATTGAAAGGAGTGTCCTGATAGACTATATTGAGCCAGTTTGAGAACAAAAGATAGGCATGGGATTTCCAGCGTTCCATAACATCTTCATTGTAATCGTCATTGCGATAGTAGTGCTTGGGCAGTGGCGCCTTATCTTCCATTTTGACGAGATCCCGGCGGTATTCATTGTCAAGCATGTACTTGTCATACTCGGGATGGCCGGTTACGTACACTCTCGATCCGTCTTTTTCAGCAATCAGATAAGCTCCGGCTTCTTTTGATTCCGCCAGTATGTCGACCTCGTCACAGGAACGGATCTGGTCGATTGAAGATGCGGTATAGCGTGAATGGGGCGCATAGAATTCCGAGTCGAAACCGCGGACCAGACGACGGTAGCTTTTTTCCTTGTTGATTGCATGCTCGAAAACACCGGTCATCTTCTTTGGCAGCTTTACCTTCTCGACGCCGTGGAAATAATACAGTCCCGCCTGAGCTCCCCAACAGATGTACATCGATGAGAACACATGGGTTTTCGACCATTCCATGATTTCCTTGAGTTCTTCCCAATAATCGACATCCTCGAAATTCATAAGTTCGACCGGTGCTCCCGTGACGATCAGCCCGTCATAATAATTCTGCTTGATCTCATCGAAAGTCTCGTAGAAGTCGAGGAGATGTTCCTTGGGCGTGTTTTTGGATTCGTGGCTTGCCGGCGCGATCAGGTCGATCTCGATTTGCAACGGCGAATTGGAAATAAGCCGCAGCAGCTGGGTCTCGGTTATGATCTTCTGGGGCATGATATTCAATATCAGAATTTTCAGCGGGCGGATGTCCTGGAGCAAGGCCCGGGCATCGTTCATTACGAACACATTCTCTTTTTTTAAGACGCTGCTCGCTGGCAGATTGTCTGGGATTAATATAGGCATTGTATTTCTCCTTAGTTAAATGATAGGATTTCCTCAAACACGATCTGGAGGTAGTTGTCGCTCATGCCAGACAGATAGTCTATCAAACAGCGATAAATGGCCTGGGGATCATTGACAAAATCATAGATTATCCTGTTCATGTAATAATCCTGGGTGCGGTAATTGGAATATTTCAAAACATACTTCAAGAAGCTGTCAATCAGGTTGGGATAGCGTTTCGAATTGTCCTGCAGGACTTTTACAAACGGCCTGTCTTGATTGCCGCTTTGAAGGTAGAGTCCTTCAAGGAGCTCAAAAATGGATGTGATGATGTTTTCGACATGGCGGTTGTAGACATCAAGCCTGACATTGCGATAAATCATCTCATAGTTGAAAGCAATCAGTTTTTTCATCAGCATGTGACCATCTTCGGAAAGGGAAATGCCCTTGGCGATGGTTGAGTTGGCGACGACATCGCTGATGAAATAATTGACGATCGTGCCATTGTTGATGGCTGCGAAATCCCAGGCGGGATTTTCCTTGTTGACCTGGTCTTTGAATGTTTCCAGGCTTATTCTGTCCAGGATATTCAGACGCAAGGCATCCTCGATGTCCCGGGCGAGATATGAGATCTTGTCAGCCATTTTCACCACACACCCCTCATAGGTGTAGGGCTGGTATTCGCCTGGATAGGTGTAATCATCAAGATTGATAATCTCGTCTCTTGGTCTTATGCTTATCTGGTTGAGTTCGCCGCAATGGCAGATTATCCCATCGCGGATGGCATAGGTGAGATTGAGATTGTGACGAAAATAGTCGTTGTCTTCTAGAGTCTCGATGTTATCGACGAAGTTGAGTGAATTCTTTTCATGGAAAAAGCCCTCCAGTCCGTTTTTCTTCGCCAGTTGCTCGAGTATTTTTTCGCCCCGATGACCGTATGGAGCATGACCAAGATCATGTCCCAGGGCAATGGCCTGAGTCAGTTCAGTATTCAATTTGAGCTGTTTGGCAATTGTATATGATATTGAGCTTACCAGATTGACATGCTCCAGCCGGGTGCAGACGTGGTCATTCTTGATTGCAAAAAAAACCTGGGTCTTGTGTTTCAGGCGCCGATATGCCTGAGAGAAAAGGATACGGGTGTAGTCCCGGTAAAATTCGCTGCGCAGATCATTTTCGCGCGAATAGAGAACAACCTGCCGTTTGATTGCCTGATCATATTTGGGATTGCCTATGGCAATTGCCACTTTAGAGAAATCTTCCACCCAGTCACCGCCTTCTATGTTTAGTTACAAAAATTATACAACAAAAAAGTTATCCCATAAAGGATAACTTGCTTTTATTTCAGGGCGCTTGAAGCATCCTGGTCAATTATAACAGTCACATCCGGATGCGACTGCAGGAAACTTGCCGGACAGTCAGTCGATTCCTCACCCTCGATCAGGGTCTTGATGGCATCTGCCTTGTTTTTACCACAGGCGATCAGTACGATTTTCTTGGCCGCCAATATGTTGGCGATCCCCATCGATATTGCCTGTTTAGGCACCTTGGTCACATCCCCGCCGAAAAACAGCCGGGCATTGTCGTCGATTGTCGACTGCTTCAAATCGACCAGACTGGTCACGCTGTCCTTTGGCGTTCCAGGTTCATTGAAGCCGATATGGCCGTTCGATCCGATGCCAAGGAGCTGCAAGTCAATCGGATTGTTTTTGAGCATCTCGTTGTAGTCGGAGATGTTCTTTTCGATGTCCCCGATTCCAGAGGGGATATGGGTGTTTTCAGGATTGATGTCGATATGGCTGAACAGGTTTTTATTCATGAAATATTCGTATGATTGTTCATGGCCGCTATCGAGCCCGACATACTCGTCAAGGTTGAACGACTTGATGTCCTTGTAACTGGTCTTGTTTGTCTTGTGATCGTCGATCAGAAGTTCGTACAGTCTTAGCGGTGTCGATCCGGTCGCCAACCCCAAGGTTGAATCCGGTTTGGTTGTTATTTGGTTCTTGAAAATCTCGAAAGCCTTGGCACTGGCTTCGTCATAGTTGGCTACTTTTATTATTTTCATCTTAGCTTCCTCCACAGCCTAATAATACAATAAACCATTTCTATTTTCAATAAATAAAATGATATTTTCATAAAATGAAAATCTATCCGTTTACATCGCCATTTTCTTAGAAAAATTATAGATTTTTTGAGTCAAATAAGTTAGAATAGAACCATATTATATGGAGGTAATGAAATGATTAAAGGAATTGGAGCTTCAAACGGGATTGCGATTGCAAAAGCTTACAAATTAGTCATGCCAGACTTAAGTGTTGAAAAAACTGGTGTTGCTGATGTGGCTGGAGAACTCGCAAAACTTAAAGAAGCGATGGAAGTAACAGCTACACAATTAGCGGCAATTAAGGAAGCTGCATCTAAAAACCTGTCGGCTGAAGAAGCTGCGGTATTTGATGCTCATGCGTTAGTTTTAGCTGACCCTGAATTGAAATCACAAATCGAAGACAAAATCAAAAACGAAAAAGTGAACGTTGCTTATGCGACTGATGAAGTTGCCAAAATGTTCGTGATGATGTTCGAATCTATGGACGATGCTTATTTCAAAGAAAGAGCCGCCGACATCAAAGACGTTTCTCGCCGTTTGCTTGCAAATATCTTAGGTAAGTCTTTGCCTAACCCTGCATTGATTTCTGAAGAAGTTGTTGTCATCGCCGATGACCTGACTCCTTCTGACACAGCTCAATTGAACAAGAACCTGGTACGCGGTTTCGCGACAAACATCGGGGGAAGAACTTCTCACTCGGCTATCATGGCCCGCTCTTTGGAAATCCCGGCGGTAGTTGCATGCAAAACTATCACCGAAGATGTCAAAGACGGAGATATGATCGTTCTTGATGGTAAAGAAGGAATCGTACTCGTTAACCCTAGCGAAGAGGTTATCGAAGAATACACTGCCAAACGTGATGCCTACATCGCAGAGCGCAACGAACTGAAAAAATTGGTAAACGAAAAGACTGAATCGACTGACGGTCATCACGTTGAATTGGTTGCCAACATCGGTTCAATCAGCGACTTGGAATCAGTAATCGCCAACGGTGGTGAAGGTGTCGGATTGTTCCGTACTGAATTCCTTTACATGGAATCTGCAGCCTTGCCTACTGAAGACCAACAATTCGAAGTTTATAAGGAAGTGTTGGAAACAATGAAAGGTAAACCTGTTGTTGTCCGTACTTTGGATATCGGTGGTGACAAGGAAATCGCCGCAATCGACATGCCTCATGAAATGAACCCATTCTTAGGTGTTCGTGCGATCCGTCTTTGTTTCGAAAAGCCTGAAATCTTCAGAACTCAATTAAGAGCGTTGCTTCGTGCTTCAACATATGGTGATTTGCGAATCATGTTCCCAATGATTGCAACTTTGGAAGAATTCCGCAAAGCCAAAGCGATGTTGAAAGAAGAAGAAGCTAGCCTGAAAGCCGCTGGATTCGCAATTTCTGACAACTACCAAGTCGGTATAATGATCGAGATCCCTGCCGCAGCTGTCAACGCTGATCAGTTCGCGAAAGAAGTTGACTTCTTCTCAGTTGGGACAAATGACTTGGTTCAATACACATTCGCTGCTGACCGTATGTCAAATTCAATCAACTACCTGTACCAACCATTCAACCCTGCTATCCTGAAACTGGTCAAAGGTGTTATCGAAGCTGCTCATGCCAACGGTAAATGGGCTGGTATGTGTGGAGAAATGGCCGGTGAACCTCTGGCGGCTCCATTGTTGTTAGGATTGGGATTGGATGAATTCTCAATGTCGGCAACTTCAATTCTTTCTCAAAGAAAACTGATCCGTTCATTATCAAAAGCTGACATGGAGCAATTAGCTGCGGAAGCTTTGACTAAAGGAACCATGGATGAAGTTATCGCTTTGGTTGAAGAAAAAGTAGCAATTTAAGAAAACAAAAGGGGCTGTAACGCATTAATTTGAATAGTTCCCTGAAATGTAAAAAATGCACCTGACTCATAATGAGTTTAGGTGCATTTTTTGGTATAATTAGACTATGTTAAACATCGAAATGTTGGAGTCCAATTACCCCAAGTACAGTGGTAATTATAGCGCATTTCAATTCAAACTTCCACTGGATATTGATATTATTTTACCAATTGACGATCCAGTGACATCATTCGTAGAGATTATGAGAGGAATTGACACTAGAAAGTATTTTTCAGATAACTGTCAAAGAGGTAACAAGGGCTACGACCCTGATATGATGTTGCAAGTTTTATTGTTTGCGTTTATGAACGGTAATCCCAGTCTTCGTGACCTTGAGGATTTGTGCAAATTTGATATTAGGTATATGTGGTTATCGAACGAGGAAAGACCATCTCATATGGCTTTTCAGCGTTTTATCAATAACCGTTTAGCTTTGAAAATAGAAGATATTTTTTATGATATCACAAAAGAAATAGTCAAGCTCGAGGAAGTAGATACCTCGATTATTTATATCGACGGAACTAAAATAGAAGCCAATGCCAGAAAGACAAGTTTCGTCTGGAAGAAAGCAGTATTAACCAACCGGGACAAGCTTTATCTAAAAATAACTGAAGCGATATCGGACTTGGCTGGTCTTGGTTTTACCGACTATCAGGCTGCACCAAATTACCAATCGGATTATGTAGGAGAAATCGCTGATGACCTCATGGAGCACATGGTCAGTGAGAATATCGAGATTGTATATGGCAAGGGTAAACGGAAAACCAAGGTGCAGTCGGCTTATGATAAAATCTTGGAGTATTTCATCAAATTGTTTGAATACGAAGAGAAGTTGGAGATTTGTGGTGAGAGGAACAGCTATTCCAAAACCGATCATGATGCCACAATGATGAACATGAAATACGACTACTATAACCAAACCGGAGTATTCAAGCCAGGCTACAATCTTCAGCTAGGAGTCAGTGATGAATATATCGTCCATCTAGACGTTTATCCCAATCCTGGTGACGTGAAGACCTTTATTCCCTTTATGAAGTCCTACAAGGAGAAATACGGATTTCTTCCTAAGTGGCCAGTTGGCGATGCCGGTTATGGAAGCTATGAAAATTATTTCTACTGCCTGGAAAGTGGGATGAATTTGAGCATGAAGTACAATATGTACGCAAAGAAACATGATTCCAAATTCAAGAAGAGGATCTACAACTCAATCAACTGGCCAGAAAATGAGGAAGGCTACAAAATTTGCCCTGAAGGCAATGTCTTTGATCAGTACGTAGATGACAGTTATGAAACCAAAGGTAAGTATATCCAGATAACAGCCAATTACCGATGCCAAGGCTGCAGTGACTGTTCCAATATGTCACTGTGCACCAAATCGGTGGTTGAAAGGAAATTGCGACGAAATTCGGTTCTTGAAGAATTCCACAGTGAAGTCGATAAAAATCTTTCCACTGAGTTTGGCAAGGAACTGAAAAGGCAGAGAAGCATCCAAGTTGAGGGAGCCTTCGGAGTCATCAAAGAAGACATAAAATATACCCGTTTGAGACGACGTGGTGCTAAAAGTGTCAAAATCGAGCTGTATTTGGTAGCTCTAGGGTTCAACCTTATGAAATTTCACAATAAAAAGAATAGAAAACAAAGGCTGATTGTTTAGGAAAATCTAAAACCAAAACCCATTATTTGAAATGATTTTTTAAACATGCCCTTAAACCGTGGAAACTAATCTTCCATTTTTTGATTTGCCTAAATTCATTAAAAATCATTTTTGACAGAAAAAAAGCTGCAACGAGCAAAGGTTAAAAACCTTTATTCGTTACAGCCTCTTTTTTGTTTATACTAAGGTTTTCCGGTTCAACTCCTGGATTTTAAGATTTCCGTCATAGACGAATGTGGAAATCGAGCAGTTATCGATGGAATTTCCCGAACGCAGATACGAAGATGTGTAATCATAGTCGGCGATCAGCCCCAGCGAAGTGATGACCATGCCATGTGACACAAGCAGGACATTGCCTTCAGGATGGACCTTTGCCACCTCGTCGATGAAATCGATCAGACGTTTGTGCAACTGTTGGAAACTTTCCCCGCCAGCATACTCGAATCCTTCTTCGAATGTCTTCATCCAGTCACCGCCGTGTTCTGGTTTCATCAAAGCTCCGTTGTCCTCGCCTTCAAGATTGCCGAAATTCATTTCCTTGATCTTTTTGGTGATATTTATTTCATATTTTCCCGCTGTGATAATCGTTGCGGTATCGAATGCCCGTTCGCTGATTGAAGAGTAAACCCCATCAAATTCGATTTTTCCAATCTGGTCGATGATGGCCTCCGCCTGCGCGATACCCTTACTAGTCAGCGGGGAATCGCAGGCTCCCTGGACCTTGTCTTTACGGTTGAAAAGTGTCTCGCCGTGGCGCACCACATAGAATTTTGTCATGAATCATCCTCCTCTTTTCTAGTTCCATTATAATAGCACTATTGAATTGATGCAAACTATTTGCCATATTATTCCACATTTAACATTTAGTTCACAAATGAGTGCTAATATCTTTACATAAGGTACTCCTTATTAATTACTTCTGACTTGTTGTACTCTCTTTTTGAACCGGCGCATGCCGGTTCTTTTCTTTTGCCCCTGATTCCGGGCAATAAAAAAAAGGACTTACGTCCTTGATTTCAAACTGGCAGCTTGCTATTGTCGCACATTGCACTATCGTCGCCGTTATGATGCTTAACTTCTGTGTTCGGGATGGGAACAGGTGTGTCCATCATGCCATCGTTACCAGATTGTTGAGTTCTATCAGATCACTCAAAACTAGATAATAATCGAATTGTTGTTTGTTGTCTTTGTCCAATTGGTTAAGTCCTCGACCTATTAGTATCAGTCCGCTGAACATGTCACCATGCTTACACTCCTGACCTATCAACCTTATCGTCTTTAAGGGGTCTTACTTACTTGCGTAATGGGAAGTCTCATCTTGAAGTGGGTTTCACACTTAGATGCCTTCAGCGTTTATCCCTTCCATACTTAGCTACCCAGCTATGCCACTGGCGTGACAACTGGTGCACCATTGGTATGTCCAACCCGGTCCTCTCGTACTAAGGTCAGATCTTCTCAAACTTCCTACGCCCACGACAGATAGGGACCGAACTGTCTCACGACGTTCTGAACCCAGCTCGCGTACCGCTTTAATGGGCGAACAGCCCAACCCTTGGAACCGACTTCAGCTCCAGGATGCGATGAGCCGACATCGAGGTGCCAAACCTCCCCGTCGATGTGAACTCTTGGGGGAGATCAGCCTGTTATCCCCAGGGTAGCTTTTATCCGTTGAGCGACGGCCCTTCCATTCGGTACCGCCGGATCACTAAGCCCGACTTTCGTCCCTGCTCGACTTGTAGGTCTCGCAGTCAAACACCCTTTTGCCTTTGCACTCTACGCTTGATTTCCATCCAAGCTGAGGGTATCTTTGGGCGCCTCCGTTACTCTTTGGGAGGCGACCGCCCCAGTCAAACTGTCCACCTGACACTGTCCCGTCACCAGCTAATGGCATCCGGTTAGAATCCTAATACAAGAAGGGTAGTATCCCAACGGCGACTCCTTACACACTGGCGTGCATATCTCGTAGTCTCCTACCTATCCTGTACATCTTGCATCAAAATCCAATATCAAGCTACAGTAAAGCTCCATGGGGTCTTTCCGTCTAGTCGCGGGTAACCTGCATCTTCACAGGTACTAAGACTTCACCGAGTCTACAGCTGAGACAGCGCCCAAATCGTTACGCCTTTCGTGCGGGTCAGAACTTACCTGACAAGGAATTTCGCTACCTTAGGACCGTTATAGTTACGGCCGCCGTTTACTGGGGCTTCAATTCAAAGCTTCGATTGCTCTAACTCATCCTCTTAACCTTCCAGCACCGGGCAGGCGTCACCCCCTATACATCGTCTTTCGACTTAGCAGAGAGCTGTGTTTTTGGTAAACAGTCGCTTGGGCCGTTTTACTGCGGCTTATATTTCTATAAGCACTCCTTCTCCCGAAGTTACGGAGTCATTTTGCAGAGTTCCTTAGCTATAGTTCTCTCGCTCACCTTAGGATGCTCTCCTTACCCATGTGTGTCCATTTTCGGTACGGGTTATCATGAATTATCGTTAGAAGCTTTTCTTGGAAGCTGGCCTCACTAACTTCTGTACTCGCCGCAGCTTTCCATCCGCATCGCATATTCGCATTACTGGTAAACGGATTTGCCTGTTTACCTGCTACCTTGCTTACACATACTATTCCATCAGTATGCTTAGCTAGCCTTCTCCGTCACTCCATCACTTCCATGACAAGTACAGGAATCTCTACCTGTTGTCCATCGACTACGGCTTTCGCCCTCGCCTTAGGTCCCGACTTACCCAGAGCGGACGAACCTTCCTCTGGAAACCTTGGGTTTTCGGTGCGGTGGATTCTCACCACCGTTTCGCTACTCACACCGGCATTCTCTCTTCTATACGCTCCACCAGTCCTCTCGATCTGACTTCTTCGCATATAGAACGCTCCCCTACCATTATTTCTAATCCATAGCTTCGGTATTACACTTAGCCCCGGTAAATTTTCGGCGCAGAGTCATTCGACTAGTGAGCTGTTACGCACTCTTTAAAGGGTGGCTGCTTCTGAGCCAACCTCCTAGTTGTCTGGACATCTCCACATCCTTTTCCACTTAGTGTATATTTTGGGACCTTAGCTGATGGTCTGGGCTGTTTCCCTCTTGACAATGGACCTTATCACCCACTGTCTGACTGCCAAGTATATATTTATGACATTCGGAGTTTGATTATATTCAGTACCTCGAGATGAGGCCATCATACATTCAGTGCTCTACCTTCATATTACTCTACCTTGACGCTAGCCCTAAAGCTATTTCGGGGAGAACCAGCTATCTCCGAGTTCGATTGGAATTTCACCCCTAGCCACAACTCATCCGCCAACGTTTCAACGGGGGTCGGTTCGGTCCTCCATCGGGTTTTACCCCAACTTCAACCTGGTCATGGCTAGCTCACTCGGTTTCGGGTCTACGACATACAACTCTCGCCCTATTCAGACTCGCTTTCGCTTCGGCTCCGTATATCCTACTTAACCTTGCTGCATATCGTAACTCGCCGGTTCATTCTACAAAAGGCACGCTATCACCCATTAACGGGCTCTAACTTGTTGTAAGCATATGGTTTCAGGATCTCTTTCACTCCCCTCCCGGGGTTCTTTTCACCTTTCCCTCACGGTACTGGTTCACTATCGGTCACAAAGGAGTATTTAGCCTTACCAGATGGTCCTGGCAGATTCCGACAGGATTTCTCGTGTCCCGCCGTACTCAGGTACTGCTTTGACTTCGTCACTATTTCAAATACGAGGCTTTCACTCTCTTTGGCTCAGCTTCCCAGCTGATTCTTCTATAATGATTTCGTGTCGTTATCAGCAGCCCTACAACCCCCGACTATGTCGGGTTTGGGCTCTTTCCCGTTCGCTCGCCACTACTTAGGAAATCATTGTTTATTTTCTTCTCCTGCAGGTACTTAGATGTTTCAGTTCCCTGCGTATCGCCTGCATAAGCTATGTATTCACTTATGCATAATCAGCTGTTACACTGACTGGGTTCCCCCATTCGGACATCAACGGATCATTGCATGCTTACTGCTCCCCGTCGCGTTTCGCCGTTCGCTGCGTCCTTCATCGCCTCTTTGTGCCTAGGCATCCACCATACGCTCTTTTTTACTTTACCTATTGGTGTTTGATTAAACTTTTTTAGTTTTAGTTTTTCTTAGTTTTTTTTCGACTTTTTCTAGAAAGACCACATAAATTGTTTTAAATCTATCTGGTTATAATTTTGGAAATTTTCATTTCCTCGATCTCTTTTCTATCTTTCGATTATTATCCAGTTTTCAATGATCTCTTGAGTAACCTCTCAGTTCACTCAAAACTAAACAGAATTTCTTCACAACTTTTGCTTTTGTCCAACCGACAAGTTGAACGGTTCTCCTTAGAAAGGAGGTGATCCATCCCCACGTTCCCGTAGGGATACCTTGTTACGACTTCACCCTAATCATCAATCCCACCTTAGACAGCTCCTTCCTTGCGGTTAGGCCACCGGCTTCGGGTGTTATCAACTCTCATGGTGTGACGGGCGGTGTGTACAAGGCCCGAGAACGTATTCACCGTGACATGCTGATTCACGATTACTAGCGATTCCAACTTCATGTAGTCGAGTTGCAGACTACAATCCGAACTGAGAATAGTTTTATGGGTTTTGCTCCACCTCGCGGTCTCGCTTCCCTTTGCACTATCCATTGTAGCACGTGTGTAGCCCAGGTCATAAGGGGCATGATGATTTGACGTCATCCCCGCCTTCCTCCAGCTTATCACTGGCAGTCTCGTTAGAGTCCCCAACTTAATGATGGTAACTAACGACAAGGGTTGCGCTCGTTGCGGGACTTAACCCAACATCTCACGACACGAGCTGACGACAACCATGCACCACCTGTATATCTATAACTATCTCTCCATCTCTGGAGCCTTTAGACATATGTCAAGACCTGGTAAGGTTCTTCGCGTTGCTTCGAATTAAACCACATGCTCCACCGCTTGTGCGGGCCCCCGTCAATTCCTTTGAGTTTCATTCTTGCGAACGTACTACTCAGGCGGAGTACTTATTGCGTTAACTGCAGCACTGAGGTTCGACCCCCAACACTTAGTACTCATCGTTTACGGCGTGGACTACTAGGGTATCTAATCCTATTTGCTCCCCACGCTTTCGGGACTCAGCGTCAGTTACAAGCCAGATCGTCGCCTTCGCCACTGGTGTTCCTCCATATATCTACGCATTTCACCGCTACACATGGAATTCCACGATCCTCTCTTGCACTCTAGTTACCTGGTTTCTATGGCTTACTGAAGTTAAGCTTCAGGCTTTCACCACAGACCTTTGTTACCGCCTGCTCCCTCTTTACGCCCAATAATTCCGGATAACGCTTGCCACCTACGTATTACCGCGGCTGCTGGCACGTAGTTAGCCGTGGCTTTCTCATAAAGTACCGTCACTTGACAACCATTTCCTGATGTCATCTTTCTTCCTTTATAACAGAAGTTTACGAAACGAATTCCTTCTTCCTTCACGCGGCGTTGCTCGGTCAGGGTTTCCCCCATTGCCGAAAATTCCCTACTGCTGCCTCCCGTAGGAGTTTGGGCCGTGTCTCAGTCCCAATGTGGCCGTTCACCCTCTCAGGCCGGCTACGCATCGTCGCCTTGGTAAGCCGTTACCTTACCAACTAGCTAATGCGACATAAGTCCATCCTTATCCAGACCTTGAAAGGTCTTTTAATGAATCAATCATGCGATCAATCCACCTATGCGGTCTTAGCTACCATTTCTAGTAGTTATCCCCCTGTTAAGGGCAGGTTACTTATGTATTACTCACCCGTTCGCCACTCTTCGATAAATCGAAGCGTTCGACTTGCATGTATTAGGCACGCCGCCAGCGTTCATCCTGAGCCAGGATCAAACTCTCCATTGTTTATGTAAACAATAATGTTTGTTTAGCTCTTTTTAAATCTTTATTCTTATTGAATAATTGACGTTGTGTTTTTAATTCTGTTTAGTTTTCAATGAACTGTGACTCGTCTTGAGTCGACTTGATTATCTTACAACATCCGGACTGTTAAGTCAATAACTTTTTCAACTTTTTTATCCAGCTGTCTATCATGCGCCGTTTGCTTTTTGGCGCTCAATTATTATATCATGAATAATCCTCTTTAGCAAGAGGAAACGGTCGGTTTTTTTAATTTATTTGCTTCTCTTGACCAAATGTATGATTGAGAACCGCCATTTCAGCGAGTCTTCAATGTCACTTGCGCAAAGATTAGGGAATAAAAAAATCCGATCATCAGAGTTGAAAACCGGATTGGTAGTATTCAAGGACCCTTAAAGCCCGCAGTGTGTTCCAGCGGCTTGGCTTACCTGGTTGTTCCATATCGAAGTGAACAGCAGTTCCAGGATAATGGGCCGGAATTTTCCAGCGCCCATCCCCTGTGCGCTTCTTGATGATGACATCCAAGGCATCCTGCATCCTCGGATCATAAGGAATACCACAGCCGCGAAAATAATCAAGAGCCCTAAGGATGTCGTATCGCCATCTGGTCGGATAGGCAAGCTTGAGCATTCCCTGATTGATTACTTTTCCAGTCCGGTCGGACTTGAACAGCCGATGCATCAACAGGAACTCCTGGGCCTGTCCTTCGATTGCAATCAATTCATCCACCCGGTAAGTGTAGCCCTGGCTGATGTATTCATGGATACCTTCTAGGACATTGAGAGTCGTATGCATCGAACTGTGTCTGGCACCATAGCGGTTCAGCCGGCAGTTGAAGCCCCCATCAGCCATCTGCTGACTGATCACAAAGTCGATAACCGACAACAAGCTGTCCTGATCGATCTTGAAATAACAGGCGTAATTCAAAAACATGCCGTTGATGCAAAGATCACTTTCCTTGACTCCGACAAAGCCGTTGATGCCGCCATCTTCTCCCTTGCAGTAGAGCGTCACATCATTTATGGCTTTGGTTATCTCCGGCAAGCCATGAATCGAGAGATTTTTGAGATCAAGCAAGGTGTAATTGGTCGAAGTCCACTTAGGCTGGTAGAACGCCTTGCCCCAATGGCCATCGGGGTGCTGCCTTTTTAAAAACTCGCTGCCCCAACCCTGGGTCGCAATCCTGTTTTTCAAATCCTCCAAAATAGAATTGCTGGAATGTAACAGATCCCGGTGGGTCTGGTATTGGATTGCGACATCGCCTTCAAGCAACCAGTCGATTATTTCACCGCGGTTCATACTAAGCCCCCTTATCACTCCTAATGAAACTATTCTTCATAGATTTTAGAAAAAGCATGAAACTGAAAACTTTTCAAGCTCACCATCAATGTATAATATGAATTAAAGTACTGAAAATTGCACCAGAAAAAAAGTTCCAAGCAGGTGTCTTTACTAAATCATACGCCAGCAAGGATGGTGTGTCAACACCATCAAATAACCTTAAGATTAGCGAACATTTATTACGGCCCTAAAAAACCGTGGGATAGGGACATATCTGATATTATGATTGCATTACATAGAACCGTCTTAAACGACCCCTAATCCAAACATTGATTTTGGTTAGGACTGCGCTCCAAAGACTCCTAAGACAGATGTCATCATTTCTTTCCTGCTTAAAGACATGCTGTACAAATTCAAGAACCTGAACCGGATCTGACACAATTCGCGGTTGCAGGTTAATATGGAGTTCATCTTACTGGGGTATATTTGTCTTGTAAGGTAATTGAACCTTATCTCTCTCCCTAAATAATATAAACTCTCTTCCTTGAACCGGCCCAAGCCGGTTCTTTTCTTTCGCCCCTGATTCCGGGCATAAAAAAAAAGGACTTACGTCCTTGATTTCAAACTGGCAGCTTGCTATTGTCGCACATTGCACTATCGTCGCCGTTATGATGCTTAACTTCTGTGTTCGGGATGGGAACAGGTGTGTCCATCATGCCATCGTTACCAGATTGTTGAGTTTTATCAGATCACTCAAAACTAGATAATAATCGAATTGTTCTTTTTGTCTTTGTCCAATTGGTTAAGTCCTCGACCTATTAGTATCAGTCCGCTGAACATGTCACCATGCTTACACTCCTGACCTATCAACCTTATCGTCTTTAAGGGGTCTTACTTACTTGCGTAATGGGAAGTCTCATCTTGAAGTGGGTTTCACACTTAGATGCCTTCAGCGTTTATCCCTTCCATACTTAGCTACCCAGCTATGCCACTGGCGTGACAACTGGTGCACCATTGGTATGTCCAACCCGGTCCTCTCGTACTAAGGTCAGATCTTCTCAAACTTCCTACGCCCACGACAGATAGGGACCGAACTGTCTCACGACGTTCTGAACCCAGCTCGCGTACCGCTTTAATGGGCGAACAGCCCAACCCTTGGAACCGACTTCAGCTCCAGGATGCGATGAGCCGACATCGAGGTGCCAAACCTCCCCGTCGATGTGAACTCTTGGGGGAGATCAGCCTGTTATCCCCAGGGTAGCTTTTATCCGTTGAGCGACGGCCCTTCCATTCGGTACCGCCGGATCACTAAGCCCGACTTTCGTCCCTGCTCGACTTGTAGGTCTCGCAGTCAAACACCCTTTTGCCTTTGCACTCTACGCTTGATTTCCATCCAAGCTGAGGGTATCTTTGGGCGCCTCCGTTACTCTTTGGGAGGCGACCGCCCCAGTCAAACTGTCCACCTGACACTGTCCCGTCACCAGCTAATGGCATCCGGTTAGAATCCTAATACAAGAAGGGTAGTATCCCAACGGCGACTCCTTACACACTGGCGTGCATATCTCGTAGTCTCCTACCTATCCTGTACATCTTGCATCAAAATCCAATATCAAGCTACAGTAAAGCTCCATGGGGTCTTTCCGTCTAGTCGCGGGTAACCTGCATCTTCACAGGTACTAAGACTTCACCGAGTCTACAGCTGAGACAGCGCCCAAATCGTTACGCCTTTCGTGCGGGTCAGAACTTACCTGACAAGGAATTTCGCTACCTTAGGACCGTTATAGTTACGGCCGCCGTTTACTGGGGCTTCAATTCAAAGCTTCGATTGCTCTAACTCATCCTCTTAACCTTCCAGCACCGGGCAGGCGTCACCCCCTATACATCGTCTTTCGACTTAGCAGAGAGCTGTGTTTTTGGTAAACAGTCGCTTGGGCCGTTTTACTGCGGCTTATATTTCTATAAGCACTCCTTCTCCCGAAGTTACGGAGTCATTTTGCAGAGTTCCTTAGCTATAGTTCTCTCGCTCACCTTAGGATGCTCTCCTTACCCATGTGTGTCCATTTTCGGTACGGGTTATCATGAATTATCGTTAGAAGCTTTTCTTGGAAGCTGGCCTCACTAACTTCTGTACTCGCCGTAGCTTTCCATCCGCATCGCATATTCGCATTACTGGTAAACGGATTTGCCTGTTTACCTGCTACCTTGCTTACACATACTATTCCATCAGTATGCTTAGCTAGCCTTCTCCGTCACTCCATCACTTCCATGACAAGTACAGGAATCTCTACCTGTTGTCCATCGACTACGGCTTTCGCCCTCGCCTTAGGTCCCGACTTACCCAGAGCGGACGAACCTTCCTCTGGAAACCTTGGGTTTTCGGTGCGGTGGATTCTCACCACCGTTTCGCTACTCACACCGGCATTCTCTCTTCTATACGCTCCACCAGTCCTCTCGATCTGACTTCTTCGCATATAGAACGCTCCCCTACCATTATTTCTAATCCATAGCTTCGGTATTACACTTAGCCCCGGTAAATTTTCGGCGCAGAGTCATTCGACTAGTGAGCTGTTACGCACTCTTTAAAGGGTGGCTGCTTCTGAGCCAACCTCCTAGTTGTCTGGACATCTCCACATCCTTTTCCACTTAGTGTATATTTTGGGACCTTAGCTGATGGTCTGGGCTGTTTCCCTCTTGACAATGGACCTTATCACCCACTGTCTGACTGCCAAGTATATATTTATGACATTCGGAGTTTGATTATATTCAGTACCTCGAGATGAGGCCATCATACATTCAGTGCTCTACCTTCATATTACTCTACCTTGACGCTAGCCCTAAAGCTATTTCGGGGAGAACCAGCTATCTCCGAGTTCGATTGGAATTTCACCCCTAGCCACAACTCATCCGCCAACGTTTCAACGGGGGTCGGTTCGGTCCTCCATCGGGTTTTACCCCAACTTCAACCTGGTCATGGCTAGCTCACTCGGTTTCGGGTCTACGACATACAACTCTCGCCCTATTCAGACTCGCTTTCGCTTCGGCTCCGTATATCCTACTTAACCTTGCTGCATATCGTAACTCGCCGGTTCATTCTACAAAAGGCACGCTATCACCCATTAACGGGCTCTAACTTGTTGTAAGCATATGGTTTCAGGATCTCTTTCACTCCCCTCCCGGGGTTCTTTTCACCTTTCCCTCACGGTACTGGTTCACTATCGGTCACAAAGGAGTATTTAGCCTTACCAGATGGTCCTGGCAGATTCCGACAGGATTTCTCGTGTCCCGCCGTACTCAGGTACTGCTTTGACTTCGTCACTATTTCAAATACGAGGCTTTCACTCTCTTTGGCTCAGCTTCCCAGCTGATTCTTCTATAATGATTTCGTGTCGTTATCAGCAGCCCTACAACCCCCGACTATGTCGGGTTTGGGCTCTTTCCCGTTCGCTCGCCACTACTTAGGAAATCATTGTTTATTTTCTTCTCCTGCAGGTACTTAGATGTTTCAGTTCCCTGCGTATCGCCTGCATAAGCTATGTATTCACTTATGCATAATCAGCTGTTACACTGACTGGGTTCCCCCATTCGGACATCAACGGATCATTGCATGCTTACTGCTCCCCGTCGCGTTTCGCCGTTCGCTGCGTCCTTCATCGCCTCTTTGTGCCTAGGCATCCACCATACGCTCTTTTTTACTTTACCTATTGGTGTTTGATTAAACTTTTTTAGTTTTAGTTTTTTCTTAGTTTTTTTTCGACTTTTTCTAGAAAGACCACATAAATTGTTTTAAATCTATCTGGTTATAATTTTGGAAATTTTCATTTCCTCGATCTCTTTTCTATCTTTCGATTATTATCCAGTTTTCAATGATCTCGTGACTCGTCTTGAGTCGACTTGAATATAATACAACAACATCAATTCCTAGTCAACTGTTTTTTCAAAAATATCGACCCAAAAATTTGTGCCTATTCCGTAATTTGACACACCCGGTTAATAATTAGTTCATCTTGGAGGATTATATTATAAGTGTAAGGACACCAACCTTACATCTCTCTCCTAAATATAATAACTCTCTTATTTAAATGAAAACAAACTAATAACTCTCTTTCTTGAACCGGCGTGAGCCGGTTCTTTTCCTTTGTGTGGTTCTGGAAAACAAAAAAAAAGGACTTACGTCCTTGATTTCAAACTGGCAGCTTGCTATTGTCGCACATTGCACTATCGTCGCCGTTATGATGCTTAACTTCTGTGTTCGGGATGGGAACAGGTGTGTCCATCATGCCATCGTTACCAGATCGTTGAGTTTACAGTTCACTCAAAACTAAACAGAATTTCTTCACAACTTTTGCTTTTGTCCAACCGACAAGTTGAACGGTTCTCCTTAGAAAGGAGGTGATCCATCCCCACGTTCCCGTAGGGATACCTTGTTACGACTTCACCCTAATCATCAATCCCACCTTAGACAGCTCCTTCCTTGCGGTTAGGCCACCGGCTTCGGGTGTTATCAACTCTCATGGTGTGACGGGCGGTGTGTACAAGGCCCGAGAACGTATTCACCGTGACATGCTGATTCACGATTACTAGCGATTCCAACTTCATGTAGTCGAGTTGCAGACTACAATCCGAACTGAGAATAGTTTTATGGGTTTTGCTCCACCTCGCGGTCTCGCTTCCCTTTGCACTATCCATTGTAGCACGTGTGTAGCCCAGGTCATAAGGGGCATGATGATTTGACGTCATCCCCGCCTTCCTCCAGCTTATCACTGGCAGTCTCGTTAGAGTCCCCAACTTAATGATGGTAACTAACGACAAGGGTTGCGCTCGTTGCGGGACTTAACCCAACATCTCACGACACGAGCTGACGACAACCATGCACCACCTGTATATCTATAACTATCTCTCCATCTCTGGAGCCTTTAGACATATGTCAAGACCTGGTAAGGTTCTTCGCGTTGCTTCGAATTAAACCACATGCTCCACCGCTTGTGCGGGCCCCCGTCAATTCCTTTGAGTTTCATTCTTGCGAACGTACTACTCAGGCGGAGTACTTATTGCGTTAACTGCAGCACTGAGGTTCGACCCCCAACACTTAGTACTCATCGTTTACGGCGTGGACTACTAGGGTATCTAATCCTATTTGCTCCCCACGCTTTCGGGACTCAGCGTCAGTTACAAGCCAGATCGTCGCCTTCGCCACTGGTGTTCCTCCATATATCTACGCATTTCACCGCTACACATGGAATTCCACGATCCTCTCTTGCACTCTAGTTACCTGGTTTCTATGGCTTACTGAAGTTAAGCTTCAGGCTTTCACCACAGACCTTTGTTACCGCCTGCTCCCTCTTTACGCCCAATAATTCCGGATAACGCTTGCCACCTACGTATTACCGCGGCTGCTGGCACGTAGTTAGCCGTGGCTTTCTCATAAAGTACCGTCACTTGACAACCATTTCCTGATGTCATCTTTCTTCCTTTATAACAGAAGTTTACGAAACGAATTCCTTCTTCCTTCACGCGGCGTTGCTCGGTCAGGGTTTCCCCCATTGCCGAAAATTCCCTACTGCTGCCTCCCGTAGGAGTTTGGGCCGTGTCTCAGTCCCAATGTGGCCGTTCACCCTCTCAGGCCGGCTACGCATCGTCGCCTTGGTAAGCCGTTACCTTACCAACTAGCTAATGCGACATAAGTCCATCCTTATCCAGACCTTGAAAGGTCTTTTAATGAATCAATCATGCGATCAATCCACCTATGCGGTCTTAGCTACCATTTCTAGTAGTTATCCCCCTGTTAAGGGCAGGTTACTTATGTATTACTCACCCGTTCGCCACTCTTCGATAAATCGAAGCGTTCGACTTGCATGTATTAGGCACGCCGCCAGCGTTCATCCTGAGCCAGGATCAAACTCTCCATTGTTTATGTAAACAATAATGTTTGTTTAGCTCTTTTTAAATCTTTATTCTTATTGAATAATTGACGTTGTGTTTTTAATTCTGTTTAGTTTTCAATGAACTGTGACTCGTCTTGAGTCGACTTGATTATCTTACAACATTATCTTTCACAAGTCAACGGCAAATTTGATATTTCTTTCAAAAATGCTCCGGCACCGATTCCAGTAAGACAATCTCGTCTATTAGGCCACTTGTCCCGGCGGACTGGATAATCGCTGAGTTCAAGCTGTTTTCATGCCAGCTAAATTTTAAATGTATATAATTTAAATGCATATAATTAGTAATGATTACTGATATATGCTACTATGAGTTTGTCTAAGGAGGAGAATGACAATGGTAAAAAACAATCAAATCGACAATCTGGTAAACATGCTTGATGGTTACGTTGAACAGGGGGGACATCATCTCAACGTCAATGTTTTCAATCGGGACACTTTGCTTGATGCCCAGGCACATCCGGAGAAATATCCCCAACTGACTGTGAGAGTCAGCGGCTATGCCGTGAATTTTGTCAAACTGACCAAAGAGCAACAAAACGATGTAATCTCAAGAACATTCCACGAAGGAATGTAAACAAATGCAAAAAACTGGCGCGAGCCAGTTTTTTTACATAAAGAGATGTTCTATCAATATCTTGAAACCAAGACCGATCAGGATCAATCCGCCAAGCAGTTCGGCCCGGGATTTGAGCTTCTCTCCGGCGATGCATCCCAGCTTCGTTCCGGTCATCGCAATCACGAATGTGGTAATGCCGATAATCGCAATCGCGGTAACAATATTGATTCCACCCATCAAACCGAACGTCACACCAACAGCGAGAGCATCGATGCTGGTGGCAACCGCCATAAGGAACATAGATTTGATCGCAAACGAGTCGGATACCTCTTCATCATCGAGCGATCTTGACTCCTTGATCATATTGATACCGATAAGCACAAGCAACCCAAACGCGATCCAGTGATCGAACGTTTCAATGTACTTTTGAAACGCCAAACCCAAATAAAAGCCCAACAGTGGCATCAATGCCTGGAATCCGCCAAACCACAAGCCCGAAAGCACCATATGATTCCATTTTACTTTTTTCGTCTTCAAACCCTTGCATATCGACACCGCAAATGCATCCATCGCCAATGACACGGCAAGCAAAAATATTTCCAATGTAGCCATATTGTCTCCTTTTAATCCTAAAAATTACACCATAATTCAAATATAATGTCAAACACAAAAAACAGCTGCCACAAGCAGCCGCTTTCGCTATAGTTTAGAGATATCTTGCCCGGATGCCCCCGATGTATTTTGGACGCACCCTTGCCCCTTGAACATGGGCTGAATGAATATTGCGTTTTGTCAGATGGACTGGAACCGCGACATGTTTGAGGGCCATTCCAATCAGGACCCCACCGATATCGATGCCCGCATCAGCCTTGACAAATTCGACAACAACCGGATTTTCAAGCTTAGAATAGGCATAAGTGGCCATTGCGCCACCCGCATCGGGATGGGGCACGACACTGACAATCTCCAGTCCCCGTTTGATGGCCTCATCTTTCTCGATGACAATGGCCCGGTTGAGATGTTCGCAGCACTGGACACAGATGGAAACCCCGATTTCCCGCAATGAAGCCGCAACTGTCTCATAGATCGTCTTGGCGATGTCCACCGACGAATGCGATCCGATCATCTCTCCGGCAACTTCGCTGGTCGAACAACCAAGCACAAACAGATCACCAGCTTCAAGCTTTGCCAATCCCAAAAATTCATCCATCAAAATCCGACTGTCGTTTTCAATATCCTGCAGCATTTCTATTCTCCTATCTTTTCTTTGATTCCTGTTCTTTTTAGAATATTATACACGATTTCAAAAATTACAACAGAGCCAATTCCCTGAACGGTATTTCCAAAAACTTCAGTCAACGGGATTGAAACCGAATTGTACATGAAATATTCTCCTACGAAGTATCCCGCAACCAGAACGCTTACCGCAAGCACGAAACCGATCATTCGCTGCATCCGGTTTTCCGGATTCTTTCTTATAACCAGGAAGAAGACCAAGCCCATCAGCAATTTAACCACAAATGTCAAAGGTGCGAAAAAAGCATAACCGGCAACGACATCCGAAAGCATGCTGCCAAGACCACCGACGAACACACCGCGATAATTGGGGATGAACATTATGGCCAGGAAAATCATGCTGTCTCCAAAATGGATGTATCCATTAGCCAACCCCGAAGGCATATGGATAAAGGCGGTCGCAATGATGATCAATGCGACAAATAAGGCACTGAGTGAAAGTTCTTTTGTTTTCATAATAAATTCCTCCTAAATAGATTGAAAACATTGTATATGAATACTGTATGGGATAGAATATACAAAATATTATTTTTTTACCAGTACACTTCAAGGAGTAATTATGAATAAATTGACAATTGTCGTCGACAAAAATCTCAAGACCCCTCTTTATCGCCAGATTTACAACTATATCAAGGAAGCCATTTTCAACCAGGACATCAAGCCAGATGAGAAGCTTCCATCACTGCGCTCATTGGCCAGAAACCTGGAGATTTCAATCACGACTATCGAACAGGCGTACAGCCAACTCGAAGCCGAAGGTTACGTCTTTTCCAAGGCCAACAGCGGTTATTATGTAAAAGCGAAGCTAAATATGGTCCAGAAAGGCGGAAACGTCGATGACACTGACCCAGGCCATGGCATAAGCGCTTTCGGGGACAATCCATATTATTATGACAGCGAGTGCTTCAGCTTCGAGCGCTACAAGAAATGCATTAACAAGGTAATCAACGAATTCCAGGACAGTCTCAACCACCAGTCAACCAGCCAGGGTGAACCTTTCTTGCGCCAGGAGATATCGCGTTATCTGTACCAGTCGCGGGGCGTCCGGGCTTCAATCGACCAGATTGTCATCGGTGCCGGGACGCAGCAATTGGCAACCCTGGTCGTGGCGATTTTGAGAATGCTTGAGCTAAACGTGTTCGTCGTGGAAGACCCTTCCTACATTCCCGTCATCGACACTTTCAAAAACAGCCACTTCTCGACTCTGAAAGTTCCGGTAAACAGGGACGGGGTTGCCATCAGTCAGCTTCCCACAAACATCCCATGCGTCTTGTACACGGCGCCTTCGAACCAGTTTCCCACCGGAGCTTTCATGCCCATCGACAAGCGGATTGAGGCCATCAACTGGGCAAACAAAAACAGATCATACATCATTGAAGACGATTATGACAGCGAGCTCCGTTACCTGTCAAAGCCGATCCCGGCAATGCAAGGACTCGACAAACATTCCCAGGCGATTATCTACCTGGGGTCCTTTTCGTCAACCATGTATCAGTCATTCAGGATATCCTATCTGATACTGCCCAATTCACTCCTAGAACATTACAGCAAGATCAAAGATGAGTACAACCAGACATGTTCGAAACTCGAGCAGCTGGCTTTGGCCCAATTCATGCATAGCGGCGACTACCAGAAAGGCATCAAGAAAATGCGCAAGCTTTATGCCACCAAACTGGAAATGGTAATGGGAATCCTGAAAAACTATGGCAGCGTAAGACTCACCAACCGGACCACCGGGATCGCCCTGGGAATCACTATCAACTCGGACAAAAGTCCCGATGAGATCATCGAAATAGCCAGAAAGGCGAAAATCAAGATGCGCGCATACGAAAACAACCAAGAAACGAACTACCTACTGTACTATAATTATATTCCCAAAAAGGATATAAATAAAGCCTTAGTATCATTTCTTGGCCAGATTTGATTATTAATTACTTCTTTTTGACTGAGCTGTAGTTCACCAGTTCGAAATTCGAGCTGACATATTCCTTGAGCCGGGGCGAAGTGTAGAATTCCAGCTCATAAATCCGGGGGATGTTGTAGGAAGAATTTTCGTAAATATACTTGTCCAGATAGCCCGGATGACACATCACCTCCTGAAAAGGATGTGCATTGTCAAGATTCCTGCTAAGATATTCGAGATTCACATCGTCATCGTACATCGCATCGAAGCAGACAACCGGCTGGTAGGATGTCAGATCCTGGGTGGTCTGACGCATCGGGATGTCGTATTTTTGCGCCAGTTTCAATGCGACATCGATCAGATTTTTCCGCAGGTGGACATGATGATGGCTGTCGATATGGGTGGGCAGTTTGCCCGCCAGTTCAATGAACTTTTGAATCTGGGCTTCCCACTCCTTCTCAAGTTCGACCAGGTCAACCTCGCAGTGGTCGAATCCATTCTTCTGGGTATGCAGTTTCCCAAACTCGTCGACCAGACTCTTGCATTCTTCGCTCAACGGAACTCCCGTTGTCAAAACCAGATGGATTCCCACCCCAAGTTCCGGGTACCCTGCGGCCAGTTTCAAAGCCTTCTCCACATAAGGCATATTCATCATTGCCGTAGTCGACGAAAGAACTCCGTCTTCATGGGCCGCAATGATGCCAAGACTGACTCCCTTGGAGATGCCAAAATCATCAGCGTTTATTATCAATTTCCTCATATTTTTCACCTCTAGACCAAATTATACATAATTCAGGATTTTTATCCGGTTTTTTTTACAATTATGCAAAAGAATTGTTCCCATCAAGAAACAAAGAGCATAGAATGATAATATAGAAACACGTCCAAGACAAAGGAGAACCTTATGGATAATCTCTACAAATTGGCCAGCGAGAGCGCCTACTATCTACAGGCATATGCAAAGGGGGTCAAGGTCGCCCTGATCCTGGGTTCGGGGCTGCAGGATCTGGTCGATAATATTATTGACCCGGTCAGGATCGACTACAGCTCCATCCCTAATTTCCCAAAAACGACCGTTGCAAGCCATGAGAACCACCTGGTCATCAGCGAACTTCGCGGAGTCAAAACCCTTATAATGGCAGGCCGCTTCCATTACTACGAAGGATTCACAATGAAAGAGGCGACTTTCCCCCTCTATGTCTTCAAGCTCCTTGAAATCCCCAGACTGATAATAACCAATGCCTGTGGCGCCATCAATGAAAAGTTCCAACCAGGTGACTTGATGATCATCACCGACTTCATCAACCTGGCCGGAACCAATCCCCTTGTCGGCTATAACGATGAGCGCTTCGGACCCCGTTTTCCCGACATGTCACAGCCTTACGCACCTGATCTTGTCGCCAAGGCCAGACAGTGTGCCCGGGAGCTAGGCATCCACCATCAAGAAGGAGTCTATGGCGGGTTTATTGGTCCGTGCTACGAGACCGCCGCTGAAATCCGCGCCTTCAGGACGCTTGGCGTCGACGCCATCGGTATGTCCACCGTTCCGGAAACAATCGTTGCCAACTACCTGGGAATGGATGTTCTGGCAATCGGCTGTGTCACAAACATGGCAACCGGTATCCAAAAAGGACCCCACTCTCACGAGCGGGTGGTGGCCATGGCCCGGCAATCAGGCACACAGCTGGAAAGATGGATAAAAGCGATCATTGCGACATTATAAAAAGGGCCTCAGCCCTTTTTTATTATGTCTATTATCTTGTCTACAGTAGAATCGATGCTGCTGTCGTTGCTAACCCGATGGTCAGCCGCCTTGAGATACTTGGGACGACGGATCACATCCAGTTCGTAAAGTCTTTCCGGTCCGTTTTTAAGCAGGGGCCGGCTTTGGCAATCGACATCCTGGACGATATCGTCGACCGGACGGTCGATGTAGATGACCGTTCCAGCCCCGTGAAGAAGCCCGATGTTCTCATCGCGCATGACCACACCACCGCCACAGGAAATTACAGTATCCTCAAACTCACTGGCATCTTTCAGGCAGGCCGTTTCCCTTTCCCGAAAGAAATCCTCGCCTATGTCGAACATTTCCGGTATTGTCATCCGGTACTTTTCCTGGATGTATTCGTCCATATCGACAAATTCCATTTCCAGTTGCTTGGCGAGCTGGGCACCTACGACGCTTTTGCCACACCCCATCATTCCGATCAATATGATGTTTCCCATTTAATAATTTCCTATCACATTGAATTTGACCGCCAGTGAACCCAGGTGCGAAATCGCATCCTGGACATTGGCGTCATCAAGGTTGCCCTGGAAATCGATATAGAAATAATATTGCCAATCCTTGCCGACAATCGGCCGCGATTCCAGGCGAGTCAGGTTCAGATGGTGGTCCTTCATAGTCTTTAGCACATTGTACAATGATCCGACTTCATGTGCCAGGGTGAAGATGATGGTGATGTTGTTGGCGTCGGGTCTTACCTGAAGATTCTTGGCAACGACGATGAAACGGGTCGTGTTGCTTGTTGAGTTTTCGATATTTCTGGCAATCACATCCAGACCGTACAGTTCCCCTGCCTGGATCGAAGCGATGGCTCCCTTGGCGGGATCACCCATTTCACTCACATACTTGGCGCTGGCTGCGGTATTGGAGTAGCTGGTCGCCTTGATTGCCGGATGGCTTTCCAAAAACTCACTTGTTTGCAGCAAGCCTTGGGGATGCGAAAACACCTCATCGATATCTTCAAGCCTGGCACCTTTGACTCCAAGAAGATTGTGTTCAATCTTGATTTTGCATTCGCCCACGATATAGAAGTCGTAATCGCGGACCAGGTCATAGTTGTCGTTGATGGCTCCGGTTGAGGAATTTTCAAGCGGCAGGATTCCATAATCGACCTCATCATTTCTGATTGCCTCGAAAACATCATGAAAAGACTTGTAGCACTTGCTTTTTACATCCCCGAAATAACTTTGCATAGCCATCGAAGAAAAAGATCCAGGCACTCCCTGATATCCGACCACCGGGTTTTCAACCGCTGGGGCGCTTGGATATTTTTTCACCGGCGGGATGAAGGTAGCCTGATATGATTTGGATATATTCATCAGATCGGAAAAGAAATTGTCAAGGTAGCTTGCCAGCTTGGGATTTTTCAAGCGGGCAATGTTTTTCTGGATGACTTCCTTTTCCCGATTGGATTGGAATATTTCCAGGTCATTGGTCAGCTTGTATTTGATTACCTCTTCGACCAGCTCCATCCGTTTTTCAAACAACGCGACAATCTGGGCATCAATATGGTCAATCTCATCCCGGGTGGTGGCCAGATCCTTAATCATTCAATAGATCCAAGGCGACAATAGCGCTCATGGCCTCCACAACGACAGCTGCCCGCAACACAACACATGGGTCATGGCGTCCGACAATCTCCAAAGTGGTGTTTTCATGACTCAAAATGTCGATGGTGTTTTGTTTCAATGAAATCGAAGATGTCGGTTTCAATCCCAAAGTGAAAACGATCGGCATACCATTGGTGATACCTCCAAGGATTCCGCCATTGTTGTTCGTGGTGGTCTTGACATCCTGATTTTCATCGTAGTAATATTCGTCGTTTGCCTCTTTGCCGGTAAGTTCGGTTATGTTCGCATTCCCAAAGGCAATCGATTTCACCGCCGGAATCGAGAACATCAATGAGCTGATTTTCGATTCGACGCTGTCAAAAAACGGATCCCCCAGTCCAACCGGAACATTCAAGATGGCGCACTCGATTTTGCCGCCGACCGAATTCTGGCCGCGACGGGCATCGTCGATGGTCTTTTCCATCTGCTCGAAGACACCCTCCCTGATTACCGGATATTGCATAGCACTCAGACGCTCCACCATTTCCGGTGTGATATCCAGCGGGAACAGTTCGTCGCGCACATCCTTTATCTGGGCGATATGCGAAACAATTTCAATGCCTTTTTGTTTAAGTGCCAGCTTGCACAAAGCTCCGGCAAAAACAATCGGTGCGGTGATCCGGCCTGAGAAATGACCGCCACCGCGGACATCGTTGAACCCCTTGTAGCGGATTGAAGCCGGGTAGTCGCTGTGGGCCGGGCGCATTTTTTCTTTCAGGATCGAATAATCCTTAGAATGCTGATCCGAATTGTAGATCATTCCGCAAATCGGCGCTCCGGTGGTCATTCCTTCGAATACACCCGACATGATTTCCACCTTGTCGGCTTCCTTGCGGCTGGTCGACATCAGGTTGAGTCCCGGTGCGCGTTTTTTCATCTGCGCCGCGATAAACTCCTCATCGACCTTGATTCCAGCCGGGAAATTCCCCAAAACGACCCCGATGGCCTTGCCATGTGATTCCCCAAAAATGGTAACTTCCAAATTACTCTTCCACGTTGCGGGCATCGATAATTCCTCCTAACATTGTGTAATCATCCCAGAATTTCGGATATGATTTTCCGACACATTCCTTATTGTCCAAATGGACCGGTCCCTGGCAGACCGTCGCGATAATTGCAATCGACATCGCCAGGCGGTGGTCATCGTAAGTTCGGCATGACCCGCTGGTGTAGTGGTCGACACCGGTTATGGTCATCGAACTTTCATCGCTGGTTATTTTGCCACCCAGGGTTAAAAGCAGGTCGACTGTCGCTTCGATGCGGTCGCATTCCTTGATGCGCAGGCGCTTCGCGTTTTTCACATGGCTTGTCCCTTTGGCCATCCCCAAAGCAACGGACAATACCGGAATAACATCAGGACACTGGCTGGCATCGACTTCGATCGACTTAAGCTTTTTGGCGGTAAGTCTGATTCCATCCTCCAGTTGTTCAAGCTCGCAGCCCATATCAAGCAGGTAATCAAGAACCATCTTGTCACCTTGTGACGAATTAAGGTTCAGATCCTGGATGACCAGGTCGCTGCCTAAGGCACTGGCCACCAGGTAGAAGGCAGCTTGGGAGAAGTCGGCTTCGACTCGCTTGTCGCATGGCTGATAAGCCTGGTTTCCTTTGATGGCGAAGCTTTGATAGTCGTTGTTTTCAATCTCGATTCCGAAGTCTTTGAGCATGTCCAAGGTAAGATCGATGTAGCCTTTCGACTCCAGGACACCGGAAACCTTGATCACCGAGTCACCCGGAAGCAAAGGCAAGGCGAACATCAAACCGGAAATGAACTGCGATGAGATATCCCCGGGAATCTCGAAGACATCTGGCTTGAGCTGTCCCATCGCATAAAGATCCAACGCACCTTCTTTGTACATGTATTCGATTTTCTGACGTTCGAATATTTCATAGTATGTGTTCAATGGGCGCTGACCCAGACGTCCCTGCCCGATGAAATGGGCGTTGTTTTGTTCGACCAGGGCGATTGGAACCATGAAGCGCAGGGTCGATCCCGATTCATTGCAGTCCATCTCGCATTTCGAAACAGTGAACGTTGTCGTTCCGTCGACAACTACATAGTCGCCATGCTCTTCGATCTTGGTTCCCAAAGCCTTCATGCACGAAATCGTTGCCTTGATGTCATCGGAATATTCGATATTGTCGATCTTGCTGATCCCCTTGGCCAGGCTGGCACAGATGATCGCCCGGTGCGCCAGGGATTTCGAAGGAGGCAGGACGATCTTGCCTTTCAACTTTGTCGGGGTTACTGTCAATTCGCTCATTAACACGTCTCACTTTCTGTAAAATATTCACTATCTGTCTTATATACGAAACTTGAACCGATCTTGTCGATCAGCACAATCTTCAACCCGTTGTCCAGATTTTTCTTGTCGAATTTCAGGTACGGTTTCAGGACACTCATTTCCAAACCGGTACGGTAAGGCAGACCGTAGCTGATCAGGATTTCCTTGATCCTGTTGGCAGTGCCTTCAGGGCATTGGCCGTTTTTTTCAGCCAGGCGGGTGATCTGGTACATTCCGATTGCCACCGCTTCGCCATGGCTGTACGTCTCAAAATTGCAGTGGGCTTCCAGTGCGTGGGCCAGGGAATGTCCGAAATTCAGAAGAATGCGTTCCCCGAAATCATACTGGTCGTTTTCAACTACAACTCTCTTAATATTAACACATATTTCAATAACTTTAGCGATATTTTCTTTGAGATTCGCGAAAGTGCCCGCCTTTTCGAGAAGCTCGAACAGGGCGGCATCCTTGATGCATCCGTACTTGATCACCTCGCCCATGCCATCCTTGATGAAATGATCATCCAGGGTGTCCAGGGTATTGGGATCGATCAACACCAAAGAGGGCTGGTTGAAAGCCCCGACCAGGTTTTTTCCTTTGGGAAGGTCGACTGCGACCTTGCCCCCGACCGATGAATCGACTTGCGCCAGCAACGATGTCGGAATCTGGATGAACTTCACACCGCGCAGATATGAAGCCGCAACAAAACCGGCCAGATCACCGATGACCCCGCCACCTAAGGCGATGATAAGGTCGGTCCGGGTTATTTTCAAATCGAGCAACTGATTGTAGATTGGCAGCAGGTTGTCGTATGCTTTTGTCTTTTCACCATGAGGCAGGACGATTGATTCGACCTGGTAATGGTCCTTAAGCTGGCTTTCAAGCTTGGGTCCATAATGGGGATAAACGTTGTCGTCTGATATTATGACGACTTTGCAGTTTTTTTCCACCCGGGCGATATGCCCGAGGCAGTTGTCCAGGACACCTTTTTCAATGACGATAGGATAACTGTCCTTGCCTAGATTCACAATCATTTCCATGGGATTACCTCAATTCTTCGATTTTCTTGATTTTAGTCATCAGCGCTTCATATTTTTCCGGTTTCAATGATTGGGCCCCATCGCACATTGCGCATTCAGGATCATTGTGGACTTCGATCATCAGTCCGTCAGCTCCGGCGATCATCGCCGCCTGGGCCATCGGTTCAACCAGCCAGTATTTTCCTCCGGCATGTGAAGGGTCGATCACGATTGGCAAGTGGGTCATCCGTTTCAATACCGGAATCGCCTGCAGGTCAAGAGTGTTTCTTGTATAGGTTTCGAATGTGCGGATTCCGCGTTCGCAAAGGATCACATTAGGATTTCCGTTGGCCATGATGTATTCGGCCGACATGATCCATTCCTCATAAGTAGCGCTAAGTCCGCGTTTCAAAAGGATCGGCTTGGTAGTTCTTTTACCCAGCTCTTTTAAAAGCGAGAAGTTTTGCATGTTGCGGGCCCCGATCTGGATCAGATCGACTTTCTCTTCGAATTCCTCGATATGCGACTCATCCATCAGCTCGGTCACGATCGGCAATCCGGTAACTTCCTTGGCCTTTAGCAGGATGTCCAAAGCTGTCGAACCCATTCCTTGGAAAGCGTATGGGCTGGTACGTGGCTTGAACGCCCCGCCGCGGAGCATGTTCGCTCCGGCTTTCTTGACCGCTTTGGCGATCTCGATGACCTGTTCCTCGCTTTCGACCGAGCAAGGTCCCGCGATATAGCAGTAATTGCCTCCGCCCACTTTCACTCCGGCGACATCGATCACGCTGTCTTCGGGATGGAAATGACGGCTGGCCAGTTTGTAAGGCACCGAAACATACATCACCTTTTCCACAGTCGGCACGACTTCCAATGAGCGCGGGTCGATCTTGGTAGTGTCCCCGATCAGACCGATGATAGTCTGTTCCTCTCCTACGACAATGGAAGTTCTAAGTCCTTTCGATTCAACACTCTCTTTGATTTTGGCAACATCTTCCTGAGTTGCGCTGCTTTTCATAACGATAATCATAATTGTTCTCCTGTTCTTTCTTCTGGTTTCTTTTTTTTAAACAAAAAAGACCCGTCCCTGTAAAGGGCGAGTCATCGCGTTACCACCTTTGTTTATCGACACATCACTATGCCAACCTTTTCGAGTACTATCATACTCACATAATATAACGGTTATAACCGGAGATGTCTACTGTAGTTCAACACTCTACTCCAAGATGAATTCGTTAACCTTTCAAATATCTTATTCCACCACATTAAGACTCTCTGTAAATGTCCAGTTAATTACTACTTCTTATCATCGCATTTGATTTATAGGCCTATCTTATATAAATATTCGAACTTTGTCAACTATTTTATTTATTTTTAGGCAAATTCTAAAAAAATCAGGTTTCGGCGCTTTCGTCGTTATCCATGGCAGCCGGCATTGGCGGCAATCCCCGAAACTTGCGCGGGTCGATATCTTTTGCGAGATGACGCTTGTTGACATGCCCCCTGACCAGTGCGTAGACCACACTGACAAGCGGAATCATCACAAACATCCCGACTACCCCGAAAAGCGATCCGCCGACCACAACCGAGGCGAATGTCCAGATTGACGGCAGCCCGACCGAACTCCCCACGACTTTTGGATAGATCAGATTTCCCTCGATTTGCTGCAACACCAGGTAGAGACCGGCGAATATCAGCGCCTGGTTGAAATCGACGAGCACAATCAAAAAGAAGCCGATCAGGAAACTGATGAAGGCACCGACAATTGGAATCAGAGCCATCACTGATATCAACGACCCCACCAACAAGGCATAGGGCAGACCTATAAGGCCCATTGATATGGCGAACATCGCACCCAGGATCAATGCTTCCAGACATTGTCCGGTAATGAAGTTTCGAAACGTCTTGTTGGCCAGTGTCGCGATTTCCAGAATTCCGTCGACCCTCTTTTCCTCAAGCAGGGCATAAAGCATCCGGCGGGCCTGGAAAAGCAGTTTTTCCTTGTACAATATTAGATAGATCGAGAAGAAAAGACCGATAAAGAAGGTCGACAGACCACCGATAGCCCTGGTTGCGTAGCTGGAAAAACCGCCCAGAAGCAACTGATAGTTGTTCTGCAAAGTTGTCACAAACATGTCCATATCGATGTTCAAATCGGGAATCCTGATGCCAAGTCTGTCAAGTAGTCCCTGGTTGGCAGTCACGAAATCATTGATAGTTACGTCCAGGCCTCCGATGTTTTCAATTAGTTCCCCGATCGAAGCAACCATATTTGGCACCACATTGAACAGGACAAACGCGATAATTGCCACGAGAATCGTGACGGTAAGGCCAAACGATACCAGGCGTTGGTATTTGCCAAACCTGTCTTTAAGCCATCTTTCAATTATCACCATGAAGACATTTATGAAATATGCGATTGCCAGTCCGACAAGGAAAGGATTGAAAATCTCGATGAAAGCCAGGGTGTAATTCACGACAGTGCCGATATTGAAAACCGCCGCACCAATCATCACCATAAAGGTGAAGATAAAAAGTATTTTTTTTGTGTTCAACTGTGCAAAGTCCATTATTGCACCTCCTTCTCAGGTTCCTTGACGAAAATCAGGATGGACCCGCCGATAACCAGTAAAGGTATCAGTGACAGGATTGACGCTCCCGGGTTGTTGGTCAGGGTCACGACAATCGAGATCGACAGCGGGCCGAGGATTGCCGAAAACTTTGAAAAGATCGAGAAGAACCCGAAATACTCGCTGCTGTCATTCTTGTCGGGAATGAGCTTGGCAAAAAACGACCTGGAAATCGCCTGGATGCCCCCCTGAAGCAACCCGACAATGAAACCAAGAAGCCAGATAAGACCAGGGTTCTTGGAAAGCATCGAACCGACCAGGACCACGATGAAGTAACCGCAAATTCCCGCAAATATCATTTTCTTGTCTCCGATCCGGTTGGCAAGATAGCCATAGAACAACGCCGCCGGGAATGCCACGAACTGGACGACAATGATCACCCCAAGCGAAGCCACCGGAGAGATTCCCATATCGCTCGCCAGGGCTACCGCCATCTTGATCACCGAATTGACCACATCGATATAGAAGAAATAGGCAAGGCAGAACATGAAAATATTCTTGTGTTCCCTGATGTTCCCGAAAGTATTGCCAAGCCTTATAAAGGAATTGGCGACAACTCGATCTTCGACCGGGCGGTAGTACTTCTGCTTCACATTTTTTAGCATCGGGAATGATAATCCCAGCCACCACAATACCGCCAGGACCATCGAGATTGACATCGCCAAACGATAGGTCAACGTGAAAGAGCCAAGTTGCAAAGACAGCTTATCCCCTCCTAAAAGCGATACCGCTCCAAATGGAATTATGAAAAGCAAAAATGGGATGACCGATCCGATATAGCCCCAGCCATAGCCGGCCGATGATATCTTATTGAGCCTTGATTCGCTGGTGACATCGACCAGAAATGCGTCATAGAAAACATTAGCTCCACCATAGCCGATCATCGTCACGATGTAGATCAAGAACGCCTGGAAGTCATTGATCCAGGGAAGAGCCATGACAAACGCACCTGATAGACCGAAGATCAAAAACAGAATGAAGAACCTTTTCTTGTATCCCTGATAATCGGCAATCGTTCCCAACACCGGAGCAATCAGCGCCAAAATCAGCGCGTAGGTGGTATTCGCCCACCCAACATAGATCGACCCCTTGACATTGGAAATGTGGCTCATCATCAACGGAAAAATCACCGTCGTTGTCATCAGGATGAATTCCGAATTGGCCACATCATACAATATCCAGCTGGTCTCCTCCCTGGAAAAACCCAGCTTCGCTCCTAAATATTTGATCATAATATCCCCCCGCTTTATGGCCAAAATTACAGACAAGCTCCTGAAATGGCCGGTTTCGTTTATGCAATTATACCACACCAATACCCCTATTGGGAATATTAATGAAATTTGACCCAGACTGGAGAAGTCAAAAAAATGACCGGAACCACATGGATCCAGTCATCTGCGTTTTCATTACGGTTAATTATGCAGCTTTGGTGAAAACAAGACAAGCGCCTCCCAGCAGACCGCTGTCTTCGGAAAGGTTTGATTTCACGACGCTGATCTTGTCCTTAAGTCCCGGGAAGATTTTGGCTTTGACCTTGCGTTCCACCTCTTCAACGAAGCCGTCGATCTTGATAGCCACCGAACCACCCAGGATGATGATTTCCGGATCGGTGATTGCGATCAATGTCGCGATTCCGTTGGCAAGATATTCCTTGGCGTCATCCATGATGGTGCTGGCTGCCTTGTTGCCTTGGACTGCCAGGTCATTAACTTCACCGGCATGTTTGACTTGAAGTCCGGCTGCCAGTGCGCGGTTGACAATCGCCGTACCTGAACAGATCGCTTCGATACCGCCTGGAAGAATCGAACCATGCTGAGGTCCGTCACGCCAGAGAATCATGTTCGCGATTTCGTGGGCGTAGCCATGAGCTCCGATGTAGATTTCCTTGTCGATTACCTGACCCGAACCCAGTCCGGTCGAGATGGTAAGGAACTGGACAAATCGTTTGTCTTTCCCAAGTCCGATCACCGCTTCGGCCAATGCCGCCAGGTTGGCGTCGTTTTGAAGATAAACAGGAAGTTTGGTGGCAGAAGCCAACGCCTTTTCAATCTTGTAGTTGTGCCAAGGCCCGTGGAGGTTTGGCGTATCCAGAACAACCCCGTTAAGCAGATCCAGCGGTCCCGGGCAAGATAGCCCGATCCCTTGGACTTCCACATCGAATCCCTTGATCGTCTCAACGATTCTCGCGATTGTGCCATCAGGATCCGATGCCAATGTCGGGAACTGTACCCGCTCGATAATATTGTATTCTCCGTCAATCAGGGCGACCCTGGAATTGGTTCCCCCGATATCAATTGCTACTGCATACTTCATTCTTCAATCTCCTTTTCTATGTTTTGGCTATTTATATAAAAATTCACTTTGGCAAAGTCAAGCAAATTTAGATATTTCCTTTCCTGCGGGAGCCATCTGGCTTCGAAATCGGCCACCGATTCCTGATTTTCCCTTTGGGACAAGCGGACTTTCTGGTCAGGCGAACTGATTGTCAACAGGACCGCGTAATCGATGTACCGGGCAATCGTTTCCAACAATGAAAAGGTGCCCTCGAAGATGATTACCCCTTTTTTGGATACCGTCTTTTCATGGGTGTAGGCCTGTGAATGGCAGTCGAATTTGTTTATCACGACCTCGTCATTATCCAGCACTTCCCTTTTAAGACGGTCAACATCGATATTCCCACCGATTTCATCTTGAAGATTTGAAGTGTACTTTTCCTTTGGCAGGAAGTAGTCATCGATATGGATTACAGTGGCGTCGAAGAAATCCTCAAGTATCTTCGCCAAGGCTGTCTTCCCCGAACAACAGTTGCCGTCTATGGCAACGGCAAGATATTCGTTATAGTCCTGATTTTCAATCTTTTCGCACAGGATCATGTAGAGAAGATACTCGTACTTGATCAGGAAGTACTCATGCGACAGCTCCAAAGAACAGCCGGTCAGATCATACAGGCGGCAAATCTCGATAAGCGTCAGATGGGCCAGGTTGATCAGCAACTCCTTTTGTTTCTCCCCCAGGTTATCCAGAGAAATTGCCACAAAATCCCCCTTGATTTTGCCGGGCAGACCGTAGACCTCCAGATATTCTTCCAGAAATTGTTCATCTATAATCTTCGTTTTAAACATTATCCCATCCCCCTAAGAAATTATGTTGCACCAAGACAATGAAGTCATATGTCACAATTATAACACAAATCGGCCCGATTAAAAGATAAGTTTGCCATTAAATCGGATTGCCCTTATCAAGTGCGGCCAAATCAATTATGAATCCCCCTATTGGAAGACCGTCAATTGAGAAGATATTGCTTTTGCAGTAGTTTTCTTGACAGTAACCAACTGTCCGGGTATCCACGTTGATAGGTATGATAATCCTGTTTCCATCAGCTTGCACAGATTCACATCCGATACCGTCTACCGATATTTTTACAGGTCCGGCAATTATGATCTCCTGGTCAAATTCCAGAACAAGTACATCCTTGCACCAGTGTTTATCGACAATCACTGGCGCATGACCGATAAAACTTGTATCATAGAATGCTTCTTTGGCCATAGCGAAAACCCGGTAGGCCAGTTCCAATTTGTCCTGAGGATGGATATTGAACTCTTCGCCACAGTTGAGACTGACAACCAGATGGGTATCCTGATATTGTTCACACACTTTGGCCTGGTTGGCCCGGACCAGTGGCCACTTGTCGTTCTTGTCATCGTTGTATTCCGGCAAAGCGACTATGATGAATGGAACTTGCCAATTGAAATCATCGCGCCAATTATCGATGAGTTGACCCAACAGCCGGTCATATATCTCGCCGTTGCGGGTGTCTTCTTCACCCTGGTAGTAGATAACGCTTTTGACCTTGCAGTCCTTGATTCTTGAAAACATAGTTTCATATAAGCCAGCCGGGCGGAAAGCGTCTTTTTTCCCTTTTGGCGGCGGCCAGGGCGTGTGTCCCACAGCCTTTTTGAGCTCACTAAGTGATTTGTCGGGATTTAACTTCTGGTAGTCCTGGACTTTGTCCAAATATTCGCTTAGAATCCTGTTGTAGTTGCGCCGGGCTTCATCTTCCTGCTCATCGGACTGGTTTTGGATATCATTATAATAATTATGCCAGTAATACCGATATACAAGTCCATCTTTTTCCAGGTACCTTTGACTTATCCAGCATGACGCCGAACTGCCACCCTTGTTCATGGAAATCAGTCCAATCGGAATATTTTCTTCCCGGTTCAAATAGTGGGCGAAATATAAGCCGATAGCTGAAAATCCGGGCGCGGTTTCCTTTGTGCAAGGCTGCCATGATCCCATTTTTAAATCGGGATAGTTGTGTCCATTTTTTTGATACTCGATTCTGGGGATTTCAAGGTACCGGATCTCATCGTTACTGCAATATGGCAGATCAGCCACAAACGATGAACATTGGAAAAACTCGAACTCGATGTTCGATTGACCAGCCAAAAGGAAGACATCTCCAATTGCAACATTTTCCAACCTGATTGTCTGGCCGCCAGATTCGATGACCATTTCCTCTTGAAAACTGGTCTTAAAAGGTCCAATGGCTACCTCCCATCGGTCACCATTGACGGTTGCATTCAGTCGTTGATTTTGGACTGAAACCCTGACAGTCGCACCTGGAGCACAGTTGCCAAAAACATTGATTTCAACATCTCGTTGAAGAACCATATTATCACTGAACAATTCATTGATGGTAAGTTTCATCGACATCTCCTTTTTGTCCCTTTAATTCATTAATTTCCTTGATAAGTGTTTCGAAAATATACATCACCGGTACCTGGGTCGCATCGGAATAGAAGTAGCGGTTCTTCGAACTGGGCACGTAATAACTGATTATGGCATCACTCAACTTGCCAGCTGTCGTATTTTGCGAATTGGTGATCACCACCACCTTGGCACCAACCTGCTTGATTGATCCGATTTGTTCGTTAACTTCCTTTGTTTCTCCACTGATAGTCAATACAACCACGCAGGTATTTTCATCGTAGATATCAAAGCGATGCGAAAAATCCTCAATCGCAAAGCTTTTGATTCCATTGCGGTTGAACAGATATGACCCATATTTGCCCATTGCTCCAGACAAGCCCACGCCAAAAAACAGGATTTCAGCCGCCTTGTGCATCAGATTAGCCGCATCCCTGATCGGCTGCAAAGCCTCCGATTTGTTCATCTTATTGAAATAGTCTATCAGATAGTTGATCCCGCTTTCCTGTATCCCGCTGTCTTGACTGGCTTGAAGACGCAGCTGGACTTTGAACTGGGTGAAGCCTTCAAAACCAATTTTTTGCAATACCCTGGTCACCATCGATGGTGAGACATGGAGCTCATCAGCTACCATCTTTAGCTTCTTATTAGTTATGTTTTCTTTGTTGTTGACCAAATACAGATATATCTGGTACTCAAGTTCATTCAGGAGTTTTATCTTATCTATCGTTACCATATTATCACCAGTAAATATTTTATCACAAAAAAAAGGATAAACATAGATTATCCTTTTGAAAAACGAAGCTGATTCTTGTCAGCCTTCCTTATCTTCTTTTGACTGTTTTGGTAGCTGATAGCCCCAGTATCAACAACCCGGGTACCCGCCATGAGATCATGAAGCGCCCGTTTCGATTTGAGAAGCAAAGCCAGGGCAACCGAAACAACCGTCAGCGCCAATCCGACCTGGCCATAGATCGCTGCGACATCCACTTTGAAAACAATCGTCAGCATCTGATGCAAAATATTGCTTATTGAGTAGACACTCCCCTCGACAATCAAGATTGCCAGAACCTGACGGCCGAGAATCTGTTTGAAATTTGCTTGACGGCAATCGTTGGCCACAATTTTTAGATGCAACAGTTTCTTGCCAAGCGTCTGGCCCGGCCAGACAAATGCCGGCACCATCGCATAGTACCCGATCGCCACGATAAAAGACAAACCTCCGGCTATCAAGTTATCAGGACTCGCAAAGACCGCCAAGTTCATTGGCACAAGTCCGACTTCATCATTTTTTAGCATGTACATGATGATAATCGGCAGAGATGCGATGACTGCTCCGATATACCAGTCAAGACCATAACCGATCAGCCTTTTTATCATATTCAGTTCATTTACCTGGTCATTGCGGATTTTACCTAATAACTTTTTCATATCATACCTCTTTATTTATAATAATTTCCCATTTGATTCGATGACCTTTTGATACCAGAAAAACGAATCCTTGCGATATCTCTCGCCTGTCCCGCTACCATCATCAGCCTTGTCGACGTAGATAAAACCATAGCGCTTTTTCATTTCCCCGGTTGAAAAGCTGACACAATCGATACAGCCCCAGACCGTGTATCCGATCACCGGGACACCGTCGATTTCCATTGCCATATTCATCTGTTCAATGTGTTTTTTAAGATATTCCTGACGGTAACCATCATGGCAATTATTGTCATCTTCCAGCTTGTCGATTGCCCCGAAACCATTTTCAACGATGAAAAGGGGCAACTGATAATGGTCATAGAGCCAATTCAGCGTATAGCGCAGTCCCACAGGATCGATCGGCCAGCCCCACTGGGTTTTCTGGATGTGGGGATTTTCACAAAGATCCTTGGCTTCATCATAATCCAGATTGATATTTTCCTTGCGACCTTTTGTGGCAAATGACATATAATAGCTAAGACCGACAAAGTCGACTTTGCCATTTTCAAGATCACCCAGATCATCTTGAGTCATGTCCAGTTCGAATCCCTTGCGTTCAAAGAAATTCTTCATATAGTTCGGGTATTTTCCCCGGGCATGGACATCCAGGAACCAGAATCGTTTGTGATTGGCTCCCAGAGATTGCATCATGTCATCAGGATTGCACGAATACGGATAGATCGGTGTCATCGCCATCATGCATCCGACCTGGATATCCGGATTGATTTCATGAGCGATTTTCACTGCTTGAGCACTGGCCACCAGTTCATAATGGGCCGCCTGATACATCAATGCTTCCTTGTCCTGTCCTTCTTTGAAGATTATTCCCGAATTGGTGAATACTGAAAGATCCGATTTGTAGTTGGCCTGATTGTTGATCTCGTTGAAGGTCATCCAGTATCTGACCTTATGGCCATATCTTTCAAAGCAGACTCTTGCAAACCGCACGAAAAAATCAATCATCATGCGGTTGGACCAACCCCCATAATGTTCCACCAGATGATAAGGCATTTCAAAATGAGACAGGGTTATGACCGGTTCTATGCCATTTTTTAGCAGTTCATCAAACATGTCGTCATAGAATTTCAAGCCGTTTTCATTCGGTTCAAGCTCGTCACCCTTCGGGAAGATCCTAGCCCAGGAAATCGATGTCCTGAAGCACTTGAAACCCATTTCCTTGAACAATGCGATATCCTTCCTGAAACGGTGGTAGAAATCAATCGCCTCATGGTTGGGATAGAAATAGTCCCGGTCCAATTCCGGAGTGATCAATCTTGGCTTACTGTGCGATCCGGATGTCAATACGTCACTGACATTGAGACCTTTTCCTCCGGCATCGTAGCCACCTTCAACTTGATGGGCGGCTACTGCGCCGCCCCATAAAAATTCAATATCCATCCTACTGACCCACTGTTTCCAAATCCAATTCCTGATTGGATTCAGCTTTTATGGCAGCTCTTGTGCTGGCCATGACAAACGGCAGGTAAATGATTGTACTTACAGCCAAACAAAGGAAACCGACGACCAAAGAGGCGATATTGTCAGCCCCGGATCCCAAAAACGGAATCAGGAATCCAGGTGTCGTCCAAGCCACGCTGTAGGCAACCGGTGGCATGACTTCAAGCACGACAACCGCCATGTATCCGATAAGATTGCAGACTACCGGAGCCAGGATAAATGGTATGATATACAGAGGATTCATTACCAAAGGGAATCCGAAAATGATCGGTTCATTAATATTGAATAGTCCCGGCGCCAAGGCCATTTTGGAAATCTGGTATTGAGCCTTGTTCTTGCGCCCGGCTATGAACATTGCAATAACAAGTCCAAGTGTCGCTCCCGATCCCCCGACATTTCCAAAGGCATCGTTGATCGAACTCCAGTTGACAGGGAAAGGCGCTCCCCAAGCAGTTCCATTTACTGCCACATATGCCAGATTGGCATTGACCTGTTCAGTGAAAATAACCGAACGCAAGGCTGAAAGAGTGTTTGGTCCATGGATACCCAATATCCATAAGAACTGCTGGATGACCACAAATCCGATAATCGTACCCATCGAGCTTCCAAGTGAAGTCAAAGGTGCCTGGATAGCATTGTAGATCAATACCTGGATACCATCTGGTGTGATATTGTTGAAAATGAAGTTCATCAGCCCAGTCAGTGCCAGGACAATCATGATAGGCATAAGCAGGTTGAAAGATTTCGCAACAGCAGGTGGAACCATGTCTGGCATCGTGATGCGAAGCTTTTTATTACGTCCCAATCTGGTCAGAATTTCCGCCACAAACAAACCCACCAGCAGAGCCACAAACAATCCCTGAGCCCCAAAATAGGTTGATGTCAGGCCATAACCGCCATTGGCCATTTCCTTCGCCGCTGGGTACATGATAAAATATGCTGAAAGAGCAGTGATTCCGCAAAGGACTTTGTCCCCGTTCATCTCTTCAGCCAGCTGATACGCTACCAGAAAAGCAATAATAATCGCGAGAATATTGGTCGTTCCGTTGATTACTGAGCTCAAGATTGATTGGTAATAAGTCAGATTGGGAATCAGATCCCCAAGATGAAGCAGGCTGGCGATGAATCCGTTTGGATCCAATAACACGTAGTTGATAAGCAAAACCATTGACCCCGCCATGGTCAACGGAAACGAAAGTGTGAAAGCGTCCCTTACAGCCGCCACATGGCGCTGCGAATTTATCTTCGATGCAATCGGAACGAGAATCCGTTCCATAGTATCCTGTAGTTTATCCATAATTTTCTCCCATTGACATTGTTTGGCCAAAACAACGGATAAGAATGTAAGTGTTTTCTTATCTGATAACAGTATACGGGCAATTAACCAAAAAATAAATAGCTCCAGCCATTCAAGCAAGACCAATCAAAGTTTGATTTCTGTCACATAAAAAAAACACGATGTTTTTATCAGCTAAAACTCATCGTGGAAAGATTTTCAATTATGGCGATAGCCGGGATCTGGCTGGTCATGTCAAATCCGACAACCCCGATCTTGTTGACGTAGGTGGGAATTACCAGGTCGGCCAATTTGGCCAAAGGAGAATCCGGGCTGGTTGTGATTGCGATGATTTTGCAGTGGTATTGTTTGGCATTGGCGATAATGTCGACAACCTCGCGGGTCTGACCACTTATTGAGACTACTATAATAGTTGCATCTTTGTAATTCTGGCCAATTCCCATATATGGATCACTTAATGCAAACGACATCCTTCCGGCATTAGTGAAACGCCGGGCCCCGTATTGACATGTTGTCGCGCTGTTTCCGATGCCGATGAAAAGCACATGCTTGCTTTGGACTATCAGCGACAACGCATCATCGAACAGATCCCGGTAATATTCGGATCCGAATTTATCCAGGCAGTTTGTTACCGCAGCGAAGTCATAGTCCTTTTCGTAATTTCTCTCGCTTTGCCAGTATTGCCGATAGGCATATTTGAAGTCATTGTAGCTGGAAAAACCCATTTTCTTGACGAAACGCAGGACCGTACTGGTTGAAACATCTGCCTTCTTAGCCAGATCGCGAATCGGCAGGTAGCTCACAAGTTCATGGTTGTTCAAGACAAAATGAAAGACCCGACTTTCCAAGTCATTCAACTTGGCTATGTCTTCTGATTTGAATATACTTTTACCCACATGCATTGCCAGTCCCCCCTTAATAATAATTATAATAAAAAAAGCTTAGCGACTAAAGAGGATTCTTTATTCGTAAGCCTTGCTTTTTAAATGGTGCCCGAAGCCGGACTCGAACCGGCATGAATTTCTTCGCTTGATTTTGAGTCAAGTGCGTATACCAATTTCGCCACCCGGGCAGCTTTGCGGTACTTGATTAGTATATGACATATGGAGGAATAATGCAAGCAAAATTTTCATTATCGGATGAATCAATTTCCAGTCGGATTTTACAGTTAAGTTTTTGATTGATTTAAAAAATAAAAAAGACCAGCAACTGAAGATGATTCCTCATTGCTAGCCTCGATTTTTATTTAAATGGTGCCCGAAGCCGGACTCGAACCGGCATGAATTTCTTCGCTTGATTTTGAGTCAAGTGCGTATACCAATTTCGCCACCCGGGCAGCTTTGCGGTACTTGATTAGTATATGACATATGGAGGAATAATGCAAGTATAAATTCAATTTTTTTACATCCGTTCACTTAAGGACGGTATTGGTTGCATCTTCAAACAAATGAGTCTATCATAATGTACTAGGAGGCATATGATGAAAACAATTTTAACTTTGGAAGAATTACTGGAAATTATCAATCTGCGGCAAACCTCAACCGACTATTTCGTCCCTTCTTTGACATTTATGGAACTGGATAAATTGAATATGATGGAAATTTATTCAAAGATGAGGCGGACCTACGATAAAGTCAACTTCGCCTATGAGACGCAATACCTTGCCGGGGGATACTCACTTCTGGATGTCAAGATAAACTACGGCCTGATGATCGGCCACCTTTTGATTGACGAGATCACTAAGATGATCTACATCGACATGAAGTCGTTTGGAATCACCTCTACAGGCCAACTGGGATTTGACAACGAAATCGTCGAACTTCCCAAGATTGGAACAAAGCAGCTCGTAAAACACCACGATGCCAATCACTATCTCCTCTATACGGTAATCGACCGGATCGACGAAAACATAACGAAGATTCTCGACTACAGCAACCTGAACTGACCCTCACGGTCGGTTTTTGTTTTGATTCCAATAAGACAAACAAGTCAACCTAGAATTTGGTTGACTTGTTATTAGATGCAACTATTATGCGCTAATCTTTCATGGTCAAAGCAACCCTTTTTTTCTTGCTGTCGATTTCCAGCACCTTTACTTTGACGATGTCGCCGATATTGACAATGTCGAGGGGATGGTTGACCTTTTTAGGCAGCTGGGATTTGTGTACCAATCCGTCGTTTTTTAGTCCGATGTCGACAAAGGCCCCGAAATCCACGACGTTGCGGACAGTCCCTTCAAGGACCATTCCTGCTTTTAGATCCTCGAGTGTCAGAACATCCTTTTTCAAAAGAGGCGTCGGATATTCGTCACGGATCGAACGGTTCGGTTTCTTGAATGACTCGACAATTTCCTCGAAGGTGTACTTGTCGATATTAAGATCCTGGCGCACCGGTTCCAAGTCTGTTTTTTGAAGCTTATCCTTGATCAGGTCGGTTCCGATGTCATTGACATTGACTTTGAGCACCTGGAGCAGCGCCTTTGCCTGGGCATAGTTCTCCGGATGGATACCGGTCTTGTCTAGAGGATTGTCACCATCATTGATGCGCAAAAATCCAACCGCCTGCTCAAAAGTCTTGGGCCCGAGTTTTGGCACCTTCTTGATCTGGTCCCGGTTCTTGTAGCGTCCGAATTCATCGCGATAATTCACGATGTTCTTGGCGACATTTTTCGAGATCCCCGCAACATAGCTAAGGAGCGAGAACGAAGCGGTGTTGATGTCGACGCCGACATTGTTGACCGCCTTGGTGACCACGAATTCCAGCTGTTCATCAAGTTGCTTGGCCGGCATGTCATGCTGGTACTGCCCGACGGAGATCGAGCGGGGTTCGATCTTGACCAGCTCGCCTAAAGGATCCTGAAGCCTTCTGGCAATCGAGACCGCCGATCTTTCTTCCACCTGGTAGTCCGGAAATTCCTCCTTGGCAAGAGGACTTGCCGAGTAGACCGAAGCTCCGGCTTCCGAAACGATCGCATAATCGACATTGAGTTTGTTGTCCTTGATCAGTTTGGCAATGAAGCTTTCCGATTCCCTTGATCCCGTACCGTTGCCGATTGCGATGATCTCCACCTTGTAATCCCTGATCAGATGAAGCAGGGTCCTGATGTCTTTTTGATAGTCAGATTTGGGCAGGGTGATGAAGCACTTGTCGATGGCAAGAACCTTGCCAGTGGGATCCACTACAGCTAGTTTGCACCCGGTGCGATAGCCCGGATCTACTCCAAGAACGAATTTCCCTTTCAAAGGAGCCTGAAGCAGGAGGCTCTCAAGATTGACCGAGAACACCTTCAATGCCTGTTCCTGAGCCTTTTCGCTTAGCTCATTGCGGACTTCCCGCACGATCGACGGGAACAGCAGCCGCGTGTAGCAATCCTGGATGGCCTGATGAATGTACTCACCGGCAATTGTCGGTCTTCTTTTGGTCATTCCATTGTAGATATATTCGACCGTCTTTTCCTTGTCGATTTCGATGTTCACTGTGATCGCCTTTTCGCTTTCGGCGCGGTTTACCGCCAGGATCCGGTGGGCCACGATGAACTGAACTTTTTCCCGGTAATCGTAATACATCTCGAAGACCTTGTCCTGGTCGGGGTTCTTGCTTTTCTCCTTGGTAACGATAAAACCATAGCGGTAAATAGTCTCTTTGAGGCTCTTGCGGTATTTGATATCATCGGCGATGATCTCGGCGATGATGTCCATCGCCCCATTCAGGGCGTCCTGGGTCGTGGCCACTTCCTCGCTTAGAAATTCAGCCGCCTTCTTTTCGACATTTCCGCTTCGAGGCAATGAAAGAAGATACAAGGCCAGAGGTTCCAAGCCTAGCTTTTTGGCTTCGGTGGCCCTGGTCTTCCTCTTTTCCTTGTATGGTCTATAGTAGTCCTCAACTTCAGCCAGGGTGGTCGCTTTCATGATGTCTTTTTGAAGCTGCTCGTTGAGCATGCCCTTTTCATCGATCAGGCGGACCACATCCTCTTTGCGGGCAATCAGGCTTACCTGGTATTGGTAATACTTGTCGATTTCCCGGATCTGGTCCTCATCGAGACCGCCGGTAGCTTCCTTGCGGTAGCGGGCGATAAAAGGTACGGTCGCCCCGTCTTCCAAAAGCGATAATACCGCTTTTACTTGTTTGGTGTTGATATTCAATTCTGTTGCACATTGCTTGATAATATTTTCATTCATAGTTTCTTATATATTTGTCATAGGCGTTTTTAACGTCTGAAAAAATCTCCTTGTTCAATAATTTTTCGGCTTGAGCCAGGCTTGCAAAAAGGTAGTCTTCGTGCTCGAACGAGATCGCCACTGTCTCACACTGGGCCTGACACAAAAATCCCAGCCCCAAACCACAATAACCGGACCGGATATGCCTGAACGTATATGCCGGTTCCAAAATATCCACAGCCAACCCGGTTTCTTCAAATACTTCCCGATGGATGGCTTCATCAAAACTTTCACCTTCAACCAAACCTCCCCCAGGAAGTTCGTAGACTCCAAGCCCGTCAGATGAGGGCCGGGTTCTTTTCAACAAAAGGATTTTATTATCATAGATAATTACTGCTTTAACGGTGATATGGATATAGCTCATAAAAAATCCTCCTTGTCTTATTTTAACAAAAAAGCGGTCCAAAAGGCAAAAAAAATCCATCTAAATATCATATTTTTTGTTTTCAATTGTTTTTACATACCCAAAACATTTGTGCTATAATGTCACTAGATTTCAAGAGGTGAATAAAATGATAGACTTTAGATCTGAAATTGAAAAAGAAAAAGAAAATTTGATAAATGATTTGGCGGCATTGGTATCCTACCCGTCCGTCCAGGACGACAGCACCGCCAAGGAAAATCAGCCGTTTGGAAAAGCCAACCGGGATGTACTCGATGCGATGCTGGCAATCGGCAAGCGCGACGGCTTCGATACCGCCGATGTTGACGGATATGCCGGCCATATCGACATCGGTGCCGGTGAAAAAACGTTCGGCGTACTGGGGCATCTCGATGTCGTACCGGTTAACGATATCGGGTGGGACAGCGACCCATTCGTCATGAAACGGGACAACGAGATCCTCTATGGTCGTGGAGTTGTCGATGACAAGGGCGCACTTTTGGCTGGGTACTACGCCTGCAAGATAATAAACAGGATGAACCTTGACACCAAGATGAAAATGCGGGTGATTTTCGGATGCAATGAAGAACTTGGTTCCAAATGCGTCAAACACTACTTCACCAAGATGCCGTTTCCGGAAATGGGGTTCACGCCCGATGCCTCTTTCCCGGTTGTTTACGGAGAAAAAGCGATGGCTACAGTCAACATCACCGGAACAGTGGCCAACCAAGGCTTGATTTCGATGTTTGCGGGCAAAAGGGCGAACATCGTTCCCGAGGAAGTGATCGCGATAGTCGAGGGCAATTACAAGGACTATCTCAAATCATTCAATGATTTCCTGGAAAGAAACCATCTTGATGGGACCTGCGAAGAGGAAGGCAACCATACCCGCCTGATCCTCAAAGGAAAATCAGCCCATGCCTCCCTGCCCCACGAAGGCAGAAATGCCATCAGTTATCTTGCGTTGTATCTTGTAAATGAGATCGACAACGACCTGATAAAATTAATAGCTGACAATATGAGCGATTACAATGGAATCGGTCTTAAAATCAATCATACCGGCCTGATGGGCGATCTTACCATGAATGTGGGAGTTGTCGGATACAAGGACAAACAACTCAACCTGACCCTGGATATCCGCGCCAGCCATGAGATTGACTTCAACAAGATGTCAGACCAGATCAAAAAAATCACGGCCTCTCATCTATTGGAAGCCAAGATCACAACCACACCGGGACTATACGTCGACCCTGAAAGTGAACTGATCACCAAACTGCACCAGGCCTACCAGGAAGTGACCCGCAAGGATGACCACCCACAGACCATGGGCGGAGGCACCTACGCCAAATCGATGCCAAACTGCGTCGCTTTTGGAATCGAGTTTGAAGGTTACGATTACAAGATCCACGGCAACAACGAAAACGTTCCAGTGGAACATCTCATGATTGCAACCGAGATATACTGCAAGGCCATTTACAACATAATCAAGGACTAAGTCAAAAAAAACAGCCAAGCGAATCCAAAATCCGATGAAAGGATCAGGCGCATGGCTGTTTTTGTATTCTATAATTTTTGTCTTCTTTTCGAAGATTCAATGAAATATTCTTTGAGTCTGGCGCTGTCGTCATTTTCCAAAGCCTCCTTGATCAGATCAAGCTGGGCTTCGAACTGGCCGATGGCTTTGATAAGGTTTTCCTTGTTGTTCAAAAAAAGCTCCGACCAAAGATCCTCGTTAATATTGGCAATTCGCGTAAGATCCCGGTAGGAATCGCCGATATATTTGCCCGTATCGAATTTCTGGTTGTCCGAATTGATCAGTCCTACCGCAATGGCATGGGGCAGTTGCGAGGTGAAGGCAATCACCTCGTCATGGTCCTGGGGTGACATTATCTTGATCGATTTGAATCCCAGCCGACCGACGAGCTTTTCCATGAATGCAAGGGCGTTGCGGTCCTCGATGCGGTGGTCGATCAGGATGTAGTTGGCATTCAAGAACACTTCTTTGGAAGAGTACTCGAAACCCTTTTTCTCGCGGCCCGCCATTGGGTGGCCGGAGATGAAGATGGCTTGGTCACCGGCAAGGTCGATGGCCTTGTCGATGAAATATCCCTTGATTCCGGTGGCATCAGTGATGATGCTGCCTTTTTTGAAATTGTTGTTCTTGATGAAGTCAAGCACCAGTGAAGGATAGAGGCAGATGATAGTCAGGTCACTTTGAGGTATTATCTTGGTACCATCAATAAACCCCTCTTCGATGCATCCTTCCTCTTTGGCTTTTTTAAGGGTGTCGAGCGAAGTGTCGATCCCAAAGACCCGGTATCCCTGACCTTTGAGCGCTTTTACGAAGCTTCCGCCGATCACGCCAAGTCCGACCACCGTTATTGTTTTAATGTCAATCATCGTTTTGAACCCCTCTTATTTCTTCAAGCATCTTGAGCTTGTGATTCAACAGCTCCTTGGTCAAGTCGACATAGTAAGTGTGGGGATATTCAAGCCGGAATATCTCCTGCCACATCTTTTCCTTTTGCGACTTGCAGTAAGCCTGGATTGAATGAATGTCGGTTTCCTGGTAGACTTTTTTCCCTTCGACAAATATCGGAACCTGGAGCTCCTGGATGTCATATGTTCCCGCCTTTATCCGCTTGAACTTCCACAAGTTTGACTGATGGTAGATTGTGATGTCTTTGGAGCTGTCTATGACTTCGTGCCCAAAAGCGATCACATCACCAATGGCTTTGTTGTCTTCGCGGTCGAAAAGTCGGTATACTCTCTTGTAACCGGGGTTTGTGATTTTCGCCACGTTTTCCGAAACCTTGATTTTCGGGATGACCTGGCCGTCCCGTTCGATAGCGACCAGTTTGTAGACACCGCCAAAAACCGGCGCCGATTTGGATACGATAAGATTCTCACCGACTCCAAAGGAGTCAATGGCCGCCCCCTGGTCAAGCAGCGACCTGATCAGGTATTCATCGAGGGCGTTGGATGCGGTGATCTTGACTTCAGTGAGTCCGGCCTTGTCTAGCATCGCCCGGGCCTTTTTCGAAAGGTAAGCAAGGTCGCCCGAATCCAGACGGATTCCTCCAAGTTTCTTGCCCATTGGCGCCAACACTTCCTTGGCAATCCTGATCGCATTGACGACACCTGATTTCAAGGTGTCATAGGTATCCACAAGCAGGACGCAGCTGTCGGGATAAGTCAAAGCATAGGCTTTGAAAGCCTCGTACTCGCTGTCGAATGACTGGACAAATGAATGGGCCATCGTTCCCACCAGGGGAATATTGAAATATTGGCCCGCCAGTACCGTGGCGCTGCCACTGGCTCCACCGATGAATGCCGCCCGGGCTCCATAAACCGCCCCGTCATAACCCTGGGCCCGTCTTGCCCCGAATTCCAGGACCGGACGCCCTTTGGCTTCGTGGACAATCCGGCTGGTCTTTGTCGCCACCAGTGACTGGTGGTTCACGGTTACAAGCAGCAATGTCTCGATCAGCTGGGCTTCTATGAATTTGGCCCTGACTGTCACCAGCGGTTCATTGGGAAAAACAATCTCCCCTTCATTTACCGAATAGATGTCTCCGGTGAATTTGAAATCCTTCAGATAAGCCAAGAATTCCTCGTCGAATTTGTCCAGGCTGGCCAAGTACTCGATATCCAAGTCACTGAAGTGAAGATCATCGATTATTTCAATCAGCTGAGCCAGTCCGGCAAAAATGGCATAACCGCCATTGTCGGGATTGGTCCGGTAATACATATCGAAATAGACATACTGATCCTTGGTACCCTGTTTGAAATAATTGTACGCCATTGTAAGCTCATATAAATCCATCACAAGCGTCAAATTGCGACTGCTTCCTGCATGTGTAATCATAAATATCTCCTTGGTAATCCATTTTCACTATAATAACTTATTGTTGTGGACATTTCCACAATTAATTGACTCCCGGCCGTGAAAAAAAATAGGGCAGCGCCCTATTTTGCCAGCTTGCTCAAGGCAGCTTTTGCGGCTTTTTGTTCAGCCCTTTTTTTCGACGAGCCTGTCCCCACTCCAAGACAAATGTCTCCCATCATCACGGAGATGGTGAATGTCGGCGCATTCGAAGGACCCTTGGCCTCAAGGAGTTTGTAGATAACCGTTTTGCGGGAATCCGCCTGGATAAGCTCCTGTAGGGTCGTCTTGTAGTCGGTGATATCGTCATAGTCGACATCCGTTACGTGTTTGAAAATTGTCCGATTCAGGATTTTCAAAACCTCATCCTCACCCAGGTCGCTGTAAACCGCCCCGATCAAAGCCTCAAACACATTGGCAAGCACCGAATCACGGTTGGCTCCGCCGTTGTTTCTTTCACCCAGACCTAAATAAACATAATTGCCGATTTTCAGTTCCCGGGCAAAACGGGCCAACGATTCTTCCCGGACAAGCTTGGAGCGAAGTGTCGTCAGCTTGCCCTCGGGTTTATTTGGGTATAAGTTAAAGATATGGCGCGACACGTATAGCTGCAATACCGCATCGCCCAGAAATTCGAGCCGTTCATAATGCCGGGCATTCTTGTGCCGTTCATTGGCATAAGAGGGGTGCGTGAACGCCTCCTTGTATATTTTCAAGTTGTTCCAAGGAATGTTGTTGTCCTTTAGAAACTGTTCTACTCCCATCTTTTCAAACCTTCTTCCAATTTGTCAACCACCTTCTCATCAGCCATGGCAATGGCCAATTCAATTGCCTTGAGCACCGACTCGCTGTTTGAAGAACCGTGAGCCTTGATGACCGGTTTGACAAATCCCATCATCAGTGCGCCACCTGCGGCATCGGCTCCAAACCGTTCCTTAAGACTGTACAGGCCCGATTTGGCAAGAAGGGCCCCCAGTTTGCTTTTCCAGCTCGATTTGAACGTATCCTTAAGGGCGCTCATCAATACCTTGGCCGTCCCTTCGATTGTCTTCAATGCGACATTGCCGGTGAACCCGTCGCTCACGACGATGTCGACCTCACCTTTTAGGATGTCGGTACCTTCGACATTGCCTGCGAAATTCAGGTTGTCCGCTCCTGCGAGAAGTTCGTAAGTCTGTTGATGAAGTTCATCACCCTTTTTGCTTTCGCTGCCGATGTTCAACAGTCCGATTTTGGGATTGGCGAGCTTCAACACGTTTTGCGCATAGACATTGGCCATGATTGCAAACGACACCAGCTGGTTTGGAGTGTTGCTGGCGTTGGCACCCACATCAAGCATCAAAACCCCTCTATTGTTTATAGTTGGAAGACTAGCCATCAGGCATGATTTTTCCACTCCTGCCAGCCTCTTTAGAAAAAGCATGGCGCAGGCGTAGTAAATTCCGGTGTTGCCACAAGAAAGGACCGCATCGACCTTGTCTTCCTTGGCCAACGTTATCGCTTTGACCAGTGACGCTTCCTTGTTGCGGCGGATTGCCATGATCGATTCCTCCATGGTCAGAACCGACCGCGCATCGAGAAGCTCCACATTCCCATAACTTTTCAATCTTTCCAATTCTTCTATCTTACCGACAACCACGAAATGGTTGGTCTTGTCATTTTCCAAATGCTTAACTAAAGCATCAACCACAATGCCACTGCCTTTATCACCACTCATGGCATCAATAGCTAATTTCATATCGTCACCTCATCTTATTTTTTGTTTATTATAACATATTCAATCGATATATAGATTATTATTTTGCGATTCCAGTTCGATTTTAGCCAATATTTCCAGGTACCTCGGATCGTTTGATTTGGAGCTTAGCATCATAATCGCATCATCCCGGGCCAAAACCAGAATCTCATAGTCGTTCTTGATATCGCCATAGTCGAATCTGGTCAGCCCGGACTGGCGATTGCCCAGGATTTCCCCGGGTCCCCTATAGAGCAAGTCCTGGTTGGCGATCTCGAAACCATCGGAACAACCCGCCATGAATTCCAGCCGTTCCCTGGCCTGGGGCGTATCGCTGCTTGAAAGCAGATAGCAGACTCCCTGGATGGTTGAGCGCCCCACCCGCCCACGCAACTGATGGAGCTGCGAGAGGCCGAACCGGTCGGCGTTGTAGATGACCATCATATTGGCGTTGGCTACATTGACCCCCTCCTCGATGACCGTGGTGGCCACCAATATCCGGATCTCATTGGCCTTGAACCTTTCCATGATGTCGTTTTTCTGTTCATCCTTGAGACGGCCATGGAGCAGACCGACTGCGTATCTGTCCTTGAAGTATTTGGCCATTCCCTGATAAATGTTCTCAACGTCACGGATGTCCGATTTCTCGTTCTCGGACACCAGGGGACAGACTACATAAACCTGACCTCCGGTTGCCAGGTATTCGACCAGGTCCTTTAGTATCGGCTTCATCGTATCGCCCTGGACCAGCCTGGTGACAACTTCCTTGCGGTTGACCGGCTTGGTCTTGATTGTGGAGATATCCATATCCCCGTAGACAGTCATCGCCAGGGTCCGGGGGATCGGGGTCGCCGACATCACCATGAAATCAACCAGCTCCCCCTTTTCCTTTAGCGCCTTGCGCTGGTTCACCCCGAAGCGGTGCTGTTCATCGGCTACAACCATTCCCAGTTTGAAGTATCCGACCTTTTCCTGGAACAGGGCGTGGGTCCCGATGACAAGATCAATGTTTCCTTGAAGCAGATTTTCGTAAACTTCATCCTTATCCTTGGTCGAACCGGTCAAAAGGGCGATCCTCAAAGGCGTGTTGGCAAAAAGCCGGGTGAACGTCTGATAATGCTGGCGGGCGAGAATTTCAGTTGGCGCCATCAAGGCCCCCTGGTAGCCGCTCAGGTAATTGGCATAAAGGCCGATCGCGCACACGACGGTCTTGCCGCTGCCCACATCACCCTGCAAGAAGCGATACATCTGCCTTTTACTATCCAGATCATCAAGAATTTCAGCCATCGCCGTATTTTGATCAGGGGTCAGTTCAAAATCGAGGCCGGAAACAAAATCATCAACCACCTTCGAATCGAACTGCTTGGCGATCCCGGTTATCTGAGACTGGAGGTATCTTACGTACTGGATGGCCAGCTGGAACTTGAAAAACTCGAGATATTTGAAATAGGAGCCTGCCTGGGTTATGTCCTCCCTGGTCTGGGGGAAATGGATCAGCTCCAGGGCGAGTCGCTGTTTGATCAGCCGGTTTTTTATCAGCAACATTTCCGGCAATTCCTCTTCAAGATCTTCAAGCACCAGCTTCATTGCCTTTTTAAGATAGCTCGAATAGCTCCTTCGGGCAAGCCCGTCAGCAAGATTGTAGACCGGTGTGATCGACTCGATCTCGCTTATTGGCTGGAGATAGAGGTTGGAAACGGTAATCTTGTTGAGCCGCTTTTCATATTTGCCTGTAATGGTAATCGTCATGTTTTTGGTCATCTTGGCCATCAAAAAATTGCGGTTGAAAATGACGGCCTTGAGCTCGCGGCCCTGGTAAAGGACAGTGAAGTTCATGACCTGGACCCGGCCGTAGACAGTCTTGGGACGTTCCAGCAGGACGGCCTCGATTGTGACGTTTTCATTGTCTTTCAAAGGGGTCTGTTCGACTATTACATAGCGGCGGGGGAAGTTGAAAACAAGGTCATGGAGCGTGTGGATTCCCATCGCATTGAGCTGCTCGATCTTGTTCGCCTTGATTTTCAATTGGTGTAATTCATCAGTCATTGTCTTCCCCTCTTTTCCTAGACCATTTTAGCATATTCAACCGTTTTTTTAAATCAAAACAGTACCAAAAGAAAAAAATGCCACATTTTGTAGCATTTCTATTCCACTCCGACGATGAACGAGTATACCGGCTGCTTCCCTTTGATGATATCGAGTTCAAGATCGAAATTGTCCTCGATGTAGCTTTCAATCTGGGCAACTTCCAGGTCATTGACCCCATCTCCGACAATCAAGGTGATCAGCTCGTCCTCGTCCTGTTCCACCAGGCAGTCCAGCGTCTTTTTCAAGGCTTCAAGACGGTCAAAATGGCAGGCGATGATTTTACCCTGGCAGATGGCCATATGTTCGTCCTTGACGATGTCGATTCCGTCGATATTGGTGTCCTTGATCGCAAAGGTCACCTGACCGGTCTTGACATTGTTTCTGGCTTCTTCCATGCTGGCCAGATTGTTTTCCAGGCTGTCATCGGGATTGTACATGACACAAGCCGAAAGCCCCTGGGGAATCGTCTTGGTCGGGATTACAATGACGTTGATTTGACCTTCGAGAACCTGGGCGGCCTGGTTGGCCGTCATCACGATATTCGAATTGTTCGGGAGAACGATCACATTTTTCGCATTCAGTTTTTTGATCTGGGTCACAAGACTCTCGGTCGAAGGATTCATTGTCTGGCCTCCGGCAACGACACCGTCGCAGTGGAGTTCCCTGAACGCCTTTTCCAATCCTTCCCCGGCGGCAACCGCAATCAGAGCCACCTCTTTGGCCTCGGGTAAACGCGGATTGTCATCATCGACCCCGACAATGGTATTGCCAAGATGGTCGGCCTGTTCTTGCATGTTCTCGATCTTTATCTTGACAAACTCACCGAACCTCTGAGCCAGGTTCAAGGCGTTACCCGGTTTGAGGGTATGGACGTGGACCTTCACGATATCCTCATCCTGCACGCAGACAATCGATTCGCCAGGAATGAGCGCAAGTTCCTTTTTGAGCTGTTCCTCATTGAAGCTTACAACCAGTTTTTCATCCAGGCGGATTATGAATTCGGTGCAATAGCCATAACCTTCCTCACCGGTGCCGGCTTTGACATGGGCCATCTGAGTGTCGTCTGGTCTTTGGGCCAGCTCCACCGGTTTCAAGTTCAATGCCAGGTCAAATCCTTTGAACACTTCGAGCAGTCCCGCACCTCCCGAATCCACGACACCAACTTCTTTTAGCACCGGCAAAAGTTCTGGCGTATGTTCAAGCGACCGGTCACAGGCGGCGATGAAGTATTTGAAAAGATCCTCGATCGATTGATCTTCACTGCTGTAGTTGGCCGCAGCCTCGCTGCCTTCGCGGATGACTGTCAGGATGGTTCCTTCAACCGGACGCATGACCGCTTTGTAGGCGATGGTAGCCCCGCTTTTTAAAGCCTGCGCCAGCTGCAAAGCATCCACTTCATCATAACCTTCAAACCCCATGGCAATGCCCCGGAAGATTGTGACAGGATTACTCCGGAATTACCCCGGGCTCCCATCAAAAGCCCTTTCGACAGTTTCTTGGCCACGACTGAAACCGGCTGATCCTTGAGATCTTTGATCTCGTTGGCTCCAGCCCTGAAAGTCATCGACATATTCGTTCCAGTGTCGCCATCGGGAACCGGGAAAACATTCAAGGCATCAATCCTGACCCTTTGGTTCTCCAGATGGTTGGCACCTGAAATAACCATTTTGATAAAATCATTTCCATTTAATAACTGCATATATCCTCTCCTACTCTATTACTCGGATCTCTTGAACATAAATATTCACCGATTCGATATTGACATCAAGAGTAGTTTCCACCACATATTTTACTTTTTTTTGAACTTCATGAAGGACCTCGGTTAGTTTCATACCGTATCCTAGAATCACATAAAGGTCGAGGACCAGACCGGTCGTCCCGTTGGTCACCACTATCCCTTTGGCATAGTTTTCTCTTTTCAACAAGTCATAGTAGCCATCCTTGAAAACTTTCTGGCTTGCCATCCCCACCACACCATAACATTCGGTCGCGGCGCTTCCGGCTACCGTAGCAACGACATCTAGTGCGATATTTATCGTTCCCATATTATTATTTTTTTCAATCATATTCATGCCTCCTGATAAGACAATTATACGCTATTCAGACAAAAAACACAATTAAGATACCCACTTGGACATCAACATAAATAATACCATTTAAACACAAGTTTGTCAATTTGCACCCGTCATTACCATCAATCGTTTAATACTAAATCAACTGTCCCGATCCAAACAAAAAAATCATCTTTTTTCCTATTTGCGCTTGATTTATTGGAGAGTTAATGATATTATGTTTTAGCGCATGAAATACTACTAAAAAAGGAGGGTAATTAGATGTCTAGAAAATGTCAAGTTAGCGGAAAAGGACCTATGTCAGGTAATACTCGTTCTCATGCTTTGAATTCTTCAAGAAGAAAATGGAACGTGAACTTACAAAAAGCCACTATTTTAGTAGATGGCAAACCTAAAAAAGTCAAAATCTCTGCAAGAGAATTAAGAACTTTAAGAAAATCTGCTTAATCTAATAACTACAGCACTCAGGTGCTGTTTTTTTCCGCCCGAAATGAATGAACAACAATTCCACGACTCATGATATAAGAATAAAATGCACCGCAACCGTTTTGAATATACGGCGCGGTGCATTTTGCTTATATCTTGAAGTTTTTCTTGAACGCGTCAAAAAGCGATTCTTTTTTTGTGCCTTTGCGAAGTTTTTCGAAACATTCCTTCTCTTCCCGATCAAGTTTCGTCGGGATCTGGATTTTAACTTTCACATACTGGTCGCCATAGTTGTCCGAGCGGATGTCCTTGACCCCTTTGCCTTTTAGCCGCAATACGGTATCCGGTTGGGTACCAGCCGGAATCTTGAGTTTGACATCACCTGACACTGTCGGGCAGTCGATCTCGCATCCCAAAACCGCATCGACAACCGAAATCGGAATTTCGATATGGATATTGCGTCCTTCACGGACGAAATACTTATGTGGCCGAACCTGGATTTCCACAAACAGATCGCCGTTAGGACCGCCATTGCGTCCCCGGCCTCCTTTGCCGCCAACCCTAAGTTGCTGATGGGAATCGATACCCGCCGGGATGTCAAGCTGGACAGTGACTGTCTTGTTGACAAATCCCTTGCCATGACAATGGCTGCAGTTGTTCTTGACCGTCTTTCCCGCACCGTGGCAGGTCGGACATTCCGCTTCGGTCACAACAGTACCGAACGGAGAACGAACTTGTTGTTGAACGGTTCCCCGACCATGGCAGGTCGGACACGTCTGGACGTCTTCCGGTTTTTGAGCCCCGGTTCCATGACAATGCGAACATTGTTCATCATAGGTTACCTTGATGTCTTTTTTGACTCCTTTGATCGCTTCCATGAATTCGATTGTCAGACGCATAAGGCGGTCTTCACCACGCATCGGTCCGGTATTGCGGCTTCTTCTTGAACCGCCCCCGAAGAACGATCCGAATATATCACCCAGATCGACATCCTCGAAACCGGCTCCGCCAAAGCCACCGAAACCACCAGCTCCGCCACCTGCTCCACCTTGGGAGAATGCGGCATGGCCATAGCGGTCGTAAGCCGCTTTTTTATTGTCATCGGAAAGAATCTCGTAAGCTTCGTTTACTTCCTTGAATTTCTCCTCCGCGCCTGCTTCCTTGTTCATGTCCGGATGATACTGTTTTGCTTTTTTGCGGTAAGCACGTTTTATCTCATCTGCCGAGGCGCTCTTGGTCACGCCCAAGACTTCGTAATAATCTCTTTTTTCTGCCATCGCTTAACCCTTTCCATAATCCGCTTAAAACCAAGGCTTCCCTTGGTTTCAAACTGGTTTAAATTCATATGATAATTATTCTTTTTCTTCGAAATCGGCATCCATGACGTTGTCGTCTTGAGCGCCTTGGTCTGGTGCTTCCTGTCCTTGGGCTCCACCTTGGGCATATCCAGCCGCCGCCATCTGTTGGGCAACCTGTTCCAACTCAGACATCTTAGCTTCCAGTGTATCGATGTCATTGTTGTCAAGAGCAGCTTTCAATTCGTCTTTCAACGCTTCAGCTTGAGCTTTTTGGCTGGCTTCGATCGCATCACCTTGGGTAGCCAAAGCCTGTTCGATCTGACCGATCATTGTTTCGGCCTTGTTTTTGACTTCGACTTCATGACGTTTTTTCTCATCTTCAGCTTTGTTCACTTCAGCTTCTTTGACCATTCTTTCGATTTCATCTTCAGAAAGTCCAGTTGAGTTTTGGATCACGATTGATTGTTCCTTTTGTGAAGACATGTCTTTCGCTTTTACATTAACGATTCCGTTTACGTCGATCGAGAAAGTTACTTCGATTTGAGGGACACCACGAGGAGCCGCTTGGATACCGTCAAGTTTGAACAGACCCAATTGTTTGTTGTCTTTAGCCATCGATCTTTCACCTTGAAGCACGTTGATGTCAACGGCTGGCTGGTTGTCCACTGCAGTCGAGAAGATTTGTGATTTCGTGGTCGGGATAGTTGTGTTTCTTTCGATTAATACTGTCATCACGCCACCCATAGTTTCGATACCAAGTGACAATGGTGTCACGTCAAGCAACAATACGTCATTGACATCACCAGAGATTACCCCACCTTGGATTGCAGCACCCATGGCAACTACTTCATCAGGGTTCACTGATTTGTTAGGTTCTTTCCCTAACAGACGTTTAACTGATTCCTGAACGGCAGGGATTCTTGTTGAACCACCCACCAACAATACTTCGTGGATTTCAGTAGGATTCAACCCTGAATCTTTCAACGCCTGACGAACTGGAACTTCAGTTCTTTCGACAAGTGAACGAGTCAATTCATTGAATTTGGCACGGGTCATTGTCATCTCCATATGGACTGGTCCGGCCGCTCCCGCAGAAATGAATGGCAGTGAGATTTGAGTCTGCATAACTCCTGACAAGTCTTTTTTGGCTTTTTCAGCAGCTTCCTTGATTCTTTGCATCGCCATCTTGTCAGCCGAAAGGTCGATTCCCTGTTCCTTTTTGAATTCGGCTACCAGGTAATCCATGATCGCTTTGTCGAAGTCGTCCCCACCCAAATGGTTGTCACCGGCAGTAGCCAATACTTCGAAAGTACCGTCAGCCAAGTCCAGGATTGAAACGTCGAACGTTCCCCCACCTAAGTCGTATACCAGCACTTTTTGTTCCTTGTCCAATTTGTCCAAACCGAACGCCAAGGCAGCCGCTGTCGGTTCGTTGATGATTCTTTCAACATCCAATCCGGCAATCTTTCCGGCATCTTTTGTCGCCTGACGTTGCGCGTCATTGAAGTAAGCCGGAACAGTGATTACCGCTTTGGTAACTGTTTCACCGAGGTAAGCTTCTGCTGTGGCTTTCAGGTTTTGCAGGATCATTGCAGAGATTTCCTGTGGCGTGTAATCTTTTCCGTTTACATGTTCCTTTACCGAAGTACCCATATGTCTTTTTACCGACATTACTGTATCGGGATTGGTAACCGCCTGACGTTTAGCCGCTTCACCGACGATGATTTCCCCGTTTTTGAATGACACTACTGAAGGAGTCGTTCTATTCCCTTCAGGATTTGCGATAACTTTTACTTCACCGTTTTCCATAACGGCAACACATGAATTTGTAGTCCCTAAGTCGATACCAATAATTTTGCTCATTAAATTTTTCCTCCTGATTTATCGTTACGCACTTACTTTTACTAATGATGCTCTGATGACACGATCTTTCAACTTGTATCCCTTTTGCAATTCTTCGATTATCATTCCCGGAGCGACTCCGTCCACTTCCTGGGACATGACCGCCTGATGGAAATTCGGGTCGAATTCCTGATCCTTGGTTTCGATAACCTGAACTCCTTCTTTTTCCAGAACGTTCACAAGCTGGTTATAGATCATCGAATAACCCTTAAGGAAAACAGCGATTTCCTCACCGGGATTTTCAACCGCCAGCGATCTTTCAAATGAATCGACAATCGGCAGCAGCTCCTCGATGAACCTTTGCATCATGAACTTCATTGAATTCGAATGCTCGTTCTGGAGCCTTCTTTTTACATTCTCCATATCCGCAAATACCTTGTAGTATTCGTTTTTCCATTTGGCAACTTCGCTTTCAAGTTCAACGATTTTGGCCTGGTCGTCCATGGCTTCCACTTTGCCTTCTTGATCGGCCGGATCAACCGTTTCTTCCTGAACATTTTCTTCTTCGTTTAGATTTTCATTTTGTGCCATCTACTTCACCTCTTCAATTTTCATCTTCATTATCTTCGTTGATCAGATGTTCGATACTCTTAGAAACATATTCAACTAAAGACACTACCTTTTCATAAGGCATTCTAGTCGGACCGATTACCGCAATGGAGCCTTTCGAGTTGTTACCAGATTTGAAATTCGCGGAGACAACAGCGACATCATCAATTTCGTTGGCAATCAGATTGTTGCCGATCTTGATGGTCACTCCTTCCGAGTTGTTGAGCAGACCAATATTGTCAAAAAAATTGGCACTTTCAAACGCGGTCACCAGCTGTCGCAGCTTCTCGACGTCATTGTATTCGGGCTGATAGAGCATGTTCTCCTTGCCTGAAAGATACATGTGCGTCTGGGCGAATTTCACAAACGACTCCAGAAAGGCATTGAACAATTCCTGATGGGCCCGGACCCTGCTCGAAAGCTTTGGCTTAACATCGTTTTCCAACCTGAAAGCGACACTGTCGATCGGTGTCCCCACAAGCATCTCGTTCATGACATTGACACAGGAGATAACATCATCCATGTACTCCTGGGTGTCGATGTTGAAAATCTTGTTCTGGACATAACCTTTGGAAGTGACGATGATCGTGGTTATCTGCTGATCCGACAAAGGCACAATCGTGATTCTCTGGAGTGTATCGAGATTCGATTCCCTTCCCAAAGCCACAGTTGTCAGCGAAGTCACCTCGCTTAGCATCTCGCAGCATTCCTTGATAACCTGGGTCAGGGACTGGGAATGGCGGGATACGATAGCGGTAACCTGCTCCTTGAAGGCACTGTCGACATCACCGTGCTCGAGGTTGTCGATGTAAAACCGATAGCCCTCCTTTGAGGGGATCCGTCCTGATGAGGTATGGGTCTTTTCAAGATAGCCATAGTTCTCCAGGAAGCTCATTTCATTGCGAATTGTCGCACTAGAATAAGGAAGCTTGTACTTGGTCATCAATGTCTTAGAACCAACCGGTTCCGCTGTCTCAATAAAATCCTCTACAATGCATTTGAATATCATCAATTGGCGTTGTGTCAACATTGAACCACCTCCTTTAGCACTCATGTTTCCTTTGTGCTAACTATATTATACATAATATTTTAGCACTGTCAACATTTCCGTGCTAAAAACGTCAGGATTATCAAACGCACAAAAAAAGGCGGATCATAAAAAATCCACCAGTATGGAGTTGAGATTGTCGTAGGCGACATCGCTCAAGACCAAAAAGCCATCCCTGACTTCCATGGTCTTGCCAAGGTGCTTTGCCAGAACTTTTTCGTATCGTTTTTGAAAATCGACCTGGTAACGTTCCTTGAAATCGCCAAGATCCAGGCCCGACTTGAGCCTCATACCCATCATTATATGGTTGAACATCGTCTCATCTTTGCTTAGCTCTTCGATTTCCCGGATGTCTTTGCGGTCAATATACCTGTAAAGGTTGCGGTTGTTCGAGATGATCAAATTGTCGATCTTGCTCGCGGCCCCGACACCGATGCCCAGATAGTTGCGATAATGCCAGTACGCCAGGTTATGTCGGGACTGGAAACCAGGCCTGGCATAATTGGAAATTTCGTAATGATCATAACCATGTTCCACCAGGTAGCCGTCTATCAGTTTCGATATTTCACCAAGGCTCTGGTCGTCGAGCTCGGGATAATTCTCCCGGGCGATCATCGTGTGCGCTTCGAGAATCAGACTGTAATATGAGATATGGGGCACATCCAAATCCGCAAACCGTTCAAGATCATCCTTGATGTCGCTGATTGTCTGACCTTTAAGACCATACATCAGATCGATATTGATGTTAAAGATGCCAGCGAGCTTCAACGAAGTCACAACCTCGTCCACCATGGCATTGTCATGCCTGCGGTTGAGCGACTTGAGCAGCTTCTCATTGAATGTCTGGACTCCCAGCGAGACCCGGTTCACCCGGTATCTTTGCAGCAGGCCGATCTTGGTGCAGGTGAGCGATTCGGGATTGGCCTCGATGGTGAATTCGGCTCCACCTTCAAGATAGACACCAATTCCTAAAAGCAGTTTTTCAAGTTGCCCATCGCTAAGGGCAGAAGGGGTCCCCCCGCCTACGTAGACAGTTTTGAACTTGCCTGTGGCCCGGAGCTGCAGCTCATCAAGCAAAGCGTCAAGGTAGCGATCGGCAAGATCCTCATCATAATACACCTTGGCAAAATCGCAGTAGCTGCAGATATTGTCGCAAAAAGGGATATGGACATAGAGGCTTTCAGTCTTCATCTACGAGCAACTCCTTGGCCAAGCCGCCCAGCGACGTTTCCTTGTAGGCTGCGTTGAGGTCCTTGCCAGTGTTCTTCATCACGTTGATCACCGCATCGAGACTGACGCGGTTCTTCCTAAGATACCCCAGCTGTTTGGCATACATGGCGCTGTCGATCGCCCGCAAAGCGGCAAACCCATTGCGTTCGATGCACGGAATCTGCACATATCCGCCAACCGGATCGCAGGTCAGCCCGAGGTTGTGTTCCAGCCCCATTTCAGCCGCATATTCGATCAGCGAGTTGTTGAGCTCCAGGATCCAGGCCACTCCTGCCGCCCCCATCGCGCAGGCCGACCCGATCTCAGCCTGGCAGCCCCCGTCGGCGCCGGAAATCGTCGCGTTTTTCTTGATGACATTTCCGACCAGCCCCATGACACAAAGGACCGGGATCAGATCCTCGATTGCCATATTTTCATTGCGGTGATAATAGTACAGGATTGCCGGGATGACTCCGCTGGCCCCGCAGGTCGGTGCGGTTACAATAGTATGTCCCGAGGCGTTCTGTTCGGTCACAGCGTAGGAATAGGCCGAAATCAAAAGGCGCTTGCGGTCATTGCACTCGCGGGTGTTAAGGGCGTGCTGATGAATCGAACGGGCAACCCTTTCAAGCTTCAATTTCCCGGGCAATGTGCCTGTTGCCTTGAGACCCTGCTCGACCGCCTCGAACATGGTCTCGATCACTTTTTTAAGATAGTCTTTGAGGTCGTCGTCTTCACAAAGCAGGACATATTCGTACAATGATATTCCGTTGTCTTCGATGTATTCCTTGACTGATGCGAAATTCTGATGGTGATAAACCTCTTTTTTCAAGCCTGCGCTTTCACCTTCAAAAACCAGGGTTCCACCACCCACGGAATAGACAATCTCTTTGGCGATCATCTCGCCCTTGTCGAACACTTCGAAGGCCATGGCATTGGGGTGGTAATCCATGAAGGTCGGATCGAATATTATTTTGCAGTGCTCCGGTCCAAGCACCCTCAAAATGGCCTGGTCAGTCAGATGGCCTTTCCCTGTCAGGGCCAATGATCCATGCAGGGTCACTACATAATCCTTGTCAGATCCGTATTTTTCTTTTATCGCTTTGGCTGCCCGGTTGGGCCCCATCGTATGCGAAGAAGATGGTCCAAGACCGATTTTGAATAGTTCCTTGATTGATTCCATTGTCATATTTTCAATAAAAACAACTCGAAGCCGAGTTTCTTATCGATTCTCCCTGTTTTGATTTGGAAATCCAGTTGGGCGAGCCGGTTCAACAATTCCTGAATCGCTTCAAGACTGTGGTGAGAGCTGTCCTCCCGGATGTATTTGAGACGAAAGCGGTTGATGTTAAGCATCTTCGCAATTTCTCCGTCATTGTAACCTTTGCGGTCGAGCAGGCTGACCTGGTACAACAGCCGCAAGGCATTACCAAGCAAAACAATCAGTTTGACAGGTTCCTCGTTTAGCACCATAAGATCGTGGTAAATCCCGAACATCCTGGCCCGGTCCTTTTTCAATATCGCATTTTGGAGCTCGAACACATTTTCTTCCAAAGGCTTCAAAATGACCTTGGCCACTGCGTCGCGGTCGATATTTTTGGTATACAGGGTCAGTTTTTCGACATTCGCAATCGCTTCAAGCAATCCGCCACTATGACGCTGGAGCAGCAGTTCAAGCGCATCATCGGTGATTGTACAAAGGCGCTTGGCAATCATCTGGCGGTAGCTGTCCGATAACTTCTGGTGGGTAAGCGGTGCGAACTTGTATATCTTGGCGCTCTGATTGAGCTGTTTGACAATCTTCTTGCGTTCGTCGAGCTTTTCATGATTCAAAAATAATACAAGGTGATTGTTGTCATCTGACAATTCCAGGCATTTTTGCACCTTGGCATCATCCACCTGGACTTTGCTTTTAACACCGGTCAGAAACAAAGGATTCCTAACCACAACCATCTTGTTTTCCGACAGGAATCCCGGTGTCGCCAGGTCCTGGATGATCGCCTCGATAGGGGCCCGTTCCAGGTCGTAGCTGCTGTAATTGAGCAGTTCCTCATGGCAGTCGAGCTTCTTTTTGAGCGCCTCAAGCTGCTTTTCCATCAAATAATTTTCCTGTCCATATATCACAAATATCATCTTCTCACCCCACTTGCAGTATTGTCATTATATCACAATTGACTCCGATAGGGAAAAAGATAATTTCTTGAAAACGGCAGGTAACTGATCGTCAAGGAGCCGTCGATGTCGGTGCGGTGGATCATTGAACCATAGCTTTCAAGCAAGGACACAACTTCGACACTTGGGTGGTTGTATGGATTGTCCGCGCCCACCGATATCAGGGCAAGTTTTGGCCTCGTGGCCCGAATCAAAGATTCGCTTGTCGAAGTGGGCGAGCCGTGGTGGCCCACCTTGATGACATCGACTTCAAGATCCGGATAATCTTCGACAATCCGCTCTTCCACCTCCTTGGAAACATCACCTAGAAAAAGGTAATCCAGGTTGTTGATATTGACATGAACGACCAGGGAGTTGTCGTTCTTGTTTCCATAGACAGGCAGCTCCAGAATATCGAAACGCAAATCACCGACAACAATCATTCCAACATGCTCCCTGATCGTATCGCCTATGGGCATCAGCGATCCAAGACTTTCATAGGCGCCGCTGTGGTCATAATCATCGTGGCTCAAAATGACACAATCAAGATCGAAGACCCCAAGGGATCGCATGTAGGGAACTGTGACATTTCCAGCCAGGTCAAAGCTGGTGTTCCCCCCGGTATCGATCAGGATGTTGCCCCGGTTGAATGGCTGTTTGATCAAGAAACTATCACCCTGGCCGACATCGATCATTACCACTTGACCAACCGGACTGAATGTCAAAAACAGCGAATAGCCCAGCGTCAATCCGACCAAAGCGATAATGTCATTTTTGATTTTGAGATTGGCGTTGATCCTTAAGACCAGGGCAAAATAGCATATATAGTAAGCGACAAGAAACGCCGGGCCAGGACTGCCAAAGTTCAAAAAGAGCGAAAAATGGGTCGCCAGGGCCATGATGTTTTCGAAGGTCGAGATGAAAACATCCGCAAATAAGCCAATCCAGCCACCCATAATCGCGTTGACAAGCAACAGAATGTAAAACCACCTGACAAACGGGCCAAGGATTATGGCCAGGACCATCCCAAGCAGGTTGACCCGGTAATTGACCGCAATTATCAACGGCACTGATCCCAGATACAAAAGAAAATCGGAAAATTTGCATTTGCCAAGAAGCAGAAGGATAAAATAAACCGCGAACGAAAATATGAAGCTGAGGCTGAAGATCACGTAAGGGTTTTTGAGAAGAAAAATCAGGCCGACCAGTGCCAGGCAGTCGAGCCGGTTGAGCCGATCCTTGAACAGCCAATGGAACAAGCCCACCCCAAAGGCCCTGGTGAATGCGATATTCAAAGGAATATTGAACAGGTATGTTCCAATCAGGATATAGCTGATTCCATCCAGATAGCTACGATCGACAAAGTAACCGACGATCTTTTTGATAAGATCCCTGAGATATTCAAGGTGCATGCCCGATAGAGCGAAAAGATGGATTATTGACAATTCTACCATCCCGGTCGAGTCGATATTGTCATCCTTGACCCCCAGGATGAACATTTTCGAGTATGAGTTTACAAGTGAGTCCTCCTGGAATCGTCGAGCCAGCAAATCCTTGAGGCCCGTCCTTTTTTCAATCACTTCAACAGATTCCATCCAGGCGCTCTGGGATATTCCCTGGGTCTTTAGATAACCGGGGTAATCGAAAGCCCCGGGGTTTTTGTAGACTGTACTTGTCAGAGGAGCCAAAGTCATCGAGACAATATCATCATTGTCAAAAGCCGCCTTGTCGAAATAGACAAGGATCTTCGTTGACTTGGTGGCGACAACTGCCCGGTTGGCCTCGATCGATTCCACGACGCCCTCAATGTTTTCATAATTGTTGTTTTCAATCTGGTGGAAATAGCCGTAAACCAGAAAAAAGCAGCTTACCACAAGCAGCAAGACGGGCCGGATTGTCTTCACTTTGACAATCGTGACAGCCAGGTAAACAGCCAGGATTATCAGCCACAATTTGTCCGAATTGACGCCAAGTACAGCCAGGATGGCGGGGATGAAGTAGAATACAAGCGTGTTTTTCACAGGCACAAAAATTCCCTGAGTTTGAGATATGTCTTTTCCCCTATTCCCGAAACCGCCATGATCTCCTCAACTGTCAAAAAAGGCTGATTTGTACGGTACTCGATGATCTTCTTTGCCGTTACCGGTCCGATTCCCTTGATTGATTCAAGTTCATCTTTTGTGGCGTTGTTCAATGATATCAGTCCGGGCGAACTGCTCAAATAAAGATTGTGGTTGTTGTCGAGCACCGTGGCCATTTCAAAACCATAGACATTTTCCAACCGGGCCTCTTCGAGCACCTCTGCGATTGTCGGGGGATGGTCGAACGACAGGGTCTTGGAAGAGTCCCCTGAAAGGGTGATGGTGATTTCACAGACATTATCGACCGACTCGACGGTTCCATCATTGCCCATAAAATCATAGAAGGTCGCGGCAATGACCAGAAGCGCAAGAGCCAGATATTTGATTTTTCCCATAAAAAAAGAGAGGATCACTCTCTTGATATTCTTAGATGATGGTAGGCTTCATCGGTAACGACCCGACCTCTGGGGGTTCTTTTGATAAAGCCGATTTGGAGCAGGTAAGGTTCATAGACATCCTCGAGCGTCGTCGCCTCCTCGCCAATCGAGGCTGCGATCGCTTCGAGACCGACCGGACCGCCCTGGAACCTTTCAATGATGCCGTAAAGATATTTATGGTCGACATCGTCAAGTCCGCGGCTGTCAACTTTCAGCGATTCGAGCGCCTGCAAGGTCCGCTTGTAGGATATGGCCGGATCGTTGTAGAAAGTCACGAAGTCACGCACCCGGCGGAACAGGCGGTTGGCGATCCGGGGTGTCCCCCTCGATCTTTTGGCCAGCTCATGTTGGGCTGACTCCTCCATTTCAAGATCATAGACGCGGCTGGTCCGGCCGACGATCTTGACGAGTTCCTCCTCATTATAGTACTGCAGCTTCGATATTATCCCGAAGCGGTCGCGCAGCGGCGATGACAGGTCCCCGGCCCTGGTGGTCGCCCCGACCAGGGTGAATGGCGGCAGGTCGATCCGGATCGAGCGGGAAGTCGCTTCCTTGCCGATTACCACATCGACACAGAAATCTTCCATCGCCGGGTAAAGGATTTCCTCGACAACCTTGGACAGTCGGTGGATCTCATCGATAAACAGGACATCGCCTGGTTGCAGGGATGTCAAGATCGCTACCAGATCGCCGGTCTTTTCAATGCTTGGACCGGTGGTGATCTTGATGTTCGAACCCATCTCGTTGGCGATAATCATCGACATTGTCGTTTTTCCCAGCCCCGGCGGACCATACAGCAGGACATGGTCAAGTGCCTCGTCACGCATTTTGGCCGCCTGGACGAAAATCGCCAGATTCTTCTTCAGGTCGCTTTGACCCACATATTCCTCAAAACTGGCCGGTCGCAGACTGCTTTCGTCCTCAGTGACTGCGCTGGCATCCAATTCATTGCTTCTTTCCATCCGTTCCTCCTAGACACTGGCAAGTATCGCCAGTGCCGCTTTGACATATCCATTGGTGTCCAATTTCTGGTCGCCGATGATCCTGATAACCTTTTCGACATCATTGTTTTTGTAACCCAGTGCTACAAGCACTTCCTTGGCTTCCTCAAGGGAATCATTGCCTTTGACTTTGGCTACGGCCGGACCGGCAACAAGTTTACCCTTGAGATCCAGGATGATCTGCTGGGCCGCCTTGGGTCCGACCCCGGGCAGTTTCTTGAGATAACCCACATCGCTGGTCTCGATGGCCGCGACAATGGTCTGGAAATCATCATACCCCAGAATGGCCACCGCCGTCTTGGGTCCGATGTTCTTGACCTGGATCAGCTTTTCAAAGAAGAACTTTTCCTCGGAATTGAGAAAGCCAAAAAGCGTCAGGGCATCCTCTTTGACCTGCTGAAAGATAAACAGCTTTGCCTCCTGGTCGACTTTGACCTTAAGGCCGTTTGGCATATGGACCAGATAACCGATCCCGTTATTGTCAATCACTACATGCGCCACACTCGTCTCCACAATCGTGCCTTTTATATAACTGTACATTTTGCCACCTCTACTTAATTATACCTATATTTGTGGTGTTTTGGTCTTGATTTTGTTCCACCTAATTGTACCAAATTCACCGACTGTTTTAAAGTTCCATCTCAAAAAAATAAAACCCCATTATTTTCATAATGAGGTCATATTCCAATATTGAATTTACTCCATGAACTCGAATTCGAAATCCAGGATACGGACGCTGTCGCCGTTTTGCACGCCAGCTTCACGCAGTGCGTCGTCAATACCCATGTTACGCATTTGAATTGACAGACGTTTGATCGAATCGTCCGACACAAGCGAAGTCATCGCCACCAGACGTTCGATTTTCTTGCCTTTGATCAGCCACATACCATTGCCTTCGTTGACAATAGTGAATGGTTTCTCGACATCCTTGGCGAAAGTGTATTCAACCACATTGTCGACGTCAACTTCTTCGCCGGCAATCGCCACTTTGTCAAGAGCGTCAGCCACGGCATAAAGCACCTGGTCGACCCCTTCATGGATGATCGCGCTGATCGGGAATACCGGATAATCTTCCTTGAGCTGTTCCTTGAAACGCTTCAGATTGTCTTGTGCATTCTCCTCATCCATCTTGTTTGCGACTATTATCTGCGGACGCGCCAGCAGGTCGTATTTGTACTGTCCCAGTTCCTCATTGATCTTGACATAGTCGTCATAAGGATCGCGACCCTCGGTCGCCCCCATGTCGATGACATGGACGATGACGCGGCACCGTTCGATATGGCGCAAGAACTGCAGTCCAAGACCCTTGCCTTGGCTCGCACCTTCGATCAGTCCCGGCAAATCGGCCATGACGAAAGAGCGTCCATCAGGAACCTGAACAACACCGAGATTTGGTACGATTGTCGTGAAATGGTAGTCGGCGATTTCCGGACGGGCCCGTGACACAACCGAAAGCAGAGTCGATTTTCCCACCGAAGGGAATCCAACCAGGCCGACATCAGCCAGCAGTTTCAATTCGCACACCAGATCCAGGATTTCTCCTGGTTCCCCACGTTCGCAAATCAACGGAGCAGGATTGCGCGAAGTCGCAAATCGGGTGTTCCCGCGACCTCCACGTCCACCTTTGGCGATCATCGCCTTTTGTTTGTCGGCTGTCAGATCGGCCAGAATTTTCCCGGTCTCCTTGTCATAAATAACCGTTCCTACCGGTACCCGGATAACAAGATCCTTGGCATCGGCACCATGACATTTTTTAGGCATCCCGTTTTGTCCCGGTTTGGCCTTGTATTCGCGGTTGTACTTGAGGTCCAACAAGGTCGTCAGTGATGTCGTCGCTTCAAAGATGACTGAGCCGCCTTTTCCACCGTCACCACCAGCCGGACCACCCTTCGGCACGAAGGCTTCGCGGCGGAATGCCACAACTCCGTCGCCACCTTTGCCAGACTCGACGTGAATATTAGCTTTATCGATAAATTTCAAAGTAATTCCTCCTTTCTAATTTCTTTGAACCTCCCTTGACTGAAGTCACGGGATTCTTGGGAACAGAGCTTACTTGAGTCTGGTGCGTCCACCATACTCAGCGGTTTCTCTTATTTACCAAGCTATCCCCGTAGTTCCTACGGTTAAGTTGTTAACTATGTTGACGCCATTATGCGTAGTCCTTCTTTCAGGATGTTCTTGCTCGCATTGATATCCCTATCATTGGTATTGCCACAATTAGGACAAGTCCATTCCCTGATGTGGAGTGGCTTCTTGCCATCCTTGTGGCCACATTGATGGCATATCTGGCTGGACTCATACCAGCGGTCCACCTTGATGATTTCTTTACCATACCATTCAGCCTTGTAGATGAGCTTGTCCACAAATGATGACCAAGATACATCGGATATGCTTCTAGCCAGTCTATGATTACGCAACATCCCTTTTGTATTCAAGTCTTCGACACAGATTACATCGTGGTTTTTGATGATCTGGGTTGTCAACTTGTTCAAAAAGTCATTGCGTTGGTTCATTACCTTTTCATGAAGCAATGCCACTTTGCGTCTCTGTTTCTGATAGTTCTTTGCTTCAAGAAGATTGATTCCTTTGCTTTTGGCAAGGAGCGCCCTTCTTGACAGCTTTTTTTGCTCCCGGATAAGTTTCTTTTCCATCTTACTGGTGAATTTATGGTTTGCGACTTTTCTGCCGTTTGAAAATATCGCAAAGTCACGGATACCAAGATCAATACCGATTGTCGAATTTGTTTTGGGCAATTGTTCTATCTTTTCTTCAACGACAACTGCAACAAAGTATTTGCCACTGGGATTTTTCCGGATGGTCGCCTTAATGATCATTCCTTTGATCTCCCGGCTCTTGGCGAACCTTACCAGACCTAGCTTAGGCAGCTTGATTGATTTGCCAATTACGGCAATACTGTTGTTCACGTTCTTTGTAGTGTAGCTTTGTACCGGATTCTTTTTGCTCTTGTATCGCGGGTGCTTGTTTTGCTTAGTGAAGAACCTTGCGAATGAATCGGAGAGATTCTTCAATGATGATTGAAGAGCGATGCTGTCTACTTCTTTTAGCCACTGTGTATTTTCATCCCGCTTCATTTGCGGAAGCATGGCTGAGCAGGAATTGTAAGTCAGACCCTTACCGGTACTGTCATACTCTTCATTCCACAAATTCAGGAAATGATTATAGACAAACCGGACACATCCAATCGTTTTACAAATCAATATTTCCTGTGCACTATTAGGGTAGATCCTGAACTTGTAGGCCTTATGGTGCAACATCATCATCACCTATTTCTTCTTCTGACTTTTTATATAATCTATTATCTGCTTTTGAGTATTATCACTGACAGTAGCAACAAAGTAGCTAGGATTCCACAGGTGTCCTCCTGGAAGGCTGCTTTTTAGCTCAGGGTGTTGCTTGAACAGGAATCTTGCAGATAACCCCTTGAATGCTTTTACCATACTGGGAATATGGTGTTGGGGCTTGCAATCGATAAGCAAGTGGATATGGTCCTTATCCGATTCCATTTCAACGATATTTATGTCATTATCAGCTGCTATCTTAGTCAACAATTTCTTAACATAATCATCAACTTGACCAGCCAAAATATCGTGACGGTATTTCACGCACCATACCAGATGGTATTGAATCGAATAGACATAACCCCTTCCGTAATTAATATCAGCCATCATTTATCACCTCATATACATTTTAACATACGATGGCTGAAAATCACAGCTTTAAAGCACTTTTAGTGAGCAATATTCGATAATATATGCACCTCATCCCGCACAAACGAAAAGATGCATGCCTGGTCGATTCATCTCCATGACTAAAGTCACGAGTGTTCTCGACCAGTTTATAAAAAAAAGCCCACTAGGGCTTTTCGTTACGCTGCTGGGTAAACAGATACTTGTTTACGATCTCTTCCTAATCTTTCGAATTTAACTACACCATCAACAGTTGCAAATAAAGTGTCGTCTCCGCCTTTACCTACGTTAGTACCTGGATGAATTTTAGTTCCTCTTTGACGGTAGATAATTGATCCTGCAGTACAGAATTGACCATCAGATAATTTAGCCCCTAATCTTTTTGATTTTGAGTCACGTCCATTTTTAGTTGAACCTACCCCTTTTTTAGAAGCGAATAATTGTAAATTTAATTTTAACATCATTGTGTTACACCTCCACTTTTGTGATTTTCAGATTATCATTGTGAGATTCTTCCACGGTCATCAGCCCGATCATCAGTGTCTCTAGTATCACTTGGTAATCGTCCCGGTGACTCAGAACTTGAATATCAATAAAACCTTCATCAATTTCATAGATGCAATCCGGGTTTTTGAATGCCCCTTTGTAATCCAAAGTGTTCAAGATGGCATATCCCAGGGTGGATACCCCGGCACACACCAAATCGAACCCGGGCTCACCCGAATAAGCATGGCCTGAAATTGTGATTTGCTTGATCTTTTGTTTACTACTTTTGATAGTAACGGCGATCATTATCCGTTAATTGCAGTAATTGTTAATTTTGTATAAGGTTGTCTGTGACCTTGTTTTTTATGATAATGCTTTTTAGCGTTATATTTGAAGATTGTCACTTTCTTTTCTTTACCTTGTTTTTCTACAGTTGCAGTTACAGTTGCACCATCTACGTATGGAGCTCCAATTTTTGAAGCTTCTCCACCTACGAATAATACTTTGTCAAAAGTAAATTCCGCTCCTGCTTCCACATCTAATTTTTCAACGAAAATTGTTGAACCTTCTTCAACTTTTAATTGTTTTCCGCCTGTTTCGATAATTGCGTACATGCTCGCACCTCCTATGATTTTTCTTAGACTCGCCAACTGAGGGAGCTTTCGCTTTACCACCTCTTATGCGCGGTTGTAGCTAGAGGTCTACAACAAATGGATTTTATCATTATAATTTGATTGTGTCAATGTTTTTAGTAAAAAGTTTGCTCGACCTCGAAGATCTTCAGCTGATCTACCACAAAGTAGATGGCGACCCCGAATACCATGTTGCCAACCAATGTCGGCAAGAATCTTAGAAATATGAACTGAGTCATGGACAGGTTGGTCATGCTCGCGAGTGAATAGGCGATATACGGTATCGTCTGATGGATCACAATCAGACCGACACTGTTGACGATGCTTTCGTTGAATGAGATCTTCCGGGTCTTGATGTAACTGTGGATCAAAAAGACATCGATCATGAAAAGCCAAACATAGATGAACTGGGAATTGGCGTAGATAATCGAATAGTAGAAGCCCACCGCCAATGCATACCAATACTGATAGCGAAGCTTGACTGCGTTGACCACATACAGGAAGCTCAGGATGCCGATACTTGAAACGAATTCATAACTGCCTCGTATTTTGTATGGGGTAAGGTAAGTTATGGTCGAATCGACGATGAAAGCCAAAGCGAGAAATAAGCTCAGCTTGATTATCTTGGTTCTCATCCTAACCTTGGGCAACGACCGAGATGTATTCCAGGTCGTTCATGTCGGCAGCGATTTGCACGAGCAGATATTTCTTGGTATTGTCCCCATAATCATGAAGCTTTACACTCGTGCCCACGTATATTCCTTTTGGCGCCTTGCCTTCGCCTCCCAGTCCCGATGTGTACACCTTGATTCCCGGCTGGACCACGGCCACATTGGTAAGTAGATTGACAATCAGCGCCTCGTTTTCATCGTCATAGCCCTCAATCAGCCCGAAACATGTCGTTCCATCTTCGGTTGTGAACATCACGGGAATATCATTCAGGTAATTTCCCGAAGTAAGAAGCATCACATTAGACGTTATCGGCGTGGTCGAGGTGATCACCCCGATCATCCCCTTGTTGTTGACTACGACCATATTCTTGGTCAGTCCGTTGTTTTCACCACCGTTGATGGTCACTTCGTCATCCCACTTGTCAAAAGAACGGGTCACCAGCGAGAAAGCCTTGACCTGATATTCGCTTGGAAGATTCTCGATGTTAAGCTGTTTTTTAAGCTCGTTGAGTTCGTTCGACAGGACGTCGGTATTCGCCTCGACCGATGCATAGGAATTCAGTTTTTCCTGGAGCAACCGGTTTTCATTATATATCAGCCGCATCGCATTGACTTCGCTGATTGCTCCGGCCACCATCGAAATCGGTTTTTTCACCACATAGTATTCAATCGATGCCACTGTGTCGTGGAAAATCGATTCAAAGTAGGTTCTTGTCCGCCCCGAAAGGGAACCCACTGTCAAAACAGTAAGGGATATGGTTATCACACCTATCAAAACTGTCTTAAATGTATTATTTTTCAAACGTACCACCTCGAAAAACATTATACAAATAAAAGAGACCAAATGCAATTCAATTTGTCTCAATCAGATCATCCGTGAAGATGCTATAAAAGCAGTTCTCCCCGAAAATCAGATGATCGACAAGCTCGAGATCGAGGGCTGCTGCCTGGATTTTCAGACTTTCCGTCGCCTTCATGTCCTCCATAGAAGGATGAGGGTCCCCGCTGGGATGGTTGTGGATGACCATGAACCTGGTTGCGCATGACGAAAGGACCACTTTGAGGATTTCCTTGATCGAGAATATCGAGCTGTCGGACGTTCCGATATGAACCAAGTGTTCTTGGATCAGCTGGAGGTTCGATCCAAGACAAAGGACAATGACTTTTTCCTGATGTTCAAACTGCAGCCGGCCGCCCAGGTAATCATAGGCGGCCCTTGGCGAATCAATCACCTGCCGTACCTTCTTGTTGTCCCCTAAAAGTCGTTTTGACAGCTCGATTGTCGCCATTATCTCGGTCGCCTTGACTTCCCCGATTCCTTTGATCGTTTTGAGCTGTTCCTTTGAGAGATCGGCAAGTCCGCCGACACCACCAGCCCTTTTGAGAAGTATTCCCGCCAGTTCAATGACATTGCATTCCTTCGTTCCCGTCCGCAATATGACTGCAAGCAGTTCCTGATTGGATAAGATGGCGACCCCGCGACTGCTTGCTTTTTCGCGGGGCCGGTCATTTACTGGCCATTGGTCCATATCAGCGGGACCATTCCAATGAAATGAACCATGGAATCGATATTTTTCCTTTTGAGCTGGTGATCAGCTTGTAGACACCCGCCGAAACGACGATGCACACCAGCACGGTGCCAACGCCAAATTCACCGACAATCAATTCCTGTTGTTCCTGAGTCAATTCTTTCATATTATCCTCCTATCTATCTCTCATAAATATATGCCAGCAGGGGATTGTCTTTTCTTTAAATATCGAAGTTATTGGCTCAAAAGAAAAAGCACCTTCGTCACAGGGACAAAAGTGCATTATCATATCAGTATTTTTCCAGCTGGGCGGTGATCGCCTCAAGTTTGGACTGGTAATCGGCCAGTTTGGCCTTTTCTTCTTCAATCTTGGCCGCAGGCGCCTTGGCAATGAATCTTTCGTTCGCAAGCATCTTTTCACATCGGCTGATTTCGTCCGCCATTTTCTTGGCTTGGGTTTCAAGTTTGGCTTTTTCCGCTGCCTTGTCGACGTAAGCTCCCAGTTCGACCACGATCGACTGACCGCCTTTGATAGTCACGATCGCCACATCATCACTGTAAGCCTCGTTGACACCGACACATACCGAGTTGGTCAGTCTCTTGATGTAAAGTTCGACGCTTTTAAGCAATTCCAGGATATTCTTGTCGTTTCCTTCAATCAGGTAGCTTACCTCGATGCTGTTTTTGATATTGTAGTTGGCGCGGATGTCGCGGATCCCTTTGACGATGTCGATGACATAGGCGAACTTGTCATTCACACTCTCGTCGGTGAAATCATTATTGACTTCGGGATAAGATGCGATGGTGATTGACTCTTCGACATGTGGCAGGGCCTGATAGATTTCCTCGCTCATGAAAGGCATGAACGGATGCAACAGTTTGACAATCGCGTTCATCACATAAACCAGAGTATTGCGGGTTGCAGTTTTTTCAGCCTCATTGTCGCTGTTGAGATGGGCTTTGGCCAGCTCGATATACCATGAACAATAGTCATCCCAGATGAACTGATGCAGAGTCGATCCGACAACCACGAACTCGAATTTTTCCATGTTCGCGTTGACTTCCTCGATCACTTCATTCAGGCGGTTGAGTATCCATTTGTCACACAGGTTCAAGTCGGTGAAAGTCAGATCCTCATATTTAAGGTTTTCATCGATATTCATCAAAACAAAACGCGCCGAGTTCCAGATCTTGTTGATGAAATTCCATGAAGCGTCAAGCTTCTCGGGAATGAAACGCAAGTCCATACCCGGTGCCGAGTTGGTTGTCAGGAAATAGCGCAGCGTATCCGCTCCGTACTGTTCGATGACATCCATCGGATCGATTCCGTTGCCAAGCGACTTCGACATCTTGACCCCGTTGGCGTCGCGGATCAGACCATGGATCAGCACATCATCGAACGGTCTTTTGTCCGTGAAGTTGAGCGACTGGAAGATCATCCGGCTTACCCAGAAGAAGATGATGTCATATCCGGTAACCAGGGTGTTGGTCGGGAAGTAGCGTTTGAACAGTTCGGCATTTTCATCGGGCCATCCAAGTGTTGAAAACGGCCACAGCGCCGATGAGAACCAGGTATCCAGTACATCTTCGTCCTGGACGTAGTTCTCGATGTCTTCAGGAGCATCCTTGGCCACAACAACTTCACCGGTTTCCTTATGGTACCAGGCCGGGATCCGATGTCCCCACCACAGCTGGCGGGAAATGCACCAGTCTTCGATATTTTCCATCCAGTTGTTGAATGTCTTTTCGAAGCGTTCCGGCACGAAGTTGACCTTCCCGGCGGTTTCCTGGTTTGCCAGGGCTTCCTTGGCCAGCGGTTCCATCTTGACGAACCACTGTTTAGACAGATATGGCTCGACAATGGCATCGGATCTTTCCGAATGCCCGACCTGATGGACGATCGGTTCGATATGGTCGACCACCCCGGCAGCTTCGAAATCGGCTACCAGTGCCTTGCGGCACTCGAAACGGTCCATCCCCTGGTATTTGTGGGCCAGCTCGTTCATCGTTCCATCGGGATTCATGCAGATCGGCATCGCCAGATCATGCTTTTTACCCAGGACAAAGTCGTTAGGGTCATGGGCCGGGGTACATTTCATGACCGCAGTCCCGAAGTCCATGTCGATATAGTCATCTGCGAGAATCGGCAGGGATTCCCCGTTGGCCGGGTTGATCGCGAATTTGCCGATGATGTCCTGGTAGCGCGTGTCGTCAGGATGGACGAAGATCGCCGTATCCCCGAACATTGTTTCCGGACGGGTTGTGGCGATGACCAGTTCCCTGCCACTGTCTTCAAGCTTGTATTTGAAGTAATACATCGCCCCATTGACTTCCTTGTGGATTACCTCGACGTTGGAAAGTGCCGTTTTTTGGACCGGATCCCAGTTGATGATCCGTTCACCCCGATAGAGCAGTTCCTGTTCATAAAGCTTGACGAAGACTTCCTTCACCGCCTCAGAAAGTCCGTCATCAAGTGTGAAACGTTCCTTGGAGTAGTCAAGGGAAAGTCCCAGCTTCGCCCATTGCTCGCGGATGATACTTGCATATTCCTCTTTCCATTCCCAGGTTTTTTCCAAGAATCCTTCCCGGCCAAGATCGTAGCGGGAAATCCCCTGTTCGCGCAGACGAGCCTCAACCTTCGCCTGAGTCGCTATACCGGCGTGGTCCATTCCTGGAAGCCACAAAGCGTCATATCCCTGCATCCTTTTGTGGCGGATGATCATATCCTGTAGCGTCGTATCCCAGGCATGACCCAAATGCAGTTTTCCGGTCACATTTGGCGGTGGGATGACAATCGAGTACGGCTTTTTGCTTGTATCTCCCGCTTCGAAATATTTTTTATCCAGCCAGTGCTGGTATTTGCCTTCTTCAACCTGGCGATGGTCGTATTTAGTCGCTAGTTCTTTCATCTGTTTCCTCCTTGATGTCGCAATATTGGTTCGCATTTTCTAAAATATAATTGTCAATCGACTTGATGAATGATTCCTGGCGAACCAGAGCCATGATTTCTTCCTTGAAGTCGGTAAGATTGTAAGACGGATATTGACCTTCGGTGTTCTCGACTTCGCTTTCACCGATTGAGAAGCGATAGTATTCGACCGCCTCCTTGAGACATTCCTTGATCTCATGGGTTGAGATGGCGTCGAAAAGCTCATAAAGGTCTTCAAGATAACTTGCGCCATCGGATTCCATGAATTTCTCGATGCTCCCTTTGTTTGCCAGTTCCCGTTCAAGAAGATATACGCCGTATATTTTCCGCTGCGGTTTTGTAAGATATTCGTAAAAAGACATTGCCGGCTCTTCTATTTCATAATACTCGTCCTCTTTTGCCATCAGGTGATATAAGATCACATGCGTCTGGTGGCCATTTGAGGCGTTCTGTAGTGCGAAATAGTCGAGGTGACGGTACTTTTCCTTGTTTTCCTCGATCGTATCCATTGCCTGCTGGCGCATTTTCTTGGCCTTGTTCATTTTGCTTAGATAGATGTAGATAACTCCAACGCTCAATGCCAATGTAATTCCTAAAAAAAAGATATCCTGTGTCATAATTTCCTCCCTGAACACACAAAAAAAAGACCCTCCATCTAAGGACGATCTTATCGCGGTACCACCTTAATTCTTATCTTTTCGACAAGCACTCGATTCCTTAACGCGGAAAACGTGACAGCCTACTTACAGTTCAGCCGCCAGGCTCATTGGCTACCTTCATAAAGCCCCATTCCCCTTTTCCACCAGCCAAGAGGTCTCTAAAAAACGCTGCTTTACTACTCCTCCAAATCATTGCTCCATAATTCTACCATTTATGATTTTAAAAAGCAACCGCTAGTCAAAATTAACGTCGCACAAATCATAAATCGCCTGCCAGGCCTGGTCGATTCCTACATTGGAAAACGATGAAAAGCGGATAAACTTGTCGCTTTCATCAAAGCCTAGTTTGTCCTTGATCCGCTTTTCGAACTTCTTGAGTTCGTTGCGTTTTAGTTTGTCTTCTTTGGTCGCCACCACGATGACTGGCAGCTTGTAATACTTCACATATTCGTACATCTGAATGTCATCGCCCGTCGGGGTATGACGATAGTCGACGATCAGGATCAGTCCCTTGAGGGTCTTCCGTTTGGTGATGTATGTGTCGATCATCGCTCCGAATGACTTCTGGATATGTTCGGGAACCTTGGCATAGCCATAGCCCGGCACATCGACGAAACGTAGCTGGTCGTTGACGTTGTAGAAGTTCAAGGTACGTGTCTTGCCAGGATTCGATGAAACTTTGGCCAGACCTTTGCGGTTGAGCATTGTATTGATAAACGATGATTTACCGACATTCGATCTTCCCGCCAGACAGATTTCCGGCACTGATTCCTCAGGCCATTGCGACTCCCAGGCCGCTGATAATATATATTCCGATTTAGTAATTTTTGCCATAATACCACACTTTCTAAATCAAGTATAACAAATCAATTTCAAAAGACAAGAAAAAAATCACTGCAAGAAGCAGTGATTATAGGAATGCGTGTTCAAATACGTCATCGACATGGTCGGCAAGGACGATTTCAATCTCGTTACGCACTTCATTAGGGATATCCTCGATATCCTTTTCGTTCTGGCTTGGAATGATTATCTTCTTGATTCCTGAACGATGCGCCGAGATGGCTTTTTCCTTAAGTCCGCCGATTGGCAGCACATTGCCTCGCAGTGTGACTTCGCCAGTCATCGCGATATCGTTGCGCACCAGCTTGTTGGCAAAAGCCGAATAAAGGGCAGTTGTCAAAGTGACACCGGCTGAAGGACCATCCTTTTTAACCGCACCTTCAGGTACGTGGATATGGATGTCGAACTTGGCGAATTCCTTGTCTTCAAGACCGTATTTGGCTGCGTTGGCTTTTAGGTAGTCAAGCGCAATCGAAGCCGATTCCTTCATGACATCACCGAGTTGTCCGGTGATGATCAATTTCCCGTTACCCTTGAAATAGGTAACCTCGATTGGCAGAATATCTCCGCCAAACTGGGTCCAGGCAAGACCGGTAACGACACCGACAGTCGGTTCCTTTTGTTTTTTGGTATGGGTGTAAGGAGCTTTGGAAAGGATCGCTTCCAGATTGTCTTTTTCCACAACGAAGCTTTCTTTTCCAACTTTCAGGATTTCCAAAACTGCCTTGCGGCACACTTTGGCAATCAGCCTTTCCAGGTTACGAACTCCGGCTTCGCGGGTATAATGGCGGATGATCTCCATGATCGCCCCGTCCGAAATTTTCAACTGTTCCGCTTTCAATCCGTGAAGCTTCAATTGTTTTGGAATCAGATTGTTTTTGGCAATCATCAGTTTTTCCTGTTCAGTGTAGCTTGAAAGCTCGATGATTTCCAGACGGTCCAACAGCGGCGCCGGGATTGATCCAAGGTCGTTGGCTGTGGCGATGAAAAGCACCTTTGACAGGTCATAAGGCTCTTCAAGGTAGTTGTCCGAGAAGAAGCTGTTTTGTTCGGGATCCAGGACCTCAAGCATCGCGCTGGTCGGATCACCTTTATAGTCGCTGGCCATCTTGTCGATTTCATCAAGCAGGAATACCGGATTGACTACACCGGCCTTTTTCATCGATTGGATGATTCTTCCTGGCATTGATCCCAGGTAAGTGCGGCGGTGACCTCGGATTTCTGCTTCGTCACGAACCCCTCCAAGGCTGGCTTTTACAAACTCGCGACCCAAGGCACGGGCAATCGATTTGGAAAGCGAAGTCTTCCCGACACCTGGTGGCCCGGCCAAGCAGATGATCGGCGCTTTGAGGGACTTGGTCATCTGTTTTACAGCCAAATGTTCAACGATTCTCTCCTTGACTTTTTCCAGACCGTAATGGTCTTCATCAAGAACGACCTGGACATGGTTGATGTCTTCGATATCCGCAGTTTCTTCAAACCAAGGGATCTTCATCATCCAGTCAATGTATGTGCGGACCACATTGGCTTCGGAGCTGGCCTGAGGCATAGCTTCAAACCGATGCAGTTCTTCGAGAATTTTCTTTTTGACATGCTCAGGATAAGGATTTTCTTCAAGCTGTTGCTTGATGTAGCTGGCGTCATCTTCCTTGTCGACAGTGTCGCCAAGTTCTTCGCGGATCGCCTTGAGTTTTTCCCTAAGGTAGAATTCCCTTTGGTTCTCGTCGACTGATTCGCGCACCTTGCGGTTGATTTCCTCTTCAATCACAATGATTGAGCTTTCCTGTTCGACCGTTTGGGCAACAAGAAGCAATCTCTCATTGACATTAAGGGTTTCCAGGATTTTCTGTTTGCGGGCCAGGGAGCAAGGCAGATACATGGCAATAGTGTCAGCCAGTTCGCTTGGATGGACTCCGCTTTCCAGACGGTTGATTGCAACTGTGGGCATATGCGGCAGATATCTTTGGGCGTCTTGGAAATACTGTGAAACCTTGCGCACCAGGGCCACTTCTTCATTGAATTCGCCTCTTACGCTTTCAACAACTTCCCCTGAAGCGAAAATCGTTTCATCGGTAAATTCGTAGTTTGCCACCTTGAATCGGCTGATTCCCCGAACCGTAACTCGCATCGAATCCTGGGTTGCCCGGCGGATCTTTTTGGAAATTTTGCACAACGTTGCCATGTAGAAAACGTCTTTTTCCGTTGGGTTTTCAACTACCGGATCAATTTGGGAAACCATGATGACATTGTCATCATATTTGTCATGGGCCTGTTCAATCGCTTCTAGCGAAAGAGGGCGCCCGACATCTAAAGTCAATTTGTTTTCTGGATAAACAACCATTCCGCGAGTAAAAATTACAGGGTATTTATACATTGCTTGTTCACTCATAATTTTCCTCCTTGTATAAAAAGACGCCGAAGCGTCCTTTAATTATATTACTTTTTAAGATTGTCTCTTACAAATTCAAGAGCTTTTCTTGTAAGTAAATCAGACTCTAAACGGTCCATATTATTAGCGAAGATGTTTTTAACTTCTTCCAATTCTCTTTGGTATGTGTCAGCGATCATTTGTAATTCAGCATCAAGTTCTTCTTGAGTGTTTTCCAATCCTTCTGCTTTCACGATTTGTGCCAGGATCGCGTTCAATTTGAAACGGTCAACCGCTTGTGGGCGAACGTCTTGTGCAATCTTGTCTTTAGATTGTCCAGTGAATTGTTCATACAATTCGAAGTTCAACCCTTGTTGTTGCAGGTTCATTTCGATTTCTTGAAGCAATTGTTGCACTTCTTGTTCGATCATTGCAGCCGATTCTTCAACTTTAGAGTTTTCGATGATTGCTTTGAACAGATCTTCGTTGAATTTGTTTTCAACTTCCGATTCTTTGCGGCTAGTAAGATCTTTAGTCACATGTTCTTTAAGTTGATCCAAAGTTTCAACACCTTCGATGTTTACGTCTTTAGCCAATTCGTCATCGATTTCTGGCAATGTTTTTGTTTTGATGTCGATGATTTTACATTTGAATGTAGCTTCTTTGCCAGCCAGGTTGTCAGCACCGTAATCTTCAGGGAAAGTTACAACTACGTCTTTTTCTTCTCCGGCTTTCAAACCAACCAATTGATCTTCGAATCCTGGGATGAATGATCCTGAACCGATTTCCAATGGGTAAGCTTCACCTTTTCCGCCTTCGAAAGCTTCACCGTCAACGAAACCTTCGAAATCGATTGTAGCTGTGTCGTTAAGTTCAACTGTAGCTTCTTCACCTTTTACAGACAATTCAGAGAATTGTTGTTGATAGTTCTTAAGGGCGTTTTCGATTTCTTCATCGGTTACTTCAACTGTTCCTTTGGCAACTTCCAAATCTTTGTATTGTCCAAGTTCAACTTCCGGCAATACTGGAACGCTGATCACAACAGTGATTCCTTCGTCATCCATTTGTTCGATGTTTACTGATGGTTGAGCGATTGGAGCCAATTTGTTTTCCATCAATGCTTTACCATAGTTTTCTGAAAGAAGAGCGTCGATAGCTTCCTGTTGGATTGACGCTTGGGAAATTTTTGAGCGCACCAATTGCTTAGGAGCTTTTCCTGGTCTGAATCCATCAACTTTTACGTCTTTAGCTAATTTATCAACTGCAGCTTCTTTAGCGCCAGTCCATTCTTCTTTATCAAAAGAAAGTTTTACTTCTGTGATTGCGTTTTCTAATCTTTTAATACTTGTGTTCATACTGATCTCCTTTTTTCGTTTCGCATCCAATTATATACTAAATGCCTTGTTTATTCAACTAATTAATACTCCAATGACCTGAAATTTTCAAGATATTCCTGGATCCGATCCTCATCGCCGTAGTAATCCAGCTCGATTTCCTCGAGGGAGATGTCGATATCCTGTAGGGTCGCCAGGTAGTAGTGGATGGCTCCGGCCAGATTGTTGACCTGATCATCTTCGATTGTCTCCGGAAAAATCTCATAAAGGTAGACTGTCAAAAACTGCAGGGCCTGGTCGAACAGTGACGGATTCTCATCCTCCATGTTCTCGCTTAGCACCGCCACGATTCTCTCGACACTGAGCTGTTCGAGCACCGGGTTCATCAGCGAAGGGTTGATATACTCCTCGTGGTAGCCTTTGACCACCAGGAATTCCTCATCGATGACCTGTTCGATAAGCATTTCGATGATCAGGCTCTTGGCGAAGCTTGGTGCCTGTTCGTTTTTCAAGAACGAGTGGATATAAGGCAACAGGCGGCGGATATTGAGCGATTGCATCTGGTTGATCGCCAGATAGATGACATCGCTGTTGGTATTGCGGCCAAGCAGGATGGCTTCGATATCCTCAAGGTTGAACGTCTGGTTGTTGTAGTCAAACTCGCTTTCATGCTTGGCAAGGAGCAACTGGTCGTATACCTCGTTGTACATCAGTTCATAGTTGTTCGGGATGTAGGGCATCGACAACTCCTCGATGACCATGTCGATTGCCTCATCGTACTGTTCTAATTCTTTGAGTATCGTCAGGTACAGACCGACAACTTCATAGTAGCTTTGTTCCGCCTTGACTTTGGCGATGATCGCCTCCTGGAGCGCCTGGTTGTATTCATTCAATCCAATCAGGCAAATCAGCCTTTGGAGACGGACATTTTCGTTTTCGAGATCAGTAAGAAGCTTTAAAGCCTTTTGATACTCCTGGTTTTCAATATATTCGTTAATCATCTATTTCTCTTCATCATCCTTTTCATCGAATTCGTAAACAACTTCTTTTCGGTCCGCATTCTTTTCGAGTTCAAGCTGTTCTAAAATATTCAAATATTCATCATCGCGGCCGTTTTGTCTTTGACCATCATCGATAAATGCCATAAATCAACCTTCTTTCAACAAATTATAGATTTCCATGTATTCATTTTTAAACAAACTGTTCCTATTGAATATAAACATTATATCATGATAAAGATTCATATCCAAAATATTTAGTAATTCAATTTTACCCTGTTCAAGTTCCTCTGCCACGGCCATATGGTAGATAAATGTGATTCCAGTCCCGGAAGCCACTACGCCCTTGATTGTGTTGATGTCGGAAATGACGTTGATATTCGAGAACGCCTTCAAATTGAGATTTGACTGGCGCAAGTAGCGCTCAAGTATTTCCCTCGACCCCGACCCCTCTTCACGGACAAACAGGGGCAGGTCGAGAATGTCCTCAAGGTCACAGGGATTATCAACTTCAAGATCGACCGACTTTATCGCCACGTACCGGGCCTTGTCAAAGCAGACACCATCGAAACTGTTCTTGTCGTAGTAACCTTCGACAACCGCGAAGTCCAGTTCGCCATCCAGCAGCTTTTGGCAAAGTTGCCTGGTGTTGGCAATCATAAATTCCACCTTGTGTCGTTGGGTCAATTTGAAAACGCGCGGCGCTATGAGATACTGACCAGCGGTCTTTGTCGCACCGAAACGCAACGGCATCTCATTTTGGCAGTGGAGTGCCTCGAAGAGTTTCGCTTCATCAACCTGCATGGATACCAGGCTTCGATAAAGGGTGCAGCCGGCCTGGGTCAATGTCAACTTGCGGTTATGGTAATCAAACAGCTTGACCTTGTAGTAACGTTCCAGAAACCTGATCTGGCTGCTTACCGCCGGCTGGGTCAGGTTAAGCACTGCCGCCGCTTTGGTAAAGCTGTTTTCCTTGACCACTGTGATGAATGTGTTAACCCGAAAATCCAGCATTTGATCACCCTCCATAAATAATATTTATCGATACATAATAATTTATAATTATATTTTTGGATTTTGTCAAGTTATACTGCCTGTAGGAGGAAATTATCATGGAATTGAATATCATATCATCATCAAACATCCAGAAAATCAAAGAGTTGCTTCCGGGGATTGTGCTTTGCGCATCTATCGCTTTTGTCGCAACTTTTATCGGCAATATCTTTCCAGCCATCGGCAGCCCTGTGTTTGGCATCATTACTGGAATAATGGTAAATACCACTTTCCCATTGAACTCGGCAGTCGGGCCGGGAATAACATTTTCGAGCAAGAAAATCCTGCAATGGGCCGTCGTCCTGCTTGGTTTCAAATTGAGCACCACGGCCATAGTCACAACCGGACTTACCTGTCTGCCGGTGATTGTCGCGACCATTGCAGCTGCCCTGATCACCGCCTTCATTGTCTTCAAAGTTCTAAGAATCCCTGAAGACCAGGCAATCCTGATTGGCATCGGATCGTGCATCTGTGGCGGATCGGCCATTGCTGCCGGAGCCGCTACAATCAATGCGAAAAAAGAAGACATCACCGTATCATTAGGTGTCATCTTCCTGTTCAATATTATTGCCGCCCTGACATTTCCGGCTTTAGGCGATTTGTTGCACCTTTCCAATGAGGGCTTCGGCCTTTTTGCTGGAACAGCCGTAAACGACACATCGAGCGTCACAGCGACTGCCCTTGCCTGGGACCAGATCCACAGCTCCAGCATCCTGACTCTGGCAACCGCAGTCAAACTTACCCGGACATTGGCCATAATCCCGATCACCCTTATCTTGAGTCTTATCAAGAACCGGAACTCAACCGAGGGATTCCAGTTGAAACGGATATTTCCGACTTTTATCCTGTTTTTCCTTATGGCATCGGCATTGTCAAGCTATTTCAACCCCGGTCCTGCGACATTGAAGGCCATCGGATCGCTCTCGAGCTTCCTTATCGTCATGGCAATGAGCGCGATCGGCTTGAATACCAGCGTCAAATCCCTGATCGCCAATGCGAAAAAACCGATATTGATGGGGCTGATTGTCTGGATTTCCATAGTAATAACTTCCCTGACTTTCCAGCATTTGATGAATCTAAGTTAAGTACGTTTGGTAAACTTGTTGCCACAACGCGGGCAAGTGATCACAATCTTACCCCGTCCTTTTGGCACTCTTGTCAGCTGTTTGCATTGCTTGCAGCGGTAATAGCGATAATCGCGATTTTTAAGTTGCAATCCGGCCATACGCAACCATTCACGCAAAGGCAGAGAAACCTTCAGGAACTGATTGAGTTCCTGTCTTCTTTTCTGGTAATTCCGCGAAAACGATCGGAACAGGCTGTAAAGCATCAAACCATAACTCAGATAAAACAGCCATGAGCTGTTCATAAATAGATTGATCAAAGCCAAAGCTATGGCAACACCAATCAGAAAATTATTGTAAAGGTCATTGCCATAACGGCCATATAAAAAACGCATCAGTTTTTCACGCATCATTTCACCCTCTTTCTTTGGAATTCTATCAAGTCAAAGTTAACTGAACATGAATTGCATCACGATAACACATCTTCTTTTAAACACCCAAAAGCGGCCATTTCTAGCCGCTCTTTTAATTTGATGGCGTCCGCCAAGGAAAAAGGCGCAGATAATAAACAACCCGTGTTCCAGCCATTCCCAACCTCTCCAAGACACCATTTTATACGCGTACTGTTATCATATTCGGCTAGTCTAAGATATCACATAATCAAGAGACAAGCAATCTCTTAATTCGGCAATCATGACAATAGCAGTTCAACATTGTTCAAGTATGACCAGATCTTGGCAATTGTTATAAGATTAGTGGCGAAATCCCATATACAGCGAGCTCCGCATTCACGATTAAAACTTACACCGTATAGCAGCCCACAATCAAGAAAGAAATCGATTTTCACAATTAGAAGTGGAATTTGAATATAATTGCATCTTCATATTATCGGCGATTGCAGCTTCCATGGTAAACAAATATGAAATAATGTCACTCTTTCGAATTAATAAATACAATTTAACATTATAACGCAGTGAATCCGCCAACTTTTTCCCTCAAAATTGTGTCTATTATTAGCCTGTCATTATCTAAAAACATTGGGTTGATTAGCGAGTAATCTGACCCATCACTGAAGGTAAAATAATAGTCGTATGTATTCATGCCAGTTGGCAGGTTGCTGCCAGGTATTTTCATATACCTTATTCTTTTCTCAACCCTGGCGCTCTTAATATCCTCATAATTCACATGTTTCGTATTTTCTATGCCTTTAAGTAAATTCAAGGCATTTTCAATATGATTTTTACCGTCCACAAAATTTAATCCAGATTCATTAAATTCGATATATTTGTCGGCATTGTGCCTGGTAAATAGCAAACCAAGCTCACCAAAACCTCTTTGGAAGGCAAAAATTTGAATCAACAGATATAGTAAGCTGACTATAATCCAAATCACTAAACTTGAATGGCTAATAAATGTTTTGGAGCCGTAATAGCAAACTCCACCTAAGGCAACTGAAACAATGACGTTTATCAAAATCTTCCTAATCAAAAATTCTTTTGTAAGCTTTTCCCCTATTGTAACTGTCTTAGTAGTCTTTCTGAACCCAAGCTTATTCCAATCGGAGATATTTGCAAACTCCTCTAATGCAGGAATCATTGGCAAGTTCTTTTCTTTATAGAATGAAATTGTAGTCATAAGTGTTTCAAAATCTTTAAGGTTTTCATCAACGTAATTTTTTTGAGTATCCAAACATTCTTGAAACGAAACATGGTTTGTTAAGATTAACCTAATATCTTCGATACTGACCTTCATTGACCTAAGAAATTTAATCAGCAATAATGTTTGAATTTCTTCTTCAGTATAGTTTCTGTAATTATTCCCATCTCTACCGGGACTGATTAGACCCTCTTTTTCGTAGTATATGATCGTTTGTTTCGATAAACCAGTCTTCCGTTCCACATCGTTTGCTTTCATAATTTTCTCCTCGTCACTAGATTCCGTAAATATTGAGCTTTGTAACTACGGATAAAACTTACACCGTATTGTAGCTATACAGTCAAGAAAAATATTTCAATTCAGTCAAAAGAAGTGGAATTTGAATATAATTGCAACTTCATATTATCACCTTACAAATTAAGCAAGAACCAAGTCTAATCGAGCAGCATCAAATTTCCCAATCCACAATAGCCAAAGCTTCCCGAATCCGTGGGTTCTCCGCTGACATCGAAACTATACAATATTCTACTTGACAGATGATTTTTGACATTGTCAATCTGGTCATTGAAGAAATCCAATGTTTTCTGGTCTGTTATCTGACTTCTATCTATCGGTAATTTTACAATTAGCTCATCATCCAAATTCCACGTCATATCGTAACTCATATAGGTCTCGCTATTGTCTTCATTTACCAACGAAACCACAACTGGCAAGTCAGTAACATCCAGTTCAGGAAATATCCGATAATACATGTCCAGATTCCCATCGAAGGTCGCAACTCCCAACAAGTACTCTTCACCATCAATGATTGAATAACCTGCAGATTCGAAATTGATATTTTCGATCAATTCATTATTCAAAGCGGCATCGTCTGAATAATCTTCTCCACTCGGCTCATAAGTAAATATCACATAGCTTACACCAAATCCCAATACAAATGCAGCCATGATTGCAATAACAACAAGTTTCTTCATAACAATTTTCCTCTAACTATTTTGAATATCTAGATCAAGATTCGTAAAAAAATAGAAGTCCCAAAGCACAAAAAGAAGCAAAAGAATCAAAATTCTTAATTTAGATCAGGCCACGCAAAACGAAAACTATTATCAGCGTTGTTTTCTAATTCGGTTAGTTGAACATAAGGACTTTCACTCTCAAAAATTACGGAATATTCAATCCCATTGGAGGTAAATGAAAATCCATTTATATCGGAATCACCATTTTTCACAGTTAGCATCAGATATTTATCGTCATTCTCTCCAACATCTAGCAGGAAATTATTGATATCGACGTAACTCTCCATCCAAGAAGAGATTAGATTATAATTACCGCTATCGTCACCTTTAAATCTTATCATCGCTGGTGTATCGCCATTTAGAAACGCCACAACTCTATCATCATCAAAATCATAAATACCTAAAATCCGGTTTGTTTTCGAGCTATATGAATCTATTGAATTTATGACTTCCACGATCAATTCCTCATTATTACCATATAACAGCTGATCACCATCACTAACTAAAGTCATCAATATTACTGCCAAAACAAAACCAAATAACACAAACAACTTCTTCATTTTCATCATACCAGCCCCTTGATACATGTATCTTACGCAACAATTGTAACACAAGATGGTTTTATGGTCAAATTTCAAATAAATGATCAATCCCATGATACGTTTGCTGCATAAGTTCCTGTTACATACCTAGATGTTGTCGATGTGAACCGTTCCCATTCGCCATTATCTACAAACCTATGTGAAGGATCAGTTTGGCTATCACTCGCATCAATATCGCCTCATCTACTACCATATGAGAATACGCTATATTTCAAGGATTGAAAAGGTCCACTGCTCTCTTGCATCATTTTTGTCTTCCAGTGTCCAAGCACCAATTCAATCAGTAGAAAAAGTCTTATAACGAATAACATCCAGACTTTTATAATAATGTGTTTTTAAAATTATTGGTATCATTTAGTTATCATGGGCAAAAATTATACTAAAAAACGGCTATAAATAGCCGTTATTTTTCTAATGGCGTCCACTAAGGGATTCGAACCCCTGACCGCACGCTTAGAAGGCGTGTGCTCTATCCGGCTGAGCTAAGTGGACCTGATTTCACGAATTTTCGAATTCGTAAACCCATTATACACTATAATTAAATCCATGCAACAGTATTTCGTTTGTTTTGTCACCTTTTCTTTGGATTGGAACGGAACAATAGTTAAAAAATGTCGGATCATGATTGACATCAGAGTAAATGCCAATCATGATCCAGTTCCCGCATATCAACTTCCTGTTTTAATGACTATGTACAGGAAATCAACCTTTGCGGTTCCCCCCATCATCATGAAGGTCGGTTTGACATTGGGGATTATCGACACGATTTCACCTTCGATGCTGTTCAAATACTGTTCCAGCCTTACCTGGTCCTTGTTCATGTCGATATCGAACCTTTGAACTCTGTACTTCATATGTATCCTCCTTCCACATTCAATTGATAAAGAAATGAAATTGAAATTGTTAAAGACAAATCAGAACTTCAATGCGATAATCAAATCATTTATACTTAATGCAAACGGATTGAAGTAGTATCTGAATCTTTGAAATATGGATTTGTCAAAATACCGCACCCAATTTATAGGCAATGTAGAGGACATAAAAACTCACATAAATGAACCCCCAGTATTTGGAAATCTTATTTTTGCGCCACACCGGTACAATAAGAAGCAGTGATGCGAAGATCATTGCCGCCAAGTCCCCGAAAATCGACAAGTCGGTAAATGTGATCGGGTTGATCATGCCACTAAGTCCTAGGACAAGCAGGATATTCATGATGTTGCTGCCGATGATGTTCCCGACGGCTATGTCGTCTTCCTTTCTGATAACCGCAATTATTCCGGCAACGAATTCGGGCAAGGATGTCCCGAATGCAATGATGGTCAAACCAATCATTTCCTTGGCCAACCCCAGTGACGAGGCGATGAATACCGCATTGTCGACCGCGAATTTAGCACCAAGGACCATTGCGATCAGCCCGGCAGCAAACCGGGGCAGGTTTTTTTTCAAGGTTTCGCCAGGATAATGGGCCATCCTGATTTTATGATTTTGATCCGTGTGATTCACGATTGCCGCTTCGTCTTCCAAAAGTTCAAACACTTCCAATTCCGCAGGGGAATCCGGAAATTCCTCTCTTGAAATCTGTCTGGTTTTTGATATTATGAACCCGACAAAGCCAACCATTCCTCCAATCAAGATGCCTGCTTCTAAGCGGGACAGGCGCAACGAACTGACAACCATAATCACCAGAATGACCTGGATGAATATAGAAAGCAGAATTTCCCGTTTGATTGCCTGGTAATCAATCAGTATCGGAGCAATCATTACTGTGACCCCAATTACCAGCGTGATGTTTACAATGCTGCTGCCAATGACATCACCGACCGCCAGCAGGTTGGCTTTTTCAAATCCGGAATAAATCCCAATTACCGCCTCGGGGAAGCTGGTCCCCAATGCCACGACAAAGATACCGACAATGAATCCGGGAATATTGAATGCCTTGGCCATGACCGACACTGAACTGACCATAACATCCGCCCCTTTGACAAGCACAAGCAGACCCGCAGCCAACAGAAGAAACTCGAGGATCATATTCTCACCCCATCTCTAACATCATTTTATAACAATCACCGGCATTATTCAATGGATCAGCCCACTCCTATCCAATAAAACCATCGATTATAACCACATATTTGATTCAACGCAAAAACCCGGCCATTTGCCAGGTTATGTTTGTGTAATCAATCCCGTACCATCTCCTTGATCATTTTTCCAGCAATTTGATGATATCACTTTCCAGTTCCGCCGGCTCGACGTTCGGTCCAAAGCGCTTCACCACTTCGCCTTTCCTATCGACCAGGAACTTCGTGAAATTCCACTTGATGTTGCGGGACAGCACACCCTTTTTCTGTTTTTTCAAATAGGTGTACAAGGGATCCTCATTTTCACCATTGACCTCGATTTTCGCAAACTGTTCGAATGTAATCCCGAATCTCCCGGTGCAAAAAGCAGCGATTTCCTCGTTGCTTCCCGGGGCCTGATTGGCAAACTGGTTGCATGGAAAATCTAGGATTTCCAGTCCCCTGTCTCGGTATTTTTCATACAACTCCTGCAACCCGGCATATTGTGGTGTGAAACCACAAGCGGTTGCCGTATTGACAATAAGCAATACTTTGTTTTTGTAATCGCCTAAATTTTTGGTTGTACCATCCATCTTTAAAACACTGTGACCATAAACACTCATCATTATCACCTTCGCTTTCCAGTAAAAGATTCCACTTTTTTAGGGCAGACGCATTTTCATTGCTGCCAGAAATGAAATATTAGCTTCATAACGAACATAATATCTATTGAATTGTCAATTAGGAGTATTAAAACCCAAACTTTATCGAGCTCTATTATCTGAGCAGCCAGTCACCATAATTGTGGATATTCTAACCACAATTATTTCATGAAATCGTAACTGCCCTGGCCATCCCGGGGCTAACTATGTTTGTAGTCATGTTCCCTGTCGCATTCACATTATAGACTTGTATTTGCATGTTGTTTGGGTTTCCGGTGATTATATCCAGATTGTCCGCATACGAATTAAGAACACTCACATTGGCGATGTTGACGTTGCAAGGGAAATCGAACGCACTCGACGAATCAAAAACAAACACTCCTTTGGCATCATTACCGCTGGATATAACGCTTATGTTGCTTATATTAATGTTCAATTGGCATGCACTGAATTGTATAGCGTAATCCAGAAAACCTTCGATATATACGTTTGTCATTGTCGTATTGTATCCAGACCGGGCATATATAGGTGTATTTGCATCCGAATGATTGTAGATATGCAAACCGTTTACCAACCACCCGGCGCTGGATCCGATAACAACCGCATAATTCTCCTCGCTGCCGTCCGATATGCAATTAATCAGGAATCCATCAGTCAAAGCGCCATTGTCATCATCGCCAAGAAAGTATGATATTCCCTGAGCGTTTCTGACAACACAATTGATTACCTTGTTTTCCACCAAAGTGCCCGACGCGCCTTCAGTCGATAGTTCTACCCCATGTCCTCCAACGTCGGCTATCACCACATTGTCAATCATACTGTAGTAATCATTTAAAATTATACCTGTATTATTGCTTTTTGTTACGTCGCCGGTGATCGTCAAATCCCTTATGACCGTATATCCGGTGATATCCCCTGTATGCCTGATAACCGGCTGATTGACTCCTGTCATTGATATTATTGTTTTACCGGTAACTCCTTGCAAGGTCATACCGGAGTATATCAATACCGAAGTATTGATATCATAAGTTATGCCTTCCAGTTGAATGATATTGATATCCACATCGTATGCAAAATCGATAGCCTCTTGAATTTCTTCAAAATAGCGGGCATCCAAAACGCCGTCTGTTATGTTTCCAGCAGAACTTATGTAATCCTTATATTCTTCAGTTGACATAGGCAAATTGTCGTCCAAATATCCGGAATCTTGAAATATTCCGGTACTTGCCAATAAGACCACAACCGAAATAATGAAAACCGCGATTGCCATTCCAAGTACTTTCAAGAGTATCACCATCCCTTACATTAAACCCACCTCAGCTTACGATAAAAACAGGTTACCAACCGGACCGTACCAAGCTAGAAAGTCCTGTAAGCTGTCGAATTATCCTCGAAATCTACAGCCTTCTGTACCTCTATCCAATCCATCAAGCCCAATCCAGTCAGGGCTCTTATCACATTGTCGTCAATGGAAGCACTGATTTCCAGGCTTTCTGGAAACTCAGATTCCCAAAAAACGCTGACCATGTTTCCTGCCATCTATTACCAGCGGCACTACAGTCCGATGATATTATCCGTATTAAACAAGCTGCCGTAAACTCTTATGTTGAATAGATAACGGCATTTCACTAATGATATATTAAAAGTCAAATTACTTGCAAGTTTAAACCACTAACCACATTCTCAATTTACTTTCCCAATCATATTGTAATCCTTTTGAGTGAATTTGTTAAAAGATTTTACAACAAATTTCAAAAAGGTGTGATGAAATCAATAAATATCAAGATTGTATGCCTGTGTGATAATCTGCTTAATGAAAGTCGAAGACTTATATACCCATCATTTGAAATCAAAAAAAACAGCCCTTTCGAGCTGCAGATGATAAAATGGTGTCCTCCTAGGGCTGGATTTCAGGTTATTTTTGTCCTGAATTTTACCCGTACTTCACTAGGTGACGCCATTTTTTAACCGGAATTTCATGATACCAACTTTCCAATAAATGTTATCATCATGGTATCATAAACATAAAAATATACTAAAAAACGACCTTATATGGCCGTTATTTTCAAATGGCGTCCACTAAGGGATTCGAACCCCTGACCGCACGCTTAGAAGGCGTGTGCTCTATCCGGCTGAGCTAAGTGGACATTTTTGACTGCCAAGAAATAATACCATAATTTCCCCTGGCAGGCAAGTGTTTTATTGAATTTTTTGCAACATTTTTTACATCAAAATTATATGAACCAAAAGTAGCTAACCAAGCTCGATGAATTCATATGTCATCGACCCGTTATCCACATACAGGACAAGGTAACTTTTGCCACTGCCACCCCGGGGACGGGAGCATGATCCCGGATTGATCAGGGTGAATCCCTCCACAGTCTTGAATTGGGGCATGTGGGTGTGTCCCGAAATAAGGACGTCACAGTTTTTATGTTTGAGATCATTTACCATGTTGTCTTCACGATGGAAGTAACCATAACGGTCGCCGTGGTTGACCAGGAAGGTGATACCCTCGCATTGGAACATTTCCTCATCCGGGAAATCCGACAGCCAGTCATTGTTGCCGGCTACGGCCAGATATCCTTCCAGATCATCAGTGTCGCCTTCACTGTCGCCGCAATGGACAAGCAGGTGGGCATCCCGATGTTCCTCTTTGATCAGGTCGATTGCAATAAAAGATCCGTGATTGTCGGAAACTACAACTATTTTTTTCATTCATTCTCCTAAATTCAAATACTTCACATCAATCGTACCATAATCAAAGAAGCCTTGGGACGAATTGACAAACTCACCCGCATCGCCAGTAGTGTGAATTTCGATGTTTCCACCCTTACGGTTCAACAGCTTGTTTTCATGCAGATAGTCCTGCACTTCATAACATATCGCATGCGACGAGGAGATACACTCGATCCCCGGAAGCACATTTCTGATTTGCTCAGTCAAAATCGGGTAATGGGTGCAGCCCAGGATGACGCTGTCAATTCTTCCTCGATACTCGTCAAGATAATCATGAAGCGTGTCTTCTATCCCCGACCTGTACATCCCCGACTCAATCAGGGGCACCAATGCCGGGGTGGCCTTGTCGTATATGGTGCACTCTGGACTCAATGAATTTATCTTGTCAGTGTATTTTTTAGAACCGATTGTCGCCTGGGTGGCGATAACCAGGGTGCTGCTAAGATTTCGGGTTATGAAGTCACTGACTGTAGCATCGATAACCCCGATGATTTTGACATCCGGATAATCAGTTTGGAGCATCTTCAAAACATTGGCACTGGTCGTATTGCAGGCCAGTACTATCAGTTTGACGTCACGGGCGATGAGATATTCGACGATCGTGGATGCATATCTATAAAGCTGGTCAGCCGTCTTGTCTCCATACGGGCTGTTGAAGTTGTCCCCGATATAGATGATATCTTCATTTCTCAATATTTCTTTCAAGGTATTCACAACAGTGAGTCCGCCGACTCCTGAATCGAATACGCCGATTGGTCTTTTCATAATAACCTCTTTTTATTGCCCGCTCCCAGACGAATGACCTTGTTAAAGTTTTTGGAGATGATCATACAATTCCTGGGCGACTTTCTCTGGCAGATCGGCACTAAGCTCTTCGAGCGTGGCAGTTTTAAGATTCTTCACCGAACGGTATTTGTTGAGCAACATCTTCTTACGTTTCTCTCCGATGCCGGGCACCTCATCAAGGGCCGACTGGACCAGGGATTTGCCGTGGACATTGCGGTGAAACGAGATAGCGTAGCGGTGGACCTCATCTTGCATCCTGGTGAGCATGAAGAAAAGCGGACTCCGCTTCGAAATCTTGACCTCGTTGCCTTGACTGTCGAGAAGCATGGCCGTATTGTGTTTGTCGTCCTTGGCCAGACCGCAAACCACAATCGGGAGATTGAGGCTGTCGATGACTTCCTTGGCCACCTTGATCTGACCTTTGCCACCGTCGACAATTATAAGTTCCGGCATTTCAAGACGGTCGACGAGCACCCGGTAATAGCGGCGATAGACGACTTCTTTCATGCTCGAGTAATCGTCGGGACCGGTCACGGTTTTGATCTTGAATTTCCGGTATTCCTTTTTGGCCGGTACTCCGTCGATGAAGCACACCATTCCCGCCACCGCATAGCTTCCCTGGATATTGGAGTTGTCGAACAACTCCACGCGGTGGAGCTCTTTGATATTGATCAATTCTCCCAACTGCTCGAATGCCCCGACTGTAGCCCTTTCATTCTTGGCCATCAGCTGGAATTTCTTGTCAAGCTGTTCCTTAGCGTTGGCGGTGGCCATCTTGACCAAATCCGCTTTCTTGCCTTTTTCCGGCTTGATGATTTTTGTCTCGATAATCTCCTTAAGGGTGTCAAGGTTCAAATCAAGAGGCAGCAAGAGTTCTTTTGGCGCCACGTTGTTCTGGTAGAATGTCGCCAGGTAAGTCAGGATCTGCTCATTGACATCATCCTCTACCGGTACAAGCGAAAAGTCGCGTGAAAGCAGATGGCCGTTGCGCATGAAAAACAGTTGCAACGAAAGATAACCGTTGTCGACATGGTAGCCGATGATGTCGCGGTCCACAAGATCGTTGAACGTGATGTTCTGCTTGGCTGTGACATGTTTGATGCTCGCAATCAGATCACGCATCTCCTTGGCCTTTTCGAACTGGAGCAGTTCGCTGGCTGCAAGCATGTTCTCCTGGAGATTCGTCAGCACTTCACGGGTGTCGCCGTTGACGAACTTGGCAATCGACTTGGCGATCTCGTTGTACTGTTCCACCGTGACATCATTGATGCATGGCGCCAGGCATTGTCCCAGCGAATAATAAAGGCAGGGCTTGCCGGGGATGTGCTTGCATTTGCGAAGCTTGAAGAGCCGATCGAGCAGCTTGAGCGTCTCCCGGGCCGCAGTCGCATTGGGGAAGGGTCCGAAATGGCGGTGCTTCTTGTTGCTCGCGCTGCGGACAATCTTCAATCTTGGATGACGCTCCCTGGTAAGCTGGATATATGGATAGTAGGAACTGTCGGTCAGGGCGATATTGTATTTGGGATCATAGTCCTTGATCAGATTGATTTCAAGAAGCAACGCTTCTTTCTCACTGGAGGTGACAATGTAATCGAAATCCGCGATTTCGCTGACGAGCCTGGTTGTCTTGTAATTGTGCGACCCGGTGAAATACGAGGTCACCCTGCTTTTCAAAGACTTCGCCTTGCCCACATAGATTACCGTTCCGGCCTGGTCCTTCATCAGGTAGCAGCCCGGTTTTAGCGGCAGGAGCGAAAGCTTGTCCTTGATGTCGTTTTTTATCATCAGTCAAAGTACACAAGGGTTGCCCCCAGGCCTCCCTCATTGGGACCTCCGTCCCGGAAACTTTTGACAAACTTCTTCGATTTGAGCAGCTGATGGACTCCCTTGCGCAGGACTCCGCTTCCCATCCCATGGACAATCCTGCAAATCGAGTAATTGTTGACCAGGGCCGTGTCGAGGAACTTGTCTACTTCCTCCATCGCTTCGACATAACGTTTGCCGATGATGTTGAGTTCGTAAGTCATAGTGCTTTGGGTCTTAACCGATTTTCCTCCGGTTATGACGGTCTTGGGTTTAAGGGGCGCATGTTTGAAGACTACCTCATGGGGTTTGGCGTTGAGTTTCAAGCCGCCCATGGATATGGTCAGGATGCCCTTCTTGTTGATGGCGACAACTTCACCTTCGCGTTTGACCGATTTGACCAGGACAACATCACCAAGGACGTACTTGTGGTCGCTTGGAACGATAGCCTCTTGTTCCTTCTGGTGTTTAAGCACATCGAGGGTCCGTTTGGCTTCGATGACCTGATGGGGCTTGAGTGTCGCCTGATTCTGCAATGACGCCACCACCTCCTCGACTTGGCTCTTGGCCTCCTCAAGGATCTTGTTGGCATCCTCTTTGGCCTGTTCGATGAGTTTGTCCTTTTCGCTTTGGAGCTTTTCCAGCTTCAAACGCAGCTCATTTTCCTTGCTGATGGCCTCTTTTTTCAGGGCCACGATCCGGTCCTTTTCATCCTGGACTTCAAGCAGCTGCGCTTCCAGCCTTTCAAGCAGGATTTCGCTTTGAGTCTGGTTGGCCTCCTTGATTTGCATCGACTTGGCGACAATGTCGGGATGGAGTCCCAGCCGTTTGGAAATTTCGATGGCATAGGAATTTCCCGTACTGCCCATAAGCAGTCGGTAAGTTGGCTTGAGTTCACCCTGGTCGAATTCTACCGAAGCCACCTGGATGTAGTCGGTGTTTTTTGCATATTCCTTGAGTTTCGAATAGTGGGTTGTCGCGATGACCAGGGCCTGCTTTTCATGGAGATACTCCAGAATCGCCTGGGCCAGGGCCTGTCCTTCCTGCGGGTCGGTCCCGCTCCCGATCTCATCAAGGAGAACCAGCGACTGCTCGCTAGCCTGGTCGGTGATCCTGGTAAGCCGGGTCATGTGGGAAGAAAAAGTCGACAGCGACTGTTCGATCGACTGTTCATCGCCAAGATCGACGAAGATATTGTCGAAATAAGGGACAATCGCATTCGAAGCACTGACCGGCAATCCGGCCAGGGCCATTTTCGCCAGCAAGCCGGCTGTTTTCAATACAACTGATTTCCCCCCGGTATTCGAACCCGAGATAAGAAGTGTCTGGTGGTCCCTGGTCAGGACTATGTCATTGGCGACAACCTCGCTTGGCTTGATCAGTGGATGGGCCGCCTTTAACAGCTTGAACTCGTCAAAGCTTCTGGTGACCACCGGGATGGTGGCGTTGATGGTAAGACCGTAGTTGTTTTTCGCATTGAGGATCTCGATTTCAATAAGGGCTTCCTGATTGTATTTCAAAATATCCAGATATTTGTTCACTTCATTGGAAAGCGTCTGGAGTATTTTCTGGATTTCGGCCTGTTCGGTTTCCTTGGCCGCGGTGATCTGGTTCGAGATGGCCACGATAGCGCTAGGTTCGATGTAAACCGTCTGTCCCGAACCGCTGATGGCGTGGACAATCCCGGCCACGCTGTTTTTGTGGCCCGCCTTCACCGGCAAGACGAGATGGTCGTTGCGCGAAGAATATGTCTCCTGAGAAAGATAATCCTTGTACTGGTTTTTCAATCCGGCTATTTTGGAGCGCATGCTGCCCTGGAGCGAGATGATCTCATGGCGCACCCGGCGCAGTTCGCTCGAAGCACCATCAAGGACCGAACCGTCTGAGTCTATGCACTTCTCGATCATTTGCACAAGGGAGACCGGGTAGATCAGACTGTCGAACAGGTCCTCAAGCACCCCCAAAGTGTCGATGTCTTCGCGGTAATCCTCGATTTCCTTAACGTTTTTAAGCTGGGCCAGGATTTCCAGAAACTCCAGGCCGCTTAGAGTGCCACCCTTGTCGACTTTCTTGAGCAGCAGGGAGATGTCCTCATAATAGCCAATAGGCACCTGGCCGTATTTGAGGATCAGATCAAGCATCTGGATGTTCTGGTTATGGATGTCGGTAAGATCCTCGAAATCAAATTCCCCACTAAGGTTCGCAAAATATTTTTTTGCCATCTGCGATCTGGCATATTGCATTATCTGGTTGAGAATAATGTCAAATTCCAATGTCTTATCCATTTATTACCTCGATCTTATTCATTATTGTTTTTTTATCCAAAGCAGGGACCTTGTCCAGCAATTTATCCAGTTCTGCAACCTGTCTGGAATCAAGTTCCAGTTCGATATCGCTGCTTGCCACCTGTGAAAAGTAATTATAAGCTTTTTCATTTAACGTATCCTGATCGATCAGGTCATGTTCATAGGCGGTGTTGAGTGCCAAAGCCACATAGTAAACACTGTTGCCATCAATGCCGTCACTCGAATATGTCTCCACCTGGTCGAGCAGATCCAGCGATTCGATATATTCGCCCATCATCTTTGAGTAGTCCGGAGCGATGGCAAGTATTTCCTTGGCGATAACCGTCTTGGAATAGTCAAGCTGGGGCTGGGTCGCTCCAAATGAAAGCAACAGCACATAGACGATTACAAGTGCCTCGAAAATGGAAATCACCGCACCAAGCAACCGATCCACTCCACCGATAAGTGGAAGATTCGAAACAGTCTGGAGCGTCGGTCTGATCAGCAGCGAGACAAAAAGCAGACCGATCTTGAAAATCGCCAGGAGCACCAGGAACGCCACAATCCGGTTGAACAGCAGGTTCGCAAACGCAAAGGGCGCTCCGCTCACATTCGTGAAAAGCAGGCTGACCGGCCCCGACAAATAGTAGGCTCCGACAATGGCAACAACCGTGACCACCAGGTCATAGAGCCGCAAAACAAAGCCGCGGAAGTATCCGACAACCGCAAAAACGACCACAAACAACACAATCAAAATATCTATATTCGCACTATTTAGCATAATTTTCTCCTTAAAGACAGAACTGAATTTACAAGCTTAATATCAAATCATTTTAACAAATATATTTTATCCTGTCAAAAAAATTAAAAACTCGCATTTCTCCGTGTTGTGTAATACCTAGTACTTTAAAAATTTTTTAATTTCTTCTCTGGTTTTGTATTTTTTGCTCAAATCAATGCCGAATTCCTGTTCGATGTGCTTTATTACTTCATCTCGGTATAGGAATTGATAAATGTTTTTATCGATGTTTACGCAATTATAATTTTTCAGTGACTCAATCATTGACCCGACGCTGTATTTGCTTTGTAATCTCTTTTCTAATAATCTTATGAGCACAAGGGCCACGAAGCATGTGAGGAAGTGAGCTTCAATGTGTTCAGCGGTCCATACGTAAACCGGACGTGACTCGAAATTTGTTTTCGATACCCTGAATGTGTCTTCTATCTTAATCAGGCCACGGTATATATTTCTTATTTCGATGTCCTCTAGGTTTTTTTCGCTAGTGACTATTGAATAATAGCCATCATATTTGGCGTCTTCATTTATTTTCTTTTCGTCCAATTGTAGCTTCTTTTTTGTTTTGACTTCGCCGGTATTTTTGTCAAATTCGATATCTTGAACGTATGCAGCGGCTCCGTAACTTGTAGCCTTGGTATATTTTCCAGGCGCTTTGATCAGATCTTGTGCTTTGGCAATGAGCAAGTCCCGTTCCCGTTTTTGTTTTCTGGCGTATTTGGCTGAATAGTAAACCATTTGTTTTTGGTAGATCGTGTACTCCGAATCTCGTTTACCGTCCCGTATCAATCTTATTTTCTTACCGTACAATCTTGATTTATGAATAAAAGCTATTTCCTTCCCGTTTTCCTTTAGAAGATTAGCTTCGAATCCTTCTGGATCCAGTGCCCACTTCTTGAATTCCTTATCGGCACCCCTGATTGACTGGCCATAAACGTAGCCGTCCATATTCCTGGATTTATCGTCATTTTTGCCGGCAAGGAAATAGATGTTGTCGGAAGTGTTAAGCCCTCTGTCAGCCACGATAATTGTGCGATTTATTCCGAATTGTGCTTTGGTTCTTTTTACGATCGGTCTTAAAGAGGTCTTCTCTGATTCGTTACCTGGGAATAGGTCATACGCTAGCGGAATACCATTTGAATCCATCAACAGTCCCATCTCGATAATCGGATCGGGCCTTTTGTTTTTTTCAGGACCTCTTTTTCGATAGCCCTTTTCGATGATGTTCCCTTCTTCGTCAATCAGGTCTTCGTCATTGAATGCGATCTCGAAATAGTAATTGGTGCAGTCATAGAAGGCCTGTGAGGCATCTCGCTTGTAACTGTCCCTAGTGTTGTGCCAGAGCCATGCTTCAATTTCTTCCTTGAACTTGCTGTAGAAATCAAGGGATTTGTACATGTCCTTTAATGAGAAGTTGTCAAACGATTCGAAAAAGGAAGTCCTGTTTTCAAATGTCTCCCGTTTGGAAGACGGGTATAGGATTCGAGAATATACCAACAGCTGGAATATTTTATTGAAGTTATATTCCACATTGTGCTTTCTGTTCTTAGTCTTGAAGAAATCGGTTAATTTCGTATCGCTGTAAATTGATTTGAGAATACCATAACCCACATTATAAAGGTTGTTGCCATCATCGATGGTATCGGCTGAATTAATCTCAATAGTTGTTACAGAATCGGCATTGACTTTCTCGGTCATATCTTGGGCCATTTGAGTGAAGTGAGCGATAGGGTCATCGTATTGACCTGATAACTCGTCAAGGAACCCTAATTTTTGGATAGTCCGTTGTTTGACCTTGCCATCAACTCGGAAACCTTCAACAATCGATAAATAAACCCTTCCATTCTTGTACTTTGCTTTCTTTAGAAACATAGAAATCAGCCCCTCTAGCCAATTATACCACATTACAGAACATTACACAACACAAAAAGTACAAAGTATTGACATTTTTTGGTAATAAAAAAGACGCATTCCATCAAGGGAAAACGACTAAAATTATGTAAGATTATGTATGTCCAGGTGTCAAACTCAGGAGTGCCAAAGCCACATAGTAAACACTGTTGCCATCAATGCCGTCACTCGAATATGTCTCCACCTGGTCGAGCAGATCCAGCGATTCGATATATTCGCCCATCATCTTTGAGTAGTCCGGAGCGATGGCAAGTATTTCCTTGGCGATAACCGTCTTGGAATAGTCAAGCTGGGGCTGGGTCGCTCCAAATGAAAGCAACAGCACATAGACGATTACAAGTGCCTCGAAAATGGAAATCACCGCACCAAGCAACCGATCCACTCCACCGATAAGTGGAAGATTCGAAACAGTCTGGAGCGTCGGTCTGATCAGCAGCGAGACAAAAAGCAGACCGATCTTGAAAATCGCCAGGAGCACCAGGAACGCCACAATCCGGTTGAACAGCAGGTTCGCAAACGCAAAGGGCGCTCCGCTCACATTCGTGAAAAGCAGGCTGACCGGCCCCGACAAATAGTAGGATCCGACAATGGCAACAACCGTGACCACCAGGTCATAGAGCCGCAAAACAAAGCCGCGGAAGTATCCGACAACCGCAAAAACGACCACAAACAACACAATCAAAATATCTATATTCGCACTATTTAGCATAATTTTCTCTTTAAAGACAGAACTGAATTTACAAGCTTAATATCAAATCATTTTAACAAATATATTTTATCCTGTCAAAAAAATTAAAAACATGTTATAATAGATATGATAGGAGGTAAAGGTCTTGAATAATTCAATAGTCAGATCTGATATCTCTCATGTTAGGTTAGCCCCAATAACTGAAAGTGGGAATGATATCAGTAATTTCGATTATGCCAAAAATTTCTTTGACGGGTCTCACATAGGAGTTGATGAGACTGGTTCCCAGGATTTTTTCGGCCCGCTATGCGTGGTATCATGCTTCGTCGATGAAAGAGATTTCGATTGGCTTATAAGCATCGGTGTAAAAGACCCCAAAGAACTCACCAATAAGGAAGTTGTCACAATCGCCAAGGAAATCAAAGATCGCCTGATTTACAGTTTATTGATTTTAGACAATTCGCATTACAACCAGTTAGCCCAGGAAGGAAACAACCTGGCAAACATCAAGGCCAAACTTTACAACCAAGCGGTCACCAACGTAATGCAGAAAGTCCAGCTGGCAGTGGATTACAAGTGCGCCACCCAGTTCGTCTCACCTAAGACTTATTTCAACTATCTTAAAACCGAGGTCATCGTGGTCAAGGATCTGGAATTCGTCACAAAAGGTGAAGAAAAATATTTGGGAATCATGTGCAGCGCGATTCTTTCCCGCTACGCTTACCTGCAATATTTCCAAAACATGTCTAAGTCACTGAAAATGAAACTGCCCCGGGGAACAAGTCCTTCGGTGGAAACGGTAGCCCTTGAAGTTGCCAAGAAATACGGGAAGAAAATGCTGTTTAAAGTCACAAAGACAAACATGACTAACTACAAACGGCTTAAAAACGCAATGGAAAAGGCCGACTAAGCCTTTTTTTGCTTTGGAGGATAATATGAAAAAACTGATTACATTATTGCTTGCCATATCCCTGACCGGATGTGGGTCAAACGAGTCAAAAGTCATCGACTACCAGCAGGCACTCGATCTTATCGAACAGAAGCAGGCACTCATCGTCGATGTGCGGACCTTGGATGAGTACAATTCCGGCCATGTCGAAAACGCCCTGCTTATCCCTTTGGACACCATATCGACCCAGCCGCTGGAACAGATCCCCGATCTGGACACTCCGATCATCGTCTACTGCCGCTCAGGCAACCGGTCCAACCAGGCTTTAGGTCTGCTCGAGGATATCGGTTACACCGAAGTATATGATCTTGGCTCGATCAACAACTGGAAAGGAACTATCGTCGAATAGTTCCTTTTTTGTGCAAAAAAGTCCGCACTTCGCAGACTTTAATCAGTTTCTACTGTGATATTGATCTGGCTGACTTTGCGGTATGATACCCCGGCTCCGTCAAGCATCTTTTTGGCCGCCACATCGCTGGGCGTCCCGCAATACTTGTCGTCCTCGTAGACGATTTCCCTGATTCCCGCCTGGATGATGGCCTTGGCGCATTCATGGCATGGGAACAGCGACACATAGATCGAGCTGCCGTGAAGATCCTTGATTGCGTTCAAGATGGCATTGAGCTCGGCATGGACGACATAGGCATACTTGGTCTGGTCCAGTTCGCCTTCGCGGCTTTCCCAAGGGAAGTCCTGATCCGAAAGCCCGATGGGAAGACCATTATAGCCCACCCCGACGATTTTCTTGTTCGCTGATACGATGCAGGCACCGACCTGGGTGTTGGGATCCTTCGATCGGTATCCTGACAGCTTGGCCACAGCCATGAAATACTGATCCCAGGAGATTATCTTAGTCATCCGACAAAGCCTCGATTTCCTTTATCTTGGCTACAAAGAAATCAGGCAACTCGCTGGTGAACTCCATATATTCTCCCGTGCGGGGATGGTTGAACCCGAGCGTTCTGGCATGGAGATACTGCCCATGAGTGGTGTCGTCCCTGCGGTATCCGTATTTGGGATCACCCAATACCGGATGGCCGATGTAGGCCATATGGACCCGGATCTGGTGGGTCCGTCCGGTTTCCAGACGACATTCGACCAGCGAATAGTCAGGATATCTTTCGAGCACCGTGAAATTGGTTATGGCGTCTTTGGAATTATCTGCCCGTACCGTCATTTTCTGGCGGTCTTTGGGATCGCGTCCGATTGGTGCGTCGATCCGGCCATGGTTGTGCGGGAACTCCCCATGTACCAGGGCAACATAGCTGCGGGTTACCGTATGGTCCTTTAGCTGCTGTGAAAGCGAGCGGTGCGCCAGATCATTCTTGGCCACCATAAGCAAGCCTGAGGTTTCCTTGTCGATCCGGTGGACTATCCCCGGACGGTTGATGCCATTGATCCCCGAAAGATCCTGGCAATGGTACAATATCGCATTGACCAGAGTGTTCGATACGATTGAAAGAGTCGGGTGGACAATCATGTCATTGGGCTTGTTGATGACAATCACGTCAGCGTCCTCATAAACGATGTCCAACGGGATGTTCTCCGGCTTGATCTCCATGTCCTTTGGCGGCATCATCGTAACTCCGATAATATCGCCATTTTCCAGCTTGTACGAGGCTTTTTCAGCCTTGCCGTTGACCAGGACATAGCCTTCCTTGATCATCTCCTGGATCTGGCTGCGGGAAATGTCTTCCATCTGCTCGCTAAGATACTTGTCGAGCCGCCCTTTTTTTTCATATATTTCAAATTCGATTGTTTCCACTATTCATCCTCCATAAACAATTCAATCATCATCAAACCTACCCCGATCACAATGGCGATATCGGCAATATTGAAAATCGGAAAATCATATCCGAATATAATAAAATCAATAAAGTCACGGACATAACCAAGCACTATCCGGTCAAACACATTTCCAAGCAAACCGGAAATGATCAGAATGATACCGAACCGGGTCAGATGTTCTTTGGAATCGGTTTTGATGAAATAAAATATCAGACCCGCCAAGGCCACTGCGGCAAACATGATGAAGAATTCCACATGGCCCTCGAACATCGACCAGGCCGCACCTTTGTTTTGCGCATAGGTGAAATAAAAGAAGTTGTCGACTATTTCCACCGACGCTCCCAATGTCATATTTATGGCAACTACGATTTTTGTGAGCTGGTCGCCAACCAGGACGACAAGCATTGTAACTATATATAAAATCACATTATTTATATTCTTTTTCATCTTTACCATCCTTATCCATATTATTAAACCATATTTCAAATTGATAGTAAAGTCTTACTATGCCATAATCCCAATTTCGCCGGAGCACAAAAAAACCATAGAATTATCTACGGTTTTTACGCGTTGCAAGTTTCACAATCTCGGATATCACAACAGTCCCAAAGCAGAAAGCCAGACAGATGTACCACTGTTCGATATGCAGCGGTTCCAGTTTGAATATCTCGCTTAACTCAGGTACGGCAAGAAGCACGATCTGCAAAAGCATGCCACATCCCAGCGCCCCCCACAGATAGATGTTCGTAAACAGACGGCGCGACAGGATCGAATGATGTGTCTTGACATTGAAGCTGTGAACCAGCTGCGAACCGCACAAAGTGATGAACGCCATGGTCATCCCTGTCTCATGCGAGATCGGATTTCCGATCGCATAGGCAATCAGGGTGAAAGCCCCGATCATCAGCCCCTGCCAGGCGATGGTGAAGCCCAATCCATTGGCGAAGAATCCTTCGCTTTTCTTTCGCGGTTTGCGTTCCATTATGTCTTCCTCCACCGGCTCCATACCCAAGGCAAAAGCCGGAAGGGAATCGGTGATCAGATTGACCCAAAGCAGATGAATCGGAAGCAGCGGCACGCCGAAGTTGGCGTCGGTGAACAGCGTGATCACCGATGCCCCGAAAATCGTCAGGACTTCACCGATATTGCTGCTAAGCAGGAACTGCACATCTTTTTTGATATTATCATAGATTCCCCGGCCTTCTTTGATCGAATGGATGATCGTGGCAAAGTTGTCATCCGTCAGGATCATGGATGCCGCACCTTTGGCAACATCGGTACCGGTGATCCCCATGGCACAGCCGATATCCGCCTGTTTCAATGCAGGGGCATCATTGACCCCGTCACCCGTCATCGCAACGACTTTGTTTTGTGCCTGCCAAGCCCTCACAATACGAACCTTGTGTTCAGGTGCGACCCGGGCGTAGACGGCATATTTGTCGACGTTTTGCGCCAACTCCTCATCGGACATGGCATTGAGCTGATCCCCGGTGAGTGCCTGTTGGCCCGGTTCGAGGATTCCAAGTGTTTTGGCAATGGCCGCCGCCGTTTCCACATGGTCACCCGTGATCATGACCGTGCGGACCCCCGCCTTTTTCGCTTCGAGAATCGCTTTTTTAGCCTCTTCCCTTGGCGGGTCGATCATCCCGACAAGACCGACGAAGGTCAGATCTTTTTCAAGAGTCTCGCTGTCGATGGTATCGGGCAGCCGGTCGTGATGGCGGATTGCCACTGCCAGGACCCGCAAGGCTTCCTGAGCCATCGATTTGTTTGCATCGATCCGATGTCCATTTTCCTGAGAAAGGCATCTTGAGAAGATGACATCCGGTCCCCCTTTGGTTATCTGCAGGTATCCGTCCCCGTCCTTGACGATGACCGTCATCATTTTGCGATCGCTGTCAAACGCCAATTCCTTAACCCTTGGATGAAGCTTGTCCAGCTCACTTTTTGGATAGCCGTTGATAAGACTGGCCTTTACCAGGGCGGTTTCGGTCGGATCTCCGATTTCCACTTCGTGCTGATCGACAATCGATATCTGGCCGTCGGAGCACAGCGTGAAATAGTTAAGCATTTTGATGGTCGCAGTTCTCGCAGTTTCAATCTTCTCGATCTCGTCACCGTCAAGATAAGTCTTGACGACGGTCATCTTGTTCTGGGTCAGCGTTCCCGTCTTGTCAGAGCAGACAATCGAGGTTGCCCCGAGAGTCTCAACTGCCGGCAGCGACTTGACGATGGCGTTATGCTGGGCCATCTTGGAAACCGAAAGCGCCAGCACGACAGTGACTACCGTCGCCAGCCCTTCTGGTATCGCCGCAACAGCCAGAGCGATCGAGGTCTTGAAGGCTTCAAGGATGCCCATGCCCGAATAGAGCTGGATCCCAAACACAACAATGACGATCGCCAGACAGACGATTCCGATGAACTTTCCGATATTGTCAAGTTGCACCTGCAGCGGGGTTTTCTGTTTTTCGGTCTGGGCGATCATTGCGGCAATCTTGCCGACCTCATTGTCCTTCCCGGTCGCACTGACCAGGACCACCCCACGGCCGTAAGTAACGTTACATGATGAAAACACCATGTTCAGCCGGTCACCCAAAGGCACCTCATCTTTGGCGATCAGGTCCATGTGTTTGTCCACGGGAACCGATTCGCCGGTCAGGGCCGACTCGTCAACCTTGAGATTGGCGCTTTCGACAATCCGTCCGTCGCTGGCAATCCGGTCGCCCGCATCGAGGATCAGGATATCGCCGACCACGACTTCATTGGAGTCGATGGTCTGCAAAGTCCCGTCACGGATGACCTTGGCTTTTGGAGCCGCCATCTTTTCCAGGGCTTCCAGCGCCTTTTCCGCATTGTTTTCCTGAACCAGTCCCAGAATCGCATTGACCACGACCACAAAGAAGATGATCATTGACTCGATCCATTCCTCAGGTTCGATTGCGATTGAAACCAGGGCGGCGACAATCAGGATTATCGTCAGGGCATCCTTGAACTGGAGCAAGAAGCGTTGCCACATCGGCACCTTCTTTTTCTTCTCCAATTCGTTTTTGCCGTATTTTTCCCGATTGACAAGCACCTGTTGACTGGTCAAACCGTCATGCAAATTCGAATTATAATCCTTGGCCAGTTTGGCCGTTTCCTCATTATAAATCATTTTCTTCGCACCTTTCTAATGGGAATTCCTTCCTTTGCCACAGTCATTCGACCTGGTCGACCCGTCGTTTAGCACGACCACATTGACCCGGTCGATGTGCAGCGCATTCAAGACAGTCAGCCTCTTGTGGCCGTCGACACACTCATAGCCGCCCTCATTTTCATTGACTTTGACCATGAATGAAAGACCGATCCGTTCAATCGATTCCTTCAAGGCTTGACTGAATTGTTTTTCCTGGTATTTGATGTCTTTTACAGCCACATTTATTATCCGCATATCAATTGTCCTTGAGGTAGTTTTCCACTTCCTCGAAATCACTGAAATGGAATTTCTCGCCGTTGATGAGCTGGTAGTTCTCGTGTCCCTTGCCTAGAACGAGCAGTACATCATTGTCCTCGAGCTGGTCGATGCCATGGCGGATGGCCGTTGCGCGATCCTTGATCACGATGTAATTGCCATATTCAAGATCCCTGGTCATATCGTTGATGATCTCATCAGGGTCCTCATTTCGAGGGTTGTCGTTGGTGAAGATGGCCAGGTCCGAGTATCTGCAGGCACTCGCCGCCATCAACGAACGTTTGGACTTGTCACGGTTGCCCCCGCATCCAATGATTGTCACTATCTTGCGCGCTGTCGTTTCCTTGATCGTCTTGGCGACATTTTCAATGGCGTCAGGCGTATGGGCATAGTCGATGAAAATCGAATTTGTCCCCTTTTTAAGATAAGACATCCGTCCGGTCGGAGCCTGGACAAGATCGCTTTTTGCCAGGACATCATCGATGCCACAGCCCAGATAAACCACTATCATCAGACTTGTAAGATAGTTGTAGATGTTGTACTTGCCAATCAGGTTGATTGTCGTATGATACGATTTGTCCAGATACGAGAATTCCAGGTTGGTATGGGTATGCTCGATGGTGTAAGCGTCGATTGAAACATCCCCGCCTTCTCTTTTGATCATTATGTTGCGGTTTTCCGGGAAAACGAACTCCTTCCCGTAAGGATCGTCACCGTTGATGATGGCGACCTTTCCCCCCCGGGTCTTCTTGAACAGCTGCTGTTTTGTTGCCAGGTAGTTTTCCATGGTGCCATGGAAATCAAGATGGTCCTGGGTCAGATTGGTGAAGGCCACGATATCGAACTCCAAGCCAAAAACCCGTCCATATGCCAGCGCATGTGAAGACACTTCCATAATCACCGCCTCACAAGAGGCATCGGCGCATTCAAGAAGCAGGTTGTAAAGGACATCGAGATCGGGAGTCGTATTGTTCAATGGTCGACTATCATCCCCAAGGTGGAAACCGATGGTTCCGATATAGCCGGCTTTGATACCCTGGTTTTTAAGCATTTCGAAAGCCATGAATCCGATGCTGGTCTTCCCGTTGGTACCCGTAATCCCAACCAGTTTCATCTTCTTGATATAAGGATAGTAGTTTTCCACCAGGTATTTCCTGAAATATTCCCGGGTGTCTTCGACCAACTCAACCTCCACCGGGTATTGGCCCCGTTCGACAATGACCTTGACTGCCCCGTTTTTTATGGCAACATCGACATAATCGTGACCATCTGTGACCGGCCCTTTCAGGGCGATAAAAGTATCCCCTGGCTTGACCTGACGGGAATCGGTCTTCAAGCCGACTCTCATCTAGAGCTCCGGATACTCAATCAATTCACAGTTGCCTGCGGCATAATTGAAAATCTCATCGTTGTCACAATCACGGAAGTAGGAATTAATCGTGCGGATTATGCCGTTGTGGCATACCAGCAGGATCGTCTTGTCCGGATACTTCTCTTTCAATTCGTTGATGAAATTGTATACTCTCGTCACAACTTCAAAATAAGTCTCGCCCCCTGGATAACGGACTCCGTGATTTCTTTTGTAATCGTAGAATTCAGCGGTGCTTTTTGGCATCCCTTCGAACTTGCCGAAGTTGATTTCTTTGAGCCTTTCATCCTTGATGTTTGGACATGCCTGTTTGGAGCAGACAATATCCCCAGTCAGATAAGCTCTTTTCAAAGGCGAAGAGAAAATCAGGTCAAATTGAATCCTCCGTAATTCCTCTCCCAATTTTTTTGCTTGGTCAATCCCCAGTGGATTTAAAGATGCATCAGTAACTCCACAAATAATTTCTTCTGTATTTGCCGTCGTTTGACCATGACGTGCTACGTATAATTTCATTGTCATCACCCCAGAATATTGTACCACAATCCGTCCCAAAAATTAATACGTAATTGATCATATGCGAAAACAAAAGGACAATGGTTACCCATTATCCTAGATCTAAACTGAAATCTTTGAATTTTTCGTCAAACTTCCCGATCGCCAGATCAATACCGCATTCCTCTTTGCTTTTGGAAGCGAATATCATCAGATTGTGGCAGTCATGGATATCCCCAAGCATCGTGGTCAGTTCCCTGACCAGGGCAAAGTGGTCCAAAACATCAAGACCAGCCAATTCGAGAAGGTACTTGTATTCCTTGAATACCAAACGCAATCGGTGGTAGCTTGTCAGGTCGAACTTCCCGCTTTCAAACAGGCTGGAATATCCTTGAAGATTGGTCTGGACTTCCATGATTTTCACCCTGTTGACCTTCGCAAAATCATAGCTTACAAAATCACCCTTGGCATTGTCAATCCGCTCTACCAGGACTTTTTGATTAAGCAACTTTTCAAGCCGTGGAATGTACTTGCCCTTTGAAATGAGCTTTTCACACCTGGTTGCTTCTTTCTTTCGGCTTTTTGCCATGCTTAAATCACCCGACAGTTCTTTGACAACATCAAGATCGCGGATATTTCCAAGTTGTTTGAACAGCACCGCCAGCCTTTCCACCGTCTTTGTCATCTTGGGGCTGAGGTATGGATGGTAGTATTTGGCGACAACCCGGATCTTCTTGATCGCCACCCGCAGGTCATGAACTCCGTCAACGGACAGCCCACCTTCAATCAGGACCAAAGTCTCTTTTAGCCGTTCAACCAGATAACCATTGAGCCGATACGTGACCAGATTTTCAAAATGGATATCGCAAGGAGCTCCCGCCACCTTTGATCCGTCAATATCCACCATTGAATCCACAATCGTCAAAAACCGGTCCGGTTCCAGGAAATAAGGTCGCAGGTCATGGCGCAGCTTGGCCCTGAGATACATATCAACCAATCCCTTGTCAGCCAAAGCAACGATGAAATGATCCCTGATAATCCCCAGGTCCTGGGTATTGATCCCGATTTCCTGTTCAAACTGATTCAATGACAATATGTCTTCCATGGCGTTCACCACCTTCGACTCCATTTTACCACTGTTTATCGCCTTTTTTAAGACTTTTCGTCAAAAACCAAGCACTTCAAGCAGATGTTCTTCAACTTTCCGGTTTTCACCCCGGTATGGGTAGTTGTGGATATGGATGGCCGGATTGAAATTGATCTCGATGATGCTGTAATCATCACTTTCAAGATCCGGTATGATCATGTCCACCCCGCATATCCTGGCTCCCGCCGCCTTGGCCGCCTTGATTGCGACTTCCTTATGGAAGTCGAGGACATCATCGGTAAAATCGATGGAGACACCTCCAGTCGAGATGTTCGAATTCTCGCGCAGGACGACCTCCACCCCCTCCATTGGGATGCTTATTGTTGTCAGTCCTTGCGATGAGAGAACCTGTTCCTCAATCGGTCCGACCTTGATTTTTTGCAATGGTTTCCGGTAGTTCTCCCCGCGCAACGGGTTCTCATTTTCACGGGCGATAAGCTCCTGGACGCTTGACTTGCCGTTACCGGTCACGTGGGCGTTTTTGCGATGCAACACCCCGACCACCTGGTCGCCGATGACCAGGAAACGGTATTCCTTTCCTGCGACATAGTCTTCGATCAATACCTCGTCATCCTCGCCAAAGGCATGATCGAGAGCCTCTTCGAATTCAGCCCGGCCAAAGCCCTGATCGAATATCGATATGCCCAGACCGAAGTTGGTCGATCGGGGCTTGATGACGATCTTCTTGTCTTTTACCCGGTCATAGCTCGATTTGGCCATCGAGATGTCAGATAAGTTCAACGAAGCCGGGGTATTCAAGCCAGCCTGGCTTAGCACATGTTTGGAGACAATCTTGTTTTCCATAATCAAAAAAGTCATGTAGCTGTCAAGAGCGGTCTTGGTCGCCTGCTTGACGTACTGATATTGACTGCCCTTGGAAATCTTGATGAAGTTGTCGGTCCTGTCGACATATTCGACTTTCAGTCCCAACTTGAAAGCCCCTTTGATCAGGATCTGGGTCGATAGTTCCAGTTGTTCCCCGCCAACCAGACCGTAGCTGGACAATGATTCCTGGAGGAATGATTTTGCCTGGCCCAGGTTGAATCCGATATAACCGTTTGCTTTGACCGCTTCCTTGTAGCGGTCGATATGGCGGCGATTGCCCGAGCAGCGCCGTTCGATGTTTTCGATGGCCCTGTGATATACCGGAGGTAGACTCTGGAGATTTGAGAGCTCCTTTTTTATTGACTGGTGCAAACCGAATGTCTTTTCATGGTAGTCATGGCTGCTTGCCGCCTTGTTGAAACGATTCTGATATTCGAAGTATTTGTCCCGGTCAAGCTCGATGTCAGGCTTTATCAGACAGTAAATCAAGAACATATGTAGATAGTAAAGATCATCGATATCCACATTGTTGCGCACAAACGGATTGAGGTCGATGACCCTCACTTCGAGATAATCGACCTGGCTGGCCAGATCATTTCCGACCGTCGCCTTGAGCCGGATCGGGGAATAGAATTCCCGATGATAGGATATCGCCTTTTTTTCAATTGCATCGTCGAGCGACTTATGATAGTTTTCCAGTGAACTGTAGTCGACAAAGAACTTATCCTTATTCTGGTAGCCCGATTCGCTGTTGCGAAAACTCATCATTTCAGGAACCACAACCTCATCCCCGTTTATAATCTGGTCATTCGCCCCAGGATCCCTGAACTCCGACAGATACGCGTTGCCCGCCCCAAAAAGGCAGGGCAGCAGGAAGCTGTAGCGGTGGAAGTTGCGGACCACATGGAGATAGATATCATTCTGGAAGTCTTGGAAATCGCCAAACGATTCATCATACAGTTTTTCCACAAAATCCCGTGCGAAACTGAAATTGAAGTGGATACCCGAAAGCAATTGCCTCTTCTTGCCGTAATTCTTTTCCAGATGCTCCCGGTAGTTCTTTCCGTCGCTGCCTTCAGGAAAATCAGCCAGCGCGATATTGTCCTCGCTTGCAAACCGCGGCGGCAGGGATTGGGGCCACAGATATTCATCCTTGAGACTGACAGCCACAATATCATGAATATTCAATAGGAAATCATAGGCCTCCCTGATCGACTCCTGAACCGGGGTTATCATCTCGATCTGGCTTTCACCAAAATCGACGGTTATATAAGGATGGGTCGTCTTGTCACCCAGCTCCTGGGGATGGGGCGTTGACGCCAGATGTCCCAAGCCATCGACGCGCACGTTTTCCTTCTCCAATCCAAACAAACCCTGGTACAATTCGCCCGTTATTTTCTCTTTGATCAATTTTCCATAATCCATTTTATTCACCTCATGGAACCATTATAACAAGCTCAATTCTAAAGACAAATAATATGACCACCTAAAAAACAAAAACGCCCGAAGGCGTTCTAGAGGTAGCGATTCAACACATATTCCAATTGCTTCTGGTCAAACGGTTTGACCAGATGGTCATCCATCCCCGCGGCCAGCGATTTCTCAACCTCTTCGACATAGGCGCTGGAGGCGATTGCCACTATCGGTGTCGTGTTGGTCTTGATATCGGTATTGGAACGGATCAGGCGGGTTGCCTCATAACCGTTGACAACCGGCATGTCCAGATCCATCAGGACCAGGTCGTATCGCTTGTTTTTCAGGTTTTCCAAGGCGCGGGCGCCATTGACGACCCAGTCCACCTTGATTTTGTGCTTGTTTAGCATCAGCCTGATGGTCATCGCATTGATATTGTTGTCTTCTACCAGTAGCACTGTTTTGTTTGCGTACTTCGGATTGACAACCACTTCGCTTTTTTGGTTGACGGTCTTGAGTCCCTGCTTTACCGGTATCCTGATCACAAACGATGATCCCTCTCCCTGTTGGGACGACACCTGGATTTCACCATCGAGAAACTTCGTCAGCGAATAGGTTATCGAAAGGCCAAGTCCCAATGAATTGCGCTGATCGTAGGCGGCGCTTGTTTTCTTGGGAAACGGCCGGAATATCTTTTCCATAAGCTCCGGTGCGATACCCGCTCCATTGTCGGTAATCTGGTGGACCAGGAATTCCTGACCTTCCTGGGTGCTTTTGGAAATCCGCCAGTTGATGACTCCGTATTCTTTGGTATAAATATTGGCATTTTCCAGGATATTGACAATTATCCGCTTCATGGCCGTCCGGTCGAAATTGTATGTCTTGGGATTGATGTTGTTGATGGAGACATTGAACTCCTGGTGTTTCTCCTTGAATCTCAAAGCAAACAGCGCCTCTATTTCCCGGGCAAAGTCTTCGATATTGACACTTTGTTCAACCGGTGCGACCAGATTGGTCTCGATCCGGGCAATATCCTTGACTTCGTCGACGATTTCCAGCAGGTAACTTCCTGCGCTGGCAATCTGGTTGAAATAGTCCTTGATCGTATCCTTCTTTGACAGGTTGGCCCCCATCTGGGACAAGCCGATGATTGTCGTCAATGGTGCTTTGAACTCCAGAGAAATGTCCCGCAGGAATTCCGAACGAGTGTATACCTGTTCGGCCGGAATCGCATTAAGTATGGCAATTTGCTTCTGTTGCATCAGGATTTTGAGATCCTGGCTGAAAAGCCGGGCCAGCTGATTGAAAACCTCGATATGGTTATCATCTAATACTATCGGTTTGTCATCGATGACGCACACAGTCCCATAGAAACTCTCATCGGGCCATTTTATGGGAATCCCAAGATAGGAACGCGCTTCAAACAAACCGGACTTGTCATTGGCCCAGACATCATCGTCCCGCAAGTCACGGATCAGCAGCAGCTCGTCATTGCCCATTACCGTTTCGCAATACAGGCCATGGCCAAGGTAACTTTTGCCATTAACCTGGTAAGGGTTGTCGGGATTCGACGATTTGACGGCCACTTCCATGACTCCGGATTTCACCTTCATGATCAGCACCGAGCGGACTTTTAACATCCTGGCAATGAGGTTCAACTGGTTTTGCCAATTGGCTATTATTTCTCCAGTCAAATCCGGCTTGTTTTTGTCGGAAATCGCAATAGCAACCGATTTTTTTTCGCGTTTAAGATAGACTTTAGTTTTCATTAAGGTAACCTCCACTGACAACCCTTTTAACTCTTTAGTGTTTCTTACAATCTTGACATTTACTTAAATATATCATCTTATTACACTTTTAGCCAACAATTTAAATTTTTTCACTATACAAATAACCGATATTTGTTTTTAAACCATAAATGACCATTTACATCAATCATATCGGGGAATAAGAGCACGGAAAAAAGAGTTCAAAAAATCAAATTTACACTTTACAAGACCCCGGACTTCTTGTATACTATTCATTGCAGTTAAGAAATGGCGATCGTGGTGAAGTGGTTAACACACCAGATTGTGGCTCTGGCATTCGTGGGTTCGATTCCCATCGGTCGCCCCATTTTATTAATTGTATGAAGTCTAATATGGCGATCGTGGTGAAGTGGTTAACACACCAGATTGTGGCTCTGGCATTCGTGGGTTCGATTCCCATCGGTCGCCCCAAATTAAAAATAACGGCTTATGATGGCCGTTTTTTTAATTCAATAAATAGCCCGATTTGTCTATTTATCGAATTTCTAAAATATATGCTATGTTAAACACTTTTTCAATGTTCATATATCTCAGGTTAATATATTTAGGGAAGTGAATGTCTAAATTTAGGCGCTCAAAATTCATCACAATTCCTACATTTCAGATCAAGCACCGTCTTTGTGCAACCAAAAGAGATTTTCTTGTACAATAGGGTCATTCAAGAATATTTTGTACATAACACAAATCTTTGTGCTAAGTATCTTTGACGAACTAATATACCCCCTTAAGAGTATATTTTATTATTACTTGTTGATTCATGAATTCGTTTTTAAATTTTATATATAATTGAAATTAAAAAAAGCACCATATATATAATTCCAACCACTACGAATGTAATTAGTCCTGAGGCACTATTGTAAATGCTCAGGATCAGCAACGAGAATATCGATAAGAAGTTACTACCCATATTAAAGATTGATAAAAGTGTGGCTCTATTGTTTTGCCACATCATGTCATCAATAAAATTATTTTGAGCCAAACTAAATTTGTAGTAGACCAAATAGATTAGCGATGGCAATGTGACCATAAATAAGAGCGACAAGTAAATATTTTCGTTAAAATACAATAGTAAGAAAGCCAAGCTAATTACAAAAAGAATAACAGGTGAATAGTTATATTTATTTATCCTACTCAATAATTTAGGTACAAACATTTGAATTACGGAATACGAGATAATAAGGAACGTAATATTATTAGTTGAAATATTAAAAGAACTTAGTTTAATCACGTAAAAATAATTAATTGCGACAAAACCTAGTGAAAAAACACTTGAGTACAATGAAAGAATCCAAAATTTGAAATTCCTAAAAAATTTAAAATATATTTTTTTATCTAATTCTCTCTTTCTAGTGACATCAGATAACATCACGGAAAATATAAGAGCACCTAAACTCGAAAGCACAGTCGGCAAGACTAAACCAAACATGCCAAAGTAAGCATACAAAAAATAGAATGCAATAGTACTAAATACAAAACCAGCAGTACCAAAATTGTCAATTTTCGAAATGTGTACGTCAAAATCATCTCCAGAATACATTTCATATAGATAAGCACTCATTGTTCCCGAAATAAAGCTGATAGAAACGGATTCAAATATTGCCTCAATTGCAAACAGCATAAACGTAGATGCGTAAAGAAAATTTATTCTAGCGATTAATAGAAAGAAAGCTGATAATATTATGGTTTTCCTGTAACCTATCAAATCTGTGATCACTCCGCAAGGTATTTCAAAAATACAAATCGAACCATACAAAATAATTTGTAAAGCAAAAAATTCAGCAGGTGTAATTCCTTTAGATGTTCTTAATAGAAGTGCTACAGGTGCATAGAATACCAACCCATTTGATAAACTTATTAATGATAAAATCCTTGTATTATTTAAAGTTTTAGACAACATCGTTTTCTCTACTTCTCAATTTGGGCATCAAAATTTTATGTAAAAAATCATTGAAAGCATTAATTTCAAATTCACATTGTTTGTCACTATCCATTTTGAAAGATAATTGGCAACCACCTGAACAATATCCTCCAATGTTGCAAGATTGACACTTTTCATAATTCAAATATGTTCTATTTATTGGATTGTAATCATTTATGCTTTGTTCATTGAGATTATACATTGCAAATTCTTTACGACCAACGGTATATGTGCATCTAAATACATCTAAGTCATTATCTATGTAAAATACATCAGTAAGAGGCGACGATGTCCAACAATAATTGTATTTTCCTTTACGCTCTTGTTGATTAAAACCCATATCCAATTTATCAACCAAATTTTTTACAGTCTTTATAAAAGCTGCATGACAATTGTTTTCGAACTTTTCAAGTTTATCCAACTCTAATAAGATATCTGTATCACTTATGATAAAAGGGTACTTAGTTTCATACATCCTATCATCAACTCTGCCTATATACCAAGAGAATTTCTCATTATCAATAAATCCGTTGTCCTGTAATAATTTATGCATTTTTGGCAAATCACAAATATTAAGCTCGTCTATATTTGAAGAAATTGACACTGGAACATTATAACTTAATAAAACATTTAAACAATCAAGGATATAAGATGCACTATTTTTTTCATTTTTTCTATCATCTATATATTTTCTTGTAGTCTCGTTTGCAACTGAACTATCAATCGTAGTCGCTATCGAACGAATGACATTTCTATTAATAATAATTTTCTTTAAAAAATAATCTAAATTCACACCATTTGTCACAATGTTTAACTTTATCAATTCTGTTTTGCAAAATTTCAAAATCATATCAATTATTTCTTCATTTGCTTTTAGAAGGGGTTCTCCTCCGAACAGTCCAATTTCAACTGTTTTATCCGGATGGGTAGTTTTATATTCCCGAATGACGTCAAAAATTTTATATAAATTTTCGACCGATATAGTTTCTTTCTTCAATTTAGGATTATATTGTTGATAGCAATATGAGCATTTCAAATTACATGCATACGTCAATGCTATAATTATATTTATTACTTTCTTACCTTTTTCAACATAAGCATCATTTTCCAACTCATTTTTAAAACTGTTCCAACTATCTTTATTCATCTTATTTGGTGTAGATAATAAACCACAAATTTCAGCTGGAATCTTATTATCGTCTATAATATCTTTTTGTAAAATGAGACATTCATCCTTAAAAGAATTGATTACCAAATATCTATTAATGTCATACTCTGTTATATAAAGTTTTTCCAAATTGACACTAAGTAGTTTATCTCCGAGTTGCAATTTATCCAATTTGTTTTTATCTAATCTATAATTCATATATAATTCATAACTGAAAAAACATATTTCTCAGCATACTCCCCTTTCAATCTATTAACATAGTAAATTCCATTCAAAAAAGCTCAACATGATTGTTGAGCTTTTTCTTTAGTATAGTCTTGGCGAAATTGCCATTCCACTATCATCAAGATTTTTGTCGTTTTTAGAAAAATCAAGCTGATCAACTTTATTCATTTCAGCGATTTCTTCAACTGATAGTTTCACACTCATGTTATCACCTCCCCCTTAAGTAACAATTATACTCTGCCAAAAATACTTATGCAACATTTATTTAAATAAAGTTGCTTTTAGAGAATTGACTACGCACACATGTTTTTTTGCAATAAATATTTAGTCACAAATATTGATGAGCATTCCGGCAGTTCAGAGCCACTTATCAGGAGCTGAGATCCACCGTGCCCATGCTCTATAGAGCGACAGAGGTGGCTCTAAACGAATGGACAGGGTGGCTCCGCGACACAGAAATATTCACTGTGATATAAGACTAATAATATTAGAAAGCCAATATACAACATAATCTTATGTTTATTGCTTTATATTCGAAACCATTCTAATCTTTAACGGAATGATAATAAGATTTGATATTATCATTCATGTACAAAAGATGATTATTGAACGAGAGAAGCACTCTCCACTACTTTTTTCAAAGCAATTGCATTTCAGCTAATACGTTGACTTGCCTGCGACATTTCTATAACTGCTCTGACTAAGTCGCAACGTGTGTATCTTAGAAGTTTCAGCCCTACTATCTTGCCACGATAGTTTTAAACGTTGGTTTTATCGCCATCTTTTGAATGTTGCGAACCCATTTAGCTACTCCAACTGGTATCCAATAATCTATAAACTTTTCAAAAATCTAAACGCAAATAATATTGATTTTCATAATCAACACATCATTAATTACGATTAGAAAATTGAAAATAGTTCGCCAACGATAACCGATATCGCCCCATATTGAAAACAACGGCTATTATAGCCGTTTTTTTGTATATTTTTTACCGAGTTAATCCAATAACAAACTCGCATGTAAACACCTACTTAGAATAAACGTTATAATGATTGGCTCCACATTTCCCCATTTGGTGCTGGAGCAAATCATCAGAAATTGTTCTAGCTCCACGACAAAGGAGGTATCACCACTTCACAAGAGGGATATCTGTCTTGAAGCTACTATTGAAAGCACCAAAATGAGAAAAGATCCCCTTTATAATAGGAGTTACAAAACATTTGATTATCATTAACGATCAGCCATCATGAAACAAGACCAAGTTTCGCATACATTGAAAAACTCTTTGTGATTAACCGATTTCATGGTAAGTCACAAAGAGTTTTTATTGTTTCAAATTATTTGGCTATAATATAAAACAATTCCACAGCATATCAAACAATAACTTGAAAAACATAATTTGTTATAAAAGATATTCTGATTGGTTTTAATATGATAATTATTGCTCGCTGCTGTTTTCAATTATTTTAAATCCACCCGAAAAGGCTACATGCATACGTGATTCCATCTTCCTTGCTGCTCTTTGTAATGAAATCAGCGACATCCAGAAGTTCAGGAACCGAATCGCCCATGGCGATTGATAACTGCGATTTCTCAAACATGGTCAAATCATTCTTTCCATCGCCAAATACAACTATCTGATCAATCGGTCCGTCAATAATCTTCATCATTTTTTCAACACCGTAATATTTGTCAGCACCCTCGAAAACAATTGTCGAGTCGGTGTATCTCATATAAGGTATCAAGTGGCGTGTTTCCAACATGTGCTCTTCATCTTCGCTGACAGAAACGTAAATTTTGTGATACTCTTCCAGATCCGAAAAACCCACATCTTCATGTCTGTTCAAACTCATTGCACAAAGACTGTTTTTTGATTTTATAACGAAAACATCGTCATCGCAATGGTAGTTCAACGAATCGTCAACAACAACCGCCACACCAAGTCTCTTGTCTTTCGCCTCTTCGCAAATTTTTATACAACACATTTTGTCCAATGGCTCATTATCTACAATTTCACCATCAATAACCACTCCGTAGCCTCCGTTTATGACATAATTACTGACACCTATCATGTCACCGTATTTTTTTGCCATCGAATAAGACCTTCCAGTAGCGATCGCCACGAAATGTCCATTTTTTTGGAGTGAACTGATTGTTTTTTTGGTCTCCTCGGTGATGTCGCCATCACCATACTTATTGACAGTCAACGTACCGTCTATATCAAAAAATATATACTTCTTCACCTAGCTTAACCCTCCCAAAAAACTCCTCTTTTCCACACTGCCAATTCCATAATTTGGCACATGATTATTTTGATTTTTTGTTTAGTTCGCAAATTATTACCCTGGCTTTTTTGTGTTCAGCCTGACAAACGATAGCGAATCCCTTCTTCCAAAACTCCATTATTGTATTCATCACAAACCCTCTTATAATTACCGTTCAATACATCAATTTCCACCAATCCCCGCATCACATATTTTTCAACCGCTATTTCAATATTATTTTGAAGTGAAGAAGCAAATATTGATCGAATCATTCAAAAATTATATATTTTGCATCCGCCATAAATCCTAGAGTTATATCAGCGAATATTTAACCACTATTGGCTTACCACAGGAAAATCGACGTCATTGAAATAAATATAAACGTCAAGTTTTGAAATGGAGTGTAAGAATTACTTGAATTTTTTGGAATTAATTGTATTTCCAAGGACATTCAATTTCCCTATTGCAAAGCCAATTACGGTTATTTATGCTGGCATGTCCCAGTTGATTAAAGGTTAGCGAAATACACATTTGCATCGCAAAGTCAAAAACGTAATTGATTTAAGAAGGCAATATATTTATATGTATCTCTACGGTTGATATTTCCTACTGCAGAATCATCTTCGCCGCTCCAAAGACTCCCGCATCATTTCCCAATTTCGCTATTTTGAAATAGGTGTTCCTCGAGGCATGAAAACTGTAGCGTTGATAATATTTTTTTACCCCTTCGATCAGGACATCCCCTTCTTTGGACATGCCCCCACCTATTACGAAGACCTGCGGATTGCAGACACATGCGATCTGGGCCAATGATTTACCCAATGTATGATACAGTGTCTCCACAGCTTCTTTGGCAACTTTGTCATTTTTACGAGCCGCTTCGAAAATCGACTTGGCATCCATATTTTTGTCATTCGCCAAAATGCTTGAACGCCCGGATTCGCATCCTAGCAGATTATTTGCCACTCTTACGATCCCGGTAGCCGATGCATATTGTTCCAAACACCCGCGATTTCCGCAAGTGCAGAATTCCTCTTCTTCCTCATTTGCGAGAAGATGACCTATTTCTCCTGCCGCACCATCTGATCCGCCAATTATATTTTCAGCAACGACAACACCGCCTCCAACACCGGTTCCAAGTGTAACCATGACCAGGTTTTTATACCCCTTGCCGCCACCTTGCCACATCTCCCCTAGTGCCGCAACATTGGCATCATTTCCAACCTCTACTCTTAAACCTGTAAGATTTTCCATCTCAACCTTTACGTCAACAACCTCCCAGCCGAGATTCACACACTTTTGGACAACCCCGCTGCTTAATACCGGGCCCGGAACGCCGATGCCGATTCCTTCAATATCGATAAGCCTCAATTTCCTTTCGTCAATCTTACTGAATATTGACTCGGAAATGTCATTCAATATAAATTTCCCGTTATTATTGGTGTTTGTGTTGATCTCCCATTTTTCCAACATATCTCCACATGGATCAAATAGTCCAAGTTTAACAGTGGTACCGCCTACATCAACACCAAAAACATATGTACCCATAATCTTCCTCCTTAAAATCCGCACCATAGCTATGACACATTTCAGGTCTGGATGCATCATTTAAACATCGCTATTAGCGCAAAATATTTTTACCCTGTAACGCGCAATTGTTCATTATACTTCCTACTCCATTTGATAGATCAAATGTATCGACTGAATTTCGTGGGGACGCAACTTTGTCTCAATAGTTAAAGTATTGTTATCAACTTTTTTCTCGAATATCCTAATTTTGGGGATACTTGTCTGTCTTAAATACTGGATATCCTGTTGCGTGAGATTTTCACTGTAATCCATTTCCCTCCACTCATCCTGAACGCTTCCATGGTCTTCATTTAGCGCTCTCAATTTGACGATATATTTCCCGTTTCTGACATTGTCGATACGGAAATTCAATATCAGGTTTTCAGCCTCGTCAAAAAGCAGAAACTGTTTTTGGACTTCCACCTCATCTTCTTTCTTCAAATAGTATCTGAAATTAGGACTGTTGAAGTTGTGGCAGACAATTGAGTAATTACCTCGTTCGCTTGCCGTGACAACCGCATTGTCACTCCGTCCAAGCATCAGGTTTCCTAGCTTGCTTGCAAACTGCATTGCATAAAACGCCGGTTTTTTGATGCCGTCTACGCTTAACAGTCCGTTCCCGCCATGCAAAAGCATACCTGTATCGAAATACTCGGTCAACGCATCAGTCGCAAGCCAATAACCCATCGAATCCAAAGCGCCGATGTTGTCAACTATGGTCTTCAACATGAACGCCCCTTTATAGACACTGTCATTTAGGCTGTTCCAGTCAGAAACACTGGAACTCCATTCAGTGACTAACAATTCCTTGACAGGAAAATCAGCTTTGCCCAAAACCTCTTTCATCATCAATACGTGATTGTTTATAAACTTGGGATCCTGAATCCGGTCACTGTTTTGGGAATCCACACTGCTTCTTGCCATATAAGGATATCCATAAAGTGAAATGAAGTCCGGTCGCTGACAATTTTGTTTCCACAGTTCTATGATTTCCCTGAAATCCAAGGTACTGTAAAGACGACCAAATCCTGCACCACCAACTGAAGTGTTAGGGGAAACTCTTTTAATTGTTTCGTATGCGGTTTCAAAAACTTTGAAGAACTTGCCATATTTTTCACCAAGCGTGATTCTAGGATCACCCCATTGTTCAAAATACCATTTTTCCAATTCTTCAATACCATACCTATTCACACAGTGGATCATGAAAGCGTGCATTGTCGCTGCGAATTCGCTGCTGTCATCGAAAATTATTTCCCGTTCCTGGAGCACATGCATGTTGTCGGTGGTTCTAAGCAGATTAACCGGCTTGAAACCAAGTTCGATAAATGGGTGCATGCCGTTGTTAATCAAAAAATCAAAAAATCAAACACTTTGTCGATTTTCTTGAAATTGAATTTCCCATCAGTTTTCCTTAGATCGAGAAGCATTTCCTTGGAGAATATATCCCAGAATCGCACATATTTAAAACCAAGTTCCGTTTGAAGAATCTTAATATGTTCTTGAATGTCCGATTGCAGCAAAGCCGCTATCGATCCAACGTTGATCATCTTGTTCCAGTTGTGGACAAATTCCACGCCAATATTGGAGTTGACTTGAAGCATACTTATCGGATCTTTATCGTCACCATCTTCAATTCGCGGATTCTGTTCCAGAAATTCTTGAATATGCTGTTCCTTTTCCAATAGCCGAGCATTTCTTTCACCCTGGATTTTTTCAAATTCATTTTGATAGTTTTTAATCCAGGCAGATGGAGTCATTTCATATTCTCTTTTAAATACGGAACCAAACGAAGCTGGATTGGGAAACCCGTTATCCAAAGCAATCCTGGTCAGCGATTTGTCGGAAAATTTAATATCCTCCATAGCCCTTTGCAGTCTTATCCCGTTCACATAATCCACAAAATTCATTCCTACATGTCGTTTAATATATTTCGACAAGTAAGCCGTCGACAAATACAGTTGTTCAGCAAGATCATTCAAACTAATCGGCTGTTGATAATTGTAATTGACATAATTGATTATGTATTCGATTCTTTTTTCATCTTCGTTTTTGCTTGAATCCCTCACATATTCATCGATTCTGAAAGAAAAATTAGATATCAATGTATGCAGCAATGAAAAGTAGAGGCTTGTCAGATAGACGCTCTCCTGCTTTTTGTCAAAGTATAGCCTGAAAATTTTATTCAAAGTTTTTTGCATTTCCCGATAACTGTCGTTTTTATCAATTACCGAATTACAATTGAAATAGTACTTGTCCACATTCATATATTTTATCAATTGAAAGTAATTGATATGAACAATCCCAACCAATACACTCCCCGAGCCCACATATGAATGTTTCTGCAGGGAATCTACAACAATCATGTCATCCTTGCCCATCTCATAGGTGATATCGTTGACCCTCAACGATATGCTACCTTCTAGAACGTATATGATTTCGATATTCTGATGTCGACTTTCCTGCAGAATCACATTCTCTTCAAAATCAAAGTCCATTATCTTGTCATTTATCTGGCTAAATCTCATACCATCCATCGCTACGCACCTCCAAATGCTATTGTAATCATTATATAGCAATTTCTTTGCAGGACATAGTAATTGCGCCTTTTCAGTCCAGTTCAGATACTTATATTGCTACAATTCTGCTTTTTGAACCAATCAATGGAACAGGGATGTAGGCCGTTCTAACGTTAACGGTCAACTCAACATCATGTGTCCCCGATGCCAGTCCACCCCCGTTAAGAACCCTTACTGTCATCGGTTCCCCGTATTCCCACTTATGGCCTACTACTGTTGTCATCTCATCCAACGTGAACCAATATTCTCCGTTATCGACACTGCATCGAATAGTTTCCCGGTCCGCATTTGCCCCATCCAATTTGACCCGAATGTCGTTTACCATCGATAATGGAATCCCTCTGTAATATGTTATATTTGTTTTAAGCTCATACCCGATGATATCACCGTTTTCCACGGTGTTTTTGCAGCTTCCTTCAATAAAGACGTTATTGTCAAACATGTTATTCTCCTAACCTTGAATTTCTTTTAAACATTCGCGTATATACTTCTGATGTGCAATCACCTGTTCTTTTTCGACCATCGGTTGCCCTGGAAGCGTCCATCTGTTTCCTTCATATTCGGTTGCGACATATCCGTCATAATCATGATCGTGCAAATACTTCAACAGTCCTTTGTAGTCCATCGAGTACTCGCCATCTTCAACCATTTCAAACAGCTTGAAATGGATGTGGAAAATGTAAGGCATCAAATCATCCAGGATTTCAAATGGCTCATTTTCGTATCCATCCGCAAAATGCCCGTACATGATGTCAGGTCGTGATTTCAGTAGTGCTTTGAATTCAGGGACAAACTCGCCATCTTTGGTTACCAACGAACGGCCATCCTTGTCTTGACGGTATAATTCGTTAACGTAGTTTACTGCGTCCTGGTTTGTTCCAAGATTCTTGCAGTAGTTTTCCATAACCCGGGGCATCCGGCGGCAGAATATCCCAGTATCGATGACCAGGCCGATATAAGGTGAATTCAATCTTTTCATCTCTTCGATATAGTCGCTGGTTTTCTTCTTGTCAAAACTCAACCCCGCATGAATTTCCAGGCCTAATTTCACATCATATTGCTCACAATAAGGAATCAATGGCTCCAACACGAAAGAAGGTGTCATAGATACAAGACGAATCTGTTTCATTCCAAGGCGATGGGCGAGTTTGATTTCGTCGACAAGCAAATCGACGCACTCTTTTTTTGTGAGCTCACGATTGTTATATAGATTCGTATTCAAGAAAACATCTGCGATGACTGGTTTGATCTTATATGTCGAACAAAGCCTGTCCCATTCGTTTAGCGTTTCCTCGGTAGGATGTGGAGCTCCATGCATCATTTGATCAGGCAAAAATTCAACACCATCAACCGAATTATCTTTCATAAATCGGAATATGTCTTCAAGACTCATACTTTTGCTCATATATTCATTCTGCAGACTGTACAAACTTACACAAGTTTTTATTTTACTCATATTTTTCTCCATTTTCACTCAAAATCTACCGACCTGCCGGTCAGTGCAGATTCCCGGATTGCTTCCATAAGAGCCATCACTCTTCTTACTTCCGGTATTTTCACAAGGAATTCTTCTTCACCATTGTAGGCTTTAACATAGTTTTCAAAATAATTGCGATGCTGTGTATTCACAGTCGGCAATGGTTCGGTTATAATCAGTCCTTCGCGGGGATTTCCAAATGATCGTGTCGGTCCCGCCACTGTCATTGTCCTTGACCCTGAAACGTTATGCAACAATTCCGTGGTTCTGACAATCTTGCCTTCCGGCCTGAACCCGTCGACGTACGCGCTGCCTTTATTACCGCCGATGAACCAATGTCTTTCGAACCATTTGTCCTGGTCTTTAAGATAATAAGTCCCCAATTCAATTACTGCAGTGATGCCGTTTTCAAAGACCAGATTGATGTTGAAATAGTCATCAACTTCAAAATTGATCACATTTTTCATTGTCGCAAATACCGATTTGACTTTCGAATCAACCATCCAGAGAACCTGGTCGATCAAATGGACACCCCAGTCAAACAACATCCCGCCACCTTCTGTGATATACACATGCCAATCATGCATATTACCATTGAATCCATATAGCTGATTCTTGATTGTATATATGTCACCAAGCATGTTTTCATCATAGATTCTTTTGACAATCCGATAGTCCTGATCGAATCTCCGTTGGTGATGGATTGTGAATTTCACATTGTTGCGCGCTACAACCGCGATCATTTCATCCAGTTCTTCAACCGACAAAGCTGCTGGTTTTTCACAGATGATATCCTTGCCGGCATTGGCAGCCATGGTAACCAGATCAAGATGCTGGTTGTTATTGGCGGCGATGATAACCACATCAATATCCCCATTTTTCAGCAATTCATCGGCTGATGAATAAATCTCAACTGGATAATCAATCCCATCGAGCTGTTTTGGGTCACAGTCCGCAATGGCTGTTATCTCGATTCCATCAAACTCCGATAACATCTTTTCATGCTCCCGGCCCATGAACCCATGGCCGATAATCCCGAATTTTATATTGTTCATAGCGATTCCTCCGAAGCGACAAACTGTTGAATGTATCTTTTGCTCAGAACAAGGCTTTTTAGAATTTCTTGTTCATTTTCTTCAAACGCTTTATCCTCAACTTCTATGCACGTATGGCCTTTGTATCCGATATCAGTCAGAGCGCTCACATATTTTCCCCAATCGACATCGCCTAATCCCGGTATTTTTGGAGACATGAAATCCAGGGGATAACCCATTATTCCTACCTGGTCCAATTTGTCTTTGTAAAGTTTGATATCCTTGTAGTGCACATGGAAGATTTTGTCCTTGAATTCATAAATAGGCTTGATGTAGTCTATCATCTGCCAGACAAAATGTGATGGATCATAATTTATCCCCAGATATTCGCTTGGCAAGATGTCAAACACCTTTCTCCAATTGGACGGTGTCGTCATCAGATTCTGCCCGGAAGGCCATTGATCGCTCCCAAATAACATAGGGCAGTTTTCGATGGCTATCTTCACTTGGTTGTCCTCAGCCAATCTGATGATGTCTGGCCACACCTGATTGACAATTTCAAGATTTTCTTCGACTGTCTTATACTGATCACGACCAATGAAAGTCGTCACCATATTGACACCTAAAAGGGCACTGGCTTTGATTAGGTTTTTCAAATGAGATATCGCCATCTCTCTTTTATCCAAATCCGAATCAAGCGGATTTGGATAATACCCAAGCGATGATATCTCGATATTCTTTTCTTTTGCATATGCCATAATATGATTTCTATACTGACTGTCATCGATCACCTTTTGAGCATCGATATGTGAAACCCCAGCATACCTGCGCTCAGCTTTGCCTGCAGGCCAACAAGCCACCTCAACGCATTGGAAGCCCAATCTGGATGCCGTGTCAATCATTTCTTCATATGTATAACCATCAAGGATGGCTGATACAAATCCTAGTTTCATTTATTTTCCTCCTAAAATTTAATTTCTCGACCTTCTTTGGCCGATTTATATATATGGTCAAGTATTTTCGTAACCACGAATGCCTGCTCCGGTTTCACCAACGGTTCTTTATCTTCAATAATTGCATTTAACCATTGTTCACATTCAAGTACTTCTTCCTTGTCGGATTTCCCTGCAAAGAAAGCAATTGTCCCACCTGGAGATAATCTTTCTTCAGTGAGTTGTCCGTGAGTTGTCTGGTTGTAAATAAGCTCGTATCCACCGTCTTTACTCATTCCTCCGATAATCTCAGCTCCGGCTTTGGTTCCGCATAAAGTTGTAGCGGCCTCTTTGGAATCCTTCATATTGATTGCCCACGCAGATTCAAGGAATATTGTCGCACCGTTTTTCATTTTGATATATCCAAACGCCGAGTCCTCAACCTCGTAAGTTTCAGGATCCCACGGCCCAAACATGTTTCCTAAAGTCGCCTCTTCCATATGACCCAGCTTCTCAAAAACAGAACCTGTGACACTGTCAACATCATAGTTGTCCATCATCCAAAGCGTTATATCCAATGCATGCGTTCCAATATCTATCAACGGTCCACCACCCTGTTTCGATTTATCAGGAAACACGCCCCAAGTAGGTACAGCACGTCTTCTGATTGCATGTGCTTTTGCGAAATAGATTTCCCCAAGATCACCAGATTCACAAGATGCATGTAAAGTCTGGGTATCTTTTCTGAATCTGTTTTGGTAACCAATTGTGAATTTCTTACCTGACTTCTTCCATGCCGCCATCATTTTTTCAGCATCCTCTGTAGTCGCAGCCATTGGTTTTTCGCAAAGAACGTTCTTTCCTGCCTCAAAAGCAGCGACGGTAATTGGACTGTGTGAAACATTTGGAGTACACACGTGAACAACATCAATAGTTTTGTCATTCAACAATTCCCGATAATCTTCATATACCCTTGCGTTTTCGCCGCCGTATTTCTTTGCAGCTTCCTCAGCTCTTTCGCGAACGATATCGCAGAACGCAACCATCTCGCATTTATCAGATTGCGTTTTCAGTGCTGGGAAATGCTTTTGATTGGCAATTCCACCACACCCGATGATTGCCACCTGTAATTTCTTTTTGTTCATATTATTTTCTCCTTAATTGATGTAATAAAATTGTATTACTTAAACGCAATTTCAGCTTGCGCATATTTGTCCACAACGCCACAAATATTTTGCTTTCAATTTGCTTCGAACCACATAGAACAAAAACTAAGTCAAATATTGCGCATTGATTTTTGCTTATGCTTTTAAGAAAATACGCCAGAGTATATCTTCTGACGTATCTTACTTAAGTATCTATTCCCTAGTATCTTTTATTTCCCTTAATTCAGAACGTATCTCATCGAATTCAGAATCCTTCTTATTCCACAGCAACAGCAAAGCCGCAGCTACAAATAGCAGGATAGCCGGGATAAGATTGACCGTTAGATTTATCCCCTGCTTAACCACCATGGTTTGTTCGTGGTTGGCGACATAGCCAAATCCAGCCAACATCAGCACACCCACAGCCGCACCGATGGCATTACCCACCTTTGTTGACAAGCCGTATGTGGCATAAGCTGTACCATCAGTTCTGATACCTGATTTCTTTTCTTGATAATCAACAGAATCAGCCACCATTGCCAGTGTCAACGGGAATCCACAGTTGAAGATACCATAAATCCAGTGCCCTACAAGAATCTGATTCATATTCTCGAATGATGCAAAATACACGATCAACAGCCCGATCCCCTGACCGACAAAGGTAGCCATCAACACATTTCTTTTCCCAAACTTCTTGGCGAATTTGGCCACAAAACACGATCCGATCACCCCGCCGATCGAAGGAATTGTCATAATCAAAGCAATAAGCGTAAACGCTCCAAGACAGTAAATTACATAATATGTGGTGATTGCGATTCTTCCCATGAAAGCAGTCATTTGTAATAGACAGGCAAAGAATACAACCATTAAATACCGATTACTTACCACATTGTAGATCGTCTCTTTGAATGTAACCTTGCGCATATCATGAACAGGCATAACAAGTTCCTTAGAAGAGAAGAACACCGCCAAAAACAGAGGAATTGAGATCAGCCCATAAATTGCAGCAACCATCATATAACCACGACTATTTGCCACCAAAGCCCCTTCACCCGAAAAGAACAATGCAAGTCCCGCAGAACATGAGTTTACAATAATCATGCCTAAGTTCATGCCGATTGACCTTGATGTCCCAATCAGGTTTCTTTGATTGGCATCCTCCGTCATTACGGCAGCCAAAGATGAATACGGAATATTAACAACTGTATAAAGCATACCCGCTAATATGTAAATCACCGCTGAGAAAATCACTCCACCTGTTCCATTTCCCATATTGACAAATGTAAGTACCCCAAAAACAGCTAGAAACGGGCACCCAAAGGCAATCCATGGTCTGAATCTTCCAAACTTTGATCTTGTCCGCTCTGCCAGAGCACCCATCATCGGATCATTAATCCCATCCCAAATCCGCGCCAACAACATGATGATAGAAACAGCTGCCGGAGTCATACCGACAATGTCAGTGTAAAAAATTGTCAGATACGATCCGACAAACGTCCAGACAAACTGTGAAGCAAGATCTCCCAAACCGTATAGAATGACAGCGCTCTTTTTCGCCAGTTTCAAACTCGGTTTATTGACAAACTTTGAATCTAATTTTTGTTCCATAACTTCTTCTCCTATTTGTATTAGTGATATATCAACTGTTTAAATTCTAACAAAACACGCAAGCTACCTGAAAGCGCTTTTTTGTTCCATTGTCATCAATATATTTGTCAATGCCAGGAAGTGGTAGTTAGATACTTCAACGGACGCAATTATCCATATGCAAATATTGTCAAGACCACAAAAGTTGCTCAAATAAAATGGCTGTAGTCTCCTTAGGGCAACTACAGCCATTGAATTACGGACAATCGACAATAACTGTCTATCAAACGATTTTTAATTCATTTAAAAAACCGACATACAGTCAACTGCATGGCCGACCATGATACCCGATCATTCATGATGAAATCTCACATGCACGCCTTATTCCTAGACTAGTTATCCAGTCCGATTTTCATCGAACCACGTTTTCCGAATATCCATCTGAACAAATATCGGCACGCAGGACCTACAATCAACAGTTGCAGCGGATAAGCCACGACAAAGTTGATCATCATTGCTTTTATCCACAATTTTGGCATTTCTTCCGTGAGACCCATTGCCTCGAATATTCCTACCGCACTCATTAGCGGCACCATTGTGCAAACCGTGAATGTCTGGATCAATAGGATTTTCGACAAAGGCTTGCTGTCAGGATTGATAATTTTAAAAGTCAGATGTTTTGAAATCTTTGATGCACCAAAAAATGCCAGGATAAATCCAATTAGCCATTCCAACGGAAACGCTGCAATCTCATGGGCAACTATTGTAGTCAAGGTTCCACCCTTATTGATCCATATGTTGTAAACTCCCATAAAAAATATCATCGAACCAGAAACCATCAATGTAAATATCACTTCTTCAAATTTGTTTTTAGGCATATCATTAACCTCCCTTTCATAAAATTCAACAAAAAAAAGACAACAAAGCGCCTCTCCGTCCGACATTGGAAAAGCGACATTTATTGTCTTAAGTGTTTTATTGAATTTTCTAGGAAAAACAATATCATAACTATTTTAAATTTTCAAGCATGTTTTTCTATCTATTTTCATAGGGGATGAAGTTTGAATCAATAATTGTCAGCGTTCGGATCGATCAAATCGACCAATTTGAAAGTTCTGTCACTATATTCGTATTTGAAAATGCAACAATTTGGAACTCCGGATTTAAGGTGATCTTGTGGATTTTCCCAGTTGGTCAAAAAGCTCATGCACGCCCCGGCATGGGAAACAGCAAGGACATTGTTGTGGTTATCCCGTTCCATTATATCAGTCAAAGTATTCACCATTCTTTCTCTGACCTCATAAACTGTTTCTCCGCCATATTCCGCGTAGATGGTTTCAAAATGCTTTCTTAAATGAATATCTTCACTTTCGCCTTCGAAAATACCGAAGTTTCTTTCTTTTAAACCCTTCATCCTGTCATAAGGCATTGAGTTTTTAGTAACTATTTCCAAAGTGTCCGCGCTTCTTTCCGCAGTGGAACTGTATGCATAATCAAGCTCAATTGCCTCAAAATAACGCGACGCCTTATTGGCTTGGTTGATGCCGTTTTCAGTCAGCGGTGAATCGCACGATCCCTGAATTCTTCTTTTCACGTTAAACAACGTTTCACCATGTCTCATTAAATATAAATATTTCTTCATAGAACCCTCCTATCTCTAAAAAATTCACTTCTTACTTTCCATTTCGAACTGATTATAACATAAAACTTGAATATGTGTAAAAGTTTCACCATTTTGAAAATTTCGAGATATCAGTCAATTTCCTTTATCAAATATATGAAGCTATTGAATCGCAGTAGCCTACGCTAAAAATCCAAATCACTCGTAGCGATACTTGTTTATCTTGTAGAAATAGTCCAGTTTCTTTTGCAAGGTTCCCTGGTAGTCAAGATCGAAATAGCAAGTGTAAAGTACATCTAGGATGTAAAGAAGCGAGAACCTGGTGGAAAATGATGATATCTTGTTGTACGAGTCTTCATAAGGGCACATGTACAGATGATAATCCGCCTTTATGCTTTCAAACCCCGATTCATAGGCAGTGATCAACAATATCGGCACTTTTCTTTCAGCCAGTATCTTGGCGATGATATCGACAAGCAATCCCCGTCCCGCAAAGGAAATTATTATCGCAAGATGGCTCTGGTCGCTTGAGGCTGCAGTCAACCGTTGGCGATATTCCTCGACAGGCACATTGACGACCTTGCCGATTTCCTGCATCTGGAACTGGAAATTCTGGGCAAATGATGTATGTCCGGCTGAGGTATAGATGTCCACCACCTTGGCCCGGCTCATCGCATTGACAGCGCTCTTTAGTCGCTGTTCAGAGAAATAACCAAAAGTCGCCTCCATTGTCCGCTGGTAATCCTCTTTGATCTTGTGAGCCACCTGGACAGGGTTGGTATTGTGTGCTACAGGAAAGTCATAATTGAAATCACCAGTGCTCAAAAACGCATCCAGGGAACCGGATACTTTCACTTTCAAATCCGCCAAGCCATTGAGTTCCAACCGGTCGCACAAACGATATATTGTCGAGCGCGACACGAAACAGGCTTTGGCAAGCTGCTGGATATTCATATCGAGGAACTTGATTGGTTGATCGATTATAAACTCCGCAACAGTTCTTTCATTAGGTGGCAATTTCTTGTTTTTCAGCAATTCAAATATGTTCATAATTGGTCACTTCCATAGCCCCGAACAAACAACATTCGAAGTCTATAGCATCCTTTCTTATAATATTGATCCAGGTTGAACAAATCCAATGTTTGGTTGTCAATTCTTCTCCCATATTCAATCCCTTAAGTATAATATATCAAGAAATCCTGATTTGTACACTTAATTGCAGCAACTGAAAACAATTGTGTTAACGGAACAAAAAATGGCTGATGAAGAATCATCATCAACCAAGTTAAATCATTTAAAAAAAGCGATTCAAGGCATTTATCAACCCGTCATCCTTGAAATCGTCGGTGATGTAGTCCCCGACTTGTTTAAGTTCGTCAACTCCATTACCCATGACCACGCCACATCCGGCAGCTTTGATCATGGCGATATCGTTATGTCCATCACCAAATGCATAGCTGTCCTCGATTGCCAACCGGTAATGGTCCAAAGCCTTTGCGATGCCTTCAGCCTTTGTTATCCCTTTTGAATATACCTCGAAAAGATTCACGGTTCCATTGAAATCATAATTGTACTCGTCACCTAGAAATTCAATCATTTCCGCTTCCATCTCGGGTTCCATGTTGATTTCCATCTTGATGATTTTAGAATAAATTGAATCATCAAAATCGAAAACCAGGTGATCTTCCTTTATGGTGCAGGTCCGATAGAATTCCAGCATTCTCTCGAATTTCGGATCAAGGTAACCGTACCTGTTATCCTGAAGGATATATTCAACTCCACGTGAATCTAGAAATTCAACAATTCTTCTGACCTTATTCTCGCCCAGGCAGTTTTCAAATATCGTTTTTCCATCAATCATGACATGCGAACCGTTCGCCATGACGTAACCATCGAATCCAACTGAAGCGATATACTCATTGACAAAAGCGAAAGGTCGGCCGGTAGCTATGAAAAGATGATGTCCGTCATTCTTCATTTCTTCGAACTTCTCCAAAACCTTACTGTCAATCTCGCTGTAACCTTCATGGTTGCTTATCAGCGTTCCATCAATATCGAAAAATAGTACTTTGCTCATATAATCTCCTGTATATTAGTTGTCACATAAATATAGGCATTTATAAAATAGCCATATCATAGTTTAAATTTTTTAAGTTTCGTGGTAAATCAAAGAAATAATTTAGCCACTAAAATCATAACCCAGCCATCATAGTCCCGGAACGCAAAGGAAGATACGGAAAATAAAAGTTGTGCACATATGGAGGGAATAAACAAATTGGGAGTTCGTTTAACTAGGCTTCATTGGCGATTGTTAAACAAGAGTTTTCATGTATACAATAAACAAATTCCACAATGCAACCGATTATTTCCAACAATATCCGGATAAATCTTTATCCGTATTTTGCACTTTTATAGGATAGATAGATCAATTATGATTTTACTGAGTAAATTATTGGATAGCTAATAGTTTATCTGAATTCCTCAAGCGTTTTGATTGCGGCATCCAAAATCGCATCCGCATTCATCGTCCCGTAGTCTCTCATATTGATGACTGTAACCGGAATTTTCCCTGCCACTTTTTCTTCAAATGACTTTAGCTGAAACCTTACTTGCGGACCTAACAATACTATGTCCCATTCTGTCAGGATGTCTGATGCTTTGGCCACTGGCATTGCTTCTATTTCAACATCCATCCCTCTGGCAACTGCTGTTTTGTCCATTCTTGTAACCAACAAACTGGTCGACATTCCTGCCGCACACGCTAATAAAATTCTCATAATCATTGCCCTTTCCGATTCGATTTTGATTGCCGGATGATTTTGGTTTTGTCATTTAAAGCTCTCCGACATGCTTATAATAACAGTACTTTCATGGAATTTGAAGCCATTTTAAGCAACCGGAATAGATGTATCGGTGTCGTCTCAAAATTCTTGAATCCCCACGGAATATTTGTCTCAATTTGCCATAAGATTCAGGGATGTATATCTCAAACCTAGAAGTTATTATTAGAAAAACCGCATGAGACATTAACATATTTTGTTTTTGGGGGGAGACATATAAACCAACCAGAAGCATTTAATATTGCAGGCAGCACATTCACAATGTAAAAAGAGTTCATAGATTTTCTCCACAAACTCTTCTACCATACTTTAAATTAAATTTAATTGGTAACCCGAACTCAGCTAAGGCAATTCAAACCTCACACCAATATAGACTATGACATTTTGCCAATCCAGCAACACTACAGGTTATTTTTAAAATATTATTATTGAATAATCATCCATCACCATTATCTGGAGTTATAAAAACAAGTATATCACGATAGGAATCGTGATAATCGATAAAATGGTAGTTATGAAAACTGTTTTGGCTGCAAGAAACTCATCTGCTCCGTAATTCTTCGCAAACAGGGCCGCATTATTCGCAACTGGCATTGCCAAGATTATCAAAGATATCCCCAAAATCATCGGATCCTTAATAAAATAGTTTAGCACAGGGTAAAATATGACCGGTACGATGACATTGCCTAATATGGTAAACCGGTATACTCTAAAATCAGAGAATATGCTTTTCCAGCTGTATTGTGACAGAGTTAACCCGATAATGATCATAGCCAACGGTGTGGTCATGGAACCAACTGACGCAATGGGTTTGGCAATAGTCTCGCCTATTTGAATGTTCAAAGCATAAATTGTTATTGCCAACACCGAAGCGATTATTCCAGGAGACAGCAAACTTCTAAGATCAAATGTCAATCCGTTTTTGCAATTGTTTCTCCCCTGCATAACCATCTTACCGATCGAAAACAACGACATATTGAACCCCATGTTGATGATGGCAGTGCTCAATACCGATTCGTTCCCGAATATCGCCATCATCAAAGGAAATCCCATGAACCCGACATTCGGATACATGATCATAAACATATAGAGACTTCTATTCTCTCTTTCCGGGATTGCTTTGGAACAAAAATATGCAAATATTGGCAAAACAACCACAAGAATTAAGGTGGCAAATAGGATATCGAAAATCTCCAATTGTAAATCACCTTTTGAATCTATGACAGAAGCAATGATCATGGCTGGCATTGTTATATTGAGAACAAACCCGGTCAGGTTTTTGCCAAACCCATCCGAAAACAGGCTCGTTTTTCCAATGCCAAATCCCAACCCGATTATCACGAACAACTGGACCAATTGGTTTACTATGACCATCAAATCCATAATGCACCGCTACTCAACTTCCGTGATTAAAGATTGCTTTTTCAATTGTTCTTCTTCGTAAGTTTTCTTGTCCTGAACTTTGAAGAACGGATAGTAGATCGATCCGGTTATTACAAGCAAAGCCGCCTGCAAAAGGGCCCCTCTCCATCCGCAGAGCATGAATCCTGAGATGATTGCCGGCAATGTATATGGCAGGTTGACTCCGTTTATGTAAGGAACCAGACCGAAGAATATTGCCGAATAGGTGATTATCCCGACAGTGATGTTCGCAAGAATAAATGGAATCATCATCATCGGATTCAACACAATCGGAAAGCCAAAGATAATCGGTTCATTAATATTGAACAGTGATGCCCCGATACCGAGTTTTCCCAGGGCCTTGTATTGATCTGATTTCGATTTGAAAAGGCATAACAGAGTCAAGCTTAAGGTTGCTCCGACCCCACCTAGTTTGACGAAAAAAGAGATAAACTGGTAGTTGACAATGTGCGGCATCGCAATCCCAGCTTCGAAAGCAGCAAGATTTTCCGCCGACAATGAGAACCAGATCGGGTTCATCACCGAAGATACAATACTTGAACCGTGCAAGCCAAAGCACCAGATGATTGCCTCAACAAATAAAACGAAAACCGTAGCCGGCAGAGTGCCACCCAATGATTGAAGCGGTTGTTGTAAAATGGTAAAGATAAATGTCTGTGCATCGCCAAACCCGGTAGAGCCAAAGAAGATACGGATGACATTGAACAACAATATGATTGCAAAGGCCGGAATAACCGCCGCAAACGCGCTCGATACGTTTTGGGGAACCGAGTCAGGCATTTTGATAGTGATGTTTTTTTGGACACAAAACCGGTATATTTCAACTGCAATAGCTGTCGAAATCATGCAGACAAAAAGTCCCTGGGCAGCAAAATTGTTCAAAGGCAGACCTTTGACATTGTCAGCAGTGAGAATAACGGGTGTAAGCATGAATATCCCGACAAAAGATAAAACTATCGCCAACTTGCTGTCGACTTTATAGTATTTGGCCAGTGATTTTGCCATCCCAACGATAACGAATACCGACATCAGTTTGAAACTAACCTGATATGGAAAATAGAAGAAATCCATCCATTTTTCCCCGAATATACCGCTCATGAAATCAGAATACCCCGTAAAAGGCAAGCTGGTGAAAAGCAGGAATATCGATCCTGCAATCAAGACAGGGGTAGCCCCAAAGAATCCTTCCTTTATGGAACTCAGATACCTGTTTGCCATCATTTTTTGAGCAATTGGAGCAATGGCTTCTCCAATTTTATCCATTAACCGATCCATTATTTTTCCTCCCTGAATTTAGATCATATTTTATTTTACAAAAGTTCCCGAAATCATATCGTGGATTGAACGACGGTTTTTCGTGAATACAATAAGCATCAGCGATACAAAAGCGGCCGACCTTGCTAAGTCTATGAAAACATCCACGAAATTGTACCCCGAGATGATGCCAACCAATTGAATCACCAGCTTCGTCAGTGACGTCATTGTCAACATCATCAAAAATTGCCTTTTAAACAATGCTTGATCATCGTTGAAGCATATACGGATCCCGACTAGTCTTTTCCCAATTGTCTGCCCTTTGAACAATTTCCAGGGGACAACCAAATAATAAAGAAAAAGAATAGCGAAGCTGAGAACAATCATGCCAATTGCTACTGTCTTATCGAGCAAAAAGACGTTCTGGGTCATTTCGCCAAGAAAGTACATACTTGCAAGTGAAATCGGAAGCGTCGCCAACAGGCTGCCCAGGTAGATATCGATAGAAAAAGCCAAAATCCTTTTTAACATAACAACTTTCACTTCCTAACTATTATTTAATCTTTCGTGTAATCACCATTTGATTGGATGACTTTCGTGTACCAGAAGAATGATTTCTTTTTTGAACGTTCAAGTGTTCCGACACCGTTGTCATCTTTGTCAACGTAAATGAAACCATAACGCTTTCTCATCTCGCCAGTCCCCACCGATACGATATCGATTGGCCCCCAGCAGGTGTAGCCGATCACATTCACAAAATCTTTTTCAACCGCATCCCTAAGAGCCTCGATATGGGACCCCAGATATTCGATCCGGCCATCATCATTTATCATCTCTCCTGGAACCACCGTGTCGATTGCTCCAAGTCCGTTTTCGACCACAAACAAAGGGATCTGGTATCTATCATAAAGCTCATTCAAAGCAATCCGCAAACCGGTAGGGTCAATTGGCCAATCCCAGTCATTCCTTTCCAGATACGGATTATCCCGTTTGACTTCCAGTTCTTGACCATCGGGGCTTGAAGCGACCGACGAAAAATAATAGCTGAACGCGATATAATCGACTTTCCCCGCCATCAGCACTTCCTCATCGCCAGGTTCAATAACCAGCTCCTGTCCCATCCTTAATAGCTGCGCCTTGCATGTGTTGGAATAATAGCCCTTGCACATGACATCGCCATAATAGAAATTTGGCATCATGTGGAATCTTTGCGCCAGCACATCGTTTGGATGACATGTCTTTGGATATGTTGTCGGGTATTGGAGCATGCACCCGATCTTGAATTCGGGATTAATTGAATGACCAAGAATAACCGCCTTAGCACTGGCAACCATCATGTTATGGCTGGCCAATACTTTCACCTTATTATGATCTTCATCGTCCGTGAATATGATTCCAGCCTGATGATAAGGCACATCCTGATTGAAAATCTCATTGATTTCATTGAATGTAATCCAGTATTTCACCTTATCCTTGTATCTTTTGAACACCACTTCGCAATATCGCTCAAAGAAATCAATCAACTTCCGATTTCGCCACGAACCGTATTCTTGGACAAGATATAAAGGTGTTTCGTAATGGGATAAAGTCACGACCGGCTCAATCCCATGGCTCAACAATTCATCGAATACATTTTCATAGAATTCAAGACCCGCCTGATTCGGCTGTTTTTCATCACCCTTAGGAAATATCCTGGTCCAGTTGATCGATAGTCTAAAACACTTGAACCCCATCTGCGCAAACAGGGCAATATCCTCTTTGAAGCGATGATAGAAATCCACACCCTCGTGACTTGGATAGTAACAGCCATCGTGGACCGAGTCATGAATTTCTCTAGGAACCCCATGACTCGAACCCATCTCGACATCGGCAATGCTCAAGCCCTTGCCATCGGTCTGGTAGGCTCCTTCATACTGGTTGGCCGCAGTTGCCCCACCCCATAAAAAATCTTCTCTTATTTTCATTAAAAAACCTCCTTGCATATATACTATAAATGCAAGGAGGTTTTAATCATATAGTGGGACCTGGTGTTTCAACGGTGTTTCCTTATCTATGCGATATTGGACTACTTTTTATGAAACACTGTTTCATCCATTATTATCGGGTTGCTCGAATAGCGCCCACCCTCGAGATTCTGGGTGTTTTCAAGTTTATTTTGGTAGTTTGTCTCATAGTTCAACTGGAAATAGGTGGCATATAGAATATCCAATATCATATTGATTGACAGATGGGTGGAGAAATCGCCAAGGTTTTGAAACATGCTTTCTTTTGTGGAAATTGTCAAATTGCAGCTCGCAAATTTGGAAAGCGTATTTTCTCCGAATGACGTGACGGCAATAATTGGAATCCGATTCTTTTTGCATGTCCTTGCAATCTCGAGAATCTTTTCCGTTTCACCTGAATAACTGATCAGAATGGCTATGTCACCCTTGGCGATGCAATTGGCCTCATATAATTGGTAATTCATGTTGTTTGAAATTATCACATGCTTATTGATCTTCAGCATCTTCTCACGGAAAGACTCCGCCTGATTCAATGACGTACCAAAAGAAAAGATATATATCGATTTTGAATATTGAACCAGTCGCAGAGCTTTTTGCAGGTTATCATGGTGGAGCAGATCCAGCGTATCTTTGACTGTATCTTCATAAAGGTGAGATATTTTATTTGCGACCCTCATCATTGAGTCGTCTTGGCGGAATGGAAAATTAGCGGATATTTTACCATATTGTTGGTCAAGATAATCAATCTCCTTAAGAAACTGTTCCTTGAAATCATCATATCCTTTGAAGCCCAATTTCTTTGCCAGACGCACCACCGTCGCCGGAGAAGTGAAAGTAGATTCAGCGATATTCCGAGTTGAATATTTCTTCAGGTCTTTGCCTAACGTTAGGATAAATTCAGTTATGGACTCCTCGTTTTCACTCATATTTTCTTTCGAGTTCAGTTTGTCAAATATTAGCATCATCACTCCTCCATTCATTTCAATTATTCCATGATAAACATATCTTACAACAAATATTGAATTGCTTCAACAAATGAAAAAACGCACTATACCCGAAGTTTTTGAAACAATCCAAAAACCAAGAGACTTTTTGGATCAGTCAATCAGACCATAATGTTTGAATGCCTTGATCAAGCCACCATCAATATTGGTTGCAGTTATGTAATCGGCCATATCTTTTATTTCTTCCACCGCATTTCCCATTGCCACTTTGAAATCCACATGTTCCATCATTGAAATGTCGTTCAGTCCATCACCAAATCCGTAGGTAGGCACACCATATAATTTCAACACTTCAATCAGAATCTTTATAGCCGCTCCCTTGGAGCTTTGTTTGGCGACAATATCAATCGAGTATTGGGAGTTCCTGAAGAAGTTAAGTTCTGGAAATGCCTCAGCGTACAATTCATCCTGACATTTGTTGTCCGTAATGGCCAGCAACATACTCACCTTGTCTTCAGTGTGTCTTTGTGGATGCTTTTCCGGCAATGCTACATGGATTTCCTGATAAGCTTTTTCCATGGTTTCATTGTGACCGGATGCCCAGATATCATGTGCATTGTTGAAACAGACTTCATTTCCCAATGATTTTGAAAAATCAAGAAACTTCTCAAGCAATCCAACCGGCAAGACATCCTCATAAACTCTGCGTCCTTCTATCTCGATATACTGACCGTTCAAGGCGATGATAGAGAAAATCCCTGAATCAATCATGATCTTTTCGACACTGCTGATTGTCCGCCCGGTTGCGATAACCGGGAGGTAATCGTTTGATTTCAAAAGAGCTATAGCTTTACCGACATCCTTGTCAACCTACGACCTTGAATTCAACAAAGTCCCATCGAGATCGAAAAAACAGATGCCCTTGATGTTATTCATTAATGTTATCCTCCAATCGAAAATGACACCACCGGAAATAATTCCAGATGGTGCCTCATAATATCTATTTACTCAAAATCCGCATGGCGTCTGAACATTGTGTCCGAATTCTCACCAAGGTTTTCCATCAACCCCAGGATGATTGCGTCAAATGTCAAAAATGCCAATTGTTCAAATGCAGAGCCCATCGGTTGCGAAAATGAATCCTCATCACGGACATTGTCCTCTTTTACAGTTCCTGGCAGCACAAGGATCGCGCTGGCAAGTTTGCCGATTGTCGATTCCTGTTTCATAGTGATTAGACCCACATCCACATTGCTATCGACTGCTTTTTGCGCCAGACTTTTCAAGCTTCCCGTTTCACCGGAACCCGAACAGATGATAAGAAGATCTCCTGCTTTTGAATGGGGGGAGCTGATTTCTCCAACAATGCTGACCGAAAATCCCAGGTGGAGCAGACGATTCGCAAATGCCTTTATGGCTATTCCGCTTCTTCCTGCGCCCGCCAGGAAAATATGATTGGCTTTCTTGATGTTTTCGATGAAAGCCGTTGCTTGGCCGTCATCGATTTTCAGCGCATTGTTTTGCAGTTCCAAAATGATATTGGCTGTATTTTCTTTAATGCTCATTATTAAATTCCTCTCAATTTTATTAAAGATAAAGGTGCAGATTATCTTGCACCTTTATGCATTGAATTATGCGATGGTTCTACCACCATCAAGCAGGATAGTCTGCCCTTGAATGTAAGAATTATCCGAATCAGCCAGGAAGAATGCCAAGTTGGCGACATCTTCAACTGTACCTAAACGCCTTACTGGAATTTTTTCCAAAACGGCATCCAAACTCGCTTGAGTTGGATAGTTGACCCGCATCATCTTCCCAGTGTCAATCAATCGAGGTGCTATGATATTCACATTGACACCCTTAGGTCCCAATTCTTTAGCCAACCCGCGCATCAGACCTTCACCACCAGCCTTGCTTGCCGGATATGAAACTCCTCCTCCGGTTCCACTCAAGGCCGAACCAGAACTGATGTAGACAATCGATCCGTGGTTTGTCAGGAAGTCATTGTAGAATGCCTTGACCGTATTGAACAGACCGCTAAGATTTATGTCCAGTGTCTTATTCCATTCTTCAAAAGAGATATCATTGACTTTATTTGCGAACGCGACTCCGGCATTAAGCACTAGAATATCAATTTTCCCAAATTCCTTGAATGTTTCTTCACGAACCTTTGCCATAGCTTCGGCATTTGAAACGTCCGCCTGAACAAACAACGATTTGGCATATTTTTCGCTCAATTCAGCTGCCGTTGCAGCTCCTTGCACTGGGTCGTAATCGACTATAACTGTATTCGCCCCTGCTTTCGCAAATTTTTCAGCAATACCTTTTCCAATTCCGTTAGCCGCACCTGTGATCAATGCTACTTTTCCTTCAAAATTACTCATTATTCTTATACCCGCTTTCTATTGTATTGCTTCTTTTAGTTCTTTATAGCTCAATGTTGGGTTGTCCGTAAACAGCGCACCTCCAACCACGATCAGATCAGCTCCGGCTTCCTTGCATCTTTTCGCAATTGCCATATTCACACCACCGTCTACCTGAATTTGGATGTTTCGGTTTCCAATAATTCTTTTTGTATTTTCAATTTTCTCGATGCTCTTCTCGATAAAACTTTGACCCGGCTGTCCTGGATTGATGGTCATAAGGAGGACATAATCGATATCATCAAGTAGATACTCGATCACACTAGGTGGCGTTCCTGGATTAAGCACCACACCGGCCTTTCGTCCCGCTTTCTTGATCTTTTGGATCACGAAATGGACATGAGGGGTCGACTCATAGTGGACCGAGATCATCTGTGCTCCGGTATCAATAACATCGTCGACATGTCGGATTGGATCACTTAGCATCATATGGACATCGAAAATCATGGTTGATGCATCTTTCATCGCCTTGATCTGGTTTGGTCCAAATGCGATATTGCTTACGTAGTTTCCATCCATCATGTCAACATGCAGGATTTCTGTTTTTTCCATTTCCAGGAAATTGATCTCATCTTGCAAACGCAACAGGTCAGCCCCGAAAATTGATGGTAATATTTTTGCCATTATAAATTAACTCCTTCTATTCTCAAGATTAGCCTAACAGTACGCTAGCCCAGTAGATAATTACTTCCCAAGGTCCGGTCAACACGAAGTCAGTCCCTTGACCGCTAAGCGCCACTCCGGCACCTTGCAAGAATTCTGTAGCACCTGGCGCGACATATGCACCAAGATACATAACAACAATGCTGAACAGCAGCGTTGTTATGATTGAGCGCAACACGTTTCCTTTGCAAGCCATTACTGTCATGGTTGTCATATAAATTGTCGACATCAAGATCCCGATCGGGAATGTCTTGACCCCTGGCATTACCAGTGCCGCCAGCATCGTCAATGGGATTGTGATTACCGTTACGGTTACGGTCGCCGGATCACCCAAACCTAAAGCACAGTCCATTCCTATATTCAATTCAGCATCTTCACCCATTTGTTTGGTCATGATTTGTTTTGCAGCCTTACCGATTGGTGACAGACCTTCCATCAGGACGCCTACCACTTTTGGAAGCAACACCATGACACCGGCAACTCCCATTGCCATTGGTACGATAGTCGTAAATTCTTGTTTTGTCAAAAGTCCTAAGACAACTCCGATCAATACCCCGATGATAGCAGGCTCACCGAAAACACCTAATTTCTTGTTCAGTTTTTCCAAACTCACATCCAGCTTGTTCAATCCAGGAATGAAATCGATAATCTTGTTAACAAGCCATGCAAATGGCAGTGTCCATCCAGTGTGGATCAATGTTGTACATGTTGTGTCTTCCAGTCCATAATACTTTTGCCATAACGGAGCGATGATGTCACCTACGAATAATGCTGCAACTGATAACCCCACAGCAACTACCAAACCGATGATGAAACTGTCGAAGATGAAATATGCCAAAGCCCCAGGAACAAGGAAATGCATGTAGTTCCAGATATCCACGTTCAACGTTTTTGTAAGTTTCATTCTGACAAGCAACAGGTTGATCGCGATCCCGATTGGAACTACCAAGCCGGCAAATGGAGCAACCCATGCCGCTGCACCTACCGCAGGCCATCCCAAATCAAGAATTGTGAAACCTGAACCGACATTAGAATAATAGTCAATAGATGGTTGTAATGATGAACTCAACAGTCCGACTACCAATGATAATCCGATAAAACCGATCCCTACAGTAATACCAGCCTTGATGGCATTTCCGACTTTCATTTTGAACACTAACCCTAAAACAAAGATTACCAGTGGCAGAACCGCCGCAGCACCCATGCCGGTGATTACCTGCATGATGTTAATTAATGTATCCATTTATCTCTCTCCCGTTTCTCTCATATTCATATAAATACACACTAAACCGATTACTTATTTTGAAGCTCAACCAGCAATTCACCGAGATTTTTGCGAAGTTTCGCTTCGTTAATTCCGGTAATGAACGCCGCTATGCTCATATGGGGTTTGCTTATTTCCCCTTTGTAATTGTTCGTAGTCAGAACCACATCCGCGTTTTGGCTGGCTGTATCCAACTCCTGCATCGAACTTTTTGAAATGCTGTAATTGGTGATTCCGTATTCAGCACAGACACTCTTTACTTCCTCAGCAGCCAAAGTTGAAGTTGCCACGCCGCTTCCACAGGCCACTACTATGTTTAATTTCTTTGCCATTTTATTTTCCTCTGACTTATCAGTCACTGTTAACTATGATATTAATCAATTGTTCCGCAGATGAAGCGTCCATCACTCCGTCCACAAATTCTTTTTGTTGGATATGCCCAATAAGATGTCTTAAAACACTTATATGGGAAGATCCTTCTTTTAATCCCAGAATGAAGAATAAGCTGACATCGATCTGCTCATCAGGTGCTTCCATCTTATTAATCTTTACCGGGTTCTTCAGGCGAGCCACTGCAATAAATGGCTCGTTTATATATTGGGGGTCGCCATGGGGGATGGCCACCGCATTATGCTCGAGTTGCAATCCCGTTGGGTAATTGTCCTCGCGAGCAGTCAAAAACTCATAAAAGCCGTCATTGACATACCCTTTATCGTGAATGATTTCCGACACCTTCTCAAATAGTTCATTGCGCGTAGCAACGTCCCATCCCAAAAAGACCAGTTCCTCTTTTAAATATTCTTCTAACATTCTCTTTTCCTCATTCCTGTTTTAAAAAATTCACTACCGTTTCTAATGCTTGTTCGCGATTCATCACGCCTTTTAAACGGTTAATGAATCCCTCGTCTCTCGACATTTTTCTGATATCAAGCAGAACATTCAAATGACTTATCTTATCCGGTGTCGTGAGCAAGACAACCACATACATGGTTTTACCATTGTAGAAAATACCTTCTTTCAATACAATTATGCTTATTCCTAGTTCTTGGCTTACAACCTTTGGATCAAGATGCGGTAATACAATCCGCTGGTCAAGCATAATATAGCTTGGTTTTCCCTTATATTCTGCCCACAGATAATTGAAATAATTTTCCTTGATGACTTCTTTGGCCACCAGCGGATCACAGGCTCTTTCCAAAATATCTTTCCATGATTTTGTCCCGTCGATGACTTGGATGCACTCAGGGTCAAGGACATCTAACAAGCTTACAATTTCTTTTTTGACTTTATCATGTTTTGTAATATTTTTTCCTTTTAACAACAGACCATTCAGCTCTTCAATCAACTTCTTTTCTTGATTTACATCAGCATATTTCTTCACTACCGACAAGATGTCGTTTGCATTCAATGTATCAAAATCAAGCCTGAAAAAATTACTGATCACTCTTCTTCGTAAATCCAGTTTTTCCTTTTCACTTGACAGTCCTGTAACAACGTACACTTCCTGATCAGCTTCTATTGGTACTGTCGAAAAAACCAAATCATGAGGCAATACAAATCCCTGATAATCACGGATTGATATCGGTGGATAGAACAGGAACTCAGGGAAGAGCGTCTTGATCTCGCTTTCGATAATCTTTGACATCGAAATCCCATTGGGACAAAGGATCACGGCCTTGACGATTTTTTCTTCAAAGTCGCTGCTTCCTTTTTCCAATAGATGGCCTCCGATGAACAACGTGATATACGCTATTTCCTTATCGGAAATCTGGGTCCCGAAGAATTTTTCGACCGGTTTGAATGACTGTTTGATAAAGTTGTGCAGTATGCAGTATTTGGTGACTATCTTGTCGTACAGCACATTTTCAAATGACAAATTGTATTTGATCCGGTAATAAGCCGGTTTGAAGTGATTTAGCAGTTTTTCCAACAACCTTTTTTTATCAGAAAGGACAAACAAGGTGTTTGCTTCGAACTCATTGAGAAATTCCCAAAGCGAGTTTGCCAGCTCAGGGAGATCTTTTTGAGTCAAGGGTCGCTCGTTTCGTGTCTTGGACCCCAACAAATGCAAGGAAATGTATAGGTACTCACTCTCAGGAATCTTGGGGAAACTTGTCGAAAAGATCAGCGACTGATATTCTTTGGTATTTTCGATTTCCCGCATGTCAGCCAGCTCAAAATTGTCGATCAACTTGTCTTGGTAGATTCTTCTTAAAACCATTGCGATGAAAAAGATCAGCAAGTAGAAATCCTCGTCGGTATACTTGACTCCCATAAACTTCTCTATTTGCGCTATGCTGTTTTCAACAGCTTTGACATTTTCCTTAAAATCATCAATCAGTTGAAAGATCAGTTCTTTGCCAAATTGTTGGTACAAATCATAGATGACATTTCCCAGGACAATTCTCTTATCCCATTCGCTTCCAACCAGATAATAACCGTCTTTTCTCGAGTATTCGATGCTTAGGTTATTGGTGGCCGCATAATCCTTGCACTTTTTCATGTCAGCCAATATGGTGTTTTTGCTTACATTCAACACATATGTGAAATAATCAAGTGCCAAATAGTCTTCTTTTATTAAAATCATCAATAGAATAATTTGTGTTCTGTTTTCTGTCGAGAAGACAAAGCTTCTCAAACTTGATTCAGTCAAGATATAATCCATTAATTTGTTGGAGTATACATATATCCCTTCTTTCTTTTGAATTTTCGGAATTCCTAGTTCTTCTAACTGATCGTTAATCTGTTGAATCGAGTATGACAGTTGACGCTTGGTCATGTTCAACTTATCCATTAACATATTCTCATCGACTATCCGTTCAATTACAAGATGGTGGAGTAACTGTTGATTGCAATCTTTCATTTCTGTCTCCTCCTACACTGACATCATAAAATATTTTTTACTTCTTTCACATTCTATTTTATCACAATAAATGTAAAGTCTTACAACGCAATTGTGATGATCTAAATCCCTATGATTAATCGACTTGAAATTGCCCCAAAACTTCACATTTAGTAACTTCAACAAAGTCAACACGGAAATGACGTTTCTATTCCTGGCACCCAAGTTTCATACCGCGCTAGAGATAGTTTTTATACGTAAAAAGACTGATTCCGGAATTTGATTGGAATCAGTCTAAATTGAAATTATTTGATTTTGAGTGATGGGAGCTACCTGTTGAAATCAGTAAATATCCGTTCTTCCTTTTCCGGCAAGCCTATCGCCTGTTTGCCAAGCTCGATGCTTTTCATCAGGAAGGCCATATTCTTTCCAAGTACGCGCATTGTCTGCATCCCTTCGAGATCGTTTTTGACATCTTCTGCATTGTAACCATGAACCATGTTCCAGTACTGGCTCGATGCAATCGGCATCCCTGATAAGGTGAAATACTTGTTCAACACATCAAATGTTGCGCTGTTGCCACCCCGGCGGCAGCTGACAACCGCAGCCCCGACCTTCATCGTCTTGTCAAACGGCACGCTGTAAAACAGCCGATCGATGAATGATACCAGCGTCCCGTTGGCTGAAGCGAAATAGACCGGAGAGCCGATGACAACACCATCTGCCTCTTCGAATTTCGGCGCCATTTCATTGACGATATCGTCAAATACGCATTTTCCAGTGGTTTTGCATTTGCGACATCCGATGCAGCCACGGATATCCTTGTGTCCCACGTGAATTATTTCCGTTTCCACACCCTCGTTGTTCAAGGTCTGAGCCACTTCATTCAATGCCGTATAGGTGCAGCCGTTACGGTTGGGGCTACCATTTATAAGCAATACTTTCATGATGACTCCTTTTTATCTTACCAGGTTGGCCAAGTATTCAATCATGTTGGCATCACGGTGATTGAAGAACATGCTTGTATTTGTGTCCATTTTGGCAATCTTGGCAATGTCCTCTTGTGAAAGTTCGAAGTCGAAGATGTTGATGTTTTCTTCCATTCGGCTTTTGTTTACTGTTTTTGCCAATGGCACAATCCCTCTTTGAACTAGCCATCTCAGGATTACCTGACCGACTGATTTTCCGTATTTGTCCCCGATTGCTTTCAATTCAGGGTTAGTGAAAATCTCATTTTTACCTTCAGCGAATGGAGCCCAAGCTTGCATCTGGACTTCATACTTTTCATTGAAAGTCTGCGCTTCGATCTGCTGATTGAATGGGTTCACTTCAACTTGATTGACTGCCGGTTTCACTTTTACGAACATCGCCAAATCAACCAAACGGTCAGGATAGAAGTTGCTCACTCCGATAGCTTTGATTTTACCGGCTTCATACAATTCTTCCATTGCCCGGTAAGCACCATAATAATCATTCAACGGTTGATGGATCAAGACAAGATCCAAATAATCCAGCTGCATTTTAGCCAAAGACTCTTCAATTGACGCTTTCGCTTTTTCATAGCTTGCGTTCGAGATCCATACTTTTGTAGTGACGAACAATTCCTCACGGGCAATACCTGATTGTTTGATTGCTTCACCAACCGCTTCTTCATTCCCGTATGATTGGGCCGTGTCGATCAATCGGTAACCGGCAGCAATGGCATCTTTGACCACTCTGACGCATTCGTCCTTGTCCTTGATTTGGAAAACTCCGAATCCAGCTGTCGGCATTTTCACACCGTTATTCAATGTTACATATTCCATAAAAATTCCTGGTATATTATAAATGACTTATCTAGTAGTCAATTTATGATATACATTTGGTAGTGTCAATATTTTTGTGTAAATTTGTAAAATTAGTTCTTACTGATCATCTTGGTTATTCTTCTTCTAGCAGGAACCAACGTTCGTAAGATATTCCTTTGAATCCCTTATGGGTATGGTTCATGAATTTTTGGTTATATTGTTCAAATTGCGAAACGATGTATTTCTCCACAGCTTCCTCATTTGGGAATTGTTCTTTAGCCTTGATTTTCCGCTTGAGCTGTTTATTGAAACCTTCGATCAGGTTTGTTGTATATATGCTCTTGCGTACCGATTCAGGGAACAAATAGAAAGTGAATAGATTTGAATTCTCTTCAAGTGATTTTGCCACTTTTGGGTATTTTTGCCCCCATTTGGTGATGAACTCCTTAAGCTCTTCACTCGCCGCTTTTTCAGTTTCGCAATTGTAAACTCGCTTAAAATCCTGTGCAATCTCACTACGGTCTTTCACTCTTGCTTTGGCTGTAATGTTTCTTGAAACATGCACCAGGCAACGTTGGATTTTGGCCATCGGAAAAGTGTCTTCAATGGCGTTCTCAACACCGGTTAGCCCGTCAGTACAGAATAACGCAACCGCTTCCAAACCGCGTGTTTTGAACTCTTCAAACAGTTCCCGCCATGTTGTTGCGGATTCGGTTGGCGCAATTGAATATCCTAGTATTTCCTTTGTTCCCTCTAGAGTCACTCCTATAGCGATATGAACCGCCTCTTTAGACACGGTATCGCGCCGCAAAGGAATAACTGTAGCGTCGGTATAAACAACTGCGTATTGCTTGTTTAACGGGCGATTTTTAAAGGCTTCAACATGGGCAACTATTTCCTTAGTAATATTGGAAACTGTCTATCTGGAGTATTTCTTGCCGTAGATTGATTCAACAGTTTTTACAATGTCGCTGTTGGTCATCCCTGAATTAAATAGATCGATGACAGTGTTGGTGGTAGCTAGATCGTTTCGCTGATATTTAGGGACCAGCGGTGAATCAAAGTCCCCTTGACGGTCACGTGGTATGCGCAGGTTCAACACACCATATTTAGTGTTGTAATCGCGGTTGTAATAGCCATTTCTTGAATTCGAATTCTCAGATCGGTCATATTTCTCATAATCAAGAAAAACGGTAAGTTCGGACTTCAAAATATCGTTGATGGCATTCTCCAATTCGCTCCGGAAAAGTTCTGAGACTACTTGCTCAAAAGCTGGCAGATTATTATCATTTGATATTAGACTTCTAAGTAAAGTTGTTGTAAAATAGTTCATGGGTGTAATCCTCTCGTAAATTGTTTTCGTCGAACTAATTTTACAAGGGTTGCACCCTTTTTTCTACTTAAAAGTTGAAATCCTATTTACACAAAATATTTTACACTATCATACATTTTCCTTTCTTTTATTTTTGTTATAGAATTGAATTGTGAATGTGTACTTTGATGTTTTATTCCTGTAGCTTGACTACCTCGAGGAGGAAATTGCCACATCTTCGTATCTGAATTGAAATTAGTTAGATAAGTCTTTGAACTTGTATTTTGCACCAGGATCTTTGATACCTTGTATGTGGATATATCACATCTCACCTATTACGAAAGGACGTGTTATCATGTATTACATCGGTATTGACGTAGGTAAATTCAAACACTGTGCCTGCGTTGTTGACTCAAATGGCGAAGTGTTGGTCGAACCTTTTTTCTTCACCAATAGCCGTAATGGATTTGACTTATTTCTTAAAAACACAAGAAAATTCAATTCTTCAAGGCATATTGTCGGACTAGAGGCGACAGGTCACTACGGTGACAATATCGTGAATTTTCTAGTATCAAACAGCTACGAAGTCGGGATGATAAATCCTTTGACAACTGATGCCAAGCGTCGTGGAAAAATCAGGAAGACCAAAAACGATAAGAAAGATACTTTCCTGATCTGCTCTGTGCTGTTCGACAAGAACTACACCAAGGTTACAAAACGCAAGTTGGCATTGAAACAAGCCAAAGAACTTACCCGGTATCACGCAACACTTACTGAAGATATCAACCAGCTTAAAAACAGACTTCAAAAGTGCATTGATACCGTAATTCCTGAAATAAACAGTTGGTTCAAAACCAAGTATTCTCGGGCTTACATGGCTATTTTAAGAGAGTTTGGGAACTCATACAATCTAGCCAATGCCAATCTTGCTCATCTTAAAAATGTCTTGCGGCAACAAGGAAAAGGTAGAACTGTGAAGGTTGATGCCTTGGCAATTCGCGAAGCAGCTAAACAATCAATCGGCGAGAACAACGAAATAATTACCATGGAAATCAAAATGCTTATTGAATCCCTTGATTTATCTGAGCAGCACTTGGAAATAGTGGATAAAAAAATAGAAGAACTAGCCATCGCACTAAATTCTCCTATCTTTACTATCCCTGGCATTGGTATATACTCAGGAATGTCAATATTAAGTGAAATTGGGGATCTCGACAATTTTAGCTCCCCAGCTAAAGTTATCGGTTTTGCAGGTGTTGATCCTGGAACATATCAATCCGGAGAATACAACGCCCCACAAACTGCTTTGTCAAAACGTGGTTCACGTTATTTGAGAAAGACACTTTACCAATGCATTCTTCCAGTATGCACCCACAACTCCACTTTCAATAGTTATTATAACCTAAAACGTTCTCAAGGTAAATCACATCGCTGCGCTCAAGGACATTCGATTAGAAAACTAATAAGAGTAATTTATAAACTGTTATCTGAAAACATCACGTTTGACGAATCGGAACTCAAATAATTTACAACTGTAAAATAAATTCCAAGGCCACTGTGTGGTTGTTTTCAGTGTACACAAATTCACTTTTCAAAAATCTAACAATAAATTCAGCTAATTATCAAAAAACACTTGATTTAAATATAGTTAGCTCCTTGTATTTTTTAACATATTGATTTACAATATAATTATAGATCCCGGTAGCAACTACCGGTCAATATCTTTTTGTCAAAAAAATGAAGTAATATGGAGGAAAAAAATGTACACAATGAAACAAGTCTGTGATCAGACCGGAATAAGTTATGAAACTTTAAAATTTTACTGCAAGGAAGGGCTGGTTCCCTTTGTCAAAAGGGACAAGAACAACTACCGCAATTTTGATGATAACAATGTAGCCTGGCTGAAAGGGTTGCAGTGTTTGCGTAAATGCGGCATGAGCCTCAAGGATATGAAACTTTACATGGAATACTGTCTTGAAGGCCAGGATTCAATCCCAGAAAGAAAAGTAATGCTTGAAGCCACCAAAAAATTGTTGCTCGTCCAACTTCAGGACATCACCGAATCAATCGATTATATCGACAACAAGCAGGATTTTTACGACAGAGTCCTAAGCGGCGAAATAGAATACGAGAGCAACCTGATCAACACCAACAACTAAATCCCACCTATTTTCCACAATTAATGAAAAGACATCGAATTTGGTCAAACCCCGAAATTGATGTCTTTTCATATTTCCAAGACCACCTATTACAACTCGCCAATCAGATCATTGAAATATTCAGGAAAAACAAAACCGCAACTGATGGGGGTCAGCTACGGTCGGATGAAATCTTATTTTGAACAACAACTCTAATTCTCAATTTGCTTCTTCCAGAACGCGATGGCATCATTTATCCAGCCATCGGCCACCGTTCCGGTCCCCAGACCGAATCCATGACTCAATCCATTGTAGACTTGAAACTCAGTGGGGATTCCCAGCGATTCGAGCCGCTCCAGGCGATTTTGCATAGTTTTCCAACTGGCAATTCCATCCCTTGTCCCGACACATGAATAGGTCGGCGCATCACCGCTTGAAACCCGGCTGTAACCGGTGTACTGCATTACCACAGCGCCGCTTTGAGGAATGTCGTTTCGGCGCGTATACTGTTTTAGGTAACTTGAATTCCCTAAGACAGCCGCCATCCGGGCTCCGGCTGACCCGCCCCAAAGCGAATAGTTATCCCGACTTACCTGGAGTTCTTCGGCATGGTCATAGATAAAACTGATTGCTTGGCCAAGGTCTTCATAAGCCTGGCCGGGCCGGTAAATCAAAGCAAAAGCATTATAACTGTTCTTGCATATTTCAAGCGCATGGGGAAAACTGTCATGCATGGCACCCACATAATAAAATCCCCCACCCGCATTATTTATCGCGAATTCCTTGCCAGGCTCACCTCGAAAGAAAAACAGCCCGGTATCCCTTTTGGATGGATCCTTTGCAATCTGCTGATCCGAGTAGATATTGTAGAATATCTTATTACCCTTCATCCGTTCATTTTTGAGATAATTTATAATCTCGACAGTCTTTTCAGACTTGATGTTCGAATACCACATATAAACACTGCTACCGGAAACCTGCTTGAGCGTCATCGAGCCTGATATATTCAGATCGACCGGAAAAATCAACCTTCCAAAATCTTCAAATTCCGGTTCATTGATAACTTGTGCAACAGTTGAATTTTCAGTAAAAAGTTCAAACTTCATATCATCGCCTCCTGATTCTCCAGTCACATAATTTGCGTCTATTTGCGATTCTCCATTCGGGTCCGGAATCAAATTATCGCCATTTGCCCTTTGGTCTTGATTCGCACATCCACATAATGCCGCAATTATTTGCAACACCAATATCGACCTGAATAAGTTTGTTTTCAAGGTCTTATTGTTCATTTCCAGTTTATCCAATTTTGCTTGAAATCATTTTCGCACTTTTGGTGTCCGTTGCCATACCCAGATATTCGAAGCCATAAAGCTTCGCAAATCGGTTCATCGTATATTCGCCTGCTTCCATCATCCATTTTTCTGGAGCGGCCCCCTGGAAAATGAAGACAAGTTTTCTTCCCGAAAGAGAGCCTTGCGGTATCGGTCCATAGCAACGGTCAAGAAAGTTCCGGACTGATCCACAGATGTTGTGCCAGTACAAAGGAGAACCGAATACAACTGTATGCGCCTCCTTGATTTTAGCTACAACCTCTTCGAACTGGTCGTCAACAAAACTTTGACCATAACTGTAAATTCTGTAGTCCACCAGATTAATAGTCTCGTATTCGACCCCACCCAACATTGTATTCGCCAATCTTGCTGTATTTCCATGTTTATTGGGACTGCCATTTATAAATAATATTTTCTTTGTATTTTCCATGTTTTTCCTGCTTTCTTTAATCATTCAGTCCATATCCAGCATAAGGCGTTGTAAAAATACAGCAGCGCATCCGATCGGCCATGAGTTCCGCCTTCTTTTTCCAGAAACCAGAGATTGGCCTTTGCTTCGTTGTCGCCATAGCGGAAAACTCCATCACTTTGCGCCGCCATCGATTCAATTTGCCGCTTGAATGAAGCGTAGGCAAAATCTGCGGTACCTGATGCGGCAAAAATGAAAAAATCATCCCAGTCATGCCCGGATTCCGTTACGACTGAAGCCAGATATCCGCCGTTTGCAGTCGAACTGCCGGATGACGGGAAGAAATATCTGAAGTAATCGAGACAGTTCTCAAACGTTCGCCAAGTCGCCACCGAACCCATTGAAAAGCCACAAAAAGCCCGGTGGTCCCTGGATGCCTTCAAATCTTCGGTTGTGGTTGCACCTGCATAGGGACTGTATTCACCTTCAACTGCCGGAATCAAATCATTGACCAATTCATTATGGTAATTTCTTGTTAGCTCGATTGCCAGATTATAGTCGCCACTGTCCGATGGACTTGTGTTGTTGTAGGTCGGGCAAACGATGATCATCGGTTTGATTTTTCCTTGGGATATCGCATTGTCCAGGATATTCTTGAATTCACTTGGATTATCCGGAGTTCCCAGGTAAGTTGTCTCGGTATTATCCCGACATCGGGATAATACCGATTATTCCGATAAAATAGTTATTCCGATATTTCTATCTATTGCCTGATTTTACTGCGTTAATTTTACAAAACATCGGAATAACTTATGGGTAAATTATTTCAGTCCATAGAGCTTCTTGATTGTATCATCATCAAGTTCTGATATATTAAAGCGTTTTGTGTTACGAATAGGATGATTCTTGTCAGTTGCTTTCTCTATAGCTATTCTTTTCATCTCAGTATCGGCGTAAGCATAAATTAATGTTGTTTCAACATTGGAATGTCCAAGCCATTCTGATATAAGTGGGAGCGGTACGCCTTTCCGATACAAGTGAAGTGCCCGACTATGCCTGAACATATGCGGGGTTACTCGGTTAGGAACCTCCTGACACTTTTTTTGAGCTAACGTAGCATACTTTTTGACGAATCTTTCAACATTATCATCTGACATGGGATGCTTTTCACCATGGATTACTGTATAAAAAAGAAAACTTTTATCTTTTGGTTCTGGATGAAATCTTCTCATGTAGCTTTTGAAATGTAAAACCGTTTCATCCATAATGGGAACGGTTCTTATTTTGTCACCTTTACCATGGATTATTATATAATGAACAGATACATTTGTTATGACATCCTGAGTATGCAAATCCAAAATTTCTCTATCTCTGGCTGCAGTATCGTAAAGTAGGATCATGAAAAACAGATCGCGATGACCGATTCTGGTTTTTGCATCCGGCTCTTGTAATATCGCAGCAAGCGAAGCTTCGCTGAAATGATCAACAGTAAGTCGTTTCTCTGTTTTGCGTCTTGCAACTTTGCAGGCCGAAAGATAATAATCATTATATACATGGTCCTTCATACCTGCATATTTTAAAAATACACGAATAACTGAAAGATGATGATTAATTGTAGAAAATCCACAATTATGAGTATCTTCAAGCCACTGCAAAAATGAATTGACATTGTCACCTGAAAAATCGTCAAAGCCTATGTCTTTCAATGACTTGCTTTGGTATTGGCAAAGAAAATCCATAAATTGGTTTAATACTTGTCGATACGATTTACTGGTATTACTACTGACATTCTTTTGCAGTGGCAGATAAATGGTTAAATATTCTTTAATTAACTCGAAGAGCCGTTTATCCTTAATCTTCATAGGTAGGCACCTCTACATTACAGTTCCAGTTAATCAATTCTGAAGATTTCAAATGAGCCGGTACTAGGTGAATATAATAGGCAGTGTATTCTATGGATTCGTGCCCCATATATGTACTTAAATATGGAAGTAGGTTCATTATATCAAGCCCGTCATTCATCCACTGAATTATCTTGTGAGTGGCGAAATTATGGCGAAAATCGCATACTCGGGGACGATGAGATTTGTCAAAAGTTATGCCAGCATGCTTCCAGCATTTAAAGAACTGATGCTGTATCCATGCGGCCGAGTATTCACCGCCATTAGGATTTTCAAAGAAATACCTCCTCAAATGAATATTTTCGCTTATAACCTTTTCATAACGGGTACATAAGTATGTCAAATCATCAGACATAGCAACTTGACGGTCTTTATTTCTCTTCGAATCACAAATATATAGAATTCCTTCATTAAGATCAACCTGTTCAACAGTGAGATGACGAACTTCTTGTGGTCTAAGACCACAGCAGTAAAGCATTCTAAAGATAACAGGTATCACATACTCTCGAAATGGAGAAAGTTTGTGTGGCGGAAGCGTATCTGCACTCTCAAAAAATATTTTCAATTCATCCTCAGTATAAAGATATGGAATAAAAGGACTTCTCTTTCCAGCAAATCCTTCTGGAATAACATATGCCGTTTTCCCAAGTGTTACAAGATATCTTGCAAAGTCCTTGAGAATTCCTGACCGCAACTGCAAGGTACTTGTTTTTTCATTAGATCTTAATGTACACCAGTCCTCTGCCAATTCTTGGGTCAGGTTTTCTTCATCTGGATATTTTTCGAAGCAAAAGTGGTCAAAATCTTGTAATCTTCTGGCATAAGTATCTTCTTCATTACCGAGTGAACTGCGTAGCTTTACATATGCCACAATATCCGAAGCAAACACACTATTAAACGTATATTTCATAGGTACACCTCGGATATAACCGGAATTTTTTCAAATCCAATAGCACAAATGCGTAGAGATGAAACATCCAATGGAAGGTAACGCTTTAGAGCGTCGCTACTATAATGTCCCAGTACCTGTGATATCATCTCCGGGTCAGCATTTGTATTTAACAGCCATACTCCCATACTTCGACGAAAAGCGTGAAAAGATTTTCCATCATGGGCCGACTTGTCAATACCAGCTAATTTTATGTACTTATTAATTATATTTGCGACACTAGATTTATTGCTTAGCTTTCTGTATGGCCTAACTTCTGTTAGAAATACATATGGGAGCTCGGTATCTGGGCGTCCACATAATATATATTCTGCAATAGCGGCAGCTGCTTCAGCATCCAATGGCAGAGCCAAGCCATAGCCCGTTTTATGTTGTAGTAAATGAATCGTAAGTTTAACCCAGTCTATATCACTAAGCTTGATATTTGCAATGTCAACAGCCCGAAGCCCTGTAAAAGAGGCTAACATAAGAATTGCATAGTCCCGTTTCCCGCCAGCATCAGACCTATCCGGTGTATTTAGTATTCTTTCCATGTCAGAGTTATCAAATGATGGCAACACCTTCTTTCGTGATGGTGGAAGTGCAAAAGGAATCAGTTCCGAAGGAATATTTATGAATCCTTTGTGTCGAAGAAAATCACACAAGAGCCGCATGACATACATTATGTTTCCCATAGAACCCTGATGATCGGAGTATTCATACTGTAGAAAAGCATAAATGGTGTCTTGAGAGATACAATAGAAATCCTTCATATCCTGTAACTGGAGATAATGGAAAAAATCTCTTGCTATGGAATATATATTTGGAATTGTCAGTGGTTTTTTATTCAATGAATTCTTGAAATCAATAGCCCATTTCTCAAAGAAAGGGTCCAAAGAATGTTTATATCGGCTCACTAAAGGGTAGCTATCTTTAAATGGTCTATCATTAAAATAATCACGCAACATGCAAAGAGTGCGGAAAAGATATCTTTCTGAAGTAAAATTTGGATTAGCGAATCCTTTCAATCGGTCTTTAATTGCGATTAGCGTTTTTTCAGTCAATTCTTCATCATAGAACTCCGTCTTGTGCTCACAATAAATATCCCTTATAGTGTCACAGGCTTTCTGGTATTTAAACATAGTCTCATTATTGCGGTTATCAATGTGGTACCTCATTACAGCATCGATACCGTCGTTTAAACAACGTTTTTTCATTAGTAGTCTCCTTTCTAAAACTGTTAATTCTACAGTTTTAGAATAAGACAAAAAACTATTTATGACTATAAGTTATTCCGATGTTTTGTAAAATTAACGCAGTAAAATCAGGCAATAGATAGAAATATCGGAATAACTATTTTATCGGAATAATCGTTGCTCCAGCCGCCATGCATCAAATAGAAAACATCATATTTGACTTCTTGTGAATATCCATAGGGGATATATACAACCGCATGTTTTGTCAAAATTCTTCGCTTTTGCTTATAGCTCATCGATTCATACGTTTGATAATAAAGATCATGCAAAACGCCTTGGCTGTCCGATTGTCGCCGGTATTCATTTGGAATCTCAGCCAATACCTGAGGAAGCCGATTCAATCCAGTTTCTTCATCGCCTACTCCAGAAATATCACCATTCATACTATTGTCCTCCTGTAAATCGTTGTTGTTACCTTCAAACTCACCTACATCACACCCGACCAATACAGACGCACATACAATCAGCGATATCACTAGATGAATCAAGTTAATTTTATGTTTTTTTGATTTCATTAATTCACCGCCCAACCGAAAACCGCAACGCAACTAACGACAAGCACCTTTGAAAAGATAGTCATGTAATATTGGATAGATTAAAAAAGTCACAGATTGAGCAAAGTCGAGAACCTTGATCATCCGGGTTCTCGACTCAAGTTCGATCTTTTTTAATCATTAAATATGAATCTTAGTAAATGATTCGAGTATAAGACATTGACGCCATTTTCATTTCATTATCAGCATTCGTGTATACTTCCGTGACCACGAAAGGATTTGATACTTCATTGCCACCTACCACTGCCGTCATCTTCAATTTTGTCAGCACAATTATAGTAGAATCGAATTCTTTTACCGTGGTTTCCTCAAATTCGATTTCTTTATAGACTATTTTTCTTTCTTTGATCACATCCAATTCGTCATCACGAGATAAGGTAACTCCCATGTGAACAAACAATGCATCCTGATGAACATATTCTTTCAATGCAGGGATGTCTTCTTTTTGCATCGCATCCCAGATTTTTCTCGACAATTCCAATACTTTTTCCATTATATCTACCTCATCCAATTTTTAATTTTAATATGATATCCCGATAAAACCAGGTTAATCATGGACCTTCAATCCACTCAGCCTTTCAGCAATGCTTGGATCTTCAGGGTTATGGGTCCCTTTTCCTGTATCGATTGACCGGATATTTTCCATTTCCTCATCACTCAGTTCAAAATCAAATATATCGATGTTACCCTTGATTCTTTCATCGTTGGTCGATTTAGGTAGCGAGATGATACCTTCCTGGAAATGCCATCTCAAGATTATCTGACCGGTGTTTTTATTATATTTTTCAGACAGGCTTACCAGGTAGGCATTTTCCAACAAGTCCTTGTTGCCATGGCCAAACGGATACCACGCTTCCAACCGGATGCCGTATTTATCCATGACTTTGCGCAATTCCTTTTGTTGGAACAGAGGATGCATTCGACCTGGTTGACCGCCGGCATGATGCGGATGTCCTTCACAAACTCGTTGAAGAATTTCAAAGTCTGATTCGAGATCCCGATTGATTTGATGGTTCCCGCATCCTTTGCCTCTTCCAAAGCCTTCCAGGCACCTTTAAGATCACCGTATGGTTGGTGGAGCAGGTACAAGTCGATATAATCCATACCTAAATTATTCAAGGAATTCTTGATTCCGATTTTGGCATTTTCATAACCGTAATCCTGAGGCCACAATTTCGAAGTGATGAAAATCTCGCTTCTGTCGATGCCGCTATCTTTTACCGCCTTACCCACATCGCTTTCATTGAAATACACTGCAGCCGTGTCGATATGACGGTAACCGGCTTTCAAAGCCTTCAATGTCGCTTCGTAAGTTGGTCCGTCGTTTGGTACCTGAAACACCCCGAATCCGATTGCCGGGATCATATTGTTGTCGTTTAATAAAAATTTTTCCATTTTGTTTTCTCCTGTTTTCTTCATTTAATAATGTTGCTAGATGACTTTCTAGCCTTTTTGTTCATTCGATGCGATGATATCTTGCACGCTCACATGCTCATTGCGATACCTGGCATCTGGATTCTTGTCCGAAACACTAGTGGTGATCGCTTTTTGAGGGCAGATATGAGCGCATGCCAGACAGAATTCACAGGTGTTTTGATATCTCTTGGCTTTCCCATCTTCTAGATAGAATCTTCCCACCGGACACACTCGGACACAAAGTCCACAGCCAATACATTTATCAGTGACGGTAATCTGCTCCCCATTGATCAAGCCTGGGTTTTCTGTGAAAATCTTTTTGGCTCTTGCATGAAAATCTCGACCTTCCTGACTGGCTACCGGAATTCCTTTTTTCTTTGCGGCAACATCCGCCACCGCGACCGCGATTTGTTCATCGACTTTTTTATCAATTGCCATCTGTTCAAGCATGTCGAACGATGGAAGGTAATTGTCAACCATCAGGATCGCATTGACATAATCGACTGGCTTACCCATATTCTCGCACAAGGATGCGACAAATTCAGGGGCATCAGTTTCATCCTTGCCGTATGTCAGTATCATATAGAAATAATCGGTTTTAAACGTTGCTTTCGTTAAGAAATCGAGAACCATTTTAGGTGGTTCACCGGCATAAACCGGCCAAACAACTCCGATTGTTTCATCTTCAAATACCAGATCATCGTTTTTGATAACCTGGGGAATACTTATCAGATTGTCTCCAAATTGTCGGGCAACATGCAGACTATTGCCTGTCGCAGTAAAATAAAATATCATTTTTAGACCTCCATAACTAAATCAAAATAACTTACCGCTCATCGAAATAATTGATTAAAAACATTAAACAAATCCAGATAATTATGTTGCAGTATTTCTGGCGGATTTCCAACCGACTCTTAGTCCGCATCATATCCTGATTCAATAAACCGGATTTTTCCCAATCCGTCCCTGCATCATTTCCATTTCCACATCCGTTAGCCATCACAATCCAGTGACAGCAACTTTCGAACGTATCCAGAAGCACCACCTTCGCAGTCGTCGCGACCATCATTTGTCAGATGCCATAACATAGCTAAAATCGGCATTTTTTGATTTTTTTTTGATGTCAAGTTCCTCATTTTATCTGTCATCGCTTCAGCCAAATTTCCTACGACGGATAAACTTTAGCACCCGGGAGCAACTACCGGTCAATATGGTTTGAGCATTTTTCTGAATCTTTTCATTTTCCATTCCGAAACTTCCTCACCAATTATCATATTATATTTTTCGGCTGGTCGTATATCGGCGAAGCAAGCCATATTTGAACTGTTATCAAATGAATATCACATTCCCTTTGCATTCATTATACCGCAAAAACCTTAAAACACCTCGTATTTATCAAGTATTTTTGAATGGTTTCAAATCATAAAAATAAAAAAGCACAACCACCAGGACTCCCCGGGGATTGTGCTTAGGCAATATTTCAAACTGCTGATAATATTTTCTGTATTGTAAAGTGACATGCTCCCACCACTTGAAGAAGTGGGGCTTCTCGTTCAACTAGCCTAACAGCTACAGCTTAAGCGAGCTATCCCCGTGTGTCCCACGGTTCTGTTTGTTCACGCTTTGACCAAGCGTATACCTTCATTTTTGATATTGATGCTTGCATTGTAATCCCTTATGTTTCGGTTCCATATTCGCTTGGCAGGTAAACTCCGAAATCAAGATTGTCAGGCATGTAGAAAGGCTTGAGATATTTTTCCTGTTTGTCTTTCTTTTCTTTGACAAACCTATCCTTCTTGCCATAGATGACGAAAAATGGTTATAGCGGCAGGACCCGCCCCGATGATCGCGGACTTCTTGTTGTTTGACATGATTGGTGGAAATTCCATCTTGTCGAGATAAAGTCCGATATGTAGTTTCCATCAGGCTGAAATTTATCGGATCCCTTTTGGCCACCAGGATACAGTTGCCTTCGCGCTGTTTTTAATGATCGCAGATTAATGAATAGACAATCGACAGAGAATTGTTTTCGAACAGGACCTCCCCGGCCCTGAAGATCTCGCTGTTTTCCAGCAAAGTCAAAACTTCCAGAATGGCAGTGCCCTGTAATTACTTACCTGCTTTACGACCACATATTAACATCAGTATCTGTAACAATCAACAAAACCCGAAGAAGAGAAATTTATGGATAGACTACCAAATAAACTGCCTTATATTTTGAACTTTACTATCCAATTTGGACATCTGCGTACATCTTTTCTTTAATTAGAGGTTATTTACCAACCAGCTTAACGATTATAAAACATGATATCGCGGTTCAACAACAAAAAACCTTAAGGCTACAAATGTGATTTGATTTCACAACCGTGGTCTTAAGGCTATATTCCTCGGATATTAATCCTCAATTTGTTTGTAATTCCCGTTTGTTCCCCAATTGTCGGTTTCACTGATGTTCAAGAACATGTTTTTAAGTGGCACCCGGGTTATCCTTTCAAGCATCTTGAATGACTCCTGGGCAAATTGTTCCTTCGCTTCCGTTGGCGCTTTTCCAAACGTCTTGATGTCGAACATCAGGATATCACCTTGATTTCCCTGGAAATACATCAGCTGGTTGTCTTCTAGTCGGACCATCAGTCGCTCCTGGGCCTTTCCTGGTATGATTGTAATGAGCTTCCCCAACTCTTCGACAATCTGGTTTTCCTGTGACATTGTCAGTGTCACTGATGTCTTAATTGAAATATATGGCATATTTTCACCTCCATTTGTTATAGTTTAGCATTTTTTGGCCCAAAATAAAAGACAGTATCGCTGTCTTTTATCAGTTAGAAATATACGGTCGGCAAAACTGTCGGTTCAACACAATATTTGATTGGATGCGCACTTTTCGAGTCTACTGTTTTGCATGATTCGATCCGATAATAGTCATAAGCATTATTCACTTCTACTACTTTTCTGGAAATTTTCCTTTTCAACCACATTGTTCAAACCCTCCTTCATACTCAGATTATAACGCCATATTGTATTCTATTCAATACAATTTGTCGAATATTCCAATTTTTTTCTTGCACCGGAGCCCCACACAACAAGCGAAAACAAGAAGCAAATAGATTTCGGAAAAATATGAATATATCTAAATAATATCGCTTACATTTATGTTACAACCCCTTACACATTGTAAACGTTCAATTTTAAAAATGTGAAGATTAAGTTATTTTTACATTTTTTTGTTTGTTTATTTTTTTGAGATATGATAAAATATTATTGCAAATTAGTTATTTACTTTGATTCCAAATATTGAAGTAATCTTTTTGTAAAATATTTGAGAATCAAGTTTTTACATAAAGAAACTCATTTTGCAGAATTTTTATGGAGGTACCAAAATGAGTACGGGAAAAGTTAAATGGTTTGATCAAGAAAAAGGTTACGGTTTCATCACTGATGCGGACACAAACAAAGACATCTTTGTTCACTTCTCTGCAATCATGGCAGAAGGATTCAAAACATTGGAAGAAGGACAAAACGTTCAATTCGATGTTGTTGACTCAGATCGTGGACCACAAGCTAAAAACGTTACTGTTGCAGCTGGATAATAAAACCACCGAAAAGGAATCCTACGATTCCTTTTCTTTTGCATTTAACTTGCTTTTTTGGCAGTTTTTGATACAATCAAATTGTTAGATAAGGCTAACAAGGAGGTTTTGTTATGGGAGATATAATAGTATTGATAGTAATTGCAGTTATACTGGGGGCTATCATATACCGTCTGATCCACAACTACCGCTGTGGCAAAACCGGTTGTTCAAGTTGTTCATCTCAAAGCTGTGCCAAATCGGGAAATTATCAGGATCTGCATTCTTGGTATAAAAAAACCAACGGGAAATCCCGTTAGTCGATATAGCCCAATTTGACCAAAGCCCGATATATTCCATCATCATCGTTCGAGTCAGTGACCATGTCACTGGCTTTTTTTGCCGGTTGGGTCGCATTGGCCATGGCCACCCCGATGTCGCATTTTTCAAGCATTTCGATATCGTTGTTGGAATCGCCAAAACTTATTGTTGAGGCATCTTCAAAACAGAAATGCTCGAGCAGACTGGAAATCCCCCTGAACTTCCAGTTCTGATCGGTCACGATCCCTTTTGTCTTTTCCAAATACAGGTAGTTTATTTCGGCGAGCACCTTGATTTCCTTGGCCCGGATCTCGTTTGTGAAGATGAAAATCTTTTTGACATCATCGAATGTCGTCTCATATTTGATCGATTCGAATGCAAGCCAGGGATGGTCGGCGCTGATATTTTCCCGGTAGCGGTCGTCTACAATTCTTGCCACATCATCATTGGCCAGGACGATGTCGATCTCCAACGACCGGCATTCGACATATAGTCGTCTGACAAAATCGCGATCAAGGACGTTCTCGCTGATCTTTTCATGGCGATGGTAGATGGTCATTCCGCCATCGAGAATAGCGTATTCGATTTTAGTCTGTTCCAGTATGGTACGCGTCCCCAGGTAACTCCGTCCGGTATTTACGGCAACAATATGACCTGCCGCCTTCAACTTGGCGATTGCAACCTGCGTCGAATCAAGAACATTGAGGTTCGAATCGAGCAGGGTCCCATCCAGATCGAAGAAAAAATAAGCCATTACAGTACTCCAGCCTCTTTTAGCTTCGCAATCAAATGAGCGATGTCGCCATCATGGACGATCCCCTTTATCCCGGCTTTGCTTGCCCCCTCGACGTTTTCCAGGACATCGTCGATAAACAGGCATTCACTTGGATCCAGTTTGAATTCCTCAAGGAAATCGTGATAGATGAAATATCCCGGCTTTATCAGCTTGTGGAAACCGGAAACATAGATTCCCTTGAAGTCCTTGAGCAGGGTTATGTTGTCGCGGTAGTTGTCGAACTGCACCGAAGCATTGGAAAGGAGATAAAGATCATAGCCCTTTTCCTTGAGCTGCCCGACAAGTTCTCCAATCGGCAGTTCCGGAAGATAATTGTACCAACCCGAGATGACATCCTTCAACAACGGCCGCATTGAAGCGTAGACATTGGTCGCCACCTCCTGGTATAGTTGATCTTCGTCAATTACGCCGGCATCGAACATCACCCAATAAGGAGACTCGAAAAGCTCTTTGCGGATCTTTTCCCCGACAATCGGATCGCTTGTATAATGTTCAACGATATTTTTGGGGTTGTAGTCAATTATGACCCCGCCCATATCGAAGATGATATTCCTAATCATGGTTTGACTCCTTTGTGAGCGCACCTAGAATGGCAACACCCTGAATGATCTGATCCTTGGTCGGTTTCGAGAAGTTCATCCGGAATGAATTGCATGTTCTGGTGTCGTCATCGAGGAATGCGTTGCCCGGCACCACCGCGACCTTGTGTTTCAATGCTTCTTTGACAAATTGCTGCATGTCAAGACGCTCAGGCAAAGTAACCCAGATGAACATCCCGCCCTCGATCTGCGTCCATTTGACATCGTTCGCAAACGTCTCTGTCATTTTATCTAGCATCAATTTGGCCTTTTCCTCATAAATAGCGCAGATTGATTTGAGATGGGCATCGATGTCGACAGTCGCCAAGAATTCCGCCATCATCGCCTGGGCCCAGGCATTGGTATGGACATCGCTGCTTTGTTTGGCTACGACACATTTTGAAATCAGTTCCGGTGTGGCGACCATTGCGGCAATCCGCATCCCAGGAGCCACTATTTTGGAAAGTGAAGCCGCATAGATCACGTGATTGGTCGTGTCGAGTGACTTGATTGAAGGGATATGTTCGTTTGCGAAACGGATTTCTCCATATGGATTGTCTTCAAGAATCAAGACATCGTACTTGATTGCCAGATCAAGGATGGCTTTGCGTTTCTTTAAAGAGGTCGTTATCCCGGTAGGGTTCTGGAAGTTGGGAATCAGATAGATCAGCTTGACGTTTTCAGTCGTCTTCAATGTTTCTTCCAATTCTGCCAGATTCAAACCATCATCTTCCATGGCTACACCTTTGACTGTCGCCCCGTTCACCTTGAAGGCATTCAAAGCACCCAGGAATGAAGGATTTTCTGAGATGACCACATCGCCGTCATTGATCAGCGCCCGGCCAACCAGATCCATTATCTGTTGCGAACCAGAAGTGATCATCATGCTGTCGCCCTCTGCCACATTTAAAAAATCGCGGTTCATGAACTTTTGAAGTTCCGCCTTCAGTTTGGGATCACCTTCCGTAATTCCGTATTCCAATACCCGCAGAGGTTCCTCTTGCATCAGCCTGTTTGATATTTGAGCCAATTTGGCAATCGGAAAACTTTCACTTGCCGGATTGCCGCCGCCAAATGAAATCATTTCGGGGTCATTCATCAGTTTCAAAATTTCCCTGATTGCCGACGCCTTTGCATTATTGATTCGATATGAGAATTTATTGTCCATAAAATCTACCCCCTTGCAAGCTATTATACACTGTTTCTTTTGGCTTGAACACAAAAAAGAAGAGGCATCCCTCTTCTAATTCAGATCGAACCGATACCAGGCAATGTCCCTCGTCGATAAACGTAAATCGCATCAGCCTTAGCCCTTTTAGGTTGGTTGTTCCAACCCCCAGCTCTCCATTTCCATCAACTCCGGCCGTATTTATCTTCCAGAAAGTCGATGGTGGCTCGCATTATTCTTTTTAGAACTTCAAGGTCGATATCCGTGAGCTTCTTGACATAGATGCATGATTTGCCCATCGTATATTTTCCCAGGTTTTCAAGCAAATGATTCTGCTCCGGACTTCCGGAATAGACATATAATGATATGGCCGCTTTTCGGGGCGAAAAACCAACCAATGGCCATTCCCCCTCCTTGGGGCTGCGATCGGATTTATAATGATAGCTGCCAAATCCGATTATCGAAGGGCCCCACATCTTTGGCGGCTGTCCTGTGACCTCCTGCATTATCTTCACCAGCTCGTAACTGTCCTCTTGTTTTTGCTTGGTGTCCGCAAAATTGTCAATAAACTCAAAAACATCACCATCGTGCTGTTTGGTCTTTAACTCTGCCATAAGAACCACCTTTTCACTTTCTTTAACTGATTTTATTTTAGCGTCTTGTCATCAACGCCACGGTGTTTTATTCCAGTCTGGATAATAACTGTCACATTCCTTGGTTATGATAATTGCCACATATCAGCTCTAAACAAACTAATCTTTAAGCTCCCGTCGACTTTACCTTATTGCCATGCCGGATTTCAATCAATAGGATCACGGACTTGTAGCGATGGCATCTATTTTCCATCCTCCAGCCCCTTGTGGAATCAGAGTGAACCAGCGGATATTCTCGCCATCTTCCCAGCCGTACTTCGATGGATCCTCATCGGTATCGATCATCATGGAAACCTTGTAACATTCCCAATCGTCCGTCCATAAGCTTAGGTTTGCCTGTTCAATCGAGGTGACTTCCAACTTCTTGATGCTTTGGAAATTTTCCAGCCACATCTGCCCGGCATTTTCGTTTGGAACCATCCGGTAGCTCATCTGCCTGATTGCCCAGATTGCATCATCGCCAACCATATAGCCAAGGAACTTTTCAAGATCTTCTTGATGGGTTTGAGTCCTGGTCTGCAACAATGCCTCCCTGTCGATTGGCAGGTCCAGCTCATCGTTCAGGTTGTTGAGTGCCCCCAAGGCTTCTCCTGTCATGGCATTGATGAATATCCGATAGTTTAGCGTTATCCCTTCTTCAATTTCCTCTGAGAATTCAAAAACCCAAACCGGTATCCCCTTGTATTTTCCCAGATCATAATCGCAGGAATATTCGGTCCAGATCAGATAATCAAAATCCCCACCCTGTTGCTGTGCGATATTGGCCGCATCCTTCATTGACACCTTGACCGATTCCTTGGGAAGTTCTGTATTTATGACCGGTTTCCCAAACTCTCTTGTTCCGATATCTTTTTTGGTCACTTCATCGCCTTCAATCGCATACATCATCCAGTTCTCTCCCTGAGAATCCGCATACCAGACAAACCAGCCATCCGATTTGTCGCTTGTGAGCCATTGATCATCCAATTCCATCTGAGTCGAGTTCTTGTTTGAAGTGGGAACCATCCGCCAGAGAACCGGCTGTTCGAATTGGTTTTTGGCATCCTGCCATGCCAGTGATGAAGCCTCAATAGAGGTCAGGTTCGATATGACATTTGTCGTCTCACCCGCATCACCGCACCCGCCAAGCATCACTACTGTTGCAAATGCACCCAGAATTTTCCGCTTCCATCCTGACAACTTGATTTTACTGTTTTTGTCACTTGATTTGTCCATTGTTCAACCATCTATGATGTCCTAAGCCAATAGGACACCATCCTTTCTTTTCAATATCGCGGTTATAATACAATGAGATACTGCTGGATTATTATGATTGCCTTGTGATTTAAACTATCAGCGCAAGAGCTGTGCGCCATTTCTACCTTTATTGTGCGTAGCCTTCATATTGTCTGACGGATTGCTCATGTGAATACCCTTTCGATCAGTTCCGCTCTTACAAGCTGGTTGATATTGTGATTTCCGCCATTTTGCATAAAACCGTTAATGATATTGGCTGGTACTTACTGTGCTGTAGTAACCTTTATCATCAGGTTTGCACCATCCTTGTGCCATTAGAATTCCCTATGAAAAAAGGAAATCCGTGCTTCCAAGCTAATTATAGCACTTTGAATTGCCAATATAAGCATCAAATGCGCTATTTCTAAAAAAACCTCACCCTTGTTTTTGTGCGATTATCTTGTCCGGTGCTCGAACGAGCGTATACTGATCAAGAACAGTCATTCGGTCCGGTTGAACCCGCTTTGGATATCCGACCAAAGTTGGTTTGTTGCATGATCCTGAGATTATAAGACAAAAAAAGCCAACCAAGGAATTATCCTCAAGTTGACTAATTGAGCAATGGCTCACTATTATAAATATTTGTTCAGGCGGTTTTGGATGTCGCCCTTGCTTGTGAATCCGGTGATTTGATCTACCGCTTTGCCATCTTTGAAGATGACCATGTTTGGAATAGCCTGGATACCATAACGGCCAGCCAATTGTTGTTCCACATCAACATCGACTTTATAGAATCCCACGCTTGGCATTTCTTTTGACAACCCTTCAAGAACAGGAGACAACATTTTACATGGTCCACACCAGTTCGCAAAAAAGTCTACCAAAACAACTCCATTTTTGATAACTTCATCAAATTTTTGAGCATTTACAATTTCCATAACTAAATCTCCTTTTGTTTTATATCCTCATTGTAACATATCAATAAAAATCTGCCAATAAATATGCAATATTGCTGCTTCTACCTGGACTAAGTCCCCGGCACCCTTGGCACAGTATAAGAATACACTTATATAGAATTAAAAGCAAATGTTTTGCTTGCCTTAAACACCACAATCGTGTAAGCGGATTCTTTCGCGTTTCCGATTGTATTATAAAGTTTTGGTACATAAGTATTGCATTTTCAAGGATATTTGATATCATTATTGTGTTATAGATAGGAGGTAGATCATGGGCAAAATTGCGATAATTACGGATAGTAATTCGGGTATCACCCAACAACAAGCTCAGGATATGGGAATTTGGGTCTTGCCTATGCCCTTTTCCATCAATGGTACTACCTTTTACGAAGACATCAATTTAACTCAGGATGAGTTTTATGAAAAATTAATGAATAATGCCGAATTATTTACTTCACAACCAATTGCTAACGAAGTCACCAGACTATGGGAATCTGTCTTACAAGAATATGACGAGATTGTATACATCCCCATGTCAAGTGGCTTGTCAGGATCATGTCAGACGGCGCTATTGCTGGCCCAGGAATATGAAGGCAAGGTCCAGGTCGTCGATTCGAAACGAATCTCCGTCGCTTTGCGGCGGGATGTGCTCGACGCCTTGAAACTGGTCAGGCAAGGCAGCACAGCCAGCCAGATCAAGGAAATTCTTGAAGGCCCAAATCGAAGACATGATATCTTCATCACTGTCAACACCTTGGAATATCTGCGCAAGGGCGGGAGAATCACTCCGGCTGTCGCCTTGCTTGGCGGCATGCTTAAAATCAAGCCGATTTTGCACCTTTCGACCGAAAAACTTGATACCTATTCAAGGACCAGGACAATGAAAAAAGGGACCCGGATCATGATCGATGCGATCAGACAGGTAATCGATGAAAAGTTCGATGGAAATCCCGATAATGTGAACATCGATATCGCTTATACATATGACCAAGCAACAGCACAGGAACTCAAGGAAGAATTGATCAGGGAGTTCGATGTCGAAGATATTGAAGTCGACCCACTTTCACTTAGCGTTTCCTGCCATATCGGTCCTCACGCTTTAGCAATTAGCGTTTGCAACAAACTATAAACAAAAAGGAGAACCCAATGGATAAACAGCCATCAAATAATCAGGGTGGCCAAAAAACTAAAAATACGAATACGAACACTAACACGAACACTGCCGCCACTGTAAAAAAGGCGGCAAACGACAATCAGAAAAAACCGCGCAACAACCGCAACCCAAACCGCAGACAAGGCCCTAATAAAGGGCAACAGGCCAAGGGCAATGCATCGAAGACACAACAAAAGAACCAACCGAAAAACCAATCGAAAAACCAATCGAGACAGAAAAATCCCGATACAAAGATTTTCGCCTTGGGAGGACTTCACGAGGTCGGAAAGAACATGTATTGTGTAGAACACGAAAACGAGCTGTACATTATCGATGCGGGGGTAAAATTCGCCGGTGACAGTCTGCCAGGAATCGATTATGTCATTCCTGACTACACTTACCTGCGCAAAAACGAAAAGAAGATCCGCGGGCTGATCATTACCCACGGTCACGAGGACCATATTGGTGGAATTCCGTTCCTGCTCAAGGACATCAAGATTCCGTTCATCTATGCGACTCCTCTGGCAGCGGCTATGATCCGCCGCAAACTCGAAGAAAAGCGCCTGCTCAACGCTTCGAAGATCGTCATCACGAACGGTGATTACATAATCAAGTCGAAGTATTTCAATATCGGTTTTTTCAAAACCAATCACTCGATTCCTGAAAGTCTGGGTGTCATACTCAATACACCTAATGGCCGGATCGTGGAGACCGGCGACTTCAAATTCGACTTGTCGCCTGTTGGCGATACCGCCGACTTCCAGAAGATGTCATTTTTGGGAGAGACCGGTGTCGATTTACTGATGTCGGATTCAACCAACGCGGAAGTTGAAACATTCTCGAGCTCCGAAAAAGAGGTTGCTCAGGGAATCCGGGATGAATTCAGAAAAACCGAAGGCCGCCTGATTGTGGCCACCTTCGCATCAAACGTTCACAGGGTGCAGCAGATTGTCGAAGCTGCAGTTAAATTCAATCGTAAAATTTTAGTTTATGGTCGTTCAATGGAAAACAATATACAAGTTTCCCGCAAATTAGGATATATCAAATGTCCTGACAATTTCTTTATCAAAAATTCTCAGGCAAAGAATCTGCCTGACAATGAAATACTGATTTTATGTACCGGTTCACAAGGTGAGGCTCTGGCAGCTTTGTCAAGAATCGCCCAAGGAACCCACAAGTATGTCAAAATCAAACCCGGGGATACGGTCCTTTTCTCGTCAAGTCCTATCCCAGGCAACGCCTACAGCATCAACCAGGTTGTCAACAAGCTTTTTAGAGCCGGGGCAAAGGTTTTGACCAACACCCCTTACAACAACCTGCACACTTCCGGGCATGCGTCCCAGGAAGAACAGAAGCTTATGCTCTTGCTGTTGAAACCGAAATTCTTCATGCCGATGCATGGTGAATTCAAAATGCTCAAAACCCATGCCAAATTGGCTCTGGATGTAGGGATGAGCGAAGAAAACACGTTCGTACTGGCCAATGGTGATACCTTGCTTTTAAACAACCACCAGGTCAAAATCGGGCCGCGGATCCAGGCCGATGACATTTTTGTCGACGGAAACGACTCTTCTGGGCTTTCAACCGCGGTATTACGCGACCGTACCATACTTTCAGAGGACGGGATGGTTTCCGTATTGATCGCGATGGATTCACATGAAGGAAAATTATTGAAAAAACCGGTCCTGATCTCGCGTGGCTTCATCTATATGAAAGACAGCTACGAGATGCTCAAGGAAGCGGAATACTTGGTCAACAGGGCTTTGACAAAGGAATTAGGTGGCAAGACGACTTTCGGCAATATCAAAAATGTTGCCCGGGAAACATTATCGTCTTACTTCTACAAGAAGACCCAGCGCAATCCGATGATTATTCCGGTAATCATGAACAAGAAGCAAAATGACTAAGAAAAGACGCAAAATAAAACTCAAACCACTGATTGCCATTTTGATAATCAGTGGTTTAATTGCAACCGTTGCATATAGCTATTTTGTCGCCCCCAACCAAGTTTCCTTCAATAAAGTCCAATACCAGTCACCTGCTGTCTCGACCACTTTAGACGATTTCCAGATCACAATGCTTTCCGATGTGAACCTGACTGATTCAACCGATGTCGATGAATTGAGTGATCTGATCACCTCGATCAACGGCCAGAACAGCGACATGGTCCTGTTTGCCGGAGACCTTTACGAAAGCTCTATTTTCGACGAGACAAATGTGATTTCAATCCTTTCCTCAATCAAGACAAGCTATGGCAAGTTCGCGGTGCTAGGCGACAAGGACATTCCAAACAAAGCCAACATCATCGCCATCTTGAACAAGGCCGGTTTTGAGGTCCTTCAAAACGAAAAAAGGATTATATATTTCAAGGATGATTACTTCACCCTGTATGGCATCGATCCTTCAAGCAACCTGGAAAACATCACCAGTGAAAAAGCGGATTTTTCCATCACCCTTGCCCACGAGCCTGACAGTTTCCAGACCAATTGCTCTTTGACCAGTCTGCAGCTTTCTGGTCACACCAATGGCGGTTACATCTATCTGCCTTTTGTCGGCGGCATGATCAAGAAAACCAACGGTTCGATCTACACTCATGGCCGCTATGAAAAGAATCAGGCGAGCCTGATCGTATCCAACGGTTATGACGAGGAATCGAATTTCAAATTCAAATTCCTATGCGATAATCATATTGACATCATCGAACTTAAACACCAGGAAATCGCCACAACAGTCCAGACCGAAAGCCAGGATTCCAGCGACAATTCCAGCGTAGAGTAAAGCCCTCTTAATACTAGGGCTTTTTCGATATTTGCGCGTAATTTTGTGAGAATATCCAAAATCATATTGATTTATTAGGGTTTTTAAATTAAAATGTATACAAATTATAGGAGGTCGAACTAAGTGAAAGAAAAAGTTATTCTTGCTTATTCCGGGGGACTTGATACAACAACAATCATCCCTTGGTTAAAAGAAAATTATGATTATGATGTTGTTTGTTGCTGCATCAACGTAGGTCAGGAAGAAGAATTGGACGGGCTTGAAGAACGTGCCAAACTTTCAGGAGCATCAGACTTGTACATCGTCGATGTTGTTGACGAATATGTCCGCGACTACATTATGCCAACAGTCCAGGCAGATGCCGTATATGAGTATGAATATTTGTTAGGTACCGCGACTGCACGACCTCTTATCGCAAAAGTTTTAGTTGAGGTTGCCCGCAAGGAGGGAGCAGTAGCAATCTGTCATGGCGCTACCGGTAAAGGAAACGATCAGATCCGTTTCGAACTGGGAATCAAGGCTTTGGCTCCCGATTTGAAAATCATCGCCGCTTGGCGTGATGACAAATGGAAAATCGACTCTCGTGAAGCGGCAATCAAATACTGCAACGAGCATGGAATCAATTTGCCTTTCAGCGTTGATACTAGCTATTCACGCGACCGCAACATCTGGCATATCTCACATGAAGGTCTTGAGCTGGAAAACCCTGCTCAAGCGCCAAATTATGATCACCTTTTAGTGCTTTCAAAATCACCGCAAAAAGCCCCTGACGAAGTTGAACATGTTGCAATCGAATGGGAAAAAGGTCTGCCAGTAAAACTTAATGGCCAAGCTATGGGAATGACCCAGATCCTTTTGGAATTGAACAAGATCGGCGGACGCAACGGAATCGGGATCATCGATATCGTGGAAAACCGTGTTGTCGGGATGAAATCACGCGGAGTTTATGAAACTCCTGGCGGAACAATCCTGCAAAAGGCCCACCAACAGCTGGAAGAATTGGTTCTTGACCGCGAAACAGTAAAATACAAACGCCTGGTCGGAGTCGAATTCGCCGAGTTGGTTTATGCAGCCAAATGGTTCTCACCACTGCGTGAAGCCCTAAGCGCCTTTGTCGCAAAAACCGAAGAAGCAGTTACCGGAACCACCAACTTCGGACTGTACAAAGGAAACATCATCAAGGAAGGGACTACTTCACCTAACTCACTGTATGACGAAGATATCGCTTCATTCAAGACTGGTGACCTTTACGACCATAAAGACGCAAGCGGATTTATCACTCTTTACGGATTATCTACTTACGTTCGCGCAATTAAATCACAGAAAAATAAATAAGAGGGCGCTGCCCTCTTTTTAAAAGCAAGGAGGAAGAACATGAAATTATGGGGTGGCCGTTTCACCAAAGAAACAAATAAGCTAGTTGACGAGTTCAACGCATCAATCTCATTCGACAAGACATTTTACCAGCAGGACATCAAGGGTTCGATAGCCCATGTGAAGATGTTGACAAAACAGAACATCCTTACCGACCAGGAAGGTCTCGACATCATCGAGGAACTAGAAAAAATCCTCAGCGAAATCGACGAAGGTTCCCTGGATATCGACGAAAGCTACGAAGACATCCACTCGTTTATCGAGGCCACATTGATCAGCCGAATCGGGGATGCCGGAAAGAAACTCCATACCGGAAGAAGCCGTAACGACCAGGTCGCCCTGGACATGCGCCTTTACACCCGTGATCAGATCGACGAGATGACCGAATTGATGAAAGTCCTGATGACCACGACAAACGACATCATGGCTGATCATCTTGAGACAATCATGCCCGGATTCACCCATCTGCAAAAAGCGCAGCCGATCACCCTGGCTCACCATATGGGCGCATATTTTGAAATGTTCAAACGTGACCATTCTCGGCTTGTCGACATCCGCAAGCGGATGAACGTCTCTCCTTTGGGTTCGGGAGCTTTGGCCGGTACGACCTACAACCTTGACCGTGAGTTCGTTGCCAATTTGCTGGACTTCGACGAAGCCTGCAACAACTCGATCGACGGGGTAAGCGACCGCGACTACCTGCTTGAACTGTTGGGGGCCAATGCGACAACAATGATGCACCTTTCACGCCTTAGCGAGGAAATAATCATCTGGAACACCAACGAATACCAGTTCATCGAGCTTGACGACACTTTCTCTACCGGTTCATCAATCATGCCTCAAAAGAAGAATCCGGATATCGCCGAATTGATCCGCGGCAAGACCGGAAGGGTCAACGGAGCCTGGGTTTCACTGATGACGACCATGAAAGGTCTGCCACTGGCATATAACAAGGACATGCAGGAAGACAAGGAATTGGCTTTCGACAGCATCGCCACCACCAAGTCTTCAATCCACCTTATGAGCGAAATGCTCAAAAGCATGACTTTCAACAAGGAAAAGATGCGCAAATCGGCAACCGGCGGTTTTACCAATGCGACCGATGGAGCTGATTACCTGGTGAATCGCGGCGTCCCTTTCCGTGATGCCCATGGCATTATCGGGCAGCTAGTTCTAAAGGCAATAGAGCTCGACAAGGACCTTGACGAGCTGACACTGGATGAATTCAAATCAGTCAGCGAAGTGTTCGAACAGGATATATACGAAGCGATCAGCGTTGACACCTGCGTCAACCTGCGCAACACCAAAGGAGCTTGCTCACCTGACCAGATGGGAAAAGTCGTGGCATACAACAACGAATTCCTAAAAACGATATAACGCTAAAATGACGGCTATCCGCCGTCATTTTTAAATGGAATTATGCGATCTTCATGTCTCATGGAGATGATTATGACCTGCTTTGTGTCGAGGTTGAGTACATTTAGCTGCCCCTTGCTTTCCCCCATCGCCAGGCCCCCGTCAATGCCAATCTTGTTTTTGGAAAACCATGGATCTTTCGATCTGTCAGCATTCAAAAACAGAGCCGGGGTGTGGCCGAAGATGTAGGTCGTGTCGCCGGGAATATCCCTTTGAAAAAACTCATGGCGGATCCACAACAGATCCTCTTCGCTTTCGTCTTCAATGTTTTTTTCGCCAGTCACACCGGCATGGACCAGGATGTATTTTCTTGAGTTGACAGTCAAGGCCAGGTAGAGTGGTAATCTGGTTATGTACTCATAAAGTTCCAGATAGAGATCATCTTTGTCCAGATTGTTCTTGGCGGCAAACCGCTTGACACTTGCCAGGGTTGAATCGCCCCCGTTGGCGAAGTAAGTCAGCCGGTTGAGCGTATCTCCGCTTTTTTGGATGTAGTTTTCACGATAGTAATCCTGGAACATCAATTCATGATTACCCTTCAGAAGAACGATATTGTCGTGATCTTTGATGGCTTGAAAGATCAGGTACGAATCATCGCCCCGGTCAAGGATGTCGCCAACGATATATAGCCGGTCATCATCGGTCAGGTAGCCGCCCTTTAGAAACTTTTCGAAAACATTGAAGCAGCCATGAAGGTCACTTAGCACAAACGTAGCCATGACTTCCTCCTTCAGTTGATCAGGGTATGATCTTCGTGATCCTGTTTTGCGATCACCTCTTCAATTGCATCCTTGTTTTTAGATATCAGGTCAGCAAGCTGTTCCGCACTCAAGGCATTTATCAAAGCTTCATAAGCATCTTCCTTGGTGTCGGCCTCGATCGCAATCGTCAGATTAATCTTGAATATTTTTCGATTTTGCATTGTTTTCCTCCCTTGATCTAAATATGGTTAATGCCTGATTTGGTATTTCCGGTATTTGTTTAGAATTTCATTTGATCCGGTGACGTCCAGGTAGATTCCATCTTCAAGATAATCGAGCCGGTTGATCTTGCAAAATTCGTTGATCTTGTTGACGTCGTTCATCATGTCGTAGCCAAGCTTTATCACCAGGGAAACATCACCCTTGAAAAGAAGTCTGGCGATTCCCTTTTCCAGTTCACCCAGATTGGTCGCTTTTTCCAGGGAAACGCAGACATATGGATCTTTGAATGGCGTATATACTTCGACCGGCAGGTCGATCTTGTTATAAACCATCAGTTTTTCAATCTCATGGGCGCCGATCTGCTCGAGCACCTTGTTGGTGGTGTCGATATGCTCCTTGATTTTGGGATCGGAGATATCGATGACGTGCAACAGGAGATCGGCCTCGAGGACTTCCTCGAGAGTCGAGGCGAAAGCATCAATCAAACTATGTGGCAATTGGTCGATAAAACCGACCGTATCGCTCAGGATGACCGGCCTTTGGTCAATTGTGACCAGGCGACTATTTGTCTCCAAGGTCGCAAAAAGCATGTCCTTGGAAAGCACCTTCTTATTGGTGAAGGTGTTGAGCAGTGTCGACTTGCCGCTGTTGGTATAACCCACCAACGCCACCTTTTTGATTGGCTGGACGTTGCGCAGTCGCCGGGTTTGTTCCCGCTGCTTCCTGATCTGGGAAAGCTGCTTGAGATTGCGGCTCATCCGCCGTGAGATGATCCGTCGGTCGATTTCGATCTGTTTTTCACCAGAGCCCCGAAAACCGCTACCACCCATCTGCCCGGTCATGCTCTCATGCATTCCGGCCAGCCGGGGCAGCATGTATCGGTCCCGCGCTATCTCAACTTGCAGTTTGGCTTCGCGCGTCTTGGCCCGGGTCTGGAAAATCCGCAGGATCAGGCCGGTCCGGTCGCTGACTTCCACGCCTAGCAGGTCTGTGAGATTCTTATGTTGCAAGGGCGTCAGTTCAGAATTGAAGATGACGATCTTTTCATCATCGATCATGTCCCTTATTTCCAAAACCTTGCCCGAACCGATGAACGTCGCGCTGTTGATCTTATCCAGATTCTGGACAACTCTTCTGCTCACTTCCATATCACAAGCCTCGACCAGAGCCGCCAGCTCATCAAGATTTTCGATTACATTATTGATATCCACAATTATCGCTTTCATATTTATCACCACTTTTATTTTAACACAAAAACGGCCAAATTGATAACTCAATCAATTTATATACTGATTAATCTTTCTTCGTAACTTTTTCAGGCATATCTTTTGACTTTGTTTTCCAAGTGTTCTAAAATATTAATAGTCATTACGAATAGGAGCCCAAATGAAAAGAAGATATTCAAAACAGCGTGAGCTTATCTACGAAAACTTAACCAGTCGCTATGACCACCCGGACGCATCGATGATTTACAACGACTTGAAAGAAAGTCATCCCGCACTGTCCCTGGGTACGGTTTACCGCAATCTCAACATTCTGGTTGAACAGGATTTGATCAGGCAACTTGGACATGACAAACAGTTTGCCCACTACGATGGCAACATTGCTCCTCATGCCCATTTCATCTGCGATGAATGCTTCTCAGTTTATGATCTTGGCGATCAGGCTGCCTTTTTTAATGAATTATCAGCCCAGTATGACTGCGGTCATCAAATAAATTCGGCAGAAATTACATTCAGGGGTATCTGCCAAAAATGCTTGAAGAAAAAAGGAGAACGGAAATGAAATCTTTACAAGGAACACAAACTGCTAAGAACTTAATGTATGCTTTTGGTGGAGAATCACAAGCTCGCAATCGTTACACTTACTGGTCATCAATCGCGAGAAAAGAAGGATATGTGCAAATCGCCAACATCTTTGAAGAAACCGCCAACCAGGAAAAAGAACATGCGAAAAGACTGATGAAATTCATGAACTGCGATTTGGCTGGTGAAACAATTGAAATCACTGGTTCTTATCCGGTACTTTTAGGTACAACTGAACAAAACCTGGTGGCCGCTGCGGCAGGGGAAAATGAAGAACATTCTCATATGTATCCTGGCTTTGCCAAAGTTGCCCGTGAAGAAGGATTTGACGAAATTGCAACTGTATTCGAATCGATCGCTGTAGCTGAAAAATTCCACGAAGACCGTTACTTGAAATTATTAGGTGATGTCCGTGCCCGAACTGTCTTCAAAAAAGATGAATCAATCATGTGGAAATGCAACAACTGCGGTTTCATCTTCGTAGGCAAAGAAGCGCCTTCTAAATGTCCTGCTTGTGCCCACCCTCAAGACCACTTTGAAGTGTTGACATTCTTCAAAGGATAATATTCTGACACATCTGACTATTGATGATCTCCATTGGGGATCATCTTTTTTTCAGTTCAACGTCTTCCTTTTGATACAAAAAAACTCCAACCCATAACAGCAAGTCTGCAAGGGAATGGAGTTTTTTCATGAAATGACATTGTCTTTGATTATTTTGCTTTTGAATCGCAGGTATGCGAGTTTCATTATGCCCGCAAATAAAAAAACCAGAACTATTATCAGGATCAGCTTATGATAGAAAAAATGCTCCGGCAGTATCCCGATCACAGGATCGGTCGAGGCATCAAATATCCAATAGTCGTTATTGAAGACTAACTGATGGAAAAACAAAAAAGTGCGGTCGAAGTCCCCGATAGCGACAATCCCTATCAGTGACGGGATGACCACAACCAGATAGCTGCTTAGATTCAAAAAACGGTATTCCCTCTTGCGCAGCGCCAAAGCGACACCGATCAGGCTGGCCAGACCGGTAGCCAAAGCAGTCAACTGGATTGCAACAAAGATGTTTTTGACTTCCTCAAAGTGGATCCGCCCCGATTGCGACATCACAAAATCCGGCATGACCAACGGCCCGGAGTGAAGCAGCGACTGATATTTGATAAGCGACTGGTAATTTTCCAAAACCGCATCTCTTGCAAGACCGACCTGGGCTCCAAGATTGTACAGATCGAGATCGATCCTGAAAATGAAAGGCTCGAAAACAGCGATGACAATGGCGGCGGATATCAAAAACACAGTCAATATAGCAGCCAGAAGAAAATCGCTTTTCTTATAGCTCATAAAGGAATTCTTCGCCCTTTTGGACTTCGACTTTTGACAGACCGGCAAAATCCTGCTGCCGCAATACCTCATAGATGGCCAATGCCACGCAGTTAGAGAGGTTCAGGCTGCGGACATTGCCGCTCATCGGGATCCGGACACAGCGCTCAATGTATTCCTTCAGGATCTCTTTGGGAATCCCGTCGTGTTCATGGCCAAAGAAGATATACTGGTCACGATCTGATGTGTATGTCTGGTCGGTGTAGCACAGATTGGAGTAGCGGGTGAAGAAATGGAAATCCCCGTCTGCCTGCCCCAGGAAGTCTTCGAAAGATTCATGGACCCGCAGGTCGAGCTTGTCGATGTAATCAAGTCCGGCCCGCTTCATTTTCTTGTCGTCGAGAGTGAAGCTCATCGGTTTGACGATATGGAGGATTGAGTTGGTCGCCACCGCCGTTCTCATTATGTTTCCTGTGTTCTGGGGAATTGCCGGATGGATCAGGACTATATGGTTCATCAGATGACCTCCTTGATCTTTTCCTGGAGCTTGGCCAATGCCTTGCCCCGGTGGCTGTGGATGTTTTTGGTGGCTCCGTCCATCTGTGACGATGTCATGTCCAGTGGCGGATAGTAGAAGATCGGATCATAGCCAAAACCGTTCTCCCCTTCAATCTTATGGGCAATCTCGCCATTGAAATATTCCTCGATATAGATCGGTTCTTTGCCAGGAACAACCAGGCACAAAGCGCAGACAAAGCGGGCCTTGCGGTTTTGCTTGTCTTTCAACTGGTCGATGATATACTGGTTTTTAACCACGTAACTGGTGTTCTCCCCCATGAAGCGGGATGAGTAGATGCCCGGCTGATTGTCGAGGGCTTCGACCTCAAGACCCGAGTCATCGGCGAGGACCGGCATATTGATGATGTCGCTTACAGTCTTCGCCTTGATGTAGGCGTTCTCCATGAATGTCGTGCCTGTCTCTTCGATATCCATAGGAGCGCGCAACACCTCGTTCATCCCGACAACTCTGATACCCAGAACCTCGAGGATCTGGCTTATTTCTTTGATCTTGTGCTCGTTGGTCGAGGCTACCACTATTTCTTTCATAAATTCTCCTATTCAATTCCCAAAACTGTTTTAATGTAATCCGTCGGCATATTCTGACCGGTCCAGTATTCGAAAGACTTGGCTCCCTGGAACATGACCATCCGTTTGCCGTTGCAATATTCCAGTCCTGCTTCCTGCGCCTGTTCAAGCAGTCTTGTCTTGAGAGGATGATAGATTATATCCATCACCTTCAAGTCATTATTGAAGTAATCCGAAGACGGAACCGGGCTGCTGCCTTCGCTTTGACCCATTCCGACGCTTGTCGCATTCACAAGCAGATAGGCGTCATCGAGTTCGCTTTTAAGCAGATCACGGTCATTCAGGTCTTTCACTTCGATTTTTGTTGTCGGGTATTTGTCGTTCAGAATGGTCGCCCGGATCGCCATCGCATCGAAATTCTTCCCCGGACGGTTGAACACAACAACCTGGCTTGCCTTTGAGAGCGCACATTGACAGACAATGGCGTTGGACGCCCCACCGGCGCCAAGGATGACGACCTTCTTGCCTGCAATGTCCCAGTCCATGTCATTGGCCGCCGCCACAAATCCGTAGCCATCGGTGTTGTACCCGAACCAGCGACCATCCCGGTTCACGACAGTGTTGACTGCCCCGACCAGTTGCGCCGATTCGTCGATAACATCGAGCTTGGCCATTATTCTTTCCTTGTAAGGCATAGAAACATTGAACCCCAGAACATCAATTGCCTTGAGTCCGGCTACCGCCTCATCGAAATTATCTTCCTTGACCTCGAAGGCCACATAAACATTGTCAATCTGCAGTTTTTTAAAGGAATGGTTCATCATGATCGGTGATGATGAGTGCCTGATCGGATTTGCCAATACCCCCAGCAACCGCGTGTATCCAGTGATATTTTCCATCATTCTATTTTGAAGCGATCACTTCGACTTCAATCAATGCCCCTTTAGGCAGTTTTGCCACTTCAACCGCGCTTCGAGCAGGATATGGCTCCACAAAATATTGGGCATAGATTTCGTTAACGGCATTGAAATCATTGATGTCATCCAAAAAAACCGTCGCCTTTACAACATTGGAAAAATCCATACCTTGCGATTCCAACAGACCTGCCACATTCTTCAATGCCTGATGTGCCTGGGCTTCAATCCCTTGAGCCATTTCACCAGTTTCGGGATTCAAAGGAATCTGACCGGAAAAGAAATACAAGTCATTGATATTTATCCCCTGAGAATATGGGCCGATTGCCCCTGGTGCCTTATTTGTAGCTACTGCTTTTTTCATCTTAAATTCCTCCTTATTTTTTTCATATTATACCAAAAAATCGCCGATTGATAAACCTCTAATATCAAGTTATGGACATGAGACCAGACAATGAAGTCCCCATCCGCCGATATGGGATTTATATTCTGTCCCATAGTCCGGCAACAAAAAAAGCGCCCGAAACGGACACTTTTCCACGAAAAGCGATAATACTTGGGGGTATTCGCTATTTGATTACGCGTAAGTTGATGATTGCGTCAATTGCTTCGATTCTTTCAATGATGTCCTCACGGATCTCATTGTTTGTGTCGATAAGAGTATAAGCATACTCTCCCCGAGCACGGTTTACCATGTTTTCGATGTTCAAATTATGGTCCGCAAACAGTTTCGAAATGCTTGCAAGGATATTTGGCACATTCTTGTTGATGATGCACAATCTGACTTTTGATTCACGGGCTTGAACACAGCGCGGGAAGTTGACTGAGTTGGTGATATTACCATTTTCAAGATAATCGCGAATTTCTTTGACTGCCATTTTGGCGCAGTTTTCTTCCGATTCGGGAGTAGAAGCTCCTAGATGTGGAAGTACAATGATATTTTCCACCTGAAGCAATTCGTCAGCTGCGAAGTCTGTGATGTATTTTGCCACCTTGCCATCATTTATAGCTGCAAGGATGTCTTCATTGACAACCAGATCACCGCGGGCGAAGTTCATGATGCGAACATCATCCTTCATCTTTGCGATCGATTCGGCGTTGATGAACCCTTTGGTATCCTTTGTAGCCGGGACATGCAATGAGATGTAGTCGCAATTCTTGAAGATATCGTCAAGATTTGCAGTGTTGATTACCTGGGTATTCAATGCCCAAGCACCTTCGACAGAGATGAATGGATCATATCCATAAACCTTCATTCCAAGATCCAAAGCCGAATTGGCAACCTTGACACCTATGGCACCCAAACCGATAACACCGATGGATTTTCCAGAAATTTCCGGACCGGCGAAGTTGCTCTTCCCTTTTTCCGCTTTGGCCGCGACGTTTTCTTCACCTTTCAAGGTGTTGGCCCAGTTGATTGCCTCTACTACCTTGCGTGAAGACATGAACAGGCTGGCCAATACAAGTTCCTTTACCGCATTGGCGTTGGCACCAGGAGTGTTGAAGACAACAATCCCCTTGCTTGCGCACTCTTCCAGTGGAATGTTGTTGACACCGGCACCGGCCCTTGCGATAGCTTTTAGATGCTTATGGAAATCATATTCATGCAAAGATGATGAACGAACCAGGATCGCATCTTCGTCTTCGATCGCTGCATCATAAGTGTATTGTTCTCCCAAAAGGTCCAGACCGTTTTGAGAAATCTTGTCCAATAATTTAACTTTATACATTTGTTACCCCTTGTTTTCTTCTTCAAATTTTTTCATAAATGCCACAAGATATTCTACGCCTTCTTTTGGCATTGCGTTGTAAATTGAAGCACGGATTCCACCGACTGAGCGGTGCCCTTTAAGATTAGTCATACCGGCTTTTACCGATTCTTTTACAAATTGTGTGTCCAGTTCAGGTGTTGGAGTAGTGAAAGTCACATTCATCAATGAACGGTTCCCTTTTTCGCTGACCGCTTTGTAGAAATCAGTCTGGTCAAGGTAATCGTACAGGATTGCCGCTTTTTCAACGTTGATTTTTTCCATCGCTTCCAAACCACCCAATTCATCGATCCATCTCAATACCTCACCTAGGATGTAGATTGAATATGTAGGAGGAGTGTTGTACATCGAATCATTCTTTATCATCAGCTTGTAATCAAGAAGTACAGGGCAGTCAGCCTTTACATCTTGAAGCAGGTCTTCTTTGATGATGGCAACTCCCAGACCGGCGATTCCCATGTTCTTTTGCGCACCGGCATAGATCATTCCATAATCTGAAACATTTACTGGTTTAGACAGGATATTGCTTGACATATCCGCCACGATTGGAGCATTGGCTTTTGGCACATACTTCCACTCAGTTCCAAAAATAGTGTTGTTGGCACAAATATGCACATAGTCGACATCATCGCGAAGATCAAGTTCTTCCTGAGTAGGGATATGGGTGTAGTTGTTTGCCTTCCCGTCGTAGGCAACATGGATATCTCCGAATTTGCATGCTTCCTGGTACGCTTTTTTAGAAAAAGCTCCGGTAACGACATAGTCGGCCTTGCCTTTTTTTAGCAGGTTCAAAGGAATCATAGAAAATTGTTGAGTAGCCCCGCCTTGGATGAAGACGATTTGGTAATCATCCGGGATATTCATCACTTTCTTAAGTAACGCTTTAGTATTATCAAAAATTTCCAGATAGGACGACGAACGATGGGACATCTCCATTACACTCATACCACTATCTTGATAATTGATTAAATTTTCTTGAGCTCTTTTTAGCACTACTTCAGACAACATTGAAGGTCCGGCACTAAAATTTAAGACACGTTTTTCGTTCATTGTTTATCACCTTTCTTATTTAATGTATATATTCTATTGTATACAAAACACAAAAGCAAGTAAAAAGATGATAAAAATGGAAAAAATAGATATTAGAAAATATTATTTAGCCTTTATATAAATATGCATTTATATTTGGCCGGAATAGTCAAATTAAAAAGCCCCATGTCATAGCATGGTGGCTTCGAATATTTTATCGAGGTTGGTGCCAACTTCAAAGGGGCGATGCGAATCTGATGCCGTGATCATCTCATTGCCGTTGTCACGCAGGATCTTCAACAATTCCTTGTTCAGACCGATATCACTGTGACCATATCTGAAGCTCGCTCCGGTATTGTTTTCGACAATCACATGGTGCTCCTTGCACAGCCGGGCAAACTCCTTGTATGTATCACTCAGATCATAGGTCGGGTAATAGTTGAACATCTTGATTGTGTCGACATGACCAATCTGGTCAAACAAGTCACTTTTCACCAGATCAAAGACGATTTCGTAGTACCGCCGGTAGATGGTGTCGGTGTCGACAACATCCCAAAGGATGCTTTTAGAAAATCCCATATCATATAGCCGGCCATCGATAGAGTGGATCGAACCGACCAGGAAATCAAAATCATATTTGTCCACGATGTTTTTGATGAATTGCTCCTGACCGGGAACGTAACATACTTCAAGACCGAAGGCCACTTCGATTCCCAGGTCCATTGCCTGGACTTCCCTTTTGAGAGCAATGAATTCATCAAGAGTATTGTGGAACTTGTATTGGGGGTTGTCGAGCCATTTTCGTTGGACTTCGATTTCCCGCAAATCGTCATAAAGATGGTAAAACTCCTTGAAGCGATGGGTATGGTCGAGAATCTGGATCTTGTCAAGACCGACTTCCTTGGCCCGGTTCACAAATTCCATAACATATTCCACCGACAAATCGCCATACTCCAAATGCATATGTCCGTCTACTTTTTTCATATTCTTACCTACCATAGTTTATAATACTCACAGGCGTAATGGATTCCGCCCTGCACGTTTTCCAAAGTCACAAAATCAGCCCTGGCCTTGAGCAGGTGGTGTCCGTTGCCCATGGCAATCTTTGTCCAAGGGGCATCAAACATCACCAGGTCATTGACATCGTCGCCAAAGACGATTACATCGTCAATAGGAGCCTGGAGATGGTCCATCATCCTGATAATCCCGTTTTTCTTGTTGTCCGGCTGGACAATGAGATAATCATGGAGATAACGCAAGTGGCCCAGGCCCTCTCCTTCGAGAGTTGTAAGCAGGTGCTGCTGCACTTTAGGAATCGAGACATAAATCTTGTAGATCCGATCAAGCGCATTGAAATCAAGATTCTCATCGAAAATGTAATTGGTTGGTTCCTTCCGGTCCCCGAACTGCTTCAAGAACAGGTCATTCTTGGCGTAGACATTTTCGCTGTCGTCCAGCGCAAGCAGGACTCCAAAACCCAGCTGCTCGGCCTGGTTGGCCAGAGCCTTGGCTTGTTCCAGGGGCAAGGGTACGTTTTCGACCAGACTGCCATCGACAACCAGGGAATTGCCGCCGTTGGCAACCAGATTGTCGATACGGAGTTCCTGGGAAACCCATCGGGCTTTGTAGTGGGCCCGGCCGGTTGCGATCGCCACGAAATGACCGGTTTTTTTCAATCGGTCCACGGCTTCCAAAGCCGAATCGACCACCTTTTTGCTTTTATGATCAGTCAAAGTTCCATCGATATCAAAAAATATATATTTTCTATTCATCAGCTATCACCTCTAGTGCCTACATGATACCAAAAAAATCCCACTTTTGAAAAAGAAATAATCTTAAATGACAGTTTTTCGTATAAAAAGAATTATTTATCATTCATTTTTAGCCTTAAAAGATATATAATGGTTCCATGACGTTGTTTTGGAGGTGCACAAATGAATAAAGCGATAGACATGACCGAAGGAGGCATATTCAAGCAGATCCTGCTGTTTTCAATTCCCCTTCTTTTGGGAAACCTTTTCCAGCAGATATACAATGCGACCGACACTTACATAATCGGGAACTATATCGGCGATATCGCCTTGGCTGCCGTCAATTCGACCCAGCCAATCATCAACTTCGGGATTGCCGCTTTCATGGGGCTTTCCCTTGGTGGTCAGGTTGTGATTTCCCAGGCTTTTGGCGCCAGTGACAACAATAGAATCGAAAGGGCGATCTACAGCTCGATTGTGATCGGAATAATAACTACTGTCATCCTGATGATTTTTGCGGTTTTTGCCATCAATCCGATGCTAAAAGCCATGAATGTCGAAGGCGAGGTGCTCGAGCTTTCAAGTCTTTATCTGCGGATCTATTTTCTGGGAAGTTTCGGGGTAGTCTTCTACAACCTGATTACCGGAGTGCTTCGGGCGCTGGGCGATTCCATGCGGCCATTGTACTTTTTGATCTTCACCTGTTTCTTGAACATCATCCTTGATGTGTTCTTTGTGACCGTGATCGACTGGGGTGTGTTTGGCGTGGCAATGGCCACCGCCCTGACCCAGATTGCCTGCGCCGTCTTGACTCTTTTCACCCTGTTTCGCCAGTATCCCCAATACAGCCTTTGTTTAACAAAGATCCGGTATGACCGGGAGATGATCAAGAAGATAGTCGACATCGGGATCCCCAGCGCCATCCAGAACAGCATTGTCTCCTTCTCCAATGTCTTCGTCCAGACCAACATCAACGGTTTCGGTCCCCAGGTAATGGCCGGTTCGGGAAGCTACAGCAAGATCGACGCCTTCGCAACGCTGCCGGTAATGTCCTTTGCCATGGCCATAACTACATTCGTCGCCCAGAACATCGGGGCCAAGAAGTACGACCGTGTCAAGCAGGGCATCAAGATAACCCTCATTTTCGCCCAGGTCGTCATCATCTCCTTCTCTGCGGTGGTATGGTTCTTTGGCTACCAGGCCATCGGCCTTTTCACCCAGAGCCATGAGGTAATCATGTATGGCATCCTGAAAATGCACTGGATGATGCCTTTCTACCCGATCCTGACCCTGGCCCACGTCCTGCTTGGCGCCCTGCGGGGCGCCGGCAAGACCAAGATACCGATGTACATCACCATCCTGTGCTGGTGTGTCATCCGGATGGCCTATCTGGCAGTCATCGTTCCCTTGTACCACGATCTGGGTCTAGTCTATTTCGCCTACCCGTTGACCTGGACTCTTTCGGTCGTTCTTATCCTGTGGTACTACTACAAGATAGGTATCATCCCCAAATATAACGAAGTCGACTGACGCAAAAAGAAGCCTTAGGCTTCTTTTAATTTGTCGATATTTTCCTTGATTCTTTCCAGCGCAATCTTCAATGTATCCTGGTGGCAGGCAAGATTGAGCCGCAGGAAGCCAGTTCCGCCTTCTCCAAAGATGTAACCCTGGTTGGCCCAGACCTTGCTTTCATTGCGGATCAGCTTCTCAAGTTCATATTTCTTGAGATTCAAAGCGCGACAGTCAATCCAGGCAAGATATGTCGCCTCATGCTTGAGCAGTCTGATCTTGGGAATCTCGCTTTTCAAATATCCATCAAGAAAGTCGAAATTGGATTTGATCATTCCCTTGATATTTTCAAGCCACTCCTGTCCCTCATTGTAGGCTGCAATAGTCGCTTCGATTGCCATCGTATTCAATCCCGAGTTGCCAAGCATGTCACGGGCAGCCTGGAACTTATCTTTGAGCTTTTCGTTCCGGAAGAATATATTAGAACCTTGCAGACCGGCCAGGTTGAACGTTTTGGATGGGGCGCTCATCAACACCGCTATTTCCGAAAATTTCTGGTCGACATTGAAGATGGGAATGTGTTTGGCATCATTGAACACGAAATCGCAGTGGACTTCATCGCTAAGCATAATCACACCATACTTGTAACAGATGTCGCCAAGGGTCTGCAATTCTTCTCTGGTGAACACTTTCATTATCGGGTTATGGGGATTTGACATAATGAACATTTTCACTTTGTTCTCTTTGATTTTGGCCTCGAAATCCGCAAAATCCACGAAGTACTCGTCGTCTATAAGTTGCAACTGCGACACGACCGCCTTGCGACCGGCTTGGGTGATTGACTTCTTGAATGGATGATAGCACGGTTCAAGAATTATTATGCTTTCATCAGCCCTGGTGAATGCCTGGATTGCGATCTTGATGGCCGCGATGACCCCAGGCGTTGTTACGATCAGGTCTTTGTGGATTGTAAGGTCATGATTGGCGATGAAGTATTCAATCACACTGAAATAGTAGCGGTCCGATTCAAAAGTGTAGCCAAATATGCCGTGTTCAACTCTATCAATCAAGGCTTTTTTGACCGCTTCTGGAATCTCAAAATCCATATCGGCCACCCACATCGGGATCTCATCTTCACGGGCAAAGTCCCATTTTACACAATCGGTATTCCTGCGGTCTTTCATCTTGAACTCCATTGTTTCCTCCCCCTAACTGGCATTCTGGGCACTGTATTTTTTGAAAAAGAGATACTTGTCAATCGGTCTGTTGGCCTTCATGAGGCAGTCAAGATTGTAATATAATCCCAGGCATCCTGCCAAAAAAGTGATGTTCTTGAATACCACAAACATTACAACCAGGAAAAACAATGCAAGCACGTGCAAAATGACGGTCCGGGCTTGGAAATTGAACTGATTCTTGGCATCCTGGTAATAATTCAAGGCATCCTGCTTTGATATCTGGCGGTATTCACTTTCCACAGTTTCTTCCTTGTTCGTGAAATTCTGACCAAGCTTCGTCAAAACGATTGCAGCTGCGAACGTGACGACAACAAGACCTATATCCCTAGGCCTGTTTGCCAACGGATAGTAAAACTCATGGAAGTTGAGCGCCAGCAGGACAAAGAATACGGAAAAGATTACAATCATCCATTCATAGTAGTCCTTTTTTTGATGGAAATACCTTGAGGCAAAAACATCTTTAGTGGCATCGTAGAAAATAGCGAAATTATCTGATTTGTAAAAAATAAACCCATTCATTTTTACCACCTCTTTTTATTTCATTTTACCACGGAAGCAATCAAAATAGAATGAGTAATTAACTACTAATCGTTATTTTCAAACAAAGGGGTAGAAAAGTAACGGTCGCCACCATCAGGAGCGATGACAACGATTGTCTTGCCTTTGTTTTCTTCCAGACAGGCCAGATCAATGGCGCCCTTCAATGCAGCCCCTGCCGAGATACCCACAAAGATCCCCTCCGCTTTGGCAAACTGGCGCGAATATTCAAAAGCGTCATCGTTGGACACTGGAATAACCTGGTCATAGATATGCACATCAAGGGTGTTGGGCACAAATCCGGCTCCGATTCCCTGTATTTTGTGAGCCCCCGCCCGTTTTTTAGAAAGCACTGGAGAATCCTGAGGTTCGACGGCAACTACCCTGATTTCAGGTTTCATTTCCTTGAGATACTTTCCGGCACCCGAAATTGTCCCACCGGTACCTACTCCAGCCACAAATATGTCTACTTCGCCTCCAGTCTGTTCATATATTTCCGGTCCGGTATGTTCATAATGAACCTGAGGGTTAGCCGGATTTTCAAACTGGCCGGGCACGAAGCTGTTTGGGATTTCCTTGACCAGTTCATTCGCCTTGTTTATGGCACCCCTCATCCCTTCGCTTCCCGGAGTCAATACCAGCCTGGCACCGTAGGCTTTGAGCATGTTCCGTCTTTCCACCGACATCGTTTCAGGCATCGTCAGGATGACCTTGTAACCCAAAGATATAGCCACCGCCGCAAGAGCGATCCCGGTATTGCCGCTTGTCGGTTCGATGATTGTCCCGCCTGGTTTAAGCTTGCCTGACGCCTGGGCATCAAGAATCATATTCAACCCGGTCCTATCCTTGATCGATCCCGCGGGATTGAAACCCTCCAGCTTGACCAGGATCTTCGCCTTGGTCCCATACAGCTTTTCAATATTGTTCGCCCGCAAAATAGGGGTGTTGCCGATCATTTCTCTGATATTCTGATAGATCATAATAATCCCTCCTTGGTAAAATCTTAGTTCTTAAAATTCATCCAGTCAATCTATATTGTAAATTTATTATCACATTGATGACTATATGGAATCATAATATAAACAAAGGAAGTGGTCAGACCACTTCCTCTAGCAACAATTTAACTTTTTGGCCACTGACAGCCTGCTGTCCATGGCGCTCGGTTTCGAAACTGACACCCTGGTATGTGGCAGTCGCATCCTTCACAAACTTCTTGCAGGAAGAATGGATGCTCTTTACCTGGGTGTAGCAGACCAGTTCCTTGGCATTTTCATGGGTTATTCCACTTCCGGCGACAATTTCAATCTGCTTGCCGTATTGGCCAACCAGATATCTTATCAAATCCTTGCCTTCGAGTGCCGTTTGCTTCTTGCCCGATGTCAAAAGGACATCAACCCCAAGTTCAATCAACACCGCCATCGCTTCGAGCGGGTCGGCACACACATCGAAAGCCCGGTGGAAAATAGCCTTCTTGTTGTAGGAATGGATCAGGTGGACGAACTCCTGAACCCGCAGGTAGTCGACCTTGCGATGGCGGTCCAGAAACCCGAACACTATTCCGTCGGCACCAGCCTCCATCAGTTCGAGCGCCTGGCTTTTCATCACCAGGAAATCATCGTCACTGTAATGGAAGCCCCCAGCCCGGCAACGGACCATAGCATTGATAGTCAAATCAAGATTGGCTTTGATCAGCCTCACCACCGAGGGGCTGGCAGTCAGCCCACCTTGCTCCAAGGATGTGTTCAGCTCAATCCGCCTGGCACCGCCCTTTGCCGCCTGCAATGCATCGGTGTAACTGCCACAGCAGATTTCCACATTGGCCAAGGCCAGATGACAGCACTTTTCGTTGTCCCTGGTGATCTTGGTCATCAGGCCGTGGTACAAATCAACATCAACATACAAATCTTTCCAATTGTCGTTTAAAGCCACCAACTTATTTCACCTTACCTAATCGTTGAAATCATATTTGTCAATAGAATAATGATACGTGCTATTAGATGCTGAATCCGCGTTATCTTTGTAACATGTCGCAATATCCGCGTCCAAGGCAATCCTAGCCGCCGCACTTTCAACATATTCCGCCCCGAAGGTAATCACATATATTTCATCATTTTGATCACCGAAAACCAATACCTGATTGCCGGCAACATAACATGAATAAGGATCATACTGATTCGACTGCAATTGCCAGCCACCGTTGTACCGTTGGGTAGTGTCCCTTGGATCAGTCACACTGGTATTGTCGAGGACTTTTTTGTATATTTCCTTCTGGTCGGTTTCCCCGTAGCTTACAATCACATACTTGTTGAGATAGTAAGGAAGTGTCTCATCAAAAACCGCGATTTCCACTTTGGTAATTACATCCAGTTTGACAATTAGATTCGGATACTTGGTCTCGTCATATAGTGAGTCAAGTATATTAAATTTTATACTTATACTATCGTCATCATTTGCATGGTATGTGACTTGATAGAGCGCTCCATCTTTGTAGACGATATCCCCCGCATTGTAGGAAGCGGAAGAGTCATAGTACTTCAATTCAATGTGGTACTTCTGTTCTGAAGAGAGTTTTGTAGTTTTCAAATCTTCCAGCAACCTATAAGTTCCACCCGTCAGTCCTGCAAAAGACTTGTCTTGCTCATCTCTATTATTTCCCTCTGGCGCACGTTGGCGTACCCAGTACTTGCCGTCATAGAATACAACAACACCACCTTTAAGATTTATCTGACCGTTTTTCTTGAAGCTATTGTAAAAGTCACTATATTTCTCATTTTCATATGTAGCTTCATCAAACAGGCTGCCATAGCTTGGGACATCTTTAAGATCGATTTCTTTTCCACCATATTGTATTACTGAAGTATTGTTGAAAACCTGATATTTTTCCCCATCCCAGTACACCATCCCATAAAAATACGTTTGGGGGTCTTCAGGGGTGAACGAAGGGTCTCCAAGATAATATGACAATATCGCATAATACTCTTCGGCGGTAGGGTCTTCCGGTTTGTTCGAGGTCAGCGAAGCCTCGGTGAATACCAGGATGTTGGCGGCGTTGTCATTTTCAAGCAAGAACGTATTGGAATCACCGTTGTAGTTGTTACCTAGATATTTGACCTCATCGGCATTGAACAACTGGGTCGTCAGCGTACGCGATAATATCTCGCTTGAACCGTCAGTATAGACGTACTTGAACCTCAGCTGATTAAGGTCGGTGTCCTTTTCCACAAAGAGGTTCAGGATATTGATTGATCCTGTCTGGCTGGTGAACATGGTCATGATGTCACCGCTCTTGTCGCAAAGCATCAGATCACCATCATCATTGGCATAAATGCCATATTCCCCATCCTGAAGGACGTAGTTGCCGGGTTGAATAGCAACCGTCATGGCATCTTCTACCTGGTTGTTGACGATTTCATTTACGCCATTCAAAGCCATCGTCTGGATCTGGGTTGTCGACATCTGACCATATGACTTGAAATAATCAAAAAACGATTTTCCTATGGCAATGGACACAATCGCACCGATTGCCAAAGTAATCACAATTTCCACTAATGTAAAACCTTGGTTGTTCATATCAATCCCACCTTCTTGGTTTGTCAGTCAAGCGCATAGTAGCGCACAAACGAAATAGTCGGCTCGGATGAATCCGAAACCTCTTTGCGGACCACATCATTCAATTGAACAATTTTGGCACCGTCATTGAAGTCGATAGTTACCGAAATATTGGCGGCTTCGCCGCTCAAATCCATTTTGTCAAGCTGCACCTTGAGATCGTCAGCGATGCTTTGGTAGTTGGCTGTCGCAAGATCCTGCTTCAATGACGCAAGATAGGCAGTTGTCACACCAAGCATGATAATCGAAAGTATGATCATCGACACAATAACCTCAACTAATGTCATTCCTTTTTCATTTAGCATAGTTTTGAAACTCCCATCTGAAATTTGCCCGGATCATCACACCCTTAAGGTCATAGTCGATATTCCCTTTCGATACTGTAAGGGAAATGATGGCGACGTTTTTGACCGTCCTGGTGATTTTCGCATCGGAGATTGTTCCCTGACTCTCATCGCCAAGGTCAATATCCAGATTGTAACTTTGATCAATTGTTGCTGGAACCATGTTTGCCAGGGCGACATCATCGCCTTCGGTTTCGGTATTGATTATGGCCGTTGATACCATGTCGATTGCATTCTTTGCCGTCAATTCCAATTGGTCCTCGACCGTTTGGTTTACTACTTGCAGCGACTGCACCTTGGACAAGGTCATCAATGAAACAATCAATACTGTCAATACTAGAAAAATTGCCAAAACCGAGACCAGCCCGAAACCTTTATTATTCATAATCACAACTCCCCTAATAAACATTAATATTCATAACTCAATTATAACGATTTTATCGAACAAAATCAATACTAGTGTGTATTACGGTGCTTTTTCTATAATAAAAAGCCGGGAAACCGGCTTTACTATGCAACATATCTTAGAATGTCAATATTATTTTTCTCATCAACGCTGATCTGGCAATTATCCATAACCGCAATTGTCATGATATCGATGTTCAGATCGGTGGAGGCATCGATCACATATTCATTGTTCAACACCATGCAACCATCACTGTTGCGGCTGATGGTCTCCACCCGAAGATCGAATAATTTTTCCTGTTCGTACATGTTGATGATTGTTTCTACCCCGTCATTGTCTTCATAAAATTCGAAATAGACATTATCCCCCGGCGCACAATCGATTGTGTTATCGTCGCAAGAATATGTCGTATCATTGATGGTCACACCTTCACTGTCGACGTTTTGAACCACACCTTCACTTGTGACTATTTGCATGTTCTCATAATAACCGACCGAACTGTCGTCCACCTGGAACACTTCGCCTTCGCTTATGGCCACGGTTTCCAAGACATAAAGTTGCCCCTTTTGGCCATCCGACAGCGATACTTCCTGGGTCGTGCCGTCCGTCTCGATTTCAACCCCATCATTTGTGATGGCAACTACCCGCCCCTGAAATTCATATTGGGCGTCGAGTTCGAATGAAGAAAACAGATTGGAACTCAAAAAGACACTTGCCAGGGAGACTATGAAAATCACAAATACGCTTAAGCCTTTATTCTCCATAAGATTTCTCCTCGTAAGTATATACTATCTATTATCCATTAAATAGTCGTGGAATTATCAATATAATATGTGAATTTTCCCAAACAGATGACAAAAAGACATCCCGAAGGACGTCTTAAGTAGCTTTTTTGAATGAGGCAGCGGTGTTGGTTATCACCGTTCCTTTAGGCACGAGCTTGATCTCGATGGCCTCCATCCGGTACCCGAATCCTTCGGTTCCGGCACTTTCGCCGTTTTTAGCCCAGTCAAGCCAACCGAAATGTTGGACATGGACCCGATAGACGATATCGTATTTGGAAGCAAGATCACCGGTCAGGAGAATCTGGACAGCTTCCAGACGCTTTCCTAAGCCGGTTGTTCCGGAAGTCTGAGAGTTGGTTTTCCAGGTCGATTCCCACCCGAATGTTTGAACATGTGAGCGGTATGTGATGCCGCTGTTGGAATAATCGACATTGTCGACGCTGCCTAGGTCGCCTAGAGATAAAGTCAGCGCTTCAAGCCGTTTTGCCAGACCAACAGTCCCTGAAAGTTCCCCGTCATAGCTGTATGCCTGCCAGCCAAATGACTGAACATGGGTGTTGTATTTCACATTGCGACTTTCGTACGGATTCGACCCTGTCGTAAAGGTGCCTTTTGGTACGATTTTAGCCTCGATGGCCTCCATCCGGTAGCCATAGGTCGCCGTTCCGGCGCTCTCGCCGTTTTTAGCCCAGTCGAGCCAGCCGAAGTTTTGGACGTAGACCCGATAGACCACATCGAAATACTGAGCCAGTTCCCCAGTCAGCCGGATCTGGATCGCTTCGAGGCGTTTGGCTTCTCCGACAGTTCCGGTCAGCTTATAATCGCTTACCCAGTCCTGCCATCCGTATGTCTGGACTTGGGAGCGATATTCGATTGTCCCTCCATATGTGCCAGCATCGATGTCAAAATAAAGACCTTCAATGCGCAAAGATTGATCAGTTGTCCCAGCTGTCGCTCCGGCAAAAACATATGGTTGCCAGCCAATAGACTGGACATGGGCGCTGTACGTCAAAGTCGGTGCCACTACGTTGACAGTAACCGCACAGCTTGCTGACAGGCCATTGCTGGTGGTGGCGGTAATCGTCGCGTTTCCGGCGTTGATGCCCTTGACATTTCCGCTGCTGTCGACTGTGGCGACATTTGTATTCGAGCTAGACCAGGTTATAGTCTTGGAATTGCTCGTGTTTGACGGGATGATCGTCGCTGTCAGCTTGCTTGTTGCGTTGCGGTTGATTGTCAGCGACGTACTGTTAAGCGTGACTCCGGTAATCGGAATTATCGCGGATCCAGGCGACCAATAAATATCGTAGTTCACTATGGATTTGAAATTCGTATTTTGCGCATAGACATAATCGCGGCTATAAGAATATGTGCCCGCCGATGATGATGTGAAATTCCGGGTCGTCCTTTCAGAATTCAAAGGACCGTCCGATTGGATTTTCATCCATCCGTTGTTAAGATTTTCAAGCACCAGGATCGGTGAGTTCAGGACATTGTCTGTACCTGCTGTCGCACCTGAAGCGGTCGTATATATCTGCGCAGATGTGGTCGATGCCTGGTTGTAGACTTTGGTGATATTGCTCACATATCCTATCGAATAATAATAAAGGTCGTTAGTCGCAACATTTTTGGTGTTGAGATAATCCTTGATGGCGTACCCGCTGGCCGCCGCTTTTTCACCCCAGTAAGGATCGGACGCATACTTCACATTCAAGCCCGATTGTTTGTCCCCGAGATTCGTTCCAAAATATTTCCAGTTCCATGGGTTGAGATAGCCATCTGACAGGAACACCTCCATGTGCCCGACTATTCCGGCGTAGACACTGCCGTAGACCGATCCACTGCTTGTGTCACTGTCGTAAACCGCGTGACCGAAAAGGTTGTTGGTGGTGAACGCCTTGGATGAGCAACCATAGTATGATTCATTGATGGCGACCCCTAAAACAAGAAGGGCATTTACACCATAGGTGTTCTGGGCCTTGATCAGGTCGGCTCCGATTCCAATCAGCTTGGAATCATATGGTGTCAATCCGGTCCCAGGCAGATAGCGGTCGATATATGACTGCAAAGATGAATAGTTCTGGGTGATCTTGTCATAGATATAGGCATCGATCTGTTCGCCAGTCAAGGTAGTGGTGCTGCGATGCGACAGATATTGGTAATAGTTGTAATATGGTTTGGTTGAGTTGATGGAATTGACATAAGTATGATTCATGTAGTCATCAAGCATCACCTTGTAATTGGTGTAAAAATAATGACCATCGTAACTGAAATACGTCGCTCCCTCACTCATGTATGATTGGGTGTACCCGACAACATAAGATGATGCCGCACTGGTCAGGTTGGTCGTTATGTAATGGTATATTTTTCCATTGGATACCTTATAGCGGCTAGTATACAAAGAATCACTGTAAGCGACGACATTGACCAAAGAGGCACTGACCTTGCCATAGACATCCGCCTGTTTGAAAAGGACATTGCCATTGCCATCGGTTCCCAGATAAGCGGCTTCCGGCGCCAGGGCCCCGCTAAGGTAGCAACCGGTATAGCCCGTTTCCACATTTGTGAATGATGTGGTTACCGTGCTTGACTGATTGAAGATAACCATACCGAAGGTCACTCCTGTACTGCTTGTTGTCGATGAGTCGACGCCGGCATTGGCCGACGTGAGCTGGACAACCTGGCCTTCGCCTTCGTAAACCTCATTGACTTCCTCGGGATCAGATACATCTATCTTCTCGCTTAGCTTCAATGCTGTTTCCAGAGCCGTATTGTCGACATCTTCGATTTCGATACTGTCGATGTTCCCCTTTTCGTCGACACTCATTGCGACATCTTCGCTGTAATTGGTTTCGCCATAAACATCATCGCCTGTTTTATATGCCAGAGTCCCAATTACCAACGCAAAGATACAGATAAGCGCCAACACTCTTTTATGTTTCATTTTACTCCTCCTACCCCTCGACTATCACAAAAAGATGATAGTCATAAAACTCTTTTTATATACCTGTATTTATTTTACTACATAAGTAACCTAAAAATCAATGATGAAACCATTTACAAATTTGTGATTTTCAAAGACCGTCATTCACATCATTCATTTGTCTGACAATCAGATAGACGATTCGGTAATTTTAAGAACCTAAAAAAAGGCAGATTTATCCGAGCTATTATCTTGAACGCAAAAAAAAGCTGCAAAAGCAGCTTCCTTTGATTACGCTTTTTTGGTTTTAGCCAGGACAAACAATACAATTCCGACTACGGCAACTCCACCAACCACGAATGGGATGATGTTCATTGATGAACCAGTGTCAGCATCTTGAGTAACTTGGGTTGCTGTCACGATTGCAACCGGTGAAAGGCTGTCGAATGTCGCGACGATTTGTCCATCCAACACTTCAGTCGGAACGATTTCCCAAGCTCCGGTGTCTTCATTGAAATGAAGAACAAGGTAAGCATCCCCTGCGCTCACATTTGGACGGTCGAAAGTTACTTGCACTGAACCATCTTCCATCACTACAACATTTCCTGCTGAATCCAGTGAAATATCCATGATTTCTTCAACAGCCAGTTTAGTAAGCTCGGCTGTGAATGCTTCAGGCAGTTCGATAGAAGAATTGGCGATAAGGTCAGCGATCAATTGCGCCGCCTCATCTTCATCGGCGATCAACGCAATTTCCTCTTGCATTGCCACTGGCAATTCGCTGTAGAATTCAGCCAAGGCTTCAGGATCAGCTTCAAGAATGGCTTCGATGACTTTGACGTCAGCCAGGTTAACCACTACCCCGTTTTGAGTCACTACAACCGCGTCAGACAAGAATACAGGCGTTGTTTCAACTGATGTTGTCGGACTAGGTGCCGCCATTACTGAAGAAACGCTAAGCGCCAATGCCAGGACAAAAGCGCTGGCAACCAATAATAATTTTTTCATAAGTTTTCCCCCCAAAAATTATTCTATTCAATTTCTGTAATTATGATTCTTTAATCATAACTCATTATAAAACATTTTGATTATAATGTCATCTAAATTATCGTAATCTATGTAAAATTCTTCATATGTGTCACCCAAAGTCATCTCACCAGGTACTGTCTCATATCCGTTGCCGGTCAAATCGAAGTCCGCCAATGTATCGATCTGGTCACCACTCAGGTTTGTAAGGAGATAATTGTCAAGCAAGGGTGCCAACGTGTCATAGATGCTTTCGAGATTCCCCTTGGCCTTTACTGTCGCCACCAGAGCTTCGATGTACTCGATCTGCCGGGTCATCCTCTCCTGATTGCCCCCGACGCCTTCGATTTCCCGATGGCGCACATAGGCTTCTGCTTGCTCGTTGGTAAGAGTGATTGTCGCACCCTTGATAAACGACGGGTCGACGTCCGTGTAATCTTCGGGTACCGTGATCGTTACCGGACCGGCCAGCTCATTTATCTTTCCGATGGCTTCGATATTGAGGTTGATGTAGCCATCGATCCGCAGATCATTGAGGATCGTGGATACGGTATCCACCATCGCCCAGCAGCTTTGCGCGCCCCCTTTGGCGGTCGAATACTGCATGGCCAGCTGGGTGAATGAAGTCCGCGAAGGCTCGCCATAGATGTCGTACTGGGTTATATCCACCATCGAATTGCGGGAAATCTGGAGCAACCTGGCTTGTTTGGTCGACTTGTTTAACGATATGAGGATGATGCTGTCAGCCTGATTCGTGTTGGATCCAAGCGCATCTTTCTGGATCAGGTTGGTGCTGTCGACTCCGATAAAAAGGATGTTGACAAGATCCGTATTATAGCGATATCTCTTGCCCTGATATTCAATCACATTGCTCTGCGATGCCGGTTCATTGTCAAAACCGACCTGGCTCTGGCTGTCGTCAACGACGATGTACACGACAAATGCCAGAACTACAACCAGGAATGCAATTATCAATTTTTTGATCTTTTTGTTTGGTTTCATCAATGCCTGATCAGGCCGCGTTTGACCAGCTGTTCTTTGTTTTCAACCGGGATGACCGCCAGGGTGTTGACTCCAAGGTGTCTTTCAATGTCATCAGGCGTCTTGATATTGTTGTTGAGCAGGTATCTTGCCACAATGAATCCTGCCGCAAGCATGAATCCGATCATCGCCCCGACAACTGTGTTTTTAGCCTTGCTCGGGCTTACCGGGTTGTAGTTGATTTCTGCCTTTTCCACCGTCGTTGGCTCATCACCTTGCATGATGTAGGCCATCTGGCTGGCTGTTTCCTGGGCCACGGCATTGGTAACGTATGACGCGATTGCCGGGTCGGTATAAGTTCCGGTGATTTTCAAGATCCGGGTGTTGGCGTTGTTTGAGACTTCGATAATCGAACTTACCTCTTCCCTGGTCAAGGTGATGCCATAAGTGTTTTTGACTTCGGTGATGGCACCGTCGATTACCGGTTTGGATGTCGCGATTATCGCAAAATCCTCGGTAAGCTCGGAACCAAGCTGCAAATCAGCCAATGATGTTACACTGGTCGTTTTTGTCAGGATGTACAGCATCGATTCCGACTGGTACATCGGGTCGATCATGAAAATCGTATATCCCAATGAAACAACCGCAATCAAGACCGTGCTGATGGCGATCATCAGCCAATTCTTCAACAAGACAAAGAAGAGTTCCTGCAGGTCTATTTCAACTTCGTCTAGATATTCTTCGTTTTCAATCATTCAAAAAATTCTCCCCTAATCATTGTTTTTGTATTCGTACTCATAATATTTGTAATACTTGCTGCCCCCATAGTATTTCGCATTATTGATATCGAATTTGCTTAACACCACCCCTAAGAAATTCGGGTTGGCTTTTTTGAGCTGGTTGATGACATGTTTGACATGTTTCGAGGTCGTCGAATTCGATGAAATCACCAGCATCGAACAGTCGCATACTTTGGCGATGATGGCCGCATCGATGACGCTTCCCAAAGGCGGAGTATCGATGACAATGTAGTCGAATTCCTTTTTAAGACGGTTCAGCAAGTCGCCAAAGCGCTCCTTGGAAAGAAGCTCGGTTGGGTTAGGCGGGAACTTCCCGGTAGTGATGACATAAAGATTTTCAATGTCGCTGGTCGAGATGATCTCATTGATATTCGCAAGACCTGAAAGATAATGAGACAAGCCCATCACGGCATTGCGGCTCTGGCTTGTCGTCATGATCGACTTGCGCAAATCCGCATCAATGATCAGCACTTTTTTGCCAGTTTGGGCGAATGCATTGGCCAGATTGAGAGTGGTTGCCGATTTCCCGTCCTCGGGATTGGCACTCGTGATGGCAATGACCCGATTGTCGACTCCGGTAAATTCAATATTCGTTCTTAATGTCCGGTATGATTCGCGGATATGGAAATCGTCGAGAATCCGATACTTCAATTTTAAACTAAACACCTATTTTTTCTCCTTTTATAACTTTCTCCTGGTTTCTTACAAACAGATCGGCAGCGGTCTCTTTGCCAAAGCGCCGCGCGATTGATTTATAAGAGCTCCCTAATGTAACTTTCCTTTTTTCATCATTGTGGGCATCGCTTGCCACAAAATGAACCAATCCCCTTTTGATCAGCTTATGGATGAACCTTTTCCTTGTAAATCCGTATTTTCCCAATATAAGACTTGAATTGATTTGAATATGGGCCCCCATTTTGACAAGTGTTTGGACCTGTTCCACCTTGTCAATGAACTGATATCGCTCGAGATGGGCGATTATGGGAATATATCCCGATCCTACAAAATCATGGATTGCCCCGACGATGTCATTGAACAAGGCCATGACTGGAAATTCCACAAGGATATAATCAGTGCCATTAAGGGTCAGGAATTCGTCATTGATCAGTCTGGTGAGCGCCTTTGAAGAATACATGATCTCACACCCTAAAAAAAGCTGAAGATTGGGACTAACCTGGGCCGCCAATCTCCGGGCCTCAAGGTAGCTCTCTTTGACTTTCTCAAGGTAAGCATCGCTTTGGTCATGTCGAAAGTGCGGTGTTGCGACAATCTTGTCGATTCCCTCGTTGGAAAACTGGTAAAGCATCCTAAGAGTCATGTTTTCGTCTTTGGAACCGTCATCCACACCGGGTAAAATATGACTATGAATATCGATCATCAAATCACCTTTTCTTTCTTCAAGTTAATATAACAAATTTAGAAACAAAAGTCTATAATGTTTACAACTTTAACCCCTGTTTATCCGTTACTTTCAATATGTTATGGAACCAAAAAAGCGAGCTGTTACACTCGCTTGATCATTAGTCACTTAACGAATTTGTGTTATCGGACTCGACATAGGAACTCATATTGTCGAAGTTCACGGAGATGCCGTTTGATACCTTTTCAATGTTTTCATTTGCCTGGTCGATCGAATCCTGATCGGGAATTGTCACATAAAGGTTGTATCCTGGCATCGAGTAACATTTACTCGAGCGGTCCTCGGTCCCCTCAAGGTACTGATGCTGCAGGTTCCATGAATCATTGTCGGCGAGCTGGGCCTTGATGATGTTTGTGATAAGGCCGGTCGGAATGTTTGTCTGGATTGCCTGAAGCGATGCGCTAAGGAGCGACGAATACGATGTTATTATCTTTGGCGAGATCGCCTTGTCGATGATCCCGGAGATGATGCGCTGCTGGTTGGCGATCCGGTCATTGTCGCCGTTGACCAGGGTATGGCGTTCGCGGCTGTAGAAAAGGGCTTCCTTGCCGTCGAGATGGATGTTGCCCACCGGCATTTCATAGGTGCCCACTGCCGTGAATGCGGTAGGGTTGTATATATCGATGCCCCCCAGGGCGTTGACGATGTCGATCAACGAGGAGAAGTTCAACCGGATGTAATAATCGATTTCCATATCCATAAGATCCTCGACCGTGGATACGCTCTCCTCGATGCCGTAGTTGCCAGCATGGGTCAGCTTGTCTTGTGCCTGTTTCGAATGGAGAGTCACGTAGTAATCTCTTGGGATACCGGTCATCAATATCTCATGGGTATTGAAATTGACCGTAAGGATCATATTGACATCGGAACGGGCCACCGTCGTGATCGATCCATAAGTGTCGATGCCCGAAACAAAGATGTTCATGACATCGGGCACTTTGGTGCTTGTGGGCGTGTTGTCCGTTTCGATAGCGGTATTTTCAACCTCTATCTCATAAGAAGCGATCACCCTCGTTTCGTCCTGATAGTCCTCGTGGAGCCCGGCAAGGTAAATCTCGTCCATTGTGTCCATAACGATTGCGGAATTATCACCATTGTAGAGATTTTCCACCAGGGTCTGGAAATCGTCGGCAATAGAAGTGTCCAGGCCATAGTCGCTTTCAAGGATGTTGATGTACTCCGCCACATACTCGGAATTGTTGTTGGTGCAGAACTCGACTTCCTCATCCTGGAGATCGGTCAAAGTCTCAACCTGCGACTCAGCCATCACCCTGACATTGATCGTATGGACAATTGTCGTATTGGTGTTGGTTAGCTGATCCAGGGTCAGATTGCCAAGATATACGTAATAGCTGCCCAGGACAAGGACGATGCAGCTGAGCATAACCAGGATCAGGGATATTTTTTCCCGCAGAAGCATTTTTCTTTTCAATTTGTTTGTCCTTCTGGAACGGACGTATTTCATTTGGGAATCTCTTTTTGGTCTTCTTTGCAAAAACAAAGTGAAAAGCCATAAGACCACCAAGCCGGCAATCAGGGCTGTTGTGTATAAAAATGGAAGGAAGTTGAAATCCATTACCAGTTTCACCAACAGGACCGATAGTCCCGCCTGGATTACAAGTGCTACCCGTGACAGTATTTTTAGCATCAGCTACATCCTTTCAAAAACTTTTTTATAATTATCTCAATTCATTATTATGAAGATTTTTTAATTTAATGTCAACCAATCATATAAATTTAAACCACTTTCGACAATTTACCACAATTGAAAAAAGCCCGGGATCCCCCAAGCTTGATTTTCCAACCGGATTATTGGACCATTTATGGGCCGGATATTCCTGGTTTCAGGTCCTGCTGTCACTTGCTGCCGTAAAGCAGGTAATTGTCATAGAAGTCTGATTTGTCACAGATCTGTCCGGCGACCGTGCGAACCGAAAGTTCTTCCATCAGGGTAGGCACATCAGAAAACATGTTTGTCCCCAACCCGAGCCGTTCACCTTCGATTTTGGCCCCCATTGCTCCCAGCGTGGTCGGATACCAGTCCATGTGCGAGAAAGCGCGGTTTTTCGTGTTCATGGTTGTGACTGCCGGGTTGATGATCACATTGTAAGGTGTCCTGGTGTAGCTATCGAGATCCGACAAGTATTCGGAACTCATCGACTCGTGGTCACCTTTGATTATTATCGTCGTGTTGTCGTAAAAGTCCTGTTCCATGATCCAGTCAAGGAAAGCTGCCACCTGCTGGTCGGAATAGTGGATGACATTGGAATACTGCTCCTCATACAGGTCCTCGCATGCCGCTTCGACCCAGCCTTCAGGCGAATGGGTGTTGACCGTAAGCATCGTGAAGTTGAAAGGTTCATCCTCGCTGGCAAGCTCGCTTAAGCGGATCTTGGAAAAATCGAAAAGTTTGGTGTCCTCATAGCCCCAGAAAACACGGTAGTCCTCTTCAATCCATCCCCGCTCGATTGCGTAATTGTAATCGTTGATTTCGTAATTGCCGTGGGTTGTGTAGTAGCTGCTTCGCCCGCCAAAGTCGGCATCGGAACCGCACATGAATACCTGATTATATCCATTGGCCTCCAGGACATCACCGATCGCATAGGCTCCTGGCAGGAATGTGCCATAGCCGGTGTAGGAATTTCCGTCGATGGGCAGTGTCAGCGGGATCCCAGCACTTTGGGCCACCAGTGATCCCACGGTGAAGCCTGTTCCTCCAACCGTGTATTCCCCGGCATTGAGGTCGTTGGTAGAGAATGACGGGTATTCTTGCTGCAGGTTTTCGAGATTGGGAATGAGGCTTTGTTCGAACACTCCGCCGTTTTCAATCGAAGTGAAAGTCGATTCCATCGACTCGAGGACGATGTAGATCAGGTTTCTTTTCTGCTGTGGAAAAGTGACCGCAACGCTTTTTGGGTCGACATAATACTCCTCATAGATGCTCGATTTGTTTATCTGGGAATCGATATAGTCCAACAGCGACACCGCCTGGGCCGCATTGACGACATTTATCGAGCTGACAAGAATCAGGAGTGTCAAAGCCACAATCGAAGCCCTGATGTTCCTTTCCCAATTTTTCACTCTTATTCTAAGATGGGAAAGCCGGGATACTGAAAAATAAAAAATTGCGATAACCGCACTGGCAATGACCACATGGATGATAAACGAGTTGACAATTGTCGGATCAGTACCTTCGGCCGGTGCCTTCAGGGTGAATATTATCCCCCGGATTCCGACCCCGGAAAAATGGTTGACGAACCAGTATGAACACAAGCCGACAAAACTGATCAGATAAATGGCGACAAACACTAAAATATTTTTAAACTTATTCCTCATATCCTGCTCCTAAAAAATGATCGCATCCAATAAACACAATCTTAACAATACTATAATATTGAATACGAAGGTCCGTGTCAATCAAAACTAAAATATATTGATTATATCCCGCATTTCCCGATTGTTTCGGTCACAAATCAGCCGAAAATGTGATAAATACTTCTTTTTTTTATTCCATTATTGTGGTAAAGTTATACCGTTGTAAAAATCATATTTTTAATATTTTGAAAATCAAAAAAATGGAGATGAATTTATGAAAATTGCAGTTTTTGGAACTGGTTATGTGGGATTGTCAATTGCGGTTTTGCTTGCGCAGAAAAATGAAGTTGTCGCAGTTGACATCATTGAAGATAAAGTAGAAATGATCAATAATAAGATTTCCCCGATCCGGGACAAGGAGATCGAGGATTACCTGAAGAATAGAAGCCTGAACCTCAAAGCGACAACTGACAAGGTGGAAGCCTTGAAAGACGCGGACTACGTTGTCATCTCGACACCGACCAACTATGATGAAAAGATGAACTTCTTCGACACATCTTCGGTCGAGGACGTCATCTTGAGCGTAAAAAAATACAATCCCGACACCGTGATGGTTGTCAAGTCAACGGTGCCGGTCGGATTTATCGAAGAGATGAAGGCCAAGTACGATATCGACAACATCTTCTTCTCGCCCGAATTCCTGCGCGAGGGCAAAGCCCTGTATGACAACCTTTACCCTTCAAGAATCGTGGTCGGGGAGATTTCCGAGCGGGCCACTGTTTTCGCAAACCTGCTTATGGAAGGGGCCATCAAAGAAGATATCGATGTCCTTTTCACAAACAGCACCGAAGCCGAAGCGATCAAACTTTTCGCCAACACTTACCTGGCGATGCGCGTGTCTTTTTTCAACGAGCTTGACACATATGCCGAGATCCGCAATCTCAATACTAAGCAGATCATCGACGGGATCGGCCTTGATCCGCGGATCGGTTCCCATTACAACAATCCCTCATTTGGCTACGGCGGTTACTGCCTGCCAAAGGACACCAAGCAGCTTCTTGCCAACTACCAGGACGTGCCTCAAAACATGATCCAGGCGATTGTCGAGTCCAACCGCACCCGCAAGGACCATATCGCCCAGATGATTGTGAGCAGAAACCCTAAAATTGTCGGGATTTACCGCCTGACAATGAAAACCGGTTCGGACAATTTCCGCCAATCGGCCATCCAGGGAATCATGAAACGGATCAAAGGGAAAGGTATCGAGGTTGTCGTCTTCGAACCGGCATTGCATGAGGACACATTCTACAATTCCAGAGTCATCAAGGACTTCGAGGAATTCAAGCGCATCTGTGACGTGATCGTAGTGAACCGGATGACAGACGAACTTGAAGATGTCAAAGAAAAAATATATACCCGTGACTTGTTCACCCGCGACTGATGACAATTATTGCCCGGCCCCTTTCCAATTGGGACTCCGGGCTTTTTTTCGCTTATTTGAAGTTTGCTTTTTGCCTGCCAAACAGGCAAAAAAGGGCGCCCTCATTGATCAAGGAGCCCTGAAAATCATTATTGATTGTCTGCTAGATTGTCTGGCGGAAATAATCCAGTGTTTCCTGGATTGTCTGATCCAGCGGGATCTCCGGTTTCCAGTCGATTGTCTTTTGCAGCTTGGAGATGTCAGCTTCGATTATCGGGACATCGACTGGTCTGAACTTCGACTTGTCGATATTGACATCGATCCTCACTTTTGCATGTCTGAGTATCGTCTGCAGAATCTCGTCGACCATTATTGCCTTCCCGCTGCCCACATTGTAAGTCTGCCCTTTGGCTGCCTTTGCCATAAGCAGGACATAGGCCCGCACCACGTCCCGGACATCAGTGAAGTCGCGTTTGGCTGAAAGGTTGCCCACATTGATTGTCGGATCCTGGCTTCCTTTTTCGATGCTGACAGCCTGGAAGCAGAAGTCGGCCACCACGAATAGCGGCTTCTGGTTGGGACCGATATGATTGAAGGCGCGGACCGCGATTATATCGAGGTCATAGGCGTCGCTGTAGATTTTCCCGAGCATGTTCGAACAGGCTTTTGTTGCCGCATAGATATTGCCCGGCCGGGTGTTGTTGTCCTCATTGATCGGCACCTCATTTGGTTTGATGTGGCCATACTCCTCGCCCGAACCGATAAGCAGGACCCTCGGCTTGTAGTCAAGTTCCCTTAGCGCCTCAAGGATGTTCAAGGTGCCGTTGATATTGATGTCGACCGTCAGCTTGGGATTTTTCCATGACAACCCCACCGATGACTGGGCGGCGAGATGGAAAATCCAATCCGGTCTTATCTCATCCAGGGTCGATGCCACCATTTCCTTGTCCAGGATATCGAGGTCGATCACTTTTGCCTGAGGGCTTGAATAACTCTCGTGTGAAAGTTTCGAAACATATATCTCCATCCCCGGATGGTTGTTGAGAAGCTCGAGTTCCAGATACGGCCCGACAAAGCCGGCGCCGCCGATGATTAGTGATTTCATCTTGTCCTCCTTCTTGCGAAAATCCAGGAGTTTAGCGCTCCTGGATGGTTTATCAGATATTAGCGAGTTTGATTTCTTTAGCTACAAGATCCAGGTCATTTTTGACCATGCGTTCAACCAACTCATCGAATGAGATATGGCGAACCCATCCCAGTTCCTTCTCCGCTTTGGCAGGATCACCGATAAGAAGTTCAACTTCAGCCGGTCGGAAGAATTTAGGATTGACTTTGACTACCACTTTGCCAGTAGCCTTGTCGATACCTACTTCATCGACACCTTCACCCTTGAATTCAACGTCGATCCCCGCATGCTTGAACGCTTTTTCAACGAACTCGCGGACTGTTCTTGTTTCATTTGTAGCGACAACATAGTCGTCAGCCTTGTCTTGTTGGAGCATCAGCCACATGGCATAGACGTAGTCTTTCGAATGACCCCAGTCACGTTTCGAATCCATGTTTCCTAGTTCAAGAACGTCCTGGACTCCAAGTTTGATACGGGCTACCGCATCAGTGATCTTGCGGGTGACGAATTCCTTGCCACGGCGTTCCGATTCATGGTTGAAAAGGATTCCGCTGCAGGCATACATGTCGAATGATTCACGATAGTTGGTAGTGATCCAGAAACCGTAGACCTTGGCCACCCCGTAAGGTGAACGTGGGTAGAATGGTGTGTTTTCAGTTTGCGGGATGTGTTGCACTTTCCCGAACATTTCCGAAGTCGCTGCCTGGTAGAAACGCGCTTCCGGTTTCACGATGCGGATAGCTTCAAGCATGTTGGTAACCCCAACCCCGTCGATTTCCGCAGTTGCGATCGGCTGTTCCCATGATGTCCCGACGAATGATTGGGCGGCCAGGTTGTAAACCTCATCGGCCTGGGAAATTTTCATGGCATTGACAAGTGAAACCAGATCCGTCATATCGGCATAGATGAAATTGATTTTATCTTTGAGGTGTTCCACATTTCCGTAATCGACAACCGATTTGCGGCGCATGATTCCGTACACCTCGTATCCTTTTTCCAATAACAGTTCAGCCAGGTATGATCCATCCTGACCATTGACACCGGTAATTAAAGCTTTTTTCATATAAATCTCCTTATATCCATTTGTAATATAATATCACTATTTTTTTCAAATTAATATCAATTTTTTTGCAATTTTACTTGTCATTTTTGTAGTGGATATCCTTGATCCGGTATTGCATATCTTCGATCAGTTTGCGGTTCACCGCGATAAGATCACCCAACAGACCCAGACCGATAGTCATGAATCCCAGCATCATCAGAGTGCTCGACAAGATCAAAGACTGGATATGACCTGCGCCCGATCCCATGAAGTAATAGACAAGAAAGCGGACCCCGATCCCGGTACCAAGAAGGAAGATCACAACCCCAAGAGTCGCAAAGAATTTCATCGGCTTGTAGACGATATAGGCCCTGATGATTGTAACCATCGAGCGTTTCACATAGCCAAACATGCTGTTGAACAGACGTGACGGACGCAATTCGCCGTTTGTCCTGATCGGCACGGATGACATCGCGATCTTGCTTCTTCCGGCCTGAACGATTGTCTCAAGGGTGTAGGTATACTCATTGGTCACATTCATCGCCATAGCCGCTTCCCTTGAGTAAGCCCGAAAGCCGCTTGGGGCATCGGGAATGTCGCTGGAAGATGCCACCCTTACGACCCAGCTGCCGAATTTCTGGAGCACCTTTTTAAGAGGCGAAAAATGTTCCGTCTGGGCGATTGGCCGTTCACCGATAACGATATCGGTTTTGCCCTCAAGGATGGGACGGACCAGTTTCTCGATATCAGCCCCATTGTACTGGTTGTCGGCATCGGTGTTGACGATGATGTCGGCACCGTTTCTAAGGCAGGCATCAAGACCGGCCATGAACCCTTTGGCCAGCCCCTTGTTTCTTTTGAAATTGACAACGTAGTTGACACCCCAATTTTTGGCGACTTCGACCGTGTTGTCTTTCGACCCGTCATTGATTATCAGATATTCGATTTCGTCGATGCCCTCGATTTTTTTGGGCAGATCGTTCAAGGCGATTTCGAGCGTTTCAGCTTCGTTGTAACATGGTATTTGAATAATTAATTTCATAGATTACCTTCCTATTTTTTCACAAACTGGATTGATTCGACCGCAATTCCCAGATCGCGGGTGTCGTTCACTCCGAATTCTTCAGGTGACCAAGTGTCGACCACCATTTTCAAGACATTTTCTTCTTCGCCAAGCAGATTTGATGCGACGTCGATAACGATAGGATCCGAGTTGTTTTCATCGGTTACCTGCCAGCTACCTGCAAAGATATCGTTGATATAGAAATCAACATCGACACTTGGGCGATCCAGATTTTCAAATGGGATGACCGCAAGCTGGTTGACAAGCAGCTGGTAGTTTGCCTTTTCAAGATAAAGATTGACAAAGACCTCTGAAGCGACGGTCCACCTGAACGTCCCTTCCAGGTCGCCAAATCCGATCGTGCTTATGTCGTCGTCATCCATATCATAGAGTGTCTGGGGCGTGATGGCTTTGGCCATGATCACGTCGACGTTTTCCTTGGTGAAGTCCAGCGGTAGCGGAATCAGCTTGTTGCGATATTGGTTGAGATCCTGCGAAGCCTGATAGCTATTTACATATACGATGTTCGCTTCAATTCCCTGGATTTCAAACTCGTCGTTTGCAAGGACGTATATATCCTGGTACATGTCATCAAGATAATCGATCGTTCCAGTGAGAGAACCATCGAAAACCGGATAGATATTGGCATTTGCCATTGCTTTTAGCGGCCAGGTGTACAGCCGGCTAAGCGAATTGTTGGTCATGATAACCGCACTGTTTTCATCAAGTTCACTGGCCACCTCTTCAATCATGCTGTAGCTCACTTTTGAATCGTCATCGCGGGTGACCATGACATAGCTGTAGTATCCGTTATAGATGCTCACCCCAACCAGGATCACAACCAGGGTTCTTTTAGCGAATCTTGACGCATATAGGCCAAACAACAGGGCCACAATAACCAAAAATGGTGCGAGATAGCGTGAATAGTAATAATAGTGGAACATTTCCTTGCGCAGGAATGTCGATGTGAAAAGCACGTTGTACAAAAACATGAAGATCAAAACAGCGTTCCTGTTTTCAAGCAGGACCAGCTTGGTCCTGGTCATAAGTTTCCAGAAGACCAGTGGCAGGATCACTCCCCCGGTCAGATAGACATAGGAAACTATCGAAATATTTTTAAGACCTGCCAGTTTGCCATAATAGCCGGACTGGGACGCGTTGGAAACCTCAAGGAGACCGCTGACCAGCCTGTAGCCATAGAAAGCCGTATAAAGAAGCATTCCTCCAACGGCAAGTTTCACCAGCCAGTCAAAGACCTTCGATTTGTCGAGTTTGAGCCGGAACGATTGGAAATAATTGCCCAGGATGTAATTCACAATCAGGCATCCCAGCAGCGCAAATCCGGTGAAATAGATGAGCGTATAATCATTCAGCGGTCCAAAATAGACGACCCGGCTGTTGTTGTAGCTGTAGGTCGGTGTGATGTAAAGCATGAAAAAATACCCGATTGCAAAGAAGAACATCGCCAGATAGTTGCTTTTGAGATAGGTCTTGTTTCTGGTTGTCAAATAAAGCAGCCAGTACAAGACGATTATCTCCGGAATGATCGTGTAGACCGAGATATGGAAAAATGAGAATATCAAAACTGGTAAAGTCGACTTGAATATGTCCCTTTCATTGCCGGTGGTAAGATAGTAGATGAAAACACCGATAAGCAGGGCCAGAAACATCTCCGTCAATGCCGCCTTGGCAACCCAGAGCATTACCGGTGAAAGCAAAGTGGCGACAAAAACGATCGTGGTGACCAGTTTGGAGAACTGGAAATTCTCGCAGATTTTAAAGACAAAGACAATCAATGCAAGGTAGAACACAGTCTGGAAGACAAGCATGTTTTCCAGGGAGAAGGCGGATATCGCCAATGCCAGGATTGCCGGAAATGTCGGAATCCCATGGAAGATGCCCGAAACCGCGCTCATTTCATCAAAGCCGTTTAGAAACGGCTTGGCGCTGTCGTAGTTGTCGAAGCCATAAAGGTCCTGGACAAATGTTTGGTACTGCGCCTGTTGTTCGCTATCCAACGAACCATACTCCTCAAAATCAAGCTGCCTGGATGTGTCCCCATATGCGAGTTCGACGGCTTTGGTCTGGTAGACCCCCTGGTCCTGACCCATGCCAAAGAATTCGAACCGGTTGAATGAAAAAATTGCCGCAACTACAAGCAACACGACATAAAGCGTGTTTTTAGGCGGATCGATTTTCAATTCCACCCTGCCTTTGGTGCTGGCTTTAAGATAAGTGCGAGCGAGGATCAAGACATTGATTCCAAGAGCAAGAATAAGGACATGATTGACCTGGAACCGGTCAAGAACAAAAAACAGGGCGCAAGCCAAAATGTATTCCCCGAAAAAATAGAACACCGTCTTGGCAAACAGGGTCAGGATATCGGTATTCTTGAGCCTGACCATGATAGTCAAGGCCACAATTATCACATTGATGAATAATAACCAGAAACTAACCATCTACTTTTTTCTCCTGTCGATAAGTTCTTGAAAGAATCCGGTGTACCGCTCTACGATGACACCCCATTCGAAATTGTCATTGACGAATTTGTTGCCGGCCGCACCCATCTCATCGGATGTTTGCGGATTCTCCAGCAGGAAGTCCACTGCCCCTTCGAAGTCGAAATAACCGTCAAAATACAGCCCGCCTTTTGACTCGATGGCGAAGCTCTTGGTAACCGGACAGCCACCGGATACGATGACAGGGCGATTGGCCAGCCAGCTTTCCATGATAACCAGGGAAAACGATTCGCTGTTGGACGGCTGGCACAGGCACGTGGCTGCGCCATATGCGTCATATTTGTCCTGAATGTCGACGAAGCCTAGATCCTTGACATGCCTTTTGACACCGCCTGGAATCTTGATGTTGCCCCCGCCGATCAGAACCAGCTTGAGATTGTTCTTATGACGCTTGTGGTATTCATTGAAATACTGCAGCAGGACATGGACCCGCTTGCCGGCTTCCTTGCGTCCCGCATAGAGGATGAACGGTTCCTTGATGTCGTATTTATTGACAAACCGCTCCTTGTCATAGGAAAATCCGGTGTCCACCCCTTCTCCAAGAACCGCATGAACCAGATCGGGACTTAGCGGATAATTATCCAGGACAAGCTGCTGTTCCGGTTTGGCATGGAAGATCATCCCGCCAATCTTCGAATAGAGGTCCTTGAAAACATCGAGGTAAAAATAAGACTCATCATGGAAGCAGGGAATAAGCACCGATTTTTGCGGATTGACCTTGATTCCGTTATAGGTTGTCCCGAACATATAGGGGATGAAGACAAACAGATCGTAATTGTCCTGGTTTTCTTCCATGTAATCATAGAGGGCCTGGCTGTTTACCATCTCGTCAATGTAAACCTGCTGCTCCGCTGGAGTCAGCGGGATCTTTTTCATCAGTTTCAAATTGACCGAATCAAATTTTTGGGTGTCACGCTTATCGGCTTTGAAGCGGCGGATTACAAGGTTGTTTTCAACAACTTTGCCTTCAGGGTGGTAGTTTTCACTCCAATTGGAATTGAAATCCTTGACACAAGTAGTCAAAACTTCGACCTCAACATCTGTCCGATTCAAATGGGTGACCAAACCGCGCAGTTCCGCTTCGGCTCCGCCGGGGATACCGAAACCAAACCAAGGTGTTACAAATCCTAATTTCATCTTAATTAACCTCCAATATCCTTTCTATCAACTGATCCAATCTTCCAGTTATGACATCCCATTGATAATTGGAATCTACGTAATTTTTCGCATTTTTTTTCATGATGGCCACCTTGTCGGGATTGTTCATCAAAAAGTTGATTGCTGCTTCAAATTCAAAATAGTTGTTGTAATACAAAGCCCCGTTGCTTTTAAGACAGTGGCCTTTCAAGACGGCACACTTGCCATAAACCAGAACCGGAGTTTCAACACTCATCGCCTCGAGAACCACCATCGACAAAGATTCGAACTCACTTGGCAAGACCAGGGTTTTGGCACCTTTGATGCCGTCATATTTGTCCTGTTCATCCACAAAACCCAGTGATATTATGTTTGAATCTTTGGGAATGGCCATGGCTGGTTTTCCCATAAGGACCAGTTTGAGGTTGCCCGGATTTCGCTTCTTGAATTCCTTGAAGTATTTGAACAGGATATGGCAGTTCTTGCCCTCGTCGATCCGGCCCACATAGACTATATAATCATCCAGGTTGTATTTTTCCTTGAACCGCTCACCGTCAATGTTTTCGGGCAGTTCGATTCCGACCCCGCCAATATCGACCGGAACGTCAATCGCAAATTTATCTTCCAGCATTTCCTTTTCCTCATCGGTATTGAGAAAAAAAGCCCGGGGAGCCTTGAACAGATCCTGGTATTCCTTCATCTTCAAAAACGGTTCGTCATGGGCATGGGGAACCAGGATTGATTTCTCCTTGACTTCCTTGATGCCGATCACAGTCGGATAATACAGGTAAGTGAAGAAGACAAACAAATCGTAATTGTCCTTGTTTTCCCTGATGTATTCCACCAGGGCCGGCGCAAAGGGACCCTGCTTTTCAATCCACTCAATTTCCCGTTCCTTAGGCAATTGACCAGCCATGAAAAGCCCGTTGATCCGGTCAAACTCTTTTTGATTGCGCTCTTTGGCAACAGGGAATCTTCTAACCAAAACCCCGTTGATTGTTTGGGATTCATCTGGATATTCATTGGCCCAGGTTGTATAATCGATTGCCTTGGTTGTCAGCACTTCGAGATTGGGATAGATTGCGATCATCTTTTCAGCCAGCTGCCTGCATAAAAGTTCCGCCCCACCATTTACTTCCTGACCGTATCTTTGGACCACAAAAGCGATTCTATTATTTTTCATAATAGTTCTCCAAAAATTCTTTCAGGTACCCTAGAAATTGAGCTTCGACAACATCATGAGCCAAGGCAGCCAGTCGATTTTTCTGATTTTCTAGAATCGTGTTTTTCAACTGCTCATTTTTTAACAAATAATCCATTATCCCAGCGACTTCCAAAGGATTCTTTGTCGTCACTACCAGACCGCCATCTTGGAGGGTATCCGGTACCGCACCGGTACCGCGAGCCACAATCGGTATTTCAAATTGCATCGCTTCAACAATCGGCACACAAAAACCTTCATGTTCGGAAAGACATAAGAACAAATCCGCCAAAGTATAGTATGCCAATATCTGATCGAATGGAATATGTTCAGTGAAAATAACATCTTCGACGCCCAGTTGGGCTACAAAGTCCTCCAACCTTTTTTTATATATCTCCATACCGCGGCTATTACCTACCAGAAAAAGCCGGGATTTAGGATTGTAATATTTCTTGTAGTGGTAAAACGCCATAATGACATCTTCTTGCTTTTTATTAGGGGCGATTCTTCCGGTAAAGAGAATATTTTCATAACCATCATTTTCATATTTATGGATAACTTTGCCACTTGGCTTTTGTTTATAGTCCTCAAAAGGAATCAATATGGGCAACACCCTCATTGGAGCTGTAAATCCAATTTTTATCAGCTCATCGATATTGAATTGGGAATCACCGATAACGTAGTCAAATTTGTCTTTGAGAAAATCCAGTGACTGCAGGCCCTGTTTGCAGAGGGTATAAGACATCGAGGAATACTCTTGGTAAAATTCAGGAGGAGTGACATTATGATAGATCATTATTTTCTTGCAAGGATATTTTGCAATGTCGTAATTAAGCTTGGTACCTGTAGACATGTGATATATGATAACATCATCGATTTCCACATCCAGCCTCTTGATGTCACTTACATACTTGTATTTTTGTAAAATACGTCTATCAATATTTTCCGCAAATATTTTTGTTTTGTATCCTTGTTTTACCAATGTATCATGAAGGGCCAACGTATCGTTCGAAACGGCATCACCAAATGAAATTGTCGTCAATACTTGTAATAATCTCATTTCTATACCTACTTCTTAGCTTCTAACTTTTCAATACGTTCATACTGGTCTTTTAATTCATCCTTCAACTCTTCTATCATTGAGTTCTGTTCATTCAAAACCCGGATCAGTCTCAAATTAAAGTTGGTCTGTTGTTCCGAAATTGGATTGACATAGAAAAAAGTCAATTTGCGGATCACCTTCTTGACAAAGACAAACAAAGGATTGCCAACAAGAGGCAAATATGATTGCACTGCAAAATATGAATTGAGATATTTCATATTTGATTCATAACTATCCTCAAATTCGTTGTGGAAGTCTTTACTTAACTCAATATCATCAAAACTCAAATCCGAAAGCTGATAGCCTTTTTCCTTGATTTCAGCCCGGATTTGCATCATTATTTCCTCAATATCAATTAAATCATTCGCCATAAATATTTCTCCATTTTCATATATGATTTTATAGAAGCTATCCAAATTTAAACCAGTGCACAAAATTTCAATTATTATGTTTTTTGTAAAATCAAATTTGTGATGTTTATAAATATTGGGTTATTTATATATCCCAGCGATGCGCCAGGCGAGAGACACCGATATCACCCAGTTTGGAAAAAACATCGAATTTCAAGGCATTCTTATAGAAATCCACCGGTATCCCTTGCTCGTATTCGATAGAAACATCAAGCACATAATTGCCAGGCAACAATTCCAAATGTTCCAATGTGATCTTGAAGGTACCGTCAGTTTCAATATCAAAAATCTCCAAGTTGTCAATTCTCGTGTTCGTCCCATAAACATGGACACCATCCGAACGGAAAATTCCGATTCCAAAAACTCCGTCATTCACTTTCTTGGTTACTGTATAGTCAACCTCGATTGTAATGGCTTCACCGGTATTAAAAGAAGTGTTTGTCACATTTCTGGAATCCAACATTCTGACTTCTGTAACCTTGCAATCACCATTACCCCATCGAGTTTTGTTTTTCTTTTCTTCAGTATCGTGTGATTCATTTTCATCTGGTTTATTTTCATCTGGTTCATCTGGCGACTCTTCACCCCCGGCTGTTTCGGGATGTTCCCGGGCCTCTTTTTCCTTCTTGCGCTTGGCTTCCTTCTCGGCGATGATGCTTCGCTGTTGGGCCATATAATCGAGATATTGGGGATGGACGTCACGCGGTTTCCCTTCGGCCTCGATCTTGCCTTCATGGATCCAGATCGAGCGTTCGCAGATCTGTTCAATCTGGCCTAAGGAATGGGAAACGATGACGATGGTCGTTCCGTTTGATTTGATTTCCTTGAGCTTGTTGAAGCATTTCGTCTGGAATCCGGCATCACCTACCGCCAGGATCTCATCGATAAGCAGGATATCCGCATCGACATTGATGGCAACCGAAAAGGCAAGCCGCATATACATCCCTGAAGAGTAGGTCCGAACCGGATTGTCGATGAACTCATCAAGCTCCGAAAAGGCGATGATGTCTTCAATCCTTGAGTCGATCTCCTTGCGGGTCAGTCCGAAGATCGCTGCATTCGTATAGATGTTTTCCCGGCCGGTCATGTCCTTATGGAAGCCCGCACCAAGCTCGATCAGACTCGACACCCGGCCAGCCATCTCGATTGTTCCCGAATCGGGATAGATTATTTTCGAAAGCAGTTTGAGGGTCGTGCTTTTCCCGCAGCCGTTGTGCCCGACCAATCCGATAGCTTCGCCTTTTTTGACATCGAAGCTGATATCGTTGATCACCCAGCGGTTTTCATGGGCATTGCGTTCCCTGAACAGGAGCCGCTCCTTGAAACTGTTTCCCTTGTCATAGTAGACCTTGAATCTTTTCGTAAGATTTCGTACTTCTATCGCATTGTTTTTATCCATCATAATTCCTCTGCAAAACCTTTTTGAAGTTTGTCAAACACGATCGCCCCGATCACCAGGAACCCCACCCCCAACAATACCGCCGCAAGCAAGGTATTCAGCTGGGGAACTTGTTGGTAGTAGAGAATGTCCCGATAAGCTTCGATCACCGATTTCATCGGATTGAGATTCCAGATCGGCAATAACTGGTCTGGCACCATGTCCGAAGCGTACATGACCGGAGTCAAAAACTGCCAGGCCATGGCGATTATACCCAGGATGTATTCCAGATCACGGAGATAAACCGTGCACGCCGATGTGATAAAGGCGATCCCCAGGGCCAGCAGGTACTCCACAAGCATGATGACTGGAAGATAGAGCAGGGCCACAAAATTGATCCCATAACCGGTGACAAGCAGGACGAAAAGGACGACCACGAAGCTTAGCGCCATGTTGACAAAAGCGCTGGTCACATAGGCGATCGGCAGCACTTCCCGAGGGAAATAGATCTTCTTGACCATGTCGCCTGAAGCCAGCACCGATGAGGAACCTCCCGTGATTGAAGCGGAGAAGAAAATCCATGGCACCAATGCCACGAACAGGAACACGTAATAATCCTGGATCCCGTTGCGCATGATCACGGAGAAAACCATTGTGTAGACAATCAGCTGCAACAGGGGATTGATGAAGGTCCAGGCAAAACCGAGCACGGAACCTTTATAGCGGCCCCGAAGATCTTTTCGCACCAGGCCGTTGATCATTTCCCGATAGTTGTATATTTCTTTAAATCTTTTCATTGAATCTTTCCTCGATATTTTCTAAACGTGATTTTATTAATTCAGTAGACTGCTTCTCACCAAGTTTCTCCTGGATATGCCTGTAGGCATTTGTCTGCAGCTGGCTGTAGTATTCTTTGTCCTCGTAAAGCCTTGTAAGACAACTTGAGGCGCAGGCGACTCTGGGCTGGGCCCAGTGGTTCCCCTTGCGATACCACAAGTCATTGACTTCGATCTCCACAATGTCATAATCGACCATGCAGGCGACATCGTCATTCATGAATTCGGTGTTCGACGACCAGTTTGTCGCCACGCAGACCGTTCCAAGCGCCATGGCTTCGGCCATGACCAGTCCGAAACCTTCGGCCCGGTGCATCGAGATGAAAACATCGACACATGCGATCAGGGAATCGACCTCCTCCTTGGAAAGCCGTTTCGACACCAAAAAGACATTGGTGCAATCCTTCGTCAGACTCATCAGCTTGTCCATATCTTTCTGGCTCGGGTTGTTCACCTTGAGCACCAGCCCGACTTCCTGATTCTTGCCGCCAAAGGCATCGACATAGGCCTTGATGGCATCAACGGGATTCTTGCGGTGGGCCGAAGAGTTGACATCGTACATCGCCAGGACGAGGAACTTGTCCTCAGGCAGGTCGAAGTAGCCCCGATAGAATTTGGTGTTTGTATCCACAATAAGATGATAGGGAATGGTGAAAACCGGCTTGTCGGTCACCTTCTGGATGCTTGAAGTCACAAACTGCGAGGGCGTCCAGATCTCGTCAAGAGCCGGAATCGGGAATTCCCATTCGGGAGGGAAAACCTCGAGTTCCCACAGCCAGTAGGCTATATTGTAGCGCGACTTGAACACTTCGTCGGGCAGCTTCATCCAGGCCAGCCCCAGCTCATAAGGCTCGATATGGAAAAGGTTGATTCCATAAGGGCAGGTGTCGGTGATCTTGTGATCGAAGCTTGTATCGCCTTTCGAGATGTTCCCGGAAAAGTCCAGGTTGTAGATGGTAAAAGGTATGTTCGATTCCTCCAGGGCGTTGGCGACCAGGCGCATGCTTTGGCCCAGGCCGATTTCCGCCTTGATGTTGCCAAACAGGTTGATCCCGAATTCATGGGCATCCGGGTCGTATTCCGTCTTGATCTTTGAGACGATTTCATTGACCCGCCGCTCCATGACCTTGATCTTGAGACCGCGGCGCACATCCTCGGGAATTATTCTCTTCAATAGTTCTTTGGTGGTGTTTTTTATGTTACCCATATTGATTTTCCTTTAAAATGTCGTAAATGTTGCGGCTCAGGTTCTTCTGGTTGAACCGTGAAAAATAGTCCTGAGGATCGGCAATCTTCAGTTCGAAATCGTCCTGTTCAAGGACGTTTGCCAGATTGGCGACCGCTTTTTCCTGGCTGCCATCGATATCGAAATAATAGGCATGATCGCCCATGAGCTCCTCGAAAACATCGATGCGCGAAATGATCACCGGCTTGTGGTAAAGCGAGGCCTCGACAACCGGCATCCCGAAACCTTCGGCCCTTGAAGGGAAAACAAATGCCGAACATTCCTTATACAGCTCGTTCTTTTTCGACTCGTCGATGTAGCCAAGATATTCGAGCTGGCTGTTTTTTTGAAGATGCTCCCTTAGCATCGCCTCGATTTTTTCATCACGGATCTTGCCAGCCAGGAGCAGTCTTTTCTTTCCTCCATTTGCAACGTAGCGCTCGAACGCCTCAAGCAGCAAGTCGACCCCTTTGCGATATTCCAGGTTCCCCACGTAAAGGAAATAGTTCCCGTCGGCTGCCACTTGATTTTTTTGTGCCGTGTTCATGATTATGTATGAAATGTAGTTTTTGATGCTTATGGCCTGTGGGAAATACTTTTCGCAGTTAACCTTGGACGACTTTGAGTTGTAAAACAGGATATCCGCATTTTTCAGTGTCGCCCTCATCCCCAAAAAGAAATAGATCCGGTAGACCAGGCCGTAGGCGTCCTTTTGATACATCGGGAAAACGTCATGGATCGTCACGATTTTCTGACATTTCTTGCCGCCCATCCTTGCTGGCAGCAGATTGTTTATCTCCCAGAAATAGTCGGGCTCCAGCTTTTTGATCAGTCCATCGATGAATTTGAGATACCTGAAAACCTTGAAACTCTTTTTGATGAGCTGGCCGTAGAGAATCACTTCCAAACCCAGATCTCGAAGATGATTGAGCTCCTCGCTCGAGGCGACATCGCTGACCAGGATAAGCTCAAGATCGGGATTTTCATGAAGGCCCAGAATGAAATTGTATGCATAGTAGCCAACTCCGCTAGGAGCGCTTCCCAGAGTCCGGGCGTCAATGAGTACTTTTATCATCGTTTTTCAGCCGTTCTCTGGTTTTCATCGATTCCCTCGGTATTGTCTTTGACAAACAGGATCCGCACTGTCATCAGGATTATCTGGATATCGAGAAACAGGGAATAGTTTTCAATATAAGTAAGATCGAGTTTGAGCTTGTCATAGGGCGATGTGTTGTATTTACCATAAACCTGGGCGAATCCCGTCAGGCCCGCCTTGACTTTCAGACGGAAATCGAATTCGGGAATGCTTTGTTTGTATTCCTCGTGGATCGATTCCCTTTCCGGACGCGGTCCCACAAATGACATATCGCCCTTGAGGACGCTGAATATCTGTGGCAGTTCGTCGACATGAAGCCGGCGGATCACTTTTCCAACCGGGGTGATACGGTCGTCGTTTTTCTTGGCGAGCTGGGCCCCCTGGGTTTCCGAATCCATTTTCATCGACCGGAACTTGTACATCATGAAGGTCTTATGGTCTTTGGTCAGCCGTTCCTGGCAATAGAAAACCGGACCGCCATCGTAAAGCTTGACCGCCAGGGCGATAATAAGCATGAACGGAGTGCTGATGATCATTACAAGCAGGGCGATGATGATGTCCTCCACCCTCTTGCCAAAAACCTGGGATGTCCTGATTCCGTAATTGCGCGCCAGGTAAAGCGGCGTGTCGAAAAGATGGACCTTCTCCGAGGCATTGAGGATGATGTCCGAAATTTTCGGAGTGACATAGACCCTTATGCCCTTATTGTAGCAGTACTTCAGGATGTCATTGCGCTCCTGGGCCGGGATGTCATCCACCACAACCGCTTTGTAGTTGTCGATTTCCTGGTACAATCGGCGGCTATAGGTATTGTATTTCATCGCACCGATGATTTCAAACTTGTCGTCGCGGCTATTGAACTTGCTTATAAGATCGGCCGGTGCCCGGTCGCCATAGATGAAAAACAGCTCGCGAGGCGGGTAGAGCGACTTGTAAATGTATCTAACTAAAATTATCCAAGGGACTACAAATGCGACCTGGAAAGAAGCCACCTTGTACAATGAAGATGGGAAAACCAGACCCCTGGCAATGAGCGATATGAAAATGAATGCCAGCACATTGGTTGTGACGATAGCCACGATATGGGTTATGCACAGGTCAAATGTCCGCTGGTAGGAAATCCGGTAGCCATTGAACGTGTTGGTCACAAAAAACATGATGAGCATGTAAAAAAGCACGACCAGAATATCCCCGTTCTTGAAATACGGGTTTTGCAGCGCGATTGAATAGTGGTGATGCCAGCTGTAAGCGAAAGCGATGCTTTCAACAGCCACCAACACGACATTCGCAACCAGGTTCACCAAATGTTTGTAATGTTCTATGATTCTAGATTTTTCCATATGTTCCTCACTTTTCCAACTTGAATAACTCAAGTTAAATAGAAATTGAGATTGATTTCTATTTTATTCAATAATACTTCCTGAAGCCAGCCAGGGTGTATGACACCATCAGGGCCATGGCCTTGCATACCGGAATATCAAAATAGCGGTACACCTGGTAATTCATCCATGCCGACTTCAATTTGTTGCGCGATTTCCCTCCTGGAGCCAGGCGGGAAAAAAGCAAAGGCTCGTTGACTCCATAGCTTTTCCGGCCATTTTTCAAAAGCCGCAGCCACAGGATATAGTCCTCATGGATGTCGTCCCGCACAAACGGCGGGTCGGGCAGGATATCTTTTTTGACAATGACAGTCCCGCAGGGAATCACACAGGTCTTGAGCAGTTCATGGTAGCCGACCTGTTCAGGGACCGGGATGATCGCCTTGATCATCTTCCCGCTTTGGTCGACAAGGCTGCGCGCCCCGTAGACAAATTCTACCCGGTCATTTTCAAACAGTGGCATCTGCCTGGACAGCTTGCCTGGCGCCCAGTAGTCATCGCTGTCCAGAAAGGCGATATATTTGCCCTTGGCCCTGGCAATTCCCAAATTGCGTGAACCGCTGGCCCCCATATTGGTTCGATTATTGACAAGGACGATCTTGCTTTTGGGATATTCGAATTGCAGCTTTTCCACAACAGCTTGCGTGTCATCAGGCGAATTGTCGTTGATCACAATGATTTCGACATCATAATCACCACGCTGGTTGATCACGCTCAAAATCGCTTCTTCAATGTATTTGCCAGCCTTGTATGCCGGCATGATTACCGATATTTCAACATCTTTCATCTGCCGTTATCTCCGTTTTGCCTGCCATTTTAACATGGCCTGGATCTTGTATGTGATTTTGCCTACTGTTTTGCCGGTCACCTTGTTTAATGGCGGTATCCGCCCCCTGATAAGAATTTGGCAACGTCGCAATTCAATCGTGAATTTTCTTCTTTAAATCGGAATAATTCATCCTGGCTATGTGGCCATCTAGTAAACTATTTTAGCACATCAGACTGTAAATTAAAACAATATCTCCCGATTATCGGCTTGTTTGCAGTCAAATTCAAAATAAAAGGATGGCTGACTTGCCATCCTTTTTTATTAGCGCATGTCAGCTTTAACCATTAGTTCAACCAGGTCTTCGAATGAGAGTTCGCGCTTCCACCCCAGGGTCTTGGTTGCCTTGTTATTGTCGCCCCGGAGCTCCAATATGCTCGTCGGGCGGAAATACTTCGAGTCGATGTCGACAAGCAGCTTTCCGGTCTTCTTGTCATAACCTTTTTCATCGATCCCCTTGTCGCGCCACTCGATTTCGATTCGAGCAGTCTTGAATGCCAGTTCGACGAACTCGCGGACACTGTGGGCTTCATTGGTTGAAAGGACATAGTCACCTGGGATAGCTTCCTGGAGCATCAGCCACATTCCCACGACATAGTCGCCTGCGAAGCCCCAGTCCCGTTTGGAATCGAGGTTCCCCAATGTCAGCCTATCCTGTTTGCCCTTGGCGATGTTGGCCACCGCCTTGGTGATCTTGCGGGTCACGTACTTGCTGTCGCGTCGGGGCGACTCGTGGTTGAACATGATCCCGTTGCAGGCGAAGATGTTGTAAGAGTCGCGGTACATCACCGTGGTCCAGTGGGCGTTGAGTTTCGATATGCCATAAGGCGAGTTGGGCTCGAAGGGCGTCAGCTCGTTTTGAGGCACGTGGTCGAAGTTGTTGCCGTACATGACACATGACGAAGCCTGGAAATACTTGGCTTTGAGTTTCGTTTTGTGGATCGCGTCAAGCAGCCTGATCGCACCAAGCGAATTGACATCATTGGTGTATTCGGGTATCTCGTAAGAGGTCGAGACGAACGACTGCGATGCCAGGTTGTACACCTCATCAGGTCTGATCTGTTCGATCAGGCGGTTGATGTTCGTGCCGTCAGTCAGATCACCATAGTGGAGATAGAACGACTCGTTACTCATCCCTTCGAGCACTTCGGCCTCCAGGTTGACTTCGCTGCCTGAGAAACGGCGCATCATCCCATGGACCTCGTAACCCTTGTTGAGAAGGAACCGCGACAGGTAGAAACCGTCCTGACCGGATACTCCGGTGATGAAGGCCACCTTTCGTTCCTGCTTGGTTTCGATCAGCTCCATCAGCTCCTCTTCGATCAGTCTTTGCTTTTCGAGAGCCGCCTGTTTGGTCGCCCCCACCACGCAGTAGTAGAACTTGCACTTCGGTTCGGTCCCGCTAGGTCGCACCGCAAACCATGAACCGTCTTCAAGGTAGTATTTCAATACGTTCGATTTTGGCAGGATCTTGTACGAATGGCGCACGAAGACATTGTCGTTGGCGAAATCCTCCATTCCGGTGACATTGAGTCCGCCGATCTTGGCGATCTTCAGTTTGCGGATATTTTCGACGATGACGCTGGAGTCCTTGATTTTCTTCGATTTGCTTACATCGATATAGTAGCCATACTTGTGGTAGATGTCGTTTAGCACATCGACCAGGTCTTTGCCTTGGGCCGCATAATAGTTGGCCACTTCGGCAAGAACCATGCATGATTGCACCGCATCCTTGTCTTTGGAAATGCCGCTGAAAAGGTAACCGTACGATTCCTCGTAACCGAAGACGAAATCGAACTCGTTGGTCCGTTCGTACTCGCAGATAAGCTCCCCGATGAACTTGAATCCCGTCAGGGTCGTCTGGTTTTTCACTCCGTAGTTGTTGGCGATCACTTTTCCAAGCGAGCTGGTCACGACCGTATCGAAGATGATCGTGTTTTCAGAAAGTCTGCCTTGCTTTTGCAGTGTTCCCAGGATGTATTCAAGCAGGATCGCTCCGGTCTGGTTGCCGGTCAAAAAGACAAACTTGCCGTTGTGTTCAACGGCGATTCCCAACCGGTCGCAGTCAGGATCGGTCGTGATGACGTATTTTCCGCCAACCTGTTTGGCCAGTTCGATTCCCATGTCGAAGGCATGCTTGTTTTCGGGATTCGGGTTGGGCGTATTGATGAACTCGGTCGAAGGGAAGCATTGTTCCTTGACGATTTGGTAGTCCACCCCGCGGCGGTCGAACATTGTCGTAACCGGAACGAACGAGGTCCCGTGTTGCGATGAGAAGACAATCTTGGTCGCCTTGTAGTCGACATCGTTGTATTTCACTTTTTCAAGCAAATCGTAATACTTCTTATCGATGGCATCACCGATCAGCTCGACATACTGCTTTTCTTTTGTCTCGTTTGCCAGGACGACATCGAAGCCGTCTTCGACCATGTTGATGTATTCATAGATCCGGTTGGTCTCATGGACAACGCACTGGTTGCCATAATGGTTATACACCTTGAATCCGTTGTATTCCTTGGTGTTGTGACTCGCTGTGATGACCACACCCGCGAAGGCTTTGAGCTCCTGGATCGCGAATGACAGCTCCGGAGTCGGACGCAGATCGTCGAACAGGTAGACCTTGATGTCATGGTTGGCCAGGACCGATGCGACGATGGCCGAAAACTCCTTCGAGTAGGCGCGGTTGTCATAGGCGATGACCGCCGCCTTATTGTGGTCCCCCACATAGGCGTCGATATATTTGGCCAGACCTTCGGCCAGCTTGGCGATTGTGAAAACATTGAGGCGTGACGGTCCCACACCTAATATCTCACGCACCCCGCCGGTTCCGAATTTCAGTTTCGATCCGAAAATATCCTTGATCTCATCTTCGGTAAGGCTGGTTATTTCTTCTTTCAATTCCGGGGTCAAATCGGCGTTCAACCACTTGTTATAAACATCCATGTATTCCAAAACTCATACCTCGTCTATCTATTTCTTAGTTCATGGACCGCACTTAGCTGGTCCCTGGTTCCCACGACAATCATGTCATCGGCTTCAATGCAGAAGGCATTCTCCATGCCTAAAAAGACAATTTCCTTTTTGGTCGAGAAGATGATGTTGTTGCGGGCGTTGTCGACATGGAAACGTCCCTTGGTGATGTTGCCATTGGCGTCTTGAGGCAGGTAGCGCTCAAGCGCCGCCCAGGTACCGACATCATCCCAGCCAAACGAACCGGGAATAACGTTGATCGTATCGATCTTTTCCATCAGGGCATAGTCGACCGAGATCGACTCGCATTGGGGGTAGATTTCGAACAGCCGTGATTCGTAACCTTCACTGCCAACCATGCCAATCCGTAGGAGTTTATTATAAGTGTCTTCCATGTAAGTCTTGGCCAGCTTTTCAACGTAGTTGACATTCCACATGAAAATCCCGGCGTTCCAGAAGTAACCGCCCTGTCCCAGGTATTCCTGTGCCGTTTCCATATCCGGTTTTTCGACGAAGCGTTCCACCTTCTTGATCTGGTAGTTGTTCACCACTTCATACTGGTCGGTCTGCTTGATGTAGCCATAACCGGTTTCCGGTCTTGTCGGCTCGATTCCGATTGTGACCACCGCCTCCTTGTTATTGTCAAGGAAGGCGTCGCCAGCTTGAAGGACCTTGCAGAATTCCTCGACATCCTGGATCAACGCATCCGAAGGAAGGACTACCAGGTTGGCCGATGGAAACAGGGCATTGACCTGCATCGCAGAAAACACGACACAAGGTGCGGTATTGCGGCCCACCGGCTCGACGATGATGTTGCCCTCAGGCAAATCCGGCAGCTGCTCCTTGGTAAGGTCGACATACTTGGCCCCGGTCGCCACAAAGACCCTTTCAATCGGCATGATATTCAGCAGACGGTCCACCGTCATCTGGATCATTGTCTTCTCCCCGATCAGGTTCAAGAACTGCTTGGGATGGTCATCGGTTGACAATGGATAAAAACGGGTTCCCCGTCCTCCGGCCATGATTAATGCGCTTAACATATAATTCCTCCATTTTTCCTATTCACTGTTATTTCCAGTATATCATAAATAAATGTATTTTTGAACAATTCCCGATTATCCATGCCGGCATTCGGCCGCTGGATTCGGCTGTTTTTGTCCCTATTATCCCTAATATTCGCCAAAAAAATCACAACAACAATATTACCGCAATTGCACCTTGTTGTCCATCAAAAAATAATTATCTTGTTTAACAAAAAAGGGCTTGTTAAGCCCTTTTTTTGCCCTTTTGGAATTGTGGGGCATTTCACATATTATCCATATTGCTTATCGTCTATTTTTGCAGTTCGATCAGGTAGCGTTTCAAAGCATCCTGCCAGCTTGGCAATCGCTTGAAACCGGCCTGGTCAAGCCGGGATTTGTCCATCCGGCTGTTTGAAGGACGTTTGGCAGCGCTTTTGAACTGGGTCGATGAAACCGGATTGACTTTCACCTCAACTCCCGCCTGAGCGAATATTTCCTTGGCGAATTCATACCATGAAATGTCGCCTTCGTTGGTGGCGTGGTAGGTTCCGTACTTGTCGCTTTGGATCATGTCCACTGCCAGCCGGGCCAGGTCATAAGTGTAGGTGGGAGCCCCGAACTGGTCGTCGACCACATTGATTTCATCCCTGTCATCGCCAAGGCGCAGCATCGTCTTGACGAAGTTGTTGCCGTTGATGCCAAACACCCAGGAGATGCGGATAATGAAGTGTTTTTCAATCAGATTTCTCACTTCCTGCTCCCCGAGATACTTGCTTTGACCATACACATTGATCGGACTCGCTGCGTCGTCGACCTGCCATGGTCTTTGCCCCTGGCCATCGAAGACATAGTCGGTCGAGAAGTACATCATTTTGAGATTCAGTTCCTGACACACCAGTGCGATGTTGCGGGTCCCCTCGATATTGACCCTGTTGCATGTATCAACGTCTTCTTCCGCCTTGTCCACCGCCGTATAGGCGGAACAGTGGATCACTGCGTCGACTTCGCTTTTCTTGATGACCTTGCATACCGCTTCATAGTCGGTGATGTCCATTTGTTCGATGTCGACCCCGATGGCTTCGATGTTTGCCTCCTGGCAGGCCTTGACGATATCGAATCCCAGCTGGCCCTTGACTCCGGTTACCAGAACCTTCATCATTACAGCCTCTTGCCGTACATATCGGCAAAATAATTCTGGTATTCGCCGGAGATGATGTGTTGCCACCATTCCTTGTTGTCAAGATACCACTGGATCGTCTGCTTGATCCCGGTGTCGAAATTGTAGGTCGGCACCCACCCAAGCTCGTTTTCGAGTTTGGCCGGATCGATCGCGTAGCGGCGGTCATGGCCTTTGCGGTCTTCGACGAACTGGATCAGGCTTTCAGGCTTGTCCAGCTGTTTCAAGATGGTCTTGACCACCTCGAGGTTGGTCCGTTCGTTGTGGCCTCCGACATTGTACACTTCCCCGACTTTGCCGTTGCGCACGATCAGGTCGATTGCCACGCAGTGGTCATAGACATGGAGCCAGTCGCGCACATTGTCCCCTTTGCCATAGACCGGCAAAGGTTCGTCGTTTAGCGCTCTTGATATCATCAGCGGAATCAGCTTTTCTGGAAAATGGTAAGGTCCGTAGTTGTTCGAACAGCGGGAAATGGTCACCGGCAGTCCATAGGTGCGGTGGTATGCCAGCACGAACAGGTCGGCGCTCGCTTTCGAGCTCGAGTATGGACTTGACGTGTGCAGCGGAGTCTGTTCGGTGAAGAAAAGGTCCGGACGGTCAAGCGGCAGATCGCCGTAAACCTCGTCGGTCGACACCTGGTGGTAGCGTTTGATGCCATACTTGTTGCAGGCATCAAGCAGGGTTGTCGTTCCCATGACGTTGGTCTTGACGAAGATTTCCGGATCCTCGATCGAACGGTCGACATGCGATTCGGCCGCGAAGTTGACAACCACATCGAACTTTTCCTTCTCGAACAGGTCGAAGATGAACTTGCGATCGGCAATGTCACCTCTGACGAATTTGTAGTTGGGCTGATCTTCAACCTTCTTGCATGTTTCCAGGTTACCTGCATATGTGAGCAGGTCCAGATTGACGATCATATCTTCTGGGTATTTTTCCACCATGTAATGGACGAAGTTTCCGCCGATGAATCCGGCTCCCCCGGTTACTAATATTTTCATTTCGCTTCTCCTTGATATGTGAAATTGCAGTCCGACTCGCTAAGAGTCGGCCCCTCTTTGTCTTTGGCTGAAAGAATCGGTTCGATGTCGCCAAGCAGGCCGCCCCAATCGACATTTATTTCCGGGTCGTCATAGCGGATCCCCCGGTCATGCTCACCTGAATAGAGGTTGTCGACCTTGTAGCGGAACTCGACATCGTCGGTGATGGTCAAAAAGCCATGCCCGAATCCCCTCGGGATGAACAGGAACTTCTTGTTTTCCTGTGACAATTCCACTGCCACCCACTGCTTGTAGGTCGGTGATCCCTTGCGCAGGTCGACCGCCACATCGATCACACTTCCCCTGGTGCATGAAACCAGTTTGGCCTGGGCCATGGGATCGTTTTGGAAATGGATGCCCCGCAGCGTCCCTTTGGCGGCACTGAAAGACATGTTGTCCTGGACAAAGACATTGTCGATTCCCAGCGTCTGGAACTTGGCCTGATTGTATGTCTCCATGAAATAGCCGCGATGGTCGCCATGGACATCCGGTTCGATTATGACCAGTCCCGGAATTTTCGTTTCAATTTTCTTCATTCTTGACTCCTAAACTATATACTTGCCATCAAGGACATCCTGCAGGTATGCCCCGTACTGGTTTTTCTTGTACAATTCGATTGCCTCTTTCATCTTGCTTTCATCGATCCAGCCATTGAGATAGGCGATTTCCTCAAGACAGGCGATCTTGTGGTTCGAGTGTTTTTCCATCGTATAGACGAAGTTGGTCGCCTCCACGAGCGATTCATGGGTTCCGGTGTCAAGCCAGGTGAACCCTTTTCCAAGAAGTTCGACATCCAATTTCCCTTTTTCAAGATAAATCTTGTTCAAATCGGTGATTTCCAGCTCGCCCCTAGGTGAAGGTTTGATTGCCTTGGCATATTCCACGACCTTGTCGTCATAGAAGTACAGGCCGGTGACCGCATAGTTCGATTTTGGTTGGGCCGGTTTTTCCTCAATCGACACCGCGTGTTTTGCGTCGTTGAATTCCACTACACCGAAACGTTCCGGGTCATCGACATAGTATCCAAATACCGTCGCCCCTTCTTTCTTGCTTGCCGCGGCTTTTAGGCATTTGACCAAACCGTGGCCGTTGAAGATATTGTCCCCTAGAATCATCGCGCAGGCTTCGCCATCGATGAACTCTTCACCGAGAATGAATGCCTGGGCCAAGCCGTCAGGACTAGGTTGGACCTTGTATGACAGCTCGATTCCAAACTGGCTGCCATCGCCAAGAAGATTCTGGAATCTTGGTGTGTCTTCGGGTGTCGAGATGATCAGTATCTCCCTTATCCCCGCATCCATCAGGATGCTTAGGGGATAATATATCATCGGTTTGTCATAAACCGGCAGCAACTGCTTGCTTGTAACTTGTGTCAGCGGGTACAGTCTTGTCCCGCTGCCCCCTGCTAAAATAATCCCTTTCATATTCAGCCTCCAATATTTGTTTTCTTATTTTTTACAATCCACTCACCATAGATGATAAGACAAATATCGCTTACCATCAGCCCCGCCAGGTAGAACAGAATCAGACCGGTTGTGGCATGGTTGACCAGGATAGTGTTAGCCCCTATAAAATAGAAGGCACTCGCCAAAGCCAGGATGACCAACACAATTTTCTGTTGGCGCCAGATCGTGTAAAGCGCGATATAGAACGTCATCAAAGCGATCAGTCCCCCGCATACAAGCAGCAAGACCAGATTGAACATTTCCCCTTGCAAAGATACTCCATAAACCAATTCCAGCAACTTCAACCCGATCACATAGCCTCCGCCAATGGCGCCAAGGGTGAAAAAGACAATCAGGCCGACCTGGCGTCTGACTATCGCCTGGAATTTCTTCAGTTCCCGGCTCGCCCACGCTTCCGCCATTGATTTCATCAGCGGAGAAAAAATGAATGACGATAAAAGTCCGATGATAAAGACCGGCATATAGATGATGTTGAAGGATGTCTGCTCAAGATCGGTGAAATATCCGTCAATCGTGTATTTGGGTGCATTGCCCAGATACATGATCAGAGTCATCCCCAAAGCCAGAGGAAACACTTCCTTCAACATTGCAACGACCTTGCCGGGTTTTCTTTGCCGTTTGAACCGGTAACAATCCCCGGCAACCAGGTTGAGATATCCAAACAGGAAGATATTGACGATATTCGCAACAACAAGGACAACCATCAGGTTTGCCACCATCACATACAAAACCGCAAAAATGACGATGAAGATAAAGTAGCGGATTGCCAGGATTTTCGCCGCGATATCCAGGCGGCCCAGCTGTTGCAGGCGGCCATGGAACACATCCTCGAAGGAATCCACGGCCTTGGCCACGCATACAAGAAAGACACAGCCCGTCTTGTAAAGGGTCGCCCCGTCGAGCGCGATCCCTTTGACCAGGTAGATTGCCACCGCCAGAAACAGCAGGATGGTTGTGGCCCCCCGGGCCAGAATGTATTCAAAAAAGCCGTACTGCTCATCGATATCAGTCACCTGGAAGTTCCTTGTGCCATATTTGCCGATGGTCATGACCAGGTTTCCCACCGCATAGGCGATGACGAATATTGACGAATCTTCGATTTGACCCAGGCGGGTGATGACAAGAAGCAGCACCATCGTCTGGAAAGAATTCTCAATTGCGCCAATCGTATTGAAGATGAAAGAATCCCTCTTGACGTTCCTTGAGTTCAGGATGAAATCCTTAATCATGGCTCTCACCCTTATCCTTGTAATATGCATCTTTGATTTCCTTGATCAAGTCGGCCAAGGCTTTGGGGTTGGACATTTCGCAAAAATAGATGCCCGGATCACCTTCGTGGTAAAGTTCCCTTGTTGCGGGATTGTCACCCAAAATCATCGGCTTGTCGCAGGCCCGGTAGATGTACGCCTTGCCAGGAATGGTCCTTTTGGCCTTGTCAACAGAGGTGTTGAAGTGTCCCGCCAAGGTGAGATGGCACTTGTTTATTTCGCGTGCCAGGGTTCTCTGGTCCAGCCAGCTGTGGTAGACGATATTGCCCTGGATCGGTTTGGACGCCCCTTCCTTCAATGGTCCGATGATCACGAATTGGATTTCTTCGTCATTTTCGAACATCATTGCCGCCTCGAGAATGACCTCGACTCCCTGGAGCGGCAGGATCGAACCGAAATACAAGACCGTGAATTTTTGATTCATTTGAATGTCCGGATCCGGATAGAAGATCGAAGTGTCCGCGCTTAGATAAAGCGTTTCGATCCTGTCCCGGGGCACCTGGAACTCTTTCGAGAAAAAGTCGCCATGGGCATTGGTATCGCAGATTATCCTGTCCGGGGCCATCAGCGTCTTTCTGTCAATCCAGTGAAACAATCTGCTTGCAAGGCCGTTGTCCCTGAATTTCCTGCGGTCATGCACCAGGGTGTCATAGACCGATATGAAAAAATCGATTGTGAGCTTGTTGTCTTTGAATTTATGAAAGAACGGAAGAATCAGTTGCGGCGCGAAACCGACAAACACTTCCTCATAGTCCGACGCATCGATAGCCAGCAGTTTGATATAGACGGTTATAAGTCTCTTCCAGTATTTATTTTTAGAAGAACCGACCACATCGACCTGGGCGTATTTCTCTTTGAGCAGGTCTATTTCCTGGACATTTCGCAGATAGTCAAGATTCTTGGTTGTTACAAACAAAGCTTTTGCCATAATAACTCCTGTAAATTGGATATTTGTAGCGGACTACACGGTAACAATTATACACGGATTAGATTTTATCTTCTAGCTTTTTATCAAATATTTCCCAAATCCCCTGGATTTCACTCAATATCAGGAGATAAGGTTTCCCGATCGATCACATGTCTTTTTTCAAATCGATAAAATCCGCTGGTTGCGTTTTCAAAAACGTTCAAATTTGATATCATATAGTACAAGGAGAAAGAACATGGACAATATCATTTATGAAAAAATATCCCGCAACCCCCACCAATATGTGAAAATCATCTATTTCGACATCAAAACCGGAGAGCGTCCCGACAAGATTCCCAAGCATTGGCACCGCTCGCTCGAGGTCATCTACCCCCTCAAAGGCGGATCGCAGCTGTGGGAAAACGGCAACCTGGTCGAGATTGGGCCAAATGACATCCACGTGATCAATTCGCGCTCGATCCACACCTTCATCAATAAAGGTCCCAGGGAATACCAGGGCTATGCGATCCAGATTGACTACAAGTTCGCTCAACTGCTCTATCCCCAGATAGACAATGTCACCTTCACTAACGATCTTTCACAAGAGGTCAAACAGAAAATAATCAGCCTGCTCGACTCCCTGGTAAAGGTCACCAGACAGGAATTCTCGAACATCATCGCCAACGGCTACGCGACCATCCTGATTGGCGAGATGCTCAGTCACATGGCCACAATCGACAAGGACAAAAGCCCCCGTTCATCCAAGAACTCCCAGGTGATCGCCGACATCATCAATTACATCGACATCAACTTCGCCGACAAGATATCACCCCGGTTCATCGCCGATGAATTCAACCTTTCGTATGGCTACCTGGCGCGACTGTTCAAGGAAGGGACCGGACTTACATTGAAGCAGTACATCGATTCCCAGCGCCTGGAAAGCGCCGTTATCGACCTGCAATCCAGCGACCTCAACATAACCCAGATCGCCCTGAAAAACGGATTCAGCGACTACAAATCATTTGACCGGATCTTCAAGGAGCGCTACTCGATCAAGCCTTCGGCCTACAAGGAGAAGTTCGTCGCAACCCTGTAATCAGTCACATTTTGGAATTACTTCCCTTTGAAGATGCAATATAATTTAACCATCAGCCAAAAAGGAGACCAATATGACAAAAACGAACAACAAAGCGAACTCAACAATCACCGGTACCTACAGCTACTTCGTCACCGGCCATGACTGGGGCGCGGGGGTCGGCAAGGCCGTTTTGAAACTTGAAAGACCAATCGACAGCATCAAGGCGTCAGACATCACCGTAATCGAAACCAGGCAGGCGACCGACTGGAATGATGCCAGCTTCCCGGTGGTGGTCAGAAAATTCCCGCGCAAGGTGCTCGACATCCATCTTTGTGACAGTTCGGGCAACATGGTCGACGGTTGTTCGAATCATGTCGCAGTGGATCTTGAAGTCTCCCCAAAAGAGGGTTCGCCCCTGCTTTTTTCTATGGAGACGCAGAAAAACACCTGGTCCAATCCCTATTTCCTGGAATTCTTTCTTGAGCCGGCGGCATCGGTCAAATCATCCGGTGAAAGAATCACATCCCTGGAAATAGCGGTTCAGGCCACCGGATTCACAACATCAGCGGACATGTTCAATGCCTCAAGTTTCCAAACAGAATCGGGCAAAGAATATGAGTATGTCATTTATGAACCGGAGACCAGGTCGGACTCAATGGTCGTATGGCTCCACGGCATGGGGGAAGGTTGCACAATTGGATCAGACGTTTTCATACCGTTGCTGTCCAACAAGGCTGCGGCACTGGCCGGTCCGGATTTCCAAAGCGCAGTCAACAATGCCTTGATTCTCGTTCCCCAATGTCCGACCATGTGGATGGATGATGGCAGCGGCTTGTACACGAAAGATGGCAAAAGCGTCTACACCAGTAGCCTCAAGGAGCTAATCGACCATTGCAAGAATAAATACGGGGCTAAAAAAGTCGTCCTGACCGGCTGCTCCAATGGTGGATACATGGTATTGGAAATGATGAAGACCTATCCCGGTCACTACAAAGCCGGGGTGGCCATCTGCGCCGCCTTGAAAAACACCTGGATGACCAACGATGATATCGCCCGGTTGAAGGATCAGCCATTGTACTTCATTTATTCAAATGACGATCCAATCGTCGATCCCTTGTTGAATGAAGCGCCGATAATACAGCGCCTTAAAAAAGCCGGGGCCACTTCCCTGGCTGTCGCCACTACCGATTCCGTGTTCGACACTTCCGGCAGGTACAGGGACCACAATGGCGGACCGCACAAGTACAATGGACACTGGTCATGGATCCATTTCGATAACAATGAGGCAACCGACGATCTGACCGGCGAGGATTCGTGGTCATGGATTGCTAGACAATTATCCAATCAATAGGAGTCTTTTGCGAAGACTTCTTTTTTTCGCAACGAAAAAGACAGCTAATAAATTAACTGTCTCTCGAACGATTAGACCTAAGTCTTTGAACATTATGAATAAATCGTTTCCGCCGGTCAAAGGAAATCCCCATTAACCTTGATCGACGCCACATATAAAAACTTTCCCGAGCTTAGATGATTCCCCAACAAAATTTGAGCAATACGACTTTATTATTATTCCCCATGTCGTATTACCTGATTCCATTCTAGCCTAATAAGCTCCACATTGCAATATGCCACTGTAGGTGTGACAACATTTAGACCAAAATAGCGCACAGGCAATTGTCACATTGATTCGCATCAATTTGAATCGGTCAGTTCAAGTAACCGTTCATCATTTGGGTCAGCGTGAGCAGCGTATCCTTTTTGGAGTACGCAATTCCGTCATCTTTGAGGCCGTCGATGAAATCACAGAACAGCTTCCCTAAAAACTTGTCATTGAAATAGAATGAGATGTTCTGGTTCTCGTTTTCATAATTGCGGACCAGGGTGAAAAACAGGCCGGATTGATGCGAAGCCACGACAACGATCGACTGGGGCAGCATAAGACTCCTGGTGTTGATGATGTTTAGCTGATATGTATCGTCTTTGACTCCGGCGATGATTTTCTCCATGATTTCCCTTCTTTCCTGGAGGCTGTAACATTTATCGCCAAACTGCGGGAAGGAATTGTTTATGCCATTGACGACAAAATCCTTCAGACCGTCGATCGTGGTCACCGTCTTGTAGACACGCTGTTTTTTCTTTTTTCCCAATGCCTCAAGCATCTTGTCGGTGATCCTTTGAGTGTCTTCCGGGTCGTAGTTGTAGTGTTTCACAAGCATTTCCTTGGTCAGAAAATTGTTCAGGTAGACCCCCGGTTCGATCGAGTAATAGACCATCTCCTGATTCACCTGGCTGTAGATTTCATTGAAGCTGTCGATCGAGTCGCAGCGGTATGCCACCGGTGTGAAAAGCCCGATCGACTGGTCGAATTTCCTGGTGAAGGCGTCGACCTGCCCGGCATCGAAGATAAGCATTCCCCGGCTTAGCTGGTCGTCGAAAATGAACATCTTTTCATTGACGATCATATAGTTGCTAAAATCACCCGCCACCAGTTTCTGGTAATCGTTGTTGTAGTGACAATTATAATTGAGATTGGATGCCAGGATCAGGGAAATCAGATATGAAAGGATATTGAGATCGAACTTGCCGTTGTGCAATCCGTTAAAAGTGGTAAGCTGGGTGATTTCCAGATTGACATGATAGCTTGAAAATATCTCGTAGAAATACCCAAGCAAGAACTCGTTGTCGAAATTGTAGACAAGGCGGATCTTGGTCTTGGCCTCGTTGCACAGCGAGGCGTTGACAACCCTCTTGATTGCAAGAATCAGCGACATCTGGCTGTCATATTGATAGAAGCCATCCTGATAGACATCCTTGTAAAGACTGGCATTCTCGCAAAAATATCCGCTTTCAAGATCCCAGCTTATCTTGAAGGATATCTGTTCGAGAAATTCCTTTATTCTCGTCTTGAAGTTGTATTCGTCTTCGCCAAAAAGATAGATATTGAACAGCTGGTCAAGCTCCCGGGCTTCAATGAAATTGAGGTCCATTGTATTTACAAGCATCGAGTAGTTATCCCTGGTCAGGGCGATTGACTCGTCATATACCTGCGTCAGGTCATCCTTGTCGATGCCCAGGGCCCGGGCCAGTTTTGAAGGGGGGATATCGTACTTCTCGATCAACTCCTGCAGTTTACTGGTGAATTTCGACATTGTGGGCTCCTCTGGTGAAATAATCTCTTAGATCCTGTTCAAGCATCTTGTCCAGGATCAATGCCTTGTTTCTGTTTTTGATGTAATAATGGTTGTCCTTGAAAATTATGCTCTGATTTGGAGATACCTTGAGAACTTCCTGATAGCTTTTGAACAGCGGCTCTACCTGGAAATACCTGCTCGAATTCTCCAGCCGCTCGAAGAATATCTTTTTGAAAAAGCTGATCCGCTTGGGGTTGCTTGTGTATGCCATAATCGTCAGGTCGCAGCTGTACATATACAGTATGTCATCAACCAGGAGATAGTTGTCATAGATCGAGATGTTTAGCGTAGGCACCGTAGTATAGCAGAAATATATATCCGGGTTGCGCAGGCATGCCAGCAGGCCATCATTGAGATTGGTGACCTTCCGCGACAAGTCGGAGATGTTTTTCATGACGATGATGTTCTTGCCCGACTCGGGGATATGCTTCTCGATCCGCGATTTTTCCTGGTTGAGTATCAGCAATTCCCGCTTATAGTTGGACAATGCCTGGCTGATCGTGTTGGCGATCTTTTTTTGATCAGACAACATTGTATATCCGGCTGAATTGACCAGCTCGACTGGCTCCACTACTTTGCGCGACTCGTTCCTTTGAAGATTCTCAATAAAATTCAAGGCCCGGATAAGACCACTTCCATCACAGTTTCCAGTGCAGTTGGAAAGATAGGCGTCCATCAGTTCGTTTATCTGACCAGGTCCAAACAGAGCGGCTTCGATCAACTGAGTGAATTTCTCGTTAGAAAGCTGGCTTTCATCCTTGATAACCTTGTAGAGCATCGACCGCGATATTCCACTCGCCCGGGATATCCTGGATAGCGAAATGCCGCTGTCATCGATTATCGTTTTTAATGTTTCTCCAAACATGGTTACTCCTTTCCTCAGGGTCAAAAATTATTGGGAATATTGGCCCTGACGTAATCCTTGACGTTTTTGATTAACGTCCGGTTTTCAATTATTAAGCAATCGCTACGATCAACGGCTGGCTTGATTACAATCATGTCATCCCTGACCAGCACGGAGATGTTTCCATCATCATTGACGCCGGTTCGAGCCCTTTTGAATTTCTCGCAGAAATGATTATCGAGTTCGCTGATCGAATATATTTTCCTGGCCGAATACTTTTCCATGAGTTTCGCATCATCGCTGAAGACAAAATCATAGATTCCCTCGGGCACATCGCTTGTCAGGGTGACCAGCGGTTTGGACGAGAGTTTCTGCAATTCGATGACTTTCATATAGTAGCGCACAGCCTCGATGTCGGTCTCGATCCGCATGTTTTTCAGGTCATTGGAAACAAACATGGCGGTGTCGTTGACAATGATAAAATACGGGTAGATATTGAACTCGTTTTTAAGCAGATAGGCATCGAAATAAAGGCAATTGTAGCGGTACTGGCCCAACATCGCCAGAGGCAACACCTGATTGAGGACGTTGAGGACATTGAGATTCTCATTTACCAGACTGTCGTCGAGATTGACCGGTACAAGATGGTTTATCTGGAAATTGGAATTGAAGTTGCACAGTATCTCGATAAAGAACTGGCGCAGCAGGTTGTCATAGAGTGGCAGATTCATGACCAGATCAACCTTGGATTGCTGGTCATAATGGGAACGGACGATCTTCTTGATCATCGTTATCACATTAAGGCGGCCAAAGTAATGGCTGTGGGTGAACGCCATCCTGTTTACGGGGTGGATCACCAGCTGATTGCGGTCAATCTTATTGACATCGCAGATATTCCTGAACAAGTTTTCCAGCTCCTTGAAATTAGCCAGTTGCATCCTCGTAAGATCACGGTTGGCATAGGCTTCTTTAAGGAGGCTTTCTTGATAATTGGAAAGGCCAAGATAGTTGCATATCTTCTCCAATTCCTGATATGTCAGATTCCGTTTGCCGTTAAGGCATTTGTTGAGTTTGGTCCGGCCGATATCCACTTCCCGCGAAATCTGGCTTTGCGATATTCCCGAGTTTTCAATATAGTCGTTCAATAACGAAACAAATTCATTCATAATAGACCTCTTCATTTTAAACCGATTCGCTTATTCACCTTAATTTTACTTGCTCAAGAGGTAATTTTCAACACCTAAGAGCCGATTCTGGTTTTTGTTAGCCAAAAGTCAACTTCCGTCATTGATAAGTTACACAAAAACTTGGTAGCGCTCCCGATTGCCGGGATATTTGTTTGTAACGCTTTCAATAAGATGATAAAATGAAATAAAGAGAGGTGCCCTATGGAAGATATAGTGAAACAAATAGAAGAATTGGAAAACCGCCCTTTGGATGAGCAGACCGCAGGTGAACTGATAATATTGTACGAGGACTTGCTTTTGTCTCACCGCCTGACCAGGGAAGGACAGGTTTATTTCTCCATCAAATACGCCTCGTTGCTTAACGCCTTTGAATCATACGAGGAAGCCTTCGAGGCTTTGGTCAATCTGGATTTAAGCGAAGTCAGCCTGCAGGACCGGGCCTACATCAACAGCCTTCTTGGCAGCCTTTCGGTCAAGCTTGATTTTTCCAAGAACACTGAAGAATATCTGCGCGGGGGAGTCGATGATTACCAGGAACTGTCGGTTGATGACGATATCTTCATCCCGATGTATGTCAATTCCCTGATCAACCTGATCAATTACTACCACCAGAAAAAGATGCACCATGAGTACGAGATGTACCTGCAAAGTCTCAACAAGATCGATACCGGATATCTCAAACCGGTGCAGATCCACGAAATCGGGTTCAACAACCTCATTCACACAAACCACCTGCTTAACATGCAAAAGTTCGACCAGGTCGAAGAGTCACTCAAAGAATCTTGGCGCTATTTGTCGCTGTTTGAAAACAAGAAAAGCCGCAATTACCTGCTCTACCTGGCGATTTACCACCAGCAGGTAACCCGGTTGCACACCAGTTTGAACCAATATGAATCGGCCCTCGAATCGGCCCAGGCAGCCATCCAGGCCCGCCTTGAACTGTACAAGCTCAGTCCCGACGATGCCGGAGGCATATCAAATCTGGCTGACAGCTATCTCGTCCTGGCAACGCTTCAAAGAAACATGAACCAGAACACCCAGTTGCTCGACTCGCTCAACAAGTCGCTTTTCTACCTGCTGAAAACAAACGACGAGGACGCCTATGCCCTGGGTCCCATCTATCTGACGGTCAGCGAAACCTGCAGCCATCTCGACCGTTACGTCGAGGCTGTCGAGTTCGCCCACAAGGCCCTCAAATCATTCCAGAACATCGCTAAGAACCAAAGCGACGAAGACCTGATCGTGTACGACATCGCCGTGGTCTATCGGGTGCTGGCGGTTTGCCACCTAGGTCTCAAGGATTACAACCAGGCCAAGGATTACGGACAGATCGCCCTGGAACACTTTTCCAGGATAAAGGTTACTGATGAACGTTATTACTTCCTGATTGGCAGCTGTTATCTTATCATCGGCGAGACCGACTACTACCTCCATGAATTTGGCCAGTCGCTCACAAATCTCAAAGCCGCACTAAACTGCTACGACCAGATCTATGTCGACAAGATCCAGTACGCCCCGATTTACCGGCTGATCGCCCAGAACCACCTGGCCCTCAAAGACCTCGACGAGGTATACGACAACCTGATGATACTTGAATCGTTGCTCGAAAAAAGCCAGATCGCCCAGGTCGAATACCTCTATGAGGAAAAAGCCAAGACATACAAGCTGTTCACCAAATACTTCCAGGCGCGCCAGGACAGTGAAAAAGCCATTGATTTCTGTCTGATGTCGCTTTCCAACGCCCAGGAGCTTGGCAAGATCGACCCCCATTTCCAGAATTTCATAATGAACATATACCAGGAGCTGGCCTATCTGTATTACCAGGCCGGCGACCCCCGGTATCAGGAAATCGAGAAAATCCTCGACAATCATTCATCCCAACAGGAAAACACAGGCTTTTAGGCCTGTGTTTTCTAAACGAAGTTGCCGTTTTTGAAAATCGGCACTTTTTTATTGTCTCTTGTCGTGGCGATAATCTCCAGATCTCCCGTCCCCACCATGAAATCGACATGGGTCAGGGATTCATTGACATCCTGCACCTTTTTTTCTTCCTTGCTCATCTCAAGTCCCCCATCCAGGCACTCGATATAGGAATTGCCGATGGCAAAATGGCAAGAAGCGTTCTCATCAAGCAGGGTCATATAAAACAGCGTTTTGAGATTGCTTATCGGGCTGTCATATGGAACCAGGGCGACCTCGCCTAGATAGCTTGCCCCTTCATCAAGTGAGATCATGTCGTTGAGGACATCCTCATTCACGCGCGCCTTGGCTTCGATTATTTTCCCGTTTTCAAACCGGAACGAAAAGTCCTCGATCAGATTGCCATGATAGTTGAGCGGCATCGAAGAGTAGACAATCCCATTGACTCCGTGTTTCTTGTTGACGGTGAAAACCTCTTCAGTCGGGATATTCGGGAAGTTGTACACCCCGTTGGAAAGATAGCTGCCCCCGCCGGCGAAAAGATACTTTTCAGGCAGTTCGACAACCAGATCGGTTCCCAGCGAATTTTTGTAGTGCAGGGACTCGATCTTCAGGTCATTGAGATATTTCACCCGGTTTTCGAAATTGATCTTGTTTTGCGCATAGAACGCCACCGGATCTTCACTGGTCACGTGTGTCACCTTGAAGATGGCCTGCCACAGGGCTTCGATGGCCTCATGGGTCGCCATGTCCGGGTAGACCTTGTTGGCCCAGGCAGCTGACGGGACTGCCCCGATACACCATGAAAGCTCCATGTTGTCCCGCTTGTCGTTGAACGGTTTTAGCGCCAGCATCATGTTTTTAGTGTAAGTTGCAACCTTTTCACGGTCGCATCCCTTGAGCAGCTCCGGATCGTCACCGCGCAAAAACAGGATGCACGAATCCTGGTTGACCAGCTCGTTACGGAATTCACTGATGTATTTTGGCACATTCTCGAACACCTCAAGGGGCGAATTCAGGTATTTCTGGCGAGTCACGAATTCGTCATCGTAAAGCACCCGCACTTCCTTGGCTTTTTTTGCATATGCCGCCTTGGTGACTTCACGGACCAGTTCCGCCGCTTCGATTGTGGCCATTATCGCCACAACCTGCCCTTCTTGGACATTCAGCCCGCTCTCCACCAGCAGGCGGGCGTATTTTTTCAAGTTTTCCTTAAACATAATAATTCCTCCAAATATTGATAATTATAACATACTATCAGGATGATTACACTGATTTGCCTTCATATGGGCGACAAAAAAGATCCTGGAATCCAGGATCAGGCAAGGAACAGTCCGACGATCAGCGGAATGGTGAATACGGAAAACAAAGTTGTGATGAACACCGTCTTGGCCGCCAGCGACACATCATGATCGTACTGGGTCGCAAAAAGGACCGCGCTGTTGCCCACCGGCATGGCCAGGTTGACCAGGGTGATCCCCTGGATAAGAGGATCCTTGATAAAGTAGGCGATCACCGGAAACGCTATTACCGGGAGGATAATCTGCTTGATCAGCGTGTACGGATAGACAATCAGCTCATTGAAAACCTCTTTGATATCCATCAGGGCCAGGTTTGCTCCGATGATGATCATGGCCAGCGGGGTCGTCATACCTCCGACCATCTCCGCGGTCGAGATCAGGATAGATGGCATCTGCAGATTCGCAAAGTAAATGATGATGGCCAGAACCGAAGATATGACCCCGGGGTTGATCAGATTCCTGAAATCGATGGTCGCCTTCTCTCCCTTGTCGCGGTTGATAAGCAGCACCCCGAGGGTGAACACTTCAAAATTGAACATAAGGTTGAAAATCGCGGTGTAGAATACGGCCGTGTTGCCAAATATCGATTTCATCACCGGGAATCCTATGAATCCGACATTCGAGAAGATCGTCATGAAGATGAAAAGTCCCTGGCGGGGTTTCTTTATTCTCAATATCTTGATAAGAACGAAAGCGACAACCGGTAAAATCAGATAAAAGGCGAATGCGACTGCCGCCACATACAAGACCACGTCGGCCGAAGCGTCATTTTCGCCGCAGACCGATGCGAAAATCAGAGCCGGAGTGGTTATGGAAAGAACTATGTAATTGAATTTCTTCAATATCTCGCGGTCCAATATGCTTTTTTTCATCATGAAATAGCCAAGTCCCATAACCAAAAACAGCTGAACCATGACATTGATCACTACAGTCAAATCCATTTAATTTCTCCTTGTCAAATACTGGCGGGATCTATCCGCCTAATCTTCAAATAATACCGCTCCGTTCGATTCGATCACACCTTTGTACCAGTAGAATGATTTCTTTGGATAGCGGTTGTAAGTCCCTTTGCCATAGTCATCGGCATCGACATAGATGAAGCCATAACGTTTGGACATCTGTTTGGTCGATTCTGAAACGATGTCGATGCATCCCCAAGAAGTATAACCCATCAGGTCGACTCCATCAAGCTCTATCGCATCCAACATCGCCTTGAAGTGGGCATCGAAGTAGGCGATGCGGTAATCGTCCTGGACCGTTCCGTCAATCAGCTCATCCTTGGCACCCAGCCCGTTTTCCACGATGAACAGCGGTTTGCGGTAACGGTCATAAAGGTCGACCAGAGAGACTCTAAGACCGATCGGATCGATCTGCCAACCCCAGTCAGATGAAGGGATGTAAGGATTCTTGATCGCCGAGATCGTGTTTCCGGCAGTTATTTCCTTACCTTCTACGCTAGCCGCCGCACATGATGAGCTGTAGTAGCTAAATGACACAAAATCAACCGGATACTTTTTCATGACATCCAGGTCATCTTCTTCCATTTTGAGATTGATGCCGTCATTCTTGAATTTCGAAAGCAGGTATGAAGGGTATTCACCAAACACCTGGGTGTCGGAATAGCAGTAGGTCGAACGCATGTACTGTTGGGCGGTCAGGACATCTTCAGGCTTGCAGGTGTATGGATAGTATGTCAGCTTGGTAAGCATGCAGCCGACCTTCGATTCCGGAATGATCTCATGGCAGATCTTTGTCGCCAGGGCGCTTGCCACAAACTGATGGTGCATCGCCTGGAAGATGACTTCCTCGAAGTTTAGACCAGGGAACCGGTCTTCGATCAGGGCACCGGTCGTATATGGATGGCGGATCATCGAATCCACCTCATTGAATGTCAGCCAGTATCTGACCTTGTTTTTATAGCGGGTGCAGATCGTTTCGACATAGCGGGTGAACATCTCTATGACTTCCCGAGAATACCACCCCTGGTAGTTGAGCAACAGGTTGATTGGCGGTTCATAATGCGACATCGTAACCAGAGGCTCGATATTGTATTTCGCCAGTTCGTCAAATACATCATCGTAGAACTTCAGACCTTCTTCATTTGGCTCCAGTTCGTCGCCATTAGGGAAGATGCGCGCCCAGGCGATCGACATCCGGTATACCTTGAATCCCATTTTCGCAAAAAGGGCGATGTCTTCCTTGTAGTGGCTGAATCCTTCTGAACCGTGACGTTTCGGGTATAAGGAGTCGTCAGTCGATTCCAGTGCCTCCATGACCTGTGCAGTAGTGATGGCATTGTGGGCCTTGTAGTCGGTCACATCGATATCGAGGTGATGCCGGGCACAATCGGAAACGGTTATACCTTTGCCCCCTTCTTTCCATCCTCCTTCGTATTGGTTGGCAGCGGTAGCTCCGCCCCATAAAAATCCTTCGGGAAATCTTCTTGACATAATAATGTCCTCCTTTTTTGTATTTGTACATTTAAGATTAATTTCTAATAGTGCATTACCATTTTTCACGGCGACCCTCGAGGCCCGCAAATACATCAACGACGTCATCATGATGGTGGACCAGCAGCGATCCGATCATGATGTCGACGATATAATTGACGCAGGTCATTACAACGGCTGTCTTGAACTCCAATTCGTTTGACAGATCAACGATTTGAAAATGATAGTCGGCGCTTCTTGCCAGCCTGGAATCCGGGTTGCAGCTTATAGCCACGGCATGGATGTTTGGACCTTTAAGCAGCGAGGCCGCATGGAGCACCATCGGGTTCTTGCCGGTGTGCGAAAGCAGGATCGCCACTGTCTTGGTCTGGTTGCGATTGAGATATTCGATATGTTCCCAATGGGTCGCATTGTAGACAAAGCAGTCCTTGTTAACCGCCTCGAAACGGTATGCGATCGTGTTGGCCAGGTCGTAGTTTAGCCCATCTCCGTATATTTCCACCCGGCTTGCCCGCTTGATCAGGTTGGTCACCCTTATCAGGGTGTTCCGGTCGATCATGGTTTTGGTATGCTCGATGGCGTTCTGGTAAAGCTGGGGAATGACTTCCGTGATCTCGTCAAGCGACGATGACTCGTCAAACAGCTTCTGCTTGAGGAAATTGCGCTGATTTTGCATGATCGCAAACTCGCTGGCATAGATGTAGCGCAGTTCGCCATAACCCTTCAAATCCAGCTTCTTGCAAAGGCGGATCACCGTCGAAGTCGAGGTGAAGCTTTCCTGCGCCAATTCCGTGATACTGAGATTCAAAAGCGCCTTGGGGTTGTCGTTTATATATTCCCTGATCGCCATTTCCTGGGACGTCAGGTTTGAAAGTCCGTTGATTTTGTCGATTATCATATTTATCACCCATTTGATTTTATCAAATTTTAAATCAAATCGGGTTGTTTTTACCAATATGAAAAAGTCCCGAAGGACTTTTAAATCAATGATTGGATTAAAGTCGTTACATAAACACTCACCACAAAAGATTGGGCGACCTTTTCACTTAGGCAAAATTCACTTTGCTTGGACCATAGCCGGTAGAGACCATATGGCGGGAAGACAATATTGAACATGTAAGTCGCCAACTTGTAACGAGTGAACGCCTTGATTGAATTGGTACTTGGCGTGTTTAATTGTTGCTTCAAATCCATGATGTTCTCTTTACGGCTGCGGTTCATATGACTACTCCTTATTCACTGACTGGTTCTTGATTGATAGTTTTATTTGATGCGAACACGAATGGCAGATATACCAAAGTGGAAATGACGATACAGATCGCCTGGGTGACTACAGCTCCCATGGATCCCCCTGATGCAAGCCAGGCGATAAGCAGCGGCGGCGTTGTCCAAGGGACCGCATAGACCATATAGCCGCAAAATCCGATAACGGTCATGAAATAAGCGAATGATGCGGTAAGAATCGGTGCCAAGATAAACGGAATCATGAACAGCGGATTTAGCACTATTGGCAAACCGAATGTCATGGTTTCATTGATATTGAACATACCAGGCGCTATAGAAAGTTTGGCGATGGCTTTGAAGTCATCACGTTTTGAAGCGACCAGAATCGCGATGATAAGTCCGATTGTGATCCCCGCTCCCGACATTGTCGTGAACACCGAAATGAAGGCTTCATTAAGGATGTATTTTGGCGCCTGCCCGGCGTTCACAAGTTCGGTGTTGGCCAACACCGCCTCAAGCATTGTCGCCTGGTAAACCGGTTTTAGCACCTGGGTACCGTGGATCCCGATAACCCAGAAAACACAAGACAAGGCAAAGATAAGCAGGTAACCCGGAAGACCGGTAAGAACCCCGCGAAGCGGTGTCTGGATCATTGTCCCGATCGCATCGTAAAGAGTCATTCCAAACACTGTCTTGAAAAGCAGTCCGAATCCGGAAATCAGCAGGATCGTGATCACTGATGGGAACAGGATATTGAATGAATGGGAAACGTTCGTCGGAACCGTTTCAGGCATCTTGATTTCCAGCTTGCGACTGTCAACGATTTTCACATAGATTTCAGTGGCGATCAAAGCCGTGATCATCCCCAAAAACAGACCTTGGGCATTGGTGAAGGCTCTTGGCAATACGTTGACGATAGTCACCGGGTCAGCCAGACCTTCCACGCTTGTTTTCAAGAAAGTGTCGCACAAGCTGATATAGGAAGACAATGCCACGATCGGCACGATTGTTTCCTTGTGTTTCAACTCTTTCCCCAATTCGATTGCGATCAAAATGACCGCTAGCACTGTCAGGAAGTTCAATGAGGCATAGTATGCCGCGTTGAACATGTCAGTGAAATTCGACAGCCACGCCATCCCTGGCAGTTTGGCCAACGAAATACCTGTAGTTGTCGTCGAAGTGACAACATTGGCAAACAGGACACAGAAGGCCCCGGTAATGATGATTGGCAACAATGCCGTAAATGCGTTTTTGATTGCGACCATGTGCCGTTGCGACGACATCTTGGAAGCAACCACTAATAACTTCTCAGTTAAATAATCACCCATAGTAAACTCTCCTTTCAACTGTAATCATCTTATCAGTTCGGATGCGCTTTCAGAAGCGGTTCTGACATCTTTGGCAACAGGATGCCATCATGTCTTCGATTTGGGCTAAAATAATGAAAATTCCTGCCGAAAAATAAAAAAGGACCAGCGCAAGCTAGTCCACAAATTCGAATCGGGTAACATCGAAAAGTCCCTTCGGGGTCATTTTTATCTCCGGGATGACCGGCAAGGCCATGAACGAGAGTTTCACAATTGGTTCGTCCTCCTGGATACCCAGCACCTTGTGGCACTTTTCATGGATGTCCTTGAGCCTGTCTTTGACCTGATCTGGTTGCAGATCGCTCATCAACCCGGCAATGGGCATTTGGAGTTCTGCGATCACCTGATTGTCGTTTGCGACGACAATTCCGCCTTGGCATTCATTAAGCCGGTTCACCGCAACCGCCATGTCGCGGTCATTGGCACCGATGGCGATCAGGTGATGCGAATCATGGGCGATGGTCAGCGCCAATGCTCCCTTAGTGATGCCAAATCCCCTGATCAGCCCCAGCCCGATGGCACCGCTACCCTTATGGCGGTCGATCACCGCGATCTTGTTGAGGCCGTCATTTGAAAACTTGAACCATCCATGTTCGTCACGATCAGGAACCACTTCGATCTTCCTTGTCAGCAGGGAATGGGCCAGGGTTTCCATTGCGATGACCTTTTTATCTTTGAGCTTGATTTTCAACCTCTCGATTGAAAAATCACTGACATGCATCGAGTTGGCGACACTTCCATAGCCAATCGGTTTGATTTCCACCTGGATTTTTCCGTTATCAAAAACAGTCTGGCCGGAAATCATGACCCGGATGACCTTGAAATCCTTGAGATCCTTGAAGAAAACCAGATCCGCCCGTTTTCCCGGAGCGATCGCCCCGCGATCATCAAGGCGATAGCACTGCGCCGCATTGATGGTTGCCATTTGCAGTGCCGTCAGCGGGTCGATGCCATGGTTGACGCAGATGCGCAGGCTTTGGTCAATATGGCCCTGGTTGATCATGTGTTCGACCTCCTTGTCATCGCTACAAAGCAGGCAATAACGGGATGTGGTCTCATTTACTCCTGGCAGGAGGTTTTCAAGATCCCGGGCTGCCGAGCCGTTGCGCAGCATAACATACATGCCCCGGGCAATTCGTTCATTAAGCTCATCGACACTCGTGCACTCATGGTCGGTCCTGATCGATGAGCCGATGTAGCCATCCAGGGTGCCATCACCTAGCATCGGGGCATGCCCGTCGATAATCAGGGAGTTTTCATGGGCAAAGACAATCTTGTCCAACACCCCTTCATCACCGCCAACCAGTCCTGGATAATCCATCATTTCCCCAAGACCGATGACGTCGGGATGGCCCGCAAAATGGCGCATGTCGTCCACAGTGAACGGCGTGACAAGATCCTCGATCGCGCAGGCTGGAACACATGAAGGGAGCATGTACTTGATCGACAAAGGCGTATTCGCCCCGGCGTCAAGCATGTATTGCATGCCAGCATTGTTTGCGACATTGACTATCTCGTGGGGATCGGCTATTATCGTCGTTGTCCCCCGAGCCATCATCAACCCTGCCGCCTGCTCCACTCCAAGATACGTCGATTCAAGGTGGATGTGGGAATCGATCAGCCCCGGTGCAAGATAGTTACCTTTTCCATCGACTGTCTTTTCGCCCTGGTAATCGCCGATACCCACAATCAACCCGTCATGGATGGCGACATTTCCCGTTACGATCCTCTTTAAGTAGACATCGACAATCCTGCAATTTACAATCACCAGCTCAGCTGGCTTTTCACCCCTGGCGACAGACAGGAATTCTTCCATTTTCGTTTTATCCATATTCTTACCTCTTAAACAATAAAAGACATTCTACCACACAAAACGGAATTGTCACCTGATTTTTTCCAATTGTCTGATGAAAATCTCCATATTGTTGCTCACATATTTGTTCTGATGGGTGATCAGGAAATAGTTCCGTTTGACAACCGGCAATGCGCTAATAGTTACCAGCCCATTTTCAAGGTAGTCCTCGATAAACTTGTGGGGCAAAAAAGCCAGTCCCAGCCCGTGGATGCACCCCTCGATCAGGGCGCTCGTGCTGATCGATTCCATCACTATCTTGGGATTGATGTCGTGGGCTTTCATCAGCCCATCAAAGATCTCGCGATGGGCCGATCCGAGGTTGCGAAGCAGCACCTCGCAGTTGTTGAGATCATCATACGTTTCGATCTTCCGCTCGAAATCCCTGCTTTTTACATAGACCAGGTCGTCATCCAGGATGATCCGGCTGTGGATGTTTTCAAGATGGCTGTGCCCTTCAATGATTCCCAGGTCCACACCGTTGTTTGCGACCAGCTCCTCAATCGCATATGAAGAGTCGATTGTCAGCTGGAATTCCAGCTGAGGATATTCCTTTTTCAAAGCGGAGACAAGGTCGATAAGATAGTAATTCCCGAAAGTCACCGAACTGCCGATCCTTAGCCTGCCGCCGACCTGGTCGCCTTCCTTGAGCTTCTCATCGATCTCGTCAATAAGCGGCAGGATGTCGGTCACATAATCATATAGCTGCTGCCCTTTGGCGGTCAAAATAAGCTTGCGCGAGATCCGATCGAACAGCTTGACCTCATAATTCTTTTCAAGTTCCTTGATTGCCAGGGACACCGAAGGCTGGGCGATATACAGCTTTTTGCTGGCCTTGGTCACCCCGCCTTCGTCACAAACAGCTTTGAAAATCCGCAAGTAGTTTATATTCATCTCAACCTCCATAACAATTTCAATATAAGTTGTATTTGTTTTATGTATTTTTATTATACATCAATCTGGATTAGAATGATAGCGAGGAGGAACATCAAATGAAAAATAAATACCTGACATTGTTCAGTTCGACTTTCTACCTGTCATCATTCACATTCGGCGGAGGTTATGTCATCATCCCGCTGATGAAGGCCAAATTTGTGGAGGAACTTGGCTGGATCGAGGACAACGAAATGCTCGACCTTATCGCCATCGCCCAGTCGGCACCTGGAGCCGTCGCCATCAATGCCGCCATATTGATCGGCTTCAAGATCGGAAAGCTGCCCGGGGCCCTGCTTGCGATACTCGGGACAGTTTTGCCCCCGATCATCATCATCTCCATAATATCTCTTTTTTACGAACAGTTCAGGAGCAACTATTATATTTCATTGTTTCTTCGTGCGATGCAATCAGGCGTGGTGGCGATCATCTTCCATACGGTATTCGACCTATCCCTTAAATTGTTGAAAACCAGAAGTCCTTTGATCATAAGTCTGCTCGCTGTTTGCCTTAGCCTTAAACTGTTCCTGGGTCTTTCAGTCACCGTGATAATCCTGGGCTGCGCTTCAGTGGGAATAATCGCCAACTTCTTCAGTATGTCTAAACAAAAAGTGGAGGTGAAAGGAAATGTGGATTAGACTTTTCATAAGCTTCTTCCAGATCGGAGCGTTCAGCTTCGGGGGCGGCATGGCCGCAATCCCCCTGGTCCAGGAACAAATCGTTTCCAAACTGCAATGGCTGACCATGACCGAGTTTTCGGATCTGATCACCTTGGCCGAAATGACGCCCGGACCGATCGCCGTCAACTCGGCGACATTCGTGGGAACCAAGGTTGCCGGTCTGCCTGGCGCATTGGTCGCAACCCTGGGCTGTGTGACTCCTTCAATCATCATTGTGGGAATCCTCAGTTTCCTCTATTACCGCTACAAGAATCTCAGCGTGATCCAAAGCGTCCTTTCAGCCCTGCGCCCGGCGGTTGTCGCTTTGATCATGAGTGCCGGGATCTCGATTTTCAAGCTGATGGCCTTCGAAGAGGGGATCAACTATTTCGGGATCGCCATTGTCGTCCTGGGACTGGTGCTCCTTGGCAAATTCAAGTTTTCGCCGATACTCACAATGCTTTCATGCGGGCTGGTCGGCATGGTTGGCTACATGTTCATCTGATGTCCCTCATTTCAACAAACCGATAACTTTATCCTTTCAATACATATTAAAATGACCCTGCAATTCACACTCAAAATCGCAGGGTCATTTCATCTATGTTCTGATGCCGATATTTATTCTAATACCTGATATCCATCACTTCTTTTATGTACTCAACCGGCATATCCTGGCCGGTCCACAATTTGAATGCGGCCGCGCCTTGGAAAAGCATCATCCCAAATCCGTTCATGGTCCTGCACCCCGCCTCTTTGGCCAGCTTGAGCAAAGCTGTTTCAGACGGGGAATAGACGATGTCGGTCACGTACAAGTCAGAGCGGAAAAACGACTTGTCGGGAATATAGGTTTTCCCGACAAACGGCTCCATACCCATTCCGGTCGCATTGGTGAAAAGAAAACTGGATTGGATCTCCTTTTTGAGATCGTCAAGATCTTCAAGGTCGTGGAGTGATGCGATACAATCAGTAAAGCTATTAATATCAGCGACCGTCTTCTTGCCCCTGGCCCAGAACTTGTCTCTTGTGTTGAAGATGGATATTTCCCTGACCCCATCGAGCGCCGCCTGGATGGCGATGGCGGTTGCCGCTCCCCCGGCTCCTACGATGGTCATCTTCTGGTTGATCACATCGATATCCGCATCTTTCAGGGCTTCCATATACCCGATCCCATCTGTTATATGTCCGGTGAGCACGCCATTGTCATTGACCACAGTATTCACAGCACCGCACAGCTTTGCCGCCGGTGTGAGTTCATCAAGGTAGCGGTGGATTTCCGTCTTGTTTGGCATGGATACATTCCAGCCCCGAACCTTCATCGCTTTGAACCCTTTGATGGTGTCCTCGAGGGTCTCGTTGTCGACTTCAAAGGCAAGATAGGCGTAGTCAAGCCCCAGTTTCGCAAATGCCTCATTATGCATTTTTGGCGAGCTGGAGTGCCTGATCGGATAGGCGATCAATCCGATCAATTCAGTGTATCCGGTAATTCGTTGTGCCATCTGTAGTCTCCCCCGCTTGTAATCTTCAATGAAATTTGCTTTGACATCAATTTTACCTTTTTCCCGGGGAATGTAAACAAAAAACGCAGGAAACCGATTTCAAAAACAATCATTTTTTATTATTTCCAATTTCCCGAAATGTATTGCCAACTTCAATTAGGATAATCACACCCCGGAGATCGGGATGAGCTGCGACATGTCACCATCCTCCTGTTGGCCTGCTTTTGATAACGTCCAGGGTTCAATTGCACAAAAAAGAGAACCTGAGTTCTCAAAAGTATTGATATTTCCGTTTCCTTAAATGCGCAGATCCCGGCGGTTGGGAACGATGTCTCCGGTTTCGACAAACCAGTCAAGCATCCGGGATTTGAATTCCATCACCTGCTGCCTGCAATCAGGATCGTTGATGATGTTTTCAAGCTCATCAGGGTCGCTTGCAAGGTCGTACAGTTCTTCCGATTCGTAAAGACGGTAGACATATTTCATATCGCCCATCCGGATCATGACCGCCTTGGTATGTTCCGGACCTTCGCTTGATTGGGTATCGAGGCGGGGCCAGTATTCCGACTCAGGCCCGTGCCCTTTTTCCATGGCCCAGGTTTCGCCATGGATCCGGCCTCCTTCGCAAAAAACCGCATCCTTGTGTTCCTGTTCCTTTTCCAATACCGGCAACAATGATTTTCCGAATTGGACATACTCGATTTCCACATCGCACATCGAAGCAACCGTCGCACTCAGGTCGACGAGCTCAACCAGAGCCTCGGAAATCCTCGGATTCACCGCGAACTGTTTGGCCGGTTTTACAATCAGGGGAATGTTGCATACCGGGTTGTCGAAGCAGTTCTGGACTTTTTCGGCAATGTCGTAATCGCCCGTGTAATCGCCATGGTCACTAAAGACAAAGATGCTTGTATTGTCATAGATGTCCAGTTCCTTCAGTTTTTCCTTAAGCATTCCAAACTGGTGGTCGAACCGGGCCACCATCGCCAGGTAAGTCGCCCGCATCTCGGTGAAGTTGGCCTCGCCCCAGTTGGCAAGGTTCTGTTTTCTGGCGATTTCCTGGAGCATTGATGGTTTGTCTTTCAATGTCATCGCACCAGGCCTCCGCTTTTTCACCAAGGTCCGGTCGATCATCGAGAACCACGGATCTTCGCAGGCATAAGGCGGATGAGGGTAGGTCAATGTCAGATAGAGGAAAAAAGGCTTGTCGCTTTTTCTTTGCTCGAGATATTCCATCGCACTCTCCAGGGCAACCCAGTCATTCATCATGCCTGAGCCGTTGCGGGCCTGCAATTCACTTATCTTGCCGATGTAATGGGCGTAATAACCCGGTGCGGTGAAATCCACTTCCTTAGGTTCATGGTGTCTCATGCCACGACTCTTGACCATGTCTTTCTTGTCGATCTTTTCCAGACCGTCGAAATAGACATCGCAATAATCTACCTTGGACCGGTCCGCCGGGATGATATCGTTGCGTCCGATCCAGATCACCTCGTAGCCGCTTTGTTTCATTGTCCTTAGGAAATTGGGTTCATCGGGATTTTGCAGGAAGTGCATGGTCCGATGACCGGTTGTATGGGGATAGAGGCCGGTCAAAAAGCTGCACCGCGAGGGCACGCAGACTGTATTCTGGCAGTAGGCATTTCTAAACGAAACGCCCTCCCCTGCCAGGCCATCGAGATTCGGGGTGATGCTTGCCTCGTTGCCCATATGGGCCAGGGAATCACATCTCATCTGGTCGGCGACAAAATAGACAATATTCGGTTTCATAAAGTTCTCCTAACTTCTAAGTTGACATGGAAGAATGGAAACATCCCACTCTTCCATGGATAATTATGCGTTTACCGCTTTTTCTTCCATTGATTTGACTTGTTCGTTGGCCTGTTCCTCATCATACGCCATCTTGTCTGAGAGTCTGAAGAAAGGGAAGTAGAACGCCATCTGGATCACAATAAGGAACACCTGCAGCACTGCTCCCTGCCAGCCGATGGCCATCAGTCCCGAGAAGATTACCGGTGTTCCCAAGGCGACAGTCACCCCGTTTGGACTTGGGACGATACCGGCCGACATCGCAAAATAGCTGATCAGGAATGTGACCACCGGAGTGACCACCATCGGGATAAGCATGACAGTATTGAGCATCATCGGATAACCGAAGGTGATCGGCTCATTGATGCCACAGATGCCCGGACCGATTGCCAGTTTGCCCAGTGTCTTGTAGCGGACCGATTTCGACAGGAACAGCATCAGGATGCAAAGCCCCAATGTTCCTCCGGCCCCACCCAATGAAGCAATAAGCGACCAGGTCGAATAGGTGATGATATTTGGCAGCTGAGTCCCGGCTTCAAATGCAGCCAGGTTTTCAAGCAATGCCGGCATGTAAAGCATGCTTAGGATCGGCATTACAATCATTCCCCCATGGATTCCCACGAACCACAGCAGCGAGCAGACAACGATAAGCAGGATGTAGGTGATCGGGCTGGCTCCAAGGCTTACCAGTGGTTTTTGGACAATCGTATAAATGGCCGTATTGAAATCATCGTAACTCGTCATTGTGAACAGGTGACGGACAAGACCGAAGATGAAGACAATCGCCATCCCCGGAAGAATTGCCGAGAAACTTTTCCCGATAGTCGGAGGCACCGAATCAGGAAGCTTGATTACGATATTGTTTTTGATGAAGAAAAAGTAAATCAAAGCGGTAACCAGCGCCACGATGATCGCCGAGAACAGCCCCGGGGCACCAAGGAATTTTACCGGCAGGTAAGCGATTGTCGATCCCGATTCCAAAGGATGGGCTCCGGTTGGTATCAGGATCAAGAAGGCAACCAGCGCCAGGACACCGACAATGATCGATTCCTTTTCACGACCGATCTTTTCCCCGTACGCCTTGGCGATAAGGAAAACCGCATAAACCGCAAGCATGTTGGTAGTGTAGGTCGATGCGAATGACAGGATTGTCTTCAACCCGATGCTTGTGATGAAATCCTGGTAGATGGCGAAGTTGAATGAAGTGAACAATGTGAACAAGGCCCCGACCATGATGACCGGCAACAGATAACTGAAGCCCAGCGAAACCGAACCCAGGTAGATGTTATTTGATAATTTTACTGCCAGGGGGACTAAATACTTTTCAAGAAAGTTTGACAATGATTTCATGATTTCTCTCCTATTTTTATTTGGTGTAAGCGCTCCACACAAGTATGATAACACTTAGCGAAATCAATTTCAATAGTGAACCAAAATGTATTTCAAATATTTCATAGTATTTTGAAATATATTTTATTATATGTTATAATCAATCCGGAGGATCAAATATGGATATTCTAGACCTTATTCAAGCAAGCTTTGACAAATACACTAACAACGAGCTCAAAATAGCCAATTACATAATCAACTACCCCCGGCATTTCTGCCGCAAGGATATTGAGATAATAACCAAAAGCATCGGCACTTCGAAAGCGGGTCTGATCCGTTTTTCCAAGAAACTCGGCTTCAACGGCTATATCGAACTGCGCTACGAGATCAACCGCTACCTGATTTCCAACAACACAATGGACAATTCATCCACCAGTCAGGACGACCTGATCCGGATTATCACCACCAAATATATCAGCTCAATCGAGGCTCTAAATGACAGCCTGGATCTTGAAAATATCATCAAGGCATGCCAGGCGCTGGCAGGCGCCAAAGAGCGCAAAGTCTTCGGTTTGAACAAGGCCGGTCTGGCTGCCAAGCAGTTCTGTTTTAGGGTTTTGAACACCTTCAACCAGATCGGCTATGTCATCGACGACACCGCATTGATAATGGATACAATCCGGCCGATGGGTGAGGATGATATGATCATCATCTTCACAAACAATGACAACACCGGTTTTTACAGCCGCTATTTCGATGAGATTTTACAGACAAAGGTGAAAATCATGGTAGTCACCTTCTCAGATGACCTGAAGTTCAAAAACGATGTCGACTACTACTTCGCCCTGCCCCACAATCTGATGCAGTATGGGACCTTTCTTGATCTCCAGGCCATAAGTTACGTCTTTATCGAGATATTCGTTTCGCAACTGGCGAAGATCAACGGAGGAAAATAGAATGCAAAACCTTTCACTGCTTATAAAACCGGCTTCGGGCAGCTGCAATCTTCGCTGCAGCTATTGCTTCTATCTCGATGAACTTGAGAATCGCAAGTCCGGAAACTTCAGTTTCATGGATAATGAAACAATGTCCAACCTGATTGACCTGGCCTTGACGTCGGCCACCAATTCCATAAGTTTCGCCTTCCAGGGCGGGGAACCGACATTGGCTGGGCTGGAATATTTCGAACACTTTGTCTATTATGTCTTTTTGCGCAACACCAAAAACATCCCGGTGAACTATTCGATCCAGACCAATGGCACAACCATCGACAGGAACTGGTGCCGCTTTTTGGCCAGAAACAACTTCATGGTCGGGCTGTCCCTTGACGGGCTTGAGGCGACCCACGACCTTTACCGGGTGTACCCCGATAAGCGAGGCAGCTTCGAAAGAGTGATGGAAACAATATCACTGCTCAAGCGCTACAAGATCGAATTCAACATCCTTTGTGTCGTCAACAAGGAAAATGTCAAACACCCCGGGGAAATGTTTGACTCATTCATGAAGCATGATCTGCGTTATCTCCAGTTTATCGAATGCCTCGATCCTTTGAACACCCCAAAAAACAGCAGCCCCTTCTCGCTCGACCCTGTCGAATACGGGAACTTCCTGGTCGCCATTTTCGACAAGTATTACCAGGAAATGATGAGCGACCGCTATGTTTTCATCCGCTACTTCGAGAATCTGATGATGATCGAAAACGGAATAAAAAACGAGCTGTGCACCTATAAGATCGGCTGTGCGAAAAACTATGTGGTCGAGGCCAACGGCAACGTCTATCCTTGTGATTTCTACTGCCTGGATGAGATGGTGCTGGGCAATGTCAACACCGGCAATTTCAAGGAATTCGACAGTAAGCGCAAAGAACTGAAGTTCATCGAACGTTCCCTGAAAATAAACAAGGAATGCCTTTCCTGCCGGTACCTCAAGTACTGTGGCGGAGGATGCTACCGCAATATCGAACAGGCCAACGGCCAGCTGTTGAAAAACCATTTCTGCGAGTCCTACAAATACTTCCTCGACAACCGGCTCGAAAAGCTCAGGGAAGTCCTGCACTATTGGCAGGAACGTCAACGCTAAAAAACACATCTCGATAAAAGATGTGTTTTTTAATATTATAGTTTTGCTTTGATCTGGTTGTAGATTCCTTTTGGATCAAGCTGGTATTTGACCAGAAGCTGGGCTGCCGGACCTGACTCTCCAAATACATCGTACATCCCGATTTTGGTTACTTTTACCGGGTAGTTTTCACCAAGTGTGCTTGCCACTTGAGATCCCAGTCCGTTGATCACCGAATGCTCCTCCACTGTGAAGACCCGGTTTGTCTTTTTGGCCGACTCGATGATGATGTTTGTATCCAGCGGTTTGATCGTGTGGATATTGATCACCTCGACGCTCAGGCCATCGGCTTCAAGCATTTTGGCAGCTTCAAGTGAGTTGCCAACGCAGATACCTGTCGCGATGATGGTGATGTCCTTACCATCCTTGAGTTTGACACCTTTTCCGATTTCGAATTTGTATCCTTCAAAATCGTTGATCACATCCACCGGTGCCCGACCGAAACGCAGGTACATTGGACCATAAGTCTCATAAGCAGCTCTTACCGCGGCTCTCGCTTCGATATCGTCACTAGGTACGATTACCGTCATTCCCGGGATTGTGCTCATAAGGGCCAGATCTTCGTTACATTGATGTGAAGCCCCGTCCTCACCGACAGTGATTCCGGCATGGGTAGCTCCGATTTTGACGTTCAGGTGAGGGTACCCGATTGTGTTGCGGACTTGTTCGAAAGCCCGACCAGCCGCGAACATCGCGAAAGTCGAACAGAAAGGAACCTTACCGCATGTGCTCATACCCGCGGCAATTCCCATCAGGTTTGCTTCGGCGATACCAACGTCGATGAAACGATCAGGAAATGCCTTTTTGAACATTTCAGTCTTGGTAGCGGCTGCCAGATCGGCATCCAGGACTACCAGATCATCATGGATTTTCCCAAGTTCAACCAGGGTTTCACCATAGGATATTCTTGTCGCAATTTTATCTGCCATTATTTTTCCACCTCAACTTTCATCAAATCGGCGATAGCCAGCTCACATTGCATATCATTTGGTGCGCTGCCATGCCAAGCTACATTGTTTTCCATGAAGGAAACGCCTTTTCCTTTTACTGTTTTGGCGATGATCACAGTCGGTTTTCCTTTGAAATCACGGGCAGCTTTGAAACCAGCTGCAATCGAATCGAAATCATGACCGTCGATGTTGATCACATTGAAATTGAAAGCCTCGAATTTTTTATCAATTGGATAAGGTGAATTGACTTCTTCAATCGTACCATCGATTTGAAGGTTGTTGTTGTCAACAATCACAGTAAGGTTGTCGAGATGGTTCGAACCGGCAAACATCGCCGCCTCCCAGATCTGACCTTCCTGGATTTCTCCATCTCCACAAAGCGCATAAACTCTGTTTGATTTCTTGTCCATCGAGAAGGCCTTGGCCATTCCCACTGCCGTTGAAAGACCTTGACCAAGAGAACCTGACGACATATCGATACCCTCGATATATTGCATCGCCGGGTGACCTTGCAGTCTTGTTCCAACTTTTCTGAATGTGTCCAATTCAGCTACATCGAAATAGCCACGGTTAGCCAAAGTCGCGTAGTAACCAGGGGTGATATGTCCTTTCGACAAGACAAAACGATCACGTTGCTCCATTTTTGGATTTTTTGGATCGATATTCATTTCCACAAAATACAAATAAGTTAATATGTCCGCAGCTGACAGCGAACCTCCAGGATGCCCGGAACTCGCACAGTGCACACATTTGATCGCACCAGCACGAATCTGATTAGCTATTTTTTGTAATTCTAACTTATCCATTCTTTTCTCCTCTGTTTTGATATCCACAATATCCCGTTAGCACCGATATCTTTCTTAGTCAGTCCGCCGAATTTTCTGTAAGAATTGTTTTACCGTGCTAAGGCATTTAATATATTAACACAATCTTCAGGCACATTCAAACAACTTGGATAATAAATGGGAAAATATCGCAGTTTTTTTACTTGTCCAAAAAATCACGAGTAAATCGGCATATTTTGGTTTTCATGAAAGCGTTATGATTGGATTTAGGTAACCATTGTCATTAAGCTTTCACTACATGATGACTTCGATAAGCTCATCCTTTGAGTAGATGAATTTGTAGTCGATGGGTTTGTCTACCTGGTTGTTGATGATCGGTTCGAGAAAATAGCGATCTCCCGCCCAGAGGTTGAGACTTAAAATCATCTCCTTTTCAATCCAGTGGAGCTCGCCCTCGTCGCATTCGTGGATCTCACCGGAAAATTCCTGGACCAGATAGATGAATATCAGTTCGGTTTCGCAGATGTCGTTGACAAAGGTGATCATCCCCTGATATACGGGATTGATTGCATCGAGGTTTGTCTCTTCCTTGATCTCCCGGATGCATGCATCCCGGGGTGATTCGTCCTTTTCAAGCTTGCCGCCGATACCGACAAACTTTCCTTCATTGATGTCGTTTTCCTTCTTGTTACGATAGAGCATAAGGTATTTATCGTCTTTTTGGATATATGCCAAAGTTGTTAAAATCATGAGTCCTCCTTTGAAAAAAACCTGTAAAAGAAGGACTTCTACAGGTTTGTCATTATGATAAGCGGCACTTGAAATCTTCGTAGCCAAATTCCTTGACCAGTTCGAAGTTTTCGCCATCCTCGATATAGATCGATGGCAGGTTCATGCCATTGAAAGTATTGTTTTTCACCATCGTGTAGATTGCCATATCCTCAAACACGACCACGTCACCGATATTTAGCGGCTTGTCGAAGCTGTAGTCGGAGATGATATCGCCCGCAAGGCAGGTCGGCCCGCCAAAGCGGTAGGTGAACTTTCCATCCGGATTCTCACCGACAACCCGAGGCCGGTAAGGCATTTCGATCACATCGGGCATATGGCATGCGGCCGATGCGTCAAGAATGGCATTGACAACCCCATGATTCTCGTTGAAATCAAGGACACTGGCATAAAGCTCTCCGGCATCCAGTGCGACTGCCTCACCGGGCTCGAGAATGACCTGAACCTGGTACTTGTCCTGGATGTATTTAACCAGTTTGACAAGCAATCCGATATTGTATCCCGGTTTGGTGATATGATGCCCGCCACCGAAGTTGATCCACTTCAAATCCGGCAGGTATTTGCCAAACTTTTCCTCGAAAGCGACCAATGTCGTTTCCAGATCCTCGCTGCCCTGTTCGCATAGCGTATGGAAGTGAAGTCCGTCGATTCCGCTCATGTCCTTGCCTTCAAGAGTTTCCGCCAGAAGGCCCAGCCTTGACCCGATTGCGCAAGGGTCATAGATTCCATGATCCTGGGTCGAGCATTCCGGATTGACCCGAAGACCCACTGAAATGCCAGGGGTAAGCCGGTCTTTGTATCGTTCGTATTGGCTGTAAGAATTGAAGACAATATCGTTGGAATATCTGACGATGTCGTCAAACTCGTCAGGATAGAAGGCCGGCGAGAAAGTGTGGACTTCCTTGTCCATCTCTTCGCGACCCAGTCGGGCCTCATTGATCCCTGAGGCGCAGACCCCATCAAGGTATTTCCCGATAAGGGGATAGAGTGAATACATCGAGAAACACTTCGAAGCCAGCAGCACTTTGCAGCCCGTTAGATCCTTGACACTTTTTAGTATCTCGAGATTTCTGATCAGGCGCTGCTTGTTGACAACGTAGCAAGGCGTCTTGATTGCAGCCATTTTAGTCAACCAGTACCGGATTGAAGTTTTCAATCCATGGCAGACCGCATTCGTTCAATTTTTCCATGAATGGATCGGGATCCATCTCCTCAACGTTGAAGACACCTGGTTTTTTCCAGATTCCCTTGAGGACCATCATCGCTCCGATCATGGCTGGAACACCGGTAGTGTAGCTAACCGCCTGGGAACCGACTTCCCTGTATGCTTCCTGGTGGTCGCAGACGTTGTAGATGTAGTATTTTACTTCCTTACCGTCCTTTTTACCCTGGTAGATGCAGCCGATGTTTGTCTTACCGACTGTCCGTGGTCCCAGTGAAGCAGGATCAGGAAGGACCGCTTTCAAGAACTGCAGCGGAATGATTTCCTTGCCTTCGAACATGATCGGTTCGATTGAAGTCATCCCGACGTTTTCAAGACATTTCAGGTGGGTCAGGTAAGATTGGCCGAATGTCATGAAGAAACGGATTCTTTTGATTCCCGGAATATTGATGCCAAGTGACTCGAGTTCCTCATGATGAAGCAGGTACATATCCTTTACACCGACCTGGTCGAAATCATACTCTTTTTTGATTTCCATCGGTTCGGTTTCAATCCACTCACCGTTTTCCCAATAGCTTCCCTTTGCGGAAACTTCGCGGATATTGATTTCAGGGTTGAAGTTGGTCGCGAACGGATAACCATGGTCACCGCCGTTGCAGTCAAGAATGTCGATATAGTTTATTTCGTCGAAATAGTGCTTCAAAGCGTAAGCCGAGAACACACCAGTAACACCCGGATCGAATCCGCATCCCAGGATGGCGGTCAGACCGGCTTTTTCGAACTTGTCCTTGTAAGCCCATTGCCATTTGTATTCGAATTTGGCCGTGTCCTCAGGTTCGTAGTTGGCAGTGTCCAGGTAATCGACACCATATTCCAGACATGCATCCATGATTGTAAGATCCTGGTATGGCAAGGCCACATTGATGCAGATGTCCGGTTCGAATTCGTTCATCAAAGCGACAAGTTCAGGAACATTGTTGGCATCGACTTTCGCTGTGGAAATCTTGGTTTGAGTCTTATCCTGGTTCTTTTCCTTAAGTTCATCGCAGCGGCCGATCGTTCTTGACGCGATCATGATTTCGCTGAACACATCACTGTTCTGGCAGCATTTCGCCACCACTACACCGGCTACTCCGCCGGCTCCAATAATCAAAGCTTTCATTGTTTTTCCTCCTGATTCTTTGTGTCATCTTCGACACTTTTCAATAATGATTCCACATAGTTTGGCAAAGCGAATGAGCCAACATGCAGATTGGGATTGTAATACCGGCATTCTATCTTGAAATCCAGCCACCTTTGCTTGTCCAAAGAACGGACCGGATGGTATTTTTTCGAAGCGAATCCAAACAGCCAGTGGCCTGAAGGATAGGTTGGAATATGGGCCTGATAAACCCGGGCCAGGTCGAACGACTCATAGATGCGCCGGTGCGCCCTGATTGTCGCCTTGGCATCTTCCTTGTAGAAAGGTGATTCGTGCTGGTTGACCATGATGCCATCTTCCTTCAATGCCTTGTAGCAATTGCCATAGAATTCCTTGGTGAAAAGACCTTCACCGGGACCGAAAGGATCGGTGGAATCGACGATGATGATATCGTAGATATTCTCCTTGTTGCGGATGAACTTCAATCCATCCTGGATGTAGATATTGACCCGCTCGTCGTCGAAATTGGACGCCGTCTTGGGCAGATATTTCTTGCATACCTCGATGACTTTCTTGTCGATCTCGACCAGGTCGATGTTTTCGACAATGTCGTATTTGCACAGTTCGCGGACAACCCCGCCATCCCCGGCACCGATGACAAGAATGTTTGATGGATGAGGGTGGACTGCCATGGGGACGTGGGTAATCATCTCGTGATAGATGAACTCATCCTTTTCCGTGAGCATCATGTAGCCGTCAAGCGTCAAAAAGCGGCCGAATTCATATGAATCGAACACATCAATCCGCTGGTATTTGCTTTTCGATGAATGCAGCTGCTTATTTACCCGGATTGACAATTTGACGTTCTTAGTGTGTTTTTCACTGAACCAAAAGTCCATAATCAGACCTCCTTGATAACATTGATATATTCAAGATTCATGTCTTCCATCCCCAGCAGGGAACAGCCCTTGTCTTTTGAATATTCGATATATTTGATAATCTCTTGGGTTATCTCCTCACCTGGAGCCAGGATCGGGATCCCCGGTGGGTAAGCCATCCAGAATTCGCTGGTAACCCGGCCGATCGAGTCCGCCAGTTTCACCGATTCCTTGTCTCCGTAGAACGCCACCTGGGGTGAACATATGACCTTTGGCGATATGTATTCATGGGTGAACAGTCCGCTCTTGTCGCGTTTGTAGCGACGGCGGATCTCGCTTAATGCTCCGATAAGCCGTTCGATGTTCTTATGGTTGTCCCCGACCGATACGTAAGCCAGGATATTGCCCAAATCACCAAATTCGATCTGGATGTCATATTCGTCACGCAGGATGTCATACACCTCGATTCCGGCCAGACCGATATCAAGCGTGTTGACTGCCAGCTTGGTCTTGTCGAAATCATAGATGGAATCGCCATTGATCAGCTCAGCCGAGTAGGCGTAATAGTCTCCGATTTCATTGATCTCATCGCGGGCGTACTGTGCCAGACCCAGGACCTTTTTGAAGATCTTCTTGCCGTCGATAGCCAGGTTGCGCCGGGAAATGTCAAGCGAGACCATCAGCAGGTATGAGCCAGATGTAGTCTGGGTAAGATTGATCACCTGACGGACATAATCGTGATTGACTTTCTTCCCGGTCAGCAGAAAGCTCGACTGGGTGAGGGAACCGCCTGATTTGTGCATCGAAACCGCTGCAAAGTCGGCTCCGGCCGCCATCGCCGTTATCGGCATGTCCTTGCCAAAGTAGAAATGGGTACCATGAGCCTCGTCGACCAGGACCTGCATATTCGCTTCGTGGCCCAGTCGGGTTATTTCCTTGAGGTCGGAACAGATGCCATAATAAGTCGGATTGTTGACCAGGATCGCCTTGGCTTCGGGGTTTTTGGCGATCGCATCCTTGACATCTTCGATTCGCATGCCCAGTGATATCCCAAGGCGTTCATTGGTCGAGGGATTGACATAGACCGGAATCGCTCCGGTGACGATCAGGGCATTGATTGCCGAACGGTGGACATTGCGAGGCATTATTATCTTTTCGCCCTTTTTCACCACGGACATGATCATCGCCTGGACCGCACTGGTCGTTCCGTTGACCATGAAAAATGCATGGCCGGCCTTGAATGCCTTGGCCGCCAGTTCCTCAGCCTCTTTTATCACGCTTACGGGATGGCAAAGATTGTCCAGCGGCTTCATCGAGTTGACATCAAGTTCCAGGCACTTTTCGCCAAGCAGCTTGCGCAATTCCTTGTTGCCCTTGCCCCGTTTGTGGCCCGGCACATCAAAAGGAACAATCCGGTTTTCTTCTAGTTCGACTAAGGCTTCGTAAATCGGAGCTCTTTCTTGTTCGTTCAATAATCTATCCTCCAAAATTATATCCACTGAAAATTTCGGTCATCTCCAGCTTAAGTTTAGCTTCAATCTGTTCCTTTAAGTCTTCATCAAGGGAATCAACGTCATGTTTGAAAAGATAATTGTTTATATCAAGGTCCTTCAACATCAGTCTGGTATGGAAAATGTTGTACTGGTAGACGTTGACATCGATCGCATTGTATTTTTCAAGGGTGCGGTCTTCAATGTAATCCTGGATCGAAGACATCTTGTGATCCATATAATGCTTGTCACCGAAAATGTCTCGCGTGAAGCCTCGGACCTTGTAATCTAATGTAATTATATCGGAATCGAAGGAATCAATCAAATAATCCAGTACCGAAAGTGGTGTGATCTTGCCGCAAGTCGCCACATCGATATCCACCCGGAAAGTGGAAATCGCATTGTCAGGGTGGGCTTCAGGGTACGTATGGACAGTCACATGGGATTTGTCGAGATGGGCCACTATTGTCTCCGAATTGACCTGCGATTCTTCGGCTATCAGAATGGTTACGGATGAGCCCTGAGGCTCGTAATCCTGCTTGGCGATGTTCAATACAGTCGCCCCGATCATCTCCGTGACATTGACAAGAATCTGCGTCAACCGTTCCGAATTGTATTGTTCGTCGATATACTCGATATATTCTTCCTGTTCCTGCTTGGTTTTGGCGTAACAAACGTCGAAAATATTGAAACTCAACGATTTGGTCAGATTATTAAATCCATATAACTTCATTTTATCCATCAACCCTAACTCCTAACATTAAAAATAGGATGGAGGGTATGACCCATCGCATCCTTTTAGTAGCCGCAAAAAGGCAAAAAAATGTGCCTTTGAATACTATTATTGATAACTCTATCTTCTCGTTTAAATATAACATTATTGGGAACTTTTGTCAATCGTATCGAAACCAGCACCGCTTTGACCTTATGAGTCGCCCCGCACAAATTACTTCACGATTTTCATGCCGGCTACGCATTTAAAACAGCAGCCAAACCAATCCCGTTGTTTTGCAATATCATTATACATAATTTTTACGATTTTACAACCATTTGCCAAAAAAAACAAGAGCCTTTGGGCTCTTATTTTTCACTATCCTTCACCAATGAAGCGGATGTCCTGCTTTTCAAGCATCAGCTGATATCCAGGTCGCGGCAGGTAGATGTTCAGGGTGTGTTTCAAGACATCCTCAATGGTCTCGACAAAATCGATTTCCAGATCATCCCGTACTGATTGGGGAATATCCTTGACATCATCCTGATTGTCCATAGGCAGCAATATCTTCTTGATGCCGCTGCGGTGGGCCGCGATGACTTTTTCCTTGATTCCCCCTACCGGAAGCACGGAACCTCTAAGCGAGATCTCCCCGGTCATTGCCAGCTGGCCATCAACCGGGATACCCGTGATCAATGAAGCCATTGCCGTGAACATGGTCACCCCGGCACTTGGACCATCTTTCTTGATCGATCCTGATGGCACGTGGATATGCATGTCGTAATCCTTCAGGTTGATTGACTGGGAATTGAACACCAGCCGGGAACGGACAAGCGAATAGGCGATCTGGGCGGATTCCTGCATAACATCGCCAAGCTGCCCGGTCAGATTCATCCGGCCGCTACCCAGCATCAGGGCACCTTCGATATAGAGGATGTCCCCGCCTACTGGCGTCCAGGCCATACCGGTCACCACCCCTGGAGGGTTATGACGGGTAGCCAGATCATGGCGGTTCAAACGGTGACCCATTATTTCACCAAGCTGGTCCTTGCCTATTGTAAGAGGCAGGTTTTCGGGACTTTCGACGATCTGCACCGCCAACGAACGGACAACCTTCTCGATTTGCCGTTTGAGATTACGGACCCCGGCTTCGACAGTATAGTCGTCGATGATTGTTCTAAGAGCGTCATCCTCGATGATTACCTGTTGTTCATTCAAGCCATGGTCCCCCAGTACTTCTGGTACCAGGTGGCGTCTGGCAATCTCGAATTTCTCCTGAGAAGTGTATGATGAAAGTTCGATGATTTCCATCCTGTCAAGCAACGGTCCGGGAATGTTCCCGATGTTGTTGGCAGTGGCGATGAAGAATACATTTGAAAGGTCATACTCGACTTCAAGATAATGATCCTGGAAGGTGCTGTTTTGTTCCGGATCGAGTACCTCGAGCATCGCGCTGGTCGGATCCCCGTGGGCTGACTGAGACAGTTTGTCGATCTCGTCAAGAATGAAGACCGGATTGGTCGTCTGCGCCTTTTTCATGCCGGCGATGATCTTGCCTGGCATCGCGCCGATATATGTCCGGCGATGGCCGCGGATCTCGGCTTCGTCATGGACGCCGCCAAGTGAAACCCTGACGTATTCGCGCCCCAGGGCTTTTGCGATCGAACGGCCGATCGATGTTTTACCGGTACCCGGCGGGCCTGCAAGAAGCACGATCGAACCTTGTTTGTTCTGTTTTAGCTTGAGAACTGTAAGATGCTCGATGATCCGCTGTTTAACCTTTTCAAGACCGTAATGGTCATCGTCCAGCACCGCTTTGGTGTCCTTGATGCTCACATCGTTGGTCGAAGGGGTTCCCCAAGGCAGTTCAAGCAAGGTGTCAAGATAGGTGACAATCACATTGGCTTCAGCCGACTGTTCGCCTTGGCGTTCTAGCCTTCTGGCTTCCTTTAATGCCGCTTTCTTGACGTCACCTGGCATGTTTGACTGTTCGATCAGACCCAGATAGTCCTTTTGTTCCTCAGGTTCTTCCTCGTTGAGTTCGCTCTTGATTGTCTCAAGCTGACGTTTTAGCATCTGCTTGCGGTATTGTTCGTTGACATCTTCATTGAACTTCGCAGTCAGTTCCAGTTGGAATTTAACGTTCTCCTTGTATTCAAGCAAGATGTCGATGAATTTAAGCGCCTGGTAGCGTTTCGATGTCAACTCAAGGAATCCCTGTTTTTCATCGTAACGCAGACTTAGATAAGGCATGGTCGCCAGCATGACATCGGTGATGTTGTCAAGTTTTTCCAGGTAGTCCAAAAACGGTTTGGCTCCTTGGATCTTGCCTGCCAATTCATTCAGGGTATCCTTGATGTATTTCTTGATCTGGGTGTCATCGCTATCGCTTAGATCATCAACATCCTCGATAAGTTCGTAGAAAGCCTCGCCAGCGCCGCCAAACTCGCCGAGTTTGACCTTGCCCAAAGCCTTCACATCGTATTGGTAACGGTCATCGACCAGTTTCCTGTTTGACAGTTGCACCATCGTACCGATTCTATAGTAATTATCCTGAGGGTGTCCCAAAGGTTGGTCCCGGTTGGTCTTGACCCCGAACACCAGCGCAAAATTATTGTTTTTCACTAACTTGTCATAGAATAACTCATCAGCAGACTCACTCAAACCAATTTTTGTTTTCTCGTTCACCAGCAAAACCCGGTTCGGGATGCTGAGTAGTTGCAATGCCTTCATAACTTATTCCTCCTGTTGTTAGTTTTGCTTTACCTAACCATTTCCGTAAATAAGATTCTCAGATCTTATTCAATATTCTCACCAATGCTTCGATGTCATCGTCCTCGAGACTTTCGACCATCAGCTCAATCAACTTTTCCATCTTCACCCGCTCGATATTGGCTATGGTTTTCCCTTTCGCCGTCAAGTGGAGGTAGCTTACCCGTTTGTCCTTTGAGCATTGAACCTTGTAGACACAATCCATGTAGATAAACTTTTTCACCATCTCCGTGACTGTCGGCTTCGAAAGATTCAGTTCCCTGGCAAGGGAAGAAGTCGTCAGATACTCAATCTTGTCCATCCTGGTGATGTATTCGATCTGCTTGATTGTCAGATCGGAAATGTTCAGATTATTCATAGTCTCATAACAGCAGCTGCCCTGAAGTTCCATCAAGTGAGCGTAGGCGATGATCAACTTATCCTTGTTACTCATAATTTACCTCCATCGCTTTTAGTTAGATTCTACCTAACCATTATAACATTTTCTTTCGATAATGCAAGTGATATTAAAAACAACCTCACAGGGAGGTTGTCTACAGCAAATGATAGTACTTAAGCAACAGCTGCAAGTCGGTTATTTTTTCCTTGATAGCCAGGCCGTCGTCGGTATCGGCGATGAAGATCCGGTTCGTCCTTGACAGGGTGAAATCGGTCTGCGAGGTTATGTCGCCGTTGTTCTTTATGGCATCCTCGATGCCTAGAAATGGCGAATGTGACTTTATCTTCATCATATGCGACGTATAGATCAGGGTGTAGCCGGCAATGCCGGTGGCTTTCTGGTAGGCCTGGGAAAGACCCCCGTCGATGATTATGACCTTGCCATTGGCCTTGATTGGCTGCTCCCCTTTTTTCACAAGCACCGGAGTGTGGCCGTTTATTATGTGAGGGAAATCCGCGCTGAGGTCAAACTCTTCGAACACCCTTTCCAGATAGGTCTCGTCTTCGACAAAGTCATAGTAGTGGTTGCGTTTTTCAAAATGGGTGGTCGGATCATCGACGCAGATCCGCTCGAAAAGCTTGTTGTGGCGTCCATAAAGCGGTGAATAGTAGCCACACCACAGATACCACATCATGTCGATCCCTGCGGGATTGTTCTGGTAGTAACCCGTTCGGGCCATCTGTTCGAAATAGTCGAGCAAGGCTTTTCCCGCATATTTTTTGCCATCGGCCTCGAAATAGGCGAATTTGCCGTTTTCATTGGTCGGGATGCAGCCATGGATCAGGAGATTGTTGTTTGCGATCTTGTACATCGAGCCAACCTCGAAAAGAAAGTCGATATGGCGTTTGAGTTCCTTGGAATCCAGAAATGCCTCTTTCAGGTTTTCAAGAATTGCCGCTTCCTTCTTGTCATAGGCGACCTTCAGGTCTTGATATTCTGCCTTGATCCTATCCTGGTAACATTTCATCTTGTAGCCTAGATGGCGCTGTTCATTGGAATACTCGGGATGCTTCAAGATCAGCTGAGCCTCCCCCTTGATGACCATCCTGTTGATGATGACGTTCATTCCTTCAAGCGTGTCCTGGTAGTTGAGGCTGTAGGCATAGTTTTCAAGATCACGCAAGGGAATACCGTAAACCCTCTCAAGGATGTCCGGGTTGCCATAGCGCAGGCAGTTGCGGACCACATTGAGGATGCAGGCCTCATTGCCCATTTTCGCGCCCATCCACAGCACATCATGGTTGCCCCACTGGATATCCACCTTGTGGTAGTCGATCAGGGCATCGATTATGCGATGGGGCTGGCTGCCCCGGTCGAAGATGTCACCGAGAATATGGATCTTGTCCACCGCCAGGACCTTGATAAGGTCGCAAAGGGCGATGATGAACTGGTCTGAGTTCTGGTATCTTATTATCGTATTGATGATCTCCAGATGGTATTTCTTCTGGTTGTTGTCTTCGTCCTCCACCATGTGGAGCAACTCGTCGATGATATAGGCGTATTCGCTTGGCAGAGCCTTTTTGACTTTGGAACGGGTGTATTTCGACGATATGTTTTTGACGAACACAATCAGGGTCGTCAGGATATCGAAATATTCCTCGTCGCTTAGATCCATGGTGTCAAGTTTGGCAACCGGATAATAGATCAGCGTAGCCAGATCCTGGCGTCTGGCCATCGGGATTTCCGGGAAGTAAAGATCGATCTTGTCCCTGATAACTCCCGAACAATTGTTGAGGATATGATTGAACGCCCCGAACTCACCATGAAGATCCGAAAGGTAATGTTCGGTAGGTTTGGGCAGGTTCAAAATCGCCTCAAGGTTTATCAGTTCCGTATATATCGCCTGCTTGGAAGCAAACTGTTTTTTCAACAAACGCAAATATTTTTTCTGCATCCTAATTTCCTCCAAAAAGTCCTTCAAGAATTTAACGCCGGATCTATATGAACATTGCGAAGATGACGGTCATCAGACCGCAGACGCCTATGGCGACACCACTCATGGCCCCCTCAAGCTCGCCGATCTGCAAGGCTCTCGAGGTTCCGACCGCATGGGAGCAGGCACCTATCGCCAAGCCAACCGCCACCGGATTGGTGACTTTGAAAATCCTGATCATCAGCGGTGCGAACACCGACCCCATGATCCCCGTCATGACCACAGCGGCCACGGTGACCGGAGCCACCCCGCCAAGCGTAGTGGATATCCCCATCGCAATCGGGGTTGTCACCGACTTTGGAAGCAGTGAAGCTGTCAGGGTCGCATCAAGATTGAACAGCCGGCAAAGAAGATAGACGCAGATCATCGATACCAGTGATCCGACTGCGCTTCCGACCAGCACCGGGATGATGTTCTTTTTCAGGATGGCTATTTTCGAATAGATCGTCAAAGCCAGGGCTGTTGTTGCCGGAGCCAGAAACAGGGAGATGAAATCCCCGCCATTGCGATAAACATCGAACGGGATGGCAAGCACCTTCAAAAGTGCTATTACCAGTATGATTGCGATAAGCAATGGATTGGCAATCGGACTTTTGACCTTCTGGTAAACCAGATGTCCGATCACATAGGCCCCGATACTTATTGTTATCGAGAAAAACGGTGAAGCGTAGATAGCTGTAAGATCAATCATTTTTGCCTCCTAAAAAGCGCATCGCCAGAGTCACGCTGTATGCTGTTGCGACAAACGTAACAATCATGGATATGAAACAGACCAGGACGAATGGAAGCAGGGAATTTTTCAGGTAGTTGAAATTCTCGATAATGCTCACCCCCGCCGGTATGAAAAAAAACGCCATATTGTCCAGCAGGAAGTTCGCCTTATCCTGGATATGTTCAATCCTGATGACCTTCGCCAATAGCCCCACCAACAAAAGCACCATGGAAAGCACACTTGCAGGAAAGTTCACCGGGATCAGCTGGGCAATCACTTCCCCCAGCAGGCATATGAAAAAAACGACTGCGATTTGTTTTAATATCTTCATTGTTGTCACCTCTAAATTGAGGTCATTATACTATATTTTTGATGTGGTTGCACGCTGTTTTTTCATGGAAGGGATTGCAAAAAAGCCGGACCGGAGTCCGACTTTTCGAATATGGCAATCCTACGGAAGCTTCTTGTCCCAGGTGTAGATCGCATACCACTCAGCCCTGGTGAGATCAACCGCCATTCCCGCAGCCATCTCGTCGATGCGTGCCGGATTGGTCGTCCCGATAATGGTTGTGATTTTTGCCGGGTGTCTCTTGATCCAGGCAACGACAATTGCCCCTTTTGACACCTTGTATTTTAGCGCCAGTTCATCGAGAACTTCATTCAAAGGCTGATATTCATCGTTGTCCAGGAATGTGTCATGAGCCAGCGATTCCCGGATCGGAGACCAGGCCTGGATCGAGATGTTATTCAACATCGCGTAGTCGAGCATGTTGCCATCGGCGTTGAGCGCCATCGGGTTTTTGGTGTTCGTATAGATCCCCTGATCGATCATTCCGGTGTGGGCCGGAGAAAACTCCATCTGATTAACCACCAGTGGAACATCAAGGACGCTTGAAAGCAATTCGAACTGTGAAGGTGTGGCGTTCGAAAGTCCGAAATGTTTTACCTTTTTGCTTGCCTTAAGCTCGTTGAAAGCCTCTTTGACCCCGTTGATATCCATCAACGGATCCATGCGGTGAAGCAGGAAAATGTCAATGCAGTCGACATTCAATCTTTTCAAAGACCCTTCGACGCTTTTGAGGATATGTTCCTTGGACAGGTCGAAACAGATACCTGGAACAATTCCGCATTTTGTCTGGATCACAACCTTTTCCCGCAAATCCGGATGGCTTGCCAGGACTTTCCCGAACACCTCTTCGCTTTTTCCACCGTAATAGATATCCGCGTGGTCGAACAGATTGATGCCCGCATCAAGCGCCGCCAGTATCATTTTATATACTTCCTCTACGCTCTTGTTGCCGATCCGCATGCAGCCAAGGGACAGGTTTGAAACTTTCAAATCACCGATTTTTGTATATTCCATATTTTCTCCTCTTGTTTCTTTCTATATGATATCACATCAAAAGTTGTTTTTAAAGCCCTTTCACATGGTTGACTTATCAATCAATATCCGATATAATTGACAAGTCAATCATTTAAGGAGGTAATATGTCAACATACCCTATTTTGAAATGCATCAACATCACATCACGCCAGTACAAAATGTGGCTGGCAGGAAAACTAAGGAGCTCCAATATCTCCACTTCGGAGTATTTCTTTCTTACAAACACGCCTGAAGAGGGCTACATAACCGCAAAGAAGCTATGTGAGATAATCATCGTCGATCCCGCCCTTGGAACCCGGACAATCAACAACCTGGTGACCAAAGGTTACCTGGAGAAGGTCAAGAACCCCGATGACAAGCGGGAATTCCGGATTTCGCTGACGCCTTCAGGCATAGCCGTCCGCTCTAAAATATTCGGCTTGATCGATCAGTACAATAACGGAATCAAGTCCATCTTCACCGATGAACAGTACGATAAGCTTTTTAAGATGACCAACAGCTTGTTGGAATTCTCAATTTCAATGAACGATATGGGAGGAGCCGCCCATGAATGACAAGAATATCGAGATCCTGGCCAATAAACCAATTTCCCAGGCATTGATGAACCTTTCATTGCCGGCGACAATCGCCATGATGGTCAACTCGCTCTACAACATAATCGACACAATCTTCATTGGCCAGTACGTCGGCCAGCTTGGCATTGCCGGACTTTCAATCGCCTTTCCCCTGCAGACAATCGCCCTGGGAATCGGGGGAATGTTTGGCATGGGTGGGGCCTCGCTGATTTCCCGACAGCTTGGCAAGAGCCAGAAGGAAAAGGCGAACGTAACCCTCGTTTCCACTATCGCATTTTGCCTGCTTGTCTCGGTGACATACGGTCTTTTAGGGGCAGTGTTCATCAATCCGATTTTGCGGGCCTTCGGGGCCAGCGCAACTATTTATCCTTATGCCTATGACTACATGAAAATCATTTTCCCGGGATTCATCTTCTTCATGATGGGAATCTGCCTCAACAATATCATTCGCTCCGAGGGTGCGGCCCGCACTTCGATGAACGGGATCCTGATCGGAGCGATCGGCAACATTATCCTGGATTACGTGTTCATAAGCAGATTTGACATGGGCATCGAAGGCGGCGCTCTTGCTACCGTCATTTCCCAGTTCATGTCCGCCTTGTATCTGATAATGCATTATGTACGCAAAAAATCCATATTTTCCATAAGCCCGAGATATCTCAGGTTCAGGTTCAATCTTTTCAGGGATATCGTCACAATCGGGTCGTCGGCTTTCATAGTTCAGGCCGGAAACAGCGTCCTGGCTTTGATATTGAACAATTCTCTTGGAACTTACGGCGGTGACATCATGGTTTCCGTGTACGGGGTCATAAACAAAGTATCAAGCTTTATGGTCTTGCCGATGATCGGAATCCGGCAGGGCGCCCAGCCGATAATCGGTTACGCATACGGTGCCAAAAACCTGGACCGGCTTCATAAGGCCATAATCACCTCCATCAAGACGATGATCGTCTATGGGTTGGTTTCATTTGTCATCCTGGAACTGCTTGCCCCTCAGGCTTTCTACCTGTTTGCGAGTGACGTGGAACTCGTAAAAGCGGGGACCATGCCTTTGCGGCTGGTGATTGTGATGATTCCCCTGTTTCCTATTGCAATCTTGACCTCTTCGCTTTTCCAGTCGATCGGTTATGCCCGTCAGGCGCTGTTGACAAGCATGATCAAGATTATCGCAGTGATCCCATTGGTCTACATCTGCTCAAGCTTGCTTGGGACAATGGGCATTTTCATATCCCTGCCTTTGGCGGACTTCATCACCATCGTTATCAGTTTTTTCCTGCTTAAAGACATGCTTTACAAATTCAAGAACCTGAACCGGATCTGACACAATTTGCGGTTGCAGGTTAATATGGAGTTCATCTTACTGGGGTATATTTGTCTTGTAAGGTAATTGAACCTTATCTCTCTCCCTAAATAATATAAACTCTCTTCCTTGAACCGGCCCAAGCCGGTTCTTTTCTTTCGCCCCTGATTCCGGGCATAAAAAAAAGGACTTACGTCCTTGATTCCAAACTGGCAGCTTGCTATTGTCGCACATTGCACTATCGTCGCCGTTATGATGCTTAACTTCTGTGTTCGGGATGGGAACAGGTGTGTCCATCATGCCATCGTTACCAGATTGTTGAGTTTTATCAGATCACTCAAAACTAGATAATAATCGAATTGTTCTTGTTGTCTTTGTCCAATTGGTTAAGTCCTCGACCTATTAGTATCAGTCCGCTGAACATGTCACCATGCTTACACTCCTGACCTATCAACCTTATCGTCTTTAAGGGGTCTTACTTACTTGCGTAATGGGAAGTCTCATCTTGAAGTGGGTTTCACACTTAGATGCCTTCAGCGTTTATCCCTTCCATACTTAGCTACCCAGCTATGCCACTGGCGTGACAACTGGTGCACCATTGGTATGTCCAACCCGGTCCTCTCGTACTAAGGTCAGATCTTCTCAAACTTCCTACGCCCACGACAGATAGGGACCGAACTGTCTCACGACGTTCTGAACCCAGCTCGCGTACCGCTTTAATGGGCGAACAGCCCAACCCTTGGAACCGACTTCAGCTCCAGGATGCGATGAGCCGACATCGAGGTGCCAAACCTCCCCGTCGATGTGAACTCTTGGGGGAGATCAGCCTGTTATCCCCAGGGTAGCTTTTATCCGTTGAGCGACGGCCCTTCCATTCGGTACCGCCGGATCACTAAGCCCGACTTTCGTCCCTGCTCGACTTGTAGGTCTCGCAGTCAAACACCCTTTTGCCTTTGCACTCTACGCTTGATTTCCATCCAAGCTGAGGGTATCTTTGGGCGCCTCCGTTACTCTTTGGGAGGCGACCGCCCCAGTCAAACTGTCCACCTGACACTGTCCCGTCACCAGCTAATGGCATCCGGTTAGAATCCTAATACAAGAAGGGTAGTATCCCAACGGCGACTCCTTACACACTGGCGTGCATATCTCATAGTCTCCTACCTATCCTGTACATCTTGCATCAAAATCCAATATCAAGCTACAGTAAAGCTCCATGGGGTCTTTCCGTCTAGTCGCGGGTAACCTGCATCTTCACAGGTACTAAGACTTCACCGAGTCTACAGCTGAGACAGCGCCCAAATCGTTACGCCTTTCGTGCGGGTCAGAACTTACCTGACAAGGAATTTCGCTACCTTAGGACCGTTATAGTTACGGCCGCCGTTTACTGGGGCTTCAATTCAAAGCTTCGATTGCTCTAACTCATCCTCTTAACCTTCCAGCACCGGGCAGGCGTCACCCCCTATACATCGTCTTTCGACTTAGCAGAGAGCTGTGTTTTTGGTAAACAGTCGCTTGGGCCGTTTTACTGCGGCTTATATTTCTATAAGCACTCCTTCTCCCGAAGTTACGGAGTCATTTTGCAGAGTTCCTTAGCTATAGTTCTCTCGCTCACCTTAGGATGCTCTCCTTACCCATGTGTGTCCATTTTCGGTACGGGTTATCATGAATTATCGTTAGAAGCTTTTCTTGGAAGCTGGCCTCACTAACTTCTGTACTCGCCGTAGCTTTCCATCCGCATCGCATATTCGCATTACTGGTAAACGGATTTGCCTGTTTACCTGCTACCTTGCTTACACATACTATTCCATCAGTATGCTTAGCTAGCCTTCTCCGTCACTCCATCACTTCCATGACAAGTACAGGAATCTCTACCTGTTGTCCATCGACTACGGCTTTCGCCCTCGCCTTAGGTCCCGACTTACCCAGAGCGGACGAACCTTCCTCTGGAAACCTTGGGTTTTCGGTGCGGTGGATTCTCACCACCGTTTCGCTACTCACACCGGCATTCTCTCTTCTATACGCTCCACCAGTCCTCTCGATCTGACTTCTTCGCATATAGAACGCTCCCCTACCATTATTTCTAATCCATAGCTTCGGTATTACACTTAGCCCCGGTAAATTTTCGGCGCAGAGTCATTCGACTAGTGAGCTGTTACGCACTCTTTAAAGGGTGGCTGCTTCTGAGCCAACCTCCTAGTTGTCTGGACATCTCCACATCCTTTTCCACTTAGTGTATATTTTGGGACCTTAGCTGATGGTCTGGGCTGTTTCCCTCTTGACAATGGACCTTATCACCCACTGTCTGACTGCCAAGTATATATTTATGACATTCGGAGTTTGATTATATTCAGTACCTCGAGATGAGGCCATCATACATTCAGTGCTCTACCTTCATATTACTCTACCTTGACGCTAGCCCTAAAGCTATTTCGGGGAGAACCAGCTATCTCCGAGTTCGATTGGAATTTCACCCCTAGCCACAACTCATCCGCCAACGTTTCAACGGGGGTCGGTTCGGTCCTCCATCGGGTTTTACCCCAACTTCAACCTGGTCATGGCTAGCTCACTCGGTTTCGGGTCTACGACATACAACTCTCGCCCTATTCAGACTCGCTTTCGCTTCGGCTCCGTATATCCTACTTAACCTTGCTGCATATCGTAACTCGCCGGTTCATTCTACAAAAGGCACGCTATCACCCATTAACGGGCTCTAACTTGTTGTAAGCATATGGTTTCAGGATCTCTTTCACTCCCCTCCCGGGGTTCTTTTCACCTTTCCCTCACGGTACTGGTTCACTATCGGTCACAAAGGAGTATTTAGCCTTACCAGATGGTCCTGGCAGATTCCGACAGGATTTCTCGTGTCCCGCCGTACTCAGGTACTGCTTTGACTTCGTCACTATTTCAAATACGAGGCTTTCACTCTCTTTGGCTCAGCTTCCCAGCTGATTCTTCTATAATGATTTCGTGTCGTTATCAGCAGCCCTACAACCCCCGACTATGTCGGGTTTGGGCTCTTTCCCGTTCGCTCGCCACTACTTAGGAAATCATTGTTTATTTTCTTCTCCTGCAGGTACTTAGATGTTTCAGTTCCCTGCGTATCGCCTGCATAAGCTATGTATTCACTTATGCATAATCAGCTGTTACACTGACTGGGTTCCCCCATTCGGACATCAACGGATCATTGCATGCTTACTGCTCCCCGTCGCGTTTCGCCGTTCGCTGCGTCCTTCATCGCCTCTTTGTGCCTAGGCATCCACCATACGCTCTTTTTTACTTTACCTATTGGTGTTTGATTAAACTTTTTTAGTTTTAGTTTTTTCTTAGTTTTTTTTCGACTTTTTCTAGAAAGACCACATAAATTGTTTTAAATCTATCTGGTTATAATTTTGGAAATTTTCATTTCCTCGATCTCTTTTCTATCTTTCGATTATTATCCAGTTTTCAATGATCTCTTGAGTAACCTCTCAGTTCACTCAAAACTAAACAGAATTTCTTCACAACTTTTGCTTTTGTCCAACCGACAAGTTGAACGGTTCTCCTTAGAAAGGAGGTGATCCATCCCCACGTTCCCGTAGGGATACCTTGTTACGACTTCACCCTAATCATCAATCCCACCTTAGACAGCTCCTTCCTTGCGGTTAGGCCACCGGCTTCGGGTGTTATCAACTCTCATGGTGTGACGGGCGGTGTGTACAAGGCCCGAGAACGTATTCACCGTGACATGCTGATTCACGATTACTAGCGATTCCAACTTCATGTAGTCGAGTTGCAGACTACAATCCGAACTGAGAATAGTTTTATGGGTTTTGCTCCACCTCGCGGTCTCGCTTCCCTTTGCACTATCCATTGTAGCACGTGTGTAGCCCAGGTCATAAGGGGCATGATGATTTGACGTCATCCCCGCCTTCCTCCAGCTTATCACTGGCAGTCTCGTTAGAGTCCCCAACTTAATGATGGTAACTAACGACAAGGGTTGCGCTCGTTGCGGGACTTAACCCAACATCTCACGACACGAGCTGACGACAACCATGCACCACCTGTATATCTATAACTATCTCTCCATCTCTGGAGCCTTTAGACATATGTCAAGACCTGGTAAGGTTCTTCGCGTTGCTTCGAATTAAACCACATGCTCCACCGCTTGTGCGGGCCCCCGTCAATTCCTTTGAGTTTCATTCTTGCGAACGTACTACTCAGGCGGAGTACTTATTGCGTTAACTGCAGCACTGAGGTTCGACCCCCAACACTTAGTACTCATCGTTTACGGCGTGGACTACTAGGGTATCTAATCCTATTTGCTCCCCACGCTTTCGGGACTCAGCGTCAGTTACAAGCCAGATCGTCGCCTTCGCCACTGGTGTTCCTCCATATATCTACGCATTTCACCGCTACACATGGAATTCCACGATCCTCTCTTGCACTCTAGTTACCTGGTTTCTATGGCTTACTGAAGTTAAGCTTCAGGCTTTCACCACAGACCTTTGTTACCGCCTGCTCCCTCTTTACGCCCAATAATTCCGGATAACGCTTGCCACCTACGTATTACCGCGGCTGCTGGCACGTAGTTAGCCGTGGCTTTCTCATAAAGTACCGTCACTTGACAACCATTTCCTGATGTCATCTTTCTTCCTTTATAACAGAAGTTTACGAAACGAATTCCTTCTTCCTTCACGCGGCGTTGCTCGGTCAGGGTTTCCCCCATTGCCGAAAATTCCCTACTGCTGCCTCCCGTAGGAGTTTGGGCCGTGTCTCAGTCCCAATGTGGCCGTTCACCCTCTCAGGCCGGCTACGCATCGTCGCCTTGGTAAGCCGTTACCTTACCAACTAGCTAATGCGACATAAGTCCATCCTTATCCAGACCTTGAAAGGTCTTTTAATGAATCAATCATGCGATCAATCCACCTATGCGGTCTTAGCTACCATTTCTAGTAGTTATCCCCCTGTTAAGGGCAGGTTACTTATGTATTACTCACCCGTTCGCCACTCTTCGATAAATCGAAGCGTTCGACTTGCATGTATTAGGCACGCCGCCAGCGTTCATCCTGAGCCAGGATCAAACTCTCCATTGTTTATGTAAACAATAATGTTTGTTTAGCTCTTTTTAAATCTTTATTCTTATTGAATAATTGACGTTGTGTTTTTAATTCTGTTTAGTTTTCAATGAACTGTGACTCGTCTTGAGTCGACTTGATTATCTTACAACATCCGGACTGTTAAGTCAATAACTTTTTCAACTTTTTTATCCAGCTGTCTATCATGCGCCGTTTGCTTTTTGGCGCTCAATCAATATACCACATCCCTTTCCTCTTGGCAAGGGACTTTGGCCAATTTGTTTTTAAAAAGTTTTTGAACAGTTTCATCGGTTTTGAAATTTGTCGGCGGCCAATAACATGACAGCGGTAGCATTTTCTTCAAATCTACTATGATGATTGTTGCTTTTGTGATAAAATTTTAATATAAAACAAACGGAGGTCCAACATGAGAAAGTTGAGAAATTTAGTATTAGCGAGCGTTTTGACCCTGGGTGCTTTCGGTTGTTCTTCAACCGGCACCACAGACAGTTACAATGTGATTGTACCGGCCGGAGCGCCCACCATCGCATTTGTATCCCAGTATGAACAGATAACCGCCAACGGCAAGCTGGACATTGTCGACGGCCCTGATCTGCTGCAGGCGGAGTTCATCAAGGAATCAAGCGAATATGACATGATCGTGGCACCCATCAACCTGGGTTGCGCCTTGATTGAGAAGGAACAGACCGACTACAAACTGGCCGGCGTATTGACTTGGGGCAACCTTTATTATGTGGGGACTAGCGAAGACGATTTGAATTCCACTGGTGAGCTGGCTCTGTTTGGCGAAGGGGCGGTACCTGGCAAAATCGTGGAACTAGAAAACATTGAAACAAACCTGACTCCGGTCTACTATTCTTCAGTTACCAGCGTTTCCCAGCAGCTTTTGGCAGGAAATGCCAAAGTCGGACTCCTGGCCGAGCCATTGGTAACTTCAACAATCCTTAAGGGAAAAGAGATGGATCTCGATCTCAAGGTCATCGCCGACCTGCAGGAGAACTATCCTGGCGGTTCGGGTTATCCCCAAGCGGCAGTCTTTGTCAAGGACGGTACCGATGTAAGCCAGATTACCGATGAACTGGCAGCCTTCAACAATAACGGCTACCCTGAACTGGAAAACTATCTTGAACAAATAACGGTGGACACTTTGAAACTGCCGGCCGCTTCAGTTGTCGTGAGCTCAATTGAAAACCAGAACATCACTTATAAACCTGCAAGTGAAGTCAAAGATGAAATTGACAACTTTTTGAAAATTTTCAACATCACTTTTGATGAGTCGATGCTTTCAAGTTAGATGAAACGGAGACTTGTTACCATAACGGCGATTATTGCAATCTGGGAATTGCTGAGCATTGCCGTGAATAAGTCAGTCCTGCTTCCTTCACCGCTGCTTGTATTTGAAAAGATGGTTGAGCTTGCCAGCTCACCATCTTTTTACACCAGCCTGCTGGCGACATTGTTGCGGGTTGCCATCGCATTCTCGAGCGCCTTGGCAATCGGAAGTATCCTGGGACTGATTGCAGGTTACAACAAGAACATCAGAGAGTATCTGGATCCCTTGGTCAAGATTTTCCAGACCATCCCCCAGGTATCATACATCCTCATCATCATCGTCTGGTTCAATTCATTCACAGCCCTGCTGCTCATAATCCTGATGATGACCTTGCCGATTTTCTACTACAATGTGCTAAATGGTTACCTGGCCATCGCCAGCGAATATTTCGACGTCGCCCGATTGTTCGGCTCGTCTTTTCTTTCCAATCTCAGCCTGGTTGTGATTCCCTTGCTTAAGGCCAATTTCATGGGGGCAATCAGTTCGGCATTGCCACTTAGCATCAAGATCGCGGTAATGGCCGAGATTTTCATTTCCTCATCAAATGGAGTGGGCAATTTGCTCTATCTGGCCCGGCTCAACCTGGACATGGCGGGGATTCTCGCCCTTACCGTCTTCATGATCATAATCATCGCGATACCCACCAACCTGATTGGCTACTATATGAACAATGAATAAGGCTTGCAGTTTCCTGCAAGCCTTCAGACTGTCCGTGGAGCCTTTTTTATTATCAGATACCCCAGGAAAATCACAAAACCGATGGCGAATAGTGTCCCCAGTGAAAACACACCCTGTGAAAACAGGAGGCCCATCTGGTAAACGATCAGGGCCACCACATAAGCGAAGATGGTCATGTATCCCACAGCGAAAACCGTCCAGCGGATGCTTTTCATTTCCTGATAGATCGCTCCTATCGAAGCGAAACAAGGGGCGCACAACAGATTGAACAAAAGAAACGAAAATGCCTGAAGCTGGGTGAAGTCGCTGGTGAACGCACCAAAGGAAGTAGATCCATCAGAGAAATTATAAACTACACCGATAGTTGAAACGAGGTTCTCTTTGGCGATAAGCCCGGTGAAGGTCGCAATTGTAGCCTGCCACTTGCCAAATCCAAGCGGTCTGAAGATCGGCGATGCAAAGTTTCCGATATTCGCCAAAAGGCTCTCACTGTTGTGTTCGACCATCACCAGGGCTCCGTTTTCAAATCCGAAAGCCTGCATGAACCAAAGGACAACAGAAGCCAGCAGGATGACGGTTACAGCTTTTTTGACAAACTCAAGCCCCCGCTGGATGGTGACTTTCATGACGTTCGCCATAAGCGGCAGGTGGTAGGTCGGCATCTCCATCACAAAAGGTGCCGGTGCGCCGGCAAATGGCCTGGTCTTCTTGAGGATGATTCCCGAAACCGCAACTGCCATGATGCCCGCAAAGTACCCGAGCGGTGCGATCCACCAGGCCCCGGCGAACATTGCCGTCCCGATCAGTGCGATTATTGGAATCTTAGCAGAACATGGAATAAAAGTTGTGGTGATGATTGTGATCCGCCGCTCCCGCTGCGATTCGATGGTCCTGGTAGAAAGAATCCCGGGAACACCACAGCCCGTAGAGACAAGCAGTGGAATGATCGATTTGCCCGAAAGGCCAAAACGTCGGAAAACCCGATCCATAATGAAGGCGATCCGCGCCATATAGCCGATATCCTCAAGGACAGCCATCAAAAACGACAGGACCAGAATCTGGGGCACAAATCCGATAACCGAACCGACTCCCCCGACAATTCCGTCTATCACAAGCCCCTGGATCCAATCGGAAATTCCCCACGCTCCAAAAAGGCTTGTCAGGCCGCCTTGGATCCATCCGGTGACAATCACGTCGTTGGTGAAGTCCGTGGCCCATGCCCCGATTGTCGAGATCGCGATAAAATAGATTGAGAATATGACACCGATGAAGATCGGTATCGCCAGATACTTGTTTGTCACAACATTGTCAATGCGGACACTCAATGATTCCCTGGTATCGGACATCCTGATTAGATACTTGCTTGTATACTTGGTAACGTAATTATATCTCTCGTTGGTGATGATCGATTGCATGTCCTCGTCAAGCCGGAACTGCTCCTTTTCAACCATCCTGGCAATCTTGTCAAGATCCTTTTTTTCCATATTGAGTTTTTTAAGGACCAGGGCATCCTTCTCCAGTACCTTGATCGCCAGATAGCGGTTCAGGCTCTCGTTGTCATTGTATGATGATACTATGTCTTCGACATGGGCTATAATATGTTCGATTTCCCCGGAATAGCGGGGCTCTTTTGGCATCTTGCGATCCTGCGCGCGCAGCAAGGCCCTCTCGATGACATTGTCGATTCCTTCACCAAGGAGAGCCGAAATCTCAACAATATCGACACCAAAAGATGTCGCCAGCTTCGCGAGGTTGATGCTGTCGCCATTCTTGCGTACGACATCGATCATGTTGAACGCCAGAACAACCGGAATCCCCAATTCGAAAATCTGGGTAGACAGATAAAGGTTCCTTTCCAGGTTCGTCGCGTCGATGATATTGATGATGACATCGATTTTCTCGCTTGCAAGATAATCCCGGGCAACGACTTCCTCAAGAGTATATGGCGACAAGGAATATATTCCCGGCAGATCGTCGACTGTCACATCGTTATGATTCTTGACGTTGCCTGACTTTTTTTCAACAGTTACACCCGGCCAGTTCCCAACCGTCTGGTTCGACCCGGTCAACAAGTTGAATAGCGTGGTCTTGCCACTGTTGGGATTGCCAACCAATGCGATTTTGACCATCATCAATCCTCCTGTTCGACTTCAATTTTGCTTGCGTCATCCTTGCGGATTGTCAGCTCATAGCCCCGCAGCGACAGCTGGATCGGATCTTTTAGAGGCGCCAGTTTTCTGACCTTGACCTCGACGCCCTTGGTTATCCCCATATCCATGATCCGCCGCCGGGTGGCACCTTCGCCATGTATCTTTTTGACAATTGCGGTTTTTCCTACCGCAATCTGATCTAATGTTCTCATAATCACTTCCACCTTTATGTTAGAGTAGGCTAACTGTATATTAGCATTGTCAATATGGCGTGTCAATTGAAATGTCACAACGGCAGGCAAACAAAAAGGACTATTTCTAGTCCTCGGTGTAATTCAACGGCAACCGCAATGTGACAATCGTACCCTCATTCAGGCTGGAACGGATTGTGACTTGGCCGTGGCAGGATTCGACATTCTGCTTGACCAGGTAGAGTCCGATGCCCTGGCCGGGTATCTCCCGGGTGTCGCTGCCCCGGTAATAGGCCTTGAATATGTGTTTCAAATCATCCTGTCTGATACCCCGACCCTGGTCCTTCACATTGATCACAACCTCATCCCCGACCACGTAATAGCCGATTTCGACTTTGGTATTGGAGGGCGAATACTTCAAGGCGTTGGAAACAAGCGAGTAGATCGCCTGGGATATCTTGAACCGGTCCGATGTCACCGTCACTTTCTGGTCATTGGCCACATCGATTTTCATATTCCTGCTTTTGAAGCTGGCCCTGTACCCGTTCACAATCTTATTAATGAGCCCTCCCAGATCGAAAGTCTCCACTTTCAGGACATTGTCGTACAACCGACCCTCGACTATGAGTTCCATATTGTCGATCAGCTCCTGAAGATTCTCGAGCTGGACCTGGCATGATTTTATTTCCCGGGCATCCATATCCATAACCCCGTCCTCCACACCTTCAAGGATGTTCTTGATTATGGCAATGGGTGTGAGTGACTGGTGATACAGCTGGTCATAGATGCTTTTGCGGTTTTGATTCTTGATGCCAAGCCTTGTATTGATGTCGACCAGGCTGTCATTCAAACTGTCAAGTTCAACAATCCTTGATGTCGCCGGGGTGAAGTCGCCATCGACAACCGCTTTGGCCAGATTGGTTGATTTGATAATGTCTTTGGCGAGGATCTTGGATATAATGGCCGCACCGATCATCGCTACTCCAAGAGCGACAGCAACTGCCTTGGCTCCAATCTTCAAAAGCAATTCATTGACATCAATCAGCGCCACCATTTCGGACATGCCGTGGTGGGGGCGGATGAACTCCATCTCGAATCCGGTTGAAAACATGTTGCCAAAAAGCAAGGCCACCAGAAGCACTAGAACCAAGGCGAAGAAAATCAAAAATACAAGCATAAGGTTCCTGATTTTCACTTTTCTAGTCTTCATCATGGTCTCCCGCAAAATAGTAGCCGATTCCATATCTTGTCATGATCCGTTTTGGGTCTTTGGGATCCGATTCTATTTTCCTGCGGATTCTTTTTACATATGTGTCGATCGACCTGCTGTCGATGGTCGCATCGAATCCCAGGACCGTCTCGATGAGCTGTTCCCTTGTAAATACACGATCGGGGTTTTTCATCATGGCTTCCAATATCCCATACTCGACCCTGGAAAGATTTATCCTTTGACCTTGCAGGTATGCATCTTTCTGTTGAAAGTCGATTTTCAAATCACCGAATGTCAGGCTATCATTGGTGCCATAAACCCGGCTGATAAAAACCTTGATCCTCGACATCAGCTCTTTCATCGAGTAGGGTTTGACGATATAATCGTCGCCGCCATACTCGAACCCCTTCAAGCGGTCCGCTTCCTGGATGCGGGCTGTCGTCATAAGTACCGGCACAGTAGAAACGCCCCTGATGCGCCGCAGCACTTCAAGCCCGTCAATCCCTTCCATCATGATATCCAGAACAACCAGGCTGTACTTGTGTTGGGCGAACAGCTCAAGGGCGCAAAATCCATCATGGCAGATATCAAAGGCGTAGCCTTCCCGCTCGAGGTATTTTTCCATTATTCTGGTTATCTCTTTTTCGTCTTCAACTACAAGTATTCGATGCATCGCTAGGCTCCTTGGATTTTATTTGCGGCTGAGCACCTCTTTTTTCCTTAGGTACTCCTCTTCGTCAATTGTACCACTTGCGTAGAGATTTTTCAAAGTGTCCAATGCCGCTGAGTTTTCATTTGTGACTTTTCTTTTCTTGATAAGCCGGTAGACAAGCCATGCCCCCAGCAGCAATACTCCGATTCCAACCAGATGGAAGCCCAGATAGTACCAGTTCCAATCACCTGACATCATGTACCCGTAAGGATAATGTCCATAATCAAAAAAACGCATAATCAATTCCTCCTATTTACGATTGATGACTTCGAGTTTGTGCAAATACTCTTCTTCACTTATTTCATTATTCAGATATTTTTTCATCAGGATGTCTTTGGCTCCAAGTCTATCGCCTGTGCTTTTTTCACCAAACTGCAGATAGAGCAAGTATCCAATCCCAATAATCAACAATAGTCCCATATGTCCTACCTCCTGATCATATCATATTACATGGATTTGACAAAAATGTGGCAAAGCAAAAAAATTGAACATTATGCTTGTAAATTCGCATGAAACAATTAAAATGGAACTATGATAAAACTAATAGATGAAATAATAATTGAACTTAATGATACCGGGAATTACCGGATGCTCGAGACCTTCATCGCCCATGGCACAAAAACTGTCGCCGAACATTGTCGAGACGTTGCGATCATGTCAGTCACGATAACCCAAAAGCTGAATATCAAAATCGACCACCGTCGTTTGATCATTGCCGCTTTGTTGCATGATTACTACCTGTATGACTGGCATGTCAAAGACGAAAACCACAACCTCCACGGATTTTTCCATGGCAAGAAGGCAAGCGAAAATGCGATGCGTGACTATCAGGTCGATCTTGAAATCCAAAACGCCATCAAGTGCCATATGTTTCCGCTGACCCCGATCCCTCCGGCTACAAGAATCGGAATGATCGTGACCCTGGCCGACAAGATCTGCGCGACCAAGGAAACTTTGCGGATTTCCAAATAGATTTTCATGATTTGAAAAATCGCAATTCAAAGGTGTATTTGTGGTTTAATTTGCGGGCAAGAATATCTTGAACACAGTCATAGTAGGCAATTGCCGGCTACGCACAACTGAATATACCATATTGAAGGAGATTTTTATGATTGGAACCATTGCCGCAGTATTGACAACGCTTTCGTTTGTCCCTCAAGCAATTCAAGTAATCAAAACCAAAGATACAAGCGGGATTTCCCTGGGAATGTACATCATGTTTGTAACGGGCGTTTTTTTATGGTTTGTCCATGGCATCAATATCGGAGACTTTCCGGTAATCGGAGCCAACGCCATCACTTTTGTCTTCGCAAGCATCATCCTTTTTTACAAAGTCAAATACACATTTTTTGTAAAAAAATAAGCACTGCGTCAACGCGGTGCTTTTTGCTTCCCATTTTTTCCCATACCATCGCCGTTTTTGTGCGACTGTATCATGATATATTCAACTTGTAGTAGAAAGCTAGTTAAATTCTGATTCAATTTCTTCCAAAAAAACAAGCCTGTTCACCGGGCTTGTTTTTTACTGCGTTCAATTTCATCGTTCTTGATTCTTTCGATATGAATGGCCAGATAGCTGACTTCCGCATCATTAAGAGGATAGGAGAAGTTCTTTGATATCTCGATGCAGATTTTCTGCGCCAGTGAGTAGGCGTATTCATATTTCAGCTTGATGAACTCCGAGATATCGACCGACAGCTCTTCGTTTCTTTCAATTCGCACCAACATATACTTGATATGGGTCAAAAAACGGTTGTAGAATACCGTATTGTTGTCGATCTTTATTTCAAAATCACGCTCCATGATTCCCAGATACTTGTTTACGATTCTGGTCAGTTCAATGAAATTGTTCACCTTGCTTGACTTGGTCAAGGCGGTGTGGATATGAAGGGTGATAAAGGCCACCTCATCATCGTTGATAATAACCCCACAGCGTTCATAAATAATCTTTTTTGCTTCTAAAGCCACTGCATATTCATCTTCAAATAATATTGAAATATCCTGGGAAAAAGGATTGGTGATCGCGATGCCGTTTTCGATGCGGTATACCACAAACTCGATATGATCGGCCAGCGCAACCAAAATCTTGTCGTCCACGCCACTGAATCTTTGTTTAGCTAAACTTATGATTTCTCCTGCAACTTCAATAAAAAGCGGATTAGTGTTCGTCACCAACTCCTTGATTCTCCTGGTATCTTCATTTTCCAGTGAATAGACCTGGTAATCGTCTCTTTTTTCAATGAGATCGCCTGGTTTCTTGGCAAAGCCGATACCGTTATGGAGGATAATTATTTCAACATCATTTTCATCTTTTACTAAAACGCAGGAATTATTTAAAACACGGAGGATGTGGTACATTATTTTATTTTTGCAACTACATCTTTAGTTGTCACTTCACCATAGTTGAACTCCAATGATTTTCCTTCATTAAGAGCGGTGAAGACCATGATAAGGACATCACTTGTGGCGTTTTGACGAATGTAATCCAAATCCGCTTCGATCAACAGATCTCCAGGATTAACGATTTGTCCTTTTTCAATATGGCTGGTAAATCCTTCGCCATTCAAGGCTACCGTTTCCAGACCGAAGTGCAGCAGGATTTCGGTTCCGTCTTCCGTTTTCAGACCGACAGCGTGTAGAGTCGGGAAAACCAGAGATACTTCGGCTTTGACTGGAGCGACCAATCTGCCGTCTTTAGGTTCGATGATGATACCGTCGCCCATCATTCTTTGAGAGAATACCGGGTCAGGTGTCTCCTCGATGTTTTTTGCCAGACCGTTGACTGGCGCTGTGATTTCCATCACCTTTGCTTTTTTTCTTTTGAAAAATGCCATTTTTAAATCTCCTTTATTTTTGTATTGAGGAAAATGTCGTGAGGCAGTTCCCTGGTAAGGTCCCGTTTGACAAATCCGTTCCAGATTATCAGATAAATGGATGTCATCACCAGAAAGAAAGGTCCCATCGAATACTTGAGAACCATTTCCCTGATGAACGACTGGAAATAAGTCCGCGGGTTTCCGTCACGATTGACCACCCTGATTTTCATAAGATACATCCCGATTGTCTGGCCGCCGGTCTTACGAGGAAAGAAAGTGGTAAAATATAACATAGTTATTATAGCACAAACAATCATGAAGTAAGCCTTGGAAATGTCATTATCCATCAAAAACACCTGAAAAAACAGATAATACACAGAAGAAACGACAATGTACAAGGTCATATCGATAAGGTAAGCCGCATACTTTTTCATTCTATTTAGCCAGATATTCTTCGAAATTAGCTTTGATGACAGTCACCTGAGGTCCGTAGATTATCTGAACCCCTTTGCCGCGGATCACAACACCAGCCGCACCTGATTGTTTCAACAATGCTTCGTTGACTTTGGTTTCGTCGACCACAGTCGTTCTCAGCCGGGTCGCGCAACAGTCGATGTCGGCGATATTGTCAGCTCCACCAAGTCCTTTTTCAAGCAATGCCGATACGGTATTGTCTCCGCCTTGAGATGCATTAGATGCCGAACCGACTGATGAGTTGATTCCCGACTTCTTGTCGAAATCGGCGCGTGAGTAAAGCTTTGTTTCTTCAGTGTCGTCTTCACGTCCTGGAGTTTTAAGATTCATCTTGATGATGAACGTCTTGAACAGGAAGTAGTAAACCACAAAGTATCCAAGTCCGACAATAATAACCCAGATCCAGTTTGTCTTGTCATTTCCTTGGAGAATCCCGAACAGGAACAAGTCAATGATCCCTCCCGAGAATGTCATCCCGACACCAACGCTCAGGATATGCATGAACATATATGACAGACCAGCCAGCACACAGTGAACTCCATAAAGCAACGGAGCCACGAAAAGGAATGTGAATTCGATTGGTTCAGTGATACCTGTAAGCATGGCTGTAAGTGCCGCCGAGATCAACAATCCTCCGACAACTTCGCGTTTTTCCTTCTTGGCAGTATGGTAAATCGCCAAGGCCGCACCTGGCAATCCAAAGATCATGAACGGGAATTTACCGGCCATGAATCGGGTTGCTTCAACCGAGAATTGAGTTGTGTTACCTGATGCCAATTGGGCGAAGAAGATATTCTGAGCTCCCTCGATCAGGTTGCCATCGACAACCATAGTTCCACCGACTCCAGTCTGCCAGAACGGCAAATAGAATACGTGGTGAAGACCGAATGGAATCAACGCTCTTTCAATCACCCCGTAAATGAACGTTCCAAAATATCCAGTACCGCGAACCACATCTCCAAGCGAATAGATCGCCGACTGGATGAATGGCCAGGTGAAATACATCAGGATTCCGATCAGGACATATGCGCCCGCTGAAACGATCGGCACAAAACGGGTTCCTCCGAAGAATGACAATACCTGTGGCATCTGCATCTTGTAGTATTTGTTGTGAAGGTAAGAAACCCCCAAACCGACGATGATACCTCCGAAGACACCCATTTGAAGTGTCTGGATTCCAACAGTGCTGGTAACCGAACCTTCAGGCAGATTCGCAAACCCGCCAGTTATGGTTCCCATAGTCGAAATTGCCGTATGCATCACAAAGAATGAAATGGCTGCTGCCAATGCCGCAACCGCCTTTTCAGTCTTGGCCATACCGATTGCCACACCCATGGCAAAAATTACTGGCAGATTCGTAAAAATGATATCGCCGCAGTTTGACATAACTGTCAGCAACGCATTCAAAATAGTACCTTCACCTAGAATGGCTTCCAGGTGATATGCCGAGATCATTGTTTCGTTTGTGAATGATCCCCCTATTCCAAGCAACAACCCCGCCACAGGCAAGATCGCGATTGGCAACATGAAACTTCTTCCGACTCTTTGCAATATCGCAAAAGATTTATCTTTCATTAACTGTCTCCCTATATTTTTCTAAGCAGCGGTACTTTGGGCCCGACAAAAAAAGCATCAACCATATCGAAAAGTACGCAAAAAACGACTTTCGAATATAAGTTGATGCCTGATTTAACAGTAACACACTACTTGCAACAAATATAATAGCGCATTATCTTGCTGTTGTCAATTCAAAATCCCCAATAATCAGACACAATTTGCGGTTGCAGGTTAATATGGAGTTCATCTTACTAGGGTATATTTTTCTTGTAAGGTAATTGAACCTTATCTCTCTCCCTAAATAATATAAACTCTCTTCCTTGAACCGGCCCGGACGTTTTACACTTGCACAACCTTATAAACTCGGTAACGCCCTAAAGTAGGCGCTTTTTTTGTCAAATTTTATTAAATTTATATTCGTACTATTGGGTACCGTGTGGTATAATATACCTGAGGTGATATTCCCATGGCTAAACGCATAAAAATTTCCAAATCAAAGAACTCTGAATCATTTTCTGTTATCGATGATTTTACCGATCCTAAAACAAAAAAACGATCGACTTTTGTTGTCGAACGTCTCGGTTCTCTGGATTCGCTATTGAAGAAATACGATACCGACTCCCGCGATGTCGTAATTGAAAACCTTAATCTTTATGTTTCTAAGCTACGCGATCAGGACAAGGAAAACAAAGCTCTAATCCCCATCCAATTTTCCCCGTCTAAGCTGATTCCTCTAGATGAAGAAAGATTGTTCAATCTTGGCTATCTCTATCCTAAAAATATTATTTCATCACTCGGTATTAAAGACATCTGCAATAAAATTCAGAATGACCGCAAGTTCCAGTTTGATCTCTATCAGATTGTTTGTGATTTGGTTTGCACCCGTATCATCTACCCAGGTTCTAAACGTTCCTCTTTCAGGGATGCCCATCACTTTTTGGATTCTCCACAATATCAGCTGGAGGATGTGTATCGATCTTTACCAGTTTTAGCGGAAGAACGATATTTTTTTGAAAGTGAATTATACAAGAACAGCACCAATGTCATGGAAAGAAACAACAGTATTCTCTACTATGATTGCACCAACTTCTATTTTGAAGTTGAGGAAGAAGACGATTATAAAAAATACGGGAAAAGTAAGGAAAACCGCCCAAACCCCATTGTTCAATACGGCTTATTTATGGATGCAGATGGGATCCCGATTGCGGACATCACTTTTGAAGGCAATAAGAACGAACAATTTTCCTTAAGAGAGCTAGAGCAGCAGATTGAAAAAGACTTCGAGTTCAGCAAGTTTATTGTGTGTGCTGATGCCGGACTTAATGGTTGGGAAAACAAGGTCTATAACGACCGAAAAGCTCATGGTGCTTATATAGTTACCCAGCCGATAAAAAAATTGAATAAAACTTTGAAGAAATGGGCCACAGACCCCAAAGGATGGAAAATCATTGGTCAGCCGGGATTATTCGATATAAGCAAGCTCGATGACACTATAATAATAGATGGCAAAGAACACAATATTAGAGATGTGGTGTTCTACAAGGATAGATGGGTAAAGACAACCAAAAAATCAGAACAAACCGAAGACAAATACACCCTGGAAGAACACTTGATTGTTTCGTTCAGCTACAAATTCAAACAATATCAAAGTTATATCCGAGAAAAGAAATTGGAAAGAGCGCGGAAGCTATTGAAAAATCCCGGGAAAATTAAAACCAGTAATCCACGGGATCCAAAATATTATATCAAGAAGATAGAGGCAACAGAAAATGGTGAAGTGGCAGATAAGACTTACTATTCAATTGACGAAAGCAAAGTTGAAGAGGATGCCAAATACGACGGATTTTATGCGGTCACAACCGACTTGACAGATGATAATATGTCATTAATCATTAGCGCAAATAAGCGCCGTTGGGAGATAGAAGAGAGCTTCGAAATAATGAAGAGCGAACTTAAAACCAGACCAATCTATGTATCAAGAAAAGATGCAATCAACGGTCACCTGCTTATCTGCTTTATGGCATTACTGGTATACCGTATATTGGAAAAGGAATATTTGAAAAGCAAATACACATGTAGCGAAATCATAGAGACACTAAGAAAATTAAACGTAACCCATGTAGGTGGAAACAACTACATTCCATCATTCAAACGAACGTTGGCAATTGATGAATTGGGTGAAGTATTTGGCTTCCAACCATCTAGAGAAATATTGACGCAAAAATATTTAAAAAAATTTACACGAATAGCAAATTCAAGAAATAGTACGAAAATGAAATAGCAAAAAAACAGGCAGAAACCCCTTATTTGTAGGGGCTTTTGCCTGTTTCCACGTCTTTAAACTGTAAAACGAGAGATAATAGCGCATTATCTTGCTGTTGTCAATTCAAAATCCCCAATAATCAGACACAATTTGCGGTTGCAGGTTAATATGGAGTTCATCTTACTGGGGTATATTTGTCTTGTAAGGTAATTGAACCTTATCTCTCTCCCTAAATAATATAAACTCTCTTCCTTGAACCGGCCCAAGCCGGTTCTTTTCTTTCGCCCCTGATTCCGGGCAATAAAAAAAAGGACTTACGTCCTTGATTTCAAACTGGCAGCTTGCTATTGTCGCACATTGCACTATCGTCGCCGTTATGATGCTTAACTTCTGTGTTCGGGATGGGAACAGGTGTGTCCATCATGCCATCGTTACCAGATTGTTGAGTTTTCTTGTGATCACTCAAAACTAGATAATAATCGAATTGTTGTTTGTTGTCTTTGTCCAATTGGTTAAGTCCTCGACCTATTAGTATCAGTCCGCTGAACATGTCACCATGCTTACACTCCTGACCTATCAACCTTATCGTCTTTAAGGGGTCTTACTTACTTGCGTAATGGGAAGTCTCATCTTGAAGTGGGTTTCACACTTAGATGCCTTCAGCGTTTATCCCTTCCATACTTAGCTACCCAGCTATGCCACTGGCGTGACAACTGGTGCACCATTGGTATGTCCAACCCGGTCCTCTCGTACTAAGGTCAGATCTTCTCAAACTTCCTACGCCCACGACAGATAGGGACCGAACTGTCTCACGACGTTCTGAACCCAGCTCGCGTACCGCTTTAATGGGCGAACAGCCCAACCCTTGGAACCGACTTCAGCTCCAGGATGCGATGAGCCGACATCGAGGTGCCAAACCTCCCCGTCGATGTGAACTCTTGGGGGAGATCAGCCTGTTATCCCCAGGGTAGCTTTTATCCGTTGAGCGACGGCCCTTCCATTCGGTACCGCCGGATCACTAAGCCCGACTTTCGTCCCTGCTCGACTTGTAGGTCTCGCAGTCAAACACCCTTTTGCCTTTGCACTCTACGCTTGATTTCCATCCAAGCTGAGGGTATCTTTGGGCGCCTCCGTTACTCTTTGGGAGGCGACCGCCCCAGTCAAACTGTCCACCTGACACTGTCCCGTCACCAGCTAATGGCATCCGGTTAGAATCCTAATACAAGAAGGGTAGTATCCCAACGGCGACTCCTTACACACTGGCGTGCATATCTCATAGTCTCCTACCTATCCTGTACATCTTGCATCAAAATCCAATATCAAGCTACAGTAAAGCTCCATGGGGTCTTTCCGTCTAGTCGCGGGTAACCTGCATCTTCACAGGTACTAAGACTTCACCGAGTCTACAGCTGAGACAGCGCCCAAATCGTTACGCCTTTCGTGCGGGTCAGAACTTACCTGACAAGGAATTTCGCTACCTTAGGACCGTTATAGTTACGGCCGCCGTTTACTGGGGCTTCAATTCAAAGCTTCGATTGCTCTAACTCATCCTCTTAACCTTCCAGCACCGGGCAGGCGTCACCCCCTATACATCGTCTTTCGACTTAGCAGAGAGCTGTGTTTTTGGTAAACAGTCGCTTGGGCCGTTTTACTGCGGCTTATATTTCTATAAGCACTCCTTCTCCCGAAGTTACGGAGTCATTTTGCAGAGTTCCTTAGCTATAGTTCTCTCGCTCACCTTAGGATGCTCTCCTTACCCATGTGTGTCCATTTTCGGTACGGGTTATCATGAATTATCGTTAGAAGCTTTTCTTGGAAGCTGGCCTCACTAACTTCTGTACTCGCCGTAGCTTTCCATCCGCATCGCATATTCGCATTACTGGTAAACGGATTTGCCTGTTTACCTGCTACCTTGCTTACACATACTATTCCATCAGTATGCTTAGCTAGCCTTCTCCGTCACTCCATCACTTCCATGACAAGTACAGGAATCTCTACCTGTTGTCCATCGACTACGGCTTTCGCCCTCGCCTTAGGTCCCGACTTACCCAGAGCGGACGAACCTTCCTCTGGAAACCTTGGGTTTTCGGTGCGGTGGATTCTCACCACCGTTTCGCTACTCACACCGGCATTCTCTCTTCTATACGCTCCACCAGTCCTCTCGATCTGACTTCTTCGCATATAGAACGCTCCCCTACCATTATTTCTAATCCATAGCTTCGGTATTACACTTAGCCCCGGTAAATTTTCGGCGCAGAGTCATTCGACTAGTGAGCTGTTACGCACTCTTTAAAGGGTGGCTGCTTCTGAGCCAACCTCCTAGTTGTCTGGACATCTCCACATCCTTTTCCACTTAGTGTATATTTTGGGACCTTAGCTGATGGTCTGGGCTGTTTCCCTCTTGACAATGGACCTTATCACCCACTGTCTGACTGCCAAGTATATATTTATGACATTCGGAGTTTGATTATATTCAGTACCTCGAGATGAGGCCATCATACATTCAGTGCTCTACCTTCATATTACTCTACCTTGACGCTAGCCCTAAAGCTATTTCGGGGAGAACCAGCTATCTCCGAGTTCGATTGGAATTTCACCCCTAGCCACAACTCATCCGCCAACGTTTCAACGGGGGTCGGTTCGGTCCTCCATCGGGTTTTACCCCAACTTCAACCTGGTCATGGCTAGCTCACTCGGTTTCGGGTCTACGACATACAACTCTCGCCCTATTCAGACTCGCTTTCGCTTCGGCTCCGTATATCCTACTTAACCTTGCTGCATATCGTAACTCGCCGGTTCATTCTACAAAAGGCACGCTATCACCCATTAACGGGCTCTAACTTGTTGTAAGCATATGGTTTCAGGATCTCTTTCACTCCCCTCCCGGGGTTCTTTTCACCTTTCCCTCACGGTACTGGTTCACTATCGGTCACAAAGGAGTATTTAGCCTTACCAGATGGTCCTGGCAGATTCCGACAGGATTTCTCGTGTCCCGCCGTACTCAGGTACTGCTTTGACTTCGTCACTATTTCAAATACGAGGCTTTCACTCTCTTTGGCTCAGCTTCCCAGCTGATTCTTCTATAATGATTTCGTGTCGTTATCAGCAGCCCTACAACCCCCGACTATGTCGGGTTTGGGCTCTTTCCCGTTCGCTCGCCACTACTTAGGAAATCATTGTTTATTTTCTTCTCCTGCAGGTACTTAGATGTTTCAGTTCCCTGCGTATCGCCTGCATAAGCTATGTATTCACTTATGCATAATCAGCTGTTACACTGACTGGGTTCCCCCATTCGGACATCAACGGATCATTGCATGCTTACTGCTCCCCGTCGCGTTTCGCCGTTCGCTGCGTCCTTCATCGCCTCTTTGTGCCTAGGCATCCACCATACGCTCTTTTTTACTTTACCTATTGGTGTTTGATTAAACTTTTTTAGTTTTAGTTTTTCTTAGTTTTTTTTCGACTTTTTCTAGAAAGACCACATAAATTGTTTTAAATCTATCTGGTTATAATTTTGGAAATTTTCATTTCCTCGATCTCTTTTCTATCTTTCGATTATTATCCAGTTTTCAATGATCTCTTGAGTAACCTCTCAGTTCACTCAAAACTAAACAGAATTTCTTCACAACTTTTGCTTTTGTCCAACCGACAAGTTGAACGGTTCTCCTTAGAAAGGAGGTGATCCATCCCCACGTTCCCGTAGGGATACCTTGTTACGACTTCACCCTAATCATCAATCCCACCTTAGACAGCTCCTTCCTTGCGGTTAGGCCACCGGCTTCGGGTGTTATCAACTCTCATGGTGTGACGGGCGGTGTGTACAAGGCCCGAGAACGTATTCACCGTGACATGCTGATTCACGATTACTAGCGATTCCAACTTCATGTAGTCGAGTTGCAGACTACAATCCGAACTGAGAATAGTTTTATGGGTTTTGCTCCACCTCGCGGTCTCGCTTCCCTTTGCACTATCCATTGTAGCACGTGTGTAGCCCAGGTCATAAGGGGCATGATGATTTGACGTCATCCCCGCCTTCCTCCAGCTTATCACTGGCAGTCTCGTTAGAGTCCCCAACTTAATGATGGTAACTAACGACAAGGGTTGCGCTCGTTGCGGGACTTAACCCAACATCTCACGACACGAGCTGACGACAACCATGCACCACCTGTATATCTATAACTATCTCTCCATCTCTGGAGCCTTTAGACATATGTCAAGACCTGGTAAGGTTCTTCGCGTTGCTTCGAATTAAACCACATGCTCCACCGCTTGTGCGGGCCCCCGTCAATTCCTTTGAGTTTCATTCTTGCGAACGTACTACTCAGGCGGAGTACTTATTGCGTTAACTGCAGCACTGAGGTTCGACCCCCAACACTTAGTACTCATCGTTTACGGCGTGGACTACTAGGGTATCTAATCCTATTTGCTCCCCACGCTTTCGGGACTCAGCGTCAGTTACAAGCCAGATCGTCGCCTTCGCCACTGGTGTTCCTCCATATATCTACGCATTTCACCGCTACACATGGAATTCCACGATCCTCTCTTGCACTCTAGTTACCTGGTTTCTATGGCTTACTGAAGTTAAGCTTCAGGCTTTCACCACAGACCTTTGTTACCGCCTGCTCCCTCTTTACGCCCAATAATTCCGGATAACGCTTGCCACCTACGTATTACCGCGGCTGCTGGCACGTAGTTAGCCGTGGCTTTCTCATAAAGTACCGTCACTTGACAACCATTTCCTGATGTCATCTTTCTTCCTTTATAACAGAAGTTTACGAAACGAATTCCTTCTTCCTTCACGCGGCGTTGCTCGGTCAGGGTTTCCCCCATTGCCGAAAATTCCCTACTGCTGCCTCCCGTAGGAGTTTGGGCCGTGTCTCAGTCCCAATGTGGCCGTTCACCCTCTCAGGCCGGCTACGCATCGTCGCCTTGGTAAGCCGTTACCTTACCAACTAGCTAATGCGACATAAGTCCATCCTTATCCAGACCTTGAAAGGTCTTTTAATGAATCAATCATGCGATCAATCCACCTATGCGGTCTTAGCTACCATTTCTAGTAGTTATCCCCCTGTTAAGGGCAGGTTACTTATGTATTACTCACCCGTTCGCCACTCTTCGATAAATCGAAGCGTTCGACTTGCATGTATTAGGCACGCCGCCAGCGTTCATCCTGAGCCAGGATCAAACTCTCCATTGTTTATGTAAACAATAATGTTTGTTTAGCTCTTTTTAAATCTTTATTCTTATTGAATAATTGACGTTGTGTTTTTAATTCTGTTTAGTTTTCAATGAACTGTGACTCGTCTTGAGTCGACTTGATTATCTTACAACATCCGGACTGTTAAGTCAATAACTTTTTCAACTTTTTTATCCAGCTGTCTATCATGCGCCGTTTGCTTTTTGGCGCTCAATCAATATACCACATCCCTTTCCTCTTGGCAAGGGACTTTGGCCAATTTGTTTTGAAAATTTTATTCCTGTTTCAAGCGTTGAGATTTGCCACAGCTCGAAAAATTGGGTATATTTGTCTTATAAGGTATCGTACGTCAATACATTATAAGGAAGGAACCACCATGAACCTAAACCAGAAATACAAGGAATTTTCAACAACACAGGAATTATTGGCGGCCTACAGCCAGCTGATCCAGACTGCCCAGTTCGACAAGGCGACTATCGCACCAAAAAAGGGGCATCCACTCGCATCCAAGAGGATCGCTCTTGTCTCGGGCGAATATTTCCTGATCATCACCAGTCCCAAGTACCAGGAACTAATCGAAGACCTGGAGAAAAACAAGGACAGGCTCAGCGCCCAAAAAAAGAGAACAATCGAACTCACAGCCAAAGAGATCAACCGTTTGAAAAACATCCCCAAAGATGAATATGTCGAGTACGTCCAGTTGTGTGGCGAAAGCGAGATTGCCTGGCAAAAGGCCCGGGACAAAAACGACTATGCCATTTTCGAACCCTTTTTGATCAAGATGATCTCTTACCAGAAAAAATTCGCCGCCTACCGCAACCCGGACATCAAGCCGTACAATCTGATGCTTGACGATTTCCAGGAAGGCATGGATATCGAAAAATATGACAAATTCTTTTCCCTGATCAAGAGCGAGCTAGTCCCTTTGATCAGGCAGATAACCCAGATCAAGACCCAAGAAGAACCATCAATTCTTGAAAAAGAAACTTTCAAGATAGAACTGCAGGAAAAATTTGTCACCGACCTGGCCAAATATCTGAACTTCGACAAATCATGGGGCTACCTTACGACATCAATCCATCCGTTCACCTCAAGTCTCAACAACAACGATGTCCGGATTACCACCGCCTACGATACGGAAAATCTGACCTCGGCAATCTTCTCCGTGATCCACGAAATCGGGCATGCCACTTATGAACACCAGATCAATCCAAGATACGAAGGTACTCCGATCAAAACCGACCTGTCCCTGGCCGTTCACGAATCCCAGTCGCGGCTGTTTGAAAACAACATCGGAAGGTCACTTGGATTCTGGCGGGTCAATTATCCCAAATTGCAAAAAGCCATGGCCCCCCAGCTAGACACGCTTGATCTGGCCGAATTCTACCGGGCCATCAACACCGCCAAGCCTTCACTTATAAGAACCGAAGCTGACGAGCTGACTTATCCCATCCATATACTGATCCGTTACGAGATTGAAAAAGGGATATTCGATGGCACTGTTGATATCACCGAACTAGACAAGGTCTGGGCCAAGAAATACCAGGAACACCTCGGGGTCAATCCAAGCGACGATCTTACCGGAATTTTGCAGGATATCCACTGGAGCGACGGGACATTCGGTTATTTCCCGACCTACGCCCTCGGTTCGGCTTATGCCGCCCAGATCGCCAAAGTTCTTTTCGAACAGCTCGACCTCGATGCCATTCTTTCAGGCAAAAGGACCAAGGAGTTGAGTGCCTGGCTTAAAGGACACATCCACCAATATGGTGCCTTGTATCAGCCAGACAAGATCCTTGAGTTGGCAACCGGAGAGCCGTTCAACCCGCACCATTACATCGACTACCTTAAAGATAAGTATTCCAATCTGTATCAACTGTAAAAAGCCTCAAGAAAGAGGCTTTTTACAGTTGATCGCTGTCAAGGATTATCGTTGTGGGACCACTGTTGGTCAGACTCACATCCATCATCGCTCCAAACACGCCGGTCTGTACTACAATGCCTAGCGTTCGCAGTTTGTCGTTGAAATATTCGTAGAGCGGATTGGCTTTTTCCGGTCTTGCCGCATCGATGAACGACGGCCGGCGCCCCTTCCTGCAATCCCCATACAGTGTGAATTGCGAGATCGAAAGGACGCCACCTCCAACATCTTTCAAAGAAAGATTGAGTTTTTCATCATCGTCCTCAAAAATCCGCAAGTTGACCAGCTTGTTGACCAGCTTGTCGACCACCTCTTGATTGTCTTCATGATTGAATCCAACCAGGCACATGAAACCCATCCCGATTTGCCCGACTATCTCGTTTTCAACAGCCACTTTGGCCTCACTGACTCTTTGCACTACTATTCTCATTTATTTACCTCCGACTTTTTGATATAATTATAGGGAATATTTGAGCATTTGAAAAGGAGCATTTTATGGAACCTTTAGCAGTAAGGCTGCGACCCAAGACCTTGTCCCAGGTAATCGGCCAAAAACATGTGGTTGGTCCCGACGGGATATTCACCAAATTCGTCGAAAAAAACCGGCCATTATCGACCATCCTTTACGGTCCTCCAGGATGTGGCAAAACGACATGCGCCATCGCCCTGGCAAACGACCTGAAAATACCATACCGGGTTTTCAACGCTTCAACCGGCAACAAAAAGCAGATGGACATTATCATCGAAGAGGCGAAAATGTCCGGTAGCCTTTTCATCATCATCGATGAGATCCACCGTTTGAACAAGGACAAGCAGGACAACCTGCTGCCCCATCTCGAATCAGGCCTGTTGATCGCCATCGGGTGCACGACCGCCAACCCTTACCATGCCATCAATCCTGCCATCAGGTCAAGGATGCACATCATCAAATTCGAACCCTTGACAGACGCCGACATCAAGGAGGGGATAGAAAATGCGGCGAAACACGCATTCGAGCAGGAGTACACTTTCGAACCCGAGGCCCTGGACGCCCTGGTCGCCCTGAGTGGCGGGGATATCCGCTATAGTTACAACCTCTTTGAACTGGCAGCAATAAATTGCGAAGGGACAACAATCACCAGAAACGACATAGTCAGTCTTGTTCCCAAAGCCAACTCGGCATACGACCGCAACGATGACAACTACTATGATACCCTGTCGGCTTTCCAGAAGTCGATAAGGGGCAGCGATGTCAACGGTGCCCTGTACTACCTTGCCAAGCTGATCGAGGTAGGCGACTTCCCGTCTTTGGAGAGGCGGCTGATAACCATCGCCTATGAGGATGTGGGCCTTGGCAACATCGAAGCTTGCGCCCGGACCGTGACCGCCCTGCAGGCAGCCAAGATAATCGGCTTCCCCGAAGGCCGGATTCCCCTGGCAAGTGCGGTAATCGAACTGGCCCTGTCGCCCAAATCAAAATCGGCCGAGGCGTCAATCGACCAGGCCCGGGCAATCATCAATTCCCAAACCCGCCCGATTCCCCGCTATCTGCGGCTGACCCCGGTCGGTCTTAGCGAAGAAGAAAAGTATTCGTACGACCTGCCAAGAACCTGGGAATATCTCCAGTATCTCCCTGATGACTTGAAAAACGAGCAGTTTTACATCCCCTGGATCACGAGCGATTATGAAAAAAAGCTGGCAGACAACTATCAGCGCATCCTGAACCACGGCCGGACCAATGACATCGTCAATCTTAACCGGCGCTTCAAGAAGAAATCATGATGTTGCAATTGGAACTCCAGCTGCTTGATCGTATCCAGGCCATTTTCAAAAACCCGCTGTTCGATAAGATAATGCCCCTGATTACCCACCTTGGTGCCATGGGCGCATTCCCGATCCTTGTCGCCCTGATCCTGATCTCAATGAAAAAGACCAGGAACACCGGAATCCAGCTGGCGCTGGCATTGCTTGTCTGCTTTGTCATCGTCAACCTTGGATTGAAGCCGCTTATCGCCCGGGCCCGCCCCTTCAACTATCGGGATGTTATCTTGCTTGTTGAAGCACCAAGCGATTTTTCATTCCCATCCGGACATTCGGCTATTTTCATGGCCCTGACCTCCAGCCTTTACTTTCGCAAAAGACGCTATTGGCCCTGGTCGCTGGTTTTGACCCTGGCTGTTGGGTTCAGCCGGCTTTACCTATACGTCCATTTCCCCAGCGACGTCATCGGCGGATTTGCCATCGGCTGGATGTCAGGCTATGTTGCCAATATCCTGTTTGGCGAATTCCAGAAGAGAAAATCAAATCCGTCCTGACAAGTCAAATTTTCAAACATCAGGATGATCGCTTTATTCGGAGATGCACCCTAAACATCAGCCAGACCAGGCCGGGGGATGATTTGTAAGGACTGACTGTCGTAAGCTTCCTGAATAATTTTATTATGTCCCTCGGTGATTCCATGAAGCTTTTGACTTTGATATATTAAACTATGACCTTGCTTCGACATGAACAACTTCAACCATAGGAATAATCAAAATGAGAATAGGAGACAATCAAATGGCTGGAAAATTCGATTTCAAAAAGGAAGACAAAGAGCTTTACAATCCAAAAGCAAAGCCTGCCCTGATTGATGTAAAGAAGATCAACTTCATCATGGTCGAAGGAAAGGGCGACCCGAACGAAGCTGACGGGGAATTTGCCAAAGCAATTGAAATCCTATACGGACTCTCATACACAATCAGTATGAGCGATAAAAGCGGCGAGGCTCCGGATGGATATTTCGAATACGTCGTCGCTCCATTGGAGGGATTGTGGTGGACCGACCAAGACCAGGAATTCAGTACTGACCGGAAGGAAAAGCTGATCTGGCAGGCAATGATTCGCCAGCCGGAATTTGTGACGCCCGAGGTATTGGAATGGGCAAAAATCAAACTGGGAAGCAAAAAACCGGAACTTGACCTTGGCAAAGCAAGCCTGTTTGAATACCATGAGGGCGAATGTGTGCAAATGATGCATATCGGTCCCTACGACAATGAAGCGCAAACGGTAAAATTGATAGACCAGTACGCCCTAGCCAACGGCTATGAAAACGCAATTGGTGAAATGTCGGCTGATGGCAAGGTGCTCCGCCACCATGAGATATACCTCAATGATTTTCGCAAGACGGATCCAGAGAAGCTTAAAACAGTCATTCGCCACCCTGTCAGGAAATCAAATAAGAACTAGCGCGATTGTCGGCAGCGATTCAAAGAAAAAAGGAGTCAAGAAAGTAGGCTAACTTGTTTCCAAGCTAGCCCCTTATCAAACTGCACATGCATTATTAACGCATACAGCTTACCAATTTACTGAATTTGATTTTACGAATGATTGTAGTCTACTTGCTAAACGAGTAGGCTATTTTCTTATTTCTCTCTTTCGAGTACCTATTCATGCCGTTTTTCCTATCACGGTCTTTCCTTTTCGCATGTTCTATCTTGTTGCCATATTGCTGTCTTTTTACATACAGCTCAATGGGATATCCATACATGGTATTGAAATAATGCCAGTTTGCAGGCTTCAAGCCAATCATCGCAAAGAATGCAATATTCCATTTGACCGTCATTCCAAACGCTTTCCTGATTGTCGGATGTTTATGCAACATGCACATTCTCAATCTTTGGCGAATATACTGATCGATTCTATTGAGCATCCCACCCATTATTTTGATATTACAATGGGTTTTGATGTTATGCTTTTTGAATATTGTCAACGCCTTATAGACATTGAGATAGTAATTTACTTTACCAACTATAATCGGATTAAGCATGGCTACCCATTTATCTTGGGAAAAAGTCCACTTTCTTTGCGTCTTGTCCTTGATTTTCTTTTTGAAATCTTTGAGTGATTTGTCTGTGGGAACTATGAAATAGTAATCATTACCCCTCTTGTTTTTCCTCCAGTGCTTGAAGTCAAATCCAAGAAATGTGAAATCATCATTTTTAAAGTCCACCACTTTGGTTTTATCCATAGCCATCTCAAGTCCTAACGAATGTAGTACTTCTTTGGCGATTTTACCAGCTCTTTCGATTTCTTCTTCTGTTTTCGCAAACAGGAGAAAATCATCGGCATAACGCACGAATTCAATGTTAGATTCGCTGAGCTTCCAATCCAGTTCATTTAGGTAGATGTTAGACAGTAGTGGTGAAATGACCCCGCCCTGCGGGGTTCCACTTCTACTTTGCATATGCTTTCCATCTTCCATGTAACCAGCTTTTAACCATGACCAAATCAAGTCAAGAACAGTACCGTCGGCGATACATTTGTTCAACACCTTCATCAACTTCTTGTGGGGAATGTTGTCAAAGAATCCTTTGATATCACAATCGTATATCCAGTTATTTCCTTCCTCTACGTTCTTGATGATAATTTGCATCGCAGTATCGACACCACGTTTCGGCCGATACCCAACTGAACGAGGATGAAATATTCCATCCTCATATTTTGGGGAAAGAATATTGTACAACACCTGCTGAACTATCCGATCCTTGACTATTGGTATTCCCAATGGTCTTTTCTTTCCGTTTTTCTTAGGTATATATACTCGCCTTACAGGGGTTGGTCTATATCCCTTCAATTTCAGTTCATCTAACAGCTTGTCCAGGTTGTCTTGTTCATGTTGCATGAATCGCTCAATGGTTATCCCATCAATTCCACCACTTCCATGATTAGCTTTAACCTGTTTCCATGCTTCTAGTATTTTCCTGTCCTGGAGTATTTGTCCGTACAGTGAATGCCACTTCAATCTCAACGGTTCATTCATAATTTCAAACCTCTCTTTCTATTTATCGTTCTTTGAATTCGTTTGTACCTAAGTACCGTAATTCTTACCATTACGATTAAATAAAGTAAGAATTGTAAAAGGTCAATCCCCTTCGCTTCATCATGCGTTTGGTCACATGACTACTTCGCTACTATGAGATTGTCTGACTCCTCTTCATATAACCATCACTTCGAATGACTCTTATAGATGGCTATCCTTTCGGTGGATGAAGAGGTCTCACAGGGTCATCAACTACGCCCTTGTTGACATGCCAATCACCTTCACAATGGAGTGCCGGCATATTCGACTGGTTCTTAGAATATGTCGTGAATAGACTTCCGCATTTTTCGCAACGTCGTCACATTCTCCACTGCCGCAACATGTGATTCACTTTTCGTTTCGGCCTGTCAACTCATCTACAGGTCTCTCGACTACTGCGTCTCCTTCAGACACAACCTCACGATTATGCCCTAGACTAGATTTCCCGAATAGCACCAGTGCGCACGGGATAGGATTTTCACCTACAGGGTTTCCCAATTCCATGATGTTTACTGTATTGATAGCGAACTATTACAGGAACTCATTTATAAAAGGAAAATGCCATATACCTGCATACATGACATCTAAGCGACTGCCTGTCGCACAAAAAGATCAGCCCTGGCTGATCTTTTAATGTGTCTAGCTTAAAATTATTGTTTGCTGTCGATTAGAAATCTTTCGACACTCACAGCAACTTTATTGATTGTGCTGTCGAAATTGTCGAAATCAACTGTAAACCAGCTGACCGGCACCTGGTTGTTGAACCAGGTATATTGTCTCTTGGCATAGTTGCGGCTGTTCTTTTTTATCAGCTCAACCGCCTGCTCGAGACTGGCATCACCCGAGAAATAGGCAAACAATTCCTTGTAGCCGATGGCTTTCATCGATTGATGCTCCGGATTTTTATATTCCTCAGGCAAGCCGACAAACTCTTCAAGCAACCCATTTGCCACCATTTTGTCAACGCGGCCATTGATATTGAGATATAACCGTTCCCTATCACAGGTAAGGCCGACAAAAAGGGCGTCATAGACCATCTTATGGTCCTGTTTTTCCAGGGTTTCGCTTTTTGTGATTCCCGTTGTTTCGAATATCTCAATCGCCCGGACCACCCTTTGGCGATTATTCGGGTGCAGCTCCTTTGCGGAACGCGGGTCAATTTTTTCAAGTATTGCATAAACCTCACTATTGTCAAGATGGGCGTACTTTTCCTGGGTCTTGAAATTCCTGTTTTCTGCCTGATCGAACTCGTAGTCGTACAAAGCCCCTTTGATATACAGGCCGGTACCTCCGACGATGATTGGAAGGCGGTTCCGGGCCGTTATCTCTCCAATCAGGCGGCGCACATCATCCTGGAATTCCTTGACACTGTATGACTCATCAGGATTCTTGATGTCGATAAGATGGTGGACTACCCCATCCATCTCCTCTTTGGTTGCTTTGGCCGTGCCGATATCGAGATGCCGGTAAATCTGCATCGAATCACCGGAAATAACCTCGCCATCGAACCTTTTAGCCAGCTCGACTCCCATTTTCGTTTTGCCGACACTGGTCGGTCCGACTATTACGATTACTTTTTCCATCAGACCACCCTTTTAAACAGTTTCTCCAGCTCATACTGGGTATAGAAGATAATCACCGGCCGGCCATGCGGACAGACATAAGGATTATCGCAGCGCATCAGGTCATTGACTAGACGGGTCATCCCATCCAGACTTAGATAGGTATTGGCTTTCAACGATGCCTTGCAGGCCAGTGTGGCAATCGCATGGTCCTGCATTTTCAAGACATCGATTATCCTGTTTTCAAGCACCTGCTCGATCATCTCTTCAATGAACACATGGTGATCGGTATTTTTCATCCAGGCCGGCAGTGATCTTACCACAAAAGTATGGTTTGAAAATTCCTCGAATGGAATCCCGATTTCCTTGAACTTGTCAAGATTCTCATTTACGATCACAAAGTCGCTGGCGGGCAGCTCGAACGTCAGCGGCACCAACATGTCCATCATCGCCATGTTTTTGGCTTCGAAGCGTTCAAGGAAATACTCGTAGTTGATCCGCTCCTTGGCCGCGTGCTGGTCGATCAGGTACATGCCACCTTCATCCTGGGCGACGATATATGTGCCTAAAACCTGCCCCTGGACATCGAGGTGTTTTTTGATCGGACGTTCCTTGATGGTAGAGGTTACCGGAGCTGTCGGCAGGACCTGGACATCCTTGACAACCTGATCAGCCGGTTTTTCAACTCCGACTTCCGGGATCATAGCCGCCTCTTCAATTTGTTCCGGTTGCAAAGTAACACCATACTCTTTCATTGGCTGGCTGATCGAATCGGGCGCTTTTCGTGGCGTGTAATCGAGCTTGAGTTCCAGCTGCTCATTTGCCACGGGAGCCAGATTGACCTTGGGGATCTTTACGTCCACATTCGTCGCCTGGTAGGTTATATCCATCCTTTTCAACGCCTCGGTGATCCCATCTAAGATTATCTCCCTGAGCTTCTCTTCCTTGGAGAATTTGACTTCCAGTTTGGCCGGATGGACATTTACGTCGACCAGATAAGGATCGACCTGGATATTGATGATGGCGATAGGATAACGCTTTTCAAAAAGGTATTTGCGATAGGCATCGTCAACCGCATCAATCGCGATCTTGTTTTTGACAACCCGGCCGTTGACCAGGGTGATGATGTTGTTCTTGTTGGCCCGGTTGACATCCAGGGTTGAAGTGTAGCCGTCGATCGCAAACTCCTCGTCCCCAAATGAAACCTCGATCATGGACCTGGCCACATTGATGCCATACATGTTGGCGACAATTTCCAGCAGGTTCCCGTTGCCTGTGGTCAAAAATACCTGGCGGTCGTTGTTGGTGAGCGAGAACGATATGTCCGGCTTGGTCAACGCCAGTCTTTCGATATACTGGAGGATGTGGGCGTATTCGGCATTGACCGATTTCACGAATTTCAGACGGGCTGGAACATTGGTGAACAAGTTGGCCACGGAGATAGTTGTACCCCGGGACCGCTCGATATTCTTGATGTCGGCCATCCTTCCGTAATGGTAATGGACACGGGTATGCTCGCCCCCATCGCTTGTCTCCAGGACAAAATCGCTTACCGAAGCGATTGAGGGAATGGCCTCACCCCTGAAACCAAGTGTCGATATGTTGAAAAGATCCTGGTAATCGTTGATCTTGCTTGTAGCATGGGTGGAAAAGCACATCTTGGCATCCTGATAGTCCATTCCGATCCCGTCATCCTTGACTTCGATAAGAGTAAGTCCACCCTCCTTGATGACGATATCGATGTTTTTGGCCAAGGCGTCGATGCTGTTTTCAACCAGTTCCTTGACGACATTCGCCGGTCTTTCCACCACTTCACCAGCGGCAATCTTGTTGATTAGCACCTGGTCGAGCTGTTTTATTATTGCCATAGGCACCTCCTGTTAAATTAGTTTCTTCAATTCCGCCAATGTCGACCAGGCATCACGCGGTGACAAGTCATCGACATCGATTTTCTGGAGCAGCTTTTCGACTTCGCTTTCCTGTCTGACAATCTGGACGCTCTGGCTGGCCAGCTTGTGCTCGATATTGTTTTCTTCAAGGCTTTCAAGCAGGACATTCGCCCTTGTGATAACCGCTTCAGGCAGGTTGGCCAGCTTGGCCACGTTGATCCCGTACGATTTGTTGGATCTCCCCGGTTTGATCCGGTATTCGAAACTGATGTCGTCGCTCTTGATTGTGGCACTGGCATGGACATTCTTCACGCCGATTCCCGTTTCCTGCAGGAATGTCAGCTCGTGATAATGGGTGGAGAAGAATGTGATGCAGTTGATGTTATGTCCGATATATTCGAGCATCGCCTGGGCAATCGCCATCCCATCGAAAGTCGCAGTTCCCCGGCCGATCTCATCGAAAATTATCAGTGATTTTTCAGTTGCATAAAGCAGGGCATTATTGGCCTCGACCATTTCCACCATGAAGGTAGATTGTCCAGAAAGGAGGTCGTCGCTCGCACCGATACGGGTGAAGATCTGGTCGAAGATCGGCACGACGGCCTTTTTGGCAGGAACATAGCAGCCCATCTGGGCCATGATTGCAAGGAATGCCCCTTGGCGCATGTAAGTCGATTTTCCGCCCATATTCGGCCCGGTGATCATCAATATAGGGGTTTGCTTTTCAATCACTATGTCGTTTTCGACATAGGACTGTTTCTTCATGACTTTTTCCATAACCCCATGGCGGCCTTCGATGATTTCCATCGCTGTCTCATCAGTGAAAACCGGCCTTACATACCTGGAAGTGGTGGCGATATTGGAAAATGCGAGAAGGACATCGACCTGGCTTATCGCCTTGGAAATATCCTGGATCAGATGGACATCCTCGAGAAGACGGGATCTGACCGCAATGAAAATCTCGTACTCCAATTTGACAATCCGTTCACTTGCTGAAAGTATCTTCGCTTCCATATCCTTCAGTTCGGGAGTGATGAATCTTTCCCCGCTGGTCAAAGACTGCTTGCGGGTGAATTCGAACTCGTCTTTGACAAGGTGGAGATTCGACTTGGTTACCTCTATATAATAGCCAAAAACCCGGTTGTATCCGATTTTGAGCCGTTCGATTCCGGTTTCCTTTTTCAGCCTGGCCTCGTACCCCAGCAGCCAGTCATTGCCATGGTCACGCAGATTGCGCAATTCGTCAAGTTCCCCATGGTAGCCGTCGTTGATGATGCCCCCATCCTTGATTGTAAGGGGCGGATCAGGGACAATCGCCTGGTCAATCAGGCCGGTAATATGGGACATGTCGACCATTTTGCCACCCAGTTCATCGATATCAACCTGGTTGAAAAGACTTAGCGTCTGCCTTATTTCAGGCACAACTTTCAGCGATCTGCCTATCCAGGTAAGATCCCTGGCATTAAGATTGCCCAAGGCCACTTTCGACGCCAGCCGCTCGAGATCGTAGACATTGTCGAGCAGGTCATTGAGACTGGCCCGCAGCAGAAAATTGTCATTAAAAGCCGTGACGATATCCAGCCGTCTTAGGATTTCCCGGGAATTCACCAACGGCCTTTCGATATAGGTTTTCAGCAGCCGCGACCCCATTGCGGTCTTGGTCCTGTCCAGGAGCCAGTACAATGATCCGTGTTTCTGGTGGTCGTTGGCGTTTCGAACCAGTTCGAGAGCATCACGGGTGTAACTGTCCATCATCAGATAGTCATCATTTTTGATCTCCTCGATTACTTGCAAGTGGCTAAGCTCCTTCTTTTGGGAATAGACAAGATAATTTATCAGCAGCGATGCCACCTTTATCTGTTTCAAGTCGGTGATATTGTCAAAGAGCTTGCGATACTGTTCATTGAAAGTGGAATCGTCAAAACGGGACACCATCACTTTTTCGAATTGGTGATCACAGTCGCTTTCGACGACTATTTCCTTAACCGCCATCGTATCAAGTTGAGTCTTTAGAAGATGACCGCTTTTTTCAATGGTCACGGTTTTCAACTCGCCGGTTGTAATGTCACAATATGCCAGGACATAGTTGAAATCGAATTCCTTGAAGCATGCAAGATAGTTGTTCGAGCTGGCGATGTTTTCGTCAAAAATGGTTCCCGGAGTGATTATCTGGACAACGCCACGTTCCACGATCTTGCTTTTTCCAGGTTCGCTCAACTGCTCGGCGATGGCAACCTTGAATCCCGAATCTACCAGCTTCTGGATATACTGACCGGCCGAATGGAAAGGCACCCCGCACATGGGAACCCGTTCTTTCACGCCGGCATTTTTTCCAGTCAAAGTCAGGTTCAAAGCTTTGGAAACAGTCAAAGCATCATCAAAAAACATTTCGTAGAAATCACCCAGGCGGAACATCAACACCATTTCCTTATGTTCTTTTTTGATGTCCAGGTATTGCTGCATCATCGGGCTGTATTTTTCTTTCATCTCATCACTCCTTAAATAAGGACATTATATCATAACAATTTGGCGTTAGTCGAGCTTCAATAAATTCAAATTGTGTTGTATTATTCTTATGATGATGATAAAATTTTACCACGAGGTGATCACATGCATATTTCATTATCAGAAATCATTAAATTCGACACATTCAAACAAGCCAAGATACTTGCCGGGTCAGAGAACCTGAACAGGGCCGTCAGCTTCAACTACGTAATCGATTCCTTTCCCGACCTGCAAGAAACCCTGACATGGCTTCGCGATGACGTCCTGGTTTTCGTTTTCGGCCATTCAATTGCCAACAATCCCGAGAAACTTATCGACATCCTGAAGATGCTCGAGAATTTCAAGATTCCCGGGATGGTCGTCTACATCAACAAGTACATCAAGGAAATTCCCGAGACGGTCGTCAAGGCTTTCCAGGATGCCAATATGCCCCTAATCACAATCCCCTGGCAGGTGAAATACCTCGACGTCTCCAATGAGATATTTTCCGCAATTGCCAAAAAACAGCTTCAGGTCCAGGAGCAGTCCGATATCCTGAGCCAGCTGCTTTTCGATCCCCACTTCGATTATCAGGACAACAATCTTCGTCTTCAACAGCTAAACTACTCCGACGATACGGCCCACTGCATCCTAGTTGCCAAAATCAACAACCTGAAAAACCACGCCCAGAGCCACAATCTAAGCGATACTGCGCTAATCGAGTTGAAGGAGCATTTCCACTCGAATTTAAGAAGCAACTTTTTGATTAGCAGCTTCAATTTCATTTCCATGCTCCATGGCGACGCCATCATCTTTTTGATGGAGAAACAGGATGCCGACCAGTTCAATCCTGAAACCTCAAAGATATCCAAGTCCGGCCACAAAGATCTGGAACTTGAATTTGGAATCGGAATGGATGTCTTCAACCTCAATGAGCTGGCGCAATCCTACACGCAGGCCAAAAACGTAATAGATGCCAAGAGCCGACAACTGATCGGCCATAGCGTCAATCATTTCAGCGATATAGGATTGTTCCAGATCCTATATACAACTGATACGGCAATATTGAAAAAACTCTATCCAAACAAGATCAAGCCGGTGATTGAATATGACAAGACCCATAACAGCAATCTGCTGGACACTTTGGAAGTCTATCTCGACAACAAGAACTCCCTGGCGACAGCGGCGAAAATCATGTATGTCCACAAGAACACCATTCTTTACCGGATTGACAAGATCAATTCACTGATCGACATCAACAACTTCGACACCTTCAACCTTCTTTACGAAATTAAAATCTACAAGTATCTCCAATCATGACAGTTCCCCAATTTGACAAGGGGAACTTTTTGTGTTAGTTTGACTAAAAACAACACTAAGGAGAGCCATTTTGAAGGAAGAATGCAAAAAATGCAATTTCAGGCAGGTCGGTGCCTTGAGCCAACTGCTCGATCTTGATATGAAAAAAGAAAATGAACTTATGGAATTTACCCGGAACTATCTTGAAAGCGACTTTAAAGACCGGACAAACCCTGAAATCATGGGCATCCTCTATGCCAACCTGCTTGAAATCCTGGATCAGGATGACCCCTACCGGGAAATCAAGAGTGAGTACAACAGATTGTTGCTCGAACAGGAGCCAATGATCGAATCCCTGATTGAAAACAGCGAGGATCAACTCCAGACGGCATTGAAAGTCGCCATCGTCGGCAATTTGATCGACTTTTCAGCCAAGCACAAATTCTCCAAGCAAATGCTCCTGGACAAGATCGACCAGATTGTCAATTCCCGACTGGCCCTCGACCATAGCACCATGCTCTTCGATCGCCTGGGCACCGCCAGGGAGCTGCTGTATCTTGGTGACAACTGCGGGGAAATAGTCCTTGACAAGATATTCATCAAAAAGATCAAGGAACTTTTTCCTGAGTTGCACATAACCTTTGCCTGCCGCGGTTTCCCGGTTGTCAACGACGCCACCATGGCAGATGTCATGGAGGTCGGACTGGATGGAATCTGCCACGTCATCGACAACGGCGACTCATCCTTGGGGACCGTACTCAACCGCGTCTCCGATACGTTCAAAAAATCGTTCGACCAGGCCGATATCATAATTTCCAAAGGCCAAGGCAACCTTGAGTCACTGATGGCTGATTGTTCGAATAAGCTTTTTTTCCTGTTCATGGTGAAATGTGAGCTGGTCGGCGATCCCTTGAATCTCAATATGTACGATATTGTCTGCGCCAATCTTCATGATCGCAATAATGACTGACCGGCAAAGAAAACAGCTCCTTGAATCGGGGCTGTTTTCCTTTTTGATGATTATTGGGTGTTGATGTCATGGAATCTTTCATCATTGGTGATCATATGCAATGAAGGATCCAGTCCGTATTTTTCGAAGTAAGTCTCGATTTGACCGTCTTCACGGATTGCCGCAACTGCGTTGTTGATTTCAGCCATGAAGTCCTTGTCTTCGAATGACACTGAAGGTGCGATGCGACCAATCAATGAAGGGTCTGATTCATAATTTTCCGCCAGTTTCAATCCTTTGACTGTGTCAGGGTAGTTTGCGAACAGGTTTTCCAATACTGTTCCATCTGTCAAGAAGGCGTCGATTTTGTCAAATGTCAAAGCAGTGATCGATTCCGATTGGTCTCCGGTCGCTACCGCATCCTTGATCAATCCATCTTCTTTCCATTGCAGTACAACATCGGTGAACACTGTTCCTGCAGTATATCCGACAACTGTAGAGCTTGGATCGAAGTCTTCGACTGAAGAAATCCCACTGTCCTCACCTACAAGCAGTCCTCCACCTTGAGTATACCAGATGTCACCGAAGTAGATTTTTTCAGCGCGGTCCGCTCTTACGTACATGCAGTCCGCAATTACATCGATATTGCCTGAGTTGACATTCAAGATCAACTCAGAGAATGGAATAAGGCTCATTTCAACATTTTCGATTCCCAAACGGTGGGCAGCTTCGATGATGATTTCGGCATCAACTCCGCTGAATTCCCCGGTATCCTGATCGATGTAGGCAAACGGCGCATCGCCTGACGATCCGACCACCAAAGTCCCCGACTCACGAAGCTCGGTAAGTTTTGTTGACGGAGTGCCGTCAACGCAATAAGTGTTATCATAATCTTTTGAAGTGGTGCTAGATGAATCCGTCCCGCTTGAACCGCATCCGGTCACAAACATCGATAATGCCAATGCTGTCGATAAAAATTTCAACTTCTTCATAATCTTTCTTCCTCCTAGTTTATAATCTTATCTATTTTAAAAATAATAAATAACTGTACCCGGTTTTCAAAACTCGATATGTCAAGATCAATTATGGAGCTGATTTTCTTCAGCTGATAATTGATCGTATTCTTGTGCAAGTAAAATTCTTCAGCCACTTTTTGAAGCGAACAGTTGGAGTTGATATAGAAATCCAACAATTCGTAATAGGCGGTTCCGTTTTGCCTGTCGTATTCGATCAATGGTCTCACAAGGCCGTCGAAGTATGTCTTGAGTTCATCCTTCTTGCTGATTGCAAGCAGCAGTTTCTCTACTCCCAGATCGTCGTAGCTGTAGAAGTCGCCATCGTAGCTCGAACCGATCGCCCCGGAAATTTTCCAGTAGTTGGCCGGCAGGTTGAAGATGCTGTCATTGTGCTTCGAGACGTAAGTCTGGAACCTGATGGCGGAGTCGATATCCTGAAGCCAAACATTGATATCCTTCTCCTGTTTTTGCGTCAGGTTTTCAATCACATAATACAAGGTGTTTCCCTCATTGAAGTGGGCAAAGTTCAAGTTGAGATCAAGGAATATCTGGTGGATGTTCAGCTTAAGTCGCACCTGGGCGTGATAAGTGGCTTCGTTTGCAAAAATCTTGAATCCGTACACAAGGTATTCGCCGTTCAGGTCGAAGCCACGTTCCTTGATCCGGGTAAATGCGTCGTCTGATTTTTTATGGACGTAACTTTTGAACAGATCTCCAATGCTTTCCTCCCGCTTGTTGGAAAGGATGATCTTGTCGCAGAAATTCTTAGTGACATCTACCAGCCGCACATTCCAAGGCAGAGAGAAGATCGGGAAATCCAGACGTTCGGCCAATTCGACAACCGCACCATCGATCCTGTCGATGTACGGTCCGGTGTTGACTACCAGTCCCGCGGCATTGGCGCTGTTAAGATTTTCCACGAATTGTCCCAGCCATAGCTCGTCTTTCCGGGCGATTCCTGTAGTGAACACCAGCTCCCCGCCATGCAGGAAGTTAGCAACTTCCAGATCCTCGATGATGTGGACCCAGGCGACCTGGCGATTGAGCGATCGGCTGCAGGATTTTTGTTGCATCTTATAAGTGTTTCTTCCTTCTTCACTCAACTCTCTAAGTGTTATGCCCATTTTTTTATCCCCAACTTATTGTTTTTCTAGGAATCCCTGATAGATTTCCATCAGTGCTTCCTTTGTGATTTTTGCTTTTGAATTCCCCGGAGATCCGCTGGCCATCGCATCGCTGGCCATTTTGTCCATTTTTGATGCGAAATCCATCTTGTCGATTCCCAGTTGATTCAAATCAGGAAGATCGCATAGCTCAATGAGCTTGTGCAATTCCCTCATGAAATCATTCGAACCGATAGTCTTGGCAAGAACCTTGAACTCACCTTTGAGATCCCTGCTGACATAATCGAGACATCCTTCCAACAGGAGGGCGTTCGACAGGCCGTGAGGAATGTGGTAAATGGCGCCAAGGGGTCTTGACATACCATGGACCAGGGTTACCGAAGCGTTGTTTATTGCCGTTCCGGCATGGTACGAAGCCAGCGAGAGATAATAGCGGTATTCGACATTATCCCCGTCTGCAAGAACTTTGGGAAGATATTCGAATATCCATTCGATTGCCTTAAGTGAGAACATTTCGGTTATCTCGTTTGCCTTGACTGACAGATATGACTCGATGGCATGGGTCAGGGCATCCAGTGCGGTATTGATGGTAACATTAACTGGAGCGGTGATGCAGTATTTTGGATCGACCACTGCCAGTTCCGGAATCAGCTTGTCCCCTTTTAGAAGCATTTTTGTGGTCGTCTGGACGTCGGTTATGACCGTGAACCTGGTCGCTTCGCTTCCGGTTCCCGCCGTTGTTGGAATCGCCACAATCTTGGGAAGGTCTCCGGCGATCTCCTTGTTCATGTAGAATGCCAGCGGCCGGCCAGTTGGAATGGCGATAGCCTTGGCTGAGTCGATTGGACTCCCGCCTCCGATTCCGATGATAAAATCACAACCGCTAAGTTCAAAAAGCTTTCTTCCCTGGGTTATGATCTCATCGGTAGGCTCGCCAACCACATCGTCAAAGACGAAATGCGAGATGCCGCATTCATCAAGAACCGAGGCAAGGTCGCTCATGATCCGCGTCCTTGATACGTTTTTTCCGGTTACGATGAACGCCTTCTTGCCGTAGTCGACCAGATACTTAGAACTCATTCGCAGGGCATCTTCTCCGACCACGCTTACTTTGGGGTTTTGAAAGATTATAGCCATATCAGATCATCTCCTCGTCAACTATTTTGAGAACTTCTTCAACCTTGGCCAGCTCTTCAAGCAACTGCTCTTGAGTGATGATCAGCGGTGGGGTGACAAAGATCATGTTTTCATGGGAATACGTCATGAATCCGCGCTCCTTCAACATTCCGATTATCTTTGGCATGATTGCCTCGCTGTCGTGATTGTAACTTACCAAAGGTTCTTTTGTCGCTTTGTCTTTGACGAGTTCGATCGCACTGAACAATCCGATGCAGCGGACATCTCCGACACATGCAAATTTGTCTTTCATTGCTTCCAGCTCGTATTTTAGCACCTCTGAGACTATGGCGACATTTTCCAGGATTTTCTCATCTTTGTAGACATCGATCGTTGCCAGACCGGCGGCACAGGCAATCGGATGTCCCGAATAGGTAAGTCCACAGGAAAGCTGATTGTCATCGAAGAATTCGGCTATCTTCTTGGAAACCGCCACTCCGCCAAGCTGGACGTATCCGCAGGTCACACCTTTTGCGAATGTGACGATATCGGGAACAACATCGAAATTTTCAAACGAGAACATTTTCCCGGTCCGCCCCCATCCGGCCATGACCTCATCGCAGATCATCAGGATCCCGAATTCGTCGCAGATTTTTCTGACACCCGGCAGGTATCCTTCAGGCGGGATGATGACACCGTTGGATCCGGTCACCGTTTCAAGAATGATTGCGGCCACCGTAGTGCCACCTTCATAGACGATCTGTTCCCGCAGCTTTGCCAGGTAATAGTTTGTCGCCTGCTGTTCGCTTTCGAACTCAATCGGCTCGCGGTAGATGTATGGGTCGAAGAATTTCACGAATCCCGGAATTCCCGGCTCCAGAGCGAACCGGCGCGGTTCCCCGGTCGCATTTCCCGCTCCAAATGTCGAACCATGATATGAGCGGTATCTTGAAAACACCTTGAAACGTTGCGTGTACATCTTGGCGATCTTGATCGCATTTTCATTGGCATCGGCTCCGCCATTGGTGAAGAAAACCTTGCCAAAACTCTCAGGTAGCAATTCGACGATCTTTTTGGCCAGCTTCGCCCGCGGCACTGAACCGTATGAAGGTGAGATGAACGCATATTCCTGGGCCTGTGCACAGATCGCATCGATAACTTTCTGGTTGCCATGGCCGATGTTCATATTGACCAGCTGGCTTGACATGTCGCTGTAGCGATTCCCTTCGAAATCGTAAAGGTAAATCCCTTTGGTATTTTTGATCATTAACGGATTAATGTTTTTTTGTTTTGACCATGATTGAAGCACATAGTCCTTTTGCATCTGTTTGAAGTCTTCCATATCAACTTCCTCCTTATTGATAAGACATATATTACCCCAGAGCCAAGGGATAATATATGGGATTCAAGCCAAACTTGTTTGTTCTTGGGACTAAACGTTCCGTTGTTTGCCTGTCATGGTGGTGACCTTAAGGCGGTAGACATTCACCGCATCGACCATTTGCTTTGAAAATGGAACCTTGTCCCTTGATTTTTCATAGTGGCCCATTATCAAATCCAACGCAAAGATCTTGTCGGCTTCATCTTTGATCGGCTCGACAACAGCTTCACCGATGATCGAGATATAGTTGAAAGAATAGTCGCAGCCATTCTCACCGGTCGTCAGTTCATGGCGGCCATCGAGTTCAAAAGCCACTTTCTTACCGCTGTCAAAGATCGCCACCTTGCGCCCGGAATTGGCCGAGTGCACATAGAAACTGCAGTCATCACCGGAAGTTTCATAGCCATAGTTGAGCGGGACAATATATTGCCCCAACTCATCAAAGCTGCCGATCCGGATGACCTTCAATTCATCGAGAATCTCACCCAGACAGGATGACAGATCCAGCTGCCGGTCAGTTCGTCTCACTCGACAACCCGCCTTTGGCAGTCTTGAATATTTCAAGTGCCTTGACAATCAGGTCGACAGTCCCATCGATACCATAAGTGTTGACATCGATCATCACGTCTTTTTCCTTGAGGTCTTCCCGGTTGTGACCCGTCACAAAATTGTAGTAGTTTCTCTTCTGCTTGTCGACCCGCTGGATCAGCTTGATCGCATTTTGCATGGTCAGTTCATAATCCATCGCGATATGGGCGATTCGAGCCGATTCTGGTGCATAAAGGTAAATCTTAAGAACATTTGGATACTCGCGCAATACAAAGTCCCCGCAGCGTCCAAACAAGATGCAAGGTTCGTTTTTGTTTGCGATTTCGCGGATAACGTCAATTTGGGCGTTGACCGCTTTTTCGCTGTAGAATTCGGTCGACGATCCGTACCCGAAGTACTGGATGAACGAGTTGCTGCTTTTTTGCAGCTTTTCATCGGCACTCTTGACAAAATCGACATTCAGTCCCGCTTTTCTTGCAGTCATGTCGACCAGTTCCTGGTCGTAAAGTTTGACATTGAGTCTTGCCGCCAGCTGTCTTGCGACTTCCCGCGCATTGCATCCAAATTCCCTTGAGATTGTAATAATGTATTTTTCCATAATTATCTCCTGCTTACATTCAGTCTTCTTTCGATATATTTAACTCCCGATGCCAGTGGGATACAGATGATCAGATAAACACCCGCAAGAATCGTGTATGATTCGATTGTCAGGAAGGTCTGGGCCGTGTATGCCTTGGTTGTGATCAGGAATTCCTGCGCCGCTATATACGCCATCAAAGAGGTGTCCTTAACCAACATTACCAGGTAATTCCCGAAAACCGGAATGCTGTTCCTGAATGCCTGAGGAATCACGATTCTTAGCATCGCCATTCTAGGCGAGAACCCCAGGGCCAATGCCGCTTCACGCTGACCGTCGTCGATCGCCATGATGGCTGAACGGATGACCTCAGACAAGTATGTCCCATAGTTGATCATGAATCCGATGACCCCGGCTTGCACGGCTGAGATTGAGATCCTGATGTCAATCCCAACCAGGCTTAGCAACATCTCCAGGATCAATGGCATTACATAGTAGATGTAGACCAGCTGTACCAGCAGTGGCGTCCCCCGGACAACTTCCGTGAAAGCTCCCAGCAGGACATTCAAGAGCTTGACTCTTGTGAATTTGGCCAGGGCGATAAGGAATCCCAGGACGATTGCCAGGGAGAACCCCAGTATTGTAACGATCATTACGATCATGAAAGCATTCGGGAACAGTTTTGGCAACAGCTCCGTCAGCGCCTTTTCAAAGTTCAAATTTGTAAGTGAATTCATCGTCAGCTCCTCCTATAACACCCTTGATAAGAATTCTTTGGTACGGGGATTTTTTGGATTCGTGAATATTTCACTAGGCGTCGAATCCTCGATAATGTATCCACCTTCCATGAAGATAACCCGGTCAGCAACATCTTTGGCAAATCCCATCTCGTGGGTAACTACCGCCATTGTCATTCCCTCGTTGGCCAGATCCTTCATTACCTTCAACACTTCCCCGACCAGTTCCGGGTCCAGTGCGCTTGTCGGTTCATCGAACAGGATTATTTTGGGTTTCATGGCCAAGGCTCTTGCAATAGCCACCCGCTGTTGCTGCCCGCCGGAAAGTGTTGCCGGATAGACATTGGCCTTGTCGGACAGTCCGACTTTCCCCAGCAGCTCAAGAGCTTCCTTATGCGCTTGATGCTTGTCCATTTTCAACAGATGGATCGGAGCGTAGCAGACATTTTCTAGAACCGTCATCATCGGGAAGAGATTGAACCGCTGGAAACACATCCCCACTTCCTGGCGGTATTTCATCACGTTGAAATTCTTTTCCAGGATGTTCTTGCCATCATAGATGATTTGTCCGCTGCTTGGCGTCTCCAGCAGATTAAGACATCTCAGGAATGTCGATTTACCCGAACCCGAAGGTCCGATCAGAACCAAAACCTCTCCTTCATCGATGGAAGTTGATATATCCTTTAATACTTTCAAATCACCGAAGCTCTTTTCAAGCTTCTTTACTTCTAGTAGTGCCATCCCAAATTCCTCCTGCCGCTCTATTTTTATTGAGATAATAATTTTTTATCATATACTAACTGCCACCATTATATTAAGCCTGCAGCAAAAAAGCTATAGGCTGTTTGTCCAATTTTGTTTGTGCCCGAGCACAACAGCATCCAAAAGTTGTTTTTCCGCCTTAACTGATACATTTCACAATTCCAAACCGCCTCTCTTTTCGACTGACCCTATAAAATATTATGGAAGCAAAAAAACAATCGATAATATCTTTGTGCATTTGGCATAGAATTTTATAGGCTCAGTAACTATTTACTTATTATAACTGTGATGTATAATAAATCCAAGAATTATTTATTATAATTATAAAAAAATATCAGGAGGGAATCAAGATGAACTTGTATAAATTGTTGCCAACTATCAAAACCGAACTGCCTGGACCTGTGTCCAGAGAAATGTTCGCCCAAAGAGCCGAGGTGGCCCCTCAGGCGGTCGGAACTATGTACCCTGTCACAATAAAACGCGGAGCCGGAGCCATGATCGAGGATTACGACGGGAATATCTTCCTGGATTTCATCGGCGGTGTGGGTGTGTTGAATATCGGTTATTCGCATCCGGAAATCATCGAAGCGGTAAAGAGCCAAAGCGAACAGTTCTTCCACTCGATGTTCAACATCACCACTCACAAGCAATATCTGGATTTGGCAGCCAAACTTAATGATATCGCGCCAGTGGCTGGTGATCAGCATCAGACATTCTTTGCGACATCAGGTGCCGAAGCCAATGAAAATGCGGTCAAGATTGCCAAAAGCTACACCGGCAGAAAGAATGTCATCTGCTTCTCACGGGCATTCCATGGCCGCACATTGATGACCATGACCCTTACCGCGAAAAAAGCCTACTCAAAAGGTATCGGTGCCGATGCCCCAGGAGTGTTCAGGGCCCAATATCCTTATTTATATCAAAAAGACAGCAACCTGACCAAAGACGATTACATCCAACAATGTCTTGACAGCATCCATGAACTTTTCGAGGAAGCTGTGTTGCCAAGTGAAGTTGCGGCATTCATTCTTGAACCGCTTCAAGGAGAAGGCGGGTTCATTCCAGCCGACTTTGAATGGATCAAGGGAGTCAAGAAAATCTGCGACGAACACGGCATCCTGCTGATCGTCGACGAAGTCCAGGCCGGATTCTGCCGGACCGGGAAAATGTTCGCAAGCGAGTATTTCAAGGAAATTGGAGTCATCCCAGACATCATCACCGTTGCCAAATCAATCGCAGCCGGTCTGCCTCTATCGGCCGTGATCGCCAACAAGGAAATCACCAGCAAGGTAATCAAGGGAACAATCGGCGGAACATATGGAGGCAACGCCCTGAGTTGTGCCGCCGCCTTGAAGGTGATCGAAATAATGGAACGTGACGACTTCGCCAAAAAATCACAGAAAATCGGCGACAAGGTGACTGGACGCTATCAAGAATTCATTGCCAAATACGGCATAGTCGGTGATGTCCGCGGAATGGGTGCGATGATCGGACTGGAAATCGTAACCGATCAGGAAACAAAAAAACCAAACCCGCAGGCGGCAGATGCCATCATCAAATACTGTTACAACCATGGTTTGCTTATCGAATCAGCCGGTACATATTCCCATGTCCTTCGCTTCCTGGCACCTCTGGTCATCACTGACGAACAGCTTGAATCCGGATTGGACATCATCGAAGCTGCAATCAAAGAGGTAATTTAATTATGGAGCAATTCAAGATAACACCGACCATATACATGTATGACAGCTTCCAGGAGTTCTTCTCAAGCAAGAAAATCTCTCCTGAGGATCTGATCATTTCCAACAAGCTGATTCTGGACAAGTATTTCGCCTCTTGCGACGCGATCCTTGTCGACCTTTATGAATTCGGAAGCGGGGAACCAAGCGACAAGCTGGTCGATGCGATCTCAAGATCATTAAGCGGAAGATCATACGACCGGGTGATCGGCATCGGGGGTGGAACCATCCTGGATGTGGCCAAATTGTTCGCTTTGCAAAACAGCTACCCGATAACGCCGCTGTTCCAAGGTACAGCTCCAGTGAGAAAAAACAAGGAATCAATAATGGTATCGACCACTTGTGGGACAGGAAGCGAAGTCACCGGTATTTCCATTCTCGAGCTGACATCGATCAACACAAAAAAAGGATTGGCGACTCGCGAGCTTTATGCCAACGAGGTAGCCATCATTCCCGAGCTGATCGAAACGCTGCCGGACTATGTCTTTGCGACAAGCTCACTGGACGCATTGGTCCACGCAATCGAGTCATTCCTGTCGCCAAAGGCAACATTCTTTTCGAAGTCATATTCAATTCAGGCAATTGAACTTATCATAAAAGGCTATCTGGCAATCCAGCAAAAGCCAGAAACAAGAAAGGCATACCTCAAGGATTTCCTGATTGCCTCAACATGTGCGGGAATCGCATTCGACAACGCCGGATGCGCAACGGTCCATGCGTTAAGCTACCCACTCGGGGCAAAATACCATGTGGCCCATGGCGAAAGCAACTACAGCCTCTTGATGAGTGTCCTGAATTATTATGACGATAAATCCAACAAGCCGGCCCTGCAGGAACTAAAGGTCCGGTTGGGGAACCTGTTAGGGTGTTCGAGTGATGTTTCGCTAAGTTCGCTTGGGAATCTTCTGGAGAAGATCCTGCCTCTTAAAAGCCTTAGCGAATACATCGCAAACGAAGTCGAGTTGTTCGAGTTTGTGGAGTCGGTCCAGACAAATCAAATCCGGCTTTTGGCAAACTCCCATATCCCAATGAGCTTCGAGTCGCTTCTTACCATCTACAAAAACGCATATTAGAAAACATGACGACATTATCGCCAAATGAACCTGAGGTTCACGGCCATGATGTCGTTTTTTCATGAGCGACCCGAACAGCTGGCACCATGCCTGTCTTATTCCGTTACAACAAGTCACAGGTAACAACGTATTCCAAAAATACAATTATATGTTGCAATCGCTTGTTATATTCCTTGAAAAAACCTGGTGCTATGATAGACGTGTAGAAAGGAAGAGAAGACAATGTTAACTACGAAGGAATTAATCAGTCTTGACAACAAGGCGACATCAAAGGACGAGATCATCAGCCAATTGGTTGACTTGGCTTACCGGGAAAAGAAGATCAGCGACTTGGAAACATTCAAAGACGCCATCTATCATCGCGAGGCGGAATTTTCAACCGCCTTGGGCATGTCGATCGCCATGCCCCACGGGCAAAGCGATGCCGTCAAGGAACCGTTTGTCATTTTCGCCCGGACCGCCAAGGAAATCTCTTGGGATCAAAATCAGGTCCGTATGATATTCATGATAGGAGTTCCGCTGGCAAACCGCAGCGAGACTCACATGAAAATAATTGCCGCACTTTCAAAGAAGCTGCTTGATGAAACATTCCGTCAAGCCTTGCTCGAAAGCGGAAAAGACGAAGCTTACAATTTGTTGCAGATATAGGAGGAGATAATAATGAAAATTGTCGGAATTACTGCATGTCCAACCGGAATCGCCCACACTTACATGGCTCAAGAAGCCTTAGAGAAAAAGGCCAGGGAAATGGGCCACGTATGTCACATTGAAACTCAAGGGTCAATCGGCATCGAAAACGAACTGTCGAAAAAGGAAATAATGGAAGCCGATGTGGTTTTGCTGGCGGTGGAAGTCGCCGTCGAAGGAATTGAACGATTTGATGACAAAATAATCATCCGCAAGTCTATTGGCGATTGCATCGCCAATACGGAAAAAGTCATCAGTGATGTGGTTGCGCAGATCGAAAACAGCTAAGCCTGTAGATAAAAGGAGAAGAAAATGAAAGATTTTTTTAAAGAATTGAAAAATCACCTTCTGACCGGGGTATCTTACATGATACCAATGGTTACTGTGGGTGGTATCTGTATCGCCTTTGCCTTGGCAACCGGAACCGCCGGTGCCAACGGGATGGAAGTCACCAGCCCCTTCTGGAACAACATTTTAACGATCGGTGTTGCCGCCTTCGGTCTGATGGTTCCTGTCCTGGCTGGCTACATCGCCTATTCAATAGCTGGACGTCCCGGTCTGGCGCCAGGTCTTGTTTGTGGTTACCTTGCAAATAATCCAATCGGTGAAAGCGGCGTGAAAACTGGCTTTCTGGGAGGAATAATCCTTGGCGTGGCTGCCGGACTACTGGCCAACTGGATCAAGAAATGGAAGGTTCACCGTTATATCAAACCAGTAATGCCAATACTGATTATACCGATCATATCTGCAGTCGTTGTCGGTCTGGTCTACATCTATTTGCTTGCAGCTCCTCTTGGTGGGGCCGTAGGAGGATTGGAATCATGGCTCTCATCATTGACCGGAGGTTCTGTGGTATTGTTAGGAATCGCAATCGGATGCATGGTATTGTTAGGAATCGCAATCGGATGCAATTGCCTTCGATATGGGTGGTCCGGTAAACAAAGTGGCATTCGGTACCGCAGCCGCCCTGGTTGCTTCAGGCAATACCAGCGTTATGGGTATGACCGGCGTTGCCATATGCGTTCCTCCGATTGGAATGGGAATTGCATCGATTTTGTTGAAGAAAAAATTCAGTGAAGCCGAAAGGGAAACCGGAAAGGCTTCGGCGGTTATGGGGCTGATCGGTATTACCGAAGGCGCAATTCCATTTGCAGCCGGCGACCCGGTGCGGGTCATCCCTTCTATCATGATTGGATCATCAGTGGGAGCCGTAATTGCCGGTTTGGCCGGTTGCACCAACGCCGCTCCTCATGGGGGGCTGGTAGTATTGCCGGTTGTCGGGAATGTCTTGATGTACATCATTGCCGTTCTAGCTGGAGTGGCCACTGTTGTCGCTTTGATGTTTTTCTTGAAAAAAGATATCGAGGCTCCCGCCAAGTAAAAACACTCTTTCGAGTGTTTTTTCCTGCTACCAATAAAAAATGATTCATTGAAATTGAAATTTGCGTTAATATTATAATAGATGCAACAAACAAGGAGGTGAATTTTATGAATCTGCGGCAGAAACAAATCATCAATATCCTTATCAAGAAAACCGAATACATCAACGCCAAAGATCTGGCCACTTCTTTAAGCGTCTCACTGCGCACCATCCACAATGATCTGGATACAATCGCATCCAGCATCGATGATGACAACGTCCAGATTGTCAAGAAGCCCGGAGTCGGGGTGATGCTTCAGGCTTCATCCCGCCAAAGACAGGCGCTATTGGTGAGTTTTGACCTAAGCAGCGAGAACACCAGTATGCTCTCGACGAGAATCCGCCGGATGAAGATCTTGAGTCGTCTTCTATATCGCCGGGAAAACACCTCTCTTAATATCCTCTCAGAAGAGTTTTTGGTTTCCAAGACAAGCATTGTCCATGATTTTGGCTATGTTGAAGAATATATCAAAAGGTTCAATTTACAGCTTTTAAGAGACAATAAGGGAACGCGAATCATTGGGGATGAACCCGATTTCAGAAAAGCCCTGTCCGATTTGGCCAGCGAATTCATGAATCTGGAGATTGATGATTTTTCCCTTGAGGCCGCATTCAACACCAGACTGGACCTGTCTACCTACTACCGCTTGGAAAACATTTTTGAAATCGACAATCTCAACGATGTCGAGGCGATAATTATCGAGAGCGAAAAGATCCTGGGATACAAGATTAACTACCTTTCCTATGTCAACCTGGTTACCCATATACTTGTATTGATCAAGCGGATAAAAATAGACAACTTCATGAGCGATGACGATATTTCCCAGATTTACGACAAAGCCGAACAAAACGTCCAGTCTGCGGCAAAATTCATATCGAGCAGTATAGCCACTTTGTTTACAATAGTCATTCCTGTAAGTGAAATAAGCTATATCAGCCAATACCTGATCTGTTCTGGAATCCAGTCGAACCTGGCTTCGCTGGAAGTTCAAACAACCTACAACCAGTATGACCAGGCAACCAGCGAGCTTGTAATGAAGACAATAAAATACGTCTGCGATTCCATCGGAATCGAACTTAGCGACGATAGTGAATTGATTTATTCACTTTTATCACACTACAAACCGATGCTCCAACGTGCCAAATATAAGGTAAAAATAGCCAACCCATTGCTCAGGGAGATAAAGGCGCAATATTCGGCCTTGTACTCCATAATATGCCTTTCGTTCGAACACATCTTTGAGAACAGGATCGAGTCCAATGAAGATGAGATCGGGTTCATCACGATCCATTTCCAAGCCGCCCTTGAAAGGAAAATCGGAAAGAAGAACATATATGTTGTATGTCCCGAAGGAATCGGATTCTCCAGGCTGATCGTCAACCGAATCCAACGATATATTCCATCAGTCAACATTCTGGGAATTGTCGCCAAGAACCAGATTGACACTCTTGACCTGAAAAACGCCGACTTCATTATTTCCACCACTCCCCTGGAGGATGTGAAAATCCCCGTGATGATCGTTTCATCATTCATTTCCCAATATGACATCAATGCCATCAATGACTACATGGTAAGCAATTTTAGATCACTGGACAACCTGACACTCAGTTCGTTGGCCAAAGTCATCGACAGCCACCTGTATTTTCCCGGCCTGGATTGTTCAACAAAGGATGAATCATTGCGATTTATCACCCAAAGGCTGTTTGAGCAAGGCTATGTCACCGCAAACTATCAGCAGTCGGTGATCGACAGGGAAAACATACTTTCTACGGATATCGGCAAACTGATTGCCATCCCGCATGGCAAATGCGACTACATAATCAAGAACACCATAGCCATCGCTTCATTGAAAGAGCCCGTGCTGTGGAACAAGAATCAAGTCTCGCTCATATTCATGATTGTCATGAACATGGATAACCCGATCGAAACCAAGGCCGTCCTGAACGACCTCTACAAGGTTATCGATTCACCGGAGTTGATCGATGTCTTTATCAACGACCTGGATTATGCATTCACCAGCTATTTAAAAGCAAAATTGCCTTGACGTCCGTTAAACCCGCCCCAAACCAACCATAAGGCCAAAATTCTTTATCAGCATAAATAAATCCGGTGCAAGGGAAATGATTCCGCACCGGATTTATTGCATTTTTGAGTATTATTATGTTTTTTCAAACTATCCATATCGGATGGTAAGATAAACAAATATGAGTGCCAGATTTAATGCGAAGTACCCTGCCAGCAATGATTTGCCGACATAGTTCCATTTTTTTCTTTTTCTTAGCGAAAGATAAAATGCATATGTCGTATGGATAATGAAAGCTGTCTGGGCAATCAAAAACAGATAATTGAGATGGATCAGGGAGGTTATTTCCGGAGATAGGAATCTAAGCTGCATGTCAAACCCGGTGATCATATAGATGATGTAGCTTACCGCAAGAACCCAGGCGGATATCCGATTAATTGTAGACATTAGCTTCATTGCTGTAGCCTCGTTTTTCCCAATAGCCCTTGTAGCTTGAGTCATCTGACAGTTCGATTTCAGTTATCCATTTCGCCCATTTGTATCCCAGCTTATCCTCGGCTACCAACTGGAACGGAAAGCCCCGTTCAGGAGGAAGCACAACACCGTTCATCTTATAGGCCAATATTATGTTTTTTTCCAAAATAGTCGCAAGTGGCAACGATGTTGTATAACCGTCATAAGAGTGGAATATTACCGTATTGGCTTCCTCATTCACTCCAGCATCATCGAACAGGTCTCTCAACAGCACACCTTCCCACAGGATGTCAACCTTCCATCCCTCGACACAGTTCAAAGTGACCACCTTCGTATATGCCGTCTTTTCAAGAACCTGGTCATACGTTAAATCTTTAGGATCATTGACCAGGCCACTGATTTTCAATGTATAGCTGTCGATTTCTATGTATTGGGGCCCCTTGATCGAGTTTTCACGAAAATCAAGCATCGATGACAGATCCTTGCCTTCATATTCGGTGACTTCGGTTGCCGCAAGTTCCTTGAGGCTGTCCGAGACATCACCATTTCCCGACTGACATCCACCCAGTGCCACAGCCATTACCGCAACCAGGACGAATAAACCTTTTTTCTTAAACATTGCACTTCATCTCCCAACATTCATGATTTGATCAATTAACCAGTTCAATTGATGATATTGCCTATTGTTCGTTTTGGTATCCTGTTCATCATTCCGGATCATTTTTCTTCGTGCCCAACTCTTCACGAGTATTATATCACAATATGTAAAATCTTGCCAAATTCATAGATGGCGTTCTGTGCGATTTGACGTAAAAAAAGAGTAACCGGAATTACTCTTTTTTGTTTTATGATTTGTTCGAATTATTCGATTCTTTTAAGACTACGTCATGAGCTCCACCTTCAACGATCGAAGTTGAAGACACCAATGTGATTTTGGCTTTTTCCTGGAATTCAGCGATAGATAACGAACCGCAGTTGCACATTGTCGATTTGATCTTGTTCAATGTCATTTCCACGTTTTCTTTCAATGGACCGGCATATGGAACGTATGAATCGACACCTTCTTCGAAAGAAAGTTTAGAATCTCCACCCATGTCGTATCTTTGCCAGTTGCGGGCACGGGCTGAACCTTCACCCCAGTACTCTTTCATATATTGTCCGTTCAGGCTGACACGGTTGCTTGGTGACTCATCGAAACGGGCGAAATAGCGACCCAGCATGATGAAATCAGATCCCATTGCCAACGCCAATGCCATATGGTAATCATAAACGATACCGCCATCCGAACAGATTGGAATGTAGATTCCAGTCTCTTTGAAGTATTCATCACGGGCCTGCGCAACTTCTATTGTTGCTGTCGCCTGACCGCGGCCGATACCTTTTTGTTCTCTTGTTATGCAAATCGAACCGCCACCGATACCAACTTTGATGAAGTCGGCACCTGCTTCAGCCAGGAATCTGAATCCTTCTCCGTCAACGACGTTTCCAGCTCCGATTTTAACAGTGTCACCATAAGTCTGGCGAACCCATTCGATTGTCAGTTTTTGCCATTCGCTGAATCCTTCAGAAGAGTCGATGCAAAGCACGTCAACACCAGCTTCAACCAAAGCCGGAACGCGTGTTGCATAGTCACGAGTGTTGATACCCGCTCCGACAACATAACGCTTTTGTTCATCCAACAATTCGTTTGGATTTTTCTTTCTGGTTTCGTAATCTTTCCTGAAAACGAAAGACTGCAGGTTCTGGTTTTCGTCAACAACCGGCAACGAATTCAGTTTATTATCCCAGATGATATCGTTGCATTCTTTCAATGTTTGAGCAGTTGTCGCCACAATCAGTTTTTCATATGGTGTCATGAATTCAGTGACTTTTTGGGCTTTGTCCATTCTTGAAACGCGGTAGTCACGACCGGTAACGATTCCGATCAGCTTTCCATTGGCGCTACCGTCTTGTGTCACCGCCATTGTTGAATGTCCGGTCTTTTCCTTAAGCGCGATAACGTCAGCCAATGTCATTTCCGGTGAAAGATTAGAGTCGCTTGTCACGAATCCGGCCTTGTATGATTTTACGTTCTTGACCATTTGGACTTGTGATTCTACTGATTGGGAACCAAAGATAAATGATACGCCACCTTCGCGAGCCAGCGCAACCGCCATTTTGTCATCAGAAACGGCCTGCATGATTGCCGATACCAACGGAGCGTTCAAGGTGATAGCCGATTGTTCACCTTTCTTGAATTTAACTAGTGGGGTTTTTAAATTCACATTAACTGTCTGTGCTTCTCTTGATGAATATCCAGGTACTAACAAATATTCGCTGAAAGTGCGTGATGGTTCTTTGAAAAAGTATGCCATTTTGATCTCCTTTTAAAATATAATTTAAATGATTTTAAGATATGTCAGCCGCTTTGTCAAGAATAAGTTGATTATTGATATATTTATTTATCTCCTGCAGGAAGTCATTGAGCTCTTCGCGGGCCACTTGATAATTTATCGCCAAGGGGTTCCCTGAGAGCTCCTCCTTGATTTTTTCATACTCCCTGACCAATTCCCTGACTGACTCCTTCTTGCTTTTTACTATAACAATTTCTTTCTGGATTGCAACAATTTTCTTTTCAAGCTGCTGCAAGTATTCATTGTCGCGGTAGGCTTTTTCCAGCTGCTGGAATTCCTTGACCAGGGGATTGTCCAGCAGTTCCAGATTGATCTGTGACGCCAGCTCTTCTAGTCTATCCAACAAGCTCACCATTGAGGGTCCAGGTCTTGACATCGGTGATTCTGACATTGACGATTTTTCCGGTGAGATCTCCTGGCGCCACAAAATTCACGAGCTTGTTCTCGCGGGTATAGCCGCTCATGACCTGCTCATTCTTCTTGCTTGGTCCTTCGACCAGTACTTCAACGATTTCGCCCTCGAATTTCTTGTTCGCTTTGAAGGCTTTTTCGTTCACAAGTTCGTTCAAGCGGCGCAGGCGGTCCGATTTGGTCTTCAAATCGACATTGTCCGCCATCTTTGCCGCCGGTGTGCCATTGCGTGGTGAATAGACGAAGGTGTAGGCAATATCGTACTCGCAATAGTCATAAAGGCTTAAGGTGTCCTTGAACTGTTCTTCTGTCTCGTTAGGGAACCCGACAATCACATCGGTGGTGATTGCGGCTTTTGGCATTGTCTTTTTGATGTAATCAAAAAGTTCCAGGTACTGCTCACGGGTATATTTGCGGCCCATCAGCTTGAGGATCTCGCTGTTGCCCGACTGCACCGGTAGATGGATGTAGGGCATGATGTTGTCCGCCGAATTGATGGCATCCACCATGGCGAAGGTGAAGTCATAGGGATGGCTGGTAGTGAAACGGACCCGCGGAATATTGGTTTGGGCCACTTCCTTGATCAGGTCGCCAAAATCGTAACCAAGCTCGAGATCATTGCCATATGAATTGACATTCTGGCCAAGCAGGGTGACTTCCTGGTATCCCAGCTTGACAAGATCTTCGACTTCCTTGATTATATCTTCCTTGAGCCTTGATCTTTCCTTGCCGCGCGTGTAAGGGACGATGCAGTATGTGCAGAACTTGTTGCAGCCATACATGATGTTGACCCAGGCCTTGTATTTGTCGGCGCGTTTTGCCGGCAAGTCTTCCTGGACATCGCCTTCAGTGGAGAACACCTCGACAGTGACTTCCTTTTCCTGGTTGGCCTGTTGAAGCAGTTTGGGCAGGTTGTTGATATTATGGGTCCCAAACACAAGATCGACATGCTGGTACGTGCTCAGAATCTTGTTTACCACACTTTCCTCCTGGGCCATGCAGCCGCAGACTGCAAGTATCAGGTTGGGATTGAATTTCTTAAGATTTTTCACGTAGCCGATTTTGCCAAACACCTTGTCCTCGGCGTTCTCGCGGATCGCACAAGTGTTGAGCAGGATCATATCCGCATTGTCGATGTCGTCAATTGCCTGGTAACCCATTGTTTCCAGGATACCTGCGATAGTCTCACTGTCGCGCTCATTGGCCTGGCAGCCATAGGTTTGCAGGAAATAAGTCTTGCCTTTGCCAAAATCTGCCATTTCCAACGGCAATTCATAAGCATCATGGACTATATCGACTTTTTCTTTGGTTCTGATACGGGCCTCTTTTAGATTTGGTCCGTTGAAAATTTTATCGTAATTGGTCATCGTTTTTCCTTTCATCAAAAAAAAGGACTGACGTCCTTTTTAGTATGCTCCTTCAGGAGCGATTGAGAAGTATAACACTTTCCCATCTGGTGTGTTTTTGAAAAGACCTTTGCAATAATCCGCAGCTTCTTGAGCTGATAGTTCAGTTTCGCAATCCATGTAAGCGCGAATCCCTTGAACTTTATCTAAGCTGATTTTTACTTTGTCATCTTCATACCCGTCAAAAAATCCAGTCAATTTTTTGATTTGGGCAGTACTCATCATTAATTTTACCATACTAACTACCTCCGATGTTATTATATCACATATATGAGGCATTCTATTTTTTTTTCAAATTTTGAATTTATCCCACTATCGACTGCAGGAATTGTTGTGTTCTTTCCTTTTGAGGATTGGTGAAAAGCTGTTCGGGTGATCCATCCTCATAGATGCCCCCGTCATACATGAAGACAATCCGGTCGCTTACTTCGCGGGCGAATTTCATCTCATGGGTCACGATGACCATGGTCATTCCCTCGTTGGCAAGTTCCTTGATTACATTCAACACCTCTCCTACAAGCTCGATATCCAAGGCGCTGGTCGGTTCATCGAAAAGCATGATGTCCGGCTGCATTGCAAGTGCCCGGGCGATAGCAACACGCTGTTGCTGCCCGCCTGAGAGATTCGAGGGATATGCATCCAGTTTTTCGCCTAGACCGACACGTTCGATCAGATCGGTAGCGATCTTCTTGACCGTTTCCGGGTCTTTTTTCTGGACGTTGATTGGTGCTAGCATCACATTCTCCAGCACAGTCTTGTGCGGGAAAAGGTTGAATGACTGGAACACCATTCCGGTCTTGGTCAGGATGCGGGTGTGTTCTTCTTTGGAGATTCCGCTGACTTCCTTACCGTTTTCGATATGCGAAAGCAGCTCATCTTCGATGAATATTTTTCCTGAAGTGATTGTTTCGAGCTGGTTGATCGAACGCAGGAGCGTCGATTTCCCCGCACCGGAAGGTCCGATAATGGTAACCACTTCACCTTTTGACACTTCCATATTGACGTCTTTCAACACCTTCACACTACCGAAGCTCTTGCAAAGATTTTCTGTTTTAATCATCATAATCCTGTTTGCCTCCTAATATCGTGAATGTCTGATTTCAAGTCGTTTGAAAATGAAAGTGAATATCGCCGTGATGATCAGGTAGATGACCATTGCCGGGATATATACAAGCGACGAGCTGGTCGACGACTGGATCGAGCGGGTCACCTTGGTCAAGTCAGCCAGGGCTATGATCGATACGATTGACGCATCTTTTAGCACCATGATAAACTCGTTGCCGATTGGCGGGATCAGCTGCCGGATTGACTGGGGAATGATGATCAGGCGCATTGTCTGCCCATAAGACAGACCCAAAGCTTTAGCCGCTTCATATTGCCCCTTGGGAATTGATTCCAAAGCCGCCCGGATGATTTCGGTGCAGTATGCTGCCGAGTTCAATGAGAAAGCCAGCCAGGCCGCCAGGAATTGCGACTGGATGGTGAATACCGGCGAAATCATCGGCAATCCAAACCAGATGAAATACAGCTGCATCAGCAGCGGCGTTCCCCTGAAGAAAAAGACATAGGCTTCGCACAGCTTTTTGATGATAGTGATTTTGCTCATCTTCCCAAGAGCCAGGAAGACTGACATAAATATCCCAGTCACAACCGAGACAAGAGTCAGTAAAATAGTAACCCGGGCCCCATCTAAAAGAGCCGGAATCCATGATATGATCTGGTCTATTTTAATCACCCCTTATTATCTTACGCTTGAAACAACGTCGATTCCAAACCAGGTGTTTGAAAGTTCAACCAGAGTTCCATCTTCGAATAATTGTGAAAGCGCGTCATTGACTTGGGTTGTCAGGTCGTCATTTCCCTGTTTCAAAGCAACCGCAATCAGCTCTTCAGCCGGTCCCTGGTATGCCAGACGGTATTTCGAATCTTTCAGGTAATCAACCGCAACCAATGAATCCGAAACAACCGCATCAACCCGTTTGGAAGCAAGGTCGGCATAAGCGTTCATGACCATGTCATATTCGCTTACAGAGATATTCATACCTGGATTTTCTTCAATGAATTTTGTAAGAGCGACATCGGATGTCGTCTCAGCCTGGTAACCGACTTTCAATCCATCAAGATCCTCGAAGCTGTTTACTGCAGTATTGTCAGCCAAAGTGACGATCGCTTGGGCATTTCCCAAGTATTCATCAGAGAAATTCATTTGCCCCTGACGCTCTTCAGTCACAGTGACACCGGAGATGACAACGTCATAACGGTTTGTGTTCAAACCGTCGAAAATCCCATCCCACGCCGTGTTGACAAACTCAACCTCAACACCAAGTTTTTCACCGATCGCATTCGCCAAATCGATATCGAATCCGATTGGAGTGACTCCATCCTCATCCATATATTCAAATGGAGGGTATTCGGCAGCAACCCCGACTTTCAATTTACCTTCTTCAATCATGACTCCATCACCACTTGCTGATCCGCAGCCAAAAAGTGAAAATGACAAAACCATTGTAAGCAACACTTTAAATATTTTCATTTATTTCTTCCTCTTTCCTAAATATAGTTAATTCTAATAAATTATCACCAAAATTGCAACATAATTTACTTATGATTCAAAAGGATGATCATCATTGATAAGAATCCTTTGAATGCTTTTGGTCTGGTTGTCTTCTATTTCAATCACAACCGCGCATAACTGCCCCGAAGACTCGGCCACTGCGAATTTCTGGTTCAAGCCGCGCATCCTTGCCGCCGCGAGATCCAAGTCGATCCCGATAGAAGACTCATATGGTCCGGTCATCCCAACATCGCAGATGAAAGCGACATCGCGCAATACCCGTTCATCAGCTGTCTGGACATGGGTATGGGTTCCAATTACCGCATGGGCCTTGCCCGAACAGTAAGATGCGAAAGTTACCTTTTCGCTTGTTGCCTCACCATGGAAATCTATTATATGGATATCGCACTCCATGTCAAGATATTTATCTATTTCATCGTAAGGATTCGCATTGCGATAGTCCATATACACACAACCCAGGCAGTTGGTAACCCTGATCTTGGTGCCTTTGACATCGAACAGGCGGCTTCCGGTTCCTGGCAACACCTTGGGCTGGTTGAATGGGACAACCAAACGGTTCGCTTCGTCAATGTAATCGTACAATTCACGATTGTCAAAAGTGTGGTTTCCCATGGTCATGCAGTCGATTCCCGCAAACGAAAGCTCATCGTAGTGCTTCTTGTTCATGCCCCGGCCATGGGTCGCGTTTTCGCAATTGGCGATGACAAAGTCAATCTGATACTTGTTTTTGATCCGGTGGAGATAGTCATCAACCATTTCCCGACCGGTCGAACCAAATATGTCACCTATAAACAATATTTTCATTTTACCTCCAAATAATTAAAAGATAGGGGAGTCCCCTATCTTATTTAGCTATTTCATTAGCACGAATTTCACGAATTACCGTAACCTTGATTTGGCCTGGATAAGTAAGTTCATCTTCGATTTTTTTCTTCACATCGCGGGCGATCTGGTGAGCTTTCAAATCATCTACCCGGTCGGGTTTGACGATAATGCGAACTTCACGGCCTGCCTGAATGGCAAAGACGCGGTCTACTCCTTCGAAATCGCTTGCGATTTTTTCCAATTTTTCCAAACGTTGAATATAGTTTTCAATCGTTTCACTACGAGCTCCTGGTCTAGCGGCACTTAATGTGTCTGCAGCACCAACAATAATTGAAATAATAGAGGTAGCTTGGGTGTCACCATGGTGGGATTCGATCGAGTTCAGGACAATATCTTTTTCACCGTGTTTTTTGGCGAATTTGTATCCCAGTTCGACGTGACTTCCTTCCATTTCATGATCAAGCCCTTTACCTATATCGTGTAAAAGCCCTGCTCTTCTAGCCAACTGTTGGTTAAGTCCGAGTTCGGCAGCCATTATTCCAGATAAATGGGCTACTTCAAGCGAATGGGCCAAAGCGTTTTGACCATAGCTTGTCCGGTACTTCAATTTACCAATAGTTCTGATAATTTCTTTGTCAATTTTTGAGATTCCCAATTCAAAAATGGCATCTTCTCCGGCCTGGCGAATCACATCGTCTAGTTCCTTTTGGGTTTTCGAAACTACTTCCTCAATTCTTCCTGGCTGAATCCGACCATCCTTGATCAGTTTTTCTAAGGATAAACGTGCCACTTCACGGCGGACAGGGTCAAAACATGAAATAGTGATCGCTTCTGGCGTGTCATCGATAATCAAATCGGCCCCGGTTGCCTGCTCGATCGCTTTGATATTGCGGCCTTCACGACCGATAATGCGACCTTTCATCTCTTCCGATGGCAAAGCAACTGTGGCAACAGTGCGTTCCACCACCATCTCCTGGGCATATCGATCCAATGCATTGGCGATAACTTCTCTGGCTTTCAAATTGGCCTTGTTTTGCGCTTCTTCTTCCTGTTCCTTGATGTAGGCTGTCATTTCTTTGGCAGTTTCCTGTTCCACTTGTCTAAACAGGGCCTCTTTAGCTTCCGATGCGGTCATCGCCGCCACTTTTTCAAGTTCGACAATCTTAGCATCGATTTTTTCCTGCAGCCTTTCTTCAAGAACTTCCAATCCCTGCTCACGTTTGTCCAACTGGCTGACGCGGCGGTTCATCGACTCTTCCTTGCCCATCAGCTGGGCGTCACGTTTTTCAATACCTTTTTCTCTTTGACGTAGATCTCTTTCAAGTTTAGCTATTTCGCCTTTACTCTCTTTTATTTCTTTTTCGGCAGCCAGTTTCAGTTCGTAAACCTGGCTTTTCGCATCAACGCTGGCTTCTTTGATAATGTTTTCCGCCTTGCGCTGCGCATCTTCAATTATTTTTTGGGCATTAGCTTTCGCTTTGGTTATTCGCATTTTATCCTGGATATAATAAACCAAATAACCCGCTGCAACTGCTAGAACATAGGACATAATAGTTATAAAGTCTAAACCTTGCATAACTGCCTCCTATTTTCCTGGTGTGTTTTTAAACACTAATATATTATACCAAATTTTTAGAAAATGTACAATAGCATCTACGCACTTTGTAAGTGCTTCCGGCAAAACAAAAGCCAGTCCGACCCCTTTTCAAGGAAAACTGGCTAGCTGATTATTCGACTTTTTCCTGTTTTAAACTGGTTAAAATCTTATCGGTGATCTCGGCCATGACCTCCGGATGGGTATCAAGGAAAGTTTTAGAATTTTCCCGACCCTGTCCTATTTTGTCGCCGTTGTAGGCATACCAGGCTCCCGCCTTGTCAACGATATCCTTGGTTACCGCAAGATCTAGAACTTCGCCGGTGCGACAAATTCCTTTTCCGTAAATGATATCAACCTGCGTCGCCTTGAACGGTGGGGACACCTTGTTCTTGACAACTTTGATGTTGACCTTGTTGCCCACGACGTCGACGCCCTGTTTGATGGCTTCGGAACGGCGGATTTCAATCCTGATGGAAGAGTAGAACTTCAGCGCCCGACCGCCGGTGGTCGTCTCCGGATTTCCGAACATGACTCCGATCTTTTCACGGAGCTGGTTGATGAAAATTATCGTGCATTCGGATTTGTTTATGACCGGCGATAGCTTGCGCAATGCTTTCGACATCAAGCGGGCCTGCAGCCCCATCTGGCTGTCGCCCATTTCACCGTCGATTTCGACCTGAGGCACGAGCGCGGCCACCGAGTCAACAACCACAAGATCAATCGCCCCCGAACGGACCAGCGTTTCGGCAATTTCCAGACCCTGCTCACCGCTGTCAGGCTGGGCCAGGATCAGCTCGTCAATATTTACTCCCAGGTTACGCGCGTAAACGGGATCGATCGCATGTTCGGCATCGATGAAAGCCGCCCGTCCACCTTGCTTTTGGACTTCCGCAATCGCATGAAGGGTCAAGGTCGTCTTTCCTGAAGATTCCGGTCCGTAGATTTCGACAATCCGGCCTTTAGGATAGCCGCCGATGCCCAGGGCTATGTCAAGGGTCAGCGAACCCGAAGGAATAACATCAACTTCCACGCTGGTTCTTTCACCCAAGCGCATTACCGCCCCTTTGCCGTACTGCTTTTCCAACTGCCTGATTGCTTCATTTAATGCTTTTTCTTTATCTTCGTTGTTTATATCGCTTTTTTTTACCATGATAGCGCCTCCTAAAAGTACTTACCTCGATGCGATGACTTTTACTTTAAGTTTTCCAGTATTTTTTTAACTGCAAACTCGACTGCCTGGAAGATAACCGAACGGCGATCGCCTTCGAGCTTCAATTCATAAACATTCACTTGTTCCATCTTGATTCCGATGTAGACCAGTCCCGGTTCTTTGTCTTCCATGACATCGGGCCCGGCATTGCCGGTGAAGCTTACTGTGATGTCGCTGGAAAAAAGGGTTTGTCCGCTTATCGCCAGCAAGCCGGCAACCTCTTTGGAAACAACGCCATATTTGGCGATTGTGTCGCTTTCGATTCCCGCCAGTCTTTCCTTGATGTCGTTTTGATAACAGACTAATGTCCCTTTATAAACCTTCGACACGCCAGGCACCATGCCTAGGCTTGCGCCAAAGTTGCCAACGGTGAATGACTCGACCGAAGCGATGGAAAGATTTCTCGCGATAAGCAGATTTGCAAGTTCTTCCATCAGATCGACTCCATTATGATGTCTTTGTTTTTCATGAAGTAATCAACCCCGCTGATAAGCGAAACAACTGTCGCCACCAGGATCATCGCCAAATCGACGCGGATATTTAACATCGAGAATGGAATATTGCGCCCCAGCAGCAGGATTATCGCCACCATCTGAGTCACTGTCTTCAATTTGCCCCAGTAACTTGCGGCAATGACCCGGTTGCTCGATGAAGCCACCAGCCGGATCGCATCGACGATCATGTCCCTCGAGATCATGATGATCGGGATAAGGATATGGATGGTGTGTTCCCCGGCCAGAAGCAGCAACAAGGTGTTGACAAGCAGTTTGTCCGCGATGGGATCTGCGAACTTCCCAAAAGTCGTGATCAGGTTGTCGCGGCGGGCGATCATGCCATCAAGATAATCGGTGAACGAAGCCGCTCCGAAGATGACCAACACAAGGATGTCGACCACGCTGATTGTGCTGTTGAATACGGTGATATCAGCCAGATTATTGAGTGGCGAAAAGTAAATTGCCACAATCAATGGAATCATGGTGATCCGCAGCATTGTAAGTTTGTTAGGTAAATTCATTTTATTTCTCCAAAGTCAATATAAAGTTTGCGGTCGAATCGTTGTAGTCCGATTGGTCAATCGGCAATTCAACGTCGTTTACGAAGAACTTATGACCTTGCGAGTAACCAAGTCGCAGATTGAGTTCGTTGAAATCGGCAGTGTTGAACGTTATCTCAACCGGTTCGCCCTCGTCACTAAGATCGTTGCTTGTGTTGTCATTGTTGTATATCGTCTGGGCGAAGTCGCTGTAGTTTGCCCCATTGACGCTAAGTGCAGCCCAGGTCCGACCCACAAAAACAACCTTGAAAGTGAATGACTCAGTTCCTTCTGGAAGCTTGATGGTGTAGTTCAAGGCGCTATTTTTTACATACTCGACAGTTTGCTCTGGCTCAGGGGTCTGATCAACAGTCTGATCAGGGGTCTGGGTCTGGTCAACGGTGTCGCCACTGTCGCTTGTCGTATCGGAGTTGTCCACGATTACCGGTTGGGCGACGTTGTCGAAGTTGGTGTCCGCCGTTTTGGATGACAGCTTGGAAACTCCAAAGAAGATCGCCACAATCAGCAGTATGACCACAATCACAATCACCAGGTATCTTAGATTGTCGCGGATCTGGTTGTTGCGATAGACACGGCGGTTGCGGTTTTGTTTTTTTATTGTTGACGCTTTTTTCATCTCGGTGAGAGTGTCATTGATATTGGTTGAGATGGTGCTGTTTTCACTTTCCTTCTCCCGGTTTTTTTCCAATTCCTCTTTTTTCTTGACCTCGCTCAATGATATTTCCTGGGTAATACCAAGATAGGAATCAAGCAACTCCCGCTCGTCAAGTTTATAATAGTTTGCCAGTCGCTTGATGTAATTTTTTATATATAGTTCATCACGCCGATATTTCTCAAACTTTTCAGCTTCAATATCACGAATGATTGTCTTTGAAATGTGTGTCGCCTTGCTTACTTCATCCATTGTCAAACCGCCTGTAACCCGGGCTTGCTTCAATGTAGCTCCGATTGTCTCAATCATATTTTCCTCCAATTTTAAAATCCACACCATTATATCAAAAAACATTCGATTTTGAAAGGACAATAACAAGAGCCTTTCGCAAATTATCTTTGTTTAATCAAATATTTTTTCAAAATAAAAAGTTACCTCATGAAAGATAACTATATTAATGCTCATTAGTAAGCCAAGTTCTGTTTTAGATGATTATTTATCTACGGTCATACCGTCTGGTCCTCGGTTCAATTCCCTTGGGCCAGTTCCCCTACCAAATTTGGGTTTCTTCCTTGCAGAGTTTACCTCTTTTCAGCTTGTCTTTTCAAACAAGAATAGTTTCTGTGGCACTTTAAAGGCTGATTACCATAGTTGCCCTTAGGTATTCGCCATGTCGTTAGTCTTGCGACTACCTGCACTTATTTGTTCGTGCAGTACAAACACTACAGGCATCGCAGCCTGTGGAAGCCTGGACTTTCCTCTACTTTTTCAAGCAGCAATCATCCAATGAGCAATACCATCATATCAAATTTGTACAATAATGCAACTATTTTTCGTTGAAAAAAACAGCTTTTTCCAACAGCGACAGCCGTTTCAATATATCGACATTGGTGTTCGCATTTTCTTCCATGACGGCGATGTTTTTGGCCTGAAGCGCCTTTTCCATTTCCAGGCGCTCGATTTTTTCATTGAGTTCCTGAATCTGACTCTTGTATCCATCAATTTCTTCAAAGGCTTTGGAAAGCAGACTCGCAAAGCGTTCATAGTCTTCCATCACGACATCCAAAAACAGATCCACTTCATCGGCATTATACCCTTTGAAATCTATTTTGAATTCCTTGCCTTCAATCTTCTTTGGTGTCAGCTGAATTTTTTTCTCCATAACTATACCCCTTCTTAAAATTTCCTCTACAACAATACTACCACTTTTTAATAATGATGTCATCTTTATTTTCCTGTTGGGATAGTGTATAATGAATTAGGTCAATTTATAATGACAAAATCAAACTATTAATGTATAATCGAAGGAGGTTTTTGATGGTAAACTATCCCAATGGCCGCAAGATGACAACGGTCAAGAAGCAGACAGGGAAGATAAACACAGCCTATCGGGGCATGAGTCTGGAAGAAGATATCAATCTTGCCAACCAGTACTATCTAAGCACCAATCAGGCTGTAATACATAAAAAACCGACTCCCATCCAGATCGTCAAAGTCGATTATCCCAAACGGGCGGCAGCCAAGATAGTCGAGGGCTACTTCCAAAGGAGATCGACAACCGATTACAACGGAGTTTACAAAGGCCGATATATCGACTTCGAGGCCAAAGAGACGCAAAAAGACACATTTCCTTTCACCAATATTCACCCCCATCAGATTGAACATTTGCGTCAGATAATCGAGCATGGCGGAATCGGCTTTATCATAATTGCTTTTACCAAATATGACGAAGTTTATCTGGTCGACGGCAGCTATATGATCGACAAGTATCTAAACTCCCCAATCAAGCACGTGACCTATGAGCAAATCACTCAGAAGGGGTTTTTGATCAGTCAGGGATATCAGCCCCGATTGGATTATTTAAAAGCAGTAGAAGCTATATATATGGAGGTTTAACATGACCAAAAAGAAAAGAAAAACTAAAATAAATATTTTCAGACTTGCCATGACCGGCCTGGTTGCGCTTGTCGTGATCACGTTCGTAGGGGTGGGCTGGTTTAGCTATCAGGTAATCGCCAATGCCCCCGAATTCAACGTTGAAACAATCGGTTCAAGCGAACCTTCGCGGATATATGACGAAAACGGTGATCTTATCTATACTTACGGTTCCGATACCGACGGCAAACGCCAGAACGTCACTTATGAGGACATTCCTCAGGTCATGATCGATGCGATCGTCGCTGCCGAAGACTCACGATTCTTCGTCAACCCGGGATTTGACCTGCCGCGCCTTTTCATGGTCGCGCTCTCAAACATTGTTTCATTCATTGGGGGCGGAGGCATCGTCGGAGGCGGTTCGACCATCACCCAGCAGCTGATGAAAAAATCTTTCTATCCTGAAGAACAGGAGACAATCGAACGGAAGCTCGGGGAAATGTATCTTGCCTATCAGGCGACCCAGCAGCTTTCAAAAGAAGAGATAGTTACCGCTTATTTGAACAAGATCTACTTCGGGAATTCAACATCATCAATCGGGATCGAGGCAGCCAGCAAATATTATTTCAACAAGAGTTGCAAAGAGCTTACTCTTCCCGAAGCCGCATTGCTGGCGGGGTCGTTGAACAAGCCTTACCGTTATGATCCTTACAACAACCTCGAGCAGGCCAGTGCAAGAAGGGATACAATCCTTTCGCTGATGAAAATGCATGGTTACATCACCCAGGTTGAATACGACAATGCCTTGCTGGTAAAGGTCGAAAATATGCTTGAGCGACCTGAAACCCTTGGCAACGGAACTTACCTTGACGCCTATATCGATATCGTCACCCAGGAAGTGATCGAACGGACCGGGAATGATCCTCGCGAATCAAAGATGAACATCTACACCTTCCTGGATGCCGACATCCAGAAATTCGTCTACGAGCAGGCGACAAACGACAGCAACTATTCCGATGAAGACATGGAGATGGCCGGGGCGGTCCAGTCATCGCTTGATGGCCGGCTTGTTGCCGCAATCGGTTCCAGGGATTACCTAACCGGCGACTTGAATCTGGCCAATGTCAAACAGCAGCCTGGTTCGTCACTTAAACCGGTAATCGCTTATGCCAATGCGATTGAGTATCTCGATTGGTGTTCGCAACATCCAACCAACGACACGACGTACACCAAAGGCGGTTCATGGAATCCGTCAAACTGGGACAACCAGCAACATGGTACGGTATTGATGCCTGAAGCCATCATGAAATCATGGAACCTTTCAGCCATCTGGGCTCTGGACGATGTCATCGCAGCCGTAGGCCGGCAGCAGGTTTATGACAACCTCGAAGCGATGGGTATCGACATGTCGGCGGTCAACCCTTCCGATATCTCTCCGGTCTATGCGATCGGTGGCTGGCCTGACGGAACGACTCCAATCGAGCTTTGCAACGTCTATTCGACCATCGCCAACAACGGTGTCAATGTCGAAAGCCACACAATCAACTATATCGAAGAATCAAATGGCAATGTCATCAAGGTCGATGAACAGATCCAGCTAGAAGCCAGCCAGACGATATCGGCCCAAAGCGCCTTCATCATCCGTCAGGTAATGCTCGAATACGTCAAGACCGGTTATAGCTCTTATGGCTATTTTAGCGGACTTAGCAACATCATCGCCAAGACCGGTACTTCAAACTGGTCAAGCGACCAGTCCAATGTCCGTCCTAACACTTCAAGGGACATCTGGATGACTTCGGCTTCGCCTAACTACACTGTTTCAATCTGGATGGGATTCTTGCAAGAGGGTATTCTTCAAGGGAAGAACACAACAGATTACAAAGCCAAATCGGCATATGTCAACGGGCAGATCCAGAAATACCTGGCCCGCCATGAAAGCGCCAAGTCATATCCGGCCCAGCCTGATGGCGTGATCAAAGTCAAAATTGCCCCTGAAGTATATCCATACAAACTGGCGAGCAACGGCATCGCGGCTTACTTCAAAGAAGGCACTCAACCAACCGAATACTACATTCCCAGTAATTTCACCATTCAAAGACTGGATTCGTTCTCTGCTGAATTAAGCGCGGACAAGAAAATCAATGTAGCATTCACAAATTATGACACTTCTTCAATCGGGGATGTCATCTCGGCCTATGGCGAACTGCTTTATTGCGTCGATGTCTACGACAGTTCCAACACACTCGTATACAGCGGCACTTACCAACAAAACAGCGCCACAGTAGATTACGTGGTCAACGACAACGTTGCGGTTGTCGGTTACTACAAATTCGCCAACAACAATGAAATCGTTTCAAACACGCTGACCGTGAACCTCGCTATTTCATCACCGATAACCAGCGATATCGTCTACACGATCCGCGACAGTGATGGCAACAAGCTCACAAGTGGAGAGACGACATCTTCAAGCAGCCTGTATGTCCAGACCCAGAACCAGACTGAAGATTCGACCTTCTTCCTTGAAATCACCGATTCAAGCGGAGAGGTTATCGGTTCATCAACTTCCAATGAATTGTATGTCGATTCATTGAGTTCCGACACCTACACTGTGACAATCACCGAAAGCGACAGCTATGGTTCGTTCACCAAGAACATCATCGTCTATGTCAGCCCCGGTTCCAACAGAGGCAACAACCAATGGTAAGCTTAAAGCCACCCCGAGGGGTGGCTTTATTTTCGCTTCTTGTATTTTATTTCATCCTTGCACATGTCGAACAGCTGGCATTGCCCGCACGAGGGATTCTGGGCCTTGCAGAAGTAGCGACCAAAGAAGATGAACTGTGAATGGGCCTTTACCTGGAGTTCCTTGGGTATCGACCTTTTCAACTTCGCTTCAATCTTGTTCACGTCATCATCCCATTTGGCAAACCCCAGCCGCTTCGAAACCCGGGTCACATGGGTGTCCACCGGTATGGCGGGTATTTTGAAACCCTCGACCAGGATCACGTTGGCCGTCTTCCGTCCGACCCCGGGTAGCTTTATGAGCTGCTCCATCCGGTCGGGAACTATCCCATCGAAGTCATCAAGAAGCACCTGCGACAAGGCCTTGAGGTTTTTTGCCTTGTTTTTATAGAGACCAAGATATTTGAGAATCTCTTCGAGATCTTCAATCTCACTGGCGGCAACCGCCCTGGCATCGGGATATTTCTCAAACAGCTTGGCAGTGACCTGGTTGACTTTCTTGTCGGTTGTCTGGGCCGAAAGCATCACGGCCACAAGCAACTCATAAGTGTTGCGATAGTTCAGTTCACAGCAGGCATCGGGATAAAGTTCCTCGAAGTAATCCAGTACCCGCTTTGTTTTCATAGCGTTCATTCCTGATTCAACCAGTCGAACTTTACCACATCGTAATCGACTTCCCGCTTGGGTTTGTTGTGGTCATAGCGGTGCTTGACCCCGTTCTCGCGCCAGTTGATCAATATCTTTTCAATGTAGTTGAGCTTGGGAACACCGGCCTTGAGCGCCTCCTTCAAGGCCTCCATAACCATCTCTTCGCTGTAGCCCTGGGTGACGAAATTGCGGATTACCTCCATTTCGATAGGCGAAAGCAGCCGGCCCAGGTTTTCCTGGAACAGGGTGATCAGATCGACAGGCTTGTCTTCCTTCTGGCGCATATCATATTTGCCCAGCAGGAATCCTTCCAGCCCGGAGATCTTGAAAAGTCCGCCATTGTTGGCGACAAGATCCTTGTTTAACAGCGTCTTGAATGTGTCATCGAGCACCTTGTCACTGAATCCTACATACTTTGAAATTTCAATTATTGTCAGGCCCCTTCCATTCATCTGTTCAAGATTGATGATGTGGAGCAACAGATATATTTCATTGTCGCTTAAAAAAAGTTCCTTCCCCCTTAAAAGCAGGAGCCTTTGAACATCTATCAGATTGTTCTTCTTCAAATATTCGATCATATCACAGAATATACGCTTTGATCAGATCCCCGGTATTGAGATTGTAATACGCGTATATCAATTCCTCCTCCCCCACATATTTCAAAGCGGCGACCATGGTCGAGTTCTCATACCCGATCTGCAGATTGGTCGGGCTGACATTGTACTTGGCAACGAACGCATCGATAAACACCTGGTCATCAAGCCGGTTGTTCATCCGTTTAGCCACCAGCTGGTTTTCGTCGTTTATTACGACAAATATATTTTCATCCGCCTCTTTAATCGCCAGGATATAATACAAGTCGTCACTTTGATACTCGTTGAAATAGTTGTCGTATTCGTATCCGTTGGCGGTAACGATATCATCCAATATCGCATTCAGGCGGTCTAGATTCTGTTGATAGGGCAGATGGAAGATTATCAAAAAAGCCAAAAAAGCCAACAGGATTGACAGGCCGATGGCCCTCAAGCTGTATTTGATCCATTTTTTCATAAGTAACCTCCAAGTCCAATTTTTATGATATCACAATGGCAGACCTTTTTACAGTCATTAAATCGCAAAGTAAAAAGGAGCAGTTTCCTGACTCCTTTGTTTAGTCTCTCCGGTTGCCACTTAGGATAAGGACAATCCGCAATATCGACATTGCTGTTGCGAACGCCGCAGCTATGTAAGTCAAGGCAGCCGCATTGAGCATCGATCTCGCTCCATCCATTTCGTCGCTTGAAAGATAACGGGTCTGCAAAATAGCCAGCGCCCGAGCCGATGCATCGAACTCAACCGGAAGCGTGATCAACTGGAATGCCAGGATCCCCATCATCAAGCCGACTCCGATCCAGGCGATTGATGTCGCCCCGGTCAAAAATCCGATCATGATGGCTGCCCAGCCCAGATAGTTGCCCACATTGGCCAGCGGCAGGATGGCTCCACGCATCTTAAGTGGCGTGTAGTTTTGTTGATGCTGGATCGCATGGCCGCATTCATGGGCCGCGATTGCGAGTGAAGCAATCGAAGTTCCATTGTAGATGTCCATTGAAAGGTTTACCGTCTTTGACATCGGGTTGTAATGGTCGGAAAGCTGTCCGCGACCTTGACCCACCTGAACATCGTGCAAACCATTACCATCCAGGATTTCCCGAGCCACTTGGGCGCCGGTGATCCTCAGATGATTTGGCACTTTGCGATACTTGCGATAAGCGTTTTGAACCTGCGATTGGGCCACGAGCATTACAATCATCGCGATACCAACCAAAATATATCCAATTATATAATTTGACATGTCATTCACCTCTTAGAGTATTCTAGACTAGAAATATGAACTCAATATGACAAAAAACAGTTGCCGTTGGCAACCGCTTAGTTCATCTGATCTTTAAGAATTTTGCTTGGCTTAAAGTTAACAGTGCGATTCGCCGGAATAAGTATTTCCTCTTGCGTTTTTGGCGAAACCCCTCTTCGCGCAGTGCGGTTGTTAACGTTAAATGTACCAAATCCTGATATTAATACTTTATCACCGCTGCAAACTGATTTGGTGATGATTCCAAATACTGTATCTACCAAAGCTTCCGCTTCTTTCTTTGATAAGTTTGCCTCTTGAGAAACGTTCTCTACCAATTCTTTTTTGTTCATTCTTACTACCCTCCAACATTTAGTACTGGTAAATTATAGCATTTAAAAAATCCGATTTCAAGCGATAAATTCAGTAATTTAAGCGAAATATTTCTCAAATGACTCTTATCAAAACCACTTCTTTGCCACCAATTGGCCAAGCAAAAAAGGGAAGATTTTCTCCCCTTTTACATTACACGGACAAGTTCGAGATATGAGGTGTCTCCCTTTAGTCCCGGTGTACCTCCGGTGACCAGAATCAGTTCACCTGACTTGACATTGTTTTCCTTTGCGATGATTTGGGCATAATCGATCATACTTGCCCGGGTAGCCAATGATACGCAGCTGCAAGGCTTGACTCCCCAGCTTAGCGACAGCGATTCCATTGTCGCCATTGATGGTGTCGCCGCGATGATTGGTGCCTGCGGCCGGTAACGGCTCATCTTGCGAGCGGTATATCCGGTTTCGGTAAAAGCGATAATTGCCGCAACCTTGAAGCGCATCGCAATCTCGGCTGCAGACATGCAGATCGCCTCACTAGGTCCTTCCGACGCTGTCTTCACCGCTACCGCATGAAGGCTGTCATAGTCCAGGTTGTCCTCGGTGAACGATGCGATTCTCGACATCATCAAAACGGATTCATGTGGATATTTGCCGTTAGCCGACTCTCCCGAAAGCATGATCGCATCAGTTCCGTCGTAAATGGCGTTGGCCACGTCGCTGACTTCCGCCCGCGTCGGTCTTGGATTGTTCTGCATGCTTTCAAGCATCTGAGTCGCAGTAATTACAACCTTTCCCAGCGATTTGGCTTCGCGGATGATTTTTTTCTGGATGAAAGGAACTTCCTCGGCGGGAACCTCAACCCCCAGATCGCCACGGGCAACCATCACACCATCGGCCACTTTCAGGATTTCGCTGATATTGGCCACACCTTCGACATTCTCGATTTTCGCGATTATCTGGATGTCAGGACGCCCGTTGGCGATAAGAATTTTCTTGATATCGATAATGTCCTGTGCGCGACGGGTAAATGATGCGGCCACAAAGTGGAAAGGCTGGCTGCACCCAAAGGTAAGATCGTCGATATCCTTTTGAGAAAGATATTCGAACTTCAGATTCACATTGGGGACATTGACCCCTCTTTTGTTTTTGACAACCCCGTCATTGGCACAGACCGTGACGATATCGGTCCCCTCGATATGGTCAACCAACAATGAAATCTGTCCATCATCAATCAGGATGAAACCGCCCGGCTTGACATCCTTGTAAAGGTCCTTGTAGCTCACCGAGAACCGTTCCGAAGTTCCGTCGATATCCTCGATACAGATGACACACACCTGGCCGTTTTTAAACTCAGCTATGCCATCAACGAAATCCCCGGTTCTGATTTCCGGTCCTTTGGTATCCAAAAGGCAGGCAACCTTGGTCCCCAATTCCTGGTTTATTTCCTGCATCAGATCAACTTTGGCCTTATGACTTTGATGATCCCCATGCGAAAAGTTGAGGCGCATCACATCCATACCCGCCTTTACCAGCTTGGTCAGGATTTCCTTGCTGTCTGAAGCCGGTCCCACTGTACAAACAATTTTGGTTTTAGAAAAAGTATTCAATTCGTTCATCATCTATCCTCCATGTAGATTATTATAGCCTAAATTTTCGAAAAAATACATATAATTTGCATCTGATGCTCCATTCGCCTAAAAACATGTTCAATCAGCGATCCACAAGCAGTATCTGTCTTTTGCGCCTTTTTTTATTCTAAAATACCATGTTTTAGGCCTTCTATCCGACATAGGTCAATAGTTTTTGGGTGATGCACCACTTAATAATTTTGAAAATCATTTGAATTTGCGTTATAATCTAATGGTTAAGGAGCTGTAGATAGTCTACAATTATTGCCATGGAAGAAAAAGAGTTAGTCAAACAGTTTATTGAATTAGGGGTGTCTTTGATCGAGTGCGGCAGCGAGATTGCCCGGGTTGAAACCGGCATAAGCCGTATTTTGACAAGCTATCACTATCGTGATGTCACAGTGTTCGCATTGCCATCGTATCTTATCATAACCGTCACCTTGAAAAACGACAATGTATTCACAATATCCAAAACAACTTCAAGCCATATGATCAACTTCGACCGGTTTGCCAGTCTCAACCAGCTGCTGCGTGATTTGGAAACAAACCATCAAAGTTCCGACCAGATTGCCAAGAAGATCCGCCAGATCAAGGATAAGGAACATCGCAGTTCGCTCCAGGTCGTCGGATATGGTTTGGGGGCTTTTGGCTTCACCGGCATATTCGGTGGAGCGTTGGATGATTGCATCAGCGCATTGTTGATCGGGCTGTGTGTCTTTGGATTGAATTATTTCCTGGTCAAGCTCAAAATCAACAGACTGGTGCGGACCTTTATCGAAGCCACCTTTATTTCCTTGGGAGCAAACGGACTTGTCCGTTATGGTCTTTCCGGCAATCTCGACATTCTCCAGATCGGTACACTGATGCTCCTTGTTCCGGGACTTGCAATAACGAACAGCCTGCGCGACTTCATCGATGAGGATTATCTTTCAGGCATATCGCGGATTATCGAAGCTTTGATGATCGCCATCGCGATAGCCCTTGGCGTGGGTCTGGTATTGGGGGTATTGAAATGACAAATTTGCTTTACGAAGCTGTATTTTGCTTCATCGCCATGTTCTCATTTGGCTTGATTTTCAACCTTAGTTTCAACCTGAAATTCATGGTGATCGCCTCTTTGAATTCCGTGGCCGGATGGAGCGTCTACCGGATTATCGAAAACTCGGGACAATCAAGTTACCTGGCATACTTTCTGGGGGCATTGACCTGTGCTGTTCTAGGTGAAATCATCGCCCGTTTGCTTAAGGCTCCCGCAAGCATTTTCTATGTCATCGGCTGTCTGCCTCTGGTTCCCGGCGGTGGCATTTATAGAACAATGCTTTATCTTACCGACAACAATCAGTCCTTGTTTCTGGCAACGTTCATCGACACCATCATCATTTCGGGCGCCATTGCCGTGGCCATTTTGATCAGCGGAACGTTTTTCCGCCTATTTAAAAGGAGGAAAGCCAATGAAAATCCTTGGCCTTATCGTCGAATATAATCCGTTTCACCAGGGCCACCTGTACCACCTGCGAGCGGCCAAAGATATCGTGAAGCCCGATCTGACAGTTGCAATCATGTCCGGAAATTTTGTCCAAAGGGGCGAGCCGGCCATTATTTCCAAATTTGACCGGGCCAATATCGCAGTCAAACATGGCTGTGACCTGGTCGTGGAACTGCCGCTGGTCTATTCGGTGCAAGCGGCCAACCAGTTTGCCCACGGAGCCATCAAACTCCTGAACGAACTTAGGGTGACCGATATAGTTTTTGGCAGCGAATCGGGTGACATCGATTTTTTCAAGGAGATAGCCCTTAAACTCCAGGATTCCACAAAATACCATGAACTGGTCCGGGAGCTTTTGAAGACAGGAATTTCATACAGCGACGCCTGCAACCAGGCCCTTTTGAAACTCGACATGCCAAGTGTCGCGTCGCCCAACAATCTTCTTGGACTGGCCTACACCAAAGAGGTAATCAACAACTATCCCCATATCAAGCTGCATTGCATCAAGCGGTCTAATTCCTACCACGAAAAAAGTATCCAAACAATACCCTCGGCAACTTCGCTGCGCCTGGGTCTCTATGAAAAGAGGAACCTTGAAAATATCCTGATTGGGCCCGAGCATTTCTGCCTGGACCTCTTTTATCTCGAGCACCTTTTTCCAATGCTCAAGTACAACCTGATTACCCGGAGCCCTGCGGATCTAGAAGCGATCCATCTGGTCGATGAAGGAATCGAAAACCTGATGCTCAAGAATATCATGTCCTGCCACAACATGCATGATTTCGTCAATTCCCTCACTTCCCGGCGTTATTCCCGCTCGCGGATCCAGCGGACAATAATCCATATCCTGCTAAACAACAGCGCCCGGGAAATCAACGTCGCCCAAGACCTCGATTATCTAAGAGTCCTTAAATCCAACGGCGCGGGGTTTGGCTATCTAAGAATTCTAAAGGAGTTGACCGATTTCAAGTTAATCACCAACTTCTCAAGCCACAGCCATCCCGCCCTTTCAATCGAACTTAAGGGAGCCGCCCTTTTGTCACTGATTTCCAGCACCAATGATGTCCATATCCGAGAGATTGCAAACAAGCCGAAAACGACATCATCGTTCATGATCAATCTCGATGCCCCGGAAAAGTTCCCGTCGCCACCGGTCAGCTTCTATGGCGTCTGTCTTTTTGAGAGCAAGATCCTCATGGTCAAAGGGGGAAACGGAGCTTTCTACCTTCCTGGAGGTGTAAGCGAACACAACGATTATCACGATTTTTTGAAAAGCCAGATCGAGAATCAAACCGGCGTCCAAGTTTCCCAGATGCTCGAATTTCTTGGTGTCATTCAAATAGAGGCCCCGTCCTTGACCAGCCGCAGTTTCTATTACCATTGCATGGTAAAAATCAAAAACATGGCAATGAAACCATCGTGCGAATTCATCACTGTTGCCCAGGCAATAGCGACAAACAAAAGCCTGCTCGGAGTCGATGAGACCCTGCAAAAAGAGATCGCTGTCTTGGAACAAATTCATCTTACAAAAAACTAAAGACCCGGAATTTCCGGGTCTTTGATTATTTTCTCAAGCTTGCGTTGAACTGTTTTTCAACCGCCTGAACGATATTTTCCATTGTCTTGTTGATTGTGTTTTCATCCAGAGTCTTTTTAGGATCCTGAAGCATCACCTTGAAAGCCACTGATTTTTCATTGACGCCGACATGTTCACCCATGTACTCATCAAACAAGGTGACGTTGGTCGCCAGACCTTTTGAAGCCTGAACGATCTTGCGGATGACATCGTAGCTGTATGTTTCCCTGTCCATCACAAACGCCACGTCACGCATTACCGCAGGGTATTGAGGGATTGTCCCGGCTTTCAGGCTAGGGGTCTTCATGGCCAACAGTGCCGAAAGATTCAACTCGCAGACATAGACGTCCTTGACATCGTACTTCTTGGCCATCATTGGATGGATGCATCCCACCACTCCGATTATGTCTTTGCCCATTTTGATATAGGCACTGCGCCCCGGGTGATAGAACTCGTTTTCTTTTTCGACCCGGACCAGGCAGTAACGCGAAGGTGCGATAGCCAGTTTGTCAAGAATGGTTTCAACGAATCCTTTGACAAGAAGATAATCGGAACCGTGGCGGATCTGCCGGAAGCTTTGTTCGATATATGTCCCATGGCAGGCGATAGCCAGTGTCTGGATTTCCTGTTCCTTGGAATAAGTGTTTGAAATCTCGAAAATGTGGACGTCACTGACTTTGCGCGCCACATTGTATTTGACAACTTCAAGCAACGAAGGAATCAGCGATTTCCTGATTGCCGAACGCTCTTCACCAAGCGGGAACATCAGCCGGATCTGTTCACCTGTGTGGAACAGATTGAAGTCGTCAGCTTTGCCAGGCGAGCTCAGGGTATAAGTCACAGTTTCATGCAAAGCAACGTTTGAAAGGTAATCCTTGATCATTTTCACCTTTGCCTGTTCGCTTGTTCTTTTACCGATGGTTGTGCCCATTTCCGGCAAGCAGCTTGGAATCTTGTCATATCCGTAGATCCGGGCAACTTCCTCAACCAGGTCGGCAACCATTGTGATATCCTTGCGGTAGCTTGGAATCTCAATATTCAGCTCGGTCCCTTCAAGGGTATAGGGGAATTTGAGGTCAGTGAAAATCTCGCATATTTCCACCAGGGACACTTCGGTACCCAGCAAGCCATTGACATCTTCGGCGCTCATTTTCAATAACGTCGGCTCAAATTGAAAAGGCGTTATTGCTGTCTCGCAGATTTCCTGGGCGTTGCCATGGACTTGGAGCAGATTGGCCACGCGCTCAAGCACATCCGCAGTCTTGGAGCTGTCGATCGAACCCTTGATATAGTGTTGCGAAGCGTCGGTAAGAAGATTCAGCCGGCGGGCAGTCTCCCTTAAAGCCGGACCATCGAAGGTTGCCGCTTCAATCGCGATATTGACGCACTCGTCGGTGATCTTGGTCGATTCCCCGCCAAGAACCCCGGCCAGACATCCCAGTTTGCCATCGACTTCGATGACAATGTCGCCATTTACGATTTCATACTCATTGCCATCCAGGAACATTTCTTTGCTTTGGTAATTGTCCTTGATAGTGAACGTCTTGTCTGCGATCTTGTCATAGTCATACATATGGATCGGCTGTCCCGTCTCAAGCATGACCAGGTTGGAAATATCGACGATGTTGTTGATTGGCTTGATGCCACTGGCCATCAGCGCCGCTTTTAGCCATTGGGGTGATTCTTTGGTTGTGACCCCTTTGACAACTTTGATGCCAAATACCGGACATTTGTCAGTTTCAATTCTGATCTTCACATCGGTTGGCTTTTCTGCCATTTCGTTTAGTTCAACCGGTTTGACATCTCTTTTCAGGATTGCTCCTACTTCATAAGCCAAGGCCTGCAAGGCCATGCAGTCGGCCCGGTTGGGAGTCAGGGAAATGTCAAGAATGTCGTCCTTTAGCCCCAGGTAGTCCAGAGCATCCGCTCCCAAAGGCGCGTCGTCAGGAAGCACTTCGATTCCGGCTTTTTGTTGCTCGGTGACAAAGCGGCTGTCCAGTCCCAGTTCCGCCAGGGAACAGATCATTCCGTTCGATTCGACCCCGCGGATCTGCGATCTCTTGATAGTCAGCTCCTTTAGTGCGCATCCCGGCAGCGCCACGATGACTTTCTGGTTGGCTTCGACATTGGGAGCCCCGCAGACAATCTGGTATACATCTGTTTGACTTACCTGAACCTGGCAAACATGAAGATGGTCGCTGTCAGGGTGATTTTCGCATTCCTTGACCAGACCGATGACAAGATTGTCCCCCACAGCCAATGTTTCAACCCCTTCAACCTCGTGACCGATGGAAGTTATCTTGGCTGCCAGCTCCTGGGCGCTTTGGTCTTCGATATCTATATAGTGGTTCAATAATTTTAAACTAACTTGCATCCTATTTTTCCTCTCTTGCAAACTGCGCCAAAAAGCGAATGTCATTGTTGTAGAAATCACGGATATTGTCGATTCCGTATTTGAGCATGGCCACACGCTCGATCCCGATACCAAAGGCGAACCCTTGATAAACTTCAGGATCAAATCCGCTCATCTTCAGCACTTTTGGATTGACCATTCCCGCTCCCAAGATCTCGATCCAGCCAGTTTGCTTGCACATCGCACAGCCAGATCCGCCACAGTTCGAACAGCTCACATCAACCTCGACCGAAGGTTCGGTGAAAGGGAAATAAGATGGCCGCAGCCGGATCGCCCTTTTTTCTCCGAACAGTTCCTTGACGAAAAGTTCCAGGGTACCTTTCAAATTGGCCATTGTGATGTCCTTGTCAACCACAATTCCCTCACACTGCATAAACTGGTGTGAATGGGTCGCGTCGTCATCATCGCGGCGGTATGTTTTCCCCGGGCAGATGACCTTGATTGGCCCCTTGCCTTCAGCCTTGAGCATCGTCCTCGCCTGAACCGGAGAAGTATGGGTCCGCAACAGGTAATTCACATCGATATAGAACGTATCCTGCATGTCGCGAGCCGGATGTCCCTGAGGCAGGTTCATCAGCTCGAAGTTGTAGTAGTCGGTTTCCACTTCCGGACCCTGGGCTATCTGGTAACCCATTCCCAGAAAAATGTCTTCCAGGGTATTGACCACATGGGTCAATGGGTGCAAAGATCCCGATGCGACCTTGAAACCAGGCAAAGTGATGTCGATCGATTCACTGGCCAGTTTTTTCTCCATCACTATTCGCTCAAGTTTTTCCTTGGCTTGTTCGATGGCTTGGGATACGCTTTGTTTCACCTCGTTTGACACTTTTCCAAACGCGATGCGTTCTTCCTGTCCCATGTCCTTCATCGATTTCATGGCCTCTTGAATCGGCCCTTTTTTCCCCAGGTAGTGTACCCGTAAATCGTTCAATTCCTTCAAATCCGCCACTTGGCTGATTTTTTCTAGAGCTTCCTTTGAAATCTCCAACAGCTTGTCCATTAAATTTCCTCCTAAAATAAAAAAACGTTCCTGTATAGGAACGAAATAATCGCGGTACCATCCTACTTCATGACACTAGAATAAATGCCATGCGCTTGATTACTGTAACGTAGTTAACGGCGATGATTAGTCGCTCTCCGTGGTGAATTCAATATATTTCCGGTGGAAATTCCCAGCGCCATTCCATCTCTTTGCCGTGTTGATACATTTACTAGTCCACATCATCGATTTGAAACTTATTATATCAAAATTTATTGAAATTTCAAGGGTAACTTTCAGCGGTCCTGCCTCCCGGCTTTGAAGTGGTACATCAGGATGCTTCCGGCAATCGCGACATTCAATGATTCCATCGCTTCGATTTCAATAAAGCCGATCCCATCGCACAAATCGATGATATCCCGGTTCATCCCGTTGCCCTCGTTGCCCAGCACAAAAGCCATTTTCTCCCTCTTGGCTATCAAATCCAGAGGTTGTCCGCCGCTAAGGGCGGTGGCCAGGACGAAAACTCCGTTTGCCTGGAGCCGGGGAATCAGTTCATGCAGGTCGCCCCTTATTATGGAAATCCTGAAATGCGCCCCCTGGGCCGAGCGGAGCAGTTTGTCGTTGTACAAGTCGACACACTCATCCGAAAGGATTACCTGCTCGATGCCCAGTGCCAGGGCTGTCCTGATCAAGGTTCCAATGTTTCCGGGATCCTGAAGACCGTCAAGAACCAGGTAACGATTGAAATCTCCAAGAGTGTTTTCCTGGACCTTTTTCACCCGGGCCATCACATTCTGGGGCGTTTTGGTGAAAGCCAGCTTTTCCATCAGGCCCTGGCTGATCAAAAAAACAGGCAGGGAACTCCTGTAGTTTTCATCGCTTGTGATAATCAGGTCGGCAACACCATGTCTTAATGCATCATCGACAAGATGATCTCCCTCGACAAGGTAGTGCTCGTCCCGGTATTTTTTCTGCTTGAGTTTGAGCAAATCTTTGAATGTCTGGTTGGTAGATGAAGTTATCATATCTGAACCTGCTTTAACTCCTTTCTATATGTCTGATAATCGGGCATGAGCGACTTTACCTCCTGCCAGAAATCCGTCGAATGGTTCGGGTGTTTGAGATGGGCGATTTCATGGTAGAAGACATAGTCGATGACATTAAGCGGCAAGAATGCAAGTTCTCCATTGAACGCCAGTATCCTTGTCTTGTAGTTGCATGAACCCCATTTCGATTTGTATCGGGCAATCCGCAACCCGTTAAGCGCCACCCTGTCCTCGATCGCTTTTTTTGCGACATAATTGTGAAGCTGCCGGTATGCGAAACCCACCAGCTGTTCCTGTCCTTTAATATGGTCAATAGCCAGCTCATCGCCTCGGCATTGGGCCTGGCTTAGACCGGCCACCTTAATTAACCTGTAGGTCTTTCCGACAATTGTGACCTCGCCACTGTTTTCATAATGGCTTGCCCTCTGGCGCTGGCGTTCGAGCTCTAGGGCAATCTTGTCCTGGTTTTTCTCGATCAGCGCAACAATATGCTTGAGGGGATATCCTTTGGGTGCGCTGGCCTTGATCACCCGGGAATCCACCCTGATCTTCACATTGACGCTATTGGCGCGATAGGTGATGTCAAGAGGCGTCGGATTGCCGTTAATCGGTATTGTAGTTTTGCGGCTCACTCAATGTCCTCCTCCATATTTTTCTTTCATCCAGACATACAGCATTTCGCCGGCGATCAGGATGATAAAGTTTGACTTGAACAGGATCGGGATGCTCATTGCCAACAAAAAGCCAATCAGGATCGCGCCAAGTGGCAGGATTGAAAGAATGCGGTGGCCTGATCTTTCAATGTATCTTATCTCAGGGACTTGTTCGAAAATTTCCCCCACCGCCTCGAAAATGACGAAATTCATCAGCCACAGCAAGATGAAGTAGCCGGTTGTATATATGTTTTCAAGAAACAATCTTCCCAGTCCAGCTGCCAGTGATATCCGGTAGTAGGCCATGATGACCCCAAGATTTGCAGCCAGGGCCGGGGCGAATGTGACTGCCAGATTCACAAACAGCGAGTAGGGAATGTTGTATGATTTTACTGTTTTCAACACTGTCACCTCCTAGTCCAGGTCGATTTTGACCACATTTGTCTCGTCGCCTTTTTTCATTATGACCGCCACCGACAGCGGTCTCGATGCGATCAGTTTCTGATCAGTTGAAAAATCGTATGTCCCATAACCGGTGCTGTCGAGAATTTCTTCAGGGGTCCCTTCGATTTTTTCAAAAACCTTATATGAATTGTTGTCGTCCTTGTCAAGGTCGTCGCTTATGAGATAACGGTACTCCAGAGCGATGCTGTCATATCCAGAAAGGTCGAGCATCGTGATCAATTGTCCAAGCCTGATATGGCCGCTGGTAAGTGTCACATTTTCCATCCGCATGTTCCTGTTGTAGCCATCAAGCAACCGGGCTTTCGCCAATCCAAGCTCCACTTTGGCGACAACCTGGTCAAAATCGCCGTAGATGGTTGCCGTCGCCTTGTCGACATTTTGGGGAAGCGCAGCGTCATCAATGATTCCAATCTGATATTCCTGCTTACTTGGCTCGTAGTCAAACTGGTAGTCGCAGATTACCACATCATCATTGAGGTTCACTTCAAGTTTGTATTCCATACCATCCACAAAACTGCCTGCCCCCAGGATTGTAAGTTCGCCACCATGCAATTCCTGATTGTCGTCATCAAGATAAAGGCTCAGACCATCGAGGATGAAGGCGTTGTTGAAATCGCCACCTTCAAGTTCCATATCGTAGCGGACTTGCTTGCTTAAGGTATGGAACTGGTAAAGCGGGAAATACATTACCATGAAATACCCGATAACTCCAAGGGCCGCCAGAGCCATAATTATATTTATATTCAATATTTTCTTCATTTCTATCACCTTTTTCATTATACACATTTAATCGCAATAAACCAACCCAAAATATTGCCGGCTGAAATCCGGAAAAACCCGATAATCAGCCACCAAATCCACACATTTTTTTATAAATAATAAATTATCAACTATTATTTTAACAATTCCTAAAAATGCACAATTAATCTTGTAATTTGTGTTTAAAAGTGGTATTGTATGGGCATATTTAGGTTGGAGGTCCATATATTAATGAAAAAAATAGTTAAGTTTGGCGGGTCGTCTTTGGCTGATGCGAATCAGTTCAAGAAAGTATACGACATCATCACAAGTGATGAGAGTCGCCATTATGTAGTTCCCAGTGCTCCAGGACGCCGTTATGACGGTGATACCAAAGTCACTGATTTGTTGTACGCTGCATATTACGCCGATGATGAAGCTACATTCAGAAAAACATTTGATGAAATCAAAGAACGTTACGACAGCATAATCGCCGGGCTGAAACTTGATTTGTCTTTAGAAGAAGAATATCAGACAGTTGAGAAAAACTTCAAAGCCAAAATCGGAGTTAATTACGCCGCGAGCCGTGGCGAGTACTTGAATGGTATTATCTTGGCTAATTACCTGGGCTTCGATTTCATTGATCCTGCAACATGCATCTACATCGACAGTCATGGAAATTACGATTACAAGAAGACCGATGCAATCTTGGAAAAAACACTGCAAAATCATGATTATGCGGTAATTCCCGGATTCTACGGCCAAGCCAATGATGAATCGGGAGCAATCCAGACATTCTCACGTGGCGGGTCGGATGTGACCGGTTCGGTAATCGCCCGCAATTCGGATGTCGATCTTTATGAAAACTGGACCGATGTCTCAGGATGTCTTGTCTGCGACCCTCGAATCGTCGACAACCCTGAAACAATCGAGACAATAACATACAAAGAGTTGCGCGAACTTTCTTACATGGGAGCCAGTGTCCTTCATGAAAACTCGATTTTCCCGATCCGTTCCCAAGGTATCCCAATCGTCATCAAGAACACTAACCGTCCTCAAGACAAGGGCACGATAATAGTTGAATCGACTTGCCACAAACCTAGCAATATCATTACCGGTATCGCAGGTAAAAAGGACATGGCGACAATAATGATCGAAAAGGACATGATGAATGCGGAAATCGGATTCGGCCGCAAGGTGCTCCAGGTTCTAGAAGAAAACGGTTTGTCTTTCGAGCATATGCCTTCAGGTATCGACACAATGACAATCGTTGTAAACACCAGGGATTTCATCGAAAAGGAACAGAACGTAATTGCCGGAATCCACCGTGCAGTCAACCCTGATTCAATCACTTTGGAATCTGGTCTGGCCCTGATTGCAATCGTGGGCCGTGGAATGAAGGATGGCCGCGGAACCGCGGCGAAGATCTTCAAAGCGTTGGCCAACGCCAACATCAACGTCAAGATGATCGACCAGGGTTCATCAGAGCTAAATATCATCGTCGGAGTCAAAAACATCCATTTCGAAAAGGCGATCAATGCCATTTACGACGAATTCATAGTCAAAGAAGAAGCCTAGGCTTCTTCTTTTTTTTCATGCCCTTAAACTGATACGAAAAAAAAAGATGAATTAGACTAATTCACCTTTGATATTTGCAACGTTCTCACTGATTGACTGACAATAGTCGCCAATTCTTTCAATCAGACTCGCGGTATCATCATACAACGAGTTGATCACATTGGTCCGTTCTTGCTTGTTCAAGACGCGGTGGACATGGGCGTCTTTGAATTCATGATATTTGATATCAAGCAGCGATTCGCCCGCATCAACTTCCTCAGCCAGATCATAGCTGTATTCCTTGTAAACCATATAGGTCTTGTCAATCAGGTCAACCGCGATTGCCATCAGCTCACCGATTTCTTCGCGGGTCTTTTCGTGCATGTTCTCATTTGAATCCTTCATCTGTTCAAAAAGGGAAACAAGGCGCACGCCAAGATCGGCGATAAGTTCAAAATCCTTTATTATTTTGCTTGAATTGATGTACATAATTGCCGTGTGTTCGTCGAACTTCTCATGAGGAATATTTGCCAGGTAGACGGTAAGTTTCTTTTCCATGATATTGATCGCATTTTCAAGTTCCTGACAGGAATCAGCTTTCGACTGAACTCCAGAATCGAAATATGCCTTCGCGCTCGATATCAGCTCGCAGGTCAACGCCCCCATCTTTGTCGTCTGCTCGATCGCCAGATTCAATGAAGCTTCCGGGAACAATCCCACAACATCTTCATCAAGTGTCGACAGGTCGACCTCGACCTCATAAGATTTTTTCTTGATCAGTTTCTTGATCAGCTTTTCATTGGTATGGATCAGCGGGTACATCAGGGCTGTTGTCGTGATGTTGAAGATCCCATGGGCCATCGCCAGCGACATCTCCGGAGTCGTCTGCAACGATTGGCTCAAATTCACAACAAGCATTGTGAATGGCGCCAGCAGGCACATGAACAGCACCGTTCCAAAGACATTGAAGATGACATGATATGTTGCGGCCCGTTTTGAGGATGTCGAACCCCCAAAGGCAGCCAGTATAGCTGTGATTGTTGTCCCGATATTCGATCCGAACAAGAAAGGCAACGATATCGACAGCGTTATTGCGCCCACGCCGTACATCTGTTGGACAATCGCGATAACCGCTGATGATGACTGAATCGCCATCGTCATCACTGTCCCACCAAACAATGCCAGCAGCGGATTGGCCGAAAGCACTTCAGTCGCCTGGGTGAACTCAGGGACTTTCGATATGAGTTTGAGGTTGTCTCCCATCAGATCCAGACCATAGAACAGACACCCAAATCCAAATAGGATCTGCCCAAAATACTTCATTCTTTTTCTTGACGAGAACATGATCAGCACAGCCCCCAAAATTATGAAGTATACTGCATATTCCGAAATTTTCAATCCGACGATGAAAGCCGTGATTGTTGTCCCGATATTCGCCCCCATGATGACCCCGATTGCCTGGGGAAAAGTCATCAGACCCGACCTGATCAATCCGATTGTCAGGGCGGTTGTCCCTGATGATGATTGAATCAGACAGGTAATTAATGTACCTACAATTATTCCATGAAACGGGGTTTTGGTATACCGGTCAATTATGTCTTTCAAACCGTCTCCGGCAAATGATTTCAAGCCATTGCCCATATAATCGATCCCGAACAGGAATAGTCCCAGACCACCGAGAATCAACGGCCAGTCAATTTGTCCTAAAGTCATATAATCACTCTCCTACCCGTACATTATAATGGCACAAAAATGAAATTGTAAAGAAAAATATATATTTTTTGAGTCATTATAATTTATTTGCCCATTTATCGGATTTGTGGTTACATAAACTCGCATAAAAACAGTCATATTGCGTTAATTTCAGGTAAAGTTCGTTGCCCAAACTTAACATAAGCACTCCCATTTTCCATAACGTACCGGACAATCCCTTCACAATCAACTCCATTGCGATCATATCCGGAAATTATGGCCATGCCCGGCACACCTAAAAAACCGCACCAAACCCATTTGGAGTCCGGTGCGGCCTTTTTGTTCTGGGAACTGCAAAATCAGTGGTTGCAGCATCCCAATGGAATAAACCACAAAGAAAGAGACAAAGTGATTTATTGAACTGATCATACAATAAGAGCGATTCTATTGTAAGATCTATATATTTAACTATTACAACTTAGATTAGCCTATGTTTGTTATCAGGAAAAACCGTCTTTAATTTGGAAGGTTCAAGATGAGTTTAATTATTCCAGCAATAAACATTCATTCAACGGAATCGCGATTTTGCGGGGATGGTCTTGAAGTTTGCGATATACTTCTTTCGACACTTCCCAGCACATGCTTTTCTTCGCATTTTCAGGCCTGATCATCAGTGTATAGGTAAATAACCCCTCAGCTACGCTTTCGATATCGTAGGATATTACGACAACTTCGCCAGCTCCACCTGCCAGATGGGCAGGCAATATCTTCTTGGATCTTATTCCCAGATATGATATTGATGCCGGTATCCTGTCGTGATGAAATGCTTCACCCACATTCATCTTATCATAAGGAATGGTGATTTCAAAGTCTTTTGCTCGCAAATGGCCGCCCTTTATTTCAACCTCGCAGATGTTCTTGCATCCGGTAAGCAGGGCATCCGCATATGTCTTTGGATGCTGGTAGAGCATGTGTTTCTCCAGGATTTCGTCACTTTTTCCTTCATTGACCACAACAACTTTGTCGGAGATCCGGTAAACCTCATCACGGTCATGGGATACGAATATCGCAGGTTTGTTCGCCTGTTGGATAACCGACACGACCTCCTGCTCCATCTGCCAGCGCAAATAACTGTCCAGTGCGGAAAACGGCTCGTCCAAAAGGATTATTTCCGGGTCGGTCACGATTATCCGGGCCAGGGCGCAGCGCTGTTTCTGGCCCCCGGATAGTTCCCGGGGATACAGATCCTTCTGGTCAAGAAGGTGAAACCGGGCCAATATCTCATCGATATCATATGGAACACCCTTGGGTACCACGGCTTTGATGTTCCTTTCGACTGTCATATTGGGAAAAAGGGCATAATCCTGGAACAGGTAACCGACTTTCCTTTTCTGAGGTGCCAGGTTGATTTTCCTTTTGGAGTCGAACACCACTTTCCCGTTGATGACGATCAGCCCCTCATCGGGAGTCTCAATCCCGGCAATGCATCTAAGAGTAACGCTTTTGCCACATCCCGAAGCCCCGATCAATGCAACAGTTTCCCTGTCAACCGAAAAATCTATGTCCAGATTGAAATTGCCCAGTTTCTTTTTTATCCTGCATGTGATAGACATTGATTCACTTCCTTCCGATACTGACCTGCTTTTCAAAAACATTGACCAGAGTCATGATCACAAACGAGATCGCAAGATTGATCAATACCCAGTTCATTGCCGCCCCGTCCTGGTTTGTCTGCCAGAGATAAGCGACTGTCGTGGCGATGGTAGAAGTCTTTCCGGCGATATAGCCCGCCACCATGCTCGTAGCACCGTATTCCCCCAGACCTCGCGCAAAGGCCAGTACGATTCCCGCGATAATGCCTTCCTTGCAGTTTGGCAGGATGATATGCCAGAAAATGTATGTGTTGGACAGGCACAATGTTTTCGCACTTGCGATAATATTCTGGTCGAACGATTCAAATGAACTTCGCACTGTCCGATACATCAGCGGAAAAGTGACCATCACTACCGCAAAGATCGCGCTGTACCATTTCATCGTCAATGTCGTATTGAAGTAAGTTGCCACCAGCTTGCCCAGGGCGCTTTTTGGCGAAATCACTATCAGAATCATGAAACCGACTACCGTAGGGGGCAACACCATCGGAATGGTAAGCAATGTATCAAGAACTCCCTTTATCACCCGGGGCAACTTCACAATATAATATGCGCATAAGATACCAAGGAAAAAGGTGATTACGGTCGCTATCAAAGATATCCTGATTGAGTTGAAGAGCGGAAAATAGTCCATAATCACCAATCCCCTTTCTTATTTTATTGAGCAGGTACAATCAGTACGACCCGATTTACCAACAAATCAATTTTGGTCGACTCGTCGATATAGCCACCCTCGATCAGACCGGTCATCTGTTTTTGGGCTGCTGAGAAGAACACATCAGCCTGAGCCCCTTGTTCGATCTGGGTTTTCAAGGTCCCGCTGGAATTTAGATTTATTTCAAGATCGATGCTTGGATAAGCTTCCTCAAACCCGGTTTCGATGGCACTCAGCGATTCGGTCAGACTTGCAGCGCCAAATACGGTCAGGGTCACGTCATCTGTGAATTCCATATCCTCGCTGGTCTTGTTTGTGTCCATTGTGAATCCGACTTTCTCGAATTCCGCTTTGGCTGTGTCAGTCAGCAGGAAGTTCAAGAAGACCGCTGCCGCCTGCTTTTGTGTTGAACTTGCAGTTATCGCAACCGGATAACTCACATCAACAGGCAATTCCTCACTGGTCGCCAGATCAGCCACCGTCACACCAGTGCTTGTCGCCGCATCAGTCGCGTAAACAACCCCACAGTCGACTGCCCCCTGTTCAACTTGCGACAATACGTCTTTCACATTCGAACAATAAGAGATCTTTGATTGAATATTGTCCCACACTCCCATATTTGTGAAAATTTCCTGTGAATACTGCCCGACCGGAACATCAGAATTCCCCAAAGCGATAGTTGTCACATTGTCAGTATCCACATCGCCAAATGTCAACTGCTCGATTGTTGTATTTGCGGTTGCCTGGCCACACCCGACAAGCGACAATATCAAAAATGAGAATCCAATCATCTTGACTGTTTTTACAGCCTTGTAAAACCTCGTCAATTCATAAACATTTCTTTCCATGGCAATACCCTCCCCCTTATCAACAAATAAATGAAGTCCGAACAGCCCTTTGTTGATAAGACAATATTATCTCAATAATAATGTTTTGTCAAGTTTGTTTTCATTTATTAATGCGTTTTATTACGTTTTTATCATGTTTGTTATGTTTTTTTATGTTTAGTGTTTTTTTCTAGTGTATTTGCTTTGGATTTGGTATACTTATAATAGCCAATACGCAGGAGAGGAACTCTTATGAACAGAAAACTGATATCGCCAAAGGAAGCGGCTGCCATCCTTAAAGTAAGGCAGAATACGATATATGACATGATCAAGAAAAACAGACTGCCGGCCACCAAAGTGGGCAAGCAATTTCGAATATGGGAATCCGATGTTTACGCCCTCTTGGATCCGGGCGCTACCAGTCCTAAACCTCCTTTGGAGCAGGCCATAACAACTATCGACCAGGATGTGACAACGACCGATGCCGCCGATTCTTCGACAAACATCATTGTCTGTGGGCAGGATCTGATTATCGACATGCTTTGTTCGGCGGTCAACCAGCAATTGCATGGGACCCAGTTCATCAGGTCTTATCAGGGAAGCTACAACGGCTTGTATTCGATGTACAAACGCAATGTGACCGTGGCCACAACCCATCTATGGGACATGGAAACGGACACCTACAATATTCCGTTCATAAAAAGCCTGCTTCCTGGCGAGGAAATAAATCTCTACCATATCGCCAATCGGCCAGTCGGGATATATGTGAAAAAAGGCAATCCGAAAAACATAATCGGCATCGAGGATCTTTCCCGCCCTGATGTGATCATGGTGAACCGGGAAAGAGGCAGCGGTATCCGCGTCCTTACCGATTCTTTGATGAAGGCTACGGGCATCGAGCACGAGCAAGTGGCCGGTTATTCTCGAACCGTCAACTCCCACCTGGCAGCAGCCGCACTGGTCGCAAAGGGCGGTGCCGATTGCGCCTGGGGAACCAAAAGTGTCGCGAACCAGTTCCCCAATATCGATTTCGTCTTCGCAAAACAGGAACAATACGATCTTGCGGTGCGCAAAAGCGACTTGAAGCGTCCTGAAATCGCCCAGATGATCAGGATAATCCAGTCCGACGAATTCAAGGAACAGGTTTCCGCCCTGCAGGCATACGACGTGACAAATATGGGAAAGCAGCTTCTATGACAGCTTTCCTTTTTTGCGTTCAGGACAACATGCTCAATTCGCAAAAAAAGCGCATAGGGATGCGCCTTTGAAAGCTTGCCGGATTATCAAAATTCCAGCGCATTTATTTATTAATTGTTGCAGATTGAACATGTCGCACAATCAACCGGCGAACATCCCGGACCGTCTTTAGGCAGTTGGGATACGACAAACTTGTCTTTTTCCATTGAGAATTCTCCGGTTTTGTCGGTCTTGATGGTGACTGTGTCCTTTTTGAAGTCGAAATTGATCTCCATTGGCAGCAGCATTGGCATATCATCCAGGAGCGGATGAGGCACTTCAACCGGCATGAATATCTTGAAACTTCCTTCGTCAGTTGTGACAACGACTCTTTGATCCGATGTCTTGAAAGAAACCAACACCCCTGATTCATTGAATTTGATCGAGTTCTTGTCAGCATTCACTCCCACCGCCATCGAATCAGATGCCGTAAACATTCCAATCGGTGTGTTGATCAGCACTTCACTGCTAGGCTCAACCGATTCGAGTTCCCCGTTTTCATAGAGCGAGAAACCGATTTTCGTTTTCATCTTTCCAGCCGGAGTCTGCAATTCTATTTCTTCTCCTGGATAGAGGGTGATCGATTTTATCGCACCGCTTCGATAGAAGCATATCCCGTTTGTCCGGGCGGTGAATTTAGCGAAATCAAATTCAAAGGTAAGAGGAATCACATATTCCATCTCATCCTCCTCGCTCCAGAAGCCGCTGATTTGTCCGTCAGTCACAAATACACGGTGTACTTCGCCGGTTTCATAGAAGGTCACATATTCAGCAGGCAATGTGCCGATCGGTGTTTCGATTTCAGTCTGTTCTTCCATATGGACCGATTTGATCAGACCGCTGCGGCTGAATGTGATTGAGGGTTTTTGTTTTCTGCGGGCGGTTGTCGTATAGGCGGGTATAAGCTCACCAGCGTGAGTCACCACCATGTTCATATCACTGACATTGACACTTTCCAGTTCTCCCGAAGGATATTTTCGAAACGAGGTAACAGCTCCGATAATTCCAAATTCCATTTGAATGTGCTCTTCATCTAATACCATATAGTTCATCATTTATCTGTCCTCCTGATTACATTTTTTCTTTGTGACAACTACAGTTTGGATCGGTTGTTGTTCATCCGATGCGACATTGAATCTTCCATCGCGCTCAATCCATGGTGGCATATGGTTGACTTTCATTTTCAGCATGACAAAGGGAATACTGTCGAAAAATTCCTTCAACATTTTTTTCGAAGACACTTCCGGATTGTCCTGCAAGGCTGTGAACAGATCGAAATAATAGATGCCTGGTTCGCTTGTTTCATGCGGTTTGAGTTCTAGAAGGGCTTCCTTTTTCTTGGCGATTTCCTTGTCCAACTCAAACAAGTCGCGGAAGATTGATATGATTGCATCTGGAGAATTTTCTTCAATTGTGAATATCTTGAATTTGGCTTTGTCGAATACGGAATATGCGACCCCGGCGATTTCGCCAAATACGATTGCGCTGCAGTCGTCGACTTTCTCTGATATGTCGCCGGTCTGGTCGATTATCACCCTGGTTGATGTCGGCGTGATCTTGTCAAATGCCTGTTCGTCAAGAACCAGGCACTCGCTCACCCCTCCGCCGTATATCATTATCGTATTGCAATTGTAAAAATTATCCAGTTTCTTATCCTCATTCAAGAATACAGCAATTTTCTTCATAATTAATCTCCTACTCCGTTTCAATAATCCGGCCATGAATCAGCTTTGCCAACACTTCATGAACCTCATATAAGGCGTCATCTTCTTCAAGGTCGCATTCGATCATCACCGCTTTGACCAGCTCTTCCTTCACGGCCCCGATTTCCAGCCGGTTCCAGAGAAATGCGCATGTCTCGTTGACCGAAGGCAATCCCAGAAGTGATCCCGCATTACTATCCAGTTCATTAAATATGCAGAACTCACCGCCCAATTCCCTTAAAATATAGCCCGGTTTGAGTCTTAAAATTTTCGATTCCATATTCACCTGCCTGCAGCAATCCCAATCATTCTATCAGTATTTCTTTAATATATTCGTCCAGTTCTTCAAGGGCACCGATATCGGTTCTTGAATCATAGTAATCTCTTGTAGCCTCTATGAATTCCCTGAGGTCGCAATTGCCTGTCCTTTCACCGATCCCCAACAATGTGCAGTCCATGTAATCGGCCCCTCCGTTGAGCATCGTGATCGAGTTGGCAATTGCCATCCCGAAGTCATTGTGTTCGTGCACTTCAATGGCGATATCCACTTCCTTCTTGATGGCTTCAATAGCCTCCAAAGCACTCACCGGTGTGTACACTCCAACCGTATCGGCCAGCCGGATTGTCTTCACATTGTTTTGTTTGGCCAGTTTGGAAATATCGATAAGATATTCCAGTTCGGCCCGGGAAGCGTCTTCCAGTCCCAGTGTGACATCGATCTTGTATTGATTGGCGACTTCAAGGCACTCCAGCAACCGCTTTTCCAAAGAGGATTTGTCGGTATGCATTTTGGATGCTATCTGGATATCGCTAACAGGTATCGAGATATGGATGATGTCGGGTTGATGGAGACACGTTTGTTCCACATCGGTCTTGTTCAGCCGCGACCAAAGTGACACTTTCGAATTCTTCTTTTCTTCCATTAGCGTTTCATAGAAATCTCTGTCTTCACCATTCCAGTCATAGACGCCCAGCTCGATTTCATAAACATTCATCTTGTCAAGAAGCAATGCGATTTTCAGTTTCTGCTCGTTTGTGAGATGAATGCCCGGCTGCTGCAATCCATCACGCAGGGTTGAATCAACTATTTTTATATTCTTCACAGACATCCAACTCCTTTACGATAGTGACAAAGTCCTCATCGGTCAACTTGCCCTTTTTAACGATTGAAAGCTGCCTGACCCTTTGAAGGATCAGATCAATATCGCTTTTCGATCTTGACTGATCAAGAAGCATTCTCAACTTGTAATTGATGGATGCCCTTCCCGACAGTTTGCCAATCACTATTTCCCGCTTGAGCCCGACCAGACTGGGACTGTATGGTTCATAGTTGGATGACCTTTTGAGAATGCCATCGACATGGACCCCCGATTCGACATGGAATATTCTTTTGCCCAAAACCGGAAAGTGAGGCGGTATCTTAGCCGCAGTCACCCGCTCGAACCAGTCAGCCAGTCTGGAAAACACAGAGACATCATAGATGTCACAGCCTGCTATGACCTGGCGGGCCATCACTACCTGTTCGGTCGATGCGTGATTTGAAACACCGGTCAAAGTGGTAATAACCCCATGGACACCCCTTTGTAAAAACAGATAGGCGATCGCATTGGCGCACCGATGGCTGTCCCCGGGAGTCACAATCAGTTTTTCATATGATATCCTTCGGTCCAGCCGGTCAAGAATGCCTTCACTGCCATCGAGTATCAATGAATCGAAACCTTTGAGATGGACCATATCACATATGAAGCCATCCTGATCAAATATCACTTCATTGACTTCGCGGGTGCGGATGTTGTGGTGGATTGAAATGGTGTCATGATGGGAAAAGCGGAGGATATTGTTCGACAGCGAATCGCAATCGGTCACACCGTTATCAAGCGAATCGATATAATAGGTGATATTACCCGGCAACTGCCCTTCAATTGCTCCAAGAATCTTTGATGAGATCTTGATGTTCCTGATCCCAAGATTGCGGATAAGATCGATAAATTCACAAATATCCTCATTACCAAGGTTGTAATCGTCCAGCACACTCAATGTGGCATCTATAACGAATCCCATAAAACCACCCCCATCACATTTTTTTAATTTTAGATCATCAGTCTTTCTACAGGTTTCCCACCTTCAAAATGTTCATCGAAGATTTCTTCAACGTCAGCCTCGCTGACATTTCCGTACCAGACACCCTCAGGATAGACAACTACCACCGGTCCCTTTTCGCAGATGCCAAAGCATCCGGTATTCGTGATCATCACATCACCGCTTAGTTCCCGATCCTCGATTTCCTGCATGAATGACTGGATAAGGTTGACGCTTTTCTGTTGGTGGCAATACCCTCTTTGTTGCCCGTTAATTCTGCTGCTCGCACAGATGAATACATGATATTTTGGTTGAATCATTGTTCAATCCTCCTATTAGATTAGATTTGTCGCAGTCGCCTGGATTGCGGTTTCGATATTCGCAAATGTTGAAATCGCCCGGATTCCTTTTTCGCTCAACAGTTCTTTTGGTGATTCGCCAATCCGCATCGCCAGGACCACTTTGCAATCCCCAATAGCCGAAACGATCTTGGCAATTTTGCTGTCATGATCATCACATTCGTCATTGCCACTGCAGTACTTGTCAACGTTGCGTTTTTCCACAAATCTGATTTCACCCTTTTCAAAATTGTAAATGTAGAATTCAGCTGCCTTGCCAAAGTGGAGATCCACATTGATTCCGCTCTTAGAAGCCACTGCAAATTTTACTGGCGCAGCAGCCGCTGCTTCTTTGGCCTTTTCTTCTTCAAAGAAGGCTTTGAGATCGACTGAGACATCATTGTCGAGAGTACCTACGGCATCGGCACGACATTGTCTGCAATGATACATCTGCTTCAGGATTGTATCGCATTCTTTTCTTAGTTCCGTGATTTCTTTCATGCTTACCATCGGCAGGTTTTCAAAGGCGCTTCCTTTGACTGGAATCATCTGCATGATGTTGGTGATGAAGATACCCATCTCCTTGCATTTTTCAACCACGGTTTTGATATGGTGGTCATTGATGCCTTTCAATGTGACGATATTGACCTTGCAGACAATGCCTTTGTCGATAAGCATCTGCAACCCGGCCAGCTGGTTTGATAGGATGATCGCACCGGCTGGAGTACCTTCATATTTCTCACCCATATAGTTGACATATTTATATATCTTACCTGCAATAACCGGATCTACCGCACTCATGGTGACAGTAATATGGCTTACTCCAAGCTCGATCAAATCATTGGCTCTTTGAGGGAGCATCAACCCGTTTGTCGACACACAGAATGTGACTTCAGGGTCATATTCGCGGATAAGTTCCAGTGTCTTTTTGACTTGTGGGAAACTTTCACCGCAGGCATCTCCCGGCCCGGCGATTCCCACAACAGTCAGGTTAGGCATTTTTTCCTTGACCGCTTTGTAGCGATCGAACGCCTGTTCAGGAGTAAGGACTGTAGAAGTCACTCCCGGCCGGCTTTCATTGACGCAGTCGAATTTTCTTACGCAATAGTTGCATTGGACATTACAAGAAGGTGCAACTGGCAGATGGATTCTTGCATATTTATGATCACCGCATGTATAACACGGATGTTCTTTGGTTTTCTTTTCGATATCATTCATAACCGCTTCTCCTTTGGCCACGCTTGTTGCGATTGTGGCTTCTTTAGCTAGTTTTTTCTGTTGAGCCACAGACCCTTTGTAATATTTTTCATACGCTTCTTCCCTGAACCCGGTTTCGGTCTGCGCCAGGATGGCATTGGTGATATCATCCAGGTATGTCAGACTCCCTTCATAACCAAGAGTTCTCAAACGTTGGCCTCCGATTCGATCATGGATCGGGAAAGCCCGTCTTACCAAAGGAATCCCAAGATGTTCCTCGAGTCTTCTGCCATCCGAGTTCCCGATCATCAGGTTCGCTCCCGTCTTGATCGCGAATTCCTCGATTTCCTTGAAATCGACATCATCGGCGATGATGAATTCATCGATGAAGTAACCTTTCGCCATCGACTGCAGGGTTGGTCTTACGTACTTGTCCAGCTCCGGGAACACGTTCCCGGTAGTGACAACGACCGGCATGATTCCGTTTTCCTCGCAAAGCTTGACTGTCGAAATGACAAATTCCGGTTCCCCGAAGATGACTGCTCTCCCGCCAGAATTGTACTTGTGGGAATCGATCATCCCGTCAAGATAACGGTCTCTTTGTTTCTGGATGTCCGCAGGAATTTCCTTCTTGGAAACCTCCTTGAGTGTCTTGTAGAACTTATCGATCGCTCTTAGACCGATCGGGCTGTTTATCTGGATGTACTCCACCCCGTATTTCTCTTTCAGGACCTTGCCTGGCGAGAGCTTGCCATCAACATCGGTCATTTCGATAGTCAGCCGGGCACCGGCCATTTTCCGCAGTTCCTCGATCGGTGTCCCGCCCAGCGGCAATCTCGAATAGCGTTTTTCATGTCCGCCATCAAGGTTGTCGGAGTTGTCAGGAAGGAAGATGGCATCGACTCCAAACCGGGCGAACTCCTGTTTGATGAAACGGAGATCGGCAGGGCTGTGTGGCGGCAGGATGACATTAACTTTTTCGTTAGGTGTGAGATCCATATCCAGTTTGTCAGCGACGGAACAAAGCGCAGCCATGTAACCTTCATACTGGGTACCCGAATACCCCGGTGTTTGAACCGGAATTATCGTGATATCCCGATGCTGAGGATTTTCCTCATAGAAGCTTTCGGTTATTCCTTCGATGTCTTCTCCGATTGTTTCAGCCAGACATGTTGTCATGATTCCGATAACTTTGGGGTGGTACAGGCTGATCAGGTTCAGCAATCCTTTTTTAAGGTTGTTGTGCCCGCCATAGACAGTACCCTCTTCAGTCAATGAAGATGAAGCTATGTCGATCGGTTCATTGTAATGGGTAGCCATATGGCGTCGAATGTAGGTCGCACACCCCTGGGAACCATGGAGAATGGTCATGCATTCCTTGATCCCATAAAGTGCGTTAGTCGCCCCCATCGGCATACACATCTTGCAAGGGTTCGTATTCAGATTTACTAAAGGTTTTACCTTACTTTTCATAAATTGCCCTCCTTGATGAATCCCCAGACCGGACTGTTGATACTGTCGTTGATCTCTTCAATGAAATTGTAGATCCCTTCAAATCCAGCCAGGGCATGTTTTCTTTCATGGTTGTGGTCACAGAAGGCGACACCCAGCTTGTATGCCAGCGGCCGCTCTTTGACTCCCCCAACCAGTATATCGGCGCTCTTTTCAATCATGAACGCTTCGAGTTCCGCCGGATTGGCGTCATCGAGAATGACCGTGTCATCGTTGACCAGACTCTCGATCATTTCATAGTCGTCTTTTTTTCCGGTCTGGGTGCCGACAAGTACGGTATCCATCCCCACGGCATTGAACTGTTTGATCAGCGAGATGGCCTTGAAGCCACCTCCTACATAAATCGCCGCTTTTTTACCTTCAAGGTTCATGCGGTATTTGTCGATAGCCTCTTGGGCTTTCTTCCCTTCGGTCGAACAGAATTCGACCGCTTTGCTTCTTGCCTTCTCATCTCCAAGAGCCTCAGCAATCCTGATCAGGGAGTTGGTCGTGTCCTCGATTCCAAAGAAACTCACCTTGATAAAAGGAATGCCAAACTCTTCTTCCATTCTGTTTGCCAGATAGGTTGATGAACCGGCACATTGAACTATATTTAAGGTGGCCCCGGGAGCTTCAATCATGTTGTCATGACTGGCATCACCGGTAAACGTAGAGACTACATTGACCCCTATTTTTTCCAGGTAATTTTTGATAATCCACATTTCACCCGCAAGGTTGAAATCGCCCAGGATGTTGACACCCTTGACTTTTTGAATGTCCTTGTAAGGCATCAGCAGTTGCATGATGGCATTACATGCCATTTTATATCCAGTCGACTTGTTTCCAGAAAATCCTGGTGATTTGACTGGTATGACAGGTATGTGGAACTTCTCTTCAGCTCTTTTGCAGACCGCTTCAACGTCGTCTCCGATGACTCCGACAATACATGTCTGGTAAACGAACACCAATTTGGGACTTTGTTTTTCACAAAGTTCGTCAATTGCCTTTTCCAGCTTGTCGGCTCCTCCGAAGATGATGTCGGTTTCCCGCAGATCCGTGCAGAAACTGTTTCTGAAGATGTCTTCCTCGCTGGTAAGACTTCCCCTGATATCCCATGTATAACTAGAACACCCAATAGGTCCATGGACGATATGATAGGCATCGGTAATCGGATTCAAGACAACCCTTGCGCCACAATACACGCAAGCTCTTTGGCTTACCGAACCAGAGACAGAGTTTGTGTCACAGTGCATTCCATCACCGCCACAGCCACCAGTCTGCTTTGTCTTTATATGCTTTTCACGATCATCCAGGATATTTTTGTTAATTGTATTAACCATTGAGCATTCCTCCTTCTAATAAATTTGCAGCCGAAGAATTTTGTCTCTTCGGCTACAAACAACAGCAATAATTATTACATTACTAATTCGAAATCTTCGTCTGCGGCAACTTCGTCCATTCTATCCATCAATTTGTCCAGAATTTTTTCAACATATCGGATCGCCCCAGCATATCCGACAGTTGCTTGAATTGAATCACCATAACGGTCCAATACCGGGAATCCCATTCTGACAAATGGAATATCTTCAGCTTTGGCAATTTGCTTACCGTATGAGTTTCCCAATAACAGATCAACTGGTTCGTTTTTGATCAATTGGTGCAAGTAGAACAAGTCTGTATCGGCTTTGATTACACACTCTGAACTATCAACACCGTATTGGTCGAACAATTCTTTGATTTGTTTTTCGAAAGAAGATTTAGGAGTTCCTGTGATCACATATTTAGGAATCATTCCCATTTCCAGCGCCAGTGAAGTAAATCCATGAACCACATCAGGGTCACCGAAAATCGCAACTTTCTTGTTGTATGTATAAGCATGTGAATCCAACATCAAATCCACCAAACGTCCACGTTCATCTTCCAACACTTTCGGTGTTTCTTGATGAGAGATGTCACGTAAAGCCATAACGTATTTATCAGTCAATCCAACACCTACTGGCATCGGAATCAGGTTGAATGGCACCTTATGGTTTTTTTCCAAATACTCAGCAGGTTCGGCACTTGCGATATACCCCATAGCGATAGCTTGGTTGGCACCACCTAAAGCTGCGATATCGGCACTTGGAGTACCAACACCTTCAGGGAAGTATTCGTATTTTCCGCTCATCGGCATTTCCAAGACACCTTCATGGTCTGGGAAGTACAGATAGCTCACACCCATCAAGTTCGCGATTCTTTTGAGTTCGCGGTCATCACCTGGGTTAACCCATCCTGGGAAAATGGCAGTTTTGCCGTTTTTCACGTCAGCTTTTTTGGTCATGTATTTCATGAAACCAACCAGCATGTTTGAGAAACCTTGGATTTGAGATCCTTCATATGAAGGTGTACTCGCATAAAGCACAGTCTTACCTTCAGGGATTTCCAAGTCCATGATGTAGTTTTCCAAGTCGTCCCCGATTGTTTCTGACAAACAAGTTGTATGAACGGCAATGATTTCCGGGTTATAGATATCGAAGATATTTCTAACCGAAGCCGTCAGGTTGCTTCTCCCCCCGAATACTGAAGCACCTTCAGTAAATGATGAAGAAGTAGCCATAGCTGGCTCTTTGAAATGGCGAGACAGAACTGTACGGTGATATGAACAGCAACCTTGTGATCCATGGCTGTGTGGCATACAGTTCTCTACCCCTAATGCTGCAAACATCGCACCTACAGGTTCACATGTTTTACAAGGGTTGATGGTGACATGTCTGTCTTCCATTATTTTCTTTGGTGTTTGATCTAACATTATTTATTCCCCCCAACTGTTCCTGTAAGCATTGGTTGATTCTTCCAAGGCGGAGTCACTAAGCTCCATGCATTTGTGTAAACGCTCATTGTGATATCTGAAGCAAATTTAACCGCACCATTGAATCCTGCATAAGGACCTGAATAGTCGTATGAGTGGATCTGACGTGATATGGTACCACCTTTTTGGATAGCGTACTTGTCTTTGATACCTGACAGGAAAATATCCGGTTTCATTTGGGCGATCAGTTCATCAGTTTCAAAAATATTGTAGTCATCGACAACAATGCTGCCCTTAGACATGTCTGGCATCATACCTTCGTAGTCATCCAGTTCAACACCTTTAGCTTTCAATTGAGCAATTTGTTCTTCAGTATATTTTTCTTTGTATAGTTCTTCATCTTTAGAAACCTTGATTTCTTCGATGTTTTTGCTATCGGCATCAACTTTGATCGAAGGAATTATCGCTCTACCTTCATAGTCATCACGATGGGCAAACTCGTACCCGGCGATCACAGTTTCAACACCTAAATCTTCCAACAATAATTGGTAATGATGGGCACGGGATCCACCTGCGAATATACCGGCAGTCTTACCTTCCAATTTGGATTTGTAGTATGCCATATCATCAGAAATGACATCCAGCTCTTCCGCGATGACTTCTTCAGTTCTTTTCTTCAGTTCTTCATCACCGAAGTAATCAGCCATCATTCTTAAAGTCTTGCAAGTAGCACCAACTCCGATAAAGTTTACTTTTATCCAGTCGATACCATATTTGGTTTTCATCATTTCAGCAACATAGTTGATTGAACGGTGACACATAACCAAGTTCAGGTCAGCCAAGTGGGAGTTCTTGATTGTTTCGAAGCTTCCGTCTCCAGTAAATACTGAAACGACTTCATATCCGATTTTTTTCAAGATTCTTTCTTCTTCCCATCCGTCTCCACCGATGTTGTACTCACCTAGAATGTTTACTGAGAATTTGCCTTTTGGTTTAGTATCACCTTTACCGATAATTTGTCTCATAATCCCATTGTTGGCAATGTGGTGACCTGAAGATTGAGATACACCTTTGTAACCTTCACATGAGAAACCGATAGCAGTGATCCCGTATTTTGCTTCCACACGACGGGCAACCGCCTGAACGTCATCCCCGATCAGACCGATTGGACAAGTCGAACAGATGAAGATCGCTTTGGGACTGAACATTTCCATGATTTCATCAATCCCTTTTTCCAACTTGGCTTCACCACCGAATACGATATCCGATGGGCGCATGTCTGTTGAAAATGCATAAGGAATGAAGTTGTTTTCACCTTCATATGATGGTTTTGCCTTATTTCTTCTTGTTCCCCAAGAATAATATGAACATCCGATCGGACCGTGGGTGATAGTCACCGCATCTTTGATCGGTCCGATAACTACCCCTTTAGCTCCTGCATAGCAGCAACCGCGGGCTGATGCGATCCCAGGAATTGTCCGGGTGTTCGCATTGATTTCTTCAACCGTATCATCCGCTTTTTCCAATTGGGTGATATGAGTTTTTCTATTTTTAAACACTCGACTCGAGTATTTGTCTAGTATTTCGTCTCTTTCTTTCATGCTTTAACCTCCTTAATAGGCATTTTCCGTTTGGGCATCATCCCTAACTCGGTAGGCCTCCATTATTGGCAATACGAAGATCTTTCCATCCCCTTTTTTACCTGTCTGATTCGTTTTTATCAGAACATCAACCACTTCTTTCACTTGATCGTCATTGACAATTATAGAAAAAGCTCTTTTTGGCAGCAATCTCACCATACCGACAAGATCACCGTTCGCATCCTCAGGGAGCTCTTCATTGTTCGCCACATATTCAACAAGTGCTGGGTCTATTCTTTGCTTTCCACGTCCCAAACATGGTCGGCAACTAAAAGCTGGAAAACCACCATCTTCCAAAGCTTTTTTAGTTGCGTTTACCATTGTTGGACGGATAAATGCCATTATCTCTTTCATCTGCATTCACCCCTTCTACTATAAACTTGCTGATCCGGTGCTGATTACATATGATTCTTCAACAGGAGAGATGAAAATTCTTCCGTCTCCGAAGTTTCCAGTTCCAGTTTTTGCAGCTCTCAAGACAATTTTAGTAATGATGTCTTTATCAAAGTCATCACAAACAACCAATAACATTTCTTTTGGGATTTCATCATATACGTAATCTCCAACTTTGATACCTCTTTGTTTACCGCGACCGAATACGTCCATTTTGGTGATAGCTGGATAACCAGCTTCAGCCAATTCAGTCATTACTTCAGTCACCTTTTCAGGTCTTACAATCGCTCTTACCATTAACATAAATTATTTCCCCCTGGTTAAACTAGTCTAACAGACCATATTCCATCAAGATAGCTTCTAATTCGTCAATTGACATTGGATTTGGAACTACGAATAATTCGTTGCTGTCAATTCTTCTTGCCAAGTCACGATATACTTCTGCTTGTGGTTCTTCCGGGCTGAATTCGATTACTGTTTGTTTGTTGATCTCAGCTCTTTGAACAGCGTTATCTCTAGGTACGAATTTGATCATTTGAGTTCCTAAACGTTTAGCAACCGCTTCAACCAATTCATCTTCTCTATCTACTTTACGTGAGTTACAGATTAATCCACCTAAACGTACAGTTCCGTTTTTACCATATTTGGCAATACCTTTAGCAATGTTGTTTGCTGCGTATAATGCCATCATTTCTCCAGAACATACGATATAGATTTCTTGGGCTTTTCCTTCACGGATAGGCATCGCAAACCCACCGCAAACTACGTCCCCCAATACATCGTAGAATACATAATCAAGATCAGCTTCATATGCACCCAATTGTTCCAATAAGTTGATTGAAGTGATGATACCACGTCCAGCACAACCTACACCTGGTTCAGGTCCACCTGATTCTACACCTTTAATATCTTTAAATCCTGTTTTCAGTACTTCTTCTAATTCGATGTCATCGCCTTCATCTCTTAAAGTATCCAGTACTGTTTTTTGAACCAAACCACCTAAAACCAGTCTGGTAGAATCCGCTTTTGGATCACAACCAACAATCATGATTTTTTTACCCATGTCAGCCAATCCAGCAGTTAAATTTTGTGTGGTAGTTGATTTCCCAATACCACCTTTACCATAAATCGCAACCTGTCTCATAATCTTTACCTTCCTTTTCATTAAAGACTTTTCGATACCAATAATAGTATGATATTTTTCTTGCGAACGTTTTTCCATTTCGCATTTACATCATATATCCAGGGGCAAACAATGTCAACAGTTTATTTGCATAATAATAAAATTTTATTAAACTTGTCATAATCACGCTTTTTTCGATTGTATGGTTATATATATCCTAAATTTGATGCAAATCCAGCCAAATATTCACAATTTGATAAACCCTTACAAATATTTTTATCACTCTCAGCCCAATGTAAAGGCATCCAAAAACACAAAACATCGAATGAAAATCTGAATTTTATCATTTTTTATCAAAGAACATACAATAACAGTAACATATCGCCTGAAATCCATTGCAAGATTGCCACAACGACTCGTTGTTATCACCATCGGGTATTGACCTTATGGCAATGGCGTTAAAGTCTTATCTGATGATGAGCTCCGCAACAACAATCAACTCCAATGACCGGCTAAAAACACAGCCTAAATAGAATCATGCAAAACAAATGAACGTTTCGTTTGTCTTTGGCAGGTCCAATCAAGTCAATAACGTAATTCATACAGGATATCGGTCTGACATCTTGACAAACCACATATCACACGATTAGAATCCTATTCAAGCAATGCCTTAAAGTAACAACCTGATGGCTTGCAATAAAGCGGTTCTGGAAGCTAAAGGATTAGGTTTGCTTAGCTGGATTTGACAAAGTTGATGAATATGGATTAGAATTTATATGTGATCTGACAGTCACTCGCAAAATCTTTACCGTATTGACAACCGATCATTTGGGCCATTGACACAAACCGTTCGTTTCCACGCTTTCAGGCAATATTGTGGTTGATGTGTTCACTGGCATGATCCACTAAGGTACCGGCCACTTAAGTTTATCCTTACTACTGGTCTTCATATCGAAGATAGTTTTTCGAATGAAACAGATGCAATAGATAACTAGAACCACTTGTCATGACACTAAATAAGAAGGAGCTATATTATGACTAATTACGAAACAAATGAAGTAATGGCATTGGAGATTGCCGAACTGCTGAAAAAGTACGATGTTTTTCATGATACGAATATCTTTTATAACGGAAAAATGATGACTATCGACAACGAAACACAGGAATTGAACGTTAAAGAAAACATCGATATCAGGGATTACCTGGAGCATGGAAACCCGGATATGATAACCCTCCAATATCATGGAGACAAATCCTTATATATGGTAGTCAACGGTTTTGCCAAGGATGTCGAGTCAATCAAAAAGGGAAACCGAATCGTCAGCGAACTGATAAAACTGGGCGACCGGCACAACAGGTGGCATGAACTGGGATCAGACACCAGCCTGTATTTCGTATCCGACGAAGAAGATGTCTTTACCACAATTGATAAATTCAATTTCAATAGCGAAGAAGAATAAACTTTGGTAAAGCAAAAAACCGTAGAATCGATGCTTTGGTATGCATGATTTTACGGTTTTTATTTTGTCGTCACGTGTAATGATATGGATTCAGGCAAGTGAAAAAGGAATCCCTTCGAATTCCTTGATAGTGTGAATATTCAGCTCAACAGATCTTCCAAACAGCTACGGACACATTCGATATTTATCGGCTTTTCTTCCGGCTTTTCCAGCAAAACATGGGCCTTGATATTGTGGTTGTCCATGATTTTTTGAAGTTCCTTGGCCGAGTCGACAGTCCTAGGCTCCTGGCTGTTTAGGATATAGATCTTGTCAAGATCGTTGTAACGCTTGATATAAGGATGGTTCTCATCCATCTTAGAGAGATAGATGGTCGGACAATTGTCATAGATGTTCTTGTTGACGAAATCCCCAAAATAAAATGACAGATTGAAAATCCCATTGAGACTAAGCGTACCCAGGAAAATGTCGGGCCGCCTCAAAAAATAATTGACCGCCGCTCCAGAGACACAACCTTCGCCAACGGTGTAGACACCTTGTTGTCTTTGCCCGTTGTTGCTACGGGTATTCAAGCGGAATACATTAGGTATGACTTCATGGACGATGTAATAATAATATTGTTCAAGCAGATAACTGGCATGATCGTAATTCCCTTTTTCATCGATCACACTCAAAGGATTCGCAATTTCAAATATCTGCACCCTGTTTGCCCCTGCCATATCCATAAGGCAGTCGTGGACCATCTGATTCTCTTCGTCATTGACGAAATAAAGCACCGGAGCCCCTTTGCCCCCGTACACTTTTAGCTCAGTTTCCCGTTGGAGGCACTGACTGAATTCCCGATAATACTTTATATCCATAATCTTACCTCTATCATCATCATATAACTCCATTATAACTCAATCATAACAATTTTCAAACATTATTCTTGATTTTTATCTACTTGTTTACTTTTTACCACATTTTACAATATGTAAGCGGAACCAACGAAAAAACCGCCTTTGCAGGCGATTAAATGTTGAATAAGTCCAAATATGATTGGATGATTCTAGGCCCATAAAACAAAGCCACAGTTATCCCAAGGCAAAGATAAGGACCAAACGCGATATGTGCCTTGCGGTTGACCTTTTTGGTCAGGATCAGATAGAAGGCATACCCCCCGGCAACAATCACCCCGAGAAAAGCCGCAAGAAGGCTGTTGGCCAGACCGAGTCCCACACCGCTGGCAATCATCAGTTTGACATCGCCCCCGCCAAACGATGAAGCAACGAGAATATTGGTTATGATCATTATTCCCGGCACCACGAGCGCCCCAAGGAACATGCTTGACCAGCTTTGAAAGTTGAAAAACAGATAGGCTACAAAAAGGATGAACATGGTGACATTCAGCGAATCGGGAATTATCATATGGCGCCAGTCGATTATGGCAATAACCAACAGCACCATCATGATGGCATAGACGATCAGCCCCAAAGGATCGAATCCGAAAAACCAGAAGCTAAAAACCGCAAACAGACCGCCCATCAGTTCGATGATGGGATGGATTATCCCTATTTTTTCGTCGCAGTAGCGACAACGCCCTTTTAAAAGCACATATGAAACAATCGGGATAAGATCATAGGCCTTGATCTGGGTGTTGCAGCTCCCACAGTAGCTCCGGCCCTTGGCAATGCTTTGCTTCAAAGGGATACGGTAGATCAGGACATTGCAAAAAGAACCAAGACAGATGCCTACCACGAAGAAATACAGGTAGGCAACGGCCATTATATTCAAATCAGCCATTCAGGAATGTGGTGAAATCGCGGACGTTGATCGCCTGTTCCTGAGCTGCCGCCTGCGAAACCCTTCCTTCCTTGACCAGGTTGGCCAAAGCATTATCAAGCGTGATCATCCCAAAATCGCTTCCGGTAGCCATGACATTGAGAATCTGGTGGATCTTGTTGTCGCGGATCATGGTCTTGACCGCTCCGGTGGCGATAAGGATTTCCAGAGCCGGAACCCGGCTGTGGTTGTCGATTGTCGGCACCAGGGTCTGGGTTACTACGGCATTGAGGATCCCCGCCAGTTGCGAACGGATCTGGTTCTGGCGATGAGGCGGGAATACGTCGATAATCCGGTCGATCGTTCTGGCCGCTCCCGAAGTATGGATGGTCGAAAGGACAAGATGGCCGGTTTCCGCCAGGGTGATGGCGGCAGCGATTGTTTCGAAGTCACGCATTTCCCCTACCAGAATGACATCCGGATCCTCACGCATTGCCGATTTGAGCGCTTCATCGAAGCCACTGACATCATCGTGGATTTCCCGCTGGTGGACCATCGCTTTTTTCTTTTGATAAAGGTACTCGATCGGGTCTTCGATAGTAAGAATATGACAGCTGCGGTTTTCATTGATATAGTCGATCATCGCCGCCAGGGTTGTCGATTTCCCCGAACCGGTCGGCCCGGTCACCAGGACCAGCCCACGAGGCGCCATGGCAAGACGGTTGAGCAGCGGTGGCAGACTCAATTCCGCCAGGGTCTTGATATCGTCATTGATGATCCGGAATGCCGCATTGAGCATGTCCTGGGCATAGTAGGCATTGACCCGGTAACGGTTGTTAAGGTCATCGATATACACATAATCAGCGTCGCTTTTGACGTTGAGCAGGTTCTTGCACCTTTCGTTGGCCGAATTGATTACCAGATTCTCAAGCTCCATTGAGCTCAAGTCACAAGGCATATCGCTGAGCTGGCCGTTGAGACGGTACATGATCCCGCTGCCTGTTGAAATATGTACATCAGAGCAACCCTTTAAGCGGGCCTGCTGTAAAATATCATCTAATTTCATACACTCTCTCCTAGTCTGAATAAAGCATAATTTTTCGCATCTCTTCGATTGAGGTCACGCCATCCTCCAACAACTGCCGCGCCTGCTGTTCAAGGGTCGCGAGACTCTGGTTTTCAGCGAGGTATTGGGACATGTTGGCAACCGATTCCTTGTCGACAATCATCCGTTTTACCGTCTTGTCAATCCTGATGATCTCATGGATGGCTATCCGGCCCTTGTAGCCGGTGTTGTTGCACTGTTGGCAACCAGCACCACGGTAAATGGTGTCGACGTCGATTCCCAGTTCCTCTTTTTCCAGATCGGTAACCGGAACCGGCTCCTTGCAATGGGGGCAGATCTTGCGGATCAGCCGCTGGGCTACGACCCCTACCAATGAGTTGGAAATCATGTAAGGTTCCACACCCATGTCCTCGATCCGGGTGATTGATGATATCGCATCATTGGTATGGAGTGTCGCCAATACAAGATGGCCGGTGATGGCGGCCCGCACAGCGATCGCCGCGGTTTCACCGTCCCGGATCTCTCCGATCATGATGATGTCCGGATCCTGACGGAGCAATGAACGCAGTCCGACCGAGAAGGTAAGCCCGGCGGCCGGGTTGACCTGGGTCTGGTTGATCCGTTCGAGCGTCCGCTCGACAGGGTCTTCGACCGTGGAAATGTTCACCTGGTTTTTAGCCAGTGATTCCAACACCATATACAATGTCGTTGTCTTACCCGAGCCGGTCGGCCCGGTGACAAAGATGATGCCGTGAGGCATTTTCAATATCGACTTCATCTTGTCGAAGTTGAATTCATTCATCCCGAAAGAATCGGCATGAGTGATTGGCGCGTTGTTGTTAAGATAACGCATTACTATTTTTTCGCCATGGACAGTCGGAATGGTCGAGACCCGCATATTGATGTCATTACCATCGATCTCAATGATGAAATGGCCATCCTGGGGAACCCGCTTCTCCGCGATATTCAAGTTGGCGAGAATTTTAACCCGGACAACCAATGAATTCAAAATGTTGATGTTCAGGTTGATATAATCGATAAGCAATCCGTCGATCCGCATCCTGATCCTCAGGTTCTCCTTGGTCGGTTCGATATGGATATCGGACACGCCATTGTTGTAACCCCGGTTCAACAGCGAGTTCAACAGTTTGACTACCGGAGTGTCGTCATCGACCAGGGCACTGAGCTCCAAAGGCGAGACATCGGGAGTCGTCGACTGGATGTCATCGGCAATGTTGAAGGCAACAACTTCCTGATAGTAGTTGTTTATCGCCTTTTCGATTTCCTTTTTGGTCGCTATCTCGATATTGATATTCATTCCGGTAACAAGCCGGACATCCTCGATGCCATAGTAGTTCAATGGATCGTTGGTCACCACGGTCAGGACGTTGTTTTCCTGCCGGATGGCGATCATCACATATTTTTCCGCCATAGCCTTGGGAATCTTTTTAACAGCGTTGATATCAACCTTGATCCGCTCAAGCTCGACCATCGTATCGCCAAGCTTTTTCGACAAAGCGCTTAGCATCTGCTTTTCCGAGACAAAGCCCAGGTTGATCAGATGTTCACCTAACCTTTTGGTCCGGTCGCTTTTCTGGGCATCGAGAGCTTTTTCGATCTGGTCATCGGTGATATAGCCGGCATCTTTCAAAAATTCCCCTATGGGAAGATTCTTCATCAATTCTGCCTCCTTTCCTAAAAATTCCACACCCACCAACCCAAGCCCCTTATGAATGGATTGACCGGTATATTCCAAATATTCTAATTCCTGTTGGCCCAGTCAATAATCTGGGAGTTGACATCGTCAGGTGGCTGGCATTGGAAAAAACAAACCAAAGCCACCATCAATGTGATCAACAGGACGGTAAAAATCATTCCAAAACCAATGAAAGCCGCAATTTCCACCCGGGAAATCCCCTCAATGTTATGCCTCATCAGTTTCACCTTCTCTTAGGCTTCGACCATGCTCAAAACATATGTGATTGAAATGCTTTGGGCACCGCCTTCTTTGGCGGTTGTCATCGTCATTGTCGAGATCTGCACACCGGCAAGATTGCGCACGTAGTCGACATAATTTTCCAGGTTGGCCCTAGCTCCTGTCAATGAATGGGAAATCGTAACCTGATAGACAGCTGAAGTGTTTGTCTGGGTTTCAGGTTGCGAATCAGTTGAGCCTTCAGTCTGAGTAGTATCCGTTTGGGTTGTTGTAGCGACAACTTCCTCAGGCGCAGAAATGGAAATGCTTGTCGGTCTTAGTTGATATTGGTCGACCGAGCTTGTCAGCATTTTATCGATGTCCTCGGTAAGCAATACAGCCTGATATTTGTCCAGGTAGACTTGCAGCTGGGCATTGACATCCTCGATCATGACCTTGGCTTCGTCTTCAGTGACGACTGTTGCTTCAAGCACCTCGACCTGTGTTTGGAGAGTCAGTTTCTGGTTGGCCAGGTCCCTTCTTGCAGCAAGCTGAGGCGAAAGCATGAAATACCAGTATACAACAGCCACAATCAGCACGCCGGTAATCGCCAGCAACAGTTTTTCACGATTAGTAAATTTGGTGTACATATCACTCACCTCCATCTTGGGCAACTACAAGAGATATCGAAACGGATACCGCAGTTCCGCTATCACTCCATCCTGAATAAGAGACTGAAGTGAATTTGCCTGTATTCTTCAAAGCGGTAATGATTGTCGGCGGAGTCTTGTAATTTGAGCAAGTCAATGAGATATTGATTGTTCCGCCTTGTTGTACGTAAGTCAGCGAATTGATGGTCGAACCATTGGTCACCCCGTCAATGGTTGTCAGGATGTCCTTTTTAAGCTGGTCATTTCCATAAATTTCATCGTCAACCGTCTGCAGGTAAGCCAGTTGGGCTTGTGCCTCATTCAAAGACATGACATATTCATTGGTAGAATAAGTGTTCAGGTCCGTTTCCAGCTGTTGTACTTCGGCTTTCAAATCCTTGATATCGCCGCGGGTCATGAAATTGGAAATAAACAGGAACCCGAACACACCAAGGGCGATGACAAACAAAGCCCCGACTCCGATTCCGGCAATTACAAGTTTTTGATACTTTTCATAGAAAGTCGTTTTATGGGAGTACGCTTCGAGCAGGTCGATGTCGCGTTTAATATTCTTAGCCATAGTCCTATCTCCTTATCAGCGTTCCCAAACAGTAAAGGAACTTGTCAACCGGAAAATATTCTTTGGAACCTGTGTAATTCAACATGGCAGGTTTGATGAACTTTTCGACATTGGCATCAGTCGTTGACTTGACCACGTTGAACAAGATTTCCTGCTGCAGGTTGTCGACATTGCAGAAATAGATGTCGCTGACTTCATAGTCCCGGTAGTTTGCCACATTGAAGTTGATCATCTTCATGATGATCGAGTTGATCTCATTTATGTAGTTGGGCGTATGGACTTCGGAGAAGATTCTTGAATTCTGCACGAATATTTCATTGTTCCCTTTATACAACGACACTGCAATGTCACTGCCCCGAAGGTTGGCAAGGATGAAAACCTTGTCCTTGAGTTCAGAAACACTTCCAAAAAGCTTGTGCAATGCATTGTAGTTCGCATCAATTCCAGTCAGTTCGATATTGGCTTCACCAAACAGGTCGACATACTTGGCAATGAATTCCTTGGGAATGGCAACCGCCAGCACTTCGATTCCTTCCTTGCCTTCAGGCTTTTCATCGATGATTGCATAGTCATAGACCATCTCATCCGCCGACTCTTCAGATCCCGGCTGTTTCAACTCGTACTTGATCAGGTCAACCATTTCCTGATGTTCCAGTTTGGGGGTGTTCAAGATCTTGCGCACCAGCTGGCTGGTCGAAATGACAAGCTTGGCCTTGCTTACCGTTTTGGCGACTTCTTCTAGAACCGGCTTGATCACTTCCTTGTTTATGATAACCCCGTTGATCATCGATCCAGAGGGCAATTCATAGATGTTATAATCACTTACTTGGAGAACATTGTTTTTATATTCACCACTGAGAACCTCAATTCCCGTGGCAGTCAAATAGATAGCAGTTTCCATTCTTATCTCTCCTACATGTTAGAAATATTATTGTAAACACCGTAAATCGGCAACATTACCGATACAATGATCATACAGACTACAACTGCCAGGAAGATGATCATGATCGGTTCGATTAAGGTAACCAACCGTTCACTTGCCTGGGTGGCATCATATTCAAAGTTGTCGGCCAAGCTTTGGAGCATCTGGTCCAACTTCCCTGATTCCTCACCGATATAGACACTTGATACCAGTTTGTAATCGAAGCCGTCGATATGCGACAGAGCAACCGACAAGGCTTCCCCAGAACGAACCCCGCGAATCGCATCAACGAACTGGGATTCAAGGTATGTGTTCCCCGTTGTCGTCCGGGCGATTTCCAGACACTCGACAATAGAAATCCCCGCCGTGTACAATGACGCCAGCGTCCTTGCAAACCGGGCAGTATAAATGATTGAGAACAGCCCCCCGAATACCGGTATCTTGAACTTCCACTTATCTACCTCAAGCATGACCTTAGGGTTTTGCAGCAACACCAGTAGACTCGCAATTGATAAACCAACCACCAAAATCAAGATATACCAATAATTGATCAGGAAACCACTGATGGCAAAATTGATCCGGGTGATCAACGGCAATTCCATATCCTGGAACAAATCCAGGAACCTTGGCATTACAAAGGCGAAAACGATAATCAATACCGCTACCGTTACCACCATCAGGATGACCGGATAAGTCATCGCCGACTTCGTCTTCTGGGTCAGCTGATGGTCTTTCTTGTACTGGTCCGCCATCAAGATGGCAGTCTTGTCCATCGAGCCGCTCGTCTCGCTGGCTCGAATCATCTCGATAAGCAACCTAGGAAAAGCCACACCTTGAGCAGCCATCGCCCTTGACAAAGGCAAACCTTGCTGCAACTTCTGGTACATATCCTGATAAATTCTCTTGATTTTCTTATTCTGGGTTCTTTGTTCCATGATGCTGATCGTCCGAATCAAAGTAACCCCCGATGCCAACATCGTCCCAATTTCCCGGGAAAAGTCCGACAACTCCAACAACTTAAAGCGATATTCACTATTATCCTTGCGCTTTTCAGCTGAGCTGGAAACCAGAAAAAGATTTTGGGTTTTCAACACCCGTATCAGCTCATTTTGGTCCGCCGCTTCCATTTTCCCTGTAACTCTCTTGGAACTCAAATCCTTAGCCACATATTTAAAAAGTGCCATGATTCTACCTCCTTTACAAAAATACTTGTATGTAACACTAGTATACCATAACTTGGACAATAAGTAAGCACAATTTACTCAAAAGAGTCCTAATTATTATATATTTTACCACCTGTAAACCAATAATAATTACACACCTAGAACCTATTCAACCAAATAAAAAAAGAGTTACCTACATAACTCTTTTTAGCAATTGTTATTTTGCAGTGATTTTAACTTCGTCATTGGCAGTTACCGTTGCCGTTTGAGTTGATTTATCCGCTGAAGTAAATCCGATAGTATAGGTTCCAATCGCAGGAGTACCAGCTGTTGCATAAGTAGCACTAGTAACTGCTAGACCCGATGAATCCTTAGCAATTCTTGTCTTAACATTGTCAAAGATTATTTTTCCCGCATCAGTTTCTCCAGTTTTAGTACTATCTACATTCGCCAAAGCTGTTCCGTCCGCAGTGCTTGTTGCATTGTATTTGGTTTCCTCAACTTGGATTGCCAAATAAATTGCTCTTGCTTCAGCAACGTACTTTGCATCGTTGGCATCATTGATATATGACAATACAGAAGGAACAGCGATTGCAGCCAAGATAGCCATAATAACGATTACTACGATGATTTCAACTAATGTGAAACCTTCTTCTTTACGAAGAGCGCGATTCATTAATTCTTTTAATTTTCTTTTCATTTTCTTTTCTCCCTTTCATAGAGTTATATGTTTCATAGTTACATTATAACTCATGTGTATTTGATATTCAATTAAAACACTTCAGTATAGTGTAAAAAATTACATTTATCCATTAATTTCATCATTTATATTACACTTATTCACTTATATGTAATGAATATCGAAGATTTATGTTAAGAAAATTAAGCATTTTATGGGTCTTATGTGTAATTCATCGATTGTTATCGATTTCATTTGCGACAAGTTGGGAAACCTGTCCCAGGATGACTGTGACTTTGTTTGTTGTTTGGACTATTCCCGAAGCACCAAGTTGTTTGAGATCTTCGATCTTAAGTTTCTGGTCGTCTTTGAGTTCGACCGAAAGTCTTGAGTTGGTCGCCTTGGCGGATGTGACGTTGTCCTTACCTCCCAGTGCAGTTATTATCTTTTCCACATCGATATTGACCTTGCGGGTGGCCTGGATTTTCTTCCCCTTCAAGTAGCGGGCCAGGATGAACCAGACAACGATGATGGTCAACGCCAATCCGGCAATGATGTATGGCAAATATTCATTAATGGTCATTGTAAAAAAACCTCCTAAACATTGTTTTAATTTCAAATTATAGTATACTATAATACGTTAATAAAAACTATTATTTTTGTCGGAGGTTATTATGCCCTTAAAGGAAAAGCATCTGGTTTCCTTCCGGTTTGTCCTGGCAGTTTTGATCATGGCGTCGATCTCGATTATCGCCATCTGGGGAGCCACCCCTCTGATCAACTACGCCAATCCGGAAGGTTACTTTATAAAACAGGCATTATTCTATGCCATTGGTCTAGGAATAATTGTCTTCATCTTCAATTACACAAACGACCGGATCTACTCAGCCAAGTGGGTCATCTATTGGTTCTTGATCGCCCTGCTGGCGGGATTGGCTATAGAGCATATCGCCATCACCAAGTTTGGAATATCGTTCGTACCACTGGCTCTCCACCTCAACGGAGCCACTTCCTGGTACTCGCTTCCCGGGTTTTCATTGCAGCCGTCGGAGTTCATGAAGGTCTTCCTGGTTGTCACGTTGGCAGATCTGATCTACCAGCACAATATCAACGGCAAAAGCAAGTTGCTCGAGGACGATCTGCTTTTGATCTACAAGATTCTCAAGGTTACCGTTTTGCCGGTCTTCCTGATCCTGCTCCAAAATGACACCGGAGTTACCCTGATCATCTTCGCTGCAATTGTGGCCATCGCCTTCTCGGCCGGATTGAACCACCGCTGGTTTTCCGTGATGTTCATCGGGCTTGGGCTGACGATTGTCCTTGTCGCCTACCTTTTCGTCTTCCACCATGAGGTCATCGTCGCCATATTCGGAGGCGACTACAAGCTGGGCCGGATCTATGGCTGGCTCGACCCTGAGGGAACTTATGAAAACCAGGGCTACCAGTTGCTCAATGCGCTGATGTCGTATGGAACATCAGGCGCATTCGGTCACGGATTCCAGTCGGTCATCATCAACTTCCCCGAAGCCCAGACTGACTTCATCTTCGCAGTCATCTGTCAGGATTTCGGATTCATGGGCGGCCTGGCGACACTGCTGGCAATCCTGTTTTTCGATTTCTCGATCATCTATGTCGGTATCCGCTGCGAGGATCCCCGCAACAAGTACCTTATTTCCGGTTTCATGGGAATGCTGATATTCCAGCAGTTCTGGAACATCGGGATGATTCTAGGCCTGCTGCCGATCACCGGAATCACCCTGCCGCTGCTTTCCTATGGCGGATCTTCATTGCTTTCGTACATGATTGTGGTGGGCATGGTTTTCGAGGCCGAGAAACAGACCCGCATCAAAGAAGGAAAGAACCGTTATGTGGTGAACTAAAAAAGGCTTGAAGGAATGACTCAGTCATTTCCAACAGCCTTTTTTTCTTTGACATAGTCCAGGAGCCTCTTTATTTTCGAATCGCAGTTTTCCTGATATTCGATGTCGTACTTCTCCAGGAAACTCTTGAAAAACTTCGCGCCCTTATCATATTGATCGACTTCCAATTCCAGCTCGTAATCGATTTTACCCATATATTCGTTTTCATCGATAGAAAGCAAACCTTCAGGCAGGATTATGTCACACCGCCTTGTCGTCAGATAAAGTTCCGATTCCAGGTAGTTGATATCCATGCGCACCAGGTTCTCAAATATCTCATTTTCCAAAAACTCACCGCTCATGATGAGGTTGAACTGCTTTGGTGATATGTCTATGTTTGTCTCCAACAATCCGATTTTCTGGGGTTGTTTGAGCGTCAGTTCGTAATGATTGTTCTTTTGACGGACCCTGAGGCTCATTTTCTTTTTTTCCAGAATCGGATGTGTCAGATAGTAGTTTGTCTGGTAGTAAGTCTTGTGATGATATGCGCTGTAATCTTCAAGAATTTGGTAAAACTGTTGTTCGCTAAGAAGCTGTTTGAACTCAATTTCTAAATTATGCACACTATCTCTCCTTTTTTCCATTATACTTTATAAGTTTGAAGATTACAACATTTGAGATTTGCAATCTGCTGGGGTATAATGTTCTAAGTGGCAAAGGAGAGACATCATGGAAAAATACACAATTGTGATTCGCGGCGACGAATTGTCGCATCAGGTGGCTGACGATATCGATGAAAAGCTGAAAGGTCATTTCGTTCGCGACAATGAAAACCCCGACCTGGTCATCTCCGTGGGAGGCGACGGGACCATTCTCGATGCCGTCCACAAATATCTTGACTGCCAGTGCAGTTTTGTCGGGGTCCATACCGGAACCCTGGGTTTTTTCACCGACTACCGGGTCAACGAAGTCGACATGCTTATCGAGGACATCATCAACGGCGAAGGGGCGATCAACCGCCGCCACCTGCTTGAAGTCGAAGTGATTTCAAACAAAGGAAGCCAGACATTCTACGCCCTCAACGAGATGCGGACCGACCATGGCTTCTATTCCCAGGCCGTGAACATCTCCATCAACGGCGATTTCCTGGAAGTGTTCCGGGGCAACGGCGTCTGCGTCTCGACCAACAGCGGTTCCACCGCCTACAACAAATCCCTGGGCGGAGCGGTTATCTATCCAGGCATCCAGGTCATGCAGCTAACCGAAGTAGCCGCAATCTCCCACAACGCCTATCATTCGCTTGGTTCCCCTTTGATCCTCGATTCGTCAAACGAGATATCCCTGATATCCAAGAATTTCAACCCCCTTTACCTTGGTATGGACCACATGTTCCATGTCGTCGATGATGTCATCGAAGTCAAGGTCCGGGTTTCCAAACGCTATGTCAAATTCATCGAGTACCGGGAACGTTCGTTCATCAAACGGATCGCCCGCGCTTTCATCAATTCATGAGATTCTCCATTCATGAATCCATCCTGCTCCGTGATTATTTAAGCGACACCGGACTCTCACGCAAGCTGGTCAAGGACATCAAATCCAGGGGACGGATCCTGGTCAATGGAATGGAAAAAACGGTGCGATACCAGCTGGTTCCCGGCGACTGCCTGGAAATTGTCATGCCAGAAGAAAAATGCGACATAGTCCCGATTGTTATGGATATCGATATCATGTTTGAAGACGAACATTATCTGGTCATTGACAAGCCCGCCGGTCTGGCATGCATTCCCACCAAAAACCATTATGGGAATTCGCTGGCCAACGGAATCGTTGCCTACTATAATGAACACGGCATTTCCAGCACCGTCCACTTCGTCAACCGGCTCGATCGGCAGACCCAGGGATTGCTCCTTGTCGCCAAGGACCGCTATTCCCATTTCCTGCTTAGCCAGGACATCAAACAGGTCAAAAGGGTGTACCATGCCCTGGTAGCAGGAAAGCTTGAGGAGCCTTTGACCATCGACCTGCCCATCTACGACGATGGAATAAGCATGGTTCGAACCGTCGATCAAAGAGGCAAGAGCGCCCTGACCCATGTCAGGCCGTTGGAACATGTCGGATCAGACACTTTGGTCGAGTGCATCCTGGAAACCGGACGGACCCACCAGATCCGGGTCCACCTCAAAGCCATCGGCCATCCACTGCTTGACGACGAGCTCTACAACCCGGGAACAGGTGTTATGTATCTTAGAAGCGTGAAGATCGAGTTTGTGAATCCCTATACCGGCAAGCTGATCACAATTGAAAAAATCGAAAAATAAAAGACGACTTTGCAGTCGTCTATTGGGCGTTGTTTTCCTGATACTCCTTCTTAAGGTTTTCCCATCTTTTTCCCGAATTGAAATGAGGACATTCCTCAGATGGAATCTTGCATTGGGCAAGCTGGCGCAATTCCCTGGGGATGAAAACGCGGATTTCTTCAGCGTTGTAACCGACCTGGAAGCGGCGTTCATCAATCATGATCGGACGCTTCAATACCGAAGGATTCTCCTGGATGAACTTGATCAGTTCATTGAGCGACATTGTTTCTACATCAATATCGTTGTCCTTGATTATTTTAGACCGTTTCGAGATTATGTCATCGGTCCCGTTTTCCGAACGTTCAAGCAACTCCCGCAACTCCCCTTCACGAAGGATTGTCGAGAAGATATTTTTTTCAACATAGGGAATATTATGTTCTTTCAACCACGCTTTTACTTTTCTGCAACTAGCGCAGCTAGGTGCTGTATATATACGAATCATATAAATCCCTCCTTGTTATATTATTACATGAATCAAAGGCGAATTAAATGCTTTTTTAATCATTTGGGCCATTTGGCAAAAAATATATTCGATTATGGACTTATGTTTATTTGATATTGTTTTTTTGTGGATAAAGCTCAGCCAGACGGCTACAATTCGATTTTTATCGATATTTGAGCTCAAATATAAAATACACCAAAATGTGCATGTTTTCAAGCCATAATTGAAAACAATCCGAATTTTTTGGCACTATTATTGAAATTGATATTATGCTATACTTATTGAAATCAGTTTAAAGGAGATTCTATCATGAAAAGAATGCTTAGTGGTATTAAACCAACCGGAAGCGTGACATTAGGTAACTATTTGGGTGCCATAAAACCCTTCGTTGAATATCAGGATGAATACGAGATGTTCGTATTTGTCGCCAATCTGCACTCGATGACAATCTACGTCGAACCCAAAGAACTGCGTGAAAACACCAAGAACCTGATCGCCCTGTATCTGGCGGCCGGGCTTGACCCGGAAAGGGTGACGCTCTTTTTGCAGTCGGATGTCCCGGAACATGCCCAGTTAGGATGGTATCTGGGGTGCATGGTTTCTATGGGCGAACTTTCACGGATGACCCAATACAAGGACAAGATGTCCAAAGGAGAATCGATAGGAGCCGGAATATTCAACTACCCATCTTTGATGGCCGCCGACATCCTGATGTACGATCCCGACTTTGTTCCGGTGGGAATCGACCAGAAACAGCACTGCGAGCTGGCGCGCGACCTGGCAATCCGCTTCAACAGCCGCTACAGTGAAACTTTCAAACTGCCTGAACCGCTGGTGCCAAAAATCGGGGCCAAGATAATGGATTTGCAGAATCCTACAAAAAAAATGTCGAAATCAGGCGAAAACCCGAAAGGGTGCATCTACATCCTTGACGACATCAATGTTTCCAAGAAGAAAATCATGTCCGCGGTTACCGACACCGACGGCAAGATCATCTACGATCCGGAAAACAAACCGGGAATCTCGAACCTGCTGGAAATATACACGACCCTGACAAACATTCCAATCGGCGAACTGGAAGAAAAATACAAAGACAGCGGCTATGGCGACTTCAAGAAGGACCTGGCCAACGTTTTGGGGGAAAGCCTGGAGAAAATCCAGTCCCAATACAAGGAAATCATCAAAGGCAATTACATCACCCAGGTGCTTGACCAAGGGGCGCAAAAGGCTTCTTATCTGGCCAAAAAGAAGCTAGCCAAAGTTGAACGCAAACTTGGAATCACCATCCGCAAATAATTTCACAGCTCCTACTGCTAGCCTTGGGAGCTTTTTTATTTTTACTTTAAAACAAAAAGATGACAGGAGCACCCGCCATCAGAAAAACACCAATATTATTCCCGCCAGGAAGCTGACAAGCGCCAGTAGTTTGGGGAGTTTATGCTGCAAAATGATCTCGTAGCCAAAAGTCGAAACCGCCCCGGCGATTGCCGCAATGACCATCATCATCAGTCCAAACCCAAAAGAGCCGTTGAAATCGAAATAGCCAGGGAACAATATCAGATAGGAAAAGATAGCTGTTAGCACATTGACCATCAATGCCAGCGACGAAATCTCGCCTATTGCCCTGTAATTGTAACCCCGGAAACGCAAAAGCAGGAACAGAGCCCCCAGAAACGAAGCCCCAGGGAAAAACGCCAGCAATGACGCCCCGCCGATGAAAAGACCATCCACAACCTGGAATGATTCAATCTCCTTGCGTCCCTTTTTAACCATCGCTCCAACCAGGATCGTGATCGCATTGCCAAGCATTCCAACCCCGATATAGCGGTTGTCGAGACTCAGCGAGTAACTGAGCTTGCCTAAAAGGACGTAGAAGACCAGGCTGATCAGCCCCGAAAGAAAAACCGCATAAAGTATCCTTCGCTCAGACATCTTGCCTGATGTGAATATGGCCTGCAGCCTGATGGAATTTCTGCCAAGCAGACCGATGAAAAGGCCGACAAGCATCAAAAGGACCACAGTCATCGGATTGACACCGATGCTAAGATAACCGGAATAATTGGAACCCATCAGAACATTGCTGGCATAATCGAACGGAAAAGCCCCGGCACAACCGACCAGAAGCAACCAAATCAAATCAAAAGCAACCATTGCAACACCCCCTCTATAAATAAAAAACCCAAGTAGTTAGGTACTTGAGTTGATTTTCTAAATGGTGACCCGTACGGGATTCGAACCCGTGAATGCATGCGTGAAAGGCATGTGAGTTAACCGTTTCTCCAACGGGCCAATAAAATGGCGCTTGAAGTAGGACTCGAACCTACGACCGCTCGGTTAACAGCCGAGTGCTCTACCAACTGAGCTATTCAAGCGCAATGGAGCGGGTGATGGGAATCGAACCCACGTAGTCAGCTTGGAAGGCTGAAGTTCTACCATTGAACTACACCCGCAACATAAGGGAAATAATTTGGAGCGGGTGATGGGAATCGAACCCACGTAGTCAGCTTGGAAGGCTGAAGTTCTACCATTGAACTACACCCGCAATATTGCGAAGATATTAAATTTTAAATGGAGCGGGTGATGGGAATCGAACCCACGTAGTCAGCTTGGAAGGCTGAAGTTCTACCATTGAACTACACCCGCATATATGAATGGTGCCCAGGGACGGAGTCGAACCGTCACGGATTTTAAGGTCCGCAGGATTTTAAGTCCTGTGCGTCTACCAATTTCGCCACCTGGGCAAAAGATGGATTTAAATTTATTAAAATGGTGACCCGCAGGCGACTCGAACGCCTGACCCTCTGATTAAAAGTCAGATGCTCTACCGACTGAGCTAGCGGGTCAAAAAAGTTGGCTGGGGTACCTGGATTCGAACCAGGGAGATGACAGAGTCAAAGTCTGTTGCCTTACCGCTTGGCTATACCCCAATAGATGGTGGAGGAGGGCGGATTCGAACCACCGAACCGAAAGGAACTGAGTTACAGTCAGCCGCGTTTGGCCACTTCGCTACTCCTCCATATGGTGCCGGCTAAAGGACTTGAACCCTCAACCTACTGATTACAAGTCAGTTGCTCTACCAATTGAGCTAAGCCGGCATTTTGATTGCTTATAATAAATGGTGGGGGTTGACGGGCTCGAACCGCCGACCCTCTGCTTGTAAGGCAGATGCTCTCCCAACTGAGCTAAACCCCCGCTTTTTGCTACCTAGATATAATACCAATTCCCGACCGCTTAGTCAAGAACTTTTTTGATATTTTTTCTCAACCGTTTCGAACTCGAACTTTCCTCAAGCCCCCTTGGTTAAGGCGCTATATCAATATACACTAGATTTATTTCAAATGCAATAGTTTTCAAGAAAAAAAATCATATTAGCTAAAATTGGTACACAAACATTTTAACAAATGCCCATTGAATTGACAACCGAAATATGATTTTTATCGTTACTTTGAAGCTTTTTTTAATTCCCGGCTGCAAGCTTTTCATCATTGGCATTGCTCAAATGATGTCACGATCACTACTCTGTTCATTGGTTGATTATCTTAAATACGGTATCCTTATTCTTTTATTCTTAATGGCGGCCAAAAAAACGGCTATTTTTATTACTAGTTGTATACAATCCATTGATTTTATTGGCTGATTGTTGTATATTTTAAAGGAGTTCAAATGGAGGGTAATTTATGAACGTTAACCATTTATTAAGAAAATACATCGAAGACGCCGTCGGATATACTCCAGGAGGTACACCATTGCCTGCTGCTCCTGTTGATATTCCTTTTTGTAAACTAAACGCCAATGAAAACATGCTTGGTCCAAGCGAAAAAGTTATTGCCGCAATGACCGAGGCTCTAAAAGAGATGCACCTGTACCCAGGCAAGGAAATGGGACTGACCCGTAAGGCTATTGGAGATTACCATAACCTGCCGGTTGGAAAGATCAATCTCGGGGCCGGAAGCAGCTCGCTAATCTGTGCCATCCATGAGATCTTCCTTAATCCTGAAGATGAAGTGATCATCGCCGATCCAAGCTATGTTGCCTACCGCCTGCTGGCGAACCGTTTTGGAGCCAAGTTGGTGAAAATTCCTACCAAGGAATATGCATGCGACACCACAGCCATGCTTGAAGCCATCAACGAAAAGACGAAACTAGTCTGCATAGTAAACCCCAACAATCCGACCGGGGCGAAGGTGACCAATGAAGAATTGCACCATTATTTCGACAATGTGCCTGACCATGTCATCACAATCGTCGACGAAGCCTATATCGACTGGGTTGATGACGAATCATTCGAATCAGCTGTTCAGTTTATTGACAGTCACAAAGTAATCGTCCTAAGAACATTCTCAAAACTGTTCGCTCTTGCCGGATTGCGTTTTGGTTACTCTATTGCCAACGAAGAAATTGCCCAACATTTGGAAAAATTCGAATTCAACTATGCACCCAACCGTCTTGTGCTAAAGGCCGTAAGGGTCGCGCTTGAGGACAAGGAATATATCGCCCGTTCAATCGCCAACAACACCAAAGGCCGCAACTTGATCTATAATGCCCTGCGCCAGTACAATTTTGAGGTGGTAAAATCATATGCCAGCTTCATCTACTTCAAACCCGATCGAGATGCAAACCAGTTGATGCTCGATTTGAACCAGAAAGGCGTATTGCTTCGCCCATTCGGTGAATTCCTGAGGGTCAGCGTCGGTCGTCCGGAACAAAACGAACAATTCATCAACGCGATGAAGGATATCATGGGATAATACCAAGTATTATCCTTTTTTCTTTCCCACAGTCTTCGTTATTTCCCCAAAGATAACCATATTCCATTTACATATTGAGTTCAGTGCCATAATTTGGTAAAATAACAAGGTAAAACTCAGGAGGCATCATATGGAATTTGTGAAGAAATTTGCCAAAGAGATAAGCATCTTTGGCCTGGTTTTTGTAATATTCCTCGGCTTGTTCATTTTCAGGAACCTGACCCATGAGGATGTGACAACAATCTCAACAACCAAACTCACTGCCAAACTCGAAAGCAAAGATGACTTTGTCGTGCTTGTTGGCGACTACAGCGACACAAACATCAGCGGCTATATAAGCGAAGTGGTTGAACCGTTCCTGCAGGAACATTCAGGCACCAAGATCTACTATGTGGACACCCAGTCAATGGAAGATCAGACCGCTTGGATCAGGACGACATTCGCCACAACCGACGGAACCAGTCCCCAATATTTTGTGATCAGCCAGGGTGTTGTGACCAAAAGCTACAGCGGAACGGTATCATACATCCGTTTGAATCAGCTGTTCGACTAAAAAAAGCTTAATTCATGAATTTGAATTAAGCTTTTTTTGTCGATAGTAAAGGTCTTCTTAATTATCCTGTTCCCGCACGCAAATGATAAGGTCCCCAATTGGTCCCTGATTGGAGTTGAAGGAACAAAAAGGACTTTTCCAATGATGTCAATTTTTCAGCTCTTATACAAAACATATCAGATGTCGTTTGCACCATGATCTCTCCCCAGAGGCAAGATACAAACATCGCGACCTGATTTCCAAGATGATTTTCAATAATATCGGGCCATTGCAACTCGATATGAAACTATGATGACTTTTGCACCCACACAAAAGACAGCAACGCCGTTGTTAAAAAATTAAAATAGTCAACTCAGACTAGCCAGGATTAACAACCCAACCAGTAAAATCAAGCATTAAACAAGGATGGGTGATTTATATTAAAAGCTTTCGATTACTGGCAGAAAACCGATTGTTCCCCAGGTTAGTCCAGTCAACTATTCGGGCATGTGTGGGGCTATCGAGGCGTCCAATAGCCCCACACACCCATAGTAGTACATTTCAATTGTCGACAATTATCAATGATCCAGGGATGTCGCAAAGAAGTTTTCTTATTGATCATTGAGAAAACCTGCTCGTTTGGATGGTTCATGGAAAAACTATAGTCATATCAATACCAAATTCAAGCAAGCCTTGATCCAAGGCAGCCCCCTACAGCATAGCCTTGGACCGGTTAAAGCGGTTCTTCTTAAGAGATGGACAGTCGATGATCGGCACCATTTGACGATGTCGCCCCTCAACATCATCTTACCTAAATCCCCAACTCAAATCCTATCTTAGTGTCTGATCCACTTTCCTAAAAAATCCTTGGCGCGGTCGGTCTTGGGATTGTCGAAGAAATCGCTCGGACTCCCTTCTTCGACAATCATTCCCTCATCCATAAACACCACGCGATCAGCCATTTCTTTGGCAAAGTCAATCTCGCAGGTAACGCAGATCATCGTCACATTCTCTTTTGACAAGTCAACCATCACATCAAGAACTTCCTGAGCCATTTCCCGATCCATCGCTCCGGTCGGTTCGTCAAGGAGTATCACGCGGCTTTTTGCGCACAGCGCACGGGCAATCGCCACCCGCTGCTGCTGCCCAATAGACAGTTCTTCAGGAAAAGCCTGTTCCTTTCCGGTAAGACCCACCCGTCCAAGGGTCACTCTGGCCAACTCGTCAGCATCCCATTTGCTATAACCACGGAGTCTCATTGGCGCAAGGGTCAGATTCTCAAGTACCGTCAAATGGGGATATAGATTGAACTGCCCAAAAACCATCGAGACATTATCTCTGACAACCTTTGTCCGGTCGCTCTTGTCGACAACTCTTCCATCGATGCTGACATAACCTGTGGTTGGTTCGTCGAGATGGTTGATGCAACGGATTGCTGTCGATTTACCCGACCCCGAAGGCCCCATGATGAACACTTTCTCACCTTCACCTACGGTAAGATTGACATCCTTTAGAACGTGGACGTTGCCAAAATACTTGTTGACGTTTTCTAATTTTATCATATCCTCACCTGCTCCCCTTGGCTATGTGACCATAATACCAAAGAGATCGGCAAAAGTCAATAATAAATTATCATTATAATAATAATTTAGTTCATCAATCGCCTGTGCTTTCCCCGAACGGTTTTGACGTATTTTCTAAGATATCAAAAAACATCCCCATAAGGAGATGCATATAATCACTTAACCATAATGACCCGTGCTCTTCGATAATTTCAAAATCATGCAGCAACACTTGTCGGCATCGAGCATGGCCAAAGAGAAAAAGCAACCCATCAAAGTGGGCCACTTATTTTTTATATATTATCGGTATCCGCTTTATCAGACAGATAACTTCATAGGATATCGTATCCAGTTCCTTTGCCATCGAATCCAGCGAGATATGGTCACCGAAAATTTCCACCTGGTCGCCGACCTTGACCGAATCATCGACCTTTATCATGCATTGGTCCATGCAGACACGGCCGACAATCTGATAGTACTTCCCGTTGATATATACTTCCCGACCCTGATTTTTGCGGATGAATCCATCTGCATATCCCAGGGGAATGGTGGCAATATATTCATCACCTTTGGCGGTATAAGTCATTCCGTATCCGATCTTGGATCCCTTTGGCACCTTCTTGACCATGACCACATTGGAAAACAGTGACATGACCTGTTCGAATTCGCCTCGGTGCTCACCGGCAGGGTCGAGCCCATACATGGTGATTCCGATCCGGCCAAGATTGCTGAGACGTTCATCGTGGTAGAACATCCCGGCACTGTTGTTGCAATGCATGTATTTGAGATCAAGCCCCTTGGTCATTTCATAATATTTTTCCAGCTGTTTTTTGTATTCGAGTTCGTCACCATCAGCCGTTGCGAAATGGGTGAATATCCCTTCCACCTCGAACTGTTCCGGATTGAGATCGTCAAGCAGCTCGCGCAGTTGTTCCTGGTTTTGCAACCCGATCCGGCCCATCCCCGTGTCCAGCTTGATGTGGACCTTGACTGGCTTGTCCAGCCTGAATGACTTGATCAGGTAGTAATAATCCAGAGAAAACAAAGCCAGGGATATTTCATTTTCGATGGCCAGCTCGATCTGGCCGCGCCGGGTCGGAACCGCACCAAGCACCAGGATGCCCTTTTTTATCCCAAGCTCGCGAAGCTCGAGCGCTTCTTCGAGGGTTGCCACCGCGAACATTTCGACATAATCCAGCTGGTGGATGTAAAGCGCCACTTCCTTGAATCCGTGGCCATAGGCATCCGCCTTGATGACCGCCATCAGCGGCCGCTCGAAGTCGGCGTGGACCTTCTCGATATTCCTTTTCAGTCTTTTCAAATCAACAACCGCATAACTGTCGCGCAGTAACATTCACATACCCCCTGGTTTGCTTTAATTATTTGAATTCGCTCATCGCGCCGGTTTTCTTGTCGATACGCACCCTGTTTTTCACCAGCTTGAGCATCGGCCAATCGCTTGGCGAATCCGAATAGGCATATGAGTTGTCGTAATCGATTGCCAACCCCGCCTCATTCAGGACCTCCATGATCCGGTTAACCTTCTCAGCGCGCTTGCAGTTTTTTCCTACCACAATATTGGTAAAACGGCCCCTTACCATTTTCGTCCGCGTCCCTGAAAGATAGTGATAAGGGAGATCGGTTTTCAAGAGGTAAGCCTCGACGCTTGCCGAACATATGTAAATTATATAACCGGCCTCATATTGGGCCTTGAGATTGGCAACGACCTCATCATAATAGTGAGGCTTGATCTCATTTTGGTAGAACCTCACAAGTTCTTTGTCATCCATCCACTTCAGTGGCCTGAGCCAGATGCTTTTGGCTTTGTTGATCTCGCACAACTTGAGCTTGTAACCTATGAAGTAGAAGACAATCGCAAAGACACTTAAAGCAAACAGCGGTCTTTTTTTAAGTCCGTAAAGGAAGATATATTTGTTCGAATCCCCGTGGATCAGGGTGTCATCAAAGTCGTAAAATGCAAATTTAGATGTATTCATAAGCAGTTTTCAGGGCAATCTCCATCATATTTGTAAAACCGGTCTGGCGTTCCATTGGCGAAAGGTTCTCATCTAGAACCAGTGAGTCGGACACCGTCAAAATGCATAGGGCTGATTTTTTAAGCTCGGCAGCAATGGTATACAGGGCGTACGATTCCATTTCCACCGCAAGAACTCCCATTTGCGCCCATTTTTCCACAGGTGAGTTCTTCGAGTAAAAGACATCGGAAGAAAGGATATTCCCTACCTTATAATTGCAACCCTGTTCCTTGGCCTTTTTATTGGCGATATCAAGCAGTTCGAAAGTCGCCGTAGCGCTGTAGGTCCCAGGCAATTGGTAATGGTGGGCGAAATTGGAATCCGTCGACGAACCGATCGCCAGAATTATGTCGTTGACATGGATGTCCTTGACGTAGGCCCCGCAGCTGCCGATGCGGATTATCGCTTCGACATCATACTGGGAATACAGTTCATGGGCATATATGCCAATCGAAGGCATCCCCATGCCCGAACCCATGACCGAGATCCGTTTCCCCTTGTAAGATCCGGTATAGCCAAACATGTTGCGCACCGAATTGAACTGCACAACATCTTCCAGAAAATTGTCGGCCACGAATTTCGCCCGCAACGGGTCTCCGGGCATCAGTACTATTTTGGCGATGTCGCCTTTTTTAGCTTCATTATGTGGTGTTGCCATCAGATCACCTTTCCTCTCATTTGAAATAATAACGTCCGGCGATCAGTTCGTCGCCTAGATCCATATCGTGTACCGCTTTTAACATGTCATTGACAAGTTCGCTCTCGTCGCCATACGAATATCCGAGTTTCGCAAAATAGTCACCAAAACTGATGAACGGTCCAAACCCGTAGTTTTCCTCTTCAAACCCGTCAAGACGATTGATGATATCTTCATATATCGCCTTGGTGTGGGCATCATCGAGATCGTACTGATTGATTGTGATATGGTCTCCAAAAACATCTTCAATCGCCGGAATCGCATAGGTTTTGAAATCTTCGCATCCGCCGCATCCGGTCACGTAAAAATAATTTAAAGTGTAATTGCCTACCAATTCCTTGTCGAGCAAGGATTGGTCGTTCGATCTGGCGCATCCCACCGTACCCAAAAGCAAAAACAGGATCAATATCAACTTTTTCATTTTTTTCACCTCAACTCATTATACACTCTTTGACAAAAAAGATAAACAACCTTTATTACAAGCAAATCATGCTCGAATTCTGTTGAATTTCCTCAAAAAAAGAAATATAATTTATATATGAAATATATGAAAAATATGACATTTATATTTACTCGAGTTAATTGTTACATTTGACTTGTTACTTGTTTAAATTTAGCATAAGATAAGAAAGGAGCGGTACCATGGATTTCAATTGGTGTACCAGCGAAAGCAACAAAAAAGTAGTCACCATTGCCAGCGGCAGCATTACCTTGAATTCTTCCGCAAGCAAGCATTTCGAAAATGTCGCATATGTATTGCTTGGAGTCAACCAGAAAGGACAGCTGGGCATCAAGCCCGTAACCAAGGAGGAGGCTGCCAACAATTACTACCCGAAGGAACAGCTCCATCACATTTCGGTAGGAAAAAGCTACATGCGCATTTCCAACAAGGTCTTTTTGCAGGAACTTGACAGAAGCTTCAATCTGGACCTGGAAACAAGAGGCACAGTCAAATTGCCGGCTTATTTCGATGTGGTCCACCAGATCCTGCTTGTGGATTTGAATTAGGATAAACTTCACTATTGTAAGTTCGAAAGGAAAATACATATGGAAACAATATTATGGCTTATTGTCATCATCGCTTCGGTCATCATCGAGGCAGCTTCGGTTGACCTCCTCTCGATCTGGTTTGGCTTGGGCGCCATCTTCGCTCTGGTTTTGAACCTGCTGGACGTCCCGATGCCATTTCAGATCGGCGTGTTTGTTCTGGTCACCGGTTTTTCACTGATTGTGACCCGGCCGATTGCCAAAAGGTATCTCAAAACAAACACCGTCGCGACAAACTATGACCGTTACATCGGCAAGCATGCTCTGGTAATCAGTTCAATCTCTCCCGACAAGAAAGGAGAGGTAAAAGTAATGGCCTCAACTTGGGCAGCATCAAGTATCGACAATACAATAATTGAAGAGGGCGAATACTGTGAGGTTATCGGAGTTGAAGGCGCCCATCTAGTCGTAAAGAAATTATCCAATGAAAGGGAGGATTAATTAAATGGATGCAATTATCGGATATTTATTATGGGCTGTGATTATTCTGATCGTCCTTGTGATGATCGCGCGGACTATCAGGATTGTACCCCAATCAAGGGCTTATGTAATTGAAAGAATCGGGGCCTACGACCGGACTCTTTCCGTGGGGCTCCACATTCTTGTGCCTTTTATCGACCGTCTGGTAAGCAACGTCAGCCTGAAGGAACAGGTGATCGACTTCGCGCCGCAACCGGTTATCACAAAGGACAACGTAACAATGCAAATCGACACTGTTGTCTATTTCCAGATCACTGACCCGAAACTTTTCACATACGGGGTGGAACGGCCGCTTAACGCGATTGAAAACCTGACCGCGACAACACTGAGAAACATAATCGGGGATCTAGAGCTCGATGAGTCCCTGACTTCACGCGACATCATCAACTCAAGAATGCGCTCGATCCTCGATGACGCAACCGATCCATGGGGCATCAAGGTTCACCGGGTCGAAGTCAAGAACATCATCCCGCCTCGCGATATCCAGGAAGCGATGGAAAAACAGATGCGGGCCGAACGGGAAAGACGTGAAGCCATCCTGCGGGCAGAAGGACAGAAAAAAGCCGCTATCCTGGAAGCTGAAGGTTCAAAGGAATCCACAATCCTGAAAGCCGCAGCCCAGAAAGAAGCGCGCATCGCCCAGGCCCAAGGTGAGGCCGAAGCGATCCGGCTGGTATTCGAAGCCCAAGCTCGGGGGATCCAGTACATCAATGATGCAAATCCTCAGGATGCCTACTTGCAACTCCAAAGCTTTGATACTTTCCAAAAAGTTGCCAACGGTCAGGCGACAAAGATCATCATTCCTTCTGAAATTCAGAACTTGGCTTCGTTTGCCACTTCCATCAAGGAACTGGTAACTGATGACAAAAAACAGGACAAATAACTACCAATCAATTATTTGAGGTTGTCTTATCCTGAAAGCTATGCTAGAATCAACACAGGGAATGAAGTTCTCCCTAAGCATATGCTTGAACCGCTTTTTAGCTGATGACTTCTGTGATACCACAGGAGAACCATCAGCTTTTTTAATTGACTTTTACAGGAGAGAAAATATGTTACTTAGTCTTGCATTGATTATCATTATCGGATTTGGAATGAGCGGAATATTGAACCGCCTGAAAATCCCCGGATTATTGGGAATGATTTTTACCGGAATCATCCTGGGCCCTTCCTTCTTCAACCTCATTTCTTCCGACATCCTTGACATTTCCCCGCAGCTCAGGCAAATCGCCCTGATTGTCATTTTGACCCGGGCTGGATTGTCAATCGACCTGGCCGATCTGAAAAAAGTCGGACGGCCAGCCATCCTTATGTGTTTCATACCTGCAACCCTGGAAATAGCGACCATCACCATCCTGGCTCCGCTTTTGCTTGATGTTAGCTACCTTGACGCAGCCATCATGGGCTGTGTCGTCGCAGCGGTATCCCCGGCTGTGATTGTTCCAAGAATGATCAGCCTGATGGAAAAGGGTTATGGCACAGACAAGAGCATTCCCCAGCTCATAATGGCGGGAGCCTCGGTTGACGACATTTATGTGATTGTCCTGTTCACCTCCTTTTTGAAGATGGCCCAGGGCTCAAGTTTCGACATCGCCTCTCTTTTGAATGTCCCAATCTCAATAGCTACCGGTCTGGCACTGGGAGCTTCGACCGGTTATGCACTTGTCCGTGTTTTCAAAACTTTCCATACCCGCGACACAGTCAAGGTGCTTGTCATCCTGAGTTGCGCCTTCATTTTCGTCTCGCTCGAGGAAGCATTGAAGGGGACCCTGGCTCTTTCGGGACTGCTAGCCGTTATGGCCATGGGGGCTGCGATCCTTAAATTCTACGAGCCGTTGGCCAAAAGACTGATGGGTAAATTCTCAAAAATATGGGTAAGCGGCGAAATCATCCTGTTCGTCCTGGTCGGAGCCGCAGTTAACATCGACTACCTGTTCCATGCCGGGTTCAATTATCTGTTGTTGATCGTCATCGCCCTTTCACTTCGCATCATCGGCGTGCTCATCTCCCTGACAAGAACGGAACTGACTTTCCAGGAGCGTCTGTTTTGCTGCATCGGATACATGCCTAAAGCAACCGTCCAGGCCGCAATCGGGGCCGTCCCACTGGCTGCCGGCCTGGAATCGGGAGGAATAATACTGACAATCGCAGTCCTGGCGATCATAGTCACCGCACCGCTTGGAGCCATCGGAGTCGATTTCACCTACAAGAAGCTACTCCAGCCCAGCAAGGACTTATGACAGTCTTGTCCACAACCGGCGAATTTTGCCGTTGACTTGTTCAGCGGCTTTTTTTATCTAAAAAATTGCTTCTTATTTTTAGGTCTTCGTTTCCGTTATATGATATAATGTAAGATATTTGGAGGTTTTTATGAAATTAGATACGAAACAGTTAAAAGGCCTGATGACTTTTGTGAATTATAAAATTTCCCAATCCTTGGTCAAATACCGGAAAATCAAGGAGATCCATCTTGAAAAGAATGACGCTTACCACCTCAGCGGGGTTGTCGAGCAGCACAAGAAAAACTACAATCCAACAGCGACCGTCTCTTTCGACGGAAAAATAATCGATTTTTCCTGCAGCTGCAACCGATACAGTTCAGAAGATGTCATCTGCAGCCACATCGGCTCCCTGCTTGTCGAGTTCGGCGAACTTGACAAGGAAACCAAATTGCCTTATCACCATGTATCCAACGACAATTACAAGGACCGGCTGCTCAACATGCAACGGATTTTCAATGAATTGGAGATCATCGAGCAAAAGGGCCAATCCTTACGGCTGATAAGCACATATCAGGAGGAAATCCTGGATGCAACAACCAAGCTGGACAAGAACATCTCGATCCAACCGAACATCGAGATCAGCGATGACCAGCACATCTCAATCGATTACAAGATTGGAAGCAAACGTATGTACGTGATCAAATCATTGCCGCAGTTCATCGAAAACTACAACACGAAGAACCGCATCAAATACGGAAAGGAACTGATAACCAGCCACGAAAAGACCGATTTCACTCCCCTGGCAACAAAACAGATCGATTTCATCCGCGAGGCCACAAACATCAACGACATGATCACCCGGTACATCTCGATCAATGACAACAATATCGATCTTTTCTACCACGCCTACGAAAATCTGGAAAACCCATATTTGAGATTCGTCGACAAGACTCCAAAGGTTATCAAAATCAAGAAGGAAAATCACGGCCAATATGACAAATTCACCCTGGCCGATTTGCCCGGCCGGATTTATTTCGGGCACCAGCATCTATACCACCTGATTGAAAACAAGATCTACCGTTACTCATTGATGGCATCGAACGCCCTTAAAAGCTTTATCGATTCAATACTTGACGAAGATATCATCGTCTTCAACGAGAACAAGAAGGATTTCGGGAAATACATCATTGACCGGATCTCACCATACGTCGACCTTATCGACGATGACTATGACGAATACCTGACCGATGACGTCTATGTTCAGGTGTATGCCGATATCGATTTCGACAACAATCTCCGGATCGATCTTAAATATATCGATGAAAACGAGAACGAGATAACCAACCCGATGCTTACCGACTACAATCTGCCTATCGGTGTGTCTTCTACCCAGAACCTGTTGAATAAGGATTTCGACTACGACGAGGCCCGCAACTGTTTCGTCCTTGACAAAAGCTATTCAGCGACATCCGATTACATCCTTAAACAATTACCGCGGTTCAAGGAATTTTCCGAGGTGTTTGTGTCCGATGCCATCGAAAGCATCCAGAAAAACAAGAGCCTGGCCCTTAGCGTCGGTGTCAAACTTGAAAACAATCTTCTCGAAATCAACTTTGACAACCTCGATATCGACCGGGACGAAATCATCGACATTCTCAAGGCTTACCGAGCCAACAGGACCTTCCACCGCCTCAATAACGGCAACGTGGTAACCTTGGATGACCAAAGCATCCAGGCAGTCAACGACCTGATGGAAGACTTGAATGTCGATCTAAAGAACATCCACGACAACACGATCACGGTCGACAAGACCCGGGCGTTGTACCTAAACAGCCTGATGGACGAATCCAAACTGGCGGTAAAATCCCGCAACGAGGCATTCACCGATCTTGTCACCGGCATCAAGGACGTCGACCCTGCCAAGTTCAAGGCTCCTGAAAAGTTCCAGCCAATCCTTAGAAATTACCAGAAAGACGGTTTCCGCTGGCTCAAGACTCTGGAACACTATGGCTTCAACGGGATACTTTGCGATGACATGGGGCTCGGTAAAACACTCCAGGTTATCGCCTTACTCGAGGCAAACAAAGGCCAAGGGAAGACAAGCATCGTAATCACCCCGGCGACTTTGATTCTCAACTGGAAAGATGAGATCGAAAAGTTCACCGACAACCTGAAGGTGATATGCATCCAAGGCACAGCCAAAGCCCGGCAGGAAGACATTCAAAAAGTCAGTGACTACGATGTCGTGTTGACATCTTACGATTATATCCGCCGCGACAGCGATTACTACAAGGATGTCTCATTCGATTATGTAATCCTGGACGAGGCCCAATACATCAAGAACCAAAAAACCAAGAATGCCCAGGAGGTCAAGAAAATCCAGGGTGAACATCGCCTCGCCCTGACCGGAACTCCTATCGAGAACTCATTGGCCGAGTTGTGGTCGTTGTTTGATTTTTTGATGCCCGAATACCTTTTCAACTACACTTACTTCAAACGGAACTTCGAAACCCCGATCGTCAAAAACAACGACCAGGAAATAACGAAACGGCTGCAGCGGATGGTCGAACCATTCATCCTGCGCCGGACCAAGAGCCAGGTGCTCAAGGAACTTCCAGAAAAGACCGAGAACGACATCCATATCCGCTTCAATGACGAGGAAAAGAAAATCTATCTTGCAAACCTTGTTCAGGTCAACAACGAACTAAGGGCCATGATGGATAGCGACATTTTCAACAAAGTCAAGGTTCTCGCAATGATGACCAAGCTGCGCCAGATCTGCTGCGACCCGCGGCTGGTCTACAAGGACTTCACCGATCCTTCAAGCAAGCTCGAGGTCTGCATGAACCTTATCGACAACATCCAACAGGAAAATGAAAAGGTTCTCCTGTTCTCTTCATTCACGTCGGTATTGTCTCTGGTGGAGCAGCAGCTAAAAGAGCGCAACATCTCATACTACAAACTGACTGGAGAGACATCCAAGTCAAAGCGGCATCAGCTTGTCAACAACTTCCAGGTCGATGAAACGACAGTTTTCCTTATTTCTTTGAAGGCCGGAGGAACCGGATTGAATCTCACCTCCGCCTCAAGCGTCATCCATTTTGACCCGTGGTGGAACCTCTCAGCCCAGAACCAGGCAACCGACCGGGCATATCGCATCGGCCAGAAAAACAAAGTCCAGGTATACAAACTGATAATGAAGGATTCAATCGAAGAAAAGATCCAAACCCTGCAGAAACAAAAAAACGACCTGGCCCAGGTGTTTGTCGAAAACAACGAAGGCACTATCACAACAATGAACCAACAGGAAATCGCAGACCTATTCAAAATCGATTGACAATGACAGGAGGACAATATGGCCAAAAGAATCGAAACGCCACGTTATCATAAAATCGCTCTTGATATCGCTTCAAAAATCGCCAACGGCGAGCTTAATGAAGGCGATAAAATCTATGCCAGCTCATCACTTGCCGGCCGTTATGCAGTTTCGAGCGAAACTGCCCGGCGTGCTATCCACATCCTGGTTGACCTGGGGATAGTATCAACCAAAAAAGGTGCCGGAATAACCATTCTTTCAACCGAAAAGGCCCTTAAGTACGTTGAGCAAAACCAAAGCATATCGACCCTGGTGGACCTTAAAAAGGAAATGGCCCTGAGTGTGGCCCGCCAGAAAAAGGAACTTGATTTTTTCAATGAAAAGATGGGAGAACTAATTGAACGGACCGAAAATCTGCGTTCCGAAAACCCGTTTATCCCATACCAGATAGTATTGGAGCCCCATGCCAACTATCTCGACAAGACAATCGGAGAGCTGCCATTATGGGAATACACCCAGGCAACCATAGCAGCCATCCGCCGCGAAGGCAACCTAATCATATCTCCCGGTCCCTATGAACCGTTGCGGATTGATGACACGATATACTACTTTGGCAAGGTCGACACGCCACCGAAGGTAAAAATGTTTTTCTACGACAAATGAAAATGCAGACCTCTCAGTCTGCATTTTTTATTATATTAGCCGATCCAAGAATCAACCAGTTCGCGGTTGTCTTCAATCCATTGTTTTGCGGCATCGCTTGGATCCATGCCGTCATTGATCAGTTTTTCAATACTTCCGATTTCATCATCGCCCATGCTGAAGTTTTCCAACATCGCGGTAATCTCCGGATTCGCATCCGCAAATTCACCGTTCATAAGCGTATGAAGCTGTTCCTCTTCCCCATAGCTTGCTTTTGGATCTTCCAAGTATTTCAGATCATATGATGCGAACATCCAGTGTGGCGACCATCCGGTAACGGCGATCCACTCATTTTTTTCATAGGCTTTGGACAATGCCGCAAGCATTGCCGCCTCGCTTCCTTGAACAAGTGTCGTATCATCCATACCGTAAGCCTCGATCAATTGTTCCGTGGTTTTCATCATTGATGCACCCGGTTCAATCCCGATTATCTGGTTGTCAAATTTTTCCGACACGCTGTCAAACTCCTCGAGCGAATCGATAGTCACGTATTGAGGAACAACAATCCCCAGTTTGGCCGGCTCTTCATACCATACCCCGGCGTCGTACAACACATCCTGGTATTCTTCCCAATAGTTCGAATGAGTTGTCGGCAGCCATGAATCCAAAAAGATGTCAACGCTGCCCTGAGACATACCTACGAAAAGCGGAGCGACATCAAGCTGAGTCAACTCGACATCGTATCCCTGTTCTTCCAGCACATTTTCCCAGATATTGCTGACCGCGACACACTCAGCCCAGCTGACGTATCCTATCGTTATAGTTTCACCATTGGCTGTCGAACCTGTGTTCGAACACCCGCTTAATCCCGCAGCCATCAGCGCAGCCGCGCAAATCATAGTAGTAGCTTTTTTTGTCTTATTTGTAAACATTGAATTCCTCCTCGTTATTGTTTTTCTTCCACTTGCATTTTTTTGCCGACACCTTGAAGAATGCGGTCCAAAATGATGGCCATGATAACTACAGCTATCCCGTACTCAAAGCCCATTCCGTTTCTAAGCTGGGAAATAGCCTGCAATACCCCGGCACCTAGTCCACCTGCTCCGATCATCGCCGAGACAACGACCATCGACAATGCCAGCATCATCGTCTGATTGACACCAGTCATGATTGTCGGAATCGCCACAGGCAGCTGTATTTTTAAGAGTAGCTGGATTGGTGTGCAGCCAAATGACTCACCTACTTCGATCAAGTCGGTTGGCACCTGACGAATACCCAGATCAGTAAGCTTGATGATCGGCGGCATTGAGAATATTACCGTTGCAAAAATCGCCGGAACCTGCCCGATCCCAAACATCAATAATGCCGGAATCAGATAGACAAATGAAGGCATCGTCTGCATGAAATCCAGAACAGGCATTATGACCGTATGGAATTTGTCACTTTTGCCTGAGAGTATCCCCAGCGGGAACCCGATTATCATGGAAATAGCCGATGAAAACAGAACCAGTACCAGAGTTGCGATAAAAGCAGGCCACAGTTCCAAATTCCAGATCAGAACCAATCCAAGAGTCGAACCGACCAGAAACCTCCATCCGTTTGTCTTATATGCCGCCACGGCGACAATAAGGACGATGACCCACCATGGGACAAAATTCAATCCGTCCGTGACCAGCTCAATCAGGTCTCCGAACAAATCGGCGAATTCATCCAGCGCCGGCCCCCAGGCTTTCTCCATCCAGGAAACAAATCCGTCGACTGTATCAGCTATAGGCAACTTATACATTATCATTACCTCCTTCATTTTGATCAAGAGCTGCCAGGACACTGCTCCGGACTATGACCCCTAAAAGGCGTTCATCTTCGTTAACAACAGCAACCGGCAACGAACTGGATGCAAACAGACCCAGCAATTCATTGATCGGAGTATTTTGGTCGACCACAGGGCTTTGTTCGAACTGGACGTTCTCAAGAGTAGCAACCTTCTGATCGCGCAGCTTGATTGCCTGTTCGACGCTTAGCAGTCCCTTATATTTCATTTTCTTGTCAACAACGAAGACACTTGAAATCCCATGTTTCTTCATTGTTTCCAGTGCAACAGCCGGACCGCTGGTCATCCGGACATGGGCATTCGATTTCTTCATGACATCCTTGGCACTCAGGACTCTTGTCAGGTCGACGCCTTGGATGAACTTGCGGATGTAATCATCCGCCGGATGTTCGATAATATCGTCCGGTGTCCCAACCTGGATAAGCGCCCCGTCCTTCAAGAAGGCAACCCTGTCCCCAATTTTCAACGCTTCATTGAGATCATGGGTTATGAAGATAACTGTCTTGTCGCTGTCGGCCAGCAATTCCAGCAACAAATCCTGCATCTCTTCTCTGATCAGCGGATCGAGGGCACTGAAGGCCTCATCCATCAGCAGGATGTCAGTGTTCGAACAAAGCGCCCGGGCCAAACCGACCCGTTGTTTCATTCCACCAGACAGTTGATGGGGGTATTTGTTTTCCCAGCCCTTGAGTCCGACCTGTTCCAATGCCTTTTTGGCATGTTCCTTGCTTTCATCCTTGTTTTTACCCTGGACTTCCAATCCGAACAAGGTATTGTCGAGCACGGTACGATGTGGCAACAGGGCGAACTGCTGGAAGACCATCGCCATATGTTTCTGGCGGAATTCCCGCAATTCCTTATTGTCCAACTTGGTAATATCTACTCCATCGACCACAACGGAACCTGATGTCGGCTTTAAAAGACGATTCAAACATCTTAGTATTGTCGACTTTCCGGATCCGGAAAGCCCCATCAATACGAACATTTCTCCTTGATGCACAGTGAAACTCACATCGTCGATTCCAATCGTGCTACCTGTTTGCTTCAACACCTCAGCCTTGCTTTTGCCTGCAATTCGCAGCTCCAAGGCTTTTGATTGTTGTTTGCCAAAAACCTTGAACAGGTTTTTTACTTCAATTTTGGTTATACTTGTATCTGTCAAATAATCACTCCTTCATTAATATACAACTTTATCCTAACATAAAGTTGTATTCAAGTCAAATTGCATGATTTCAGCCATTAATTCAAAATAAAAAACCGGATCCATCTGATGATAGATCCGGCTTGAATAAATTGAAATGAATCAATGGATGACTTTACTTGAATAATCTGTTTGAAATCTTGCTTTTTACCAATTCCAGCAGCGAGCCGATACTTCCAAATATATAGTTGCCAAAACTATAATACCATATCATCTTGTACCGGGGATCTTTGCCATTGTCCGCAAATATCGTATTGATAAGATAACCTGCGTAGATTGCCGATGCGATATAGTATACCGAAAGCATCCCGAGCAGGATGGACGACAGCGGGCCATAGAGGTTTTGATAATTGGTAACGTAATTGGTGTACGTGAACAGCAGTTCCAATATCGCCATTATGATGGCACTTGTGATAACCGCTCCTGGCAATCCGTAATACCATGGCTGTTTTTTAAAAGAGAAAGACCGGAACAGGATATAGAAGGACCCTAGCGCTACCGCGACATTGAATATCGAGGTGGGAATATAGTTGTACAGGTTGACCAGCGTGACCACATTGAGAATGGCAAGCATCAGCAGGTACATCATGAACGCCTTGACCCTGATAAGGATATTGGGGCATTCGAATCTCTCATAAGCCTTGGATATGATCATGAACGAATACAGGCTGCCGCAAGCCAGATTTGATGTGAGAATTATTGTCAGCAGCAGCGGAAAACCAGAACCGTAATTGTTGTTCCGGACGTAATTGACCAGGGGATTGATCAGATCCTCAGGCAGGATCCGATAGAGTATCTCCAGATAATTGGCCACACTCGTATAGGTCAGGCTGAATATTATTATCATTGAAATGATTGTCGGAAAGATGGCAAGAAAAATACTGAAAGACAAAGAGTATCGATGCATCGTCCCCTCTTCACTGTTGAATTTGCGATATACCTCAGCTAGCTTTTCCATATGAGCCCCCTATAAGCGATCCAGTTTCAAATCTCCCTTTTTGATCCAATTGGCCTTGCGGAATCCTTTGTAGATTATCAAATTGACAATAAGCGGCAGGATCATAGTGAACACTACAATGGTGCCGGCCTGTCCATTTCCCATGACATTAATCGCACTAAGCGGTCCGACCAGTCCGGCAGTTCCCATCCCCGAACCGATCGGCGATGTCTGGATGTTGAAAAGCATGATTCCAACTGGCGCGAGAATCGCACTGGTTATGATCGGTGGCAGCCAGATCAAAGGATGCTTGACGATATTTTTGAATTGCAGCATGCTCGTTCCAACCCCGATTGCGATGACATCACCGATATCATTGTCTTCATAAGACATAACCGCAAAGCCAATCATCTGGGCGCAACATCCAATCAAAGCCGCTCCGGCGGCAATCCCTTCCAGACCCAGCATGATTCCGATGGCAGCAGAAGAAATAGGCGCCGTCAAAGCCATGCCCATCAGGACTGCAACTGTAATCGACATTACCAGCGGTTGCATAGTGGTACCGTTATTGATCAGCGTCCCAATCCAGTTGACGAAAGTGGCGACATACGGAGCAACAAACATTGTCACGATTCCTGAAGTCGCAATGGCGCCCAGTGGGACAAGCAGAATATCAACCGGGGTCTTGCCCTGGATCAGCCTGACCGCTTCCACGGCAGCGATTGTGGCGATATAGGCCCCGACCGGATTCCCGATTGTCAGAGTTCCGCCGTTTATTGTCCCGGCTCCGATGGCTCCGGCAATTGTCGCAGCAATCAGATTCAGACCTTTGGCTTCGATTGTAAAGGCGATGCCCACCCCGATGGCCGGACCCATAAGATATGATGCGACATTCCCCCACTCACTTAGTATCGGCAGATTCATATAGGTGCCAGCCTGCTTCAATATCGTTCCGACTATAAGACTCGCAAAGAAACCATAGGCCAGACCGTTAAGGCTTTTTATCAGGTAATTCTGTTTTTTATTCATAACTATCTCCTAAGTAAGATTATTAATCCACTTCCCGCGGTTGTAGAAATACAAACCTCCCATGGCCTTGATGAACTCGATGCTCTCGACAATCACAAACAATGTGACCAGCTCGATGGCTGTGAATGAAAGAGCGGTAGCCACGACAATCGATATCATCATGAATCCCGAATCCAGCAAGAAGGTATTCCGGGTGTCGCCGCCCGCCCTGAGGATGAAAAAGACGCAGACACTGATACCGTTGGCAATCACCCACAGAGATTTGAATTTCAGACAAGTCTCGATGAAATTATTGGTCTCCGGCGTCAGGTTGTACAGCAATGATATGTATGGAGCGATAAGGAAGATAACCAGGCCGATGGCTCCGGCTATCAATACTGAAAAAGTTATAAGCTTCAATGAATTCTCCTTGGCCCGCTCCAATTCATTGGCTCCAAGCTCGTTACCAATAAGCACCATCACCGCACTTGAAATCCCGGCAAACAGCACAAAAAGGAGGCTCCCAACCGTATCGATGACGCTGATTCCGGCCACGAGGATCTCGTCAGTCCGAAGATACGCCATGAAGATGACCGTGGTTCCAGTCGAGTAGATTATCTCATTCAATGTCAGCGGGACAACCTTATAAACCATCCGCTTGATGATGCTTGAATTCAGATGGAACAATCCGGGAATCCTGACCTTGAGATAATTATCATGCCGGTTGAGATAATATAAGTATAACCCGAATTCGCCTATTCTTGCAACCAATGTTGCCAATCCCGCTCCGGCGGCCCCCATTTCCGGGAACCCGAAATTCCCGAATATCAGCAGATAGTTGAGCACGGTGTTAGTCAACACAGCAACTGTTCCGATTTTCAATGACAGTTTGACAATCTTTACCGACCGCAAACTCATCGAGATCGCCAGTGACAGACCAAACGGCAGGAAGGTGAACTTGGCGAATGTCAGATAGTCAAGCGCGCTGGCAATGATCACCGGATTGTCGGTGAAAATCATCAAAAGCTCCTTTGGGAACAATATCAGCGCCAAAGAAAAAAGCCCTCCGACAACAATACCGGCCATAAATGCGATATCGAAGGTTTCCTGGACTTCCTTGTGTTTTCCAGCCCCAAAATACTGGGATATGAAAATGCTGGCACCTCCGGCCAGGCCGAATGTCAGTGAAAAGTTCAATACGTAAAACTTGTTGGCAGTAGTGACTGCCGTCAACGCCACCTCACCCAATCCCCCGATCATGATGTTGTCGATGAGCGATACAAATGAAGTGATGAACTGCTGGGCCATCGTCGGCAAAGCTATCGCCAGAAATGACAGATAGAATTCCTTGTCCCCAAAAAACTTTCTCATAAAATTTCCCTTCCCATAAAAAAAACTCTGCCAGGCAGAGTGGATTATCTAATTGGTGGAGCCTAACGGGATCGAACCGTTGACCCCCTGCGTGCAAGGCAGGTGCTCTCCCAGCTGAGCTAAGGCCCCATTCAGTTTAAAAAAATTATGGTGGGCCTGAATGGATTTGAACCATCGACCTCACCCTTATCAGGGGTGCGCTCTAACCAACTGAGCTACAGGCCCATAACTTTTTTTGCAAACAATTAATGGTGGGCCTGAATGGATTTGAACCATCGACCTCACCCTTATCAGGGGTGCGCTCTAACCAACTGAGCTACAGGCCCATCAACTGACTGCCTGTTTATATTATCATAGACAGTTGTCATCGTCAACACTTTTTTCAAAAAAATCATTTAAAATTATTGTCCGCTTTTATCAACTTCACACCTAACGCAAAACATGACAGAAGCGGAGAACCGTTGGTGGTTTTCCGCTACTGAATTTAATCGAAGTTTCCCAACCCAATATACCGTTGAAAAATCGTTGTTTACATTTCGAATCCCGTTTTCAACTGCAATATAAGTCCAAGAGCATCACCCTAAATTCATCCATTTCCCATCAGATGCAAACCAATCTTTCAAACAACCTGTATTCCGCCAAAGCTGCGAATTTTCAGGATATGACAAGCATTCGGACCAAAATACTTGTCCATTTCCATTTTGTATTTGCTTACGAAATCATTCTGGACAAAAGCTTGAATCGTACCCGCAAATCCACCCCCATGAACCCGGCAAACTCCTTGGTCTCCAAGAATCATTTCACTCAAAGCCAAAGCCAGGGAAACCGCTTGATTTTCAACATAATTATTTGAGTAGATGTTTTGTAAGTATTTGAACGAACTTTCACCCGAAGCTGCGACGGCCAGTTTGAATGCGTGAAAATCATCATTGTTCAGGGCAGCGACTGCTTCGACTACTCGTTTGTTTTCATTGAATAAGTGAATCGCCCTTAAAACCGCTCGATCTCCAGTGATTTCGCGAATTTTTTGAATATTTGAGTAGAATTCATCTTCATTCACTTCAGATAGCGCATCCTGACCAAAATATGCTGCCACTTTTTTCATTTCATCGGGAATTGCGGCGTAGTCACTTGTCAAATCGGCATGCGACGCATTCACATCTACAATGCATAGACTGTTATTATATTTTGAGAAATCTTTATCAACTTTAGTTACTTTTGGATGTTCTTTATCTTTGAAATCAATACTGATCAGACTCCCGACCGAACAAGCGCATTGGTCCATCAAACCGCAAGGTTTTCCGAAATATACATTTTCACTATATTGTCCAATTTTGGCAATAGTGACCGGATCAAGCCTCATCTCATTGTATAGGCCAGAAAGAATCGTCCCTATCATGACTTCAAACGCCGCCGAAGATGAAAGTCCCGAGCCCTGCAATACATCACTGGTCATATACCCATAAAAGCCACCAATATTGTAGTTCAGTTCCTTAAAGCGGGCCAATGTCCCTCTGATCAATCCCTCTGAGGTTTCAAGTTCATCAACCCGTTTTGCCAGATCCGAAAGTTCAATCGGGCTCAAGTCATAATTATCAGAAACAACCTTTACAGCTTGATTATTTTTTGAAACCACAGCAATTATATCCAGGTTGATTGCCGCCGCCAAAACCTGGCCATTTTGATGATCGGTATGATTGCCACAAACCTCGCTTCTTCCCGGTGTACTAAAAATAGCAACTTTTTGATCCTCGTATAAATCAGTAAATTTATTCAGCGCTCCAATATAGCGTTCAACCTGACCGGCAACCAGACTTTCATCGGCGTAGACTTCCGCCAGTTTTGCATCATAAACGCCTTGTTCGAATTCATTGACTAATAAGCTTGCTTTTTTCATAATCATATTTCCTTGAATTGATATGATGTGTATTCGTCATATCTTTGACCTTTCTTAAGTATTGTTGTTGGATTTTTCTCGATATGAATTGCATCAGGGATATTTTGGGTTTCAATGCAAACGCCATATCTCGCCGGATATTCCTGGCCATGTTTGCCAGTTCGGCCGTCAAGATAGTTAGCAGTATATATTTGCGCCCCTGGCAGGCTGGTTGAGACAATCAACTGCAGCGTCTTTTCCGGATCAGTAAGGATAACCTGACTGTCGGTAGCGTTAAAGATGAAATGATGGTCAAAACCATTCCCCAACATAATCTGCTCATCACCAACCTTCAAATGCGTCCCGATCTGGCTCGGTTTGGTGAAATCGAACGGAGAATCAGCAACTTCTCGAATCACACCCGTTGCCAAGCCGTCACGATCAACGCAGGCGAATCGATCAGCCTTGACTTGAAGATAATGGTCTTCGATTCCGCGATTTTTATTGTCAAGGTTGAAATATGAGTGATTTGTCAGATTCACTAACGCGTCCTGATCGCAGTGAGCAAGATAGCGAATATTCAATTTATCATTATCAATTTCATAGATTACCTTCAGTTCAAGATTGCCTGGATAGCCTTGATCTCCATCTTTGGAAAGGTAATGGAACTCGATGGTCGAATCATCGATTATCCGGTAATCAAACTTTTGATAGCTATAACCTTTGATTCCCCCATGGAGATGATTCGGGCCATTATTGATTGCAAGAACATACTCATTATCATTCAGTACAAATCTTCCCTTGGCAATCCGATTGGCGACACGGCCAACCAAAGCTCCCAGATATCCATCATTATTCAAATAATCATGAATGTCACCATAGCCCAAGACCACATCTTGACGGCTTCCGTCTTTCTTTATTACATCTGCAGTTACAATCGTGCACCCCAAATTGGATACCGTGATTTCCAGCTTCTCATTTTTAAGAGCAATCAAATCGATCCCATCACTGCTTCTTTCAATTATTTCAATCATGACTTTCCTCCATCAGGCTTTCCACAAATCCCATAAATGCCTTGATTCCCTCATCATCCATTTTGAAGACTCCGCAATCTTCCAAGACATTCACAAATTTGGTGGCCAGCTCTTTTTCGATTATTCCATCTATGTTTTTTTCATCAATACCGGCATGTTTCCCCTTGATTTCGATATACCAGTTGACGTGTTTGTGAACAGTTTCCAGATCGCTGATGTCGGATTTGTCCAAGAGGCACTCCTTCAACAATTCCAACTCGTCTTTCAGCCGGGCCGGAAGCACCGCCAGACCCATCACTTCAATCAGGCCGATATTTTCCTTTTTGATAGCGTGCAGGTTCTCATGTGGGTGGAATATCCCATCAGGATGGAGAGGACTTTGCCGGTTGTTACGTAAAACAAGATCCATTTGATAGTCACCTTCATGAACCCGTGCTATTGGCGTAACCGTGTTATGGCGGGTCGTCTTGCCACAAGGCAAGATTTCCAATTCACGATTTTCATATTCTCTCCATTTATCCAGAACCCTGACCGAAAAATCAATTACTTCCGCATAGCTATTTGACGTTATCCGGATTGTGGACAAAGGCCAATTCAAAATCTCTATCTTAGCCTCCGGATAGGCCGCAAAATCAAATTCACCAATTGTTTTTGCATCCTCTATCGGGAAATGATAGCGACCGCCTTGGAAATGGTCATGGGTCAGGATGGATCCGCCGACTATCGGTAAATCCGCATTTGACCCCACCATATAGTGAGGAAACTGCTTGATGAAATCAAGCAAAGACCTGAATGTGTTTTCGCCAATTCCCATGGGAATATGATTCTTGTTAAAAATGATGCAGTGTTCGTTATAGTATACGTATGGTGAGTACTGCAGATAATATTCCTTGCCCCCCAACCCGAGAGGAATGATCCGATGATTCTGGCGTGCCGGCCGATTCAAATCGCCGCGGAAGCCGACACTTTCTTTGCACAACAAGCATTTGGGATAACCGGTAGCTTTTTGACTTTTTGCCTTCGCGATATCCCGGGGATCTTTTTCAGGCTTTGACAAATTAATTGTTATTTCAAACTTTCCATATTTGTAGTAATGGAAATATCGGATATTCTTGTCGGTCCGGTTCTTACGGATATAATTGGAATTAACCGCCAGCTCGTAAAAATAGTCAGTTGCTTTTTTAGGATTTACAGCATACAAAGAATCGAAAGTTGCGACCACCTCTCCAGGCCGTGGCATCAGGCAATTCATGATCCGGGTATCAAACAAATCCCTGGCCGTTGTGTTATTTTCGATGATCCCCCGTTCAGCTGACCATACAAGCATGTCCTCGATGATATGATATATATCACGCTCTTCCCGTGAGTTTTCAACGTACTCAAATTCATTCAGATTGAAAAGGTCCAAAAGCAGATTGATTGAATAATCGGCATCAATTTCTTTGATCATCCTTTTTTCCAACCCGTATTTGATTAACTCACTTATCAACAAATCCATAATATAATCTCCTTTGCTTAACTACATTCTAGCACCGCCAAAGGCATTGTCAATATTGTTTCACTAAACATTATCAAATTTTACTAAATCAACGACTTGACTTTAGTAAATATTATAATCAGACTTTAGAAGGAGGACCTACTAAATGAGCGTATCAGTTGCCAGGTGGCGCCGGATATATCGGCAGCCACACCTTTTATGCCCTGATTGAAAAAGATTATGACCTAGTTATTGTCGACAACCTGTTGACAGGATTTTTACAATTGATCCATCCGGAGGCAAGATTCTATCGAGGCGACGCCCGGTACAAGGATTTTTTAAACAACGTATCCAATGCGGAAAAAATTGATGGAGTTATTCATTTTTGCGCCAATTCTTTGGTTGGCACAAGCATGAAAGACCCACTGGATTATTATAACAACAATCTCTATGGCGAAACAAAGCTCGCTATGGAAAAACTGATGCATTGGTGTGATCGCTCCTATGGAATAACCCGGGTTGCCTTGCGTTATTTCAACACCTGCGGCGCTCACGAGAACGGATTGATTGGTGAATTGCACAATCCCGAAACCCACCCGATTCCCTTAGTCTTGCAAACGGCACCGGGGAAAAGAGACGCTATCAAGGTATATGGCGATGATTACGACACCCCCGATGGAACATGCATCCGCGACTACATCCATGTCAATGACTTGGCCGATACCCATATCAAATCCCTGAATTATCGTAGCGATGGCAATAACAGCGACGTTTTCAACCTGGGCAACGGCAGCGGCTATTCAGTCATGAAAATTATCAACACAACAAAAGCAATTACAAAGCTTCCTATTCATGTTACAATGGATAAAAGACGCGCAGGCGACCCAGCTCGTTTGGTTGCCAACAACAGCAAAGCAGCCACATTTCTGAAATGGCGGCCGCAATATACCCAAATCGAAAAAATAATCGAGACCGCCTGGAACTTTTATAACAACAACTTGGAAAAAGGAGATAATTGATGGCGACACTCAAAGACGTTGCAAATGAAGCCAAGGTTTCGCAAGCTACCGCATCGAGAATACTGAACAATGACGAGACCCTTACTGTGCCTGATGAAACCCGCAACAAAGTAATCCAGGCCGCCAGCAAGCTCAAATACCAGCCAAAACGAAAACCGGCAAAAGGCAAGAAAAGTTTTACAATCGGAGTTGTTCAATGGTACTCCCTTGAACAGGAAATAAACGACCCTTATTATCTTTCCATCCGCCAGGGAGTAGAACGATTCTGTCAAAAAAACAACATCGCCATTATTCGCGTATTCAAAGATGATGACAGCCATGAACAGAAACTCAAAGACATCGACGGCCTTGTTTGCATCGGAAAATTCAGTATCGAAGAGGTGATGCAGTTTGAAAAAATCACCAAAAACCTGATTTTCCTTGACATGACCCACGAAAAAATCAATTCTCCCACAGTTACCCTGGATTTCAATCAGGCAATCTGTGACGCCTTGGATTATCTGACAACATTGGGCCATCGTAAAATCGGATACCTTGGCGGAGTCGAGCACCTGAACGACAACACCATTTATCCCGATATGCGCTATGAAACTTTCCAAAAGTATTGTTTGGAGCATTCAATCGATTTTGAGCCCTACACTTTGTTTGATCAGTTCTCCAGCGAATCCGGATATAAAATGGCGTGCGAACTTATCAGTACCGGCACGTTACCCGATGCCATCATTGCCGGAAGCGATCCGATTGCTTTTGGCGCCATGCGGGCCTTCCAGGATCATAGCCTTAAAATACCGGAAGATATTTCCATCATAGGTTTCGATGACATCCAGGGGGCAAGCTACACGAACCCCCCCTTGACCACGATATATGCTCCGGCATCGGAAATGGGTGAGTTTGGAGCAGCCCAAGTCTATTATCTTAAAAATATCAAATTGGCAGCCAAGACAACTTTGCCTTGCACTCTGATTGAACGTGATTCTTGCAAAAATAAAAATGAAGCCTAAAAAACCGCATCGGTCATTTGAGACAGACGCGGTTTTTAGTTATAAAATCAGTAAAAAAAAAGCCCCCGAAGGGACTTTGAAAACAAAATATTAACGTTTTGAGAACTGTGGTGCACGTCTCGCTTTTTTAAGACCGTATTTTTTACGTTCTTTGATGCGTGAATCACGAGTCAATAATCCAGCAGCTTTCAATGTTGGACGGTAGTCGCTTCCTGCTTCCAATAAAGCACGAGAAACACCATGACGGATAGCTCCAGCTTGACCTGTATATCCTCCACCATTTACATTTACTGAAACGTCGAATTGACCAACAGTGTTAGTTAATTCCAATGGTTGGTTTACAATCATCATTAATACGTCTGATGGTAAATATTCTCTAGCTACTTTTCCGTTGATTACGAAATTTCCAGTTCCAGGTGTTAAGATAACACGAGCTACTGAAGATTTTCTTCTTCCAGTTCCTCTATATTGTACGTTTGCCATTATCTTTCCTCCCTATCCTTTAAATTCCATAACTTCTGGTTTTTGAGCAGCGTGTGGATGTTCACTACCAGTGTAAACAAATAATTTCATACCTTGTTTTCTTCCTAATGTGTTATGTGGCAACATCCCTTTAACGGCAGCTTCCACGAATCCAGTAGGGTTTTGATCTTGGAATTGGCGAGCAGTTTTAACTTTTAAACCACCTAGCCATCCAGAATGGCGATAGTATTTAACGCTATCCAATTTTTTTCCAGTCATTACAACTTGTTCTGCGTTTACTACAATTACGTAATCTCCACAGTCAACATGTGGTGTGTAAGTAGGTTTGTTTTTCCCTCTTAACACTGTAGCTACTTCTGATGCCAAACGACCTAAAGTCAATCCAGCAGCATCGATAACATACCATTTTCTTTCAATTGTGGCAGCATTTGCCATTGTTGTTTGTCTCATTTTATATTCTCCTATATCCTTACCGGGGACTTAGAGTTCGTAATGAACAATACTATTATAGAGAAACTCACAAGTAAAGTCAACTACAAAACAATTAATTTTTTATCGATTTATCCGCATATTTTCACCATCTTTTTGATGGATTTCTCAGTCTTTTTCAAGGAATCCGACGATATCCTGATAAACCGTCTGTCTGATGTTTTCATTCAATATTTCATGGCGGCAATCGCCATAAAGTTTGCTTGTAACAGTGTAACCAAGCGCCTCTAAAAAATCCAGCTGGTCATTGAAGGCCTTGATGCCATCGATTACCGGATCCTTGCTTCCGGCAATAAGCAGGATTTCAAGATCCTTGTTGTTTTTCAGGTAAAGGCTTTTCTTATAGGCGCGCATATGAAGCTTCGCCAGGTTCAAGTAACCGTTATTGGTGTAGTCGAAACCGCAATAAGGGTCATTTTGGTAATCGGCGATATTCTGGGTGTTTTTTGAAAGGTAATCATAGCCTGACTTGGCCCCGAAAGCCTTGTAATAGCCCCCAAAGAACATATCCTTGAGGATCTTTGCATGACCGCGATAATCGATATTGGCCATGGTTCTTGCCATATTAAGATTCAATTTGATCATCCGATTGTATGAGGGCGACCCGGCCAGTACGACTTTGGCAATCTTGGCATCGTGTTTTTGCAGGTAGTTTTTTGCAACAAGCGCACCCATCCCCTGTCCAAATAGGAATATCGGCAGATTTGCGAACTTTTCCCTCAAATATTCCACTACCACATCCGCATCATTGACAATCTGCTTGCCAGTGACATCGTTGAAATAACCCAGCGAATCATATGTCAGTTTTTTGCCATGACCGCGTTGGTCATAGACACACCCGACCAGACCATTCCTGGTAGCAAACTGGATCAGGTCCATATAACGTTCCTGATGGTCCGCCATGTCGTGGAGACACAGCAGGATCCCCTTTGGATTTTCCGGCACTTCCAAACTAAGATTAAGATTGAATTTCCCATCTTGGGATAATAATTCCATACCCAGCCCTCCAATGCTACAAATTGAGGCAGCGATCGATCCCGCCGCTGCGCATATATTGTTTTGTCATTTCAACAATATTGTCGACAGCGAAATCTCCGCCATACATGTTAAGCGCCAACAATATATCCTTTGTCAAAATCGTAAGCTGTTCATCGCTCAGATCACGCCTGCATGTCTGTTTGACAATTTCCTTGCCTTGCTCAAGATATTTCTCAATATCCAATTCCACCATATGATCCATTATCTCACCTCGCTAATTTTCTGACAACATACCCAGCGATCATTATCCCCGCCACACTTGGCACAAAGGGAACCGATCCTGGGGTTCTTTGATTCAATTTTATCGGATCTTCAGTCGAATAGACTACATCAAGATCGCTGATATTCCGTTTTTTCAATTCCCTTCGCATGACGCGAGCCAACGGACAAACCCTGGTCTTATAGATGTCGCTGATTTGCAGAAGTTCGGGATTCAATTTGTTCCCCGTACCCATGGCCGATATCACAGGTATGCCATGACTCTTGCAATATTCGATCACTCCAAGCTTTCCGGTGATAGTGTCAATCGCATCGATGACATAGTCACAATCACCAAACATGTATTCCTTGTTTTGTCCAGGCAGGTAGAATTCCTGGTAACCCGTTATTTTTATTTCGGGATTGATATCCTGGCACCGTGTTTTGAACAATTCGCATTTCGACTGACCGACTGTCGAGTGCAATGCGATCAGCTGGCGATTGATGTTTGTGACATCGACGACATCATTGTCAATGAGAACCAGATGTCCTACACCGCTGCGAGCCAATATTTCCACAACATAGCCTCCCACACCGCCCAATCCAAGCACGGCGACCTTCATTCCAGCCAAGTTTTCGATACCTTCTTTTTGCAACAAAAGTTCTGTTCTTCTAGTAAAATCCATGGGACTCCTCCATTTACCATTATACTACAACAGCCGGGCCAATTAAACAACTATAACGGATGGCATAATACAAAAAAAGTCACCGGTGTGAGCCGATGACATTAATTATTCGAAATCAACAGTGTACCCGCGGGTATCCAGTTCAAGTTTTACGACTTGCCAGTCTTCAAGCAGGCTACCAAGTTCCTCCTTGATTCTGACCACCCCAAGGGTGTCTTCAACACTGATCAGAGCCATCAGTGTCGGTCCGGCACCGGAGAGATAGCATCCCAGCACCTGTTCATCCCCAGCCAGGATATCCATGATTTCCTGATATCCTTTGATAAGTTTGCCCCGGTAAGGCTGATGGAGGGAATCGTGGAATCCCTGTTTCAAACCGTCGTCATCACCGTTGAGCAATGATGCCACCAGGAGAGCCAAATGCGCCACATTGGAAATCGCATCTTTGCGAGTCAGGGTATCCGGCAACACTTTGCGTGAAGCTTCGGTTGAAAGAGTGAACGGAGGGATCAACGCCACAAAACGGTAATCGTTCTTTATTGGCAGGTTGAGCGTCTTGACTTTCTCGTTGTCCATCACCGATACGGTCATGCCTCCGAAGATTGCCGGAGCGACGTTGTCAGGATGTCCTTCAATCTCGGTAGCCAATTCCAGTACCGCCTGACGGTCAGGATTGTGGTTTTTGAAGGCGAAGGCCGCCACAATTCCCGCGACGATGCAGGTTGACGAAGATCCCAGACCGCGGGTGTAAGGCACATCGCCACTGAAGTCGATCTTGACTCCGCCAAATTCCAGACCGCATCTTTGAGCCGCCTGGTTGAAAGCCTGGTAAGTCATATTATCTTCATTCGCAAACTGCGGTGGCGTTCCGGTTATTTCTAGGCCACTGTCCTGCAGTTCGAAAACAAAAGTGTTGTAAAGCGTCAGCGCCAGACCGGCAACGTCAAAGCCCGGTCCAAGGTTCGCCGAAGTCGCAGGGACTTTTACACGTACTTGCATATTATTTGGTCAAGCGATCTTTGATTGTCGCAATGATGTCTTCTTTGTTGATCTGCAAAGTGTGGAGCACTTCACGGTCTTTGATCCCTTGAAGAGCCTTCGGTACCGGAACTTTAGTGTACTCTTCCAATTTGTCGATTGCTTTATAGACATCCAGATCCTCACCAGTCAATGCATAGTAAACTGACTCAGGGAATTTGTACGGTGAAGCTGTTGACAGGATCACAGTCTTGGTGTCGTCACCTGATTTTTCCTGATAGTTTTTAAGCACGCCATATCCGATAGCAGTGTGGGTATCCAAGAGATATCCGGTCTTTTCATAACATTCCTTGATTGCGTCAAGAACTTCCTGCTCATTCAGGCAGCCAGCCTTGAATTCACTTTGGATCTTTGCGAAAGTCGCTTCATCTACCTTGTAGATTCCGTTTGTTTTCAACTCTTCCATATATTGAGCCACTTTGGCTTTGTCTTCCGACATGAAGTATACCAGACGTTCCAGGTTGCTTGACACCAGGATATCCATTGCCGGAGCGTTTGTCTTGTAGAATTCGCGATTGGCATCATATTCACCTGTATTGAAGAAATCAGTAAGGATATTGTTCTTGTTGCTTCCTGCGATGAACTGGTTTACTGGAAGGCCCATATTTTTCGCAAACCATCCAGCCAGACAGTTACCGAAGTTTCCAGAAGGGACACAGAAATTGATCTTGTCGCCCATTGCGATTTCACCGTCACGAACCAGTTGCAGATATGAATAGAAGTAATATACTACTTGCGGAATCAGGCGTCCGACATTGATCGAGTTCGCCGAAGACAGGAAGACGTCATTTTCAACTGATATTTCTTTCAACTCCTGAGAGCTGAATGCCTGTTTAACTGCAGTTTGGGCATCATCAAAGTTTCCGGTTATTCCGATGACCTCAACATTTTTACCTTCTTGCGATACCATCTGTTGCTTCTGGATATTGCTCACCCCGTCAGATGGATAGAAAACCATTATTTTAGTGCCTTCGACATCCTTGAAACCTTCAAGCGCCGCTTTTCCGGTGTCTCCGCTGGTTGCTGCAAGAATCATGACTTCACGGGTCTCTTTAAGTTGTTTCAATGACAATGTCATCAAGTGAGGCAGAAGTGACAAGGCCATATCCTTGAATGCAGCTGTAGGACCTTGGAAAAGTTCTCCTACATAATCTTCTCCGACTTTTACAACCGGAACAACTTCCTTAGGGAACAAACCGTCGCCATAAGCTTTTTGGCAAGCTTCGCCGATCAGTTGGTGTCCGTCTTCATCGACAAAAGTTGATATGATTTTTGTTGCCAATTCGACGTAATTCAAATTCAACAAACTATTCAAATCCAATTTTTCAAAGTTGAAATCAGGGACCAAAAGTCCACCATCATCGCCGATCCCTTGCACGATCGCCTCATAAAAATTCAATGGTTTTTGCCCTTGCCGGGTGCTTATATATTGTTTTTCCATTAAAACATCCTCCAAATTACATTCATTGTATTTGATTATCTTTAACTTGTCAATAATTGTATACAACGTTTATATAATTTACCGATATATTTGTGGTTTTGCCAAATAGAGACGGCATTATTCACCTTATTATTCTTAAATTAAATAAATGACAATCCCTTAATTGACTTTTGTATACAACAATGATAATATAAAAAAAATCTTGGAAAGTATGGAGGTTCTTATGCAAATTGGGGTTATCGGATTAGGTACCGTAGGTTACGGTGTCGTTGATATTTTGACCAAAGAAAAAAAACGTTTAGAGAAATTGATTGGACAAGAGGTTGTAGTCAAATACGGCTGCAGTCTGGATGATGTTGAGTTGCCTGCAGGCATAATCGCAACCAAAGATTATCAAGAAGTGATCAATGATGACCAGATTGATGTCGTTGTCGAGTTGATTGGCGGAACTACCATTGCAAAAAAAATAATTTTAGAAGCACTTGAGGCCAAAAAGCATGTAGTCACCGCAAACAAGGCTTTGATCGCCCATTATGGCAAAGAGATTTATCAATGCGCCAAAGAAAACAACTGCCACATCCTTTATGAGGCAAGCGTCGGCGGCGGAATTCCGGTTCTGGTTTCCCAAAAGGAAAGCCTTGTTGCCAATAATACCAAAAAAATCACCGGAATCCTGAATGGAACTACCAACTTCATTTTGACTTTGATGGAAAAGGATAACCTTGACTTCAATGAAGCTCTGGCAATCGCTGAAAGCCTTGGATATGTGGAAGCTAATCCGGCCCTTGACCTGGATGGTATCGATGCCGCACATAAGATCTGCATCCTGGCTCAAAACGGATTCAACCAATTTATCGACGCGGACAAAATCCAATGCAACGGAATACGTGGCGTTACAAAGAAAGACATGAACTATGCGATGAAGTTCGGTTACCGGTTCAAGCTGATTGCCCAGGCAAAAAAACTTGAAGACGGAATCGGGATTGATGTCTCAACATCACTTGTAAGCAAGGACCTACTTGTTGCCAATGTCATGGATGCCTACAATGTGATCGAAATCGATACCGATTATCTTGAAAATGTCCTTTACTATGGAAAAGGCGCTGGGCGCTATGTGACGGCATCGGCCGTTGTCAGCGACATCATCAAGACCCACCAAAGTGATCTGTGGTCTCATGACTATGCGGACTGCGAAAATGTCCAACCGATCACCAAAGCCAAATATTACATCAGATGTTCAAAACCGATCAATGTCGATTATATCGAATACTATTCCAAACAGGAAGACCACATCTACTTCACAAATGAAATGGAACTGGAAGATCTTAAACCATTATTACCACAAGACAGTGTCTACTTCAAAGTACACGGATAGGAGAATATATGAAAAAATATAATGTAGCTATAGTCGGAGCAACCGGAGCGGTTGGAAGCGAGATGCTTCGTTGCGTCCTGGAATTCAACTTCCCATATGAGTCAATCAAACTATTGGCATCAGCTCGGTCAGCCGGTAAAACAATCAGCCAAAGCGGAATCGATTTCGTGGTTGAAGAGTTGACAGCTGACAGCTTTGAAGGTGTCGATGTCGCTTTCTGGTCAGCTGGTGGTTCAATTTCAGAAAAGTATATGGACGCAGCTGTAAAAGCTGGTTGCGTCAATATCGACAACTCTTCACATTTCAGAATGGATCCTAATGTCCCATTGGTTGTCCCTGAAGTTAATGGTGAAGCGTTGAGAGATCACAAAGGAATCATCGCAAACCCTAACTGCACGACAATCATGATGTGCTCGGCGGTCAACCGTATTGAAGAAGTTTTCGGAATCGAAAAAATCACAATTTCAACTTACCAGGCAGTTTCCGGAGCCGGAGTGGCGGCGATGGAAGAACTTTATGCCCAATCACGCGATGTCCTTGACGGCAAAGAACCGATTGCGAAAGTGTTGCCTTCTGGTGGAGACAAGAAACATTACCCAATCGCTTTCAACTGCATTCCTCAAGTTGATGTTTTCAACCTTGAAAACGGATATTCAAAGGAAGAAATGAAAATGGTAAACGAAACAAAAAAAATCTTCGGCAAAGATATCAAAGTCAATGCGACTTGTGTTCGTGTGCCTGTATTGCGCGGACATAGCGAATCGATATACATCCAAACAAAAAAACCTTTGGATATGCCTCTTGTATTCGAAGTATTGGCAAACTCTACCGGAGTTCACCTTTATGACGATCTCGCAAACCAAATTTACCCAATGCCAACCGCATTCATCGGTGATGAAATGGTTCATGTCGGGCGTGTCCGCAAAGACTTGTTCTCTGACTACGGATTGAACATGTGGGCCGTATCTGACCAGTTGATGAAAGGTGCCGCTTACAACTCAATCGATATCGGATTGAAAATGATCGAGATGGGAATTTTATAATAAAGCAAAAAAGATTTCTCAATGCCAGACTGGCACAGACCAGTTCCTTTGGCAAATGAGAAATCTTTTTTTTATACTTTTTTGATAAGTCCGACACCTAGAGGGCAGGGACCGGTATGGACCGCAATGGTCGCGCCAATCCGTTCCAGTCCGATTTCTTGAATGTGACAATCAAAATCATTCTTGATCGCTTCGCTCAATTGTTCCTTGAAAACGTTGGCCTCCTCAATATCATAGCCATATCCTACAACCAAATCATAATCCGCAATGTTCACGTCCTGATCTTTGAAATGACTTATTGTCTTTTCAATCACTGCGCCCAATGACTTTTTGCGCCCCCTCTTCAACCCGTCATTGTAAATCTCTCCGTCCTTGAGACAGATGATTGGTTTGATTGACAGAAGTCCGGCTCCAATCGAAGAAAGCTTTCCAACCCGGCCACCGGCAACCAAGTAATCCATTGATCCGATTGTAAAAAATATCCGACCCGAACCCAGATAGATATCAAGATATTCAAGGAGCTCGTCGAGCGATTTGCCTTTATCTCTCATTTTCACCAGTTGCTTGACGACAAGTCCCTGAAGCACCGTATTGACACGCGAATCGACAACCTCGATCCGGTTGGAATAAGAATGTTCAAGCATATCTCGTGCATTGCAGGCCGCATTGTAAGAGCCGGAGAACTTTGAAGTTATGCATATAACAAGCAAGTCGAACCCTTCTTTCAGGGCCGGCTCCATCGCTTCTAGATAATCGCCAATTGATGGAGTGGAGGTTTTCGGGTAAACCCTGGGATTATCGACCATTTTTTGATAAAATTCTTCCACACCCAATTCGAGCCCTTCTTTTTTGTAGCCGTCATCGTCAAAGGATATTGAAAAAGGAACGTTGATTAAATCGTTTTCCTTGATATATTGCGAATTCAGGTCGCAAGAGCCATCTGTTATTATTTTGTACATAAGCCACCTCTTTCAACAATTATCCCAACAAACTACCGATAATGCAACAAAAAAGGGCTTAAAGCCCTTTTGAATTTTTTGGCAAGCTGACCACGAACCTTGAACCCTCACCAATTACCGAATGAACCGTGACAACACCCTTGTAGTGGGCTGCGATATGTTTGACAATGGAAAGACCAAGTCCGGTACCTCCAGTCTCTTTGTCGCGCCCGTCGTCAACCCGGTAGAATCTCTCAAAAATTCTGGGAATTTCGCTCTTTGCTATCCCCTTGCCGGAGTCGCTGACTATGATATTGATGAAGTTGCCATGTTCGGTGACTCTCACCTGAACCCGCCCATTATCCCTGTTGTATTTGCAGGCATTCGAGATCAGATTGTTGAACAGTTGATGCATGTGTTTCATATTTGCATGATAAACCATGTCCTTGCAATCAATATCAACGGTAAGGTTTTTATCATGAATCAATTTTGACTGTGATTCCACGACATCATTGATAATGTTTGCCAATCGAATGTCGCTGTATTCAACCTCGATCGCATTGTTTTCAAGCATTGAAATCATCAATATGTCCGATACGAGATTCGACATATTGATCGATTCCTTGTTTATCTTGACATAGATATCGCTCAAGGCCATCGGATCCTTGATGTATCCGGCCATCAGGATATCGCTATAGCCCCGGATTGCCGTCATCGGTGTCTTCAATTCATGGGACACGTTGGAAAAGAAATCACTGCGCATCTGGATGGCATTGCGGTTTTCAGTCACATTTATAAACAAGATTGTGACTCCGAACTCAACCTTGGTGATGATGCATGAATAAATCCGGTCGATTGACTGATAATCGAATTTTTCCTCTTTCTCGACCGACTCGATTGCGTCAAGTATCTTCCGATCAAAGAAAAACGAACTGGCTGGTTGCTTGTAAACGAAAGCTGCCGAATTGATCTGGCGGGCTTTCTTGTTGGCCATGATGACCTGATTCTTGTCGTTGAGCAGGACAAAACCTTCCTTCATCTGGTCCAGAATGGAATTGATTCTTGATTTCTCAAACTGGATCTTGCTCATCTGGCTGTTGATCCGCCGTGAGATCCGTTTCGCCTTCGACAAAATGATATTGTATTCGCTGTCGCCGATTGAAATGTTCTCATTTTCTTCATTGAGAAGGACATCTTCGAGATAGTTTGCGACCTCATTGATCGGTTTGACCAATCGTTTGGTCAGCAGAATGGAGATGAAATAACATATTACCAGACAAATGATATAAGTTATGAAAAACGGATTGAACAGCTGCGAATATATTTGTCCGTATCCCATATATGCGAATGTTATTCTTATTATATAGCCGTTGGTTGACTTGGCAACCGCCAGTACATTCTGGCCAAATTGGTCGGAATAATATATCTCCTCGCCGTAACCAAACAGATGGGCTTCGACAAACTCACCCGAAGATGCCTGGTTGCTTGGTGACGCCATCCCGGAATATTTGATAATATTGCCTTCCTGATCAATTACCGCAACCTGGACAATCTGTGAATTGAAATATGTGGGCAGGTTGTAATCGTTTTGCACGGCATAAGAAACTGTCGAATCAAGAGTGTAATCGACTATTCTTTCCTGCTGATAACGCAAAGTGTTTGTAATTGCAATAGAACTAACGACCACAGTTATGACAAAAATCAAAGTCATAGCCATGGCCATATATCTGAATATCGCTTTATTCATCGCTGTTTCTCTCTTCAAAGCGGTAACCGACTCCGCGGGTTGTCGCTATGTACTTGGTGGTATCGTTATCTAGTTTCGAACGCAAGGCACGGACATGGACATCCAACGCCCTTGATTCCCCCATGAAATCAAAGCCCCATATTTCATTGAGCAGTTCATCCCGTCCGACTACCCGGTTGCGGTTTTCCATCAGGTAAATAAGCAGCTGATACTCCTTGTTGGTCAAGTCGACTTCGATGCCATTTTGCGTCACAACCCGGGTTGCGAGGTTCACGGCAAGAGTCTCGGTCTTCAATTCGCTGACAGTCGATTTCTTGCGGCGGATCAGCGCCCGGACCCTGGCCTGAAGTTCCAAAATACCAAAAGGCTTGGCCAGATAATCATCGCCGCCGCTGTCGAGTCCGGTCACCTTGTCGATTTCCCGGTCCTTTGCGGATAAAATCAAAATCGGCAATTGGCCATTGGTCTGCCTGATTATCTTGATGGCTTCAATGCCGCTTATCTTTGGCAGCATCACATCGAAAATCGCCAGATCGACAACATTGGATTTTATATAATCGATCGCATCCAAGGCATTGTCGAAACCGGAAACTTGATATCCAGTCGAACTCAATGCGATTTCGATTACTTCGCGGATACTCTCATCATCTTCTACAACTACAATTTTATCAGCCATAAATATCTCCTAAATCAATCTGGTATGATCCATTTCCCCTGTTTCCTGGAACTCAGTCCATTCGCAAATATTTACCGCATGATCACCGATTCTTTCAAGGTATTTCGCAATAATAGTAAACTCGATGCAGGCGTCTATTTGATCAGGTGCGTTTTTGGTGATTTCAACCAATTCCAACTTAACGTTGTTGAACAGCTCATCAACCCGGTCATCACGCAATTTAACTTCTTTAGCCAGAATGATGTCATTGTCATTGAATGACTGGATAGCGTCACGGACCATCTTGGTGGCGATCTCCGCCATTTCAGGGATATCTTCGACCATCTTGAATGCATGTTTGGCATTTAGCCTGATGATTGTTTCGCAAATATCGGCGATCTGGTCACCGATCCTTTCCAAATCAGTCACGATTTTCAATGCAGTCGAGATGTCACGAAGGTCGCGCGCAATCGGCTGTTGTCTTAAAATAAGATTCAAACAGGCAGCTTCAATTTTGCGCTCCATGTCATTGACCTCCTTGTCCTTTAGGATAACTGTTTTAGCCAATTCCTTGTCGTCATTCTTGAAGGCTTCAATTCCGTTTTCCAACTGCTTGATAACCATGTAGCACATTTTGTTCAAATCAACTTTCAATCGATTAAGATCATTCAAAAAAGAGCTTCTTAACATATCATTCTCCTATCCAAACCGCCCTGTGATGTAATTTTCAGTCCGCTCATCCTGAGGTCTTGAGAACACATCATCGGTTTTACCATATTCAATCATTTCACCAATCAGGAAGAAAGCCGTGTAGTCGGCAATCCGGCTGGCTTGTTGCATGTTATGAGTTACAATTGCAATGGTATATTTGTCTTTAAGTTCCATAAGCAATTCTTCTATCTTCAATGTGGAAATCGGGTCCAGCGCCGATGTCGGTTCATCGAGCAGGATAACCTCAGGTTCCACCGCCAGGCAGCGGGCGATACAAAGACGTTGCTGCTGACCACCTGAAAGACCCAGGGCATTGGTATGCAACCGGTCTTTTACCTCATCATACAATGCGGCCGCCTTCAAAGACTCTTCGACAATTTTGTCCAGGGTCTTGCGGTCCTTGATTCCGTGGATGCGCGGTCCATATGCGACATTGTCATAAATAGTCATCGGGAAAGGGTTCGGTTGTTGGAACACCATCCCTACTTTTTTACGAAGGATTGTGGTATCGACGCCATCGGCATAGATGTTTTCGCCATCAAGGATGACATCACCTTCGATTCTTATATTTTCAACATAATCATTCATCCGGTTCAAGGTTTTCAGGAAGGTCGACTTCCCGCATCCTGAAGGTCCGATGAAAGCTGTGATCGATTTTTCTTTGATATCGAGATCGATACTTTTTAAAGCCTGCTTTTCACCATACCAGAGGTTTAAGTTTTTCGCTACAATCTTATTTTCCATTTTTTCAATCCTTTATTTTATTCTATTTACGTCAAAACGCATCGATATCCATCTTGCCAAGAAATTCAAAGTCAAAACAATAACCATCAGCACAACTGCGATTACAAAGGCAATATCAAAATTACCTTTTGCCATCTCAAAGTAGAGCTGGATTGTAAGTGTCGCCCCCGAAGTTGTGATATGTCCAAAGAAACTCGCTGGCAGTTTGGCCACGGCCCCAGCCGTGAAGATAAGTGCCGCCGATTCCGCGACAACGCGCCCCATAGCCAGGATCACACCAGTCAAAATACCAGGAATCGCACTTGGCAGAAGGACTGTCCTGATCATGTACCACTTGGTTGATCCGATTCCAAGCGCCGCCTCGCGGTATGAATTCGGAACATTGTCCAGTGCAACTTGGGTGTTTCTTGAAATCAGAGGCAGAACCATGATAGCCAGAGTCAATGCACCGGTCAAAATCGAATAAGAAAGCCCCATGAAAATCCCGAAAAACAGGTAACCGAAAAGTCCGTAGACTATTGAAGGTATCCCGGAAAGGACTTCAGTTGTGAAACTTACAAGATCGACAAACCGCCCCCCATTGGCATATTCATTCAAATAAATAGCACCGCCGACTCCGATCGGCACTGCAATCATCAAAGTCAGTGCGATCATGTATAGGGTGTTGATGATATTAGGCAAAATACCAACCGTATTTTTCAAAATACTTGTCTGGTTGATGAAATAGCCGATGTTTAGCTCCGGTATTCCCCGCAGCGCGATGTAGCCTAAAATGACCACAACTATCAGTAAAGCAAATCCGGTGCTCAGATAAATCAATCCATTAAGGATTGTATCCCCGATCCGCCTTTTCTTATCGTAAATGCTTCGCATATTCGTACTCCCCACTAACCCATCATCCGCAGCCTTATTTTCCATTTGCAACTCCTGCTTTTACAATTTTGGATAAGACAATATTGATGATGATAATAAACACAAACAAGACCAGACCGATCGTATACAGGACATCCAGATGGACCCCAGTCGCATAGGCGAAATCAGTGACGATACCGGTTGTCAGGAACCTGACCGAGGCAAAAGGCGTCGGAAAATTAACCGAGTTCCCGGAAACCAGGACAATTGCCATCGCTTCACCGATCGCCCGCCCTACTCCCAGGACGATGGCTGAAAGAATCCCGTTGCGGGCTGCCGGAATGACAACTTTGAAAATTGTCTGGATTTTGCTTGCTCCAAGAGCCAGAGAAGATTGGCGGAAGTTGTCCGGCACTGCTTCAAGGGCTGTTTGCGAGATATTGATAAGGGTCGGCAATATCATGATTGCAAGGACCAGGATTGCCGCCAACAAGTTGGCCCCGCCTGTCATCTGGTGGTTGGGATCACCCGCAAATAGCGCTCTTTCAATATCGTACATAATTGGGTTGATGATCAGGATACCAAGCAAACCATATATAACAGAAGGAATTCCGGCTAAAAGTTCAACTGCCGAACGAACTACAAATCGCGCCTTGGGCTGTGCGATTTCTGAAAGGAAGACTGCCGTAAGCAAGCCAATTGGAACACCAATGACGATTGCCGCGGCAACCCCGAAAATCGAGGTTATGATAATCAATAAAATCCCGTATTCAGGATTGGCTCCGGTCGGATTCCAGACCGGGTTGAATAGAATTTCCACAAATCCCTGGCTGAATAAAGCCGGAGTTCCGGAAATTGCCATATATACTGTGATTGAAGCAACCGCCACTATAGACATAATGGCACAGATGCGAAGGATAATCGCAGCTGTGCGCTCTGTCGTTGATTTAGATTTGCGGCTGCTAAAAATCGATAAATTTTTAGCTTCCATAAATTAATTTGCTCCTACTAATCCTACTGCTTCCAATACTTTTTGTCCATCTTCAGATGCGATGAATGCAAACACTGCTTGAACCGCTTCTGATTGGTCTTCGATTGCACCCATGGTTGCCATTACGAATGGACGAGATAATACGTATGAACCATCTGCGATAGTTTCATTTGATGGTGTGACACCATTTAATGGCATTGCTTTAACTGTTTCACCGATCATATCCAATGATACATATCCGATTGCCCCTTCTACTTGGGCAACTTTGGCAACTACCGCACCAGTTGATTCGATTTCCTGGGCATATTTGCACATTCCTTCAATATCAAGGATTTCTTCGAAGGCACCACGTGTACCTGAAGCTGAGTCACGTCCGATTACGACGATTGCTTCATTTTGGCCACCCAACTGTGACCAGTTAGTTATTTCACCTTTGTAGATTTGCGCCAATTGTTCTGTAGTGATGTCTTCTACAGTCAAGCTTGGGTTAACCGCAATTGCGATACCATCGATTGCAACGATGTTTTCAACTGCGCCTGAAGCGATTTCTTCTTCTTTAAGGTTACGAGACGCATCACCGATGTCAGCTGTACCCGCGATCAAAGCTTTGATTCCTGATGAAGAACCAGTGAATTGAGCTTCCAATGATATATTTGGATATGCTTCAGGCATTGCTTCAGAAAGGGCTCCAACCAATTTTTCCATTGAGGTTGAACCATCCAATTTAACAACACCGCTAACTGATGAGTCCCCGTTATCGCCAGATCCGCATCCAACAAGTCCTACAGCCATTACAAACGCTAAAAACAAACTAACGAACTTTTTCATTTCAAAATTCCTTCCTTTTTCTCTTGGTTAAGACGTTATCATAATAATTTATTACCAAAATTTATAAAAGCAAGTTTCAGTTAATTAATGTTAAGAATGTGTTAAGATTCCGCCATGACAAGATCATTTGTAAAAATCAGTCAATATTGCCACTTTTTCTTTGATCTGCTTCTTGAGGCTTGCTGGCCTGATGATTTCAATCTCGGTATTGAGCATCATGATCCATCCAATCAGACCATCATTGATGTTGACATTATTGATGATACCCCGATATTTGTCACCGATCTTTTCAACCCATAAGTCCGCACCGAACTTGGCCCCGATCTCCCGGATGACTTTTGCGGTGAAGACAAACTCCAAGTTGCTTGATGAAGACGAAATGTACATGTTGACGTTGTTCTTCAAATAATTGTCAATTACTTGTTCCTTTGGTTCTTTGACAAAGCGGCCTTTGTGGGTCTGGATCAGCCTCATCCGGTCAACCCGATAGACGCTAAGCGAGTCCGCCCTTTTGTCATAATGTCCCAGCACATAGTAGTTGGAGTTGTCCATTACCAGGCGATAGGGAGAAATCATGTAATAACTGTTTCCATTAACCGTTCGATTACCTCCTTTATTTTCCACGATGTTCAACCTGTTATCAACCACATTATAGGTTATATATTTGAAGATAATATTTTTCTTGTTATTTATTGCCTTGATTATGGTTGACAGATTCAAAAGCAGATCGTAATCCAGGTCTCCATTGGCATTTTTAGTGAAATTCAATCTTGATATCTGGCTTTCACTGGACAAAAACTTAAGTTTTTCCTCTAGTTGACCTTTGGAATCGGCTGAAAGATTGTCGTTGGACATTACAACGTCCAACAGGAATTGGATCTGGCCATCACTGAAATAATGATTTCCAATGTAATAACCTATCTTTTTTACATTATAAACCAAATCGTATCCTAAAGCAACTTGCGTCATTTCATTAATTTTCAATATCGATTTATGGACTGTCTTGATATCGACAATGATATCATGTTGCTCGAGCGCATCCCTGATGGCCTGCCCGTTTAGCGGTTCCTCCGACTCCTTGATGATCCTAACGATGTAATACATTCTTGTTAACATAGTTTACACACCTGTCATTTCCATTTTTACACTGTCTTTTCAATATCAAGTTGTAGCGTAGCGGGCTGATTTTTTGCAATCGGTCGCTCCATGTCCCCAGGCTATCGATTCGAACCCGGTCTACAGCTTTGTATGCTTTGAGATATTCACCTTCAGCAAGGTAAACCTTTATTCTGATTTTTTCCGCTTCATAGACACTTATTCCCTGGCGTTTGCCAAAATATTCGACCAGTTCATCCACGATGGATATTCTATATTTTACAAGATGGCGAATAATCATAACCAGATTCTCGTCAAACCGGAAATTATTTATCAGTGTTGATGTCAGCGAAAATTTGTAGTCCAATGCCGGTTTGAAATTGCGTTCGATCAGCAAGTTCAGATATACCAGCTCCTCTTCAAGCTCGTCATAACGAGTGGCGGCATTCAGGCGGCACTTGATCAGTGAAAATATGGCCAATTGCACTTTGGCATTGCGATTGATGTTCCTCCTTAGATCCTTGACGCTATATGAAGAATGGATAAGATATGCGTAGTTATTCAACTGCTGCTTGGACAGATTGTTCAGCAGGTACGTTTTAACTTCAATTATTGACTTGTCAATGGCAGATTGGTAATTTTTCATTTTTCTCTCCTCACCTTCTACCTCCATTATAACGGAATCAGCCGACTTTTAAAGAAAAACCATCTTTTTAGAAACCGCAAAAACGGTTTACAAAAAGAAAAAGAGAGTTATCCTCTCTCTTCCAGAAATTCCTTTATCCGGCTTACCGCCTCTTTTATCTGTTCAATCGAATATGCGTAGCTGACACGGATATAACCTTCACCAGCTTCGCCGAATGCAGAACCTGGAACGCATGCCACCTTTTTTGCAGCCAACAGCTGTTCACAGAATTCCTCACTGGTCATTCCGGTTGACTTGATATTCGGAAAAATATAGAAAGCGCCCTGAGGCAGGAATGTTTTCAACCCCAGATCATTGAAAGACTTGGTGATGTAATTCCGTCTCAACATATAAGACTCGCGCATTTTTTCAACTTCAAGGTCACAATTGCGCAACGCCTCGATACCTGCATATTGCGCCGCTGTAGGCGAACTCATGATCACGTACTGATGGATTTTCGTCATCATCGAAATCACTTTTTTGTGAGCCAGGACATATCCCAGCCGCCAACCAGTCATAGCGAAAGCTTTTGAGAATCCGCTGATGATGATTGTCTGATCCTTGATTTGCTCAAATGATGCAATCGAACAGAATTCATGATCATATGAGAGTTCGGCATATATCTCGTCTGAAATGATCATGATGCCACTCTCCTCCAAAATAGGAACGATCTTTTCATAATCTTCACTGGTCATGACCCCGCCGGTCGGATTTGACGGGAAGTTCAACAGGATGGCCTTGGTCTTGTCGCTGAGGGCAGCCCTTAGAAGTTCCGGCGTCAGTTTGAAGTCATTTTCATCCGTTAAAAAGATGTTCTTGACAACCCCGCCTGCCAACTCAACCCCAGGCGTGTACGCGACATAGTTGGGTGAAAGCAGAATCACTTCATCACCGGGATTGATCAGACTTCGAAAAGCCAGGTCGATCGCTTCGGAACCGCCGACTGTTACCAGGCATTCGCCTTCAGGATAATAATCCAGATCGAATCTTCTTTTATTGTATTTGCATATTTCCTGTCTCAACTCCAGCAAACCGGCATTGGCCGTATAGAAAGTCCGACCCTTTTCAATTGAATAAATCGCAGCTTCCCTTACTTTCCAAGGTGTATCGAAATCAGGTTCGCCAACACCAAGGGAAATCACACCCTCCATCGTATTGGCCAGATCGAAAAACCTCCTGATTCCCGAAGGTTTTATTTTTATCACTTGTTCATTGAAGATATTTTCAAAATCCATTAAGCTGATACCAATAACCGTTCATCCACATCACTGTCTTCGTCATTCAGCATGATTCCTGAAGCCTTGTACTGTTTCAAGACGAAGTATGTTTCTGTCCCGGTTACCCCTTCAATTGGTGCCAGTTTGCGATTCACAAACTGAGCCACTTCTTGCATGGTCCTTCCCTTTATTATACATAAAAATTCATAACTTCCACTTAGCAAAAACAAAGAATCTATCTCACTGTATTGTTGTATTTTACGGGCGACTAATTCATATCCGTAATCACGAACCGGGTCCGCACTTATCTGAATCAAAGCAGTAACCGCATCGGTATTTGTCTTATCCCAGTTGATCAGGGTATGGTAACCGGCGATGATGTTTTCGGCTTCCAGTTCTTTCATTGCGGATTTTACCGCTTCTTCAGTTTCATTTAATGCCGCAGCCAAGTCGGTCACTTCAAAGCGGGCGTTAGTTTCCAATAAACTCAATAATAAGCGTTTTTCCATTATTCCAGCCTCCTAATGCTATTATTATATATTAATTACGAAATCTTGTACATATTTTTATGGGCCATTCAATTTTTTGGATTGATCACAATTCCAAGCTTAACTTTGCCAAACATCAATGCTGCCCCGGTTTCATTTTTTGCTAAAAAAAGGGCATATAAACTCCAATTATGATATAATTTACCCAGCGAGGAGGGATTTTCAATGAAAATTTTGGCTAGTTCCTATGATAAAAAGGAAAAAGGAATATATTTGATTGATTTCGATAAAAGAACGCTCAAATTCAAACTTGACCGTTGGCTGGTCACTCAGGATTTTCCATCATATCTTACCCGGGTAGACAATTACTTGTTTGCATCTTTGAAAAACAGTGGCACAAGCGAAACCCAAGGGGGGTTGGCAAGCTACGAACTCAAGGGCGAAGACATCCGCCGGCTCAGCCATGTGTCCGCTTACGGTTGCAGTTATACCCATGTCTTTGTCAATCATGACACCAGTCATATTCTTGGGGCGAACTATCATGGTGGAACAACCGATCTTTTCAAACTTGATTTTCCTTTGATCACCCGGGAACTTGATTCGTTCATAAATACCGGAATCGGTCCGGATATCCATCTGCGGCAGACTTCCGCCCACCCCCATATGGTCGGTCAGACACCTGATGACAAATACTACTATACAATCGACCTGGGTGCCGACAAGATTGTGATTTACTCAATCGAAAACGGCAAACTGATTGAAGATCGCAGCAGGACGGTCATGGTCACCCCAGGAAGCGGTCCCCGTCATATGGTTTTCGACCATAGCGGAAGATTTGCGTATGTGGTCTGCGAGATCGTCAACAAGATCGATTGTTACAAATACAATGACGGTCATTTCGAATTCTTCCAGCGGATCAAGGCCAAACCAGATCACTACAAGGGGCAAAACAGTGCGAGCGCAATCAAAATAACCGACTCGAACAACCACCTGCTCGTATCCAACCGGGGCCACAATTCCCTCTCGTTCTATCGGATCGACCAGGATAGTGGCGAGCTGGCCTTGCTCTACATGGTCCACACCGGGGCAACCCCGCGGGACTTTTGCATTGTCGATGACAAATACGTGTTCACAGCATGCCAGGACGCCAACGAAATTGAATTGTTCTTTTTGAATGAAACAAACGAAACCCTGGTCCGTTCGACATCGTCATTCAAGATCAACCAACCAGTCTGCGTCATAAAAGGAGCCTGAGCAATGGAATATCAAATTGTCGGAGACAACTTGCCTGTTGTCATCTGCACTCTCAACCAGGGCGAAACAATTGTAACTGAAGGTGGCGGAATGTCATGGATGGATTCGGGAATAAGAATGGAAACCACAGGATCCGGAATGAAAAAAATGTTCGGCCGGCTGCTTAGTGGCGAATCACTGTTCCTTAACCATTACACCTGTCAAAGCGGAAAAGCCAATATCGCTTTTGCATCTTCGTTTCCAGGTAACATCAGGGCCGTGGAAATCAGTCCCGGAAACGAGCTGATTGTCCAGAAGTCATCTTTCCTTGCCTGTGAACAGACAGTCGATCTCGACATCGCCATCCAACGAAAATTAGGAGCAGGCCTGTTTGGCGGCGAGGGCTTCATCATGAACAAACTTTCGGGAAGCGGTATTGCATTTATCGAAATCGATGGAAGCTGTATCGAGTATGACTTGGCTCCAGGCCAGCAAATAGTGATCGACAGCGGCCATCTGGCGATGATGGAAAACTCTTGTTCGTTCGATATCGTCCAAGTCCCCGGATTGAAAAACAAATTATTAGGAGGAGAGGGCTTGTTTAATACAATTGTTACCGGACCTGGAAAAGTGTGGCTCCAATCGATGCCTATCAACAAGTTGGCCGGTTCAGTTTTAAGCCACATGCCTATGCAAAACAAATGATTCAAAAACAAATGATTTTTTTCGATGTCGATGGGACCCTGATTTCCAGTGCCCATCCGACTTTGCCCCAGTCAGCATTGTCCGCTTTGAAACAACTTCGCGCGGCTGGCTACAAACTAGGCGTCGCCACCGGAAGATCGCGGCAATCACTGATCGACACCGGACTGACAAGGCAATTCCGGTTTGACGGATTTGTCTTGAACAACGGCCAGAGTGTATATGACGCCAATATGGAACTGATCCATGAGGACTATTTTTCAAGTGATACTGTCCTCATGGCTGTTGAACTTGCCTCAAATCTTGACATCCCCCTTGTCCTCAAAGGACCAGAGCGGTTCATAACCCAGCCTGCCAACGAGGACGTCCATCGGGCCCGGGCGTTCCTGAACAACTCGATCCCCCCGATCGGAAAGTACCAGGGTGAAAACATCGGCGCCATGGTGGCCTATGGACCTGAGAACTACGACTACCGTGATTTCAAATGCATTCCCGGACTCAATGCGATTCCAGGCATGTCATCATATTGCGACCTGACCCTGGCGAATTCGTCTAAGAAAACCGGAATCGAGCTTCTTTGCAAGCTTTATGGCTGCGATGATTACATCGGATTTGGCGACTCGCTGAACGATCTCGAAATGATTGCAAACGCATCGATCGGTGTGGCGATGGGCAACAGCCATGACTTGGTAAAGGAAATCGCAAACCATATCACAAGCGAAATCGAAGACGACGGCATCTACAATGCCTGCATCCACCTCAGACTTTTCTTGGTATGACATTAAAAAATCACCTGAACCAATTCCGGTCCAGGTGATTTTTTTGATTATATTTTAGATATGTCGACCAAAGTCGATTCAAACTTATCTTTGTTTTGAAGACATGTGATGAGCGCTTGGGCAGTATCCAATGAAGTGAAGATTGGAATTCCGGCTTCAACCGCGAATCTTCTGATCAGGAATCCGTCTTTGAGATTGTCGTTACGGGTTGGTGTATCGATAATCAGGTCGACAGTTTCAGCATACATCAGGTCGAATACTGTATTTTCTTTGGCATCGATTCTATTGATCAGGTTGCAAGGACATCCATGATCAACAAGGTATTGGTAAGTACCGCTTGTCGCATACAAGTCATATCCGAATTGGTAATATTGTTTTGCAATCGGCAAGAACTCTTCTTTGTCGCTGTCTTTGACAGTGCAGATGATGTTCTTCTTTTTAGGCAGGTCATAACCGGCACCCAGGAACGCCTTATAGATGGCTTCATCATAGTTTTTAGAAACCCCCAGCACTTCCCCGGTTGACTTCATTTCAGGGCCAAGTGAAATTTCAGCACCCTTGATTTTTTCGAAAGAGAAAACCGGCATTTTTACTGCGATAGTTTCTTTTTCCGGAGCGATACCATAGCTGTATCCTAGCTCAGGAATGGTTTTACCCATGATTGCCTTAGTCGCTATTTCAACAATCGGCAAGTCGGTAACTTTGGAAATATATGGAATTGTTCTTGAAGAACGAGGATTTACTTCGATAACGTAAACCTGATCATCGTAAAGGATGAACTGGATGTTGATCAGACCGATGACATTCAGCGCTTTTGCAAGGCGTCTTGTGTAATCGACAATTACGTCCTTCAATTCCTCTTTAACCTTTTGGGTTGGATATACCGAGATGCTGTCACCAGAGTGGACTCCGGCTCTTTCAATATGTTCCATGATCCCAGGAATCAAAATATCATGACCGTCACATACCGCATCGACTTCGACTTCTTTACCCATCAGGTATTTGTCGATCAGGATCGGATGTTCCTGGTAAGTCTTGTTGACAATTCGGATGAACTTGCGGACATCAGAGTCGTTCAAGGCAATCTCCATTCCGGCTCCACCCAACACGTACGATGGACGGACCAAAACCGGATAACCCAGCTTATTGGCAACTTCAAGAGCTTCTTCTTCAGTGAAGATTGTCGAACCTTTTGGTCTGTCGATTCCGCATTTTTCCAGGATCTGGTCGAAACGTTCCCTGTCTTCGGCAGCATCGACATCGTCAGCGGCTGTCCCCAGGATATTCACACCCATTTCCATCAATGCTTTGGTCAACTTGATCGCTGTCTGTCCACCGAACTGAACAATCGCACCGTCAGGTTTTTCAACCTTTACAATGTTTTCAACATCTTCAGGAGTCAGAGGTTCGAAATAAAGTCTGTCGGCGATATCGAAATCCGTAGATACGGTTTCCGGGTTGTTGTTGACGATGATTGTGTCATATCCGGCATCTTTAAGCGCCCATACTGAGTGAACTGAACAGTAATCGAATTCGATACCTTGACCGATTCTGATTGGCCCGGAACCCAATACCATGACTTTTTTGCGGCTGTGGTCAACTTCAGCTTCGTTGACATCGCCTTGAATTGAATAGTAGTATGGCGTTGATGCGTCGAATTCCGCCGCACAAGTATCTACCATCTTGTACACCGATTGGATATTATATTGTTCTGTCAGATCTTTGACTTCCTGAACAGTCTTTCCAGTCAAAGCGGCAATAACGCGGTTCGGGAACTGGTGGTGTTTAGCCAGTGTCAACAATTCTTCAGTCAATTCCTCGTTTTGGATGCTTTGCTCGATTTCAACGAGATGCTTGACCTTGTCGATGAACCAAAGATCGATTTTTGTGATATCATGGATTCTTTGCTCGCTGACACCAAGACGGATTGCTTGGGCAACCGCAAACAAACGTTGGTCATCCACATCTTTAAGTTTGACTTCTATATCTTCAACTGACAGATCTTCCAAGCCGTTTGGTTCAAGATAATAGAAGTTTTGTTCCAAGGATCTCAATGCTTTCATCAAAGCCCCTTCAAAGTTGTCGCAGATAGCCATAACTTCACCGGTAGCCTTCATTTGAGTTCCCAACTCGCGAGATGATCCCACAAACTTGTCAAAAGGCCATTTTGGGATTTTGCATACGATATAGTCCAAAGTCGGTTCGTATGAAGCGTATGTCTTTTGGGTTACCGCGTTTTTGATTTCATCAAGTGTGTATCCCAATGCGATTTTTGCAGCCAGTTTGGCGATTGGATAACCCGTCGCTTTAGAAGCCAGGGCCGAAGAACGTGAAACCCGTGGGTTGACTTCGATAACAGCGTATTCAAAGCTGTCAGGATTCAATGCGTATTGGACGTTACATCCTCCTTCGATTCCCAAATAAGAGATGATGTTCAACGCCGATGTACGCAACATCTGATATTCCTTGTCTGACAAAGTCTGCGAAGGAGCAACTACGATACTGTCTCCGGTATGAACGCCAACCGGGTCAAGATTTTCCATGTTACATACTGTGATGCAGTTCCCCTTGCTGTCACGCATCACTTCATACTCGACTTCTTTCCATCCGGCGATTGATTTTTCTATCAAACATTGGGTAACCCGTGAAAGGCGCAGACCGTTTCCGGCGATTTCTCTTAATTCTTTATCGTTATGGGCGATACCCCCACCTGATCCTCCTAATGTATAGGCAGGACGGACAACAACCGGGTACCCGATCTGGTTCGCGAACTCTATAGCGTCATCGACAATGGTGATGACTTTTGAAGCTGTACATGGTTCATTGATATGCTCCATCGCTTCCTTGAATTCCAGACGGTCTTCGGCCATCTTGATTGTATCGGTAGATGTTCCGATAGTACGGACATTATTTTGTTCCAGGAAACCTTCATCAGCCAAAGCCATTGCGATGTTCAAGGCGTTTTGACCACCAAGAGTCGGCAAGATCGAATCCGGCTTTTCTTGCAGGATCAGCTTTTTAACAACCGGAACAGTCAACGGCTCAATAAATACCTTGTCAGCTATATCCTTATCCGTCATGATTGTGGCTGGGTTCGAGTTGATCAGGACTACCTCACAACCTTCTTCCTTTAAGGCGCGACAAGCCTGAGTCCCAGCATAATCGAATTCAGCCGCCTGACCAATGATAATTGGTCCCGAACCAATAACCAATACTTTTTTAATCGAATTGTCTCTAGGCATTAACATTTCCTCCCATCATTATTGTGAATTCATCAAATAAGGCATCCGTATCCAAAGGCCCGGCACAGGCTTCCGGATGGAATTGAACTGTCTTGATGTTTTTGTTTTTATAAACCAGACCTTCCAGAGTGTCGTCGTTGACATTCTTGAACCATACTTCAGCGACGTTAGGATCGATGGTTTTTTCGTCAATTACGTAGTTGTGGTTTTGAGTTGAAATATAGACGCGACCGCTTACCAGATCCTTTACCGGATGGTTTGCACCGTGGTGTCCGTATTTCATTTTTTCAGTATGGAATCCGTGAGCCAGACCCATCAGCTGGTGACCCAGGCAAATTGCGAAAATAGGCACATTTGATTCGCTGAGTTTCTTGATTTCCTTGATGATTTCAACGTTTTCTTCCGGGTCTCCGGCTCCGTTTGAAAGCATTATTCCATCATAATTTTCAGCCAACACTGTTTCAGCCTTCGTGCTTGCAGGATAAACGGTCACTTGGTATCCGCGCTTTACCAGTGATTTTGCGATATTGCGTTTGGCCCCGAAATCCATCAAGGCAACTCTTTTGTCACCTTCACCTAAAGTGTAAGGTTGATCGCAAGTTGTTTTTTCCACAACTCCGGTAACTTTGAAAGCTTTGATTTTTTCAAGAACTTCATCCAGGTTTTCATATTTGTTTGTAGTGATCATGCCGTTCATGCAGCCTTTTTTACGGATGATTTTAGTGATCGCTCTGGTGTCGACACCCTGAATTCCAGCGACATCTTGAGAAACCAGGTATTGTGACAATTCGACGTTTTTTCTAAAATTGCTTCCCAATCGCGCCAGCTCCTTGACAACGAATCCCGACAGGAAAGCTCTTGAAGATTCCTGATCTTCCAAAGCCACTCCGTAATTCCCAATCAACGGGTATGTCATTACAACCGATTGGCCACAGTAAGATGGGTCTGTCAACACTTCCAGGTACCCTGTCATCGACGTGTTGAATACAAACTCGCTAATGATTTCTTTTTTAGCGCCGATGCTTTCACCTTCAAACACATTTCCATCTTCCAAAATTAAATATGCTTTCATAAAATCCTCCTTATTATTTTTAAAAAAAACACGTCACCTATAAGGATAACGTGTTAACAACAAAAACCAACGATAAAAAATTTGCCTTGTGATACACAAATATTTACTTCAGCTGTCAGTTTTGGCATCACAATCACTCCTTTTCCTTGAAAGATTATACACAATTTGTTTTTGGAAATCAAGGGAAAAGTTGCAAAAATATGGCGCATTTTTCCAAATTGATGTAAAGCAAAAAAAATCCGATACAATCGGATTAATTTGCGTATATAACAATGTCTCTTTCAATCGGTTCTTGAATGTCGTAGCCACTCAGATTCCAATCCGCCTGAAAAGCAAAATCGCTGATAGCCTGGGCGATGGTAGTGCCCGGATTCACAAACAAAGCTCCTTTGAAAGCATCTTCAAAGACAAAGTCGACCCGGAAATATTCATCCTGGATTTGGGGATTGTGGATGATTGTTTTCCTTAATGTGATTGTCTTTTCGTTGTTGAAAAAATCGTTGTAGGTAAGTTCATTGATTGTATCGATGATTCCATAATTGCGATCGATTGCGATGACGTCGACTTTGATTCTGTTTGTCCCATTGAGATTCACCGCAAGATCGCTTAGATATCCATTGATGATTTGTTCATAGTTTAGATCCGGATGATAAAAACACATATCCTCAAGGCTCTTTGTCAGGCTCTGACTGACTGTCTGTTCGAACATCGTGGCTTTGTTGACCTGAAAATTGGATGAAAGTATTATCACTATAGTCGCAATTGACATGGCTAGAAGACTTGCAGCCATCAATGCCTGTTTCATCTCGCCAACCCCGATATGCTGTAGTATTCATTGACATTGAGAAGCGGGATCACGTAATGATAGCCGACCTGGACTTTGCTTAAGACGCTGCCATCGCTGACGATCCTCTCGACACTCAGATCATAAGGTGAATCTGAAATCAGCTGATCTATCACTCCCTGATCATGACCGCTGTTCTCAATCGCCTGGATGCAGGAGTTTTGGTAGCTGCGGACATTGTTCGCCTCGACGTTTATCGCGATCATGTTGGCTGCCAGCACGCCGAATATCGTGATTATGATTATTGACATATAGAGTTCAATCGTATTTTTCATCTGTACCGTTACTGAAAACTTATAAAAAGTCATAATTATTTAGATTCAAACTTTCATGTTCCATTCCTCATTCATCGTGTCTGCTTTTGCTTGTTCTACGGTAAAGCTACTTGCATTTGATATAACACTCCAAAGGTGTAAATTCCTGTTTAACGTACAGTACACATAAAATCACTTTAAGATGTGAGTATTTTATATTGTATTTCATCTCTCAAATTCAAACTGGAGTTTAAATCCCTATCCAACTCAAATCCACAATCTTCACATTTATTAACTCTATCAAAAAGCTTTGAATCTTTCTTGATTGATTTGCCATGAGAACATGTTTTTGAACTGGGATATAATCTATCCGCTTGTCTCAATTAAATGCCATTCCAAACACACTTATATTGCAAGATTCTCTTGAATTCATGCAATCCTTGTTGCCAAATGGCTTTAGAGAGATGTTTGTTATCTCGTTTGTAATTTGATGTTGACTGTTTTGACGAATATTGGTTAAACGACGATTTATCTTGAAAGTTCTTTTTCCCTTTTTATAATATTGCTTGTTTTGCAGTATTTGCTCCCTTCCTTGTTTTTTAAGTATTTCCTACTTATATAGCGTTGCAATCTACGCCTTTTCTTATTAAATTTCCTGATTCTATCTTACTTGTTTATATTCTTGTAGGTGTTGCCACCTAAACAAATAGCCAAGTCTTTAATTCCCAAATCTATTCCAATACCATGATTATTTTTGTCAATCTCACTGATATTATCGCATTCAACTCCGATGCTTATCCAAAAATTCAATCCATCATAAGTAACTCTAGGATTGGAACACTTGCAATCAGTATCAGTGAATTTGATTTCAACATTATCATCATAGAAACACGGCTTCGATTTTCATTTTGGTTTTATTCTTTCTTTTGCATTGAAGCTTGCAGCTGAAATAGGCAATTATTTGAACCAAATTGGATATTAGCTCTTGTTGATTATTTTTTGGTGTATTATCAACTACTTCTATTTCTCGATTATATAGGCTGGCATAATGTCCAATAGTTCAAATCCAAATCTTGACAACCTGTCTTTAATTTAACACAACCACCTCATCAACTTTGTTTTGCATTATTTGCTTAATCAAATCTCTCAATCCTTTTTTCTTATAGTCGATTCCACAGCCAATATTTTCAATTATTTGAATTAGTTTACCTTGTGATAAGAGATAAGTTCTCATTTTTTGAATTTGTCGTTCCAAATCGTCATTTTGTTTGTGGCCAGACACCCGACAATCCCCAATTGTCAATCTTTCTATATTAGGCCTTATGTTCATAACTTGATGCATCTGATTGTGAGAGTAATATCTATATCCATTTGACGAAGTGTGATGGGGATGTAACTTGCCTTTATTGTCCCAATTTCTTAAAGTTTGAGCTGTAACTCCAAATATTTCTGAAAAATCACTGTTGGTAGTTTTTCAAAAGCGACGATAATCAAATATCGAACTCACATGTATTTGATGGTTAATTGAGTAGTTTTACAACTTATTTTCAACTATCAAACTCCTCCTCAATCATTATAGTGGCGTTTTTAACACTTATCCGGCTTTTGATTATTGCCGTTACTTTTACCTTGTCAATGAAACAGTGGTAGTCATGGAAATCGACAGAGGTGTAATCGAGCAAAGAACCCGAGACAAACTCACTTTGAAACATGATTTTATTGTATTCGCCATCACTATAATAGATAATATTGCCTTGGGTTTTCCAGTAGGCAAATCCATCAAGAGTTTCGTCAGTATTGGCGATCAGGGAAAACGGATCAACCAATCCGGGATACGATATAATATTATTTGGAACGAACTGTGGAGCTGGAACTTCAATTCCGTCGACAGTCACAGCGCTCTTCAATGAAGGTTCAAGCGCCTCGTTCGATGAGAAATTCAAAAATGTCAGTGCCGCCATAACCAAAAGCATTCCTACTATCACCTGGCCGTAACTCTCAATCACATGTTTCATAAGAACAAGCAGTCCGCCTTGATTCGCACCAGTTCAAAAAGCATGTCGCTTCCCAAAAGTTCCCCAACAAGTTCCAACAGGATGAAAGTCACAGTAACTCCCAAAACAACCATTCCGTATTCACCCACCAGCGCTCTCATATAAGTGTCGCCAGATAACCAAAAGCACTTATCAATATCGTACTGAAAATCCCAAGCACAATAACCTGGCCATATTCGCCAATTATTTCAATCATCGGACCTAACCTCCTTTCATTTTCACAATCAGGACCATCATAAACCCGGTAAGGTCCCCAAGCAATTTGAATGTCGCCAGCAGCATCGGCAGATACAAAAAGACATTTATATAGGCCAAACGGTTCTCCATCGCCATCCTTTCCGTCTTGTCCACCAGATGATTGTTGCGCTCAAGCAGATCGTTCAGGAATTTTCCGTTACTCCCAGTACCGTTCATGTCCAAAGCATAAAACGACCTCATGACCGACTTCACATCAGGGATATCGAATTCACTAAGAAAATTTTGATATGGCACCATCGAATTCGGAAATTTCTCCAGATTTTCATTAAGCAATTCAAGATCTGACCGAAGTATCCCGGGCGCTTTTTCAATTGACTGAATCACCGCCATATGGATGTTGTTGTTTTGCAGCAGCAATGAAATGTCGAGCATCCAGTGCATGAAGGCAATCTCCAGATTTGACCTGATGATTTTCAGGCTTCTTTTCTTCCGGCCCAAAACTCTCGCCAGAATGATTGTCAAAATAAGACCGGACAGAATAACCCCTATCCCTTGTCCAGTGAACACGACAAGAGCGCCAATCGCAAATACAATCGCCAAGGATACGATATCGCCCTTATTGAACAAACTGTTTTGACGATACAGGCGCACGTGTTTGTCGAATTCATCATTATCAAGGAATCGCAGTTCCTCAAAATAGCCGCCGCTAAGCAAGCTATGGACCACAGTGACCATTACAATCACGACAACCAGGTATCCGGTTGAAAGAAGTTGCAGATACCCCAGGGCAAATACATTTAGCTCACTTGGCAGGATCATGCCCATCACCGCTCCAATTATCGTCGCCATCACACATGACAAATATATATTCTTTTCAATCTGCTTTTTTTGTGCCGCCAAAAGGTAAACTCGTTCCTGCCACAGCAGTCTTTCCTGTTCAATCAGATTGAGGACATCTCCATAGTCACCGCCCAATTTTTCAACTTCAAAAAGAAAATTGTGAACTTTACTGATCCTTGAGCAGCTGTAGCGCTCTTCAATGATGCTCAATCCTTCCTGGTAAGCATTGCCGCCTCTTGCCCCAGTTATATGAGCGATAGCCTGGTCCAGCGTCACAGCCATCTGGCCGTTGGCGAAGATCTGTCTTGTCTCTTTGAGAGCAACCAGAATATTGCCACGACGGTTGAATGACATCACCAGCTGCTCCAGGTAATTGTTCAAGTCATCGAATCGCTGCTGCGAATCGAGCCCCCGATAGGTTACGACAATTATCTGGGGCAGACAGGCGATCATGGTGAAAATCACACAACCGAGATAAACACGGCCCAGTTTGAACACAATTCCAAGGATTGCGACAAGCATCACCGAAAAGGCAATCACCTGATAAAAACGCCTGATTGAAAAGTTGTAACCGTACCGTTCAACCTCGCTTTGAACTTTGAAATAACGTTTGAGCTCAATTTTCATAGTTGCCGTTACTGAAAACTTATAAAAGGTCATAAACTTTTATATTCAAATTTCTATGTTCCATTACTTATTCATCGTGTCCGCTTTTGCATATTCTACGATTAAGCTACTTGCATTTGAAATAACACTCCAAAGGCGTAAATTCATGTTTAACGCACAGTACACATAAACCCACTTTAAGATGTGAGTATTTTATATTGTTTTGCATCTCTCAAATTCAAACTGGCGTTTAAATTCCTATCCAACTCAAATCCACAACCTTCACATTTATATACTCTATCAAAAAGCCTTAAATCTTTCTTGATTGATCCGCAGCGAGAACATGTTTTTGAACTGGGATAGAATCTATCCGCTTGTCTCAATTTAATGCCATTCCAAACACACTTATATTGCAAGATTCTCTTGAATTCATGCAATCCTTGTTGCCAAATGGCTTTATAGAGATATTTGTTATTCATCATGCCATTGACATTCAAATCCTCAAGTGTAATAAACTTAGGATTTCGCTTTATTATCTCGTTTGTAATTTGATGTTGACAGTTTTGACGAATATTGGTTAAACGACGATTTATCTTGAAAGTTCTTTTTCCCTTTTTATAATATTGCTTGTTTTCAGTATTTGCTCCCTTCCTTATTTTTTAAGTGTTTCCTACTTATCTTGCGTTGCAATCCACGCCTTTTCTTATTAAATTTCCTAATTTCGTTGGATTTGTTTATATTCTTGTGGGTGCCAACATCTGAACAAATAGCCAAGTCTTTAATTCCCAAACCTATCCAAACTCCGACACTTATCCAAAAATTCAATCCATCATAAGTGACTCTAGGATTGGAACACTTTCAATCAGTTGCTATTATTCATTTTTCAGCAAGTTTTACCATATTGAATTTTCTTTTGTTGCCTTTTGTAGAATCAGATAGCTCTTCAAGCTTGACATCAGTATCAGTGAATATGATTTTAACATTATCATCATAGAAACTCGGCTTCGATTTTCTTTTTGGTTTTATCCCTTCTTTTGCATTGACCCCCTGTTTTGGTATGTTTCTGGTGTATTGTCGACTATTTCTATTTCACAATTATATAGACTCGCCATATACTAAATTAATTCATATCCAAAACGCAAAAGCATGTCTTTATATAACACAACAGCTTTTCCGATTTTATTTGGATGATTAATTGCAGCAATTCCCTCAACCCTTTTTTCTTATAATTAATTCCAGATCCAACGTCCGCATTGATTTTTAAGGGATTTCATCGGGAAGCCGGATATGATTGCATATTTTCAGCTATTAAATTCCTCCTTGAAGACCTTCAAATTTCCGTTTCAATTTCGGTGATTCCAGACGCAAGGGGATATGGCCCCTTTCGTAAACCATCAATATCTCCCTTCTGTTTTCCACAAAATCATATATGCATATTTGCTCGATATGACGTTGGATCTTATTGTTGACTATTTCTTTGGAAATCAATATTCCGATATCAATAAAACTGAAAATGTCGTCAAAAAGGACTGACTCGTCAATGTCGGCCTGGATCATGTTTTTTATTCGTTTTGGTATCTTTCGCACATCGTCGCAATGGATGGTGGTGATTCCATTATGGCCAGTTGAGAACGTCTCAAGGAGATACTTGACCTCGACCGAGCGGGCCTCGGAAAGTATGATCCACTGTGGCAGCTGGCGCAATGATGTCTTGATCGCTTTTGAGTAGTTGAACAGTTTCTCGTCAACCTTCAATTCAATACAGTCCTTTCCCGGATTTATCTGCCGGTAATGGATTTCCAGGTTGTCCTCAATCGTGATGACCTTCTCGTTGGCTTCGATGAAATTGGTCAGCCACTTGAGCAATTCCGTCTTACCCGATCCGGTTGTCCCGGCAATGACTATATTGCAAGATGATCTTATACAATTGGATAAAAAATCAATTATAGCCTGGGAACAGTATCCCGTCTCAATCATCATTTTCGCATTCATCCTTTGCCTTGGTGGAGACTTCCTTATTGAAATTGCTGTACCGGTCTTCGCCACCGAGTGGTGGATGACTGAAATTCTCAATTGTTCGGTTTCGGCTTCCAGCACGTTATGTTCGATATTGAAATTCCTGGATACGCTGTTTTTAATTTTCATGATAAATGTATCGATAAACTCTTCGCTCAATATGACATCTGCCTTATACCGGCCCTTGAATATATGGTCAACCCACACGTTTTTCCCATTGTAATTGATATCGGTGATATTCTCGTCATCCAAAAATACCGACAATTCCCCGAATATCTCTCGGGGAATCATCTTGTCAATCAAGTCCATCAAGCTCCAGGTGCGGTCTGAGTTGTAATATTAGTGACTTGAGTCTTGATGGCATCACCGACTTGGTTCCCAACTTCGGGACCAATTACCACAAAAGCCAAAATCACCAGAGCAGTAACCACAATCAAACCATATTCGCCTAAAAAATCTTTCATCTTATTCTCCTTCTATTTGGAATTTTATTGTAAATCCACCTTGATAATCATCGATACCCATCACATTGATGGTCGCTTCCCCGACCGAAACGTTGCTGGAATATGCCAGCTGGAAATCACGGCCTGGAATCAGTTTTCTGTCTTGTAAATATATGACCGGAATTGGATATTTCGGAGTTCCGTCATAGCTTTGCGCCACTACCCCTTCGAATATCGCTCCAGTCAGATCGGTTGACATATCATCAAGACTGAGTCTCAAAGAACCAAAATACCCGTCTTTTAAGCCAAGCAAGCATTCCACCTGCCCGTTTTGATACTTCGAAATACTCATATATACACCATTATCGTCTACGGTTTCCCCCCCTTCAAAAACCAGGATGGCCTGGCTGCCTGTTTGGGTCACAGTGATTTGACCATCTTCAATTGGATTGTCGTATTTTGTCATGCTGTTGGCTATTGTCTCGTTTTGATAAATGTCGAAGTCGGGATCTTCCAGATATCCATTCTTGATCATTTTCAAACTTTTGTCATCGAGCTGATATGAAATTGCCGGGTTTTGCCTGTCAAGGCTGGATCCTAACAATTCTTTTGCGGCTGTATCTGTTCCAAAAAATCCGCTGTTTAGTTCATTGAGATTTTCCTTATCGATGAACCGGACCAAGCTTGCCTGATCGCCGGTTTTCAAGTCGACAACAAGGACGTTGTAGCTTGTTTTAAAATGCAAACCATCAGGGCTCAGGTAGTCGAATTCGACTACCGCGACTCCCGGCTTGTTGAAACGTTCGATGTTCAAATCGACGATTGTCATCGACTCGGTCACATCATCTTCCTGAAAGTGGCAGCTTGCGCTGGTGGCGGTGAAAATCATCTCCCGCAAATTCGTATCATCGACCATTGTCACATCTATCACCCCATTGCGGCCATCAAATAACGGTATTGCCACCTTGGTTAAATCAGCTTCAATATTGACATCGAGATAATAGGATCCACTTTCAAAAGTCAGATAATCAGGGAAGTTTACCGCTTCGATTACAATCCCGTTGGCGACCTCGTCTGTCTGGTTCGATATCTCTTGAACCACTCCGTCTTTTACAACCGAAATGCTTATTGGAGAATATCCTTCCATAGAAAAATCGTCAAACCCCACGGTGCCATAATCTGCCTGAACATTGAAATCCTCAACCAACAGTGGTGGGTCTTCCATGTTGAGATGGTATCTGGCGGTCGCCTGGTGAATCTCTTCAAAAATCACTTCGACATTTTTCTTTTGGCGAAAATCAACAGTGACACTATACGTCCCAATATTTTCCTTATAAGGGAAGTTCGCATCTGTCGCTGTGATGTAATACGTCCCCGGTTCCAGATTGACAAGTTCTACTTCGCCCGCGTCATCGCTAAGGCGGTTTTTCTCAAACGAATCCGGACCAGTTATCTTGATCATCTGATCGGCTATCGAGCTCAACGAGTCCGACATTGTCTTGATTACAACCTTCGGCTTGAACTGGAAGTCCAGGCTCAACGCCGTACTCAGGATGGTTGGTGTCCTGATCAAAGAACCTACTGTCGCATATCCGTCATTGTTCGGATCAGCCAGATCAACCGTTCCTTGAGTCTTGACCAAGCGGACTTGATAATTGAATACGTTGAGATTCAGGTAGAAATCAAGGATTTCCACCTCACCCAGGTAATCCGGGGATGCTTCAAAGTGAAACATGTCCTGAGCCTGGAGGTAACATCGCTGTGATGAAGTTGTCGTTCCCGAAGTCTCATTAACCAATGTCAGACCAGCAGGAAGATCGAAATATCCCCAGGTCCACTCAGTCGCAACCAATCTGATACTGTTTGACCTTTGAACCATTCCGTCACTGGTAAACACCAGGTTGTCTTCGGTAAAACCCAATTCATAATGATTGGGGTCGCCAAGATATGGCAGCTGATTGTAGTAATCAATAAGATTGCAGTTGAAATAGCTCATCAGGGTATAGAAATTGAAGCCGGCCATGTCACCGGAATAGATATAGCTCGCCAGAAGATGGGTATAGGTTTTTTGTTGATCCTGCGTCAGATTGCCCATCACATTGCCCGGTCCCAGATAGCCATAATAAAGAGCCTTGATCAAATTGATATCTTCACTTATTCCTTCTGAAATGGCGGTCCCCGCCACCTGTGGTGTCTTCGAGGGATTCAGGTTGAATCCGACATTGACGTCCACCTGGTAAAGGTTCGAATTCATTGCAGGATAAAAAGGATAGGGAACATTTTCCAATACAGACAGAGCCGAAGCGCCATTAACATTGATGATTGAGAGATAAATTATAATTTGTAGTATTAGAAAGGCAATTATCGGCTTTCGTTTTCCAAAAGTGTTCATCATCCTATCCTCTTTTCAGATATTTCAATATAACTTGATAATCATTGGCACCGTGGCCACTATAAATGAGATAAGCGCAAACAAAAACATATGCTACTCCTTTCCGCTTGATTCGAACATTGCGCCTTGCTGATGTGTTCTTCGGGCATGATATGACTGTTGCCACCAGCCATTTCGCCGGTTGGGAAAGGCAATCAACTCATTTCCGCCCACAAAAAAAGATGCCATAGGCATCTCAATTATTCAATTATACTTTCTAATTGACTTTGACTATCTCATAACCCAAATCATTGAATCTTTCGATAATTTTTGCAATGTGTTCCTCACCTGAAGTCTCGCAGGTAACCCGCAATTCAACTTCGGAAAAACGCGCGAAATTCTTGAACTGGTTATGTTCGACACCAATCACGTTCGCATTAAGTTCGTTAAGCACATGTGAAACTAATTCCAGTTGGCCTGGTTTGTCAGGCAATTGAATGGAAAAGCTGAAAATTCTGCCACGGGAGATAAGTCCTTTATTGATCATCGATGAAATGGTCAAAACATCAATGTTTCCTCCCGAAACCAAAGCAACCACTTTTTTGTCTTTGAAGTTAAGCTTCTTTGTCGCCGCCAAAGCTAAAATTCCAGAACCCTCTGCCACCAGTTTGTGTTTTTCAACCAGTATAAGGAACGCCTCCATCAGCTCATAATCGTTGACCAGAATGATGTCATCGACGTATCGCCTGATATAATCGAATGGTTTGACACCTATTTGCTTTACCGCCGTTCCATCCGCGATGGTATTCACTTCCGACAAAAGACAGATCTTGTCCTCTTTGACTGCCGCTTCGGCACTTGCTGCCCCCTCAGGTTCCACCCCAATGATCTTGATGTTTGGATTGATGGCTTTGGCACAGGCCGCGATCCCAGAAATCAGACCGCCACCGCCAATGGGAACAATTATCGCATCTACGTCAGGCATTTCTTCGAGTATCTCCAAAGCGATGGTGCCTTGCCCCTCGATAACATCCTCGTCATCGAACGGGTGAATGAATGTGAGATCATGCTCTTTTTGGAGTTCGCAGGCTTTTTGATAAGCCTCATCATAGACCTCCCCGTGGAGGATAACCTTGGCACCCAACGCCTTTGTTGCATTAACTTTGATCAAAGGAGTACCTGCAGGCATTACGATTGTCGCTTCGACGCCCTGTTGTTTAGCCGCATATGCTACACCTTGAGCATGGTTTCCGGCTGAAGATGCAATCAAACCTTTTCTTTTAGCCGCATCAGGCAGTTTGCTTATCTTATTGTAAGCACCTCTGATTTTAAATGCTCCAGTCTTCTGAAGATTTTCGGGTTTTATGTACACCTGATTATCGCATTCATCACTGAATGACTGTGAATATATCAGCGGTGTTTGCAAGATAACCTCGTCCACCCTTTTTCTTGCTTCTTTGAAATCCTCTAATTGTAACATTGCGAAATTCCTCCTAATAATAGTAGTATATCACTAAAATTATAAGAAAAAAAGGGAAACTTATCCCCTCAATTCCATCTTAGAATGCGCCGTTCAATTCGAGTTGCTCAAGGACATGGGCTATTCCATCCTCATCATTGCTAAGGGTGATCCGATCAGCCTTTTGTTTCACCTCGTCACAGGCATTGGCCATAGCCACTCCCAATCCCGCAAATTCAATCATGGACAGGTCATTGTAACCATCACCAAAGGCGATAACTTCCTCCTGCTTGATGTTTAGTTCCTTGATCAGGCTATCAAGCGATTGGGCTTTGTCGATCCCTTGAGCCATCACTTCAATGAAGAATGGCTGTGAGCGATAGATTGCCAGCTGCCCATCAAAAGGTGCCTTGAACTCGTCGACAATCTTTGCAAGATAATCACCGTCTCCGGTAAGAAGAAGCTTGTCGACATTGTCTTCAAGCACGCTCTTGAGGTCGGCAACCTTCAGGAGTTCCATGTTGTTGATCCGTCCCTCTTCGATAGTGTATTCGTCTTCAGGAGTCTGGGTAAGAATCGCTTTGTCGCTGTAGCTGATTGGACATAAATTGTACTCGTGAGCCCGGTCGATAACTTGATGTCCGATGCTCTTGTCATACGTTTTTTGATATACTACTTCCTTAGTCTGCCAATTGATGATCTTAGCCCCGTTGAAGGAAAGAACATAGCCGCCTTTTTCAAGCTCGACTGTGTCCGCCACATAATGCATCCCTGGAGTAGGTCGACCTGATGCAAGAGTGATGATTACCCCCTTTTGAGCCAGCCTTTTCAATACGGCCGCCGTCTTGGGTAAAACCAACTTATTAGAGTCTGTAAGGGTACCATCCAAATCCAAAGCAATCAATTTATATTTCATTATAGCGCTCCTTTTCTTTGTCTACATAGTACCGAAAGTAGAAATCATTGTCAATAAAAGACACTAATATCGTACCATGTTTTTTCGCTGTTTTGGTGTCAACAAAGTCCCTGTTTTGTCCCACTGGTAAATATTGGTTCACTACAATAATCATGTGCGTGCTTTTTATGAATTGGCCAAATTTTTCTCAATATTCCGTGAAAACAATTGCATTTGGATTTTCAATTCGGTATACTGTATACAATATAAAATGAAAGGGTGATATATATGTGTGGAATACTGGTTGTTCAATGCGAAGACATGGACAAACAAAGACTCCAAAAAGCCTTAGATGCTGCAAGCTATCGCGGGCCGGATGATCAAGAATTAGTTATAAAAAAAGGTATCGCCTATGGTTTCAATCGTCTATCGATCATGGACTTAAGCGATCATGGGAATCAACCATTCGAATACAATAATTGTACTATGGTATGTAATGGTGAGATCTATAATTACCTTGATTTAAAAAATAATCTTGAGAGCAGTTATCACTTTAATTCAGGAAGTGATTGTGAAGTAATTATTCCCGGTTACTTGAAATACGGGATTGAAATATTGGTAAAATCTTTGGATGGTGAATTCGCTTTTGTACTCAAAGACGAAAACAATGATAAGTTGATGGCAGCCCGCGATCCAATGGGAATTCGGGCGATGTTTTATGGATACGAAAAAATCACCAAGGAAATCTGTTTCGCTTCCGAAGCTAAAGCTTTGATGGAATATTGTGATGAGATTTATCCATTCCCTCCTGGTCACTACTATGATGATGGAAAATTCACCCAATACCACGACCTTAGCACGGTTGATTATTTCGTTCAGGATGACATTCCTACCATCGCCAACAAGTTGAGAGAAAAACTGGAAGTCAGCGTAGAAAAAAGACTGCAGTCGGACGCTCCAATCGGATATCTGCTCTCTGGCGGTTTGGATTCTTCTTTGGTTTGCGCAATCGGGCAGCGCCTTGTTGACAAGCCAATCAGAACATTCGCAATCGGAATGGAAACTGACCCAATTGACTTGAAATATGCAAAACAGGTTGCCGATTACTTGAAAACCGACCATACCGAAGTCATCATGACCAAAGATGACGTGCTGGACAATCTGCGGCAGGTAATCTTTAACTTGGAAACTTATGATATCACGACTATCCGCGCCAGCATGGCCATGTTCATTCTTTGCCGTTATATCCGACAAAACACTGACATCAAGGTTATTCTCACCGGAGAAGTGAGCGACGAGATTTTCGGTTACAAATATACTGATTTCGCTCCAAATCCTCAGGCCTTCCAAGAGGAATCGGCAAAAAGAATCCGCGAGCTTTACATGTATGACGTGCTTCGTGCCGACCGCTGCATCTCGGCAAACTCTCTGGAAGGACGTGTTCCGTTCGGTGACAAGTTCTTTGTCGAATATGCCATGAGCATTGATCCGGCGAAGAAAATGAACACTTACAACAAGGGTAAATACCTGCTGCGCCACGCCTTTGAAGGTACCGGGTACCTTCCTGATGAGATTCTATTCAGAGAAAAGGCAGCATTCTCCGATGCCGTGGGTCACTCAATGGTGGACTACCTTAAAGAATATGCCCAAGAGCAATACAGCGATGAGGATCTTGAGAATGCGGGTGTTAAATACCCAACCCACACTCCTTTCACCAAGGAATCGCTTCTGTACCGCGATATCTTTGAATCCTATTACCCTGGCAAAGACGTATGGATCAAAGATTTCTGGATGCCAAACAAAGAATGGGAAAACTGCGATGTTGACGATCCTAGTGCCCGCGTTCTTAAAAACTACGGAGATTCAGGACTATAAAAAACAAAGACGAATTGATGAAGAATTTATCTTCACTGATTCGTCTTTTTTTATCAATTTCTGTTTTCCATCGAATCCAGTACCCCTGGATTTTCTATCACCGTAACGGTTCGGTTGACCTGGATTGTGTTGCCCTGGTCATTGGTGATCTTATATATGACTGTGTAGACTCCGATACTTTGGGTATTTACGTTGTTTTTCAAAATAACTATATCGTCGGTGATGTCATTGCCTATGCCATCGGTCGCCTTTACTCCCGCAAACGGATCAAACTCCTTGCCCAAATAGATTTCAAGGTCCTCGACTCCCGTCAAGGTCGGGATATCATTGTTATAGCGGACCACAATCTTGATTCGCAACTTGGCCGATTCATTCTGCGACGCATCGATGACAACGATGTTTTCCACATATGACCCGACTTCATTGAAGGTCTGGGTTTCGCTGGTTGAGCCGTCTTCAAGGATGAAGTAGGCCGTGAAGCTTGAATTGTCGGTAACCTCAACAAGATCACTGGCCGTCAACATGTCGCCAGGCTCGATATTCACCTGCACCTGTTTCAACACCGCAACCGGGTGAGTGGTATCCACGATCTTGATTGTGAATTCATAAGTCTTATTGTAGTAAATAAGACTTGCCGGATAGGAACCGATATCATCTTTGACGTGCGAGAGATCCAAAGTCGAAAGATCCAAAACCTCGTTGGAGCCGTTTGCGTATTCATAAACCTCCTGCGGTATGGGCTCGCCATACTGAAAAACGAATGTCTCTTTTTTCAGACTGATCGGATCCAGGTTGAACGCCAGGACGATCAAAGAAGCGGAAACAATTATAAAAAAAGCAATAACTGCTGCAATTATCTTATTTTTCATCGCTCCCGCCCCTTTCAAAATCACCCTGCTAAAAAAGAAAAGTAATCCTACTTTCCTTTTATTTCAAACGGTCCAATACCTTTTCTTTGCCAATCAAAGCAATGGAGCTGGCCAGATCCGGACCGTGCATAATTCCAGTTGTCGCGATTCTAAGTGGCATGAAAAGCATCTTGCCTTTAACCTTGGCTTCTTTTTGTGTCGCCTTGATTGCAGCCTGAATATTGTCACGAGTGAAATCTTCAATTGCTTCAATCTGTTTTGCGAATACCGCCAAAGTGTTGGGAATCGACTCGTCTTGCATGAATTCTTGAGCTTCAGGATCCAATTGCAAGTCATCTTTGAAGAACAGTGAAGTCAAGTTCACAATTTCCTTGCCATATGAAAGCTGGTCATGGTAGACACTTACAAGCATCTCAATCCATTCTTGTGTTTTACCTGAAAGGTCATATGCCTCTTGCAGGAACGGCTGACATAAAGCGACAACATCTTCAAGACTTCTTTCCTTGATATAGCGGTTGTTGACCCAGATCAATTTTTCCTTGTCGAACATCGATGGTGATTTTGAAAGTCGTTTTTCATCAAAGGCAGCGATCAGCTCTTCTTTTGTGAAGATTTCCTGCTCACCTTCTGGCGACCATCCCAAAAGTGCCATGAAGTTGAACATGGCATCAGGAAGATAACCCTCTTCCCTGTATTGGGAAACGAACTGCATGATCGTTTCGTCACGTTTTGACAATTTCTTTCGGTTCTCATTGACAATCAGCGTCATATGTCCATATTTCGGCGCTTCCCATCCGAGCATTTCAAAAATCATTATTTGCTTAGGTGTGTTCGAAAGATGTTCTTCACCTCTGAATACGTGAGAAATTTCCATGGTATGGTCGTCGACCACTACCGCAAAGTTATAGGTTGGGATTCCATTGGCTTTTTGGATCACCCAGTCACCGATATCTTTTGATTCGAAGCTTACCTTGGAGCGGATCATGTCCTCAAACTCGTAAACTTTGTTTTCCGGAACCTTGACCCTTACCGTATACGGCATGCCTGCATCTTCATTTGCCTTGACCTGTTCGGGTGTCAAATTAGCGCACTTGCGGTTATACATCGGCGCAATCCCGCTGGCAACTTGACGTTCATGTTCTTCTTCAAGTTCCTCAGGGGTGCAAAAACACTTGTAGGCATATCCTTTTTCCAGCAGGAAATCGATGAATTCCTTGTAGATATCCAATCTTTCCATCTGGCGATAAGGTGCATATTTTTCCACCGGTTTGAAAGGCGATTCGTCAGGAACAATACCCAGCCACTCCAGGTTTTTCAACTGGCTGGCTTCGCCACCTTCGATGTTTCTCGCCACATCGGTGTCCTCGAGACGGAAAATGAAGTCTCCGCCATGATGTTTTGCGAACAAATAGTTAAACAGTGCGGTACGCGCACCTCCAATATGTAAATGTCCCGTTGGGCTTGGGGCATATCTTACTCTGACTCTTTCCATTTCTAATCCTTCCTCTTTAACAAAACCACAGCTTGGGCAACCGCCCCTTCGCCATGACCTACGAATCCCATTTTCTCACCACGAGTGGCTTTGATGTTCACCGCATTCAGGTCACAGTGCAAGTGTTTTGCGACATTTTCACGCATTTGATCGATGTGTGGTGCCATTTTGGGCCTTTCAATGATGATGATGCTGTCAAGATTGCTTATCTGGTAGCCATTTTCATCCATCAGCCTGTAACAATGTTCCAACAGGACCAGTGAAGAAATCCCTTTGTATTGGGGGTCACGGTCACTGAAGTGCTTGCCGATATCACCCAGCCCCAGGGCTCCGATGACACTTTCGATTATGGCATGCAAAAGCACATCGGCATCGCTGTGGCCTAATAGTCCCAGGTCATTTTCAATTCGGACACCGCCCAGTATAAGGTCGCGTCCGGGCACCAATTGGTGGATATCAATCGATTGTCCAATCCGGTACATTCCACTCACCTCTATCTTTTCCATTTTAACATAAATATCAATTTAAAAAAAGTATGGCAAAGATATTCCATACTTTTATGAATTTGAATATGAAATTTTAATAATTTGAACTATTATATTTAATTTTATGAGCAGCCGAAATCAGACCCAGGAACAAAGGTTGTGCGCGGTTAGGCCGCGACGAGAACTCTGGATGGAATTGACACGCCACGAAATATGGATGATCCTCGATTTCCACAATTTCAACCAAATCACGTTGCTGGTTGACACCGACAATTTTCAAGCCGTTATTGGCCAGAATTTCCCTGTAGTCATTGTTGAATTCATAGCGGTGACGATGTCTTTCCTTAATATCCTCTTTTTTATACAGACGATATGCATTTGAATTCTTTTCAAGGTGACAGTCATAGTTCCCCAAACGTTGGGTACCGCCCAGGTCATTGAGGTTCTGGTCAGCCATCAGCGAGATGATCGGATTTTTTGTATTCTGGTTGAATTCGATTGAATTCGCATCCTCAAGTCCGCATTTATGACGGGCATATTCGATGCATGACAGCTGCATCCCCAGGCAGATCCCCAGGAAAGGAACCTTGTTTTCACGGGCATATTCAATCGCGGTGATCATACCCTCGATTCCGCGGTCTCCAAATCCCCCAGGAACGATTATACCATCAACTTTGCTAAGCATTGAAGCGACATTCTCTGGGGTGATTTTCTCACTGTCAACCCAGTCGATGATCACATTGCTGGACTCATAGTATCCGGCATGCTTGAGTGCCTCATTGACTGACAGATAGGCATCGGCCAACTGGGTGTATTTTCCCACCAAACCGATATGCAGTTCATCTTTGAGGTTCTTGACGCGGTCGATCAGCGAGCTCCATTCGCTCATGTCAGCTTTTGGAGCTACTATTTTCAGCTGATCAAGAACGATATCATCCATTTTTTGAGCAAGAAGATCCATCGGCAGCTGATAAAGCACATCGACATCAAGGTTGGCGATTACATTCTTCGCCGGCACATTACAGAACAGCGAAATCTTGTTTTTGATTGAATCATCGAATGGAACTTCGCTGCGGCACACGATGATGTCCGGCTGGATTCCGTAGTTTCTAAGTTCCTTTACACTGTGCTGTGTCGGCTTTGTTTTAAGCTCTTTGCTTGCCCGGATATAAGGCAACAATGTTGTATGGATATATAGAACGTTATCATGACCCAAATCTAATCCGACTTGACGAATTGCTTCAATAAACGGCAATGATTCAATATCCCCTACTGTACCACCGATCTCGGAAATGACGATGTCGGCATTGCTTGATTCACCAGCTTGATAAATGCGAGACTTGATTTCATTTGTGATATGAGGCACAACCTGAACTGTCGCCCCCAAATATTCGCCCCTTCTCTCTTTTGAGATTACCGTATCATAAATACGTCCGGTTGTAATCGAACAGTTGCGGTTGAGCTCTTCATCAATGAAACGCTCATAGTGTCCCAAATCAAGATCGGTTTCCGCCCCATCGACGGTAACGAACACCTCACCATGCTGATATGGCGACATTGTTCCTGGGTCGACATTTATGTACGGATCAAGTTTTTGCATGAAAACCTTCAAACCGCGCTGCTTAAGAATTCGTCCAAGCGAAGCAGCAGTAAGTCCCTTGCCTAAGCCCGAAACAACTCCACCTGTTACAAAAATAAATTTTGTCATGATAAACCTCCTATTAACTAATAAAATATAAAAAAATGTCTTCCCCGGGAAGACATAATAAGCCCTTTATGATTATATCATCTAAATCATCTTTTACAAGAAGATATTGACCTTATTGGAAATTATTTTGGCCATAGCGGCCCGCGATAATCACCTGCAACATCAATAGAAGATATCAATCCCGAAATGAATTCCTATCAAATTTATAATGCCCGCCAACCAGGAATCCCTTTGAAGACTGATGGTGCCCAAAATCCCTGGTAATCGCAATCGGCTTGTCGCAATGCTTCTTGAATTCTCCGACCAGCCATCCATAACCCTCGACTTGTTCGATCCTGGTGAACGTCCCTAAAACCAGGCCGGCGATCCGTTCAAAGGCGCCCATCTGTTCAAGTTGGCTGATCATCGTCATAAGCTGATATTTTTCGGTGCTGTAGGCTTCCAAAAAGAGAATATGACCTGTAAAATTTGGCAAATATCTGGTTCCTGCCAGTTTCAAAAAACAACGGATATTCCCTCCGATTGCAATTCCATCCATTTCACGGCCTTGGACAAATTCGACATCCAGGCTCCCGGTATTGTCCATTACCCGCTCCAGTATCTCGGGGTAATAGCCAGAAAACCTCACCTGGTAATACCAGGACCGCTTATTTGTCTGGGAATAGATCGCGTTGATCACCGTAGTCAAATCACTGTAGCCATGAAAAACGGAAGCTGAATTGGCGATAATCTGAAAATCCAGATATGGCAATACCCCATTGGCAAGATCGCCGCCGCTGATATCAAATATATTGGGGGCATCAATTTCGAAATAATGATTCAATTCGTCTGCTTTAGCCTTGGCATCTTCACTTGAAAGATAGGCGCTTATGATTATTTCACCTTCCAACATCTTTCCCAAGCTACCAAGAAAATATTCATCTTTGATCCTGACCGGATTTGAGCAAGCTACCAGAACATTCATACCAGTCCACCTCAACTTCACCTAGTTTAATTAAACCATATTCTCAGTTAAAAATGAAGCATCTTGTTAAAAAACAGAATCAAAAAAACGGCATAACGCCGTATTATAATTCTGTGATTGCCGAGCGTGAATAGGAGCTTGATATTTCCAGATTACCGTTTCGGCAACGAAGGCTGTCGATAAAATCCTTTTCGTTTGCTCCGGCTTTGAACTCCACCTCGTATCGCAACTTGAACAGGCTGCCCATATTCGTTGTCTTGACTTCGACCAGCCGGTAATTTCTTGTCGCCTCTTCAAACAGGTCGTTGAACACATTTTCATAGTCCAGGTCTTCAGGGATCGTGATCCGGATTTCCTTTTTGGTGATATTTTCACCGGCTTCACCGAATGAACTGCTGACCAGCACCATATTGAAGATAGCCATGACAGCAGTAAAGAGCACCGCTATGAGAAGATACCCCATACCGGTCGCAAGTCCGGTGGCCATTGTGAAAAATATCGCATTAATTTCCCGGGCACTTCCAGGCTGGGAGCGGAATCTTACCAGGGAAAACGCCCCGGCGACAGCCACCCCCGTACCGATATTGCCGTTGACCATCATTATGACCAATGTCACAATTGACGGAAGCATTGCCAGGGTGATCACAAATCCCTTGTTATAGTTGTTCTTATATTCGTAAATTTTGGCTATCACAAGCCCGATGATCATGGCCGCCACCATGCAGCTTAGAAAAGATGACAATGTGATCTGTGATGTCGTTGTCGATGTCAGCTGTTCGATTATTGAATCAAGCATAAGTCATTACTCCTTGTTTTCCATAGTTATTATTTATCTTAATGTTGATGCGTCCGGTTGCCAGACACGACTTGTAGGCATTGCCATATTTGGAAAAACTTGACTTGGTGATCGCCAACTGGGACAGGGCAACTGAAAGCCACAAAGGAAACGCCCCCATTATTTTGATTTCCATCAGGACATGATCTCCATCAATCAGTTGATCACCCTCATTTTTGCAATCCAGGGTCAGATTGTCGAGGCGATATTTAATATCGGAGTCAAAGGTGATCCGCAATTCCGGATTTTTTTGGTCGCAATAGGCATCCCTTGTATAACCGATAAACATCCGCGGACGCAATGTCTGGTAATATTTGGTGAAATAGTCGATCTCCCGTCCTATCTGATTGTCACAGTCGATGTTTTTGGTTATCAAGGCAGTCAGCGCCTCATCTTGGGCTTCTTCTATCCTCCGCTTGTAAACGATGCCTTTGTACTTCTTCTTAAGTTCGATATAAACCGGTTCTTTCATGTTTGCCCGGCCATATGATCGCACTCGCAATTTTTCCTTGTAGACCGGTTTCTCGATTGAACTGCGGATCAGTCGGAAATCATCGGTGTCAAAATATAGATTGTAAATCTCGGTGTGGCCGTAGGCATCCATTTTAACAGATTCCGGGAATTTATCAAAAAGTCTTTTTTGTTGGGATCTGGTAATCAGATATTTGAATTCCAGACGTTCAAATTTGTCATTTGCCATTTTTTACACTCCTTACAATATCAATTTACCAATACAACTTTAAACGTACTTTAAGGATTAAAAAAAACGGCAAAAGCCGTTATCAGAATTCAACCATGATGGTGAAAGTGTTGCTGTCATTGCTGTATGCCCTGATTTTGCCATGATGCCTGTTCACAATTGACTTGGCAATGGCCAGCCCGACTCCATATCCACCAAGACTTGAGTTGCGTGACTGTTCCAGCCGGGTGAATCGTTCGAACACTTCGTCATGATTTCCTGAAGTGATTTCAGCCACGCTGTTTTCAACGATAAGACGTCTCCGCTTGCCCCCTGAAAGGCGGATCCTGATCCAACCATTGCCGTTTGAGTACTTCAGCGCATTGTCAAGCAATATGGAGACAAGCTGGGATAGCAGTTCGCCATTTCCCTTTAGCACTACCGGATCCAGCTCGCATTCAAAAGTCTTATTTTCAACCAAGGCCAGATCGCGATAATCCTCCGCAACTTCCCGGACAAGTTCGTTCAAGGAGACATCTTTGAGTTCGACATGATAATTCTGTTCGTCGAGCCGGGCCAGGGTCACCAGCGAATTCGTAAGCTTGTTCATCTTGGCAACCTGCCTCTCGATGCCTTGCGACCAGTTGTTCTCTCCATAATCGAGCTCGATCATTTCATTGTTGGCGGAAATAACAGTCAATGGTGTCTTCAGTTCGTGGGAAGCATTGGTGATGAACTGCTTTTGCTTTTCGATCGATTCCACCAAAGGTCTTATTGCCATCTTTGACAGGAACCACGCGATTATGATGAACATCCCAAGTCCAAAGCCACCCATTATGGCGGTATTGGTCAGAAAGTCATAGAAAGACTGCATTTCCATAAAGGTATCGATGAAGACGACCGTCAGACTCGACCCATCATCAAATACCTTATACCGATAATTGTCATAGACGCCGCTGTCATTGTCAATCACTTCCAACGCCATTGCACTTGCACTCGCCTGGTCTATAGCCGAGATATTGTCGACATTGACATCACTGACGACCCCATCGTTAAGGGTAACGATGAAGAATCGGGAAGAAAAAATCCCCTCAGGTCCCCTGAAATCATAGCTGCCATCCAAATCGTCAGTAGGCGGCTTCTTTATTGTCGTCCGGTCTGACAGGTCGGCTTTTAGCATGTCGCCCGCCGAATAAATAAGGTCTATCGAATTGTCTGCCTTTTCGACAATGTTCACGTAATCGCTTATAAGCAAAGTGCCCATTATGACGACGAAGACGACCGACACCGATATCAAGGCAATAAGGATGAATCGGCGCTGCAGTCTTTTAATCATCGCTTACCTCCAGAAAATAACCCGCACCCCGTGACGCCTTTATTACCACATTCGATCCGATTTCCCTCAATTTCTTCCGGATGTACGAGATATGCGTCCAGACCACATTGATTTCACTTTCGCTCTGGTATCCCCATACCTTGTCCATGAACATTTCTGTGGAAATGACCGCTCCAGGTTGCTGGAGCAGCAATTCGAGCAATTGGAACTCTTTGGATGCCAGCTTGAACTCCCGCTTTGGACCCTTAAGCAAATAAGTTACCCGTGACAGGACTATATTTCCATAGGTAAGCTCATTGTCGACTGTCGTTTTATTCCTTCGCAGAAGCATCCTGATCCTGGCCAGCAGCTCTTTGGTTGCGAATGGCTTGGTAAGATAATCGTCGCTGCCTGAATCAAGCCCATTAACCTTGTCATCGACCTCGCTTTTTGCAGTCAGCAAGATGACCGGAATTTCAAATCCCTTTTCCCTGATGATCTTCAAAGCGCTTATTCCGTCCATCTTTGGCATCATTATATCCAAAACAGCCAGATCATAATTTCCGGTGTCGATATAGTCCACAAAATCAACTCCATTGCTTACCCAATCAACCTCATAGTTATTACGTTTCAATACCACCTGCAACACGTTTGCGATATCGCGTTCATCTTCAGCCAATAAAATCCTCATATTATCACCCCAATTAATTATTAACATTAAAACCTAAAACTTACTTAAAGTCTTAGGTTGATTTCATTATAACATTTTTGAGATGACAATTTGTGAATAATTATCAGTTGGAGAATGTTGCAGCCACAAGACTCGTATTGCCTGAGTCCTCTTGTCCATAAAGGCTCTCATAATCCAAGGTTGCCTGATCCGCCTGGTTTTCCCCAATGCCACATTTGGGATTGGCCAGTGAACAGCGACGACCGCAGCCATCGCAGTTGAAACCTTTAAGATATTCATTAAGGGTCATTGCAGTGTCGGTTACGCCTCCGTCAGTTGCCGGCTGATCGCTTTCGCTGGATCCCGATGTTGAGTCATCAGTTGTTGACTGCGATTCGTCGGTTGTATCGCTTTCGCTTTGGCCATAGAGACTCTCATACTCAAGGGTAGCCTGATCCGCCTGGTCTTCGCCAATGCCACACTGAGGCGATGCCAGCGAGCAGTGACGGCCACAGCCATCACAGCGCAATGATGAAAGATAATTATCGAGCGTCACTGTGCTGGCGCCCCCATTGTCCTGGGCTGTTCCGCTTGAATCGTCATCATCGTCATCATTACTGCTGACTGTCGAATCGAGCGAACCATCATTGATGTTCAACACTAGCATGAATGAATTGAACAGCACTCCGCCGACTATCGCAACAAGTCCCATCAATGCCAACGCGTTGCCTTTTGACTGTCTGCCACGCAGGAATTTTGATTTTATGGCAGCCTTCAAGTAATTCCGGTGGAGATAGAGGTGCCCCGCAATGATTGCCAAGACAACCCAAGAAAAGGCGTGATGAGCCGTTGAGATAAGGGAATTATAAGGACTGTATATTATGAACTTGGAATCCAGCAGGCCGCTGATGATGTCCAGGGGCATCATGACCAAAAGCACGACATCCAATATGGCATTGGCCTTTGTCGTACCTTTGAGCCTTCCGGCAACCAGCGACCCCAATATCCCCTTTGTAGCTTTCAGGTTCAACAAAACATGGATCAGGAAAACAACTCCAATACCTATCCCCAAAACCTCATGGTACAAAGGAGAGAGTTCGTACCCGAACATCAAAAACAGAAACATGACCATCATCGTCAGGTCAACCAACATCTTTATTACAATTTTCATAGATACCTCCACAAATTCGCTTATCTTATTTTCAATCATATGATATAGGTAAAATATGACTGAATTATGGCAAACTGTCATGATGGAACATTTCCCGATATTTTTGACAATCCCGTGGGATTTTCCCACATTCCAAGATCAATCTCCTGTTTAAACTATAACATGAAAAACTGCATTAAAAAACCCGAGAATATCCCGGGTCAGTCGTTATTATTTAAAAAATTTGCTTTTGTAGCTGTAAACAGATTCCAACATGTTTTCCATGTCATTGATCAAAGGCATTCTTGGGTTACAAGGTGTACATTGATCTTCGTATGCGTTCATCGCGATACGGTGTTTAGCTTCTGTCCAAGCTTCTTTAGAGATTCCTTGAGATTCGAAGTTGCAAGCCAATCCGACTTTTGCACATAATTCTTCACATGCGTCAGCGAACATTGCAACACCTTCAGCAGGAGTTTTTGGATTCAGACCGATCAATTGAGCCAATTCCATGTATTTAACATCAGCTTTATAGTTTTCGATTTTTGGCCAGATGTTTAATTTAGTAGGGATGGTACCGTTGTAACGGATTACGTGTGGCAACAAGATACCGTTTGTACGACCGTGAGGTACGTGGAATTCCCCACCAATTTTATGAGCCAATGAGTGGTTGACACCTAAGAAAGCATTAGCGAATGCCATACCAGCGATAGTCGCAGCATTATGCATTTTTTCACGAGAAATTGGAGTTGCTTGGTTTACTGATTCTTCCAAGTAATCGAAGATCATTTTGATTGATTGTTTAGCCCATCCATCAGTGAAATCTGATGCCAGGATTGAAACGTATGCTTCAACCGCATGTGTCAATACGTCGATACCAGTGTCGGCAGCTACTGCTTTTGGTAAAGTCGCAACGAACTCAGGGTCAACGATAGCTACTGTTGGAGTCAACGCGTAGTCAGCCAATGGGTATTTTTTGTTTTCAGCTTTGTCAGTGATTACCGCGAAAGGAGTCACTTCTGAACCTGTACCTGAAGTTGTTGGGATACAGATCATTTTCGCTTTTTTACCTAATTCAGGGAATTTGAATGCACGTTTACGGATATCCATGAATTTTTGTTTCAGGTCATCGAATACCACAGTTGGGTTTTCGTATAATAACCACATGATTTTAGCAGCATCCATTGAAGAACCACCACCTAATGCGATAATGCAATCAGGAGCGAAGTTTCTCATGGTCTCAACACCTTTGTATACTGTTTCCAAAGATGGATCCGGTTCAACTTCGAAGAATAATTCGATGTCTACTTTGTTGTTACGACGACGGATAACGTCTTCGATTTTTTGTACGTAACCTAAGTTGTACATAGCTTTGTCAGTTACGATCATACATTTTTCCATATCTTTCATGTCTTTTAGATATTGGATAGAGTTTCTTTCGAAATAAATTTTTGGTGGAAGTTTAACCCATTGCATATTATTGTTACGTCTCCCGATTCTTTTAATATTGAGTAAGTTTACCGCACTTACGTTGTTAGAAACTGAGTTGTGTCCATAAGAACCACATCCTAAAGTCAATGATGGGATGAAGGCATTATAAACTGAACCGATTCCACCGAACGTAGAAGGAGCATTTTCAATAATACGGATAGCTTTACATCTTTTACCGAATCTTACAGTGATATCGTGATCTTCTGTGTGGATTGCAGCCGAGTGACCCAAACCGTTGAATTCAACCATTTGACCAGCCAATTCGATACCTTCTTCAGTTGAAGCAGATTTCAACATAGCCAATACTGGAGATAATTTTTCACGAGTCAATGGTTCGTTAGGACCAACTTCGTTACATTCAGCAACGATAACTTGAGTTTCAGCAGGAACAGTGAATCCAGCTTGTTCAGCGATCCAAGCAGCAGGCTTACCAACAACAGCGGCATTCAATTTGGCAGCATCAACGTTTTGAGCACCACTCTCAACACCGAACATGAATTTTTCCAATAATTTCTTTTCTTTTGCGTTAGCGAAGTGAACTGGGTATCTTCCGATTTCAGCTTTGAATTCATCATAGATTTCTTGGTCTACGATTGCAGCTTGTTCAGAAGCACAGATCATCCCGTTATCAAATGCTTTTGATAAGAAGATATCGTTTGCAGCGCGTTTGATAATAGCAGTTTTTTCAACATAAGCAGGAACGTTACCGGCCCCAACACCCAATGCAGGTTTCCCACATGAGTAAGCGGCTTTAACCATCGCGTTACCACCAGTTGCCAGGATAGTTGCGATCCCTGGGTGGTTCATGATTGCCCCAGTTGCATACATTGATTTGATTTCCAACCATTGGATACAGTTTTCAGGAGCACCTGCAGCGATTGCCGCATCTCTGATCACGATTGCAGCTTGTTTAGAACATTCATGGGCTGAAGGGTGGAAAGAGAAGATGATTGGGTTTCTTGTCTTTAATGCGATCAAGCATTTGAAGATTGTTGTAGAAGTAGGGTTTGTAGTTGGTACGATACCACATACAACACCAACTGGTTCAGCAATTTCAGTGATTCCAGTGATTGGATCTTCAGAAATGATACCTACAGTTTTTGTATGACGCAAGTTAGATGTAACATATTCGCAAGCGAACAAGTTTTTAACTGCTTTATCTTCAAAAACACCACGACCGGTTTCTTTTACTGCAGCTTCAGCCAAGATACCATGAGCATCCAACCCAGCAACAGAGCATTTAGCCACGATGTGGTCAACTTGTTCTTGAGTAAATGATTCAAATTCTTTCAATGCTTGTAATGCCTTAGTTACAAGACCATCGATATGCGCGTCAGTTTCAGCTTCAGTAGGAGCTACTGGCGTCGCTTCAACTTCGTTTTTAGCAACTTTCTTTTCTGCCATTAATTGTTTCCTCCAATTTATTTGTGAAATATTTAATTTACAACGCTAGTATACATGGTTAACCTTTTGATTACAAGCATTATTCGGAAAAAATTTCACAAAGTTTCAATGTTAACGTTTTCATTGCGAAATCCCCAAAATGATAACTTTCAGATTAGCGAAAATCCCAACAAAAAATACAAGTAACTGCCTTACTTGCGGTGTTTTTCCAAGTTTTCTTCAATCATATTCCGCCTCCTTCACAAGAAAAAGCGCACTTGGATTTAAACAAAAAAAGACCAATTGCAAACTGCAATTTCATGGTCTTTTCAAAAAGCCGCCGACTAAGAACAATGCGGCTTTATTCTCGCAAATATCTCTTAGAAACATATTATCACATTAATCGAAATATTCAAGAGTTAGATAAATTTATGATCCCTTAATGCGTGAAAAATACCTTCATCACTCACCGAAAGAGTTGTATAGTCTCCGATCTTTTTAAGCGCGCTGACTCCATTGCCCATTACAATTCCCAATCCGACACTGGAAATCATCTCATAGTCATTGTGAGCATCGCCAAAGGCAACCGTGTTGGTTATATCCACGTTCAGGTGGGCACAGAGCATCTCAATCCCTTTGCCTTTAGATTCCCCTTTCAAAGTCAAATCGCAAGAACACCCATGGACATGGGGCTGGACATCGAAATGGCAAGCCAGGCTTTGTTTTGCCTGCTCGAGTATTTCTGGAGTGCGGCACACCAGCATGCCGATATACGTTTCAATCTGTCCATAATCAAAACTGTCGACACAAATGTTCGCATCCATAGACCATTCCTCAATGAACTTTTGATGCATCGGGTCACCGGAATCCCTGATGTATATCGAATCCCTCGACTCGAAATAGTAATTGCTTAAGGTGTTGTCGCAAAAATCGATAACCTCTTTTATCGCTTCCTGGGCGATTACTGCCTTGTACAATGATTTGCCATGCAATTCGACATAGGCCCCGTTGCACGTGACAAAACCATTGAAATCATAATCCTTGACAAAATCGGGGATGAAGCAGATGCTGCGGCCTGTTGCGACGAGCAACTGATGGTTGCGGCTTTTCAATTCATTAAGCGCCTCGATGGTAGTTGGTGTGATTTTGTCGATGCCGGCATTGAAATCAACCAGCGTTCCGTCAATATCAAAGAAAAAATACTTCTGACCCATTCTTTCCCTCCGTAAAAAAAAGAGATATCAAATCTCTTTTAGTTTAGTAAAAACGAATTGCGTATGTGAAAGAGCTTATTCCGGTAGCATAACGGACAACGTCTCCGGTATGCGGTGCGTGGATATAAGTGTCTCCTCCAACAAAGATGGCAATATGGCCATCACGCCATAACAAGTCACCTGGACGGGCCTGAGAAACTGATACCTTTGTTCCTGCTGCCATCTGGGATGAGGACGTTCTTGGAATCGAAATTCCCACTTGGTTATATACCCACTGGGTGAATCCCGAACAGTCAAATGAATTTGGTCCGGTCGCCCCCCATACATAAGGAACTCCCAGTTTGGTCGCGGCAACCGAAAGAATCTTGCTTCCCATTGAAGAAACATTGACTTTCAAGGTGGCTTGCGCCTTGTTGCCTTCGCTGTCGGTCACCGTGTAAGTTACGGTTTTTGTTCCAGCGCTGCTTGTGTCGATGCTTGAGATCTCAACTTTTGAAGTAAGATCCCCATCCTTGTTGTCAATTGCGCTCGCCAAATATGACTTGGTATTGATGCTTGCACCAGTGACTAAATCGATACTTGATTTTGTCAATTTGATTTCCGGTGCGGATGTATCCTTGACAGAGAAAGTCAGGGTATTGACAGTCTGATTGCCTGAAGAATCGATGGCTGTTGCGGTAATTTCCTGCACATCATTTTCGTTTTTGGTATCGACACTTCCCTCAACAGTCACTTCGACATCTTCATCAAAATTATCTTTGAATGTCAGATAATTTTTCAGATCAAAGTCTTCGCCATAATTCAAGGTGATTGACTCGCCATTTGAAAGAGTAGCTTCAGGAGCTTCCGTGTCCATTACATTGAAGTAGAATGTCTCGTCAGTAAGGTTTCCTGAACTGTCTTCCACTTGAACGGTTATTGTCTGCAGTCCTAATGCATTGGTACTCAATTGGGCCGACTGTTCAATGAACGGAGTGACATCACCATCGACATCATCCGTCGCTTTGATGTAATCGGCAATATTTGTCGATCCTTTTACAGGGACCTCGATCATATAACCTACTTGGCTGCCAACGATTTGTAATTGCGGAGCCTCTTTGTCCACTACATTTACGAGGACATTCTTAGTAACCGCATTTTGAAACTGGTCTGTTGCAGTTACCCTGATTGTGTATTCACCTAATTGATTAATATTTAATGAGCTTGTATCGGCTACGATATCCAATTCAGATCGGGTATCATGATTGTCACTTACTTCAACTAAATTTGTCGAAAATTCTTGGCCGTAAACTAATTCAATATTGTTGGAATCGATTACCGGAGCTTCACGGTCAACCGCCGCATAACCCACTAAAGCAAAGGAAGCAACAGCAACTGCCGGAATGAACATCGCCTTGCGCTCTTTGATATTTGTGATAACTGATTCTTTGATATGTTTTAATTTATACATAATAAACCTCCAAAGTTCAAACACAATTCTACAATAAACAAAAAATTAAAGCAACCCCAACCATCAAAAAAAGGGCATATAATCGCATATTTTCAATCAGCCGTCTCCAAAACCGTTGGTGCCAGTAGGTTTCAAGAGAATGTGGGAATTGTGTGATTTTTTAGATAATTGTTGCATATAACCCAATTGTAGTCACCTTTTGGCAATAGCGGTTTGACTTTGTTACAATCGCATTTTTGTGCCGAAACAAAAAAAGGCAGCCCTTCCAAGGCTGGCCTGATGATTAATAATCAACTTTTTCCAATTGAACCAATTCGATTTCTGCGATATTCAAGTTACCTAGAATGTCAATCAACACCTTGGCAATTTCCTTTTCACTGTCAATCGATTCAACTTTTCCAACTTTATCCTTAAGTGGTCCGGCCACAACTCGCACCTCATCACCTTGAGCAAAATCGATCTCAAATGATGTCGGCGTCATGTTCATCGCCTTCAAAATCGGATCCAGTTCGGATTTTTGCAACGGGAACGGTTTTGCCCCTCCCCCCGAAGATCCGATAAACCCGGTAACACCTGGAGTATTTCGGACAACGTACCAAGCTTCATCAGTCATGATCATTTCGACCAGGACGTAACCTGGGAACATTGTCTTTGAAACATTTACTTTCTTTCCATCTTTGACTTCAGTTTCCACATGTTCAGGAACCACTATCCGAAACAGGATGTCCTGAAGACCCATGGACTCTATTCTTTTTTCAATGTTTTCTTTTACTTTATATTCGTGACCAGAGTATGTATTGACCACATACCATTGTCTACCTTCATCATTCATATCTGCCATATTAATTTAACCCCAACATTTTAAAAATTATCACAATTATCCCATCACTGGCGTAGAAAAATAACCCCATCAAAAAAGTAAACCCGATTACGATTCCTGAATTCTTGACTAATTTGTCTTTTTCCAACCAATGAATTTTCTTGATTTGCGTCCTGATTTCCTTGATCTTAAACCATTCACGAATTTTCATAGTTCTCTCCTATTTGGTTTCGCGGTGAATCGTATGTTTCCCGCATTTTTTACAATATTTGCGGAGTTCAAGTCTTTCGACATTTACTCTCTTGTTTTTAGTTATGGAATAGTTGCGGGAAAGGCATTCGCTGCATACCAAAATAACTTTTTCTTTCATTTTATCACTCTTTCTAACTTAGATAAGGTTATCATAAAAACAGCTGTCCGTCAAACTTTTTTAAAAAGCTTCATTTTTTGCTTTATCCGGTCAACCCCGTTGTAAACCGCCTTTGCCGGTTTGTTCAGGTCTTGGGCGATTTCCGCTATGTTGTAGCCATAAACTTTTTGGCTCAGGATCCTGTTTTCTGTTTTTGAGCAGTTTTCTTTGGCAAAAATCAAAGCATCCTTGATCTGACTGGTCACCTCAACATAGAAATCCGGCTCATATATTTTCTGGGGCGCGCACAAAACCGCCTGATGAACGAACTGTTCCAACTCGGCATAGTCGTACTTGCTCATGCCCTTTTTCTCTTTAATGTCCTTCTGGAAAGAGGTTTTTATTTTATTTGAAATAACTCGCGAAAGAAATGTCTTCAATCTGCAGTTGCGATCATCGCGGTAACCGTATGCCGCTTTGATAATCGCATTGATATCGACATTGATTGAATCATTGTAATTTTTACTTTTGAAAATATTGCTCTTGATCGCCTCGTAGCGATACATATTATCAACCAATTTCAGGACTTCCTTATGGAACGCATCAAATGCATAGGGACACCCCTGGTTAGCCAAGTATAAAAGTTCTTCGAGCGAGTAGTTCATTATTTTTCCTCATGAAGATATCACCCTCCTGGATATCTTCGCTTTCCTTTTTTATTGTGAATCTTCCTTGATGCGGGCAACTCTCAGTTGGCCACGCGACTAATTTCTGTAATTTTATTTAACCGGTTTTATCTAAATCGGATTCCGGGAATTATGCACCTGATATAGCATCACGGCAGTAGCCACCGACGCATTAAGCGAGTTGACGTGCCCAACCATGGGCAAGACCACGCTATGGTCGCAGCTTTTTTTCACCAGGCGGGAGATTCCCTTCCCTTCCGAACCTACTACCAGCACACAGGGCATCTTGTAATCAACTTTGCGGTAATCCACCGAGTCATGCAAGTCAAGACCGACAACCCAGTAGCCAATCTTTTTCAAATCCTCAAGAGTTCTTGCCAGATTGGTGACCGCTGCGACTTTGACATGATCGATTGCCCCTGTCGATACTTTTGCCACGGTGGCATTGAGACCGACCGAACGATTCTTGCCGATAATGACACCATCGACATCCATCGCGTCACAAGATCTCAGAATCGCTCCCAGGTTGTGGGGATCCTCAAGGCCGTCAAGCAACACGATGAGCGGATATTCCTTCTTCTTTCCGATTGCCACAATCTCCTCGACGCTGGAAAGGTTATATTCTTTGCCGATGGCAATTACACCCTGATGGTTGACCTTGCCCACCAGCTTGAATGCACCATCCTTGGTGATCGGTTCAACTTTGATCTTGGCTTCCTGGCATAATTTAATCACTTTTTCGTCATTGTTAGCCAGAAAAACCTTAGTCACTCCGCCTGATTTAAGCGCTTCCACGACGGTGTTTTTTCCATATATATATTGTCTCATATTATTTCCTTAACTGTTTTTCAAATTCGTCTCAATTTTGTATCATTATAATGATAATAAAGATCCAATATTTCCTGGATTCTTTGTTCGTTGTTGCAGAGGTGATGGTAACCCAGAATGGCCTCGAACCCGGTCGAATGGTGATGGCTGCCCTTTTTGGAGCGGGCCTCTTTGTGATTTCGACCTCGCAGGTATATCTGTTTTTCCAGGGGCTCAAGCAAGTCATGGGCGAGCAAGTGGTTGATGAATTCCTGTTGGGCGGCCGCCGAAACATAGTTCAATGCCATCTTGTTCATCTGGTTGACTTTCCCTATTTTTTGATCCTCGATAAGATGCATCCGGATATGCATTTCCAACACACTGTCGCCAAGATATGCCAAAACCAGGGGATTTTTCAGACTGTGATCCATCATATTACCCCGCGTTCAATCAGTGCCATCCGCAATTTGTCCGCGGTTTCGAAATCCTTGATGCCTTTGGCTTCATTCCATCGCCGATATAAATCCTTATCTTCCGATGAAAGTTCACCCAGCTCGATCTTGAACCCCAAAACCTCGAGCATTCTTTTTAGCGTATTGAACAATTTTGCGACTTCGTTTGCATCGACTTCCTTCTGGCGTGTTGAAGTATTGAGTTCCTTGACGACATCCAGGATTCTTGTCAGTGCCAGCGATGTGTTCAAATCGTCAGCCAGTGCCCCAACCATGACGCTTACTCTTTCAGGGTCGAAATCAAGATTTTCATTTCCCTGAAGCTGAAGATAAAGATTGGTGCTCTTGAGCACGTTTTCAACCTTCGCCACTTCTTTTTGCACATTCTTGAGCACTTCGTCAGTGAAGTTGAGAGGATTGCGATAATGACTTGAGAGCATCAGCCATTTGTATACATTGCAGCCCAGCTGTTTGACAAGATCCTTGGCCCAGAGGACATTTCCTTTGGACTTGGACATCTTCTCGTTGTTGATATTGATCATCTGGTTATGCATCCAGATGTGGGCAATGGGATGATGGTGCAGCGCCATTGACTGAGCAATCTCGTTTTCATGATGAGGGAATTTAAGATCCATCCCCCCGCCATGGATGTCAATTTTTCCCTGGTCAAAGATATCGTTGATCATGACCACACACTCGCTGTGCCACCCAGGTCTTCCCCTAGACCACGGCGAATCATAGTTGAGTCCGTCTTCGGTTTTTTTCCACAGGGCAAAATCGCTCGGTGACTCCTTCTGGTCTTCATTGTCTACCCGATTGCTGGCGCCGGCTATGAGGTCATCAAGTTGGATTTTCGACAGCTGACCATAATCGGCAACCTTGCCAACCCGGAAATAGACATCGCCGTCGACGACGTAGCCATATCCCAAGTCGATCAACTCCTGGATGAATCCGATTATCTGATCCATCGTTTCAGTTACGCGGGGTGCATGCGTCGGAAACTCAAGGTTCAAAGCCTCGCGGACCTCGTTATATGCCTTGATATATTTGTCGGCCAGTTCTTTTTCACTGATTCCTTCATTTTTCGCTCCGGCGATTATCTTGTCATCGACATCCGTAAAATTGGAAACAAAAACGACCTTATAGCCGTAATATTCAAACATCCTTCTTAAAACATCAAAAATTATCATCGGGCGTGTATTTCCAATATGGACGTAATTGTAAACCGTCGGCCCGCAAACGTATATCGAAACCTCATTATCCCTGATTGGCTTGAACTCTTCCTTTTGATTAGTCAAACTGTTGAACAACTTAATCATTTACTTTTCTCCTGTATCAATTACTATTGTTTCCAAATATGTCCGGACAATATCACTGTTGTCATTGTATGTATCGCTTGCAGCCCGATAGCCATAGACATAGGTCATCGATGAAGTGAAATAGACCAGTTCGCTAAAACGGATTGCGACATCGCTGTAGATTCCGGTAATGTAATAACAGTCAAGGCCACTGGCGATTATCGGCTTTGAAACATCGATTATTTCAGCTCCGTTTTGTTCAAGGGTTCCGATATAAAGCTCATCCAGGTCATCCAGTTGATTTTGTGAATCATCCGCGATTGACCGGTAATACATCTGTTGATCATCTTTTGCAAAAGAAACCTCTTCACCTGTGACTCCGCTCAATTCAAACGTGTCGGGATAATAGAAAGAGATATTGTCATTCACTTGATATTCTATTCCATTTTTAACCGTGTTATCAGACAATTCGTCAGACTGACAGCCGGTTAAAAAAATTATTGCTCCCAAAAACGAAAATAATATTCTTCTCATAAGAAACCTCCTTTTCCTATTTTACTAAAATTACCGCTTAAGTGCAACAATTTCACGTGAATGGCAGATATTACCGGCACTTTTTGCTTCAAAACACAAATGCCGGCACTTTTAGAAGCCGTGCCGGCATTTGATTGATTAGAGCAATGATTTGTATATTTTCAAATATTCCATGGCCGAATGTTCCCAGTCCAGTTTGGCAAGCATGCCGCGCTCAACCAGATCATCAAAGGCTTCACGATCGTTGTAGTAAACATGAAGCGCATAAAGAATAGTGTCATACATTTCTTCAGCATTGAAATTCACAAACGAGAATCCAAGACCAGTCTGATTTTCATCATCGTAGGCAGGGACCGAATCTTTCAACCCTCCCGTTTCCCGGACAATCGGAACCGAACCATAGCGCAGCGCCATCATCTGAGACAGCCCGCACGGTTCGAACAAGGAAGGCATAAGGAACATGTCTGTTCCGCCGTAAATGCGGCAAGAAAGACCGAAGTCATATTTCAGCTGCAACGACAATTTGCCATCATATTTCCAGGCAATATCTTTTAGTGCCTGTTCATACACCTGGTCGCCAGCCCCAAGAATAACGACTTGGACTTCCTCTTCCATAAGCAATTCAAGCTTGTTGAGAATAAGGTCAAGTCCTTTTTGCCGGGTCAGCCGGGTCACGACGCCAATCAAAGGCACCTTGCTGTCTTGTTCAAGACCGACTTCCTTTTGCAAAGCCAGTTTGTTTTTGACTTTTTCAACCCTGAAGTTATCGGCGTTGAAATTGGCTACAAGGCTGCTGTCCGTTTCCGGATCGTTTATGTCGTAATCGATTCCGTTAAGGATTCCATACAGATCATAACGTCGCAGCTCAAGGACAGTGTGCAAACCTTCACCATATTCAGGTGTCAGTATCTCTTTGGCATACGTCGGAGAAACGGTTGTGATGATATCACTGTAGACAATCGCCGCTTTCATCATGTTAAGGCAATCATCATGACGGGCATTCCCGTTGTAATAAAGATAGCTGTCCAGACTGAAAAGATCAGTCAACAGTTTCGGATCGCATTTACCCTGGAAGGCGATATTGTGGATTGTGAACACAATCTTGATATTCTCGTATCCGGGAAAATAGCTGTATCTTTCCTTGTAGACCATAGCTATCATAGCTGTCTGCCAATCATGAAGATGGAGCACATCGATGCCAAGATCCAAATGGCTGATCAGCTCGAGTACCGCGAAATCGAAAAAGGCAAAGCGTTCATTGTCATCGTGGTAGCCATAAAGACCAGGACGGCGGAAGTAGGTTTCGTTGTCGATGAAGTAATAGGTTATCCCATAGAGCTCAGCCTTGAATATCCCGCAATATACCTTGCGCCAACCGATATAGATGTCATATGAAGTCACATATTCCAACTCATCCGCCATCTTCATGTCGCTGTATTTAGGCAATACGACCAGGGTCTCAACCCCTTTTTTTGTCAATTCTTTGGGCAATGCACCCATTACGTCAGCCAGACCGCCCGATTTGATAAAAGGAACGGCCTCGCTTGCTGCAAATAAAACACGCATTAAACAACATCCCCTTCTTTGACATAGAGCGGTGCCTGTGGATCACCGATCAGATCTTTTTGAATTTTAACTTGTGACCGTTTGTCCATGATTGTATTGACAACAACCGCACCTTGAGCGATTTTGGCACCGGTGAAGATTATCGAGTTCTTGACTATGGCACCTTTGCCAATTACCACATCACGTCCGATGATGCTGTTTTCCACTGTTCCGTCAATCAACGCCCCATTGGCGATAAACGATTTTTTGACTGATGCGTCTTTGAGATATTTGGCAGGAGGCGTGTCGTTGGTCAGGGTGTAGATAGGCCAGTTCGATTTGAAAACAGCAGACGATATGTCCAGATTCAGGAATTCCAAAGATACTTTGTAGTAGTTTTCAAGTGAATCAACATATCTCGCGTAACCACGGTACTCGTAGGCGTGGATTTTTTTATCAGCCGCATAATAAGCCAGTGCATCCTTGAGCTTGAAGAATGATGAAGCCTTCTTGGCATCACGGATAATGTCATACAGGGCGTCCCTGTTGATTACGTAAGTCTCCAGGGAAACGTCGCATTCGTTGTTGACCCCTTTGTTTGCGGCAAAAGACTTGACTATGCCATCTTCGATTTTCAACGTTTGGGCTCCGATGAATGTTTCTCCCCCATTGTTTATATGTTGGTAAGCGACTGTGATGCGGGCCCCTGATTTTTCATGGGCATTGATCATGTCGTCGTAATTCATTGTAGTAAGGATATGAGCCGGAGCAATCACCACGTACTTCGTGTTTTCCGACTCCAGGAAATGAACGTTTTCTTCCAGGTTGTTCAAATCATGATTGTATTTCTTATGATTCGCATACTTCTCATTATATAGGAATGAAATCCCACCGGCTTTCGAGTTGAAGTTCCAAGAATCACCGCCACCCAAGTGCTTGAACAAAGATCTTGGTTTTTCCTGAATTAACACTCCGACCGTATCGATATTAGAGTTAGACATGTTTGACAAAACGAAGTCAATCAAGGCATAGCGGCCCAGAAAGCTCACCGACGCGCTTGGCCTTCTTTCGGTCAGTCCGTCAAAACTCGTAGATGTGTGCAAATTTACAATTCCAATTACTTTTGCCATTATTATTTCCCCCTAGCCTTCACTGTTAGATACTAACACCACTTCAACAGCATCTTCGTTGATTTTCGTATTTTCCGTGATGACAACACCCTCATCGATGATCGACTTGCGGATGATGCTGCCCTCTTCAACCAAGACACCTGGCATCAATACCGAATCCTCAACAATAGCACCTTTACCTACGCTTACTCCCCCAAAAAGGATTGATCCGGTAACGGTTCCTTCAATCATGCACCCCTGATTGATGATTGAATTTGAGATCTGTGCGTCTTCCCCGATATATTGCGGTTTAGCCAAGGTGTCTTCGGTATAGACTTTCCAATCATTATTGATGTTGTACAAGTCCAATTCATGATCTTCGAGCAAGTCCATGTTCGCTTCCCATAACGAATCGACTGTCCCGACATCCTTCCAGTACCCGTCGAATTCATAAGCGTACAATTTCTTGTTGTCCGCCAACATGTTTGGAATTATGTTCATTCCGAAATCGTGAGCCGACTTTTCATCTTTGGCATCTTCGATCAGATATTTGCGCAGTTCCTGATATGTATAAATGTAAATCCCCATTGATGCCAAAGTCGATTTTGGCTTTGCCGGTTTTTCATCGAACTCATAAATGGTTCCATCCGGATTGGTATTCATGATCCCAAAGCGGCTAGCCTCTTTCAATGATACATTCAAAACAGCGATGGTGCAATCGGCACCCTTTTCCTTATGCGCTGTGAGCATCTTGTCATAATCCATTTTATAGATATGGTCCCCTGAGAGAATCAGCACGTATTCCGGTGACTGTTCATCGAGGAATCCGATATTCTGATAGATGGCATCCGCAGTTCCCGCATACCACGTAGCTCCGACACCGCCACGTTCACGTGCTGGCAAAACCGCAGCTTGGGACTGTTTACCGTCAAGACCCCATTTTGTCCCTGCTCCGACATAAGTCCCCAAAAGTACCGACTCATACTGAGTCAACACACCAACAACATCAATCCCCGAATTGGCACAATTGCTTAAAGGAAAATCTATAATCCGATACTTCCCCCCAAAATGCACTGCCGGCTTAGCGACATTAGCAGTTAATGCTTTAAGTCTGGTTCCCCTGCCACCTGCTAAAATCATTGCTACAATTTCTTTACCCATAGTATTCTCCTCCTTGAATTGTAAGCGTTAACTTACATAAATTGTACCACAGTCTACTTCATTTTCACAGCTATAATTGATGTACAAAAAAGTGTCTAAACAATTTTAGACACCTCAAAAACTCCATGAATATTTAGTTTGTTCCCTCGTCAATAATCTCATGAAATTTTTCCCCCAAGTAACTTCTAGCATATGAAACAAAATGAATGCTTCCTGTAAGAATTATTGTATCATACTTTTCATATATTTTGGATAAAGTATTTGTAAAATTTTCATATTTGTTGGGTTTTTGCCTTATGTCAGGGAAACTGCTTACATATACCGGATAATTGTTTAGTAACTCCAGCATTTTGGCGTTGTCCTTGTCATCCAAGGCGCTAAAAACGAAGGCCACATTGTTCAATCCGGCTATCGATTCGACCAACGCCGCAATTCCGGCCGGGTTATGAGAGCCGTCGAGAATGAACTTGCCGATCTTCTCGAAATGGAGCGGCAGTGAAAATGCTTCGATCGCCTTCTTTGTAAGTTCTATGTCAAGCGGGATGAGTTCCTTGGCAATCGCCAGCGCCAATGCACAATTGGCTTGTTGGTATGCCGGGTCGAACTTGACGGGAATGAATTGCCCATCGATTTGCAGGTCATACCGGACGACCCTGACAAACCTGGTGTCGAGTTCCCTGCAGCGCGACTCCATCATCGCTAAAAGATCACTGTTGGTCTCGGTCGTCAAAAAAGTGGAACCGGGACGGATTATCCCCATTTTCTGCCCGCATATCTCCTGAAGAGTCTCACCCAACATATCCTGATGGTCGAAACCGACATTGGTGATGGCACTGATATTCGAATCGAAGATATTGGTCTTGTCGTTAAGTCCGCCGATTCCGGCCTCAAAAATCAGGTAATCCAGATTCTTGTTTTCAAACCACTTGAGACATATAAGCAGGTCAATCTCGAACATCGACAAACCTTCGGTTTCAATCAGTTCATGGAGTCCGTTGATTATTTCCAGCAAAGATGCATCATCAATCATTTCCCCATCGATGCATATCCGATCATTGTGTCTGATTAAGTACGGGGATGTGAATGTCCCGGTGCGAAAGCCGTTATTGGTCAAAATCAGTTGAAGATATTTTGCAGTCGAACCTTTGCCATTCGTTCCGGTTATATGGATCACGTTGTCATATCCCGTCTCGAACCCGTATTTTTTTAGCGTATCTTTGAACTGTTGCAGCGTCCTTTTGATTCTTTTGTTTTCAATATAGTCCAACGCTTCTGTTATTTCTTTAAACACCAGTCGATTTCTCCTAAATCATGTTTCCTTAAAAATTCATTGGCCTGGCTGAACGGCCGTGACCCGAAAAACCCCCTGTAGGCGCTAAGTGGCGACGGGTGGGCGGATGCGATTACCAAATGCCGCCTATCAAGATCTTTTGCGGTCTTTTGGGCGTTTTTGCCCCACAGTATGAAGACGACCGGATGGCTTGATTCATTGATAGTTTTAATGATCCGGGCCGTGAATTCCTGCCAGCCAAAGTCAAAGTGGCTGTTGGCCAGTCCCTGCTGGACAGTGAGCACATTGTTGATAAGCAAAACCCCCTGGGCCGCCCAGTGACTCAGATCGCCATGGCTGACAACCTCACAGCCTAGATCTCTCGAGAGCTCCTTATAGATATTGCGCAAGCTTGGCGGCAGCTTTGCGCCTTGATCCACACTGAAAGCCAATCCGTTTGCCTGGCCAGTTTCATGATATGGGTCCTGCCCGATTATGACAACCCTGACTTGAGGGAGATCGCAAAGCTCAAAGGCCCGATAAACCTGGTCCCGTGGCGGGAAAATCACGTTTGACTCATAGGCGGCCTCGACATTGGCCATCAGTCTCTGGTAATAAGCCTCTCCGCTTTGTGCAGCCATAAATGTCTTAAAATCAATCATTGAGGATAAATTTCTCCACCACTTCAACGAACCCGCCCTCATCGTATCTTCTGGTTGTCACGTAGTCACCTTTTATCGCCAGTTCATGGGGTGCATTAGCCATATAGACGCCAAGTCCGGTTGCCTCAATCATTTTTATGTCGTTGTAGTTGTCTCCCACGCCGATCGTATCTTCTATGGCTACCCCAAGTCTTTCACACAGATAATGGATCGCCCATCCCTTGTTCACTCCAGCGGGATTGAATTCGCCATAACGGTTTGATGAGTATGAGATTTCCACATTGGAAATAACATCCTTTCCAAGATCATTTATGGCCAAGTCCAGTTGCTGTTTATCTTCATCGACATATAGGATTTTTGAGAGTTCCAGCTGTTCAAGCCCCGCAAAATCTCCGACTTCGAGAACTTCAAAATCCGCCTTCTGGGCTATTTTCCGTTTGATCTCGCTTTCAATCGGATTGAAGATAAATACCTTATCCAATGCGAAAATCAGAATGCACAAACCATGGGCGATGCCATTTTCAAATACCGGCTTGACCAGGTCGAAAGACATCGGCTGATAGTGGAGAATCGAATCGTTGGAAAGATCCATTATCAGACCGCCATTGAAACAGATCGCATACTCCCCTTCAACACCATCTATCCCCATCTCCTGGGTTATTTCCTTAATCATCCCAAAGGCCCGGCCGGTGCAAGGGATGACCTTGACTCCTTTTTCCCTGGCTTTCCTGATAGCCTCCTGATTTTCATTAGGAACATGGTGATTTATCAACAGCGTTTCATCCAAATCGGTAAAAATAACTTTTTTCATAATCAGCCTCCATTTTAGGTAATTATAGCACATTATCCGATACTGTCATTGTCATTTTACATTATGAAACAAATTAAAAAACCAGCTTACTTGCATAAGTTGGTTCTTCATTGGCCCTATTACTCGGATTCATCGACATTGGGAATTATCGATACCCGCTCACCGTCTTTTAAAAAAACGTAATGCTCCCGGGCATAGTTGGCAAGATAATTGCTGTCTTGAAGCTTTTCTATCTCGGCTTCCAAGGCTGCTTTTTGGGTTTCAAGCTGTTCTTTCTGGCTTGTTACCACACCTAGCTGACTGTGCATCGCCAAAGTATTATTGATTTTAACGATTGTGGTATAAGATAAAAATCCCGCAACTACAAGACTAAAAACTGCCACAGAAATTCTAAAGGCCATTTTAACTTTTTTCTTCCCCGTCATTGCAATCACCTCATGAAAAAATTATAACACCGCTAGGTAACTAATACAATAACATTGTTATTTATTTCCATCATATTTACCAATATAGCCATTGTTGTACAGATACATCAACACTGCCATCAAAATTATCACCAGGTAACCCATCCAGCTAAGAAGATCGCTGACTTGGCCAAAGATCAGGTAGCCCAGTACCGCGCTGAATATGATGTTCGAATAGTCATATACCGAAATCTCCCGGGCCGGGGCGAATTTGTAGGCCATCGTTATGCAAAACTGACCCATAGTTGCCGCCAATCCCGCCAGCAGCAGACTGCCGGTCTGCGCAAAGGTCATCGGTGTGTAGTCGAACAAGACATAAGGCAAAGTCACCAGACAGGAAAAACCAGAGAAGAACATCACGATGAATGTCGCCTTGACCCCAAGCAGCCCCAGCTTGCGGACCATGGCATAGGCAAATCCCGCACATAATCCCCCAAACAGCCCTGCCAGCATGCCAGGATCGATTCCAGAAAAAGTCGGCTTGACCACCAGCAAGGTTCCCAGAAAGGCACCGCAGACAACTGCAATCTGGAATGATGTCAGCTTTTCTTTTAGCAACCAGAAAGAGAAAATCAGCACAAAAAACGGCGAGAGCTTGTTGAGCATCGATGCATCCGCAATCATAAGGTGATCCAGGGCGTAAAAGTTGGCGATTATTCCCGCCGTTCCGGCCAGCGACCGCAGTATCAGGATGGACCAGGCGTTTTTGGTCACATTGACCTTTCCCGGGGTTTTGGCCACAAAAACCATCGATACGACAAAGGCGATCAGGTTGCGAAAAAAGCTCTTTTGAATTGACGGGATGTCCCCGGCATATCTCACGAAAACGCCCATCAGGGCAAAACCGAAAGCCGACAAGATAATCAGTATTATTCCTCTGGTCTTATTCATTCCATTCCCCTTTCCAAAAAACAAAAGAGAGATGCTAGCTCTCTCTTTCAATCTTCTTTTCATCAATTATTCGATAAAGCAGACCGCTGTCTTGTTTAAGCACATGTTCTTTCAATTCACACACTTCAACACTCAGCAGGGTCCGGCCAAACTCGATTTCAATCCGGTCGCCAACTTTCAGGATTGTCGATGGTTTCGCGACTTTGTCATTCACCTTTACCCGGCCACTCTCGGTGATTTCCTTTGACAGGGTTCGCCGCTTGATGATTCGCGAAACTTTTAAAAACTTGTCTAGCCTCATTATTGAACCAGTGCGGCTGTAAGTTGCGGAACAACTTGCTTTTTACGGGATACGACACCGGTCAGGGTTGCCTGATGGTCATGCAATTTGACCTCGAAGGCAGCCTCGATGTAATCCTGGCGACTTCCAGCAGCAAGTATTTCACTGTTTCCGTTGATTACGTCGGTGAGCAGCAATAATGCGAATTTGAGGTTATTGCGCTCGCAAAGATCACTCATGTATTCAAGCATGTCAGCTTTATAATCCATGAAACCTTCAATATCCATGGTATTAACTTGGGCAACAGCGACAGTGTTGTCATTAACGGTGAATTTCTTCATGTCCTGATTGAAGATTTCCTCAACAGTCTTGCCAGCAAGTGAAGTTCCGGCTTTGAACATGTCCATACCGAATTTTTGCACATCCACACCTGCGATTTCCGCCAGTCTCAGGGCAACTTCCTTGTCCTTGGCCGTGCATGTAGGCGATTTGAAGATCAGGGTATCAGACAGGATCGCTCCAAGCATGACTCCGGCGATATGGGGAGGAATCTCCAATTGGTTTTCCTGATACATCTTGTAGATGATTGTGTTGGTGCATCCCAGCGGTTCCCCTCTGAAATATAGAGGCGACATGGTCTGAACATCAGCCACGCGGTGATGGTCGATTATTTCAAGGATATCCGCTTCTTCAATTCCGGGAATCGATTGACCTCTTTCGTTATGGTCGACCAGGATGACCTTTTTACGCAAGCCTTTTAGAAGGGCAAAGCGGGAAACAGCTCCCAGACAGCGGTTGTCAAGGTCAACAACCGGGTAAGCGCGATAGCGGGTTTCCGCCATAACCTCTTTCATGTATTCCAAAGTGTCCGCAATCGAAAACGATTTGATATCCCCTGTAAGCATAACATATGACAATGGAATTGATTGGACGATAAGGTGGGCCGTGTCATATGTATTGTGTTTTGTCGACAATACGGATATTTTCTTATCTTCCAGCTTCTTCAACAATTCGTCGCTCACTTTCAGATTTCCTGTCAGGATTATCATGCTTATTTTTGAATCCAACAGGGCAGTCACTGTATCATCACGGTCACCGCCGATAATCACGATGTCTTTTTCATTGATTCTTTTGCGTGCTTCTTCCTTACGCATTGAAGCGACATGGACCGCACCTTCCACAAAGGCCATTTCCCCGTTGAGGTAAAGAACCTCAGCTTCCAAAGTGTCGATCACATTGGCAATCGGCGTATTCGCTTCCTTCAATACATTGGCATCCCAATCATTCATGAAACCTTCAATGATGTTCGAAGTGGAAAGAAGACCGGCAAGAGTGCCATCCTGCTCCAAAACAGGAGCGGAACGCAAACCTCTTTCCTTTAGAAGGAACCAGGCTGTTTTCAAAGTCAGCTCGCGTGAAAAAACAGTAACCCGGTCGTAATTCAGGTCTTCGACAGTCTGTTTCACCGACTTGAGCAACATCGGTGCTTCCAGATTGAAATTCTTTAAGATAAATTCAGTTTCCCGAGAAACTTCTCCAAGACGACAAGGAATCGCATTGTATTTCCCCAATTTGTTCAATAGATATGAATAGCTGATAGCCGAACAAATACTGTCGCTGTCGGGATTTCGGTGCCCTGAAACGTAAACATTATCTTTCATTAAATATTCTCCTCTAACTTGCTTTTTTCAAATACCGATACACGGTAGGTTCGGATACTCCCAGCCGGGTCGCAACCAAAGTGATCGCTCCTTTGATCTGGAACGTTCCGCGGTCATTGAGGTATTCAACAACCTTGATTTTTTCATCGACCTTGAGTCTCTTGGCAGAAAAATATCCAGGCATTCCCATCTCTTCGAGACAAGACTTGATGTATTGGTCAACCATCTGGTCCAGTGACGTCGTCAAAACCTCTACCGGGTTATCCATCTTGTATTCTACATCAGCATCATCTTTAATTCCAAGCATTTTTCGCAAAGTTGTATTAAGGAATTCATAATCGGAAATGTCAACGTTGATACATAGCATTCCAACCGGCTCAACCCGCCCCGGTTCGCGGATGAAATACGAAGAAGAACGCATCAGTTTTCCGTCATTACCAACGGTCTTATAGTTGTTTACATAATCCTGTTTTTCATAGACTCTATCTTCGATATAGTGTCGGGACAGATTGGACATTTTGGCACCAACCTCCCTTTTTGAGAAGTGATTGTTGGAAATCGCAACAATCGCCCCATCTTTATTAGTCAAATCATGAAGCGCGATTTCGTAGTTCTCACCTAAAGCGGCACCCAAGAAATTCACTATCATTGCATATGGTTCTAGTAATTTGTGCATAAACAGCCTCCTTGCCATGAGTATAGCATAAATGTTTTACAATTTCAAAATCTTTTATCATGATAATAAAATTGTTTTTTGTTACCTAAATTAGGCCATCAGCCCAGTCTGTCCAACAATTGCTCCTTGAGCACTTTCAAAAACACACTTGTAATGTGGAGTTTTTTCTAATCTAAATTAACCCGGTCATTTCAATCCCGTTTTTTCTATGCTTGAACCCAGCTGCCATCAGCATCCAGAAAAGCCCGATCAGGCTCAAAAAAACGCAGGAGAAAGAACCGTTCCTGCGTCTGATATTATTTGTTTTTAAGATATTCATCCATCGCCTGAGCCGCTTTTTTTCCAGCACCCATGGCCAGGATGACTGTGGCTGCACCAGTCACGGCATCACCACCGGCATAGACTCCATCTTTCGATGTCGCCATCGTATCTTCATCGACAATTATTCCACCCCATGATTGCGTATTCAATCCCGGTGTTGTCTGTCTGATCAGCGGATTTGGTGATTGTCCGATTGCCACGATCACCGAACCGGTTTCAATCTTGAAGTTAGAACCTTTGACCTCTACTGGACGTCTTCTTCCGGATTCGTCAGGTTCGGTAAGCTCCATTTCAACACATTCCAGAGACTCGACCCATCCATCTTTTCCGTGGATTGCAACCGGATTGGTCAATAATTTGAATTCGATACCTTCAGCTTGGGCATGTTCAACCTCTTCTTCACGGGCAGGAACTTCTTCAGCCCCGCGACGGTATACGATATAGACGTTTTTGGCACCCAGTCGCTTGGCAGTTCTGGCCGCATCCATCGCAACGTTTCCGGCTCCTACAACACACACTGTTTCAGTCACTCTGACTGGAGTAGGCGTTTTAGGGAACTGGTATCCCTTCATCAAGTTGACGCGAGTAAGGAATTCATTGGCAGCGAAGACACCGTTCAGGTTCTCCCCAGGAATATTCTGCAAGCGTGGCAAGCCAGCTCCAGATCCGACGAAAATTCCTTGATACCCCTGTGCAATCAGTTCATCGATTGTGATTGAACGACCGACAATGACATTTGTCTGGAAGTCAACACCAAGCTTGGCAACGTTGTCAACCTCTTCTTGCACCAGTTGTTTAGGCAATCTGAATTCAGGGATTCCATAAGAAAGAACTCCTCCCGTTTTATGCAACGCTTCAAAAACAGTAACTTCATATCCGTTTTTAGCCAGTTCGCCGGCGCAGGTTATCCCTGCCGGACCCGATCCGACCACAGCCACTTTTTTACCATTCTTAGAAACCTCAGGAGTTTCATGTTTTGCATTTTGCAGGTGGTAATCAGCAACGAATCGCTCGAGACGACCGATTGCCACCGGCTCACCTTTGATTCCACGGACACAAAGGCTCTCGCATTGCTTTTCTTGAGGACAAACCCGTCCGGTGATTCCAGGCAAAGCATTCTCCCTGGTAATGACCTGGTAAGCCTCTTCGAATTCGCCTTTTGCCACATGGGAAATGAATTCAGGAATTGGAACCATTACCGGACACCCTTTGACGCAAGGTTTGTGTTTGCAGTTCAAACAACGGGTAGCCTCTTCAATTGCCATCTGAGCAGTGTAGCCAAGAGTGACCTCTTCAAAATTCGTTGCCCGGACTAATGGATCCTGCTCAGGCATTTCAACCTTTTTCAATGACATATTAGCCATGGTGATGATCCTCCTCACCGCCACAGAAGCAGACATGTCCGTCTTCTTCGATTGTAACAGTTATATCTTCTTGTTTTTTGTAAGCTCTTTGACGATTCATCAACTCATCGAAATCAACGTCAAATCCATTGAAATCCGGACCATCGACACATGCGAATTTTGTTTTTCCTGCAACAGTAACACGGCAAGCGCCACACATTCCAGTTCCGTCTACCATGATTGGATTCAACGATACCGATGTCGCCAGACCAGCCGGTTTGGTTACACCCACAACCGCCTTCATCATCACAACAGGGCCGATTGCGATGCACTCATCGTATTTTTCATCTTTGTCCAGCAAATCTTGCAGGATGTCGGTTACAAATCCCTGAACTCCCAATGATCCGTCGTTTGTCGCAATATACACGTTATCGCAAAACTCCCTGAACATATCGGCCATCAGCACATATTGGGCTTCACGCCCTCCGATGATGACTTCGACTTTGGTTCCTTTTTCTGCCAGTGCTTTTAGCTGTGGGTACAAAGGAGCGGACCCTACACCTCCGGCAACACCGATAACCCGTTTGTTTTCGATTCCCTCAGGGAATTTGGTCGGCTCACCCAAAGGACCCACGAACCCAACCAGCTTGTCACCTTCATTGAAAGTCGCCAAAAGTTTTGTAGAACGACCCATTTTTTGAAAAATTATTGTAACCGATTCTTTCTCCCGGTCGAAATCCGCAATAGTCAAGGGAATCCTCTCCCCGTCTTGTTCACACATTAAAATGATGAATTGCCCAGCTTCACAGCTGCGAGCCACCATAGGGGCATGGATGTCCATCAAAATGACAGCATCGTTCAATTCAACTTTTCTTATAATTTTGTACATTACATATCTCCTTTATTGAAATTAGACACAAAATCATTTTAGCCCTATTTCATTGACATTACAATAATAAAATAAGCAAATAGGCGTTTTATTTATTTTCATGTCTTACCCAAAAGATAAGTCCCGCTAAATCCACCCCAGGAAATTTAGGATTAGTCAAAAAATAAGGGAACAAAATAAAAAGCAGTCGACAATGACCGCTTCCGCAATTAAAGCACATAAATAAAGACACAACAGAAATGTGCCAGAGTTCCCAAGAGGATGAAAACATGGAACAGTTCATGGAATCCGAACGCAAAGGAAATATTGGGTCTCTTGATTATGTAAAGGATGGCTCCGATGCTGTAGAACAGACCTCCGGCTACCAGCAAGGCAAAAGGAACTAAAGGCATTTCCAAAAGCATATCAAACTTGAAGACGATTGCCCATCCCAGTCCCAAGTACAACAAAGTATACAGGGTCCGCGGGGCATTGATCCAGAACATCTTCATTATTATCCCCGCCAGTGCGATACCCCAAATCACCCCAAGAAACATAACCGCCTCTTTAAGAGGCAGAAGCTTGAAAGTAATGGGTGTATAAGTTCCCGCAATCAGCACGTATATCATGGCATGGTCGAACTTCCGCAAACCATTTTTAACCAAGCTGCTATCCTTGCAATAATGGTATACGCTGCTTGCAGTGTACAACAATATCGCACATATCCCAAATATTGTCGCCGAGACAATCTCGATGATGGCGTCATGGGCATATAGACCCTTTATCACCATTATAACCAATGCCCCAACCGATCCGACCGCTCCCCAAAAGTGGGTTTCACTGCTTATGGGATCCTGAGCTTTTCTGAAAATCGCCATACAGTACCTCCTTATGTGGCATTCAATACCACGTCACACATATATTATATACCTTCTTGTGTTTTTGTCAACGATAATATATAATCTATTAAAAGAGAGGTTACCTATGAGCATAAGTGAAACTATTGAAAAATTTCTGACCAGCCCCACCCTTGAATCAAGTGAGATTCCGGAAATCGATCTGTACATGGACCAGATTTTGTCGCTACTAAATTCTCATTTCACCGAGTTCGACAACAGAACCATCACCAAGACGATGATAAACAATTACTCCAAAGCCAAGGTCCTGACGCCTGTAAAGGGCAAGAAATACACGAAGCAGCAAATAATCCAGATATTGATCGTCTATTACTTGAAAAACAATCTGGCAATCAGCGACATCAAGGAGGTGTTTGAACCGCTTTATGAAGACAACACCGACCTGGTCGCAATCTACGACCAGTTTGTCAGCGAAAAAACGCAGCTGGCCGTTGCGCTCAAGTCCGTACTCGAACCCCACCTGAACGAAGATAGCGATCAAGACAAACTGCTTACCCTGTTGAAACTTAGCTTTATGGCTGACGCCATAAAGGAAATCATGACCACTATGAAATAGCGAGGTTTCCCATGTCACTGATAAGTCAACTGGAGTTCGAACTGAACTTCACCCAAAGCGAAATATCTCTTGCCCAGCACATATTGAAGGACCCCGAGGCGATTCTCGACTTGTCAATCCAGCAGCTGTCGAACCTGACATTCTGTTCACCGGCCACTATCGTCAGATTCACCCACAAGCTGGGAGTTGGCGGCTACGGCGATTTCAAAATCCAGCTGGCCAAAGAACTACAATACAACAACAAACAGCGGGTCGATGTCAATTATCCCTTTGGCAAGAATGACAGCCTTAAATCGGTGATCAAAAGTCTGGCGACCCTGTATCAGGAGACCATCGATGACACGATCAACCTTATCGATTACCCGACTATCCAGAAAGTATGCGACCGCCTGATGGCAGTCGAGAACATCTTTGTGATCGGAGAGGGCAATTCCCTGACCGCCGCCCTGGAGTTCCAGCACAAAATGGCTCGCATCGGTAAGAACATCCACGTCCGGCCAATCAGTGGAGAAGACACCTTCATGCTAAACGTCGTCAAAAAAGGAGATGTCGTGATTCTGATTTCCTATTCCGGTGAGACTGCCCACATCATCACCATGGCCAATATTCTCAAGACCCGCAATATCGAGATGATTGCCATCACATCGATCGGGGAAAATCAGCTTTCAAAACTGGCCGGGTCAGTGATCAACGTCGCTTCCAGGGAAAAAATATTCGACAAGATTGCGCCGTTCGCCTCAAAAACATCGATATCGTTTGTCCTGGACATTCTTTTTAGTCTCTACTTCAAAAACAACTACGACCAATACCGGGAGTTCCGGCTGAGCCACGACAAAAAGTACGACCTGCGACATCCTATGAACTCTCCAATAGACAAATAAGCAAGCAAAAAACCAGAGTGGCGAACTCTGGTTTTTTAGATTTAAGGTTGTTATAAAGATTATTAAGGATTGGACAAAGATTATTTCTGGTTCTTTTTAAGAATTGCCAGCATTGCCATACCAACCAGCGACCCAGCTGCGATGGCGATAAGATACCCGATTGGATTTGAGATTGTTGCAACTACGAAGATACCACCATGAGGTGCTCTAAGCATGCAGCCAAACAACATTGATAGTCCTCCGGCAACCGCGCTTCCGGCAATGATTGAAGGGATTACACGGATCGGGTCAGCCGCCGCAAACGGGATAGCCCCTTCAGTGATGAATGAAAGCCCCATGATGAAGTTTGTGATACCTGAATCGCGTTCTCTTTTTGTATATTTTTTAGGGAAGAAAGTAGTAGACAAAGCGATTGCCAATGGCGGCACCATTCCACCAGCCATAATGGCTGCCATGATATCGAAGTTTCCTGATTCAAGTGAAGCCAGTCCGAATACGTAAGCAGACTTGTTTACCGGTCCACCCATATCCACGGCCATCATCGCACCTAAGACAACTCCCAAAAGAAGTTTTGAAGATGTTCCCATTGAATCTAACAGCCCTGTTATACCCACGTTGATTGAAGAGAAGACAGGGTTAACCAGAAGCATTGCCAGACCTACAGCCAATGTACCAAACAACGGATAGATCAAGGTAGGTTTAGTACCTTCAAGGGCGTGAGGCAACTTGTCAGACAATTTAGACAGGAATTTCACAGCATATCCGGCAAAGAATCCGGCAAACAAGGCCGCCAAGAAACCACCTGATACCGCTTCGGAAGTTCCAGCCAATGAGCTAAAAGATGTTCCAGCAGCGGCCAAACCACCACCGACAAAACCTGGCGCCAAACCTGGACGGTCAGCGATTGATTGAGAAATGAACCCGGCCAAAACTGGCAACATGAAACCGAACGCTCTTCCCCCGATACCGGAATTCAGAATTCTGGCAATCAATGAGTTACCACCAAAAGATGAATAGTTGCTTGCATCGGTATAAGGCATGTCGAACAAGAATGCCAACGCGATCAAGATACCACCACCTATTACGAATGGAAGCATGTTGCTTACACCATTCATCAAGTGTTTGTAGATTGTTCTTCCAAATGATTCACTGCCTTCATCGAATGATGCGCTGGCACCTGTGTGTTCGTAAACCTTACCTTCACCGGCCATTGCTTTTTCAACAAGCTCTTTGGCATCATGGATGCCTTTGGCTACCGGCACTGAGATGACACGTTTGCCATCGAAGCGGGCCATTTCAACATTTTTGTCGGCCGCGATGATTACAGCGTCAGCCTGGTCGATGTCAGCTTTGGTCAGGACGCTTTTAGCTCCGCCTGATCCTTGAGTTTCGATTTTGGCAACATAACCCAGTTCCTTTGCTGCCGCTTCCAGGGCTTCTTGAGCCATGTAAGTATGGGCGATTCCGGTAGGACACGCTGTGACACCGACGATATTTATTTTTTGTCCGCCAACCGGTTTTGCAGTTTCCTTAGCTTCTTTTGAAGCTTCCTGTTCATCGATCAATGCCAGGAATTCCGAAGCTGACTGAGCGTTGATCAGACGGTTTCTGAATCCTTCATCCATCAACATTTGGGAAAGTCTTGCGAGTACCGCCAGATGGACATCTCCGCCTGATTTTGGCGCAGCGATCATAAAGAAAAGCTTCGCTGGCTGGTTGTCCAATGATTCGAAATCAACACCGTCTTTTACAGTCATTGCCGCTAGGCAGGCATTTGATACGCCTTCAGATTGGCCATGGGGAATAGCCACTCCTTCACCGACTCCAGTTGTCGATAACGCTTCGCGATCAAGCACAGCTTTTTTGAAGGCCGCCATGTCAGCGATGTTTCCAGATTTGCCGATTGCTCCAAACAGCACGTCCATAGCTTCCGCTTTTGAACCAGCCTGACCATTCAAAACAATCGATTCACTGCTTAATAAGTCTCTGATTTTCATGATTTTTTCTCTCCTTTAATATAGCCACAACTCTAAGTTGTTGGTTTCACTTTTCCAATAATTGTCGTTTCAACGCCTCAACTTCAGGTTTTGTCGCCAGATCCCTCGAGAAAGCCGAAGCCGATCCGGTGCAGATTCCGTTGATGAACGCTTCTTTCAAATCCTTTGTTTCCAGATAACCGGCAACAAAACCGGCAACCAGCGAATCACCGGCACCAACCGAGTTTACCAACGTTCCCTTCGGGGTCGCGCTGTAGGCTGTCTCGCCGTTTTCACCGACCAGGATCGCACCGGCACCGGCCATCGATACGACGACGTTGCGGGCTCCTTTTTCCTGGAGTTTCTTGGCCAACATGATGATGTCGTCATTTGATTTGACTACAACATCGAACAATTCGGCAATTTCGTGGTGATTTGGCTTGATCATGAACGGATGGTATTCCAATGTCGCCATCAGTGATTCTCCGGTTGCATCGACGATGAAATCAATGCCTTTACCTTGAAGCGACTTCATGATGTCCTGATACATTGTCTGAGGCAAGCTTGCAGGTACGTTCCCTGAGAGGATAAGCAAATCTCCCTCTTCAAGTTTGCTTAGCTGTTGGTACAGCGCCTCGATATCCTTGTCTTCAATTACCGGTCCGCGTCCGTTAATTTCAGTTTCCTGATCAGCTTTGATCTTGACATTGATACGGGAATGGCCTTTTTCCAACTTGATAAAGTCGCTGGTCACCCCTTTTTCGATGATTTCTCGCTCGATTTCATCTCCCGTGAAACCAGCGATATAACCCAAAGCCGTGGAATCGAAACCCAGGTTTTTCAATACAATCGATACATTGATTCCTTTGCCACCAGCCAGGATGTAGTCATCCTGGGTCCGGTTCACTTCACTCACTTTCAACTCATCTAAAAATACGCTATAATCCAAAGCTGGATTAAATGTCAAAGTATAAATCATTTTACTTTAATAACCTCCGTCTTCTCCATAATATCTCTTCCGGGATTTTCATCAGTAATAATTGTGCCTCTTTCGATGGGCGCAAATGAAACCATGCTGCGATGTCCAAACTTGGAATAGTCAGCCAGGACAAACACCTGCTTCGACTTGCTCAATGCCATTTCCTTGACACTCGCTTCGATGGCTTCCGGGGTCATATAACCGCCTTCACTGGTCACACCGTTGACTCCAAAGAAACCTTTCGTGAAATTATAGCGCCACAATGATCGAACCGCCTCGCCGCCGACAACCGCTTCGGTGTCACTTTTAAGATTGCCGCCCAGAAGATAGGCATTCAATTTGGCACCAGCCAGGGCTTGAGCCTGTTTCAATCCATTTGTGACGAAGGTCGCTTTCGAATCAATCAAAAATTCAATCATCATGTATGTTGAGGTTCCGGCATCAAGGAAAACCAGATCATCGTCTTCGATCAGACTGGCAGCATATTTGCCGATTTTCAATTTCGCTTCCAGATTCTGCGTCGACCTGATAGTGAAATTGTCGTCATAGGCTATCAGCTGTTCTGGCATGTCGATTTTTTGCGCCCCGCCGAACACCTTGTTGATTTTTCCTTCCTTGTCCAGGGCGATAAGATCACGCCTGATTGTGGACTCGGAAGTGTCGAAGATTTCCACCAGTTCCGTTATGGTAATCGAAGTTCTTTCATTGACCAATCTGATAATCAATGCTTTTCTGTCCGCACTCAACATTTCCCTCACCTCTCGAACTCAGTATAACGCTTACATTTGCCAAAGTCAAGCATAAAAATGCACAAAAATTCAATAAAATTCAAAAATCCTAGCACTATTGTATCCCTATTTGAAGTTTTTTGCAAGATTATATCATTTAGACCTTCAAAGAACTGCAAAAACGCCACCGATTATGCGGATTTGACCGACCCGCAAAATGAAAAAGGATGTGGCAATATTCAAATGAATATCGTCACATCCCTATATCCTGTTTGTCATCTTCAACAGTTGTTTTGTCTCTTTTATTTTCGCTGCCATAGCCTCCAGACTGGCCAGCTTCCATGTCCAGTTATGCTCCCCGACTGTTCCGGGAAGATTGACCCTTGCTTCACCTGACAGTCCAAGGATATCCTGGAGCTGGACTATCGCAATGCTTGCCTCACAGGCCAATGTCCTGTACAAAGTTTTTTCCACAAAATCATTCCCCCGACAACCCAAATCATCCAGGATTGTATCAATGGCGAATTTGTCGGTAATCGAAAGCTCATCGGCCCAACCGCTCAAAGTGTTGTTGTCATGAGTGCCCGAATATGCGATCGCCCGCTTTGGAATCCGGTAATTTTCATCAGCCTCATTACGACCAAACCCGTACTGGATGATCCGCATCCCCATCAGATTGAATTCGTCACGCAATTGATGGACCTCATTGCGCAGTTCGCCCAGGTCTTCGACCACGATATCCAAATCAGGCAACTGTTCATAGATCCGCTTGAAAAAGTCACTGCCCGGACCGGCAACCCATTGTCCGTTGATTGCATCATGGTCGCTTGCGGGTATCTTCCAATATGTGTCAAATGCCCGGAAATGGTCGATTCGCAATATGTCAAACAGCTTCGAATTCCAGTCCAGCCGCTCCCGCCAGAACCGGTAACCCGTAAGTTTCAGGTAGTCCCAGTTGTAGATGGGATGGCCCCATCTCTGCCCTGATGAACTGAAGTAATCAGGGGCAGCCCCGGAAACAAACTGCGGATTGTTTCTTTCGTCGAGCATGAATGCCTGCTTGTTGAAGTAGACATCCGCCGAATTCATGCCGACATAAAATGGTATGTCCCCCATGATCGAAACCTGATGCTGGTTTGCCCACTCTTTAAGAAAACTGAACTGGCGGAAAAAGATGAACTGGACAAACTTCTGGTATTCCTGTTCCGACTCCAAAATTTCACTGAAGCAATTAGTCTGCCACTGCCCGGGCCATTTTGTCCATGAATCCTTATTATGGAAGCGGCTTGCCGCCATGAACCTGGCATAACCATCCAGCCAGAACGCCTGATTTTTAAAAAGCCGGTATTCTTCGAGAAGTTCTTGAGATCTGCCGAACTTGAAATTGGCAAATGCCAGCCGCAAATAGGCGTCCTTGAACGAGCGCACCTTCTGGTAATCGACCCGGGTTGCATTCTCATTGAATTCGACCACACGATCAAGGAGATTGTCCTTGACCAGGTACTCAAGTGAAATATATATCTCGTCCCCGGCGTATGACGAATACGGCGTATATGGCGAATTGCCCTCCGATGAGGGACTTACCGGCAACACCTGCCATATCGCAAATCCCGCGGCGTGGACGATTTCGACAAATTCAAATGCCGATTTGCCCAGGTCACCGATCCCATGGGCTCCCGGCAGTGAAAAAATAGGCAGGAGAATCCCCGCCTTGCGGTTGTTCAGATCAGATTTCATACGGTATTGTCCCCTTTAACTTAATTTGTGGATTCAAAAACAAGTCCCTTCAGTTGATTGCGTTTCCATCACCCTTGTCGAAGAAATGGAGCCGGCTGGTATCCAACACGAATGTGGCAGGCTTATCGACTTCAATCTCCCGATGCCACATTTCGCGGGCGATCATCTCAGATTCGCCAAATGAAAAATGGATATATGTGTCGCTGCCAAGAGTCTCCAGCCCCACAACAGGGCATTCGACCATGAAGTCAAAGGGATTCTGGTTGCAGCTTTGGAATTCCCTTATGTTTTCCGGCCGGATGCCACAGCAGATCTTTTTGCCAAGATAGCCCAGTTCTTCAAGCCTTTTTCCCATCAGGCAATCAAATGCCACCCCTGATTCCGGCCTGATTTTGATTTCATCTTTCTCCTTGACTACCGTTCCGTCAAAGAAATTCATTCTTGGCATTCCGATAAAGCCGGCCACAAACAAGTTAGCCGGTTTGTCATAAATATTCAGTGGCGTATCGATCTGTTGGACCTTTCCCTGATTCATCACAACGACCCTTGTTGCCAAAGTCATCGCCTCCACCTGGTCATGGGTGACGTAGATGATGGTTGATTTCAATTCCCGATGGATCCGGGCGATCTCCAAACGCATCTGAAGCCGGAGTTTGGCATCCAGGTTGGATAACGGCTCATCCATAAGGAGAATTTCCGGATTTCTGACAATCGCCCGTCCCATTGCAACCCTTTGTTGCTGGCCACCCGAAAGAGCCCGGGGTTTGCGATCAAGAAGGTTTTCAAGATCAAGCATCCTGGCCGTATCCATTATGATTTGTCTGCTTGTCTTCCTGTCGAGCTTGCGCAGTTTCAAACCAAAGGCGATATTCTGATATACGCTCATATGGGGGAAAAGGGCGTAATTCTGGAAAACCATCCCGATATTGCGTTTTTGAGGTTCGATCTCATTGGCAATCCTGCCATCGATCTCCAGGGTCCCCGATGTTATTTTTTCCAATCCCGCAATCATTCTAAGTGTGGTTGATTTTCCACAGCCCGAGGGTCCCACCAGGACGATGAACTCGCCCCGTTCGATATCCAAAGTCAAATCACTGACCGCTTCGACTCCTTCGCCATTGGAAAAGGTTTTACAGATATTACGCAAAGATATAAGTGCCATTCAACCACCCCTTTATTCCATTATATAAGAAATTGTAACAAAATCACACCAAATAATTGTTTCTCACCTGAAAATTACCAGATCAAGTCAAAATATTTAGAGAATGTCAGAACGCGGAGCTTTGTCTCAAAATCATACTCAATATCCAAGTGTCTGATTATCATATTACAACAACCATAACCAGTGCAATATGCAGTTCAAATCGTGCTAAAACCCAGACATTGCCGTCTTTGAAACATATTACTTAACATGCGATTATAACGTTATTGCATGTTATTTTCACCCTTTAACTTAAACCACTAATGGGTATAATTCTCTTGATAAAATCCGGATAATTATGTTATGATATTTGTGGTGATACAATGAAACTAAGAAAAACAAGGGAATCGGACATTCCTCAAGTAATGGCAATAATCGACGATGCCAAGTCCTATCTCAAATCACAGAACATTAATCAATGGCAGGACGGCTATCCTGATAGTGATGTGATCAGAAACGACATCATCCTGGGGCGGGCATTCGTCCTGGAAGATGACAACCGGATTGTCGCAACAGCCATGCTTGAAATCGCAATCGATCCGACCTACATAACTATTGACGGTGCGTGGCTCAACAGCGACGAATATCTTGTTGTTCATCGGATCGCAGTAGATTCCTCTTCAAAAGGCAAGGGAATCGCAAAAGTCTTCTTGGATGAAGCTATCAAATATTTCAATCCTGCGAGCATCAAGATGGATACTCACAAGGACAATCTTTCAATGCAACGGTTTTTAAAAAAATATGGTTTTAAGTACTGCGGAGTCATCCATCTTAACAACAACGAGCCCCGCCTTGCTTATCAATTATCGAGGTAAATTATGAAAAGGAAAATTATATTATCCCTGTCGATTCTGCTCGCTTTTCCAGTATTTGGAATGAGCAATGTTGAAGCGGTGGATTTTGAACAAAACGAGGAAAAATACATTGAGATATGCGCTTCAGGGAGCCTTTCGGATTCCGATGAGGCTGTCTGCAAGGAATTCAATGCTTACCTGAAGGAAAAAAATGCGGACCTGAAAAATGAGGTTGCGGCCAACGAGACTGCCGCTGAAGAGACACAGGATTCAATCGACTCCTTGACCAGCGACATCAAAAAAGTCGAGTCTGACATTTCTGAAAAGGAAAGCGAGATCGAATATCTCGAAACTTCAATCAAAAATCTCGAAGAGAGCATCGCAAAAAAAGAAGATGAGTTGAAAGATCGCATGTATACAATGCAGACATATTCAAACTCACGGGCCCTGATTGACTTTATCTTCTCGGCAAGCGATTTTACCGATCTGTTGTCACGGATTGCCTCAATGAATGAGATCACAGCCTATGACAACAAACTGATTGATGAACTCGCAAATGAAAAAGCTGAATTTGAAGACCAGCAGGCCACATTGGTCACTGCCAAGGAAATCCTTGAACAACAGAAAACAGAACTGACAAACAAGAAAGCTTCATTACTGGCATTATACAAGGAACAAAATGCAGCTATCCTGGCATCTAAAAAGGCGCAGCTTGCAGCCAGCCAGACTCAACAAAAAGTTGATGACAATTTGGCAGCATTGGCATTGGCAGCCGAACAAAGCCGCCTTTCGGCATTGGAAGAAGCAGCAAAAGCTTCAGCCCTGGCCGCTATAGGGGACATTGCCAACCTACCAGTTAACGAAAGAATCGTACAACTCGCAAAATTGAAACTTGGACTCGCTTATGTCTGGGGAGGTTGCCATACAATGGCAGAAGTCACGAATTTTAATTCAACTCGATTTGACTGCTCTGGTTTGGTCAACTGGTCTTATTACCAAGCTGGTGTAAACATTGGTGTCCAGTATACCGGTTCGTTAGTATCCATGGGTCAAGCAGTTTCAAAAGCAAATATGCAACCTGGTGATATTATACTATTCAGTAATAACGGTCTATTGAGTGGAATTCATCATGTCGGAATCTATATCGGTAACAACCAGATGATTCATGCACCTTACACAGGAACGGTTATTCAAATTGCGAATTTAAATACCACATATTGGCAAAGTGAGTGGTATAACGTCCGCCGAATCTACTAAAATCATATTCCATAAATCATGTCCTGAATAACTCTGTGTTATTCGGGGCTTTTTTGTATACTAAAAAACCCATCCATATCCTGATGAATATAGATGAGCTTTCTAATGCAACTAGCCCCTAATGGTACTTGTCAATGTTCAATTTTAGAATCTGTTCAACAAGATACCTAGCCACTTCTTTGGCTTCGCTATCATTGATCACGATCCCCTGTCCAAAAAACTTTTCCTTGATTTTCTGGCAGCTGTCACAGTAAATTAAATCATTGAAAAAGCCATTGTTGCCCAACAATTTATATACACAGCTCTGCATATTTTACCCCTTTTTATACTTGGTTACTATTGTAGCACTCAGTTCGATATTTATCAATCAGTTATGTGAAACTAAAAATGTGAAATCAGTCAATCAACCGATCAATCTGTTCCTTGATCACTTTGTCAAGCGTTTCACAGCTATGATTGAATTTCCCCTGATCAATATTGTTCAGCTTCAGTTTTACAATCTCCTTGATTCCTTCGCGATTTATGATTGCCGGAACACCGATATACAATCCTTCCTGATTGTACTCGCCGTTTTGAAGCGCGGATATCGTCAGGATTGCATTTTCGTTTTCCAGTATTGCCTGAACAAGCCGGTTTAGCGCCAATCCGATCCCGTAGTAAGTAGCTTGCTTTCGCTCGATTATCTCATAGGCCGCCCTTTGGACCTGATGGTAGATCTCGTTGAGTGCCTCGAGGTTTTCTCCTCTTTCGGTAATATATTCCATCATCGACTTGCATCCGACATAGGTGTTCATCCATGGCACAAAACTGCTGTCACCGTGTTCACCCAGGATATAGGCGTGGATGTTGCTTGGTGATATCTCCAGATAGTCGCTCATCAGATACCTTAACCGGGCGGTATCGAGAATTGTCCCCGTTCCGATAACGCGGCTTGAGGGCAAGCCTGATACCTTGTATGCGACATAACTCATCAGATCGACCGGATTGCTGGCGACAATGATAATCCCATCAAACCCGCTGGCCATGATGTTTTCAACAATACCTTTCATGATCTTCGTATTGATTTGGGTCAACTCCAACCTGGTTTGTCCAGGTTTCTGGGCCGCTCCGGCCGTAATGACCACAATGTCCCCGTCCTTGCAGTCGCTGTAGTTTCCCGCAGTAATTTTGATTGAAGATTTCGTATACGGAGCGCCGTGATTCAAATCCATCGCTTCCCCTATTGCCTTGTCTTCATTCAAATCAACCAGGACAAGCTCATCGACTCCGCCTGTATTCAACATCGAGTACGCCATCGACATCCCGACGAAACCGGTGCCGACCAGCACCACTTTTTTCTGATCGCTATTTTTATTCATATTCATCACCTCATGTGTTATTTATATCATAAATAATCAAATTATTCTAACGATATACAATGACATCAAAAGAAAAATTCTCCTTTTCAGGAGAATTTCATCAGTCATGATTCTTCAGATTCATTCTAGTGATAGCTCGTTTCAAGGCGATTTCCGCACGTTGAATATCATATTGATCCTTGTTGGCCTGAATGCGTTCTTTGGCTCTGGTGTAAGCCGCATTCGCCCGTTCAATGTCAATCTCATCTTCGGATTCGATTGCATTGGTGATGATCTTGGTCATTTCCTCAGCGACATAGACAAACCCTCCATGCAAAGCGAATTTCTCTCTCTTGCCGTCGATCAGATAGTTCATCATGGAGATGTCGAGGCAACTTGCCAATGGGATATGGTTGGCCAGGATACCGATGTGACCATCGGTAGTCTTCACGTTAAGCTGGTCAACTTCTATTTCTTTGTAGATGCCACGAGGAGTGACAATCCTCAGCTTGAATTTAATCATACGCTAGGGTTTTAGCTTTTTCAACTGCCTCTTCAATTGTTCCCACATTGTGGAACGCTTGTTCAGGCAGGCTGTCATGTTTGCCTTCAATGATTTCCTTGAAGCCTTTGATTGTGTCTTCGACCTTCACATATTTACCAGCCAGACCGGTAAATTGTTCAGCGACGTTGAAAGGCTGTGACAGGAAGTTACGAACCCGACGAGCGCGGGAAACGATCAGTTTGTCTTCTTCAGACAATTCATCCATCCCCAAGATTGCGATAATGTCCTGCAACTCCTGGAATCTTTGGAGAATTTCCTGAACTTGGTGAGCCACCTCATAGTGTTCATTACCCACAACTTGAGGATCCAATGCTCTCGATGAAGAGTTCAAAGGATCCACCGCAGGATAGATACCTAAGGCTGCTATCGCCCGGTCCAATACTACTTTGGCATCGAGATGGGCAAATGTTGTTGCCGGTGCCGGGTCAGTCAAGTCATCGGCTGGAACGTAAACGGCCTGCACCGATGTGATCGAACCTTCTTTTGTTGAAGTGATACGCTCTTGGAGTGCCCCCATCTCTGTTGCCAGAGTTGGCTGGTATCCGGCTTGGGAAGGAACCCGTCCCAACAAGGCTGATACTTCTGATCCCGCTTGGGTGAAGCGGAAGATATTGTCGATGAACAGAAGGACATCCTGATGTTCCTGGTCACGGAAGTACTCTGCCATAGTCAGACCCGAAAGGGCCACCCGCAGACGCGCTCCTGGCGGTTCATTCATCTGACCGAAAACCAGAGCGGTTTTGTTCAACACTCCCGATTCTTCCATTTCATAATACAAGTCATTTCCTTCACGGCTGCGTTCACCGACTCCGGCAAACACTGACAATCCACCATGCTCGGTGGCGATATTGGAAATGAATTCCTGAATAAGGACGGTTTTGCCGACCCCGGCACCCCCGAACAGACCGATCTTACCACCCTTGATGAATGGACAGATCAGATCGACTACCTTGATTCCGGTTTCCAAAATTTCTGTTTCAGTTCTTTGTTGTGCATAAGTAGGGGCCGCACGATGGATCGGATGACGTTCAACATCTTCCAAAATCTCTTTGCCATCGATCGGGTCGCCCAAAACGTTAAACATCCGTGATAGGGTAGCTCTGCCTACCGGGACACTGATCGGTTCGCCAGTGTCAATTGCGTCCATACCACGAACAACACCATCAGTTGAACCCATGGCGACACATCTTACGACGTCATCACCGATATGTTGGGCAACTTCGATAACCAGTTTCTGGTCACCGTTTTGAATGTTGATCGCAGTATTTAAAGAAGGCAGGTCATAGTCCTTGTCGAATGCCACGTCAATGACTGGTCCTACGGCACTAATTACCTTTCCAACATTTAAAGACATTTAATTTCTCCTTTTTACTGTGCATTTGCGCCAGCCACAATCTCACTGATTTCATTAGTGATCTGCGTTTGTCTGGCTTGGTTATATTTGAGCAATAGTTTTTCTCTAAGTTCGTCCGCATTGTCCGTTGCAGTTTCCATCGAAGTTCTGCGCGACGCATTCTCACTGGTGATCGATTCCACCAGGTAGCCATAAAAGGTCGCCTGAAGATACATCTCAATCAGTTTTCCCAACACCTCATCGGCACTTGGCTCGAACAAGGTATCCTTGTTTGTGACTTCGACTTCGTCGAAATCAGAAGGGTCTACAGGAAGCAACGTTATTTCATGAGGTACGAATGTGATGTTGTTGACAAACTCGGTGTAAAGTATCTTGATTGCTCCAATCTCACCTTTTTCATACATCCTGATCAGCGAGCTGACCATTCTGGTCAACTGGATATAGTCAAGTGACGTATTCAATCCGACATATTCATCATCGTAGCTGCCACAATTTTTTCTGGCGTAATTTGAAGCCTTCGTTCCGATCGGGTAAACCAGGTCGGTTTCCTTGATCGTCTGTTTTGCCAGTTTGAAAATATTTGAATTGTAACCGCCGCAAAGACCAAGCGATGAGGCGATGACAATAACCGCAGATTTTTCGACATTGTTCGCGGCAAGATACTTAGAGTCATGAACATTTTTCATTTTGGCAGAAAGAATTTGGGCAACTATCTGCTGGATATTCGAATAAAACGGCTTCAGTTGCTCAAGCTGCTTGCGCGATTTGCGCAATTTGCTGGTCGCAACCAGTTCCATCGCTTTTGTGATCTTGCGTGTCGCTTCTACCGATTTTATCCGTCGCTTAATCTCTTGCATCGATGCCATAATTAGGCACCTACTTTAGTTTTCAAAAACTGATTGGTGTATGACTGGATCATTTCCTTCAAATCAGCTTCAAGTTGCTCAGAGATGACTTTCTTCTCTTTGATTTCTTCGAGATATTCATTATGGGCCATTTTGGCATGGTCGACCAGGCCAGTCATGTATTCGCCCATATCATCAATGTTCAGCTTCTTTGTGAAACCATGTTTCAAGGCGAACAGTGTCAGGACCTGAACCTCAACCGGTCTAGGCGAATATTGGGCCTGTTTCAAGACTTCACGCACCTTGGCACCGTGATCCAGAGTAGCTTTGGTAGCCGCATCCAGATCGGAACCGAACTGGGCGAACGCCTGCATCTCAGTGTACTGAGCCAGTTCCAGTTTCAATGTGCTGGAAACCTGCTTCATCGCTTTGACCTGAGCCGTTGATCCAACCCGGGAAACTGAAAGTCCGGTATCGACCGCAGGCCTGAATCCTGAGTTGAACAATTCCTGTTGCAAGAAGATCTGACCATCAGTGATTGAGATTACGTTTGTAGGGATATAGGCCGAGATGTCCCCTGCCTGGGTTTCGATAATTGGCAGGGCTGTGATCGAACCTCCGCCATTTTCCTCATTCAGACGGACCGCTCGTTCAAGCAGCCGTGAATGCAAGTAGAATACATCCCCTGGATAGGCTTCACGTCCTGGTGGCCGTTTAAGCAACAACGACACAGTCCGGTAAGCTACGGCATGTTTTGACAAATCGTCATACACGATCAGGACGTCTTTGCCCTGATCAAGCCATTCCTCGGCAATGGCACACCCTGCATATGGAGCGATATATTGGATTGGCGCCAGTTCGGAAGCCGATGCCGAAACGATTGTAGTGTATTCCATCGCACCACCATCACGCAATTTCTGAACCAGTTGGGCAACGGTTGAATTTTTCTGACCGATTGCCACATAGACACAATAAATGTCTTGTCCTTTTTGATTGAGGATTGTATCGATGGCAATTGCCGTTTTCCCGGTTTGGCGGTCACCGATGATAAGCTCCCGTTGTCCTCGTCCGATTGGAATGATCGCATCGATTGAAGTGATTCCTGTTTGCAATGGCTGGTTGACCGATTTTCTTGTCATTACCCCTGGGGCAACCCGTTCGATCGGTCTTGTTTTTCCTGTATTGATTTCACCTTGGCCATCGATTGGTTGGCCAAGCGGATTGACAACTCTTCCTAACAATTCATCACCGACATTCACCTCGATGATACGGCCGGTCCGTTTTACTTCGTCGCCTTCTCTTACAGCACTTTCGTTACCTAAAAGAACCGCACCGACACAGTCCGCTTCAAGATTCATTACCATCCCATAAACATCGTCAGGGAACAGCAACAATTCTCCAAGCATGGCGTTATCTAAACCATGAATCAAGCTGACACCGTCACCGACAGTCATAACTGTCCCGACATCCTTAAGCTCGATCATTTCATCAAAATGCTTGATCTGTTCCTTGATCAAGGCACTGATTTCATTTGGTCTTAATGCCACTATCTTCCACCTACTTTCTTAATAGTTCTTTTCTCATCATTTCGATCCGGTTTTGAACCGAACCATCGATCACTCGATTTCTAATCACTACTTTAAGTCCCCCGATTAAGCTAGGTTTGATGACTTGGCGCAGGACCACTTTTTTGTTTTGTGATTTGGATAATGCTCCGGCAATATCCGTCAACTGCTTATCTGTCAGCGTAGAAGGGGTATATACAATCCCCTCATCAATGCCAAGGTAGTCATTAGCCAATTCCTTGAAAGCAAGATAAATCTCGCCAAAGTATTTCATTCTTCTGTTCTTGATCAAAAGTTTCAGGAAGTTGAGAACCATCTTATCCAAGCTGTCCTTGAAACTCTTTTCTATTAAATCCATCTTATCACTATCGTCGATTATTACATGGGCAAAAAACTGGCCAATCTTGGGATCCGATTCAAACACTTCGGATACCAGGCTCAATTGCTCCAGATATTTTCCCACTTGATTTTTTTCAATAGCCAAATCGAATAACGACTGGCCATATCGGCTAGCTATAGTATCCATTAATTAACCATTTCATCAACGAATTGTTCTACTAACCGGTTGTTGTCTGGGGTGGTCATGTTTCTTTCCATAACCTTGGAAGCGACTTCCAAAGCCACATTGACAATTTCAGCCCTCATTTGCTCATCGGCAGCTTTTCTAGAAGCCTCGATGGCTTGGTTGGCCTGTTCAATCTTCTGTTTGGCTTGAGCGTTTGCTTCCTTGATGATATCATCTTTTGCCTTGCTGGCCTCTTCTTTGGCCTGGTTGACAATGTCATGATATTCCTTGGCAGCCTGTTTAGACTGTTGTTCGGAAATCATCAGGAACTGCCGCGCTTCCTTTTTTGTGTCTTGCGCTTCATTCAAGCTGTTTTCAATGAAATCAGCCCGCGCCTGGAAGTATTTGCGGACCGCATCCCATAAATATTTCTTGAAGAAATAAAGCATTACCCCGGTAGACAATAACTGAACGATAACGGTAGTGATATTAGGAAATAATTTTCCCGCAATATCAATAGTCATAATTGCTTCCTATTAACTGAATACGAACAACAGGATCAATGATACCAATAAACCGTAGATGGCAACAGTTTCTGAAATCCCACAACCGACGATCATCATCAGTCGGATTTTGTCTTCCGCTTCAGGATTGCGCCCAACCGCTTCAACTGCGCGTGACGCCGCGATACCTTCACCGATCCCTGTTCCTAAACCTGCACATACTGCGATTGCCGCTGCAATTGCGATTAAACCTCTATCTGTCATATCTTCTTTTCCTCCACTTGGTTTTTTTATCTTTACTAGCCTTCATGCTCCAAAGCAATATAAACACTAGATAAAGTCACAAATATAAATGTTTGAATCAATGATGCGAAAACATCAAAATACGCATGCAATACCGGGGTAACAATCGGTCCCAAAAAATTGAATGGGATTATCGCGCTACTTATCCACCCCAGCAGACTGTAAACTAAAGCCATAATGATTGAACCACTTAGAATATTCCCGAACAAACGCATTGAAAGTGAAATCAACGGTGCCGCTGCACTGAGAATATTTGTGGGTGGCCAAACCAACTCTTTGACATACTTGAACGCCCCCTTCTTCTTGAACGCCGTGAATTGAATCATGGCAAAAGTCACAAGGGCCATTGAAAACGTGATCGAGAAATTCGATGTCGGTGCATCGAAACCAATCAAGCCACTTAAGTTGGAAATCAGAATGTATATTGCCAAAACCGCAAAATAAGGATACACCCACGGTTCGAAATTGGCCGGCAATATTGATTTGAAAAAGCCATACAATGCATTTACCAGAGTCTCGCAGACGACAACAATCCCGCTCGGGGGCTGGGTCGGATCGGCCGCGGCAATTTTCTTGCCTGCCACAATCGAAAATACAACGATCGCGGTCATGATAATCAGGGAAAAAATCAACTCAGGCTGAATTGTAATAACCAGATTTCCGTTCACTACTCCACCTACTTTCTTTGAAAACTCAATCTATAAATACCCGCTTTTATCAGCATGTAGCCAATGGTTACGGTAATCAGGTTGAACCACTGCGGTATGAATATCGCCATAAGCAATCCAGCTGCATATATTGCCATCTGAATCACCCTCGAACCTATTACCAGTACCATCGACCATTTTGTCATCGTTCCAAAAAGGGCGTCGATGACCATGATGTGAAAACGGAAATTTATCAAACAGATACCATAGCCTAGAATCAATCCAGTTAGATAACTGAAATCATTCAACCAGATGCCAATGGCAAAAACCAGAACCACTCCATAAGAGAACAATTGGAGTGATTTAAGGAACAACTTCTTTTCACTCAGTCTATTTTCCATATTTTTTACTAATTGTCACCAATGTATACAGGACATTGACAGACGCCATAAACAGAAATATCAGCAGAATTGTCTTTCCTGTATCAAACAGGGCATCGAGATAATTGCCGCCAAACACCGCAAGCGCATATGTGCCGACAATCCTGAACACCAGGTCCAAGGCAAATATAATGATCCTGATTGTCTTTCTAGTCGGTCCCAAAAAGCCGGTCTCCAGCATCTCCCAGACCAGGAACGATATATCCCTTTTCGTTCAGGCGTTCATCCAAAGTCCCCAGATAAATATCGACATCCGGATGAGCCTCTTCAACAGCTTTCAAGCCTTCAGGCGCCCCAACCAGACATACCAGCTGGATGTCCTTTGCGCCACGCTGTTTTACTACATCCAAAACCGCAATCGCCGAACCGCCGGTTGCCAGCATCGGATCCAGAACGATAACCCGGGCCTTATCAATACCCGAAGGGAACTTAGCGTAGTATTCGACCGGCATAAGTGTTTCTTCGTCACGGGCCATTCCGATATGTCCGATTTTGGCATTTGGAATGATAGTCCTGAAACCGTCAACCAGCCCGATACCGGCTCTTAGAATCGGAACCAGAATGACGTCCTTCGACATTTCCTTGCCCACCATCGGGCAAATCGGCGTCTCGATTTCCTTGTTTTTAAGCGGAATGTCCTTGGTCACTTCGTATGCCATCAGCATCGCTATTTCGTCTAGATTCTGTTTGAAAATGTAAGTCTTGGTGTTCTTATCCCGCATTATAGTAAGTTTATGCGAGATAAGATTGTGATTCAAAATTTTTGTTGCCATATCTACTCCTGTATGTAATTGATATCACTGTACATCGTGATTTTGTCGGTCAGCTTTTTGACACGTGCCTGACACTCTTCCTTGATCTGGTCAGTCTCTTCGTTTTTCAGGCGATAAGCGATTATTTTCCCGACTTCAACGAAATCTTCTTCAGTGAAACCTTTGGTCGTCATCGCCGGGGTTCCGATGCGGATTCCGCTGGCTTTGAATGGTTTTTCCGTATCGAAAGGAATCGCATTCTTGTTGGCAGTGATGTTGATCTCATCCAGCAGGCGTTCAGCCTTCTTTCCTGAGATTCCGCAACTTGCTTTGACATCCACGAGGATAAGGTGGTTGTCGGTACCATCCGCCACCAATCTGAATCCTTCTTCTTTTAATGTAACTTCAAGTGCTTTCGCATTTTTCACAACTTGTTTGGCGTAATCTTTGAACTCCGGTTGCAACGCTTCAAAGAAGCAGGCAGCTTTAGCCGCAATGATATGTTCCAAAGGTCCCCCTTGCATTCCTGGGAATACCGCACGGTCTATTGCCGCCTGGAACTCTGCTTTGGCCATTATTACCCCGCCACGTGGTCCTCTTAATGTTTTGTGTGTCGTGCTGGTCACGATATCCGCAAACGGGAATGGCGAAGGGTGTACGCCTGCCGCAACCAATCCGGCGATATGAGCCATATCCACCATGAAAAGAGCTCCGTTGTCATGGGCTATTTTAGCCATGTATTCGAAATCGATGATTCTTGAATAGGCGCTTGCTCCAGCCACAATCAGTTTTGGTTTGATTGTTTCAACCTTGTTTTTGAAGTCTTCATAATCGATGACTTCATTTTCCTTTTTCACACCGTAGCTGTGGAAGTCATAGTTGATTCCCGAATAGTTCAATGGATGACCATGAGTCAAGTGTCCTCCGTCGCTAAGTGACATCCCCAATACCTTGTCACCATGGTTCAGCACTGCCAGGTATACTGCCGTATTGGCCTGTGCCCCGCTGTGAGGTTGGACATTGGCATACTCGGCTCCGTAAAGTTCTTTCAGACGGTCGATAGCCAGCTGTTCAACCACGTCAACGTATTGGCACCCACCGTAATATCTTTTGCCTGGGTATCCTTCGGCATACTTGTTTGTCAGCACGCTGCCAGCCAATTCCAAAATTTGTGGCGAAACAAAGTTCTCAGATGCAATCAACTCGATGTTTTGTCGTTGCCGATCCAATTCCTTTTGAACATATTTGAATACTTCAGTATCTCTCATTTATTCTTCCTCCAAGGCCATCATTTTTTCTATTCTTCGAATGTGGCGGTCTCCTTCGAATTTCCCGTTTAAAAACGCTCCGACAATTTCCAAAGCGTGACCTTCACCGATCACCCGTTGGCCAATCGACATCATGTTGGCGTCATTGTGGGCTCTTGTCGCCTTAGCCGAGAAGACGTCGTTGCAAAGCGCACAACGCACTCCCTTGATTTTGTTTGCGGCAATGCCGATGCCGATGCCGGTACCGCAAACCAGGATTCCCAGATCACACTCCTTGTTGACAACAGCCCGGGCTGCCAGTTTCGCATAATCAGGATAGTCACAGCTCTCATTGCTGTATGTCCCAAAGTCTTCGTATTCGTATCCGTTTTCTTTAAGATAGTTGATAATTGCGTGTTTCAGATCCAACCCGCCATGATCACAAGCTAACGCTATTTTCATTTAAACGCCTCCAATATTTCTTGTTTGCTGACTGTTCCCTCACGGATCACAGTCACTTCGTGGTCTTCGAGTTTGAATACCGTGCTGGGCACCTTGCCCTGGCATTCGCCCCTGACCACCAGGGGTATTTCATCTTGAAACTCTGCCAATACTTCATCGCTGGAAACCATGCTTTCCTGTCCCGATCGATTGGCCGAGGTAACTAACAGCGGTCCGGTCAATTTCAACAGATCGAGAACGAACCGGTCATCGGGGATCCTGATTCCAACCGTCTGTTCAAGATAAGGAATGTAGGCATCCTTCTTCTTGTTGACGACAATTGTGACCATCCCGGGCATCAGTTTTTCCATGACTTGCTTTTCACCTTCGCTAAGGTCGCAAAAATCCATCGCACTCGTCACGGAATCCACCATCAATGTGATCGCCTTCGTTTTTTCGCGACCCTTGATTTCAAAAAGGCGGTCAACAGCGGTCATATCATCGTACTTCGCCGCAAAACCAAAAACAGTCTCGGTGGGAAAAGAGACCACAAGACCATTAAGCAAGTACCGCTTAACAACCAAGATATCCTTTTTCCCCACTAAGACTGTCCCCATTATGCCATCACCTCATTAACCTAATGATAACATAAGTGAATAAGTTTGGATATAATTTTTTTATATTTTCGCCCTTGTAATCATCATAAATCAATATATTATTATGACCATCATCACCTAAAATTATGAATCCGCTTCCAGCTTTTATTCCTTAACCTGAACCGGACAATCGGATGTCAAGCAACATGAAATCAAACATAAAACAAAGTCCTGATCACCTGGATGGATTCCAGGGAATTCAGGACTCGGTATTTCACTCGGGATATAGAAGTTTTTCCTGATAGAAATTGGAAGACTTCTGGATTTCGGTGTTCACGTATTCAAAGCCATATTGCTCGATCAATGTCTGCTTGTCGCTGTAGAGATTGACCCCAAGTCCAAGCTGTTCACCTTCTATTTGGCCGCCTAGGGCGGCTATTGTTGTCGGGTACATGTCGATGGAGCCAAAAAGACGATTGGTAGTGTTTTGGGTTGTCACCGCACTGTTGATTATCACATTGAATGGTGTCCGTAGGTAATCATCATCCACTGACGCGAAATACTCGCCGTACATGCTCAGATGGTCACCGACTACAATTATTGTAGTATCCTCATAATAATCCTGTTGGGAGATGTAGTCGATGAATTCACTTACCTGTCTGGATGCATCGAGAATCACATTGGAATACTGGTCATCGTAAGGCGTGGGTGCTCCAGGCTCCAGGTATCCCTCCGGAGTGTGAGTGTTTACTGTTACCATAGTAAGATTGAAGGGCTGGTCCGACTGTGACAGTTCTTCCAGCTTTTCCTTGGCATAGGCATAGGTCTTGCTGTCTTCCATCCCCCAGAAAACCTTATAGTCTTCTGGAATGAAGCCTTCGGTAATCATGCTGTTATAATCATGAATTTCATAATCGCCATGGGATTCAAAGAAGTTTGAAGTTCCTGCAAAATCAGCATCAGAACCCTTGATCAGTACATTCTTGTATCCGTTTTCCGCGAGGATTTCCCCAAGTGAATATGACCCCAACAGATATGGATCACCCGGTGCGTATTCTTCATCATCGAACTTGAGAGTAACCGGTATCCCGGCGTTTTGGGAAATCATTGAAGCGATAGTCCACTGCGTCCCTTCAAGAGTCTGCCATCCACCCAGGGCATCCGTATTGGAGAAGTTGGTGTTATTCAAAGCGATCTGCTCCAATTCGGGCATCAGGCTTGTGCTGTTGTAGCCGCCATTGTCCGAAGACATGTATGTCGTCTCCACCGATTCCAGGTAGATATAGATAAGATTTCTCTTTTGGGTAAAATCGACATTTACAGATGCCGGATCGACATAGTTGTTTTCGTAAAAATCACTGACCTGGGCGATCTTCGTTACGTATCCATATACGCTGTAATTTGTCAAAGTGAATACTAGCAATGCCGTCAGTGATACGATCGACAGATGGATTCCATTGATCCGGACAATGTTTTTGTTTTTCTCATAGTATCGGTTATAGGTAAACCGGACAAACAAAAAAAATAGCGTGCTTGGCAACATTGCCTGCACCAGCCAAGACAGCACAATACCCGGATCAAAGCCACTGCCAGTAAACTTGGTATGATAGATCAACTGATTCAAGGTCGCAGTCGAAAAATTATTATTGCCCCATATTATCGACATAAAAAGCAACGATGAAACAAAAACGATGAACAGCCCCACATTTTTCTTATTCACTTAAGACGCCTCCTAATGTTAAGTTCATCATACTACTTTCTTAACGATAAATAAAGGCACGATTGGATAATTACATAATTCTTTACAATTAATCACCCTCAGAATCTTACGCTTAAGATACCAATCAATTACGATCAAATTGGTCAGGAACAGTTAACCTGGACAAATAATTGATACAAAAAAAGTGAAGACCAATCCCATACTTGCGGTTGAATCAGTCTTCACTTTGACATTCATTTAGCCTGATAATACTTGTCCATTATTGCATGAACCACATAGCGATTCAACTCGTCGGACGAACCGGTCGCACATGTCGATAGCATGATGACCGGATTGTCGAGCGTGTCATCGAAATCGATGTCGATCGAGCTGTAATCCTTGATCTTCTTATAATACTCCTGCAGATCGATATCGTAGTTGGTATAGAATTCGTCGGTGGCTTTGATCACTCCCGCTCCTATCACCTTATATGCCAAAATCGATCCGTCGGTCTGGTAAAAATAAATGTACGGATGCGCCAAGGCAAAATCCTGATTGACATACTGCTTGATGCCATGGAACATCGATCCGTTTTTCATATTATGGCCGTAGATGACTGTATTGTTGCAGTTAAAGGGATTGGACATCCTCGAATCGAGGAAGATTGAACCGGCCCGGAAATATTCATGATCGATATCCGCATAGAGATATTCATTAGGCGAACTTGGGAAAAGAACCGGATAGTCCACCCGGGTGTCAGGTATCTCGAGCCATCCGACCACCGCTTCATTACGGCTTAACAAAGACTCGAAATCGATGCTTGAATGGCCCGGCTGGTAAACAACCGTCTGCTCTTCTGGAGGTTGCTCGATATCTTCACCATCATCTTCAATTGGAGCAACGTATTCATCGACAAGCTCCTGATTGGCCTGATCGATTGCTTGATATTCTAGATAAAGCGAGATCAGATTGTAACCCGAATAGACAATCACGGAAACGCAAAATACGATGACGATCTTGCGGATCACGTTTTTCATTACACGTTGAATTTGAAAAGCATGATGTCGCCATCTTGGCCGACATATTGCTTACCTTCCTGGCGGATCTTTCCGGCTTCCTTCAAAGCCTGGACGCTGCCATATTCAACCAAATCGTCATAGCTGTATGTCTCTGCCCTGATGAATCCCTTTTGGAAATCGCTGTGGATAACTCCCGCCATTTCCGGTGCCGTCATTCCTTCCTTGAAAGTCCAAGCTCTAACTTCTTGAACTCCGGCGGTGAAGTATGTTCTAAGACCAAGGATCTTGTAGGCTTCCTTGATCAGTTTGTCAAGACCACTCTCTTCGATTCCCAGATCGGCTAGAAACATCGCCTTTTCTTCAGGATCAAGACCGACCAACTCCGCTTCGATTTTAGCGCAGATCGGAACCACGTCCGCCCCTTCCTGTTTGGCGAATTCGACAACTTCATTATAGAAAGGGTTTTGCGTCGGATCTTCAAGATCCTCCTCACCAAGGTTGGCCACATAGATGATCGGTTTTCTAGTAAGCAGATTGAATTGCTTGATGATCGCTTCCTGGTCCTTTTCCAACTGCAGCATCCTAGCCGGTTTGGAATTTTCCAGCAGTTCCTTCAAAGGAACAAGAATCTCCATTTCGGCTTTTGCTTCCTTGTCGCCTGATTTGGCTTTCTTTTCCAGACGGGCCATTCTTTTTTCAACCGACTCCAGATCCGCAAAAATCAGTTCCAGATTGATTGTTTCGATATCCCTGATCGGATTGACGTCACCTTCGACATGGGTCACATCGTTGTCCCTGAAGCAACGGACAACTTCACAGATCGCATCCGTTTCCCGGATGTTGCCCAAAAACTTGTTTCCCAGACCTTCGCCCCGCGATGCCCCTTTTACAAGACCGGCGATATCGGTGAATCCAAAAGTAGTCGGAACCGTCTTTTTGGGGATAACCAGCTCCGTCAGTTTGTCCAAGCGTTTGTCAGGCACTTCAACCACCCCGACATTTGGGTCGATTGTCGCGAATGGATAGTTTGCCGCCTCCACCTGGGCGTTTGTAATTGCGTTAAACAAAGTTGATTTACCGACATTTGGTAACCCAACTATTCCTGCCGTTAATGCCATATATGTTCACTCCTTATTATATTCACAATCATTGTAATTAAAAAAACGACTAAAAGCAATAAAACTTGGACCAAACAAACAATTTGTTGTAATTTTTTTCGAACTTGCTTATAATTTAGTAAACATTATATTTTTATTGGGATGCCGCGATTCAAGCTTTCGCGGTCACAAAGGAGCTAGTTATGTATTATTCCGTTGACATTCATTCAATGACCAAAATTGAAGCCAAAGTGGCCATCGACAATTTTATCGATTCGCAGACATCGTTTTGTCAGGAAATTGAAGTCATTCATGGATACTCATCGACTATTCTAAGGGATTATGTCCGCAAGCAATACCGTCACAAAAGAGTAAGCCGGAAAATACTGACAACCAATCCCGGGATTACAATATTGGTGCTTAAAAATGGCTAGTTTCTATCTCTACTTTGTCAGCCGCATAAACTCCAAACCCAACCTCAAATCATTTTTGAAGAGGGCGAACAAAATCCTTCCTTTCATGGTCTTTTTCCTTTATGCCTGCACATTGATTTATGCAATCAATTATCTCCAAGACCATTTCTTGAAGATGGTACTAGTTCCTTTCCTATGTTTCATGGTGACATCGGCATTTCGCAAGGTGATATCGCGCAAGCGGCCATTCACCGTATACGACTACAAGCCCATCGGGGATGTCAAACACGACCGGGAATCATTCCCCTCACGCCATGCCACCAGTGCATTTGTAATCGGATTTTCACTTCTTCCTTATCTTCCAATCATGGGAATAGTTGTAACAACGATTGCGGTAGTCATATCGGTTTTCCGAATAGTCTGCGGCATCCATTACATATCGGATATTCTTGGCGGACTGGCTGTCGCTTTCCTGTTCGCATTCGTCCTGTTCTAACCGGCATCCTTCAGGGATGCTTTTTTGCGCATCAATCCCGACAATTCTTCCACTTTGTGATATGATTTATCCAAGGAGGTTTTGCCATGAACATATTAGATTACAAGACATTCGAACAGTTCGCCAACCTGGATTTGCCGGTAATTGAACAAAGTAGCGACTGTACCTGCTACAGATACGACCGTAACAAGCTTTACATCTTTAATGATGATTCGATTTTTATCCAGACCCTCAATCACCTCGATCTGGTCACATCACTTTCAAAAAGACTCGAGCTTGATTTGCCTGTCATATTGGATTCCGGCCAGAAAAACGGTCTGCATTTTTTGCTTGTTTCAATCGTCGACGATTCTAAAAAAGATTCAGTTGACGATTTCGATACGAAATTACTGGCCGCAACACTGGCAAACTTTTTCAAAAGGCTTAAATCGCTCGATTTCCCGGTTTGGATTTTTAGCGATCGCGATCAGATTGACTTCTCAACAAAAATCGGGCCGCTCAAGGAAATAATCGCAGCCCAGCCCTGTAGCAACGACCAGAAAGTCTATACTGATATCCTTAACCAGGGCGAAGAATCTTCCGATCCGATAAATCATGCCTTTGTATATGGGCTGGTCAGTTGTGATGATCTGGTCATAAAAGATGGGTACCTGATCGGGATCGACGCAATAGCCACGCCTTACTATGGTGATGAGGCTTTCAACTATGCCCTGGGCTACAGTTGTCTTGACAAGGACGGCCGAAATCTATTCTTCAAGGCACTCGGGCTGGATGAAGGGACAAAAAAAAGAGCCCGGAACTGGGCCCTTTATCAGGCGTTAAACGCATCTTCAAGTGACGATCCTGCCGCCTTGAAAACTCTGTACCATATTTTTGAAGAGTATTACAGTTAGTCCTCCGGAGCCGAAACAACGACCTTTTTCAGGCGCTTCTCGAAGTCCCTTCTTGAGAACATGACGATTGCGTTGCAACCCAAACATTTAATTTTGATATCCGCCCCCATCCTGACAATCTGCCACTGAGTTGATTTTTTGCAAGGATGGGGTTTTTTCATTTCAACTATGTCATTGAGCTTGTATTCCATGATTAGCCCTCGTGCGTTTTGTAAGCTTTCAATGTGTTTTCCAGCAACATCGTGATGGTCATCGGCCCGACTCCGCCTGGAACCGGAGTGATCGCACTGGCGATATGTTTGACCTTGTCGAAATCGAAGTCTCCGCATAGCTTATTGAACTCATCGCGGTTGATTCCCACATCAAGAACAACGGCTCCCGGTTTGACATATTGGTCATCAAGGAACTTAGCTTTTCCAATTGCTCCAATCAGGACATCGGCTTGTTTGCAGACAGCTTTCAAATCCTTGGTCCTGCTGTGGGCGATGGTGACTGTCGCGTTTTTTTGAAGGGCCAACAATGCCACCGGTTTACCAACGATATTGCTGCGGCCAACCACGACAACCTGTTTGCCGGTCAGATCGTATCCAATCTGTTCAAGCATCACCATCATTCCTTTTGGAGTGCAAGGCACCAGGCCGTCTTCACCCAGGAACAGCCGCGCGATATTGTCGGGATGGAATCCATCGACATCCTTGCTTGGATCTATTGCCCGGAGAACCTTCGACTCGTCGATATGCTTTGGCAACGGCAGTTGCACTAGGATGCCATCGACAGTCTTGTCCTGATTCAATACAGCGATTTGATCAAGGAGATCCTGTTGGGTGATGTTGGCATCTTTTAAAATCATCAGCGATTCCATATTGACATATTCGCATCCTTTTTCCTTGTTGCGGACGTACACCTTGGATGCCTGGTTCTCTCCCACCAGGATCACTGCCAATTTTGGAACTCTTTTGTTTTGAGCGACCAGCTGAGCCACTTCGGCCCTGATCTGGTCTTTTATTTTCAGCGAGATTTCTTTACCGGAAATGATTGTTGCCTCTTTGTGATCCCCCATCAGGATTTTTTCAAGCTCCTTGACTACGCCGTTTTCGTCATTTGACGGGATCTCGAATTTGCTTATCGCCTTGATGGCATCAACCGAATTGGCAACCGCATAGGAATTCTTGGCATAGCGCAACATCTCGAAGTCGTTCATCTGGTCGCCAAAGGCATAGACGTTTTTGCGGTCGACATTCAGGTATACCGACACCTTCTTTAGTGCTTCACCCTTGTTTGCGCTCTTCGAAAGGATATCAAACCAAGTGAACCCGCTGGTGACACAGTAGATGTCATCGGGAACACGGTGGGCCACCTCATCCTGGACTTCCGGCCCCTTTCCGTCCGGTTCGTAAAACGAAAGCTTTAGTATCTCATCCGTGATGTCTTCATAGCTTTCGACATATTCAATGTTATTGTAGAATTTCCTGATAACATCATCGAAATGGGCATATTTTCTCAATACATAGCCATGCTCAACCCCGCACACCACAATCATGCAATCATATGGCGCCAGGAGGTCGATCATTTTCTTCCAAGATTCATTTGGGATCACGTCTTTATGTATTATTATCTCCCCATCGCGAATCAAGGCACCGTTTTCAGAAACATAGATAATATCATTTCTGATATTATGATCGAATCTCATGCACAGTCTCTGGTATTGCCCCCCAGAAGCGACCACAAACCGGTCGCCATTTTTTTTCATCAATTCAAACAAGTCATAGAATTTATCATCAAATGTTTTTGCTTCAGTCAAAAACGTTCCATCCATATCGGTTGCAAATATACGCATCTTCTTTACCTCCACTAAGTTGAATACAATATACCACAAATTACCGGACAATTAAACTGAGAATCGTTGAATTTCGCCAAAAAAGGAACTTATCGATTTCAAATATTTTGCCCGCTTGTTTCTAGTAACATCTTTCTTATGGAAAAAAGGCAAAATGCTCCGCCATTTCAGGGAAGCATTTCATGATCATTATTTTTCTTTGGCTAATATTCCCCGGGCAACAAGAATGCCATTGGCTCCGGCTTGGGCCAGTCCGCGGGTCAAGCCCGCTCCGTCACCTGCGACATAAAGATTGTCTATTTCCGATTCGAAATTGTTTCGAACCCTAGGTCTTGCAGAATAGAATTTGGCCTCAACCCCATAAAGAAGGGTGTGATCGTTGGCGATACCCGGAGTGACCGTATCCAGGGCCTCGATCATCTCGATGATCGACTTCATCGTATTATAAGGAAGCACCAGACCCAAATCCCCCGGTACCGCCTCTTTAAGAGTAGGAACAGTATACCCTTCCTTTAGCCGTTTTTCCGTTGTCCGGCGACCTTTTTTGATATCCCCGTACCTTTGGACAATGACGCTTCCGTTTGAAAGCTTGTTTGCCAGACCGGAAACTTCGTGGGCATATTCATTTGGAGCATTGAAAGGTTCGGAGAAAGTGTGGGAAACCAATAAGGCAAAATTGGTATTGTTCGAACCCAATTTTGGATCATGATAGGCATGACCATTGGCAAGCATGGTTCCGCTGTGGTTTTCAACCACCACATGTCCGCTCGGATTGGAACAGAACGTACGAACTTTTGTTCCCACCGATGTATTATAAATGAATTTTCCTTCGTAGAGGTTCTTATTGATCTCCTCCATGACAATATTCGAAGTCTCAACCCGGACCCCGACATCAACCTGGTTGTTATATAGTTCGATGTTCTGATTTTTCAGAATCCTCGTCAGCCAGGCTGAACCGTCGCGTCCAGGTGCGAGGACGGTGTATTTCGCCGTTATCTTTGTGCCGTTGTTCAGGACAATTCCAGTGCAGCGGTTATCCTCTACTGAGATGTCCGCCACTTCAGTCGAGAACATCATGTCGATATTCTCCTTCAATTCATCCGACATCTCCGACATGATCCGCAGGTTTTCTTCAGTCCCCAGATGGCGCACCTGAGCCCGCAAAAGTTTCAACCCTACCGCATAACCCCGGTGTTCAATCTCTTTGATTGCATCGGTGGTCGGATCCGTTATCTCTTTGGTTGCTCCATGGAGCAGATACAGTTCATCGACATATCTGATAACTTCTTCAACTTCGGTAGGACTCAAGTAATCTGTGAGCCAGCCCCCGAATTCGCTGGTGATATTGAATTTCCCATCGGAATAGGCTCCCGCCCCGCCAAATCCGGCGGTTATCGAACAGGCCGGCAAGCAGCCCGGGACATTTTCTTTGATCAACGGACAAGCTGTTAGTTTCTTTTCCTTGATCGGGCAACGTCTTTTGGTGACGTCCAAGCCTTTGTCAACTAACAGTATGCTTAAATTAGGATTTTTCAATACCAGTTCATAACTGGCCATTATCCCTGCCGGTCCGGCACCGACAATAATTACATCATAGTTATTTTCCATTGTGTTCTCCTTTTTGACCAAAAGTCATTATATGATATTTATCCGATTAATTCAAGAGAAACACTCAGTTTATTATAGTCAAAAAATATTTCAGAAAAAATTGCAAGGATTTCCGGGTTGAAGTTGTATTAGTTGTGAAAACAGGAGGAATTTAAAATGAAAAACATTGTAATCAGTTCAGTTTTAATGGTAATGCTCGGTTTAGGTGCGACTACGGTAATGGCCCAGGCAGGTCCGGTAGCCCAAAACGCTTCAGGTGAAGCGACAACATTGCAGGCATCAAACTTCGTGGATGAAAACGAAGATGGTATTTGTGATCTAGTGGGAGAAAACTCACAAGGAGATGGTACTTGCGACCAGACCCAAGTACAAGCTCAAACGCAAACAAGAAACAGAAATTGTGTTCAAAACCAGACCCAGTCTCAAGAACAAGCAGAGGCTCAAACTCAGGATCAGGATCAGACCCAAGCTCAAACCCGTCAAAGAGTCCAAACTCAGGACAATGACGGTGAATGTCAAAACGAATGTGACAATGAGAACGCATTGGCAAACCAAACACAGTCATCTTACAGTCTTGGCAACAATCAATAATATAAGGGACCATATGAACCCTGAAAGCGCAATATTTGCGCTTTTTCTATTGCGAAAAGGAAATGGCCCCTATTCGATAGTTCTCGATAAACTGCATTGTCCGTTTTGTAATAAAATTTGAAAAAAATAAAAATAGTTGCAAGGATTTCCGGGTTGAAGTTGTATTAGTTGTGAAAACAGGAGGAATATAAAATGAAAAACATTGTAATCAGTTCAGTTTTAATGGTAATGCTCGGTTCAGGTGCGACTACGGTAATGGCCCAGGCAGGTCCGGTAGCCCAAAACGCTTCAGGTGAAGCGACAACATTGCAGGCATCAAACTTCGTGGATGAAAACGAAGATGGTATTTGTGATCTAGTGGGAGAAAACTCACAAGGAGACGGTACATGCGACCAGACCCAAGAACAAGCTCAAACGCAAACAAGAAACAGAAATTGTATTCAAAACCAGACCCAGTCTCAAGAACAAGCAGAGGCTCAAACTCAGGATCAGACCCAAGCTCAAACCCGTCAAAGAATCCAAACTCAGGACAATGACGGTGAATGTCAAAACGAATGTGACAATGAGAATGCATTGGCAAACCAAACACAGTCATCTTACAGTCTTGGCAACAATCAATAATATAAGGGACCATATGAACCCTGAAAGCGCAATATTTGCGCTTTTTCTGTTGCGAAAAGGAAATGGCCCCTATTCGATAGTTCACGATAAACTGTATTGTCCGTTTTGTAACTTAATTAGCCACCATATGCATCTTGGAGTTTATTTTTGGTACCGTAGAAATATTACTTACACCCAAAAAGCCAATGTTTGGTAGTTTTTCAAAAGTGACAATAACCAAATATCGAACTAATATGTATTTTACGGTTAATTAAGTTTTGCAATATTATTTGAAAAAACAAAAAAAGTTGCAAGGATTTCCAACTTTCAATTGTATTAGTTGTGAAAACAGGAGGAATATAAAATGAAAAACATTGTAATCAGTTCAGTTTTAATGGTAATGCTCGGTTCAGGTGCGACTACGGTAATGGCCCAGGCAGGTCCGGTAGCCCAAAACGCTTCAGGTGAAGCGACAATATTGCAGGCATCAAACTTCGTGGATGAAAACGAAGATGGTATTTGTGATCTAGTGGGAGAAAACTCACAAGGAGACGGTACATGCGACCAGACCCAAGAACAAGTTCAAACGCAAACAAGAAATAGAAATTGTGTTCAAAACCAGACCCAGTCTCAAGAACAAGCAGAGGTTCAAACTCAGGATCAGGAACAGACCCAAGCTCAAACCCGTCAAAGAGTCCAAACTCAGGACAATGACGGTGAATGCCAAAACGAATGTGACAACGAGAATGCATTTGCAAACCAATCACAATCGGAGCATAATTATAGTAAGCAATAACATTCTTTTGTCTGTCTAAAGGAGATTACTATGATTAGCGAAGATATCTGTCGAATGAAGATTGACCAATACGGAGACATGATAAAAAAAATCTGCATTTTGAACTTGAAAAACGATGCGGATTGTCAGGACGTATTTCAAAATGTCTTCTTAAAATACGCTACTCGTGAAACTCCTTTTGAGTCATTGGATCATGAAAAAGCCTGGTTGATAAGAGTCACCATCAATGAATGCAAGAACACATTCAAAAACATATTCAAAAAGACGGTGGACATCGACCAGCTAAGGGACATCCAGACCGAGGAAAATTTTGGCAACAGCGACCTTATTTCAGCGGTTCTGATGTTGCCCAAGAATTACAAGTTGGCCATCTACCTTCACTATTATGAGGGTTACACCGCCGACCAGATTTCCAAGATCCTCAACAGGAAAACCAACAGCATTTACAGCGACTTGAAAAGAGGCCGCGAATTATTGAAAAAACAGCTAGGAGATGATTTTAATGAATGAAAAATTTAAATCCGATTTTGATCGGATAAAAGCATCGCCGGAGCTAAAAAACCAGACGTTGAACCATATTTATCGACCGGCAACAAAAAAAAGGCGTATACCATATTTTTCAAAAGCCGTGCTTTCAAGTCTGGCGATATTTCTCGCGGTGTTCTTATCTTTCAACTATTTCAACAAGTCCCAGGCAGTAATGGCATTGTCCCTGGATGGAGATATGGCCGTGGAATTGGAAGTTGATTCGAATAACGAAGTTATCAAAATCATGGGATATGACGATTCCAGCACAGCACTCATAGGAGAACATGATTATCTGCATGACAATTATCTTGATGTCATCGAAAATCTCCAAGCCAAAGTTGGCAATCCGGTGACAATAACTGTTGTCTACTTCAACGACAATGCCAAAATCGACAGTGCGTTGACCGGATTCGTCGAAGCCCAGCAGAACAATTACCAAATCGCCCATCAATACAATATGACCTTTGGCAAATACCATGCATGTTTGAGATTGGCCCAGCTCGACCCTGATTCGGACATTGAAGACTGCTTCAAACTGTCATATAACCAGCTCCAGATGCAAATCAAGAATCAGGAGCAGAATCAAAATGGCAACAACAGCCAGAACGGAAACACAGACAACGGTGGCGAAAACACCAATTCAAACCAAAACGCCCAAGGTTCCGGGGGCCAAGTCGGTTCGGGCCAAAATTCAAATGGACATTAATCGAGTAGGAGAAAATAAATAGTTTCCCTATTTATTTTCGACCTCTCACACCACTTATACCGACTTTTGGATTATCCCGACAATTATGTATTTTTGAGGGATAGTCCTTTTTTGGATTATTAAAAGTCGGGATAACTCATATCAATCCATAAAGCCTTTTGATCAGTTCTTCATCATTTTCAAAATCCAGATTGTATTTATTAGAAATATTTATTAAGGGGCTAATTGCTTCTGTAGCCTGCTCAATTGCCTGTTTTTTCATTTCTAATGTTGGCTGCGCATAGAATTCCATTGTTGTAGAAACTTGCGCGTGTCCAAGCCATTCGGAAATAAGTGGTAGCGGCATTCCACCATGATATAAATGCATGGCTCTAGAATGGCGGAACATATGCGGATAAATATGAATAGGTACTTCTTCATCTACATCATGAGCGGATGCACAATATTTATCAATAAATTTTTGAACAGCGTCTGGCGACAGTTGACTGATGATTTCCTTTCGTTTTGAACAAAAAACGAAGCTATCGTCTTTTGATTTTAAGTGAAATATCGATAGATAATTTTTCAAGTGGTTTACCGTTTTTTCCATAATTGGGACTAATCTTACTTTACTGCCCTTTCCAGTTAGTTTCACGTACGGGACTTCACTAAATAGGAATAGGTCTCCAATTTTGAGATCCAAAATTTCCTGAATTCTAGCTCCAGTGTCATACATTAGTATCATGAAAACCAAATCCCGTATTCCTTTTTTTGTTTTTGTGTTTGGCTGCCTAAGTAATGTTTCTAAAACATTTTCGGAGAAGTATTCAATCTGATTATTCTTGGACATCTTTTTCATTGGGACCGCAAGTAGTTCTTGGTAATATGCCATTAAAGAAATATTACGAGAGGCAACATATTTGTAAAACGAACGTATGGCTGCCAGTTTCTGATTTCTAGTACTGCAGGACCACCCGGAATATTGCTCACCGTCATCCAAAAAATTCTCAAGCAGCTTAACCGAGGTCATCTCGAAGCAAAATTCAGATAGTTTGATTTTATTGGCGCTACATGCATGTTTTAGAAATTGATTCATAGTGATTTTATAGGATTTGATTGTGTTGAAGCTGTTTCCTTTTTGTTTTGGTAAGAAAGACTCAAAATAATCTCTAATCATTTTGAAGAAACATAATGAATTTTCAGTCATACTTAGACACCTCAGGAATGATTGAGGAAAACCTTTCCCAATCAACTTCAGATGATTTAATTAATTCCTCTGGTAGTAAGTGAATATAATAAGCCGTGTCTTCGAAATTGGAATGACCCATATAGGCACTCATGTAGGGAAGCAATGAATATAAATCTTCACCATCGTTTAAGAGTTTCATCATGACAGTTGTCGCCCAGCGATGACGTAAATCGTATACTCTTACACGAGCTCTACCACCCTCGGGTTTTATCTCATCCCAAATCTTCAAGAATTCCGTCCTTAACCATTTTGAATGATATGGAAGCCCGGTTGGAGATGGAAAAACATAATCAGTATTTGGAAATATTAACTTCATTTCATCGATATACTCGCGCATCATATCTGTTACATCAGCTGCCATTGGAATTAGACGTTCCTTATGATTTTTGTTTTTTCTAATAAGTATAGTTCCGTTATCCAAGTCCAAATCTTTTTTCATTATTTCACGACCTTCGTTTGGCCGAAGACCACAAAAGTATATCAATCGATAGATTACAGATATGATTCTATTTTTAGCTGTAATCGGTTTGATATATTTTTTACTATCAGCCATTTCAAAAATGGTTTTAAGCTCCATGTTTGTAAATATATAGGGTACATATCTTGTGATTTTAGGTAAGAAATTCAAATCAAGTACAAAATTGGAAGCTCCGTTCGCAAAAAGGTAAAGTGTAAATTGTCTTATTGATGACATTCTAGATCGAAAACTGCACGCCTGCTCAGTTTTCCTTTGCACACACCAAGGCATGATCATTTCTTGAGTAAGCATTGTTTCACTGGGAAAATTTTTCTTCAAGTATCTGGAAAAATCTTTAAGATACCAAGAAGTTGGTTGCAACGAATACCCTAAATCAATTCGATAATTAATCATTTCGGGGATATATTCATATATGAATTTCATAATCTACCATCAAGTGTTTCCATCGATAACGCACACTTTCTCAAACCCTCAACATCAAGTGAAATATATTGCTTAGTAGGTATGACTGATTGGTGACCCAAAAGCTGGGCAATCATTGTAACCGGAACACCGTTGATAATCAATTGAGTCCCAAACATCCGCCTAATAGAGTGGAAAGTGTTCCCGGTTTTAAGGGATGGTTCAATTCCAGCCTTTAATAGATACCTTCTAAAAAAAGAAGCGATAGAACAGCCGTCTTTAAGCCCCGTAAAAGGAGCTATGGATCTTATAAAAATACTATTATCATCTGTTTTGGGTCTTCCATTTAGAATGTAGTCCGCAATTGCATTACAGACACTCTCAGTTAATGGCACTGATATGGGACTATTTGTTTTCCCCTGAACTATATTTAATTTGCGTTTTTTCCAATCAATATCTTCAAGCTGAATCCGTACTATATCTCCAGCTCTTAGCCCTGTCATTGCACCCAATATTATAATCGCATAATTTCTTTTTCCGGTAGGTGTCTCCCTATCAATTGAATTTAAAATTCCTACAAGATCAATCATATCTATCGGCGGATATAATGCCCTGTCTCGTATTTTACCAAAGGAAACGATGGAGCTTATATCAAAATCAATCTTTTTATTTCTGTACAAATTAACTAAATATTTTTTCAAACAAGTGAGTATTCTATCCATGGATTTTGGGTTATCCTTAGAGATGATTTTAATAAATTCCACTATATCGCTAGTACTTATTAATTTCGGTTGCAAAATATCATGATTGTTTAGAAAATTTGAAAATAAATATAGGATTCGCTCTTCAAATTGAAGGGTCCTAATAGATACATCTCTATTTTTCAAATATTCTTTTATTGTCATTTTGAACCCTGATGATATAGGGATTTCATCCTTAAATGTGAAAACTTTCCACTTGAAGGAACCGAAATCATTAAGTTCGGTGATCATTAAGACGCCACGCACTCTTTTATTATAGGTGGTCCTACTAATAATTTTGTTTTGAAGTTGCGAAAGATAGAGCTTTAGCAGTGAATCCATAATTTCTTGACTATAGTTGATTTGGTTTAAGTCAGAATATCTTTTCAAAATGGGGTTAAAGTAGCTGGATTCGTAGGCCTGAATGGTAAGTTCATTATAGCCTTGAGACTTCAGGTTATTTAAAGCAAGCTGAACTAATTCGTCGATACTATTCAAATTTTTCATTTCAAACTACCTCCTAACTACATTATAGACTGAAAATAAAATTATCCCGACTTTTAATAATACAAAAAGAGACTATCCCTCAAAAATACATATTTGTCGGGATAATCCAAAAGTCGGTATAAGTTTGATTATCCCGATATCGGGATAACACCACCGTACAAGCCGGCCGGCATACGGCGGTTTAAATCTATACTGAAATATGTTTTAACTGATATTGGTCTAGTAGTGATACTAGGCCAATGGAGTCAACTTAAGAAATTCCTTAAGTCGGCTCTTTTTTTGATGTTTTTGACAACTGTTCGATATTTGATTTGAATTTGTAGTTAAGATTATAAGTAATATTTGCTGATATTTAGCCATTATAGTGATATAATGTAGTTAAGAAAAGAGGCGATATTATGTTTGTCAGAGCTGTTAAGAACAATAAAGGTAAAGATAATACCTATTTTTGTGCACTTGTTGAGTCTTATCGTGAAAATGGTGTATCTAAACACCGCGTTCTTATTAATTTCGGTCTTGTAGACGGAGAAAGTGTTCCTTTCCTCAAAGCGGCTTTCGCTAAAAAGAAACCAAGGTTGGTATACGATGATGAATAATGTAGTTAAGACTAATAAGATGACAGATTTCTTCAATTCTTTCGCGGATGTCTTGTCTTCTGACATCACTCGTAATTTATCTAGGAACTTTAGTTCTAATTTTACTCGCAATCGGACTATGACTTTCAGGGATGTAATTCTCTACTTTGTTTTTAGAAATTCTAAGGACACTAACACGGACTTGACCAAGTATTTCTGCTCCACTGACCGCTTGGAAAAAAGGATCACCAAGCAAGCTCTTAACGTCGATATCAAAAAACTCAATCCATCAGTATTCAGATATTTATTCAAAGAGTTTGCCAAGGAGTTCTATCAAAGCAAGCTGCCTAAGACATATAAAGGGTATACGCTTTTAGCTGAAGATGGGACCTTTCTAGAAATTCCCTATAGCATCCACAATATTTATAACTTCGGCTTTTGGAAAAACCAGTACGTCAAAGATATTTTCGATGTTAAGAAAGTTCTGTCCAAATCAGCTGGACTATATGACGTCACCAACGGCATCTTTTTGGATTTCATGATGAGACCTGCCCCTTACTCAGAAATTCCACTTGCCTTCCAACACCTTTATAGTTGTGGGGATCTGTTGGCTGGCAAGAAAGTGATTTATCTTGCTGATCGCTACTATGGCTCAGTCGAGCTTATCAGTCATCTTGAGCACTTAGGATTTGATTATTGCATCCGTGCCAAATCCAACTTCTTTAAAAAGCAAGTCAGTGAAATGACTTCAAATGATGAGTGGATCGAGGTAGATGTTGACAGGCTATGGCGGAAAAGATTCCGGTTCTCTGATGAAGCCCGTAAAATCAGAGAAGATAACCCCAAAGTGAAGATAAGAGTCGTAAAATTTACTTATGCATACAGTAATAAATTCGGGGAGTCCATTGAATCAGATATAACATACTTTACCAGTTTGTCAAAAGAAGAGTTCAGCCACGAGGATATCATCGAGCTCTATTCAAAGCGTTGGAATATTGAGGTGGCATATAAAACGCTAAAAACCGATATGGAACTGGAACGACACGTTAGCGAATCCGACACCGTATCCCAATGCTGCATCTATGGCAAAATCGTGCTTTACAATATCTTGGGAGTGATCAGGAAAGAAATCGACAGGTATCTTAGCAGGCACCCGGGCAAGCACCGCCGCCGGCCTAATCGTGAAGAAACCTCCGATAAAAATGATGAAGATAATATCCAGTACCGGGTCAACATCAAACAACTACATAATCTGCTGATGGAGAACAACCTGCTGTATCCGTTTTACAGTCATAAGAAAACACTGATGCGAAAAAGGATTAAGCAAATAGTTGCCGTAGCCCAAACAATAAAAGTGCCCGTCCGCAAGAACAGGCACAGTCAACGTTGGGGCAGAGTAGTTCCTAGTGGATTCTACTACCGATTCTCGCTTGATGGGCGAAACTATCCAAAAATTCAAACCATCAAAGGCGTCATGAGAACAGTTGCCCCGTAGTCAAGAATACACTATCATTATAACATGAATATCGCAATTTTAAAAAAACGCTAAAATTCTATGGGGGATTATGCGCTTTTTTTCATGTGAAGATTTAAACTAAACTTGAATTAAGCGTCAGAGATTTATATTTAAGATGCATATAGATATAAAAAGAGCTAACTAGGAAAAAGTTCCTAAAGTTGACTCCATTGGTCTAGTAGTGATACTAGGCCTTTTCTTTTGAGTAACTCGTTTGTGACCCTTGTCTTAAGAAATGTGCTAGCACACCGGGCGTATGATTTCCTAGAGTTTGACCATGATTCATATTGCCATCGTTTTGCTCCAAGTTTTCTAAGTTGTTTTCTCCTGTTCTTAATGGTTTTCCATTTCTTCCAGAGATACATTCTTATTCTAAATCTAATCCACCCGTCGAGGTTTTCGCACGTACCTTTGAAGTTACCTATTTTATAGTAGTTTGGTAGTGTCAATATTTTTGTGTAAATTTGTAAAATTAGTTCTTACTGATCATCTTGGTTATTCTTCTTCTAGCAGGAACCAACGTTCGTAAGATATTCCTTTGAATCCCTTATGGGTATGGTTCATGAATTTTTGGTTATATTGTTCAAATTGCGAAACGATGTATTTCTCCACAGCTTCCTCATTTGGGAATTGTTCTTTAGCCTTGATTTTCCGCTTGAGCTGTTTATTGAAACCTTCGATCAGGTTTGTTGTATATATGCTCTTGCGTACCGATTCAGGGAACAAATAGAAAGTGAATAGATTTGAATTCTCTTCAAGTGATTTTGCCACTTTTGGGTATTTTTGCCCCCATTTGGTGATGAACTCCTTAAGCTCTTCACTCGCCGCTTTTTCAGTTTCGCAATTGTAAACTCGCTTAAAATCCTGTGCAATCTCACTACGGTCTTTCACTCTTGCTTTGGCTGTAATGTTTCTTGAAACATGCACCAGGCAACGTTGGATTTTGGCCATCGGAAAAGTGTCTTCAATGGCGTTCTCAACACCGGTTAGCCCGTCAGTACAGAATAACGCAACCGCTTCCAAACCGCGTGTTTTGAACTCTTCAAACAGTTCCCGCCATGTTGTTGCGGATTCGGTTGGCGCAATTGAATATCCTAGTATTTCCTTTGTTCCCTCTAGAGTCACTCCTATAGCGATATGAACCGCCTCTTTAGACACGGTATCGCGCCGCAAAGGAATAACTGTAGCGTCGGTATAAACAACTGCGTATTGCTTGTTTAACGGGCGATTTTTAAAGGCTTCAACATGGGCAACTATTTCCTTAGTAATATTGGAAACTGTCTGTCTGGAGTATTTCTTGCCGTAGATTGATTCAACAGTTTTTACAATGTCGCTGTTGGTCATCCCTGAATTAAATAGATCGATGACAGTGTTGGTGGTAGCTAGATCGTTTCGCTGATATTTAGGGACCAGCGGTGAATCAAAGTCCCCTTGACGGTCACGTGGTATGCGCAGGTTCAACACACCATATTTAGTGTTGTAATCGCGGTTGTAATAGCCATTTCTTGAATTCGAATTCTCAGATCGGTCATATTTCTCATAATCAAGAAAAACGGTAAGTTCGGACTTCAAAATATCGTTGATGGCATTCTCCAATTCGCTCCGGAAAAGTTCTGAGACTACTTGCTCAAAAGCTGGCAGATTATTATCATTTGATATTAGACTTCTAAGTAAAGTTGTTGTAAAATAGTTCATGGGTGTAATCCTCTCGTAAATTGTTTTCGTCGAACTAATTTTACAAGGGTTGCACCCTTTTTTCTACTTAAAAGTTGAAATCCTATTTACACAAAATATTTTACACTATCAGTAGTTTATCCACCCGACTATTAGTTGCCGTATCTTTAAGCATCTATAATCCCAGGGAATTGACCAACTTCGATTAGTCAATTCCTTCAATTTTTCTTTAAGTGTCTTTATTGATTTGGCATGCGGTTTTGCTTTCCAAAGCTGGTTGAAAGTATCATAGTAGAATCCAAATCCCAAATACTTTATGTCGTTGGGTTTTGCAACTTTGCTTTTGGTCATATTGACTTTCAGGCCTAGCTTGGTTTCGATGAATTTGCTTATTGATGCCATGACTCTGTCAGCTGCTTTGCTACTCCCAACGAAAATCATACAGTCATCGGCATAACGTGTATAGTGTAACCCCCTAGCTTCCATTTCCTTGTCCAATTCATTAAGAAATATATTGGATAGTAGTGGACTTAACGGACCACCTTGCATAGTACCGACTATAGATTCCTTATATTCATCGTCAATCATAATTCCACTTACCAGGAATTTTCTAATAAGCGATACAATCTCACCGCTCTTTACATCCTTCATCACCAATGTAATAAGTTTATCGTGGTTGATATTGTCGAAAAACTTCTCCAAGTCAATATCCACGACCCATTGGAATCCTTCGTTCATGTATTCCAATGCCTTGATAACTGCCATTTCACAACATCTATTGGGTCTAAAACCATAGTTGTTGTCACTGAAGATTGGTTCATAGATTGGTGTTAATACCTGGGCGATAGCTTGCTGAATGAATCTATCGATGACTGTAGGCACTCCTAGATTTCTTGTTCCACCATCAGCTTTTGGTATTTCCACTCTCCTAACCGGTTGTGGTTTATACGTGCGGTTCATTATGCTTGCCTTAATTTCATCCAGATGTTCATCTAGATATCCCTTAAGTTGGTAGACATCCATACCATCAATTCCGCATGCACCTTTGTTTCGTTTAACTTGTACATACGCTTGTTTGAGATTGGTATGGCTAAGCATTTGTTCCAGTAATTCGTTATCAGTTTTCATATTTCCGTTACCTCCATTGTTTTCGCTATTCATCAGGCTCACTTTCCCTACATTCTTCTTTCGGGCTTTACTAGTGTGTTCGACTGTCTTTGCGTTTTCGCGTGATGAAATCAAGCCTAATTTTAATAACTGATAGATTTATTCAGTCCTTCACTCCATGACCATTACAGCCACTTCTTCGCTACTACGACGTCTGCTGACTTCTTGCGATTCGTTGTTACTAGGATTGCTCCCTCGCAAGATCTCCCGGGATAAGGTCATATCTATTTCACCCCATATATCCGCCACATTTACATGTAATAGTATCATTCCGCAACCTCTTATGACTTTGCGTTGTTTTGCACGCTCGTCCCCATTACATGCCTGATGTGATTCGTGTTCCTCGGACCAGGGTTTTGCCTCCATCTTCTTTCAGATTCCACCTCACGATGGACACCCTTGATATTGGCTAGTGGTTGGCAGTTGCGACGTCACCCCCACAGTGGACTTTCACCACCTAGATATATGCCATGCCCGGCATACAAAAAACCTGCAGCTTTGAGAATTGTTCCCAAGCTGCAGGTTTTTAGTCTGCCTCAATATTGAATCCGTTAAGAGTGTACCCTTCGAATTCACAGTTGCTTTCTATCTGGCAATTATCATTATATACCCTAGTGGTGATTGTTTTAAATCCATCGTTGACAAATACCTCCAATGAAGAGACATCAGAGAAAATATGCAATCCGGTAAGTTCCGGCAGCTCCAAGATCCGGGACGTCCGGCCCATACCCGAATTACCCATGTCCAACTTCAACAGTTTATTTTCGTAACTTATAATCACATCATCACGAAGTTTCAGATGCAGATCCCCTTCGATCTCATTCAAAATCAGCTCGAAACTGTTGTTGTCGAGACCAATATTTTTCCCTTTGAAATATTTGCCTCGGAGATTTTGCAGCTGCTCGATCGGCTTTTGGAACACCACGCCGTTTTCCAGGACCAATTCCCGCGGAATAGCAAGACAGTGCTGCCACTTGTCATCATTGACATTGGAATAGTCGACATCAGGCATTCCCATCCACCCGATTGCAATAACTTTGCCGTTGTCTTGAAATGTCTGGGTGGCATAGTAATCAAATCCGATATCCAGCTCGACAAAGTCCGACAATTGCCGATCAACAACCTTGAAATAGCCATTATTGTAAAGGGGTTGGAATCTGTCATTTTGCGTTTCCACACCTTGAGGACAGCATAACAAAAACTCCTGACCATCAAGATTGATGTAGTCTGGGCACTCCCACATGTAGCCTATCCGTTCCTTCGAAGTCAGACTATAGGAATATTTCCAATCACGAAGGTCGGACGATTCGAAGAAAATGACCTCCCCGATATCCTCCTTTGTCCGCGCCCCAAGAACCATGTAGTAAACATTATTTTTGACGAATATTTTAGGGTCACGCACATGGCGGGTCAGAGTTTGCGGATAATCATCATTGGTCAGGACCAGCTCTTTGGCCGAAAATCCGAATCCGTCATCACTTGTCACATGAACAACGTTGCTGTCCCGGCCACTAAGGATTCTGTCATGGTCTCCGTCATACTTGACATTGCCGGTGTAAAAAAGATGCATTTTATTGCCAGCAACGATTGCGCTGCCCGAATACACTCCATCCCTGTCGTATACGCAGTCTGGAGTCAGGGCTATAGGATGAAGCCTGTAGTTGATATAATCAGAAGTTGTGTAATGTCCCCACTGCTTCAATCCACCCTTGGGATCGAAGCTATGCTGGAAGAATATATGCAAGACTCCATTGAAGCGGCACAGTCCGTTAGGATCATTGAGCCAGCCCATCGGCGGCATCAAATGGTACTTCAATGCCGTTTGGTCTTCTGGTAGTCTAAGCGTTTGAGAGTTCAAGGATTGTTTCATTCAATTCTCCTTTGATATTCGTTCTGGATATGAACGGTGTCTTTGATGTAACGACAACGATAACTTCGTCCGATAACCCTGCCGACTTGATGGCATCAAGATCGATTTTCATCAGCGGCTGTCCCGCTGTTACAACGTCATCCGTTTTCACAAATGATTCAAACGGTTTTCCCTCAAGGGCCACCGTATCGATACCGATATGAATCAGGATCTCCAGACCGTTGTCATCAATCAGTCCTATTGCATGCCTGGTCGGATAGATGAAGCTGATTTTCCCATTGATTGGTGAAGTCAGATTCCCGTCATCTGGCATCACGACAAATCCGTCTCCAAGAGTCTTATTTGAGAATACCTGATCGCTGCTTTGCTCCATCGGCAAAACTTTACCGGCAATCGGCGATTCTATGGTCGTATTTACAAGAACCTGATTGGAAGCTGTCGAAGCCGAAGCCATCTTGGCTTGTGACGTCTTCTTCTCATTATAATTGTGAAGCACGAATGTGGTTCCAAATGATACAACAAAGGCGATGGCGATACCGATCCAGAAAGGAATTTGGGAATCAACCGGGAATGAGATGAATCCTGGCAACCCGGCCGCACCCAAGGCGATCGCTTTGGTTTTAGTCGCCGCCATAAAAGCCGATCCTGCAGCAGCACCGATACAAGATCCGATGAATGGATATTTGAGCTTCAAAGTGACCCCGAACATAGCGGGTTCAGTGATCCCCAGCAATGCGGAAACGCCTGAAGCCGAACAAATTGATTTCAATTTTGCATCTCTGGTCAATAACAAGATCGCCAGAACCGCCGCACCTTGAGCCACGTTTGAAGCCGATGCAGTCGGGAAGATGAATGAACCGCCGGTATTGGCGATATCGGCAAGCAATGTTGTTTCAATTGCGATGAAACTGTGATGCATTCCGGTGATTACCAGTGGCGCATAGAAGAAACCTAGGATCCCGCCGCCGACAAATCCCAAAGAATCATAAACCCAAGTCATACCTGCAGCCAAGCCCGTACCGGCAACCCTCATGATTGGTCCGACAATGATAAAAGTCAAAAGACCTGTAACCAGAATTGACAGCAAAGGTGTTGACAGGTTGTCCAGCCATATTGGCGTAACCTTATGCAATCTCTTTTCAATATTTGCCAGAATCCATGAAGAAGCCAGTACTGGCAGCACTGTCCCCTGATAACCGACAGCCTCGACACCCAGACCAAACAAATTCCAAGTGGGAACTTCAACCCCGGTTGCCCCGTAACTATAGGCATTGAGCAGGTCCGGATGGACCATCAGCATCCCCAATGCCGCCCCCAAGAAAGCATTGCCGCCAAACTTTCTAGTTGCCGAGAAGCCAATCAAAACCGGCAGGAATACAAAAGGCGCATTGGCACACATATTGATAAAACCGGCGATATCACCAAGACCTGGATTTGCCTCAATCACACTCATCCCCGGATAGAAAAGACCCTGAGATGTCAGAAGGTTATTGATCCCCATCAACAATCCGCCCGCAACGATTGCCGGGATGATCGGTACAAAAATATCACTCAAAGTGTTCACAAAACGCTGCAGCAAGTTTCCTTCAGGCTTGTCACTTTTTTCAGCCACAGTCTCACTGTTGCTTATACCCGCGATTTTCAGCGCTTCTTCGCAGACAAGGTTGACCACTCCTGAACCTAAAATGATCTGATACTGTCCTTTATTGTTGAAGGTCCCCTTAACCTCATCAATATCGGTAATTCTGCCGTCGTCGATTTTTCCGCTGTCCTTTACAACGATTCTAAGTCGAGTTGCGCAATGAAATATCTGGTTGATGTTTTCCTTACCGCCCACCCCAGCAATGATTTCTTTAGCTATTGCATTATAATTCATAAAGCTCTCCTCCTTATGGGAACGTTCCCATGTCACATCTACAATATAGCACGACGCCTACCAACTGTCAACAATAAATTTGGGACCGGTTCCATTTTTTTCGAAAATAAAAGTGCCAGTCCTACAGTCTGACACTCTCGCCTATTATGCAGCGGTAATCTATTACTTGCTGTGGCTTCACTTCTTTGCCATTGATAAGATCAATCATTGTTGTGACTGCCACTCTTCCGGCCTGTTCGCTTTCAAATCTGAACGAAGTCAGACTCGGAGAAATCAGGCTGGTTATGTCATAACCTCCAAATCCTATCAGCGAAACATCCCCAGGCACCCGCAATCCACGATTCTTCAGCTCCTTGAAAGCTGCCAGTGCCATATTGTCGGTGGCACATATTATCGCGTCGTATTTCTTTCTTTCCAGCCGGTCGCCAACCAATTTCTGGGTTTTCTTGAACGAGAAATCCGATTCCACGATATCGATGTTTTCAATCCCGTTAGCCTTCAAACCGGCCACTATTCCCCGACGCCTTGTATCCCCTACCGCTTCATCCCACTTGTCGACAGTTACCACAAGCACATTTTCAGGATTGATTCTTCCCACGAGATTTCCGGCATCGTAACCGGCGCGGTAGTCGTCATTTATTATTGATATGGCCTCAGGGACACTCTGACCCAAAAATATCAACGGGACATCAATCTTGGCGGCCGCCGTTCGGTGGGCCATGGTTATATTGGTGGCAATCAGGATGATGCCATCGACGTTCATCCGCCACAATGCCATGATTGAGTCTAGTTCCCTTGTCTGCGAGTGGTTGGTATTGATTACGATGGAGCGATAGCCTTCCTTTAGAAGCATGTCATCGATGCTCATCAGGATTCTGGATGTTATTGTCGAATCAAAGCACGGTGCGATAACCCCAATCAGTTTTGACTGTTTCGCCTTCAAACTGGCAGCGAATTGGTTGGGCTCAAAATTATTGGCTTCAATCACTTTCTTTATTTTTTCCCGGGTCTCATCCTTTATCGAACCGCCATTGAAATACCGTGACACGGTTGATTTGCCGACTCCAGCGAGCTTTGCGATGTCTTTTATCGTTAACTTCTTATCCATACATACTCCATTTCAACTGACTTTACCTTATTATAATACTGCTGAGAAGTAAATGGGACAATTATTTTAAATTATGAAAATATTTTGGAAACAACAATTGTTTGACAAAATCGGCTTCAGGCGTTAAAATGTACTGGAAAATGCGGTGATTGAAAGAAGCTATCAAGTGCCTTTTAGAGAGTCAGTGGCTGGTGGAAACTGACAGGCAGATATAGTCGAATGGTTCAGGAGCAGTTATTTCGATATGTAGAAATAAACGTTGGCGGCGTTAACGCTTCAAGAGATACGGATACGTATAATAAAGGTGGTACCGCGGAATTTTCGTCCTTTAATTGGTACTTTTTTTTATTTAAAATTTTAATCTATAGGAAGGAAAATGATTATTTCCATTAATCATTAAGCAAACATGAAAACAGCTAATGACTATTATTTAACAACCGCGATTACCTACACTTCAGGTAAACCGCATATCGGCAACACATACGAGATCATCTTGGCCGATGCCATTGCAAGGTTCAAGCGCCAGGAAGGTTACAACGTCTATTTCCAGACCGGAACCGATGAACACGGACAAAAAATAGAGGACAAGGCCAAAGCGGCAAACGTCCCACCCCAACAATTTGTCGACGAAATCGCCAAAGATGTAAGAAGAATATGGGACCGGATGGACACTTCTTATGATTACTTTATCAGAACAACTGATAAATATCACGAAAAGCAGGTTCAGAAGATCTTCAAGAAACTATATGACCAAGGCGATATATATCTGGGACATTATGAAGGGAAATATTGCAAAGCCTGCGAATCTTTCTTCACTGAAAGCCAGTTGAATGACGGAGCTTGCCCTGATTGTGGCGGTCCGGTTGAAGACGCCAAGGAAGAAGCGTACTTCTTCAAGCTTTCCAAGTACGCAGATCGTTTGATCAAGCACATCAACGACAATCCTGAATTCATCCAACCGGTATCCCGCAAAAACGAAATGATGAACAACTTCCTTTTGCCAGGTCTCCAGGACCTCTGCGTTTCCCGGACATCATTCACCTGGTCGATTCCTGTCGACTTTGATCCAAAGCATGTTGTCTATGTATGGATCGATGCCCTATCGAACTATATCACTGGTTTGGGTTATGACGTGGACGGCAACCATGGCGAATTGTACAAGAAATACTGGCCAGCCGATGTCCATATTATCGGTAAGGACATTGTCAGATTCCATACCATCTACTGGCCAATCATGCTGATGGCTTTGGATATCCCGCTGCCCAAACAGGTGTTCGGTCACCCTTGGCTTCTTCAGGGAGATTCGAAAATGTCGAAATCCAAGGGAAATGTAATTTATGCCGATGATCTGGTTGACATCTTCGGCGTTGATGCAACCCGTTACTATGTCCTTTCGGAAATACCTTATGACAATGATGGGTCATTGACTTGGGAACTGGTAATTGAAAAGATCAACACTGACCTCGCTAACACCTTGGGTAATCTCGTGAATCGGACGATTGCGATGGCCAACAAGTATTTCGACGGTGTTGTTGGAAACCCTCAGGTTGATGAGCCGGTCGACCAGGAACTGAAAGACACGATGACTGCCATGGTGACCAAAGTCAAGGAATACGCTGACGATTTCAAAATCGCCAAGGCTCTTGATGAAATAATGGTTGCCCTGCGCCGGACAAACAAATACATCGACGAGACAACTCCTTGGGTGCTTGCCAAAGACGAAAGCCAATCTGACCGTTTGCAAACGGTGATCTACAATCTGATTGAGGCCATTCGGTTTAGTGCGATTGCATTGTACCCATACATACCATCAAGTGCGACTTCAATCCTTGACCAGATAAATACAACCAACCGCGATTTCTCAAGCATCAGCGAATTTGGCGGCTATGAAATTGGCAATACCGTAACCAAGAACCCTGAAGTGCTGTTCGCCCGTCTCGACCCGAAAGAAATCAATGCAAAAGTTGAGGCGTTGAACAAAAGCAAACAGCCAATTGCGCAGCCTGAAGAAGATCTGATCACAATCGACGATTTCAAAAAGATCGAGCTGGTCGTTGGGACTATTGAAAGATGCGAGAAACATCCTGACGCAAAAAAATTGCTTGTCAGCCAGATAAATATCGGTGACCAGACAAGACAGATTGTTTCGGGCATTGCGGACTTCTATGAGCCAGAAGATCTTATCGGTAAGAAAGTCATTGTTGTCAAGAACCTCAAGCCGGTCAAGCTTAGAGGAGTCGAGTCACAAGGGATGATCCTAGCAGGTGTGCAAAAGAAGTTGATCGAAGTTCCAATGCTTGACAAGCTTCCAAATGGAGCAAAAATATCATAGTGAATTTTGACAAACATACCTGGCTCAAACACACTCAAAGCACCTGCAACCTCTTCCCTTTTTTAACAAACTACTATCTCAATAATCTTGGATATTCGATCACTTCCGCCCTGACTTCGGGCGAAATGATCGCCCAGGCAACGACAAAAGCAACCAAGGAGTTCGATCTGCCAGCTTATCTTCCATTGATGGATCTGACTATCGAGGCCGAATGCTTCAATGTCATGATGCTATACCACATCAAAACCCTTCCTTTGGTCATTGCCCCGATCAGTTTGGATCTGTTTTTGGAAAAGCAGGTTCCCAGTCTCAAGACGAGTCGTTACCTGGCTCATCTTAAAGCAACGAGGCAATTGGCCGATAATGATGACTTGCCAGTATTCAATTTTGTTTCCGGACCCTTCACATTGCTTTGCCAGATCCTGTCGTTCAACAAGGTCAAGGAACTGCTTCAAAGTCCGGGAACACTTGATAAGTGCCTTAAAATAACCACCGAGTTTATCATCAACTATGTCGACGATCTTCGCAAAAGCGGTTCTAACGGCTATATCGTTTGCGAACCGTCACTGCAATTTCTTTCAAACATGCAGATTACAAATCATGCAACAAGACATATATTAAACATCAAGCAAAGCCAGTCAGACATGTTGTTTGGTTTTCATAGCTGCATCGATGACATCGACAAGCTTAACCTAAGTCTTATGAAATTGGAACCGGATCTGATCTCCGTTGGCAATGAGAGCGACCTGACCAAGGTTTTTGGATTCGTTCCCAAAATATCCCTTGTTCTAGGTAACCTTTCCCCGGTCAAGGCATTCGTGAAAAATGATGCCAACGATACCAGAATTGCCATCGAGAAAGAGGCTGCAAAATACAATGATTTCCATAATTTCATTGGTGGTTTTAGCTGTGTCCTGCCGTTCAACTCCAAACCGGCCAATGTCGCCATTATAAAGCATTTCACATCAAAGTAGATATATTATGTTATTTGTTGTTTTTGAAACGATTATTCGCTATAATGATTTCACCTTTTAAAATTGGAATCAGGTGTGAAACCTGAGCGGATCCGCCGCCGTAATGTGGAGAACTGCTGAATACCACTGGGATTTTCCCGGGAAGGTTGCAGAACGTTGAAGCAAAGCCGGAATACTTTTTAAAAGAATAGTCTAAAGGAGATAGAGAATGAAAAAGATTTATGCATTATTATTGACGTTGGTATCGTCTTTCGGTTTGTTCGGTTGCGCTTCAAACACTGCCGATGACAATCAAAAAAACATCACACTTGAGGTTGTTAGCGTTCGCGACAACGTCACCGAAGCTACTGATTACCAAACAACCGAAGCTACATTGGCTGATTTTTTGAAAGCTGAGGACTTGGTTGTCTATGAAGACAGCGAATATGGGATGTATATCCATGAAGTGGACGGAATCAAAGATGATGCGACCAACCAATACTGGTGGGGAATTAGCGTCGATGGTGAAATGGCCGCTACCGGTGCCGATGGCATTGAATTGGCTGATGGTTCAACTTACAATTTGACCTTAAACCAAGGTTATTAGACCGACATGGATTGCCAGCTTGAAATCAAGCTGGTTTTTTTATGCTCCCATTCCCAATTAAGGCAAAAAAAAGACCGAAACTCATGTCCGATCTTTCGCTGATCAATCAGCCAGCTATTATATGGATCAATTAAAATAAGGGAGAGGTATAAGTTTTACCTTATGAATCAATTATAGTCCCGATTGATGAACTGAATATTAACATATATCAATATCCTGAGCTTTTCACCCCCTTGATTATGCTGATGGCCCGGGATGTCCCCAAACGGTCACAGCCCAGAGTGACAAACTCCTCCAGGTCGGCATATGTATTGATTCCCCCCGCCGCTTTGATTTTAACATCTGGACCGATGTGTTTTTTGAAGAGCTTGATATCTTCAAAAGTAGCTCCACCAGAACCGAATCCGGTTGATGTTTTGATATAATCGGCCTTTGCGTTGGTGACCACACGGCACAATTCGATTTTCTCTTGATTGTCAAGGTAGCATGTCTCAATGATCACCTTCAGTATCTTCGGTCCGCAAGCATCTTTGATCTGCCTGATTTCTTCCTCGATTTTTGCGTATTCCCGGTTTTTCACATCGCAGATGTTTATCACCATGTCTATCTCGTCCGCGCCATCACTGATGGCAACTTCGGCTTCCTTGATTTTCGATTCCGTAGAATTGTAACCTAGCGGAAATCCGATGACAGTGCAGATGTTTACTTGATCTTGATAAAGTTCATGAATCCTTCTGACATAAGTCTGAGGGATGCATATCGAAGCCGTATGGAATTCGATTGATTCCCTGGCTATCTGATCAATCTGTTCAAATGTGGCTGTCGGCTTTAACAACGTATGGTCGACGCGGGCCAAAATATCTTCATTTGTCATTGTTCTTTTTGTTCAAACCTGTGTTCAAACGTTCTCCTTATCTTGTATACTTTACTTATTATAATATTAATGAGAATGAGATCAAACGCTCAGGTGCTCAATTACTCAAATCAGCCCCTCAATGCCTTGAACAAGTCCTTGATTTTCAGACGATTTCCATAGTGCATGACTCCAAGACGGTAGATTTTTGTAGCCATGTATCCGATCAGTGCGGTACTCGCCAACAACAATGCGATTGTGATAGCGATCTGGTAAGGCGGAACGACACTCATCCCGATTCTTGCAAGCATTGCCATAGGGGCAAAAAAAGGAATAAACGAACTCACAAAGACCAAAGTTGAATCGACATCTCCCGAACTCGTTCCGGAAATTGTGATCATGAATCCGATGACAAATAATATCGTCACTGGCATGACAGCAGGAGAAATGTCCTCGATTTTTGAAACTGTCGAACCGATGGCACCATAAAGAAATGCGTATAGAAAATAGCCAAGCAGGAAAAACAGGACCCCGAATATCAAGGTTGGTATGGATACATTCAGGATTTGCAGAAATGATCCTTCCATCAGATATTCCTTGTTGATAAGGTAGCCCAAATAACCGGCACCTATGATCGAGATAAGCTGGGTCAAACCGGCACATCCAGAGGCAAATATTTTTCCAAACATCAGACTTTTGGGCTTGGCGCTTGTAATAAGCATTTCCATTGCACGCGATGTCTTTTCAGTGGCAACATTTGTGGCAATCAACTGGCCGTATATCATGATTACAATATACAAGAACATGATCATAATATAGGTGAAGAGAAAATTCTGAGCCTGGTCAACCCCGATATTCACGATATCGCCTGTGACTGTTGCATTTATAACACTGCCGGCCTGCTCGACACTTAATCCGTTTTGTGTCATCAGGTAGCTTTGATATTGCACTTTCAGGATCTCCTGCATGATCTGGTTTTTGGTATCATACATTTCCTGGCTGTTGACAATATAGCTGTAATGGTCGATACTGTCAATAATGAAGCCACAATCATAAGTGCCTTCCTTGACCTTTGTCTCCAGATCAGTCCGTGAATATGATTCTAAACTGATTTCCACATTACCAAGGGCGCTTTCCATAATTGCCTTTGTAGTTTCTCCATTTCCGGTCATGTCCACCAAGGCGATGTTCTCAGCGGAATCGACTGAACCGCCTGATCCAAAGTCGAATGCCGCAGCGAACCGGGGAATTGAGGTCAGGACAAGGATACCGACAATTCCAATTACCGACATCACTACAAATACCTTGTTTTTCAAAAAAGTCATATACTCGTGTTTGAAAACAACTAGAAACTGTCTCATTTAAATCCCCTCCTTGGTATAATCCACAAAAATATCATTCAAGGTAGGCTCAATGACATTGTACCCCTCAATCACGATATCTGTTGATGCCAGTTGCTTAAACAAGTCAATACTCTGGCTTTCATCTTCCAGTTCGACTATTATATTCTGGCCAGCAACCTTGGCTGGAAAGGATATCTTGGTGGCTGCCAGGTCATTATCCACAGTTTTTATTTTGAATTTGTTGCGCGGGTAAGACCTCTTTATCTCATCAATTTTTCCATCAAGGACAATTCTACCTTTGTTCAAGACAGCAATGTTGTTGCAGAACTCTTCGATATAGTTCATCTGATGTGAGGAAAAAATAACAATCTTTTGCCTCCCGATCAGCTCGACCACAATATCTTTGAGCATCTGCGCGGTAACCGGATCGAGTCCGGAAAAAGGCTCATCCAATATCACGATATCAGGATCGTCAAGCAAGGCAACTATCAATTGTATCTTCTGTTGATTACCCTTCGACAATGTTTCAAGCTTGGCATCTTTGTAGTTCATGATATCCAGGCGGTCCAGGTAGTGGTTAATTGAATTCAAGGCCTCCTTTTTGGTCATCCCCTTCAACATGCCAAAATAGATAAGCTGTTCAGAGATTTTCTTTTTGGGATATAGACCTCGCTCTTCGGGCAAATAACCGATCTTGATTTTATTGCGGTCGACCTTTTTTCCGTCAATCAGGATTTCACCCTGATCACCGTTGAACAAATCCAGGATGATCCTGATGATTGTCGTCTTACCGGCACCATTGCGGCCAAGAAGTCCCAACGCTTCTCCGGAGGCCACATGCAAGTCAACCCCTTGCAAAACCTTTTTGCTTCCAAAACTTTTATGCAAATTCTCAATTTGAAACTCCATAACTGTTCTCCTTATATTTTAGAAGGTAACTTATATTGGCTTATTTGTCAATAATAGACCTTGAAAAAGAAAAAACAAGAATATGTTACAAACAATAACATATTCCCGTCCGATTAACTCTCTTCAATTACTTCCATCAATTCAAGAATCCGATTCAGGTCATCCAGATCAGTATACTTTATTGTGATTGCGTTGCTGTTGACAGCAACTTTTGTCTGGAATTTTTTCCTTATCAGACTCTCAACATACTGAAGCTGTTGAGTCTTGTATTCCGGTTTCGGTTTTGAGCCCACGTCAGGTTGTTTTGGGCTGTCCGATTCTTCCGGGTCCGTCTGTTTAATCAGGTTTTCCACATCCCTGACTGACAAGTGTTCGGCCACGATCCGTGATGCGATCTGGGCGGCTTTGTCACCATCAATTGTCACCAATGCCCGGGCATGCCCCATTGAGATCCTGTCATCCATTACCATACTCTGAACTGCAGGAGCAAGGTTCAGCAGCCGCAGGGAATTTGCGATATGGCTGCGACTCTTTCCGATCTTGTCTGAAAGCTCCTGCTGGGTCAATGCCAATCGCTCCATCAGGACCTTGTATCCGCGTGCTTCTTCAATTGCATTGAGATTTTCCCGCTGGATGTTTTCAAGCAAGGCAATCTCCATCATATCGTTGTCGCTTATTTCAACAATGATTGCCGGGATTTTCTCCAATCCTGCCATTTTGGCCGCCCGACAGCGTCGTTCTCCTGCCACAATTTCATAGCCATTGACCGCTTCTTTTAGCAGGACCGGCTGGAATATTCCATGTTCCTTGATTGAAATAGCCAGCTCTTTTAGCTTTGTCTCATCGAACACTTTTCTTGGCTGGTATGGATTTGGTCTGATTTCGCTGATAAGCACATTGTCGCTGCCCTTTTGGCTCACACCTTGTTCAATGTCACTTATCACACGATCGATATCGCCCCCAAAAATATTATTTAACCCTTTAGAAAGCCCCTTACTTTTTGCCATTGCGTTTCACCATCTCCTTAGCCAATTTCAAATATGCCTTTGCACCTTCACTGCGGTTATCGTAATCGAAAATTGCTACTCCCTGGCTAGGCGCCTCGGATAAGCGGACATTTCTTGGAATGACGGTCTTGTAAACTTTTTCCTTGAAATATTTGCGCACTTCCTGGCTGACTTCGATTCCCAGGTTGGTTCGGCTGTCAAGCATGGTCAGCAGGATTCCTTCAATAGCCAGATCCTTGTTGAATACCGACTGGGCCAGAAGGATCGTATTTAACAACTGTGTCAGTCCTTCCAATGCATAATATTCGCATTGTACCGGAATCAAAACCGAGTTGCATGCAGCCAAGGCGTTCGTGTTCAAAAGCCCCAATGCGGGAGGACAATCGATGATGATGTAATCATATTCCTTTTTCAATTCCTTGATCGCATTTTTCAACCGTTGCTCCCGTCCCACTTTCACATTTGAAAGTTCGATGTCTGCTCCGGCAAGCTCGATTGAAGCCGGGCATATGTCGAGGTTTTCAATATACGTTTTCTTTATAACGTCATTGATGTCGGCATTTCCCATCAAAATGTCATAGGTTGACAGCTCCAATTCGTCACGGTTCGTTCCAATACCCTGAGTCGCATTCGCTTGAGGGTCAGTATCTATTAAGAGGACTTTATACTTTAACCGGCATAACGCTGCCGATAAGTTTACACACGTAGTGGTCTTACCAACACCGCCCTTTTGGTTTGTAATTGCTATCGTTTTTGTCATAATAACCTCCAAGTTATTCTATCTAAAAAATTATATCATAATCAACCTTTGATTTTAATACTTTTACGCAATTATTGCACTAAACTAAAATCTATTTTTATCAGCAATTGAGAAGGATTTACTGCCGGTTTGAATCTCAATTTCAATTTTTCAACAGCACTGCCTTTCAATAAAACCTGTTTCATGGTAGAATCTCAAATAGCACAACAAGTCTAGGAGGTTGTATTATGGAAAGAGTCGCAAAATTCGAATTTGTGTCACAAGAGCGGTTTGTCACTGATTATCTGGACACATTCCCAGTTTCCCGGGAGGAAGCTTTGTCAATTTATCAGATACTGGAATTGCCAAAAAGAGCTACCAAGGGATCGGCAGGTTACGATATTCTATCGCCGCTGAACTTTTCCCTGGCTCCAGGGGAGACGATAAAGATTCCCACAGGGATCCGGGTGCAAATCAGAGATGGCTGGTTTCTTGGTGTCTTCCCCCGCAGCGGGCTGGGCTTCAAATTCCGCTTGCAGCTCAACAATACCGTAGGGATAATTGACGCCGACTACTACGATTCAAGCAACGAGGGTCATATTTTCATCAAAATAACCAATGATTCCAACGAGGGCAAGATAATGTCAATCGAAAAGCTTCAGGGGTTCGCACAGGGAATATTCCTTCCTTTTGGAATTGTTGAAGATGACATTTGCGAGAATGTCAGAGACGGTGGCATGGGATCGACCGACAAATAAGATTCACTTTCGTTACAAACGCTCTGGTCGTCTTCAAATGTCGATTGGAGCTTTTCTTTTCGTCTTGTACGTTGTCCAAAGCTCAAGATTAATTTGCGAAGCCAGAATTATTGGTCTCAACTGATTTTGGTCTTTATCCGCATTCCACTTTCGTCAGGTAGACGGTGCCTTCGATGTTGTAATTATGGCCAGGAAGCTGGATAGGCTCTCGCGAAGCTAATTCACTATATATCACATGAGGTGCTTGGGTATAAAGTCTTCCAGTTGCATCCTCGGCAGAATGTAAGAACCAAACCAGCGATTAGCTCATTGTAAAGGTCCGGATCGCATCAATAGAATTAGCTGGACAGCTTCCATTTAGACCTGATATCCTCATCGTTCTCCGTCCCAATGATCCCAAATTACCAAAGGCAAAGCTTATATACGTCAATTTCATAGACCCGGGATTTTTGATTATTGAAATCCGACTTGAAATTCACTTCTGAGCGATATATTGTCGAGACCCCAACCATGTTTGAATGTACGCGCCAAATAGAGCGGTGGTAGGATTCCTTTCTTTTTGTTGATACAATGATCACATCAACTTGGAGGTGTGATATGAATCAATATTCTCAGGACCAGTGGCATCAGTTTTTCGAAGATGCCACCAATAGTGATTTACCAATCAAGAAATGGTGCTTAGCCAATGACGTTTCTTTTAATGCCTTTTGCTACCACAAATATTCGAAGCTGTATCGGAAAAGATCCAGGGTAAGCGAATGTGCCAACGAAGTCAACAGCCCGCTGGTAAAACTTAGCTTAGTCGACTGCGTTCCAACTATCCGGAATGATGGTTTTGAAATCGTCATCGGTAAAGCCTGCATCAAAGTTGATGATTCAACGGATTTGGTGACTTTGGCCAAGCTTATCAGGTTGCTCGATGAAGATTAAATTTGAGTACTTCGACAATATCTATCTGGTACCCGGAGCAACGGATTTAAGAAAAAGTTATGCGGGATTGAGCGCCATGGTGAGCCACAATCTTTACCTGGATCCAACCGCCAATAATCTCTACATATTTTGTAGCCGGAACAAGCGGACAATCAAGATGTTGGAGTTTGATAAAAACGGTTTTGTCATCCACTCCAAGAAGCTGTTGAACACTGATCGATTCTATTGGCCCAAGGCCCAAGATGAGATCAGCTCGATGACCGTTGACTTGCGGCAGCTAAACTGGCTGCTTGATGGTCTGGAGATTGAACAAAAGCGGGCGTTCAAGGATATTTCAGTAATAATTTAGCGAAAGATATAGGAGTAATTCACAATAATTTGTGGGTTTCTTTTATATCTTTTGGCTGTTCGCTGTTTGGTGTGGGTAGCTGCTATCAACCCTTTGCGACAACCACTTCAAGATTGAGCTTTCCACACACCAAATATATTAGTATTTTGAAGTATTCATCATTCCGAAATCCTCTTGCCCTAGTCTTGATGTTTTGGATAATACTGTTCATTCCCTCTAGGATGGCATTGGTGTACCTGAACCGGAAATAGTTGAGAATTTCATCCCAGTGATTGCGGATTAACTTCGCGAATTTCTTCATTGGTTCTAGTCTGGAATGCATCATCCATGAGCACAGTTTTTTGAGTCCTCTGGTCGCCTCTTCAACGGTGTTGCTGGATTCATAAACATCTTGTAGTGCGAGGCGCATATTGTAGGCTCTGGCTGTCTTTAGGTTTAACTTGGCTAAATCAAATTTCTTTTGCCTTTGATTATCGGTCAAGTTACTCTCATTCTTTAGCCAAATGTACTTTGTTTTCTTTAATAAGAAATTTGTGCGCACTTCATCTTTACGAACTTTGTCTACTGCCTCGTTGGCGTGTTTTACCACATGAAATTTATCGATAACTGTATTGCTGTTTTTGAAGTTCTCTCTGATGCCTTTTTTGAATCCTAACGACATGTCGCAGGTAATGATGTTGATAAGGTCAGGATCACCGCCATGTTCCTTGAAGTCCACGACGAAATTATCCACTGTTTTAGAGTCTTTTCCTGGAGTAACGTTGATTACCTTGCGCTTTACAAGGTCAACGGCAACTGTGATGTAGTTGTGGCCTTTCTTGCTTGTTTCGTCGATACCGATGGCTGTAACATCTGAATAATCTTCTAGTTTACGAGCCTCATTGACGTAATGCTTGATGAAGCGCCACAGCCGCGTATCATGCTCATCGATCATTTGGGCAATTCGAGAAACCGGAAGATGCTTAGACAGCTCTACTACCCAGCCTTCAAAAAGCAGGGTGAAACCTGATCCCGGTCTTGCCCATGGTACTTGAACAGTTTGAGGACCGTGATCATTGCAATTTACCCGTGGCAAGTCAGCGTGGATGAATGTTTTGTATTGGAAGAAATTAAGATGTCTCCAGGTCCGTTTGGTTGTATCGTATGCAGTGCCGCTCCCATTACAACCATCAACCGGACAAGGGAACTTACCGCCCTTTTTGAAACTGATATTTATATGCAATTCCATTCCCTTGTCGGTATCCAAAAAATTGACATCAGAAACAGCCCAAGGTTCACCTAAGTTAAGGGCTTTTGTAAATAAGTCCAAAGTATCCATATTCATTACCTCGTTATCGTTAGTAGTTTATGGATACAATTTTAGGTCATTTTAACTAGAAGCACAAGAGGCTATACTACTGCTTACCCATAGTAAACAGCGAAAGGCCTATCTTTTTAAGTTATTCACATCTTTAAGAAATTGCCGTAAAATCAAGACTTACAGCCATTTTTATGGTATACTCTCAAAGAGAAACGAGGTGGATTTCGATGATAAAGCTGATGGAAAATATGTCTAAAGAAGAGCTGATTGCTGCTTTCAAAAATAGAGAAAAAGAGCTTTGTGAGAAAATCGAATCCGACCGTATTTCAAAAGTTAAACTTATCAAAGAAAATGAGTTGTTGGCTGCCAAAGAAAAGAAATTCACTGCTAAAGAAAAGACTTTGATCGCCGAAAATAAGAAGCTGATTAGTGAAATCAACGAACGCAAATTGGAACTGCAACAGAAAAACGAATATATCAAGATATTAGAAAACGCCCGATATTCCTCTCAGAGAAATAATATAAAAGAATACAATCAAGGTCCCGACCTTTTCAGTCTGATTGGTATCGATTTTGGTGTGGTAACTGAGACTGAAGAAATAGAAGTCAAGGAAATCAAAGGGTACAAAAGAAAAGTAAGAATCCCTAAAGAAAAGCACATTAACTACGATCACCTAAAAACCAATATCATTGACGAGCCGACACCAGAAAATTTCGATGTCTGCGACCTTTGTGGTACAACCATGAAAATAAAAAAGTACGATGAAAGAAAGGAACTCGTCTATACCCCAGCCAAAGTGGAAATGAATATATACCGTACTCCAGTATACGAATGTGTTGCTTGCCAGGAACATAACCTGGACGGCAAGTCATCTTATAAAAGAGTTCCGGGCAGACAACCTGTCATCAAGGGGAGCATTGCTTCACCTTCGCTGATTGCGAATATAATGGATATGAAATATTTGAAGGGTTTGCCCCTGGCCGCTCAGGAAAAACGATTCCTGGAGAATGATGTTGTCATCCCTAGACAAAATATGGCCAATTGGATGATTAAAGCCTCGGTACATCTGGGTTTACTGTTCGAATGCATGCGCAAGGATCTGTTGGCCATGAATGTGATACACTGCGACGAAACCACGACCCAAATTTTAAATGAAGAGGGCAAGACGGCTCAAAGTAAATCCTACATGTGGGTGGTAAGAACCTGCCAATATGATGTGCCGATCATCTTATATCGTTATGATCCCACTCGCTCAAAACGTGTTGTCGAAGATTTCATCGGAGATTATTCGAACTACCTGGTAACCGATGCATATGGGGCCTACGAGGCCCTTGATAATGTCACCAACTGTTTTTGCCACGTCCACGCCTTCCGTTATTTCCGTAAAGCCCTTGAGGTATTGCCAAAAGGTAGTGATAAAAGCAAAAGTTACGAATATACGTGCTATCGTTATTACCAGAAAATATTCGAAGCAAAAAACAAGATTGAAACGACCGCTAAGTCAAAACACTGCAAAAATCCAGTTAAATATTTTGAGTATGTTCATAAGGGCCGAAATGATATCGTAAAGCCTATTTATGACAATTTTTTAGCGTACCTCAAAGAAATAATCATGCTACCTGAAGTGAATATGAAACCTACGTTGATCACGGCAATTAATTACGAATTGAACCATGAGAAGGAATTCCGTGAAGTATTCAATAATCCAAAAGTTCCGTTCGACAATTCAAGCGCCGAGAGAGTTATCAGACCATTTGTGGTATCTAGAAATCGCTGCAAGTTCTATACCAGCCCCAAAGGAGCCCAAGCTGCGGCAATCATTTACTCGTTACTACTTAGTGCCGAAGAGAATGGGTTGTCAGCATACATGTACATGGAGTACGTATTGGAAAGATTACCAAGCATCGATCCAAGTGATGAGGTCGAAATCAGAAAGCTATTACCATACAACAAGGACCTGCCCAAATATTTGCGCCAACTGACGGCCAAAAAAATCAAAGAACTTAAAAAAGGAATCCAAAGACAGAAATAAATTGTCCGCGGATTCCTTTTTCCTTGCATCAGAATATTCTTCCACCGCTCTATTTGACGCTTACGTTTGAATTGTAAGAGAAGATTAAATTCTCATTCAATTGGATTGATATTTTATCAACACAATGAAATTTCTAAATCCAATAACTGTCACACCAAATTCCCGGACATGACAAAAAGACGAGTGCTTACTCGTCTTTTTGATAAAATGGATGGATTTTTAAACTGATATTTGTAATGTACCACATTTGTTCGTGCCAAGAAAACATGGTGAACTCGATTTCCAAACTGTTTTCCATTGATCAACCATGTATTTCATGAATTGCAGGATTACTGCCCTCCACGTCATTTGGTACACCTCGTTCAAAATATAACAGTTAATTATTATATAATTGAAACAAAACTATGTTTCTACCCATTTGCACTCAACGGAGAATCCGATAGCGCCCAGCCTTCGACAACTCGAACACCGATGGGATCAGGGTTCTCCTTAAAGGTCACAAATTCCATAGTATTCTGGAAAACTTCTTCCCCTGTGTGCAGATTTTTGATTTTCACGCTATAGCGGATGGCACACCAGTTCTCCGAGATAATCATGTTTTCGAATTGACCAAGATCCATTGTGTAATGTTCAAAGAGCTGCCCCATCATGTCCTTGTATTGTTGCAATGTCAGGCGTTTGCCATAGACATTGTAATGGGCATCTGGTTCATAGAGAGTGTCACACCATTCAAGCCACCCTTGATAACCGCCGTTCCAGTTGTTGAACCCATTGAAAAGCCGGTCCCGAATTGCTTTTTCAACATCTTTTTCAATCGTGGTTGGATATTTGATTTCTGTTACTGCCATAAATTTGGCCTCCTAATCATATTTTTTCCTCATCTAAGGATAAATATATGATAAGCTTGGTTTGTTTATATCTTGTTTATATTGCGTTGAGGCAATGTTAACGGTTATAAGAATCATCGAAAAAAGTCAGCGTTGAGAGCTCTAATAAATCAGTTTGTCCTGATTACTATTTCCTGATGGTCAGGGTGATGACGTACTCGTCTTCCAAATCATTTATCGATTTGGTTATCTCAACCCCGGTCTTGGCTATCATGCCAATCGCCTGGTCAATTGTGTTGGTCGCAATCCTGATGTTTTTTGAGATCGCCTTTTTGGGTGCAATTATCGTCCCCTTTTTTACCCTAGGCTTCTTGTTGACCAATATCTCAGTTTCCTTGACGGTCAGCCCCCTATTTTTGATTGCGCCTAAAATCTCCGCCTGCTTTTGTTCATCCAAACCAAGCAATGCCCGCCCGTGCCGTTCGGAGATGGTTTTGGCACTCAAGGCCTCAATGACCGGCTGGCTCAGATTGAGCAGCCGCAGTTTATTGGCTATTGTAGATTGTTTTTTGCCTACGACATCGGCAATATTTTTCTGGGTATAATTATATTTTTCCAGCAATGTCTGGTATGCTTTTGCCTCTTCATAGGGCGAAAGATTTTCTCTTTGCACATTCTCGATGATCGCCATCGTATCGACCTGCAGCTGGTCCAAAGATTTCACAATGCAGGGGATTTCGGTCATATTGGCCAGTTGGGCCGCCCGGAATCTTCTTTCTCCGGCAACAATCTGATAACCGCTTTGGTAAGGGCGCACTACGATCGGCTGAATTATCCCGTTTTCTTTGATGGATTGGGACAATTCCAACAGAGAATCCTCATTAAATTCGATTCGCGGTTGTTTTTCGTTTCGGGAAATCTTCTTGATCGCAATTACTTTCAACTTGTCTCTTGCCATAATCTAGCCTCTCTTTTAGTGTGGTATCGCACTTAATTATACATTATTTCCCGATAATTTTAAATATGATAGCCAAAATTAGACAACAAAAGCACTCCAAGCATTAAAGCTAAGAGTGCCAAAACTATAGAGGCTTCTTTTTTATTTGACCAAATTGGCGGGGATACTTGACTGGAGTCGCCTTTGTTTTCTTGATTATTATATTGCCTCGAAGGTCATCCTGGTCGGCCAGGGAAAATTCCACAACATTTACGATCTCCCCTCCCAATACAGCAATTCCATGTCGGGCCTCTTGGATTTCTTCATTGACTTGACGACCTTTTAAAGAAAGGAAATGACCGCCAACTTTTACCAGTGGCAGGCAAAGTTCATCCAATATGTTCAATCGGGCAACTGCGCGCGCCATGACGATATCGGCTTTTTCCCGATGGTTGGACGCATAATCCTCGCTCCTTGCGGCCACCGCTTTGACCTTGTCCAGCTTCAGTTCCTTGAACAGATGCTCCAAGAAATTTATCCTTTTGCTTAGTGAGTCGACGATAGTGACTTCAAGTTGGGGAAACGCGATTTTCAATGGGATGCTTGGAAACCCGGCTCCGGCTCCGACATCGACGATTTTTTGATCATTGAAATCGAAATCGAATGCTATAGTCAAAGAATCATAAAAATGCTTGAGATATACAGCTTCCTTGTCGGTGATTGCAGTCAGATTCATTTTTTGATTCCATTCGACCAGTATTTCGTAATACTTGTCGAATTGCTCCAGCTGCAATGGCGACAGCATTATCCCGCGCTGTGCCAGCTTTTCAACAAATTCATCTTGATTCATCTATTCAACTCCTTGTTGTTTCAAATTTATCAACAGTACCGCAATATCTGCAGGATTGATACCCGATATTCTTGATGCCTGACCGACAGTTAAAGGACGAACCTTCATCAGTTTCTGACGCGCCTCGATTCGCAAATTTTTGACCGCATCATAGTCAATGTCATCCGGAATTCGCTTCGCCTCGTTTTTCATCTGTTTTTCCGCTTGTTTTCTTGCTTTTTCAATGTAGCCGTCATACTTGATCAGAATTGTTATCCGATTCCTCTGCTGCTCGGTCAGATCTGGTCCGTCGATATACGGTATAAGCAGATCATAATTAACTTCAGGCCTTTGGATCAGGTTTCTAGCACTGATTCCCTCTCTTAAAGGCGACGAATTGATCTTCTCAAGCATTTCGTTTACCTTTGATTTTGGCGTGAATCGGATCTGTTCCAGTCGCTCGATTTCATCATAGATGCCTTTGATCCGCTCCAGGTATTCCTGATACACACTTTCCTTAACCAATCCGGCCTGGTATCCATAGCTAAGAAGTCTCTCGTCGGCATTGTCATGGCGCAACAAAAGCCGGTATTCGGCCCGTGATGTAAGCATGCGGTAAGGTTCGTTTGTTCCCTTGGTGACAAGGTCATCGATCAAGACACCGATATAAGCCTCATCCCGCTTCAAAATCAGCGGGTCCTTCCCGCTTATTTTCAGCGCGGCATTGATACCCGCGATCAGACCTTGCCCGGCAGCTTCCTCATAACCGGAAGTTCCATTGATTTGGCCCGCGGTGAAGAGGTTATTAACAACTTTGGTTTCCAGGCTTGGCCACAGCTGCAAAGGGTTGATTGCATCATATTCGATCGCATAAGCATATTTCAAGATCTTGCAGTCTTCCAGCCCTGGCAAGGTCCGAATCATCTTTTCCTGGATTTCGTGAGGAAGAGATGTTGAGAATCCTTGGACGTAGATGGTGTCCATCTCCAGGCTTTCCGGCTCCAGGAAAATCTGGTGTTTTGGCTTGTCGGAGAATTTTACAACCTTGTCTTCGATACTCGGACAATATCTTGGCCCGATTCCTTTGACAATGCCGCTGTACATGCTTGATTTATGAAGATTTTCCCTGATGATCTCATGGGTCTTTTCATTGGTGTAAGTCAAATAACACGGTGTCTGTTTTTCAATGGGAACAAACTCTTTAGTCTGGTAACTGAAAGACAGTTTTGCATCGGTACCTGGTTGGATCTCAGTCTTGGAAAAATCGATGCTGTCGATCAGTACCCTTTGTGGCGTTCCAGTTTTCAGTCTTTGGATCTCGAATCCTAGTTCACTCAAGCGATCCGAAAGAAACCTTGATTCCCTTTCGTCGTCTGGTCCCGAATCTCTTTTTTGATCCCCTACCAGAATCTGGGATTTCAAGAAAGTTCCAGTTGTCAAAATGACAATTCGTGATTCTATCCTGGTTCCATCTTCGAGAATGACCCCTTGAACGGAATTGTCTTCAACGATAAGATCCTCGACCATCCCTTCCATCACATCGAGGTTTACCTGGTTTTTGACAACCTCCTGCATATACCGTGGATAAGCCTTTTTGTCGGCCTGAGCCCGCAATGACTGGACTCCGGGTCCTTTCGCGGTATTCAACATCTTCATTTGCAGATAAGTTGCATCAGCGGTGAGCCCCATTTGGCCACCAAGCGCGTCTATCTCCCTGACGATTATCCCTTTTGCGGGACCGCCAATTGACGTATTGCAAGGCATTGCTCCAATATAGTCGATATTGCCCGTCAATAACAGCGTCTTCTTGCCCATCCGGGCTGGTGCCAGAGATGCTTCGATGCCGGCATGTCCGCCGCCGACCACAATTATATCATACATTAAACTACCACTCCTTTGACTTCTAGTTATAATATCATATTCTAAAATTTTTAAAAAAGCAATGTATTTACCATTAATTTTTGGATTATTGCCCCCACAAACAATAAAAGCCAACCTTGCGGTTGACTATATTATCGCCAGAAGTTTCTTGAACCACTTCCGTATGATACGATCGTGAATTTTGTGTTATATGAAGTTCCGCCACTGAAATAAGGATTGTCTTTGGAACCGTAGAAGATATCGAAATGAGTTCCGGTGATCGCACCGCCACGATCGACGACGATACCGTAAATTGTTGAGTTCAAGCTCAGATTATGGTTTTCAATCTTAACGATAGTTCCAAAAGGAATCGATGGGTCGGCCGCCAGGCAATAATAGCTTCCGCCTTGATATTGCAGCAAAGCCGTATTAGAGTAATTAACTCCTGATGTCGGCAACAATGGAAGCCCTGATGCCGCATATCCGCTGCAACCAGCACAATCACCACCATAATAAGTCAAAATACCAGTGAACGACTTGATTCCATCGGCAAATTCCGCTGAAGAAGGAAGGTAAGATACCGTTATCGGCTTTTTACCTTTCGAGATGACTGTAGTTGTCTCTTTGACTGTTTTCTTTGATAAAATCAAAGTTTTTTCAACTTCCGCACCATTTTGAAGAACGACTTCATAAGTGTTTGTGATTTCACCAGGTATTCCCTGTTGAATTGTTCCACCCTTGGCTACTGTATCTGAATATTCGTAAGTTACGGGTGAAGCAACCTCTTGTTTCTCAACCTTTGTTTCCCGGGAAACACGGGTGATCGACAATAGATCGCCCTTTTCGACAATTGCCTCTAATCCTTTATTGACGGTATCTTCGCCATATAGCTGATAATCCAATTCTGTCAAAACATTGTTTACCGTATCCTGTTTTACCAGGTATCCCTTTGGTTGGGCAGTCCCATCCTGGATCGAGATATCAACCGTTTCAACATAATTGTCAAGTGTCAAAGCTGCTCCGGCTTGTGATACGTGTGTTGTGACAACCATGGCCACAATGAGTGCAATAATAATCCCGAACAAACGGGAGTTTGGTTTAATGTCATTTTTCTTTAAAAATTTCATGAATCGGTTCCTCCTTATTTAATCCCAAACAATTGCTTAGCATTAAATTCAGTTATGTTCCCTACGTCTTCTATTTCTAAATTTTTAATCTTTGCGATTTCTTTAGCTACGTAGATAACATTTGCAGGTTCATTCAATTTGCCACGATGGGGATGTGGCGTTAGGTAAGGACAATCAGTTTCTATCAATAAATTTTCTATTTGAACATATCCTGCAACTTCCTTTGGTACTCGCGCATTCTTGAAAGTCACGGTTCCTGCCAGCGATATCTTGAACCCGATATCGACAAAACGCTGGGCCATTTGGGCCGAACCGCTATAACAATGCATTACCCCAAAATGTGAAGCTTGTTTCAGCATCGTGTAAGTATCTTCATAGGCATCTCTGCAGTGGATCGACAGCGGCAAGTTATGCTTCTTTGCCAGGTCGATGTGCCATTGAAATACTTCCTTCTGCTTTGAAGCAGCTACGTGGTCCCAATAATAATCGAGTCCTGTTTCACCGATAGCTACAACCTTAGGGTCATCTAGATATTTTTCCAGTACATGCATGTCTTCCATTGTTGTCTCATTACAATCATTAGGACCGATTGCAACAGCAGCATATAGAAATTCATACGAGTTGGCAAGCTCAACTGCAAGCTTTGATGACTCCATGTCATATCCAACAACGAGCATTGTATCAACACCCTTTTCGAGAGCATTGGCGATAAACAAATCGCGGTCATTATATAGCTGCTCACTATTTAAATGTACATGACTGTCAAAATACATAGATTTCACCTCTCAAGGAATATTATCAAAATCCCTTCAACTTGTCAAATTTACAAAATCATTTTTATCGCAAAAAACACATTATTCCGGTATATTCGATATTTTTTAAAAGTTACCCCTTAATATTTTGTGTTTTGCCGAAAATGTAAGTGATAATCGTTGTTTCATTGATGTATCTTTTGTATACAAGAAATCAAAAAGTGCGGCCGATTTAAGCGTATATTTTTTTCATCACTTTTTAAATTATATGCCTGATCTCGAACTATTTAAAGCAATTAGATAATTTTTAACCTAAAAAAGGGATAGCATTGGCATTTGATGCCAATGCTATCCCTTTTAGATACTTCTACTTACAATATTATTTGCCCATTGGACTATCGGAATCACGTATTTGTGATAGTTTGTCGAAACGTCTTTGATTGCCAAAGACCCCATGATTCTGTTTCCGGAAAGAGTCTTTTGCAACTCGCGATGGGCGAATCGAGCTTTTAGCTCATCCAGATAATAATATGCTATTTTCTTTTGAGAAATCCCCTGTTTTTCAAAAAAAACTCGCAATGATTTTACATAGGAACCGTCCAATCGCTCTATTCCCAAAACAATCAAATCGAAATCACCGAGCGTGACACCGGGATCCAGGAATGAATCATTTCTTCTTAGAAATCGGATGGGGGCAGGAATGTTCTTTTCATAAAGCAGCTGCACATTATGTGCACAAAGAGATTTCGCAAGTAATCTTGTTACTTCGTCTATTTCGCCACTTGGCGAACATGACAGTAATAGTACTTTCATTGTTAATCTCCTTTGATACTAGTGAGACTTGCAGAGAATAGACCCTTTTTGACACATTTGTTCAAATCTAGAATGTATACATTTCAAAAACGTCGGAAACCGGAAGATTGTTTTCAACGTGCTCAATTGTCTTTGCAAGCAGCGAGTCAACTGATACGATACTCAATTTCGGGAATCTTTTGTCATCAGGAATCGCAATCGTGTCTGTTACAACAACTTCCACAGCTGAAGAATTTTGCAACCTTTCACGGGCTGGTCCTGAGAATACCGGGTGGGTACATGCCACGAAAACGTTTTTGGCACCTTTGTTGATTAGCATTTCAATACCAGCAGTAATTGTTCCACCTGTATCAATCATGTCATCGATAACGATACAGTTTTTTCCGTTTACATCACCTAGCACACCCATGACTTCAGCCACGTTCGGTTTTGGGCGTCTCTTGTCGATGATTGCAACCGGTGCGTCCAGAGCCTGAGCCATTTTTCGCGCTCTGTTTGCCCCACCATGGTCAGGAGATACAACACAGATATCATCAAGTCCTTTGTTTCTGAAATAATTCGTCAACAATGGCAAGGCTTGCATGTCGTCCACTGGAATATTGAAGAAACCTTGAAGCTGAGCCGCATGCAGATCGACAGTGATCACACGGTCGACACCTGCAACAGTAAGCAAGTCGGCAACCAGTTTCGATGTGATTGGCTGTCTAGGTTTCGCTTTACGGTCTTGACGCGCATACCCAAAATAAGGCATTACAGCAGTGATATGTCCTGCTGATGCTCTTTTCAGGGCATCACACAACACCAATATCTCCATCAGGTTGTCTGTCACCGGTGAAGACGTCGATTGAATGATGTAGACATCCTTCCCACGTACCGATTCATCTATTTCAACTAAGATCTCACCATCTGCGAAATGGCGAACTTCACACTTTCCAACTTCCGTTCCTAATTTTGAGGCAATTGATTGTGTAAGTTCCTTGCTTGAAGTTAACGAGAAAATTGTAATTTTGTTTTTCATCTTGGGCTCCTAACTATTTTTTGTTTCTTTTTTCTTCTAATATTTTTGCATAACCGGTCTTTATGACTTCTTTGCTTCGTGCAATTGCGAAATCATCAGGACCGACATCTCTGGTTACAGTCGAACCAGCGGCTACAAACGCTCCATTTCCAATAACCAGTGGGGCCACCAGGTTGGCGTTGCATCCGATAAAAGCATTATCTTCGATAACTGTCTTGGATTTGTTCTTTCCATCGTAATTTACAGTGATTGTGCCACATCCGATGTTGACATTTTTGCCAACGATGGCATCCCCGATGTATGAAAGATGGGCCGCTTTTGATCCAACTCCAAAAGTGGCGTTTTTCATTTCCACAAAGTTCCCCATGTGAACCCCTTCAAGGATATGACAATTGTTTCTCAGGCGGACATATGGTCCCATATCGACATTGCTTTCAACGACCGAATCATGGATTACTGAGAATTTTATTTCAACATCATCCCCGATTGTCGTGTTCACAATCTCGCAATTAGGACCGATGTGGCAGTTGTTGCCAATTGTAGTTTTTCCTTTGATTATGCATCCCGGTTCGATCAGGGTATGTGCACCAATACGGACATCGTTGCTTATGTAGGTGGTTTCCGGATCGATTATTTGAACCCCCTCGAGCAACAGTTCCTTGTTTATTCTTCTTTGCATAGCCTTTGTAGCCTCTGAAAGTTCATATAGATTATTTATTCCGCCAACTTCCATCAAATCAGGAATCTTGTAAGATCCGACTTTGATTTGGGCATCATTCATAATCTTGACTACATCGGTCAAATAATATTCATTTTGATCATTGTCAGAATCAATTTTTTCCAATGCTTCGAATAATTCGATATTGTCAAAACAATATTCACCGACATTCATCTCGGCGATGTTTCTTTGGGCTTCGTTTGCATCACGGTATTCGACAATTCCTGTAACTTGATTGCCATCCTTGATGATACGTCCAAACTTGGTCTCCAGATCACAATCACAAGTCATGATGGTTCCTTTGAATCCATTATCGTTATGAAATTTTCTCAACTCGTTTAAAGTTTCATGTCTGATCAAGGGGGCATCCCCATTGAGGATCAATGTTGTTCCCTCTTTATCAGCCAAAAGTTCCTTGGCCTGCATTATCGCGTGACCTGTTCCTAGCTGTTCATTTTGATATACAAAAGTCACTCCATCAATAACAGCCTTAACCTGCTCAGCCTGATAGCCAACCACAACGAAGATCTCATCAATTTCAAGTCGCTTCAATTGTTCGACTATGTGGACAATCATCGGTTTATACAAAACCTCATGTACAACCTTTGGCCGATTCGACTTCATCCGGGTTCCTTTGCCTGCCGCTAATACTATTGCATAAGTTTTCATCCATTTCCGCCTTTCAAATCCCCATTTTATCTAAAATCTATCGATTATTCAATATTAATTTCTAGTTTTTGCCTAATAACTCCGTTTTTCTAACATATAGGTTTTTATTGCTGAAATATTGGTTGCCTGCCTCTAAAATTTCTTCATTCCTTGTTATGCCAAACACACAGCTTCCCGATCCTGTCATCAATGCATTATCGAAACCCAATTCGATGAGTTTAGCCTTGATATCCTTTATTTCCTTGACAGCCTTCATGGCATTATCTTCAAGTGAGTTTGTCATATTGGAAATTACCTTCGGATAATCATCTGCCCTGATGGCACTGACCATTTCCTCTAGATCAGCCTGTCCGATCTGGTCGAATCTAAGATTTTCAAAAGCCTTTTTCGTGCTTACTCCTTTTCTTGGTTTGACAAGCAGGATGTGCGCCTGAAAATCATTTTCTATGAAGCTTAGCTTTTCGCCTATTCCCTCGACATATGCCATCTGGTTGTAGACACAAAAAGGGATGTCGGCACCAACTTCTTTTCCGATAGCCGCCAACTGTTCATTGGTCAAGCCCAAACCATACAGTTCGTTCATTGCGTGGAGTATGGCCGCACCATCAGCAGATCCGCCACCCAAACCGGCTTGAGTCGGAATATGCTTGTAAATGAAAATTTCAACCCCTCCAGAAAGATTGTATAGTTGTTGCATCTTGGTTACTATCTGATACATTATGTTACTTTTATTTGTCGGCAAAATCGAACTGTTTGTCTTGATAATGATCCCCTTCGAGGTCTTGTCGATATAGATAAGGTCGTGAAGAGTGATTGGCGCCATTATCATCTTCAAATCATGATATCCGTCATCACGCTTATTGACAACTTTCAAGGCCAGATTTATTTTTGCATATGCCTTAATTTTCACTGTATTCACCTATTACTTTCAAAAGATTTAAATAATCGTCGATGACCAACTGTTCACAACGCATGTTTTCTTGGATGCCTGCCTTTTTTAGGTATAGCCGTGCATCTCCATATTCCTCTTTTAGATTGTTGTATATGGTTTTGCGCCGTTGTTTAAATGCCACCTCCAATAACTCATATAACTCCCGGTCATATTCCCTGTCAATTGTGATTTTCAAGATAGCACTGTCGACATGTGGCCGGGGGTTGAATACATTCTTGCTTACCGTGAAAAGATATTCACTTCGTCCGATATAGTCTATAAGGACTGTCAGCGGGCTTTTATAATCGCCGCTGAACTTCAACGCGACTTCCTTCTGGACCATAAGCAACATGGCATCAACATTGGCTCCACTCAGGATTATCTTCTCAATGATTTTTGTCGTTATATAGTATGGTATGTTGGCTACAACAACCACCTGCGCGAATCTCTCTTTCAACTTGGCTACTTGAGCTGCTATATCAACGTCTAGAAAATCACCAAAGATAATTTCCACATTGGGATAATCAAGAAACTCCTGATATACAGGCTTGAATCTTGTATCGATTTCATAGCAAACAACCTGTCCTGCAAAACGCTGCAATATCTGTGTCATCGCCCCTATTCCCGGTCCTATTTCAATAACACACGTAACCTGGTCTATGTGCTGGGATTGTGCAATCTTCATCACAATATTGCTGTCGATCAGGAAATTCTGCCCATATTTTTTAAGTGCCTTCAAACCGTATTTGTTTAAAATATACTCAGTAGTGGATACCGTAGCTATATCTTTCATCAATCTAAAATCTCCTTAACCATTTGCGCAGTGATCCCAAGCATATTGAGCCTTTTAAAAAGTGTTTTCACATTACCATATCCCAAATTGAAATGATTGAAAACTTCCAGGCGTCGTTGCTTGTTTCCGACTATATCCAAAGCAAGAAACTCGTGCCAGGAAATGCTTTCTTGATTTTCCTTGAACGTGACAATATTCTCCAAGGCGTTCAAAATGGCTTCTTTTCGGGTTTGGGCAATTCCGACTTTCGTTTTCCCGCGATATGCTCCGATTGCATCACTCTTGGGTACGAAAGCATGCTTGCAATTTGTTGCTTGCTGGATTCGATCCCTTATCTTCATTCCCGGATAATCCGGATCCGTCAGCACAATTACCCCTCTTGTCTCATTTGTCTTGACGATTAGTTGCAACGTTTCTTCAGTCATGTTCAACCCGTTTGTCTCAATCGTATCAACATCAAGCAGCCGCTTTAATATCGCTGTATCCGTCTTTCCCTCGACGACAATTACTTCTTCTATTTTTCTCATTAAACCACCCAATATTTTATATATCATCTACTTGAATATTATCGCTATTATTATAGCATAGTCCGGTATATTTTACCTTTGTTTGTATATTTAATTGCAGCCAAAACCTATGAATCTTTCAACAATTATCCGCACTAAGTCAACATATAATAGCCCACGGCCCCAACAGCTCCAAATATAAGCATTACCTTGACCGGAGCCATCTTGTATTTGAGCAATGCGACAAAACTTGCTATGAAGGTTCCGATTCCGACCATATCCAAGTTGTTCAGGCCGGGAATGCCATCCACGAAAATTACCAGCTGAGCAATTTTTATACCCGCTACCGCAATCAATGCCACAATCGCCGGGCGAAGTGACTTGAGGATTGACTGGACTACGTCTAGTTCCCTGTACCGGTTGTACATCATTAAAAGAAAGAAGACGATGATTACGGAAGGCAAAATGCATGCGAAAGTCGCAACCAGCGCTCCTGTGATACCACCGGTCTTCAATCCGACAAAGGTGGCGGCGTTTATCGCAATGGGCCCTGGGGTCATCTGGGCAATCGATATCAGGTCCGTAAAAACGGCCAGGTCGAGCCACTTGTACTTGTCGACAATCTCAACTTGAATCAGATGAAGAGATGCCAGACCGCCGCCAAACGAAAAGAGACCTACTTTGAAAAAGGCAAGAAACAGTTTAATATACATCACTTGCTCCTCCTTTTCCCGTCAGCGAAAGAACGGAATATGCCTATAGCGATGCATGACAGGATGATTGTGACAACACTGAGATTTATCACTATGGCTCCAACCAGGCAAACAACTATCATCGCGGCATTGAGGACATCCCTTTGATCCAGGATGTTTGATGAAAGTCTGATCACCACGTCTAGAATGACAGCACATACTGCCGCCTTCATGCCTTGCAAATACAAATTGACGACCAGATTGCTTCTGAATTGTTCGTAGAATAAAGACACTACAGAAATGATCAGCAGCGGGGGCAATACTGTTGCAATCACGGCAACAACACTTCCAATTACATTGGCAATTCTGTAACCGACCAGTATCGATGCGTTGACCGCTACCGGTCCGGGCGCACTTTGGGCGATTGCAATCATATCCATCATTTCGTTTTCATCGATCAATTTCAATTCGTCGACAAATTTCTTTTGCATCAATGGAACAATCACATAACCGCCCCCAAAAGTAAAAGCGGATATATAAAACAATGATGTAAATAACCTTATTAACAACACCTTCGCCACCTCCACACGTTTTACATTATACACAATTTTAATTGCATTTCTATAGAAACAAAAAAAACACTCAAATAATGAGTGTCTTATTGAATGGCGCTCAACGCTTTGCCCAAATCCTTAAGTATATCTCTGATATTTTCCAAACCAATCGATACCCTTACGGTATTTGCTTTGATGTTATGGAGCTCAAGTTCTTCATGTGAGAGTTGGCTATGGGTTGTGCTGGCCGGATGGATGACCAGGGATCGGCTGTCACCGATGTTGGCCAACAATGAGAACAGTTCCAGACTGTCTATGAATTTTTTTGTCTGCGCTTCGTCACCATTTATTTCGAAGGTGAAGACAAATCCGGCTCCATCAGGATAGTATTTTTCATACACCTCCGGATTGTCCAAACTAGGATGATTCACTTTCACGATTGCCGGGTGGTTCTTCAGGAATTCCACAACTTTCAAGGCATTGTCTCTATGCCGGTCAATTCTCAATGATAGAGTTTCAATACCCTGCAAGAACAGCCATGCGTTAAACGGTGAAATGCATGCTCCAATATCTCGTAAAAGCACCGTCCTGATCCTTGAAATGTAGGCTACCTTGTTTTCAAATTTGATGTTGTGATAGCTCTCCTGCTCACCTGCGATGTGCGGGAATTTTTCAATATCATATTCGAAATTTCCACCGTCGACAATGATTCCGCCAACACTGTTCCCACTTCCGCCAATCAACTTGGTTGCCGAATGGACAACTATATTCGCACCGTATTCGAACGGTCTCAACAGGTATGGTGATGCAAAGGTATTATCCACAATCAACGGAATCCTGTTTAGGTTGGCTATTTTTGCGATTGCCTCTATGTCTCCGATCTTGCTGTTGGGATTTGACAACGTTTCGATGAAGATGCATTTGGTATTTGGCTTTATTGCCGCCTGGAACCCTTCATGGTCATCGATATCGACAAAAGTGGAGCTTACCCCTTCCTGGGCAAATGTATATTTGATCAGGTTATAACTACCCCCATAGATATTGCTGGCGGAAATTATATGGTCGTTTGCACTGACAAGGTTTTTGATTGAATAGTAAACAGCGCTCATTCCAGATGCGGTGGCAACTGCACCGACCCCACCTTCAAGTTGAGCTACGCGTTGTTCGAATACGTCGACTGTCGGATTTGTCAACCGGGTATAAATGTTCCCTGCTTGAGCAAGGTTGAACCTGTCCTGTGCCTGAGCGCAATCATCGAACACAAAAGATGTTGTTTGATATATGGGAACTGAGCGTGATTTGAACGCACTCTCAACTTGATAATAACCCGCATGCAATAATTTCGTTTCAAATTCATACTGACTCATATTTCTTTCCTCCTCTATTGATAATTACATTCTACAGCAGATTTCTAAATATTGTTAATACTTATAATATCTAGTCGGCAATAGCTTGAAACTATAGTAGAGGAACTTCTGAAACCTTCATTTCAAATGAATAATTTAAAAAGATCTCCGATTGTTTTGCGACATAGACCTTTGGCCTCCCTGAGAACTTGGGCTACCATAGGCCAAACCGTCCAACTCAATCGTATACTCGTCACCATCAACAATTAATGTGTAGGTTTCGCCAGAAACCAAACTTTCATTCGATACTACTATCATGTTGAATGCCGACACAGCGACGTAACTGTCAAGCAATTGGTTGTTGCTGTCATATATTTCAATCAGGCTGTTGGCCTGGTAATTGCTGCTGAATCGGTAGTAGATTACCCCCTGGCTCGATGAAGACAAGGTCTGGTCCATGCCCGATGCGCCGATGGCTATAATGCTTCCTCCGGTTATCGTCCCGTCATTATTGTAGTCCAATACCCCGTTTCCGGAGTTAGTAGGGCCAGACACATGTATCTGCCCACCTTTTATCGCCATGCTGCCGTTACTGTCAAGTCCGTCACCACCTGCTTTGACCGATATAGTCCCGTCATTTATCGTAAGATCACCTTGGTCGAGGCTGAATTGATCCTGTCCACCACCGAATCCTGACGAATCATTACCTCCGCTGACATTGATACCATCATCTGATGCGGTAACGTCAATAACGCCATCATTTATAGTGATCTCCCCGGACTCCAGTCCCTCGTAACTATCCATGACCGTGATAGTTCCCCCGTTGACGGTTAGCGAAATGTCGCTGTGGATTCCATCATCAACGGCATCAATATCCATATTGCCTCCATCTATTGTTATCGATCCCGACGCATGGACACCGTCATCTCCGCTGTTCAAATCGAAATCACCGTTTAGAACATATAGGTTACCCAAGCTTGTATCTTCGTCATTAGAGCTGTTGATACAGTCATCGTCACTGTCTATGACGTAAGTTCCCGAATGCACCTTGATAATGTCGTTGGCCTCCAATCCATGATTTGCCACATCGATATTGAGACTTATTCCTACCATGTTAAGATCATCTTTCGATACGATCCCATTTCCGGATCCCGTTATTGTAAGTTCACCATCGCCGTTGATTGTCATATCGTCTTTGGAGAATATTACCCCATCGACATTGACATCACCGTCCAAAACATACTCACCCGAAGTTTCCAATATGTTTGAACCTTCCAAAGTCAAGAATACTTTGTCAGCCTGCTTGACATAGATCGGAGCTGAGTCGCTTGAAGTTATTGACACACTATTCAATACTATTTGTATTTTGCTTTGGTCATCACTGTCAACTATGATCTGACCGTCACTGAGATTGCCGCTGATGACATAAATCCCTTCACTTGTGATTGTCACCACATCGCCCTCAACGTTGGCGCCATCCCCTTCAATCACTGTCCCGCCATCGCTAAGCTTTATGCTTGTAGCAGCGGCGTTGTCGTAACTCCAATCCAGGTCTCTATCGGTAAATTCATAAGAGCTGGTTGTGGTCGCATCTTCACTTTGGGTGTTCGTTGTAGCCTGTTCGTCACTTTCACTGGTTGTTGAACATCCTGCAAGCAAGATTGCAGTAAATAGTACTATTATCTTTTTCATATTATTCCTGGTATATTATAAATGACTTATCTAGTAGTCAATTTATGATATACATTTTCCTTTCTTTTATTTTTGTTATAGAATTGAATTGTGAATGTGTACTTTAACATATAGTACCTGTAGCTTGACTACCTCCCGGAGGTTATTGCCACATCTTCGTATCTGAATTGGAATTAGTTAGATAAGTCTTTGAACTTGTATTTTGCACCAGGATCTTTGATACCTTGTATGTGGATATATCACATCTCACCTATTACGAAAGGACGTGTTATCATGTATTACATCGGTATTGACGTAGGTAAATTCAAACACTGTGCCTGCGTTGTTGACTCAAATGGTGAAGTCTTGGTTGAACCTTTTTTCTTCACCAATACTCATGATGGATTTGACTTATTTCTTAAAAACACAAGAAAATTCAATTCCTCAAGGCATATCGTCGGATTAGAGGCGACAGGTCACTACGGTGACAATATCGTCAATTTTCTAGTATCAAACAGCTACGAAGTTGGGATGATCAATCCTTTGACAACTGATGCCAAGCGTCGTGGAAAAATCAGGAAAACCAAAAACGATAAAAAAGATACTTTCCTGATCTGCTCTGTGCTGTTCGACAAGAACTACACCAAGGTTACAAAACGCAAGTTGGCATTGAAACAAGCAAAAGAACTTACCCGATATCATGCAACACTTACTGAAGATATCAACCAGCTCAAAAACAGACTTCAAAAGTGTATCGATACCGTAATTCCTGAAATAAACAGTTGGTTCAAAACTAAGTATTCTCGGGCTTACATGGCTATTTTAAGAGAGTTTGGGAACTCATATAATCTAGCCAATGCCAATCTTGCTCATCTTAAAAATGTCTTGCGGCAACAAGGAAAAGGTAGAACTGTGAAGGTTGATGCCTTGGCAATTCGCGAAGCAGCCAAACAATCTATCGGCGAGAACAACGAAATAATTACCATGGAAATCAAAATGCTTATTGAATCCCTTGATTTATCAGAGCAGCACTTGGAAATAGTGGATAAAAAAATAGAAGAACTAGCCATCGCACTAAATTCTCCTATCTTTACTATCCCTGGCATTGGTACATACTCAGGAATGTCAATATTAAGTGAAATTGGGGATCTCGACAATTTTAGCTCCCCAGCTAAAGTTATCGGTTTTGCAGGTGTTGATCCCGGAATATATCAATCCGGAGAATACAACGCCCCACAATCTGCTTTGTCAAAACGTGGTTCACGTTATTTGAGAAAGACACTTTACCAATGCATTCTTCCAGTATGCACCCACAACTCCACTTTCAATAGTTATTATAACCTAAAACGTTCTCAAGGTAAATCACATCGCTGCGCTCAAGGACATTCGATTAGAAAACTAATAAGAGTAATTTATAAACTGTTATCTGAAAACATCACGTTTGACGAATCGGAACTTAAATAATTCACAACCGTAAAATAAACTCCAAGGCCACTGTGTGGTTGTTTTCAGTGTACACAAATTCACTTTTCAAAAATCTAACAATAAATTCAGCTAATTATCAAAAAACACTTGATTTAAATATAGTTAGCTCCTCGTATCACATCTTCATGTTAAGGAGTATAGTTAAAATGCACTTAAAAAAAACAAACTAAAATTAGTTTGTTTAAAGTTTGTCGAAAATAAAATCCCATAATATCTCCAATTCAATTATGTCGTCTTTTCTTGTCTGATAATTTGGCTCATTGGAGAACACTATATTGATTGTATCCTTTATCCTTGCAAAAAATTCGCGCACATCCCTTTCCAATTGGCCTGGATAATTGTTTCCTTCGCTACCGATTCCATTGACGTTAAGTCCAAGCATTCGCCCAATGAATAGGCTGCGGTATAGATGATATGGTTGCGTCACAATCAGATATTTTGAATATGAATAATTCTCCATAAGCGAGTACATGCTTGCATAAGTGGAAAATCCGTTTGGATCGGTGATAATTGCTGATTCGGGAACGCCCTTAGACAATGCATAATCCTTCATAACTTCAACTTCATCATAATATTCCCCATCAACATCGCCTGACATCAGGATAGTTTCGCCATAACCCGAAAGGTATAGTTCAACAGCCTTTTCAAGACGATCCTCCAGCATGTCACTAGGGTTGTCGTTGTACACGCTGCAACCTAGAACGACAATGCAGTCATATTTTTCAGTAGAGGCGTTGATCTTGTTGCCCTGTCCGACAAGCATCACAAATATATTAATCCCAATGGCAATTACGATTATTGATATTATTACCCGGGAAATCAGTCTGAAAATTTTCATCAATACCACCTGCTCTTAATTTTATAAGTTTCAACACTTAAATAGTATAACCTAAATTGCCAGCCATTTAAATAAAAAATTGAATGACCACATGTGCCAAAAGATCGTCAGCAACTGCAACAAATAACTACGGTTCTTATCCAACAGATTATCTAAACCATTGGCCATTGTTCATTTGGCGATTATCTTTTCATGTAGTCATTCAAAAAAAACAGATGACAATTTTCTTTTGTCTGCCTGACAAGGTAGACAAAGTTTGCCGGTATTTGATTGTTTAGTTGAGATTTTTAAAAGCAGTTGACATCATCAATTTGATTCGATTCAACTGGTTGACCTCGGATATACCTGGATCATAATCAACTGCAACAATATTAGCCTGAGGGTAGTTCTTCCTCAAGGCCTTTATCGCTCCTTTACCTGTGACATGGTTTGGCAAACAACCAAATGGCTGCATGCAGACAATATTCGGAGCCCCAGCTTCAATAAGCTCAATCATTTCTCCTGTCAAAAACCATCCTTCTCCGGTCTGGTTACCCAAATCAACTACCTCATTCGCCTTTTGGGCAAGATGGTAGATTGATGCAGGTGGTTCAAAACGGTTTGACTGCTTGAGTGCTTTTCTCATATCATATCGAAGAAGATCGACAAAATTGATCAATGCCTTAGATATGTATTTCTTAGAGAGGTTAAGATTGTACTGTTTTTGTTTGTATTGCATATTCAAAAACGAATATTGGAAGAAATCGATCAAATCAGGCATTACCGCTTCCCCGCCTTCGTCTTCAATTATGTCGACAATTTGGTTGTTGGCGGTAGGATGGAATTTGACAAGTATTTCCCCCACCAGTCCGACCCGTGGTTTTTTGATATCCAAAAGTGGCAAACTGTCGAAATCTTCAACTATCGATTTTATGTTTCTTCTAAACTCGGTCATAGATCCAGTTGAGACGTTGTTTTGGCATCTCTCAACCCACTTCTCATAGAGTTCATTTGCGCTGCCCTTGACCTGTTCGTAAGGTCTCACTCGGTAGAGAACGCGCATGAAAAGGTCCCCATAAACGGCTCCCATGACGGCTTTTTTTGCCAATGGCAGCGTGATCTTAAAGCCTGAATTTGTTTCCAGTCCCTGCAAATTCGCCGAAATTACTGGGATGTGTTCCAATCTTGCATCTGCCAAGGCCTTGCGGATAAAAGCGATATAATTGGTCGCCCGGCAGCCCCCCCCCGTCTGGGAAATAATTACCGCAGTTTTTTCCAAGTCGTATTTTCCGCTTTCCAAGGCGGCCATCAACTGCCCGGTAACAAGAATGCTAGGATAACATACATCGTTATTGACGTATTTCAACCCCGCCTCAACTGCATTCGTATCGACTGATGGTAGAATTTCGAGATTGTAGCCGGAAGATTTGAAAGCCGACTCGATGAATTGGAAATGAATCGGAGACATCTGAGGACATAGTATCGTCCAATTGTCATCCTTCATTTTTGAAGTGAACTCAACTTTGTGCGCATGATAATCATTGAATTCGATATCTTCATTTTCTTTTTCACGCTTATCCATTGTCGCTTTCAACGAACGGATTCGGATTCTCACAGCCCCAAGATTGGAACCTTCATCGATTTTCAACAAGGTGAATACTTTGTTTTTGGCATGTAATATTTCACTTACCTGGTCGGCAGTCACCGCATCCAGTCCGCATCCAAACGAAGTCAACTGGATAAGTTGAAGATTTTTATCATCAGCTACATATTGAGCCGCCCGGTAGAGCCTTGAATGGTATGTCCATTGGTTGACTACGCGAAGCTGCGAATTAAGTGGTTTCAAGTGGGCGATTGAATCTTCAGTCAAAACCGCCATTTTCTCTCCGGTAATAAGGTCAGGTATACCATGATTGATTTCCGGATCGACGTGGTATGGTCGTCCGGCCAGCACGATACCTTTGATATTGTTTTCCCGGATATAGTCGAGTACCTTCTCACCTTGCTCCTCGATATCAAGTCGGAATTTCGTCTGTTCCCCATAAGCTTTGTTGATCGCAACCAACAGCTCGTTGTCACCGATCGAGAATTCCTTGAGTACATCTTTCATTATCTTGAAGATTGACTTTTTGTTTGACAGATCGACAAAAGGATTCTTAAAATTGACTTTTGTGATGTTGTCAACATTGTTCTTGATAACTTCAGGATATGAAGTTACAACTGGACAGTTATAACTATTATCTGCTTCTGGGAACTCTTTTCTTTCATAAGCAACAGACGGATAGAATATGAATTTCATACCTTTTTCAATGAGATCCTCGATATGACCGTGGGAAATTTTAGCAGGGTAGCATACCGATTCAGATGGAATTGATTCTATCCCTTTTTCATAGACAGTCTTAGATGACCTTGCCGACAGAACAACACGGAATTTCAAAGCCGTGAATAAGGTATGCCAGAAAGGATAATTTTCGTACATGTTCAATACTCGTGGAATTCCAACTTCACCATGAATTGCATCTTCCATTGCCAGTGAGCGATAGTTGAATACCCTGCGATATTTGAAGTCGTACATATTCGGCAGGTTCTTGTTTATCGGAGGCAGATCAGCCCCGCGTTCACATCTGTTGCCAGAAATATGCTTTGATCCATCGTTGAAGCTTGATACGGTCATCAGACAGTGGTTGTTGCATTTTTGACAGCGGACAATTTCACTGTCGAAACCAAACATCTCAATCTGGCTAGGATTTAGCAGAGTTGATGGCTGGCCTTTATAATCTTCCAATGCCAGCAATCCGATTCCAAACGCACCCATCAAACCAGCGATATCCGGTCTTATGACTTCCACCTTAGTCTCTTTTTCAAAAGCTCTAAGTACTGATTCATTATAGAATGTTCCACCTTGAACCAATACACTGTTTCCTATCGCATCTGAATTTCTCAGTTTTATCACCTTATATAGGGCATTCTTTATGACTGAGTATGAAAGACCTGCTGAGATGTCGGCAACTTTAGCCCCTTCTTTTTGGGCTTGCTTCACCTTCGAGTTCATAAACACTGTGCATCGTGAACCGAGGTCGATTGGCATGCGCGATTCATTGGCAAGCTTGGCGAAATCCTTGACATCATATCCCAGTGATTTGGCGAAAGTCTCAATGAATGATCCACAGCCCGATGAACATGCCTCATTCAAAAGGATGTCCTGGATTACCCCATCCTCAACTTTGATTGCTTTCATGTCCTGTCCACCGATATCGAGAATGAAGGTGACATCCTCTTTGAAATACTGAGCTCCACGGTAATGAGCGATAGTTTCAACCTGAGACATATCAACTTTGAAAGCTGCCTTAACCAAGGCTTCACCATATCCGGTCACGCCGGCCCTGGCGATCTTGACGTCTCCGGGCAACTTTGAATAGATGTCTGAAATAATCTTTTTGACTACTCCAAGTGGGTCTCCCTCATTTGAATTGTAGTAGGTGTATAGTAATCGCCCCTGGTCATCGAGCAATGCCGCCTTTGTTGTCGTAGATCCGACATCGATACCTAGAAATGCGTTTCCCTTATATGTTTCAAGATCATTGCGTCCCACTTTGTTTTTTAAGTGACGTTTTTTAAAATCCTCAACTTCTGCGTCGCTATTGAACAATGGTTCAAGTGTCTTTGTATTATCGCCGATATTTTCAGGCATGTTAACCAGTTTTTCCAACAAGTCACCTAGAATTCCTGTTTTTTTCTCATCAGCAGCGAGCAGCGCAGCCCCCATAGCCACAAATAATTGCGAATCCGGAGGGAAAATGACGTCCTCATTTTTGATTTTCAGTGTCTCAATGAAACGTTGGCGCAACTCGCTTAAAAAATATAGCGGTCCACCAAGGAATGCTACTTTTCCTCTTATTGGCTTACCGCAAGCCAGACCGGAAATTGTCTGATTTACAACAGCTTGGAAAACAGATATGGCAATGTCTTCCTTTCGGGCCCCTTCATTTATAAGTGGCTGGACATCGGTCTTCGCAAATACGCCACAGCGTGATGCGATAGGATAAATAGTCTGATAGTTTTTTGCCAACTCATTCAAACCGGACGCATCACACTGAATCAAAGATGCCATCTGATCAATGAAGGCTCCTGTTCCTCCCGCGCATGATCCGTTCATCCTTTGCTCCAAAGAAGCCTCGAAATAAGTGATCTTTGCATCTTCGCCACCAAGCTCTATCGCCACATCACATTCAGGTATATAAGTCTCAACCGTTTTTGTACAAGCAATAACTTCCTGAACAAATTTGATACCCAAATATTTGGAAAGTGAAAGACCCCCTGACCCGGTCATAACAACCTTAACATTAATATCAGAATATTTATCATATAATTGAGTAAATAAGTCCTTTATGGCTTTTTTCACATCGGAAAAATGACGTTGGTACGTTGAAAAAATGCATTCATTATTTTCATCAGTCAGGTAGAATTTGACTGTAGTCGAACCCACATCAATCCCCAATAAATATATTTTATCCATGTCTACTCCCATCTGAATTTTCATCAATAATTTCTTACATATTATAGTTTAGGTACTAATTAATGTCAATCAATTAGAATATTATCGGCATCCATAAGTTACATATGGCGTAACACAATTCAACATAGTACACAAAAAAACCAGCATATAGCTGGTAGTGTAATTATTCAACTGTAACTGATTTTGCCAGGTTTCGTGGTTTATCGACATCACAATTTTTGAATACTGCCGTATAGTAAGCAATCAATTGCAACGGCACAGCAACCAGGATGCCTTGAAGCAAGCTATCGACATTTGGCAAAATATAAGTGTTTTCAACCCCATGGACATCCATACCTTCAATTGTGAACAACACAACTCTGGCCCCACGTGCAATCGTCTCCTGGATATTTGAAATTGTCTTCGACGCGATATTTGGCTGGGTAGCCACCGCAATCACGATTGATCCATCTTCGATCAGGGCGATTGGACCATGTTTCAATTCGCCTGCGACATAGGCATCGGCATGAATATATGAAACCTCTTTGACTTTTAATGCACCTTCCAAAACTGAAGCATAGTCAAGTCCGCGGCCAATGTAGTAACAATCGCGTTCATGCTCAAGCATTTTTGCGTAACCTTTGAATATTTCTTCATCCTGCAAGATGTTTTCCAGCAGGTTTGGCAAGCTTGAAAGTCCATCGATAAGTTTTTTGTAATCATAGCTGTTGCGATTCAACGCCTGGGCGATATACATGGCAACAAGTTCCATAACCACAATCTGTGTCGTATAGGCTTTTGTAGATGCCACAGCGATTTCAGGCCCTGCCAACGTATAAATTGTATAATCCGCTTCACGGGAAATCGAAGATCCCAATACATTGACAATCGCAATTGTCGTAGCCCCTTTTTTCTTTGCCAATCTCAATGCCGCCATCGTGTCAGCAGTTTCACCAGACTGAGAGACAAAGAAAGCCAAGGTTCTTTTATCTACAATCGGATCATTATACCGGAACTCGGAAGCAACTTGGGTTATTGTCGGGATACCCGCCAATTTTTCCAGGACGCTTGCCCCAAAAATGCTTGAATGATAGGCTGTACCGCAGGCAACAAAATAGGCTTTATTGTAACTTGGCAGCATATCATGAATCGCGTCAAGTTCCGGAAGAACGACACGATCTCCATTTTCAACGCGACCTCTCAAGGTTTCCTTAATCACATATGGCTGTTCATGGATTTCCTTCAACATAAACGAATCGTATCCACCCTTTTGAGCAGCCTCGTTGTCATAAGGGATGTGAACTAGTTCTTTTTGAATTGGATTGTCATCGGCATCAAAAAAATCTATTCCTTCCTTGGTCAATACAGCTATTTCGCCGTCTTCTAGAAAGTAGACATCCTTTGCATAATCTAAAATAGCCGGAATATCCGAACCTGCCAAAGAGGCTGTCTGGGTTCTTCCCAAAACGATCGGACTGTCCTTTTTTGTTATGTAAATAACATCCGGGTTGTCGTTGTGAACAATACAAAGGGCATAAGATCCTTCTATCATTTCAATCACTTTTTTCAGTGCCGCATGCATATCGCCATTATAAAAATGGTCAAGCAGATGCACAACAACCTCACTGTCGGTTTGGGAATTGAACTGGTATCCCTTTTCAATAAGATCCTTTTTCAACTCCTGATAATTTTCGATGATTCCATTATGAACGATAGAAATGGTATTGGTATTGTTCGTATGGGGATGTGCGTTGAGATTGGATGGAACACCATGCGTCGCCCATCGGGTATGTCCGATTCCTATCTTTCCTTCCACATGATTCCCCTCAAGTAACTCCTCAAGGTTCTTGATTCTTCCTTTGGCCTTGTAAGTGTTAATATTATTATCGCTGTCGATAATAGTCACACCGGCCGAATCATAACCACGATACTCCAATTTTGACAAACCTTGCAACAAAAATGGCAATGCATTTTCATTGCCTACATATGCAGTAATTCCACACATAAAACTTCTCCTTTGAATTTTTTTAGTGCGGGTAATTAATGTCATTTGTTCAACGGTCACCCGTTATTTTTGTAACATTATCAGACATTACCATGCCCTTAGACCATCCGCCGAATATTTCGATAAGCCTAAACCTCGTCAACTCTGTTAGAGTCCTGGCGCTTGCAATTAAATTATTTCGCACTATAGCATTATTATAATCATTAATATGATATGAGCAATATAAAGCTATTTGTTTTTAAAATATAAAAATACATTATTTATGTGTGAAAATTATTATTTTTTTCCTATTATGAAATTTTCTTTATTTGGTTACTAAATTGATATATTATGAAAGTAATAGTTTATTAATTAAATTCCCATAATCACATCATCAATTATCCTTAATAATTAGTAAACTATTACCCTAGTATTTTACATTTCAATTTTTAAAAAACCGGCCTCCCCTAGCCCGGTTTTTTACTTGTTTACAATTAATTCTAATTTATATCCCTTATCTTTCCAATCAACCTCTCGATAATATCTACACGGTTAAACGGTGTCATCAAATAAAATCCGTCGCAATAATCCGCTACCTGGTGGATCAGATCACTGGATAGATCTACTGCAATCACAGTGGCTTCATCTTTTGATTTGTCTTTGTATCTGTTGATGATTTCTTCCTTCACTTCGATACCAGGTATTTCATTTTCAATAAACAAGGCATTTCGATATGAAACAATCGGCAAAATCCCCGCCAGGACATAGGCATCCAACTCATCATGAGCTCTTTTCAAGTTGATTAGCGATTGCTCGCTCATGACTGGCTGTGTCAAAAAAACTGTGACTCCATTTTCAATTTTTTCTTTAGCAAGTTTGATCTGGACATCAAAATTTCTGGCATTGACATTTAGAGCACCCATAATATTGAATGGCTTGGTGAAATCGGTACGGTTAAGATTGGTAATATATTTCGCCATCTTCCGACTGTTGAATTCATAGACGGATCTAACCTCATCACGAATCGATGATGGCAGAGGATCGCCGGTGACCACCAGAACATTATGAACATCTTCAACTGACAATCCCAAAAGCAATCCTTTGGTCGCGTTTATATTGCGATCGCGGCATGTAAGGTGGGGTAATACTTCCAATCCAAGTTCTCTTTTGACTTTACATGCAACAAGCGAACTGTCCATCCGGGCGCGCCCCAAAGGGTTATCGGCAATCGTCATGATATCAATTCCCAAACTTTGAAGAAAATGGGCCCTTTCCATGAATTTTGCGATATCGTCCTTCAAAGGAGAATCGAGCTCAACTGCGATTACCTTCTTTTTCAACTTGAGTTTATTCATAAAGGGATTGTGTACTTCCTTTTTGATCTCCTGTTCTGGCAATTGTTCAGTTGATTTTTCGTATTGCCCGGGCAATAAATTGGATATCATTTCAATATGTTTTGGTGTTGTTCCACAACATCCGCCTATTATCTTCGCACCATTGTTCGCTATTTCGACCATTTCAGAGGCATAATAGTCTTCATTGGAACGGAAATATGTACGGTGTCCTATCACTGTCGGATATGCCGCATTGGGACCAATAAATATCGGTTTTTTGTGCTTGTCGATATTGCGTAGATGGTAGTTAAGATGTCGTGGACCTGTCGAACAATTCAAACCGACACTATCTATGGATTTGCAACGGTTGCATTCATCAAGCAAATCCAAAAAATATTCTCCGTCATTGCTGTATCCCTGGGCATTCACCGAGAAGGATACAATAATGAACGAATCTTCAACCTTATCTTTGATATGTTTGGAAATATCCGCAATATGTTTCTGTGATGACAATGTCTCAAATATGAAATTTTTTGCACCTAGCCCAATGAATTCGTCGACTACATTTTTCAGCATTTCAAAATCTTCATTAATTGGCCCGATGTCACAAAAAACATATGCATCATAGTATCCAGCCTGCTTTTTCGCAATTTCGAAACCGGCTCTGAGGATCTCCTGGTAGTTTCCAGGGTATTTAAGTTCATTGGCCATGAATGTATTTGTCTTAATGGCTTTGGCTCCGGCTTCAAGGTAATCTTCGTGAATTTTTGAAATAAGCTGGGGGTTGTTTATATTGTCAATCTCACAATCGTCGAATGTCTCTACTGAAAGCTGATTATGGTATGATCCCATCGCCCCATCAAATAGGAGCACGTTGTTCTTAAGATATTCTTTAACCAGCATAGCCGAACACCTCATTTGCAATATCAACGGCATCTTTGGCATCTCTTGCATAATAATCCGCCCCGATCAACTTGGAATGCTCAGGTGTCAATACTGCTCCCCCGACAATAATTTTACAATCCAATTCATTTTCTCTTAATGCATTTATTGTTTCTTCCATGTTTTTTACTGTCGTTGTCATCAGGGCCGAAAGTCCGACCAATTTGATATCATGTTTCTTAACCGCATCAACAACAGCTTCTATGGCAACATCTTTCCCCAAATCAATTACTTTGAAACCGTAGTTTTCCAATATCACTTTTACGATATTTTTACCTATGTCATGAACATCGCCTTTAACCGTAGCCAACACTATTGTACCCCTGTTGATTACTTCATCTTTTTGCGAAAGCTGCTGCTTGATCAGTTCGAATCCTGCCGAAGCGCTTGATGCCGATTTGATCAGCTGGGGCAGGAATATCTTACCTGATTCGTAATTGCTTCCAACGACATCCAGGGCTGGAATGAGATAATTGTTCACTATGTCCAGAGCCTGCTTGTCTTTCAACAATTCAGCAACTACCTTGTGAACTTCATTTTCCAAACCTTTATTGACAGCCGTAAATATATCCATTGTCTCGCCCGATTTAATGATTGGCTGTTGGGCTTCATCCTTGTACTTGTCAATATAATGATTGCTGTCGACATCTTTCCCGCTGATCACCTGGTAAGCGTTGACGCTGTCCATCAAAAGCTTGCTGTTGGGATTAATTATTGGCAACGTCAAGCCATTAGTCATGGCAACTGTCAAAAAGGTCTGGTTCATCAGTGGCCTGTTAGGCAATCCAAACGAAATATTTGAAACCCCTAAAACCAGTTGGAGACCCATTACATTGGAAATGTAATTCATGGCTTTCAATGTCTCCTGAGCCTGAGACTGGCTTGATGCCACTGTCAACGTCAAGGCGTCGATATAAACATCTTCCTTTTTTATGCCGTAACTTAATGCCGCATCGAGGATATCCTTGGCAATTGCAATTCTCTTCTCGCTTGTAGTAGGTATCCCATTTTCATCAATTGTCAGCCCTACCACACTTGCTCCGTATTTTTTTACCAACGGAAGAATTGTATCAAGTTTATCTTTTTCACCGTTAACGCTGTTTACGATTGGCTTTCCATTGTAAACTCTCAATCCAGCCTCGATGGCATTCAGGTCTGACGAGTCAATTTGCAATGGAACATCAACGACAGATTGTATGGCCTTGACCACCTTGGTCATCATAGCCGGTTCATCAATGTTCAACGTTCCGACATTCACATCAAGTATGCTTGCTCCAGCATCAACCTGTTCAATAGCCAAAGACAATATGTAATCGATGTCCTCATCTATCAATGCCTGTTTAAACCTCTTTTTGCCGGTAGGATTGATCCGTTCGCCAATTACTTTTACCCCATCTATTTCCAAGGCATCCGTTCCACTTGAAATTGTGCTTTTATACCCTACGGTATCTTTTTCATAACTTATCAGATTGTCATGAAGTGCTTTTATATATTCAGGTGTTGTCCCGCAACATCCGCCAACAACCTTGACACCGTATTTCATAAAATCCTGATAGGCGCTTAGGAATGTCGCTACATCCAAATCATACTCATCAGTCTGTGGATTTGGCAAACCGGCATTAGCTTTGACCATTACCGGAAGGTTGGTTAGGCTGCATATTTCTTTTACTATCTCTTTCAATTCTATCGGTCCAAGAGAGCAATTAACCCCAATGACATCAACTCCAAGCGACTCAGCTGTAGTTACAAATGCCTTGACCGAAGTACCGGTGAAACTGCGTCCATTCTGCTCAAAAGTCATTGAAGTCATGATAGGCAATTCACTGTTTTCTTTTGCAGCCAAGATTCCCGCCTTTAACTCATACAGATCGCTCATCGTTTCGAAGACGATCAAATCAGCTTCATTGCCGGCAACTATTACTTCCTTGAAAATGTCATAAGCCTCTTCAAATTTCAAAGTTCCACTTGGCTCTAACAAAGTTCCGATTGGTCCAATATCCAATGCCACCAGCTTGTCTTGAGCCACTGCCTTTGCATTGGCAACACCTTTCTTTATGAGGTCCACCACATCATATTCGCTGTCACTGTACTTGTATTTATTGGCAGAAAAAGTAAATGAATAAATTATATCACTTCCTGCATCTATATATTGTTTGTGAATATTTTCAATCACATCGGGATGGGTAACATTGAGTTCTTCAACATGCTTGGGCACTTCCACCCCGCTATTGAAAACCATTGTCCCCATGGCACCATCCAAAAATATTATGTCCTTACCTAGTAATCTATCTAGCACAACTCTTTCCTGCCTTTCTTAGTTGACATGTTTCCTTCATATTGCACGTGTCGCAACCGGTTACTTTATTTTGAGCGACATCGGATATTCCGATAAAACAAGTTATTGATTTTCTAGGAACCATCAACATAGTCGGTGTCAAATTGACTCCTATTCTTTTTTCCAATTGCAACAAATCGAAGATATCTCTTTGAAAATTGATATCCAAATCACCATAGCCTGGCGCAAAAGCATCAGTAAAATATTTGCCGGGATATTCACCTCTCAATTGATCGATTATCTTGTCCTGGTAATCCTCGACCATTGACGATAGAAGTGCGTCGGAAACAATTGAATTGAATTTATTTGCGACATTGAACTTCCTTATTTCCTGCTCAATTTTGCCACCCAATGTCACAGCCAGAATAATAACTTTGTCACTTGTAGCCAACAGCTTATTCATATCCTTGCTTTCAAAAATCCGTTTTTCTATTACTAATGGATTCAAGCTGAAGCTGAATACCCGGTAATAATACTTTGGTTCCAATAATGGCTTTAATCTTTGATACAGGCTCTTGATATCTTCATCTATATCACTAGGATTATCGTCCATCCCCAAATATCTTTTCACTTGTGCAAGATCATAATTAATATCCATATAATCACCGCTTTCTATCTTTAAAACATTATATATTACTCATATATTTCATGCAACTTTTTACTGCTGCGATATTGTTGCCAGCGTATACCTTTTATAAATCACCAGTTATAGGAACAGACTATAACAAAAGAAGATCTATAGACCTTCTTTTATAGTGTGGTATTCATTGTACACATCTGATTTTTTGAGTTTTCTAATTCTTGCCACTTCTTTGATCGCTTCCTTAGAACTAAGACCCAAATCAATCAACTCATTAACATGTTCAACTACCGAATTATTGAATTCTTTGTCATCAGATTCTTCATTTCCGGAAACAACTATAACCATTTCACCCTTCAATTCATCGACAACACTTAGTACCTCACTTATTAGACCCCTGATTATCTCCTCGTGTTTCTTGGTCAATTCCCGGGCCAATGCTATCTGGCGGTCGCCCATAATTGAAAGCATCAATTCCAATGTCTTTCTAATCCGATGAGGACTTTCATATAAGACTATGGTTTCTTCATATTTTTTCAATTTTTCCAACTGTTTTCTCTTTATTTTGTCCTTGTGGTCCAAAAAGCCGTAAAACATGAAAGGTTGTGGAGCAATTCCAGAAACGACAAGAGCGCCTAAAGCCGCATTAGGTCCGCTGACTACTACGACATTGATATTTTTTTCAATGGCCGCCAATACTAACTCATAGCCCGGATCGGAAATTGCTGGATAGCCGGCATCGGATACCAAAGCGATATTTTTTCCTTCTTCCAAAAGACCAATAATCTTGGCTATTGCGGTGTTTAGATTATGCTCATGATGGGAAATGAGTTTGGTATTAATTTCATAATGATTCAAGAGTTTTATAGTCACTCGTGTATCTTCAGCAGCTATATAATCAACTTCCTTAAGTGTGGTTATCACCCTATATGAGACCTCGCTTAGATTACCAATAGGAGTGGCAACAAGGTATAAAGTTGGATTTGTATTTCCAAAGCTTTTTTGTCTATTCATCACCGATATCCTCCCCAAACATCATTCTTACTTCATCGCTGTAACTGCCATCTTCATTATGGGCGTACAATGGCGCCTCTATTTTTAATCCCGGCTTCCCTTTATATATGCCCTCCATCAGTAGGACGTGGCTTGGCCTATTGAATTTCGGATAAATGAATCTGACACGTTTTGGTTCAATACCATACTTTTGCATATAGTTGATAATATCTATCATTCTTTCTGGTCGATGGACTATGGCGAAACGCCCTTTATTGTCCAGAATCTTAGCCGCCGAGCTGATAATTCCTTCTAGGTCGATTTTAACTTCATGCCTGGCAATGGTAAGATATTCATTATCATTCAAATTGCTTTTTTCCCCTACCTTAAAAAATGGAGGATTACAAACTACAACTTGAACTTTATGATAATCTTTCACAAAATCTTTGATATCCTGATGAACAATTTTTATTTTGCTCTCAAGATTGTTCATCAGGACATTTCTTAAAGCTATATCAGCCGCTTCTTCTTGGATTTCAACACCGGTAATCGGTTTATCGCATCTCTTAGTGAGCAAAAGAGGGATGGCCGCATTGTTGGTACCGAAATCGACAACTTCCTTTACATCTTTATTAAGCGTCACAAAGTTAGCCAATAACACAGTGTCCAGCGAAAAATTGAACATGTCCTTCCTTTGAATTATTTTCAAATTTTTATGCGCCAACAAATAGTTCGTTACTTCTTTTTTGCTCATTCAATCAATCATCCTTGCTTCTTTTTATTCACAGATCTTGTTCTGTTTTTTCTGTTTTGTCTGTTGTCACTGTTTCTTTGATTTTCTTTGTAACGGCCTTTCCGGGATTTTTTGCTTGTATCTTCGTCTTTAGATGCATTAGCGGCTACAACTATCTCCTTTTCCTTTTCCGGTTTTTTAGCGGGCTCAATTTCATCTGCATGTACGAATATTATATTTCCAGCCACATCCAGTTTGATAAGGTCACTTATGATGTTATAACCGATCACCTTTGCAATACTTTTTTCGAATTTGACAGTCGATCCTATTCTTGGATATTTCTTTTTCGCTTCCGTATAGAGATCATCCTCGTATTTCAAACAACAAAGCAGTCGTCCGCAATTTCCCGATATTTTTTCGATATTTATAGCCAACATCTGGTTTTTAGCCATATTGATAGATACACCATTGAATTCACTCATTATTCGTGTGCAACAAAGTGGCAAACCACAAACACCTATTCCCCCGACAATTTTTGCCTTATCCCGGGGACCAATCTGCCTTAGCTCTATCCGGCACCTGAACACAACGGCCAGCTCTTTCAATAAATCTCTAAAATCCACACGATTGTCTGCCGTGTACATGAATATTACCTTAGATCTATCCAATGTGAATTCACAATTTGTTAAATGCATATTCAACTTGCGGCGTTCAATTATTTCGCTGCAAATTTTCAAAGCCTCCTTGGCCTCTATCTGATTTTGATTATACTGGTCTATATCTTCCTTTGAAGCTTTCCTGACAACCTTTTTCAATTCAGTATTTAGATTAAAATCCTCTATTTTTTTAAGTTCATCAATCAATTCACCAAATTCAATTCCCCTGGCGGTTTCAACAATTACGTTGTCTCCAGCCTTAAGATCTAAATCCGTTGAAAAAAAATACATCTTTCCTGTATCTTTGAACCTTACACTTGCCAATTTCAATTCACTAGTCATATAATTCCTCCTTTCTTAATCATTAACTTGCAACAACTGGTACATCATCTTGTCCATCAATAAGTTTATGTTGACGTTAGATTCCAGCTGATATTGAACATCAAGCAACATTTCAATCTGTTTCAATATTATTGAATTGTTCCTAGCGTCAAATTTTCCATTCATATCAATTATGAAGCCAATATCGCTTTTTGATGTAAATGAAAATTGATACAAATCTCTCAAAAATATAATCAAAATATTCAAAAATAGTTTAATATCTTCCTTTTTGTTATACTTGTTTATGACATTTATCTGAGTATTGATTACCAGATTGTCTTTCTTGAAAAATAGGTCATTGATGAAATTATTGCATTCTTCCTTCAAAATCGAATAATTATCAACGATAACAAAATCATTAAAAATCCGCGCCAGAATATAAGCATCCTCTTTGCTGAAGTTGTTTTCCAAATATAATCGTTCAATCGCGAATCTGTTATTTGGATTCAATTTTAATACTTGGCATCTGGAAATAACAGTCGGCAATACCCGATCGAGGTTCGAGGTAGTGAAAATGGCATAAACATTTTCCAGAGGTTCTTCCAACATCTTAAGGATGCTGTTAATTGCCTCCTTAGATGAGTTTTCGATTTCCTCAATTATATATATTTTACCTCTTCCTTCAATCGAAGATTTTGCCATCTGAATTTGAATATTTTCAATATCCTTCTTCTTGATGGAAGAATCTTTGCCACTGATTCTTATCACGTCAGGGTAAATATTTCTTTTTACCCTTAAGCAGACATTGCACATTTCGCAGGCAACTGATTCTTTACATAAAATTGACTGTGTCAAAAAACAAAGCAGATCCTTATGGTTTTTTCCAACAATCAGGAAAGCGTGGGGCCTTTTATCGTTATGGAACTCATTATCCAATATCTGATATACGATAGGTTGCTCTTTTTTTAAGGTTTCTTTCATAGCAACTCAACTACTGACTTATATGCTAAATCGACAACCTCTTCAATCGATCTGCTTGCATCTATTTTCTTAAACCGTTCAGGAAATAATTCAATAACTTCTTGATAGCCTTCATATACTCTTTTGTGAAATTCATTTCCTTCCAAATCGAGGCGGTTGACTTCACGGTTATTATCTTTGATTCTTTTTAATCCTGTAATATAGTCAACGTCAAAGAATAAAGTCCTATCAGGCAAGAATCCGTCAATTGCGAACATATTAAGGTCGTACACATTCTTGATTCCTATCCCACGGGCATAGCCTTGATAAGCCAACGAACTGTCTATGAACCGATCACAAATCACGATTTTGCCATCTTCCAGTTCAGGTATGATTTTTTCCACAAGATGTTGCCGTCTAGCTGCTGCCAATAAAAGGGCCTCCGTTCTAGCATCCATGTTTGTGTTCTCTTTATTCAATATCACATTTCTTATTTGTTCTGCAATTGCAATTCCTCCAGGTTCCCTGGTGAGTATTGCCTGGTGACCCTCATCAATCAATTTCTTGACTAGAAGTTTGGAAACTGTTGTTTTACCGCTACCTTCAGGTCCTTCCAATGTTATAAAAATACCCATATAATCAACCCCCATAACTGATATTATACCTAATAACCGACATAAATTAAAGCAAATTTTGCGCTTTAAATGTTTCACGTGAAACAAAAAAAGAGATTTACATCTCTTTTCTTCCCTCCAAGGACTTCAAAAGCGTGAGCTCATCGGCATAGTCCAGGTTTGATCCAATCGGCAACCCATGTGCAATTCTAGTAACCTTAATACTTGGATAACGCTCCAGAACTTTAGCCAGATACAATGCTGTCGTCTCCCCCTGGCTTGTTGGATTTGTTGCAATTATAATCTCCTTGACTTTGTCAAGACGTCCATAAAGTGATTTTATATTAAGATCATCCAAAGTGACTCCATCGATTATCGATATCGTACCATTAAGAACATGGTAAGATCCTCGATATTCTTTAATATTTTCCATCGCAATCAAGTCTTTAGGTGTTTCCACAATGCAAATTGTAGAATTGTCACGCGTTTGGTCCAGGCATATCTCGCAATACTCACCGTCGCTAAGATTACCACAAACCTGGCAGTAATGAATATTTTCTTTAAAACTGCCAATTGCATTGCCGAACTCCTGAAGCAATTCATCATCCAAACTCATCAAAAAGTAAGCATAACGTTCGGCCGTCTTCGTTCCGACTCCTGGTAATTTCTTCACATAGTAAATCAATTCTTCAAACGCGCTTGGATATTTCATGAATTTATACCTCTATTTCTACAATATCTCCAAATAAGTCAATAGCCAATTTCTGACCATCTGTCAATTTTTCATTAACTGTTTCTTCCCCAATATGTACAAGCTTGATAGGCTTAGGTTCTGGTAACTCGCCCTTTCTTTTTAATTCAATAAATTGATTTCTCATTCTCAGCCATTTTGCTGAGTCCATAGCAATGTAATCGAATTCATCACCTAAAACTTCCTTCAAGAAACGTTTCAATTCATGGTAGTTTTCCTGAGAATTAACCAAATTAGCCTCAACCTGATGATCAAAAGAAATAATGAATGCAGAACAACATGCGGCAACTACTTCACCATTTATAAGCATAGAAGCATATTTGGCTGTATTCAAATTATATTGATATCTTGAAATTACTTCCCAACGCTCCTTGATCTCATCGCGTTGTACCTTCTTTGCCTGGACAAGAATGTTCAAGATATCATTGTCATCAGGTGTGGTCGATGACGCAACAATCTTCTTGTTAACTAATGTTTCACGTGAAACATTGTCTGCCAAGGGCAGTTCACTTATATCCTGATCGATTTCTATAATTTCCTCAGCTGAACTGGATCCGATATCTGTATTTTCATTTTCCGCACTGTAATCGTGTGTAGCATTATCAATTTGAAGTTCTTCATCATAATTAGAATCCAATATAATCTTATCTGAAACCTCAACCTTGTTGCAAAGCTTAAGCATGGCTATTTCAAAGTAAATCAAAGGATTAAGCGTCTGATTGTATTTAGAGGCTGTATCCATCAATATATCAATGAATTGAAAACACTCATCAATTGTTATATATGGATTTATGTCCCCTATGCTTTCCTTATCTAAAACAAAAAGAGAATCCGGATTGCCGATATTTTTATAGATTACGATATCTTTAAATACATCAACCAGATCAAATGTCAACCGCTTTATATCAATATTTGATGATGTCAATTCGTCAGTAAGTTGCAAGACTGATTTGATATCCTTAGCCAATATTTTTTTTATGAAATTCAGTTTCTTGGTATTTGACAAAATACCATAAATCCGGTTTATATTTTCAACGGTTAGTTCATTGGAAAAAGCAATACACTGTTCCAAAATACTTAGAGCGTCGCGCATTCCACCTTGGGCGAGATCTGCAATTAACCTAAGAGCATCATTGTTGAATTCATAATTTTCGGTGCTTAGGATATCAGCAAGCCGTTTAACAATATCATTGTTGTCAATTTTAGTGAAATCAAAGCGCTGACATCTTGAAATAATTGTAGGTAGTACTTTTTGAGGCTCGGTAGTAGCTAAAATAAAAATGGTGTGTTTTGGTGGCTCCTCCAATGTCTTCAGCAATGCATTGAAAGCACCGGTAGACATCATGTGGACCTCATCTATTATATAAACTTTGTAGTTTCCGCTAATTGGAGCATAACCAACAGTTTCTATCAAACTTCGAACTTCATCAACTCCATTATTGCTGGCCGCATCCATTTCGACAACATCTGGATGTTCTCCCGCCGCTATGGAACGGCAATTATCACATATGTCACAAGGTTTTGGATGACCAGTGCAATTGACAGCTTTGGCAAGCAATTTTGCTACGGTCGTTTTCCCGGTCCCCCTTGGCCCACAGAATAAATAAGCATGTGCAATTCTGTCTTCACTAATTGCATTTTTTATGGTTGTTACAATATGTTCCTGTCCGGTAACCTCATCAAAGGTTTGGGGACGATAAGTGCGATAAAGTGCTTTGTATGCCATTATAATTACCTCCAATACTAAATATCATTATAACAAAAAACAAAAGATATATCATCTCTTGTTTTTAAAGTAATCTTTAATTATTTGAGAACACTCATTCTCCATTATGCCTGACGTGATTTCAGGATGGTGATTGATACTTGACTTATCCTGCATTATCCGATCCAATGCAATCCACCGATATTCACGAGTTCCATATACAACTCTCTTGATTCTGCTTGATATGATTGCACCCGAGCACATCAAACAAGGCTCTAATGTTGTGTAAAGTACACATTCGTCCAGCCGCCAGGAATTCAATTTCGAGCAGGCCTCCATTATCGCCAGTGTTTCCGCGTGGCTGGTTGCCATCTGCGTCGTCTCTTTTGTGTTATGCGCTGCAGAAATAATCTGATTGTCCTTGACTATTATGGCACCTACGGGCACCTCATCTATCTCAAGACATTTCAGGGCCTCATCGTATGCAATTTTCATATAAAATTCATCTACGTTCATTTTTGCATTGCTCCTACTTGATCACCGTGTATAACTAACGCCACGATTTTCCTCGACTAGGTAATAAAAAGCCACTACACATAAACGGGCATTCTTAATGCTGCTACCTTCCGGTCCTGACATGGTTCGAAGCCGCCTATTGTAGTGGCAATGAATATTATAACTTAAAACGATACAATTATCAAGTGGTAATTTAACTTAATCAACCATAAGGTCAAGTGTCATGATGTATGCATTTAATGATTTTCCATCAACTACCGAATAATTTTTATATTCGCCAACTATTTCAAAACCAAAGCTCTCGTACAATTTGATAGCCCTCTTGTTAGAGACAATAACCTCCAAGTCCAAAACCTCCAAATTATGGTTCATAGCATATTCAATTAATTCATCAATAAGGTATGTTCCGATTCCAATGCCCCAGAACTCCTTTTTGACGCTTACACCCAGTGAAGATCGGTGAGCAAAACGTTCTCTGGGTAGTCCCTCAAGTGATCCTATACCAATAATTTGATCATCAAGCCATGCTAGAATCATGCAAGAATTGTTCATTTCCGATATGCTGGCGATAAGTGTTGCCTCATCTAACTCATTTATATTTATAGAATCACCAGAAAATGAGAGATTATCGGTTTCGTCACCAACAATTTTCAAGTATTCAATTACTTTGCGCGCATCGTCAGGAGTCGCATGGGCAATCTTGACTTCCTTATCGCTCATTATTTAGAGTTGGGAACAATTTTATCCTTATTCCCCATATATGGTCGCAACGCTACAGGAATATTTATTGAGCCATCGCTGTTCAAGTTGTTCTCCAAAAATGCAATCAACATTCTAGGTGGTGCCACACAAGTATTATTTAATGTATGGGCAAAATATTTTCCTTCGGCGCCGTTTATTCTGATATTCAAACGACGTGCCTGAGCATCCGTCAAATTAGAACATGATCCCACTTCGAAGTATTTTTTCTGTCTTGGCGACCATGCTTCAACGTCAATTGACTTGCTTTTCAAGTCAGCCAAATCACCTGAACAACATTCCAATGTTCTTACCGGTACATCCAAACTTTTAAATAAATCTACAGTGTTTTGCCATAATTTGTCAAACCAAAGCTTGCTTTCTTCTGGCTTACAGACAACAATCATTTCCTGTTTCTCAAATTGGTGAATTCTATAGACACCTCTTTCTTCGATTCCATGAGCACCCTTTTCTTTACGGAAGCACGGCGAGTAAGAAGTGTACGTATAAGGTAGTTTTTCCTCTTCCAAAATTGAATCGATGAACTTGCCAATCATCGAATGTTCTGATGTACCAATAAGATACAAATCTTCGCCTTCAATTTTGTACATCATAGAATCCATTTCTTCAAAGGACATAACCCCAGTCACAACAGATGATCTGATCATGTACGGTGGAATCACGTAAGTAAATCCGCGGTCAATCATGAAATCGCGGGCATATGAAAGGATTCCAGAATGCAATCGTGCCACATCTCCCATAAGATAATAGAAGCCTTGACCAGCAACTCGTCCTGCAGCATCCATATCGATTCCATCAACAGTTTCCATTATTTGGGTATGATAAGGTATCTCAAAGTCAGGAACTAGAGGTTCTCCATATTTACGGATTTCAACATTATCATTGTCATCCTTTCCCAAAGGTACTGAATCATCGATAAAATTCGGGATTTTCATCATTATATCATTCAATTGTGTTCCATAATCTTTTTCCAACACTTCCAAATTATCGATTTTTGTCCCGATAGCTGCAATTTTTGCTTTAACACCATCAGCCTCATCTTTTTTTCCTTGACGCATTAGAGCTCCAATTTCTTTTGAAGCTTTATTTCTCTCGCTTCTTAGATTCGAAGCTTCAGTTAATGCTTCACGGTATGAAACATCAAGTTCCAGTGCTTTGTCTACCAATTCCAGTTTATGATCTTGAAATTTTTTCTTAATGTTTTCACGTACAAGATCAGGATTTTCTCTTAATATAGCTATATCAATCATCTTTACACCTCTTTTAGAATATAAGTGAATTATACCTTATTTACTGCAATATTTAAAGAATTATCTAACCTCAATATGACAAGAAAAGCGTACGTCCTTACTATCCAGACCGGTAACAATGAATTTCCATTCGTTGTCAAAAATGCAGCGATGGATGTGAAGTACTTCCTTATAATGAGACTCTTTGAAATAGTTCAATGATATGTCCGATATTTCATTATTGGTAATATATTCAATGTCTATTGAATCGAGACACCACTCAATATATTTGACATTATTTAGATGACGATTAATATCAATATTGGAGTATTCAACTACCACTTCCTTGCAGAATTCAAAATCAAAATCCAAATTAATATCTTTGAATTCTATTAAAATGTCGCCTTTTGTGTCCTCTGGAAATTCCAAACTCATTTTAGCGGGAGCAATCACGCGTCTAGAAGTAATGTCAATAAATGACCATAGTGCTGTCTGCTTCATGACAACTTCATCATTGACCATTGCAAATGTATTGCGGTAGAACTTGACGCGGGAATAATCACCTGGATATGTAGTGAGATCATAAGAGTCCTTGATGGTAATCGGCTTTGAAAACTGGATTCTTTGCTTTAAAATGATCCATCCATATTTACCCATCATCGTCTCATTCCAAAACCTGTTTTCAATGCTGTTGATATGGGCTACATAAGACAATTGCTCCAATAGTTTGGTTAATTTTATTTTCCCAGTAAAATCCGCATCTTGGTAATCCAAAATAGCGGTAATTGTAGTTTCATGATTCATATTATCCCCCCAGCAATATTGACCTTTTTTATAAACTTATACAATAACTATCAAATGTGCCTTACTGCAAAATATCTTCAACAGCATACTTATTTTTTAACTTAAAATGATAGATTGAAGCAAGCGCAAAGCAAAACATTTGAATAACTGCGCCGGTAAGAAAAACATGACTGTAGGAATAATTCAAAGCGATGATACCAAGCACGAATGATCCCAGGCCATATCCCAAATCCAAACCGCTATAATACATGGCGTTCCCGAATCCCAACTTATCCAAAGGCAAGCATTCAACAATATGTGTATTTATTATTGGAGCAATGCTTCCCATTGCAAATCCAGCCGGCAAAGCCAATGCTAACAATTGTATTTCACTATGAACCTTTGATATGAAAAAGATTGATATGGAAAACACTGAAGAATTCAAGGCGATCATTGAAAACTTTCCGAATTTTCTGACCAATCGGTTCATGAAAAGACGTGAGATAATGATCCCAAAAGCATTGATACTGAAAAACAACCCGATGGAACCAAAACCCAGTGAAATTGCATAAAGTGATATGAATGATACGACTCCACTTTGCGTCAATGCGTTAAGAAACAATAAAACTAGTGGAACCACCAGGGACTTCAGATCGATATGCATCATCGATTTATTGTCGTTTTTTGTTTCCCTTACAGTATTTGGTTCCTTACCAATTAGCATCATCCCCATCAAGACTGCAATAACAATTGAACTGGCCATGAAAAGATTTGTGAAATTATCATACTTGGCCCCTATTAGTAAATATCCCAATGAAGGTCCTATGACAGCTGTTATTCCATTTGCGATTGAAGAATAACCTACTCCCTCAAGCAAAAATTGTGGATCAAGATTCTTTACTATATATGTGCTCGCGCCCGTGGAGCTTATTCCAAAGCCGGCACCCTGGAGTGCACGGAAAATCAGAGCTGTGTTAATATCCTGGCAAAACAGGAACAATACTGTGGCAATCAACATCAATGACAGACCCGAAATCACCACTTTTTTACAGTTAAGGCGGTCCAACAACATACCTGCAAACAACCTGACACTTAAAGCTGAAATTGTAAATACGGTTGTCATCAATCCTGCGTAGGTGTCAACGGAGGTAAGATTTTTGGCAAAAACCGTCAGTGTCGAAAGCACCATATTCGATATCAATGAAATTCCGAACAATATCGCTAAAGACAGAATGAATTTTCCAGTCCACAACCTATTCTCCATAACTACAACCTATTGATGCTTTCAATAATGTAATCTGCCGCTTCACTAAACCCGTGTTCTTCACAGCTGCAAGTGACATGGTACGCCATATTTTTGATTGGCTCTATTCCGGAGTTTGGGGCAAAAGAATAGTTGAACAACTCAAACATGCTTATGTCATTAAAACTGTCCCCTACTATTGCAACTTCGTCCTTTTCCAATCCTTTGAGTTTAGCTACCCGCTCCAATATGACACCCTTTTGAGCTTCAATATGGGTTATTTCGACATTATCTTCAAAAGATGACAAGGAAGCGATATTGTCAATGTGTTTAACTCGATCCTTTACAACCTGCAGCAAATTCGCATCCAAAGAGAATATTTCAAATTTGATCACCTTCAGACTATCGCTCAGCCACGTGTCTATGTTTTCAATTATATTCACATTGCTGAATGGAAGACTATCCAACTTAATCTCTTCTTCCTCACTGCCACCGAAATGCGACTTAACCCGTTCAAAAAATTCATCCCTGGCAAGTTGCGGATTTAGTGAAAATAGGCCTTCATTGGTCACAATCATATGTGGAATTTTGGTGCTTTCAAGCACATCAATGACTCTTTCTACCTGATGCACTTCCAATAAACGCTCCATTATTATATTCTCATCTTTATCGTAATACTGGGCTCCACTGCAACATAAGTAATCCATTTTGACAGTGATATCACTCAATGTACCTTTAGCGCTTATGAAGTCTCGCCCTGTGGCGATTCCAAATTCTATGTTGTTCTTATTTAGTTTCTCTATAGCTTCCAAATTTTGCTTACTTATCTGCTTTCCGTTGGCGACTAGAGTTCCATCAATGTCGCTTATTACCAATTTAATCATAAGTCCCCCCATAATATTATAGATGCTTATCGAATGAGCAATTATAATATCAATTTTCCTTTCTCTATCTTTATCAACCTCAACTTATTCTAGCCAAAACTAAAAAAAATACATTAATATTTCATTATCTGTAAAAAAAACTGCAGTTATTTTCGATAACTACAGTCAATAAGCTAATTTTCTTGTGAATCAATTGTCTCAGGTTCGTCACTTTTGCTGACAATTTCAATTGAAGAAACCTCATTGTCATCATCAACCCTTATCAGTCTTACGCCCTGCGTTGCTCTTCCGGACATTTTAACCTGATCCAATGGCAATCTGATAATAATACCGTTTGTCGTAATGATCAACAAATCGCCATCGCCATCAACCGCTCTGATTGCAACGAGCTGACCATTCCTTTCGGTTATATTGACAGTTTTAACGCCTTTACCGCCGCGATTTGACAATCGGTAATCGTCGATCGGACTCATTTTTCCATAACCTTTAGAAGTCAATACCATGATATTTTGCCCTTCGTTGTCGGTGGTTACTCCAATAACGTGACCTCCATCAACATTGATTCCCTTGACACCCGAAGCAGTTCGCCCCATCGATCTGACCTGATTTTCATTGAAACGGACCAATTTTCCCAAATTTGAAGCCATCAATATCTCATTGTTGCCATTAGTCAACTTGACATCTACCAATTCGTCATCTTCTTTCAATGTGATCGCAATTTTACCATTTTGGCGGATATTATCGAACTCGTCCAAAACAACTCTCTTTACCAAACCGTTACGTGTCACGAAGAACAAGAATTTATTATCAATCTCGCTATCGTTTGTGTCATCTGCAGCGATTGAAATCATTGATTTTACGGTTTCATTCGCATCCAAATTCAAGAGATTTACAACCGGCAATCCTTTGGCGGTCCGCCCGTATTCAGGAACATTGTAACCTTTTATACGATATACCCGACCAAGATTGGTGAAGAATAACAGATAGTCATGAGTCGACATATTAATTAAACTGTCAACGATGTCATCATTTGTAGTCGCCATTGCCTTGACACCTTTTCCACCCCTATTTTGAGTTTTATAAGTGTCTACCGGCATCCTTTTAATATAGCCATTGTTTGTCAATGATATGATGATATCTTCTACAGGAATCAAATCTTCATCTTCAAGATCAAATGACCCTTGAATGATTTCCGTCCTTCGTGGATCCCCATATTTCTCTTTTGCTTGTTCCAATTCTTCATAAATGATATTCAACAATCGTTCCTTGTTCAACAAGATATCCTTCAAATCAGCTATAAGTTCCATCAACTGGTTTAACTCATTTTCCAACTTTTCTCTTTCCAATCCTGCTAAACGTTGCAGTTGCATTTCACGAATAGCTTTAGCTTGTTTTTCCGACATTGAAAACTCGTCCATCAACCTTTGTTGGATGATATCAGTGGTACGAGAAGAACGGATAAGATCAATTATTGCATCGATATTGTCAATTGCTGTTTTCAAACCTTCCAGAATGTGAGCGCGCGCTTCAGCCTTTTCCAGTTCGAATTTTATTCTTCTGGTAACAACTTCCTCCTGATGCTCCAGGTAAAGAGAAATTAACTCTTTTAAATTCAATTTTTTAGGCTCATTGTTCACCAAAGCGATTGAATTAACACCGAAAGTGGTCTGCAAAGCCGAAAGCTTATACAGCTGATTCAACAGAACCTCGGGTTGGACGTCACGCCGTAATTCAATGACTATGCGGATACCTTCGCGGTTTGACTCGTCACGAAGGTCAGTAATACCTTCAATTTTCTTGTCTTTAACCAGATGAGATATTTTTTCAATCAGACGAGCCTTGTTGACCTGGTATGGTATTTCGGTAACGATAATAATTGGCTTGTTGTTTTTATATTCGATATCGCAACGTGCTCTCATTATTACAAGACCATTACCGGTTTCATAAGCCTTTTTGATTGCTGATTTTCCCAGAATCAAAGCCCCGGTCGGGAAATCAGGACCCTGAATGTAATCTTCCATCAACTCTGTTATCGTGATATCAGGATTCTTGGCAACTGCGATTATTGCATTGACCACCTCCACCAGGTTGTGAGGCGGGATGTTTGTAGCCATCCCCACGGCAATTCCTGTTGTACCGTTGATAAGCAAATTGGGTATCCTTGCCGGCAATACAACCGGTTCTTGTTCTTCGCCATCATAGTTGGCGATGAAATCAATGGTGTTTTTATCGATGTCCTTAACCAGTTCCATCGAAATTTTTGACATTCTCGCTTCCGTATAACGTTGCGCTGCCGCCCCATCACCATCTATCGATCCGAAGTTACCATGGCCATCTACCAACATGTAACGATATGAGAAATCCTGAGCCATTCTGACCAATGCTTCATATATCGAAGAGTCACCATGAGGGTGATATTTCCCCATTACTTCCCCTACAATACGGGCCGATTTCTTATACGGTGTGCTGGCGCGACAACCGAGGTCATTCATACCGTAGATAATTCTCCGTTGGACCGGTTTTAACCCGTCACGGACGTCAGGTAACGCTCTTTGCACGATAACCGACATTGCATATTCCATAAAGGAATTTTTCATCTCAGAGGTTAGGTTAACTTTTCTGATTCCTTGTTCTTCCATCTATTATCTCCTAAACATCCAAGTTTTCAACATATTTGGCATTTTCCTGAATGAATTCACGTCTCGGCTCAACTTTTTCACCCATCAGCATGTCGAATACCATGTCAGCTTCCAACGCCTCGTCTATTGTAATTTGATTTAAAATTCTTTGGTGAGGATCCATCGTTGTTTCCCAAAGCTGTTCGGCATTCATTTCACCCAACCCTTTGTAACGTTGAATGCTGTAACGGGCATTTTCGCCGATACTTTTCAACAAATCATTAAGCTCTTCGTCCGAATAAAGATAATGTTCCTCTTTGCCGTGTTTTACCTGATAAAGAGGTGGCTGGGCTGCATATACGAACCCGCCTTCGATCAATGGCCGAAGATAACGATAAAGGAACGTGAGCATCAAAATTCTGATATGGCCCCCGTCGACATCGGCATCGGTCATTATGACGATTTTGTGATAACGCAATTTGTTTATGTCAAACTCTTCTCCGATTCCCGTTCCAAATGCCGTAATCATTGAACGGATCTCATCGTTGCCTAACACTCTTTCCAATCGCGCTTTTTCAACATTGATGATCTTACCTTTTAGTGGCAATATCGCCTGGATATGGCGGTCACGGCCCATTTTTGCACTACCGCCCGCGGAATCCCCTTCGACAATGAAGATTTCCGATATTGTGGGATCTTTTGATGAGCAATCAGCCAGCTTTCCTGGAAGTGAAGATACTTCCAGAACCGATTTTCTCCGGGTCATTTCCCGAGCTTTTTTGGCCGCCATCCTAGCATGTGAGGCGATAATTGCCTTATCCATGATTATTTTTGCAATATTTGGATTTTCCATAAGGAACTGCTCAAAAGTGTTTGAAATGATGCTTGAAGCGATTTTCCGAACTTCGGCATTACCTAATTTCGTCTTGGTTTGTCCTTCATATTGGGGATCAGGATGTTTGACAGAAATTATAGCTGTCAAGCCCTCACGACAGTCGTCGCCCGTAAGTGTTTCATCATCCTTTTTCAATAGATTGTTTGCCTTGGCATAATTGTTGATGACACGGGTAAGAGCCAAACGGAAACCTTCCTCATGCGTACCGCCTTCGTGGGTGTTGATATTGTTGCAAAACGAGTATATGTTGGACTGATAGCCATCATTGTACTGCATCGCTACTTCAATCTTGATATCATCCTTTTCACCCTCAACATAGATTATCTTGTCATGAATCGGACTTTTGTTGTGGTTGATGAATTCGACATATTCCTTGATTCCGCCTTCGTAATGGAATTCCACTTGGCGATTCAAAGATTCACGATTGTCAGCCAGGATTATCTTCAGACCTTTGTTCAGGAAGGCCAGCTCTCTGACTCGTTGTTTCAAAGTGTCGAAGTCATAAACAGTGCCTTCATGGAAGATTGTAGGATCGGCCTTGAAACGGACCTCAGTTCCGGTATGGTCGCTTGAAGCTATGACATGCAAATCCGCTACTGGAACACCACCATTTTCAAATCTTTGAAAATATTCTTGGCCATCACGGTGAACGTGAACCTCCAAAAACGAACTTAAGGCATTTACAACCGATGCCCCAACCCCATGGAGACCACCTGAAACCTTATAACCGCCACCACCGAATTTACCTCCGGCATGGAGAACGGTAAAAATTGTTTCAATAGTCGAAATTCCTGTTTTGGCATGGATACCGGTAGGCATCCCCCGCCCGTTGTCAGTTACTGAAACTATATCATCATCATCCAATGTGATTTTGATGGTATCGCAATATCCGGCCAACGCCTCATCAATTGAATTGTCAACAATTTCCCAAACCAGGTGATGCAGACCTCTTTTGCTGGTAGTTCCAATGTACATCCCCGGTCTTTTGCGGACGGCTTCAAGTCCTTCAAGAACTTGAATGTCCGAGTCACCATAACTGTGATTAACTTTGTTATCTTCCATCGTTTACTCCTTCGATATATATATTATTTGCATTCTCAATTATTTCCGCGATTAAACCATCGAATGACGTGGTTGTAATAAAAGTTTGAATGTCTTTTGATAAAAATTTAAGCAGATTATTCTGGCGCATAGAATCCAATTCACTCATCACGTCATCCAGAAGCAATACCGGGTACTCCCCTATTTCCTGATTTATAAGTTCTACCAGGGCAATCTTGATGCTCAAAACTATGGTTCTGATCTGCCCCTGCGATCCAAAATGGAAGGCATCCTTGGAATTGATGTGGATTTTAAGATTATCGCGATGAATCCCCAATGATGTTTTATACTCTCTTTTGTCCTTAAGAAAATTGTTACGGTATTGATTGTTGTAATGTTCTTTGCTTTCCAAAACATCAATTGCCGAATCAAGTTCAATTGTGATTATATCATCATTGGCAGCAATTTTTTGGTAGACGGGACTGACGATTTCTCCAAGCAGGATGACAAAATCGTTGCGCTTCTTGGCAATATCAAATTCAATCTTGACAAGCTGCTCATCAATCACTTCGAGATATTCATCATATCTGCTAGCAAGACGCAAATATTTATTGCGCTCCTTAAGCAAGTAATTGAACTTGTTTAGATTGAATAAGTATATTGGAGAAATTTTTGACAACTCCAAGTTCAAAAAACGTCGTTTTATCTGGGGAGATCCTTTGACCAGATTCAAGTCGTCAGGAGTGAAGGCAACCACATTTAAAATACCTACAAAATCGCTTATTTTCTCGATTTCGATTTTGTCCACTTTTGCCTTTTTGAAATCCTTGCCAACTACAAGTTCCAAATTATGATTTCTGCTTGTTTGTACATTTGCCTTTATTCTGGCAAATTCCTGGCCAAAGCGGATAAGGTTTTTGTTCGTGCCGGCACGAAATGAACGTCCCAATGACAAAAGGTAAATTGCCTCAACTATGTTAGTTTTACCAACACCGTTGGGACCGATAACAATATTGATATTTGAGAATCCTGTCAAATTCAAGTTTTCGTAATTTCGAAAGTCAGTTATATCAAGACTGCTAATCTTCATGAACAACTAAGTATTCTTGACCTTCAAATTCGACTATATCATCCGCATGCAGTTTCTTGCCACGCATGAAGCAAACTTCATTGTTAACCAAAACAAGTCCGTCTTGAATAATGAATTTGGCAATGTTTCCACTGTCGGCTATGCCTGAAAATTTCAAAAATTGTCCCAAAGTAATATATTCATCTTTTATAAGTACTTTTTCCATAATTTATCCTCTTTCCAACTACTTGATTATAGCATATTTATCAATAAAAGGCATTAAATATCCTTATTTTAGCTAAAATTCTTTTAACGGATAGGGATATTATATATGCCCTAATCCCGCTTAAATCGCAAATATAACCAAAATAGAGATCTTGCAATAAAAAAACACCTGTCAAATACAGATGTTATAATGAAATCTAATAAGAATGGGTTCTTACCGGCAGAATCAATTCAATCAATGAGTCATCTTCAGCCATTTTCAAAATAAATGGACGCATTTCTCCTGGGAAGCACAATTTGATTTTTCCTTTATCCAGTACCTTAATCGCATCGGATATGTACTTGTTGTCGAAAGTGATTGATAAAGGCTCACCTTTGTAAAAGCAATCCGTGATTGTATCTTCAACCGAGCCGATTTCTTGCATGAATGATGAAAGAATAACCCTATCCATATTCATATCCAGTTTAATCACATTGTTTTGTTCGTTCGTCAACAAAGAAACACGGGATATTGAATTTGAAATCAGACTGCTATCAATTGTCAATTCATGAGCAAATTGGGTTGGAATCAAACTAGATACATCAGGAAAAGATCCATCGATCAAACGAGTGAGAATGATATTGTTTTCAAAGATGAATATCACACTTCTTTCAGAAACGTAGATATTCACATTGTCCTGATTTTCAATAATCTTGGATATATCATCCAATGATTTGGCTGGTATGGTAATGTCAAATGTTATGTCACTATCAATCTTCACTGACTTTTTTGAAAGACGATAAGAATTTGTCCCAATTGCAACCAGTTCGTTGTTTTTGGCTATCAAGTTGATTCCTGTCAATATGGGACGATTTTCCTTTTCACTAGCGGCAAAGCGAGTATCATTGATCAATTCCTTCAAATCGATGCTGTCCATTTCAAATGGAAGTCCCTTTGGAATCAAGTCGATCTGTGGATAATCAAGAGGATCAGTTCCATTCAAATTGAATTCGGAATTTCCTCCTGATATTCTTGTTAAAAAACCATCAATAATTTCAAACTCAACTATTTCAGAATCAAGTTTTCTGATTATTTCCAAAATATATTTTGCTGAAAGAACGACACTGCCAGTATCGATAATTTCCAAATTATTGTCAGCATCGATTTTAACTTGAATTGCAATATTCTGTTCACTTGCAGTCAATTGCAAAAAATTGGGATATAAATCGAACTTGATACCAGTCAATGCAGGTAAAGGTGTTTTATAGCTGACAGCTTTAGAAACTTTTGATAAAGAATTCAATAATATAATCCGGTTAACTTTAAAATTCATTTTATCGCCTCTCTTTATATATATTATTTAATAATAGTTAATTATTATTATTATGGTGTGACTTTTGTGACTAAGTCGAATTTAGTCGATATAATCGGCATAAACGATGTGATTTTCAATTGGGCATAAAATGTGCTTAAAGGATACCTAGACGTTCCTTTATCTGATTCAATGCTTTTTTGTATTCGACATCTTTTTTCAATTTTGTTTCAACACGCTTGCATGCCTTCATCACAGTTGAATGGTCCCGTCCTGAATATATAAGTCCTATTTCAACAAAGGTGAGATCAAGTTGTTCACGCATCAGGTACATACCCATTTCCCTTGGAATTGTCAGCATTCGCTTCTTGTTCTTGGAAATAACTTGTGATGCAAGCAGATTGTAATACTCAGCAGTCGTTTTCAAAATAGATTCACTTGAAAGTTCCCTTTTAGTCGAACTAATGGTTACTTTATCATCTTTAAACGCCTCCAAGGCAAGATCCATATCTATCTTGTCAGCATGATAAATAATACTTACAAAAAACAATCGCTTTAATGCACCTTCAAGATTACGGATATCTCGTCCATAATTGGTAACCATAAAGTCAACGACATCATCGCTGATTTGAATTTGGCTGTTGTCCAGGTTATCTATCTTCTTTTTCAATATAGCGCGTGCCGTGTCGAAATTCGGGGGTTCAATCCCATAGGAAAGACCCGACTTGAAACGGCTTATCAAGCGATCTTCGATGCCGTTCAACTCGTCTGGCATCTTATCACTGGTGATAACAATTTGTCGATTATTTGCGATTAAATCATTAAAAATATGGAAGAACATCTCGCTGCTTTTGTCCTTGTTAAAAAGAAATTGAATATCATCTATTAAGAGAATATTAATTTTTTTATAGCGGCTCAATAATTCATCTGATTTTCTATTTTTGATGGAATTAACGACTTCATCAACAAACTCTTTTGAAGTAATGTATCTGATTTTAAGATCACTGTTCTTGCTATATGCAAAGTTGCCAATTGCGTGCAATAGATGGGTTTTACCAAGTCCGGGATTTGAATAAATAAATAGCGGATTGAAGGTGGAACCTGGGTTTAAAGCAACGTGCAATGCAGCATTTTGAGCAAATTGGTTTGATGAACCGACGACGAAATTGTCGAAAGTCAATTCCGGGTTAATGTTGCTTTCAAATACTTCATTATTCTGCAATTTGGTATAGTCATCACTAGACATTACTTTTAGAGCTATATTGGTAGAAAGAAGACGAGATAAAATTGTCTCGATTTGGTCACTGTATTTGAGAATGTTGTGAATAACCATATTGAAACGATGAGTTATCGTCACAATATTATTATCAATAGCAACAATTGATGCCGTTCTTAGATATGAGTCAAAGATTATCTTCTCCTCAGGTTGGTCGTCAATTTCATGCTCCAATTCATCCAAACACAAATGCCAAATTTTATCATAGTCATTCATGTTTTCTACCCCCTACATTGAGAATTATATATGTTATTCACATCAAAATAAAGGCATTTTTTGTAAGCCACAACTTATCCACAACAAATTCACAAAAAAAATGCGAAGATTACTGAATTAAGTATATTTATTCACAAAAGTCACAAATTATCAATTGGGCATAGAATTTGGTCACATTGAAAAATAGGGAATAAATAGAAATTCTCAAACAAATGGAACATTCAATTTCACATAAAAATTGCCGATGGTATCGCGTAAAATAATTTAATTCACACTAATTCACATAACTATAAATCGAAAACTCACAAAAATTTTAAAAATCAAGCGTTTAAAGTTTTCTATTGAATTCAAGGCATAAATTCAAATTCACAAAAGTCACATTGTGAATTAAGGAAATTTTGAATTAATATCAATAAATAATCACTTTTATGAAACATTACGGTCGTTATAATTAACATAAAATCAATTAAAAGGACAAATTGACATATTGAATTGAAATTGCACAGGTGAATGTGACTTTCTCAATTGTGTTATCATTAACCTGAAAGGGATATTGCGATATCCTAGGGGAAAACTGAAATTGTTTTACACACTTTAAATAATCCAAGCAGACAATAAAATAACTGATTGGCAGCTTAGCATACTGCCAAATCACAATGGATCTATAGATGTAATCAGTATTTTTAGGAAATCGAAATATTGATCAATAATATAAAAAGCTGGTACTTTGACTAAAAGTCACAATAAATGTGACTTTAGGTAATATGATGTGGAAACATTAGCCAATGTTTATCGTTTGAATGCATCCTGTTTGAAAATTTTTAGATTTTATCGCAATTATTCAGTTATGATAAGCTAAAAAAAGAAAAATATAATTTGACTTTATCCCTTTGATTAGTATATAATTGTCTAGCATATGTTAAATGTATAAAAAAATGTATTATGGAGGTGTCTAACTTTATGAAAAGAACATATCAACCAAATAAACGCAAGAGAGCAAAAACTCATGGTTTTAGAGCAAGAATGGCTACAGTAGGTGGAAGAAAAGTACTCGCACGTCGCCGCAAAAGAGGAAGAAAGAGCTTAACAGTTTAAAAGAGATCCACTAATATAGTGGATCTTTTTCTTACAATTTATTATGAAAAAAGAATATCGAGTAAAGAAAAATGAAGATTTTTCGCGAATAATAGGTAAAAAAATTAGTGTTGCCAATAAATCATTTATTGTTTACGCTGCTCAAAATGAAACAGACCATGTGCGATTGGGAATATCCGTATCAAAGAAAATAGGAAACGCTGTAATTCGAAACAAAATCAAACGCCAGATTAGATCAATGGCCGATGAGATTATTGATTTAAATTTGACAAATGACTATATTATCATAGCAAGGAAAGATTATTTATTGTATAATTATGAAGATAATAAAAATTCATTGGCAAAGCTGATGATAAAAATTAATAAGAGGATGGAAAAAAATGTTCGTACTAGATAGAAATTCTAAGAAATATCTAAAGCTGGCCATTTTGATGCTGGTTTTGGTTGCTTTGACTGGATGTACAAGAAATATTGATTCCAATGGAGTTTTGATCGCTGATCGGGCTATCAACTCAACAACTCCATGGAACATGTCCAACGGGATATTCGATTTTATTTTGGTAATTCCTTTGGCAAAACTTATTTTGATGATCACTGATATATTTGGTAACGTTGCTGCCGGCGTGGTTGCGGTAACTGTTATTGTCAATATCATCATTCTTCCGGTAATGATTAAATCGACAGTATCAACTCAAAGGATGCAAATGGTTCAGCCTGATGTCTTGAAGATTCAAAACAAATATCGAGGTCGCAAAGACCAGGCTTCTCAGATGAGAATGCAACAGGAAATCAGCGAACTTTACAAGAAGAATAATGTCAGCATGTTTGGATCGCTGACTACTTTGGTCACTTTGCCTATCATGATTGCAATGTGGCAATCCGTACAAAGAATTGAAATTCTATATGATACGGCATTTTTGGGAATCAACCTTGGATCGATTCCAATGGGACAGATCACCGGTGGAAATTTCGCCTACCTGGCACTGATTCTTTTGGTAGGTATCACCCAGTTCTTCGGAATCCAGATGACCAACATCATGATGAAAAAGAAAAACACTTATCGTGAGACTTCGCAAACCAAGCAGTTGAAAATGACGAATAACATCATGACTGTATTTATCATCTACATGGCGGCAATAATGCCTGCCGCGATGTCTTTGTACTGGATCACCACCAATGTGATCAACATCATCAGAACATGGTATATCTATGAACACCATGTTGAAGAGAAAAAGAAAGCAGAACCGGAAATCCCTGATTATGTAAAAAGAGACGAAACAAATAAAGATAAGTAAGAAGGTGTGACAATGAAATTTTATAGCGGAAAAACTCTGGATGATGCCTTGGCAAGTGCGTGCAGCGATTTGCAGGCAAGCCGCCAGGATTTATATTACGAAATTATCAAAGAGACCAAGACTTTATTTACCAAGAAAGTTGAAATCAGCTGCTTCACCCAGGAGATGGTTCGTGAATATGTGGAAAATTATATCAGGGACATAGTTTCAAGCATGGAATTTGATGTTGAGACTGTATCTTACATTCAAGACGGTCGGATTTATTGCAACATCAACACCGATCACAACTCGATATTGATTGGCCGTGGTGGAGTGATATTAAGAGCTTTGACGGTTATCGTCAGATCTTCGGTAAGCAATATCTTTAAAAAGAGATTTGAAATAAGCTTGGATATAAATGGATATAAAGAAGAACGCTATAAAAAAGTTTCATCAATGGCCCGCCGTTTGGCAAAACAGGTCCTAAAGACTAAACAAAAAGTTGAATTGGACCCTATGCCGGCAGATGAAAGAAAAGTCATGCATAAAGTTGTCGATGAGTTTGAACATGTAAAGACGGAATCGGTCGGTGAAGGCCGCAACCGACACATGGTCATATCATATTATGAATAATCAAAAGCACTATCCCCAATTCGGTTTGGGATAGTGCTTTTAAGATTCAAACTAATTAAACAAGTTTCCTGAAACTTTTGCTTTTTCCAATACTTCCATTACATCAATGCTGTGATTGAGCAATTCTTTCATCGCGTTGTAGTCCTGGCTGTCAATGATTTTCGCAAAGTCTTTAAACTCTGGAACCATCCGGTGGTTCTTGTTGCTTGGCAACATTTGTCTTGGATTATTGTTGAACTGGATATAATTATCGCTTAGTGTTGATACCGGACCTTGAATCTGTATCGATCCCTTATTCCCTTGGATTGTGGAGATGATTGGAGCAGATGTATCCTTGGATCCGATGCAAACTGCCTTGAACTCAGGGTACTCAAGCACCAGTATTCCCGAGGTGTCGACGCCTCGTTCGATGTTTGGAAAATAGGTGACTTTGTCGGGTTTCGAGAAAAGACCAACTACAAAGTGGATATTGTAAATGTTCAAATCGAACAGGGCTCCACCTCCCTTTGTTTTGTCGAAAGCAGGCAGTATTTCACCTTTTTTGAACGCATCGTAGCGTGATGAATATTGGGAATAATTGCAGCTGACAATCTTGACATTACCGATATTTTGGATCTGATCTTTGATGTTCTTGAATTCGGGAAGGTGAATGTTTGTGATTGCTTCGAAAAGATATAGATTGTTTTTTAGCGCAATTTCTTTGAGTTCAATGGCGTCTACAAGATTTAGCGTGAATGATTTTTCGACAATGGCATTTTTCCCTCTAAGCAAAGCCGATTTGGTGAATTCGTAATGCATGTAATTTGAAATTCCCACATATACCGTGTCGATATCGCTGTTCAGGAACTCCTGGTAATCGCCGTAATGGGTAATGCCTGTGTTTATGGTCAGTTCGTGACCCTTGTTGGCATCTCTACAATACAGCGACACGACTTCAATACCTTCTATATCGAATATAAAGTCCAAAACCGTTTGTACAATTTGTCCACTGCCTATTAATCCTAATTTCATGGGTTTCTCCTTCTTGTTCATGGTCACATTATAGCACATATGACGATTAAAAAAAATAACACAGTATCCAAACTTGTTTAATTGGAAAAATGTGGTAAATTAATATAGAAGCATATAAATAAATGATTGTTTTGTTTAATATAGATGAAAGTAGGATAAAGATGGAAGATGATATAATTGTTGCGATTGCAACAAGTCGGTTGGAGGCGGCCATATCGGTCATAAGAGTTTCTGGGAAAGAGTGCATTGCTTTTGTCCAATCATTTTTTACCGGCAAGATATCCACTAAGCCAAGCCACACCATTACATATGGTTTTTTAAAAGATGGCGACCATAAGGTGGATGAGGTCATGGTAAGCATTTACCGGGGCAGCAAAACTTTTACCGGTGAGGAAATGGTGGAAATCAGCTGCCACGGCGGTGTGTTTATCACCAATCAGGTGTTGCAACTTTGCTTGAACAATGGAGCAAGAATGGCTGAACGTGGCGAGTTCACCAAGCGGGCCTTTTTGAATGGCCGAATCGATTTGGCCCAGTCCGAGGCGGTCCTTGATTTGATTACTGCAAAAAATGAAATTGCAAGCCAGCTGGCGCTCAAAGGTATTCAGGGTAGCATATCGACATTCATAAACGACCTTGAAGAGGAATTGATCGCACTGATAACGAATATAGAGGTAAATATTGATTATCCCGAATATTTGGATATCGAACAGCTTACTACCGAAGTTCTTCTGGAGAGATCTGCCAACCTTAAGGAAAAAATGGCGCGGATACTTGAAGATTCGAAAAACGTCAAACTGATAAAGGATGGGATTTCTACAGTTATTATCGGAAAACCTAATGTCGGTAAAAGCAGCCTGCTTAATGCGCTTCTTAAAGAAGACAAAGCTATTGTGACCGATATCGCGGGAACAACCCGTGATGTTGTTGAGGGAGATATTTCAATTGACGGAATATTATTGAATATAATTGATACAGCCGGGATAAGGGAAACTGACAATATGATTGAAGCGATCGGGGTCTCAAAGTCGAGGGAACTTATCAACCGGGCCGACCTGGTGCTTTTGGTTGTCGACGGATCCATGGAATTGTCGGATGAAGATCTTGAGTTGTTTGAACTCACAAGTGGAACAAATCGGATCACGGTCATCAATAAGTGTGATCAGGGATTGAAAGTTGAAATCGATGGTGTGAAAATCAGTGCCAAGAATCAGGATATTCACGAATTGATTGGGGAAATAAAGAAATTGTTCGATCTGGGCAAGATAGCCAAAAACAGCGACCACATATTGACGAATTTGCGTCAAAATCAGCTTCTGTTTAAAGCCAGCCAGTCTCTTGACAGTGCGATTGAGGCGATGAACAACATGATTCCACCTGATCTGGTTGTTGAGGACCTGTATGAAGCATGGAGTTGCATCAAAGAAATCTTAGGGCAAGAAGCCAAGGAAGATCTTCTGGACGAACTGTTCAAGAGATTCTGCATAGGTAAGTAGAATGAGCCGCAAAGAAGTGATAATATATTCATACGAAAAATACAGTATCTACATTTTCAGGGCAGTGATTTTTGCCTTGATCGTGTTTGTTGTTGCGTTCATATTGAGCCTGTTCATAACTATTATGGGGATTATAGCCTATTTCGCTCTGACTCTATTGATCATCAGTTTTGTACAGTATCTTGTCTTAAAATTGATATTATTTGTTTTAAAGCGGAAGTGATGGAGGTATAAATGGATTCAAAAGAATTATTGGCGAGTTTGGACAAACTCTTCGTTGATGGGGCTCTCAACGGATTGATCTTGATAATTGGAGTTTTTTTAGCAAGTAAAATCTTATTCAAGATCATAAGAAAAGGTGTCAACAGGACAACCTTGGAAAACAAGAAGCTGATTATCAAGGTTATGATAACATGTTTGAAAGTCATAGCGGTTGTGATCGTTTTGATGGAATTCACATTCACGAAAAGCATCGGCGGCGCGCTTCTGGCTTCGGGTGGGATTGTTGCGGTCACCATAGGTCTTGCATCACAGGAAGCGGCATCTGGCGTGGTCAGCGGGTTCATGCTGACAATTTCCAAACCATTTGAGATTGGCGATTATATCTCTTTGCCTGCCCAGGGGATCGAAGGTTATATAATCCAGATGAATATTCGTCATTCGGTAGTAGAGACTTTCGACAAGACAACATTTATCGTTCCTAATGCCACATTGAACCAGTCAGTTATTGAGAATTTCAGTTACAACAAGGATTATAAGGTGACCAGACTGGTCATTTCAATTGCCTATGAGGCAGATATTGACAAGGCTATTGAAATAATCAGGGATGAAGCCAAAAAACATCCTCTATATATCGATGTGAGACAGGACGATACTCAAGTGGAAATACCGGTAGTCATAACAGCTTTGGCGGACAGCTCGATCAATCTCCGGGCGTCCATAACAACCAAGGACTTCCTTGATTGTTACAAGGTTACTGCGGATCTGAATATGGCAATCTTAAAAAGGTTCAAAGAGGAAAATATCGAGATTCCTTACCCCCATATGCATATAATCAAATAGGAAGGGCAACGTCCTTCTTTTTTGTTGAAAATTTGGGATCTATTATTAGGATGTAATATATTTACAAAATAAGACATTTAATTTCACAAATTAAAAAATATGTTAATGAGCTGTGATGAAAATTATGATTTTATGATTATATATATTGAAATTTAAAAATCTATCGATATAATACAAATTATAAAGGAAAGAGAGGTTTTCGTTTTGGATAGATTTTTTAAACTGAGAGAGCGCAATACAAGTGTGCGCCAGGAAATCATTGCCGGAATTACTACTTTCTTGGCAATGGCTTATATTTTGGCTGTTAACCCAGCGATGCTTGAAATTGGCGGATTGTCATATGATGGTGTATTCCTGGCTACTGCAATATCGGCAGGTTTTGCGTCAATTGTCATGGGAATAGTCGGACATTATCCGGTTGCCTTAGCACCGGGCATGGGGGCCAACGCTCTGTTTACCTATACGGTCATTTTGACATATGGGTTTTCACCTGCAGCGGCATTGGCTGCGGTTTTTGTCAGCGGAATTATTTTCATTTTGATATCTGTCACAGGGATTCGGAACATGATTATCAAGTCAATTCCGACTCAACTTAAACTGGCTATCGGAGCCGGAATTGGTTTTTTCATCGCATTCATCGGACTGGTGAACGCAGGAATTGTTGTTGCAAATGATGCTACATTTGTAGGTATTGGGGATTTCACCAACCCTACAGTGCTACTTGCTATCTTTGGGATAATTTTGACATTGATACTGATGGCAAAAAAAATCAACGGGGCTGTTTTTATCGGCTTGGTCATTACGGCAATCGTCGGTGTCATTCTAGGTTTTTTTGGTATAGCTGGTATGCCAGAAGCGCCTAGCCAGATTATTTCATTCAAATTGGATACAAGTCTGATTGGTCTTTGTTTCTCTGGATTTGGCGAACTGTTCTCCAATCCTAATACCCCTATCGCAGTATTCTCAATTTTATTCTTGGATTTCTTTGACACTACCGGGACATTGATTTCAATCGCCAACAGAATCGGTTTTGTCAATGATAAGGGAGAGTTGAAAGATATCGAAAAAGCATTGCTGTCGGATTCAATCGGGTCAGTGTTTGGAGCATTCATGGGTACTTCAACCGTTACATCATATGTTGAATCAACTGCGGGTGTCGGTGCTGGAGGTAGAACCGGATTGACAGCTGTAGTTACAGGAATCATGTTCTTCTTATCAATCATATTCGCCCCAGTTCTGTCGGTTTTCACCAACTACATAACCGCTCCAGCCTTGGTTGTTGTCGGGGTATTGATGGCAGAGCAGCTGGCTGGGATCGAGTGGGATGATTTCACCGTTGCAGCTTCAGCGTTCTTTGTAATCATAACTATGATATTGCATTATTCAATCTCAAACGGTATCGCTATTGGATTTATCGTATATGCATTATTAAAAACATTCACAGGACACTGGAAAGAAATTACGCCTACGGTATGGGTTCTGGTTGCTTTGTTTGTCTTCTACTTCACATTGTAGATATTAAACAGTTAACTTAGGTTAGCTGTTTTTTTTCATATTTTGTAATTTGTTGCAATTTGTTAATAAATAATCTATATTTTAGTTATATAATCTTGACTTAAGAATAGAGAAGAGGATGTGTGAATTTGGAAAAATTTATTGAATTTATCGATGTTTCTAAAGTATACAGGGTTGGCGATATTACCATCAAGGCTTCAAACCAGGTCAATTTTTCAATTGATAAGGGAAAGTTCGTGGTAATGGTCGGACCTTCGGGTGCCGGGAAAACGACAATATTGAATCTGCTTGGTGGAATGGACAAGGCAAGCTCTGGGAAGATAGTAATTGATGGCAAAAATATTGAAGCATATACGCAACGTCAACTTACCCGATACCGTCGCGAGGATATCGGTTTCGTTTTCCAGTTTTATAATCTTATTCAAAATCTTACAGCAATCGAGAATGTGGATCTGGCCAGCCAGATCACCAAGAACCCCCTGGACTCGCAGATGGTATTGCAGCGGGTCGGTTTGCAGGATCGGCTGAATAATTTTCCAGCCCAGCTTTCCGGTGGTGAACAGCAGCGGGTGGCAATTGCAAGAGCAATCGCCAAGAACCCGAAACTGCTGCTTTGTGACGAACCGACAGGAGCCCTCGATTACCAAACCGGCAAGGATATTTTGAAATTGTTGAAGGAAATGACAGAGAAATATCAGATGACGGTTGTCGTAATCACCCACAACAGCGCCATAGCGCCAATGGCAGATATCGTGATGCATTTGAAAAACGGCCAGATTGACAGTCAATATCATAACAGCAATCCAAAAGATATTGACGAAATTGAGTGGTAGCGATGAAGACGTTTAATAAGAACATAATCAAAAACATCTCGAAGGCTAAATCAAGGTTCATATCAATATTTTTGATTATTTTCCTGGGTTCTTCAATTTTTGCCGGACTCCAGTCTACTCCCATGATTATGGAAAAAAGCATGAATGACTATCTCAATGACAATAATTATTGGGATTTGTCAGTCGTGGGGACTTACGGGTTCAAGCAAGGTGAAGTTGAATCGCTGCTGGAAATCGAAAATGTTGAAGATGTGAATCTTATCAACCGCTTTGATGTTGTTTTTGAGAACGACACCAAGACCCTGGGGATGGTCGGATATGGCTATAACGATTTTTCCAAAAGCAACCTTGACCTGGATTCCGGAAGTTTTCCAATTGCAAAAGATGAGTGTGTGATTGACAAGACATTCAGTCAAGTCGAGGGCATTGAAATCGGCGATTTGATCGAACTCGAAAATGATCAGGGGATAGAGGAGTTCAAGGTAACGGCAATTGCCAACAGCTCCAATTATATAGCGAAGGCTTTTCGCGGAATCAACAGTATCAATGAGGGGGAGAACTACGGTTTTTTTGCGATATTGAACAGTGGAAATGAAAATTGGATAATGCCCCAGGATCTCTATGACATATTCGACGGATATGTCTATAATCAGGTTGATATCCAGATTGCAGATGACCAGATTTTCTCGTCGGCATATGACCAGGAGCTAGAAAAGGTATCGCAGGATGTGATGGCGGTGCTGGAGCCGCTGTATAAGGCAAAATATGACCAGGTGATTGCCGATACAAATGAACAGATCCAGGAGGAACAAGCAAAGCTCGATGATGCTTTGGCAAAGTACCAGGATGGACTTGTCGAGTATAATGAAGGTCTCGATCAGTACAATCAAGGAACGGATTTGCTGGCCCAGGGTAACCTCGACTATCAGTCAGGACTTGCAAAGTACAATCAAGGATTGCAGGAATATCTTGATGGCAAGGAAGAATACGAATACGGGTTGCAAAAGTACAATCAGGGTCTTGGCGAATATGAGGCCGGCCTTGCTACGTACAATTCCAACTTGGATATCTACAATCAGTCCCTTGCCACATACCAGATACAAAAGGCTGATTTTGACGAGGCTTACGAAGATTATTTCCTCGTAGACGAACAGACAAGGATTTTGCTTGATGGGCAAAAGGCAGAATTAGAGGCGGCGAAGGCTGAGCTGGATGCCACCAAAAGCGTGCTTGACCAGACCGAGGCCACATTGAGCCAGAGCAAGTCACAGCTTGACGAGAACAAAGTGTTGCTCGATGCGACCAAGATTCAGCTTGATCAGGCCCAAGGAGAGTTGGAATCTTCAAAGGTGACACTTGACACCGCCAAGAACGAACTGGCGGCAAACGACGTTGAACTAGCCAAGGCGAAATCGCTGCTTGACGAATCAAAAGTGGAACTTGATGATGCAAAAGTCCAGATCGATGACGGCTATCTGGAGATAGAGAAGGCAAAAGCTGACCTTGAAGATTTCGAACAGGGAAAATTGTTCACATTCACCAAGGACCAGAATGAAGGAATCGATTCATTTACCCAGAATGCTCAGGCGATCCAGTCACTTTCCTATCTGTTCCCGATAATATTCTTCCTGGTTGCGGCCCTTGTGGCAATGACGACCATGACCCGAATGGTTGAGGAACAGCGGATCCATAACGGCACTTTGCTTTCACTTGGTTATAGCAAGAGGAATATCCTGAACAGCTACTTGCTTTTCGTGATTATCGCCACGTTGCCGGCGACATTAATCGGCGTAGTGTTCGGTATCAATTTCTTCCCGGCATTCATCTACTATCTCTACAATCTGATGATGTACGATGTGTTCGCCCCTACCAAGATCTTCTTTGATCCGGGAATAGTCATCATTACATTGTTGATATCAGTCGGAATCATCATGGCGGTGACATGGCTGGTAGCGGCAAAAGAATTGCAGGAGAAACCGGCAAACCTGCTAAGACCAAAACCACCCAAACAAGGAAAGAGGATTCTATTGGAAAGAATCACTCCACTCTGGAAGCGGCTTTCATTCAATAACAAGGTGACTCTGCGGAATATTTTCCGTTACAAAAGAAGGTTCCTGATGTCAATCATCGGAATCGCGGGGTGCACATCATTGATAGTTGTTGCTTTTGGGATCAAGTATTCGATTTCCCAATCGCTCCAAAGGCAGTTCGAACAAATAAATCTGTACGATTGTGAAATAAGTTATGTGAGCGACAGCTCGAACGAACAGATTACTGAGCTTTCCGATCAACTTGGCAATGAAGGGTTGTTGGTCAACAACTACTACAAATCCATTGTTGAAATCGACGATAAGTACGTAACCTTGAATGTCGAAGTCGATGACAATTATGATAAACTGCTTAGTCTGAATGAAGATGGCGAAAAGATCACTATTGATGACAATACTGTCGCCATCAACCATAAGCTTGCAGAACAGCTCAATGTAAATGTCGGTGACGAGATAGAGATTCTTTACCAGGATGATTATTATCCGGTTACGGTGTCCAATATCATCACGTATTACTATGGCAATGTAGTATACATGAACCAGAGCAATTTTGAAAGTCTCACTGACAATTCAGTGACCATCAACAAGGCCCTGGTCAAGGGTGATTTGACCAAGCTGGACAACGACCTCATTATTTCCCAGGAAACAAACGGGGAACAGCAAGAGGAGTTCAAGGGGCAAATCCAGTCAATCGATACCGTCATAATAATCCTGATAGTCGCGGCAGGATTCCTGGCCCTGATTGTCATTTACAACCTGACAAACATAAACATCCAGGAGAGAATTGTCGAAGTAGCCACCATAAAAGTTCTGGGCTTTTACCCTCGCGAGATATATGATTATATTTTCAGGGAAAACATATATTTGAGTGTGATCGGCAGCATCGTCGGGTTGGCGGCAGGTAAGATAATTCATTATTATCTGATTATCACTGTCGAGCTCGAATCCGTCGCCTTTGTTAGGACGGTCAGTTGGCAGACACATGTTATATCATTTTTGATAACTATGGCATTTACCATAGCAATCAATTTCCTGATGCGAAGAATTGTCGATAATGTTGATATGATCGAATCTTTAAAATCTGTGGAATAACAAAAAATCGGTGGAAAAGTCCATCGGTTTTTTTATTCAAAGTTACGATTGTATCTGGAGCTTATCTCCTGCTTGGTGAACAAGTCGCTCATCAACTGGCCGCTTTCCAAAAATGCCCTCTGGTATAAGTTGTCGAGGTGATCAAGGTACAATGTGAGATTTGGCTTTTCGGGTCCGTCGATCATGAACAACCCCGTGTTTCTTTCCATATTCATCTTGATCAGGACATAGTTGGTAATACAGCGACGAAGCTTGCATGGTGTGACAAAGAAGGAATCAAAAAATTTGAATCCACGCAGTGAATCCAGGATAACTGATGGGTTGAGATTGAAGAAGGGGGCTATGATTTGACTGTTGAATCTTGATATGACGACATGGTCCCGGATGTGTGTCGTCATCGGGTCAAGTCTGTCCTTGATGATGAATCTTCTGTCATACTGGGATTCTATAGTCTGGTGAAACTCATTTGTCTGGGCCTCTATCACATCATTGATATATGGGTGGCAGGTGCTGTCAAGAATGAAATGAGTCAGAAAGCCAAACAGATACGACCAACTCGCTTCCTTGTTTTGACTGTCATTCACAACTTTGAGTGCATTCGTGAAAAAATCAGCCCCTGGAGCTTCATGAATCGCATACGCCTGGTCGATGATCCGGTTGCTCTTGTAAGGATGGTAGAAGAAATTGATATCCGGACCGTGGCAACCAATGAAATACAGATCAGGATACTTGGCTATTATCTGTTGGATTTTTGTGTCCTTCAGGTTTGCATAGACTTCTCTTGCAAAGTAGTAGTGGGTATATGACGCAGGCATTTCAGGCACCTAGCTTTTCGTAAAGCTTTTCATCATATCCGATTATCACTGAATTTTCAGCTTCGAGAATGGGCCTTTTGATAAGATACCCATCACCGCTCAACAGTTCAAGTTTTTCCTTGTCTGACAGTAATGGCATCTTTTCTTTCAAGTCTAGCTCCTTATATTTTTTTCCGCGTGTATTGAATAGCTGTCCTATGTCTTTCTTACTTTTCTCGTGAATTCGCAAAATGGAAGGCAGATCCAGGTTGTTTTCTATGAAATCGAAAAAAGAGTATTCGAGCCCTAGCTGTTCTAACTTTTTTATTGCCTTCAAGCAGGTGGAGCATTTTTTGTAGCCATATAGATAAATCATTTGATTTCCTCCAGTCATGATGATTATGTATTAACTATAGCACTAACATATCCAATGTCAAGGAGACCAACTTTTTATCTTATTTGAGGCTTTGCTTTTAACAAGCGCCTCTATATATGATAGAATTGAACTACGAGGTGATATAGAATGAATGAAGAAATGGCAGAAATAAGCGTTAAGGAATATTCAAGACAATTTTGGAAAATGGTCGGGGCGACCAGGACCATGGTTAAAATTAAAAAGCACAAGTTGCTGGATAAGCAATTTGTGGAGCGGATCATGCTTGCGGTATCCCAAGTCAACCGCTGCCCACTCTGTTCTTATGAGCATACAAAACTTGCTTTCAAGGCTGGAATCAGCCAGCTTGAAATTGATGAGCTTCTAAGCGGTGAATTTGAAAATGTTCCGGATAGCCAGAAGTTGGCCATAGTTTTTGCCCAACATTATGCGCAGACTGGCGGGTATCCCGACACTAATGCGATTTTCAAACTACGGGCCTATTATGGTCGTAATAAAGCTGATGCTATAGTTAAAGTCATTGACATCATCATGTTTGGCAACGCCTATGGCATTGCCATGCTTAATCTAAAAGACCGGGTTCATAAAAAGCCGGTAAAGAAATCTAGTCTTTCACGGGAACTTACAATCATTGCCGCACCATTCTTGATAATATTGCTGCCCCTGATTGCAATATTAGCTATATGCAAAGCCACAAAAAAATAAGTCGTAATGACTTATTTTTCTTCTAATCTTTTGTAAGTGTAATAAGCGTAGATTGTCGGCAGAACAACCCCGGCGAAAATGAATATACCAAGTGCGACGGCAGCCAGAAAACCGGAAATGAACGCACTCACAAACACGAACAAGCCCCCGACAAACCATATTGTTCCGGCCAGTCGGTGAGTTTTATACCAGACTTCCTCGCTATTTAGAGTCCATGGTATTTTGATGCCGATAGTATAGTTTTGCTTAATTTTTGGAAGATAATTGCCGATCACCATAAACACCAGTCCCACAAAAGCCACCACAAATGTCCCGACATCGACATTGTAATCCAGGGCTACCAGGTAAGATACTACCGATATAATAACCGAAAGGATCGGTAGCAGCCAGTAGATCTTGTGAACAATCTTGTCTGGGTTGCTTTTTCTTTTTGGATCAAGCTGGGTCGCTGCGATAACAAGGATATTGATTGCCGCCATCATTGCCGGGATTGCGAAAATGGCGATGTTTTTTGGCAGATATCCGTCAACTTCGCCATTGATGTTCCAGTGCGAAGGCATTGCTGCTGGCAGCTTTTGGTAAAAGTACAATCCGATCAAAATTGGCGCCAGGCACACCAATGTCGATATAGTCAGTATTTTATAATCAATCTTTTTCATTGTCGTTTCCTCCGGTGAATTGTGACAGATATACCATCATGCCCTCGACCACTGATGTGTTGATGCGATAGTATATATAGTTTTTGTATTTCTGTTCGCTTATCAGATCGCATTTTTTCAGTACGGCCAGATGGTGGGATATGGTAGCGTTGGTCAGGTTGAATTTCTCTGCGATTTCGCTGGCGCTGATATCTCCATTTTTCAAAATCTTAAGGATTTCCCGCCGCACCGGATGCGAGACCGCTTTGAAGGTTTCTTGAAAACTCATGTTATCACCTCTATTTAGATATCTTTCTAAATAGATTATAAATCCAAATCGCCATGTTTGCAAGCTATTTAGATAAATTTCTAATTAGATATAAAAACCAAGCCGTCAGGCTTGGTTCAGCTCAGTTCGATGCTTCCTGTATAAAGCTTATGATACATTCCAGATTGGTTCAAGAGTGCATCGTGATTGCCTCTTTCTATTATCTTCCCTTGATCCATCACCATGATGACGTCCGAGTTTACGATTGTCGAAAGACGGTGGGCAATTACAAAGACCGTTCTTCCTTCCATCAGTTTGTCCATTCCTTGCTGGACTATTTTTTCGGTACGTGTGTCAATGCTTGATGTAGCTTCGTCAAGAATCAGCACAGGAGGATTTGCGAGTGCCGCTCGGGCGATTGACAGCAGCTGGCGTTGACCTTGTGAAAGGTTCTCGCCATGACCGTCAATAACAGTATCATAGCCGTTCTCAAGATGCTTGATGAATCCATGGGCGTTGGCCAGCTTGGCGGCAGAAATGACCTCCTCATCGCTTGCTCGAGGATTTGAATAGCGGATGTTATCTTTTATGGTGCCGCTGAAAAGATTAGTGTCCTGAAGGACGATTCCCAATGATTTTCGCAAATCGCTCTTTTTGATTGTCCGGATATCGATACCATCGTAAATTATGTTTCCGGCCTGGATATCGTAAAAGCGGTTGATCAGGTTGGTGATGGTTGTTTTTCCGGCTCCAGTCGCTCCGACCAGGGCGATCTTTTGCCCTGGTTTTGCGTACATGTCTATGTTGAAGAGAATCTGTTTGTTGTTGTTGTAGGAAAAGTCGACATTTGAGAAACTGATATTGCCTGAGAGTTCAACCAGATCAACGGTGCCGTTCGCTCTAGGATGCCTCCAAGCCCAATGATCTGTACGGTTTAGGGTTTCGACCATATTTCCGTCGACCTTTTCAACATTTACGAGAGTTACAATGCCATCGTCCTCTTCTGGGGTCTGGTCAAGCAATTCGAAGATCCGGTTGATTCCCGCACTGGCCATGATGATGGCATTGAACTGTTGGGATATCTGCGAAATTGGCATTGAAAATGAGCGGTTCAATTGCAAGAAAGATACCAATCCACCAATTGTCAAGGCCCCGATGCCATTGACCGCAAAAACGCCCCCAAGCATCGCTGAGAAAACATATGAGAGGTTGCCGAGGTTCATGACAATCGGCATAAGGGTCGATGAGTATTTGTTTGCATTATATGCTGAATTGAACAGCTCTTCGTTAAGTGTGTCAAAGTCATTGCATGCCTGTTTTTCGTGGTTGAATACTTTGACGACCCTTTGGCCTTCCATCATTTCCTCGATATAACCGTTGATCTTGCCCAGGTTGCCCTGCTGTTCACGGAAATGAGTTGAAGATTTGCTGGCTAGAAACTTGATGGCCCTTTGCATGATGATAATGAATAATATGATGATCAGGGTCAGCAGCCATGAAGTGTAGAGCATTGAAAATACCACACCGACGATTGTGACGATTGAAGAGAAGATCTGGGGAATCGACTGGGAGATGACCTGGCGAATTGTGTCCGTATCGTTTGTATATACCGACATGATGTCGCCATGGGCAGTGGTGTCAAAATAGCGTAAAGGGAGTTTTTCCATCTTCTCGAAGAGGTCCTTGCGCAAGCTGTCGAGCGTACCTTGGGTTATCTCAATCAACAGGTAACTGTAGAGGTATGTGGCGATTACGCCCAGCAGGAAGATTCCGCCCATGACAAGCAAGGCACTGATCAGAGGTGCGAAATCTGGCGATGTTTGCGAAAGCATCGGGGCGATGTAGTCATCGATCAATGATTTCAAAAACAGCGAGCTGACGACTGATGTCAAAGATGACAATATCAAAAACAGTGATACTGCGGTTATTCTCAATTTGTATTTCTGGAAAATATAGCGTCCCAGGCGTTGATATTCCTTCAGGGCATTCTTATTTTTCATCATCAATACCTCCTTTGATTTGGGTGTTGTAGACGTCCTGATAAATCGGTGAAATCTCGAGTAGCTGTTCGTGGGTTCCCATCGATTCAATCTGGCCGTTATCCATGACAATTATCTTGTCAGCATTTTGTATGGAAGATATCCTTTGGGCGATAATGATCTTGGTTGTCTTTTTTATCTTTGTTTTGAACCCTTCTTGGATAAGACGATCTGTTGTGGTGTCGACCGCGCTGGTAGAATCATCGAGAATCAATATCTTCGGATTTTTAATCAGGGCCCGGGCGATTGTTAGACGCTGTTTTTGACCGCCGGAAACATTTACGCCACCCCGTTCGATTTTGCTTTGGTAGCCTTCGGGCATCTTGTTGATGAATTCTTCGGCTTGGGCAATTTTGCAGACTTCCTCAATTTCTTCGATTGTTGCATCCGGCTTGCCCCAGCGGATATTGTCGGCGATTGTCCCAGTGAAGAGGACGTTTTTTTGTAAAACGACGGCTACATTGTCACGCAAAGATTTGATGTCGTAATCCCTGACATCTTTGCCACCGACCTTCAGGCTACCCGAGGTGACATCGTACAACCGGGAAATCAGCTGGATCAATGTCGATTTCGACGATCCGGTCCCTCCGATTACTCCAATTGTCTGTCCGGAATCGATGCAAAGATTGATATTTTTCAAGCTTAGATTGTCAGGATTCCCAAAATATGAAAAATTCACATTTTCAAAGCTTACTGAACCGTCCTTGATTTCTTCTATTGGGTTGTCCGGATTGGTCAATGTGGGAATTTCATCGATTATTGCATTGATCCTTTTGATCGAGGCGATAGATATTGAAAGCAAGACGAAAATCATCGAGAACATCATCAATGACATCATGATGTTTGTGGTGTACGAAAGAACGGATGACAATTCACCGATGGCCATTGATCCGTCAACAATGTAGTTCGCTCCTAGAAATGAAATAGCGATGATTGCGCCATACATGGTGAATTGCATTACCGGCGCATTGAGCACAACGATTGATTCGGCCTTTTTAAACATCCGGTATAGGCTATATGAGGCGAATGAGAATTTATCAATCTCTTTGCTTTCCTGGACGTAGGCTTTTACATCCCGGATATTGTTGATGTTTTCCTGAATCGAAGAGTTCAGTTTGTCATACTGCTCGAAAGTCTTGTTGAATGTCGGAATCGCATTGGATAAAAGAAAATAAAGGATGACCCCAAGAAACAATGAAGCAACCAAATATACCACTGAAAGCCGCGGTGATATGGTGAATGTCAATACAAGAGCCATTATCAATGAAATCGGCGAGCGGACAATGATCATCAGAATCATCATGTACGAGTTCTGGATATTGGTCACATCAGTGGTCAGCCTGGTTATCAGACTTGATGAAGTATATTTGTCTATATTGTTGAATGAGAAGTTCTGCACATTGTAAAAAACTTCTTTGCGGATGTTCTTGGCAAATCCGGTTGCGGCAAGAGATGACTGGCGCTTTGAGTAGATGCCGATAATCAATGAAAGAGTCGTGCATAGAAGCATCAGCAGACCATACTGGACAATGGCCGTGATGTTCGACTGCATTACCCCGCGGTCGATAATCAGCGCAATTATATAGGGAAGAAGAACTTCCAGAACAACTTGAACTGCCAATGTAGCCATGGAAATAATGGTTGGCTTTTTATATTCCTTGAGCAATCCCAAAATTTTAATAATATCTTTTATCATAAGTTTTCCTCCAAATTTGTAAGCATGCGATTCAGGTAGTCATGCAGATTGTCCTGTTCTTCTTTGGACAGGCAGCTAAGCAAATGCTCATTGCTGTTGTCGAATATTTGTGGAATTATTTTGTCAAGTTCAATCGACTTTGCTGTCGGCAGAAGATAATTGGCTCTTTTGTCATTTTTGCACGACTTCTTGATTACGTGATTTTTTAGCTCGAGCCTTTTGATTATCCCTGTCACTGTCGGATTTGATAGTTTCAATTCCATTTCAATATCCCTTTGGACGATATTCCGATTGTTGTTGTACGCATCAAGTATCATTATCAATATCCTCAGTTGCGAAAGTGTCAAATCATATTGAGCCAATTCACTGTTCAATTTGTATCCAAATTTTTCAGCAATCTGTTTGATTAAATATCCAGCTTTGTATTCAGACATACTTACCTCCTTACATAGCCTGCTATGCATTATATATAGTAAGCTATGTAAATTGGTTTGTCAACTAATTAATAATGTGAAAAAATCGTTTCCAATCAATATGATCAGAAACGATTTTTGAGATGATTTTGGATCTGTTTCAATGCCTGGGAATATTTCTTGGATACCGCAGTCGGATTGCGTTTCAACATGGCCAAGATGCGGCGATGGGAACTGGTGCGATTATCGATGTCGTAAAAGTTCTTGATCAGGAATTCATAATTGTCCTTGGACAATTTTGATAGCTTATTGACATTGTTCTCCAGCGATTGGGTGTAGCTCTTATATTTTTTTACCAGCTGGTTTTCATCAAGTATCATCAGGATATGACGAAGGTTGAGGGCGTCGACAACTGACAAGGTCAAATCAATAACGAAATATATCGTGAGGACATACGTTATGACTTCAAGTATGTCATAGTTGAAACGTAAAACAAACTGGGAAATATTTGGCTGAAGCAAGCGGGGAATCAAAAGAGACAAAAGACCCCAAAAAATAGATACTTGCGGAGCGATATAGCCCTTTATATTGAAAGGAATATGCGAATAGTCCCAATAGCGGACATTGAAAATTCTTTCCATGGTCAGCCCTGTTGCCAGCTCCATTATTGTCGCCAATATGATTGACACACACAAATACAAGTAAATATTGGATGCCACCATGTCGTAAATTATAAGACAAAACAAAGCGCCAAAACCATAGATGGGAATAAACGGTCCGTTCAAGAAGCCACGGTTAATGTAGTGGCCGTGCCGTATTGATTCATAAAAAGTTTCCCATATCCAACCCATAAAACAATAGATAAAGAAAAATAAAAACCAGATAGTGATTGAATAGTCAAACATATAAGCTCCTTGTAACCAAATATCGTGTTATAGCAAAAGCATACACTTTAACCATGCCAATATCAATATAAAATAACTCAAATGTTTACATGTAAAGATAGCTACTAGATATATTTGTTTGATTTGTATAAGATAAGGTGGATAAATGTCTCAACTGTGCTATAATTTATATATAAAAAGGTTGTAAATTTGAATTTGATATGTTATATTGTACATAATTTAGATAGAGGTGCAGACGTTCATGAAGCTAGTATTGAAAAATGCGAACTTTTATTAGTGGCGGGGACTTTGCCGAAGGGATAATTTAGCGCATTGAATTATCACCTGGTTCTTTGGATAATATCCTCTGGACTGTCATTACATATGTAATGTTGAGCTATCGTTTGCCGACGTTTTTTGTTGCAATGATATCTCATTGCAACATTTTTTTATATAAAAGGAGAAAAGTTATGGAAAAAGTGATTGATTCATTTAGTTTTGAAGACAACATTATTCAGATCAGATTAGTTAATGTTCCAAAGCATCCCCGTTACATAGCCCGGATTTTTGAAATCCTGGCTGAAGCAAAAGTCAATCTGGATATGATTTCCCAGGTAATGAACGAAGACCTGATGCATTTGGAACTGACCTGTGATGACCGTTACCAAAAGGAGCTTAACGTGGCGATAATGTCCCTTAAAGAAGAGTTCGCTGACATCGAGGTTGCGTTATCTAAGAAATACTTCAAGATGGCTGTCGGAGGCCGGGCGATGGAAGACACGCCAGGGGCGGCTGCGAAAATATTCAGCATCTTAGGTGACAACAATATTCATTTTTATCAAGTATCGACTTCGAAACGCACCGTATCGTTTGTGATCGACAAGGAAAACAAACAGCTGGCGATACAAAAAATTCAAGAAGCATTCAACGTGGAGGAACAATAGATGGCATTATTTGAAGGATCGGCAGTTGCATTAGTGCTGCCAATGCATGAAGATGGCGGAATTGACTTTGAGGGATTTCGGCAACACATAAGAAGAATGATCGCAGGTGGCGTAAAGGCGCTTCTTGTGAATGGAACAACCGGTGAAACCGCAACAATCGATATCGAAGATGAATTCAAGTTGATTGATATCACTATGGAAGAAGCCAAGGGGCATGATGTAAAAGTAATCTCGGGAGCTGGTTCGAACGATACCAGAACGGCAGTCAAAAAAGCAATGTATTGCAAACAGGCAGGAGTTGATGGAATTTTGGTGGTCACTCCTTACTACAATAAAACCAGTCAGGAAGGTCTGTATCGCCATTTCACGACAATCGCCGATAAAACGGATTTGCCGATGATTATATACAACGTTCCTGGAAGAACCGGAGTCAATATATGTGTAGATATAGTCAAAAGACTGGCGAAACATCCCCAAATTGTCGCAATCAAGGATGCGACTGATGACATAGCATATGCCATGCAGGTGTTGGCGGCGACACGCAACGATGAGTTCGATGTTTATTCTGGTTGCGATGACAACATTCTACCTTTGATGGCTGCGGGAGCCAAAGGGGTCATTTCGGTCTTGTCGAATGTATATCCGCGCGAATGCCAGCTGCTTTGCGAATACATTTTGAATAACGAATATGACAAGGCAAGAGGCCTGGCTTACGATTTGGAGCCTATTTCAAGAAACCTTTTCATTGATGTCAATCCGATCATGCCCAAGGCCGCATTGGCTTACAAGGGGTTGATGAATCCGACTGTAAGGCTGCCGTTGATTGAAACGTGCCCGGACAAACTGGCGACATTGGTGAGGTCGATGGAAGTGTTTGAAAGCAAGGGGTATTAAGATGCGGACATTAGTTTACGGATACGGTCTGATGGGCCAAAAAATTGCCGACAAGGTCAATGGAAATGATAAAATGGAGCTGGTTGGGGTGGTTTCGCCATTCTTCGATAAAAAGCCGGAAAACGTTGCAACATATTCATCCTTAAAAGAATTCCAGGAAAAGGCTGATGTGATAATCGATTTCTCCCATCCGAACAATCTTGACGATATATTGGAATACTGTGTTGCGACAAAGACTAAATTGGTGCTGGCGACTACGGGACTCTCACCACAACAGCTGGCAAAGGTTGAAAAGGCCAGCGAATCATGTGCGATATTCCAATCATACAACACTTCCTTTGGAATCCAAATGGTCACCAAGATCTTGAAACAGGTGGCAAAGGAGTTCTATGACAATGGATTCGACATTGAGATTTTGGAAAAGCATCATAACCAGAAAATTGACGCACCAAGCGGAACTGCGGTTTTGCTTTACGATGTGATGCATGAAAAAATTGAGGAAACAAAAGCGGTTTATGACCGTTCACAGGTACGTCAAAAAAGAGAAAAAAATGAGATTGGCATTAGCGCTATGCGTGGGGGCACAATTTTTGGTGAGCATCAGATAATGTTTGCCGGATTAGATGAGATTGTCGAATTGAAACATACAGCTTTGTCCAAGGACGTATTTGTCCAGGGATCAATTGCGGCTGCATTTTCATTGGCCGACAAAGAAGCAGGACTTTACACCCTGAAAACTTTATATTAAGGAGAATCAGATGTTTTTTCAAACCGAATTTGCAACAGTAAAAGACAACACCCTTTACATTGACGGGGTCAGTGCTTTGGATTTAGTAAAGGAATATGGGTCGCCATTATATGTCATGTCGAAAGGTCATATCCGCAAGCAGCTTAGCTACCTTAAAAATGATTTTCTGGAGAAATATGACAATGTATTGCCGTTGTTTGCCTCAAAATCATTTTCTTGCAAGGCAATGTACAAACTCGCAAAGGAATACGGGGTTGGATTGGATTGCGTTTCCGCAGGAGAAATATCAATCGCCCTGGCGAGCGGCTATGATCCCGACAAAATCTATTTCCATGGCAACAACAAACTGCCAAGTGAAATCGAGTATGCCTTGGAAAACGATGTCACTCACTTTGTGGTTGACAATTTCTATGAGATTGAAATTGGAAATGAGATTGCCAAAAGAATGCAAAAGAAGATTCTCGCTACAGTGAGAATAACGCCGGGTGTATATGCGGGCGGTCATGATTTTATCCGTGTAGGTGCCAAAGACACCAAATTCGGGTTTTCGAACCATGATGGCTCTTATCTGACGGCAATCCGTCAGATTCTGGCTTCACCGAATATGGAATTTGAGGGAATCCATTTCCACATCGGTTCCCAAATCGAGGACATCCAGGCTTATGAACTGGCACTGGCAAAATTCGTCGACATCACCAAAGAGATCCATGATCAATTGGGTGTCAACGTGAAAAAATTAAACACCGGTGGTGGGTATGGGATTGCCTATACCAAGGAAGACCATCCGGTCGATTTTGTGAAAATCACTGAGACAATCATGAAAGTGTTGACCGATTCATTCGCTAAAATCGAACTGCCGATGCCGATGGTTTTGATCGAACCGGGTCGTTTCGTGGTAGGGAATGCCGGAATAACACTTTACACTGTCGGATCAATCAAGGACATCCAGGGTATCCGCAAGTATATCTCGGTTGACGGCGGGATGACTGACAACATCAGGGCCAGCCTTTATGGGGCCAAGTATGGTGCGGTCGTTGCCAACCGTGCCGGTGATGAACCGTTGGAAGAAGTTACGGTAGCCGGGAAAAACTGTGAATCGGGAGATATCCTGATCAGGGACATCCTCCTGGCATATCCAAAACCAGGGGATATTCTGGCATGTTTTTCAACCGGAGCTTACCATTATTCAATGTCTTCAAATTACAATCAGTTGCCTAAACCGGCAGTGGTTTTTGTCGAGAACGGAAAAAGTGAATTGGTTGTCCGCAGACAAACATTCTCGGATCTGGTCGCATATGATGTAGACTAAAAAAACGCCTATGGGCGTTTTTTGCTTTTTTGGATATTCGGTTGGTTTGTTTGATAGAGCTCGTCATGGATGGCTTCCATCTCGTTTTGGACGGAGGTTATGATGTTTGCGCAACGAAGAAGACGGTCCCTGACGTCATCGGGAATCGTGTTCTCGTTCTTGTATTTCAAGTGGTGCTCCAGACTCGCCCAGTAATCCATGGCGACGGTCCTAATCTGGATTTCAACCGGAACGCTCCGACAGGAATCGGCCAGAAAAACCGGGATTGATACGACCAAATGCAAGGACCTATAACCGCTTGGTTTGGGGTCTTTCAAATAGTCTTTGATCTCAAGAATTTCAATGTCGTTCTGCTTGGTCAGAAGATTGAAAATCCGGTAAATATCCTTTTCATAATTGCAGATTACGCGGATTCCGGCAATGTCGAGAAGATTTTCCTCGATCGACTGAAGATTGATCTCGATGTTTTTTTTCTTGACCTTTTTGACAATGCTTTTTGGCGATTTGAGCCGATATTCCATATGGTGGATGGGATTATAGTCATATTTAACTGAAAACTCGTCATCCAGTATTTCCAGTTTTGTTTGGACTTCCTTTAGTCCAGCCGCATAAACCTGTTCGAGAATCCGATATTCACCAAATACATCAGCCAGCGATTCCGAAAGAATGAAAGAATTGATGTCGGATCGGATTTCCCGTTTCATTATTTTGTTTGGCATTTATTTCACCTCAACAACATTATAACAAAATTCTTGGAAAATGGTTACAAAGGTTTTAAAATAATATATAATAGACAGGAGAGGTAAATTCATATGTATTACAGTGTTGTTGTTTTATGCGCCGGTTCGGGAACGCGGATGGATCTTGGTTATAATAAGGTTCTATATGAAATTTCCGGAAAAACGGTTTATCAGCTGACATTGGAACTGTTTCTTGACGACCATAGATGCAAGCAAATAGTCGTTGTGACCAAACCTGAAGAACGGGAAATCTTCAGCAAATTGGTACATAGTGACAAGATTGTTTTTGTGGATGGCGGCAAGGAACGCCAGGACAGTGTGCTAAATGGCCTAGAAAATATCAGCCAGGACTATGTCCTGATTCACGACGGGGCCCGCCCCTATGTTCCTAAAGGCTGTCTGGAAGAACTGCTTCATACTGTTGTTGACAAGGGCGCATGCCTTTTGATGGTTCCGGTCAAGGATACAATCAAGAAGGTGGTAAATGGCAAAGTTGTCGAAACCATGGAGCGCCAGACGTTGTATCAGGCCCAGACACCCCAGGCGTTCAAAACCGACTTGATTAAAGAATGTTACCTGAAAGCAAAAGACGCAGGCTATCAGGCAACCGACGATGCTTCACTGGTTGAAGCTTTTTCCCATGAAGACGTCCATGTCGTAATGGGAAGTTATGAGAATATTAAACTGACAACGATCGAAGATATTAAATAGAAGTGGAAATTAATTTGATAATGGCTTGATTTTTGATGTTGGATGTGATATGTTATTTGAGCATGTAAATTAATTTACAGCCTGCTTATTGAAAAAATAGGCCAATAGTCCATAGGAGGTATAGAAATGAACAAATACGAAATCATGTTTATCGTTAAACCTAACGTTGAAGACGACGCTAGAAATGCTTTAGTTGAACAATTCAAAAAAGTATTAGAAGTTAACGGTGGAACAATCGACAATGTTGATGAATGGGGATTACGTGACTTAGCTTACGAAATCCAAGATTTCAAAAAAGGATACTATGTAATTTTAAACGTTACTTGTCCTGCTGAAAACGTAAAAGAATTCGACCGTTTATCATTAATCAACGCTTCAATGATGCGTCATTTAATTCTTCGTAAATAATAAGGAGAACAGAAATGATTAACAATGTAGTTTTAGTTGGAAGAATGACAAGAGATCCTGAGTTAAGAAGAACCGGGAGTGGTACGGCTGTTACTAGCTTTACCTTGGCGGTAAACCGTACTTTCAAGACCGACAATGGTCCTGATGCGGATTTTATCAACTGTGTGGTTTGGAACAAACCGGCCGAAAACACCGAGAAATATTGCTCTAAGGGTTCATTGGTCGGGGTTACCGGGCGTCTGCAAACAAGAAGCTATGACAATAATCAGGGACAAAGAGTATATGTCACTGAAGTTGTCTGCGATTCGGTGCAGTTCCTCGATACTAGAAATTCCAATACCCAAAGGCCTACAAGCAATCCGGCTGCTTTCGATTACAATCAAGGAGTCAATCAGCAACAACCATCTTACAATCAGACTACACAGCAAGACAACAGTCAGTACAATATGAAGACTGTCCAATTGGAACAGGATTTTGACAACACTGACGACATTTACGATATCATGCAAGATGATATTGAGTTCTAACGAAAGGAGATTCAATTCATGGCATTCAGAAGACCAAGAATGGGAAGAAGAAAAGTTTGTTTCTTCACAAAAAACAAAATCACTTACATCGATTACAAAGATGTTGAATTATTAAAGAAATTCGTTTCAGCTAATGGGAAAATCATTCCTAGACGTGTAACTGGAACATCAGCTAAATACCAAAGACAATTGGCTACTGCGATCAAACGCGCTCGTCAAATGGCTTTATTACCATATGTTGGTGAATAATTTCTAATAAGAACCTTGATTTTTCAAGGTTTTTTTATTTGGTCGAAAAAAATAGAAGCTCCGATTGGCGGCTTCTATTTCTGGTTTTCGATATTATTTTTGACAATATCGATGAAATATTCGTGGATGGAAGTGTCATCATCCAGTTCGGGATGGAAAGCTGTCACCAGCTGATTGTTCTGGCGCGCGGCAACAATATTTCCATCGACAGTTGCCAGTATGGAAACTGCAGGTGAGGCCTTGTCTATATATGGGGCCCGGACAAAGGTCATGGGAATTGATTGGATTGTCGCAAAATCACCAAAGGTACGGAAACTTCCGGATTGCCGGCCGTAGGCGTTGCGCTTTGCGGAAATGTCCATGGTGGCAAGGGGGCCCGGCTTGCCATCGACTTCCTTGGCCAGCAGGATCAATCCGGCACAGGTTCCAAACACCGGCATACCCTGGTCTATCTTTGCCTTAAGCAGGTCCGCAAGATCCAGATCGATGAGAAGCTTGTTCATTACCGTGCTCTCACCGCCTGGGATTACAATGCCATCAAGAGGGTGTTCCAGGTCATTTTTCTGGCGGATTTCCCTTACTTTAGCGCCCAATTTCTTCAACATAAGTTCATGTTCCAAAAAAGCACCTTGGAGCGCCAATACACCGATTTCCATTAGATTCCCCGCTGCTCCATGATGATCTTGATTTCACTTTCGTTGATTCCGACCATGGCTTCACCCAAATCGGTCGACAATTCGGCCACAAGCTTGGCATCCTGATAGTTGGTGACTGCCTTTACGATCGCTTCCGCTCTTTTTTGGGGATCACCTGATTTGAATATTCCTGACCCGACAAAGACACCTTCGGCTCCCAGATGCATCATCAGTGCTGCATCGGCTGGGGTTGCTATTCCTCCAGCTGCGAAATTGACAACTGGCAGCTTTCCATTTGCATGCACGAATTGGATCAAATCCAATGGTACCTGAAGTTCCTTGGCTGCTTCAAACAGTTCGTCTGAACGCATGTTTTGGATTTTTTTGATCTGTCCGTTGATGTGGCGCATGTGTCTTACAGCCTGTACAACATCTCCGGTTCCCGGTTCCCCTTTTGTGCGGATCATGGTTGCCCCTTCCGCTATCCGGCGCAAGGCTTCACCTAGGTCTCTGGCACCGCAGACGAAAGGAGTCGTGAATTCATTTTTGTCGATATGATATTTGTCGTCGGCTGGTGACAACACTTCGCTTTCATCGATGTAGTCGATATCGATTGCTTCCAATACTTTGGCCTCCATAAAGTGGCCGATCCGGCATTTTGCCATGACCGGTATTGTAACTGCATCCTGGATGCTTTTGATCATTGCAGGGTCGCTCATTCTCGATACTCCACCGGCACTGCGGATATCGGCAGGAATCCGCTCAAGGGCCATTACGGCACATGCACCTGCGGCCTGGGCGATTCTTGCCTGCTCCGGTGTGGTCACGTCCATGATTACTCCACCTTTAAGCATTTGGGCAAGTTGTCTGTTTAGTTCATTGCGATTGTTGTTCATCTTCATCCTCCATGGCAATGATATTTTCATTGCGTTTTTCATTTTCTTAAATTATAATGGAAACTGACCATATTTAAATAGCCAGTTTTCAATTAATTGTGATGGTCAGAATCGAGAGGGTGAGACAAATGTTGACATATTCATTCACAGACATAGGTTCAGATAAACTATATCAGTACCTTTATAAGCAGATCCGCAATGACATCACCAGCCAAACGCTGGCTGTGGGGACCAAACTCCCTTCGAAAAGGGCATTTGCCAGGCATCTTAATGTCAGTACTATTACCATTGAGAATGCTTATAACCAGCTGATGGTTGAGGGGTATATTTATTCCAAAGCAAAAAGCGGTTACTATGTGGCGGATATAAAATCCGGTTTGGTAGAAAGACCAAAGTCACTACCGAGCAAGCATGAAATTGTCGGCAGCGAAAAATGTGAAATTGATTTTACAAGCAACCAGGTCGCGCCTGATAACTACCCGTTCAATACCTGGACTAAACTTTTGCGTGAAGTGATATCCGAATGCAAACAGGAATTGATGACCAACTCGCCTTCGGGCGGGGTGTGGGTATTGCGCGAGGCCATAGCCAGGCATCTGCATGATTTTCGTGGTATAAACGTCAAGCCCGAACAGATAATAATAGGCGCCGGGACGGAATATCTGTATGGGATTTTGATCCAGCTGTTGGGCCATGAATTGGTTTATGCCCTTGAGAACCCCGGATATCGAAAAATCGGCCAAGTATACAAAAGCAACCGGGTTGACTGCCGTTATGTCGGGTTGGACTCGCAGGGGATAGTCATTGACGAGATAGAGAAAGTCAAAGCCAATGTAGTCCATATTTCACCAGGCCACCATTTCCCGACGGGAATAATCACCCCGGTGAGTCGGCGGTACGAATTGTTGGGGTGGGCTGCCAAAAAGGACAACCGCTATATTATCGAAGATGACTTCGACAGTGAATTCCGTCTTTTGGGAACCCCAATCCCCCCGCTTTTGGGAATCGACCAGTCGGATAAAGTAATATATATGAACACCTTTTCCAAGAGCCTGGCATCGACAATAAGGATCAGCTATATGATTTTGCCGATGACCCTACTTGCCAGATTTGAACAGAAGCTCGGCTTTTATTCGTGCACCGTGTCAACGTTCGAGCAGTACACTTTGGCAAGATTCATCGACAGCGGGCACTTTGAAATGCATATCAACCGGATGCGGACATATTACCGCAACCTCCGCAATGAATTGATTGAACAGATAGAAAATAGCAGTCTGGCCAGACGCGTATCGATAATGGAAGAAGATGCGGGACTGCATTTCCTGATGAAAATCAATACGGATCTTGCAGACAATGTCATCATTGAAAGAGTCCGGAAAAAGGGATTGAGGATTTCCTGCCTGTCCCAATATTACGATGACATTTCAGCCATCCCGAAGGACATTTCGCACATCTTTGTAATAAACTATTCGTCGATAACACCTCATAAGATGGGACGGGCAATCGAAATAATCGAAAAGGTCTTGGATAGTGAAAAATGAGAAATCCCATCAGTGGACTTCTCATTTTGACATTTAGCTTTAAATTTAGCTGGTTTGAATCTCCTGGAGACTCTGGTCATAGTGCGTGATGGCTTCAATTGCGTCCCAACAAACCTGATATTCGGGAATCTCATCCAAGAAGTGGTGCTCAACCAAGGATTTTTTGACTCTGGGACTGATGCCACAGAAATACACTTTGAAATCCCGATCATTGAGTCTGTGATAGATGTCTCTAAGCTCGCTTATTCCAGTATCATCGATGGAGCTTACCCCGCGCATGGAAAGTATCAAAGCTGTGGTGCCGGCCTCGATTCCTTCTACCGCCTGGGATATCTGGCCTTGGGTGCCAAAGAAAATTGTTCCAGCCAGGTACATCACCTTGGTGTCTTTATGGTGGTGGCAAAGCCCTCCAATTTTAGAGGTGTCGACTTCTTTGATGTCGATGTTCAACTGGCTGTTGTTCAAGGCGAACATTATGATCGCCACAAACATCCCCAGTGCAATGGCGATGGTCAAGTCGAAGATGATGGTCGCCGCCATGGTGACGGCAAATTTGACCAAAGGAGTTGCAATTCGGTTTTTCACTGTAGGTATGATGAAGTCCCAATCATTCATTTTCCACGAGGTTACTATCAATACCGCTCCCAGCGAAGCCATGGGAATCATGGCGATAAGATCACCAAATAGAAACATCGCCAAAACAAGGAAGATGGAATGGACTATGGATGTAAGTCTCGTGACACTTCCGGATTTTATTGCCACACTGGTTCTGGCGATGGCCGCGGTGGCAGGAATTCCGCCAAAGAAAGGAATAATGATATTTCCGATTCCCTGTCCGATCAGCTCCCGGGTGCCATCAAAATGTTCGTCCTTCATCTTGCTTGCAGTAGCCCCGCAAAGGAGCGATTCGATCATGCCAAGCAGGGCAATTGAAATTCCTGGCATAATAAGGCTTTTGACAATTTGTGGATTGATCTGGCTAAAATGCAGCCTGGAATCGAGCATCAATGACTTTGGAATCATCCCCACGGTTGCCACATCAAATCTGAATATGATGTTCAAAAGCATGAAAATGATGATCACCGCCAGGCTTCCAGGCAAGAATGCATTCAATTTTTTGGGATAAACAATAAGCAAGGCGATTGTCGCCAATGATATAAGGGCGGTCAGGTAATCTGGCGTGAAGCCGTTATTGAAAAAATAGACAATGTGGCCAATCAGGTTATGCCCGGAAGAAGAGGTGCCCAAAAGGTTGTTTATCTGTCCCGCGGCGATGACCACGGCGATCCCCGATGTGAATCCGCTGATTACCGAATTTGGTATGAAACTGATAACCCGTCCAAGTCTCAAAATCCCGAACACAGTCAGGATGATGCCGGAAATCAAAGCGCTGATGAATATCCCTTCCATCCCGTATTGCAGGGAAACATTGATCAGGATGGCGGCCATGGCCCCGGTCGGCCCTGATATCTGGAAACTGGCACCCGACAGGGCCCCGATAATCACACCGGCTATGATTCCCGTAATAAGACCTGCTGATGCGCTGGCCCCCGAACTTGTACCAAAGGCCAAGGCCAATGGCAGTGCCACTGCTCCAACCGTGATTCCGGCAAACAGGTCCTTTGTGAACAATTTATAACTGTAGTTTTTGAATTCTGACTTCAAATCATTAATGTAATTTATAATCATGTAAAACCCTCCCAAACAAAAAAATAATAATATTACATTCCTGGAATAAAAACAAGGGCAATCAGATAAATTCTTACCATATTTTTAATACTTGTAACATAATATTGACGTTTTTTGGGATGTGTAACTTATAGTGGGGTGCTGTAGCCTTGGACCTTGGATAATAGTTGCCGGATAAGCCGGTAAGGCAATAATCGTTGGCAATTTGGGAGACATTGGTTTATTATTATCCTATATGTTTTTACTTTGATAAGAGCAAATTCCCCAATCTTAACATAAGGAGCTATTTATGGAAATAACGTATTTTATTGGTGGCAATAAAAAGATGATCAAATTGAACGAAGCCTATCAAGATGACAATCTGGAAGTGACAGTGATAAAAAAGGATAATCATTACCAAATGACAGTCACCCCCAAGAGACCTTTGAAAATTGAATCAGCAAAGGCATTCTACCATCATGATTACAAAAAAAGCGAGTTCATCTACTCCAACGGCTACCAGTCCTGGACCCCATCTAAGGAATATCCGATCAATGGAAAAATAAAAGGCCTAAATTTCATTCCCAAATCCGTTATCGATAAGAACGCCCTGGATAGCTATGGAGACTATGGTTTCTACCATTATAAAAACAGATCCGGAGTGATCCACTCACACAGCTACACCTATATTCGGAATGCCTCGAATTTCACCTTGCTTGGTTCTCTTGATGAATCAATCGGATACACGATTTTCGAACACAACACCAAGATCAACCAGATAACCATCTTCAAGGATCTTGAGGGACTTGAGATTGACACAAGGACGGTCTTGTTGGACACAGTCATATTGTCAGGAGAGGAAATCGTAATTGATGACTATTTCAATTTGATCAAGTCGGATCACGCAAGAATCGATTCGCTTTTTGGATACAGTACCGGCTACTATTATAGCTCCAATATCACCAGCCGGATCATTTCAACCAATCTTCAGGCAATAAAGGACAATTCCTTGCCTTTCGATGCCTTTGTCATCGATGAGGGTCATCAAAGCAAAGTCGGTGACTGGCTGAAAACAGATCCGGAAAAATTCCCGGATGGATTGGGACCGCTGGTCAGTGAAATTCATGGACAGGATCTCAAAGCCGGGATTTACCTTGCTCCATTTGTCGCAAGCGGTGACAGTGAGTTGTACTTGAGCCATCCTGATTGGTTCATCAATGATGTGAAATCCGGTATGGAATGGGGCGGACATTATCCCTTGAATCTAGAGCTTGATGAAGTCAGGGAATATCTTGGCCGGGTTTTTGAACATTACCTGAACCTTGGTTTTGACATATTCAAATTGGATTTCCTTTACGCGCCTGGCTTGAGTGCGGCCACAAAAACAAGGGCGATGAACATTGATATGGCTATGGAGTTCATCCGCGATTGTCTCAAAGACAAGGTGATCATCGCATGTCAGATACCGCCATTTTCAGCCTTCAAGCATGCGGATGTCATCCAAGTGGGCTGCAATATCGGTAAGGATTATGATGGAAAAGGGATTTCCGGATTTTTGCAACGCGAAAGGATATCGACCAAAAATGCCCTTACCAGCACTATTTATCGGCGCCACCTGGCAAAAAGTTCCTTGGCCACCTTTGGTGATGTTGTGGTGCTAAACGACAAGACCCAGCTTTCCTTATCCCAAAGGGAAGCTCTGACCATCGCAAACGATGTTTTCAATTCCGTTCTCTTTGTGAGTGAGGATTTGTCAAAGATCCCATCCGGGACGGTAATTGATCTTCACGAAGGATTCAAAAAAACATACAAGCAAGTCCGGGTGATCACCCACAAATCGCATTCCATCATAAAATATGCAGGTGATTCCAATTGCCACATTGTCGATATCGATTTGAATACCGGAGTAGCGAAATAACTGGTTTTAGCCTAGCTTATCCCTAGGCTTTTCTTTACAATTGTTTTTAGGCGATATTTTAGATATAATGGATAAGGAGTGGGTAAATTGCGCAATCAAATTCTAGCAATCACATATGGCTCAATGTACGTGGGGATTGGAGCGGTATTCGGGATATTCAATCTTTTTTCCGGTGGTTTTTTCGATATCATCCTTGTCTATGTTTTGACATTGGGGCTCATGCTTTACGCCTATCGTTTCTCAATGGCCCAAGGCTTGTTGAGTGCGCTTGCCCTGTTTATGGTATTGATCATGATCGGGAACCTGTTTTTTGCGGGTTACTCCTTGTTGACGGTGGCATTGGGAGCCGTTTTGGCCAAACTGCTTAAGAATGGGGTTCCCTATTATCGCTGCTGGATGACGATTTCCTTCCTGGCAGTCGTAAAAAACATTTTTGTTTTCATCGTATTGGGGGAATTGTTTTTAATGAACGGTATCCAGGAAGCCCAGGAGTTGACCAGTATGTTTGGTCTAGGGCAGGAATATGTGATGCTTGTCTATGGTGCGACACCGGTCCTGATTGGATTTATGGAAAGCCTGATAATCAACAACTACTCGAGGTTTGTCTTGATGAAGATTCAATCACATTACAAAAAAGGAAGATAATTATGGCAAAAAGAATAATTTTAGCTCGTAACATAATTATGATGGGGGTTTTGATCACCCTGACCGTAGCTGTAATTTCGCAGATAATTGTTCAGTCATATACTTCGATGACTATTTTGGTCATGGTGTCTATATACTCGATCGCGATAAGCCTTCTGGCGATCGTGACCGCCAATTTGCTTTTGCGGGAGACGGTTGATATCTATGATGCGGTCAATGAAGAGGCGGAGAACCTCTTTTTATATGGCGGGCTGGGAATCATCCATTATGATGAAAGCCGCAATATCGAATGGAGCAGCGACATATTCAAGAGTATCGGGGCATTCGTCAATGGCAAGAAAATCATCGAATGGCAGCCCAAACTCACAAAACTGTTCGAGAATCAGGACGAGACAACAGTCATCGATGTCCGTGGACACAAATTCGAAGTGTACAATGATCACAGCAAGAGAATCATGTATCTCAAGGATATAACCGATTTTTTCACTTTGGAGAATGACTTCTTTGACCAGCAGGTATGCATTATCTACCTGTCGATCGACAACTATGAGGAGGTTTTCAGTTCTCTTGACGAGAGGAATGCGACCATGCTCCAATCGAGGCTTCGGGAGATGATAGTCGACTGGGCCGATGCCAATGATATCGCACTGAAAAAATACAAAGACGACACCTATTTCGGCTTTTTCAATGAACGTATCTACAACAAGATGATCGCCGACAAGTTCAAAATCATCGACGATGTCAATGCCCTGGCCGATGACTATGATGCGGTGCTGTCTTTGTCAATGGGGATCGGGCGCCAGGCAACAGCTGTTCGGGAACTGGATGAAATGGCCATCGGTGCCATCAACCTGGCCCGATCAAGAGGCGGAGCCCAGGTGGCGGTCAAGACCAAGGATGAAGAGGTCCGGTATTTTGGCGGGAACCTTACCGTTGGCGAATCGTCTTCAAGGATCAAGGCCCGGGTTATTGCCCAGGCGCTAAAAGGGTTGGTAAAACAGGCCACAAACATTTACATCATGGGCCATATAATTTCCGATTTCGACTCTTTTGGAAGCTCGCTGGCATTTTACAAGATTTGCCGGGCGTTTTCCAAGAATGTCCACATCATCATCGATGCCACTTCCCTTGAGGAAAAGGTCCTCCCCGTTTACCGCGAACTGATTGAAGATCCCTATTACAGCGATGTCTTCATCAGTCCAAGTACGGCATTGGAACTCAATCGCAATGGGACACTGTTGATAAATGTCGACAATCACAAGCCGTCTTTGGCGATATCCAAGGATGTGCTTCGGGCGGTTAAGAATCGGGTTGTGATCGACCATCACCGCCGCTCCGAAGAGTTTGTGAACGCACCGGTACTGACATACCTGGAACCGGCTGCGAGTTCGACTGTCGAGCTTTCGGTCGAGCTCATGCTTTATTTCAAAGAGGAGATAACAGTCACTGAGCGGGAAGCGACAATCATGTATACCGGGCTGCTTATTGACACCTCGTTTTTCAATAACCGGGTTTCAAGTCGCACTTTTGAAATTGCGGCAACATTGAAAGAAATGCAAGCCGACATCAAGGGGGCTTATGATCTGCTCCAGGATGATTACCTTACAGTCAAGGCCAAAATCAACATCAAGTCAAACAGTTATCTTTACAAAGAAAACATACTGATTGCATTTGGTGATGAAAACCAGTTTGTCACCAGGACCATCCTGGCTCAGGTCGGTAACGATATGATGCAAATATCGGACATAGACGCCGTTTTCGTAGTCGGTTTGGCTGATGAAAACGAGGTTGCGGTATCAGCCCGCTCAACATCGAACATCAATGTCCAGGTTATTTGCGAAAGCTTGGGTGGTGGCGGCCATTTTACCATGGCCGCGGCTCAGATTGCGTCCAACGACATCGAGAAGGTGTTGAAAAAACTTGAGGCCGCAATCGACAATTATTTGGAAGAAAGGAATGGAGAATAATGAAAGTAATATTATTGGAAGATGTTAAAAAAGTAGGAAAAAAGGGTGACGTTGTCAAAGTGGCGGATGGCTACGGGCAAAATTTCCTGATCAAGAACAAGTTGGCCGTTATTGAAACTGCCTATGGCAAAGAGGTGGTCAAGGAAAACGAGAAACAAAGAGAACTTGAGGAACTGGAACGAAAAAAAGAAGCTGAAAAACTCAAAGACGTAATTGAAGCAATCACCTTGGAATATAAGTTGAAATCAGGGAAAGACGGTCGTACTTTCGGATCCGTATCAACCAAACAGATAGTCCAGGACCTTCGGGAGAAGCATGACATCAGAGTGGACAAACGCAAGATGATCGACGCCCATCCGATTCAGGCCTTGGGATACACAAAGATCAAGGTCGAACTGTATCGCAATGTGGTTGCGACAATCACTGTTCATCTGATTGAGGAATAGGAGGTAAGGTATGGCTCGGGAAATTCCACATGATATTGAAGCTGAGCGGGCTTTGCTTGGGGCCATGCTTATTGATAATGATATTGTCAATCGGGTTTTGAACCAAGCCGCTCCGGAAGATTTCTACATCGACAGCAACCGTTATATTTTTGAAGCAATCTCCAAGGTGGCCGCAAAGGGTCAGGGGGTCGATTACGCGACAGTCAATTCCTACCTGAACGATCACTCTCAAAGTGAGCGAACCGGAGGTATGGAATACCTGATAGCTTTGGTGGATGCCTTGCCGACGGTTGCCCATACGGATTATTATCTCAAGATCCTTATTGAGAAGTCGACGCTGCGCAAGATCATCTATCAAGCCAGTCAGATTGTCGAGGAATCATACGAACCGGTAGATGATCTTGATGATTTCATCATGGAAGTTGAAAAAAAATTGCTTGAAGTTACCCAAAGTCGTGAGGCGGGAGATTTCAAGCAGATTCGCGGCGTGGTCAACAATATCACCGAGCGGCTGAACATCCTGCAGGCGCAAAGTGGCGGAATATCCGGGGTGGCGACGGGATTCAAGGATCTCGACAAGATAACCTCAGGACTTCAGCCCGGGGATTTGATCATACTTGCGGCCCGCCCGGCGATGGGGAAGACCGCATTTGCCTTGAACATCGCCCATCAGGTGGCTGAAAATTCAGACTTGCCGGTAGCGATATTCTCTCTCGAAATGCCTGCCGAACAGCTGGTCCAGCGGATCATCTGTTCGATGGGTGAGATCGAGGGGAGTCTGATGCGGACCGGTGAAGTGCTCAAACACGATTCCATGAAGTATTACGGTGCCGCCGAGAGGGTCAACAAGTGCAATCTTTACATCGATGATTCGGCAGGGATCAGGATCAACGATATCATAAGCAAGTGTCGCAAACTGAATCATGAACATCACGGTTTGAAGCTTATCCTGATTGACTACCTGCAACTGATTACCGGGTCTACATCTTCAAGGGAGTCAAGGCAGCAGGAGGTGTCGGATATTTCAAGGCAACTGAAGGCACTGGCCCGGGAAATGAAATGCCCGGTACTATCTCTTTCTCAGCTTTCCCGTTCGGTGGAACAGCGTGAAAACAAAAGACCGATGTTGTCTGATTTGAGGGAATCGGGGGCAATCGAGCAGGATGCGGATATCGTTTCATTCATTTACCGCGAGGATTACTATAAGAAACTCGGGGATGAGGCTCAAGAAGAGAACAATATCGCCGAGTTGATAATTGCCAAGCACCGGAACGGATCGACCGGAGAGGTCAAACTCCAGTTCCAAAAGGAATATTCCCGCTTCAACAATCTGGCCCAGGTTGATGAAAACGGGAACCCGTTGAATTTCAATTCATTGAAGGATGTGAGGGGTTAATATGTACCAACAATACGATGGAGGCTCGATTGAAGTAATTTGCGGATGCATGTTTGCCGGAAAAACCGAAGAGCTGATACGGAGAATAACAGTATATCAATACGCCAAAAAGAATATTCTTATATTCAAGCCGCATATTGACAACCGTTATTCCGGTGAAGAGATAGTGACTCATTTGGGTGTCCGCGTTCCGTGCATCACAATCAGGAACAGTGAAGAAATTCTCGAGCATATCGATGACGAGGTTGAGATTGTGATCATTGATGAAGTCCAGTTTCTAGACCGGAAGATCATTGACATTTGTGAGTACCTTGCGGACAAGGGAATCCGGGTTACTGTAGCCGGTCTCGATCAGGATTTCAGGGGTGAGTGTTTTCCGGTAATGGGCGAACTGCTTTCCAAAGCGGAGTTCATTTCCAAACTAACAGCGGTTTGCGCGGTTTGCGGAGCTCCGGCCACCAGGACGCAGCGCCTGATAAACGGAAATCCTGCAAAATTTTCGGATGCGGTCATTTTGGTCGGATCCGTCAATCAATATGAGCCACGTTGCCGCCAGCATCATGAAGTGGTTGAAAAACCCCCAAAAGTCATTAATAAGAAATTAAAACAATAAAGGTTGCTCATATGCAATCTTTTTTTAATGGAATATTTTGAAAATATTATTTTGTGTTCATAAACAGTTAACAAAAATTATTTACTATATGAATGTAGATAATAATATAATTTTACTCCCTTAAAATTATCAAATCTTCCCAGTTAAGACATCCGCCAAGAATCTTAACGAACAACCGTGCCCTCGACAAGCACGGTTTTTTGGTTGTCTGATTGCGATATTTGGGTTATCATTATATAAAAAAGGAGGCAATGTATGGATTATTTCACAAATCAGGCAAATACGATCATCAAGGGGCTCAACCGGCGCAATATGGAAGGGTTCTATGTCGAAAACAAGGAACAGGCATTGAATAAAGTTATCGAGCTTATTTCCAAAGATGGATCAGTCGGTATGGGAGGCAGTGAAACATTGAAGGAGATCGGTCTTGTAGACGTTTTGAGAAACGGCGGATATGATTTCATCGACCGGGATAAGGGGCAAACGCGTGGTGAAAAGGAAGACCTGATGCGTCAATGTCTTCTGGCAGACACATTTTTGATGTCGACAAACGCCATCACATTGGATGGACAGCTTGTCAATATCGACGGCAACTCGAATCGCGTTGCGGCACTTTGCTTCGGGCCAAAACAGGTTATCATTGTAGCCGGCAAAAACAAGGTTGCAACAGATCTCGAGTATGCAATCAAAAGGGTGAAGACAGTGGCGTGCCCGCCCAACGCCCAAAGACTGAATTTGAAGACACCTTGCGCGATTACTGGAAAATGCAGCAATTGTCTCGAAGGGACCATGTGCGCCCAGGAAGTCATAACTCGGTATTCACGCCACGACGGCCGGATAAAAGTAATTCTGGTTGGAGAAGAACTGGGATATTAAAAAAGAGGAAGGCAATCTGCCTTCCCCTTTCCAGGTTTGAGTGTAGTGATAACTTCTTGAAGAGTTCTCTTTAATTATTTTACTGATATAAACCATTACTGTAAATATCGCTATTTGGTATTAGGGTAATGCTGTTATATTCTCATTTAACTAATTATTATCTGATTGCCATCGGCTTTTGCTTTTACATCGCTAAAGGTTTCAGGGTTTCAAAATAATATTTTAGATCGCGTTAGATCATTTCTTATATGTCAATATGCTACAACAATTTATATGGTTTAGATGATTAAACCATCCATAAATCTCACTATGTATCAATCTTTTCATCGATTCAACTAGCGTAGTCTCAATAAACCAATTACATATTTTGAAACTGAATTTCATAAGTAATTATTTATCGATTTCCGGTAATTTCTTAAATCTATCTACCAGCGTCGTCTAATCTTTTGTTTATCTGTCTTGGCAGACAAATAAACTAAGACTAAATTACTATTATGTCTGATTGACAAATCTTACATAGCTTAGTAACCTACCTCATAATCTCTATTGCAATCTATCCAACTTTCGTTGGTATCCTAATATCTGATCGCTCATTGATTAAGATTTAGAGAAATCTCATTGGCTATTACTACCACCCTCCTTGTACTATTATACTATCACACGACCCCGTATATTGCAAGCGTTTTCATTTAAAAAATAGTGATTTTGTCGATATTTTTTGATTATTATACATTGGTTTGATTATGGTTATTTAGTAATTTATGGATATATAAACTCACATAATTATCATATTGGAATTAAAAAATGTATTTGAATATTAAAAATATTTTATATTACATATGAGAAATTTTGTTGGAGAAAATTGAAATATTGGCGATCTTTTTTTCGTTGACCTTTTGGGTATCCGGTGCAGATCAATTTAAGCGATTCGGTCGTTGATTTTTGCAGTTTTAATGCATTTTTTTTAGATGTATTACTATCATTAATGATAAAATTATAGTACAATGTTTAAGGCTTGGAGGTATATATATGGATAGTATGATAGAAAGATTAGAATCTATAGAAAAACGCTATGAAGAATTATCACAGATGCTGATGGATCCGGACGTCGGCAGCGATATAAAAAGAATGACGGAAATAACGAAAGAACAATCACAACTTCAAGGTGCATATGATCTTTTTCAAAAGTATAAACAAATATTGAACGGGATTCAGGAAGCAAAAGAGCTTCTCAAGGAACCTGACGCAGAAATAAAAGAAATGGCTCAGATGGAGCTTGATGAACTGGAAGAGGCTCTTCCGGAAGTAACCCAGAAACTGGAGTTGGAATTGATTCCAAAAGATCCAAATGACAACAAAAACGTCATCATGGAAATCCGGGGAGCTGCCGGTGGCGATGAGGGCAATATTTTTGCCGGAGACTTATATCGGATGTACAGCCGGTATGCCGAATCTCAAGGTTGGCGGATCGAGGTTATTGAAGCAGTCGAAGCCCCGGCCGGCGGTTTCTCGCTGATTTCGTTCAACGTTATCGGAGACGACGTTTACGGAAAACTGAAGTTCGAATCCGGTTCGCATCGGGTTCAACGTGTGCCAAAAACCGAAACCCAGGGACGTGTCCATACATCTACGGCGACCGTTCTGGTTATGCCGGAAATGGAAGAAGTCGACATCGACATCAACAAGAACGATCTAAGAATCGATACGTATCGCGCTTCAGGGGCTGGAGGGCAGCATATCAACAAGACTGATTCCGCAGTCCGGATCACCCATATTCCAACTGGGATTGTGGCCGCGTCTCAGGATGGACGTTCACAACATGACAACAAGGACAAGGCGATGAAGGCTCTGGTTGCCAAAATCTATGACCATTTCGAGCAGATCAAGTCCGAAGCCATCGGAAGCGAACGGAAAAGCAAGGTCGGTTCAGGTGACCGTTCCGAAAAAATCCGCACATACAATTATCCCCAAAACCGGGTTACCGATCACCGCATCGGTCTGACAATCCAGCAGCTTGACCGGATCGTCGAAGGCAAGCTGGATGACATAATCACTGCCCTGATCAATGAAGATCAGCGGCTGAAATTGGAAGAGGGCGCTAAATAAGATGACCATAAGAGAATTGATTCTTCAAAGCGAATCGAAGCTGGAGAATCTTGAAAAGGACGTGAATGTTGCCAAGGTGCTGTTTTATCATCTGGCCAACATGAACCCGCAACAGTTGTATTTGAACTTTGACAATGAAGTTGACGCCGCTGTTCTGGAAAAGTTCAACAGCCTGCTTGAGGAGTACATTGCGGGAAAACCGATACAGTACATCAAGGGTTATGAAACTTTTTTCGGCCGTGATTTCAAGGTCGACAGCAACGTGCTGATTCCCCGCTACGAAACAGAGGAGCTGGTTGAACAGATCTTGTATAGGATTGATGACTACTTCGATGAATATTCAAGAATAGAACTTTGTGATGTCGGAACCGGGTCAGGAGCGATCGCCATCACCCTTGCCTTGGAAGAAGGGCGCCTTAACGTTGTGGCCAGTGACATTTCGCCTGAGGCGGTTGCAGTGGCCAAGGAAAACGCCGCGGCACTTGGGGCTGAAGTTGAATTTTTCGTCGGCGATATGCTGGAGCCTTTGTTGGAAAGCAACCACAAGGTTGACATATTCGTCTCGAACCCACCGTACATTCCACAAAATCAGGAAATCGAATCGCTGGTTAAAGACAATGAACCTAATATCGCTCTTTTTGGCGGTGATGACGGACTTTATTTCTACCGAAAAATCTTTGCCGGAGTCAGACCGCTGTTAAATGACCGGGCTTTGCTTGCTTTTGAAATGGGATTCGATCAGCGCGAAATCATGGAAAAGGCGGTCAGGGAATATTTCGATGACGAATTTGAAATAATCAAAGACATCAACGGCAAGGATCGGATGCTGTTTATTTACTACAATATCGAAAAAAAATGAAACTAGAAACGCAACGTTTATATATCCAGGATTTGAGTCTGGACGATGCCCCGGCAATGGCGGGGTATCGCGCCAAAGAGGAAGTCGCCCGCTACCAGTCTTATAAAAATTACAACCTGGCAAAGGCGCAAAAAAGGATCAGGGAATGTCTTGAACAGCCCTTTGGTTACCGGGCTGGAAATTATCAGCTTGGCATATATTTGAAAGATACCGATTCGCTCATTGGGGACATCTATATCAACATCGCTTTTAATGATGAAATTTCGCTTGGCTACACCTTGGACAGTGAACACTGGCGGAATGGTTACATGTTTGAGGTCCTGCAGGCATTTTTGGGGTATCTCAAGGAAGAATTCGGGGTCAGGGTTGTATATTGCATGGTCAAACTGGCCAATGTGCCATCCTTGAAATTATTGGAGAAGTTGGGCTTTGAAGAATATTACCGGTCGCATTTTCGCAAGGTGGCCTGCTATATAGGAAGGTTATGACATGATCGAGAGTCTTGCTAAAAATCGGAAGTATCTTGTTGGAGTGTCCGGCGGCTGTGATTCGATGGCGCTGCTGGATATGTTATATAATGCTTGCATTCAAGTAGTTGCAGTCCATGTTAACTACTTTTTGCGTTTTGATTCAATTCTTGACGAACTTACGGTTTCAAGCTACTGCAAGGAAAGGAATATCCCATTTGAAATCCTGAGGGTCGATGCGAGCGATTACGAAAAAGGAAATTTTCAGGCCCAGGCGCGCAGGCTCCGTTATGCATTCTATTATCAGATCGGCCAGAAATACCAGATTGACACTATTGTCCTGGGACATCATCTCGATGACCAGCTTGAAACGATCTACATGCAAAAACAGCGTGGCTTCATGGGTTTTTTGGGCCTTAACGATCACAGTTTTGTCCAAGGCATGGAAGTGCTCAGGCCGTTGCTGGAAAGGAACAAGGCTGAGCTGCGGGATTATTGCCATGACAATGACGTCTATTATCGTGACGATTATACTAATTTCCAAAGTGATTTCACCCGTGATTTTGTCCGCAATGAGGTGTTCAACGGATTATCCTGTCACCAGAAAGAGGAGCTGCTGCTTTATCGCTCATACTACAACCGGCAAAAAATGAATATCATTAATGGGATAACGCCGCTTCTGGAAAGCTATCGTGACAGCAGGCATCTCGATGTCAGGGTAATAAATGCAGACAACTACATGGAGCTTCTTTATGAAGTTCTGTCTTTTCATCTGGACAAGGAGCTGATCACAAGCAATCTCATCAACGAGATATACAAACAGCTCCAAAGCGAAAAGCCCAATGTCACAATAAAACTGCCAGTTAATTATGAATTCATAAAAGAATATCATAATGTATTTGTCACTATCGACAAAAAAACGGATGACTATGAGTATGTTCTTAATTGCCCTGAATTGCAGGTGAGCGAACACTTTGTGCTGGCCAGTCAGGGACCGATAAACAACGGGGTCATGCTTGAACCATCCGATTATCCCTTGACCATCAGGAATTACAAGGCCGGGGATAAAATAGTTACCAGCGGGGGAACAAAGAAAGTGAGCCGGCTTTTTATTGACAATAAAATCCCGGCAAGCAGAAGGAAAACATATCCTGTAGTGGTAAACGCCGCCCAGGAAATAGTTTTAATCCCCGGAATAGCCAAAAATATCAAGTATTTGACTACAAAAGCAAATTTATTTGTGCTATTATTATGAAAATAAAAGGAGTGAAATAATGAATGATTCAATAAAGGAAATTTTGATTTCTGGCGACCGGATAACGCAACGATGCAAGGAGATGGCCGCTATGATAAACGAAGACTATGAAGGGAAAAAAGTGATTTTACTTGGCCTGCTGAAAGGTTCGATTCCCTTTCTGAGCGAACTTTCGAAGTATATAGATGTGGAAGTGTCGTTTGAATATATGAATGTGAGTTCTTATGAAGGAATCGAGTCCAAGACATTGGTTGTAAAACAGGATGTGGAAGGACCGATCGCAGGCAAAAACATTATCATCGTGGAAGACATCATCGACACCGGCAAGACTTTGGCCAATGTGGTTGAAATGCTTTACGATCGCGATGTAAGAAGCGTCAAGGTAGCAACAATGCTCGACAAACCAGAAGGTCGGACATTTGATATAAAGGCTGATTACGTAGGCTTCGAAATCCCAAATGCATTTGTGGTCGGATTTGGATTGGACTTCAATGAAAGATTCCGCCAACTGCCATATGTGGGCATTTTAAAAGAAAGTTGCTATAAATAAAGGAGAAAATATGAAAAACGGTAATCGAAATACGTTAATACGTTCAATGCTCCCAGCACTTGTGGTGTTATTGATTGTAGCTATTGCCTTACCATTTATCTCGCAGGATGCATCAAAGCAGATTTCGTATAGCGAATTCTTTGATGTTGTCAGAGATGAAAGTCTGACGGAAGTTGAAATCGAGCCTCAGGCTTTGGTCGTAGATGTTACAGGAAGCTATACCCAAGTTGTTGACGGGCAAACTCAGACAGTTGAATTTTCAACAACAATTCCAAAGACGGAAGTCGAGCTTAATTCACTTACAGCCTTGTTGGAAAGCAAAGATGTCAACACAATTGTGGTTGACGCCTCACAACAAGGGGTGTTCATGGATATCATTATTGCAATCGTGCCTTACGTCTTGATGTTCGGTGGCGTTTATCTGATATTCAGAATGATGTCAAACCAAGGTGGCAACTCGAAAGCGTTCGAATTTGGGAATTCACGTGCCAAATTGGAAAAAAATGCCGATACGCATTTTGACGATGTCGCAGGAATGGATGAGGAGAAGGAAGAAGTCAAGGAAATCGTCGACTTCCTCAAGAATCCTAAAAAATTCGTAGATATGGGTGCCAAGATTCCTCGCGGGGTTCTCCTGGTGGGTCCTCCAGGTACGGGTAAAACATTGCTTGCCCGTGCAGTTGCCGGTGAAGCGAATGTTCCTTTCTATTCGATCTCCGGATCGGAGTTCGTGGAGATGTTCGTCGGTGTCGGTGCAGGCCGCGTCCGCGACATGTTCAACAACGCTAAAAAATCAGCACCATGTATCATCTTCATCGACGAAATTGATGCTGTAGGTCGTCAAAGAGGTACCGGTATGGGCGGTGGCCATGACGAAAGGGAACAGACATTGAACCAGTTATTGGTGGAGATGGACGGTTTCTCAGGTTCGGAAGGTGTCATCGTGCTTGCGGCTACCAACCGGGCTGACGTACTTGACCCAGCCTTGTTGCGTCCAGGTCGTTTCGACCGCCAGATCCAGGTGGCGAACCCGGACAAGGCGGCGCGAGCGAAGATCCTTGCAGTCCATGCTAGAAACAAAAAATTTGCACCTGATGTCAATTTTGACAATGTTGCACAAAGAACTCCTGGATTCTCGGGTGCTGAGTTGTCAAACGTATTGAATGAATCGGCTCTTTTGGCGGTCCGCAGCGGACATTCTTTGATTACAATGGCTGACATCGATGAAGCGGTTGACCGTGTAATGGGTGGTCCTGCTAAAAAATCCCGTAAATATTCGGAAAGGGAACGGCGATTGGTTGCCTACCATGAAGCTGGCCATGCAATTTTAGGCTTGACATTGGAAGATGCCAACAAGGTTCAAAAAGTCACAATCATTCCTCGTGGACAGGCAGGAGGCTATAACCTGATGACTCCTAAAGAGGAAACGTATTTCCAAACCAAGTCGCAACTGGAATCAAATATCGCCGGATTCATGGGTGGCCGGGTCGCTGAGGAGATTTTCTTCGGTGATATCTCAACTGGAGCCCATAACGACATTGAACAGGCGACACGTATTGCCAGATTGATGGTAACCGAGTTGGGGATGTCCGACTTGGGACCAATCAAATATGCTTCGGGAGACAATGCGGTATTCCTGGGGCGTGACTACAACAACACGTCGAATGCTCATTCAGGCCAAATCGCCTATGAGATCGATGTCCAAGTACGTCAGATAATTGAAGGATGCTATGACAAGGCAACCAAGATCATCACTGACAACAAGGAAAAGCTGGTGCAGATTGCCGAAGCTTTGCTTGAACACGAAACCTTGAATGCGGAGCAGATTCTTTCGCTGTATGAAACTGGTAAGATTCCAGAAAGTCACAGTGGCACAATCGAACCGGTCAAAGAGGAAGATGTGCAATCGGAAGAAACCACCGCACCTTCATTTGAAGAACAAGATGATTTATTGGATGATATGAAATAAAGCGTCTCGACGCTTTTTTTCATGGAAAGGCAGAATATGAGCAAGAAAAAAAGAGTGGCTGTGATCTGGGTTATCCTGATAACGATGGTGTTGTCGACCCTGATGACAACCATGGGAATGTTGCTAGGTAATTAATATGGCAGACAAATTAGTCAGAGGTTTATCAAACAAATATAATTGTCGCGTTTTCGCTGTTGAAACGACTGCGTTGACCGAAGTGGCTCGCTTGAAGCATGGGTTATGGCCGACGGCATCGGCGGCACTCGGCCGGCTGATGGCGGTAACGCTGATCATGGGCGCGATGAACAAATCCAAAGACAAGATAACCGTCAATATCAATGGCGGAGGACCGATTGGAACGTTGATGGCGGTCACCAAAAGTGACGGAAAAGTAAAAGGTTTTGTTGCCAATCCCGAAGTCCATTACCAATACAACGACACCGGCAAACTGGCAGTCGGAGTCGCAGTCGGCAAGGAAGGATATCTCCAAATAATCAGAGATATGGGATTGAAAGAGCCTTTCGTGGGAAATGTTCCCTTGCAGACCGGCGAAATAGGTGATGATTTCGCCTATTATTTCATGGTATCCGAACAGGTTCCTTCAGTCGTTTCACTTGGCGTGTTGGTCAATGATACCAACGAGATCCTCAGTGCAGGCGGATTCATAATCCAGTTGCTTCCAGAAGCAACTGAGGAGAACATCACATACATTGAAGAAAAGATGAAAACCTTCCCTCCGGTTTCAACGCTTATTCATGATGGCAATAGTCCCGAACAGATTCTCAAATTGATCTTTGATGACATCGAGATTCTCGGTGAAATGCCGGTTTCTTTCGAGTGCGATTGCAGCCGCGAGAAAATGGAAGAGGCCCTGATTTCAGTGGGAAAAACGGAACTTGAGGACATGATCGCAAAGGACCACGGTGCCAACGTGACATGTCAGTTCTGCAATACCAAATATGATTTCGATGAAGACCAACTCAAAGCCATCCTAAGCAGAACCAAAGATGTTTAAAATAGGTGACGTAGTAATTGAAAACGACGTGATCATGGCTCCCTTGGCCGGGATCACCAATGTTGCATTCAGGACGATAATAAAGGAATTCAATGTCGGCCTGGTCGTGTCGGAGCTGATATCCGACAAGGCCATCTATTACGGTAATGAAAAGACTTTGGCCATGCTCGAGGTCCATGAAGACGAACATCCGATGGCCTTGCAGCTTTTTGGCAGCGAGGTTGAAACTATGGTCTATGCCGCAAAGTATCTTGATGAAAAGACAGATTGCGACATAATTGACATCAACATGGGTTGTCCGGTAAACAAGGTTGTCAAGACCGGTGCCGGAAGTGCGTTGATGACCACGCCGCAACTGGCATATGATATCGTAAAGGCGGTTGTCGACAATGTGTCCAAGCCGGTTACCGTGAAAATTCGCAAAGGGTTCGACAATGATCATGTCAATGCGGTGGAGATCGCCAAGTTATGTGAAAAAGCCGGAGCCAAAATGATCGCTGTCCACGGCCGGACGAGAAACCAGATGTATGAGGGCAAGGCTGACTGGAGCATCATAAAGGCCGTAAAGCAAGCCGTCAGCATCCCTGTCGTTGGCAACGGGGATATCCGGAGTGTCCAGGATGCGCTCGACATGAAAGCGCAGACCGGTTGCGATGCGGTCATGATCGGCAGGGGAGCCCTTGGCAACCCCTGGCTGATAAAACAGGTTGTCGATGCGTTCAACGGCCAGCCGGTTGACGATTCCATTGGAATCGTCAAGCGAATCGAGCAATGCCTCAAGCATGCGCAAAGATTGTTGGAGATAATGCCGGAGAATATTGCGATGGCGCAGATGCGGGGGCATGGTCCTTGGTATCTCAAAGGATTGCCAAATACCGCTGTGGTAAAAAATGCCTTGGCGAAGATCGAAACCTACGAACAATTGGAAAGCATACTTGAAGAATACCAGGAGTATCTAAGCACAACCAAAAATCAATAATATGTTTACGCCCGGACTTGCGTCTTGGGCGTTGTTTTTTGGAAAAAAGATGGATAAATGAAGAAGTTTTAATTTGCGGTTGAATTGATAGAGGTACTTCGATATAATAGGGTGAAATTATTTGTTTGGAGGAAATGTTGTGAATTTTGAAGCGTTGAATGACATGGCTCTAAAAAAATACGAGATGTGTGAAAATGACACTGGCCGTTTTTTCATCAGAAGTATTTTGGCAGGGCTTTATTTAGGTTTGGCTACATATTTGAGTTACACGCTGGTGAGCTTGCTGACACCTTTGAATCCGGTTGTCGCAAAAATGGCTCTGGCGGCATCATTCGGGATCGGAATCGTTCTGATCGCAATTCTGGGGGCGGAACTTTTCACCGGTAACTGTTTTGTATCATTTATCCCGGTTTACCATGGAGACCTGAAACTGCACCAGGTATTCAAGATGTGGATTGTCTGCTATCTTGGCAACTTCGTCGGAATCGCTTTTATCTGCGGTCTGTTCGTTTTCTCCGGTGCCTATCATGAGGCGCTGGTTAATTATGTGCATCCTTACATTGAACACAAGCTGGATTTTGAGCCGATGCAATTGTTGGCCAAGGCGATCTTATGTAACTTCACCGTATGCTGCGCGTCTTTTACCAGCTATAAAATCAAGGACGATACAGCCAAGGTTATCATCATGCTGATAGTGGTAATGGCCTTCGTCCTGCCAGGGTTTGAGCATAGTATCGCAAATATGGGGTCTTTCACTTTGGCGGTTGCATTGAACACGCCTATTGACTGGGTGACAACACTGACCCATTTTGGCATCACAACCTTAGGTAACATCATTGGTGGGGGAGTACTGCTAGGTTTACCGGTTTATCATATAATGAAACCGGCGCAATAACAAAGGTTGCATCAACCATGAATCTTCATATCATGTTTGATGCAGCTTTTTTTGTTTGAAAGCAATATGCCCCGTATATCAAGGCAAAGAGTATAAAACAAGCTTTCAATTCTTATTTTCATCGGAATTTGAAACCTTTTTTCAATATCCTTCTTCAATAAATGGGAATTAGTGGTATACTTGTAAATAAAGGAGTTGTTAAAATGATTGTTAATGAGAATGCGGTAAAAAAACTGTTAAGCGAGTTGGGTGACCGGACATTGGTGGCCGCGACCAAATATGTGGGCGTGGACCAGATCAGGGAACTCGAACGGGTCGGGGTGACTCATTTTGGCGAGAACAGGGTTCAGGCCCTGCTGGAGAAATATGAGCAGTACAATGGCAATGGAACATTTGAATTCATCGGGACTTTGCAAAAAAACAAGGTCAAATACATTATCGACAAGGTTACTATTATCCATTCTATTGACAGTATTGGCTTGTTGCAGGAAGTTGACAAACAGGCCAAGAAACACGACCTGGTCATGCCTGTTTTGATCCAGGTGAATATCGCCAGGGAAGAAAGCAAGCATGGATTCGAAGTCGAAGAAATGGATGATCTTTTTTCCAGACTGGATCAGTTTGAAAATGTGGAAGTCCGCGGATTGATGATGATGGCACCGAACATCGAGCCTGGCAAGGCAACGCGCTATTTCGAGGCGACGCAAAGCTTAATGGTTCAACTTAATGAAAAATTTGATATGGCAATGACCGAACTGTCAATGGGGATGTCCAACGATTACCTTGAAGCCTTGAAATACGGGGCGACAAGGATCCGGATCGGTCGTGCGTTGTTTACTGATTAGAATTACATGAGGGGACAAATGATATGGAAGATGACAATTGCAATGAAGTAATTTTCAACCTTGAAAATGCAACGTCAAGACCCGAAATACCTCAGGACATGCTTGACAAGTGGCAGGAACTCCTCGAGATAGTCGGTTCGATCTATGATGTTGAGATGGCATTGATTCTGAAAGTTAACCGCAACAATGTCGAAATCGCAGCCTGCAATGAGTTTGCCACAAGGTATCATCAACTTCAGACGACAATTGCCCTGGAGACGGGAGTTTTTTGGGAAATGATGGTGGCAAGAAAAAAGCACCTCTATGTGAAAAACGGATTGCAGTGCTTTTTCAATAAGGTTACCAGCGATGAAGATTCTGTCTACTATTACGGGTGGCCCTTGATCTGGCCGGACGGGTCACTGTATGGTTCCATCTGCGTGCTCGACCAAAAGCCGATAAAACTGCCCCGCAAATCCCAGGAGATTCTCCATAAATTCTCAATCCTGATCAACAAGGATTTGAACCTTCTTGTCAACAACCAGGAAAAGGAATTGCTGGTCAAGCAAATCGAGCAGGCAAACCGTCTGAAAAACGACTATATCTTCAATGCGGCATATGGTCTAAGAACGCCGCTTGGGTGCATCAAGGGTCTGTGCGAGATCGCCCGCAATGAGGCATCGAACAACTTTGAGCACGAATTCGTAAACAAGATTTCTGAATCCGCGAAACAGCTTCATAAGGTGTTGGAGAAGCTCGAAAATGTCGAAAAAATAGAATCGAAGTCGTTCACGCTCCGCAAGGCAAAGGTCAATCTTTCGACCTTGTATCTTGGGCTTATTGACAGGATTGACCAGGCGGCGTTTAGAAAAGGCATCTCATTTGATGTGATCTATAAGAATCAGATCCAAGGGTGGGTCGACCTTGACTTGCAAAGCCACGATGATATTCTTGAGAGCATCTTGGACAATGCCATCAGATATACCCCGGTCAACGGCAAGGTCACCCTTTTGATTGTCAACTCGATCAAAGACAACAAGGTCAATTTTCACTATGAGATTTGCGATAACGGCCTGGGAATGTCGTCCGAATTCCTTGAAGAAATCTTCATTCCTTTTGCCAAAGAGGTCGAACACAAAAAGGCAAGCATCAATTCGGGTGTCTCGCTTGCTTTGGCGAAACATCTGGCCAATCTTTTTGGAGGGGATATCCAGGTCACAAGCGAAATGAAAAAAGGTTCGACCTTCTTTGTCGATCTGGTGGCCGATTATTATCCTGACTACGATGTCATTACCCAAAAGGACGACCTGGGCCACAACTATGAATGCCTGAAAGACAAGTTCATCATGATTTGTGAGGACAACAAGATAAGCGGGCAGATACTGGAACACTATATAAACTCGATCGGGGCACGGGCGGTATTGGTCAACACCGGTGAAGAAGGTTTTGAGACTTTCAGCCGCTCGCAGCCGGACCATTACTGGGCGATAATCATGGATGTCCATATGCCCCACCTCAACGGCATTGATGCCACCAGGAAAATAAGGAACTGTTCCCATCCCAATGCCCAGGATATTTCGATTATCGGCATTTCGGCCAGCACAAACAAAGAGGATATCAAGGCGGCCAATGCTGCGGGTATGGATGCGTACCTGTTGAAGCCAATCGACAACACCAAACTTTTCGATATTCTTTGTAGCAAGGTCCAATAACTGATGTGCACCTCGTCAATGTTTGGGATCGACCCCGGAATGATGAGGTGTTTTGTTCGAAGAATCGGAGGAAACTTAAATGATTACTAGATATGAGATGTGGCGATATATTCCAGGCGTGGAAGTAGACAGGCCCACGCTGGCGCACAACTTGAACTACAACCTCAAGGCCCTTGTCGGAGCGGCCCAGGGACTCGCTTCTGCCCAATTGATTCTTTCCAACGGAAAGTCGAATCACGATATCATGTTTGTCATGACTTTTGATAGTGAACAAGACCTGTCGGTCTTTGAGCAGGATGCGGCCTACGAGGTTTTCACTGGCGTCTATATCGATCCGTATTTTGAAAAACGGGCGGCAGTCGATATGGAGGATTAGATGAGAATAACTGAAATTGATGTGACAAATGAGAATTCCCACAAATCGAAGGCGACAGGATATTTTGTGTCAACCGACGCGAAGATAATGGATTATGCCCTGCGTCCGGTTGTTTTGATCGCTCCTGGTGGATCTTATGAAAAAATTTCCTTCAAGGAGGGCGAGCCGATCGCCTTGAAATTCAATTCTCTGGGTTGCCATGCGATTGTCCTGAATTATTCGGTTTTTCCAGCCAAATACCCTACCGCCCTGTGGGAGATGGATGCCCTGTATAGCTGGGTAGTTGAAAACGCCGGGGCCTATTCGATTGACGTGGAAAAAATATACCTTTGTGGCTTCTCAGCCGGCGGACATCTGGTCGCCAATTACGCCTGTGAATACCAACGGTTGTTTTTGCAGACCGCAAAAATAAAAGGAATTATCCTGGGTTATCCTGTCATTTCGACTGGTGAATATGTCCACCATGGGTCATTCAAAAACCTGCTGCAAGATGACTATGAACTGCTTTGCGATTGTGTGAGCATTGAAAAGAATGTCGGAGAGAACTTCCCGGAGACTTTTGTCTTTGGAACATATGAGGATCTAACAGTATCCATCAACAATACGGTGTTGTTGGTAAAGGCCCTGGTCGACAATCATGTGCCAGTGGAGTCGCATATATTCAAAACCGGAGTCCATGGCCTGGCGCTGGGAAACAAGGTGACCAGAAGCAGTCCCGAACATTACGATTCCGCTTTTTCAATCTGGTTCGAATTGCTTGAAAACTGGCTCAGCTGCTTCGACAAAGACAAATGAGCCAAATTGTTTGCCAAAAAAGCTGGTGTTTGGCATGAATTGTTACTGCCATCACGTTAATGGCAAAAAAATGCAAAAGGAGAACATTATGGCATTAAGAAAAGTTGATATTGAAGATCTTAACTTCAATCCGATGACACTGATTGGCGATGAGTGGATGCTGATCACTGCAAAAAAGGGCGATGAAAGCTTCAATACGATGACCGCATCATGGGGCCATCTGGGATCGTTATGGGGCAAGTTGACGGCAACGATTTATATCCGGCCGCAAAGATACACCAAGGAATTTGTGGACCAATCCGATTATTTCAGCCTGTCTTTTTTCCCGCAGGAATTCAAGAAGGATCTCGGTTATCTAGGCAAGGCATCGGGAAGGGACGGGGACAAGATAGCCAATACTTCCCTGACGCCTGAAGGAAATGACAACTCGGTTTATTTCAAAGAGGCAAAACTGGTTTTCATCTGCAAAAAAATGTATCGCGCCCCGATCAGGGAAGAAGGTTTCCTGGAAGATGGTGTCGTTGAAGCCTACTATCCAAACAAGGATTTCCATGACATGTATGTCGGTGAAATCATCGAAGTGCTGGTTGATGATAAATAATTGATAGGCGAAACTGTCGCAAAAGAGCCGGGGAAATCCCCGGCTCTTTGAGGTTATTTGCATGATGATGTTTTAAAGACATTGATTCGATGGATCACTCTTTGGTCCATTTTTCATATAGGCTGGCGACCAGACTGATTGTCTCGATTGTCTTGGATGCGGGCATCACGTCGCTTTGAAGAAAATTGCTGTTGAGGCATTCGTTGATATGGTCGATCTCGTAAACGAATTCGCTGTCAAAAGGGAAATCAAAGTGGGTCGATGTACCATCGTACCCTATCAGATCAAGCTGGTCTGATTTCCAGTAGTTGGGAACCCGTATCTGGCCTTTTTCGCCATAGAATACGGCTTCATTGTCCAACGGGACATTCATCGCAATTGTTGAGCTGACCAGGATCGAATCGTTTACAGTCAGCGCAAAGTTGCTGATCTCATCGGCTCCGGTCGGACATTTTATGCAGCTCCCATCAATTTTCAGCTTGGGCCGGTCGAACAGGAACTGAATATACTCAATAGTATATGTTGCGCTGCCATAAAGGGCGCCACCTCCGAGTGACAGGTCGTACATCCAATGGTCATAGCTGAATCTGCCGGGAAAACCGGCCTTGAACTCAATGTATTTGAGATCACCGATGGCGCCTTGTTCGAGCAGCTCTTTGACTTTTCTTGTCACTGGCAGGAAAACCGATTTCTGGGTTTCCATCAAAAACAATTTCTTCTCTTTGGCAAGGGTGAAAAGCTCATCTGCCTGGGCGACGGTAAGCGCAAATGGCTTCTCCACGATCACATGCTTGCCGTGGAGCAGGGCGGCTTTGGCGTCGCGGTAATGGAATCCATTTACCGTGGGAACATAGACAATGTCAACTTCAGTGTCCTCGAAGAGTTCCTGATAGCTCCCGTAATAATTTTCTATTTTCAGCTTTTCAGCCAATTCCTGCGCCTTTTCTTTCGTTCTGGATGCAATGGCCTGGACATGACCGTCCCGGCTCTCCCTGACCCCGGCGACAAATCTGGGGACAATCGAAGCGGTGCTTAAAATCCCGTATCTGATCATATTAATCTAGCTCATCAAAATGATGATTTTCCTCCTTTTCAATCAGTGTATCATTCACATTTATTTCTTATATTATATCATCAAACGGCACCAATGAATCAAAAGAAATAGGAAAAACCATCGGTCATAATTGACTGATTATTGGATTAGGCTACGGAAATGAAAAAAAAAAGATCCCCAATCATAAATTGTGAGAGGGATCTTTTACATAGATTCAGAACTTTTGTCCTTTTGGAGTGAGTGGCCCGACTAATCAGTCCGCAGTGCGGTCACCGGATCTGCCTGGGCGGCTTTCTTGGCTGGTATCAGACCTCCGATAATTGTCAATATCACACTCAGTCCGATCAGGATAATCGCTCCGGCGACCGGTAGAGCGGCACTTACCTCGACATCCCCGGCAAAATGATCAATCACCATGTTGCTTGGGATCAGCAGGATCAAAGTGATGAAGATTCCCAGCAGTCCCGCGAGCAAGCCGATGATGAAAGTCTCGGCATTGAACACCTGGGAGATGTTGCGTTTTGATGCCCCAATCGCCCGCAGGATTCCGATTTCCTTCTTGCGTTCAAGGACGCTGATGTAGGTGATGACCCCGATCATGATTGATGATACTACCAGGGAAATCGCGACAAAGGCAATCAGGACGTAGGAAATAACGTTGATGATGTCGGTCACCGAAGACATCAGGGTACCGACATAGTCGGTATAGGTAATGACTTTGGAAACATCGCTTACTTCCATGGCGGCATTGTAATCATCGAGAATGCCTATTACGGTCTGTTTGCTTTGGAAATCACGGGGATAGATGCTGATGGAATCAGGCTGATCCAGATCGGCGTATCCCAGGCTGCTAAGGTTGCCGTTGTAAGATGTGGTGGTGGTTCCCATCAGGGAAGTCATCAGCACGGCCAAGTCATCTTCGGACATGTTCATGGTGATCGCCTTGGAAAACATGTCCGTGTCGATGGAAATCGCATCCTGGATATTGGCGGCAAGGTCGCCCATCTGAGTTTCCATCATCGCGCCAATTTGTTGTTGCAATGATGAAGCAATCGTCTGCGAGTATTCAGCCATGATGGTTGCCATCTGGTTTTCCAGACCGGTCTGGAACTCCTCAGTCAAAGAGCTTGTTGCCATAAATTGAGCAATCTCTTCTTGAATCATGCTTTGGGCATCTTCGCTCTGGATGTAAGTTATAAAATAATCGTTGATGGATTCAGGATCATCCATTTCATTGTCAACCATGTACTGTTGGAACTGGTCAGTTAGCTTTGAGCTAAGCTCGGTCCACTGGTCAGGATCAGGGCTGATTTCAATGCCGGAAAATATTTCCTCAAAATCAATGGCAGGGATAGCCGCCGGATCGATCTGGATTTGCGAGAAGTCGAAATCATCAGCGCTAAAGGCGACCTTGCTCTGATCGAATGAAAATGCGTTTTGGACAGCGGTCGGATCGATGGAAAACAGTTTGGTAATATCCAACGGGTTCTCCTGTTCGCTGTTGAAACCCTTGCCGGTAAAAACATCGATATCCGGATTTTCCAGCTGGGCCATGACAATATCGCTTGAAGCGGCTGCTTCAATGACATGATTTGTCAGGGATGGCTGATATCCGATACCGCTCTGGAGCATCGTAGCCGTTGACCCGGCAACCGGTGCGACTATTCCAACTATCTCGAGCGTTTCCCCGTTTTCAACCAGGTTTTTCATATAACCTTCATCATCGGTCTTGTCGGTGTAAATGCCATAATCCTGGTCATATTGGTAGTAGTCAGTCGCATTGACCAGCTTGAATTCGGTGTTTAGAATATTCTCGTAGCCAAACGATTCGCTTTGATCAGGGACAATGACATTTTCTTCATTCAGGTACTGACTGATCATCGTGTCAAGTTCGCTGGCATCACGCAAACCAAGGGTGTACATGACAAAGTCGGAGATGTTTCCATCTTCATTGAGGACCAGGACGCATTCGCTGTAGTTTTCAGGCCATTTTCCAGCCTTGATATCGTACTGGTCAACGTAGAGATCTTCATTGCCTGGCAGCTGGAAGAATGAATCGTTGGAGAACATCGATGAAAGAAAACCTCCTGAGCTGGCACCTGATCCCATTCCCATGGCGGAAAATGACTGATCCGGATTTACCTGGCGGACCGACGAGGTATCGCTGCTGTAGATCTGGGGAGTGATGTCATAATTGTAATCGATCGAGTTGACAAAGTCATAGATGCCGTTCCCGCCACCCTCGAAAAATTCCTTGAGCAAGGCCAGGTCATTGGATCCTATCCGTGAAAACATGTTTGTGAGCATCTTGGTAACACCAATCTGCGCAGTTTGATCGCCATCCTCAGTTCCAGTGTTTTGGGATGCGTTCATTATCGAAGAAAGATCGAAGCCGGTGCTTTGGATTTCCAGTGGATATTGGGACAGGGTGTCTTCCTCAATCGTCTTGATGTAGCGATTGACCCCGTTGGAAAGCGAGAGAATCATGGCTATACCGATGATTCCAATCGAACCGGCAAATGATGTCAAAAGGGTGCGGGCCTTTTTGGTCTTGAGATTGTTGAAGCTCAAAACCAGAGATGTCATGAACGACATTGCGGATTTGCCCATGTTTTCGTGGCGAGGTATTTCCAATTCGCCATCGCCCACCGGGAAGCTGTTGGTGTCCGAAATGATCACACCATCGCGCAGATTCACGATCCTGTTGGCATATGTCTGGGCAAGTTCGGGATTGTGGGTTACCATTACGACCAGCCGGTCCTTGGCTACGGCTTTGAGCAATTCCATGACCTGGACACTGGTCTCGCTATCCAAGGCTCCGGTTGGCTCATCTGCCAGAAGGATGTCGGGATCGTTGACAAGAGCCCGGGCGATGGCCACCCGTTGCATCTGACCGCCGGACATCTGGTTGGGTTTCTTGTGCCCCTGATTGCCTAAGCCAACCTGCTCGAGAGCCTTTGTGGCCCGCTGCCTTCTTTCACTTTTTGATATCCCGGATATTGTCAGGGCCAGTTCGACATTGGCCAGGATGGTCTGATGGGGAATCAGGTTGTAACTTTGGAAAACAAAGCCGATTGTGTGGTTGCGATAAGAATCCCAGTCCCGGTCTTTATATTTTTTTGTGGAAATCCCATTGATGATCAAATCGCCCCTGTCATAGCGGTCAAGTCCGCCAATGATGTTGAGCAATGTGGTTTTGCCAGAACCGCTCGGTCCCAAAATGGCGACAAACTCATTGTCACGCAAGTTCAGGGAAACCCCATCAAGCGCCTTTTGAACCAAGGCTCTGGTCTTATATTCTTTATGGATGTTTTTAATCTGCAGCATTGCAACTCCCCTTCCTTTAAGTAATCATTATCATTAAATATGGTGAATTTGAATAGAAGATGAACAAGATGAAAATATTTGAATTATTCGTAACAGTTCGGTGTTTTGTGGTCATGGAGAATATGGCTGAATTGGCATCGCTTGTACAACAAAGCACAGCCATAGGTAAACTGACTGTGCTTTGTCTAAAAGATAATACTCTACTTGTTTTTCATGTGTGGGAACAACACAACTTCGCGGATTGATTCCTGCCCAGTGAGCAACATCACCAGACGGTCAATTCCCATTCCCATACCACCAGCCGGAGGCATTCCGTATTCCAAAGCTTCAACGTAATCCAAATCCATTTCATTGGCTTCGTCGTTACCAAGTTCTTTTTCCTTGATCTGGTTGGCGAAACGTTCATACTGGTCGATCGGGTCGTTCAATTCGGTGAAAGCATTGGCATATTCATTGCCGCAGATGAACAACTCGAAACGTTGTGTGAATCTTGGATCTTCGGGATTTTTCTTCGCCAAAGGAGATATTTCAATCGGGTGACCGTAGATAAAAGTTGGTTCCACAATTGTTTCTTCAACGTATTTTTCGAAGAATTCATTTACGATATGACCGTATCCAAAGTGGGGCATTACTTCGATATGATGTTCTTTTGCGTGAGCGACAGCCTGCTCGAAATCCATATGGGCGGTGAAGTCAATTCCGGTTTTTTCCTGGATGGCAGCCATCATTGAGATTCTCTTGAACCCCGGCGCCAGTGAGATCTGATGCCCTTTATATTCGATGTCGTAAGTGCCTAAAACGGTTTTAGCGGCATTAGCTATGATTCCTTCTGTAAGATCCATCATTCCTTCTAGATCCGAGAAGGCTTTGTAGACTTCGATTGTTGTGAATTCTGGGTTGTGAGTGCGGTCCATTCCTTCATTCCTGAACAGGCGGCCGATTTCATAGACTGCATCCATGCCTCCGACAATCAGCCTTTTCAGCGGCAACTCGGTTGCGATTCGCAAGTAGAAAGGCATGTCCAATGCGTTGTGATGGGTGATGAAAGGTCTTGCCGAAGCACCACCTAGAATCGGGTTAAGAACAGGTGTCTCAACTTCAACATAACCAAGGTTGTCCAGGTAGTTCTGGATCGAACGGATTATTTTAGGACGGGTGAAGGCGATATTGCGAGCCTCTTCGTTCATGATCAAGTCAACATAACGACGGCGGAAACGCTCCTCGGTATCCGACAATCCATGGAATTTCTCTGGCAAGGGGCGCAAAGATTTTGTCAACGGAATGTATTTGTCAGCCTTTACCGACAGTTCTCCGGTGTTTGTGATGAATACTACGCCTTCGATTCCGACAATGTCGCCAATATCAGCTTTTGTGTAGAATTCATACATCTCGTCACCGATGCGATCTTTGCGGACGTAGATCTGGATCTTTCCGTCACGGTCCTGGATGTGCATGAAACCTGCTTTACCTTTACGGCGGTTGGTCATGATCCGGCCTGCCAATTTCACAGTGACAGCCATTTCTTCCAGTTCGTCATGGGTCTTTTCACCGTACAATTCTTTCAATTCTTTTGAAAGGTGGGTGCGGTCAAACCTTTGCCCAAAAGGGTCGATGCCGGCCTCATAAAACATATTCAACTTTTCACGTCTGATTAATTCTTGTTCGCTAAATTTACGATTATCCATATTTTTCTCCTTTAGAAAATAAAAAAACTCCAATCCAAGGGACGAGAGTTACTTCGTGATACCACCCTAGTTCATCGACAGTTTCAACTGTCAATCTCACTAACTGTATAAGTTAAGCGATAACGGGGCTACCGGCATCCAATCAAAATAAATCCTGGAGGCTGCTCCTAGTTTTTATTCATTGAAGCTCCACTTGTTTGTTCCCACCATCCAAACTCTCTATAAAGCGATTTCTCCAACTACTCGTCTATTCATTGCATTTGTTTTTTATCGTAAGTATATTATCGTATGAAACACACTTTGTCAAATAAAATATGGAAAATATCCGAATATACCGATAAAAAAATATTATCGCTATTGACAAATGATGTGATAGTCAATATAATGAACATATGAATAAATGTTCATATATGGAGGTTGCGATGGAAAAAATAGAAAATGAACTGCTTGACTTGGCCGAATTGTTTAAAGTGTTCGGCGATTCGACCAGGATAAAAATAATCTACAGTCTGATCGATGGTGAAAAAAACGTTTCAACCCTGGTTGACGATTTGAATATGAGCCAGTCCGCCGTATCCCATCAGTTGCGGATCTTGAAGACCGCCAAGCTGGTCCGGGGCCGCCGGGACGGCAAGGCGATATACTATTCCTTGGATGACGATCATGTCAAGGCGATATTCGAGAAAGGGTTAGAGCATATTGTGCACGGGTAGGTGGAAACTATGGATAAACAATGCGATATAAAAACAGGCCATGAAACGCCCCATCTTGATGGGATCAAGTTCGACGTTGAAGGGCTCAACTGCGCCAATTGCGCTATGAAGATTGAAGCCAAGCTTAACCGGACCCCGGGGATCGAGGAAGCGGTCTTGAATTTCACTGCCAGAAAGATCATCGCAAAAAGCGATCTGGAACGCAATGAACTGTTGCGAACAATCCAGGATGTCGTTGACGGGATTGAAGATGGAGTTCTTGTAAGCTACCCCAAAAAGAAGGAAAAACAGAAGCTATTCAGTCTTAGGAAGAATTGGAACCTGATTGTCGGGATGCCTTTGTATCTTGCGGGTCTGGTGTTCAACTTGGAGGCACTTATACTGATCGCCTATGCAATAATCGGCTTCAATGTGGTTAAAACCGCGGTTAAAAACATTCTGAACAGAGATTTTTTCGAAGAGAATTTTCTGATGACCGTGGCAACGCTGGGAGCCATTGCCATCGGGGAATACAACGAAGCGGTCGGAGTGATGCTTTTCTACGGGATCGGCGAGCTCTTCCAGGACTATGCGATTGACAAGTCCCGGGATTCGATTTCCAAATTGATGAATCTTAAAGCGGAACAGGCATTGGTGAAAAATGGGAACGACTTCTTTGTGCAGGATGTCGAAACCGTAGCCAAAGGTTCGACAGTTATGGTAAAAGTCGGCCAGAAGATTCCCATTGATGGAATTGTGGTAAAAGGAAACAGCGCCATCAATGCCGCCAATCTTACCGGGGAATCGCTCCCAGTCGACATCGTTCCTGGCGACAAGGTGCTTTCGGGCACGGTCAATCTCACGAGCGTGATCGAGTTGGAGACAACCGCGCTTTATGAGGATTCGACGGTTGCCAAGATAATCGAACTGCTTGAACAAAGCGCGACACGAAAGGCCAGGATCGAACATTTCGTTACCAGGTTCTCGCGCAGATATACACCTGCAGTGCTTATCCTGGCACTGGTTGTGGCCTTGCTCTTTCCGCTTGTCCTGCCAGGGGGATTTGAAACATGGATTTACCGGGCATTGGTGTTCCTTGTCGTTTCATGTCCTTGCGCGATTGCGGTAAGTGTCCCTCTGACGCTTTATGCGGGAATCGGAAAAGCCGGCCAGATCGGAGCCCTGGTGAAAGGAAGCAACTATCTGGAGAGGGCTGCGAATATAAAAACCATTGTTTTCGACAAGACCGGAACCATAACCAGAGGGGAATTCAGGGTAAAGGAAATCCACGGCGATGTTTTGGAACTCGCGGCCTATGGCGAGAGCCTCAGCAATCATCCGGTTGCCCAAAGCATAGTCAGGGAATACGGACTGCCCCTCGATCAGAGCCGGATTTCGGGCTTTCAGGAACATGCGGGCAAGGGAATTGTCTGCGACTACCAGGGCCAAACATTGATCCTGGGCAACTACAGTTTCCTTAAGAAAGAAATGATAGAAGCCGAGGTGATTGATTCCGTTGATACAGTTGTATATGTGGCTTTGGATGGCGCATATCAGGGGGCTATCGTGATCGGCGACACGATCAAGGAAAGCACACCTGAAGCGATATCAAGATTCCATGAGCTGGGCATCGAAACTGTCATGCTTACAGGAGACAACCAAAAAGCGGCAGAAAAGATCGCCTCAAGCATTGGCATCGACAAGGTTTATGGCAACCTTATGCCTGAAAACAAGGTGGAGCATATCGAAGCATTGCTTGGATATGATGGTGCCGTTGCCTTCGTGGGCGACGGAATCAATGATGGGCCGGTGCTGATGCGAAGCGACATCGGAATTGCGATGGGATCCAAAGGCAGCGACCTGGCCAAACAGGCGGCTGATGTGATTTTGATCCACGATGATTTGCTTACAATCGCCGACCTGATTGAAGTGGCCAAGAAGACAAACAGGATTCTCAGGCAGAACATCTATTTTTCCATCCTGGTGAAAGTCGCAATCATTGTAATGGCAACCATTGGTGTCGCCAATATGTGGTTTGGGGTATTTGGCGATGTGGGTGTGACCTTGCTGGCGATATTCAATTCGCTGCGGGCCATGAAATAAGATAAGCTTGACAAATATCAAGTGCCGGAATATGATTTGTTAGAAACTGAATATTGACAGGGGAGCTTGTATGCAGGCTGAGAGGGAGTTATCAACTTCGACCCTTAACCTGATTTGGATAATGCCAACGGAGGAAGTTACAAGCTCATTGACGGAGTAGCCGGACAGGAAAACTATTCCGTTTTTTTATACCATTTTTTGAAGAAGTTGAAAACAGAAAGGAGTATAGTATGTGGAGTGAATATCGCAGCAAAGTGAATGAAAAAAAGCCGGTTGTCCATTGCATCACGAATTATGTCACGGTCAACGACTGCGCCAATATCCTTCTTGGATCTGGAGCTAGTCCGATCATGGCCGATGAAATAAGGGAAGTGGAGGAAATCGTTGATTTGGCAGATGCCTTGGTCATCAATATCGGCACACTGAACCAATCCAAGGTGCAAGCGATGATTGCGGCCGGGAAACGGGCCAACCTGAACAAGATACCTGTAATCCTGGATCCAGTTGGAGTCGGAGCTTCGGGCTATCGAAAAGAGGCTGTAAGGATGCTTCTAGACGAGATTGACTTCGCGGTGATCCGGGGCAACATGTCGGAGCTCAAGGTCATATACGATTTTTCCAAAACCACCCGGGGCGTGGACGCTTTCGAAGCAGACACCCTGAGCCAGAAAAACCTGAAAGGTTCTATCGAAAAGATGCAGCTACTTGCCAGGCGCCATTCATGTGTCATTGCCATCTCCGGGGCCGTTGATCTGATATGCGACCAGGAAGATGCCTATCTTGTCTATAACGGCAACCCGGCAATGGGCAGGATAACGGGAACGGGATGCATGCTTTCCGCCCTGGTCGGTGCGTTTGTGAGCGCCAATGAAGACCACCTGAAGTCTACAGTCGCCACGTTCATCCTGATGGGACTGGCCGGGGAAGCCGCCTATGAGAAGATGGCCCAAAATGGTGAGGGTTACAGCTCGATGCGAAACCATCTTATTGATGGCATTGCCACCATCAAGGATGAGGTGATCGCCAGCAAGTCCAGCTATTTGAAATACCGCCATCTTGATTTGAGCCTTTATGGCATAACCGACCCTGGCATTATGAATGACCTGTTCCAGGACAGCGCCAGTTCGCTTAAAGGGGGCGTGAGAATCCTCCAGTATCGCCAGAAGGAAGCTGACTTGCAACAGAAATTGCAGGAGGCGCGCTCTTTGAAGGAAATATGCCAGGCGCATCGGGTACCGTTGATTATCAATGACAGTCTGGAACTGTTTGAACAGGCCCAGGCATCTGGTATCCATATCGGCCAGGATGATGGTGACTGTCGCACCATCCGCTTGAAAATAGGCGACGACAAGATCATCGGGGTATCCTGCCACAACGTCCAAGAAGCGATCATTGCCCAAAAACAGGGGGCTTCCTATCTTGGGATCGGCGCAATGGAGACGACCGCTACCAAGAAAGACACTATCAAGGTTTCATTGGATGAGTTGGATGCGATAATGGACAACGTGATCATCCCGGTTGTTGTAATCGGCGGAATCAATCTTGACAATATCGGAAAGTATCGAGGCGTAGATGGATACGCCCTGATCAGCGGAATCTACAAAAGCGATGATATCGAGGGAAACTGCAAGAGGATAATCGAGAAGATCAAGGAGGTCCGGAATGCTCAGTAAGGTATTGACGATTGCGGGATCGGATTGCAGTGGCGGTGCCGGGATACAGGCTGATCTAAAAACAATAACGGCCCACCGGATGTATGGGATGGCGGCGATTACCGCATTGACGGCCCAGAACACGATGGGTGTAAGCCTGATCGAACAGTGCAGCGAGAAGATGGTGGCGGCCCAGCTTGAAAGCATCTTCCAGGACATCGTGCCCGATGCCATCAAAATCGGAATGGTGGCGGATGAGAAGATCATCAAGGCAATCAAGGATAAACTTGTATTTTACAAGGCGAAAAACATTGTGGTCGATCCGGTCATGGTGGCGACAAGCGGTGCCGATCTCTCCAATGACAGGGCGGTCACTTGCCTTGCCAGGGAACTTTTTCCCATTGCCAGTGTAATCACGCCCAATCTGTATGAGGCTGGGATCATCTCCGGGATGGCGATCAACGATATTTGCGACATGAAAATTGCGGCCAGAAAGATTTTCGAGGAATACGGCTGTCCGGTGCTGCTCAAAGGTGGCCACCTTGAAGGCAAGGCTACTGATGTCCTCTGCTTTCAAGAAGGGATTGAAACCTTCGAGGCACGAAGAATTGACAATGACAACACCCATGGTACCGGATGCACTCTTTCAAGTGCGATAGCATGCAACCTGGCCCAAGGAAAGAGCCTTAAAGAGGCTGTTTTGAAAGCCAAGGAGTATATCACGGGGGCCATTGAAGCCAATCTTGATCTTGGTTTGGGCCGGGGACCGTTGAATCATATGTACGATCTTGCCGGCATTAATGAAAAATGACCATATGAATTGAAAAAGTGCCGAATAAATGGTATAATACCTCTGTTAGAAAAGACTAACAAGGAGGATATATAAATGTTCGAAATTATTGATATTTACGCTCGTGAAGTCTTGGATTCTCGCGGTAATCCTACAGTTGAAGTTGAAGTGACTTTGGCATCTGGAACAACCGGGAGAGCAATCGTGCCTAGTGGAGCTTCCACCGGGATTTATGAAGCAGTTGAACTTCGTGACGGTGACAAGAGCCGTTACCTTGGCAAAGGGGTGCTGACAGCCGTTGATAATGTAAACGAAATAATCGCTCCCGCATTACTGGGTTATGATGCTACCGAACAGCGTCTGATCGACCAGACAATGATCGACCTCGATGGCACCGACAACAAAGGAAAGTTGGGAGCCAATGCCATTCTTGGTGTTTCCCTTGCAGTTGCCAGGGCGGCAGCCAATGAACTGGAACTGCCGTTATACCGCTATATCGGAGGGGTTAACGCATATATCTTGCCGACTCCGATGATGAACATCCTCAATGGAGGTCAGCATGCCGATAATAACGTTGATTTCCAGGAATACATGATCATGCCGGTTGGCGCTTGCTGCTTCAAGGAAGCAATCCGGATGGGGGCTGAAGTTTTCCACGCTCTAAAATCAGTGCTCCATGACAAAGGATTGAACACCGCTGTAGGTGATGAAGGAGGATTCGCTCCAAACCTTTCAAGCAACGAAGAAGCTTTGGGAACAATTATCGAAGCTATCGAAAATGCCGGATACAAACCAGGCGAAGACATCAAAATCGCTATGGATACGGCTGCTTCCGAGTTCTACAAAGATGGCAAATATGTGCTTGAAGGTGAAGGTGGCCGGGCATTGACCAACAAGGAATTGGTTGACTACTATGCAGAGCTTGTTGCCAAATATCCGATTATCTCGATTGAAGACGGTCTCGACCAGGACGATCTGGAAGGCTGGAAATACATGGTTGAAAAACTGGGTGACAAGATCCAAATTGTTGGTGATGACCTGTTTGTAACCAATACCAAACGTCTCGCAATGGGTATTGAACAGAATCTTGCCAACTCGATTCTGATCAAGGTAAATCAAATCGGAACCCTGACTGAAACTTTGGAAGCTATTGAGATGGCTCATCGTGCCGGTTACACCTCAGTTGTATCACACCGCTCGGGAGAAACCGAAGACACAACCATCGCCGATATCGCTGTGGCAGTGAATTCACGCCAGATCAAGACTGGTTCGGCTTCAAGGACCGACCGGATCGCGAAATACAATCAGTTGCTGCGGATTGAAGACGAATTGGGAAGCTCAGCTGTTTACGCTGGCAAAAAAGCTTTCAACCTTAAATGACAAAATATAAGAAGTGAACGATTGCAACTTTGCTCCTTTCCATATTTTGAAGCGCCGCTCAGGCGCTTTTTTGATATAATGGTCTCAAAGAACGATCGGGGGAATGGTATGATGATAGATATGATTGTGACCGACTTGGACGGCACCCTGCTTAATGGCAAAAAGCAGCTTTCTTCCTACAACCGGGAAGTGCTGATTCAAGCCCAAAAACAGGGAGTGGCACTGGTTTTGGCAACCGGCCGGAACGTCTTCTCATTGGACAATCTGGTTGGACAGTTGCAGATGGCGGAGTTCAACAGCGGTTATCTTATCGGAGTGAACGGACTGCAGGTTTATGATTTCAAAAACGACTGCTACCAAAAAGAGGACGATATGACCGTGGAGGAAGTGGACCGGATTCAAAGACTCCTCAAGAAGAATGATTACTCTGTTTTCTATTTTTCAGACGAGAAGACTGTTTGCGGCTACAATTTCCTGATGGAAATAGCCTTGAAAATCAGGATGTTGAAGGGGAAAATGCGCCGGATTGTCGCTTCAAGTCCTTCGATGAAGATAGAATACGTTCCAAATGGCAAGGTGGCATTGGCCAAGCAGAACAAGATCTGTTTTATCGCCTTCAACCCTTTAAAACTTTCGAAGGTAAAACGGATTTTGAGTGATGATTTCACCATGCTTCAGGTCGGTCGCCATTGGGTTGAGATCATTCCCAAAGACATTTCGAAAGCCAAGCGGCTCGAAGCTATAATCGCCAAAGAAGGAATTGATTTTGCACGGGTTGCGATATTTGGCGACAGTGAAAATGATGTCGACATGCTACGGCTGACCCCCCATGCCTATGTGCCGGTCAACGGACTGTCCCAGGCGAAAGAAATTGCCCGGGAAATAATTCCGTCCAACAACGATAATGGGGTCGGAAAAATCGTTGCGCAATTGCTTCAAAAGAGTGGGGCTGATTGAATTTGTTTTCCTGTTTCGAAAAACGACGACATATGTTCGAGCATCTGTTACAATAGCCCGTAGGAGGAATTTTGCATGGAATTAGACATGACTAAGGGCAACCCAATCAAACACATAGTGTGGTTCACTTTTCCGGTTTTTTTGGGCAATCTGTTTCAACAATTTTACAGCATGGTCGACGCGGTGATTGTCGGCCGGCTTCTAGGGGAAAAGGCGCTTGGTGCGGTTGGATGCACAGGCGCATTGATGTTTCTGGTGGTCGGGTTTGCGATTGGAATGACTCAGGGGTTTGGAGTGGCGATTGCAAGGGCCTACGGTAAAAAGAGCTACGAATGGCTCCGGCACCTCGTTTTTGTTTCTCTTGTCTTGGGAGGGGTCATCGCTTTTGTCCTGACAATCCTGGCGACAAGTTTTTCGATGGAGATCCTCAAGATGATGAATACTCCATCAGACATAATAAATATGGCAAACAGCTACATCAGGGTGATTTATATGGGAATGATCCCTCTGATTTATTACAATATCGCCGGTGCCATTTTGCGCGGGGTCGGTGACAGCAAGACGCCGTTGTATTTTCTGATTGTTTCTTCGGTATTGAATATTGTCTTCGACTACAGTTTCATCGCCTTTTTCCACATGTCGGTAGACGGAGCCGCTTATGCGACTGTCCTTTCGCAGACAATTGCGATGGTGCTGGTGTTCATCTACATGTTCAAGAAGTTTGAAATACTCAGACCAGGAAGGGAGCAGCGTTATTTTGACCGGGAGACCTCATTTTTCCTGCTCAAGATCGGGATTCCGATGGCGTTCAACTTTTCGATAATATCGATTGGAATAATGGTTCTTCAAGCAGCGGTCAACTCGTTTGGCTCAAGTGCCGTTGCCGCTTTCACAGGCGCGTCACGTTCAGTCAATATTGTAACTCAGGTGATGCCGGCCCTTGGGGTAGGTGTGGCCACTTACACCGGTCAGAATTTCGGTGCCGGTGACTTCAGGAGGATTTACAAAGGAGTCAACCAGGCAGCTATAATGTCGGTATTCGTCGCCATCGCTTGCGCTTTGATCATAACCTTGTTCGGGCAAGGCGTGGTAAAGTTATTCATGGAAAATCCGTCGGTGGAAGCCTTGAATTACGCCGGAGTCTATCTTGACAACATCCGCTATTTCCTGCCCCTTCTGGCACTTTTGTTTGTCTATCGTAACGCCTTGCAGGCTATGGATTACCAGTTCGTCGCGCTTTTTTCAGGAATCCTGGAGCTGCTGGCCCGCTTTGTCATCTGCGGCTTGCTGCTAGGGCAGCTAGGCTTCATGGCGGTGCCTTTGGGTGAGTGCGGTTCATGGCTTTTGGCCAGTGTGGTATTGTGTGGCGCGTATTACCGCTGGTATCGCCAAAGTTTCAAATTAGTAAACAGCTAGGGCAAAAACGGGAAGTTTTGCCTTTTTTATTGTCGTTATCACTTTTTAATTGCGCTCAAATATAGTAAAATCAATTGAAGAGGTGTTTTTATGCAAGGATATATTATAAGAATTGGTAGCAATAAAGATTACAATGTATTTTACGATGTGGTTATCCAGGAAAAGACGACAATTGACCAGGTCGCCAAAGCGGCGATGATTTGCGTCGATGAAGAGTTTGACAAGGCTTATCGCCTGTTCCTGGATGATTTTGAGTTTGGCCAGGTAGCAAGGGAAGGCGTTATCGACTCGCGGCTTGTCAATGTGTCTTCTATATTTGACGCCTTGAGCGAGGACATGATCATCAAGACATCAAGCAGTGAGATTTTCGTGTATTATGTCAATCCGACTGCGGATGCCAAGAAATATCCTGAAATTGGCAGTTCGAACAGCCGGACGTTCACCGCCAAAAACCAGAAACTCGTTGACAACACCCTGTCCGCCGGAAAACTCAGCGCTCAGGATGTCAAACAATGTGCAGCGGTTCTAGGGGAACTTGATCAAATATTCCAAAGAATAAAATTCAATTCTCTGACTGTTGTGCGGATCGGCGAAGTATTCTTTGTGATCAACAAGATTCGCGCGCTTTCAATCCAGATCTATCTTTGCGAACCGGATTTTGTGATTGGTCATGAGCATTGTTTCCCGGAACAGACGCCGAGTTTCTACAAGCGCTGTTTCTATGTTTCTTTGATGAATGGAACCTTTGCCGGGGTGAAGTTCAACTACGGACTGGGGGACAACAACCTGACCCAATATGATCTGACTTTGATAAACGGTGCGCTGACAAGTCTTAAAGATGCCCTCGAAACAGTCAAGGAACTATCGAGCAAGAAGCAGGATTACTATTTGAACTTCAACCCGAAAGCGCTAAAGCTCGACTATGCCAAATCTGCGAGTCTCCATGAGATTGTGGCATCCAAGGTTGAAAGGGGCCTTTCCAACTACCAGCCGACCCTGACAAGAAACAGGATTATCCCGACCATCACTTTGGATCTGGCATATGGCATCGAAAAGGAGAACATCCTGATGGCCATAACCAAGCCGATCAATGCGGTTGTCGGAATCAGGGGCTATGATTTTGATTCGCTGGTCACTGAGATAGTCGATACTTTGAGGCACTACATGTCGATAGGTTACAGCTTCATAAAAGTCAAGGCGACCGATTTGAATCTTTACACATTGGCCAATATCGCCTACAGCCAGATCCATACCGACGTTGTGTACGAAAACGACGACAAGATCCTGCTTGATGTGATGAAAAAAAAGGATGACCATAAAGGGGATTATTACTACAACCATTACCGTAAATACGGTGATCTTCTTGATGAAAAGTTCAAGGATTTTCTTGACTATTCTTCATCGTACCGGACGGTAAACTACCTCATGTCAGGCAATGATCAAGAAGGCGCGGTCATGGAAATTGAAAAGTTTCTGAAATTTTATCGTTAACCGGCGGATAAGGGGGAGCAGTGAATGAAGAAAATTCTGACTATTTTATCTTTGGTCATATTACTTGCGGGGTGCAAGGCTACAAAAGAAGACGATTCGAAAATACGGGTATATACGACCTTCTACGTTATGAGCGAATTCGCCAGGGTCATTGGGGGAGAAAAAGCTGAGGTGAGTCAGCTATTAAGTGACGGCGGTGATGCGCATAATTATGAACCGACATCAAAGGACATCGCCAATGTCGCAAGCGGAGACATGTTCATTTACAACAGCGATTATCTTGAGCATTACGCAAAGGACATCATTGACAGCTCCGCCAATGGCAATCTTGAAGTTGTCCAGGCGGCCGAAGGTATCGAGCTGATTGAAAGCGATCATGGCCTGGATCCCCATACCTGGCTTTCGCTTGGAAATGCGAAAACAGAGCTGAAAACCATCCTTGATGCTTTTTTGGAAATTGACAGCGAGAACAGTGATTACTATCAGGCCAACTATGACAATTATGTCGTAGATCTTGACGAACTGGATCAAAAATACCGGGAATCGCTGGCACCGTTTTCCAAAAGGGAAATCGTGGTGGAACATGAGGCATTCGCATATCTTTGCAAAGATTATGACATAGTCCAGAAGTCGGTCACCGGGATAACGAGTGAAGGTGAGGCGACAGCCAACCAGATCAAGACAGCCGTGGACTATATCAACAGTGAAAACATCAAAGTGATCTTCTATCAGGAAGAACTGAATGAAAAAGTGATGGAGACAATCGCCCAGGAAACCCAGGCGCAGCTCCTTCCCCTTAGCACGATTGCGTCACTTTCAAGCGAGGATATGGCATCCGGATCATCCTATCTGACTGTCATGGAAAAGAATCTGGAGAATATCGTTTATGCATTTGAACAAATTGATTAGTCTTGAAGGTGTCAGCTTTGGTTATGGCGAGTTGCAGGTGCTTGATGATGTCTCGCTTGAAATTGTCCAAGGCAGCATCATCGGTCTCTATGGCGAGAATGGCTGTGGCAAATCCACGTTGCTCAAGTTGATTCTTGGCGAGCTGAAGCCACAGGTTGGCAGAATATCAAGCAGTGGAAATATCAAGATCAGCTTCCTGGGCCAGAATGACCGCGACATGATCAACGGCACGCCTTTGAATGTCGAAGAATTGTTGCTGATGTATCATGTCAATTCGATCAAGAAGATGGGCAAATCGCGCCACAAAAGGCATGTCGCCAGCCTCCTGGAAGAATTCCAATTGGGCCATATTGCCAGAAGCAAACTAAGCCAGCTATCCGGCGGCCAGCTCCAACGGGTCATGATTGTTAAGACGCTCTCGACCCATCCGGATCTGATTTTGCTTGATGAGCCTCTAAACCAGCTTGATGAAAAAACCCAGGCGGAAATGATGGAGCTGATTTTGCAGCTTAAGAAATTGGGGAAAACCATTGTCATCATCCTCCATAATAAAAAGCAGCTCGAAGCAATCGCCGATCAGATATTCATTTTCAAAGACAAAAAGATCGAATTGAGCGAGGTGGTCTGATGCTTGAATATGTGTTTATGCAAAAGGCTTTGTTGGCGGGGTTTCTGGTGTCCCTGGCCATTCCCCTGGTCGGTCAGGTCCTGGTGTTGCGCAAATACTCGATGCTGGGCGACGCCTTGAGCCACGGGGCTCTGGCGGGGGTATGCTTCGGTTTGATTGTCGGGATAAATCCGACAATTGCCGCGACAGTCATTGCGGTAGTTTTTTCTTTTGCGGTAACCGTAGTGGGCCGGAAGATGAAAGAAAACAGTGAGGTGGCGATAGCGATAATAATGTCGCTGGGTGTGGGAATAGCTGGAATATTGTCGGGTTTCATCGATTCATCGGTTTCTATAACCAGCTTCCTGTTTGGCTCGATTGTGGCGATCTCAAAGAGCGAGTTCTATACGGTTGTCATCATTTCCCTTCTGGTAATCGTGCTTTGTTATGTGTTCTATTATCAGTTCATGTTTTACTCGTTCAACGAGCTTGAGGCGAGCCGCAACGGGGTAAATGTGAAGGCAATCAATTTCCTTTTTACAATGATGGTGGGATTGACGATTGCCATTTCCGCAAGGATTGTCGGGGCCTTGATAATTTCAAGCCTGCTTGTAATACCGGTGGCTTGCGGTCTGTTGCTTTCGAAATCGTATAAGTCAAATCTGATTATCGCCATGGCGCTTTCAAGCGTGTTCACATTGGGGGGGATAACGATGTCTTTCTATTTTGATTTGCGACCGGGTGGTACCATCGTAGTGTTGGCCTGTTTGACCCTGATTATGATCATGATCTACCAAAATTTTCAAAAAAACAGCAAATAGGAGCCTTTAATGAAAAAAATTGTAATTGCCTGTGATTCGTTCAAAGAAAGCATCAGTGCCCTGGATGCCGCTAAAGCAATCGAGCGGGGCTTGAAAGCTGGAGCGAAAGAAGAAATTGAAACGGTACTCATTCCCCTTGCCGACGGTGGCGAAGGGATGCTGGAAATAATCAACAGTGTCATTGGCGGGCGGATTGACAGTTTTGAAATTGTCAACCACTACAACCAGCCAATAAGCTGCGATTATCTTGTCAAAGACGATATGGCGGTTGTCGAATCAGCCAAGGCGGTCGGACTGGATCTGGTGGCGGCCAACCAACGAAATCCCCTCAAGGCGACTTCGCTTGGTTTGGGCCAGCTGATAAAACATATTGGCCAGACCGGCATCAAGAAAATCATAGTGGGATTGGGCGGCAGCGGGACGAACGATGGCGGTTTGGGACTGCTTGTAGGACTGGGAGCGAAAATCTATGGCGATAACGGCAGCGAACTGCCCCTTGCCATTGAGAACATTTTGAAAATCAGGCATATCGATTTTGACGGCGCGTTTGAAGCGGTTAAAGATATTGAAATCATAATTGCCAACGATGTCGAAAACCCTTATGTGGGGCTCAACGGGGCAACCAATGTGTTCGGGCCCCAAAAAGGTGCAACTCTCCGGCAACTCGAATACCTGGAGTCATGCCTGGTTCATCTCAACAGCATCATCGAAAAGGACCTGGGAATCAACCTTGGTAAAATCAAGGCCACCGGAGCAGCTGGAGGTCTGGGCGGAGCTTTCTATTTGCTTCAGGCCAAAATGGAAAAGGGAATCGAGCTGGTATTGAAGCTGACGGATTTCGAAAATAAGATTTCTGGGGCTGATTATGTGTTTACCGGTGAAGGAAGCATAGACAGCCAGACCGCCCAGGGCAAGACAATCAGCGGAATAGCGAATCTGACCAGACAACATCAGATCCCCCTGATTGCGTTGGCCGGCCGGGTCGACTTCGATCTGGAAAATCTCTACCAGATCGGGCTGAGTGCGGCGTTTTCGATCACCAACCAGCCAAAAACTCTCGAGGCCGCGCTAAGGGACGGGCCAGCCGCGTTGGAATTTACAAGCAAAAACATTGCCCGGATATTGTTTTGATTCAAAATTGATGCATTGACTGATATCGATATATTTGTTATATTGGAAGTGGGTGATTTTATGGAAATGGTAAAGATATTCAAAGCATTAAGTGATCCGACAAGGTTGGAAATAGTCAATATGTTGCAATCCGGCGAAAGGTGTGCCTGCGTGATTTTGGAAGGTGTCCCTTGTGTGCAGTCAACTCTCTCACATCATCTCAAGATATTGGTTGAAGCCCAGGTCATCAACGCTCGTCGGGATGGCAAGTGGACGCATTACTCGATCAATCGTGAGTTCGCAGGGAAACTCAAGGAATTCGGAAACAATCTGGAATCAAGCAGCGCCATTGAGGCCTCGCCTGATTGCCGATGCATGGGAGAATAACAATGAAACTTTTTAGCAAGAAAATTGAACAAGCTGTAAAATCGGATATAAAAGTGTTGGGAACCGGATGTGCCAAGTGCAATTCCTTGGAAGCCAATGCCATCGAGGCCTTGAAAAAACTTGGGATCGATGAACCAATCGAGCATGTCAAGGATATCGTGGAAATCGCCAAACTCGGAGTCATGTCGACACCGGCGTTGATGGTTGATGGGAAGATATTATTTACAGGAAAAGTGGCAACTGTTGAAGAGATTGTCACAGCTATCAAGGAAATTCGCTAAGCCTGGTTTGCCAGGCTTTTTTTAAGGAGTCATAATGAGTGATTATTTGTATTTTTTCAACTACTCCCATCTGGAAGTGGAATTGTTCGAAGGGGAGTTTGCGTCTTTGTTTGGACGGGAGTATCCAGGCAATTACCATTTCAGTGATATATTTGTTCCGGTGGACAATTCGGTCTATATCAAGGATGTCCTGAAGGTCCTCTGTCGTAACAGCCGACTGGAAATCCTGCTTGAACATATAAAAGACCGGCGGCTCGCGTATGACGATTACAAGGTTGTATACCTCAAAAACAAAAACAGCCAAATCGAATACAAGAAGAGCCTGGATCTGGTCGCTCAAATCGGGCTGACGATATCGGGACGACCGAAGATGAACGGTCCCAAGACAACCTTGGCAATAACTTTGCTGGAGGGGGAATATGTTTTTGGTGAGCTTAGCCATGGCCATGAATCGTGGAAAAAGTTCCTCAACAAGCCCCACACCTTCTGCAACGGGCTGGATCTTAGAATGTGCAAGACTCTTATCAATCTGGCAACCGGCAACAATCCGGATGTCAGTGTGGTCGATCCTTGTTGTGGCATGGGGGCTGTCGTTTTGGAGGGATTGAATCATGGAGTTGACATTGTCGGTTTTGACATTTCACGAACCAATTCATACAAAGCCAGAAAAAACCTGGAACACTTTGGCTACGACCCTTTGCTGATATCCCGCAAGGCGATCGGGGATTTGACGATCCATCGGGATGTCGCCATCATCGATCTGCCTTACAATCTCTATACACCAATAACCAGAAAAGAACAGGAAGACATCATTCTGGCTGGTCTTTCAATCGCTGACAAGCTCATCCTGGTCGCCCACGAGGATTACGACAATTGGTTCAAGGTTCAGGGAATCGACATCAAAAGGAAAATGACAGTCAGAAAATTCGACAAGAGCGCCTTTATCAGGATTGTCTACGTATTGGGCAGTGAAAAATGAGACATATATTCATTGTGAAAAGCAAGGATCAAAAAGCGATCGAGATGATCGCCAATCTGGCAAGTGATCTTGACCATCTGGTCATAAAAGTCGAAGTGCCCAAGCAGATACCGGAACTCATCGCGCCCCATTGCCAGGGTAACAACCGAATCTATGTCCTTGGTGGGGATGGCATGATCCACATGGCAATCCAGGCAATGGCCAATAAAAACGCGGCCCTGGCAATCGTTCCCCGGGGGACCGGCAACGATTTTGCCCGGAACTTTGACATACCAAAAGGTCTTCAAGCCAATATTGAATCATGTATGAAGATAGAACCTGTAGAAGTGGACCTGGTCAAGGCAAATGACATCTACGTCGTTAATACCCTATGTTTTGCGATTGACAGCGATTGCGCCAACCACGTGCACAATCAGTTGGTCATCAGGTGTCTTCCTGGCGGTCTGTTTTACGCAAAGATGACATTGCAGCGGCTGTTCGGTTTTGAAGGGTTCCAGGCGGTGATCGACATGAAGGGGACCAAAGTGGAAGGCAAGTTTGTATTGGGTGTTGTCGCCAATGGCGGCTACTACGGCGGGGGATACAAGATCGCAGGTGGACAAATCGACGACGGTTTTTTCGAGGTCGGCTATCTTCAAGGGGAATCGAAGATCTTTGCGGCAGTGAAGTTGCTCAAACTGGCGGCCAATTTGATATTGAAGGACAAAAGCTACCATTGCTCGAGCCATGAAAGCGCGGTGATAGAAACCAAAGCCGCGGTCAATATCGACGGGGAGACATATCCCGCAGGCCGGTATTTCTTGGAAATCCAGCCTGGGGCATTGAGAGTTTTGAACCCAATAAAAAAACCTAACTAGATTCAAGTTAGGTTTTTATCCGTTTCTTTTAAGGGTCACCCGCAGTTTTTCATCGTCGACAAACAGGAGTCGAGTGGCAAGGTGGTTTTGTCCATAGTTGAAGCTCATCTTTGTGGGATGGATATCGATTCTTTTGATTTTGCGATAATCGAATTTGATCCGACCGATGATCAATGATTTTTTTGACAGATAGATCAACCGGCTGAAATATTGGTTGGCGAAGATTGCCAGCAAGGCCAGGATGTTGAGATAAAGAGCGCCATTTGTTGCGAAGCTTCCATCCATTATGGACTTCAAAAATACAACCAAAGCGACGATGGTTCCGGCAACATAAATGGCCAGCGCCACATAATTCATGACGATACCAATTTTCGTATTGCAAAGCTCCATTTCCTTTTCACTTTTCTTAAGTTTGAAAATGGTGTAGAAGTAGTTGATGTTTAGATAAGTAAACCAAACCAACAATAATCCGACGATCATTGGCAAAACAGTATTTATTAAATCTGACATAAATCAAACTCCTTTTATGATATATTTGTAATTATAACAAAGATTCCATGGCATCGTAAACAGTTATTTTTATATCGATGGTTATTTCCAGACTGTCAAGTTCGTCAAGGATGTGCCTTTTGTGAGTGGCGATATGGTAGTAATGGGGAGTCATCTTCAAAAGGTTCAACACGTCTTCTTTGTTTGCGATCAATTCCTTCTTGGTGAAATCGAACTGTTCGACTACAGGCAGGTCGAGCCGGATGAATTTGTCGCTTTTTTCGGTTATTTCGTCATAGATCATTTGCTTGAACTCGATCAAGTGATTGGAATTGGCAGTGACATGGATGACTTTGCCGTTTTCCTTGAGCACGCGTTTGAGCTCGGACAGGTTAACGACAGTAAAAAGGGCAGTCACGAAATCGAGACTGTGGTCGATGATGGGGATATTTTTTGAATTTCCTACAATCCAGGTGATATCCTTGGAATACTTGGTGGCCATATTGACCCCGATTTTGGAAATGTCCAGGCCGGAGATATTGGCTGGAATGCTTTGTTGAATGCCGTAAGTGTAATAACCCTCGCCGCAACCTAAATCGAGTATGTTCAAGTCGCTGATTTCATCGGAAACTGCATATTTTTTGATTAATTCGACAACTTGATTTAAAATAGAATCATAGTGGTGGGAGTTAAGATAATCTTTCCTGGCGATCAGACTCTCTTTGGAGTCCCCTGGATTGGTTGTGGCCTTGTCGGGGTTGAGCAACAGGTTGATATAGCCGCTTTTGGCCAAGTCATAACAGTGGTTGTTGCCACAACGGTATGTTTTGTTTTCCAGGTATAGGGGTTCGTGACATTTGGGACACGCTAAATAATTGTTCATTGAATTCACCTCCTGTTTAGTATACCATGGATTTTGTAAAAATAGGAGAGATGATAATGAAAATAAAAAGCTATCAAAAAGAGAGCGATTACTCATATACTACAGGGGTGTTCGAGACTATAGAACTGTTGGAGAAAAAGCCCCATCTAGTCAAGGCGATCTACCTTGCTGGCAACAGTTATCAAAACAAAGGGGTCGCCAAGATCGTGGACATTGCCAGACAATATGATATCGAAGTCATTGAGTCGGATAAGACGATCAATCGTCTGGTTAAAAAAGGCAACTGCCTTGCACTGGCGGTGTTTGAAAAATACCGGGATGTTCTTGACAAGGACAACCACGTGGTTCTGGTCAACCCGAGTGATATGGGGAACCTTGGGACCATAATCAGGACCATGGCCGGATTTGGCTACCATAACCTGGCAATTGTCGCCCCGGGGGCGGATATCTTCGATCCCCGGGTGCTCAGGGCCTCAATGGGAGCGATCTTCGGCTTGAAAATCCAATATTTTGACTCATTTGAACACTATCGAGCAGACTTTCCCACCAACCAGGTTTTCCCGCTGATGCTCAAAGGGGCTAAAAATCTTATAGAAATCAGCCCTCCGGAGGGATACCATTCGCTTGTATTTGGAAATGAATCGAGCGGGTTGCCCGATGATTATCTCGAGTACGGCCAATCTATTCTTATCAGACATACTCAGGCAATTGACTCGCTGAATCTGGCAATGGCGGTGGGTATAACTTTATTTCACTTTTCAAAATTTAATTATGTGGATTTTGGCGGCCGTGTTTGATATAATTATGTAAGGGAATGTGTAATAACGCGGTGTAAACACAAGGGAGGGGCCTAAATTGGAAACAGAAGAAAAAATGACCAAAACAAAACGGCCAAGCAAAAGAACTACCAGAAGCAAAATAATTATCGTCTTGTCGGTGATATTTTCAATCGCCATAATTACCTATATCGTTGGGGGATTCTATTTTGGCAGCCATTTTTTCCAGAATACAACAGTCGAGGGAATCGACGTTTCAGGGAAAACGAGCGAGGAGGTTATCAGCCTTCTTGAACAAAAAATCAAATCCCAGTCGGTGACACTGACATTCGGTGACGGTTCGGTTGTGGAACTTGATGAAAACAGCTTCAAACCCACCATCAAAGACCCATCATTTGTCGACCGGTTCATAGAAAATCAGGATTCCTGGCTCTGGTTTGCCCAGCTTTTTGACAGGAACGAACTGTCGAGCGAGGATTTTGTCGCCATAGATGAAAATAAACTAAGCGATGCGATTTTGTCTTTGGAACAGACCAAGGGTGACCAGGCGCCGCAAAATGCCTATGTAAGCTATGTGAGCGACCAGTTCGTCATTGTGCCTGAAACATTGGGAAATGTCGTGGACACAACCAGGCTGATTGAAATGGCTAAGGAGCAGTATCTCATTGGTGAAACAGATATCGATGTGCTGGCTTTGGATTTGTACCAAACCGCGGCCGTCAAATCGGACGATGCCAACCTTGCCAATCTGCTCGTTGCGGCCAATAAATATTGTGATGCATCAATCACTTATCAGCCCGATAGCGAGCATAAATTTGTCCTGGATCAAAACACCCTGCTGACCTGGTTGACCCAGGATGGTAGCGGCAACTGGATCAAGGACGAAACTGTATTTGCCACCAAGGCAAAAGCGTTTATCAGGACGTTTACAAGATACTATTACACTCTTGGAATCACTCGGCAGTTTAAAACCGCGACCGGTAACACTGTTACAATCAGTGGGGGAACACTGGGGCAATATGTTCTGGTAACGACTGAGACAAACAAGCTGTTGGAAATGATCACCAATCATGAAACCACCCAACGCACTCCAGCTCTGTTCGGTTATGGTTACCAGTCAAACAGCGGAATCGGAGATACCTATGTTGAAATAAATCTGTCAGCCCAAAAACTTTACATGATCCAAAACGGCAAGATCGTATTCCAGACCGACCAGATAGTAACCGGGCTGGCAAGCGATCCGGACCGCAAGACACCCTCAGGATGTTATTATGTGTATTACAAGCAACTTAACCGGGTTCTAAGAGGAACTCAAAACCCAGATGGGACCTGGCCATATGAAGTTCCGGTAAAATACTGGATGGCTTTCAATGGCGGAATTGGAATGCATGATGCGACCTACCGCAGTTCCTTTGGGGGAAGGATATATACCTATAACGGTTCACATGGCTGCGTCAACATGAGATATTCCGAGGCTGCCAAGATGTACGAATACACCAAAATCGGCACTCCTGTCATCTGTTACTACTAGGATTGGCGATGTATCCGCTATCATCCGAAACGCTTTTAGGATATTGAAGAAATAATGAAATAAATCCGATTATTACTTGCAAATAAGCAAAAAAAACTAGATTTTTTATATAATTGTAGTAAAATGGACGTGTAAAATTTATATAAGGAGAAATAAGATGGGATTAGTATCTGCAACAGAAATGCTTGTTAAAGCAAAAGAAGGACAATACGCGGTTGGTCAATTCAATATCAACAACTTGGAATGGACAAAGGCAATTTTAATTACAGCTCAAGAAAATAACTCTCCAGTTATTTTGGGAGTATCTGAAGGTGCTGCTAAATATATGACAGGATTCAAAACTGTAGCGGCTATGGTTAAAGCGATGGTTGAGGAATTGAACATCACTGTACCAGTAGCTTTACATTTGGACCACGGTTCATATGAAGGGGCAAAAGCTGCTGCTGCTGCTGGATTCACTTCAATCATGTTCGATGGTTCTCACTATGGTATCGAAGAAAACATCGAAAAAACAAAAGAAATCACAGAATTCTGCCACTCATTGAACATCTCAGTTGAAGCTGAAGTTGGATCAATCGGCGGAGAAGAAGACGGTGTTGTTGGTAAAGGTGAAGTTGCTGATCCTAAAGAATGTAAAATGATCGCTGACTTGGGAGTTGACTTCCTTGCGGCCGGTATCGGAAACATTCACGGTCAATACCCTGAAAACTGGGAAGGTTTGGATTTCGAAGCGTTGGCTGCAATCCAAAAAGAAACTGGAACTTTACCATTAGTATTGCATGGTGGAACAGGAATCCCTGATGATATGATCGCAAAATCAATCTCTTTGGGTGTTTCTAAAATCAACGTAAACACTGAATGCCAATTATACTTCCAAGCTGCGACTAGAAAATATATCGAAGAAGGAAAAGATTTAAAAGGAAAAGGTTTTGACCCTCGTAAATTATTAGGTCCTGGATATGAAGCGATCAAAGAAATCGTGAAAATCAAAATGGAATTATTTGGTTCTGTTAACAAGGCTTAATTCAAGGTTTGAAATTTTACTTAAAGATGATGTATTCCTAATACCTCATCTTTTTTATTCGAAATATTTCATGTTGTAATCCCTATATAGAATAGCATCAATCAGTATCAGAATTACCCGATGGGTGGAGGTCTTTAATGAAAGAAATTATTGCAATCGAAGGAGGCCATAAGTTAAGTGGAACGGTCGAAATCAGCGGAGCTAAAAATGCGACTGTCGCGCTGATTCCCGCGGTGGTTCTTGCCGATGGACCGGTGGATATTTATGGCGTCCCGAACATTTCGGATGTCGAGGCACTCAAGGTTCTGCTCGAAGAGCTCAACTGTACCGTGCAGCGAAAAGGGGATACAATCAAGATTGATCCCTCAAATCTTCAAAACGTGCCCCTGGTTTCACCGGCGGTGGACAAACTTCGCGCTTCTTATTATCTTATGGGCTCGTTGCTGGGGAAATGCAAGGAAGTGCGGATGCGGATGCCAGGCGGCTGCTATCTTGGACCGCGTCCAATCGATCTCCACATCAAGGGGTTCGAGGCTCTGGGTGCGAAAGTTTCCTATGAGGACGACTGCATCATAATCAAGGCCGATGAGCTGGTGGGAACCAAAATCTACCTCGACTTTGCTTCGGTCGGCGCCACAATCAACATCATCCTGGCAGCGGTTAAAGCTACTGGCAAGACGATAATCGAAAACGTCGCAAAGGAACCGGAAATAATCGATGTCTGCAACTTGTTGACCAAGATGGGTGCGAACATCCGTGGTGCCGGGACCGATACGATAACGATCGAGGGTGTGACAAAACTTAATGGCTGCAATCATGAAATCATTCCTGACCGGATCGAGGCGGGGACATTCCTGATCATCGCTGCCGCGGCTGGCGACCGGGTGGTTGTCAAAAATGTCATTCCTCAGCATTTGGAGTCGCTGATTTCCAAACTCAAGGAGATGGGTGTGGTCATGGAAACTATCGGCGACAGCATAATAGTCAACGGAGCTCGCGATATGGTGGCTTGCGATGTCCGGACCCAGGTTTATCCGGGGTTCGCAACCGACCTGCAGCAGCCGCTGACAACCCTGATGACCCAGGCCAAAGGAGTTTCTACCGTAACGGAAAACATATATCCGGAGCGGTTTGGACACTGCGAGCAGCTGGCGAATATGGGGGCCCATATTGAGGTTTTCGAAGGAGCTTGCAAAGTTTACGGTCCTACCAAATTGACCGGAACCCGGGTTTATGCCACGGATCTTCGCTGTGGTGCGGCCCTGATTGTTGCGGCTTTGATTAGCGAAGGGGTGAGCGAAATCGACAACGTATACCACATTGACAGAGGCTATGAAAACATCGACAATAAGCTTATCGCCCTGGGTGCCAGAATTTCAAGAAGAATTGTCGAGAATTAGAAAAAAGTTCTTGAATCGGGCAAAAATTGGTGTATAATAGCATGGTAACTTACTTTGTAATAAGATATTATAAGGCGGAAGGAGAATAGAAATGAAACAAGGAATTCATCCAAACTACAAAACTGTAAAAGTTGTTTGCACATCATGTGGAAATGAATTTGAAAGCGGATCAGTATTAAACGAAGTGCGTGTCGATACATGCTCTAATTGTCATCCATTCTATACTGGTAAACAAAGATTTGCGAGTGCAGATGGTCGTGTTGATAAATTCAACAAAAAATACGGAATCAAATAATTATAGGGTACTCGGTACCCTATTTTTTTACATAACGGAGAATTTAAAATGGAATACCACATCTTAGCCAGCGGCTCAAAAGGCAACAGCACCTTCATCTATGTCAATGGTGTCGGGTTTTTGATTGACTGCGGCATCACCCGCAAGCAATTGTTGTACAAGCTGAGCACTATCGGGTTCAATGAAGACGATATCAACTTTGTTTTTTTGACCCACGAACATTACGATCACAGCAAGAATATCAAGATTTTTTCCCAGTCCATGATTTACACCGGTGTGGGAACCATGGAGAATTTGCCAGGCGACAATTATCTTCAGCCCTACCTCGAATATGACTTCGCCGGGGTTCAGGTGACGCCCTTGGCGATCAGCCATGATGTCAAAAACCCACTCGCCTTCATTTTCAAGCATGATGACAAATCGCTGCTCTACATGACCGATACCGGATATGTATCAAAGAAAAATCAGTCATACCTGAATAACCTTACGTACTACATAATTGAAAGCAACCATGATGTTGAGACATTGATGAACACAAACCGGCCGCTTTTTTTGAAAAGAAGAATTTACGAGGATCTTGGCCATCTCAACAACGAATACAGCGCCAATCTTATGGCTCAGGTGATCGGAGCGGACACCAGGGAAATCGTGCTGGCCCATCTTTCCCAGGAAGCCAACAGTGAAGATATGGCCTTGAAGGCGTTCGAGGAAGTCTTTGGCAATCATGGTCTTAGCTTCACCAATTTCAAATGCGCCTCGCAGGTGGATATTGTTTCCGGTGGTGAAAATGAACGTTAAGATAATAGCGGTTGGAAAACTCAAGGAAAAATACCTCAAGCAAGGCATTCAGGAATACCTCAAAAGGCTGGGAGCCTACTGCAAGATGGAGATTGTCGAGCTTGGCGATGAACCAATTGGCGACAATGCTTCGCCAAAAGACCAGGAGATAGTCAAACAAAAAGAGGGTGCGAAAATCCTTGGAAGGATCAAGGACAGTGAATATGTGATTTTGCTCCACGTTGCAGGAGAGGCGATTGACTCGGTCGAGCTTGCCAATAAAATTGAGAATCTGATGATCAACGGCAAGTCATCAATCACATTTGTGATCGGCGGATCGTTGGGTCATGGCGAGGATGTTCTAAAACGAGCGGACTACAAGCTTTCGTTCTCTAAGATGACCTTGCCCCACCAGCTGATCAGGCTGATCCTGGTCGAGCAGATCTATCGTTCATTCAAAATAATCAAGAATGAGACATATCATAAATAATAAAGAAAATTTTACTGAAAACGAGGTGAGAAGATGGATAAACTGGATAAAATAATGGAAGCGGCCATGGATATTGTCGATGCCAATGGCATCAGCAACATCACCGGCACTGATTCGCATATCGAGGCCGATTGCGAATACAAAGATGTGCTCTACCATTTGGTTCTCAACGGCAATATCAATAATCTTGATGATATTAAGTGTGACTGCGGTCAGGAAATGTGCGCCCATCGGTTGGCATTTGTGATCGAACTCAACAAGAGGATGGAAAACTCGAAAGCTCTTATGCTCGAAAACGCCTTCAACGGTTCGCTTTCATGGCAGGGCATCAAGGATTTCGTCGAGCTGGCGATAAACTACAACGAGGAGTTGTACAACTATTTCCTGGACATGATATTGTTCGAGGAAAATGGCGGCATCGATTTCAAAGGGGACTTGGAATATGAGAGGATCGATGATATTTTTAGCGAATATTCCCAGACCGGTTTCATCCTAAGGAAGAATTTTAGAAAACTGATTAAAGAGATCAATGAAGAAATTGACAGTTATGGCAACGATGCCAAAAGTATCAGGGAGCTATCTTTCTATTTGTTGAAGCTGATGACCCGCTACCAATATGACTGGCCGATTGAGTTTTACGGACATGTTCTCACCTTGTTCGAGGGAGTTGGGGCGAAATTAGCCGCAAACAAAGTGGAAAGCAAAGCCTTTATCAACGACCTTATCAGCCATCTCAAGGATCCTGAGACAATTTTCAATGAGATCCTGATCGGTGATCTGCTTATAACTTTCGCGATAAACAAAGTACAGGCCAAAGCGATTCAAAAGATAATCAAGGAGCGCATTGACAGGTTGATTCCGGTTGTCCGTGACAACCAGTCTGAAAATCTGCCTGTGGAGATAAGCAATCTTTGTATCAGTCTCAATCGGCTGAATATCGTCACCAGGACTCAGCTGAACCTTTCACTGGCAAAAACCGCAAAAATGTTTTACCAATTGCAGCCCCGGGCTGAAATATATCATGGTGTGTATGAGTTGCTGAGGTATTATCTCGACGCCGGAAATGCGAACGCATTTATTGAATTTTTGAACTACACTTTCAATGACTATCGGCTTCAATTGGAAACCCCGGGCTACCTTAAGGATCTTTTCAGCGGTGTTATTGGTGCAATTGGGCAATCAAGTGTTACCGACAAGGATGATTATTACACCTATATTTCGCAGGGGATTATGAGCAGTCTCGATCATGAGGATGCGGTTCGCCTTCTATGGGAATTGGACCTTTAGAACGGGCTGGAATTTAGTGGTTGAGGACAAAAGTGGCCAATATTTAGGAAACTTATAAAATAGTTTCCTGTTTTTTATATTATTATGCAATTTGGTGTAAAAAAACAAAATATTATTTGATTTTTTATACAATATCGTTATACTTTATATGTTGTTTAGATTCATAGGAGGTATATATGGAAAATATTGAAATAATTATCGAAATGGAAAATGGCGATATCATGGAGGGTGAGCTTTATCCTGCAGTCGCGCCGATAACTGTTGATAACTTTTTAAAACTTATCGATCAGGACTTTTTCGCAGGCATGATATTTCACCGCGTTATCAAAGGCTTCATGCTTCAAGGCGGGGGATATGACAAGGATTTCAACCATAAGGAAGCCGCTTCAATCAAAGGCGAGTTTGCTTCTAATGGTGTTGCCAATGACTTGAAACACACCAAAGGTGTTCTTTCAATGGCAAGGACTGCCTATAAGGATTCGGCATCTTCACAATTCTTTATCATGCACCAAAGTGCGCCTCATCTTGATGGAGAATATGCGGGATTCGGACAAATCACCAAGGGATTAGAGGTTGTTGATAAGATCGCTGAAGTCAAAACGAACTTCCAGGATGCACCATTGGAACCGGTAGTTATCAAAACAATCAGAAGAAAATAGGATGGAATATCCTGATTCAAATTATGGTATAAATTTTCAGGAGGTAGCAAGTATGGTTTTTGATCCCAAAAAAGAATTCAAAAAGCAATATACTGCGAGTACTAAAAGAGTCGACCTGGTCGCAATACCTGCTCAAAACTACATTATGGTTGATGGAATGGGGAACCCGACCAATGAGGAGTTTCGGTTAAAAAGCGAGATTCTCCGATTGGTGTCAAGGGAAATCAAGAAACAACTGGCCAAAGATAATATCGAGATCGCTTATGGTTATCTTGAAGGAATGTGGGATACCTACGACAATGAACATTTTGATGTCCAGCGCAAGAGTGAATTCCGTTTCACTTTGATGATGTGCCAACACCCTAAAGTTGATGAGAACCTTCTTGATCGGGTCAAGGGCATATTGTTGGACACGACATCAAATCCATATCTGTTGGATGTGTATGTGCAGGAGATTCCTGAGAATGTATCGGTTCAGATGCTCCATAAAGGAACTTATAATAGCGAAATAAATACGACCAAAAAGATCATGGAGTACATCACCGTTGAGAATATCAAGCTCTCAGGTCTCCACCATGAGATATATCTCAACTCAGCCAAAAGGGTTAAGCCTGAGTGTTTGAAAACAATTGTCCGTTATGAAATTGAAAAGGCTTAAGCCTTTTTTGCTAAGGAGTTATTATGAAAGTAATGTTTATTAGCGATATCCATGGCAGTGCCAAATACTGCAAGAAAGCAATCGATAGATTTGAAAAGTCCAAGTGCGACATGCTTGTGATTCTAGGGGACATCCTTTATCATGGTCCGCGCAATGATCTGCCTGAGGAGTACAACCCCAAGGAAGTTATCGGGATTTTAAATCCTCTGGCAAGCAAGATTGTGGCGGTGCGGGGCAATTGCGACAGCGAAGTCGACCAGATGGTCCTTGATTTTCCGATTCGCTCCGACTATGGCATCCTGCACCTGGATGGCCACAAATTCTTTTTGACCCATGGCCATCTGTATGACCCGGATAATTTGCCGCCCTTGCAAAAAGGCGACATCTTCGCCTTTGGTCATATTCATAAACCGGTGGCCAAATGCGATGATGATGGAGTATTCATAATCAACCCATCATCAGTTTCGCTTCCCAAAAAAGGAGACCGGAGTTTCGGGGTATATGAGAATGACCGCTTTGGAATTTACACATTTGAAAATGAATTGGTAAAAGAGATTAATTTCGATTAATCTCTTTTTAAATAATCAGTGCATTTCATATAAAAGTATGGTATCTTTAAGAAAAGGGGGTGATTTTATGGTAAAATACATCGATATCGCCGATGATATTCGCAAGAAGATTGCAACCAATGTGTATGACCATGGCCAAAAGTTGCCTTATGAATATGTCCTATGCGCCAACTACCGATGCAATAAAACAACCATGAAAAAGGCTCTTGAGATTCTTGTCAAAGAAGGTTTGATTGTCCGCAGAAGGGGTGCGGGTACTTTCGTCAAAGACGCGGACACGTTGACCAAGTTGCAGGGGGAACAGCCATTCCATGGACTGACCCAGACATATCCGGATTCCAAAGTCACTTCGCGCGTCATCGAGTTTGAAGTTGTCAGCGCCGACGAAACCCTGGCCCACCATCTTCATGTCGAGCAGGGGAGCTTTGTCTATCATATAATCAGGCACCGGTTCGTCGATGAGAAAAGCTATGGAATCGAATACATCTTCATGCCGATCTCACTTATCCCTGATCTGAAAATCGAGCATCTTCAAGGCAGCATTTACAGCTATATTGAAGATGAGCTTGGATTGACAATCCATGGAATCCACAAAATAATCCATACGGTCCCTTCGGGTTCGCTGGACCATGAATTGTTGGGGATACCGGAAAATGTTCCGGCTATCGAAATCGAACAGGTAGGTTATCTAAGCAATGGCGTTGTATTCGAATATTCGCTGTCTCATTTCCATTACGAGAATTTTCGGCAGACGCTGGTGACATTGTTATAGGGAGGTAAAGATGGCAAAATATCAGGATATCGCGGATTCGATCCGGGAGAAAATATTGATCGGGGAATACAAGTATTCCCAAAAGCTGCCTTATGAAAGGGTTCTTTGCGTGCATTACAACTGCAACAAGGAAACCATGAAACGGGCGCTGGGGATTCTGGTCAAGGAAGGTCTCATTGTCAGGCGGCGCGGGTCGGGCACGTTTGTCAAGGATTACGATGCGATGGAAGCGCACAAGGATTTCCAGACCTTCCATCAGAACAGCTTTACCAAGAAATATGGGGCGGAGAATGTCCAGACTGAAGTTATCTGCTTTGATGTTGTCCGGGCATCGGATGAGGTTGCCAGCCGTTTGCAGATAAGCAGTGGCGATTTCGTCTATCACCTGATCCGGAAACGTTCGCTTCACCATGTGCCCAAGACTGTGGAAATAACTTATATGCCGTTAAGCCTGTTTCCAAATATCACCATTAATGATGTGCAAGGATCACTGTACAGTTACATCGATGAGAAGATGGGAATCAAAGTGCAGTCGGGCCACAAGCTGATCACCGCCAGCCTGTCCACTCCTTTGGAGCAGGAATATCTTAACGTTCCCAATGATCAGCCAGTCATCCAGATAGAGCAGGTTGGTTATCTTGAGAACGGAAACATCTTCGAGTACTCGATTTCGCGACAAGTTTGCGAGGGTTTTGAGCTTTCGAGCGTTGAAATATTCTAGAATTTCGCGCAAAGAAAGCTTTTTCATTTTTTGAAAAATGTAAGCGGATACTAAAAAAAGCAAGTATCCTGGCGCTTTTTTATAAAAAAGGCAGTCCTAAAATTTAAAAGTATGGTATTTTTTACAATGAAAGCGTTGACTTTAACGGAAAAGGGTTATATACTTAATTTGTCGAAATATTTAAGGGAGGAAAAAATATGGACAAATTGGCGGATGTCCTTGGTCGCGCTGGTGCGTGGGCAGGACAAAACAAAATCTTGAGTTCGATCAAGAACGCATTTCAAACATTCATGCCTTTGACAATCGCAGGGGCTGTTGGGTTGTTGTGGTCGAACGTATTAGTAAACTCTAGTACAGGACTTGGAGGGATCTTCCCACCAATCATGGTATTGGATTTCTTGAACCCAGCGTTTACTGCTGTGTTCAATGCAACAATCAGCTGTATCACTTTGGGTGTTACTTATGGTATCGCTCAGGAATTCGCTGAAGCTTCAGGTGAAAAAGGATGGTTCCCAGGGATCGTTGGTTTATCAGCATTCTTGGCAGTAACACCTCGTTCATTCGATGTTATCGCTGAAAGCGGTGAAGTTATTGCTGCTGGTGGTTATGCTGTAGGGTTCTTCGGAGCTACTGGTTTATTCACTGGTATGATTTTAGGTTTGGTTGCATCTGCAATCTACTGTAAATTGAGAACAGTTGAAGGATTGAAAGTTAAAATGCCTGAGCAAGTACCTCCTGGTGTTGCAAAAGCATTCGAGGTATTGGTTCCTGCAATCCTAACTATGATTGTTGCTGGTTTGATCGGTTTGGCTTCAGACATGCTTTTCAACGCTCCAATCAATGATGTTATCTTTACTTATGTACAAAAACCAATGATGCAAATCGGTTCTTCATTGGGTGGGGTTATTGTAATCTACACATTCATCATGTTATTCTGGTTCGTAGGTATCCATGGTAACAACATGTTGTCTGCAGTAAAAGAAACATTGTTCACACCATTGATTTTAGAAAACGTTGAAAAATTCAACGAAGGTATCCCAGCTACAGATCCATCAATGAACATCTTCGGTATGGCTTGGCTTCAAATGTTCGGTGAATTCGGTGGTTCAGGTGTTACATTAGGTTTGGTTCTTTCTATCTTTATCTTCGGTAGACGTGAAGACAACCGTGCGATTGCTGCATTGTCAGTGGTTCCTGGAATCTTCAATATCAATGAAACAGTTACTTTCGGTATCCCTATGGTATTAAATCCTATCTTAGGTATCCCATTCATCATTGCACCAACAATCAACATCATCTTCGGTTACGTTATCACTTTAATGGGATTCTGTCCAAAAGCAGTATTGGTTACTCCTTGGACAACTCCACCTATCTTATTCGGTTTCTTAACTACTGGCGGAAACTGGCGTGGAGCGGTATCTCAATTCTTGGCATTAGTGTTATGTACAGTTGTATATGCACCATTCTTAATTGCTTACGAAAAATACCAAAACAAACAAGCAGAACAAGCTTAATAAACAAATTATTAGAGGGCGATTGTTTCGCCCTTCTTTTAATTCAATTGAAACTGTGTTATATTTAATTGAATTAAAAGAAAGGAGCATACCATATGAAAGATCAAGAGTTTAAAATTAAAAGAAATGTCGGGCTTGTATATTTTGAAGTGATGTACTTTCTTTATACTATCTATATGATATTTGTCAGAAGCTGGCAGGAAGTGCTGGTTATCGCCTTGTTTGGTGCCGGTATTTTTGTCTATTTCGAGTTGTTACGGCCTTACAAATATGTAATCCGCCGTCGCAATATCATCGAAAAAAGACGTCTGGGTAAAGATCGGGAATATAACATTATGAAAGTCAATACCATAACCGATCCGATTGCCAACTGGAAACATATCGTAATCAACCCAAGAGCGCTGGAAATATACTTCGAAGACAACCGTCTCAAGACAGTTTCTTTGCAGGATGGGTTGGGGTTCATCGCTGCCTGTCTTTTCATCAACAAACGGATCCATGTCAATGTGAAAACATACAATGAAGTGGCCCGCAAGTATGAAAAGCGCAACCGCAAGCAAGAAGAAAAAATGCGCAAACATGGCTATAAAATGGAAGACTAAGTTCTTTCATTTTTTGGGTTATGGACACAAATAATCACTTGTAAAAAAATTATCAGCCCTTTATCTTTTTATTATTCATTGTTGACAAACAACAGCTAATATTGTATATTGTATACAACAAACAAAAGTTCAGGAGGCAAGCAAATGGAACTAAATGAATTAACCGATTTATATGGCGTAAAGAAATTTGACGACTTGACAATGCGTGATAGAATCCCTAAATCTACATATAAAGCTTTTCATCAAGCTATTGAAACAGGAGAAGAGTTATCACGTGAATGCGCTACAGTAATTGCGAATTCAATGAAAATCTGGGCCGTTGAAAACGGTGCGACTCACTTCACTCACTGGTTCTTACCAATGACTGGATTCCCAGCTGAAAAACACGACTCATTCATCGAACCTGATGGTTGCAAAGCGCTTTTAGAATTCTCAGGAAAAACATTACGTAAAGGTGAACCAGATGCATCTTCTTTCCCTTCAGGTGGACTTAGAGCGACTTTCGAAGCTCGTGGTTATACTGCATGGGATATCACATCACCTGCGTTCGTAAAAGACGGAACTTTATATATTCCTACATTATTCATGTCTTACAAAGGTGAAGCTCTTGATAAGAAAACTCCTTTATTAAGATCAGTAGACGTATTGTCTAAGGCAGTTAAACGTTTGGCGCCAGCTTTAGGTTTGGAAGGTGTCAAAGGGGCTACAGCTTCTGTAGGTGCTGAACAAGAATACTTCTTGGTATTGGATGAACACTTCCAAGCACGTATGGACTTGAAATTGACAGGACGTACATTGTTCGGGGCTATGGCACCAAAAGGTCAAGAACTTGAAGATCATTACTTCGGTTCATTGAAGCGCAAGGTTGCGGCATTCATGACTGACTTGGATTATGAATTATGGAGCTATGGAATCCCTTCAAAAACAAAACATAACGAAGTTGCACCTGCTCAACATGAGGTTGCTTGCGTATACGCGAAAGTTAACGTAACTACTGACAACAACCACCTGACTATGCAATTGATGGAAGACATTGCTAAAAAACATGGTTTAAGATGTCTTTTACACGAAAAACCATTTGCGGGAGTTAATGGATCTGGAAAACATAACAACTGGTCTGTAATAACTAGCACTGGTGTCAACTTATTCAATCCAGGAAAAAATCCTTCAACTAACTTACCATTCATCGCTACAGTGGCGTGTACTGTAAGAGCGGTTGACAAATATGCCGACTTGTTGAGAATGTCCATTGCATCTGCTGGAAATGACCACCGTTTAGGTGCCAATGAAGCTCCACCAGCGATCATTTCTATGTTCTTGGGTGAAGACTTGGAAAAACTATTCAATGAAATCATTGAAGGTAAAAACATCACTGAAAGCGAAGCTGTACGTTTTGCAACTGGTGTATCATATATTCCTACTTTCTCTAAAGATACGACTGACCGTAACCGTACTTCTCCATTCGCTTTCACTGGAAATAAATTCGAATTCCGTGCCGTTGGTTCAGCACAATCAATCGCTGGTCCAAACACTATCCTGAACTCAATCCTGGCTGATTCAATCAACGAAATGGCCAAATTGGTTGAAAAAGGTTTCGATATCAATGAAGTTATCCGTAAATTCCTGACTGACCATAAACGTGTTATCTTCTCTGGAGACGGATACTCTCAAGAATGGCAAGAGGAAGCTGCTAGACGTGGTCTTGCAAACAATAAAGACACTGTGTCTTCATTGAAATGCATCCTTGATCCAAAAAATATCGAATTGCTTGATGACCAAGGTGTTTACTCTAAAGTCGAATTGGAATCTCGTTATGAAATCCTATTGGAAAATTACAGCAAGATCTTACGTGTTGAAGGTCTTACTGCATTGAAAATGGCTAAAACTCAATTATATCCTGCTGCAGTAGAATTCCTGGGATCATTGTCTTCAACTGTCCTGGCTGCTACTCAAGCTGGTGTTCCTGCTGATTTCGCATTGGCTGACGCCAAAGCTTTAGCTGAAAAACTGGCTAAGATGAAGGAATTGATGGAAACGTTGGAAGCTAACATCGAAAAAGCCGAAGGTTCAGAAGCTGACATCTTCGACCAAGCAATCGCTTGGCGTGATGAAGTTCATGGTACTGCTGAAGCTTTAAGAGCAGTTACTGATGAAATCGAATCAGTAGTTGATGGTTCTTACTGGCCAATCCCTACTTACGTAGATTTATTATTCGGAGTATAATTACCTAGTCTAAAAAGACGATCATTCTGATCGTCTTTTTTTTTCGGTGTGCCGGGCATGGCATATATCTTGGTGGTGAAAGTCCACTATGGGGGTTGTTAGTTACTAACCATTAGTCGAAGGCAAGGGTCTAGCCGTGAGGAAGATACCGGAGGAAGCCCTAGACAAAATTTTGGCCTGAGGAACACGAAGATTTTATGAGGCGACTAGCTTGGATGAGCGTGCCGAACAACGCAAAGTCCGATTAACTAAACGGAAAGCGAAGTCGTAGAGAATACAGGTAAAGAAGGAAGGATATATGTCTTACCCCGGGAGATCTCACCAACACTGCAAGATGAAGTTCGAACAGTGGTCGAAAAAGGTTTGTGGTGAGAAGTCAGCCGAGGTCGTAGTAGTAATAAGTCTAGAATTATTATGAAGGACCGAACAGTATGAGATGGATGAGATGAAAGGAAGTTATGATGAATGAAGTATAGCCAATCTTATAGAAAGACCTCAGTGGAGGAGAGTAGCACGGAATGCAATGGCAGTTCACGAGGATACAGTTCATCATTGGGGCCTTCTTCAAACAACATCAACGGGTTTGTAGTAAAAGAACGTCTGCTAGAAAAGATGCTCGATAAGCGTAATTTCAAATTTGCGTGCGACCGGGTAGTCAGGAACAGGGGTGTCGGTGGAGTAGATGGGATGAGTGTCGATGAACTTCGGGACTTCCTTAATACCAACTGGATATCCTTGAGGCGGATGCTCGTGGATGGTAAATACCATCCCAGTCCCGTTCTTAGAGTAGAAATACCTAAGGACAATGGAGCTAAAAGAAAATTAGGAATTCCTACCGCCGTGGATAGAGTCATTCAACAGGCAATCGCCCAAGTGCTGACACCTATCTACGAACCGTTGTTTAGTGAAAATAGTTATGGATTCCGCCCCCAAAGAAGTGCCCACGATGCGATTGAAAAATGCGTTGAAAATCTCAATGCCGGATACCGTCAAATCGTAGATATGGACTTGGAGAAATACTTTGACACGGTCAATCATGATAAACTGATAACGATACTGTCAAAGACAATCAAGGATGGAAGAGTGATTTCGCTCATTAACCGTTATCTCAATGCGGGAGTAGAAGTTGAAGGAGAATATCGAAAGACCATAGTCGGCGTACCTCAAGGAGGACCACTCAGTCCGATACTTTCAAACATTATGCTCAACGAATTGGATAGGGAACTGGAACAACGAGGCCACCGCTTCGTTCGCTACGCGGATGACGTAATGATACTCTGCAAAAGTTCAAGGGGGGCACAAAGAGTCATGAAATCAGTAACTGAGTTCATTGAAGGCAAGCTGAAACTAAAAGTCAACAGAGACAAAACTGTGGTTGCCTATGCACCAAAAGTGAAGTTTCTTGGCTTTGGGTTCTATTTCAATAAAGATGGCGCTCAGGTTAGAGTACACCCCAAGTCAGTTGTCAAAATGAAGAACCGCATGAGGGAACTTCTAAGCAAGACAAAAGGGCATATATCAAATGATTATCACCCAGTAATGCTCAGAAGATTCATCATGGGATGGGTCAACTATTTCAAAATAGCCAACATGAAGACACTGATGTCTGAAACAGACCAATGGATGCGGGCCAAGATTAGATGCCGATTGTGGAAACAATGGAAGAAAATAAAGACTAGGCATGAAAACCTCGTCAAGTTAGGAATGAATGACAATGAAGCATATCGAAATGCGAACACAAGAAAAGGCTATTGGCGAATTGCCCATAGCCCAGTTCTTAGTAAGACGCTGTCGAATGAATATATCAAATCATTAAACTATATATTCTTTTTAGATTACTATAAACGCGTAAAGTGCTGAACCGCCGTATACGGAACCGTATGTACGGTGGTGTTATCCCGATATCGGGATAACACCACTTATACCGACTTTTGGATTATCCCGACAAATATGTATTTTTGAGGGATAGTCCTTTTTTGTATTATTAAAAGTCGGGATAACTCATATCAATCCATAGAGCCTTTTAATCAGTTCTTCATCATTTTCAAAATCCAGATTGTATTTATTAGAAATATTTATTAAGGGGCTAATTGCTTCTGTAGCCTGCTCAATTGCCTGTTTTTTCATTTCTAATGTTGCCTGCGCATAAAATTCCATTGTTGTAGAAACTTGCGCATGTCCAAGCCATTCGGAAATAAGTGGTAGCGGCATTCCACCATGATATAAATGCATGGCTCTAGAATGGCGGAACATATGCGGATAAATATGAATAGGTACTTCTTCATCTACATCATGAGCGGATGCACAATATTTATCAATAAATTTTTGAACAGCATCTGGCGACAGTTGACTGATGATTTCCTTTCGTTTTGAACAAAAAACGAAGCTATCGTCTTTTGATTTTAAGTGAAATATCGATAGATAATTTTTCAAGTGGTTTATCGTTTTTTCCATAATTGGGACTAATCTTACTTTACTGCCCTTTCCTGTTAGTTTCACGTACGGGACTTCACTAAATAGGAACAGGTCTCCAATTTTGAGATCCAAAATTTCCTGAATTCTAGCTCCAGTGTCATACATTAGTATCATGAAAACCAAATCCCGTATTCCTTTTTTTGTTTTTGTGTTTGGCTGCCTAAGTAATGTTTCTAAAACATTTTCGGAGAAGTATTCAATCTGATTATTTTTGGACATCTTTTTCATAGGGACCGCAAGTAGTTCTTGGTAATATGCCATTAAAGAAATATTGCGAGATGCAACATATTTGTAAAACGAACGAATTGCTGCCAGTTTCTGATTTCTAGTACTGCAAGACCACCCGGAATATTGCTCACCGTCATTCAAAAAATTATCAAGTAGCTTAACCGAGGTTATCTCGAAGCAAAAGTCAGATAGTTTGATTTTATTGGCGTTACATGCATATTTTAGAAATTGATTCATAGTGATTTTATAGGATTTGATTGTGTTGAAGCTGTTTCCTTTTTGTTTTGGTAAGAAAGACTCAAAATAATCTCTAATCATTTTGAAGAAACATAATGAATTTTCAGTCATACTTAGACACCTCAGGAATGATTGAGGAAAACCTTTCCCAATCAACTTCAGATGATTTAATTAATTCCTCTGGAAGTAAGTGAATATAATAAGCCGTGTCTTCGAAATTGGAATGACCCATATAGGCACTCATGTAGGGAAGCAATGAATATAAATCTTCACCTTCGTTTAAGAGTTTCATCATGACAGTTGTCGCCCAGCGATGACGTAAATCGTATACTCTTACACGAGCTCTACCACCCTCGGGCTTTATCTCATCCCAAATCTTCAAGAATTCCGTCCTTAACCATTTTGAATGATATGGAAGCCCGGTTGGAGATGGAAAAACATAATCAGTATTTGGAAATATTAACTTCATTTCATCGATATACTCGCGCATCATATCTGTTACATCAACGGCCATTGGAATTAAACGTTCCTTATGATTTTTGTTTTTTCTAATAAGTATAGTTCCATTATCCAAGTCCAAATCTTTTTTCATTATTTCACGACCTTCGTTTGGCCGAAGACCACAAAAGTATATCAATCGATAGATTACAGATATGATTCTATTTTTAGCCGTCATAGGTTTGATATATTTTTTACTATCAGCCATTTCAAAAATGGTTTTAAGCTCCATGTTTGTGAATATATAAGGTACATATCTTGTGATTTTAGGTAAGAAATTCAAATCAAGTACAAAGTTGGAAGCTCCGTTCGCAAAAAGGTAAAGTGTAAATTGTCTTATTGATGACATTCTAGATCGAAAACTGCACGCCTGCTCAGTTTTCCTTTGCACACACCAAGGCATGATCATTTCTTGAGTAAGCATTGTTTCACTGGGAAAATTATTCGTCAAGTATTTGGAAAAATCGTTAAGATACCAAGAAGTTGGTTGCAACGAATACCCTAAATCAATTCGATATTTAATCATGTCTGCGATATAATCATATATGAATTTCATATTCTACCACCAAGTGTTTCCATAGATAACGCACACTTTCTCAAACCCTCAACATCAAGTGAAATATATTGCTTAGTAGGTATGACCGAATGGTGACCCAAGAGCTGTGCAATCATTGTAACCGGAACGCCGTTGATAATAAGTTGAGTCCCTAACATCCGCCTAATAGAGTGGAAAGTGTTCCCGGTTTTAAGGGAGGGTTCAATTCCAGCCTTCAGTAGATACCTTCTAAAAAAAGAAGCGATAGAACAGCCGTCTTTAAGCCCCGTAAAAGGAGCTAATGATCTTATGAAAACACTATTATCATCAGTTTTGGGTCTTCCATTTAGAATGTAGTCCGCAATTGCATTACAGACACTCTCAGTTAATGGCACTGTTAGGGGACTATTTGTTTTCCCTTGAACTATATTTAATTTGCGTTTTTTCCAATCAATATCTTCAAGCTGAATCCGTACTATATCTCCAGCTCTTAGCCCTGTCATTGCTCCCAATATTATAATCGCATAATTTCTTTTTCCGGTAGGTGTCTCCCTATCAATTGAATTTAAAATTCCTACAAGATCAATAATATCTATTGGCGGATATAATGCCCTGTCTCGTATTTTACCGAAGGAAACGATGGAGCTTATATCAAAATCAATCTTATTATTTCTATACAAATTAACTAAATATTTTTTCAGACAAGTGAGTATCTTCTCCATGGATTTTGGGTTATCCTTAGAGATGATCTTAATAAATTCCACTATATCGCTAGTACTTATTAATTTCGGTTGCAAAATATCATGATTGTTTAGAAAATTTGAAAATAAATATAGGATTCGCTCTTCAAATTGAAGGGTCCTAATAGATACTTCTCTATTTTTCAAATATTCTTTTATTGTGATTTGGAACTCTGATGATATGGGGATTTCATTCTTAAATGTGAAAACTTTCCACTTGAAGGAACCGAAATCATTAAGTTCGGTAATCATTAAGACGCCACGCACTCTTTTATTATAGGTGGTCCTACTAATAATTTTGTTTTGAAGTTGCGAAAGATAGAACTTTAGCAGTGAATCCATAATTTCCCGACTATAGTTTATTTGATTTAAGTCAGAATATCTTTTCAAAATGGGGTTAAAGTAGCTGGATTCGTAGGCCTGAATGGTAAGTTCATTATAGCCTTGAGACTTCAGGTTATTTAAAGCAAGCTGAACTAATTCGTCGATACTATTCAAATTTTTCATTTCAAACTACCTCCTAGCTACATTATAGACTGAAAATAAAATTATCCCGACTTTTAATAATACAAAAAAGGACTATCCCTCAAAAATACATATTTGTCGGGATAATCCAAAAGTCGGTATAAGTGGTGTGAAAGGGGATAAGTAACACACGTGATTACTTACCCTCTATTCGATCTTCTATGTTTGCAAGGAAAAAGCCACAGGCGTTTGCCTATGGCTGAGTTTGTTAGTCAGTAAGATCCTGACCGTTGGTTTCGATAACTTTTTTGTACCAGAAGAATGAATCTTTGCGGTAACGGTTAAGAGTTTTCAGGTCGAATTCATCACGGTCCACATAGATGAAACCATAACGTTTCACGATACCTTCATGAGTTGAAACCAAGTCGATCGCCGACCATGGGCAGTAACCCATCATTTCAACACCATCGGAAATGGCTTCTTGAACTTGCATGATATGTTGGCGAAGATATTCGATGCGGTAGTTGTCGTGGATCTTTCCATCTTCAGTGAGTTTGTCGTAAGCACCTAGACCGTTTTCAGTAACGATCAAAGGCAGGCGGTAACGTGAGTAGATTTCACGCATGGTAGCTCTAAATCCTATAGGATCGATTTCCCAGCCGAATTCAGTTGTAACCAAGTTAGGGTTACGGAAGCCTTTGTAGAAACCTTTTTCACCGCGTTGAGTCTGTTGGTCAGCTGCTGATGACTGTTCAGTCTCATCATCAAGCGGGAAAGCTTCGCACGTTGCTGTGTTGTAGTAGTTGAAACCGATGAAGTCAGGATGACCATTTTTCAATGCCTCTGCATCACCAGGCGCGAAGTCAGGAGTTGCATCATGTTCTTCAAGATAAGACCATACGATGTTGTTGTAAACCCCGTAAACTGACATGTCAAGATACAACCAGTTACGAATGGCATTAAGGTTTTGAGAAGCGATTACGTCTTCAGGTTTGCAAGTAGCCGCATAAACCAACGAGATGTTTGGTGCAGGCCCGATTTTTCCGCCTTCAACCATTTCATGGCATAATACCATGGCTTTTGCCTGAGCCACCAACATATGGTGGTTTTGTTGGTAGATTTCTTTGACTTCGTTAGTACATCCCTCTGGGATGAATAATGTTCCGATAACCGGTCCAACCAAAGTAAGCATGTTTTGCTCGTTGATTGTCAACCAGTATTTAACACGGTCGCCATAGCTTTCGAACATCAATTTCGCAAAGTCCACGAACCATTGAACTGAATCAGGGTTAGACCAAGAACCGCGGGCATCCAATGCAGCAGGCATGTCAAAGTGGAACATTGTCACCAATGGGATAATGTCATATTTCAAACACTCATCAATCAAATTGTTGTAGAATTCGATACCTTCTTGGTTCACTTTTCCAGTTCCTTCTGGCAACAGACGTGACCAAGAAATTGAGAAACGATATACTTTGAATCCCATTTCAGCCATCAAAGCGATATCTTCTTTATAACGGTGATAATGATCAGCACATACATCTAATCCGCTTGTACCTTCCGGTAATTCTTTGACATCTTGGCAAGATGGCCCTTTACCGTGAGTTAAGCTGGCACCTTCGACTTGGTATGCCGATGTTGAAGCTCCCCATAGGAAATCCTTAGGGAAGGGTTTTAATTGTTTATGTATCATAATTTTCCTCCTAGTATACACCCCCATTATATTATGAAAAGTTCGAATAATGCTCTTTTTTCATCTAAAGAAAAGAACTTGAAAGAGTTCCTTCAAGTTCCTGGGAAATTATTTGATTATTGCATGTCATCCAAGACTTTTGTGACATGATCATTTACTTTCGACACTTTATATATTTTGACAACCTGGTGAAGTTCATTTAGTACGTAGGTTGTGCGGACTATGCCCATATATTCCTTGCCGTAGTTCTTTTTCAATTGCCATACGCCGTAAGCCTTGATCACATCAAGATTGGGGTCGCTGAGAATCTCGAAATTCAGTTCATTGTTTTGGGCGAACTTCAGATGGGAGTTCACCGAATCTTTGGATATTCCGATAATTGTGGCGTTCTGCTCGCCAAAAAGATGTTGGTTGTCTCTGAAGTCGCATGCCTCGCGGGTGCAGCCCGGAGTTGAGTCTTTGGGATAGAAATAAAGGACGACTTTCTGTCCAAGGTAATCAGACAGGCTGACTTCCTTTCCGTCTTTGTTCATTAATGTGAAATCAGGGGCTTGGGTGCCCACTTCTAAATATGCCATAAAATCACCTCTTTACAAGATAATATCACTAATTTGCCAAACTGGCCATGAATATGCTTTGATTATTCCTGTTGCAAGTCTTCCCACTCAATTAGATTGGACTCCAGCTCATCTTCGAGGGCGGCAATCTTATCATTGACCTCGTTGTATTTCTGGTAGTCATCGACGACTTCGCTCGACACTAGAAGAGTATTGAGCTCGCTTATCTTTTCTTCAATCTGGGAAATCCTGTTCTCCAGATTTCGGATCTGCTTTTGATGCTGCCGCACTTTGGCCTGGCTTTGTTTGTGTTCGATATAGTCGCTGTTGTCTCTTTCCTTGGTCTGGCTGTAGTTTGTCTTCACTGCCAGATAATGCTCATAGTTGCCGGGGATTTCAATCGCCTTATCGGGTGTGAGTTCGATGATTTTTGTTGCCAGCTTGTTGATGAAAAACCGGTCATGGGAGATGAAGATGATCGTGCCATCATACTCGGCAAGTGCATCTTCAAGAACTTCTTTGGATGCAATGTCAAGATGGTTGGTCGGTTCATCAAGCACGAGGAAGTTGGCTTGTTTGAGCAATATCTTGGCCAGCAGGACCCTGCCCTTCTCGCCGCCGGACAATAATCCGATTTCCTTGAAAACGTCATCATTGCGGAAGTTGAACAGCGCCAGGGTTGATCTTATCTGGGTGTTGGTCATTTTCGGGTAGGCATCCGATATCTCCTGGAAAATGGTATTGCCAAAATTCAAGCTGCTGTGTTCCTGATCATAGTACGCCATCTCAACTTTTGATCCGATTTTGACTTTTCCGTGGGTTGGACGCAGCTGCTGGGTGATTATCCTGAGCAAAGTTGTCTTGCCGATTCCGTTGGCCCCGACCAGACAGATGCGCTCCTGCTTTTTGATGTCGAAGCTTATGTTCTCGAACAGGGGAGCGGCGAAGCTCATCGCCAAATTGGAAACTTTCAGGACGTCATAGCCTGATTCAACTTTTGATTGGAAATCGAAGCGGATCGAATCAGGGAGTGATTCGGGTCTGTCGAGCAGTTCGATTTTATCCAATTGCTTTTCCTTGGAACGGGCCCGCTTGACTGATTTTTCCCGGTTGAATGATTTGAGCGTGTCGATTGACTGCTGCATCTTTTTGATTTCCCGCTGCTGGTTAATATAATGGTTCAGCTCGATGTTGCGGTTGTGTTTTTTGATTGTGGCATAAGCGCTGTAGCTTCCGGGATAGGTTTTGGACCGTCCATTTTCTATTTCCACAATCTTGGTCGCAACCTGGTCAATGAAGTAGCGGTCATGCGATACGACAAGTATCGCGTGGGGATAGTTTTTCAGGTAGTTTTCCAAGAATACTGTCGCATCGTAGTCAAGATGGTTGGTCGGCTCATCGAGGATTAGAAGCCGTGGCTGTTTGAGCAACAATTCTCCCAGCGCCAAGCGGGTTTTCTGTCCGCCTGAAAGCATCCCGACCTTCAAATCGAATTCGCTCTCGCCAAACCCCAGTCCCTTTAGCACTCCCTGGATCCGGCTTGGGTATTCATAGCCCTGGTTCAAGGCGAATTCGTGTTGTAACCGGTCATATTCATTCATGATCTCGGGCGAGTGGTCATCGGCCATCCTGTGCTCGATTTCACGCAGCCGCTTTTCCATTTCAATCAAGGGATCAAATATGGCCAGAGCGGTCTGGTAGACTGTTTTCTCCAAATCAAGCTGGTGTTGCTGGCGCAAATAGCCAATCGTCAGATCCTTTGACTTGAAAATGTCGCCACTGTCTTGACTCAACTCACCGATTATCAAGGAAAGAACGGTTGTTTTTCCGGCTCCGTTCACCCCAATCAGGGCGGTTTTGTCTTTGTCATCTATTTTAAATGTTATATCTTTAAGCAAGTCAATGCCTTGAAAAGATTTCGTCATATTCGAACATTCTAATATCAATTTTGTCACCTCGGCTTATTTTATCATAAAAAAAATGGTATTGCTAAAATAACTTGATTTATTGTATACAAATCCTTGAAAAATCCAGAGTTGTATACTATAATTGTATACAATTAGGAGGTATAGTATGGGTAAAAGTTTAGCGTACAAAATATTAAGTGAAAAATTAGTATCTGGAGAATTGGTTCCAGGAACAGGGATCGGGATTGAAATTGATCAGACTCTGACTCAAGATTCAACCGGAACTATGGCATATCTGCAATTAGAAGCGATGGGGGTTGACCATGTTGCTGTCAAAAAGGCAGTTGCGTATATTGACCACAATATGTTGCAAACCGGTTTTGAAAACATGGATGACCATGAATTCATCCGCTCAGTGGCGAAAAGACATGGAATCGTCTTTTCACGGCCAGGTAACGGGGTATGTCACCAGTTGCAATTGGAAAACTTCTCAAAACCAGGACAAACTCTGGTAGGTTCGGATTCACACACACCTACATGCGGTGCGATGGGGATGATCGCCATTGGAGCCGGTGGACTTGACGTTGCCGTAGCTATGGCGACAGGAAAATACTACTTGCAATGTCCAAGTGTCTTGAACATCAAGTTGGTTGGTGAAAAAGCTCCTTGGGTTTCGGCAAAAGACGTTATTTTGAAAATTTTGGAAATCCTTACTGTCAAAGGTGGAACAAACAAAATTGTCGAGTATTCAGGTGAAGGTATCAAAAACCTGACGCTCACTGACCGAGCGACAATCTGCAACATGGGGGCTGAACTGGGGGCCACCACTTCAATCTTCCCGACAGATGAAAACACATTGGATTACTTGAAACAACAAGGGCGTGAAGCTGATTACGTTCAGATTCAAGCTGACGAGGATGCGACTTATGATGAAGTGTTGGAAATTGACCTGGCTTCTTTGGAACCGATGGTTGCCAAACCTCATAATCCGGACAATGTCGTTCCTGCCAAAGAATTGCAAGGGATGAAAATCAACCAGGTTGTTATCGGTTCATGTACTAACTCTTCATATGCGGACATGATGCGCGCAGCCAAGATCCTGAAAGGTCAACGTGTCAACGACGATGTTTCATTGGTAATCGCACCAGGTTCTTCATCGATTCTGGCAATGCTTTCGGCCAACGGGGCACTTCAGGACATGATCCAAGCCGGAGCGCGTATCCTTGAATGCGGATGCGGTCCATGTATCGGTATGGGTCAGGCGCCACTTTCAAAGGGTGTGTCTTTAAGAACCATCAACCGCAACTTCAAAGGGCGTTCAGGTACCAATGATGCCGAAGTATATCTTGTTTCATCGGAAATCGCAGCTTTAAGTGCTATCAAGGGATACTTGAGCACTGAGTTTGAAGATGATATGTATCTTGATGTTGTCGATAATGTGGAATTCATCAAAAACCCTAATTACTTCATTGATGAATACGATCCTAAACACGAATTATATATGGGACCGAACATCAAACCGGTTCCTCGTGGTGAAAAAGCGGAAGACACGCTTCAAGGCAAAGTTGTCCTGAAAGTCGGAGACAATATCTCAACTGACCATATCGTGCCTTCTGACAGCAAGCTGCTGCCATTCCGTTCCAACGTGCCGCATCTGGCCAAATTCTCATTCTCCAAAGTTGATCCTGAATTCTATGACCGTGCGATCAACGCCGGCGGTGGATTCATTGTCGGAGGTGACAACTATGGGCAAGGTTCATCTCGTGAACATGCTGCCCTGGTTCCTAACCATTTGAAAATCAGAGCCGTAATCGCAGTATCGTTTGCGCGGATCCACCGTTCAAACCTGATCAACAACGGTATCCTGCCAATCGTCATCAAGGAAGAGGAACAAGATTTCTTCACATTGAATGATGAATATAAAATCGAAGGTATCTTCGCCGCATTGAATGGCACTGGAAAAGTTGCCATCATTAATGTGGCTACCGGAGCTACTATCGAAGGAAAATTGGAAGTTACTCCTCGTGAAAAAACTATGATTGAATTTGGTGGTCTATTGAATGCGATTAAGGAAATTGGAGGAGACTTTTAATGAAGGCAGTATTGATCCCGGGAGACGGAATAGGTAAGGAAATATCGCAAAGTGTCGAGGCTGTAACAAAAGCCCTGAATTTGGATATCGAATGGCTCAAATACGATGCAGGAGCAGAGTACGCGGCCGATACGAAGGAAGTTTTTCAGCCAGGTCTGGTTGAAGCTATCCAGGAATACAAATGGGCTTTGAAAGGTCCTACCGCAACACCAATTGGAACAGGTTTCCGCTCGGTCAATGTGGCTTTAAGACAGAAATTTGAAACTTATGCCAATGTCCGCCCGATCAAATCGATTCCAGGAACAAATTCAAGATATGACAATATCGATCTTGTCATCATCCGTGAAAATACCGAAGACTTGTACAAGGGAATCGAATACAAAATAGGTGATGATGTCGCTCACGGAATCAAACTGATTACCCGTCAGGCCAGTGAGAAAATCGCCCGCTACGCTTTTGATTACGCCCGCAGCAACGGTCGCAAGAAAGTCACTTGTGTTCATAAAGCTAACATCATGAAATTCACAGACGGACTGTTCCTCGAAGCGTTCAACGATGTTGCCAAAGAATACCCGGAAATTGCCAGCGAGGCGGTTATCGTGGACAACATGTGCATGCAGCTGGTTATCCGTCCCGAAAATTATGATGTGCTGGTTGCGCCAAACCTTTATGGAGATATCGTGTCCGACCTGTGCGCCGGTCTTATCGGCGGTCTTGGTTTCGCCCCATCAGGAAACATCGGTGACGACTATCGGATCTATGAAGCCGTTCACGGTTCGGCACCGGATATCGCAGGACAGAACAAAGCAAATCCAAGCGCATTGCTGCTGGCTTTCGCATTGATGATCGAAGACATGGGTGACAAGGCCAATGCCAAAAAACTCCGTGACGCCATCATCGACACCGTTGCAAAAGGCGAAGTCGTGACTGGCGATATCGGCGGAACTGCTTCGACTCAAGAATTCACTCAAGCAATCATCGAAAGGTTCTAAACCATGAAAAAAGCCATTTTAGAAAATACAGGTCACGGATCGCTGGGGAACAAGATCTTCAACATCCTGCGTGACCGTATTTTGAACGAGGAATATGCCAAAGGTCAGAAGCTCAATGAGGTTGCTTTATCGAAGGAATTGCAGATATCAAGAACGCCGATTCGCGAAGCTTTGAAACAGCTCGAGCTTGAGGGCTTGGTCCGCTCGGAGCCAAACAAAGGCGTGTTCGTAATTGGTTTTTCTCACCGTGATATCAATGACATGCTGGAAATACGCTATGTCCTTGAGGCGTTGGCGGTAGAATTGGCGATTGAAAGAATCAACTCGGTTCAGTTGGACAAGATCAAGGAAGCGTATCTGGCGATGGAAGAAGCCTCAAAAGTACGCGACCAGGACAAATTCAACGATGCCAACATTGCTTTTCATGAATCAATCTACAAAGGCACACAGTCGCAGTATTTCGAACAGCTGCTTCGGGATATCAATTACTATATCCATGTGACTTCACGTCATTCAATCAAGCAGCCGAACCGTCTGGATTCGGCGGCAATTGAGCATCGTGAGATTTACGAAGCCATCCTGGCCGGAGACAAAAAACGCGCGGTCGAGAAGGTAAAAAAGCATATCCGCAAGACCCAGTTTCTTGTCAAACACTACTACGAAAGCAAAGACAACTAATATGATTTAAAACACCCCGGAATCAAAATAACTTCGATTCCGAGGTGTTTTTTGTCTTACAATCAAAGAAAGGGACTTTCGGTGTGGGTTGTCGTCATAATAGGATCTGGAGCATTTGTTTTTAGGGGACACTGGAGCTGTCTGTCGCCAATTTGTTGCGCTAAAAAAGGTGAGAATTTCTCTCACCTTTTGGCGTAATATTTGATTTTAGTCTTGTTTGTAAATAAGATTCTTGCGGTTGGCCAGAATTCCTAAAGCGAATACAACCAGGCCGCCGATTGTCAAGATTGTCGTGTAAAGCAGCAGCATCTTGACACCGACACTGTCTATTAGAACCCCGCTGGCCAATGATGCGACAATCCCCGAAAGTGTCATGGCCATCGTCATGAACGACTGACCTTTAACCTTGTCAGCCGGGCTGATTGCTTCGTTGACATAGTAGACCGTGCATAGGATGAATGGCGCATAGGCGAACATCTGCAGCGCCTGGGCGAAATAGATGAAGCCGACGCTAGGTGCCAGCCAGGTAACCGCAGTTTTCGCCACAAACATGACCCCTGAGAAGATGAAAAGGGAATTCAAGGAAAATCTGCGCTTGATTCTGCTGAACATGAACATGACAGGAATCTCCACATAGGCCGCAATTGAAACTGCAATCCCCATGTTTCCGGAGTTGCCTCCGACATTGGAGATGATCTGGAAGGCGAAGTTGTTGACTACCAAGTGACTGATGTAGATCAAAAAGCAACCAGCCAAGACAACCATAAACATTTTGTATTCCGTTACGAATTTGCCTAGAGTAAGTTCTCTGTGCTGTGTTTGCTCCGCTGCTTCACCGACTTCGCTGGTTGAATAAGAGTCTTTTGGCAGTCTGAACTGCTGGAGACTCACAAGCATAGCGGAAGTGAAGATGATATAGAACAATGGCAGCAGGTTTGCATTGTAGCGGCTGGTAAACCAACCTAGAAACAGCGAAGCGCTCGCATAGGCACCCGAGCCAATCCCACGTGGAATCGAATAATTCAATTCAATCCCATGCTTTTCAAAGGCAAAGGCCAAGGTGTTTATCAAAGGAATCAGGCAAAGTCCGATTGTTATAATGGCAATCTGGAATACCGTCACAAACATTGGGTTGTGGAATACGAACAGCATTCCGCTCGCCAAGACAATTATCATAACCATCAGTGAAATCGCCCGGGAAATGGGGATCTCTTTATGCTGGTCAAGATATGCCGCGATGAACGGCTGAATGACGAAAGCGAAGACATTGGCCAAAGCCAATGAAAGCCCGATTACTGAATTCGAAATCCCGGCGTTAAGCATGTAGACCGAAGCGAACCCGTTAATGGCGCAAAGGGCACTGTAATACAAGGCCTGGATGATTCCGTAGTTGATGTTCAATTTTGTAGTTTTACTCATTTATTTTCACCTTATCTCTCAAATATTACATAATTATACTTAGAGTAAGATTATTTATCAAGGATAGCTTGAACTTTTTCATCCTTGACTGTGATTCCTTCTGCTTCCAATTCTGCGATTTTTGCAGCGAATTGAGGCAAATATTTTTTGTGGGCGATCAATAATTCATCACATACACGTTTAGTTGTAGTTCCACCTGAAACTTGTGGGTTCAATGTCAATGCTTGCAATAACAAACCGTAATCTCCGGTAACTGCAGCTTCGATTGTGGCTTGTTCCATGTTTTTCATAGCTTGAAGCCAACCTTTAGAAGCGTAGTCCATGTCACCCCACGCGATTGCCATCGGACCGGCACTTGTCATGTATGTTGATACTTCAACTGCGCAGTCAGTAGGCAAGAAAGGAATGGCACCATTGTTGCGAGTTGAAACTACGATATGAGTCTTCTTGTCTCCGTAGATTGAAGCGATTGTTTCACAAGCGGCATCAGAGTAGTGAGCCCCACCACGTTTAGCCAATTGTTCAGGTTTGTGATCCAAGTTAGGATCTTTGTATAATTCGAACAGTTCAGCTTCAGTCTGTTTAACTTGTTCAGCACGTGTTCCTTTACCGTTGTAATCCTCCAACAAATGTTCCAACATGTCTGTTTGCATGTAGTAGTAACGGTGGTATCCGCAAGGAATCATTTGCATTTGATCAACGATTTCTTTTGTGATCGGGCAATCAGCGATGTTCGCAGGGATTCCAGCGTCAGTGTCATACATGCGGTCGATGATTTTTTGAGTTATGTTGTTTCCAGCTTTGTCGAATACTCTATGCCAGTGGAAATGGTTCAATCCGGCAAATTTGTAGTTCATATCTTCAAGTTTCATTCCAAGCATTTCAGGTTCAGCCATCATTGCTCCTACTGGAACGTTGCATAATCCGATGACTTTTTCCCATTTACCGTATCTAAGGATTGCTTCAGTAACCATTCCAGATGGATTAGTGAAGTTTACCAACCATGCGTCCGGACATAATTCTTTCATATCTTCAACGATGCTCAAGATTACAGGGATTGTTCTCAATGCTTTGAAGATTCCTCCGGCACCATTTGTTTCTTGACCCATGATACCATAGCTTAATGGGATTCTTTCGTCTTTGATGCGGGCGTTCAATAATCCGACACGGAACTGAGTAGTTACGAAGTCAGCATCTTTCAAAGCTTCGCGGCGATCTAATGTCAAATGCACTTTTACGTCATAAGGAGATGCATCCCACATTCTTTGGGCCATTTTCCCGACGATTTCCATTTTTTCTTTACCATCTTCGATATCGACCAACCAGATTTCGCGAATTGGCAATTCGTCGTATCGTTTGATGAAACCTTCCATTAATTCAGGAGTATAAGAACTACCCCCGCCTATTGTTACAATTTTTACACCTTTCATTTAAAAAAAGTCCTCCTTTAGTTTATGGCTCTATTGTATCGGGATAAAAATTAATCATGCCGTTTTTCCAAGATATGAAATTTCACAATTATGAAAAAAATAAGCGTATTGCTTTCAATAAGCGAAGTAAGGTGCTAAAATTGTATCATAAAGTGAAAAAAGGAGGCAGTTCTGATGAAATTTTTTAAATGTAATGTCTGTGGAAATATTGTTGAGTTAGTGAAAAGCGGTGGCGGTGAATTGGTATGCTGCGGACAACCAATGGAAGAGTTGAAAGCAAATACAGTTGACGCTGCGGTTGAAAAACATGTTCCGGTGGCAACAGTCGATGGAGACGTTCTGGATGTCGTTGTCGGTGCGGTTGAACACCCAATGACTGAAGAACACTATATCCAATTTGTCGTGGTTGAATTGGAAGATGGAACATACCGCAAAGATCTGAACCCTAATGAAGCGCCAAAAGCGACTTTCAATGTTGCAGGTAAAAAAGCAGTGGCAGTATATGAATATTGCAACTTGCATGGTTTGTGGAAAAAGGATTTATAATATTCAGGTAATCTTTTTTCAGGGAAAATAGAAGTGGGAAATAAGCTTGGCGTAAAATGCCGGGCTTTTTTTTGACACTTGGACAAATAATCTTAATTTTTTATGTCATTGTGGCAAAAATGGCTAAAATGCTACTATCAGGGTGTTTTTTTTTGTATAATCAGTGTTAGGAGGGTTGAAGATGAAAGATTTCACATTACAAAGCATCGCATTGCAGGATGTCAGGGTAATTCGCGATCCTATTCACAATTATATTACGATCGACAACCAGGTCATTCTTGATCTTATCGACACGCCGCAATTCCAGAGGTTGCGCAGGATCAAGCAGCTCGGAGGGACTTCACAGGCCTATCCGGGAGGGGAACATACCCGGTTTTCGCATTCGCTTGGAGTATACTGGATTGTTGTTGAAATGGTGTCCAAAAGTGTGATCGCAAAACATTTGACTGATTACGAATATCTATGTGCCATGGTTGCCGGGCTGCTCCATGACTTGGGTCACGGACCTTTTTCCCATTCGTTCGAGGATATCTTTGGCGACTCCCATGAGCTCTTCACGGTCAAGATCATCAGGGAATGCCCGGAGATCTCAGATATTCTTGGTAAAGTAAGTGAGCGTATGGTTGATGATGTCTGTGCGATAATCGAAAAGACCCATCAAAATTCAATCCTTGTTTCACTGGTCTCATCGCAACTTGATGCGGACCGGATGGATTATCTTCTTCGTGACTCGTATTTCACCGGGGTAAGCTATGGCCAGTTCGATCTGGCGCGGATCATCCGCTGTATCCGGGTCAAGGATAATAAACTGGTTTATAAACATAGCGGTGTTCAGGCCATTGAAGACTATATCCTGGCTCGCTATCACATGTATTGGCAGGTGTATTTCCATCCTGTTGGCCGCAGTTATGAGATAATCCTCAAATCGATCTTCAAAAGAATCAAGCACCTGTACAGTCTTAAATATGATTTTGGTGATGTCGGATACCTTCTTCCTTTTCTTGAAGGACGGGTCACGGCAAAAGACTATATCGCCCTTGATGAGGCAGTAGTGCTGTATTATTTCCACAAATTCGCAAACTGCAATGACGACATCCTCTCTGACCTGTGCCGGCGTTTTCTGGACCGGGATCTGCTTGGCTATATCGACATCGACAGTGAAGACAATTCAATTGTGGACAATATTAAGACCAGACAGAAAATAAGAGGGTTCGACACCGATTATTATGTGAGCATCGATACCCAGCAGGCGGTACTTTACCATTATTATGGTGACAGCCACCAGATTGGCGAAATTGAAATCGTCAAAAACGATCGACTGATCCCGTTTTTGCAGATGAGCGAGATTGTCGGGGCCATCGTCAATTCAAAGAAAAACAAAGAGGCCCATAAAATCTATTTCCCTAAATAAATTTATGGCGATTATTCCATGGTTTATGATATAATCGCAGTGGTGATTTAATGAAAGTAAGAATAAGATATAGAAGCATCATCAAATATGATGAACATCAAGAAACAATTGAGTATCAGGAAGTTGGCGAATATGTTGAAACCGAATCCGGCTTCACTTTGAACTTTTTCGCCAACGGCAACACTATTGGAATCGAAAAAAGGGATGAGTTGATCTACCTCACCAACAATCAGGCAACCCTGGTGGTCGGGGAAATGGAGTTGCTCAACGACTATCAAACGCAATATGGAAATATCGAACTTGAAAGCAGACTGCTTATGTTTCAACACTGCAAACCGAATTTGAAAATAAAATACGCACTATGTGCAAATGATGTCAAGATCAGTGACGTATTTATTGTGGTGAACATCAGGGATGGGGTGACTGGAAATGAAATTGTCCAAGTACATAACAAGTAAGATCTTTATTTTTGGCATGCTTATCCTGGTGCAACTTATCTGGGTCTTGCTGATGATGTTTTTCCTCTCCGACATATCCATCTACATCGACGGCTTTTTACGGATTATCAGCTTCCTGACTTTGCTGTATATCATAAATAAGGATGATGATTCGGGATATAAGCTGATCTGGTCGATTGTGATCACAATCGCCCCATTGTTTGGGGGGCTGATGTATCTGGCCGTCGGAAACAAGAGACCGTCGCGCCAGATGCGGGACAGTTTCCAGCGGCAGGGACGCTATGTGCTGACCCTGAATGACCGTCACTCGATGCCTGAAGGTATCGATGAGGACTACAAGGGGCAGTTTTCGTATCTTAACCGGATCGGGTTTCCGACCTATGAAAACACAATCTCGAAATACTACCCCCTGGGCGACGACAATTATGAAGATTTGCTTGCCGATATCCAGAATGCCCGGCACTTTGTCTTCATGGAGTATTTTATAGTGGACAAGGGTTATATGTTCGACACGATTGCATCGGCCCTGATCGAGAAGTCGCTTTCAGGAGTGGAAGTGCGTTTCATGTATGACGATTTCGGTTCGATCGGATGGGGCAAGAAGAAGCTGTTCAAAAAGATGAAAGATGCCGGCATCAGGATGGTGGCCTTCAACCCATTTGTCCCTTTTCTTTCGATCGCGATGAACAACCGGGATCACCGCAAAATCACAGTGATCGACGGGACCATCGGATACAGCGGCGGGTTCAATATCGCCGATGAATATATCAACAGGATTGTCCGTTTTGGGCATTGGAAAGATGCGGGGATCAAGATCGAAGGGATGGCAACCTGGTCATTGACGAAGATGTTCTTGACAACCTGGAACGCCAGCAAGAACACATATGAGGACTTTTTCTTGTATCATCCCGGCAACTATGAGCAAAAAAACCAAAGCGATGGCTTGATAATCCCTTATGGCGACAGCCCCCTGGACAATGAGCCGGTAGGGGAAAATGTGTATTTGAACCTGATCAACAACGCCAAAAAATACATCTATATTTTCACGCCTTATCTTGTCTTGAATGAGACTTTGTACAAAGCCCTTACTTTGGCGGTCAAGAGGGATGTCGATGTGCGGATCGTCACTCCGGGCATACCCGACAAGAAACTTGTCTATTATGTGACCCGCTCATTCTATGAAAACCTCATTGAAGGGGGAGTGAGAATCTATGAGTATACCCCGGGATTCATTCACTCGAAAAATTTCATAATCGACGACAAGGTGGCTGTGGTCGGCACAATCAACCTTGATTACCGAAGTCTTTTCCTGCATTTCGAGTGCGGAGTCATTCTCTACCGGTCGAAGACAATTGCAACAATCAAACAGGATTTTGACGAGACATTCGCGAAGAGTCAGCTGATAACCAGAAAAGAACTTGACAGTTTTCGTTTCAACAAACTGGCAGGATTCATCCTGCGGCTGTTTGCACCGCTATTATAAGCTAACTTTCATTGACTTAAAGCCTTTTTTTTGGTAACTTAATAAAGATATAATTCAAGGAGGAGAAAAATGCCAACCAACAAAATCGAACACTCTTTACAAATCGCATTCAAGGATGCCCTTATCAAGAGTGGTTTTTGTCAAGAATATGACGAGACAACAATTACCATCGAAATCCCCAAAGACAAGAACCATGGGGATTATGCGACAAATATTGCGATGCAGCTCACAAAAATGCTGCGCAAGAATCCCCGGGAGATTGCCGGAGCGATCATCGCCAATGTTGACAGGGAAAAATTTGAAATTGAAGAATTGGAAATTGCCGGTCCGGGATTCATCAACATAATAATGAAAAAGACGGCAATCAGCGCGGTAATCAAGACGGTAATTGAAGCGGGTGACAGTTACGGGAAGACCGATGCGGGAGGCCAAGCCAAATATAATGTGGAGTTCGTATCGGCCAACCCTACCGGAGACCTCCATCTTGGCCATGCCAAAGGTGCGGCAGTCGGTGATTCGATTTGCCGGATAATGGATTTTGCCGGTTACGATGTGACCCGCGAATATTACATCAACGACGCTGGCAACCAGATTGCGAATTTGGCCATTTCTCTGTATTCCCGCTATCTTGAAAGCTTCGGACAGGACATCAAGCTGCCTGATGACGGCTACCATGGCCAGGATATTATTGACATCGCATTGAAATTGAAAGATGAAGTTGGCGACAAATACTTAAACGCTCCTAAAGGAGAGGCTCTTGAATTTTTCAAAGAACGGGGGAAATTCTACGAGCTGGAAAAAATCAAGGACGTATTGCAAGAGTACCGGGTGGAATTCGACAACTGGTTCTCGGAAACCTCTTTGTATGATGATAATAAGATTGTTCCGGCAATTGAGAAACTTACAGCGGCCGGATATACATACCAACAAGACGGTGCGCTTTGGTTCAGGTCAACTGATTTCAACGATGACAAGGACCGGGTTTTGATCAAGTCGGATGGAACTTATACCTACCTGACGCCTGATATCGCCTACCATCTCAATAAGCTGGATCGTGGATATGAGTATCTGGTGGATTTGCTTGGTGCTGACCACCATGGTTACATTAATAGGATGAAAGCCGCAATCCAGGCGTTGGGATACAATGCCGATCAGCTCAACATCGACATCATCCAGATGGTAAGAATGGTTGAAAATGGGCAGGAAGTCAAGATGTCAAAAAGAACCGGTAACGCCATCACTATCAAGAACCTTATCGAGGAAATCGGGGTCGATGCTACAAGATACTTCTTTGTTTCCAAAGCGGCCAACAGCCATTTCGACTTCGATCTGACATTGGCCAAATCGAAATCAAATGAGAATCCGGTGTACTATGCTCAATACGCCCACGCCCGGATGGCGTCGATTCTCCAGCAAGCACAAGAGGCCAATATTGCGATAAGTGATACATTCGAGCTGCTTGTGCATTCAAAGGAAATCGAATTATGCCAGATAATCAACGAGTTCCCGAATGAAATCAGTGAAGCGGCGCGCAACCGTGCCCCACATAAGGTGGCCAATTATATCCAGAAACTTGCCGCCCTGTTCCACAGCTTCTACAATGAATGTCATGTGATCGACAAAGACAATGAAAAACTGTCGGCGCAACGTCTGGCCTTGGTAAAAGCGACCATGATCACACTGAAAAATGCTTTAAATCTTTTGGGTGTTAGTGCCCCGGAAAAAATGTAAGGAGAAATACATGGAAAATATCAAATCAATGACCGACATTGCCTGCGACATTCTGACTCAGGCATCAGGTGCCCTTAGTTTCTATAAACTGTTTGAAGAGATCCAAAAGCTTCGCGATTTCACATTCGACGACATCGATGAAAAAAGGAGCTTGTTCTACACGAACATCACCCTTGATGGCCGCTTTATCACAGTAGGTGAAAACTACTGGGACTTAAGAGAGCGCCATCTGTTTGAAGAAGTCCACATCGACATGAACGATATCTACAGCGATGATGAGGATGATGAACCTGAGGAAGAAGAAGACGATTCGATCGATCAGGAAAACTACGACGATTAGGAATATGTAAAACCCCAGGATCAAGGCATTTTGATCTTGGGGTTTTATAAATCCCAGCCAATCCATGTGGATATCCCAAATATGGTTTACGATATAGTAAAAAACCTAAATTCCTTGTGAAAAAATTAGTAAAATTTGTCATTGTAAACCTTTACAAAGCTTAAAACAGGTTGCTTTTATGCAAGTGTTGCATTATAATGTAGGCATAAAATATAAGGAGGATTTATTAATGGCAGTAAAAGTAGCGATTAATGGTTTTGGGCGTATTGGACGTCTAGCATTCAGACAAATGTTTGGTGCAGAAGGTTATGAAGTAGTAGCAATCAACGATTTGACAGCACCTAAAATGTTGGCTCATTTATTGAAATATGATTCAGCTCAAGGTAAATACGCTTTAGCGGATACAGTTGTTGCTGGTGAAGATTCAATCACTGTTGACGGTAAAGAAATCAAAATCTTTGCTAAATCAAACGCAGCTGAATTACCATGGGGAGAATTAGGGGTAGATGTAGTATTGGAATGTACTGGATTCTATACTTCAAAAGCAAAATCTCAAGCTCATATCGATGCAGGTGCTAAAAAAGTTGTTATCTCAGCTCCAGCTGGAAACGACTTACCAACAGTTGTATTCGGTGTAAACGAAGGTATCTTGACTGCAGATGACAAAATCATCTCAGCAGCTTCTTGTACAACTAACTGTTTAGCTCCTATGGCTAACGCTTTAAACAAATTAGCTCCAATCAAATCAGGTATCATGACAACAGTTCATGCTTACACTGGTGACCAAATGTTATTAGACGGACCACATAGAGGTGGGGATTTAAGAAGAGCTCGTGCTGGAGCTGTTTCAATCGTTCCTTCTTCAACTGGTGCTGCAAAAGCAATCGGATTAGTTATCCCTGAATTAGATGGAAAATTAATCGGTTCAGCTCAACGTGTACCAACTCCAACTGGATCTACAACAATCCTGATCTCAGTTGTTGAAGGTAAAGTAACTGTTGATGAAGTAAATGCTGCAATGAAAGCTGCTGCTAACGCTTCATACGCTTACAACACTGACCCAATCGTTTCTGCAGACATCGTTGGTTCAACTTTCGGATCAATCTTTGATGCTACTCAAACTATGGTAACTGTTATGGAAGATGGAAACAGCCAAGTTCAAACAGTTGCATGGTATGATAATGAAAACTCATACACTAGCCAAATGGTTAGAACAATCAAATATTTCGCTGAATTAGCATAAACCATTATTTAGCTAACAAGAAAAGACCGCTGCCGGTCTTTTTTTGCGTACTGTCGATATTTGCCACGATTATTTGGTGTTTTATTTTTTATCTTTAAAAGTTTGTGGTAAACTAAAGTAGTACAATAAGGAGCAATTTATGAAGCGAACAAACAAACGCAAATATCGTTATGGGCGGATAATAGCAGGAATAACGGCGCTGGTTGCCATCAGCTTTTTGGCAGGTTATTTCATATCCCAATCCCATCCGGTGATAATAGCCAACAATGGCGTCAACACCATAAGTGAGATATACGAGATTCTCGAGGAAAACTGGCTCAATCCCAATGAAGATATCGATTTCGAGCAGGCGGCTGCGGCCGGCCTCGTGTCCGGTCTCGATGACAAGTACACGACTTACATGACACCGGAACAGACGGCCATCTTCAATGCATCGATGGATGGCAGCCTGATTGGGATCGGCGTCAATTTCATAGCGACCGACAATGGCGCATTGATTACCAAAGTCGTGAACAATTCACCTGCCAGCCAGACTGATTTGAAGGCAGGGGACATTATCGTTGCCAGTGACTCACAAAGCCTGGAAGGGCTGGATTCCCAGCAAATGAAGGATTTGATCACCGGTGACCAGGGAACGGTTGCCAATCTGAAGGTTGAATATCTGGGTGTGTCACGGGATGTATCGATCACCCGGGAGTACATAGCCACCGGTTCGATCGCAAGCATTCGTCAATCAGGCGACCAGTCATTTGGATATCTTGAAATCAATACGTTTGGCGATGAGACAGCCCAGGAAGTGAAAGACGGTCTGGAACTGTTTGCGAGCAACAACATAACGACAATTGTGATCGACCTCCGGTCAAATGGCGGCGGACTGATAAGTGCCTGCAGCGACATCCTTGATCTTTTTGTTGAAAAAGGGGAGTTGGTTTATTCTATTGAAACAAATGACAATCCCTTGAAAGATTATTACAGCAATGGTGATGTGGTTACCACATTCAAAAAAGGATATATTCTCATCAATGAAGAAACGGCATCAGCCGCTGAAATTCTCACCGGTTCCCTCGTTGACAACCTGGGATATGTGACGGTTGGAAATACCAGCTTTGGCAAGGGGATAGCCCAGGTTTCGGTGCCCTTGACTGACGGTTCGACCCTCAAGTACACCTATGCCAAATGGTATCTGCCAAATGGCAGCAATATCCAAGGGTCGGGAATCGCTCCTGCGATTCCGGTGGATTCCGGGTATGGTTTTTCTTTCAACGATACCGCCATTGATGCTGACATCGATGTCGATACCGTGGATGTCGACCAGCTCCAGCCAATCCAGGCGGCATTGAACATCCTGGGTTACCTTTGCCGCGAAGATGGCTATTTTGATCAGGAAACCTTGATGGCGATAAACAAGTTCCAGCAGGACAATGGCATGGAACTTACGACCGGTCTTGATAGTGATACCTATCTGGCCGTGATTTCCAAGTCGCTCAACTATGTTTCTCTGGAAATAAATGATAATATATATAACCAAGTTATTGAATTGATAAAGTAGGTGACAATATGCCAGAATTTAAGTTAGTTTCTCCTTTCGAGCCGATGGGAGACCAGATTGAAGCTATCAAGGAATTGGTCGCAGGGATAAGATCAGGAAAAAGAGAACAGGTATTGCTTGGCGGGACCGGAACGGGGAAGACCTTCACGGTTTCCAATGTTATTGCCCAAGTGCAAAAACCGACTCTTGTACTGGCCCACAACAAAACCCTGGCAGGACAATTGTATTCGGAGCTTAAGGAATTCTTCCCGGAGAACCGGGTGGAATACTTCATTTCCAACTTCGATTTCTATCAGCCAGAAGCTTATATTCCAGGCCGAGATCTTTATATCGACAAGAATTCGAAGACAAACTACGAGATCGAAATGCTTAGGGCGGCCGCGATGAACTCCCTGATTGAACGGGATGATGTGATCGTGGTTGCCTCGGTGGCCTCGATTTACGGTCTGGGAAATCCGGCGCAGTACAAAGAAATGATATTTTCATTGCGGGTCGATCAGGAAATCGACCGGAATGAACTGCTTACCTATCTGGTCGACCGGCAATACCACCGCAACGATATCGAACAGACAAAAGGGACATTCAGGGTCAGGGGCGATGTGATTGAAATCACCCCGGGCCACAGCGACGCATACAAGATCCGGATCGAGCTGTTTGGTGATACAGTGGAAAGAATATCAGAGGTCGATCCGCTGACCGGAGCCGTGCTGGGCAACTTCAAGACTTACACAATCTACCCGGCGGATGGCTATGTCACCACCAAGGAAGTATTGAATCAGGCGGCTGTTGATATCGAAAACGAACTGGAAGATCGTCTCGAACAGCTAAAAAAAGAGAACAAACTGCTCGAATATGAACGTCTTGAACAGCGAACACGCCATGACATCGAACTGCTTAAGGAAGTTGGCATCTGTCCGGGAATCGAAAACTACTCGCGCCATATCGACCGGCGTAAGCCAGGAGAGCGGCCTTATTGTCTTCTGGATTATTTTCCCGATGATTTCCTTGTCGTAGTAGACGAGTCGCATGTGATGCTGCCCCAAATACGGGGGATGTACAACGGCGACCGGGCCCGCAAGGAAACCCTTGTGGAATACGGTTTCCGGCTGCCAAGCGCAATGGACAACCGGCCGCTGCGATTTGAGGAATTTGAAGAATTGATCAACCAGGCGATATATGTGTCGGCCACACCGGGCGATTATGAGCTCGAGGCGGTAAACAATGAATATGTCCAACAGATCATCCGTCCGACCGGCCTGCTTGATCCGGTAATCACAATAAAGCCGACCAAGAACCAGATCGATGACATCATATCCCAGATCAATGAACGGATCGACCGCAATGAAAGGGTACTGATCACGACATTGACCAAGCGGATGGCTGAAGATCTTGCCGCATACCTCAAAGAAGTCGGGCTTAAAGTGTCGTACCTGCACAGCGATACGAAGACACTTGAGCGGACCCAGATCCTGCGTGATTTGCGGCTGGGGAAATATGACGTCCTGATCGGGATCAACCTTCTTCGCGAAGGGCTTGACCTGCCTGAGGTGTCGCTTGTCTGCATCCTGGATGCCGACAAGGAAGGATTCCTGCGCTCGAACCGTTCGTTGATCCAGACCATCGGACGGGCGGCCCGCAACAGCAATGGCCAGGTAATAATGTACGGTGACAAGATAACCGACTCGATGCAATATGCCATCGATGAGACCAAGCGGCGCCGTGAGATTCAAATGGCTTACAATAAAGCCAACAACATAACTCCGACGACCATCAAAAAAGAGATCCGCGAAGCGATTCATGGATTTGAACAAATTGACAAAGCGACATCGCTGCTCAAGAAATCCAAGGGAGCATCCAAGAAGGAACGCCAGGTACTGGTGGCCGATCTGGAAAAACAGATGCGCCATGCAGCCAAGGAACTGGACTTCGAACGGGCGATGGAGTTGAGAGATATCATCCTGGAGCTCCAAGGTGAAATTTAATCTGCCCCAGGAGCTCGAGAAGATCCTTGATCAAATCGAGCTCAATGGCGGTCGCGTCTTTTTTGTCGGAGGTTATGTACGCGATTATTTGATGGAGGAAAGCTGGCCAAGCAATGACATCGATCTGGAAATCTTCTGTTTTGACTTGGACCGGCTCAAAACGGTGCTTGAAAAGTTCGGCGAAGTTTCCCATGTCGGACGGGCTTACGGCATCCTTAAGCTGGATATTTTTCCCGAAGTCGATTTTGCTTTGGCACGCCAGGAAACAAAAATCGGCAAGAGACACCAGGAGTTTGAGATAAGGCTGCTGGAGCAGTTCGACATAGAAAAAGCGGCAAGTCGCCGGGATTTCACCATCAATGCGATTTATGTTGAATACAAGACTGGCAAGATCCATGATCCGTATTTCGGGCAGAGAGATCTTAGAGAACGGAAATTACGGATGGTTTCGCAAGAAACATTCAGGGAAGATCCTCTGCGGGTCTTGCGACTGGCCCAGTTCATGTCACGGTTCAATTTCAAACCTGATGAGCCTACCCGAACGGAATGCGAAAATATCGTAAAAGACAATGGGCTTGAGTATCTTTCGAAGGAACGGATTTTTAACGAATATGACAAAATGCTTATGGGACCTTATCCGGGCAACGGGATAAATTTCTTACGGGAAATCAACGGATTGCTCAAGCCGCTGCAGGATCAGGACGCCACGATGCAACGGCTCGACTATCATCCTGAGGGAAATGTTTTAAACCATACGATTATGGTGGTGGAACTGGCTTCGCTGGTCAAACAGAAGAGTGCAAATCCCAGCTACTTCATGTGGGCCAACTTCCTTCATGATATCGGGAAACCGGTGGTCACCACAAGTGATCTCCACGCCCCTTTTCACGCCCAAGTCGGGGTCGAGGTTTTTGAAGAACAGCTGGGCGACCTGATCAAAAGCAATGAAATGAAAAAGTATCTCAAGGTGATGATAAGATACCACATGACCCTGATGAACATGGCTCGCAAAAGTAACCAGGATTACAACTACCTCAGACTTCTCAGGGACATCGAGCCCGCAGTCAGCCTTGACGAGTTGTTCCTTCTGACAAAATGCGACAAGCTGGGCCGGAAAAAAGAGGGCTATCAGGATTACAAGCTAGTAAGCAAATTTGTGAGCGAAATGGCGGCCAAGCACGGCACCAGGGCATTGGAACCATATCTAAGAGGCCGTGACCTGATTGCCTGGGAAATAGAAAATCCGAAAAATTACGGGAAAATACTGGATGAGGCTTATGATCTCCAGCTCAGGGGCATGTCTCGTGATAAAATTATAGATATAGTAAGAGGTAAATATGGCAAATAAAGATTTTTTAGTAATTAAAGGTGCCCGTGAAAACAACCTGAAGAATATCGATCTGACCATCCCAAAGGACAAACTGGTAATTTTGACGGGATTGTCGGGCTCGGGCAAATCGTCATTGGCGTTCGACACGATCTATGCCGAAGGGCAAAGACGTTATGTCGAATCGCTGAGCGCCTATGCGCGCCAGTTTCTTGGGAACATGGAAAAGCCGGATGTTGACAGTATCGACGGCCTATCTCCGGCGATTGCCATCGACCAGAAAACGACATCGAACAATCCCCGCTCGACAGTGGGGACGGTGACGGAAATATATGATTACCTGAGGCTGCTTTTTGGCCGCATCGGTATCGCCTATTGCCCGGAACACAACATTCCCATCATGGCCCAGACGACCAAGCAGATGGCCGATACCATCGACGGATACCCGGACGGGACCAAGCTCCAGATTCTGGCCAGCGTGGCCAAGAACCAGAAAGGGACATTCAAGGAACTTTTTGACGACCTCCTTTCCCAGGGATTCGTGCGGATCAGGGTCGATGGTGAAAACATGCTTCTTGAAGAAGTTTCGGCCCTGGAGAAAAACAAGAAACACAATATCGAGGTCATAGTCGACCGGATCGTCAAGAAGGAAAATTACCGCAGCCGGCTGGTTGACTCGCTCGAAGTGGGGCTGAAACTGACTGGCGGCGAAGTGATAGTAGTTAATCTTGACAGCGGGGAGCAGCAGCTTTTCTCCGAGCATTTGTCATGTCCGATTTGCGGCTTCTCGGTTCCAAAACTTGAACCTCGCCTGTTTTCTTTCAACAACCCTCTTGGTGCCTGCCCGGACTGCCGGGGATTGGGAATCAAGAACGAGGTCGATGACGACCTTCTCATTCCCGATTGGGATCTGTCGATCAACCAGGGAGGAATCAGGTACTTCAAGTCGGCGGTCGGAACAAGCCGGCTGGAATGGCAGAGGTTTCTGGCATTGTGCGATTACTACCAGATAGATTGCGACAAGCCGCTCAAGAATTTCACCAAGAAGGAACTGAACATCATCTTCTATGGTTCCCATGTGCCAATCAAATACACATTGATCTCAGCGAGTGGAACAAGGACCGACCAGTTCAAGGCAATCGAAGGGGTCAAATCATCGATTGCCAGGCTGTACCAGGAAACCACATCTTCGTGGTCTAAGGAGTGGTATGCATCATTTATGAGTGAACATACGTGTCTTAGCTGTGGCGGGGACCGGCTCAATGAAAAAGTGCTGGCGGTCAAGGTGGGGGGCATCAATATCGCCCAGTTCACCCACCTGTCAATTGTCGATGCCCTCGAATTCATCACAAATCTGCAGCTCGATGAATACCAGCGCAATATCGCCCGGCTTGTTGTCAAAGAGATAAAAGACCGCCTGACCTTTCTGGCTCAGGTCGGCCTTGGATATCTTGATCTGGCCCGCAAGGCAGGTACGCTCTCGGGTGGCGAAGCCCAACGGATCCGTCTGGCAACCCAGATCGGAACCCGGCTGTCGGGAGTGCTGTACGTACTCGACGAGCCTTCAATCGGACTGCACCAAAGGGACAATGAAAGACTGATTCAGGCTTTGCTGGATATCAGGGATTTGGGCAACAGCGTGATTGTGGTGGAACACGACGAGGACACGATGCGAGCGAGCGATTATATCGTCGATATCGGTCCTGGCGCAGGGGTTCACGGAGGCGAAGTCATCTACTCAGGGACACCGGATAAAATCGGCGAATGCGAGGAGTCCATTACCGGAAAGTACCTTACCGGACAACTGAGTGTTCCGGTGCCCCAAAAACGCCGGAAACCGCAAAAGAAATATCTGGAAATAATCGGGGCAAACGAACACAACCTGAAAAACATCAAGGTAAAATTCCCGATCGGATGCTTCAATGTGGTGACCGGAGTCAGCGGTTCGGGAAAATCGACGTTGGTAAATGACATCCTGGGCAAGGTTTTGAAAAATGCGATATACAAATCCAAGGAAAAGCCAGGTTTGTACAAGGAAATCAAGGGGCTTGAACACGTCGACAAGGTAATTGAAGTTTCCCAGGATCCGATCGGACGAACCCCGAGGTCTAATCCGGTGACTTATACCGGAGTCTTCGATCTTATCCGGGACTTGTTCGCCTCGACGAATGAAGCGAAGATCCGTGGCTATGACAAGGGGCGGTTCTCGTTCAATGTAAAAGGTGGCCGCTGCGAGGCTTGCCAGGGCGACGGAGTCAAGAAAATCTCGATGCACTTTTTGCCGGATGTATATGTTCCATGCAACGAATGCCATGGCAAAAGATATAATGACGAAACGTTGCAAGTCACGTATAAAGATAAAAATATTTTTGACGTATTGGAGATGACGATTGAGGATTCGCTTGAATTCTTCGAAAACATCCCAAGAATAAAAAGCAAGCTTCAGGCTCTCTATGATGTGGGTCTTGGCTATATCAAACTTGGTCAGTCGGCGACAACCCTTTCGGGTGGGGAGGCGCAGCGGGTCAAACTCGCATCCGAACTCCAGAAGAAAGCCACCGGAAAGACCGTCTATATCCTGGATGAACCGACAACTGGCTTGCACAGCCACGATGTGGCCAAACTAATCGAGGTTCTCGATCATATCGTAGCCCAGGGCGATACAGTTATCATCATCGAACATAATCTCGATGTCATCAAGGTTGCTGACTATATTATTGACTTGGGACCAGAAGGAGGCGATAATGGAGGTACCGTGGTTGTCTCGGGCACACCTGAAAAGGTAGCCAAATGTGAACAATCACATACTGGAGCATTCCTGAAAAAATTATTATGAGGAGATAGAAATGGCAAAATCAATTAAGATCCGTGATTTGTTGAACTTGGATTCATACATCCAAATCACGGGTAATGAAGAATCATTGAACCGTGAAGTCGTTATCCCCGAGGTCAATCGTCCCGGGTTCGAGCTTGCCGGATATTTTAAAAATAGTGAATTCAAGCGACTTATAGTTCTGGGAGCCAAGGAAATGGCGTTCATTTCCGAGATGACCGTAGATCGGCAAAAGGAAATATTTCCAAAGCTGCTCCACGATGAAACTCCTTGCGTGATCATCTGCAAGGGTTATACTTGCCCGCCGATATTGATGGATGTGGCGATTGCGAAGAATTTCCCGATCTTCGTAACGGAATATGCGACTGGTCGGGTATCGATGAATCTGACAAACAAGCTGGATCGCGCCCTGGCCAAGGAAACCCTGATGCATGGGGTTTTTCTCAACATCTATGGTAAAGGGGTAATCATCAAAGGTGAATCCGGAATCGGAAAATCCGAGATCGCATTGGAGTTGATCAAGCGGGGTCATCTGCTTATAGCCGATGATGCGATCGAACTGATCAATCTCGGTCAGAAGATTGTCGGCCGGGCGCCAAAGGTGCTGTATTCGCTTCTGGAAATACGCGGAATCGGGGTAATCGACGTTTCCAAGATGTTCGGGATCGGATCGATTCTCGAGGACGACAATGTGGACCTTATCATCCAGCTCGATCGCTGGGTGCCATCACGGGAATATGCCCGTCTCGGTCTTGATGAAATCCAGTCATACGAGGAAGTTCTGGATATCGAGATTCCAAGAGTTATCGTTCCGGTATCATCGGGACGTTCAATGGCGGTAATCATCGAGTCGGCGGTAATGAACATGCGCCTTAAGGAAAGTGGTGTCGATTCATCGAAAGAATTTGTCAACCGGATTCTCGCCAACATCGACGCCAACAAGGGTAGCGAGTGATGTTTTTTGTCGACCGGCAGACGTTCTTCCAGTTAGGGCCGATCTCGATCCAGTATTATGCGGTATTCATCCTGATCGGGGTGGTTGCGGCCTATCTGATCGCCCAGCATAATTTCAAGAAGCTGGGCTTTGATAAGGAGATCCTATCGGACTTTGTCTTCTATCTGATGCCTGTCGGAATAATCGGAGCCCGACTCTGGTATGTCGCGTTCATGTGGGATGGAATATATTCAAATGATTTCGTGGAAATATTCAGGATAGACCATGGTGGCCTGGCGATCCAAGGCGGGGTTGTCGCCGGACTGATCTTTTCATATTATTTTTTCAAGAAAAAAGGCATTGATTTCCTGCAGGCTGGAGATGCCATCATGCCAGGGGTCCTGGTTGCGCAGGCATTTGGACGTTGGGGCAATTTTTTCAATCAGGAGGCCCATGGGGGGGAAGTGACCCGCAGCTTCCTGGAAAGCCTGCACCTGCCAAATTTCATCATCGATGGAATGGCGATCAACGGGACCTATTATCATCCGACCTTCCTGTACGAATCGGCATTGAACATTGTCGGTTTCCTGGTTATATTCTTTGTTGTCAAGAAAACCGCAAAATATCAGGGGATGGAATTCTTCAGCTATTTCATCTGGTATGGCATCATCCGTTTCTTCGTTGAAGGATTGCGGACCGACAGCCTCTATTTCCTGGGACTGCGGATGGCTCAGCTGACATCGGTTGTCTTCGTGATTGTGGGAATTGCGGGAATGGCTTATGTGGTAGTCAATAAAACAAGGAGGCAATGATGGATTTGGCAGTAATTTTCGATCTTGACGGCACGGTGATCAACACCGACAGCCTGATCTTTGAAACTTTCAGATTTGTTTTCAACAAATATCTTCCCGGTCATGATCTGACCCAGGAGGAGCTCCATTCGTTTTTGGGTCCCAGCCTCAGGACATCTTTTGGCCGCTATTTCGAACGGGGTGTTGTTGAAGAGTGTGTCCGGGATTACCGCAAATACAATCATGAGATCCACGAAAAGTATGTGACCATCTATCCTGGAGTCGAGAAGACCCTGGCCAAACTGAAGGAAAAGGGATATCGCCTGGCAATCGTAACAACCAAATTCCAGGAATCGGCTTATCTGGGTCTCGATATGTTCAACCTGCGACACTACTTTGATCTTGTCATCGGAGCGGACCAGGTATCCAAGTCCAAGCCGGATCCCGAGGGCATCAATTACGTACTTAACAGATTGAAGACCCGCAAAGGGATTTACATCGGTGACAACGATACGGACATCATGGCTGCCAAAAATGCGAACATAGCCAGTGTCGGGGTGAAATGGAGCCCCAAAGGTTTCGACCATATCATCAAAGCCGGAGCCGACTATCTGGTTGACAGCTTTGAACAAATTGAATCAATAATAATCGGGGAATCATCGAGAAGCTGACTTGATGATTCTTTTAATTTTTCGCAATTATGTGTTATAATTCTTATAGTTGAAGGGGAGACAATATGGAAGAGTTGAGAAATCTAATTGAACAATATGAATCAAGCTATGAAGAAGAAGTGTATCTTGAATTGCTGGAAAAGGGCAAATCGATGGAGAACCTGATTTTTGTCCGCTCAAAGAACACACGCCTTTATTATCTGGAAGATTACCTGGGGCGTCCATGCACCAAGATGTTCCTGGCCAAGGAAGATTTCGATGAATATCAAAAACAGCTTGATCAGGATGGTATCAAGGTATTGGGTATGGGAACCAAGGCCGACAACCGCTCGTTTCTTGCCGGGGATATCCGCCGTTGCGGAATCGAGTTGCTTGAGCTGGTGGTAAAAGACCAGACGGTCATCGTGAAGGTCGATGAGATTTTTGAAGCGGTTCCCCAGGCCAGGCTGGACAATAGTGAGCTGCTGCTTCGGGCATGCTCATTCATCGAAAAAGCCCGGTCTAACAAGGCGACCAATCAGGATGAGGCCGCTTTTTTGAAGAAATTCGGGGCGGCCCAGTTCCTGATCCCGGTAAAAGGAAAAAGGGATGAACAAAGCGCTGATGGCAAATCCCAATTCGAGATACCGATCTTCACAAACAAGGATGGAAAAAAGGCGCAATTCGTGTTCAGCGACATCTTCGAGTTTGCGGCGTTCAACCAGAAACAGGAGTTCACAACCCTGACAGTAAGCTACCATGACCTGCAGGCAATGTCGAAGAATGTCGACAGCCTGATTTTCAATCCGGTATCCTTGAACATGATGGTAAACGAACAGGTTTTCAACCGGGTTGAGAAAATCATCCGTTTTGACCAGAATTAGGCATTCATTGCCTTTTTTTGCCTTGAGGAATCTTTAAAAAACAATGAAACAGTGGTAAAATTGTATATAGGATATGATTAAGGGGGCGCCATGATGGAAAAGTACGTCATCGCAATCGACCAGGGAACAACCTCTTCCCGGGTGGTGATTTTTGATTCGAACAGGGCGGTTGTCGCAATTGCCCAGAAGGAAGTAACGACCAGTTATCCCCATGACGGTTGGGTTGAGCAGGATGCCGGTGAGATATTTGCGAGTGTCCGGGAATGCATTTTTGCCGCGATTGAAAAAGCCGGGATCGAATTCTCCCTGATCGAAAGCATCGGAATAACCAATCAAAGAGAGACGGCGGTAGTGTTTGACAAGGTTACCGGCCAGCCGGTCTACAATGCGATAATCTGGCAATCGCGCCAGTCCGACCGGATTTGTGAAAAGCTAAAAGACGAGGGTCACGAGAAACTGTTCAAAGACAAGACCGGATTGGTGATTGATCCATACTTTTCAGCGACAAAGATAAAATGGATTCTCGACAATGTGCCAGGGGCCAGAGGGAAAGCCGAGGCGGAAGAACTGCTTTTTGGAACCGTCGATACCTGGCTGCTTTACCGGCTGACTGACGGGGCAGTCCATGCCACCGACTTCACTAATGCCAGCCGGACGCTTGTTTTCAATATCTACGATTTGCAATGGGACAGTGAGTTGCTTGGGATTCTGGACATTCCTTTATCGATGCTGCCTGTAGTGAAGGATTCAAGCGGATATTTTGGAACAACGTCCAAGGAAATCATGAACGGCCTGGAAGTGGATATCATGGCAATGGCCGGAGACCAGCAGGCATCGTTGTTTGGCCATGGCTGTTTCCAATCCGGGATGGTCAAAAACACTTATGGCACTGGTTGCTTCTTGTTGATGAACACCGGATCAAATCCGATCAAATCGCAAAAAGGCTTGCTGACTACTATCGCCTGGGCCATTGACGGCAAGGTAAACTACGCCCTGGAAGGTTCGGTGTTTGTGGCCGGCAGCGCCATCAAATGGCTGCAAAAGGGCCTTGGCCTTTTCGAAAAACCGGGTCAGACCAGCGAAATGGCGAATCGGATCAATGACAACGAGAATGTCTATTTCGTTCCGGCTTTTGTGGGACTTGGAGCGCCCTACTGGAACTACCAAAGCCGTGGTCTGATTGTCGGACTCACCGGAGCGACATCGAAAAACACGTTCGTCCGGGCCGCGCTGGAGGCCTTGGCCTATCAGACCAGGGATGTCCTTGATGTTATGGTCTTTGAGAGCGGCATTGACATCAGGATGCTGAAGGTGGATGGAAAAGTGACGGGCAACGACTTTTTGATGCAATTCCAGGCGGATATCCTGCAAACCGAAGTGATCAGGGCCCAGATCGCCGAAACAACCGCTTTGGGGGCGGCGTTGATGGCGGGGATGGCGACCGGCTTCTATCGGATTGGACAGCATCTTGATGAACAAGCCACACGACAGTCGAAATTCGTGCCGCTTATGACCCAAGAAAAGGCGGCCATGTATTACCGGGGATGGAAGAATGCGGTGGCGACATGCATCTACCATAGCCAGTTTTTTGACCGTGACACCCAGTAAAATAATAAAGCACTTCAATTGAACAATATTGGACGGATGTTATAATAAAATCACGAAAGACCATGGAGGAATTGAAATGAAAGATTTAGTGATAATCGGAGCGGGTCCCGCTGGCCTGTCGGCGCTGCTTTACGCGACCCGGGCTGGCCTGTCGGCGATAGTGTTGGACAACGGAGCACCCGGAGGCAAATTGAATCTGACTGCCGAGATCGAAAACTATCCTGGCATCAAAATGAAAACCGGGCCTGAGCTGGCCTATGAGCTTTACGAACATGCCTTGAGTTTTGGCGGTGAGCACGTTTATGGCAATGTCATCGACATCAAAGATGCCGGGGACCACAAGGAAGTTGTCTGTGACGACGCAACATACAAATCCAAGGCGGTATTGATCGCTTCGGGAACCCGTGAAAGAAAGATGGGAATCGACCTCGAGGAAAAACTCACTGGAAGGGGAGTTTCCTATTGTGCTGTATGTGATGCGCCTTTTTATCGCGACAAGGAAGTGGCGGTTGTTGGCGGAGGCAATTCGGCGGTTGAAGAGGCTTTGTATCTTACCAATTTCGCAAGCAAGGTCCATATCTTCATACGGCGTGATGTTTTCAGGGCGGACAAGATATCCCTGGACAAGATGGCCAAAAATGAAAAGATAGTCGTCCACAAACTAAAGAAACCCCACCACATAGTCGAAAAAGACGGCAAGGTGGCAGGGATCGGTGTGGCCGATTCGAATACCGGAGAAATCAGCGAAGTGGCTGTGGAAGGAATCTTCCCTTATCTTGGATTGTTGCCGGTCAGCGAATTTGCGAAGAACCTGGGAATCCTTGACGAGCATGGTTATGTCATCACTGACGAATCCATGGCTACCAAAGTGCCGCTGGTATTTGCGGCCGGTGACGTCCGCCAGAAAGTTTTGCGCCAGGTCGTCACTGCGACAAATGACGGAGCTATCGCCGGTCAAAAAATCTCATCACTTCTGGACTGAATCTGCTGATTCGGTCTTTTTTCATGTGCTTAAGAAAACAAAAAAGCCGCATTATTGGCGGCTAGTTTTCAAATATTGTATTTTCCTCGATTCTTCTGATCAGTTCCAATACTTTTTCCTTGATCAAATCACGGGTCTTGATGAATTCCTCGATCGGTTTTCCTGAAGGGTCTTCAAGTCCCCAGTCTTCACGGTGTTTTGAAGGAAGATAAGGACACTCTACGCCACAACCCATAGTGATGACAATATCTACAGGGGGAATGTCTTTTAGCAGTTTGGGGTGATGGTCCTTCATGGAAACCCCGGCTTCCTCCATAACTTGGACTGCCCCGGGTTTGACTTCGGGATAGTCTTCAGTTCCGGCCGAATATGCTTCAATGACATCGCCGCCCAGCTTTTTTGCCCATCCCTCGGCCATTTGGGAACGGCATGAGTTGTGGATGCAGATAAAGGCAACTTTAACTTTTTCCATATTAACATCTCCTTTGATGCTATCATTGTACTTCACAAATCGACGAATGTCAATGTGAAAGGCCGGCAAAATTTCATTGTGATAATATAAGAAAATCATGTGCATCTATGCTATAATGGTGCAAAGGCAGGTGATGGGAATGGACAAAAATGAAGTGGTCATTGTGACCGGGATGTCCGGGGCGGGGAAAACCTCGGCCATGGAGGCTTTTGAAACAATGGCCTATCGATGTATCGACAATTATCCTGTGGTGCTTTTACCGGAGTTTGGCGAGTATCTTAAAGGTATGGCAACAACAGGTAAAGTTGCCTTGGCGGTCCAGATCGAAGAAGCCCAGGAAGCGATCATGATTTTGGAAAATATGGAGTGGCTCAAGGTTTCGGTGCTTTTCCTCGATTGCTCCAACGAGGTTCTGATCAAGCGGTATAAGGAATCGAGGCGGATTCATCCTTTGATGATTTCCAACAAGGTCTCGTCACTGCTTGATGCCATCACGGTTGAAAGGGAGGATTCCAACCAGGTTGTCAAGCTGGCCAATTACATAATCGATACCACGAATTTGAAGAAACAAAGATTCCAGAGCATACTGATGGAGTATTACGATCAGGAACAAAGCCGGGGAATGACCATAACGTTCGAGTCGTTTGGCTACAAGAACGGGGTACCGCGCGATGCCGATTTGCTTTTCGACGTCCGTTTTTTGCCTAATCCTTTCTATGTCGATGAGCTGCGGCCGCTGACTGGCAACAACAAGGAAGTATACGATTACGTCATTTCTAAAAACGAAACTCAGATCTTCATCGAAAGGCTCAAGCAACTCCTGGATTACCTGCTCGAGCAGTACGTATTGGAAGGAAAGCAGCATCTGACCGTCGGGATCGGCTGCACGGGAGGACAACACCGTTCCGTGTCATTGGCCAACTATTTTGCGGATCATTATAAAGGAGCATATCGCGTGTATCGGTTCCATCGCGATGCCGTCGATTGATGATCACTTTTTCAAGAATAGTCAAGGAAGAGGTTGTGCTCAACGATTTTGACAAATGCTGCTCCAAGGCGTTGCTTATGGCGGTCATAAAAATCAATGGAACCTTGTCATTGAATTCCCAAGGATTGTCCCTGACCATCAGGACCGAAAATGCCAAAATCGCCTCGAAACTTCACAGGATGCTAAAGGCTCTTTACAGTCCCAATATCGAATTTCTGGTTTCCCGCAAAATGAAACTTAAAAAGAACAATGTATATCAGTTGAAAGTGACCAAGGCCCGCGAGATCCTTGACGACCTCAAACTGCTGTCCAATATCGGCTTTGCGGCTGTGCCACAGATGTCGTTGCTGAAAAAGGATTGCTGCAAGAGGGCGTATTTGGCCGGTGCCTTTCTAAGCAGCGGATCCGTCAACAACCCCGACACATCAAACTATCATCTGGAAATGACATTCATGGACGATGAATATGCATCTTTCGTCATGGAGCTGATGAACAACTACGAACTACATGCGAAGATGACTACGCGGCGCAACAAGTATGTCGTCTATCTCAAATCATCCGAGAAGATTGGCGATTTCCTCAGGGCGATCGGGGCAAGCCAGTCGGTGATGCAGTTCGAGAGCACAAGAATCGACCGTTCGATGATGAATACGGTCAACCGCTGGAACAACTGTGACATCGCCAACGAGGTCAAGACCATCAATGCCGCAAACCAGCAAATCAACGACATCAATGTCATCATGATGTTCGACTCGCTCGATACCCTGGATGAAATATCCCAGGACCTTTGCCAGATCAGGCTCGACAATCCCGAAAGCACGCTCAATGAACTAGGCGAGATCTACTTCGAACTCAACGGCCATCCGATTTCCAAAGCCAGCATATCCAGGCGGTTCAAGAAAGTCCATGAGATGGCAAAGTCGCTCATGAAACTTGAGGAATGACAATGGAGAATATTGGAAAGACATTCGGCAATAGGGTGCGCAAGATCCGGATGGAACAGAACATTTCCCAGGAGGAATTGGGGTTTAGATGCGGTCTGTCGAAAAATTACATCAGCGATGTCGAACGCGGGGCCAGGAATGTGTCACTGGTGACGATTGAAAAAATTGCCAGGGGTTTGGAAATTCCCATCAAAGAATTATTCTGAATTCATAATTGGTTAATAAACACTAGCTAATATATGTCTAAGGAGTTGGAAAAAGAAAATGTATATTATAAATTTCATTATATTGTTTTTGGTTGTTTTTACGATTTTCAGCATCTTCATCGGTCTGATTCAAAGTCCGGTATTCTGGCTTATCGTAGGAGTGACAATGGTTTATGGAATGATAAAGCGTCGCATGCTCAACAAGCAGATGGAAGAATATGTCAGACAGAGCAGGGCAGATACGACGCAGCAAAAATCAAGCGAGTATCATCGGGGGACCCAAGATGGTTACCGATCATCGGATGTCATAGATGTCGATTACGAAGTCGTTGATGAAGAGACTAATGACTAGCACCGGCTAAACGCTGGTGTTTTTTTGTTGTGATTATTTTGTTTAAAAACTAAAATGAATATGCTAAAATCATTAGGTGAGGTGGTACCATGAAATGTCCGAAATGTAACAACGATTTGAATGAAAAAAACGAATGTGAATTGTGCGGCTACAAGAAAAGATCCGCGCAAGGATTCTTGAATTATAAGGTTTACCTGGTGACCGTCGCAGTCATTGTCGTGGGAATTCTGGCTTATCAATTCATGCCTGCGTTTACGCTTGGTGGCAACCAGGGCGGCAACAATCAGGCGGTCACGATTGCCAACCAGGCGCAACTTCAGTCCCAGCTTGCAGTCGCCTATGGCGGATTGGTTGCTTGTGATGATGACAATTGTTACGCCTATAACAAAGACGGCCTGTACCGATATTCTCTCGCATTCCAAGATGAACAGCGCATCAGTGAAAAGGTGATGAACTATCTCCTGGTGGACGAGGAATATATTTACTATTGCGATGAATATTACGACTTTTACCGGGTCGACAAAGAATTTGTGAACACACCGGAAAAACTGCTGAGCAATATCTATTATCCGATTCTAAGCGGGAACAATCTGTATTACCAGGATGACAGCGACAACGAATCGATATACAAGCTCGATTTGGCCAGCCTGGAAAAAGTTAAACTGAATGATGAACCCAGCTACTCGCTGATGGTTGTGGAAGGGGCAGTCTACTATCTTGACGACGCGACCTCGTTGAAAGTCATTGATGAACAAGGCGGTATCGAAACGCTCGTTTCCAGTCCCGTGACTGGATTTCTGGTAAACGAAGGGGTGGTTTATTACACCAGTACCAGTGGCTTGTGGGAATATGACCTCAATGGAAAAAAGGAAAGCATGATCTATGCCAATGAATATGACGATATCCTTCCATTCATGATGATAAACGTCTATCAAAACAAGCTGGTGTTTGTTTCCTATCAGGGAATCGTTGCTTACGATTCGGGAAAATTGCAGGTCTTAGTGGCGAACATCGATTTCACCAAATTCATCGTTCTGGACGATCATATCATCACCATTGACGGTGATTTGAATTACAATTTTATTGACGACAGTCAGGCCCTCGAAGGGGCCATGGAGGTTTAAATGACGGGTTACGAAATAATAGCGGCAACTGGCGGTGAGCTGGTGGCTGGTGACATTAACGATGGATTTGTCGGGATCACCCAGGACAGCCGGCAGGTGGAACCGGGAAATTGTTATGTGGCGATCGCCGGCGAGAATGTTGACGGCCATGATTTCATCGGTATGGCCATTGCCAGGGGGGCGAAGGTCATTCTGGTTTCAAAACCTGGTGATTATTCCGGAGCCCTGGTGATCAAGGTCGATGATGTTGTTGAAGCGCTTGGAAAGATGGCTCATTACCTGAGGATGAATAACGACATCAAGGTTATCGGGGTAACCGGTTCAGTGGGCAAGACAAGCACCAGGGATCTGATTGCCAATGTGGTAAGACAGAAGTTCACTACCTTGGCGACAAAAGGCAACTACAATAATGAGCTAGGCCTGCCTTTGACGATGCTCAATTACAACGGAGAAGAAGCGATGGTCCTGGAAATGGGGATGAATCACGAAAATGAAATTTCTTACCTTTCGAAAATTGCCCGCCTTGATGTTGCCTGCATCACAAATGTCGGGACCGCCCATATCGGGAACCTGGGATCGCGCGAAAATATCCTTAAAGCAAAATGCGAGATAATGGATGGCAATATCGATGCGCTGCTGATTGTCAATGGCGACAATGACCTGCTGCGGACCGTAAAGTTCCCGAACTACCGGATGGTCGGATTCGGTCCCCATAATGATTACCGGGCATTGAATGTCCAATCGGATCTGGAATCAAGCGAGTTTGACCTGATTTTGGGAAATGAGATGCATCACTTTGTCGTTCCGGCTCCAGGCGAACATTATGTGGCCAACGCCCTGATTGCAGTCGGAGTGGGTCTGGAACTGGGAATCGATATCGGACTGATCAAACAGGGCATCGAAACCTTCAAGCTGACCAAAAACCGGCATGATATCATCAAGCTGGATGGATTGACGATTCTTGATGGAAGCTACAACAGCTCGACTGACAGTCTAAAAGCCAGCCTGAAGATGCTTGGGGCGTACAAGAGCCGCAAGATTGCGGTTATTGGCGACATGCTTGAACTGGGAGATTATTCCAAGGAGCTGCACCTTGATATCGGAAATTTCCTGAATGAGCTCAATATCGACATTGTCTACACGGTTGGCAAGGAAACAGGCGTCATTCAGGATGCCTACAATGGCGTCATTTATCATTTTGACAGCAATGAGGAATTGCTTGACGATCTGGTTGAAACAGTCGAATACAATGATGTCATTTTGATCAAGGGATCGAATTCCATGAAATTGAAAAATGTGGTTGAAGGATTGGTAAACAAATATGGGGAAAACTAAATTGATAATTATGTGCGGAGGCAAGTCGAGCGAACACAAGATATCCCGGCTATCCGCTACTTCGGTATTGAAAAATATCAACAAGGAAAAATATGAACTCACCCTGGTTGGAATAGACCTGGATGGATGTTTTTACCTGCTTGATCCAAAGATGGATTTGAACAGCGAACAATGGCTGGAAGGTTCGCTCAAGGTTACGGATATCTTTGAGTTGTTCAAAGCAAACGATGTCGTGTGGCCGATGCTTCATGGTTTGTTCGGCGAAGACGGGACAATCCAAGGGCTTTATGAACTGGCGGATATCAAATACGTCGGGTGCAAGGTGCTGGCCAGCGCAGTAGCCATGGACAAGATATATACCAAGAAGGTCCTGGAGTGCGCCAAGATTCCCCAGACGCCATCTATGTATGTCAAGAAATTGAAAAGCGGCCAATTGGTTGTTGTCGATGACGAGTTCAATTTCCATAATGACGTGGAGAGTATGATTGAAAACAAACTTGGTTTTCCATGCTTTGTCAAGGCCAGCCGCCAAGGCAGCTCCGTGGGATGTTACAAAGTCAATAAAAAGAGTGAATTGCTGGAAAAATTGAACAAGGCAAGCTATTATGATGATAAGGTCGTTGTTGAAAAAGCGGTAAACTGCACCGAACTTGAAGTCGGGGTAATGGGAAATGATGAAGTTGTAGTATCTCCTGTCGGGCAGGTCATGCCCCATGGTGAGTTTTACACATTCGAATCCAAGTACGAGGACAGCGAGTCCAAGACTGTGATTCCCGCCCTTGTCGACGGAAAGATCCAGGAAACCATCCGTGATTTCGCTTTGCGGGCTTACCGGGCCATCGACGGTTCTGGCTACAGCCGGGTGGATTTTTTCCTCGACCAGGACAGCAACGCCATATATCTCAATGAAATCAACACCTTGCCTGGATTCACGAATATTTCGATGTTTCCAATGTTGATGGCTGCGGCGGGTTACGATTATCCCACATTAATCGATGAATTGATTGGATATGGTATGGAAAATTGAGGTAATTTAGATTATTCGTAAAATACCTTTTCAAAATTTTAATTTGAGTAAATATTTGAAAAAATCGGTTGACTTTTTGTACCGGCACGTATATCATGTTTTTAACAACCCAAACGCATTGAAGGGGAATAGTAAATATTCTTTGAAGCAAAGAGAGAATCTGGCAGGTGAAAAGATTCGTGATAAGCATATTGAACTCGTCCCGGAGTGGAGCGCTGAACTTCCAGTAGGCTGCTACGATTAGCTAACGTTACATAGCTAGGGTATTTTTTTACCTACTGAGATTGATATCGTGAGATATTGATGAATCGAGGTGGAACCACGAAGTGTAATAGCTCTCGTCCTCAAAACGCTTTGTTTTGTGTGCGGGAGTTTTTTTATAGAGATAAAGGAGTAATAATATGATGAACTATCAGAAATATAAACGCTTTGAACCAGTCAAAATTGCGAATCGGACTTGGCCGGATAAGGTCATAGACAAGGCCCCTAAATGGGTTTCAGTGGATCTGCGTGATGGCAACCAGGCCTTGGTCACACCTATGAAAATCGAAGAAAAAGTGGAAATGTTCCAGCTGTTAGTTGACATGGGGTTCAAGGAAATCGAGGTCGGTTTCCCTTCTTCATCGCAGATAGAATATGACTTCCTGAGACTTTTGGTCGAGGAAGATATGGTTCCTGATGACGTCACCATCCAGGTACTGACTCAGGCGCGGGAACATCTGATCAAAAAGACATTCGAGGCTCTGGAAGGTCTTCCTCGGGCGATTGTCCATATCTACAATTCGACATCCACATTGCAGCGCGATGTCGTCTTCAACAAGTCGAAAGAAGAAATCAAGCAGATCGCAGTCGATGGCGTCAAGCTGGTAAAAGAGCTGTCTCAGGAATTCACCGGAGAAGTGATTCTAGAATACTCGCCAGAAAGCTTCACGGGTACCGAGCTGGATTATGCAATCGAGGTCTGCGAAGCAGTGATGGATACATGGGGTGCCAGCGAAGATAACAAAGTGATCATCAACTTGCCTTCAACTGAGGAAAAGTCGACTCCGAACATCTACGCTGACCAGATCGAATATATGTGCACCAAATTCACAAATCGCAATCGGGTAATCGTTTCGTTGCACACCCATAATGACCGCGGGACCGGAGTGGCTGCGAGCGAGCTTGGGATCATGGCTGGTGCCGACCGGGTCGAAGGAACATTGTTTGGCAACGGGGAAAGAACCGGCAACGTCGATATCATCACTCTGGCATTGAACCTGTTCACCCAGGGCGTTGATCCCGAACTGGAACTAGGCAACATAAATGAAATCAAGCGCATCTTTGAAAAGGTGACAAAAATGGAAATCGGACCCCGGCATCCTTATGCGGGCAAACTGGTTTTCACCGCCTTCAGCGGATCGCATCAGGATGCGATCAACAAGGGTATCCGCAAATATCATGAGCGCCAAAGCCAGTACTGGGAAGTTCCTTACTTGCCGGTCGATCCAAGTGATCTGGGGCGGGCTTATGAGCCGATTGTCAGGATCAATTCCCAATCAGGCAAAGGCGGTGTCGCTTTCGTTCTTGAAAGCATGTATGGATTCCATCTCCCTCGGGGATTGCAGATCGACTTTGCCAAGCTGATCCAGGATATTTCCGAAGTCGAAGGTGAAGTTTCTCCAGAACGGGTATATGACACCTTTGTCGATAACTATGTTGAAAATACCAATCCTTATAAGTTTGTGTCTCAGAAATTAATTGATATTTCAGACGAAGGAGAATTTGAGCGAAAAGCCCTGGTTGTGGTCAACCGCGATGGCAAGAACATTGAGCTGGTAGGTTATGGCAATGGGCCGATCGATGCCGTCAAGGACGCATTGAACCAACTCGGTGAGGTCCAATCCCATTTGGCTGACTATAGCGAACATGCCTTGACCTCTGGTTCATCTTCAAATGCCGCTTCATACGTCTTGCTGCGTGAAAAAGGTTCGGCAAAACAGGAATACGGAGTCGGGGTTCATCCGAACATCACCACGGCAACGACCATGGCGATCATTTCGGCTTTGAATCGTCTATATCAGTCTAAAAAAGGAGATTAATTATGGAAGAACGTTTTATATTGTCCATCCTTGTGGAAAACAATCCCGGTGTTTTGTCACGGGTATCAGGCTTGTTTTCACGGCGCGGTTACAGCATTGATTCCTTGAGTGTCGGAAAAACAACGGAAGAGAACATCTCGCGGATGACGGTGGTTGCCAGGGGTGATGAATATGTGCTAGATCAGATCCAGGCGCAGCTCTCGAAGCTGGTGGAAGTGATTGAAATCATCCGTTTGCCTCAGGATGATTCGGTATATCGGGAATTGGTACTGATCAAGGTTTCGGCTGATGCGAAGACGCGCGGCGAAATCATCTCGATAGCCGATGTCTTCAGGGCAAATGTGATTGATGTGGCGCCAGAATCATTGATTATTGAAGCTACAGGCGATATCAATAAGATCAATGGATTAGTGGCGATGATTAAAGGTTTCAATATCGTTGAGATCGTACGGACCGGTTTATGCGGAATGTTGCGTGGAGTCAATGATTTTGATATAGATTCTAAAAATTAACAACGGAGGGTACATTAGAAATGGCTAGAATTTTTTATGAATCAGATTGCGATTTAAGCAAGTTAGACGGAAAAACAGTTGCGGTTATTGGGTACGGTTCTCAAGGACATGCACACGCTCTGAATATGAAAGAATCAGGTGTAAACTGCATCATCGGTTTATACGAAGGTTCAAAATCATGGAAAAGAGCTGAAGAACAAGGATTCGAAGTATACACAGTAGCTGAAGCTGCTAAAAAAGCTGATATCGTAATGATCTTGATCAACGACGAAACTCAAGCTCGCGTTTACCGTGAATCAATCGAACCTAACCTGGAAGAAGGAAACATGATCATGTTCGCTCATGGTTTCAACATCCATTACAACCAAATCGTTGCACCAAAAGGTGTTGACGTAACTATGGTCGCTCCAAAAGGTCCAGGTCACACAGTTAGATCTGAATACCAATTAGGAAAAGGTGTGCCATGTCTGGTTGCCATCCACCAAGATGAAACAGGAACTGCACTGGAAACTGCTTTGGCTTATTCATTGGCTATCGGTGGTGCTCGTGCCGGTGTATTGGAAACTGACTTCAGAACAGAAACTGAAACAGACTTATTCGGGGAACAAGCTGTATTGTGCGGTGGGGTTTCTGCCCTGATGCAAGCTGGTTTCGAAGTATTGGTTGAAGCCGGATATGATCCACGTAACGCATATTTCGAATGTATCCATGAAATGAAATTGATCGTTGACTTGATCTACCAATCAGGATTCTCAGGAATGAGATACTCGATCTCTAACACTGCTGAATACGGTGATTACATTACTGGACCTAAAATCATCACTAAAGACACTAAAGAAGCGATGAAAAAAGTGTTGAAAGACATCCAAGATGGAACTTTCGCTAAAGACTTCTTATTGGATATGTCTCAAGCTGGCGGACAAGCACACTTCAAAGCTATGCGCCAAATCGGAACTGAACACATTTCAGAAGAAACCGGTGCGGAAATCCGTAAATTATATTCTTGGTCTGACGAAGACAAACTGATCAATAACTAATAAACAGCACACACTTTTGTGTGTTGCTAGTGGGGAGTGGAATCACTCCCTAGTAGTAACCCACAAAAAAGGAGGAAATTTTAATGGGAATGACCATGTCACAAAAAATCCTAGCTAAACATGCCGGATTGGATGAGGTAGTTGCGGGGCAGTTGATCGAAGCCAAACTTGATGTTGTTATGGCTAACGACATTACCGGACCTATGGCGCTGCCAATATTCAAACAAATGGCGGACAAAGTATTCGACACTGAAAAAGTCGTTTTGGTTCCTGACCACTTCATGCCGGCTAAAGATATAAAATCTGCGCAAAATGCGAAAGATGTCCGAGAATTTTCGCATCAGCAATGTTTGAAAAACTATTTTGAAATCGGCCAGATGGGGATCGAGCATGCCCTTTTGCCTGAAAAAGGTATTGTCGTTGCCGGTGAATTGATCATCGGGGCTGACAGCCACACTTGCACATACGGAGCTTTAGGTGCCTTTTCAACCGGTGTCGGGACAACCGATATTGCAACCGGGATGGCAGTGGGAGAACTTTGGTTCAAAGTCCCTGCGGCAATCAAATTCGTCCTTACTGGCAAACCAAAGCCATTCGTATCAGGCAAAGATGTCATTTTGCATATAATCACCATGATCGGCGTCGATGGCGCATTATACAAATCGATGGAGTTCGTCGGTGAGGGAATCAAGAACCTGTCCATGGACGACCGCTTCACCATCGCCAATATGGCGATTGAGGCCGGTGCGAAAAACGGAATCTTCGAAGTTGACGATCAGACAACCGCCTATATCGAAAAACATTCAAAAAAACCGTATGAAGTTTTCAAAGCGGACGAGGATGCGGTATATGAACAGGTCATCGAGATCGACCTGGGGTCAATCCGTCCGACTGTGGCATTCCCGCATTTGCCAGGCAACGGGAAAACAATCGATGAAATCGAAGCAATGGAAAAGATCTATATCGACCAGGTTGTCATCGGGTCTTGCACCAACGGCAGAATTGAGGACTTGCGCAAAGCCGCAGCCCTGTTGAAAGGTCATCAGGTGAATCCCAATGTCCGCGTCATCGTCGTTCCTGCGACTCAAAAAATCTACTTGCAATGTGTAATGGAGGGATTGACAGAAATTTTTGTGAATTCAGGATGCACATTCAACACACCAAGCTGCGGACCTTGCATGGGTGGCCATATGGGCGTGCTCGCAGCCGGTGAAAAATGCGTTTCAACCACGAACCGCAATTTTGTAGGACGGATGGGTCACGTCGATTCACTGATCTACCTGGCTTCGCCGGAAGTGGCTGCTGCCAGCGCGATTGCCGGTTATATCGCAAATCCTGAAAAAGTGGAGGTAGTCTAATGGGTAAAGTTTATAAATACGGAGACAATGTCGATACCGACGTTATCATTCCGGCTAGATATTTGAATTCGTTCGATGCGCAGGAACTTGCCAGCCATGCCATGGCTGACATCGATGCTTCTTTTGCTTCAACTGTTGAAAAGGGCGACTTCATCGTTGCCGGAAAAAATTTCGGTTGCGGGTCGTCGCGTGAACATGCGCCACTTTGCTTGAAAACAGCTGGTGTCCAATGTGTCATCGCCGCTTCTTTCGCCCGGATTTTCTATCGCAACTCGATCAATATCGGTTTCCCGATACTCGAATGCGTTGAAGCCAGCCAGGATATCGAAGCCAACGACAACATCAGCGTCGATTACGATACGGGAATCATTACCAATCATACAAAAAACAAGACATACCAGGCCCAACCTTTTCCACCGTTCTTGCAGAAAATGATCGAACTGGATGGTTTGGTTAACTATGTCAAAGCTAAAAAAAGAGGTTAGTAATGAAAGCGAATATTGCAGTTATAAAAGGTGATGGCATCGGCCCGGAAATTGTCAATGAGGCATTGAAGGTTCTCAAGGCCATCGAAAAAAAATACAACCATCAATTCGATTTCACCCAGATATTAATGGGTGGAGCTTCGATTGATGCTTACGGTGTACCACTTAGCGATGAGGCTTTGGCGATTGCGAAAAGCTCGGATGCCATCCTGCTTGGATCGATTGGTGGCGACACCAACACATCGCCATGGTATCAGTTGCCTCCGGAACTCAGACCGGAAGCCGGATTGTTGAAAATCAGAAAGGAATTGGGACTGTTTGCGAATCTGCGCCCTGCGTATTTGTACGAACAGTTGGCCGATGCCTGTCCGATCAAACCGGAACTGATCAAAGGCGGATTCGACATGATGATAATGAGAGAATTGACCGGAGGTCTTTATTTTGGCCAGCGGTCAACCCAGATGGAAGACGGGCAGCTGGTTGCCCGCGACGCCATGAGCTACAGTGAAACGGAAATCCGACGGATCGCTTATCGGGCGTTCGATATCGCAAGGCTTAGAAAAAACAAAGTCACTTCAGTAGACAAGGCCAATGTCCTTGATACGTCAAGACTCTGGCGCAAGGTCGTCAATGAGGTGGCCGGGGAATATCCTGATGTTTCATTGGAACATATGTTAGTGGATAACTGCGCAATGCAATTGGTAAAAAATCCCCAGCAGTTCGACGTCATCCTGACGGAAAACATGTTTGGCGATATCCTTTCCGATGAGGCGAGCATGATCACCGGTTCAATCGGAATGCTTTCAAGTGCTAGTCTTAGAGAAGACAAATTCGGAATGTATGAACCTTCACACGGTTCGGCTCCGGACATCGCTTCGATGGATAAGGCCAACCCGATTGCGACTATTCTTTCGGCCGCAATGATGTTGCGCTATACTTTCAATTTGGTTGACGAAGCTGCCGCTATTGAAAAAGCGATTTATGATGTTCTGGACAAGGGTTATCGCACAGTCGATATTTTCTCTCCAGGATGCCAGCAAGTCGGTTGTCGTCAAATGGGTGATTTAATAGTTGAAAACTTAGGAGAATAACTATGAAAAGTGATAATATAAAATTAGGACCTCAAAGAGCGCCCCATCGTTCGTTGCTTAAGGCTGACGGGTTTATCGATGAGGAATTGAAACGCCCTTTGATCGGGGTTGTCAACTCCTTCAATGAGATCGTTCCGGGTCATATCAACCTGGACAAGATCACTGAAGCGGTGAAAAAAGGCGTGTACTTGGCAGGGGGGGTTCCGGTTGAAGTACCGGCAATCGCCGTTTGTGACGGTATCGCCATGAACCATACCGGAATGAAATATTCATTGGTGACCCGCGAGCTTGTAGCCGACAGCACCGAGTGTCTCGCTACAGCCCATCAGTTCGACGGTCTGGTAATGGTTCCTAACTGCGACAAGAACGTGCCTGGTTTGCTTATGGCGGCGGCGCGTGTCAATATTCCGACAATCTTTGTCTCAGGCGGACCGATGTTGGCCGGGAAAATGAGTGATGGTTGCAAGACTTCGCTGTCGTCTGTATTCGAAGCGGTAGGCCAATTCAACGCTGGAAAGATCGCTTTGGAAAAACTTACCGAATACGAAGAAAAAGCTTGTCCGTCTTGCGGTTCTTGTTCAGGGATGTTCACTGCCAATTCGATGAACTGTCTGACTGAGGCCATCGGGATGGGATTGCGCGGCAACGGGACAATTCCAGGAGTATACTCTTCACGGATCCGTCTGGCCAAAATGGCCGGAATGCAGATCGTTGATCTGGTCAAAAAAGACATCCGTCCATTGGATATAATGACCAAAGAAGCATTTGAAAATGCCTTGACAGTCGATATGGCTTTGGGGTGTTCGACCAACACTATGTTGCACTTGCCAGCGATCGCTTACGAAGCTGGAGTTGCCTTGGATCTTGACATCGCCAATGAAGTGTCTGGAAAGACTCCTAACCTGTGCCACTTGGCGCCTGCTGGAAACACCTACATGGAAGATCTGGACGATGCCGGGGGGGTTTATGCGGTAATGAACGAACTGGCTAAAAAAGACCTGCTTCATCTTGATCTGATCACTTGCACAGGCAAGACAGTAAGAGAAAACATCGCCGGGCATACCAATACGAATCATGAAATCATCCGTCCGATCGAAAATCCATACAGCGAGATCGGTGGAATTGCCGTACTGAAAGGAAACCTGGCGCCTGATGGTTCGGTTGTAAAACAATCGGCTGTGGCACCGGAAATGATGCAACATACTGGTCCTGCGCGCGTATTCGATTGTGAAGAAGATGCAATCGAGGCAATCAGAGCCGGAAAAATCGTCAAAGGTGATGTTGTTGTAATCCGCTATGAAGGACCTAAAGGCGGTCCTGGCATGCGCGAGATGCTTTCACCGACAAGTGAAATCGCCGGAATGGGATTGGACAAGGATGTTGCCCTGATCACCGACGGACGCTTCTCAGGAGCGACCCGCGGAGCCAGCTTGGGACATATCTCTCCTGAGGCGGCATTGGGTGGACCGATCGCGTTCGTTCAAGAAGGCGACATGATTACTGTGGATATCACCAACCATCGTCTGGATGTCGATATCACCGAAGAAGAATTCGCAAAAAGAAAAGAAAACTGGGTTCCAAAAGAACCTAAAATCAAAAAAGGTTACTTGGTAAGATATGCCGCTCAAGCTACATCCGCAGCGACAGGGGCAATATTAAAAGCAAAATAAGAAGGAGGATATAATATGGAATTAAATGGTTCGGACATTATAATCAAATGTCTTATCGAACAAGGCGTTGACACGATATTCGGTTACCCTGGTGGAGCAATTCTAAACGTCTACGACAGCCTGTATAATCACTCCGACAAGATAAATCATATTTTAACATCGCACGAGCAAGGGGCGGCCCATGCGGCTGACGGCTATGCTCGGGCAAGCGGCAAAGTTGGCGTTTGTTTCGCGACTTCGGGTCCGGGTGCGACAAACCTGGTTACCGGAATCGCGACGGCATTTCTCGATTCGGTTCCTTTGGTTGCCATAACAGCCAACGTGGGACGTTCGCTTCTAGGAAAGGACAGCTTCCAGGAAATCGATATCCTGGGAGTGACAATGCCGATCACCAAACACAATTTCATCATCAAGGATGCCCAGGATCTGGCTCCGACTATCAGAAAGGCTTTCCAGATTGCTGTTGAAGGTCGGCCGGGTCCGGTTCTGATTGACGTGACCAAAAACGCGACTGCGGAAATCGCAGAATATGAGCCTGTTGAACCGGAATTCATCGATACCCGCGGATACACTTATGCGCCTGAAGATATCGAAGGGGCGTTGAGCATGATCAGAAAGTCAAGCAAACCGATGATTTTTATCGGTGGCGGGACAGTGATCTCGGGTGCCAATGAGGAATTGCTTGAATTCGCGAACATCGTTGACGCACCGGTTTGCGATTCGCTGATGGCCAAAGGTGCCTATGACACGACCAGACCCCGCTACACCGGTATGCTGGGAATGCATGGAACAAAGGCCAGCAACCTTGGCGTTTCAAGATGCGATTTGTTGATTGCGATCGGGACTCGTTTTTCCGACCGGGTAATCGGCAACTCGAAACATTTTGCTCCAAATGCCAAGATCATCCATATCGATGTCGATGCTGCTGAAATAAACAAGAACATCAAGGTCGACCTGGGAGTTGTCGGAGACGCCCGCAAGATTGTCAAAGAATTGAACAGTCTTTTGGAGCAACAAAATCATCCCCAATGGATGAAAGAAATCCGTGACTTGAAGGATAATTTCCCGATTACGTACCCTGGTGGATTGACTGGTCCGCTGGTAATTGAAAAAGTCAGCGAGATGACCAACAATGACGCGATTATCGTAACTGACGTAGGGCAACACCAGATGTGGACAGCTCAATTCTACAAGTTCAAATTCCCGCGCCAGCTGATTACTTCAGGCGGGCTTGGGACAATGGGATACGGACTGGGAGCGGCTCTTGGAGCCAAAATGGCAAAACCGGAAAAGACCGTAATCAATTTTGCGGGCGATGGATGCTTCAGGATGAACCTCAACGAGTTGGCTACTGCCAGCCGCTACAATATCCCGATTATCGAGATTGTCTTGAACAACGAAGTGCTGGGAATGGTTCGCCAATGGCAAGACCTGTTCTACGGCCAAAGATATTCGCATACGATCCTGAAAGACAAGGTTGACTTCTGCAAAGTTGCTGAAGGACTTGGGTGCAAGGCGTTCAAGGTCGAAACTGTCGAACAGCTGGAACCGGCGATCGCCGCAGCCTTGGACCATGACGGTCCGGTTGTGATCGAGTGCATGATTGGAAAAGACGAAAAAGTATGGCCGATGGTAGCGCCGGGCAAAGCTATTTCCGAAGTTTTCGATCAAAAGGATTTGGAATCTAAATAAGTTATCTGAAAAGATAGCTTATTTTTTTTGGAAGGAAATATTATGAAGATTGCAACAGTCAAGAATTTCAGATCACTGGTGCTTATAACGGGATCAGCCCTGATGATGTCGCTTGCCACCAACACCCTTATCCAGGGTTCGAAAATATTGTCGGGAGGGTTTATGGGAATTGCCCTGCTTACAAACCTGGTCTCCAATTCCCTGGGGTTCGAAATACCGACCTATCTGGTGCTGCTGGGGCTCAATATCCCCGTGGCCCTGTTCTGTTTCAAGGAGATATCGCCCCGGTTCACCATCTTCTCACTGATACATGTCGGTCTGACGGCATCATTTCTACGCGTGATCCCGGTTGTCCATGTGGTCGATGACATTCTTCTCAAGGTGGTTTTTGGCGGATTCTTCTTCGGGGTAGCGATAACCATCGCTTTGAAGGCGGGAGCGTCATCGGGCGGGACCGACTTCATCGCCTTGTATGTTTCGAACAAGACGGGCAAAGAAATCTGGAATCAGGTTTTTGCATTCAATATCCTGATCATGATGATATTTGGTTATCTCTATGGCGCTGAGCCGGCTGGGTATACGGTGTTGTTCCAATTTATCTCGACCCAGACAATTTCAAGGTTCCACACCCGTTACAAGTTGGTTCGGATGGAAATTGTGACCGCCAATCCAGGACCGGTGAAAAAAGCGTTTTTCCAGCACGCCCGTCATGGAATCACAGTGTTCGATTGCCATGGAGGATATTCCAACAAGAAATTCGCAACACTGGTTTCGGTTGTGAACTCATATCAGGTCGATGAGATAATCGAGGCATTGGTCGGGGTTGATAAAGACATCATAGTCAACACAACCAAAGCGCTTTCTTTTCAAGGGCGGTTTTACCATGCGCCGATTGATTGATTGGGACGAAACAACGCTTGAAAAACTTTGATTTAGGATTTGGCCAAATATTTGTTGAGGACTTGATATTTTTCGAAAGATTATCTTGGAATATATGCTTCGAACGGCTTTTTTACGCGATTATGCAGTTGAAATGTACATATCGAGATGATATAATTCACTACATGGAGGACTGTAATAATGGATAAAAAAACTATTAAGGATATTGATGTTGCTGGCAAAACAGTATTGTGCCGTGTTGACTTCAATGTACCAAGAAGCAAAGAAACTGGAGAAATCACAAACGACAACCGTGTGGTTGCGGCTTTGCCTACAATCAACTATTTGATTGAACAAGGACCTAAAGCTATCGTTTTATTCTCACACTTAGGGAAAGTCAAAACTGAAGAAGACAAAGCTAAAAACGATTTGGCTGTGGTAGCTCCTTGTCTGGAAAAACATTTGGGACGCCCTGTAAAATTCATCAACGCTACTCGCGGTGAAGAATTGGAAACAGCTATCAAGGAAGCGACTGATGCTCAAGTGATCTTGGTGCAAAACACTCGTTATGAAGCTGGGGAATCTAAAAACGATCCTGAATTGGGGAAATACTGGGCTTCATTGGGTGATGTCTTTGTTGAAGACGCATTCGGTTCAGTGCACCGTGCCCATGCTTCAACAGCTGGAATTCCAGCTAACTTGCCAAGCGCGGTAGGATTCCTGGTTGAAAAGGAAATCGCTTATATCGGTAAAGCGGTAAACGATCCTGAAAGACCATTGGTTGCAATTTTAGGTGGAGCGAAAGTTTCTGACAAAATTGGAGTTATTGAAAACCTGTTGAACGTTGCTGACAAGATCATAGTTGGTGGAGGTATGTGCTATACTTTCGCAAAAGCAATGGGACATGAAATCGGAAATTCATTATTAGAGGAAGATAAAGTTGATTTGGCTAAATCATTTATCGAAAAAGGAAAAGGGAAACTGATCTTACCAATCGACTCAATTTGTTCAGACAAATTCGGTGTTGATGGAGATATCAAAGAATGTGGTGAAGATGTGCCAGCCGGATACATGGGACTTGACATCGGACCTAAATCAATCGAACTGTTCGCAAAAGAATTACAAGGTGCCAAAACTGTAATCTGGAACGGCCCAATGGGTGTGTTCGAATTAGAACCATTCGCAAAAGGAACAATCGCCGTATGTGAAGCATTGGCTAACTTGGAAGGTGCAAACACAATCATCGGTGGTGGGGATTCTGCTGCTGCTGTTATGCAACTTGGTTATGCTGATAGAGTAAGCCACATCTCAACTGGTGGTGGAGCTTCATTGGAATACATGGAAGGTAAAGTTCTTCCTGGTATCGCTGCAATTGATGACAAATAATTAGAAAAGGAATATAGATTGATGAGAAAACCAATAATTGTTGGAAACTGGAAAATGAACAAAACTATCGCTGAAACAAAAGCATTTGTAGAAGCGGTTGATGGAAAATTGAATGATAAAGCAACTTGGGGAATCGCTGCTCCATATTTGGCATTGCAAGCTGCCAAAGAAGCTGCTACAAATTTGGTGATTTCTGCTGAAAACTGCCATTTCAAAGACAGCGGTGCCTACACTGGAGAAATCAGTGCGGACATGCTAAAAGAAATCAACATCGAATGGGTTATCCTGGGACACTCTGAAAGAAGACAGTATTTCGGTGAAACTGACGAAACAGTTAACGCCAAAACATTGAAATCTTTGGAAAAAGGATTGGCTCCAATCGTATGTGTTGGTGAAACTTTGGAAGAATACGAAGCTGGAACAACTAAGGAAGTGTGCAAAACTCAAACAACTGCCGCATTCAAAGATGTTGCTGCTGGAGATATGGAAAAAGTGGTAATCGCTTATGAACCAGTATGGGCTATTGGAACTGGTAAGACTGCTACAAACGAAATCGCTCAAGACGTTTGCGCTTATATCCGCGAAGTGTTGGCTGAAATGTTCACTCAAGAAGTGGCTGACAAAGTAAGAATCCAATACGGTGGATCAGTTAAACCTGAAACATTGAAAGAATTGTTGGAACAGCCAGACATCGACGGAGCTTTGGTTGGTGGAGCTTCATTGGAAGTGGCATCATTCCTGGCAATGGTTGACGCTTTAGCTTAATTATCAAGAGGTGAAATTCACCTCTTTTTTGTTTGCGCTAATTGTGTTATAAATAAAAAGCAAGTGATTTTCAAATTTTGAAAAAAGTAAGGGCAACCACGATGATGTGCTATAGTATTGTTCACAGGATAGTTATTGATTTTTCAAGCTAAACCTACATGAAGACTGGCGGCCGTTATTGGTTTGTTTTTGTGTAGGTTTTTTTATGGAGGCAGAATGATAATAGACAAGATATTGAACAACAATGTTGTGGTCGTCGTCGACCAGGACAAAAAAGAGAAAGTGGTTATGGGCCGGGGCCTTGCCTTCAAGAAGAGGCCGGGTGACAGTTTTGATGACAGCCTGATAGAAAAAATATTCGAATTGTCAACAACAACTATTGGTCAATTTGAGGAGCTGCTCAAAGATATTCCGCTGGAATATTTCAAGCTGGTTGAGGAAGTTGTCGAATATGCGAAACTTAGTCTGGATACCAAGTTCTCCGATTTGATCTATGTTTCCCTTGTTGACCACATTCATTCTAGTCTGAAACGTTATCAAGACGGCATCTCTATCAACAACGCCTTGTTGTGGGAAATCAAGAAATTCTATCCTAATGAATATCTGGTAGGTCTTTACGCCCTCGACCGGCTTGAATCTTGAGTTTGACACCCATAGTGTGTAAAAAACCGTTGAAACCTAGACATAATAAGGGTTTCAGCGGTTTTTGATTTTGATTTTTATGTTGTGAAATAGATCCGAATATTAATTTTTCAAAATTTTTTTTATATCTTGGCGAGTGTATACTTGACGGTTAAAATTTATCCCATACTTTTGACCGATTTCATCCATTATCTTATTTCTGTTTCCTGGAATATAATTATTATTGTTTACGTTAATGAGGATACACTCCCTCATTGCTTCGATTATCGATGATACGGCGTGTTTTCTGCCTAATTCGTATTCCAGTACCCTCATTATTGCCAATGCGATGAAGCACGTTAGAAAATGACTGTTTATCCTTTCTTCTCGGCTAAGATAAACCGGTCTTGCTTTGAATTCTGATTTAGTGATTTTGAACGATTCTTCAATTCGCCACAAGCCCCTGTATATTTCTATTACTTCTTCAGATGATTTCTCGATTTCGCTTGTTACTATCGAATAATATCCATCGAATTTCTCTTCTTCAGAAATTTTATCCAGATCAAGCTCCAAAAACTGTTCAACTACTTCTCCGGTAATATCGTTGTAATTTGTCTCGTTGACAAACTTCGCTGCTCCATAACCCTTAGAACTCTTGTATTTTCCTGGTGACTTAACGTAGGATTCGGCTTTCTTGATGGCTTCGTATCTTAGAGCTTTTGCCCTTTTGTCGTAATCAGGACTATAGAAAACTATTTGTTTTTGTGGAACACTTGCTCTCTTCTTTTCGCCATTTGTGTCAGTATAATTGATATATTTTTTCTCAACTCTTTCTTTGTACTTAAATCCGCTCTCGGTAATCACGTAGCCACTTTCGTCCAATACATAATCTTTGAATTTGGCTGAAGAGCCCCTGATGGTTTGCGAATAGACGTACCCATCTCTTTTTCCGACAAGCTGATAAATATTATCGCTAGTATTGAGCCCGCGATCAGCTACCACAATTATCTTATCGATTCCATTGTTCTTTCGAAGTCTTTTTACCTCAGGAACTAAAGATAATTTTTCTGATTTATTACCAGGGAAGATATTGTAAGATATCGGAAACCCATTTGAATCCATTAGTAATCCCATTTGAACAATGGGAGTTTTTCTTTTCTCCTTGCTAGGACCTTTTCGTCTCAACTCATCTTCTTGATTTATCTCGAAATAATAATTGGTGCAATCATAATATGCGAGATTATCGTCTCTTCCATATTTTGACTTGATGGATTTATTGATTACGGATTGGATTTCTTGAGATAGATCGGAAACCTCTGAAAGACAACGGTAAATATCATGAACTTCAAAATTGAACCGCTCAAAAAATTGATCCTTCTTAGAAAAGTTCTCGTTTTTTGATCCGGGATGGATAATTCTTGAAAATACTAGAAGCTTTATAATTTCATTGATGGTGTATTTTGAGATAGACTTCTTTTGATATTTGACAAAGTAGTCATAAAGCCCGAGGTCATTGTAAATCTGCTTAAGCGGTGCATAGCCGAAATTGAAAAATCGGTTGGTATCGAAATCAATGTCCTTAGTGCGCGAAAGCTCGATAGTGACGTTATCAAGTTCAGGCATTAGCTCTTTTTCGAATTTCTTAAGGTTATCAGTGAAGTATTTGATAGGGTCGTCGTAAGTAGCCATCAAATCATCCACATAACCCAGTTTCTTAATTGTAACTTGCTTGATTTTCTTGCCTTCTCGGTAAGAATGAATGTACGATAAATAGATTCTATCCTTGTTTTTAGTCTTCTTTAGGAACATGAAATCACCTGCCTAAGCCAATTATACCACATTTCAATACATTTCACAACAATAAAATCAGAAAGTGTTGACAAAAATAGCGAACAAAAGTTCGCATAGAATCAATGGAATATATGATGTTTTAGCAAAAGGTTACACATTGAGTTGTCAAACAAGGGAGTTTTGATGACAGCCTGATAGAAAAAATATTCGAATTGTCAACAACAACTATTGGTCAATTTGAGGAGCTGCTCAAAGATATTCCGCTGGAATATTTCAAGCTGGTTGAGGAAGTTGTCGAATATGCGAAACTTAGTCTGGATACCAAGTTCTCCGATTTGATCTATGTTTCCCTTGTTGACCACATTCATTCTAGTCTGAAACGTTATCAAGACGGCATCTCTATCAACAACGCCTTGTTGTGGGAAATCAAGAAATTCTATCCTAATGAATATCTGGTAGGTCTTTACGCCCTCGACCGGCTTGAATCTTTGGGGCCGCGTTTGCCTGATGACGAGGCGGGCTTCATCGCCTTGCACTTTGTCAACAGCCGGATTGACAGTGACCATACCAATCCTGAAGAGGTTATCAGAATCATGACTGAGGTGACCAACCTGGTCCGCTATTACTTCAAAATCGAGCTCGATGAGGAGAGCGTTTATTACTATCGTTTCATCACCCATCTTAAGTTCTTTGCCCAAAGGCTGATCAACAAGCAGCAGCCTTATAGCGATGACAGCGATTTGCTCGAAGTCATCAAGGTCAAGTATCAGGCAGTGTACAACTGTGTTTTAAAAATTGCGAGTTATATCAAGGATAAATATGACTACCGATTGTCAAGTGACGAACTACTCTATTTGACGATACATATCGAAAGAGTTGTTTATAAATCAGCGCGGGAAAAGGAGGAAACAGGAAAGTAGCGCTATTAGTTTCAGTGGATGGTTACATTAAGTTGGCCAAACCTTCATATTTCATATACTTAGAAAATGGAGGAGATTTAAAATGAGTAAATATGAAAATTTAGCAAAAGAGATTGTAAAAAATGTCGGAGGCCAAGAAAACATTATTTCTTTGGTCCACTGTATCACCAGATTGCGTTTCAAACTGAAAGATGAGTCGATCGCAAACGATGACGTGTTGAAAAACATGGATGGGGTTGTAACTGTCATGAAAAGTGGCGGACAATACCAGGTTGTTATCGGGAACCATGTTCCTTACGTTTATGAAGATGTGTGCAAAGTAGCGAACATCTCAAGCGACAAAATCAGCGACGAGCCACAAGAAAAAGGAAGCCTGTTCAACCGTCTGATCGACGTCATCTCAGGTTCATTCCAACCGTTCTTGGGTGCCTTGTGTGGAGCAGGGATGATCAAAGGGTTGAATGCCTTGTTTATCTTCTTGGGTCTTTACACTGCAGCTGATGGAACTTACATGGTTTTAAATGCAATTGGGGATAGTGTTTTTTACTTTTTGCCAATTATTCTAGGATATACTTCAAGTAAAAAAATGGGATTGAACCCAATGTTGGGGATGGTAATCGGAGCTGCTCTTTGCTACCCGACAATCCAGGCGTCAACTTTGGCTGTCGGAGAGCCTCTCGGTCAGATCTTCGGTTCGCCTTACTATGCGACATTCCTGAATATGCCATTCATCGCTGGTAACTATACTAGTTCAGTTGTTCCGGTAATGATCGTAGTTGCTTTAGCGGCAAGATTGGAAAAATTAGGAAAGAAATTCATTCCTCAAATGATCCAGACATTCTTTGTGCCTTTATTTGTATTGGTTGTGGCTTTACCGATCGGCTTCTTGCTTATCGGACCTGTAATTTCGGCTTTGACATTGGCAGTAGGTAACTTCTTCTTGTCAGTATCTGAATTCTCACCACTGCTTTTAGGTGTCTTGGTCGGTGGTTTCTGGCAAGTATTGGTAATCTTCGGTCTTCACTGGTCATTGGTTCCTTTGGCAATGGCAAACTATGGTAACTACGGTTACGACGTGGCATTGGTCGGGATGTTTGGAGCTTCATTCGCCCAAACCGCAGTAGTTGGTGCAATGTATTTCAAACTTAAAAACAAAAAAATCAAAGAATTATGTATTCCTGCATTCATTTCAGGTCTGGCTGGGGTTACTGAACCAGCGATTTACGGTATCACATTAGCTCGTAAAAAACCATTTATTCTCTCTTGTATCTCGGCAGCGGTTGCCGGTGGCGTTATGGCAGCAATGGGTGCCCGCTCATATACTATGGGTGGTTTGGGAATCTTCGGTGTGGTTAACTACATCAACACAGCAACTGGAGACGCTTCAGGGATGTATGCCGGTTTTGCGGCAATCGCAATCGCGATGGTTTTAGGATTCATCCTGACTCTTGTTTTCTGGAAAGATGATAGCGTTACTGAAACAGTTGATGTGAAAATCGAAGACAATAAAGTAAAAGTAAACAAAGAAATTCTGGTTAGTCCGATGCAAGGGAAAGTTATTCCTTTAAGCGAAGTAAAAGACGAAGCTTTCTCGATGGGAGCTTTAGGTAAAGGTGTCGGAATCGAACCGACAGACGGAAAAGTTGTATCTCCGGTAAACGGAACAGTTACAGTTTTATTCCCTTCATTGCATGCGATTGGGATTACTGCCGATTCAGGTGTTGAAATCCTGATCCACGTCGGATTGGATACAGTTCAATTGAACGGTGAAGGTTTCACTGCCCATATCAAACAAGGCGACAAAGTCACTGTAGGTCAGACATTGGTTGATGTTGATCTGGAATTCGTAAAATCAAAAGGATTCTCGACTCAAACTCCAGTTATCATTTCTAACAGCAATGATGTCTTAGATGTTGTAGAAACGAACAAAAACGCCATTACACATAACGACGAATTGATTACAGTGTTGCTTTAATAGAAAAAAATTGCCAAGGAGAATAATATGAGTTTACCAAAAGATTTCTTATGGGGTGGGGCTACTGCCGCAAACCAATATGAAGGAGCTTGGGATGTTGATGGAAAAGGACCTTCGACTTCTGACATGTGTACAAACGGATCACATACAGTTCCTAAAAGAATTACAACTTCAATTGAACCTGGGACCCTTTACCCTTCACACGAAGCGGTAGATTTCTATCACCATTACCAGGAAGACATCGCTTTGATGGCCCAAATGGGATTCAAGGTTTTCCGTCTTTCAATCAACTGGACCAGAATCTTCCCTACCGGAATGGAAACCGAACCTAACGAGAAAGGTTTGGCATTCTATGACCGAGTATTCGACGAATGTGCCAAGTATGGAATTGAACCATTGGTTACAATGTCGCATTACGAACTTCCTTATGCCCTTGTTGAAAAATGCAACGGCTGGGAAGGTCGCGAAGTAATCGAATACTTCGTCAACTATGCGAAAGTAATTTTCGAAAGATACAAAGACAAAGTAAAATACTGGCTGACTTTCAATGGTGCGAAACGTTTCCCTATAAGTGCCTAGGCATGAAATGGGAGGATTTTCCAATAGGAAAATCACAACTGAATATTCAATACTTGGAATGATGGCTGTCATGTTAGCCTGAAACAAGTAGTCTGATACTCCTACACGCATGAGGTTATAACAGTAAAATTATGTGTGAAGCTAGGTGAAGTCGGCTGAACAATACCTAAGTGATATATCATATGGTAAAGGATAGGCCGGGACGCTATAAATTATCTATGGTGAGAATGTCCGTGTAAGGACTGACGAAACTGCGAATGTACGGGTCTAGAAAGTCGTGCTATTGAAAGGTGGCATGTTGCGTGCGCAACGATGAATATCGAAAAGTAAGAATCGTTGATATGAAATTCGAGATACTCGACAATGAGGGTATAATTCATCAGGCTCATAGCAGGAACCTAAGGATAAATGTAAAGCTAGAATATTTGGAACGTTGTAAGCGAGAAACGTCTATTAAACGACTGTTATCGGGACGGTAACTATAAGTGTAAACGAAGTGTTTTTATTCTCGTGAAAGTAGGGGCACAGTACCGATGAAGCCACGAAAAATGGTGGAGGGATAGCCCCAAGTCTGGTTCTTTAAAAATCAGTTACAGTTAAATGAAGCTCACAGGGTCTGATAAGATGATGGGAAACAATTGTTCTAAACGAAAGGAATAATCCATCGGTGAGCACGGGATTACGAAACAACGAATATTACAGTATGCAGGAAACTTTTGACTGGTTGTATCAAATGAGTTTAAACAATGATACTTACGGGATAGATCTTTATAATCTGGTGATATCCAGGAACAATATACTCCTCGCCTATCGAAACATCAAAAGCAACACCGGAAGTCACACTAAAGGCACTGACGGCCTTACTATTGATGATTACAAGATAGAAAACGTTGAGAAATTTATTCAGGATATTAGACTATCGCTATTGGACTATAAACCAAAAACGGTAAGAAGAGTAGAAATACCTAAACCTAATGGAAAATTACGACCATTGGGAATACCGACGATGCATGATAGACTGATTCAACAGATGTTCAAACAGATACTTGAACCAATCTGCGAAGCGAAGTTTCATAAGCATTCATATGGATTTAGAGCCAATCGCTCAACCCATAATGCTTTGTCAAGATGTTGCCATATCGCCAATATGACGCACAATCACTATGTTGTTGATTTGGATATCGAATCGTTCTTTGACAATGTCAATCATACCAAGTTAATCAAACAACTTTGGAATATCGGCATCAAGGATAATCAGGTACTGACGATTATAAGTAGAATGCTGAAAGCTCCCATCAAAGGAGTAGGTGTCCCACACTGTGGGACACCACAGGGCAGGAGTGCTTTCGCCATTACTTTCAAACGTAGTGTTGAACGATCTGGACTGGTGGATAAGCAATCAATGGGAAACATTCAATGCTGATTATAAATGTCCATATAAGTATAGAGTACTCAAGAAAACCAATCTAAAAGAAATGTATGCGGTAAGGTATGCCGATGACGCACGAGTCTTCACTTGCAGTTATAAAAATGCGGTAAGGATATATCATGCGGTCAAGGAATATCTGAAGAATGAACTTAAACTTAATGTTTCACCTGAAAAGTCAAAGATTACCAATCTAAGGAAACGTAGGTCGGACTATTTGGGGTTTGAAATGAAGCTGGTACCAAAGCGCAAGAAGTACGTTGCGAATACCTTTGTATCGGCGAAAAGTAAAATAAAAATCAAAGCGGAAATAAGGAAAAGAGTTATCGAGATACAGCGTCATACAATTTCCAAGAATATCCACAATTATAATTCATATATACTGGGGATAAGAAATTATTATGAAGCTGCAACACATGTAAATATAGATTTTAGAAATGTTTACCATCAGACGCTCAAGACCTTGTACAACCGATTGAAACCAATAGCTAAATATGAAGTACCCAGGAGTCCCCCACCGTTGTATAAGAAGTTATTTAAGAATAACTATCGCACATTCACGATTGGAGCCATTTCATTGTTTCCACTGGCGGATACGCAGTGGAAATTGAAGACAAACTTCAATCAAAACATATGCAACTATACCCAAGAGGGGCGCAAATTAGTTTATAAACGATTAGAAAATAATGTAACCTCAGTTATGAAGAGGTTGCTGGAACTGCCAATTGGAAACGGAAGTGTGGAATATCGGGATAACACAATCTCAAAGTATTCAATGCAAAAAGGGCGTTGTGGAATCACCCAGTTGTTTCTAACGGCCGAGGAAATACACTGTCATCACATTGTTTCCGTTGGAGATGGTGGAACCGATAATTTTGACAATCTAATCATTATTCACAAAGAAGTACATAAACTAATACACGGTAATAATCAGGAAACTGAAAAAACGCTATTGAAAAAGTTCAATCTAAACAAAACACAGCTTAAAAAACTGAACATGTTGCGTAAGAGATGTAATTTAACTGAAATAAATTAAAGAAGAATTAGATGGAACGCCGTGTGCGGTGAAAGTCGCATGCACGGTGTGGAGCGGGGGAAAAGATGGAGATAACATCAAAGTCTTACCTATCGCTATAAATCAATGCCGGAACAATGTCTTTGGGAAATGTGTTGTCAACCGGAACTGTCAAAGGTTATACCGGTCCGATCACAGAAGCGCCTGACAATGCACAGGCACGCTTCCAGGCATTGCACCATCAATTCGTCGCAAGTGCCAAAGCGGTTAAAATCGGTCATGAAATCAATCCTGACTTCAAAATCGGATGTATGATCGCCCACATGACGCTTTATCCATTCACATGCAACCCTGATGACATGTTGAAAGTGCAAAAAGAATGGAATATCCGTAATGATCTTTGCGGTGATGTCCATGTCAAAGGGAAATACCCTTACTTCTTTAAACGTTTCTGCAAAGACAACGGGCTTACAATCAAAATGGAAGCTGATGATGAGTCCATCCTGGCTCAAGGAAAAGTTGATTTCTACACATTCTCCTACTACATGTCGATATGTGAAACTGCAGATGAATCTGCCGCAGATGGCGAAGGTAACCTGCTTGGTGGAGTCAAGAACCCATATCTGGAAGCTAGCGACTGGGGATGGCAGATCGATCCAAAGGGACTGCGTTACACATTGAATCATTTGTATGACCGATACGAAGTGCCTTTGATGATCGTTGAAAATGGTCTTGGAGCTTACGACAAAATCGAAGAAGATGGAACGATCAATGACCAATATCGCATCAACTATCTGAAGGCCCATATCGAGCAAATGAAATTGGCTGTTGAAGACGGAGTTGACCTGATCGGTTACACGCCTTGGGGATGCATTGACTTGGTAAGTGCGTCTACCGGTGAAATGGCTAAACGTTACGGTTTCGTATTCGTCGACAAGTACGATGATGGGACTGGAACTTTGGAAAGAAAGAAAAAGAAATCTTTCGACTGGTATAAGTCGGTTATCGCCACTAATGGCGAAGAATTATAATATTTTCTCACCTATCTGATTTGAAAGGTCCCCGCAAGGGGGCTTTTCAATTGATGTGCAAAAGGGCGAACTGCAATTAGTCCGAAAGAATCAAATATTTTTATAAAATCACTTGCATTATTGAACATTTGGTGTATAATACCTAATTGTCACAGTATGCAAATATTGTGCTTGTCAATCGGCGTGGAAGGACGGAAGTCCACTTGACCACAGCACCGACACTAATAAAATAAGGAGGAATGTCGCGTGAGTAAAAAAATCGTGAGAGTAATGAAAATTCAATTCCCAGCAGGCGGAGCTAAACCAGGTCCAGCTTTAGCGGGAGCCGGAATTCAAATGCCTAAATTCTGTACAGCTTTCAATGATCAAACTAGAGAACGTGCTGGAGAAACAGTACCTGTAGTATTGACTGTATATGATGACAAGGATTTTTCTTTCGTATTAAAGACTGCACCATGTGCGGAAGTTATTATGAAAAAAGCCGGAATCAAAAAAGGTTCAAGCAAATCTGGTTCAGAGGTAGTTGCTACCTTGACAGCAGAACAAGTTAAAGAAATTGCTGAGTACAAAATGCCAGACTTAAACGCTAACACTATCGAAGCTGCAATGAAAATTGTTGCGGGAACATGTCGTAACATGGGTGTTAACGTTACTGGAATGGAAGCATAAGAAAAATCGTCATACGTGGAAGGAATATTCCGCTTGACCACATAGGAGGAAAGTAAATGGCTAAAAAAAGCAAAAGATATAACGAAGCTGCTAGTTTAATCGAAAAAGGTAAAGCTTACCCAATCGCTGAAGCAGTGGAGTTAGTCAAAAAGACAAGCAGTGTAAAATTTGATGCGGCTATCGATGTTGCATTCAATTTAGGATTGAATACCAAACATGCTGACCAACAATTGCGTGGGGCATTGGTATTACCAAATGGAACAGGTAAAACTAAAAAGGTTTTAGTTGTAACTGAAGGTGAAAAAGCTCAGGAAGCTAAAGATGCGGGAGCTGACGTAGTAGGTGGTAAAGAAATCTTAGAAGAAATCCAAAAAGGATGGCTGGATTTCGATGTCATGATCGCTACTCCAGACATGATGGCACAATTGGGACGTTTGGGACGTGTTTTAGGACCTAAAGGTTTGATGCCAAACCCAAAAACTGGTACAGTAACTATGGATGTTGCTAAAGCGGTTCAAGAAACAAAAGCTGGTAAGGTAACTTACCGTACGGATAAAGAAGGAAACGTTCATTTGACATTCGGACGTGCATCTTTCGAAGATGAAAAATTGGTTGAAAACTTTAACACAATCTTGGAATTGATCGTTAAGTCTAAACCGGCAGCTGCAAAAGGTGTTTATATCAAAAACGTGGTAATCACATCAACAATGGGACCAAGCGTTAAAGTTCAAACAGTTTAAGCAGTTCATTAAATTTCCGCAATCAATATACCCAAGACAGCAACAGGGAAACCTTAATTCGTTGCCGAGGTGTTAGAAACAAATTCTAAACTCCTGGGCTCACTGGGAGTTTTTATCTGCAAGTATATTGTTGCATAAATAAAAAAATATAGGAGGTGTAACGATGTCAGTTGAAGCAATCAATCAAAAAGCTCAAGTTGTTGCTGAAATCAATGAAAAGTTAACTGGTGCTACTTCAGCAGTGGTTTTCGAATACCGTGGGTTATCAGTAGCTGAGATCACACAACTGCGTAACGAATTACGTAACGAAGGCGTGGAATTGAAAGTTTACAAAAACAACTTGGTTTCAAGAGCAACTGAAAACACAGTTTACGAAGGTCTTAAGGATTCTTTAAAAGGTCCTAACGCGTTAGCATTCGGTGCACAAGACGCTGTAGCGCCTGCGCGTATCTTAGCGAACTTCGCTAAAAAACACGATGCTTTGGTTTTAAAAGCCGGTGTTGTGGAAGGTAAGTTGTTACTTACTGAAGAATTGGGTGTAATTGCTAAATTACCTGGACGTGAAGGAATGTACTCAATGTTACTTGGTATGTTACAAGCACCAGTTAGCAAATTTGCACGTGTAGTAAAAGCTGTTGCTGATGCAAAAGAAGCAAACGGCGAAGTAGTAGAAACTGCTGCTGTAGAAGCGGAAGTTGAAACTGTAGAAGCAGAAGCTGCTGCAGAATAATCTAAATAGAAAATTTAAGGAGACTATAAACATGGCAAAATTAACACATGAAGATATCTTAGCGTTCTTAGAAGAAGCTACAATCTTAGAATTAAATGACTTGGTAAAAGCAATTGAAGAAAAATTTGACGTAACTGCTGCTGCACCTGTAGCTGTTGCTGCTGCCGGAGCTGAAGAAGCTGCTGGTCCTGCTGAAGTAACTGTTACTTTAACAGACGTTGGTGGTAAAAAAGTTGCTGTAATCAAAGCAGTACGTGAAATCACTGGTTTAGGTTTAGTTGAAGCTAAAGGATTGGTTGACAAAGTACCTGCAGCGGTTAAAGAAAACATCAAACCTGCTGAAGCTGAAGAAATCAAAGCTAAATTGGAAGAAGCTGGCGCTACAGTAGAAGTTAAATAATTTCAACTTTAAATCAAGGTCCCTCGGGGCCTTTTTTGATGGAGGTAAGGAATATGCCACATTACTATACAAAAAACAGTGAATTGGAATCCAACCGTCAGTCATTTATCTTCACTTATGACAAATTCGATTTCCATTTCACCAGCGATATCGGTGTTTTCTCGAAGGAGTTCATCGACTACGGTACCCGGGTCTTGCTCAATGCGATTGAAGTAGATTCAACCCATGAGTCTTTGCTTGATGTCGGTTGCGGTTATGGCCCGATTGGGATATGCCTGAAGAAGCTTTATCCCCAACTTGCGGTTTCGATGGTTGATGTAAACGACCGGGCGATTGAACTCGCGAAATACAACGCCGCCCAGAACGGAGTGGATGTCGAGGTCTTCGAATCCAACTGTTATGGGAATGTCGATAAAAGCTACGATGTTATTGTCACCAATCCCCCGATCAGGGCCGGAAAAGAGATTGTGATGGACATTGTTGTCAATTCGTATCGGCATTTGAATGACAACGGTTCTTTCTACGCAGTGGTTCAGAAAAAACAAGGCGCAGGTTCAATCAAAAAGGCGCTGGAGGCGGTTTATGGCAATTGTGAGACTGTCAAAAGAGACAAGGGGTATTATATCCTGAAAGCAATTAAGTCGGTATAATCCGACTTTTTTTGTCAAGAAAAAATTATTTTTTTTGAAATAGGCCCTTGATTTGAGGTGTTTATTGTGCTAATATTGTTTAATGCCTATTCATGGTTGCAATGAGGTTTTTGTGTACTCAAAAACAGATTTAATATATAAAAGGAGTGGCTAATCGGTGGACAACAAAATATCAATGGCGAAAAGTAAAATTATTCGCCGCAATTATTCAAGAATTAGTGGGTCTTTGGAATTGCCAAATTTGGTGGAAATTCAGACTGATTCTTACAAATGGTTTAAAGAAGAGGGGATTAAGGAAGTTTACAACGACATTTTCCCTATTACTAATTTCAATGGAACTTTGGCATTGGAGTTTGTAGACTGTGTTTTTGATGAACCTAAATATTCAGTTGCCGAAGCAAAGGAACGTGATGCAAACTATTCAGCGCCGATTCGGGCGCAGCTGCGTTTGATTAACACTGCAACAGGAGAAATTAAAGATCAGGAAGTTTTCATGGGTGATTTCCCATTGATGACGGATTCTGGTACGTTTATTATTAATGGTGCAGAGCGGGTAATTGTTTCACAATTAGTGCGTTCTCCAGGCGCATATTTTGCCGATGCCATCGATAAAAGCGGAAAAGTCGTCTTCAACGGCAGCATTATCCCATCACGCGGTACTTGGTTGGAATTTGAAAATGATGCCAAGGACATCTTGAATGTCAGAATTGACAGAACCCGTAAAATTCCGGGTACAGTTTTATTGCGGGCTTTAGGTCTGCAAACAAATGAAGATATCGTTGAAGTTTTTGGGAATCACGAGTTGTTGGCGAATACCTTCGACAAGGACACGACTCAAGGTACTGACGACTCGCTGATCGAGATTTATAATAAACTAAGACCGGGTGAGCCGGCTACTTTGGAAGGTGCAAACAACCTGTTGTTTGTCAAATTCTTCGATCCGAAGCGTTATGATTTGGCTAAGGCTGGTCGCTTCAAGATCAACCGCAAGCTTAACGTGCTGGAGAGAATCAATGGCCGCGTGCTGGCCCATGATCTGGTAAGTGTTGAAGGCGAAGTCCTTTTGGAAAAAGGGACAAAAATCACTTCGGCCAATCTGGATATTGTCAATCAGGCATTGCAGGCTGGTGCGCACAGACATACCATCAAAGTGAATGACAATCTTAAATCGACAGATACCATCCAGTATCTTGATGTGTATATCAATTTCGACCGCGATATCCCGATGGATGAAAACAAAGTAATGCGCGTCATCGGAACTGATCTGTCATTGGATGGCAAATTCATCACTATTTCCGACATTATCGCCGCTTATTCGTACATGCTGAATATCTATGACATCTACAATTCTTATGAATTGTCTTCGGAAGCCCGGGTAAACTCGATGTCACGGATTGGGTTGCTAGATGATATCGATCATTTAGGTAACCGTCGTGTGCGTTCAGTTGGGGAATTGATCCAAAACCAGTTCAGAATCGGTCTTTCACGTATGGAAAGAGTCGTAAAAGAAAGAATGACGACAAACCAGGAAGAAGCAATGACACCGCAAAAATTGACCAATATCAGGCCTCTGACTGCGGCAATCAAAGAATTCTTCTCGTCTTCGCAGCTTTCACAGTTCATGGACCAGATCAATCCGCTTGCGGAACTTACAAACAAACGCCGTCTTTCGGCTTTGGGTCCAGGTGGTCTTTCTCGTGACCGTGCCGGATACGAGGTCCGTGATGTCCATCCATCTCACTATGGGCGGATTTGTCCGATCGAAACACCTGAAGGTCCTAATATCGGGTTGATTTCAACTCTGGCGTCATATGCGAAAATCAATCGTTATGGATTCATTGAAACTCCATACCGTAAAGTAAATAATACGATTATCGACGAAAGCGACATCCGTTATCTGACCGCTGATGAAGAGAAAAACTACATTATCGCCCAAGCGAAAGTTGAAGTCGGTGAAAACAGCGAGCTGGTCGAAGATCAGGTAATCGCCCGCCATTTCGGAGAAAACATCCTGGCCAACCGCGAAGAGGTTGATTTCATCGATATCTCACCAAAACAGATCGTATCGGTTGCGACATCATGTATCCCGTTCTTGGAAAACGATGATGCGACCCGTGCATTGATGGGTGCCAACATGCAGCGTCAGGCGGTACCTTTATTGAATCCTCACACTCCATATGTCGGAACCGGAATGGAACATCAGGCGGCACGCGATTCAGGTGCGGCTGTCGTTTCGGAAGAAGAAGGGGTAGTTACATACGTTGATTCAAGAAAGATCATCATTGCCAGCGCCAATGGAGAGCGGACATATCGTCTGGCGAAGTTTGCGATTTCCAACAATGGTACTTGCATCAACCACAAACCGATTGTAAAAGTCGGTGAAAAGATCCACTTCAACCAGGTCTTGGCGGATGGACCAGCCATGGAACAAGGTGAATTGGCCCTGGGTCAAAACGTATTGGTCGGATTCATGACATGGAATGGTTACAACTATGAAGATGCGATCATCATGTCTGAAAGACTTGTAAAAGATGACGTGTACACATCAATTCACATCGATGAGTATGCGATCGAGTGCCGTGACACGAAACTGGGCCCTGAAGAAATCACTCGCGACATTCCAAACGTCGGTGAGGAAGCCCGCAAATACCTTAACTCCGACGGGATTATCATGATCGGAGCGGAAGTTAAAGAAGGTGATATCCTGGTAGGTAAAGTTACGCCTAAAGGACAGGCTGAACTTTCAGCTGAAGAGAAACTGTTGTTGGCGATCTTCGGTGAAAAATCGCGCGAAGTCAAAGACAATTCACTTCGGGTACCACATGGTGGGGCCGGAATCATCCATGACATCAAAGTGTTCTCTCGTAAAAACGGTGATGAGCTGCAACCGGGAGTCAATAAAGTAGTAAAAGTTTACATTGTTCAAAAAAGAAAGATCTCCGAAGGGGACAAGATGGCGGGACGCCATGGTAACAAAGGGGTTATTTCGAGAATCTTGCCGGTTGAGGATATGCCTCACTTGGAAGACGGAACGCCTTTGGACATCATGCTTAACCCTTTAGGGGTACCGTCACGTATGAATATCGGTCAGGTGCTTGAATTGCATCTTGGTTACGCTTGTCGTGAACTGGGAATGTATGTTGCAACTCCGGCGTTCGACGGACTCAACCGCCAGGATTTGGAGGCGGCGATGGAAGAAGCAGGAATGACTAAGGACGGAAAGCAAAGTGTCATCTCGGGAAGAACCGGTGAATACTTTGATTCCAAAATCTCTGTCGGTGTCATGTACATGATCAAGCTGGCCCACATGGTCGATGACAAGTTGCATGCCCGTTCAGTAGGTCCTTACTCTCTGGTAACCCAACAGCCACTTGGTGGTAAAGCCCAAAACGGTGGGCAAAGGTTCGGGGAGATGGAAGTCTGGGCGCTTGAAGCTTATGGGGCTGCCTACACTTTGCGTGAAATCCTGACTGTAAAATCCGATGACGTCGTTGGACGTGTCAAGACATATGAGGCGATCGTAAAGGGAATGCCTTTGCCAGAACCAGGATTGCCAGAATCATTCAGGGTATTGAAAAAAGAGTTGCAAGCTTTGGCTCTTGATTTCAGGCTGCTTGATGATGAAGGTAATGAAGTGGGAATGCGCAATATCGAAGATGAGGAACGTCGTTTCCCTAAATCGATTGACCGCGAACCCCATAGAGAAGAAAAATTAGAAGACGAAGACGAAGAAGATTTTGATGAAGATATTGACGATGAGGATGATGACTTCGATGATGAAACTTCGGATTTCGATGATTTAGATGAAATTCTTGATGATTCTATTGATGAAATCGACTTCGATGAAGAAGACGATGAAGAAGAAGACGAAAGTGATTTATAGGAGGGAATTTGATGGCAAGCAATAACAATTTCTCATCAATTCAGATAGGTTTAGCATCTCCTGACAAGATTCGGGAATGGTCATACGGTGAGGTCAAAAAACCTGAGACTATCAATTACCGTTCACAGAAACCGGAAAAAGATGGTTTGTTCTGCGAACGTATCTTTGGTCCTTCAAAAGACTGGGAATGTAGCTGTGGTAAGTACAAGAAAGTCCGTTATAAAGGTGTAGTGTGCGATCGCTGTGGGGTTGAAGTAACCAAAGCAGCGGTTCGCCGCGAACGGATGGGTCATATTGAATTGGCTACACCTGTTGCACATATCTGGTATTTAAAAGGGATTCCATCAAGAATGGGTCTTGTCCTGGATATGTCACCAAAACAACTTGAAGAAATCATCTATTTCGTTTCTTACGTTGTCGTTGATCCGGGAACTACTCCTTTGGAATACAAGCAGGTTCTTGCAGAAAGAGATTACCGCAAGTGTCTGGAACAGTTCGGTGATACTTTCGATGCGCAAATCGGCGCGGCGGCAGTCAAGACTTTGCTGTCACAAGTTGATTTGGAAGCGGAATTCGCTGAAATCTCAGCTGCTTTGAAAGAAGCTCAAGGGCAAAAAAGAACAAAATTGTTGAAAAGATTGGAAGCTATCGAGGCATTCCGCTCATCTTCGAATGATCCGGAATGGATGATTCTGGATGTGTTGCCGGTCATTCCTCCTGATTTGCGTCCAATGCTTCAATTGGATGGTGGGCGTTTTGCGACTTCCGACCTTAATGATCTGTACCGCAGGGTAATTACAAGAAACAACCGTTTGAAAAAACTGTTGGAGCTGGGAACACCTTCAATCATCGTTCAAAACGAAAAGCGGATGCTTCAAGAAGCGGTTGATGCGCTGATTGACAATGGCCGCCGCTCAAAACCGATAACCGGAGCTGGTGGACGGGCGCTCAAATCGCTTAGCCACTCGCTTAAAGGTAAGCAAGGTCGTTTCCGTCAGAACCTTCTGGGGAAACGTGTCGACTACTCAGGACGTTCGGTAATCGCCGTTGGGCCGACATTGAAAATGTATCAATGCGGAATCCCTCGTGAGATGGCATTGAACTTGTTCAAACCGTTCGTTATCCACGGACTTGTTGATGGCGAAATCGCAAGCAACATCAAATCGGCTGAACGGCTGATTGACAAAATGGATGATGTGATCTGGCCGATTGTAGAAGACGTAATCAAAGAGCATCCGGTACTGTTGAACCGGGCGCCGACATTGCACCGTTTGGGTATCCAAGCCTTCGAACCGAAACTTGTTGAAGGTCGCGCAATCCGTCTTCATCCGTTGGTTACACCGGCCTTCAATGCCGATTTCGACGGTGACCAGATGGCGGTCCACGTTCCTTTGGGACCAGAAGCGATCCAGGAAGCACGGCAATTGATGCTTGGTTCAAGCAACATCCTGGGGCCAAAAGACGGTAAGCCGATCGTTACCCCTTCACAGGATATGGTGTTAGGTAACTACTACCTGACATTGGAAGACAAAGGGGCTATTGGAGAAGGTACTGTTTTCGTTGATCGAAACGAAGTGCTCCAGGCTTATTATTCAAAAACAGTGGAACTGCATACTCGTGTGGCTATCCGGGCTTCAAGCTTGAACAATGTCACGTTCACTGAAGAACAAAACAATTCTTACCTGATCACTTCGGTAGGTAAAATAATATTCAATGAGATTTTCTCGGGTCAATTCCCGTTCATCAATGACGGTTCCCAGGAAAACCTTATCGCAACACCTGACAAATACTTTATCCCAATGGGAAGAAACATAAAGGAATTCATTGAAAATCAGGAAATCATCAAACCTTTAGGCAAGAAAGCTTTGGGTAAGATCATCAACGAGATGTTCAAGAACCGTCCGATGAGCGAAACCTCAACGATGCTTGACAAGCTTAAAGATCAAGGTTTCTATTACTCGACAATAGCCGGGATTACGGTATCCATTTACGATATCCAGGTTCCTGAAGAAAAATATGAATTGTTCCATGTTGCCGATGATCATCTCGACACGATAAACAATTTCTATGCAAAAGGTCTTTACACCGAAGATGAGCGCTACAATTCAGTAATCAAGCTTTGGTCAACTGTTAAAAATGATGTTCAGGAGATCGTTCGTAAGGAATTCGAGGCCGATGACCGTAACCCGATCTTCATCATGTCCGATTCTGGTGCCCGTGGGTCTTTATCGAACTTTACCCAGTTGGTTGGGATGCGTGGTTTGATGTCGAATACCCGAGGGGAAGCGATGGAAATCCCAATCAAATCATCATTCAGGGAAGGTCTGACAGCTTCGGAATTCTTCCAGTCTACCCATGGGGCCCGTAAAGGTTCGACCGATACGGCCTTGAAGACAGCCGATTCAGGATACCTGACCAGACGTCTTGTTGACGTCGCTCAGGAAGTCATCATTTCACAGGAAGATTGCGGCACTGACCGTGGTCTAGTTGTTACCGCGTTATTGAACCCGGAAGACAAGAACGTTGTCGTACCATTGTTTGACCGTCTGGTTGGTCGATATTCTTGCAAGAACATCTATCATCCTGCAACCAATGAATTGATTGTTGGAGCTAATGAACTGATAGTGGAACAATTGGCAAATGACATCATCGATGCCGGAATTGAAGCGGTGGAGATCCGTTCGGTTCTAGGATGCGCATCCAAGGTCGGTGTATGTCAGAAATGTTACGGTAAAAACTTGGCTACTGGCGAAGTTGTCGAAGTCGGTGAAGCAGTTGGTATCATGGCAGCCCAATCAATCGGTGAGCCAGGTACACAGCTTACAATGCGTACCTTCCATGAAGGTGGGGTAGCCGGCGGTACCGACATCACTCAAGGTTTGCCGCGTATTCAGGAGTTGTTCGAAGCCCGAAATCCAAAAGCCAAGTCTTTGATTTCAGAAATCAAAGGTACGGTAATTGACATTATCGGCAGCGATCATGAACGTAAGGAAATCGTAGTTGCCAACAATCTGGAAACTCGCAGCTATTTAGCGCCATACAGTGCCAAACTTTCGGTAAATGTCAACGATGAAGTCATCGTGGGACAAAAACTTACCAAAGGTTCGGTAGACCCTAAAGAGCTATTGGCGGTTGCCGACATGGAAACTGTCGAAAAATATATCATCCAAGAAGTACAGCAAGTATATCGTCTTCAAGGGATTGAGATCTCGGATAAACATATCGAGATCATCGTTAAACAAATGCTCAAGAAAATGATCGTCGTAGAAGGCGGGGACACCAACGTCTTGCCGGGAACCCATGTCAATGTCACAACGTTCACTGAACTGAACAAGGAGACCCTGGCAAAAGGTGACCGTCCGGCAGTTGGAAAACCGATGCTTCTGGGGATCACAAAGGCGTCTTTGGAAACCGATTCATTCTTGTCAGCAGCATCATTCCAGGAAACAACAAAAATCCTGACAGATGCCGCAATCAAAGGAAAAGTGGATCACCTCAAAGGATTGAAGGAAAACGTCCTGATTGGAAAACTGCTTCCAGCCGGTACGGGAATCCGTGGTCCGTTGGTTGATCCTGATGAAGTTATCGAAGAACCTAAAAACACTTTGACCGATCTTGATGCCCCTGATATCGATTCGTTCCTGCAATCTTACGAACAAATCGATACGGATATCGATCTGGATTAATACGTATTAGAACCTCTTATTTACAGAGGTTCTAATATTTATTTTTGATATTTCAATAAATGTGTTGACAATATCGGATAAATATTGTATATTCACATAGGTGTCTATATTAGACATGAATTAAATTTAATACAGTGAAACACCCGGAATTGTGTGTTAGATTTGAAGAAAGGAGAACAAGAAATGCCAACTATCAATCAATTAGTTAGACAAGGTCGTTCAGACAAAACAAGTAAATCAAAATCACCAGCGTTAAACAGAGGTTTCAACTCAATTGCTAAGAAAACAACTCTTACAAGCTCACCTCAAAAACGTGGTGTTTGTACACGTGTTGCTACCATGACACCTAAAAAACCTAACTCGGCTTTACGTAAATATGCCCGTGTTAGATTATCTAACGGAATGGAAGTAACAGCATATATTCCAGGAATTGGTCACAACTTGCAAGAGCATAGTGTTGTGTTGATTCGTGGAGGACGTGTTAAAGACTTACCAGGGGTTCGTTACCATATTATTCGTGGTACAATGGACTGTGCTGGAGTTAACAACCGTAAACAAGGTCGTTCATTATACGGAACAAAAAGACCAAAAGCTTAATTAAGCGAAAGATTCATTAAAATTTAAAGAAGGAGGATATAGTAATGTCAAGAAAAGGACGTATTGGAAAAAGAGACGTATTACCTGATCCAGTGTATAACTCGAAAACAATTACTAAATTAATCAACAACATTATGCTTGACGGTAAAAAAGGTGTTGCTCAAAACATCTTATACGAAGCATTCACTAAAGTTGAAGCTAAATCAGGAAAACCAGCGATGGAAGTTTTTGATCAAGCGATCAACAACATCATGCCATTTTTGGAACTTAAAGTTAGACGTGTAGGTGGGGCAAACTACCAAGTACCGGTTGAAGTATCAAACGAAAGACGTATGACTTTAGGTTTAAGATGGTTAGTTAACTATTCTCGTTTAAGAAACGAATCAACTATGGTTGACCGTTTGGCTAACGAAATTGTTGACGCATCAAACGGAACAGGTGCTTCAGTTAAGAAGAAAGAAGACACTCATAAAATGGCAGAAGCTAACAAAGCGTTTGCACATTTCCGTTGGTAATATAAACAAAATAAGGAGAAAAATATGGCACGTGAATTTTCATTAGAAAACACTCGTAACATTGGTATCATGGCGCATATCGATGCCGGTAAGACTACTACTACAGAACGTATTCTTTACTACACTGGTCGTATTCATAAAATCGGAGAAACTCATGAAGGTGCTTCTCAGATGGACTGGATGGAACAGGAACAAGAACGTGGGATTACCATCACTTCGGCTGCGACAACTGCACAATGGAAGGGTCACCGTGTAAACATCATCGATACACCGGGCCACGTAGACTTCACTGTCGAAGTTGAACGTTCATTGCGCGTATTGGATGGTGCCGTTACCGTTTTAGATGCAAAAGCTGGGGTTGAACCACAAACTGAAACAGTTTGGCGTCAAGCTACAACTTACAAAGTTCCTCGTATTGTATTCGCCAATAAGATGGATGCAACCGGTGCGGACTTTATCATGTCAGTTGAATCGTTAGATAAGAGATTGGGAGCGAACGCTGTTGCCATTCAATTACCTATCGGTGCTGAAACTGAATTCGAAGCTATCATTGACTTGGTTAAAATGAAAGCTGTCTACAATAAGGACGAAGTTGGTACAGAACAAGAATACCGCGACATTCCTGCGGAATATCTTGAACAAGCTGAAGAATACCGTGCTATCATGATCGATACCGCAGCATCTTTCGATGACGAATTGATGATGAAAGTATTGGAAGAAGAAGAAATCACTGAAGAAGAAATCAAAGCCGCTATCCGTAAAGGTGTATTGGCAGTTGAATTGTTCCCAGTTCTTTGCGGTTCAGCATACAAAAATAAAGGTGTTCAGTTGATGCTGGATGCGGTAATCGATTACCTGCCAGCTCCTACAGACATTCCTGCCATCAAAGGTGTTGGTGAAAAAGATGAAGAAATCGAAAGACATGCGTCAGACGAAGAACCATTCTCTGCATTGGCTTTCAAAATCATGACCGACCCATTCGTAGGAAAGCTTACATTCTTCCGTGTTTACTCAGGAACAGTGGATTCAGGTTCTTACGTATTGAACTCGACTAAAGACAAAAAAGAACGTTTAGGTCGTATTCTTCAAATGCATGCCAACAAGCGTGAAGAAATCGATCGCGTTTACGCAGGTGATATCGCTGCGGCAGTAGGTTTCAAAAACACTACTACTGGTGATACTATCTGTGATCCAAACAATTTCGTAATCCTGGAAAAAATGGAATTCCCAGAACCAGTTATCGAATTGGCTATCGAACCAAAAACAAAACAAGACCAAGACAAATTGGGATTGGCTTTATCTAAATTGGCTGAAGAAGATCCGACTTTCAGAACTTTCACAAACCCTGAAACAGGTGATACTGTTATCGCCGGGATGGGTGAGTTGCACTTGGATGTAATCGTTGACCGTTTAAGACGTGAGTTCAAAGTTGAAGCTAACGTTGGTGCGCCTCAAGTTGCATACCGTGAAACAATCACATCAGCAGCTGAGTGTGAAGGTAAATACATCAAACAATCTGGTGGTCGTGGTCAATACGGACACGTATGGATCAAATTCGAGCCTAACGAAGGTAAAGGATTTGAATTCGTTGACGCAATCGTTGGTGGATCTGTACCTAGAGAATACATCAACTCAATCAGAGTGGGTGTTGAAGATGCTTTAGGAACTGGTATCGTTGCTGGATACCCAGTATTGGATGTAAAAGCAACTTTATTCGATGGTTCTTACCATGATGTCGATTCATCAGAGTCTGCATACAAGATCGCTGCTTCAATGGCTTTAAAAGCTGCTGCTAAGAAATGTGATCCGGTAATCCTAGAACCAATCATGGCAGTGGAAGTAACAGCTCCAGCTGAATATTTAGGTTCAGTAATGGGTGACGTTTCATCTCGCCGTGGTATGATTGAAGGACAAGAAGAAAGAGGTAACGCTATTTTAGTACAAGCATCAGTACCTTTATCAGAAATGTTCGGTTATGCTACTGATTTACGTTCGTTCACACAAGGTCGTGGAAACTACACTATGATCTTCAACCGATACGAACCAGTACCTAAATCAATCAGAGAAGAAATAATCAAGAAAAACGGCGGAAAATAATTAAATAATATTGATTTTGTACCGTTAATTCTTGATTTTTCGATAGATTTGACTTAAAATTACGTTATACCAAATATTAGGAGGAAAAAGCTTAAAATGGCTAAGGAAAAATTTGACCGCTCGAAAGCGCACGTAAATATTGGAACAATTGGTCACGTTGACCACGGTAAAACAACTTTAACTGCTGCTATTACAACAGTTTTGTCTAAAGAAGGAAAAGCAGCTGCAATGGATTACGCTGCAATCGATGCTGCACCTGAAGAAAAAGAACGTGGAATCACAATCAACACTGCTCACGTTGAGTACGAAACAGATTCTCGTCACTACGCACACGTTGACTGTCCAGGCCATGCAGACTACATCAAAAACATGATCACTGGTGCTGCACAAATGGACGGGGCTATCTTGGTAGTTGCTGCTACTGATGGTCCAATGCCACAAACTCGCGAACATATCTTATTGTCACGCCAAGTAGGGGTACCTTACATCATCGTATTCTTAAACAAATGTGACATGGTTGATGACGAAGAGTTATTAGACTTAGTAGAAATGGAAGTTCGTGAATTATTAGACGAATACGGATTCCCAGGTGATGACACTCCAGTTATCCGTGGATCTGCTTTAAAAGCATTAGAAGGTGATCCTAAATGGACTCCAGCTATCTTAGAATTGATGGAAGCTGTAGATACTTACATCCCAACTCCTGAAAGAGATACTGACAAACCATTCATGATGCCAGTCGAAGACGTTTTCACAATCACTGGACGTGGTACAGTTGCTACTGGACGTGTTGAACGTGGAACTTTGAAATTGAATGACGAATTAGAAATCGTTGGTATCAAAGAAACTCATAAAACTGTTGCTACAGGTATCGAAATGTTCCGTAAATTATTAGATTACGCAGAACCAGGAGATAACGTAGGGGTTTTATTACGTGGTGTCAACCGTGAAGAAATCATCCGTGGTCAAGTATTAGCTAAACCTGGATCAGTAACTCCTCACAAAAAATTCAAAACTCAAGTTTACGTTTTATCAAAAGAAGAAGGTGGACGTCATACTCCATTCTTCGCTAACTACCGTCCACAGTTCTACTTCAGAACTACAGACATCACTGGTGTAATCGAATTACCAGAAGGTGTGGAAATGGTAATGCCTGGTGACAACGTTGAAATCATCGTTGAATTGATTCACCCAATCGCAATCGAAAAAGGAACTAAATTCTCAATCCGTGAAGGTGGTAGAACTGTAGGTTCAGGAAATATCTCTGATATTATCGATTAATGATTAAAAGGTTGTGACTTATAAAGAGAAATCTTTATGAGCCACACCTTTTTTGTTTTTGTTCTATTTTTTCAAAATATAAAAAAGAGCAATATAAGTACGGTACTTATTGATTTAGTGCTTTTTATTTGATAAAATGAAAGGGTAAACAAAAGATAAGGAGAGATTTAAAATGGATCAAAATGAACAAATAATCATAAACTTAATCGTTAATGCAGGTAGCGCACGTAGCTCAGCTATCGAAGCTATCCAATACGCTAAAGGTGGAGAAACTGAAAAAGCTGAACAATCTTTACAAGAAGCTAAAGAAACAGTAAACGAAGCTCATCATTCACAAACTGAATTAATCCAAGCGGAAATCCGTGGAGAAAAAACTCCATTGAACTTATTAATGGTTCATGCTCAAGACCACTTAATGACTGCGTTGGTAGTAATCGACTTAGCTCAAGAATTCATCGACTTATACAAAAAAGTTGGATAGTAAAAAACAGGTCAAGCAATGCGCTTGATCTTTTTTTGCGAAAAAATGGATGGCTCATGTAATTAAAGCGGCAGCCAAAGCAAATCAAGCGTTTTGTGAATTTGCCAAATAATTCGTATGGGAAGCTTTTTTCCATGGATGACTTAGTGGCGCTATATCGCGTTTCTTCTCCTTCTTCTTCGGTTAGTTAGCCTGATCATAGTAAGAGTTTTTCGAAAACTGTTTTGGTACTATTTAGTCGTAGAGCGAACTTGTCATTAAGTTTTTTTAGGTAGGACTTGAGAAACTCGTTGGCATCCTCTATACTCGTTATATTAGCGCGGCGCAGGTCGACAGGCAATCGTGATTGAAATGTTTGGTTCATTCTCTCTACACGGCCTTTGGCTTGTGCTGCGCTAGTTGTTTTTTTTCAACATCCAATTGATGGCAGGCGTAAGAAAATTGCGTGAAGGTATCTTCGTCATCGAAAGCGTTGTTTTTTCTTTTGTATTCGGAAACTGTTCGCCTGTCGGTCTGAAACATACCCGGGATACCGCAATCAGTTAATATCTGATGGAATACGTTATAGTGGCCCTCTAACGTTTCCTGGACATCGAAACGGAAGGCTCTGACCAACTTTACTGGGGGAATGATCAATGGACAGGAGGCGTCGCCAAATCCAGCCCTTGATGACCTTTGCGCTATTGGCAGCAAAGGTAAGTCCTGTCGCACTTGATAAATGAGGCGGATGGGGACTTGGTCGGTATCCAAAGCGATCAATATGCTCCTGCTTGCCATTATTCAAAGATCTGGAGCCAAAACGCAGTCCTGGTTCAACCAGTCCGTTGATTTCCTTGTGGTTTTCAATTCATCCAAGATCGGCATTGAAGTAAATAAAAGGCGTGGAATTCAATCAAACAAAGTGGGCTTTGTATTACAATTAACTTTTGTCAAACAAATTGGCCAAAGTCCCTTGCCAAGAGGAAAGGGATGTGGTATATTGATTGAGCGCCAAAAAGCAAACGGCGCATGATAGACAGCTGGATAAAAAAGTTGAAAAAGTTATTGACTTAACAGTCCGGATGTTGTAAGATAATCAAGTCGACTCAAGACGAGTCACAGTTCATTGAAAACTAAACAGAATTAAAAACACAACGTCAATTATTCAATAAGAATAAAGATTTAAAAAGAGCTAAACAAACATTATTGTTTACATAAACAATGGAGAGTTTGATCCTGGCTCAGGATGAACGCTGGCGGCGTGCCTAATACATGCAAGTCGAACGCTTCGATTTATCGAAGAGTGGCGAACGGGTGAGTAATACATAAGTAACCTGCCCTTAACAGGGGGATAACTACTAGAAATGGTAGCTAAGACCGCATAGGTGGATTGATCGCATGATTGATTCATTAAAAGACCTTTCAAGGTCTGGATAAGGATGGACTTATGTCGCATTAGCTAGTTGGTAAGGTAACGGCTTACCAAGGCGACGATGCGTAGCCGGCCTGAGAGGGTGAACGGCCACATTGGGACTGAGACACGGCCCAAACTCCTACGGGAGGCAGCAGTAGGGAATTTTCGGCAATGGGGGAAACCCTGACCGAGCAACGCCGCGTGAAGGAAGAAGGAATTCGTTTCGTAAACTTCTGTTATAAAGGAAGAAAGATGACATCAGGAAATGGTTGTCAAGTGACGGTACTTTATGAGAAAGCCACGGCTAACTACGTGCCAGCAGCCGCGGTAATACGTAGGTGGCAAGCGTTATCCGGAATTATTGGGCGTAAAGAGGGAGCAGGCGGTAACAAAGGTCTGTGGTGAAAGCCTGAAGCTTAACTTCAGTAAGCCATAGAAACCAGGTAACTAGAGTGCAAGAGAGGATCGTGGAATTCCATGTGTAGCGGTGAAATGCGTAGATATATGGAGGAACACCAGTGGCGAAGGCGACGATCTGGCTTGTAACTGACGCTGAGTCCCGAAAGCGTGGGGAGCAAATAGGATTAGATACCCTAGTAGTCCACGCCGTAAACGATGAGTACTAAGTGTTGGGGGTCGAACCTCAGTGCTGCAGTTAACGCAATAAGTACTCCGCCTGAGTAGTACGTTCGCAAGAATGAAACTCAAAGGAATTGACGGGGGCCCGCACAAGCGGTGGAGCATGTGGTTTAATTCGAAGCAACGCGAAGAACCTTACCAGGTCTTGACATATGTCTAAAGGCTCCAGAGATGGAGAGATAGTTATAGATATACAGGTGGTGCATGGTTGTCGTCAGCTCGTGTCGTGAGATGTTGGGTTAAGTCCCGCAACGAGCGCAACCCTTGTCGTTAGTTACCATCATTAAGTTGGGGACTCTAACGAGACTGCCAGTGATAAGCTGGAGGAAGGCGGGGATGACGTCAAATCATCATGCCCCTTATGACCTGGGCTACACACGTGCTACAATGGATAGTGCAAAGGGAAGCGAGACCGCGAGGTGGAGCAAAACCCATAAAACTATTCTCAGTTCGGATTGTAGTCTGCAACTCGACTACATGAAGTTGGAATCGCTAGTAATCGTGAATCAGCATGTCACGGTGAATACGTTCTCGGGCCTTGTACACACCGCCCGTCACACCATGAGAGTTGATAACACCCGAAGCCGGTGGCCTAACCGCAAGGAAGGAGCTGTCTAAGGTGGGATTGATGATTAGGGTGAAGTCGTAACAAGGTATCCCTACGGGAACGTGGGGATGGATCACCTCCTTTCTAAGGAGAACCGTTCAACTTGTCGGTTGGACAAAAGCAAAAGTTGTGAAGAAATTCTGTTTAGTTTTGAGTGAACTGAGAGGTTGCTCAAGAGATCATTGAAAACTGGATAATAATCGAAAGATAGAAAAGAGATCGAGGAAATGAAAATTTCCAAAATTATAACCAGATAGATTTAAAACAATTTATGTGGTCTTTCTAGAAAAAGTCGAAAAAAAACTAAGAAAAAACTAAAACTAAAAAAGTTTAATCAAACACCAATAGGTAAAGTAAAAAAGAGCGTATGGTGGATGCCTAGGCACAAAGAGGCGATGAAGGACGCAGCGAACGGCGAAACGCGACGGGGAGCAGTAAGCATGCAATGATCCGTTGATGTCCGAATGGGGGAACCCAGTCAGTGTAACAGCTGATTATGCATAAGTGAATACATAGCTTATGCAGGCGATACGCAGGGAACTGAAACATCTAAGTACCTGCAGGAGAAGAAAATAAACAATGATTTCCTAAGTAGTGGCGAGCGAACGGGAAAGAGCCCAAACCCGACATAGTCGGGGGTTGTAGGGCTGCTGATAACGACACGAAATCATTATAGAAGAATCAGCTGGGAAGCTGAGCCAAAGAGAGTGAAAGCCTCGTATTTGAAATAGTGACGAAGTCAAAGCAGTACCTGAGTACGGCGGGACACGAGAAATCCTGTCGGAATCTGCCAGGACCATCTGGTAAGGCTAAATACTCCTTTGTGACCGATAGTGAACCAGTACCGTGAGGGAAAGGTGAAAAGAACCCCGGGAGGGGAGTGAAAGAGATCCTGAAACCATATGCTTACAACAAGTTAGAGCCCGTTAATGGGTGATAGCGTGCCTTTTGTAGAATGAACCGGCGAGTTACGATATGCAGCAAGGTTAAGTAGGATATACGGAGCCGAAGCGAAAGCGAGTCTGAATAGGGCGAGAGTTGTATGTCGTAGACCCGAAACCGAGTGAGCTAGCCATGACCAGGTTGAAGTTGGGGTAAAACCCGATGGAGGACCGAACCGACCCCCGTTGAAACGTTGGCGGATGAGTTGTGGCTAGGGGTGAAATTCCAATCGAACTCGGAGATAGCTGGTTCTCCCCGAAATAGCTTTAGGGCTAGCGTCAAGGTAGAGTAATATGAAGGTAGAGCACTGAATGTATGATGGCCTCATCTCGAGGTACTGAATATAATCAAACTCCGAATGTCATAAATATATACTTGGCAGTCAGACAGTGGGTGATAAGGTCCATTGTCAAGAGGGAAACAGCCCAGACCATCAGCTAAGGTCCCAAAATATACACTAAGTGGAAAAGGATGTGGAGATGTCCAGACAACTAGGAGGTTGGCTCAGAAGCAGCCACCCTTTAAAGAGTGCGTAACAGCTCACTAGTCGAATGACTCTGCGCCGAAAATTTACCGGGGCTAAGTGTAATACCGAAGCTATGGATTAGAAATAATGGTAGGGGAGCGTTCTATATGCGAAGAAGTCAGATCGAGAGGACTGGTGGAGCGTATAGAAGAGAGAATGCCGGTGTGAGTAGCGAAACGGTGGTGAGAATCCACCGCACCGAAAACCCAAGGTTTCCAGAGGAAGGTTCGTCCGCTCTGGGTAAGTCGGGACCTAAGGCGAGGGCGAAAGCCGTAGTCGATGGACAACAGGTAGAGATTCCTGTACTTGTCATGGAAGTGATGGAGTGACGGAGAAGGCTAGCTAAGCATACTGATGGAATAGTATGTGTAAGCAAGGTAGCAGGTAAACAGGCAAATCCGTTTACCAGTAATGCGAATATGCGATGCGGATGGAAAGCTACGGCGAGTACAGAAGTTAGTGAGGCCAGCTTCCAAGAAAAGCTTCTAACGATAATTCATGATAACCCGTACCGAAAATGGACACACATGGGTAAGGAGAGCATCCTAAGGTGAGCGAGAGAACTATAGCTAAGGAACTCTGCAAAATGACTCCGTAACTTTGGGAGAAGGAGTGCTTATAGAAATATAAGCCGCAGTAAAACGGCCCAAGCGACTGTTTACCAAAAACACAGCTCTCTGCTAAGTCGAAAGACGATGTATAGGGGGTGACGCCTGCCCGGTGCTGGAAGGTTAAGAGGATGAGTTAGAGCAATCGAAGCTTTGAATTGAAGCCCCAGTAAACGGCGGCCGTAACTATAACGGTCCTAAGGTAGCGAAATTCCTTGTCAGGTAAGTTCTGACCCGCACGAAAGGCGTAACGATTTGGGCGCTGTCTCAGCTGTAGACTCGGTGAAGTCTTAGTACCTGTGAAGATGCAGGTTACCCGCGACTAGACGGAAAGACCCCATGGAGCTTTACTGTAGCTTGATATTGGATTTTGATGCAAGATGTACAGGATAGGTAGGAGACTATGAGATATGCACGCCAGTGTGTAAGGAGTCGCCGTTGGGATACTACCCTTCTTGTATTAGGATTCTAACCGGATGCCATTAGCTGGTGACGGGACAGTGTCAGGTGGACAGTTTGACTGGGGCGGTCGCCTCCCAAAGAGTAACGGAGGCGCCCAAAGATACCCTCAGCTTGGATGGAAATCAAGCGTAGAGTGCAAAGGCAAAAGGGTGTTTGACTGCGAGACCTACAAGTCGAGCAGGGACGAAAGTCGGGCTTAGTGATCCGGCGGTACCGAATGGAAGGGCCGTCGCTCAACGGATAAAAGCTACCCTGGGGATAACAGGCTGATCTCCCCCAAGAGTTCACATCGACGGGGAGGTTTGGCACCTCGATGTCGGCTCATCGCATCCTGGAGCTGAAGTCGGTTCCAAGGGTTGGGCTGTTCGCCCATTAAAGCGGTACGCGAGCTGGGTTCAGAACGTCGTGAGACAGTTCGGTCCCTATCTGTCGTGGGCGTAGGAAGTTTGAGAAGATCTGACCTTAGTACGAGAGGACCGGGTTGGACATACCAATGGTGCACCAGTTGTCACGCCAGTGGCATAGCTGGGTAGCTAAGTATGGAAGGGATAAACGCTGAAGGCATCTAAGTGTGAAACCCACTTCAAGATGAGACTTCCCATTACGCAAGTAAGTAAGACCCCTTAAAGACGATAAGGTTGATAGGTCAGGAGTGTAAGCATGGTGACATGTTCAGCGGACTGATACTAATAGGTCGAGGACTTAACCAATTGGACAAAGACAACAAGAACAATTCGATTATTATCTAGTTTTGAGTGATCACAAGAAAACTCAACAATCTGGTAACGATGGCATGATGGACACACCTGTTCCCATCCCGAACACAGAAGTTAAGCATCATAACGGCGACGATAGTGCAATGTGCGACAATAGCAAGCTGCCAGTTTGAAATCAAGGACGTAAGTCCTTTTTTTTATTGCCCGGAATCAGGGGCAAAAGAAAAGAACCGGCTTGCGCCGGTTCAAGGAAGAGAGTTTATATTATTTAGGGAGAGAGATAAGGTTCAATTACCTTACAAGACAAATATACCCCAGTAAGATGAACTCCATATTAACCTGCACCGCAGAATGTGTCAAAGTTGATCCAGGTTTTTGAATCTTCGCAGCATGTCCCTTGAAAGAATAGAACTGATGACGAAGGGCCAATAGCTGTAAAACTTGGCAGTGATGCCATAATTATCAAATATCTGATATAAGGCATTATCTTGGTCCTTTAACGTGCCCTGGATATCGAAACAGGAAGACCTCAGCCATCTTACTGGTGGGATCATCAATTGTCATGGGTAGGTGCCATATTACGTCAGGATCCAATTAAAAGCTGCTTGCATCCGTTTAGATCATCTCCCCGTAACATTCGCGCTGTGGGTAGCAGATTGGCCTTGTCGCTGTTGATAACGGAGGTGGATATATTTTCTTTTGGAGGACTGATTTACGCCCGAAGCAATGATTATGTCCTTAGGAGCAAAAACAAAGTACTGGTTCAACCATTCCGGCGATTGCCTTATAGCTCTCCAATAATTACAATATCAGCCTTTTCATATTCGTTATAAAATTTTCAAAACAAATTGGCCAAAGTCCCTTGCCAAGAGTAAAGGGATGTGGTATATTGATTGAGCGCCAAAAAGCAAACGGCGCATGATAGACAGCTGGATAAAAAAGTTGAAAAAGTTATTGACTTAACAGTCCGGATGTTGTAAGATAATCAAGTCGACTCAAGACGAGTCACAGTTCATTGAAAACTAAACAGAATTAAAAACACAACGTCAATTATTCAATAAGAATAAAGATTTAAAAAGAGCTAAACAAACATTATTGTTTACATAAACAATGGAGAGTTTGATCCTGGCTCAGGATGAACGCTGGCGGCGTGCCTAATACATGCAAGTCGAACGCTTCGATTTATCGAAGAGTGGCGAACGGGTGAGTAATACATAAGTAACCTGCCCTTAACAGGGGGATAACTACTAGAAATGGTAGCTAAGACCGCATAGGTGGATTGATCGCATGATTGATTCATTAAAAGACCTTTCAAGGTCTGGATAAGGATGGACTTATGTCGCATTAGCTAGTTGGTAAGGTAACGGCTTACCAAGGCGACGATGCGTAGCCGGCCTGAGAGGGTGAACGGCCACATTGGGACTGAGACACGGCCCAAACTCCTACGGGAGGCAGCAGTAGGGAATTTTCGGCAATGGGGGAAACCCTGACCGAGCAACGCCGCGTGAAGGAAGAAGGAATTCGTTTCGTAAACTTCTGTTATAAAGGAAGAAAGATGACATCAGGAAATGGTTGTCAAGTGACGGTACTTTATGAGAAAGCCACGGCTAACTACGTGCCAGCAGCCGCGGTAATACGTAGGTGGCAAGCGTTATCCGGAATTATTGGGCGTAAAGAGGGAGCAGGCGGTAACAAAGGTCTGTGGTGAAAGCCTGAAGCTTAACTTCAGTAAGCCATAGAAACCAGGTAACTAGAGTGCAAGAGAGGATCGTGGAATTCCATGTGTAGCGGTGAAATGCGTAGATATATGGAGGAACACCAGTGGCGAAGGCGACGATCTGGCTTGTAACTGACGCTGAGTCCCGAAAGCGTGGGGAGCAAATAGGATTAGATACCCTAGTAGTCCACGCCGTAAACGATGAGTACTAAGTGTTGGGGGTCGAACCTCAGTGCTGCAGTTAACGCAATAAGTACTCCGCCTGAGTAGTACGTTCGCAAGAATGAAACTCAAAGGAATTGACGGGGGCCCGCACAAGCGGTGGAGCATGTGGTTTAATTCGAAGCAACGCGAAGAACCTTACCAGGTCTTGACATATGTCTAAAGGCTCCAGAGATGGAGAGATAGTTATAGATATACAGGTGGTGCATGGTTGTCGTCAGCTCGTGTCGTGAGATGTTGGGTTAAGTCCCGCAACGAGCGCAACCCTTGTCGTTAGTTACCATCATTAAGTTGGGGACTCTAACGAGACTGCCAGTGATAAGCTGGAGGAAGGCGGGGATGACGTCAAATCATCATGCCCCTTATGACCTGGGCTACACACGTGCTACAATGGATAGTGCAAAGGGAAGCGAGACCGCGAGGTGGAGCAAAACCCATAAAACTATTCTCAGTTCGGATTGTAGTCTGCAACTCGACTACATGAAGTTGGAATCGCTAGTAATCGTGAATCAGCATGTCACGGTGAATACGTTCTCGGGCCTTGTACACACCGCCCGTCACACCATGAGAGTTGATAACACCCGAAGCCGGTGGCCTAACCGCAAGGAAGGAGCTGTCTAAGGTGGGATTGATGATTAGGGTGAAGTCGTAACAAGGTATCCCTACGGGAACGTGGGGATGGATCACCTCCTTTCTAAGGAGAACCGTTCAACTTGTCGGTTGGACAAAAGCAAAAGTTGTGAAGAAATTCTGTTTAGTTTTGAGTGAACTGAGAGGTTACTCAAGAGATCATTGAAAACTGGATAATAATCGAAAGATAGAAAAGAGATCGAGGAAATGAAAATTTCCAAAATTATAACCAGATAGATTTAAAACAATTTATGTGGTCTTTCTAGAAAAAGTCGAAAAAAAACTAAGAAAAAACTAAAACTAAAAAAGTTTAATCAAACACCAATAGGTAAAGTAAAAAAGAGCGTATGGTGGATGCCTAGGCACAAAGAGGCGATGAAGGACGCAGCGAACGGCGAAACGCGACGGGGAGCAGTAAGCATGCAATGATCCGTTGATGTCCGAATGGGGGAACCCAGTCAGTGTAACAGCTGATTATGCATAAGTGAATACATAGCTTATGCAGGCGATACGCAGGGAACTGAAACATCTAAGTACCTGCAGGAGAAGAAAATAAACAATGATTTCCTAAGTAGTGGCGAGCGAACGGGAAAGAGCCCAAACCCGACATAGTCGGGGGTTGTAGGGCTGCTGATAACGACACGAAATCATTATAGAAGAATCAGCTGGGAAGCTGAGCCAAAGAGAGTGAAAGCCTCGTATTTGAAATAGTGACGAAGTCAAAGCAGTACCTGAGTACGGCGGGACACGAGAAATCCTGTCGGAATCTGCCAGGACCATCTGGTAAGGCTAAATACTCCTTTGTGACCGATAGTGAACCAGTACCGTGAGGGAAAGGTGAAAAGAACCCCGGGAGGGGAGTGAAAGAGATCCTGAAACCATATGCTTACAACAAGTTAGAGCCCGTTAATGGGTGATAGCGTGCCTTTTGTAGAATGAACCGGCGAGTTACGATATGCAGCAAGGTTAAGTAGGATATACGGAGCCGAAGCGAAAGCGAGTCTGAATAGGGCGAGAGTTGTATGTCGTAGACCCGAAACCGAGTGAGCTAGCCATGACCAGGTTGAAGTTGGGGTAAAACCCGATGGAGGACCGAACCGACCCCCGTTGAAACGTTGGCGGATGAGTTGTGGCTAGGGGTGAAATTCCAATCGAACTCGGAGATAGCTGGTTCTCCCCGAAATAGCTTTAGGGCTAGCGTCAAGGTAGAGTAATATGAAGGTAGAGCACTGAATGTATGATGGCCTCATCTCGAGGTACTGAATATAATCAAACTCCGAATGTCATAAATATATACTTGGCAGTCAGACAGTGGGTGATAAGGTCCATTGTCAAGAGGGAAACAGCCCAGACCATCAGCTAAGGTCCCAAAATATACACTAAGTGGAAAAGGATGTGGAGATGTCCAGACAACTAGGAGGTTGGCTCAGAAGCAGCCACCCTTTAAAGAGTGCGTAACAGCTCACTAGTCGAATGACTCTGCGCCGAAAATTTACCGGGGCTAAGTGTAATACCGAAGCTATGGATTAGAAATAATGGTAGGGGAGCGTTCTATATGCGAAGAAGTCAGATCGAGAGGACTGGTGGAGCGTATAGAAGAGAGAATGCCGGTGTGAGTAGCGAAACGGTGGTGAGAATCCACCGCACCGAAAACCCAAGGTTTCCAGAGGAAGGTTCGTCCGCTCTGGGTAAGTCGGGACCTAAGGCGAGGGCGAAAGCCGTAGTCGATGGACAACAGGTAGAGATTCCTGTACTTGTCATGGAAGTGATGGAGTGACGGAGAAGGCTAGCTAAGCATACTGATGGAATAGTATGTGTAAGCAAGGTAGCAGGTAAACAGGCAAATCCGTTTACCAGTAATGCGAATATGCGATGCGGATGGAAAGCTACGGCGAGTACAGAAGTTAGTGAGGCCAGCTTCCAAGAAAAGCTTCTAACGATAATTCATGATAACCCGTACCGAAAATGGACACACATGGGTAAGGAGAGCATCCTAAGGTGAGCGAGAGAACTATAGCTAAGGAACTCTGCAAAATGACTCCGTAACTTCGGGAGAAGGAGTGCTTATAGAAATATAAGCCGCAGTAAAACGGCCCAAGCGACTGTTTACCAAAAACACAGCTCTCTGCTAAGTCGAAAGACGATGTATAGGGGGTGACGCCTGCCCGGTGCTGGAAGGTTAAGAGGATGAGTTAGAGCAATCGAAGCTTTGAATTGAAGCCCCAGTAAACGGCGGCCGTAACTATAACGGTCCTAAGGTAGCGAAATTCCTTGTCAGGTAAGTTCTGACCCGCACGAAAGGCGTAACGATTTGGGCGCTGTCTCAGCTGTAGACTCGGTGAAGTCTTAGTACCTGTGAAGATGCAGGTTACCCGCGACTAGACGGAAAGACCCCATGGAGCTTTACTGTAGCTTGATATTGGATTTTGATGCAAGATGTACAGGATAGGTAGGAGACTATGAGATATGCACGCCAGTGTGTAAGGAGTCGCCGTTGGGATACTACCCTTCTTGTATTAGGATTCTAACCGGATGCCATTAGCTGGTGACGGGACAGTGTCAGGTGGACAGTTTGACTGGGGCGGTCGCCTCCCAAAGAGTAACGGAGGCGCCCAAAGATACCCTCAGCTTGGATGGAAATCAAGCGTAGAGTGCAAAGGCAAAAGGGTGTTTGACTGCGAGACCTACAAGTCGAGCAGGGACGAAAGTCGGGCTTAGTGATCCGGCGGTACCGAATGGAAGGGCCGTCGCTCAACGGATAAAAGCTACCCTGGGGATAACAGGCTGATCTCCCCCAAGAGTTCACATCGACGGGGAGGTTTGGCACCTCGATGTCGGCTCATCGCATCCTGGAGCTGAAGTCGGTTCCAAGGGTTGGGCTGTTCGCCCATTAAAGCGGTACGCGAGCTGGGTTCAGAACGTCGTGAGACAGTTCGGTCCCTATCTGTCGTGGGCGTAGGAAGTTTGAGAAGATCTGACCTTAGTACGAGAGGACCGGGTTGGACATACCAATGGTGCACCAGTTGTCACGCCAGTGGCATAGCTGGGTAGCTAAGTATGGAAGGGATAAACGCTGAAGGCATCTAAGTGTGAAAACCCACTTCAAGATGAGGACTTCCCATTACGCAAGTAAGTAAGACCCCTTAAAGGACGATAAGGTTGATAGGTCAGGAGTGTAAGCATGGTGACATGTTCAGCGGACTGATACTAA